>CAVYQX010000001.1:0-105278 GCA_963770715.1 uncultured Gaiellaceae bacterium
TCGGCGAGCTGACGCTAGATCCTGGCGCGTCTGCCGTGGTTTATCTGTGACCGCCGAGCAGTGACGTCAATTTTCGCCAGCGACGGTGCGTTGCCGCCTGGGCATATTGGCTTGCGGCTCTCGCCAGACCCGTGACCAATTGGGGGGGGGAAACCGTAGCGACGGATGGTGTGGCCGAGCGACGTCGCCACCTTGCCGAACTCGCGCTGGCCGGCGACGTGCAGCATGACGTCGAAATAGTGGTCGAAGCGCAGCTCCAATTCCTCGTGGAACCGCGCGCGCGCGAACGGCACGCCGCGCTCGAGCACGGTGGTGATGCAGCGCGCGGCGTGCGCCGGGCTGCAGTCGGTCATCTCGATCACGTCGTCGGCGGGCAGCCCGAAGTGGCGGCGGTCGTGCACCATCGACGCGTACACGCCGCTGCGCCGCCGGAGGAGCTGGATCATCGGCAGCCGCTTACAGCCCTCGGCGGTGGCCAGCCAGGTGATCCCCGACGAGCCGCCGACCAGCAGCGTCGAGAAGCGGGTCAGCCCGGCGGTCTCGCGATAGGAGAGCTCGCTGCCGTCGAGGATGCGCGGATCGCGCGCCGCGCCGGCGGCCCCCCGCGCCGCGGAGAGCACGATCGCCGCGCCGGGCGCCGCCTCCAGCACCAGGCGGCACACCTCCTCGGCGAACGGCGCGTCGATGAACGACTGGCCGCTCGAGCTCGAGCACTCGAAGAGGACGACCGCGTCGCGCTCGCCGAGCCGGTGGCGCGCGGCGAACGCATGCACGCGCTCGATCTCCTCGGCCAAAAGGCGCACCAGCGGCGCGACCGGCACGGTGATCGGCCGCGGATAACCGCGCAAGATCGACGTGCGCACCGTGCCGTCGAAGTTCTGGAAATTGTCCGGATGCACCTGGGTCAGATAGACGGCGTCTGGCTGCCGGCGCGCGCGCGCGCCTCGTCGGTGAAGTGCCGCCACGCGGCGATCACGTCGGCCGCCGACGTCGAGGCGAGCGGCACCTCCCACACCGCGTCGACGTGCGGGTTGCCCCAGAGCAGCGGGCGGCAGATCGACCCGATCGCCCAGGTGAGGTGCGCGGTCGGCTCGTCCTCCTTGATCTGGCGCGCCACCGTCGTCGCCAGCAGGCAATCGCCCCAATTGGCCAATTGCCCGAGGAGGATGCGCCGCCCGGTCATCCGCCCGATTTGCCCTTGGCGAACACCGCCATTCCGAACGTGTATTTCATCTGCGGATCGGGCGTGTAATACCCTTCGCGAATCACCGCCTCGCCGAGCCGCCAATCCATGTCCTCGACCATGTGCAGGTCGTGGCGCGCGAAGGTGGCGATCATCGCCTCGGTCATCGCGCGATTGAACGGCTGCCAGGGGAGCCCATACATTTGAATATTGGAGACGATCTTCGGCTCCCAATAATCGAAGGTCAGGAACAATTGCCCGCCGGGCTGGAGCAGCCGCGCCGCCTCGCGGGCGAATTTTTCGACGTCGACGCCGTGCTCGATGACCGACAGGCAGGTCAGGTTGCGAAAGCTGCGATCGGGCAGCGGCACCGCGCAAAGATCGCCGACCAGATACTTGATGTGCTTCGATTGATAATTCGGCGCGCGCAGATCGATTCCGTACTTGTCGCCGCCGAGGCGCCCCAGCACCGCGTTGCGCAGCACGTACGAGTCGGAGCTGCCCATGTCGAGCAGGTTCCCGTCGGTGAGCTGGAACGCGAGGTGCGCCAGGTCCCAGTCCTTGCAGGTCTGCCCGTGCGAAAACAGGCCGTTGCGGTGCAGGAACTCGGTGCAGCGCTCGATCTCGGCGCGCGACTGCAGGAGCTTGCAGCGCCCCTTCAGCACCTCGTCGACGGATGGCCGGGCTGGCGCGCGCGGCGCCGGCGCCACGTCGGCCGGCACGTCGACCGTCTTGCGCGTATCGGGGACGCAAATGAAATTGATTCCCAATACGGTGCGCTCGACGCGATAGGAAATGGCGCGCAGAAAATCGAGGTAATCCTGAAACGAGGTCTTGAATTCGGCCTGGAACTGCTCCTCGTATTCGAAGATGAGCGGCATCCCGTGCTGGCGAATGGTCTCCTTCGCCCCGCGCAGCACGAACAGGTCGCTGCCCTGCGCGTCGACCTTGAAGAAGCTGATCGGCTCGGTGAGCTGCAGATCGTCGATGGCCAGCGTCTTCACCTTGCGGCCGCTGGTGGCGTTGGGCGCGATCCCGTACGAGCCATAGCTGCCGATGGCGCGGAAATCCTGCTGGGGATAGAACATCTCGAGGTCGCTGCGGTCGAAGACCGCCGCCAGATACGGCCGCACGTTCTCGACGTGATTCGCTTCGATGTTTCGCTGCAGGATATGAAAGACGTAATCGTCGGCCTCGAACGCGATGACCTGTCCCTCGCCGACCGACTGCGCGAAAAGGAGCGCCATCTGCCCGTAATTGGCGCCGACGTCGATGACGTTGGTCCCCGTTCCGGATGTAGCGCCGCGCCGCCTCGACGATCTCCGGCTCGAAGATGCGGCCCTGCCGCATCTCGACGGCGATGTAGTCCTCGGGCGCGTCGACCGGCAGGTAATAGGTGCCGAGCGCGGTGCGATGGACCTGCAGCCGCTTTTGGGGAAAGCGCTCGTCGACGACGATTTGCGGCGCGCCGTCGCGGAAGCGGCGGACCAGCGGGCCGAGCGGCGTCGCGCGCACCCAGCTTCCGATGCGGCTGCGTAGCGCGGCGGGATCAGGAATCATTCGCATCGTCGTTCCTCTGCATCCGCTCGACGAGGCGGCGGAAGTGCGTGTCGATGCGGTCGATGCACTCGGTGCGTTCCAGGTTGAGGACCGCCAGGCGCTTGACCAGCGGCGTTCGCTGGTCGAGCGGGACCGCGTCGATGTCGTAGACCTTTCTCCCGCTCGTGCCACAGCTCGCAGTTGGTCGCGGCCAACCGGGCGAAGACCGCGCCGATGGCGCCCTGGACCTCGGCGATGGCGTTTCCGTCGCGCTTGTACACCTTGTTCGACGGGAAGGTCAAGCGATCGAGCGGCAGCGCGCCGCCGGCCGCTGCGCCGACGAAGGCGTCGATCTCCTCCTCGAGGCGGGCCTGTTGCCCGGCGAGGCTCTCCCGGCGGGCGGGATCATCGGTGTGCCACTGCTTGAGCTTGACGATGGTCAGCTTGTCACACAGCGATCCCAGCGTTTCAGCCATGAGGCGACCTCGTGCCGCGTTCCGTTGGTTGACCGATGCAGGTGGTCCATTCATTGACCGCCGGCCGCCCCGGAGTCAAGCCAGCGACTCGGTGGTCCAGGGCAGCATGGGGCGGACCAGCCCGGGGTAGTGGCCGGTGTACAGGCCGCGCACCGAGTCGCCCTCGCCCGGGTCGAGCACGTGGAAGGAGAGCAGGCCGCGCTCGTTGAAGTGCACGAACACCGACGGGGCGAGCGTCGACATGGCGATGTCGAGCGAGAACATCCCCTCGGAGAGGAAGTTGCCGGGGATGACCACCGACGAGCGGTAGCGCCCGACCGGCCGCGCGCGCTGCCCCTCGGCGAGGTAGCCGTCCGTCGACGCCAGCACGCACTGGCTCTCGTCGTTGTAGACGTGCACGTTGGGGTTGAGAAAGTGGCGCTCGCGCAGCACCTCGTAGTCCATCTCGACGCGCACCGGGCGGCGGATGTCCGCCGTCGCCGTCTCGGGATTGTCGAGGAGCACGCGCGCGGCGAGCAGGCGCACGTCCTCGCTCCCGGGGAAGCGGCCGCGCCGCGTGAAGTCGACCTCCGTCGGGCGGTCGCCGATGCCGCCGCCCAGGTAGCGGCCGATGACCTGCGTCGCCGGCCCATCGGAGACCACGCTGCCGTCGAGCAGGATGGCGCGCGTGCAGAGGCGCGCCACCGCCGGCATGTTGTGGCTCACGAACAGCACGGTGCGCCCGCTCCGGGCCGACGTCGCTCCATCTTGCCCAGGCACTTCTTCTGAAACGCCGCGTCGCCCACCGCCAGCACCTCGTCGACGATCAGGATCTCGGGCTCCAGGTGCGCCGCGACGGCGAACGCCAGCCGCACGTACATGCCGCTCGAGTAGCGCTTGACCGGCGTGTCGATGAAACGTCTCGATCTCGGCGAAGGCGACGATCTCGTCGAACTTGCGCGCGATCTCCGCGCCGCGTCATGCCGAGGATCGCGCCGTTCAGATAGATGTTTTCGCGGCCGGTGAGCTCGGGGTGAAAGCCGGTGCCGACCTCGAGCAGACTGCCGACGCGGCCGCGCATGCTGCACGCGCCCCTCGGTCGGCTCGGTGATCGCGCGACAGGATCTTGAGCAGCGTCGATCTTGCCGGCGCCGTTGCGGCCGATGATGCCGAGCCACCTCGCCCTGCGTCGACCTCGAAGCTGACGTCGCGCAGCGCCCAGAACCATTCGCCCTCGGCGCGACGGAGAAAGCCGCCGGTCAGGAGATCGCGCAGCGTCTCGCGCAAAGAGCCGTAGGGATCGCGGGTGCCGCCCAGGCGGAAGCGCTTGCCGAGCCCGCTCGCCGAGATGACGGGCGTCATATCCGGTCGGCGAAGGATTGCTCCATCCGCCTGGAGTAGAGGAAGCCGAGCGCGGCCACCACCAGCGCCGCGCCGAGCGAAATCGCCAGCTGTGCGAGCGGAGCGGCGCGCCGAACAGCGCGGCGCGAAAGCCTTCCACCACCGCCATCGGATTGAGCGCGAAGAGCCTGCGCCAGCGCTCGGGCACCGAATAGAAAATGGGCGTCAAAAAAAGCATCGATTGAATGAAAAACGGCAGCGCATATCGCACGTCGCGGAACCGGACGTTGATGGCGGAAGTCCAGATTCCGACGGAGATGGCCCACAGCGCGGCCAGGAGTGCCACCGGCAACGCCCATATCAAGCTCACCGAAACCGGGATTTTGAATATCACCATCGCGCCCAGCAAGACCACGAACGAGATGGCGAAGTCGACCAGCGGCGCCATCAGCGACGAGAGCGGCAGGATCACGCGCGGAAAGTAGGCCTTGGTCACGAGGCCGCTGTTCTGCACCAGGCTCTCGGAGGCGTGCGACAGCCCGCTCGAAAACAGCGTCCACACGACCAGGCCCGCCAGGCAGAACACGGGATAGGGCGCGTTGCCGTCGCCGCGCAGGCCGGCCATGCGGTGAAACAGGAAGGTGAAGATCACCGCTTGCGAGACCGGCTGGATGAGCGCCCACAGCGCGCCGAACACCGCCTGGCGATAGCGCACGCGCACGTCGCGCATCCCGAGCATGAGGAGCAGCTCGCGGTGGTGCCACACCTCGCGCAGGTCCGAGAGCGCGAGCGAGGACCGCGGGCGAATCACGAGCTCGGCGGGTTCCGTGTGTAAGGACGCCACGTTACGCGGGTAACATATCCGTGGAACGCAGGCAGTCAAGTGAATGTTCCGACGGTGAGCGTCAACTGTCGGATGGGTTGACCCGGCTCTGGCGCGGCAGGCCATACCTTGGTGGCTCATGCTCCTGTCGATCGTGATCCGATTACGTGGTGCAGCGGCCGCGGTCGCTGCCGTCGACGAGCGTGCGCGGCATCACGTGAAGCGATTCTTACGAGCGTTTGTTCGTGGGATACTCCATCCGCATGCTTCGCGCATCGATTCTGCTCGCGCTGGCGCTCGCGCCGGCGTGCACCTTCACGGTGCGGCCGATCCAGATTGGCAGCGACGATCTCGGCGTGCAGGATCTCGCGGCCGCCGATCTCGTCGATCAGGGCGGCCCCGTCGACGATCTGCGTCCGCCCGCGGATCTGTCGAGCGCGCCCGATCTCGCCGACGCCGGCGCGCCCGCCGACCTCGTGCCGCCCGCCGACCTCGTGCCGCCCGCCGACCTCGTGCCGCCCGCCGACATGAACAAGGCCGATTTGTTCGTCGCCGGCGCGCTGGGCGTCACGCGCGAGTCGATCCCGGCCAGCAACGATCTGACCGGCGAGGGCACGCTCGACTGGATGCACTTCGGGCGCATGCTCGCCACCGACGTGAACCGCAAGGCGTCGGTCACGCCGTCGATCAGTGCAACGAACACCGGCACGCCGCTCCAGACCGGCGCCAACACGCCGATCTTCCGCTGGACCGACGGAACGCCGACCGGGACCGAGAGCAACACCAAGGGTGGCATCTACGTCCTCGGCGTCGGCAACGGCTTCACCTTCACGGTGCCGGCGAGCACCACGGCGCGGACGCTGCGAGTCTACGTCGGAATGTACGGCGGCAGCGGCACGCTCACCGCCGCGCTCTCCGACGGCAGCGCACCGCAGGTGACGGACGTTCTGACCAACAACTCGGCGGGCACCTATGGGCTTTACACGATCGTCTTTCGCACCGGAAGCTCGCCGGGCACTCTGACCGTCACCTGGAAGATCACCGCCGATGCCATCGGTGCTGTAATGAGCCTGTTGGCGGTCACATACTTCTGAGCGTCCGCGCCTGCCGCGGACGAATTGAAATCATCTCATGAACGTTCGAGCTCTCGCGTTCTATCTGCCGCAGTTCCACGCCATTCCCGAAAACGACGAGTGGTGGGGGGGGATTCACCGAGTGGACGAACGTAGCAGGGCGCAGGCCGCTGTTTCCCGGGCACCTCTCAGCCCGATCTGCCCGCGGATCTGGGCTTCTACGATCTGCGGGTGCCCGAGACGCGGGATGCGCAGGCGGACCTGGCTCGTGAGCACGGGATATCGGGTTTTGTTATTACCATTATTGGTTCAATGGTCGACGAGTTGCTCCACCGCCCCTTCGACGAGGTGCTTAATTCGGGAGAACCGAACTTTCCGTTTTGTCTATGTTGGGCTAATGAGAATTGGACGCGGGCATTGGGATGGAGCCAGAATCGGAGTCTCGATGCGCAGCACTACAACCGTCAGGTCGACCTCGCCACATTCGGTCGCTTCTCGAGGCGTTTGCTGATCCTCGGTACATTAAGGTCGACGGAAAGCCGTTATTTTCTGGTTTATCGTGCCAGTCGATTTTCCCGAATTCGCCGCGACGCTCGACCTGTGGCGCGAAGAGGCGCATAAGGCCGGGGTTCCCGGACTGTATCTGTGCCGGTTCGAAGTCTACCGCGACGATCGTGGGGATCTTCATCCGCTGGGCTTTGATGCCGCCGTCGAGTTCCAACCCGAACGGGCGAACTATTCGCGCCCGTTTCCCGAATTCCGCCGATCTATAGGCGCGACGCATGGCGAATCTGCCCGCGGCCGCTCCGTACGTTCAACTGAGGTCATTGACTATCCGGCGATCGTCGATCGCATGCTGGCCCAAGCGTCACCACCGTTCATACGCTTCCGATCGTGTCGTCGTGGGACAACATCACGCGGCGCTTCGGGGCTCGGCCGGCGGGTGTTTTGGTCGGCACCACGCCGGCTAGTTACAAGAAGCGTCTGGTCGCGGCTCTCGCATCGCTTCCGCCGATTTCGCGCGACGAAGCCCTTTGTCTTTGTTAACGCGTGGAACGAGTGGGCCGAGGGCAATCACCTCGAGCCGGGGCAGCGCTGGGGCGCGGTCACCTCGAGGCGACGCGCCGCGCGCTCGAGAGACGGCGCACATGAAGCCGCGCGCGTCGATTGTCGTGGTGAACTGGAACACGCGCGCGCTACTGCTCCAGTGCGTGCAGTCTCTCGAGGAGACCACGCGCGACTTCCCGGTCGAGATTGTGGTCGTCGACAACGGCTCCACCGACGGCAGTGCCGACGCGCTCGCCGCGCGCCACCCGAACGTGACGCTGGTGCGCAGCGACGAGAACCTCGGCTTTTCCCGCGGCAACAACCTCGGCTTCCGCCACGCCACCAGCGACGTCTTCATCCTCCTCAACAGCGACACCATCGTGCTGCCGAACGCGATCCGCGCGCTCGTCGAGTACCTCGACGCGCACCCCGACGCGGGGGCCGTCGGTGGGCAGCAGCTCGACGCCGATTGCGTCTATCGCCCGACGGGGAACTGGTTCCCGAGCTTCTGGGTCGACCTCTCGGTGGTGGTCGGGCTGCATCGCCACCGCTGGTGGCTCCTCGAACGCAACTCGCCGCTCGCGCGCCTCTGGTTCCGCCCCGACACCGGCGACGTCGACTGGCTCGCCGGCTCGTTCATGGCGGTGCGCCGCCGTGTCATCGACGAGGTGGGCCCGCTCCCCGAGGAGTTCTTCATGTACGGCGAGGACATCGAGTGGGCGTGGCGCATGAAGGAGGCGGGCTGGCGCCGCGTGTACCTGCACGGCGCGCCCATCATCCACCTCAAGAACCGCAGCGCCGATCTCCTGTTCAAGAACGACAAGCCCCACCGGGTGCTCGACGGCTTCTTCACTTTCGCGGCGCGGCACCGCAACCCCGTCGAGTGGCGCGCGTCGTGGCTGCTGCTCGCCTCCTACTGGACGGCGATCGCGGCGCGCTGGGAGCTGCGCGGGCGGCTGCGCGGCAACGACGAGATGCGGGCGACCGCGCGCAACATCCGGTCGTACGCGAAGCGGCTCGTCGATCAGGTGCTCGGCCGCGTGCCGCCCATCGCCAGCCCCTCGCGCACGCCGCGGTAGAGATACAGGGCGCAAGTGAAGCGATAGAGCCGATGGAGGAGCCGCGTATCGGGAGCGAGCCGCTCGACGGCGGAGACGGATCGTTGCAGCGCGCGCATCACCGGCGGCCGCGCCAGGAGACCCTTGGCCATCTTTCGCGCGACCGCCAGCGGCGGATCGCCCGGGCGCACGAAGTCGTTCTCGGTCACCACGCGCTGCGGATGCGACGGATGCTTCTGCACCAGCACCACCCGCGAGACCGCACCGCGCCGCTGCCGCTCGCAGAACTGCTCGAAGTCGATGCGCCGATCGTGATTGTCGAGGCGCACGCGCGACTCCAAGAGCAGCTTGAATCCCTTCTCGCGCGCGCGGATCGAAAACTCCTCGTCCTCGGCGCCCGCGAAGGGGAAGCTCTCGTCGAAGCCGCCCACCTCCCAGAAGTCGTCGCGCCGCACGGCGATGTTGCAGCCCGCCAGCATCCAGGTCTCGAGCACGTCCTCCGCCACCGACGACAGCCCCTCGACGGTGACGCGCCCCATCTCGCGCTCCAGCGCCATGCGGTAGCGCCCGAACGGCGTCGCGGCCAGGCTCGCCTGGAAGCCCGGCTCGTAGCGCCACCAGCTCTGCGACATGGCGCGATCGAAACGATCGAGGAGCTCGAGGTGGCGCGCGATCATCTCGGGCGGCGCGATGATGTCGTCGTCGTTGAAGATGACGGTCCTGCCACGCGCCAGGCGCGCGCCCTGGTTGCGCGCCGCCGCCACGCCGCGGTTCTCCTGGCGGTGCAGTCGGATCAGCCCGTCGGCGATGCCGGCCACGGCCGCGTTCACGTCCTCCTTCGACCCGTCGTCGACGACGATGATCTCGTAGTCCTTGCGATCGAGGTTCTGCGCCGCCAGCGCGCGCAGCGTCACCGGCAGCACCTCGAGCCGGTTGTAGGTCGGCACCACGACCGAGACGGCGAGCGAAACGGGCGGCAGCTCGGGCATGGTCGCGAGACAGGTTCTAGCCCAGCGCCCCGCAGCGCGCAACGGTGGGCGCCCCGCCGTCGGTCAGGTATAACTCCCGCATGATTCCGGTCGCCGTCATCGTGCCGGTGCGCGACGAGGCGTCCTCGATCGGGGCGCTGCTCGCGGATCTGTCGGCGCAGTCGTACGCGGCGGCGGAGATCCTGGTGGTCGACACCGGCTCGCGCGACGACACGCGCGCGCGCATCCAGGGCGGCGGCGCGCGACAACCCGCGCATTCGCCTGTTGCAGGTTTTCGGCGCGCTGCCGGGCGCCGCGCGCAACGCGGGGCTGCGCGCGGCCCGCTCTCCGTGGGTGGCGTTCGTCGACGGCGGCATGTCGGTCGAGCGCGACTGGCTGGCAGAGCTGATGGCGCACGCCGACGGCGCGGATGTTGTACTCGGGGGGCTGGAGCCCGAGTGCGAGACGCGGCAGGCGCGCGCGGCGGCGCTCGCCTTCGTGCCCGCGCGTCGGCCGGCACCGACGGGCGGCGAGTGGCGCGGCGTGTGCCTACCGTCGTCGGTGATGCGGCGCCGCTCGGCGTTCGCGGCGGGCGGCTTTCCCGAGCAGCTCCGCTCGGGGAGGATTTGTTGTTTTTGCAACGATTGCAAAAGCAATCAATCGTCGCGTACGCGCCGCGCGCGGTGGTGCGCTGGTCGCACGCGGCCTCGCCCGAGGCGGTGTGGCGGCGCTTCCGCGCCTACGCCGAGCATTCGTTCCGCGCGGGCCTGATGAAGGATTGGTTCGACGTGGCGGCGCGACGCTACGGCGCGATGCTGATGTTGGGGCCGGCGTTCCCAGCCGCGGCCGCGGCGACGCTGCTCGCACGCGCGGCGGTGATGAAGCGGCGCAAGCCCGAGCTCTCCGACGGGCGGTTGCTGCAGACGCTCGAGGTGGCGGCCTACCTCGGCATCATCGACGCGGCGACCTTCGCCGCCTGGCGCGCGTGGCGGCGCGCCGGATCGCCGCGCGCCGAAGTGACCGGGCCGCTCTCGCTCGCCGAGCTCGACGGCGAGACAGGCGCGAGCGAGGGTGACGCGCGAGCGAGGGAGGGCCGCTGATGCGCGTCGCCCTGGTCGGCTGCGGCGCTATCGCGCAGATCACGCCCGCCGCTCCTCGGAGGGGCCTCTCTCTCGACGCGCTCTTCGACGTCTACCGCGCGCGAGCCGTCGAGCTGCGCCGCGCCCTGGCCAGCGATGCCATGGTGTGCGGCGACCTCGACGAGGTGGCGCGTCACGCGGAGGCTGCGATCGTGGCGGTGCCGAACGCGCATCACGCCGACACCACGATCGCGCTCCTCTCGCGCGGCCTGCATGTCCTGTGCGAAAAGCCGCTCGCGCTCACCGTCGCCGACGGCGAACGCATGATTGCCGCCGCCGCGGAGCGTGGTCGCCTCCTCGCGTGCGGCCTGGTGCGTCGCTTCTTCGTCTCGAGCGACCTCTGCGCCGAGGCGCTCGCGCGCGGGCTCATCGGCGAGGTGCGGCGCGTCGAGGTGCGCGAGTCGGTCTACAACTGGCCGATGTCGCGCTCCTCGATTGCGCGCTGTCGGGCGGCGGCGCGTTCATCGACGTCGCGCCGCACATCCTCGATCTGCTCGCGCAGTGGCTGGGCCCGCTCGCGCTCGTCGAGTATCGCGACGACGCCCAGGGCGGCGTGGAGGCGACCGCCGTGGCGCGGCTTCGCGCGGGCGCCGTCGAGTGCCGCGTGAGCCTGACGCGCGCGTGGGGCGCCGGCAACCGCTGGCGCCTCGAGGGCACGCGCGGCGCGATCGAGATCGTCCCCCACGTGCGCGACGCGATCACGCTCTGGCTGTCGGCCGCCCTAGCGGCACGGGCTCGCCTTCGGCGCAAGGTAGCCCAGGCGATTTTCCGACGGTGGCGCGACGCGCGGGCGCCGATCCATTCGTCGCGCAGCTCCGCAACTTCGCCGCCGCCGTCGAGGGACGCGAGCCCTTGCGCGCGCCGGCCGCGGCCGCGCTGCCGACCATCGCGCTGATCGAGGAGGCCCATCGCGCGCGCGCGCCGCTCGTCGACGACACGCTGCGCGTCGAGCCGCTCGACACGCCGTTTCGCAAGATCCTGGTGACGGGCGCGACCGGCGCGGTCGGCTCGCGCATGATCGAGATGGAGGCGGCGGCGGGCGCGCTCGATCGCTACCGCTGCCTGGTGCGCAGCTAGAAGAGCGCCGCGCGGCTGATGCGTTTTCCCGTCGAGATCGCCGCGGCCGACCTCGAGGACCGCGCCGCCGTCGAGAAGGCCGCGCGCGGCTGCGACGCCATCGTCCACCTCGGCGTCGGCGAGCGAGCCGGGCGGGAGACGCGGCCCATCGTCGAGGCGGCGCGCGCGCTCGGCATCCGCCGCTTCATCCACATGTCGAGCGCCGCGGTCTACGGCGCGCGCATCCCCGCGTCCGTCGAGAAGCATCAGGATCGCACGCTGCTCCGCGCGACCGGCGAGAGCTACGCCGACGAGAAGGCGGCTGCCGAGCGCGTCGTCCTCGCCGCGCGCGAGCTCGACGCCGTGCTCCTCCGCCCGCACATCGTCTATGGCCCGGGGATGCGCTTCACCGGCGACCTCATCGAGCTGCTTCGCCGCGGCGAAGTCTATCGAGGACGTTCACGTTACGAACCTGATGCGATCAAGGCGGAGGAGGCGCAGGGCGAGCGCGACGAGGAGATAGAGGAGCAGGAACGCCCCGAGCATGAGGAACGAGAGCGCCGCGCCGAGCGGCCAGTTCCCGTCCCGGTCAGCGCGGCCTGGATCCGGACGCCGAGGAGCGCCCCGTCCGTGCCGCCGAGGAACTGCGGCGTGACGTAGTCGGCCGCCGAGAGCACGAAGACGAGCACGAACGAGGACGCAGCGGGCGCGGCCATGAGCGGCAGGATGACGCGGCGCCAGCGGGTCGGCGCGTTCGCGCCGAGGTCCTGCGCGGCTTCGACGAGTGCCGGTGAGACGGGACGGAAGCCCGCGTAGAGCACGAGCACGACGTACGGAAGGAAGATGTGGACGAGCGCGACCGTGACGCTGAAGCGGTTGTAGAGGAGGAAGCCGAGCGGCTCGTCGAGGATGCCGAGGCGTTCGAGGCCGGAGTTGAGCAGGCCGTTCTCACCGAGGATCGACCGCCAGGCGTAGATGCGGACGAGGTAGCTCGCGAAGAACGTCGCCGTGATGAGGAAGAGCACGAGCATCTGCCAGCGTCCGGCGGCGAAGCGGAGCCAGTACGCGATCGGGAGCCCGATCGCGACCGTCGCGGTGGCGGCGCAGAGGCCGACCACGAGCGAGTTGACGGCGAGCGTGCGGTTGACGTCGGTGGTGAACGCGTCGCGGTACGCGTCGAGCGTCAGCGGCCCCGAGACGTCGTAGAGCGAGTTCGTCAGGAAGCTGTAGACGAGGAACGTCGGAAGCGGCGCGACGAAGAGGAGCACGAGGCCGAGAACCGCCGGCAACGCGAGAACGCCGGGCCCGAGACGAGCCCGGCGTCCGTCGGCGTGGTGTCGGCGACTCGCCATGTCGAGCCAGCGCGCCGACGCTCACGCGCCCTGCTTGATCTCCTCCCACTTCTCGCTCATCTCGCTGAACGTGACGTACTCGTCCGACTCGATCGGTGGCTTCCCGTAGAACGGCGCCGAGCTCGAAGAGCTTCTGCAGCCGCTCGCCGGAAGTGTCGCCGAGCTCGAGGTCGTCGTACGGATAGAGCGCCTTCGTGTCGCGCGGATCGATCAGGTCGCCGACTGCCTCGACGGTCACCGCGGCCACGAGGTACTCGGCGATCGCGGCGTTCGTCGACGGGCGCGAGCGACTCGTTGATCCACGCGTGGCACCGTGTCGTCGTTGTCCGTCGTCGACGGGATCGCGTACAGGTCGCAGAAGGAGAACGCGCCCTCCTTCGGCGTCTTCGTCTTCACGGTCGTGTTCCCGGCCTCTGCCGCCAGGTAGTTCTGGTACGCCCAGCCCTGGTAGCAGGCGACGATGTCGCCGTCGACGAGCTGGCCTTCGTCATCTCCGGGAAGCCCGGCGACACCGTCTTCGCCTGCGCGACCATCTTCGTGAGGAAGTCCTCGATCTCCGCGTACTCGTCCTTCGGCAGCGCCGACGGGTCCTTGCCGAGGATGTGAGCCGTCAGCGTGAACGCGCCGAGTGGGTCGTTGACCATCGCCGACCTTGCCCTTGAACTTCGCGTCGAGCAGGTCGTACCACGACGCGAGCCCGCCAGGAAGCGTCTTGTCGTCCCAGGTGATGCCGATCGAGCCGAACGTCCACGGCACGCCCGTCCAGTCGCCGTCCTCGTCGATCCACAGGTTGCGGCGAGTCGGCCTCCTTGAAGACCGGGAAGAGACCCTCGATGTTCGGGATCTTGTCCGTGTCGATCGTCGTGAGGATGTCGAGCTCGGTGTACAGGTCCTTGTAGCCCTGGTAGTAGGTGATGAGGTCGTACGAGCCGCCGCCGGCCTTGATCTTGGCCTGGATGTCGTCGTGGTTGCCGATGTAGGTCGGCTTCAGGTTGACGGCGTTCTCGGTCTTCCAGGCCTTCATCGGATCGGGGATGTCGTAGCCCGGTCCACGACAGGTAGTCGATCGTCCCGCTCGCCTGCGGCGCCGCGCTCGCCACCGTCGTCGCTACCGCCGCAGGCGGCCAGCAGGGTTGGCATCAGCCCGAGACCCAGGCGGCCGCGCCGCCGCGCTGCAGAAGCGTGAGCCGGCTGATGCGAGCATGTTCGAGCGCGACCCGCGTCGTGAGGCGCACGTCACGCGCGGGAGTGTTGTCGGCCATCTAGGCCCTCCTCCTTGGTCGACCGGCGATCCCCACCGCGGCAACTCGCGCGGTCGCGCGCGGGTAGCGGTGGAACGGCGGGTGGGGTCGCGTCACGATGGACGCGAACGTACCACGGTCTGGAATCGATGTCAGCGCGCGGTGAAAGTCGTAATGGGCGACGCGGCATGGTCGAGGAGCGCCGCAAGCGCGAAAGCCCCGTGCGAGCATGCGAAGCCAACGCGATGATCAGACTCGGAGTCGACACGCTCTGCTGGCACCTGCGCCTCGAGAACGGTGCGGTCACGCTCGAGGACGTGCTCGAGCAGGCCGCTGGGCTCGAGGCCGAGTTCGTGCAGGTCAATCTCCACCACGTGCGCGGTCTGCAGCTCGAGGATCTCGGCAGGCTCGCCGCGCGCGCGGACGGCGCTGGGCCTTCGTCTCCTCGCCTCCGGAGACTTCCTCGGGCAGGGCCGAAACGGAGACGCACCGGAGGTAGGCATCGGGCGGATCCATGCGTGGCTCGAGCGCGCCGTGGCGCTCGGCAGCCCATCCTCCGCGTCGTGTCGGGGTTCTACCGCGCTGAGCTGATGGGGCAGCCCGAGCTGATCGAGGCGGAGCGCCGATACGTCGTGGACGTGCTGCGCGGCGCCCTCCCGGCCGCCGACGCCGCCGGCGTCGCGCTCCTGCTCGAGAACCACTCCGACTTCACGGTCGACGAGTATCGCTCGCTGGTCGCCGAGGCGGGCGGGTCGACGGGCGTCTTCCTCGACCTGATCAACCCGATCGCGGCGCTCGACGACCCGGTGCCGGCCGTGCAGGCCCTCGCCCCGCTTGCGCGGGCGGGCCACGTCAAGGACTACGTGTTCGAGTCGATCCCGACCGATGACGGATACCACCGTCGCGGCTTCGCGGTGCGCTATCGCTATCCCGGGCGAGGGCGTCGCGGATCTCGGGCTCTTGACGACGACGCTGCGGGACTCGCTCGACGGGCGAGACTTCGATCTCTCCGTGGAAGGGCTGGACAACTACGCCGACGTGGACGATCAGCGCGAGCGCCTACGCCCGGCGCTCGTGCTGCTTCGGAGGCTCACGGCATGAGGGCAGTCGTCTTCACGGGTGCGGGCGGCAACGAGGTCGTGTCTCTGGAGGAGCGGCCGGATCCCGAGCCAGGCCCGGAGGACGTGGTGGTCCGGGTCGAGTTCGCAGGACTGAACCCCGCCGACCTCGCGCAGCGCGGGGGCAGCTACCCCGCACCGCCCGGCAGCCCGCCGGACGTGCCGGGGCTCGAGGTCGCCGGAACGGTCGAGAGCTGCGGACAGCGCGTCTCGTCCTGGCAGCCGGGCGACCGCGTGTTCGGGCTCGTGGGCGGCGGCGGGCTCGCCGACCGCGTGCTCGTGCACGAGCGCTGCGTCGCGCGCGTGCCCGACGCGCTCGGCGAGCAGGAGGCCGCCGCGGTCCCGGAGGCGTTCATCACGGCTCACGACGCCGCGTTCACGTCGAGGCGGGCTTGCGCCCGGGCGAGACGCTGCTCGTACACGGCGCCGGCGGTGGCGTCGGCACCGCTGCCGTCCAGCTCGGGCGTCGCCGTCGGAGCACGGGTCGTGGCGACGGTCCGCACGCCGACGGTCGCGGAAGCCGTGACGCGGTCTCGGCGCGGAGGTCGTGCGCGAGGCAGGACTTTCCAGAAGGAGTGTCGGTCGCGTCCGGACGTGATCCTCGAGCTCGTCGGTGCGACGCACTTCCCGGCCAATCTCGATGTGCTCGCGCGGCGAGGCCGCATCGTCGTCGTCTCGGTCGCGGGCGGGAACGAGATCGAGCTCCCGCTCGGCCGTGCTCATGCAGAAGCGCGTGACGATGCGCGGGACGGTGCTCCGCGCACGCCCGCTCGAGGAGAAGGCGACGGCGATGCGCGCGTTCGAGCGGGAGGTCGTCCCAGGGCTGGCGTCGGGTCGACTGCGGCCGCTCGTCGACTCCGTCTACCCGGCCGCTGACGTGCGGGCTGCGCTTCGACCGGCTCGAGGAGCGTGGGCAAGGTCGGCAAGGTGCTGCTCGACTTCACGGCGTGACGATGACCTTGATCGCTCCGCTCCGATCCTTGTCGCGACGCGGCGGCGAACGCCTCGTCGAGCTCGGAGAGCGGGTAGCGGTGCGTCACGGCAGGGCTCAGTCGAACGTCGCCGCGCGCGCCGAGCTCGAGCGCACGCTCGTACTCGCCGCGGCCGTCGTGGCTCCAGACGAACGCGAGCGTCAGCTCGCGCGGCAGCGCGCGAGCCGGCTCGAGCGGCTGAGCGTCGAATGCCTCGCCGACGAGGCCGATCGTCGCGCCCGCGGCCGGCAGCCGCCGAGCGCGCGCTCGAGCATCGTCGGGCCGCCCGCCGTCTCGAAGACGACGTCCGCGTCGGTCGGGGCGATGCTCGCCCACCGCCGAGGTCGACGACCGTCGTCGATCCCGAGCTCGAGCGCTATCTCGAGCGGGCCTTCGTCGCGTCGCCGACGAGGGTCACCGTCCCTCCGCGTGAGCCTCGCGAGCTGCGCGACCGCGAGCCCGATCGCGCCGGCTCCGAGCACGGTCACGGCGACGCCGGGCGAGACCGGGCACTCGGGCGAGCGCGTGCACGGCGACCGCGGTGCAGTCGAGCAGCGCGCCCTCGTCGTCGCCGACCTCGGGCAGGGAGGACGTAGAGGTTCTCGGCCGGTGCGAGGCAGAGCTCGGCGAAGCCGCCCGACCGCGCGACCCCGATGTGCTCGAGTCGTGGGCAGAGGGCGAAGCCGGCCCGCCAGGCACTCGTCGCAGACGCCGCACGAGATCATCGGCTGCACGGCGACGCGGTCGCCCGAGCGCCGACGCGTTCGACGTCCGGCGCCGACCGCGCGACCACGGTCCCGCGAGCTCGTGGCCCTGCGCCGGGCGGGGATACGGCGTCGGCGTAGAGCTGCCTGCCGGCGCGGTACTCGTGCAGGTCGCCGCCGCAGATGCCGGCCGCCCGGACACGCACGACCGCCTCGCCCGGCCCCGGCACCGGATCGGGCACCGTCCTCGAGCCGGAAGTCGCGGGGCCCGTAGAACGTCGCTGCCAGCATGGAGGCGCGTTATACCGCGCGCCGCGCTCGGGATCGACGTCGGGCTGAGCGGCGTGCGCGCCGCCGTCCTCGACGAGGACGGCACGCCTGCTCGGCCGCGAGCCGCCGGCCGCTGCGGCCGTCGCTCGCGCGCGGCCGGGCGGAGCTCGACCCCGCACGCTGGCTCGACGCGGCTCTGGACGCCGGGCGCGGAGGCCGCTCGCGGGACTCGACGGCGTGGACGCGATCGCGGTGTGCGCGCTCGGGCCCGCGCCGGTCCTGGTCGACGCGTCGCTCGAGCCGCTCACGCCCGCGCTGCTCTTCTCGCTCGACCGCCGCGCCGAAGCCGAGCGGGACCGGCTCGGCCCGACACACGATCATGCGCTGCCGAAGCTCCTCTGGTGGCGCGAGCACGAGCCGGAGCTCTGGGAGCGCGCCGCGTGGGCGCTCGACGCGACCGGGTTCCTCGTCGCGCGGCTCACCGGAGTACCCGTGCAGGACACGATCACGCTGCGCGACTACGTGCACCCGACGGAGGAGCCGCCGCTCCCGCTGCCGGAGCCGCTCGATCCACTCGCGCTGGCGGGCGGCCTCGAGGCCGAGACCGCGCGACGCGCTCGGCCTGCGCCGCCGGAACACCGGTCGTCGCCGGGACGTACGACACGTACGCCGACGTCGCTGCCGCGGGTGTGCGCGAGCCGGGCGACGCCTGCGTGCTGCTCGGCTCCACGCTCGTGATCGGCGGCGCCGTCGCAGAGCCGGTCGACTGCCCCGGGCTCGAGCTGTCGCGCTACCTCGGCGCAGGCCTGTTCCTCGGTGGCTGGACGGCGACCGCCGGCTCGACGCTCGACTGGTTCGGACGCGAGCTCGGGCCCCGTCGACGACGTCGCCGCGCTCGAGCCCGGCGCGGGCGGCCTGCTCGCGCTCCCGTATCTCGCGGGTGAGCGCACGCCCGTCTGGGATCCGCACGCCACGCGGCGTCGTCGTCGGGCTGACGCTCGCGACGCGTCGCGCGGAGCTCTACCGCGCGCTCGTCGACGCGGTCGCGCTCTCGGCCCGCGACCACCTCGAGCGGCTGACGCGCGTGCGGCCTGGCGCCCGCGCGATGGCGGGTGAGCGGCGGTGGCACGCACGACGAGGCATGGCTCTGCGCGACCTGCGACGCGCTCGGTGCGCCGCTGGACGTGGTCGCGCACGCGGCGAAGGCGGTCGGCCCGGCCGTCCTCGGCGCTTCAGCGCCGTTGGGCGTCGACGTCTCGCTTCCCGTCGACCGCGAGGTCGCTCCCGATCCGGCACGGTGTGCGCGCTTCGACGAGCTCGTACGCTGTCGTATCGCGAGCTCTATCCCGCGACGGCACCGGTGATGCATCGCCTGGCCCGGAGCGAGCGCTGATGCGCGCCGCCCGCCTCCACGGCGTTCGCGACCTGCGGGTCGAGGAGCTTCCCGACCCGGTCGCCGGTCGCGGGGAGCTGCTCGTGCGGGTCGAGGCCTGCGGCGTCTGCCCGACCGACGTGCGCAAGTACCTGCTCGGCACGACGGACGGCTATCCGCTCAACCCCGGCCACGAGTGGGTCGGGCCGTATCGAGGCGCGTCGGCGCGGGCGTCGGACGGCTGGGAGCTCGGGGCAGCGCGTGTACGGCGACACGTACGCGGGCTACGCGGAGCTCGCCGCGCTGCCGGTCGAGCCGGGCGCGTGGTCGTACGGGCCGCTGCGTCTCCCGACGACCTCGCGCTCGAGCGCGCGATCTTCGTCGAGCCGTTCGCGGACTGCCTCCACGCGGTGCGTCGACCAGGCGCCGCGTCGGCGGGCGGCCAGCGCGTCGTCGTCGTCGGCGGCGGCCAGATGGGGCTGCAGCTCGTCGTGGCCGCGGCGCTCGAGGGCTGCTGAGGTGACGCTCGTCGAGCCGCACGACGAGCGACGAGCGCTCGGGGCTCGCGCTCGGAGCCGATCGAGGCTGTCGTCCGACCTCGCGGACGTCCGACGGCGGGGCCGACGCGGTCATCCTCTCGATCGGCGTCGGCGAGCTCGTCGCAGCGGTGCGTCGAGCTCGTCGCGCCCGGCGGTCGCGTCGTGCTCTTCGCAGGGTTCGGCGACGCGCCGCGAGCGGAGCTCGATCTCAACCGCCTGCACTACGAGGAGATCGCGGTCGTCGGCAGCGAGTGGATCGGAGCGCCGCCCAACCAGCGCCGCGGAGCACTACGAGGCCGCGCTCGACGCACTCGTCTCCGGCCAGGCGCCACTCGAGCGGCTCGTCACCGGCCGATGTGGCCTCGACGGGCTCGAGGACGCCTTCGCCGACGTCCAGGCGCTCCGCGGCCTGAAGACGATGCTCGTGCCGTGAGAACCGCGTCCTATCGCCGACTGGAGTCGATCTGGGCCGGGGGCGGCGTCGTGATCCTCGACGGCGGCGTCGGCTCGGAGCTTCAGCGCGTCGGATTTGCGCGAGAGCGAAATGTCGGCGAGCTCTGGGGGACGGTTGCGCTGCTCGAAGCGCCCGATCTGGCGCAGGAGGTTCACCGCCGCTACGTCCGCGCCGGCGCCGACGTGATCACGACGCACACGTGGCGGATCGACGGCCTTGGAACGGGTGCCCAGCTGCGGGCGACGGCCCGCCAAGCCGTGCACCTGGCCCGCCAAGCAGCGGAGGAGCTCGGTCGCCCCGAGAAGGCCGTCGCCTTCAGCGTCTGGCCGGAGCCGCTCGAGCCGGCGTTCACGGCCGAGCTCGCCCAGGCGATCGTCGGAGGCCAGGCCCCGACCTGATCCTCGCGGAGACCGTGGAGACGATTCCCGACGACCTGCACTTCCCGGTGTTCGAGCTGCTGCTCGAGACCGGGCTGCCTCTCTGGGTCTCGTATCGCTGGACCGTCGAACGGCCCACCCGACCTGCGTCACCAGGGCATCCCGCCGCACGCGGACGGGCTGCAGGACGCGGACGGTGCCCTTCTCGTGCGCGCGGCTGTGGCGCTCGAGGAGCTCGGCGTGTCGGCGGTGCTCGTCAACTGCCTGCCGCGCGAGTCTTCCGACGGGATGCTCCCGCTCATCCGCGGCTCCACGTCCCTGCCGCTCGGCGTCTATCCGAACGTCGGGACGTACCGCGACCCGGGCTGGTCGTTCGACGACGGCGTGACGCCTGCCGACTATGCGGCGGACGCAGTGCGCTGGCGCGACAGCGAGGGCGCGCAGATCGTGGGGGGCTGCTGCGGCACGACGCCGGAGCACATCGCGGCCGTGGTGGAGGCCCTCCGCGCGAGCTAGCGGGCAGTCGTCGCGCCGTCGACGAGGAGCGCCGAGCCGGAGACGAACGACGACTCGTCGGAGGCGAGGAAGAGCACGCAGTTCGCGACCTCGCGCGCGGTCCCCATGCGTTCGAACGGCGAGGCGGCGGCGTACTCGGCCCGCAGCGCCTCGGGATCGTCCGCTCGATCGATGAACGAGTCGTTGAGCGGCGTGTCGATCACTCCCGGGCAGACCGCGTTGACGCGTATCGCGCGCGCCGCGAGCTCGAGCGCGAGCGCGCGCGTGAGCTGCATGACGGCTCCCTTGGTGGCCGTGTACGGCGCGTCGTTCTCCCAGGCCACGAACGAGTTGATCGAGGCCATGTTCACGATCGAGGCGCCGTCGGGCATGTGCGGGATGGCGGCGCGGCAGGCGTAGAAGGTTCCCGCGACGTTGACCTTGAAGAGCCGGTCCCACTCGTCGTCCGTCGTCTGCACC
Source organism: uncultured Gaiellaceae bacterium (assembly GCA_963770715.1). Lineage (GTDB taxonomy): Bacteria > Actinomycetota > Thermoleophilia > Gaiellales > Gaiellaceae > GMQP-bins7. The sequence goes on from CAVYQX010000001.1 coordinate 21,056, forward strand.
ACGGACGGCCCGTGCACGAGCTCGATCCCTGCGTTGTTGGAGAGGACGTCGATCCGGCCGTAACGTTCCACGACGTGCGCGACGATGCGGTCGACGGCGTCACTGTCCGCGACGTCGAGCTGGAGGGCGAGCTGGTCGCGGCCGGATGCCTCGGACGCGAGCCGGGCTGTCTCCTCCACGTGTGCGGCGGTCTGCGAGGTGACCACGACGTCGGCTCCCTCCTCGGCCAGCCGGACACACACTGCGCGACCGATCCCCGTGCCCCGCACCGGTGACGAGCGCGACCTTGCCCTCGACGCGACCGCTCATGCGCTCTCCGGATGCGGCCGGTTCGGACGCGGATCCTCGGGGACGGGCACGGCCTCCCAGTCGGTGAAGCGATAGCCGGCGGTGAGGCCGCCGTCTGCGACCACGAGCGACCCGGTGACGTACGACGCTTCGTCCGAGAGCAGGAAGCGCACCACGGCGGCGATCTCGTGCGGCTCGGCGGGGCGGTCGAGAGGGATCCGCGAGCGATGCTTCGACCACTGAGCGGAGTCGCGGATCAGGTCCTCCGTCGGCGGCGTCCGCACCCAGCCGGGCGCGACCGCGTTGACCCGAATCCCGTGGCGCGCGAGGTCGACGGCGAGGGAGCGGGCCAGCTGCGCCACCGCGCCCTTCGAGGCGTTGTAGATCGCCTGTAGCTCCTCGCCCGCGATCGAGGCAGTCGACGCCGTGCACACGATCGCGCCGCCGCCGTGCGCCGCCATGTGCCTCGCGACGGTGATCGTCATCAGGTACATGCCGCGGACGTTGACGCGCATCGTGTGGTCGAAGTGCTCGAGCGGCGACTCGAGGACCCGCTCGAAGTACGCGATACCGGCGTTCGAGGCAAGACGGTCGAGCCGTCCGTACCGCTCGAGCGTCAGCTCCACGGCCCGCTCGGCGGTCTCGGGGTCACCGACGTCGGCGGCGAGCGGGACCGCGTCGAGCTCGTCCGCGACTTCGCGGAGCTGCTCCTCGTCGTGGGGCGCGGCGACGAGACACAGGCCCATCCCGTCCGCCGCGAGCGCGCGGGCGATCGCGAGGCCGATGCCCTGGCTCGCACCGGCGACGATCGCGACGTGCTCAGGCATCGGCCAGCACGCTTCGGGCGTTCGCGGCGCGCAGCCCGTAGATCTCGAAGTCGGGCGTGGTCTCTCGCGGCGGCTCGACGTCGTAGACGTGGAGCAGCGCCTGGCCGGGGCTCAGGCCGTGCGCGTTCGCTTCTCGAACCGCTTGGGCGAGCGCCTCGAGGTAGGCGAGATCCGCCTCGCCGACCGCGGTCGCCTCCTCGGGCGCGAGGACGCGACCGTGCCCGGGCACGATCCAGCGCAGCTCGTGCCGCTCGAGCGCGGCGAGCAGCCGTCGCACCGTCCCGATCGTGGCTACGAGGTCGCCGCCGATGAAAGGGTAGGTCATCTCCGACAGGTAGTCGCCGGGCAACAGGACACCCTGGTCGACGAGGACGAAGGCGAGCCCGTCAGCGGTGTGGCCCGTGGCCTCGATCGCCTCGACGCGGAAGGCGCCGCACTCGAATCGCTCCCGCCTCGACGACGCGGTCGACGCGGAGCCCGTCCGGCCACGTCACCCCCCACTCGGCGCCTGCGGCGACGAGCTCCTGCTCCGCCGTGCCGCTTGCGATGCGCGCCGCGGTCGAAGCGCCCGCGACGACGACCGCCTCAGGGACGGAGCCGATCCCGCACGTGTGGTCGAAGTCGCCGTGCGTGAGGAGCAGGTGGATCGGGCCGCGGCCCTCGCGCGCGCGCGCGATGAGGCGCTCGATCTCGTCCGGCGTGTAGCAAGGGTCGCAGAGGAGCGCATCGGATCCCGAGCGCGCGAGGAGCGCGTTCGTCTGCCAGAGCGGCGTCTGCGAGACCCACAGACCTTCGGCGAGTTCCTGGAGCCCGCTCACGGGCGCCGACGATAACCCACCGGGAGAGTGGGTCACCGGAGGGTGGCGAGCGCGGCTCCGACGACGCCGCTGCGGGGGCCGAGCGTCGCAGGGACAATCGGCAGCTCGCGTGTGGCCTCGTGCTCGATCGCGGCACGAGCCGAAGCCACGAGGCGCTCCCGATAGCCGATCGACGAGCCCGAGGCCGCCCCCGACCACGACCGCCTCCGGATCGAGCGCATTGACGAGCGCGGCGAGTGCGAGGCCGAGCTCGTCCGCGGCCTCGTCGACCAGCGACGCGTGGGCGGGATCGTTCAGCACGAGCTCTGCCCGCTCGACCCCGGCTCGCTCGGCGAGCGCCAGCCCTCCCGAGCTCCGCTCGACGGGCGGGGCGCCGACCACGATCGCGTTGCCGCGTGCGCCCGTATACGGGTCGCCGTCCAGGACGAGGCAGTAGCTCACGCCGCTCCCGACCGTGAGGTAGAGGAACGACTCGAAGCGGGCGGCCTCGCCAAACCGTGCCTCGGCCAGGGCCGCCGCGCGGACGTCGGACTCGACACACACGCGGGCGCTCAACCCGAAGGCCGCGCGCGACGTCCAGACCGCGCCAGTCGACGGTGGATGCGCTCGTGGGCATTCCAAACAGGTCGACGAACTCGCACAGCCCGATCCCCACGGCGCGAGCTCCCCCGGGCGCGAGCTCGCGCGCCAGCTCGGCACAGGCCTCGAGGACCGCTGCGCCGCCCGCGTTCACCGGCGTCTCCGTCCGGAGCTCGCGCAGGACCTCTCCCTGGGTCACGTCGACGGTTGCGGCAAGGATCTTCGAGCCGCCGACGTCGATCCCGACGACGGTCACGGGTCGGAGTTGGGAGCGACCCCCACCAGCGTCTCGGCGGTGACGGCGCCGTAGTTTCGATACTCGTGCTCACTCCCCGCTGGAAGCAGGCAGGCGTCCTCCGGGCCCAGCTCGAAGACGTAGGTCGCGTCGGCGAGGCGCGCGCGAACCCAGAGCGTCCCGGCGAGGACGTAGAGCAACTCGTCGCCCGTGTGGGCGTGCACCGTGGACGCCTCGCCCGGATCGACCTCGATCCTCCGAACGGAGAGCTGCGGCGTCTCCGCGAGCGTTCCGCTTCGGACACCGAGGTCGCGGTGCCAGACGATCTCGTCGTCGCGAATGGGGCGCAGGGTGTCCGGCGCATCCGAGCCCGGTTCGCGCTCGTAGACCGCATGCTCGAGGTAGGGACGGGTGCGGGCATAGGCGCCGGTCGACCCGGACGCCGGCGGCGGCGCGAGGAACTCGAGTACCTGCAGAGGCTCGTCGCCGTGCGCGAAGGCGTGATGCCACGTGTCCGGCCCGAAGAAGACGCTGCCCCCGCAGGGGACTCGCTGCGTCTCGCCCGTCTCGGGATTCGCGAGCACCATCGTCCCCGAGAGCACGTGCAGCACCTCGTCCGCACCGAACACCGTCCGGTACTCCTCCGAGTGACGGAACGCCCCACCGGGCGGGAGGATGAAGACGAGCGCGTGGATGGCCTCCGTCGAGGCGTAGATGAGGTCGGCGACGACGCCCGACTCCTCGTCGCCCCAGAGATGCCGTGTGACGGAGCTGCGCTGGATCGCGGTCGGGACCGTGTGGTTCGGTCGCGGCGAGGGCAAGTAGGCGAGCTTGGGCCGGTCGGTCGCGCTCACGTGGTCACCGCCGGGAGTGTGACGTCGGCGAGCTCGAAAGTCGTCGAGAGGCGCTCCGTCGAGGACGACTCGGCGGAGCGGTAGCCGCTCTCGATGATGTCGACGACGTGTCTCGCGTGCTCGGCCGTCACCCTGCTCGGCTCGCCGTCGAGGACCCACCGGACGAGCTGCATGATGTCCTCGAATACGTGTGCCTCGGGAATCTGTCGGTGGGCGCCGACGACGTGCTCGAGCACGCACATCTGCGCATCCCAGTCGGTCACCGGCGCGTGGAGTGTCTGTTCGCGGCCCGCGAAGTCGAAGGGCTCACCGTTGAGCAGCACGCCGTCGATCGTGCCCTGAGAGCCGTAGAAGACGCAGGCCCCGAACTGTTCGGAGACCGCTCCGGACGCGGTCCCGAAAGCGACGGCGAACGTCGCCTCGCCGAAGTCGATCAGGAGGATCGTGTTGTCGTCGGCCTCGGTCGTGATCCGCTCGCCCTGGAACTCTCGGAACGGCACGCGAATCCCGGAGAGCGCAGCTACACGAAGCGCCGGCCCGAGGATGCTCGTGAGCTGGTGGAGCGCGTACACGGTGATGTCGTACATCGGGCCGCCGCCCGGCTTGCGGAAGTACCAGGCGGGGTTGATGGGCGGGCCGGACGACTGCACGCGCTCGGGCTCTTCGCTCTCGTGGTACGCCTCGAACGCGCCGCCGCAGATCGCCCAGGACACGTCGCCGATAGCGCCGGACGCGATGAGCTCGCGCGCGCGGGTGACCTGTGGGCGAAGGATCTCTCCGGGGGACGCCACGAGCCGGAGATCGCGATCGCGGCCGAGCCCGATCAGCGTGTCCGCTTCGGAGACCGTGGTCGACAACGTCTTGTTCACGTGGACGTGGAGGCCCGCTTCGAGCGCAAGGCGGCAGTGCTCGAAATGCAGGCCGATCGGGGAGGCGATCGTGACCGCGTCGACCTCGCCGCTGCCGACCAGCTCCTCGACGCTCGCGAAGACCTTCGGGACGCCGAACCGCTCTGCTACTGCTCGTGCTCGCTCCTCGACCGGGTCGCACACCGCGCCGACGACGACGCGGTCCGAGACGTCCGGCTGCGTCAGGTGCGGGAGGATGCCGCGCTGCGCGAGCGCTCCGACGCCGACGACCCCGATCCGGAGCGGCGCCCGTCTCGGCCCGCCGGGCTTCGGATCAGTCGCGATGGTCGGTGCCTCCTTCGATCGAGACCGCCGCGCGTCGAAAGTCGGAATCGACGGTGACGCCTCGTCCTTCTCTCGCCGACAGCGCAGCAGCTTCGAGAACCTCGATCACATGCAGCGCGTGCTCGACGCTGACGACCGGCTCCGCTCCCTGCTCGACGCACTCCGCTAGATGTTCGACACCGAGCACGTGATCGGGGCCGGCGGCTCGATCGTGCGGGACCGTCTCGCTCCGGTCCTCCCCGTCCACCCATAGGCGCACCGGCTCCGAGACGTCGAGAAGGCTGATTCCAAGGACGCCCCGCTCGCCCCGCAGCTCGAGCTCGGGAGCGAGCGCATCGGCGGCGCAGTTGTTGGCCTCGACTGAGGCGAGCGCACCCTCCGCAAGCCGCAGGACGAGGTGCCAGGCGTCGGCGGCTTCGACGGGAATCGTCGTCCCGGCGAACGGCCCCTCGACGACGTCGAAGCTGCTACGCGTTCGCGCCGAGAGCGCGCACACCTCGCGCACCGGGCCGAGAAGGCCCGTCAGCGCGTGCAGCGGATACACGGACATGTCCACAAGAGGGCCGCCGTTGCGAGCGAAGTACGGCGAGGGATCCGAGTGGTATCCGTCCCAAGGCGGAACGCCACCCTGTCCGTGACCGCGGGCAGTGAACACTCTGCCGAGCTCGCCGCCCTGGACGATCGTCGTCGCCCGACGCACCTGGGGGAACAGCAGCACGCACGGCGCTGCCACGACCACGCAGCCGCTGCGCTTCGCATGGTCGGCTATCAGCCGGGCCTCGGACGACGTGAGGGCCAGCGGTTTCTCCGAGTAGACGTGCTTCCCGGCCGCCAACGCGGCCAGCGTCACGTCGACGTGCAGCGAGAAAGGAGTGAGATTGAGCACTGCATCGACGTCGTCGGCGTTCACGGCTTCGTCGTACGACGTCGTCCAACGAGGTATTCCGAACCGCTCGGCGACGTCTCGCGCCCGGTTGGCCGTGCGCGAGCACGCAGCGACCAACTCGACGCGGTCAGCAAGCCTCCCGACCTCCGGGAGATAGTCTCGCTGAGCGACGTCTCCGACGCCGACGATCGCCAGACGCAGCGTCATGGGGCGGACGAGGAGAGATTCGACGACGCGTGCATCGCGTGAAAGACGATAGGCGACCGTACGACCGCGGCGTCAGCGCGGATGCACCCGGGCGGGCACATCGGCCATCCGCGAGGGATCAACTACCGCGGGCGATACTCGTATGCACCGATGTCGGGCCGCGAATCTCGCTTGCGACCGTCGATGTCTCGGCGAACACCGAAGCCCCGGCTTGCGCGGTCGATGAGCAGTTTCGATGCCTCGGTCGGCCGGCCGTGCACGTCGAGGTGCACCGCACCGACTCGGTTCTGACCTCGACAGGCGATTCCGCGCACCACGACATTTCCGGTCGCTCGTGACGCGACGCTGCAGATGTGATGGGGATCCTGGACGAGGCCGATGACATTGTTGGCGAGGAGCGGTCGCTTTCGTCGTTGGAGGCCCCAGTACGCCCCGCTCATCCGGATCGAGCCTGCGTAGCCGTCGATCCGGCGGGCGCCCGTGAGGATCGTGTTGTTCACGATGCGTACGCGCCGTGGAACCCGCTTCGACCCCTTGCTGCCCACGATGATCGCCACGCGCGCACGGTAACCGGGCACCCTGGGGTCGGTGCCGCGAAACATGTTGTTGACGATCGAGACCCTGTCCACTCCTCGGATGAGGTAGAGCTGCGCGGCGCCGCGTCGGTACACGCCGAAGGAGTTCCCTTCCACGAGCAGCCGGTTCCCCGACCAGAAGGACACCAGGTCCTGGTGCCTGCAGCGCTCGCGGCCCGTGCGGCAGGGCAGCGCACGATCGAAGCGGTTCCCGCGGAGCGTCAGGTCGTAGCCGAAGACGCCGTGGACGAAATCGCAGCCGCGACAGTCGTGGAACCAGTTGCCGACGATGCGGATGTGTCTCGTCCCGTGCTTGAGATGCAGGCAGTTGGAAAAGAGCGGTGAGCGGTCGCCGCAATGACGGAACTCGCTTCCCCGAATCGCTACATGCCTCGACTCGATGATCTGCAGGGTTGCCCGGTACCGCGTGCCCTTCGCGGTCACCAGCACGTCGTGCACGTCGACATGACGCGAGCCGCTGACACCCAGCCAAGCGTCATCTCCCATCGGTGCGATCGTGACGCGGCTGACCGAGACGTGTTGCGTCCGCTCGAGCAGCAGGCTCTCGACCCGAACTCCCGGCTCACCGACGATTCGCAACGGCCTGGCCGAACGCAACCCGACGACGAGCTCGCCGCCGTAGTCATGGCGACGGAGCTTGATCGTCCCGCCCGTCTTCCGAAGCGCCCGCACCGCGGCCTCGAACTGAGAGGTGCTCCGGACGCGGATCGTGGTGGCGCCGGCGTCGGCGTCCCCGGTCGAGAGCGGCACGATGAGCCCGAGCACGACAAGGGCAGCAAGCGCGCATGTCCCCCGGATGCCGATCCCCACGTCTGCAGGCCGACTCTATCCGGCAGTACATCCAGATGAACGCGAGAACCGCGGCAACCGGAGACAGCAGCGACCCGCAGATGAACTGCATGCGTTCGTGTACCGCCTCGTGTCATGGATTGACAATCCCGGGCACCTGTCCAACCGACGGGGGATCTAAACCCGCCGGCAGCCAGCGGATTCACGTCCGCGCATCAGCCAGCCGATCGGCCGCCGCTGCTGACGGTGTCAGGCCTAGATCGGCGACAGCTCTGACTAGCTCACTCGCTGTCATTTCTCTATCACCGACCAACCGTGGGCGTCCGTGAGTTCCGTCACGTACTCGAATACCCCACCCTCTCTGAGGCGCTCGTTCCGCTCATCCCATGCCTTCCCGAAGTCCGATGGACTCATCTCATCCAGCTCCGCGCGCGTGATTTCGAGCTCGCGCGCCCACTCATCTTCGTCCTGCTCATCGCCACCAAGCGGCGGAGGAAGTGGACGTGGTGCTCGCGACTTCGACTTCTTCGGTAGTTCGTCTTTGCGGACCTCAGCAGCTACCGGCTTGCGCGAAACCGCACGGGTACGTGGTGGGCGGCGAGCGGCAACTGACGGGACACGGAATGTTTCTTGCTCTTGGCTCCTCCCGTACTGCTCGAGCCAGGCGTCGAGTTCATCTCTCCTGAAGAGAAGAATCCCGTCGACCTTGTAGTGCGGCATTGCCATTCGAGCGACGCGGCGGTACACGGACTCTCGACTCCAGCCGAGGTATGAGCTCTTCGGCTGAATGCATCCACGTGCCAGGCCCGGAGCCGCGGGGCCGATCGGCGAGGCGATCGAGGATGATGTCAGCGACCCGCTCGGCGATCGCATCGATTAGTTCCTTCGGTACCGGCAACTCGAGTCGGCGGCGAGCTGTCCACGATTCGATGATGCCGCGCCGAGAAGCTGAGGGCAACGGGCGTACCTGTTTCACCGCTTCGGCAGACGCTCGGGCGCGCGACGACCGAGGGCGGCCGCGTATCGGACACCGCCGCCGCCTCTACGTCGGCTCGAGCTCTACTCGTCGGCGTGGCCGACGGACGCCGAGACGGTCCACTTCGAGCGCGAGATCGTGAGACGACGCGCGAAGAGCGCGAAGGCTCATGTCCCCCCGCGGCTCGGAGCAGGCGAACGCGTAATGCGGCGGCTCGGAAACGTCGTCGGTCCGCTGAGGCCTAACTCAACGAGGCGGCCAATCGCCCAGTAGACGGCTGCTCGCTCGGCAGCACGTGATTGATTCTCCTAATGAGCGAGCAGCAGAAGGGACGAGCGTTCGTAGCGCTCGCCGCTGTTGTGTGGTCCACGGCCGGGCTCTTTCAGCGCGAGCTTGCGGTCGACACGGCGACGCAGATCGCAGGACGCGCCGCCTTCGCAGCGCTCGGCCTCCTGGTGTACGTCGTCGCCACCGAGCGTCGTGAGACGCTACAGGCGTTCCGCGCGCTTGGGCTCAGCGGTCTCGCGGTGGCCGCGCTCATCGCGGTGTCCTCGGCGTCGTTCATCGCTGCGCTCAATCACGCTTCCGTCGCGAACGTGCTCTTCATGATGGCGCTCGCGCCTATCCTCGCCGCAGCGCTCGGAACACTCGTCGGCGACCCCGTCGACCGCAGAACGTGGGCCGCGATGGGGATCGCCGTCGTCGGCGTCGGCGTCATGGTCGGGGGCCCCGGCCATCCGAGTTCCCTCGGCCAGTTGCTGTCATTGACCATGAGCGTTTCCTTCGCGGGCATCCTTGTCATCACCCGCCATCGCCGTGAGATCTCCATGGCTCCCGGCACGGTCCTGTCGCAGCTCGTCCTCCTGGTGGCGTTCGCGCCGTTCGCGGACTTCGGCGACGCCGGGCCTCGCGATGTGACGCTGCTCGCAGCGTTCGGGATCATCCAGGTTTGCTTCGGCTTCATTTTTCTCACGATCGGGGCACGTCTGATCCCCGCTGGCGAGGTCGCGTTGATCACACTGCTCGAGATCGTGCTCGGGCCGTTGTGGGTATGGCTATTTCTCTCCGAACGCCCGTCCACTGGGACCCTTGTCGGCGGGGCGATAGTGCTCGCGGCGGTGCTGTCCCAGGTGCAGGCCCGGCCGGCGCCCGTGCAACCCGTCGCTTAGCTTCAACAGGCGACGTTCCCGCATACTTGTCCTTCGCTCGTTGTTTAGACTGACAACAGACCCGTTTGACCCGCGTAAGGCATTTCCCTCCCCATTGACGAATCAGACAAGATCGCGAAAAGACGCGACCGTCAGAGGGGTTGGCTCAACGAAGCCAGGTGTGGCCGATCGCGGCTCCCTCGTCAAGGAGTGATGTGGTGAGCACGCGGTTTCAGCGAGCCCGAGGACTGTTCGCCTTCCGTGGGCTTGGGTTCCGATGACTCGCCATTCTTCGAGCCGCCCAGTCTGATTCGAGGTTAAGCCGCCGCAAGGTCGATCGAGCCGGGCTGCGGGTAGCTGCCGACAAGGGTCGTCGGCAGAAGGCCGGGCGTGCCCATCGGCTCAGCCGAGCTCGCGCCGGACGATCGCCGCGCCGGCGACGAGCGACGCGAGCTTCCCGGAGGCCAGGCTGCGGGCCGTCTGGCTGAAGCCGCAGTCGGGGGCGAGCCAGAGCTTCTCCGGCCGGACGAACTGCAGCAGTGTGCGGATGCGGTCGGCGACGATCTCGGGGGTCTCGACCGAGCGTCCCTTGACGTCGATGACGCCGGCACACAGGATCTTGTCCGCGCCGTGCTCGGACCAGAGCTCGCACTCGGCCATCGAACGGTTGGCGAACTCGAGGTGGAGCACGTCGGCGTTCAGCTCGCGGAAGTACGGCGCGAAGGCGGCGTAGCTGCGCTCGGAGATCGCCGGGCGGCCCCGGAAGTTGCCGAAGCAGAGGTGGAGCTCGATCGTCGCCTCGACGCCCTCGACGGATGCGTTGAACACCTCGACCATCTCCGGCAGCCCACCGGGCATGATCCAGAAGGCGGGCTCGTCGATCTGCACGTGGCGCGCGCGAGCGGCGACGGCGGCACGCAGTTCGGCGTTGACGAGCGGCGCAAGCGCCCAGGCGACGTCGCCCTTGGTCTCGTAGACGTCACCCGGGTGGATCCGGAAGGCCTGCGTGACCGGGCCCTGCAGCGGCGCGATGAACGGCTTGTTCGTCCGAGCCCGGAGAAGCTCGACCTCGCGGAGCAAGCCGTAGCCGTCCGGCACGGCGAGCGGCTCGACGCAGCGGAAGGCGTCCACCTGATCCGGCCCGGGGTACCCGAGCCGTCGCTGCGGAGCCAGGGGCTCGAGCCCCGAGATCCGGTCATGGAAGTTCCAGGTGAAGTCGGCGCGCAGGAACTCGCCGTCCGACACGATGTCGAGCCCGGCTTCGGTCATCTCCCGGAGCGCGAGCTCGACGGCGTCGAGCAGCGCCTCGTCGAGATCGGCGGGACCGAGCTCGCCCTTCGCGAAGGCGTCCTTCACGAGCCACATCCAGCTTGGGACGGCGTGGCTGCCGAGCGTCTTCGTCGGCAGCAGCGGCAGGTCGGAGTAGGTCAGCACCCGGCTAGGCGCGGGCGGGAGGGTGCTTGCCGACGCGCTCGTACACCCAGTCCGGAACGGCGTCCGCCGATTTGTAGATCGTCCAGCGGCACTGGTCGTCGGGATTCTCCGGATTCTCGGTCATGCGCATCGGCGTGCCGAGCGACTCGATGGGGATGATCTCGTTGACGACCGCGCAGTGAGCGCAGTAGAGGCAGACGCCTTTCCTGCCCCACGACCAATCATGCGCCTCCTCCGTGACCGCGAAGGAGAAGGGCGCCTCCGTCCGCGGCGTCTGCCCGCGGCCCGGATCGCTGCGACGCATCCTGCCGCCGCTGCCGCACGGATCGAAGCTGAGAATCCAGCGGTCGTCCTCCTCGGCCACGTCGATGCGGCCTGCCCGCGCAGGGCCGGTGAAATGGCCGCGCATCCCCTCAATCGTCAGCTCGAGCGACTCCTGCGGCGTCATCTCCCCGAGCGCCGCATACCGCTCGGAGACCCATTTGCCCTGCGTCACGCGGAACACCTCGTCCATCCGCTCTTCGCCGAGCCCGTCGCGCAGGCTCGAGAGCACGCCCCAGGCCCAGTCGGCTTGCGCGTCGTGGACGGTCAGGGCCGCCTCGCGGCGCGCCTCGAGCGCCGCTTCGAACTCGGTCCTGTCGCCGCGCTCGAGCGCCGCGATCGCCCGCTCCGCGTCCGCGTGTCCGACCGCGGCGGTGTCCGTCGGCGGCGGCAGGCCGATCAGATCGGTCAACCGCTGAACCTCCGCATCGAGGCCGGGGAGCTCGGCGCGGCCGTATTCGAGGAGTGCGTCGAGCCACGTCGCGAAGAGCGTGCGCACGCGGTCCGTCTCCTCGATCGAGTAATCGAAGTACTCCCGCGCAGAGTCGACGTCACCGGCGGCGAGCGCGGCGAGCGCGAGCTCCTCGGTCGGGACGCCGAGCGACGCCGCGTCGCCGGTCCTGATCCTGCGGCCGAGCCGCTCGGAGTGCCGGAGGTCGGATTCCACTAGGCGTGAGTCATACACGCACCGGCTGATGCGCGTACGCGTAGGTGGGGAGACTGCGGTCGATAGTAGGGTCGTACTCGCGTGAAGATCACGGACATCGAGGCGATGGTCGTCGAGAAACCGTCGATCGACGTGACGGCGGCCGATGCGATGCAGGATGCGTTCATCGTTCGCGTCCACACCGACGAGGGAATCGCCGGCTACGGCGAGGGCAACCACGCGCCGCGCGCGATGAAGGCGCTCGTCGACTCGCCCGGGTCACACAGCTGGAGCCAGGGGATCAAGGACATCCTGGTCGGTCGGGATCCGCTGCAACCGGAGCGGCTATGGGATCTCATGTACCGATCGACCGCGATGTCGGGGCGGCGCGGCCTGCTCGTCGCCGTGCTCGCAGCGATCGACGTCGCGTTGTGGGACGTCAAGGGGAAGGCGGAAGGGAAGCCGATCTACGAGCTGCTCGGCGGCGTGAGCGGCAGGCCGGTGACCCCGTACTGCACCGTCTATGCCGGCCCCCTGCACTGGAACGACACGCAACGGCGCACGACAGAGATGATCGAGCAGGCACGCGGGCTCGGTTTCCGCGCCGTCAAGATCGAGCCGCTCGACGACTGCACTCCGACGAACCGGAACATCGTGGAGCTCGCGCAGGCGGCCCGCGAGGCGGCCGGCGACGGCATCGAGCTGCTCGTCGACGTCGGCCACCGCTGGCAGACGGCGAAGGAGGCTCTCAGCGTGCTGCACGAGCTGGAGGAGTACGACATCGGGATGATCGAGACGCCGCTCTGGCTCGACGACATCGACGGCTACCGCGAGGTGTCCGACCGGTCGGCGGTTCCGGTAGCGGTCGGGGAGCTCTTCGTCACGCGGAACGAGTTCCTCGAGATGATGGACCGCGGTCACGTCGACATCGTCCAGCCGTGCGTGGCCCGCGTGGGCTTCACCGAGTCGCGCCGGGTCGCCGAGGACGCGCTGGTGCGGGGAAAGTCGGTCGTTCCGTACGGCTGGGTTGCGACGACGCTCGCCGTCGTCGCTGACATCCACCTCGCCGCCACCCTGCGCAACTCGCCGTGGTGCGAGTACTGTCCGCTCGAGATCTATCCCGACCAGGAGCTGCGGAGGAATCTGTTCGGGCCGGAGCCGAAGGTGGTCGACGGCGTCTTCGAGCTTCCGGCAGGCCCGGGCCTCGGCGTCGACGTCGACGAGCAGGCCCTCGAGCACTATCGCGTCGCATGACGGCGCCGTCTCCAGTCGTGCGGCGAGACGACCTCCAGGGTCGCGCTCTATCGCCTGATGCTGACCATCCGGTGCTTCGAGGAGATCACGCTCGAGCTCCGCAAATCCGAGCATATCGTCGGCTCGCTGCACCTGTCCTCCGCCTACAGCAGGGTGTGACGTGAAGGTCGTCGACGTCAGAACGCACGTGCTGCTCGATCCGGGGTATGACCCCGGCGCGACGAGCTCGGCGCAGGACACGATCGTCGTCGAGGTGATCACCGACGAGGGCCTCGTCGGGATCGGCGAAACCGATCTGAACGCCTGGGTGGCGCGCGCGTTCATCGAGGCGCCGGCGACGCACACCATGGACCGCGGGCTCAAGGAGCAGCTGATCGGCCGCGACCCGCTCGACCCGGAGGCGATTTGGGAAGACCTCTACGTCGGCACCGCGATGACCGGCAGGCGGGGCGGCGGCGTCAACGCGATCGGCGCGCTCGACATCGCGCTGTGGGACATCTGCGGAAAGGCGGCCGGCAAGCCGTGCTGGCAGCTCTGGACGGATGCGGGCCCCGACACGCTGACGCCCTACGCGTCGCTCCAGCCGGAGGTCTCGTCGTTCGACGCGTATGTCGAGTCGATGGTCGGCTGGGGCATGCGCGCCAAGGAGCTCGGCTTTCGCGCGGCGAAGTGCGAAGCCACCTTCTCTGGCCCGTATGTCCACAAGGGGCTCCACGGCGACGACGCGCAGGTGATCGAGGTCGTGACCGCAGTGCGGGAGGCGGTCGGGCCCGAGATTGCGCTCATGGTCGACGTGCAGTACGCCTTCGACTCGGTCGAGCGTGCATTGCGGTGTTGCGAGGCGCTCGCGGAGCTCGACGTCTTCTTCCTCGAGACGCCGCTGTGGGTCGACGACCTCGCCGGCTACGCCGAGCTGCAGGTGCGCTCGGCCGTTCGCATCGCACAGGGTGAGTGGCTCTCGACGCGGCACGAGTTCGCGGACCTGATCGCGACCGGGATTGCCGTCGTGCAGCCGGACATCGGGCGTGTGGGCGGGCTGACGGAGGCCCGGCGGGTGTGCGAGCTTGCGGCCACAGCGGGCCGCCTCGTCGTTCCGCATGCCTGGAAGACCGGAATCTCGGTCGCCGTCGCGGCGCACCTCGCGATGGCGACGCCGCACATGCCTTTCTTTGAGTTCCTGCCTGCCGAGCTCTGCGAGTCGCGGCTGCGGAAGGAGCTCACCCGCGACGAGCTCGTGTTCGAGGGCGGGACGCTTGCACCGCCGCAGCGTGCCGGGCTCGGGATCGACCTCGATCGCGACGCGCTCGAGCACTTTGCGGCCGTCGCGCGCGACCTCCTTCGTTAGATGATGATCAGGAGCCTCTACGATCGCGCGGTGGCCGAGTTCCTCGTCGAGATCGAGATCGAGCTGCCGCCGTCGATGCCCGACGACGAGCGCACGGCCATGCTCTCGGCCGAGGCCGAGCGGGGACGAGAGCTGCGGGACGCCGGCTCGATCGTCCGCATGTGGCGCGTTCCCGGCCGGCGTGCGAACGTCGGGCTCTGGGAGGCCGCCGACGCGTCCGAGCTGCATGAGCTGCTGAGCTCGCTCCCGGTGTTCCCGTGGATGAACATCCAGGTGCGGCCGCTCGCCGAGCACTACCTGATGCGCGAGGAGTAAGGGTGGTCTACGCCACCAGCTCACGCACCCGAGCGGCGATCTGCTCGACCCCGGGGATCGACTCGTCCTCGAGCGGCGGGCTGTAGGGAATCAGCAACTCGTCGGACACGCTCAGCGCCTGCGGCGGCTGCGCCCACTGCCGGCCCTCCATCGTCAGGCGCGAGATCACGGTCGCGCCCCAGCTCGCCGCGTGCACCTGCTCCTCGACGACGAGTAGTCGCCCCGTCTTGTCGAGGCTCTCCCGGACGGTCGCGAGGTCCAGCGGGCGGAGCCAGCGCATGTCGATCACCTCGACGTCCACGCCCTCGTCGGCGAGCTGCCGCGCAGCCGCCTGCGAGCGCTCCGTCATCAGCAGCGTCGTGAGGATCGTCGCGTCCGCTCCTTCGCGCACGACCTCGGCCTTGCCGAACTCCGCGACGCCGCCTCGCCGAACGGGGCCCTTGCGCCCGTAGAGGCCCTTGTGCTCGAAGAACAGCACGGGGTTGCGGTTCTGAATCGCCGCGCGCAGCACCGAATACGCGGCCTCGGGCGTCCCGGCGGAGCAGACGTAGAGGCCGGGAAGCTGCAGGAACCACGATTCGCCGGTCGCCGAGTGCTGCGTCCCGAAGCGCCCGGTCGCACCACCGATCGACCGGATGGTCAGCGGCACCTCGCATTGGCCGCCCGACATGTACCGGAACTTCGGAAGCTCGTTGACGAGCGCATCGCGCGCCGGTCGGCAGGAAGTCGCTGAACATGATCTCGACGACCGGGCGAAGGCCGGTCACCGCCATGCCAAGAGCGACGCCGAGGAACCCGTTCTCGCAGATCGGCGTGTTGATGCACCCGCCCCGGGAAGGCTTCGGCGATGCCCTCGCTCGTCTTGAACACCCCGCCGGCGGTCGCCCACGTCCTCGCCCATGAAGTAGACCGCGGGATCGGACGCCAGCTCGTCCACCAGGGCCGCGTTGATCGGCATCGCGGTAGCTGATCTCGGCTACCTCGTCCGCGCGCGCTCCTGCTGCCGGCTCAGTCTGCGTAGACATAGCGTCGGGTCTCCTCGAGGGTCGGGTAGGGCGCTTCGGCTGCGCGTGCGGCGGCCTCGTCGATCTGCGTCTGCATCTCGGTCCACACACGGCGCCTGGCTTCCTCGTAGAGTGCTCCCTCCGTCGCCAAGCACCGCAGCCGAGGAGCTCGATCGGGTCGCGCTCCTTCCAGCGTTCGAGCTCTCCCGCGAGCCCGGTACTTCGCCGGATCCGTGCGCGAATGCCCGCGGTAGCGATACGTCTTCATCTCGAGCAGGCTCGGTCCGCCGCCTGCGCGCGCGCGGGCGACCGCCGCCTGTACGGCCGCGTGCACGGCCTCGATGTCCTGGCCGTCGACGACGACGCCGGGGATGCCGTAGGACTTCGCACGCTCCGCGAGGTCGTCGATCGGCGTCGTCTCGCGCACGGGCGAGTACTCGCCGTACAGGTTGTTCTCGATGATGAAGACGACCGGCGCCTTCCAGACGGCGGCCATGTTGAGCGCCTCGTGGAACGTCCCGATGTTCGTCGTGCCGTCGCCGAAGAAGGTGAGCGCCACGCGGTCCTCGCCCTGCAGCTTGGCGGAGAACGCGGCGCCGACGGCGACGGGAAGGCCCGCTCCGACGATGGCGAACGCTCCGATCAGACCGCGCGAGAAGTCGGTGAGGTGCATCGAGCCGCCGACGCCGCGGCAGCAGCCCGTCGACCGGCCCATCAACTCCGCGAACAGCGGCCTCGATCTCGAGGCCGCGGGCGAGCGCATGCCCGTGTCCCCGGTACGTGATGGTCATGTAGTCGGCGGGCCCGAGGGCGGCCATCGATCCGACGGACACAGCTTCCTGGCCCTGGCAGAGATGCGTCGTGCCCTCGATCATGCCCTGCTGGAAGAGCTCCTGCACCTTGTCCTCGAACAGGCGAATCTCGACCATCCGGCGGTACCAGGCGAGCTTCTGATCTGGCGCTTCGGTCAACTGCTGCTCCTTTGAGTGGGCGTTCTGAGACGCGCGGGCTCGAGCAAGAACTCGTGCAGCGTCGCGAGGAAACGGGCGGCATCGGCACCGTCGACGGTGCGGTGGTCGCTGCTCAACGTCGCGTTCATGATCGAGGCGGGAACGAAGGCCTCCCCGTTCCAGAGCGGCCGCTTCTGGATTTTCCCCGTTGCCAGCACGGCCACCTGCGGCGGCGTCACGATCGCGGTGAAGGACGAGATGTCGAACATGCCGAGGTTCGAGACGGTGAACGTGCCCTCGGTGATCTCGGCGCCGCGCAGCTTGCCGTGGCGCGCGCGTACGACTAGATCCGACAGAGCCTCGGCTGTCCGGCGCACGTCGAGGCGATCCGCGTCGAGGACAGCGGGCGCCATCAGGCCTCCGTCGAGAGCGACCGCGACCGACACGTTGACCTGCTCGGCGAGGGCGAGGCCGTTAGGCGTCCAGACAGCGTTGAAGGACGGATGCTCGCGGAGGGTCAGCGCGCACGCGCGGACGAGCAGGGCGCTGAGACTCACGCGAGGAGCGTCGCCCGCACCGTTCAGAGATTCGACCTCGTCGAGCGCCGCGTCCATCCGGATCTCGGCGGAGAGGTAGAAATGCGGGATCTCCTGCTTGCTCGCCTGCATGCGCCGCGCGATCGCGGCGCGCATCGGGCTCACGGTCAGGAGCTCGGTCTCGAGAGCCATCAGCCGTCGGTCTCGAGGAAGCCGATCGTCTCGCCGACGGGAACCTCGGAGCCCGCGGCCCGCGTGACCTCGATGAGCGTCCCGGAGGCGAGCGCCTCCATATCGACATTCGTCTTGTCGGTCTCGACCTCGGCGATCGGGTCACCGCGCTCGACCCTGTCGCCGACCTCCTTCAACCAGGCGACGATCTTCCCGGTCTCCATGTCGTAGCCCAGGTTGGCCATCGTGATCGGGACCTTCATGCGCTTCCTTCGGTCATCGGTCGACTCGCATCCGTTCCAGCAGATCCTCGTTCAGGTCGATGCCGAGCCCGGGTCCCATGGGAATTTCGAGCATCCCGTCGCTGAACGCGAACGGCTCGGCGAGTAGGTCACTGACGAACGGAGAGTTGGCGACCGAGTACTCCGACCAGGTCGGACGCTCGAGCGCGGCGACGAAGTGGAGAGACGCCGCGACGAGCACACCGGTGGAGAAGCAGTGCGGGACCGCTTCGACGTTTCGCTCGCGCGCCAGATCGGCGATCCCGCGGGCGACGGTGAAGCCGCCGCAGCGCGCGAGATCGGGTTGGAGGACGTCCACGTGGCCGCGCTCGACGAGCGCCCGGTAGGGCGGGAGGCCGGAGTCCGCCTCGCCGGCGGCGATCCTGACGGACACGGCGTCCGATATCCGCCGATAGCCGTCGTAGTCGTCGGCCGCGAGCGGCTCCTCGAGCCAGTAGATGCCGATCTCGTCGACGCGCTGCACAAGCTCGATCGCGCTCTTGACCGTGTAGGCCATGCCGCCGTCGACCATCAGCGTGCGCTCGCCGCCGAGCGCGGAGCGCGCGGCGGCGAGGAGCTCGACGTCGCGGTCGAGGTCCTGCCCGAGCGGCCCCCAGCCGAGCTTGAGCGCGCGGTAGCCGGCGGCGACCGCCGCCTCCGCGATCGTGCGCACCTCGTCGGCCGTCTCGGGCATCACCTGGCTCGCGTACACCGGTACGTTCTGGAGGCGCGCGCCGCCGAGCAGGTCGTGCACCGGCCGGCCCGCGGCCTTGCCGGCGATGTCCCAGAGCGCCATGTCGATCGCGCTGATGACGTGGAGGGCCACGCCGCCGCGGCCGTAGTGGTAGGTCGCCCGGTACATGACGTGCCATAGCCGGTCGATCTGGAGCGGGTCCTCGCCGACGAGCACCTCGCGCAGGCCTCGCGCGATCAGGTGCGACGAGGGCATCTCGATCATTGTCCGCGCGAGATAGGGGGACGTGTCCGCCTCGCCTATCCCGACGTGTCCCTCGTCGGTGTGGATGCGGACGAGGAAGGCGTCCTGGGTGCCGTCGGCCCGGGTGGTGTCGACGCGGTCCGCACGGAGGACGATCGGCTCGACGGCCGTGATCATCATCGCGTCACCGTCCCCAGCGTCCGCTCGATCAACTCGCGCACCTCGGCGGCGGCTTCCTCGAGCTGCGCGAGCGCAGTCCGGTGGGCGAGCGCGGCGATGCTCACCGCCCCGGCCGGCCGGTTGGGGTGATCGAGGAACAGGGGGAAGGCGAGGCAGTTGATCCCCACCTCGCTCTCCTCGGCGTCGAGGGCGTAGCCGCGGTCGCGCGCCAGCTCGAGGTCCGCGGCAAGTGTTTGCGCGTCGACGAGCGTGTTCGGCGTGCGCCGCGCGAGCGGACCGTAGGCGATGACGTACGCGTCGACGGCTCCCCGATCGACGAGCTCGTACGCGAGCAGAGCCTTCCCAAGGCCCGTGCAATGAGCGGGGTTGCGGCCGCCGATGATCGAGGACATCTGGACGCCCTGCCCGGGCGGGGTCATCTTCGCGAGATAGACCACCTCCGCGCCGTCGAGCTCGGCGTAATGGGCCGTCTCGCCGAGCCGCTCGGCGAGCGACTGGAGTAAGGGGCCGACCACCTGGCGGCGGTCGAGCTGCTCGTAGTAGGCAAACGCAAGGCGGACGAACTCGAGGCCGAGCCGATAGCTGCCGCGCTCGTCGTGGTCTGCGAGCCCGGCCCGGCTGAGCGTGGCGAGCGCGCGATGGAGGCTCGACTTCGGCATGTCGATGTCGCGGGCCAGCTGCTCAAGCCCGACGCCGCGCGGGTAGTCGCCGAGTCTGCGCAGGACGGCGAGGACGCGGTCGCAGCCGGCGAGCTTCGGATTGGCGGGTTGACTTGGCTCGCGCGACGCGACAAGATTCACGCTCGGCATTGGAACACAATTCCGATAGTCAGAACAAGGCCGCTCATTGAAGGCGCTCGTTTGGCACGGCGGGGACACGCTCGCGGTCGAGGAACTCATCGAGCCCGAGCGGGTCGACGGCCAGCTCCTGTTCGACGTAGGCCTGGCCGGCATCTGCGGCTCCGACCTGCATCCCTACCGCGGGCACCACGGGCCGCGGCGGCCGCCGCTCGTGCTCGGCCACGAAGCGGTCGGAACGGTCGCCGGGCGGCCGGGCCGCTTCGCCCTCTTCCCGCTAGTGGCCTGCGGCGCCTGCCATGCCTGCGCCCGCGGCGAGACCCAGCTGTGCGAACACCGTGGGCTCGTGGGCCTCGACCGGCAAGGAGTCTTCGCCGAACGGATCGCGGTCGACGAGGACGCGCTCGTCCCCGTCCCGGACGGCCTCGATGACCGCCTCGCCGCGCTCGTCGAGCCGCTCGCCGCATCCGTCTCGGCGCTGAGGCTCGAGGAGGTCGATAGCGGCGATACGGTCGTGATCCTCGGCGGCGGCCCGCTCGGCCTGCTTGGCGTTCACGCGTCCGCCCGGCTCGGCGCGCGTGTGCTCGCCGTCGAGCCGCTGCCGCATCGCCGGGAACTCGCCGTCCGGCTGGGCGCGGACGAGGCGTTCGCCGACGCGGCCGAACTGCCGGCCGGGAGCGCCGATGTCGCAATCGACGCGGTTGGGATCGAGCAGACCTGGCGCGGCGGCATTGCCGCAGTGCGCTCGGGCGGATCGGTCTGCGTCGTCGGGCTCGGCCAGGCTGAGGGCGGGATTCCGATGGGCGACCTCGTTCGTCGAGGGGTCTCCGTGCGCGGCCACTACGCCTACTCGCGCTCCGACTTCGTCGCGGCCGTGGACCTCCTCGCGCAGGCGCCCCCGCCGCTCGACTGGATCGACGTCGTCGCGCTCGACCAGGCGGCGGAGGGTTTCCGGCGGCTCGTCGAGGAGCCCGACTCCGTTACGAAGGTGCTCGTCGATATGGAGCCCGCCGCGGACAGGATCAGCGCTTGAGATTGTTCCTCGCGTGTGGTTTGCTAAGCAGCCTTTCGGGTTGTCATCGTTTTCGGCCGGCTTACCCTGAATCGGGCCTTTGTTCGTTCGAGGTGTCTGCGGGGTCGAAAGTGGAGGCATCGATGACGATGGATGTTGCCGGAGCGGTCTCCTGAGCCGGCCGGTCACGACACTGGACTGCGCTGTCCTCGGCGACCTCTTCGGCAGCGAGGAGGTACGCAAGGTGTTCGACTCCTCGGCACTCGTCCAAGCGTGGCTCGACGTCGAGCAAACGCTGGCACGCGCCGAGGCCGAGGTGGGGGTCCTGCCCGTCGCCGCCGCCGACCGGATCGAGCGGGAGGCGCGCGCCGACCTCTACGACCTGGACGAGCTCCGAACCGGTGTGACGGAGACCCAGCACCCGCTGGTGCCGCTTGTGCGCGCGCTCGCCGAGCGCTGCGGCGACGCGCGTGGCTTCGTGCACTGGGGCGCGACGACGCAGGACGTGCTCGACACGGGCCTCATCCTGCAGGTGCGCGCCGCGCTCGGGCCGATCCGCCGCGACCTCCGCCGCTCGACGATCGCCGCCGCGGCGCTCGCGCTAGAGCACCGCTCGCTGCCCATGGCCGGCCGGACGCACGGCCAGCACGCAGTGCCGATCACCTTCGGGCTCAAGGCCGCCTCCTGGGCGGACGAGCTCCTTCGCTGCGAGCAGCGGCTAGAGGCAGCCGCCGCTGCGGTCGCCACTGCGCAGCTCGGTGGGGCCGCCGGCACGCTCGCCTCGCTCGGGGACGCCGCCGCACCTGTACGCGCCGCCTTCTGCCGGCTGCTCGGGCTCGCAGAAGCCGACGTGCCCTGGCACGCCGCCCGTGATCGCGTCCGCGACCTCGGCCACGCGCTCGCCGAGCTGGGTGCCGCGGGCGAGCGGATCGCCGCCGAGGTGATCCGGCTACAGGCGACCGAGACTGCAGAGCTCTCCGAGCCGCACGGCAGCGCGAGCGTCGGCTCCTCGACGATGCCACAGAAGCGCAACCCGATGACGAGCGAGTACCTCGTCGCGACCGCCCGCCTACTGCGCGGGGCCGTCTCGGTCCTGCTCGACGCGCCAGCCCACGCGGGGGAGCGCGACATGGGCGCGTGGGCCGCGGAGTGGATCGCGGTGCCGCAGGCGCTGATCCTCGCCGGCGGCGTCGTGGAGAAGGTCGCCGGAATCCTCGAGGGCCTGGTCGTGGACGGCGGCCGGATGCGCTCGAACCTCGACCTCACCCGTGGGGCGATCCTTTCCGAGGCGGTAATGATGGAGCTCGCCCGCTCGGTCGGGCACGAGCGCGCCCACGCGCTCGTCACCGCCGTGAGTCGCGGCATGGGAGCCGAGGGCGGCACGCTCGCCGCCGCGCTGGTCGAGGACGACGAGGTTTCCGCCCACTTGTCGTCGGAGGACGTTGAACGTCTCGCCGATCCGTCCGGCTACCTCGGGCTGGCTTCAGCCGCGGCAGGCGCCGTGGCCGCCCGTGCAGGCGTACCGGCTGGGGACGCCTCGTGACCGGGGGGATCGCGCACGTAGGGGTGACCGTCGCCGACCTCGAGCGCGCGGTGCGCTTCTATACCCAAGGGCTCGGGCTCGAGGTCGCCGTTCGCCAGACGAGCGCCGCCGGCTACCTGGCCGTGACCGGCTACCCCGGCCTCGAGATCGCGACGGCGTTCGTCGAGTCGCCCGGAGACGGCGTCCGCATCGAGCTGCAGGAGTACCGCCAAGTCGGCGATCACGGCTCCCGCGAGCCCGGCACGGCACCCGTCGGCTCCTCGCACATCTGTCTTCGCGTCGACGACATCGCCGCCACGCTGGCGCGTGCCGAGGCTGCCGGCGGCCGCCGCGTCACCGATCCCGTTCAGATCGACTCCGGCATCAACGAAGGCGGTGGCGCCGTCTATCTGCGTGACCCCGACGGCTACACGATCGAGCTGTTTCAGCCGCCCACATGACCGGACACCCTCCTTCACTACCGGTGCGTGGCACGACCGCTTCGCACAGGCCCGGCCGCGAGGCCTGGCGCCACTCTCCTCATCGAAAGGGCTGAAGACGAATGACGAAGCCACAGAAGGTTCTCTTTCCGCTGGCGGTCGTGATCATGATCGTGATGGTCGCGGTCGCCGGTCAAGCACGCTCCGCGAAGTCGGCGCCTGCCGTCGCAAGCACCGCCACCCAGGGGGCCAAGTGCGTCAAGTACGCCGGTGTCGAGTCGACCGGCAACAAGAACTCGATGGACCCGGCCCAGCAGCCCTCGAGCCAGAACTCGCTCAACGTCAACGCGAGCTATGACCGGCTCACAACCGTGGACGACAACTGGAAGGTGCTGCCGTCCCTCGCCACCTCGTGGAAGCCGAGCGCGGGTGGCAAAGTCTGGACGTTCCAGCTCCGCAAGAACGTGAAGTTCTGGACCGGCAGGCCCTTCACCTCGGCCGACGTCGTCTACACGTTCCGCCGCGTGATCGACCCCAAGACGGGCTCGGAAGGCGCGTCGCAGATGACGTTTCTCAAGCCGAGCGGGATCCAGGCGGTCGGCAAGTACGCGGTGAAGTTCGTCACTGCGAAGCCGGTGGCCGAGCTGCCGCTCCTGATCACGAACAAGAACACCTTCATCGTCCAGAACGGGGCGAGCACCGCCACCCTGCGAACGAAGGGCGCAGGGACGGGCCCGTTCATCCCGGTGAACTTCCAGCCGGTTCAGCAGGTGCATACGTTCAATCGCAACCCCAACTACTGGCGGAAGGGCTTCCCCAAGGCGCCGTGCCTGCAGCTGTTCGTGATCCAGGAGGCGAACTCGATGCTGGCCGCGTTGCGGACCGGCCAGGTGGACTTTGCCCAGCAGGTCGCCTACGAGGTCGTCCCGGCCCTGAAGAACAACTCCCAAGTCAAGCTCATGGCGACGGGCCCCTCGACGTCGATGGTGATGCCGATGTGGACCGATACTGCTCCGTTCGACAAGATCGCCGTGCGCCAGGCGCTGAAGAAGGTGGTCGACCGCAAGCAGATCGTGGCGAACGCCTTGCTCGGCTACGGCGTCATCGGTGACGACAACCCAGTCCCGCCGACCTCGCCGGACGCGTGGCGGCATGCGGTGCCGGGCCCGGACGTCGCGGGTGCGATCAAGCTGCTCGCGTCGGCGGGCTACAACGAGTCGAATCCGCTGAAGGTCGACATGTACGCCGCGGACATGATTCCGGGCATCGTCAACATGGTGCAGCTGTACAAGCAGCAGGCGGCGAAGGCCGGCATCCAGGTCAATGTGATCACCGGCCCCGCCAGCGAGTACTGGGACAACGTCTGGCTGAAGCATCCGTTCCAGGTCTCGGCCTGGTCGGCCCGCCCGGCGGGGCTGGCCCTGTCGATCGCATATCTGCGGAACGCGCCGTACCCGGAGACGCACTGGAAGGTGCCAGCCTTCGACATCTTGATCCAGAAGGCCAACACCACCGTGGACCCGGCCGCCCGCCGTGCGCTCTACAAGCAGGCCGGGAAGATGCTCACCCAGCAGGGTGGTGCGATCATCCCCGCGTTCCAGCGTGTCGTCGCGGCCCAACGCTCGAACTGCCGCGGCTATGTCCCGTCGATCCAGTTCGTGCAGTTCGATCTCGCGCCCCTCCAGTGCACATAGCGAGAACGCGTACGGCGTAGATCGAGCCACGTCACCCGGGCCGCCCGCGAAAGGTGGCCCGGGTGACGCACCGAGACACCATGTCCGAAGTCCCATAGGAACTCGTTTGATTCTCAGGCTCATCGCTAAGCGCCTCGCACTCGCCGCCGTCACGCTGCTCGTCGTCTCGGCGCTCGTCTACCTCTTCACGAGCGTGCTCCCTGGCGACATCGCTGAGCGCGTACTCGGCCGCGAGTCGTCGGCGGAGCAGCGTGAGATCTTCCGGGAACACCTCAACCTGGACGATCCGGTCTGGAAGCGATACGGCGTCTGGATCGCCGACGTCGCCCGCGGCGACCTCGGCCGCTCGCTCGTGAACGACGAGACCGTCACCGCGACGATCGGCCTTGCCGCCAAGAACACACTCTTCCTGAGTGTCTTCGCTTTCCTCCTCTACGTCCCGGTCACGCTCATTCTGGCGACGCTCGCGGCGCTCTCCAAAGGGAAGCTGCCGGACTCACTGATCTCTGTGGCCACGCTCATCGGGCTCTCGCTGCCCGAGTTCGTGCTCGGCACGCTGCTCATCTACGTGTTCGCCGTCCAGCTCTCGGTCGCGCCGGCGCTGTCGATCGTCACCCCGGGCGAAGACCTCCTCACGCGCCTGCACGCGACCGTGCTTCCCGCCGTGACTCTCATGGTCGCAATGGCCGTCTACGCGATCCGGATGCTGCGCGACAACCTCATCGACGTGCTCGACTCCGAGTACGTCCGGATGGCGATGCTCAAGGGCGCCCCACGCCGGCGCGTGGTCGTGCGCCATGCGCTGCCGAACGCGGTCGGACCGGCGCTCAACATCACGGCTCTGAACCTCACGTATCTGATCGGCGGAATCGTCGTCGTCGAGACGGTCTTCTCGTATCCCGGGCTCGGCCAGGTGCTCGTCGACGCGATCTCCGTCCGCGACGTGCCGGTCGTGGAAGCGATTGCGCTGCTCTCCGCGGCCGTCTACATCGTCGCCAACGTCGTCGCTGACGTGCTCGCCCTGCTCCTCAACCCGCGCCTCAGGACGCCTTGATGAGCGTCACCGCAGTCGACCTCCCGGTCGCCGTCCGGCGCTCTCGCCTTCGCCGGTTCCTCCGTCGCTTCCCGATGAGCGCGCGGCTCGCGGCGCTCCTCTTGATCGCATATGTTCTGATCGCGCTGACCTGCCCGCTGTGGGCGCCGTACGACCCCTACGAGGCGGGCACGGGGTTGCCGTTCTCCGGCGCGAGCAGCTCGCACCTCTTCGGCACCGACATCCTCGGCCGCGACGTGTTCAGCCGCGTCGTTTACGGCACGCGCGAGGTGCTCTACCTCGCGCTCACGAGTACGTTCATAGCAACCGTGATCGGCGGTGTAATCGGTCTTGCGAGCGGTCTCGTCGGTGGCTGGGTCGACGAGACCCTCATGCGCGGCTTCGAGGCGATCATCAGCATTCCCCTGCTCATGCTGGCGCTGCTCGCGATCGCCGCAGCCGGACCACAGGCCTCGGGTAGCGCGGTGCTCCTGATCGGCGTCGTCGTTCTCGTCTACACGCCACGCATCGCGCGGATGGCTCGTTCGGTCGCGGTCGACCTCGTGACACGCGACTTCGTCACGGTCGCGCGCGCGCGCGGTGAGCCGATGCGTTCGATCGTCTGGCGTGAGCTGACCCCGAACGCCGCGGGCGTGCTCCTCGTCGAGTTCGGCGTCCGCGCCGGCTACGCGCCGATCCTGATCAGCTCGCTCGGATTCCTCGGCTTCGGCGTGCGGCCGCCATCGCCGGAATGGGGGCTGATGATCAGCGAGAACCGCGCCGGCCTCTTCACCGCGCCGCTCACGGTGCTCGCGCCGTGTGCAGCGCTCGCGCTACTCGTGATCAGTCTGAACCTCGTCACCGACGGGATCGCCCGCGCGCTCGGGCGCTCCGTGGAGCGGACGCCGTGACGGCCGTTCACGTGCCGGACGGGAGCCGGGGTGCGGCGCGGGAGCCGCTCGTCAAGGTCGAGGGCCTGACGATCGACTTCTGGTCGAACGACCGCTGGAACAACGTCGTCCACAACACCTCGTTCGAGCTCCGCCGCGGCGAGGCTCTCGGGCTCGTCGGCGAATCCGGCTGCGGCAAGACAACGACCGCGCTCTCGCTGCTCGGGTTCCAGCGGCCGGGCAGCCGGATCCGCTCGGGCGCGATCTATTTCGGCGGGCGCGACCTCGCGCACGTTTCGCGCCGCGAGCTCCAGAAGGTGCGCGGGCGGCGCGTCAGCCTCGTCCCGCAGAACCCGACGACCGCGCTGTCGCCCGGATTGCGCATCGGCGACCAACTCGCCGAGGCAATGTCGGTGCACGGCGTCGGCGGCTCGCGCGCCGAGCGCCAGCGACGCGTCCGCGAGCTGATCGCGCACGTCCGCCTGCCCGACGCAGAGCGGACCATGCAGAAGTATCCGCACCAGCTCTCGGGCGGGCAGCAGCAGCGCATGATGATCGCGATGGCGCTCGCCTGCGATCCGGAGCTCATCGTCCTCGACGAGCCGACGACCGATCTCGACGTGACAACGCAGGCGCAGATCCTCGACCTGCTGCGCCGGCTGCGCGCCGAGCTCGGGATGGCGATGGTCTACGTCACGCACAACCTCGGCGTCGTCGCGACGATCTGCGACCGCGTCGGCGTGATGTATGCCGGCGAGCTCGTCGAGGACGCGCCGGTGCGCGAGCTCTTCACCCACCCCCGCCACCCATACACCCGCGGTTTGATCTCCGCCGTGCCGTCGATCGCGGAGCCGCACCGCAGCCGAGAGGTCGTCCTGCGTGGACTCCTCAAGCGCGGCGAGCTGCCGAAGGGCTGCCGCTTCGCGCCGCGGTGCGACTTCGCCGAGGAGGCGTGCTTCGAGGAGCGCCAGGTCCTGCTTCCCGTCGGCGAGGCGCACGACGTGGCGTGCCGCCGTGTCGACGACGTCGAGCGACTCACCGCCGCGCGCATCTCGGCTGCGAGCTACGTGCCGCTCGCGGCGGCTGCAGACGATGCGCTGCTCGAAGTCGCTGACCTCTCGATCACATACGACCGGCGCCGCCGACTCGGGCCCGTGTCGAGCGAGCCCCTGGTGATCGTCCGCGACGTCACGTTCGACCTCCGATCGCGCGAGACGTTCTCGCTCGTCGGCGAATCGGGCAGCGGCAAGTCGACGATCGTACGCACCGTCGGCGGGCTGCTGGGGCCGCTCGCCGGACAGATCACGTTCGAGGGCCGCAGCCTCGCCGCCACCGTCGAGTCGCGGTCGAAGCACGTCCGTCGCGAGATCCAGCTCGTGCTCCAGAACCCGGACGCCTCGCTCAATCCGCGGCAGCGCGTGCACCAGATCGTCGGGCGGCCGCTCGAGCTCTTCTTCGGGCTGCACGGCAAGGCCCGCCGCGCCGGGGTGGCGAAGGCGCTCGAGGACGTGCGGCTCGACGCCGCGTTCGCAAGCCGCTACCCGGACGAGCTGTCGGGCGGCGAGCGGCAGCGTGTCGCGATCGCCCGCGCGCTCGCGGCGAGGCCGCGGCTGATGCTCTGCGACGAAATCTTGTCTGCCTTGGACGTGTCGGTCCAGACGAGCATCGTCGAGCTGCTGCGGGAGCTCCAGGCGGAGCAGGGGATCGCGTATCTGTTCATCTCCCACGACCTCGCGGTCGTGCGCGCGCTCTCGCACCGCGTCGGCGTGCTCTACCTTGGCGAGCTGTGCGAGGTCGGTACCGCGGAGGAGGTGTACGCGCCGCCGTACCACCCGTACACCCACATGCTTCTCTCGGCGGTACCCGAGATCGACGGCGAGAACGCGATCTCGCCCGCCGTCCGCAGCGATCCGGGAGTCTCCTCGTCCCGGCCCCCGAGCGCGTGCCCGTTCGCCGACCGCTGCCCGTGGAAGGTCGGCCCCATCTGCGACGAGGTGGACCCGCCATGGCGGGCGACGAGCGACACACACATGCTCCGCTGCCACATCCCGCTGGACGAGCTGTCCCGGCGCGCTGCCGCGTCGGGCGTCCGGGTCGGCGCCCTCTCGGCCGGCGACAGGCCCATGGCTTGATCACGGTCGCGATCGCGCGCAGGCTCGCCGACGAGCACGGCGAGCGGATCGAAGAGGCCGGTGGCGGGCGCATCCGCCTGCTGCCGCTACGCGGTGAGGAGGGCGAGGCGATCCTCGACGACGTCGAAATCGCCGTGTACGGTCTCTACGAGGGGTCGCTTTCCTTCCGCGAGCTCGCCGACCGCATGCCGCGCCTGCACTGGATCCACTCGACCGGCGCGGGCATCGACAGCTTCGTTTCCCCCCGGCTCGCCGAGCGCGGCGTGATCGTGACGAACAGCTCCGGCGTCTATGCGCCGGCGATGGCCGAGTTCGCGCTCGCCGGGATGGTCTCCTTTGCTCGGGATTTCCGCCGCCTGTTCGTGCAGCAGGACGAGCGGCGCTGGAACCACGAGCCGATCGCGGGCAGAGAGTTACACGGCAAGCGTGTCGGCATCGTCGGCTACGGCGCGACAGGGCGCTATCTCGCGACGGTCTGCAAGGCGTTGGGGATGGAGGTGTGGGCGACGCGGCGCAGGCCGATCCTCACGTCGGGCGAGCCTCTCGACCGGCTGCTGCCGAGCGAAGAGCTCCACGAGCTGCTTGGCGCGAGCGACTACGTCGTCGTGACCGCGTCGCTCAACTCGTCGACGCGGCACCTGCTCGGCGAGGCGGAGTTTCGCGCGTTCAAGCCCGGCGCCGTCCTCGTCAACGTCTCTCGCGGCGGATTGGTCGACCAGGACGCGCTGCTCGCCGCGCTCGACGCTGGCCGCCTCGGCGGCGCGTTCCTCGACGTCGTCGAACCCGAGCCGCTACCGCCGGAAAGTCGGCTCTGGACGCATCCGCAGGTGATAGTGACCTCCCATATCTCGGGCGGCAGCCCCGAGGGCTGGGCGCGCTCGATCGAGCTCTTCTGCCGGAACCTGCCGCTCTACCTCGTCGGCGAGACGAAGCGGCTCGGCAACCTCGTCGACCTCGCCGACCACCTGTGAGCGGGACCGCGCGGCTCGCAGGTGCTCGCGCAGTCGTCACGGGGGCGGCGAGCGGAATCGGGCGGGCGACGGCGCTCGTGCTGCTCGAGCGCGGTGCGAGCGTCGTCGCGGCCGACCGGGACGAGGCAGGGCTCGCCGTCGCGGCTGATGCGGGCGCGGAGCCGGTCGTCTGCGACGTGACAGACTCCGGCCAGCAGGCCCGGCTCGTCGACGCAGCCGGTCCGTCGTGCGGCCACCTCGTCAACGCGGCTGGGATCATCCGGCTCATGGCGCTCGACGCCGTCACGGAGGACGACTGGGACGCGATCATGGGCGTCAACGCGCGGGCGCTGTTCTTCCTCACCCAGGCGTTCGCAGCCCGTTTGCAACCGGGCGGCGCGATCGTCAACGTCGCCTCCGGCGCGGGCAAGACCGGCTCGACGCACGAGGCCGCCGTCTACGGCGCCTCGAAGGCGGCGGTCCTCTCCCTGACGCGCAGCTTCGCGCACGCCTACGCGGGACAGGGCGTGCGTGTGAACGCGGTGTGCCCGGGCCTGATCGACACGCCGATGAACGATGCGGTGGTCGAGGGGATCGCCCCCCTGCGCGGCATCGAGACGGACGAGTACGCGCGCAGCCGGATCGGGATCGTGCCGCTCGGGCGGCTTGCCGACCCGCGCGAGGTGGCAGAGGTGATCGTGTTCCTGCTCTCGGACGCCGCGTCGTACATGACGGGCCAGTCGGTGAACGTCACCGGTGGAATGATCACGTACTGATTCGGTGGCGCTCCACGTAGTCCAGGTCGAGCACCCAGCCGAGGCCTGGCCCCGTCGGCAGGTCGAGCCAGCCATCGGAGAGCTGTGGCCGGTTCGCGACGAGGTTCCACCAGATCGGGTCCCGGTCCGGGTGGAAGCACTCGACGTAGCCGCCGTGCGGAACCGACGCGAGCAGGTGGCTCGCGACCTGCGGCTCCTCGTGGTGTCCCATCGCGACGTCGTAGGTAAGCGCCACAGCGGCCGCCCGTCGCCACTCGGTCGGCCCGCCCGACCACGACGCATCGAAGTTGCAGATGTCGATCGACCCTTCGGCCATCAGGTCGCGGCAGCCGGCGGCAGAGTACTCGCTCTGCCCTGCGCAGACGCGCACGCCGGCGCCGTAGCGCACGTCGCGCATGGCGCGCCGGTCATTCGCCCACCGGCACGGTTCCTCGAACCACGCGAGGTCGGAGTCCGCGACGAGACGAGCGAAGCGGATCGCCTCGGCCGGGCTCCAGCCCTGGTTGGCGTCTGCGGCGAGGACGAAGTCCGGCCCGGCCGCGGCACGCGCGACGCGGAAGCGGGCCGCGTCCTCCTCCGGCGCTCGACCTCCGACCTTGAGCTTCAGCCCGGCGAGCCCGAGCCCTTTCAGCTCCTCGATCTCCGCCCGGATGCCGTCGTCGCCAGCACCGTAATAGCCGCCGATCGAGATCATCTGCAGCCGGTCGCGGTAGCCGCCCCACAAGCGCCAGAGCGGTTGGCCGAGTCGCTTGCCAATCGCGTCCCAGATCGCCGTGTCGACGCCGGCGCACGCGACGAGGCCGAGCCGACGGTCGCGCAGGATGTCGTAGGTCGCCGGTCGCGCCAGCTCCCAGCAGCGCTCGACGGCGACGGCGTCCCGGCCGACGAGGTGCGGCTCGATCTCGTCGTGGACGATGCGCACTATGTCGGTGAGCCCGGCGTCCTCGTCGCCCGCGTACGCCTCGCCGACGACACCCTCGTCGGTGTGCACGCGCGTGATCACCGTCGACCGGTGCGTCATGCTGTAGTGGCTCCCCGCGTACGTGCGCGCGAGCGGGACGCGGATCGGCACGGTCTCGATCCGGGTGATCGTAAGCCCCTCGATGGGCTCGACTCTACAGAGCGCCGGCGCGCAGAGATCCGCTGATGCGCGGCTCGTGTTCTTGCTCTACGCGTTCCACTTTCTCGTTGCGGCGGACGGCGACGCGGTCATCCCGCCGGGAACCTGGGCGGCCGGAGGGCGCTCGCGGGTGTCGTAGGCGACAGCCCCGTCTTCGCACTGCTCGCTCTCACAGGCATCGTGATCGGCATCGCCGTCCTGCGCATGCACCTGCGCCCCTGCACCACTCTGTACCCGTAACTCTGTCCGGTGATCCGTTCGAATGAGGAGGTAACGACCATGGGCAAGCACGACGGCAAGGTTGCGATCGTGACCGGCGGCGGCGGCGGCATCGGCGCCGCGGTCTGCGAGGTCTTCGCCCGTGAGGGCGCGAAGGTTGCGGTGCTCGACGTCGACCAGGCGCTTGCGGACGAATCGGCCGAGCACTTGCGCGGACTGGGTGCCGAGGCTCGGTCCTACCGCGCCGACGTCACGTCGAGCGCCGAGGTCGACAAGGTCTTCGCACAGGTGCACGCAGACCTCGGCGGCATCGACGCGCTTGTCAACTGCGCCGGGATCAGCCGCGTCGGCGACCACACACAGGACCTGTCGGACGAGATCTGGAACCAGTCGATCGGCGTCATGCAGAGCGGCGTCTTCTTCTGCACTCGTGCAGCCGGACGCGTGATGGTCGAGCAGCGCTCGGGCTCCGTGACCCACATCTCGTCGATCCGCGGCTTCTCGCCGAACCCGGGCCGGCTCGCGTATTGCGCGGCGAAGGCGGCGGTGCTGATCATGGCGAAGGTGACCGCGGGCGAGTGGGCCCCCTACGGGGTGCGCGTGAACGCCGTCGCCCCCGGCGTCCATCGCACGCCCATGTGGACGCGCGACGTCACGCTCGGGCTCTTCGACGAGCAGGAGTATCTGGACCTCATCCCAGCGCACCGCCTCGGCGACCCGGCGGAGGTCGGTGAGCTCTGCTCCTTCCTCGCGTCGGACGACGCGGGCTACATCACCGGCGCGTGCGTCACGATCGACGGCGGCCTGACCTCGATTCCCGTGGGCTAGAAGATGCCGTAGCGGTCGTAGGCCTCCAGCGGCGAGACGCCCTCGCGTACCGACTCACGGATCTCGTTCTCCGTCGCGACGACCTCCTCGGCCCGTGCGAGGACGTCGTCGAGCAAGGCGGCTGGGATGACGACGATCCCGTCGCGGTCGGCGACGAGGTAGGAACCCGGCTCGACACGCACGGAGCCGATTGTCACCGGCGCGTTCCAGTGCTCGATCCGCCAGCGCGGCACGGCGTCGGCGGGCGTCGTGTAGCGACAGAAGACCGGAAACTCCTGGCCGAGGATTTCCTCGGTGTCGCGACAACCGCCGTCGATCACGGCGCCCGCGCAGCCGCGTGCACGCAGCGCCACGACCGATAGCTCGCCGAGGTGCGCCGCTGTGCACGCCTCGTCGTGTGTCTGGTAGACGACCACATGGTGGGCGGGCACCTCGCCAAGCATCTTAAGGATTCCGCGGATCGAGGCGTCGCGGTCGAGCTGGACGGCAGGTACGCCCTCGACCGGAAAGGCGGGGCCTGCGAGACGCATGCCCTCGCGCAGCGGCAGCAGGTTGGGCGGCAGGGTGCGGCCGTGCTCGCCGAGCTCGTCAAGAACGTCGGTCAGCGCGCCCGTGTAGAGCCGCGAGGCTCGCTCGGCGAGGGCGGCCCAGTTCGCGTCGGCACCGGCTTGACGCTTGTCCGGGTCATCCGTAGACGCACCGGTGCGCAAACGTTTGCCCCCTTGTTTTGACACGGTTCGTGACGCTATCTCAGTCGCCGGATCCGCACGAGTGACCGCTCCGTTTGGCCGAGCGGATCCGTCTTCGAGGTTTCGGCTGTGACTACGAGCGCTGCACCGCGCCGCTGCGGGCTGGCGCCGAACGACCACCCATGTACGCCTATCCAGATACCCAGCCGTCAGCGGCTACGAACCTGTCTAAGTCCGAAGGATGCTCGCCTACACGACTCCCCTTTACGTACGCCATTGCGCTTGGTGCACTTGCCATGCGGAACGTCGAGGGTTCGGGCCCTTCTCTGCTCCTCAAAAGCCCCGCTTTAGAGGCTGGGTTCTTTGTTGCCTCAGCAGTAGCCAGCACACGCCCCAACTCGCCGTTTGTGTCCACTCGTGCCCATTTCGATCGCCCCGTCGTAGGTCCGGAGGTGCGCGCCTGGGAGCCGCTCGCGCCGCTTCGTCGCCTGCGTGCAGACGCGGAGCGTGAAGCGAGCGCCTGTGTGCCCGATCTGCGCCGACGTCTGGGCGACGTCGTCACCCGCCGGGCAGCGGAGACAGGCGGCGGCTCCGGTTCCGCCAAGGCGTCCGCACCACCCCGCCGTCCCTATGCTCCGGGAGTGGCCGTCCCTGTGCACTCACTCGATTGGCTCACGGCTGATCTCGTGGCCACGCTCGGCCCCGAGCAGGTGTCGACGAGCGAGGCCGTGCGCGGCCAGCACGCGGCCGGCGAGTCCTACCATCGCGGCGAGCCTCCGGATGTCGTCGTCTTCCCTCGGTCGACCGAAGAGGTCGTCGCCGTGGTCGACGCCTGCCGCGCCCACTCCGTCCCGATCGTGCCGTTCGGGGCCGGCACGTCGCTCGAGGGGCAGGTCGTGGCGCTCCGCGGAGGCGTCTGCCTCGACACGACGCGGCTCGACCGCATCCTCCGGCTCAGCGTCGACGACCTCGACGTGACCGTCGAGGCCGGCGTTACCCGGAAGCAGCTCGATACACGGCTCCGGCCCGAAGGGGTGTTCTTCCCCGTCGACCCGGGTGCCGACGCGACGGTCGGCGGCATGGTGGCGACGGGCGCCTCCGGCACGACGACGGTGCGGTACGGGGCGATGCGGGAGAACGTTCTCTCCCTCACGGTCGTCACCGCGGACGGACGCGTCGTCCGTACCCGCTCCCGGGCGCGAAAGTCGTCTGCCGGATACGACCTCACGCGCCTCTTCGTTGGCTCGGAGGGTACGCTCGGCGTGATCACGGAGGCGACGCTCAGGATCTACGCGACCCCGGAGGCGATCTCGTCGGCCGTGTGCTCCTTCCCCTCGCTCGACAACGCCGTCAGCTGTGTTATCGGGGCGATCCAGCTTGGGATCCCGGTCGCCCGCATCGAGCTTCTCGACGACGTCCAGATGGATGCGGTCAACCGTCGCTCGGGGATCGCCTACCCGGTCGCGCCGACGCTCTTCCTCGAGTTCCACGGGAGCGCCTCGGCCGTCGCTGAGCAGGCTACGGAGGTCGCTGGCTTGGCGAAGGAGCTCGGCGCAGGCGACTTCGCGTGGGCGAGGAGCGAGGACGAGCGACGCCACCTCTGGGCAGCGCGTCACTCGGCGTACGAGGCCGCGCTCGCGCTCCGGCCGGGCGCGAAGGGGTACGTGACCGACGTGTGCGTCCCCATCTCGGCGCTCTCGGGCTGCGTCACCGAGACGCGCGCGGAGATCGACGCCGCCGGTCTCGTCGCCCCGATCGTGGGCCACGTCGGTGACGGAAACTTCCACGTGTGCTTCCTCGTCGACCCGGACGACCCGGCGGAGCTCACTCGAGTGCGGCGGCTCGCCGAGCGGCTGGCGGAACGCGCGATCGCCCTCGGCGGAACGTGCACCGGGGAGCACGGTGTCGGCTACGGGAAGACCAGGTTCCTCCCGCTCGAGCACGGCCAGGAGGGGGTCGACCTCATGCGGCGCATCAAGGTCGCGCTCGACCCGGACGGCATTATGAACCCGGGCAAGATCCTGCTGTAGCGCCTCCGTGCTACGGCTAGATAACCAACCCGCTCAGCAGCTTGAGGCTGCGGACACGCCAAGTTGTCAAGACGGTCAACATCTCGTTTTGGCGTCGTCCGTCGAGCTCCTTCGCGTCGATTCGCCACACCAGATAGCAAGTCACACTATCTGTCACCCAATCTCGGGTAAGAGTCCACTTTGAGCTCTGTGCTGATCGATCGGAGGGCCGCTACTTCCCGAGAAAGTGGCTAATTTGCAGGGACTTTCATGCCCCCGGCAGGATTCGAACCTGCGACCCGCGGGCGAATTAGAAGTCCGCCGACTTGTTACGAACCTGCGGTTCGGCCGCGTGTTCAAGCCAAATCGATCGTAGGCGAGAGGCTTTCTTCTCCGTCGCCTTCGCGCCCCACGTCGGCTATCAGTGAACATCGCAACGGGTCTTCGATGCAGAGCCGAGTGACCGAGCCGACCGCCCGGCGCCAACGCCGGGCGGTCGGAACTCGGCCTCCCGCTAGCGAGGGATCAGCACCTGGTTGATGGCATGGATGACGCCGTTCGACGCAAACACGTCCGTCTTCACCACCCGCGCGCCCCCGACGAACACCTTGCCTTCGACGACGCGAATTCGGACGGTCTGCCCGTTGAGGGTCTTGGCTGAACGCAGCTTGACCACCTTCGCCGCAGGGACCTTGCCGGCGATCACGTGGTACAGGAGGACCGACCTGAGCTTCGCCCGATCAGCGCCGAGCGCTGCGAGGGTCGACTTGGGCACTTTCGCGAACGCCGCGTCGGTCGGCGCGAGGACGGTGAACGGCCCCTTGGCCTGGAGCGCTCCGACGAGACCCGCCTTCGTCAGCAGCGAGGCAAGCGTCGTGAACTGGCCGGCGCCCACTGCCGTAGAGACGATGTCCCCCTCCTTGCGGATGTCCGCTGAGGCAGACGATCCCAGTGCAGCAGCGGCGACCGCCGTGACGGCGAGGAGTGCGAGGATGAAACGTGACTTTCTCATGTCGATGGTCCTTTCTCGTGTGGGTTGTTGTTCGGTCAGTGCGACGCCGATGAGGTCATCGCGGGGCGAGTGGCGGTGGCCGAACGCCGACTCGCCAGCCAGACGACGCCGTAGACGCCCGCCAGGCCGACGAGCCCATACACGATCCGGCTCGCGACGTTCGTCTCGCCGAACTCCATGCCGAAGACCGTCGCGACGAGGTCGAACTCGGCGATCGCCACGAGACCCCAGTTGAGCGCGCCGACCAGCACGAGTACGGCAGCGATCAGGTCGACTTTTTTCATTACCGTTCACCTCCTGTCGAGATTTTGTTCAGAGCGAGCACCGTACCAGCGGCCGAGTCCTCTTGTCAAGGTTTCGTCCAGACTCTGTATACTCGGGGTGTGTCGGAGCCATCGCAGCTGCGGATCGGCGAGCTGAGTCGGCGCTCGGGAGTCAGCCCCGAGCTGCTTCGTGCGTGGGAGCGCCGATACGGTTTGCTCGATCCCATCCGCACGCCCGGAGGCCTCCGCCTCTATTCGCTGTCCGATCTCCAGCGCGTTCGCGTCATGCAGGAGCACCTGGCGGATGGGCTGGCTGCCGCCGAGGCTGCCGCTGCGGCGGTGCAGACACCCGGCGAAAGCACGAAGGCCGCCACGGCTCGTGTGTCGTCGGTGGCCGCAGTCGACCAGCTCGCGGCCGCACTCGAGGAGTTCGACGAGCCTCGTGCGCAGGCGATCTTCGACCGACTCCTCGCAGAGGTCACACTCGACGTCTTCCTCTCCGAGATCGTGCTGCCGTACCTGCGCGACCTCGGAGCCCGGTGGGAGCGTGGCGAGGTCACGGTCGCGCAAGAGCACTTCGCATCCAATGTTGTCCGCGGGCGGCTGCTCGGGATCGCGCGGGGTTGGGGACGAGGCGTCGGTCCCCGCGCGCTCCTCGCGTGCGCCCCGGGAGAGCAGCACGAGCTGGGACTGATCGCCTTCGGCCTCGCACTGCGCACGCATGGCTGGCGGATCGAGTACCTGGGAGCGGATACGCCGCTCGACACGATCCGCGGTATCGCCAATACCCTCGACGTCGATCTCGTCGTCGTAAGCGCCGTGACGCCGGAGCGGATCGGAGAGCTCGTCACAGAGCTGCGACAGATCTCACATGTCCGGCGGCTCGCGATCGGCGGCGCGGGGGCCGAAGGTCTAGAAGCGACCACACTCGATGCACTCGCGCTGACCGACGATCCGGTCCGAGAAGCGGAGCGGGTGACCGCTCTTTTCGTTGCAGCGGAGCGCGGATGAGCGGCCGGACGGGACTCGTCCACCGGCGCCCCTGGTGCGCACGAAGAGATCGGCCCGCTCTCGTGCGGCTCCCCGAGCACTGAGGAGCTCCGGTGCGCCGTGGAATCGAAGCGTGGAGCAGCGTGCAGTCGAGGAGCGAGGACGGAACCCTCAGGTCCGTCCAACGCGCGCGCTCGGCTCGCCCCGTTGTCGAGATATCCGACGCCGGCGCGAAAGATCTCGGGCGGCGGTACTGGCGAGAGGCCGTTCGCGCCAGCCGGGGGCTCGTCCACTGCCGCCAGGGATCGGTGGGAGTCGAGCTGCGCCTGCTGGGACGAGGTCCGGTTCTCCTGAGCTTCCGGCCGGCCAAGACGTCCGTCGAGGGGAACCGGGTCAGCTGCAACTACTCGATTCGCGGCGGACTGCTCACACGTCGGGAAGGCGGCACGCTTGCCCTCCTACAGATCGGGCGCGCGGACGTCGAGCTGCGTGCAGAGGTGACCGAGTTCGCTCCACGTCTCGGAGTCACACTCGGCTTCGTGCAGCGGCGATTTCATGCCGCGATCAGCCGCCGCTACTTCGCCCGACTCATCGCCGAGGCACATTCGTGACGGTCGCGGTGCTGGGAGCGACAGGAGTGGTCGGCACGGCACTCGTCTCAGCTCTCGCCGACTCCGAGGAGGTGGTCGCCGTCTCGCGGCGACCCGATGCATCGCCGGGCGAGGGGGTGCGTACGGTCGCCGCCGACGTCACGGACACCACATCGGTTCGCCGGTTGCTCGAGGGCGTCGAGGTGGCCTACTACCTCGTCCACTCACTGGGGACTCCGAACTACGCGAGCGTCGATCGCCAGGCAGCCGAGACGGTTGCCCGCGAAGCCGAGCGCGCGGGTGTCTCCCAGCTCGTTTACCTGGGCGGGCTCGGCGACGACCGGCCCGACCTGTCCCCGCACCTCCGGAGCAGGCTCGAGACAGGCGTCGCGCTCTCGTCCGGGGCGGTCCCGGTGACGACCCTCCGCGCCGCCGTCGTGATCGGTCGCGGGAGCGCGGCCTTCGAGACAATCGTCTCGCTCGTCGACCGGCTGCCCGCAATGATCGCTCCAAAGTGGGTGGCGACGCCGACTCAGCCGATCGCCTTGACGGACGTCGTCCGTTACCTCGTCGGAGTTGCCCGCATGCCCGAGGCTCGGGGTCAGAGCTTCGACGTCGGCGGTCCCGAGGTCCTCAGCTACAAGGAGATGATCGAGCGAATCGCACACATCCGCGGCCGGCGGCGGCTCGTCATCGAGGTGCCCGTGCTGAGCCCCAGGCTCTCCTCGTATTGGCTCCACCTCGTCACCCCGGTGAGGGCCGGTATCGCGCGCCCGCTGATCGAAGGTCTTCGCAACCCGACGGTCGTACGCAGCGATCGTCTGCGCGCTCTGCTCGCGTTCCCGCTCACCTCTTTCGACGACGCCGCCCGTGCTGCTCTCTCGAATGGCTCCGCGAGTTCGGCTGACTGATCCCGCTCCTCCCAAGTGATCGTGTCCTCGTGAGGTCGATGGGCGCATCGCTGTAGTGCGCCCGGCAGGATTCGACCCTGCACCGCGGATGAGAAGTCCGCTGCTGTGTTCAGCAGATTTCTCATCCGACGATCACCGGGGTGAACGTGCTAGCGGTTGAAGCCGCAATAGAGGACGAAATCGTCGCCAGCGCCCGGTGGCCGCCGGGCACTGGGTCACGCGATCGCGGTTCCTGTCATCAGGTCGAAGAAGTAGAGGCGCTCCACGTCCACTGCGATCGAGACCGGATCGCCCGCCGCTCCGCGATGCGTGCCGGCGAACTTTGCCCGGAAGGGCGACCGGCGATCCGCCGCGGCGGCTTCGAGGTCGGCCGCCACAGCAGCGTCGGTGTCGAGCACGACCTCGAGCACCTGCTCGGACAGAACAGGGACGACCGACACCTCGGCGTGCAGGAGCGTTTCCGACCCCAGAGGCTCCGCGACGACGAGGCGCGCGTCGAGCCGCGGCTCGTCGTGCATCGCCGGCGCCGTGTACTCCGGGCGGATGCCGACCGCGACCCGCTCGCCCACCCTCGACGCAAGCGCGTCGCGAGAAGGAAGCGGCACGACGTTGGGACCGAGCCGCAGTGCAATGCCGTCCCCGGAGCGTTCGACCTCCCCTTCGAGGAGGTTCATCTCGGGGCTGCCGATGAAGCTCGCGACGAAGAGATTTGCGGGGGCATCGAACAGGGTCTGCGGGCCGTCCACCTGCTGCAGTTGTCCCTTTCGGAGCACGGCGACCCTGTCCCCCATCGTCATCGCCTCCACCTGGTCGTGCGTTACGTAGATCGTCGTCGCTCCTACGTCCCGCTGGATGCGCGAGATCTCCGCACGCATCTGTACTCGCAGACGGGCGTCGAGATTCGACAGTGGCTCGTCCATCAGGAACGCGGCGGGCTCGCGGACGATCGCGCGACCCATCGCGACGCGCTGGCGCTGGCCGCCGGACAGATGGCGAGGCTTGCGGTCGAGGAGCTCGCCGAGCCCGAGCACACGCCCGATCTCCTCGACCCGGCGTTGGCGTTCTTGGCGCGGCACCTTGCGCATCTTGAGGCCGAAGGCGATGTTGTCGCGCACCGTCATGTGCGGGTAGAGCGCGTAGTTCTGGAACACCATCGCGACGTCCCGCTCCTGCGGCTCCAGCGTGTTCACGACACGATCCCCGATCCGGATCTCGCCTTCGGTGATCGGCTCGAGGCCGGCGGTCATCCGGAGCGCGGTCGTCTTTCCGCAGCCGGAGGGTCCGACGAAGACCATGAACTCCCCGTCCTCGATATGGAGGTCGAAGTCGGCGAGAGCACGGGTGCCGTTGGGGTACACCTTGCCCGCGCCGGTGAAGACGACGTCGGCCACAGCTAGATCTCCTCCACCTCGAGGCGGAGCGTCGTCTCGCGCGACGCGCCCGGCGAGAGCTCGATCGCCTCGCCCGCTTCGACCGCCTGCCCGAGCGGCAGCATGGAGACCCAGGGCTCGATTCCGAGCGCGTACGACCCGGCGAGCGGCTCGTCGAGCGCGCCGCCGTAGGGCTGCCAGGAGATGAGCCAACGAAAGAGCTCGTGGTCGAAGCGGAGGCGAACGCGCAGCCGGCTGCCCTCGACGCTCACGACGCCGTCGTCCAGGTCCGTCAGGTACACGTCGTCGTGGCTCGCCGCCTCGGGCCCGGGGACGGTGCGAAGGTCGACCGTGCCGCCTTCTCGAAGTCGTGCGTACGGCCACGAGCTCCGCTGCCCGGGCTCGAGACGCGCCGTGTCCTCCCACAACTCGGGAATCGTCACGATCGTCCGAGCCGGGAGTTCGAGGCGGGACCCCGGCTCGAGGAAGGGCGGCCCGAGGACGAGATGGTGGCCCCAGGTGAAGTGCGCCGCGTCGTCTCCCTCGTTGGTCACGCGCTCCTCGACGACGAGGCCGTCGTCGAAGCGGAGCGTGCGCTCGAGGAGGAACGGCGTCCGTTCACAACGGACGCGGCAGTCCAGCGCACCGTCTCGCTCCTCGCAGTCCCACGACAGGAGCGCGACTTCTCCGTGGAACGGGATCGTCTCGCCGCGGTAGGTCGTCTCGTCGTTCGTGCTGGGAAACAGCTCCTGCCAGCCGCCCGCGTAGCGGTCGAGGAACGACGTCCTCTCCTTGCTCGGAGGACGCAGACCCCATGGCGCCTGGAAGAGCAGCTCGGTCTCCGTCGGGACGTGGACGAGCGAGTGCAGCTCGGCACCGCGCTCGGGGAGCACGACGGCGCGCAACAGGTCGTCTCCCAGCGTGATGGCGCGCCAGCCGGCGACGCGCTCCGTCTCACTCACCCGGCAGCGTCTCCAGGATGAACCAGTTGGCCGTCAGACCGCAGTCGACGACGAGGTTCTGCCCGGTGATGGCCGAAGCGTCGTCGGAGGCGAGGAACGCGAACGCCGCGGCTATCTCCGCCGGCTGGACGAGCCTGCGCATCGGCACGCGCTCGAACGAGCCGTTCAGGTACGCCATCAGCTTGGGCCCGACCGCCCGTTCCGTCATGTCCGTGTGCGTGAACCCCGGCGAGACGCCGTTGACCCGGATCCCGTACTGCGCCAGCTCCAGCGCCATCGTCCGGTTCAGCCCGAGGAGCGCAGCCTTCGACGCGTTGTAGCTCGCGAACGGCCCGTCGCCGCCGAGCGCGTCGATCGAGATGTTGTGGAGGATGACACCGCCGTTCGAATCTCGCATGGCGCGGGCGACGCGCTGCGACATCAGGAAGACGCCCGTCAGGTTCGTGTCGATGACACCTCGCCAGCTTTCGTCGCTCATGTCGAGGAACGGCGTCTCGTCGTCGATGCCCGCGTTGTTCACGAGCACGTCGATCCGCTCCCAGCGCTCGAGCGCGGCCGCCACGACCCGGTCGACGTCCTCGGCGTTCGAGACGTCGCCGGTCTCGACCCAGGCCGAACCGCACAGGGCCGCCGTCTCCTCCAGCGGTTCGCGCGTTCGCCCCACGCAGAGGACATCGGCGCCCTCGGACGCGAAGCGCTCGGCGATCGCACGCCCGATCCCGCGGCCCGCGCCGGTGACGATGATCGTCTTGCCTTCGAAGCGCTTCATCCCTTCACCGCCCCGGCCGTCAGCCCGCGGATGAAGAAGCGCTGACCGAAGAGGTAGACGAGGAACATCGGCACCGATGCGAGGAGCATCCCCGCCATCGTTACCGGGACGTTCAGGTTGTACTTGCTCTGGAACACGGTCACCCCCACCATGAGCGTCTTGAGCTCGTCGCTCGGAAGGAAGACGAGTGCGATGAGCAGCTCGTTCCACACCCAGAGGCCGTTCACGACGACGAGCGTCACGAGGGCGGGCGCCGACAGCGGGAGCACGATGCGGATGAGTATCGACCCGTGTCGCGCGCCGTCCGTGACGGCCGACTCGAGCAGCTCGTTCGGGATCGCGCGGAAGAAGTTCGTGAGCATGAACGTCGAGAACGGGAGCGTGAGCCCCGCGTAGATGAGGACGACACCCTGATACGTGCTCACCAGGTTCAGGTTCGTGAAGAGGATGAAGAGCGGCATGAGCATCACGACGGGCGGGACGACCATGAGAGCGGTGCTGATCGCGAAGAAGACGTTGCGGCCCACCCACTGCATCCGGGCGAGCGCGAAGGCGGCGAGCGCGGCTATAGCCGTCGAGACGATCACGGCCCCGAGCGTCAAGATGGCGCTGTTCTTCAGCCAGAGCAGGAACGTGCCGCCGTGCACCGCGTCGCCGAAGTTCGAGAGCGACAGCGGCCAGGGCAGGCCGTACGGGCTGTCGAGATACTGAGCCTGGGTCTTGAACGCCGTCGACAGCATGAACCAGACCGGATAGAGCGTGAGCACCGCCATCGCGAGCAACATCGCCTGACGTGCGATTCGGCCGGTCTTCAGGCCCGATCTCACGCGAGCTCCTCACGCTGGGCGGCGCGCGACCGAATGAGCATCAGGAGTGTGATCCCCACGAGCGTCGCGCCGAGCAGGACGACGGCCACCGCGGACGCCATCCCCGGAAGCGAGTTCCGCAGGCCCTGGTTGTAGATGTAGAGCTCGAGCACCGTCGACGACGTCCCTGGCCCGCCGGAGGTGATGGTGTAGACGTAGGCGAAGACCCACGCGAGCATGGTGATC
Organism: uncultured Gaiellaceae bacterium; assembly: GCA_963770715.1. Lineage (GTDB taxonomy): Bacteria > Actinomycetota > Thermoleophilia > Gaiellales > Gaiellaceae > GMQP-bins7. The sequence continues at coordinate 63,856 of CAVYQX010000001.1, forward strand.
GAGGCGACGACGACGTAGAACTCGATCGTCCCGCGTAGCTCGGGGACGATGATGTAGCGCAGCTGGCTCCACCAGCCGGCACCGTCGATTCGTGCGGCTTCCAGCTGCTCGTCGTCCATCGTGAGCAGGCGCGCGAGAAAGAGGATGATCCCGAAACCGACCTCCCGCCAGACGATCACGATTCCGACGGTGAGCAGCGACAGCCGCTCGCTCCCGAGCCAGTCGAGCGCGAGCCCGTCGAGCCCGACCGCACGCAGGATGCTGTTGAGCGCACCGTTCAGCTGGAAGATGTAGCTGGCGACGATTCCCACGATCGGGACCGCGAGGATGTAGGGCAGGAACAGGACGCTGCGGTACACCCTCCACCCCCGCGCTCCCTCGTAGAGCAGGACCGCGAAGAAGATCGAGAGCCCGGTCAGCACGGGAACGGCGAGGAGGAGGAGTGCGCTGTGCTTGAGCGCATCGCGAAAGGTCGGGTCCTCCCACACGAGCTGGTAGTTGAGGGAGCCGACGTATGGCCCGCTCGCACCGCGAATCAGGCGCGTCGAGAAGTCGACGACCCGGACGACCGGGTACGCGAAGACGAGCGCGAGCAGCGCGAAAGCCGGCGCGACGTAGAGATACGGAACCCAGGGACGCGTACGGAGCATGGGGAGGCCCGCGGCGCGGGCGCTTCCGCCCGCGCCGCGAGTGGTGGTCTCTCAGGCTAGGTCCTTCCCCCAGGTCGTGTAGTTGCCGACCATGTCGGGGTTCTGACGCTTCCAGGTTTGCGTGACGCTCGCGGCGAGGTCGCCCGCCTGCTTGCCGGTCATGCTGCCGGCGAGGATCTTCTGCGATGCGACGAACATGGCATCGGTCCAGAACTTCGTCGGCATGAGGTCGGCGATGTAGACGTTGTGCTTTCCGGCGACCCACTTGCGCTGCACCATGCGCACGAGCGGGTCATCGATCACGTCGCCGTTGAACGTCGTGTTCGCAGGCACCTGCTTCGACAGCCTCCACATCGCCTGCACACGCTCCTTCGAATGCATGTAGGCGAGGAGCTTCGCCGCCGTGTCGTGATCGCTCCCCTTCGTCGGGATCCCGAAGCCCTGCGTATCGGTGATCGGAATGCCCGCCATCTTCCCGTCCCCGAACCGCGGCATCACGAAGTAGCCCACGTTCTTCGCGCCGAGCTGCTTCTGCGAGTTCGGGATCGCCGGCGTGGTGTTGAAGCACATGGACGCCTTGCCCGTGTCGAACAGCTGGATGCCCTGGTAGAGCTGCAGTGAGTTGATGTCGTTGTTGAAGTAGCCCTTCTTCTTCAGCTCTTCGAGCCGCGACCAGTGCTCGTAGTAGCGCGGGTTGTGCCAGTCCAGCTTCCCGATGAAGAGATTGAGCGCATCGGCGGGGGAGTCCAGGTTCTGCGTGAGCGCGTTGACGAGGTACCACTCGCCCAGGAAGCCGTCCTTCACGCCGCCGCCGATCGGGATGTACCCCTTCGCCTTCAGCTTCTTGCACGCCGCGAGGAACTGCGCCCACGTCTTCGGCGGGTTGTTCGGGTCGAGCCCCGCTCTACGGAAATGGCTCTTGTTGTAGGCGATTCCGAAGCCGACGGCGTAGAAGCCGACCCGGTACTGCTTGCCCTTGTAGACGGACAGCTTCGTCGCTCCTGACGACTTGAGCACCGACGCCGGAAGCAGGCCGTTGAGCTCGTTGACGTACCCGAGCCACACGTTCTCCATGTGGTAGATGCCGTTGAACAGGAACTGGACGTCCGGCGGATGGCCGGCGGCAGCGGCATTCGTGAACTGCGGGATGACGTTGCTCGTGTCCATGAGCGTCGCCGCGACCTTGACGCCGTTTCGCTGCTGGAACTTCTTCAGCGTGTCGGTCATCCAGCGCTGGATTCCGACCGCCTCCTGCTGCCCCCACCACCACATCTTCAACGTCGACGCGCGCTGCGCTGCCGACGAGCCGAGCGCTGCGTGCGCACCGTCGGCGACGGCGAGTGCGCGCGCGAGCGCCACCGCGCTCACTCCGCCTGCCGTCAGCTGAAGCAGTCGCCGACGTGAGAGCGGCTGATCTAGGTCTTCCACGATCACAACCTCCGATCCGGGATGGGCCTGCCTGGGACGACTCCGGCGGCTAGCGTCGCATCGCCGTCTGGGAGTGTCAAGCTTGCAGGGATTGCGCTGCCGCGATAGCGTCGCCAGCCCCGAATCGCCGAAGACCTGCATGCAAATCCTCATCAGCGACCAGAATTTTGGCGACGACGCGCGCCTCGAGCGCGAGGTCGCCGAAGCGGTCGGCGTGGAGGTCACAGTCGCGAGCTGTCGGGACGAGGAGGACGTCGCCGATGCACTCGAGCGGTATCGACCCGACGTGCTGCTAGTCCAGTTCGCGCCTGTCGGGCGGCGGGCGCTCGCCTCCGCGCACGGGCTCGGCGGCACCGTTCGCTACGGCGTCGGCCTCGACAACATCGATCTGATCGCCGCAACCGAGCGGGGGATCGCCGTCGCGCGGATCCCCGACTACTGCCTCGACGAGGTCGCCGACCATGCGTTGGCGCTCGTGCTCGCCGTGGAGCGCGGGATCGTGGCCCTCGCGCGGGACGTGGAGGCGGGCGGCTGGAGCTTCCGTGCGGCGGGCACCGTCCGACGGCTCCGCGGGCGGACGTTCGGCCTCCTGGGATTTGGGCAGATCGCACGACGGGTCGCGTTGCGCGCAGCCGCGTTCTCGAGGAGACAGCGGCGGGCGCAGAGAACGTCACGATTCAGGCAGGTGACGCCGGGAACGCCGAGGACGCGCGTGCGATGGTCGAGGCGGTCGTCTCCCGCCACGGTGGGCTCGACGTCCTGTTCCACGGCGCAGGTGTGATGCGTCGCAACGAGGTCCTGACCGAGACGTCGGAGAACGACTGGCGGCACGACCTCGACGCGAACCTCACGAGCGTGTTCCAGCTCTGCCGGGCCGCGATCCCGCACCTGGTCGAGGTGCGCGGGACGATCGTGCTCGTTGCGAGTCAGCTCGCGCACGTGGGCTCGGCCGGCTACGCCACGTACGCGGCCACGAAGGGAGGAGTGCTCGGCCTCACACGCGCTCTCACAGGCGACCTGGGACCGCAGGGGGTGCGGGTCAACGCGCTCTCGCCCGGCGTCGTCGAGACCGACATGGCGTACGTCGGTCGCGACTTCGCGGCTATGCGCGACCAGGTGGCGGCGGGCTTGCCCCTGCGCCGCGTCGGCACGCCGGAGGACATGACCGGCCCTGCCGTGTTCCTCGCGAGCGACGAGGCGTCGTGGATGACGGGGCACTCCCTGGTCGTCGACGGGGGGTGGACGGCACAGTGACGAGCCCGCTCGTGCCGGCATTCCCGCTGCGCATGCGCGACACGGAGATCCTCACCGTCGCGTATCGCACGACGCCCGAGGCCATTGCAGCCTTCATGCCTCCGCAGCTCGAGCCCCTCGGACCGCGGGTCTTCGTCCACCTGTACCGCATGCACGACGCCGAGTGGTTCGGGCGCTACGGCGAGTCCGCGATACAGCTCCCGGCCCGGCACGTCACGACCGGAACCGAGGGCGCCTTCTCGCCACTCCTCTTCGTCGAGAGCGACGGCGCCATCGCGGCCGGGCGCGAGATCTACGGGCAGCCGAAGAAGGGCGGGACGATCGAGCTCGCGGCGGACGGGGATCTGCTCGTCGGACGGCTCCGCCGGAACGGGATCGACGTCCTGACGGCGACGATGCCCTACAAGCAGGAGCGGGGCGCCGCCGCCGATCTCGACGCGCTCGGCTTCAGGACGAACATCAACCTCAAGCGCATCCCCGCGGTCGACGGCGACGGCGACGCCGTCAGGCAGTTGACCGCGCGGGAGCTCACCGAGGTCGAGGTGCACGAGGTCTGGAGAGGCCCTGGCACCGTCGAGCTGCGCCCGAACGCCCAGGCGCCCGTCCATCTGCTCCCGGTGCTGGAGGTCGAGGAGGCCTTCCACTGGCGCGTTGACTTCACGCTCACGTACGGCCGTGTCCTCGAGGACCTCGCGTGAGCCTGCTCGGGGGTCGACATGCGCTCGTGACCGGCGCCGCGAACGGCATCGGCCGGGCGATCGCCGAGCGCTTTCGTGCCGAGGGCGCGACCGTCTCGGGTGTGGACGTCGAGGAGGGCGTGGAGTATCGCTTCGACCTGAGCCGCGTGGGTGAGCTCGGCAGCCTGGTCGACCGGATCGAGGAAGACTCGGGCCCGATCGACGTGCTCTGCTCCGCCGCGGGCGTCTTCGAACCGGCCTGGGCGGTCGACATGACCGTCGACCTCTATCGGGGCACCCTCGCGGTGAACCTCGACGCGCCCATCCTCCTCGGGGCGCGCTGCGGCAGGCCCATGGCCGAGCGCGGCTACGGCCGCATCCTTTCGATCACCTCCATCCACGGGCGGCGCGGCGAGGAGCAGTCGCTCGCCTACGACATCTCGAAGGCGGGCCTCGAAGGCGGCACGCGGACCCTGGCAATCGAGCTCGGGCCACGAGGGGTGCTCGTGAACGCCCTTGCGCCGGGGTTCGTCAATACGCGGATGTCGATCGTCGACGGCCGAAACGAGCTCGAGTCGGAGTGGTTCGAGACCGTCTACCGTCAACACCGAAAGCTCCCGCTGCGACGCGCCGCGGAGCCCGAGGAGATCGCCGCTCATGCGGCGTGGCTCTGTTCCGAGGAGAACAGCTACCTGACCGGACAGGTCGTCACCGTCGACGGCGGTGTGACCATCACGTTCTGATGACTGCCCTCGCTCACACGGGCTTCACCGTTCGCGATCTCGAGCGGTCCGTCGCCTTCTACCGTGACGCCCTGGGGATGGAAGTCGTCTTCGAGCAGGAGAAGCGCGGCGGATATCTGGCTGCGATCGTCGGCTACCCGGACGCGCACGTGCGTATGGCGCACCTCAGGTTTCCCGGGGATTCGCACCGCGTGGAGCTCTTCGAGTACATCGAACCCGGGCCGCAAGGTGCCGCCGGCGAGCCGCGCGACGTCGGCATCACGCACGTCTGCCTCGCTGTGGACGACATCGACGCCGTCTTGGATCGCGTCAGGTCTGCGGGTGCGCGGACGTTCTCGCCGCCGGTCCTCGTCGACACGGGTGCAAACGCCGGAGGACTGGGCGTCTACATCCGGGATCCCGACGGCATCATCCTCGAGCTCTTTCAGCCGCGGAGTGAGGATCCGTGAAGTTGCGTGACAGGGTGTGCGTCGTTACCGGAGGCGTCCAGGGGATCGGGCGTGCGATCGTCGAGGAGTACGTCGCCCACGGGGCCTGCCCGGCGATCCTCGACGTCAACGGCGACGCGGCGACGCAGTACGCCGACGAGCTGCGAGGCGCGGCACGATGCCCGTGGCTATCGGTGCGACGTCTCCTCGCGCGAGGACGTGGCGGCCGCCGCGAGTGCGGTCGAGCGCGACCTCGGCCGCTGCCAGGTGCTCGTCAACAACGCCGGTCTCGCGCTCATGGGGCCGTCGCTCGCCTTCCCCGAGGACGAGTGGCGCCGGTCGATCGACGTGATGCAGACGGGCGTGTTCTTCTGCTCCCAGGTTTTCGGAGCCCAGCTCGTGCGAGGCTGAGGGGCGATCGTGAACATCGCGTCGATGAACGCGAGCGTCGCGTTTCCGATGCGGCTCGCATACAACGCCGCGAAGGCCGCGGTCGTGCAGATGACCGAGGTGCTCGCGATCGAATGGGCGGAGCACGGCGTGCGCGTGAACGCGATTGGGCCGGGCGTCACGCGGACGGAGCTCGTGGACAAGGCCATTCGCGACGGGTTCATCGATGCGGACAAGTATGTGGCCCGGACACCGATGAAACGGCTCGGGAAGCCGGACGAGATAGCCAAGGCAGCGCTGTTCCTCGCCTCCGAGGAGGACTCCAGCTTCGTGACCGGCCACTTCCTCGTCGTCGACGGAGGGTGGACGGCTTTCGGCTACGTCGTCGAGTAGAGGTCGAGCTCGTGCCCCGAGAGCACGTCGCAGCCGTCCTCCGTCACGACCACGACTTGCTCCACGCGAACTCCCCATCCTTCGCCGTAACACCCGGGCTCGAGCGCGATGACCATGCCGGGCTCGAGGAGCTGCTCGTTCCCAGGGACGATTCTCGGCTGCTCGTGCACCGTCAGGCCGACGCCGTGCCCGGTGTGATGCGGGTACTCGGCGAGCGCCCGCGCTGCGGTGTCGACGTCGTCGGCTCGTACACCAGGCGCAACCGCAGCCTTCACCGTCTCGAGAGCGGCGAGCGATGCCGCATGAGCATCGCGAACGAGGTTCGGCACGTCTCCGTGGGCGACCGTTGCGCAGGAGTCGGCCCAGTAGGCCCCCACGCGTGGAACCAGGTCGACGAGCAGAAGGTCGTCACGCTCGGCGCGTCGCTCTCCCGGCGCCCCGCCGACATCCGCGGTCCGCGGCCCCGTGACGAGATCGGCAAGGACAGGGAGGCGACTGCCGGCCGCGGTCTCCATCGCCGCGCGAACCGACGACCACAGCTCGAGCTCGCTCACGCCGGGGGCGAACGCGCTGCGCGCGGCCGCCTGTCCGCTGTCGGCGATCTCGATCGCGGAGCGGATCGCGTCGAGCTCGTCACGATCCTTCACCGCGCGCGCGCGCCGCAACTCGGCGCCGACGTCGTCGAGCTCGATCCGCGCAAGAGCGCCCGGCAGCGAGGCAGGCTCTCCGGCGACCCGGCCGTCGACGAGCGAGAGCGCAAGCTCGATCGCGCGTGATCGCCGGTCGACGTCCTCCACCGCGAATCCGGGGAACGTCACGGGCTCAACGTCAGGAAAGAGCGAATCGGTCTCGTCTTCCGACACCACGATGCGAACGAGACCGGATGCGTCGACCACGACGACGGGGGGCGCCGAGAAGGGGCTCGGTCCCCACTCGATCTCGGGCACGTGGCCCGTCAGCCACGAGACGGTCGCGGGATCCGCGCTCACGAGCGTCCGCCCGTCCGCGACGGCGAGCGCACGCTCGCGCCGCGTCACGCCCGGCCCCCGACGTCAGCGAGCTCGTTCTCGGAGCCCTCGGCGGGTTGTGCTCGGCGCGCGCACACGCGCGGATCCAACCACATCTCGCTCAGGAGACGGATCTCACCGTGATTCCTATCTGGAGGCGGTCGGTCGTCTACGGGAGGAGCGCCGAGCCTGGAGCGGGCCGACCGACGTGAGGAGCCGTCGTGAGCGGCATGGACGCCGTCCCCGGCGTGACCTAGTCGCCCGCGTCGAGTCTGCGCAGCATCGCGTAGCCAGCGACGATGACGACGACCAGGAATCCCAGCGTCGCCCAGTCCTGGGTCGTTAGTGCCAGCACTTCTTGCCCTCCCCCGATTCGTGTAGCCAAGGTTGCCCCTGGCTCCCCAATCGCAAACGCTACCTGGTGACGGCATGAATGCGCGCGGGTGTCAGATGCGTTCCCACTTCGTCGTCGCCCATACGAAAAAGCCTGCGACGAACAACCACACGATGGCCCAGACCCATCTGAATGCGAACCCGAAAACGACTGCGGGCACGATGATGAACGACAAGGCAACGACCCAGAACGCAGCGACGGGGTGTCGTTTGGATATGCGCTTCCAGTCCGGCACACCAGCATCATCGCGGGCGTGACGGCGGCACGTCGCAAGGCGATGGAGTTGGAAGCCCCGGCGTAGCGTGGACGGCACGTCCTGTGGACAATTCTGTGGCCCACCTGCGGGACTTGCGCATCGCGATCGGGGCGGCAATCCCGCATGGTTCCTAGTGCGCCCGGCAGGATTCGAACCTGCGACCCGCGGATTAGAAGTCCGCCGCTCTGTCCACTGAGCTACGGGCGCCCGCCTGGAGGGTAGTCGGCGAGACGGTCGCGAGTTCGCCGCCGCCTCGCGCTTCGAGGAGCGGAGCTCAGAGCCAGTCGAGCAGCTGGGCGACGCCCTCGACGATCGCGTCCGGGCGGTGCCTCTCGTCGATGTCGTCGATGTCGAGACGGCCGCTGATGCCGCTGCTCACGAGGACGGTACGCGCACCGCCCATCCGGCCGAGCGCGATGTCCATGGTGACGTCGTCGCCGATCACCGCCAGTTCCTGCGGCCGAGCAGCCACGTGATCGCTGATCGTGCGGAGCGCCGCACGCGACGGCTTGCCGACGATGATCGGTCGAGCGCCCGAGGCCTTCGCGAGCGCCGCGGTCACCATGGCCCCGCGGCTGATGATGGGGCCGTTCGCTCCCGCGTACGCAGGGGCGTAGCTGCCCGTGAGCAGCGGCGCGCCGGCGAGGATCCTGCGAGCGGCTCGCTCGAGCTCGTCGAAGTCGAAAGCCGCAGGGGTCGCGACGAACACGACGTCCGCGTCGGCCGCAGCCTGGCCGTCGAAGACCCGCACGTCGGCCTGCTCGAGGAACTCACGGGCCGGGTCGCTCCCGAGGAGCAGCACCGACTCGTAGCCGTGCTCACGCAGGTACACGAGGACGCTGCGCAGAGGCGTGAGCAGTTCGTCGTCCGCGACATCCAGACCGACCGCACGAAGGCCCGCGGCGAACCCTTCCGGAGTCTCGTGGCTCCCGTTGGTGAAGAGGGCGAACCGCCTGCCGGACGCCCGGATCTTCGCCAGCACCTCGCGTGCGCCCGGCTGAACGTGCAGCTCGTCGCCCGCCCGGTGTACGAGCGTTCCGTCGACGTCGAACACGAAGGCACGTACGTCGTCAAGTCGCACGGCGCCACACGACGAGGTCGTCGCCCTTCTGCACTCGTAGCTCGGTGATCGACCTGCGCCGGGCAACCTCCTGGAGCAGCGTCACCACGGGATGGCGCGGCGGACGGGGCGCTGCGCGCGCCGACGGCGCCGCCTGTGCGGACGCGAGCATCGCATCCACCTGCTCTTCGGGCATCGTCATCCGCAGGAGCAGCTCCTCGTCCGAGATCCGTCGTCCGAATCGCTCGCGCGCGCCTTCGAGGTGGAGAGGCTCGAGCCTTCGCAGCTCCTCCGTGCGCGGGCGCGACAGCACGCGGTCGGCGACGAGCGGGTCGACGGGCGCCGCCGGGTCGCCGTAGTGGCCGAGGAAGTAGCGCACGGTCTCGTCGGAGACGTTCGACCAGCGCTCCTCGTCGATCACGTTCCTCACCGCCTGGGTGGCAACCATCTGGGAGACCGGGGTGACGATGATCGGGTACCCCATCTCGGCTCTCACTCGCCCGACCTCGTCGAGCACGGCGTGGAACAGCTCGGGCCGGCGCAGCTCGTCGAGCATCCGCCGGGTCGTCGAGACCATGCCGCCCGCGAGCTGATGGTGGTAGTACGTGGCGTCGTACTCCTGCGGCTCACCGAACGGCAGTCCCTTCTCCCGTCCCACTGCGGCGAAGTGCTCCGACATCGCGGCGAGCGCGTCGAGGTCGAGCCGATGGGAGAAGCCCTCGGCGGTGAGGTCGCGAAGCGTGGTCTCCGCCGCCGGGTTCGACGTGCCGCGCGCGAGCGGTGCGACGGCCGTATGCAGCGCGTGGAACCCTGCACGCAGCCCCTCCATGTAGACGAACGGCGCGAGGCCGATCGTGCAGTGGCTGTGCAGCTCGACCGGGCGCTCACCAGCGGCGCGGATGAAGTGCGGCGCCAGCTCGCGCACGGCGGCTTGCGTCAGCAGGCCGCCAGGATCCTTGAGATAGAGCCGGTCCATGTCGGCACAGTCGGCGAGCGCCGCGGCGCGCTCCGCGTAGTACTCGTGCGTGTGCACGTCGCTCACCGAGTAGGTGAGCCCGATGACGATCTCCTCGACGCCCTCCTCGCGCGCCAGCGCCGCGATGCGTCGCAGCCGCGTCGGGTCGTTCGAAGGGTCGGCGATCTGGAAGCGGCGGATGCCGTTGCGGACGACGCAGCGGTAGGCGAGTCGCATCACGTCCTCGTCTGCCGGGACCCAGGTGATGAAGCGCATTCCGGTGGTGATGAAGCTGAGCGGGGTCGTCGGCAGCGCAGCGCTGACGAGCCGAAGGTGCTCCCAGGGGTTCTCCCGGTGGAAGCGCACCGCGACGGCCATGTGCGTGCTCGAGGTGAAGTCGAGAGCGTGGAAGCCGACTCGATCCATCGTCGGCGCGATCGCGAGGACGTCGGATGTGGTCAGCCCCGTGGCACTCCACAGGCTCTGGTTGCCGTCGCGTGTCGTCGTGTCGACGACGTCCACCGTTTTCCGGCTCGATTCGCTCATCGGGCGGGCTCGACCTGGAAGAGGGCGGCACCGTACTCGACGAGCTCTGCGTTCTCGGCGCAGATCTCGACGATCGTCCCGGCGACGCCTGCGTGGACCGAGTTCATCATCTTCATGACCTCGATCAGGCACACGACCGTTTCCGGCTCGACACGCATCCCGACGGCGACGAACGGCGCGGCTCCGGGCGCCCCGGCGCGGTAGAAGGTGCCGAGCATCGGCGCCTCGATCGTCACCAGGTCGTCGCTCGGAGACGCTTCGACGAGCGCGTCGACGTCTGCGGGAGCGGTCGCGGGCGGCTCGGCCTTCGCCTCTCCGCGGAGGACGTAGAGCGAGAGGTCCCCGGTCTCGATCCGCAGCTCCTCGACGTCAGACTCGTCGATGAGCCGCAGGATCTCGCGGACGTCGTCCTCGCTCAGCGGCATGTGCCGGTCACGATGATCGCTTTCGGGCTCGAGGAGGCGCACCGAACGTGCTCAGCACGAGGGACATGGCCGAACCGGAGAGCTTCGGCAGTCGGGTCCGGAAGTGCCGTCACGGGGCGCGCCTGCACCACGCGGAGTGCATCCGGCAACGGCCGGTCGCGCGCGATCGCCCACTCGACGTCCTGATGGCATCCGAAATGACGCTCGACGAGCCGTCCGACGTCGACGAGGGCTGCGATCTCCGACCCGCCCAGACAGGGCTCGTCGCGGCGCTCCTCCGGCACTTCTCTCCGCACCACGCCACGCCCCTCCGAATCCGGGACGTACTCGACGTGCTTCGTGCTGACCGTCTGGCGCACGACCTCGCCCGTGATCTTGCTCACCAGATAGTCGTCGGGCGTCAGCTCGCCGCTCACGACCGCGATCCCGAGCCCCCAGCTCGCGTTCAGCGCCACCATGCTCGGATCGCCGCTCACGGGGCTGCACGTGAACATCACGCCGGAGACCTCGGCATCGACCATGGCCTGGATCGTCACACCCATCGCCGGCTCCACCCCTTCCGCCCCCAGCGTCGCCCGGTAGCTGATCGCCTGCGGCGTGAAGAGACTGACCCAGCAGTCGCGCACCGCATCGCAGACCTGCTCGACGCCCCGCACCCACAGGAAGCTCTCCTGCTGGCCGGCGTGGCTGGCTTCCTCACTGTCCTCGCCGAGAGCGCTCGAGCGAACGGCGACCGCGGGTCGCTCCTCACCCGTCTCGCGCGCCAACTCCTCGTAGCGCCGCCCGAGCTCGGCGCGCAGCGCGTCCGGCAGCGGCGCGAAGCGCATCGCCTCGTCGATCGCCTTCGCGGCGGCGCCGATCGCACTCACGTCTCCCACCGGAGCCCGCGACAACGCCGCGGCGATCGTCCCGGCGAGACCCGTCTCCTGGACGAACGTGGAGTACGCGGACGCGCTGACCGCGAACCCGGGCGGCACGGGTATCTCCGCCGTGAGGAGCTCCCCGAGATTCGCGCTCTTCCCGCCGAACTCGGCGGCATCCGCGCGACGCAGCTCGGCGAGCGGTCGCGTGTAGCCGGTCGTCACTCCGCCGAGTCGAGGATCGTGACGAGGCCGTACGAGCCGTCGACGCGGACCATCTGCCCGATCTCGCACGGGCTGGGAAACGCGGACGTCTTCGTCGGCGCGGCCATCTGCTCTCCTCGGTCGGGACTCACGCTGTATACAACAACCTTCCCTACCAGGAAGCCGAAGTGGCGACACCGGAGCCGACCATGCGCAGCATCGTCCAGACGACCCTCGGAGGGCCCGACGTGCTCGAGCTCGCGGAGGTTCCGCGGCCTGAGCCGGTCGCCACCGAGGTCCTCGTGCGCACGTGCGCGGCGGGCGTCAACCCGGTCGACTGGAAAGTCCGGGCCCGTGGCGGATTTCTCGGACAGCCCCCGTTCACGGTCGGCTGGGACGTGGCCGGCGTCGTGGATTCGGTCGGCTACGGCGTGACCCGCTTCGTCCCGGGAGACCGCGTCTTCGGAATGCCGCGCTTCCCGCGCCAGGCGGCCGCCTATGCCGAGTACGTGACCTCGCCCTCGCGACAGCTCGCCCGGATCCCCGAGGGCCTGAGCGACGTGGAGGCCGGGGCCCTCCCCCTCGCGGGACTGACGGCCTGGCAGGCCCTCGTGGAGACAGCGGACGTCGAGCCGGGTCAGCGTGTGCTCGTCCTCGCCGCCGCGGGCGGCGTGGGCCACCTCGCAGTCCAGATCGCGAAGGCGCGCGGCGCGCACGTGATCGGCACCGCGCGCGCGGAGAAGCACGCGTTCCTGGCCGAGCTCGGCGTGGACGAAGCGATCGACTACACGAGCGAGGCGGTCGACGAACGCGTACGCGACGTCGACGTCGTGCTCGATCTCGTCGGAAGCGAGGAGAGCGGTATGGCCATCGCGACTTTGCGCGATGGCGGCCTGTTCATCGTCGTGCCGTCAGCGGTGGGACTCGAGTCGCTCGTCGAGCGCGCGGGGGGGCGCGCTCGCGTGACGGGCATCCTCGTCGAGCCCGACCGGGCAGGCATGGAGGCGCTCGCCGGGCTCGTGGCGGAGGGTGCGCTACGCCCGCATGTGTCGGGGACTTTCCCGCTCGAGGAAGCGGCACGGGCGCACGAGCTCGGCGAGACGGGCCGCACGCAGGGCAAGCTCGTCCTCACGGTCGGCTAGACCTGCGCGCCCCGAAGGCCGAGAATCGAGCCTTCACACCCGGCTCGAGGAGGATCCCATGGCCCGTTTCGTGCTCGTCCACGGAGCATTCGGAGGCGCCTGGTGCTGGGAGCCGGTGATCGGTCAGCTCGAGGCGTCGGGCCACACGGTCGAGGCGTTCGATCTCCCCGGCAGCGGCGCCGACGAGACGCCCCTCGCCGATATCACGCTCGACGCGTACGCCGATCGCGTCTGCGCGACCCTCGCCGAGCGTACCGAGCCGGCCGTACTCGTCGGCTACAGCATGGGCGGCGTGGTCATCACCCAGGCGGCGCAGCAGTGTGCCGAGCGCATCGCCTCGCTGGTCTTCGTCTGCGCCTTCATGCCTTCCAACGGCCAGAGCCTTCTCGACATGACCCAGCTGCCGGAGGCGACGGGCGACCAGATCCAGGCGAACCTCACCATCGAGGGCGACCCGCCCGTCGCGGTTCTCTCCGCGGAGGCAACGGCGAGGGTCATCTACAACGACTGCACGTCGGAGCAGGTCGCGTGGGCGGTGTCGAAGCGACGTCCGCAAGCGGTCGTCCCATACACGACGCCCGTGGAGATCGACGACGCGAGGCTCGCCGCGATTCCGCGGTTCTACGTGCTCACAGCCCGCGACCAGGCGATGATGCCGGCTCTCCAGCGGCGGATGATCCGCGAGCACCCGTGCGAGCGCGTGTTCGAGCTCGACGCGGACCACGCGCCGTTCCTCTCCGCGACGGACGAGCTCGTCGCCGCGCTGGCGGCTCTCGCCGACCAGGCGTAGCCGCCGCGGCGCACCCCGCGCAGCTCGTCGAAACGCCCGCCGGCGACGTTGTCGCTCACGGCGCGTGCAGCTCCGGCCGCTGCGGAACGTCGCGGTCGCGCGGAACCTTCGCAGCGACCACTCTCCGAGATGCCCAGGTCCTCGATCAGGAATCGAGTCCGCTCCTCGCCGACGATCGGCGACGCGTCGAGCGACCCGTCGGCCCGAAAGACGAACCGTTGCCCCTGGGCGACACCGATGGTCTCGCCGCCGCGCATCAACCTGATGCTCAGCTGGTAGTTGAAGGGGCTCCAGTCGGCCGTCGCCTGGTGCAACCGGTCCCACTCGCCCGACTCGGCGCCGATCCGCTTGATCAGACACGGGAAACCGTCTGGGGCGTTCAACGCTCGCCAGATCACGGCCGGTCCGTCACCGATCCACTCGAGCCGAGGGAGCGCGCGAGGCGTGTCGTCGTCGTTCTCGGGCCCGACCATCCGGATCGGATCGCCGCTCAGGATCGACGCGTCGGCGATCCAGCGCGCGCCGTCGATCGTCACGATCACCGACCCGTGATTGATGCCGCGGACGTCGGGCGACGACAGCATCGTCGCCACTGCGCGCTCGACTTCGAACCCGAGCGCGGCGAGGAGGTCGTGGAGCGCGCCGTTTCCCGCCCAGCAGGTTCCCCCCGTTCCGTGCTCCAGCCACGCGTCGAAGAACACGTCCGCCGTCGACCCGGGTAGCGGGCCCGGCAGCACTTCCGCCGAATGGATCAGCTTGAGCGTGTTGTCGAACGGGACCGCACCGCACCAGGCCGCGTAGACGGACCGTAGACCCGCGAGGTCGCACGAAGGCCGCTCGACTCCCAGACGGGCAAGCACCGCATCCACGAGGTCGTTCCTCATCGATGCGTCGTACCAGATCCCGCCCGGCCGCTTGTCCAGTACCACCACTCGTCGCGGGGCGGACTCGTGAACTAGCCAACGTCCACACTGATCGAGGCCACGGCGATCCAGAACGCAGCCGCCAGGACGGCTATGGAAACCGCCACGCGGGTGGGATGCCGTCGGAGCACCGGCACGACCTGAGCCCCCGCGAACACGGCGGCCGGCCATAGCACGGCGGCCCACCAACCCCAGGTCCCGAACTCGCCGATGGATTCGCAGATCCGCTCGTCCGAGCCCACTTCCTCCTCCCCGGACGTGCAAGCCCACGCAACCAACCGGGCCGGGACCGTGGCTGCGAGAACGACGGCTGCGACGAGGCCAACCGCCAGGCCGCGCGGGGTCACCGGCTCCGATTCCGGCGCATCCTCGAAGCATCGTCCATTCGTGGGCGGTCAGAACCCACCTGGCACCTGGTGAAAAGTGCAGCTGCGACGTCGACTGCCCGCAGGCGCCCGGCCGGACGTCTCGCGCCGGCCGGGCATACCGAGCTCACACGCGGCGTGTCAGCTCAGGCGACGGTCGCCTTCGTGCGCCACCCCTCCGCGTACGAGGTGCGTGCGACCTCGGAGTACGGGCACGGGCTGACGATCGCTCGGATCTCGGCCTGCCGGTGACGCTCGACGACCGGCTTCGACGACCCGCCGCCCTCTTCGCCCCACACCATGACGAGCTCGGCCCCGATCGGGACCTCGGCGTCGATGTAGGCGAGCGAGAGCATCGACCGCTCGTTGTAGCTGTACCCGGAGAAGGTCGAGATGCCGACGATGTCGCCCTCGTGGAGCAGCTTGTCGTGCGGCCAGGTCGCGTAGTTCGAGAGCGGGAGGTTGATGTACTTGACCGCGTCCCCCTTCTCGAACAGCGTGCCCATCGCCTCGGCCACGTCCTTGCCGTTCCAGGCCAATGTCACCTTGCGCCGGGGTGGCTCCTCGGGCATCGCCTCGAGCGCCTCGCGCCCCACGAAGTCGTGGTCGAACCTCACGAAGGGCCAGTAGCCGAGGTCGTGCGGTGTCACGTAGTAGTCGGAGATATCGTCGGAGTAGTAGCTGCCGCCGAGCGAGCCCGTGGCCTCGTACCCGCTCGCGGGAAGCCACTCCCGATACGCCTTCATCTGGTCACCGGTGAAGACGGCGGGCAGCGGGCACGGGATCCACCCCGACTCGAGCGTGTTCGTCGCGTAGACCCGCGCTCCGACCTGGCGCAGCCCGAAGTCCGCTCCCGCCTCGACGATGGCGGCGCGCACGTCCTCCATCTCCTCCCAAGGCCCGAACAGCTCGAGACCCGGCACGCCCGACATCCCGTGGTGCAGCGCGCGCACCTTGTGCCCCGCGATCGTGAGCTCCCCCATGTTGAAGAACTTGATCTCGGGGATCGGGCCGCCGTTCGCCTTCGTCAGCACGTCGTGGGCGGTCGGGCCCTGCACCTGGAAGCGATAGATCTTGCGCCGCCCGGTCGGGTTCGCCGCCGTGCGCTCGTCGCGGTCGATCGACACGTCGTAGTCGCCGATCTCGGCGTGGAACTGCACCCAGTTGTGCGCGGAGGGCCGCCCCACGAGGCTCACGCGGTTCTCGTCGAGGAAGAACAGGATGCCGTCGCCGATCACGTAGCCGTCGTGGTTGCAGGCCACGAACTGCTTCGCCTTGTTCACCTGGAAGCTCGCGAACGTGTTGACGCCGAGGTCGGAGAGGAGCCTGATCACGTCCGGCCCTTCGATGTAGAGATCGGTCATGTGATGCGTCTGGTCGAACAGCGCGCTCGTCTCGCTCCACGCGACCTGCTCGTCCATCCAGTTCGAGAACTCAGCGGGCACCGCCGGATAGACGTACGGTCCGATCTGCGAGTTCCGCGCCATCTCGACCGCGCTCCCTACCGCCTGCAGCTTCTCCTCGAGGTTGCTGTAGCCCATCTCCACGCCTCCTTATGCCGCGCGCTTGTCTCGTTGCGTCGTTCGCGTCACTCGTGTCGATCCTACTCGTCGATCTTCGCCAGATGGTCGCGTCCGAGGAAGGTGTTCGCCCAGGCGCTCGTCCCCGCGAGCGCGTTGTCCTTGACCACGACCGGGCCGTCCAGCATCGACTCCTCCTCGCCGAACGCCTTCAGGCGCTCGTATGCCTGAGACCAGATGCACTCGGTGTCGTACACCTCGCAGAGCCCGTCCCTCGTACCGCCGCACGGACCGTTGCGCTGGTTCTTCGCGCACTGTGACTCCGGGCAGACGTAAGCGATCTCGGCGAGCGAGCAGTCGCCGCAGTCCTCGCATCCGAAGAGCGGGACCTTCGCCGCCTGCTCGAGCGCGTGCGCCGCCCGCCGCACCGGGCGCGGAGCCTTCTCCACCTGCCGGTAGAGGGCCCGTCCCTTCGAGAACAGCGGCGCATCCGGTGCGAACACGGTGTCGTGGAACTTGCGACTGAAGCGGTACTTGAGCGGCACTCGAAGGTCCGTCCTTCGCGCTTGCTTCGACGCGGCGTAGGAACGGCTCACCTGGTCGGACGAGAGGCCGGTGTCCGGGTCCCGCTCGAAGAGGTAGAACTCGCCGGGGAACGGGTACTGGAGCTCCCGCGCGAACTGGCGCCAGTCGTCCTCACCAAACCCGTCCGCGAGGTCGAGGATCTCGCCGAACGTGGCCGCCGGCGTGTGGCCGCCGAGGTAGACGCCCTCGAAGCCGAGACCCCGAGCGATCGCGACATGCCGTGCCGCGAGGTCCACGAAGTATGCGCGCCCCTTGTCCGGGCCGGCGCCGTGTCGCTCAGCGAGCTCGAGCAGCTCGTCGGTCACGACCACGCCCGGGATCACGCCGCGGCGGAACGCACGGGCCGCGGTGCGCGAGAGGAGGAAGACGTTGGCGAGCGCACGGAGATCGAGCCCCTCACGCCGCATCCACCGCAGGAGCTCGTCGTCCTTGCGAACGTCGTAACCAATCTGGTTGATGACGAAGCCGGCTCCGGCCTGGGCCTTCTTGCGGAGCTTGAAGTACTGCGGCATGACCTCGCGCTCGTGGCGCTTGTGGTTCGTGACGACACAGCCGAGATAGAAGTCAGTCCGATCGAGCCGCGCATCCGGCTTCCGCTCGTCGCGCAGACCTGCGTTCATCTCGGAGAAGAGGCTCAGGAGGCCGACGGAGTCGATGTCGAACACGGGGGCCGCAAGCCCCTTGTGACCCATGACCGGGTAGTCGCCGGACAGAGCGAGCACGTTGTGGAACCCCTGCGAGCTCAGCTGCCAGCCACGGCTCTCGAGCGCGTTACGGTTCCAGTCCTTGCAGGCGAGGTGGATGATCACCTCCTGACCACGTGAGATGAGATCCGTCCCGAGCGCATCGGGAGAGAACATCGCGTGCCCACCGGGGTTGTCGGTAATCGAAAGCACGTCGATGCGTGGGTCGGCCGCGAGATCGCGCGCAAGGTCGAGCGCGTATCGGCCGCCCTCAGCCGACAGGAGCCCGCGGCTCGTGACGATCTCGGCGGCGACCACGAACGCGCCGGGCTGCTCCAGGCGCTCCCGGAGCGTGATCACGCCTGCAGCGTCAGCCATCGGCGGCGACGTCCGGAGTGCCGTAGGTGTGGAAGCTCTCGATCGTCTGGACGCCCCAGAACTGGCCGCGCGCGCGTTCCTCCCTGGTCCACGTGATGGGCTCGAAGTCAGGGTCGTAGACGAAGTACCCACCGGTCGTCACCTCGATCCGGTTGCCTCCCGGCTCGAAGCCGTACAGGAAGAAGCCCTGTGCCACGCCGTGCTTCGAGGGCGCCGCCTCGATGGGGACGTCGTTGTCGACGAACAGGTCGGCAGCCCGCAAGCACTCCTCGCGGGTGTCGACCCAGAACGCAAGGTGATGGAGCCTGCCGTTCGCGCCGGCTGCATCGCGCACGTAGATCAGCTCGTGCGCGGCGATCGAGACGCTGAGCCAGGCGCCCGTCTCGGTTTCGTCCTCGAGCTCGATCCGCTCGTACAGGCGGTAGCCGAGCACGTCCTGCGCGAACACGCGGTTGGCGCGCACGTCCGCGGCGAGCACATTGACGTGGTCGAGGCGCTTCACCGCCGCACCTCTGCCGACGTAGCGCTGCGGCTGGTTCCTCCACGACGGCCGGAGGTGCTCCGGCGCCGTGTAGCGCTCGGCTTCGTAGTACAGCTCGAAGACGTGACCGTCGGGGTCGGTGAACCGGTACGCCGGACCATGGCCGACGTCGCCGTCGATCCATTCCGTTCCCAGCCCCGACGCCTCGACCGCCGCCACTCGTCGCTCGAGCGCCTCGGGGCTCCACGCGCGCAACGCGACGTGACCGAGCCCGGCTCGAGGTGACTCGGTGAGCTTCAGGCTGTAGCGGAGATAGTCGCCCCAGCCGCGGAGATAGACGGACTGCCCCTCGCGTGCCTCTTCCTCCATCCCGAGCACGTCGACGAAGAAGCGAAGGCTCTCGGTCGGCTTCGGAGTCAACAGCTCCGCGTGGCCGATGCGAGCGACGTCGTGAACGACCTCGGTCACGACTCGACGAGTCGACGCAAGCCGTCGAGGTCGTAGGAAAGGGCGCCCGCCTGCAGCTTCACACGCTTCTCGCGCTCGCGGTCGACACGCGCCCGCGCCGCGACGAGCACCTCCTCGACGCGTTCCCGCTCCACGACGACCGCTCCATCCGAGTCGAGGACGACTGCGTCGCCTTGACGGATGGTCGCACCACCCACCTCGACCGAATCGCCGGTTGTGCCCGCGACCTCCTTCTCGGCGCCACGCACGCGGACGTACCGGGCCCAGATCGGGAGGCCGAGCTCGCGAAGCTCGTCGAGATCGCGCACTGCGGCATCCACCAGCACGGCTGCGACGCCGCGTGCGCTCGCCTGCGTCGCAAGCAGCTCACCCAGCAGCGCGACCGGCGCCGGCTCCGGCATCGTGAGCACGAGCACCTCGCCGGGGAGTGCTTCCGCCACGGCGGCATGCACCATGAGGTTGTCACCCTGCCCGCAGCGCACGGTCCGCGCGGGACCGGCTGCGCGCGAGCCGGGAAGGACCTGGATCAGCGGAGCGTCGACGACCTGCGAGCGCCCCGCGGCCTCGTGGACCGTCGCCGCCCCGAGCTCCGCGAGCTCACGGAAGACGTCGGTCACAGCGCGGTCACGACCTGCGGTGTCACGCGCTGGAAGGCCTCCGCGAACTGAATGGCCGAGTCGCCCGAGGAGCGGCGCGCGTGGTTGCCGCGCTGCTCGGCGCGTTGCGAGTAGTACGTGTGGAGGTACGCCTGCGCCTTCATCTCCGCCATCGCGGCCTGCTTCTGGTCCATCACCGCCGTGATGTCCACGAAGGTGGTGGGCGTGAAGTTGCACAGCTCGGGCTGATGCGGTTCGAAGAGGAGCAGTTCGGGCGGCTCGACCGTCTCGAACGCGCTCGCCACCCCAGCGCCGGCGGCGAGCGCGCGGGCCCGCTCGACAGCGAAGAAGGCGACCGCGTGGTCCGGGTTGAAGGGATCGCGGTCGGTGTGGGTGACGAGCACGTGCGGCGCGAACGCGCGAATGCGGTCTGCGATCAGCTCGAGAGCGTCCTTGCCCACCTCGAGCGGGTAGTCGCCGAGGTCGAGGCACTCGAAGTCGGCGCCGACTGCCCTCGCGGCGCGCTCGGCCTCGGCATGACGGATCTCCTTCACCTGCTCAGTCGTCTGACCCGGCTCCTTCCACAGCTCACCGGACTCCCCCCGCTCCCCGTACGACAGCGCAAGGACGCGCGCTGAGCCGCCGGCGGCGGTGGTCACTGCAACGGCGCCGCCGGCCCGCCACACGAAGTCGCCGGAGTGCGCTCCGACGACCAGCAGCCTCCGACTCATTCGGCTCCCGCCAGGCGCCGCGACTGCGACACGATCATCTCTCGCACCTCGTCCTCGTCCCACCCCGCGCCGAGAAGTCGATCCGCCCAGAGAGCGAGCCCGTCCACGACCGCCGGGTAGTCGGGGTTCCCAAGGTCGCTGGAGAAGACCGTGCGCTCGATCCCGACCGCGCGGACGCCGTCGAACACGTGCTCCCACGTCGTCTTCCCGCTCCACGGCGTGGTCAGGCACCGCTCCAGGAGGCAACCGCGCTCGGCGAGCGCGACCTGATCCTCGATCGAGAAGTTCTGGCAGGTGAACTCCGGATGCGTGACGACGATGTCGGCGACGCCCTCTTCCAGAGCGCCCTCGACGACGGCGAACGTGTCGTCGCGGTCGAGATGACCGGTCGCGAGTATGAGCCCGTGCCGAGCGATCGCGCGGAGCACGTCGCGTGTCTCCGGGAGCAGACGCCCCTCCGGGTCGGTGACGAGGACGGGCTCGACCCCGAGCCCGAGCCCACGCAGCTCGTGCTGCAGCCGAGCCCACTGTGGAACCTTGTCGCCGGGCTTCGGCTCCGTTCTGCCCGCCGTCTCCGCAGGGGAGTCGACCGTCGGCATCCAGACGATCCGGCCACCCTCGCGTGCGGCAATCTCGACTGCGAGGGCGTTCATGCCACCGACGGCCTGGTTCAGCGTCAGCGTGCCGATGACCTCGACGCGCGGCTCGAGTGTCGCAACGATCTGCGCCCGCTCGGCCGTCGACGTGTAGTGCGACTTGAGCCCGAAGCCCGCGAGCCCCATCTCCGCGAACTCCCGAGCGAGCGTCACGTCGTCGATCCGGCGCACCGGCACGTCGGGCGCGACGTGGACGTGCAGGTCGTACCCGCCCGCAACCAGCGTCCGCGCACGATCGCTCGGGCGAGACTCGTGCACCTGACGCGTCGCCATAGCCCGCGACCCTACCGCTCTCTGCCTTCCGCGAGCGCGGCGAGCAGGGCGCCGCTGGACCGGGCCATCCGCGGCTCGATCCCGAGCTCGAGCAGCAGCTCTTGCGCCGCCTCCATCTCGTCGACCCGGCGGGCCGCATGCGTGCGACTCCCCTCGAGCAGCCTCTCGAGGAGCGGGCGGCCGATGACCTCTGCGATCTCCCCTTCGAGCCACTCCCGGTGTCCGCTCTGGTCGGCGGCGCGCAGGCTCTCGAAGGCGCAGGCCGCGAGCCCCTTCATGAAGACGGACCGCAGGAGCTTCATCTCGGCGGCGTCGCCCGGCCGGTCCGAGACGACATCGACGGGCATGCCGAGCGGCGAGAGCAGGTTCGCGAACGCATGCGCGCCCGAACCGGACGCGAGGGCTGGAGTGCGGAGCCCCCGAACAGGCACCGACCCGAGGAGCGCCACGTCGGCGAACGCACCACCCGCGTCCTCGATGCGAGCCGCGATCTCGCGCTTGAGCGCCGGCGAGGCCGTATTCAGGTCCGCGTAGACGACGCCGCGTGAAAGCGCGGGCGCAACGTGCCGTGGCCGCCTCGAGAGCGGCCCCGGCGGTCGTCAGGCTGAGGACGACGTCGGCCCCGGCCAGGGCCGTTGCGGGATCCGCAGCGCGGACGACGCCGTCCGGAGTCGATGTCGCCACGGGGTCGAAGCCGTGTACCTCGACGCCGGACACCGCGAGATCGGCGGCGAGCCGGCCTCCGGCCTCGCCGAGCCCGAGCACCGCAACCGCCCGCGCGCTCACGGCTCCGCTCCCCGCTGGTCGACTGCGACGGTCACTCATCGCGCTCCTGGTCGAAGAACGCTATCCCAGGTGAGACAGGATTGTTGACGATCTTCGCAACGTTTCGGCAGTATGCGCGAGGACCGTGGCCACGAACTCCAACTACGACGAGCTCCGGGCAGCCATCGTCCGCGGCGACATCGGCCCGAACGCCCGCCTCGTCGAAGCGGAGATCAGCACGTCGTTCGAGATGTCACGCGGCGCCGTCCGAACGGCGTTGATCCGCCTCGAGCAGGAAGGCCTCGTCGTCCGCGAGCCGCACCGCGGCGCGCGCGTGCGGCAGATCTCGGACGCCGAAGCGATCGAGATCCTCCAGGCTCGCGCCGTCCTCGAGGGTCTTGCCGTCCGCCAGACCGCCGAGCGGATCGACGACGACGGCGCCGCGCGTCTCCAGGCATGTCTCGCGCGCCAGCGCGAGCTCCTCGAGCTCGGCGACCTCCTCGGCGCATCGGACGCGAACGCCGACCTGCACGCGGCCCTGCTGGAGCTCTCGGGTCACGGCACGGCCCAACGCCTGATACGCGCGCTGAGCTCCCAGACCGTGCGCTACCAGTACCGCACGATCCTGATTCCCGGACGTTCCGCCGCTTCCATGGCGGAGCATGCGGCGATCGTCGCAGCGGTCGTCGCCGGAAAGCCGGAGGACGCCGAGAACGCCATGCGCAGCCACCTCTTCAACGTGGCCCAGGCGCTGCAGTCGGGAGCGCTTCCCGGAGGCATCGACAAGGCGAGTCGCGGTGCCCTCTAGTCGAACACGACCGGCGCGGGTCGATCGACGTCACTTGGAAGGGAGCACACCATGAGCCATCGGAGTCTGGAAGACCTGCTGACGACGGTCGAGAGCCCGGTCGAGCTGCTGCGCAACTCGCAGATGGGGGCGAACGTCTTTCCCGGAGTGCCGCCGGAGTTCACCAACTGGCGCGACGAGCAGCGGGCCTGGCAGGAGACGCTGC
The DNA here is from genome assembly GCA_963770715.1 of uncultured Gaiellaceae bacterium. Lineage (GTDB taxonomy): Bacteria > Actinomycetota > Thermoleophilia > Gaiellales > Gaiellaceae > GMQP-bins7. Next base: position 86,895 of record CAVYQX010000001.1, read on the forward strand.
GTCCTCTTCAACCAGTCGTACCACATGAACGATCTGGCGGTGGAGGGCCCGGACGCGCTGAAGCTGCTCTCCCACCTCGCGGTCAACAGCTTCGACGGATTCGGCGGCGATCGAGCCAAGCACTTCGTGCCGTGCAGCCCCGACGGCCATGTCATCGGAGACGTCATCCTGTTCGCGCTGGGAGACAACCGCTTCAACCTCGTCGGCCGCGCACCGGCGCTCAACTGGGTGACCTACCACGCTGAGACGGGCGGCTACGACGTCGACGTCGAGCTCGACCTGCGGACGGCCCTGCGCAGCGACGGCCGCCGGAGGTCGTACCGCTTCCAGCTGCAGGGGCCCAACGCGATGGAGGTCATCGAGAAGGCGCTCGGGCAGCCTCCTCCCGAGCTCAAGTTCTTCCACACGACGGCGGTGACGATCGCGGGCAGGACCGCGGGCGCTCTTCGTCACGGCATGGTCGGACAGCCCGGGCTGGGAGCTCTTCGGGCCCTGGGACGACGAGGAGGCTGTGCGCGAGGCGCTCGTCGCCGCAGGAGAGGAGTTCGGGCTCAGGCAGGCCGGCGGCCGAGCGTACTCGTCGAACACCGTCGAGTCCGGCTGGATCCCCTCTCCGCTTCCGGCCGTCTACTCGGGCGAGAGCATGAAGGCCTACCGCGAGTGGTTGCCGGCAGCAGGGTACGAGGGCTCGGCGTCGGTCGGCGGCAGCTTCGACTCGGACGACATCGAGGACTACTACTTCACGCCCTGGGACCTCGGGTACGGGAACTACGTGAAGTTCGACCACGACTTCGTCGGTCGCGAGGCACTCGAGCGGATGGCCGAAGGCGAGCATCGCCAGAAGGTCACCCTTGCACTCGACGACGAGGACGTGACTCGCACGATCGGAACGATGTTCCAGAAGACCGAGCGCGCGAAGTTCATGGACTGGCCGTCCGCCGTCTACGCAATGCACCAGTTCGACATGGTCACGGTGGACGGCGAGACGGTGGGGGTGTCCACCTGGATCTCGTACAGCTCGAACGAGGCGAAGATGCTGACCCTCGCCGTGCTGGACGCCGAGCATGCGGAGCCCGGAACGGAGGTGACCTTCGTCTGGGGCGAGGAGGACGGCGGCACCTCGAAGCCCACGGTGGAGCCGCACGTGCAGGTGGAGATCGGCGCCGTCGTGAGCCCCGTCCCCTACGTCGAGACGGTACGCAGGTCGTATGCACCTGGTGGCTGGCGCGCGTCACACGCCTGAGCCCGGCTCAGCGGAGCGTCGGTGTGCTCCCGCGGGCCTGCTTGTATGCAAACACCAGAGGCGAGCGACGCGCGGAGGCGGTTCCTGGGCGCTGCACAGCGGGTGTTGTATACATGCGCCGATGTCCTCATGACGCGCTCGCCGAGCCGCTCGGAGTGTCCACGGCTCGCGCAACCTCGAGAGCGTTGCTGTCGTCAAAGGTATCGACCGTGCAGGAGGCGGTTCGATTGACTAACCGGTTAGTCGGGACGAGAATGTCTCTTCGTTGGTGGCCTGGTCGATGGCAGGCATGACAGCAAGGAGGGAAGTGGTGAGACGGTTTCGATTGATTGCGGCCGCGGGCGGCGTAGCGATGCTCGCCGCCGCGTTGAGTGGATCGAGCGCGTACGGCGGGTCCAGCGGGTCAGCCCAGGGGAGCCCGATCAAGATCGGCGTGATCACACCGGTCACGGGTCCGTTCGTACCCTGGGGCAATCAGGTTCGCGCCGGGATGGCCTTGGCGGTGAACGAGATCAACAGATCGGGCGGCGTGAAGGGGCGCGGGCAGGGGCGTAAGCTGAACCTCGCCATCGCGGACGACCAGTCCACGAACGTCAACGCGGCCGCCGACGGCTTCAGGCGACTGACCCAGCAGGACGGCGTCGTTTCGATCGGGGGCACCATCCACAGTGGCGTCGGGCTGACGCTCGCGCGACTCGCCGAGGAGGCGAAGGTGCCGCTCTTCCTCGTGAAGTCGGGTAACAGCGAGGTCCTGACGCCGTCGACCCGTATACGTTCCGGACCTGCCTGCCCTCCGCGCCCATGGCGGCTCGCCCCATCGTGCAATTTGCACAACGGCGCGGGCTAACGAACATTGGCGTGGTGATCGCCGACTACGCGTGGGGCCATTCGTTCAGGGAGGGGCTCGAGGAAGAGGCCAAGAAGGTGCCGAACCTCAAGCTCAACTTCCAAGTCGCGCCGGTGCCGGCGACCAACTTCACGCCGTACCTGCGGGCCATGGGCGACGTGTCGCTGATCGTGGGGACGGGCCATCCGCCGGGCGCACCACTGATACTGGCTCAGGCAGGACAGCTCGGCGTCAAGGCACCGGTCGTGGGTGCGTGGGGGCCGTACTCGCTCACTGCGAGGAGCGCCGGTGCGTCGTCGTACGGCCGTTCGTTCGACTTCAAGTGCATGGCCACAGCGACCAGGGCGTACAAGACCCTCGCGAAGCGCTACCTGCGCGTGTTCCCGCAGAACGAGTTCTTCGAGGACGACGCGCTCGCCGGCTACGCGTACGTGAAGATCGTCGCGGAGGCGATCTCGAACGTCGGGCCCAACCGGCAGAGGATCGCCACCTACGTCCATGCCAACACGTTCAACATCCCCGGATACGCATGGCCGCTCAGATGGACGGCGTGGGGAGAGATGATCGGGGCGCGGCCCCAGCTCGCCGTCCTGACGAGGAGCGCACCGCCGGAGCCGGGGTTGAACACGGCCTCGACAACGTTCTGGCCGAGGGTGCTGCTCAGGTCGCAGCCGCTGACGCCGTATCGACCGGAGTCGTAGCGGAGGCGTGCTCCTCGAGGTCGACGAGGTCACGAAGCGCTACGGCGGTCTCCCGGCCGTCGACGGCGTCACGTTCGGGATCGACGACGGCGACATCGTCGCCGTCGTCGGTCCGAACGGGGCCGGCAAGAGCACGCTCCTGAAGGTCATCGTCGGGCTGGAGCGCCCCACGCACGGCACCGTCCGGCTGAACGGTGCACGGGTGGACGGGCACAAGGCTCATGAAGTGAGGCGAAAAGGGATCGCGATGGCGATGCAGCGGCCGCTTCCCTTTGGCTCGATGACGGTCATCGAAAACGCCGTCCTCGGAGCGATGTTCGGCGTCGCGAAGGGTGTCCTGAGCGAGCGGGAGGCGCGCCGGCAAGCGACCGAGGCGCTCGAGTTCGTCGGGCTGGGCGACCGCGCCGAGCAGCCGGTCTCGAGCCTCAATCTCCACCAGCAGCGCTTCCTCGAGATGGCGAAGGCGCTGGCCGGCCAACCCCAGGTTCTGCTTCTCGACGAGGTGATGGCAGGTTTGAACGAGTCGGAGCTCGCGCACTCCGTCGAGGTCGTCCGAGGTATCCGCGACAGGCTCGGAACGGCGATCCTCTGGGTCGAGCACGTGATGAGCGCCGTCATCCAGCTCGCGGAGCGGGCAGTCGTGCTCAACTTCGGCAAGGTCCTGGCGGAGGGCGAGCCCGCGGTCGTCATGCGTGATCCCCAGGTCGTCGACGCATACCTCGGGAAGGCCCGCGTTGCTTGAGGTCGACGGGCCTGGCGGCCGGGTACCTCGGCGAGCGCGTCATCGACGGCATCGACATCGAGGTTCGGAGCGCCGAGGCGGTGGTGATCGTCGGCTCGAACGGCGCCGGGAAGACGACGCTCTTTCGAGCCATCGCCGGGCTGCTGTCGCCGATGGACGGTCGCGTCGTCCTCGACGGGAAGGATCTGACGGGCCGTCCGGCTCACCGCATCGCACGCACTGGCATCTCCTATGTTCCTGCCGAGCGGCATCTCTTTCCGGCAATGACCCTGAAGAGCAACCTCACTCTCGGCGCCTATCCGAAGCGACCGGACCGCGCGACGCTCGACCTGGTTTACGACCTCTTCCCGCGATTGCACGAGCGCCAGCGCCAGCAGGCGGGAACTCTGAGCGGCGGCGAGCAGCAGATGCTCGCGGTCGGTCGCGCGCTCATGGCGCGCCCGCAGCTGCTCATGCTCGACGAGCCGACGACGGGCCTCGCCCCCAAGATCGCGGAGGTCGCGTTCGAGGCGTTCGGCGAGCTGAAGAAGCAGGGAGTGACGCTTCTGATCGCGGAGCAGCAGGTCCCGATCGCGCTGTCCGTGGCCGACCGGGGGTACGTGCTCGAGAACGGCAGGATCCGGCTCGAGGGAACGGCGGACCGAGCTCGAGCAGAACCCGGAGGTTCGCCGAGCGTACCTGGGCGTCGCATGAGGGCGGTCATTCTCGATGGGATCGTGCTCGGGCTGGCGTTCGGCCTGCTCGGGGTCGGGATGACGCTCGTGTACGGCCTCGGCGGCGTCATCAACCTCGCCTATGGCCAGATCGTGGTCGTCGCGGCCATCGTCGCCTCGCTCCTCATCGAAGACGGCATGGCGACGGCCCTGGCTGCGCCCATCGGCGTGCTGGCAGCGGTGGGCCTCTCGCTGCTTCTCGACCTGACACTGCTGCAGCCGGTGTACCGTCAGCACGGTGAGGAGCGGACGCTCCTGGGTCTTCTACTGACGCTGGGAGCTGCGTTCGTGATCGTCGGGCTGCTCAACTGGCGCTATCCCCTCGGCTCGCTGTACATCAACATCACCGGGGAGCCGATCTCGATCATCGGCGTGCCGATGTCGCGGGGAGCCATCTGGTCGAGCGTGATCACACTCGGTGTCGGAGCGCTGCTGCTGCTCCTCCTCGGCGGAACGACATTCGGGCGTGGTACCCGCTCCGTGATCCAGGATGAGATCGGCGCGCGGCTCGTCGGCATCAATCCGTCGTTCGTACGCGCGGTGGTCTTCGCGCTGAGCGGCGCTCTCGCCGGGGTCGTGGCGATGACCCATTCTATGGGCGGGCCGCTGACGATCAACATGGGCCTCGAGCTCACCACTTTCGCGCTGATCGTCGCCGTCGTCGGCGGCCTCGGCAGCGTCGCCGGAGCCTTCCTAGCGGGCTTGCTGCTCGGAGTCGTGAACACGCTGAGCGCCAACTACATCGGGCAGTACATCACGACCGTGATTCTCCTCGCCGCTGCCGCGCTCACCATCCTCATCAGGCCACGCGGGTTGCTCGGACGCTAGATGCGAGGTCGCTACGTCATCCGGGCGCTCGGTCCGATCGCCGCCACGGCAGCTGTCCTCGCGGTGCTCCCACCACTCTGGTTCGGAGACTCGCCCTTCACGACGTCGCTGGCCGTGAAGGCCCTGGTGTTCGCTTCGTGGGGTGTCGGCTTCAACCTGATCTTCGGGGCCACGAACCAGCTCTTCCTCTGCGTCGGCGCGCTTGCCGGCATCGGTGGCTACGGGGCCGCGCTCCTTACCGACAGGACCTCGCTGCCCGTGATGGCGGGTCTCGCCGTGGGCACGGTGAGCGCAGCACTCGTTGGTGGGCTCCTGAGCTGGATCGCCGTGCGACGGTCGCTCGGCGTCATCTTCACCGGCATCGTCACGCTGGTGTTCTCGCTCGCGTTCTACAATCTTCTCCTCGGTCGGCGCGACCTGACGGGGTCCGAGTCGGGTCTCGTCGTGCCGGGGGCTCCCGCCGACCTCGCCGACGACCGCGTCGGAGGGTACTACCTCTTCGCCGGCACGCTGATCGCGTTCCTGGTCGTCTTCCGCGCGTTGCAGCTGTCGCACGTCGGATGGGCTTTCCGTGCACTCCGCGACGACGAAGTCGCCGCCGAGCTCGCCGGAGTGGACGTCGCTCGGTATCGGATCTACGCCGCGACGGTGGGCTCCGCGATGATCGGCCTGACGGGGGCGCTGTTTGCATATAGCACCGGGTTCATCACCCCGGAGACGTTCGTCTTCTCATACGTGGACGTGCGGGTCCTCGTGCTCGTCGCGTTCGGCGGACTCGGCACGCTGCTCGGTCCTGTAATCGGAGCGGGCGTGTTCGCAGTCGTGGACGAGTGGCTGGCCAAGAACCCCGACCTCCTGCAGCTGCGGGAGGTCCTCTACGGCGCGTTCGTGATCGCGATCTTCCTCTTCTTCAGGCGAGGGATCGTGCAGACCGCCGTGGATCTGTTCAACCGCTTCTTCCCCGGCCGACGCGCGCAGTCCACACCTCACATGTCACGCGAGTAGGGTCGGGGCATGGCTCAGGCGACTGGCCCGGCGCTCATGACCGGGGAGGCGTACCTCCAGAGCCTGCGGGATGGCCGCACCGTCTACATCGACGGCGAGCGCGTCGACGACGTCACTGAGCACCCAGCATTTCGTAACGCCGCCCGTTCGATCGCACGTCTCTACGACGAGCTCCACGATCCGAGCCAGCGCGACACGCTCCTCGGTGTCGACCGCCACGGGATCACGACACACAAGTTCTTCATGCCGAGCTACTCGGCGGAGGAGCTGCTTGCGGCGCGGGAGGCGATCTCCGCCTGGGCGCGCCTCTCGTACGGGTTCATGGGCCGGACACCCGACTACAAGGCGTCGTTCATGGCCACGCTGGGGGCCGCGCCCGGAGTTCTACGCGCCGTTCGAGGCGAGTGCGGAGGCGTGGTATCGGCGCTACGCCGAGCAGGCCCTCTTTCTGAACCACGTGCTGATCAACCCGCCGATCGATCGCAACCGCGAGGTGCACGAGGTCGAGGACGTCTACGTCCATGTCGTGAAGGAGCGTGACGACGGGATGGTCGTCTCGGGCGCGAAGATGCTAGCGACCGGCTCGGCGCTGACACATGCCACGTTCGTCGCGCAGAACAGCGCCGTCCGGCTCGAGAAGGAGAAAGCGGAGGACTACGCGCTCGTCTTCATCGCCCCGATGGACACGCCCGGGAAAACGCTGATCTCCCGGCGATCGTACGAGCTCAGCGCAGCGTCGCCCTGGGACAACCCGCTCTCTGCCCGCTTCGACGAGAACGACGCGGTCGTCGTGTTCGACGAGGCGTTCATCCCCTGGGAGAACGTGCTCGTCTACCGCGACGTCGAGAAGGCGACCGGCTTCTACGCCGCGTCCGGCTTCATGAACCGCTACACGCTGCAGGCGGGAACGCGCCTCGCGGTCAAGCTCGACTTCGCGTGCGGTCTCATCGCGAGAGCACTCGAGGCGAACGGCACGGCCGACTTTCGCGGCGTACAGGCGCAGCTCGGCGAGCTGATGGGCTGGGGGAGCCTGATGTGGGCGCTGACGTCCGCGCTCGCCCTCGACCCGCAGGAGGGTCCGGGCGGGACTGCTATCCCGAAGCTCGAGTTCGCGGTTCTCGTGCGCCTGTTCGGGGCGATGGCCTGGCCGAAGGTGGAGGAGGTGGTCGGTCAGGCGCTGGGCGGGAGCCCGATCGTGATCCCCTCAAGTCACCGCGACCTCGAAAGCGCAGAGCTGCGCCCGCTGATCGACCGCTTCTACCGCGGCTCGACCGGATCCGCCCACGACCGGATCAAGCTCTTCAAGCTGCTCTGGGACGCGGTCGGCAGCGAGTTCGGCTCACGCCACACGTTGTACGAGCGGAACTACGGCGGCAACCACGAGCAGGTCCGCCTCGACGTCCTGAACTTCGCCCGGCGACGCGGCCGTCTCGAGGAGATGGAGGCCCTCGTCGAGCAGTGCCTGTCGGAGTACGACCTCGACGGCTGGACCGGTGACACATGGATCTAAGCCAGCGCTCCTCGGTTGACGCTGACCGTCCGGACAGTCAGACTCCTCGTGTGGACAACGCGCAGCTCGTCGAACGGCTCGCTCAGGGCAAGCTCGTCGAAGGGCCGGAGTACGCGAGCGAGGACTACGTCAAGGGCCTCGCCCGGACGCTGATCGTGTCCGGCGACACGGAGCTGATCAGCGCTCCGTCCTATCTGAAGGCAGCCGAGCATGCCCCTCGCCTGCAGTCCTTCGTCTCCGTCGTCGGGATCATCCAGGACGAGCTCGGTCACGCGCACATCGCGTACCGGATGCTTCGCGATCTGGGCGTCGATACGGATGCGCTCATCTACGAGCGCGAGCCCTCCGACTTCCGCCATCCGTATGCGTTCGACGTGCCGCTCGAGAGTTGGCCGGAGATGGTGGTCGCGAACGGCTTCTACGACCGCGCGGGCTTCGTCCTGCTCAGCGACATCTTCCAGCACACCTCGTACGGCCCGTGGAAGCGTGCGCTCGTGAAGGTCGACCGCGAGGAGACGTTCCACCTCCGCCACGGCGAGCGCTGGATGAAGACGCTCGCGGCCGACGAGGCCACGCGTCCTGCGCTCCAGGCCGCGGTCGACTGGATGTTCCTGATGACGCTCGAGTGGTTCGGACTGCCCGACCACCTCAAGCGCCATCGGGAACAGATCGACTACGGCCTCAAGGGCAAGACGAACGACGAGCTCAGGCGGGAGTGGATGTCGACGGCGGTCCCGTTCTGCGAGTCCATCGGGATCGACGTGCCGGCGCACTTCGACCCCGTGAAGGGCGAGTACGTCATCGACTGTGCGTTCCCACAGCAGTTCGACGAGGAGGACAAGCGCTGGCTGACCGAGGAGGGCGAGATCGCGTGGGACGACGTGCTCGTGCGCTGGCGTCGGCGTGGGCCGGCGAACGAGGAGCTCGTCGAGATGATCCAACGCGGACGCGTGCAGCGGTTGGCAGCGGCGGCGTGATGGTGAACGAGGCGCGCATCCGCTCGGCGCTCCGGGAGGTGATGGACCCCGAGTATCCGGTCAGCGTGGTCGACATGGGGCTCGTGCGCGGCGTCGAGATCCGCGGGTCGGCCGTACGTGTCGACGTGGCGTACTGCTCGCTCGGCTGCCCGTGCATCGAGCTGATCGACGACGACATCCGCGAGCGCCTGCTCGCCCTCGAAGGCGTCGAGCACGTCGAGGTGCGCGAGGTGTTCGACCTCTGGACACGCCGCGACGTCTCGATGCGTGGCCTGGAGCTCCTCCAGGCGAGCGGGGTCGCATGACCGGCGACGCCCACGTATGGGAGGTGTTCGCCCGCCAGGACGCGCGCATCCCGATCCGGCACATCGGGCGCGTGGAGGCGACGACCCGGGACGACGCCGTCGTGTTCGCGCGCACGCTGTACGAGGAGTGGAAGTGGGCGGACATGTTCATCGTTCCGCGCACCGAGATCGCGACCGTGGTCAAGCCGGCGTGACGGACGAGCTGCTGGTGTTCGGCAGGACCGAGTACGCCGAGCCGCTCACCGAGCGAGGGGCGGTGTCGGCCGCTGGCGACGTGCTCGCGACGTGTCCGGGGTCGTGGGTGGAGCTCGTCGTCTTCCCCTGCGCCGCGGCCTACTGGATCATTCGCGAGGGTAAGGACGCCGAGAGTGAGCGCACGGTTCGAGCCGGCCGCTAGCCTCGAGGAGGCGGCGGCGCTCGCGAACCTGGTCGTCGCGATCGCCGACAACAAGTACTTCCTCTCGCATCGGCTCGCACGCTGGGGCGTGGGCGCCCCGGCCCTCGAAAGCGCGGTCGCGTGCACGGCGATCGCTCAGGAGGAAGCCGGGCACGCGCGCGGGTTGTACTCGTTGCTCGAGGACTTCCCGTCCGAGGTGCGACCCGCGCCGCTCGAGCGCGAGGACGATCGCCAGCGCAAGTACGTCGTCTCGTTCCTCCTCGAGCAGAACGACTCGTGGTACCGCGCGGTCGCCGCACTGGCGCTGATCGACTACGCCATGACGACGATCCTCGAAGCGTGCTCGGACTCGTCGCTCCCGGAGCTGCGCAAGCGCGCGGATCGCATCCTCGGCGACGAGAGCTTCCACCAGCGCTATGTCGAAGGCCGTCTCCGCGAGCTCGCCGCCTCCCAGGCGGAGGCGATCGCACTCGAGGACGAGCTCGTCCAGCTTCTCCCCGAGACGCTCTGCTGGTTCGGCCCGCCTGCGGAGCCCGGGCTCGAGCTGCTCGTCGCGGCGGGAGTCGTCGCCCACGCCAACGAGGCGCTCCGCGCGCGCTTCCTCGACGGGATGTCGCGACCAAATGCAGAGAGCGGGCCTGCACCTGCCCGAGACGGGAGAGCTGCCGTGGGAGCGATGGAACAGCCTGGAGCGCCGGCTGACCGCCGAGCCGGCGCCGGCAACGACGTAACCTGTCCGTGGTGTGGGTCCGTCGAGGTCGAGCGACTCGGCGAGTTCGGGCCCGGCCTCATGACCGAGCAGTGGATCTGTCTTTCGTGCAAGAGCCCGTTCGAGTGGATCCGGAAGCGATGATCTCCTCCGAGCTCGAAGGAGGCGTGCTCGAGCTACGTCTCGCTCGCCCTGAACGGCGCAATGCCCTCGACGGGCCGATGGTCGACGGCCTGCGCGCCGTGCTCGAGTCGGCGGCGAGAGATGGCGGCACACGGGCGGTCGTGCTCACCGGTGAAGGCTCCGCGTTCTGTGCTGGAGCAGACCGGGCGAGTTTCGATCGCCAGCTCGACGGTCGCGCGTTCCGGTTCGAGAGCCATCGCCTGACCGCACTCACGGAGCTGATCGAGCGGATCGAGAAGCCCGTGGTCGCGGCGGTGAACGGCGCCGCCGTCGGGTTCGGAGTCCAGCTCGCGCTGGCCTGCGATCTCCGCGTCGGCGCGTCATCGGCGCGGTTCCTGTTCAGCGAAGGGCAGCTGGGACTCCTTCCGAACCATGGCGGCGTGGCCAGGCTCGTCAAGCTCGTCGGCCTCGCTCGTGCACGCGACCTGCTCCTTTGAGCCGGGAGGTGGACGCCGCTCGCGCGTTCGAGTCGGCCTGCTGACCGAGGTGGCGCCGGACGGCGTCCTCGACCGTGCCCGAGCGCTCGTCGAGGACGCCCTACGGCGCGCGCCGCAGTCCTACGGCCTGACGAAGCGCCTGCTCCTCCTCGCGGCGAGCGCGGATCTCCAGAGCGGGCTCGCGGCGGAGACCATCGCGCAGAGCCTGCTCGTTCGGAGCGACGACCACACCGAGGGTGTCGAGGCCGTCCGCGAGGGCCGACCGCCGTCGTTCACCGGGCGCTGATGGGGATCTACGGCTTCGAGGGGAAGGAACCGACGCTCGCATCCGACGCGTTCGTGGCGCCGAACGCAACGCTGATCGGCGACGTCGTGCTCGAGTCCGAGTCGAGCGTCTGGTTCGGCGCAGTGCTCCGTGCGGACTTTGCCCGGATCCGCGTGGGCGAGGGCTCGTGCGTTCAGGACAACGTCGTCGTCCACACCGCCGAGGGTCTGCCGACGATCATCGGCGCGAGCGTGACCGTCGGTCACGCGGCGATGCTAGAGGGCTGCGTGGTGGAGGACGGCGCCTTGATCGCGATGGGTGCGATCGTGCTGCAGGGGGCGCGAGTCGGGACCGGAGCACTCGTCGCGGCTGGCAGCGTGGTTCGCGAGGGGCAGGAGATTCCCGCCGGCGTTGTTGCCGCCGGTATCCCAGCCGTCGTCAAGAAAGGGGTGGACGGCTCGTCGCGCCGCTGGGTCGAGACCGCCGCGGCGGAGTATCGAGAGCTGCGACGCCGCTACCTGGAAGAGCTGACCGTGAGAGAGGAGACACCATGGTGAAGATGCTGATCGGAGGCGAGCAGACCGACGCGACCGCGACGGACGAGCCTCGAGGTCATCGACCCCGCTACGGAGGGCGTCTACGAGACTGTTCCTGCCGGCGACGCCAGTGCCGTCGACCTGGCCGTCCAGGCGGCGGCCGGCGCCTTCTCGGAGTGGTCGAGGACGGACGCCGAGAAACGGGCCGAGCCGATCCGCGCGGGTCTCGACGTCGTCGCCGAGCGCAAGGACGAGATCGTCGAGACGCTGACGCACGAGCAGGGCAAGCCCACGATCGAGGCGGCGGGCGAGCTGCAGCACTTCATCCACGGCATGCACTACTACGCCGACCTCGCGACCAAGGTGCGCGGCGCCTACCAGGACCTGCCGTCCACCCTCGGTGGTCCTACGGCATGGTGATCAAGCGCCCCGTAGGCCCCGTCGCGGCGATCGTGCCCTACAACTACCCGCTGACGCTGATGGGGACCAAGGTCGGCCCAGCGCTGGCCGCCGGCAACACGGTCGTCGTGAAGCCGGCGTCGTCGACGCCACTGGCGACGTTGAAGGTGGCCGAGGCATTCCACGAGGCGGGACTGCCTGCCGGCGTGCTCAACGTCGTCACCGGCCGAGGCTCGGTGATCGGCGACGCGCTCGTCACTCACCCGCTAGTCCGCCGTGTGGCCTTCACGGGCCAGACCGGCACCGGCAGGCACATTGCGGGTGTCGCCGCGCCAGAGTTCAAGCGGATCACGCTCGAGCTTCTCTCCTCGGGGCTGGGACCCCATGATCGTGTGCCCCGACGCCAACGTCCAGGCAGCCGTCAAAGGCGCAGTGATCGCGCGCTTCTGGAACGCGGGTCAGTCGTGCCTGGCGGCGAAGCGGCTATACGTCTTCGACGAGATCTATGACGACTTCGTCGCCGCCCTGAAGACCGAGCTGGAGCGCTACGAGTGTGGCGAGGGCTGGACTCGTCCCGAGAAGCCCAAGCTGCGCATGGGTCCGGTCCACACGAGGAGCGGCCGCGACGAGCTGGCGGAACAGCTCGAGGACGCGGTGTCGCGCGGTGCGACGATCGTGCACGGCGGCGGTCCGCCAGCCGACCGCGACAAGGGCTTCTACTTCGAGCCCACACTCGTCGAGAACGCTCCGCACGACTCACGTCTCGTCACCGAAGAAGTCTTCGGTCCGATCCTTCCGGTCTTCAAGGTCGGCGACATCGACGAGGCGATACGGCTCGCGAACGACACCCGCTACGGTCTCGGATCGTCGATCTGGACATACGACGCGCGCTACATCGACAGGGCAGCCCAGGAGATCGAGGCGGGCATGACGTGGGTGAACCAGATCCACTACGGCTACGACGAGCTCCCGTTCGGCGGTCTCAAGGAGAGCGGGCTCGGAAAGGAGCACGGAATGGAGGCGATGTTCGACTATTACTTCGAGACGAAGTCGGTGGTCGTCGGGGGCCTGGGCTGATGGCGGTCTCGTTCTGTCCGACGGTGCTGTTGGCGTCGTCACGCTCGACAAGCCCCCGGCGAACTCGTACGACATCGCCTTCATCGAGCAGCTCGCCGAGGCGGTGGGCGCCGCGGCGAGCGACGACGCCGTGAAGGTCGTCGTGGTTCGAAGCGCATCGGACAAGTTCTTCTCGGCAGGCGCCGATGTCAAGGCCTTCAACGAGAACACGGTCGAGGCGAACATGGCGATGATCCGCCTCTCGCACGAGACCCTGTCCTCGATCTCGACCATCCCCAAGGTATTCATCGCCGAGATCAACGCCCACGCGCTCGGCGGCGGTCTCGAGATCGCGCTCGCGTGTGACCTGCGGTTCGCCGCCGAGGGTGAGTACATGCTGGGAACGCCCGAGGTGACGCTCGGCGTGCTTCCGGGCAACGGGGCACGCAGCGGCTGCCGCGACTGATCGGTTGGAGCCGGGCGCTCGACCTCATGGTGACGGGGCGCACCGTCGGCCCAGCGGAGGCGCTCGAGCTCGGGATCGTCAACTCGGTCTTCCCGGCCGACGAGCTTCGCGAGAAGACGCTCGAGCACGCACAACGACTCGCCTCGGGTGCGACGAAGGCGATCGGAAACATCAAGCTGGCCGTCCACGAGGGGCTCGCGACCGGTCTCGAAGAGGGCCTCGGGCGCGAGCGGGATCGTCGAGGAGTTGTTCACGAGTGAGGACGGCCAGGAGGGCATCCTCGCCTTCGCGGAGAAGCGGAAGCCGGCGTTCACCGGCAGGTAGCGATGGCGACCGTCACCGAGACCGACGTCACCGTCATCCGGAACCCGGCCACGGGTGAGGAGGTGGGTCGCGTTCCGCGACACGCCGCCGGGGACGCGGCCGAGGCGATCGCCAGAGCCGCTTCTGCGTTCCCCGCCTGGTGGGAGACGCCGGCTGCGAAGCGCGGCGGGTTGCTGCACGAGGCGGCCGCAGCTGTGCTCGCCGCCCGCGACGAGCTCGCGTTGCAGCTCACGCTCGAACAGGGCAAGCCGCTGCGTGAGTCCCGGATCGAGATCGCGCGCTTCGTGCACACGCTCGAGCACTACGCCGGTCTCGCCAAGAATCTCCGGGGCGGGTACGTACCGAACCTGGACGTCCGCACCCACGGGCTCGTCCTCAAGCGCCCGCTCGGAGTCGTGGTCGCGATCGTTCCCTGGAACTTCCCGACGACGCTGCTCGGGAACAAGCTCGGGCCGGCGCTCGTCTGCGGCAATGTCGTCGTCGCGAAACCGGCCGAGACCACGCCGCTGACGACACTCCGGGTCGCCGAGATCATGCGCGAGCACGGGCTGCCGGAAGACGTGTTCCAGGTCGTCACGGGCAAGGGGTCGGTCCTCGGTGAGGCTCTCGTCACCGAACGGCGAGTCGCGAAGGTGGCGTTCACCGGGTCGACTCCAGTCGGAAAGCACGTCGCCGAACTGGCGGCGCGCGGCGTGAAGCGCGTGACGCTCGAGGCTCGGAGGATCGGACCCGATGGTCGTGCTCGATGACGCGGACGTCGACGGCGCGGTCAGCGCGGCGAGCGTCGGACGGTTCTTCAACTGCGGGCAGGCCTGCCTCGCGATCAAGCGCCTCTACCTCCACGAGGCGATCGCCGACGAGTTCGTCGAGAAGCTCGTCGGCAAGGTCGACCGGCTCACGCTCGGGGCGGGACAGCCGAGGGAACGACGATCGGGCCCCTCCACTCAGAAGAGCAGCGGGCGACGATCGAGGAACAGGTCGAGTCGACGATGGCGCGCGGAGGCGAGTTGCTCGCGGGTGGGAAGCGACCCGACGGCGACGTGTACGCGAACGGCTGGTTCTACGAGCCGACGCTGATCCTCGAGCCGCCGCACGACTCCAAGCTGGCGACCGAGGAGGTCTTCGGGCCTGCGCTCCCGATCTGGCGCATCGGCAGCCTCGAGGAAGGGATCGCTCGCGCGAACGCGAGCGAATTCGGGCTCGGCTCGTCTGTCTGGACCCTGATCTGACCGCTGCCACGATCGCCGCCGAGAAGCTCGAGGCCGGCTACACGTGGATCAACTCGACTCAGATCGTCTACGACGAACTCCCCTTCGGCGGCTTCGGCGAGAGCGGCGTCGGCAAGGAGCACGGGATCGAGGCCCTCGACTACTACCAGGAGACGAAGGCCGTCGTCGTCAAGCAGAGCCCTCGGTGACGCCGCTCCACTTCGAGGACGTCGAGGTCGGCTTTCGCTTCGAGACCGCGAGCCGGACGGTGACGGAGGCCGACCTGGTGGCGTTCGCAGGCGTCTCCGGCGACTTCAACCCGCTCCACACTGATGCGGTCTTCGCGGCGCAAACGATGTACGGAGGCCGCATCGCCCACGGCGCGCTCGTCCTCTCGCTCGCGACGGGTCTGCGTCAGCGAGCCGGGCTCTTCGACAGGACGTTGATGGGCCTCGTCGAGATCCGCAGCTGGCGCTTCAGAGCACCGGTTCGGATCGGCGACACGATCCGCGTTCGCAACGAGGTCACGGAGTTGCATCCGACCTCGAAGCCGGACCGCGGCGTGATGGTGCAGCGTGTCGAGGTCGTGAATCAGGCCGACGAAGTCGTGAGCGACGGAGAGTTCGTGATGCTCGTGAAGCGCCGCTGATTCCAGGTCGCTGGATAAACCGCTGCAGACCCGCCACTCCGGGTCGGCACTCGATCGGATCGATCAGGAGGTGACAGATGGCACGTATAGCGCCCCTCCCACGCGAGAAGGTTCCCGCGCTCTCGAGGACGCCTTCGGCCTGGTCGAGCAGCGTATGGGCTTCCTTCCGAACAGCATGCTCACGATGGCGCATCGCCCCGAGATCCTGCGGGCTGTGGCATCGCTCGCGCAGGCCGCGCGGACGGGAACGGTGTCGCGGGAGCTGAAGGAGTTGGTGGCACTTCTCGCCAGCACGGCCGCAGGATGCCGCTACTGCCAGGCGCACACGGCTTCGAACGCGACTCACGTTAATGCGGAGGCCGCCAAGATCGCGGACGTGTGGAGCTACGAGACGAGCGATCTCTTCAGCGACGCAGAGCGTGCGGCCCTGCGGCTGGCGCATCACGGCGCGCTCGTCCCCAACCAAGCCACCGACGCCGACTTCGATGAGCCCCGCGCGGTACTTCGACGACAGCGAGATGGTCGAGATCGTCGCCGTCATCGCGCTCTTCGGCTTCCTCAACCGTTGGAACGACACCGTTGCCACCGACCTCGAGCCGGCCCCGTTCGCGGTCGCGAGCAACGTCATCGCCGTGGCCGGATGGGAGCCCGGCAAGCATCGCCCGCCACCCGCGATGTGAGTGGCTTCCGCACTGAGTGAGCCGCCCGAGCCCGTCGGCCGCGTGCGCCGAGCCACTCGCGGGACATCCCTTGTGCGGTACTGACTGTCCGGTTAGTCTGGGCGCGTGAGCGTGGCCGCGGTCGCGATCCCCGAGCGCTACAACGCCAGCCTCCTGCTCGATCGCAACCTCGAGGCAGGGCGCCAGGACAAGGCGGCGATCCTGTGTGAGGACGAGGCTCTGACGTACGGCGACCTGTTCGCCCGAGTGTGCGGCACAGGCACCGCGCTTCGTGACTTCGGCGTCGAGCGCGGCGAGCGCGTGCTCCTCGTCATGGACGACAACCCCGGCTTCCCTGCCGCGTTCCTCGGGGCAATGCGGATCGGAGCCGTGCCCGTACCTGTCAACCCGCTGTACGGGGCCGACGACTACCCTTACTTCGTTGAGGACAGCGGCGCGCGGCTGGCGATCGTCGATGCGGTGTGCGCGGAGAAGGTGCGTGCGCCGAAGCTGTTGCTCGTCGACGAGCTCGAGCCGTCGGAGGAGCTCCAGCCGGTCGACACGCTCCGGGACGACGTGGCGTTCTGGCTCTACAGCTCGGGCTCCACCGGTCGTCCGAAGGGAGTCGTCCACCTACACCGGGATCTCCTCTACACGGCCGAGACCTACGGCCGGCACGCCCTCGAGATCACCGACGCGGACGTCACGCTCTCGACGACGAAGCTCTTCCATGCGTACGGTCTCGGGAACAGCCTCTCCTTTCCGTACTGGGCGGGTGCGACGACGGCACTGCTCAGCGGTCGGCCGACGCCGGATGCGATCTTCGCGGCGGTCGAGCGGTTCCGTCCCACGCTGTTCTTCTCGGTACCGACGCTCTACAACGCGATGCCTCGCGGCCGAGAACGTTGGCGACTTTTCGTCGGTGAGGCTGTGCGTGTCGGCTGCTGAGCCCCTCCCCGCCGAGGTCTGGAACCGGTGGGAACGATCAGCACGCGCTCGTCATCCTCGACGGCATCGGCTCGACCGAGATGCTCCACATCTACTGCTCGAACACCGCCGAGGACGTTGCTCCCGGCTCGAGCGGCCGGCCGGTGCCCGGGTACGACGTGAAGCTCGTCGCCGACGACGGCGACGTGATCGACTGACCGGGATCCGGCGATCTCTACGTCCGGGGCGAGAGCATGCTCCGCGGTGAGTACTGGAACCAGCCCGAGAAGACGGCGGACAGCATCCGCGACGGGTGGTTCGACTCCGCGACCGGTATCGACGAGACAAGGAAGGTCGCTACTGGTGCGAGGAGAGGGACGCGCCGACGACATGTTCAAGGTGAGCGGCCTATGGGTCTCTCCCGCCGACGTCGAAGCGCGGCTCATCGAGCACTCGGCGGTCGTCGAGGCCGCGGTCGTCGGGGTGCGGCGGGGGCTTCACCAGAGGGAAGGCATGCGTGACCGTACGCGATCCCGATCGGCAGGCGACTAGCTGCACAGAGGTCCGCGAGTTCCGTGCCGTCACGCTCCACCGCTATCAGGTACCCGAGTTGATCGAGTTCGTCGACGCCCTCCCGAAGACGGCCACAGGCAAAGATCGAGCGGTACAAGCTGCTGACCGCCTGCGTGAGGAGATCTCGAGTCGTGACCAGCTCGAGGTGGACGTCATGTCGGCAGGGCTTCAGCCGGTGGAGCCCTCGCGGGAGGCAAGCGCGGCGCCGAATCACGAGGCGCTGATCGAGGAGTCGTGCCCGCGCAGGAGGCGCTGGTTCGTGCCGCCTACAGGCTGATCGCCAGCAAGGGGATCGAGCGCACGACGTTGCAGGACATCACGGACGCCGCCGGCGTCTCGAAGGCCCTCGCCGTCTATTACTTCAAGACGAAGGAAAACCTCGTCCTCGCCACGATCCGCTGGGTGCTCGGCCGCGTCG
Source organism: uncultured Gaiellaceae bacterium (assembly GCA_963770715.1). Taxonomy (GTDB): domain Bacteria; phylum Actinomycetota; class Thermoleophilia; order Gaiellales; family Gaiellaceae; genus GMQP-bins7. The sequence continues at coordinate 104,972 of CAVYQX010000001.1, forward strand.
CCGAACGAATGACCGACGTCGTCGCCTCGGTCGAGGCGCCGGACCAGAAGGTGCAGGCCATGGTCGACGCCATCTTCGTCGATCCCCGTCGCAATCGCGACTTCTATCTCGCGTACACCGCGCTGATCGGCGAGGCCGCACGCAACGAGCGCTTCAACGAGGAGCTCAACGTGACGTTCCGATCGATCATGAACGCGGCCTACGCCGATCTCATCAGGTCGGGCGAGGGAACGGTCTTCGTCGTCGACGGCGTCGACGAAGCAGCGATGGGAGTGAGGGCACTCATCGACGGACTCTTCCTGCAGTG
>CAVYQX010000002.1:0-137883 GCA_963770715.1 uncultured Gaiellaceae bacterium
GCACCCAGTCGACACGGCGGGAGATCTCGACGACGTCGTCGATCGAACCGAGGTCGCGCACCCGACCCATGACCTCGATCCCGAACGGAACGCCCCGTGCCTTCGCCTCGAGCCGCTCGCGGAGCATCCCGAGCTGCTCCACGACTGCGTCGATTGCATCCTCGCGATTGCGTTCGAGAAGGAAGCCCGGATGGAAGACGACGAGCTCCGCGCCGCTGGCCGCGACGATTCCGGCGCTTCGGTCGAGTGCCCCCACCGCCGACGTGAACTTCCGTCCGCTCGCTTCGAGATGGCCCATGAAGCCGAAGAGCGGCGCGTGGACGGAGAGCGCGACGTCGTGCTCACGAGCGAGCTCGCCCAGGCGCTCGGCGAACGGGTAGTCCATCCAGAATCCGCTCTCGAAGTCGATCTCGCAGGCCGTGTAGCCGCGGGCGAGAAGAAGGTCGATGGCCTCCTCGGGCGACTCGCGGGACGGCATGCGGGCCGGGCCGACGCGGATCCGCGATGACACGTCTCGATCCTAGACGCGCCGATGTGATTGCCTACCCCTCGTGAAGGCAAACATGCTCCTGGCCGACTACGCGGTCGTCTCCGACGGCAAGCTCACGATCGTCGGGGGCGGTTGGTCGCAGACCGGCCCCGAGCCCGCCTCGTTCGGCATCGGCTTGCTCATTCAGGTGCCGTGGGACCAGGCGAACACGCGCCACTCGTTCTCCGTCGAGCTGCTCGACTCGGACGGCGTGCCCGTCGGCTTCGAGAGCGACGAGGACTCGGACCAGATCGTCGCCTTCGGCGGTGAGTTCGAGGTCGGCCGTCCCCCCGGGTTGAAGCCGGGGACGCCGCTCGACTTCCCGGTTGCCGTCAACTCGACGCCCTTGCCACTCGAGCCGGGACGGTACGAGTGGCGCCTCACGATCGACGGAGCGACGCGCGAGGACTGGACGATGCCGTTCACGGTTCGCGCCGAAGAGACCTAGATGGTTGATGCCACGATCTCGCGCGTCCGGATGCACGATCTGACGCGTCCGGGCCGCTTCCGCCCCGCGCACGGGGGTCTGGCTTCAGCCAGACCCCCAGACGTGCGCGGGGCGTGCGCTTCGCGACGGGGAAGCGGCACCGAGGCGTCGAGCATCGGCACCGCTCCCCCGTCGCACCCCGGAGCGGCCAGCTCGCGCCCAGGAGCCGACGATCTCGTGGCATCAACCATCTAGCTCGGTTCACTCCGTCCGACGGGGTGCCTACGCTCGAAACGTGGCCAACGACCCGTCCCGAATCGACCTGCTGGAGCTCGATATCGACCTTCGCCTCGCCGACCTTTGGCGGGAGGCCGTCGACGTCTCCGACTGGAGTCTCGAGGTCGTCGCTGCGTTCATCCGCGCTGCGTACGGCAAGGGCTACTGCGATGCGCTCACGGAGGAGTCACCCGGATCTCTGTGCGTCGACCACGGCTATCGGACGCCGGACCGGCGCGTCTCGGATTGGGACCGCGCCGAGCGAGCCGCCTAGCGGGTTCCTCGAGAGCCGGTTTCTCCGGACCGGGTGGGGCTAGACTTCCCCGCGTGGCTCGCAGGACTGATCGAGCGAGTGCTCATCGAGCTGGAGCCAGTCCGGCGCGGCTCGTCATCGCGCTGTCGGTGGCGGCGGTGCTCGCCGTCTTCCTGCTCTACACCTCGATCGCCGGCGGAGGCAATCCGTCGCTGGCTCCGAGCGAGCTCGCGGGCCGTACGGGCACCGTGCAGCTCGCCGGCGTCGTCGTCGGGCCGGTACGAGGAGACGCGCACGCCGGCGGGCTGCGCTTCGGGCTGAAGGACATCGGGCGCAACGCGACGACGACCGTCGGGGTGCGCTACGCCGGGTCCGTTCCGGACCTCTTCAAGGTCGGGCGTCACATCGTCGTCGACGGGCAGCTCCGGCGCGGCACGTTCGTCGCCGTGCCGGGCTCCATGATCACGAAGTGCCCGTCGAAGTACGCGCCGAAGAAGAGCGGCGACTCCGCCTGAGGCGAGCCCGTGCCTGAGCTGGGTCGCGCTGCGCTCCTCGTCACACTCGGCCTGTCCGTCTACGCCCTGATCGCCGGGGGGTACGCGGCGCACCTCGGACGCCGCCGCCTCGCTCGCTCGGCCCAGAACGCCCTCGTCGCGTCGTTCGTCTCGACGGCGGTCGCCGCGTCCGTGCTGGTGGCGGCGCTCCTGCGCAACGACTTCTCGTTCGCATACGTCGCGCGGACGACGAGCGAGGCGCTGCCGACGGCGTACACGTTGTCCGCGTTCTGGGGAGGCCAGGAGGGATCGCTGCTCCTCTGGCTACTCGTCCTCACCGGATTCGGGGCGGCAGCGGTGAGCATCAACCGCGCGTGGGCGCGGGACCTCATCGTCTGGGTCGTCCCCGTGTTCGCGGTCGTCTCGACGTTCTTCGCGTTCCTCCTCGTCGCCGTCGCGAGCCCTTTCGCGACACAGCTCGCACCCGCAGACGGCGCGGGCATGACACCGAGCCTCCAGAACCCGTACATGCTCGCCCATCCGCCTCTCCTGTACCTCGGCTACGTCGGGCTCACCGTGCCGTTCGCGTTCGCGATGGGCGCTCTGCTCTCGGGGAGGCTCGACGAGCGCTGGCTCATCGCGACGCGTCGCTGGACCCTGTTCGCCTGGACGGCACTCGGCATCGGGCAGCTCCTCGGTAGTCACTGGGCGTACGTCGAGGTCGGTTGGGGCGGCTACTACGCCTGGGATCCCGTGGAGAACGCCGCGCTCATGCCCTGGCTCGCGGCGACCGCGTTCCTGCACTCCGTGATGATCCAGGAGAAGCGCGGGATGCTGAAGATCTGGAACGTCCTGCTCGTGATCCTCGCGTTCTCGCTGGCGCTGTTCGGGACGTTCCTCACGAGATCCGGCGTCGTCAACTCCATCCACTCGTTCACGCAGAGCTCGATCGGGCCATGGTTCCTCGCGTTCATCGCGGTGACGGTGGCGGTGTCACTCGCGGTCGTGCTCTGGCGGCTGCCGAAGCTCCGCTCGCCCACGAAGCTCGAGTCCGCGATCTCGAGGGAGGCGGCGTTCCTCTACAACAACCTCCTCCTGCTCGCTCTGTGTCTCGCGATTCTGTGGGGCGTCGTCTATCCGATGCTCTCAGAGGCGGTACGCGGTGAGGCTGTCGTTCTCGGCCGCTCGTACTACGACTTCTTCCTCCGCGCGTTCGGGCTGCCGCTCCTACTGCTCATGGGCATCGGGCCGCTTATTGCCTGGCGACGCGCCTCGCTCAAGAGCCTGGCGACGACCTTCCGCTGGCCGACCATCGTTGCGCTCGCAACGGGAGTCGTCCTCCTCTTCCTCGGCGCCGGAACGTCGATTCCCGGCCTTGTCGCGTACACGTTCTCCGCGTTCGTCCTCGCCACGATCGTCATGGAGTTCGCGCGCGGGACGCGCGCGCGAAAGGCGCTCGGGGCATCGTCGTGGGTGGCCGCGTTCACGTCGCTCATCACCCGGAACCGTCGCCGCTACGGCGGGTATGTCGTGCACGCGGCAATCGTGCTCTTCGCCATCGGAGTGGCCGGATCGAGCGCATTCGACTCGGTCGTAGAGGCGAAGCTCGCGCGCGGCGAATCGATGCGCATCGCCGACTACACGCTCGTGTACCGCTCCCTCGCCGAGCGCGCAGCGCCGAACGCCACGGAGATACGCGCGACCCTCGACGTCCGCCGCGGCGACCGTGACCTCGGCACCCTCCAGGCGGGCAAGAACGCGTACACGATCGAGCAGCAGGTCTCGAACGAGGTCGGCATCCGCAGCGACAAGCTGACAGGCGAAGACCTCTTCGTGATCGCCGAGCAGATCGATCCCGACGGAAGCGTCTACTTCCGCGTCTTCGTCAAGCCGCTGGTCAACCTCATCTGGCTCGCTGGGCTCGTGTTCCTGCTCGGCTCGCTCATCACGCTCTGGCCTGACCGGAGGGAGCAACGCAGGCTCGTCGCGCGTGCCTCCACAGTCGGCCTGCCTGCGACGCGTTGACGCTCGCTCTCGTGCTTGCCGCGGCGCTCGCGGTCGCCTGCGTCGTCGTGGTCGCGCTCCCGTTTCTTCGGGAGCCCGAGCCCGACTCGGACTCGCTCGACGACCTCGAAGAGGACGAGGTGCGTCGGCTCGAGCTGCTCGAGACGCGCGATCGCGCACTGGCGGCTCTCAAGGAACTTGAATTCGACCACCGGACAGGCACGGTCTCCGATGAGGACTATCGCGCACAGGTCGGCGTCCTTCGTCGCGACGTCGCGACCGCCCTCCAGGCTCTCGAACGGAACTCGGGGGAGGGTCGACCTGTCGATGGGCGAAACTAGACACATGGGACGGCGGCTGTTCGCCCTCCTCGGGCTCGTGCTCGCGCTCGTCGTGGTCGCCCCCGCGGCCGCAGACGATCCCGCGGAGGAGAAGGCGTCGGTCGATGTGCGCATCGCCGAGCTGCAGGCGGAGATCGCCGCGTCGAAGGCGCAGGAGGGCGTCCTCACGTCGCAGCTCTCGGCTGTCGTCGCCGAGCTCGAGAGCGCGCAGTCGGCCGTTGACACCGCCGAGGCGACGGTTGGCGTCCTCGAGGCGGAGCTGACGTCGGCGCGGAATCGGCTCGACGAGCTGACCGTGCTGCTCGGCGTGCAGACTCGCAAGCTCGAGCGGCTCCGCAGCGAGTACGAGAAGGCAGTTGCGATCCTCGATGCCCGGGTCCGCTCGGCCTACATCGACGAGCCGCCGGACATGCTCGCGTTCCTCGTCTCGGCCTCGAGCTTCGACGAGGTCATCGACAACGTCGAGCTCCTCAACCGTATCGGGCGCCAGGACAAGCGCATCGCGCGACAAGTGGAGCGCGCACGCAATCGCACCGCGACCGAACGGCGCGCGACGATCGCAACCCGGCGCGAGCAGGCGGCGACCGTGTCCGTCATCGCGGCCCGTACGGACGAGGCGCGCCTTGCGCGCGATCATCTCGCCGGCGAGCGCGATCGACTCTCAGCGGTGGAGAGTCTGAAACAGAGCGCGCTCACGAACGCGCGGGAGACACGCGAGGAGTACCTCCACGAGGTCGGCGGTCTGCTCGCGCAGAGCACGGCGCTCGCGGAGCGGATCCGGGCCGCGCACGAGGGCGCGGGCTCGACCGGGAGTGGACAGCCGTCCGCAGCGGGGCTCATCTGGCCCTGCGACGGAGTCGTCGTCAGCGGCTTCGGCATCCGCTGGGGGCAGATGCACGAGGGAATCGACATCGGCTGCGCCTACGGCACCTCGAATCGGGCGGCGGCCGCCGGAACCGTGATCCACACGGGCTGGCTCGGTGGCTACGGCAATCTCGTCGTTGTGGATCACGGCAACGGCCTCTCGACGGCCTACGCTCACGCCTCGTCGATCCTCGTGACCGTCGGCCAGTCGGTCTCGCAGGGCCAGACGGTCTCGCTCGTCGGCTCGACGGGGAACTCGTCGGGACCGCACCTGCACTTCGAGGTCCGCGTCAACGGGATCGCCGTCGACCCCTTGCTCTACCTCTAGGCTACGCAGCTTCAGTCGCCGCGCGTGGCAGAGCGATCGAGCTCACGACGTGGAGGTCGGGCAGTGCCCGCCAGCGCTCGTCGAGGCCGAGCCCGTAGCCGGCGAACAGCTCGTCCGGCACGGTGAACCCGATGAAGCGAAGCGGGAGCTCGTCGACGAGCCGCCTGTGCGGGCGGTCGAGGAGCGTCACGGCGGCGAGGCTCGCCGGATCGCGCAGTCCGAGCGTCCGGCAGAGGAAATGGAGGGTGAGCCCCGTGTCGACAACGTCCTCGACGAGGAGCACGTGGCGCCCCTCGAGCGGCACGTCGGTGTCCTTCAGGAGCCGCACGCCGCCATCCTGACCGTCGGTGTACGGCGCCAGCTCGATCACGTCGAGCGTGTGGGGGATCTGTAGCGCTCGCGTGAGGTCGGCGAGGAACACGACGCTCGACTTCAGCGGCGCGACGAGTATCGGATCGAGCCCGTCGTATGCCTCCGCGATCTCGGAGCCGAGCTCCTCGACGCGCGCCGCGATTTCGGTGCGCGAGAGGTAGACGGCTCCGATCTCGCCGTTCTCCGATTCGTGAGAGGGAGTCACTACGAGGCGAGACGCAGTCGATAGCGCTGCGCGAGGCGCTCGATGTCGCGCCGGTAGAAGAGCTTCACGCGAATGTGCGGATACAGCCGCTGCACTTCGCGCAGCTTTCGGTTCTTCCGCGTCACGAGAGCCTGCTTCATGACCGTCACCTCGATGAAGAGCTTCTGTTCCGGAAGGTAGAAGTCGGGCGTGAATGCGCTGACGACGCGTCCCTCGTCGTCGCGCTCGAGGACGAAGGAGTGTGGCTCGTAGTCCCAGGGGATACCGTAGTAGTCGAGGATCTTCGCGCACTCGACTTCGATGCGGTTCGCGAACCGCGGGGGCTCGGATCCACAATATGCCTGGTAAACGGGGCTTTCGTCCCGCACCTGCGCCATTGTGCCAACGGTCTCGGACGACCCCGGGGCGCCGTAGACTTCGGTCGTGTTTCGAATCGCGCAGTTCTCCGACGTCCACTGCGGCGAGACGTACTTCGAGGCGAGCCTGCTGGAGCGCGCAATCGGAGAGATCAACGAGCTTCGGCCGGACGTCGTCGTGTGCTCGGGAGACCTCACGTCGTTCGGATTCCGGCACGAGTACCTGACAGCGCGCGAGTACATCGATCGGATCGACTGCGACGCGCTCGTCGTCGTCCCCGGCAACCACGACTCGCGCAACGTCGGCTACGTCCACTTCGAGGAGATGTTCGGCGAGCGGAACTCCGTCGTGCGGAAGGGGCCGGTCTCGATCGTCGCCGTCGACTCGACCGAGCCTGACCTGGATCACGGCCAGATCGGCCGTGGCCGGTACCGGTGGATCGAGGAGCAGTTCGCCGCGCAACCGGCCGAGATGAAGATCTTCGTGCTCCACCACCATCTGCTGCCCGTTCCGGGGACGGGGCGCGAGCGGAACATCGTCTACGACGCCGGTGACGCGATCGAGTGCCTGCAGCGTGCGGGCGTTCGGCTCGTCCTCTCCGGTCACAAGCACGTGCCGTACGTCTGGAGGCTCGAGGACCTCTTCGTCGTCAACGCCGGGACGGTGTCCTCGCTTCGCCTCCGCGGGAACACGAGGCCCTGTTACAACGTGATCGAGATCGACGGCACGCGCGTCGACATCTGGCGGCGGCATCCGTTCCACGGCCAGGTCAAGCTCGTCTCGTTCGCTCTCGACACGCTCGAGTACGCGAAGTTCACGGGCGCGATCGAAGACGAGGTAACCACACGCACTTGAGAGCGTTGGCCATCGTCGATGGCGAGCACTACGCCCCCGTCGTGCGTGACGCGCTCGCCGAGTTGCCGTACGAGTTCGTCGCAGCCGTTCTCGTGGGCGGACGGGAGAAGCTCCGCGGAGGCGAGGACTACGGCGTCCCGCTCGACGCTGACGTCGAGTCGGCGATCGCGCAGCGCGCTCCCGACGTCGTCGTCGATCTGTCCGACGAGCCCGTTCTCGATCCGGTCGCACGGTTCGCGCTGGCGAGCCGCGTACTTGCTCTCGGCGTCCCCTACGTCGGGGCGGACTTCCGACTCGAGCCCCCGGAGCTGGCCGCATTCGCTCTGCCGTCCATCGCCGTCATCGGAACCGGGAAGCGCGTCGGCAAGACCGCGGTGACCGGACACCTGGCACGGCTGCTTTCGGCCGACCGTCGTGTCGTGGTCGTCGCGATGGGCCGAGGCGGGCCGGCGGAGCCCGAGATCGTGACAGTGCCTCCGACCGTCGACTCGCTCGTCGAGCTCTCGCGCTCAGGACGTCACGCAGCGTCGGACCATCTCGAGACGGCCGCGCTCGTCGGCGTCCCGACGGTTGGCTGCCGGCGGTGCGGAGGCGGGCTTGCCGGAGGCGTTGCGACGTCGAACGTCGACGAGGGCGCGCGCGTCGCGCTCGGTCTCGATCCCGAGCTCGTCGTCTTCGACGGGAGCGGGGCTGCGTTGCCCCCGATCGCAGCCGACCGGACCGTCGCTGTCGTCGGCGGGCATCAGGATCCCGCGGTCGCAGCGGGCTACCTCAACGCGTACCGGCTGCTACTCGCGGACGTCGTCGTGGTGACCATGGCGGACGCATCGGTGGGCTGGGAAGCCGTGGGCGACGCCGTTCGCCAGGTCGTGCGACCAGGCGTCGACGTCGTCGCGAGCACTCTGCAGCCGCGACCGTTCGGCGACGTGCGGGGACGCGACGTGGGGTACTTCTGCGCTGCGCCACCGAGCGCGCATGCGCGACTCCGGTCGCACCTCGAGGACGTCCATGGCGCCCGCATCGTCCACGTCTCCGGAAACCTGGCCGACCGCGAGGCGCTGCGCGCCGAACTCCCCGGTGTGGACGCGGAGGTCTTCCTGGTCGAGCTCAAGGCGGCCGCGATCGATGTCGTAGCCGAGGCCGCGCTCGCGCGCGGTGCGGAGGTCGTGCTCGCCGCGAACGACGTGGTTTCGGTGGTCGGCACCAGACTTGACGAACGGCTCCTGGAAATGGCCAAATTCGGGTGGTGAGAGAGCGCCGTCACACTCTCCCGTTGCCATTGGGCGACGAAGTGCCGTTTTCGAAGGGCCTCATGGCGCGCGCGCTCGTGGTGACCGGGCTCGATCCGGAGCGCGCGTACCTCATCGCGCGGCGCGCCGACCGCGACCTGGCCGACCGTGGGGCCGTCTCTCTCGATCTCGACCGCCTCGGCGAGCTCGCCTCCGAGCTGATCGGCGAGGAGGAGGCTGCGCGGACCGTCCGGCGGCTCCGACGCCTCGATGCGTTGCAGCAGCTCGACGAGCCCCTGCTCCTGCTCGTCGGGGGCGCGACGGGGACCGGGAAGTCGACGATCGCAACGGAGGCTGCGCACCGCCTCGGCATCACCCGCGTGACGTCGACCGACTTCATTCGGCAGACGATGCGGACCTTCTTCTCGAAGGAGTTCATGCCGTCGGTGCACTACTCGAGCTTCGAGGCGCGGCTCGCACTCACGCGCGCGGAGGAGGAGGAGTCCGGGGACGCGGCCATCCTCGGCTTCCTCGACCAGACGCGAAACGTCCTCGTCGGAGTCGACGCCGCGCTCGAGCGCGCGGCGACAGAGCGGTGGTCGACCGTGCTCGAAGGCGTCCATCTCGTGCCCGGCATGGTCGGAACGCACTACCCGGGCGCTTTTGTCGTGCAGTGCGTGGTTGCGATCGAGGACGAGAACTTGCATCGCAGCCACTTCTGGGTCCGGGATCAGGCCACCGAAGGATTGCGCGCGCTCGAGAAGTACCTCGACGCCCTCCCGCAGATCCGCGAGATCCAGGACTACCTCGTCGAGCGTGCACGGCGCCACGACGTGCCCGTGATCCACAACGACTCGCTCGACCACGCGATCGGCGACGTGCTGGACCTCGTGCTCCGGCGCGCCGATCAGTTGGTCGCCGTCGGCTAGAGCGGCGCCTCTACACTTGCCGCATGGTCGCGCGCGAGGACGTCGTCGAGGCGTTGCACGGTGTCGAGGACCCTGAGCTCGGGATGGACATCGTCGAACTCGGCCTCATGTACGACGTCGAGGTCGACGGCCCCAAGGTAAAGGTGCTCTACAGCCTCACTTCGATGGGATGTCCCGCCGGCGCGATGATCGCCGAAGGGATCGTCGATGCCGCGCGCGGCGTGCCCGGTGTCTCCGAGGTCGAAGCCGAGCTGACCTTCGATCCCCCGTGGACGCCCGACCGCATGTCGGACGATGCCAAGTTCATCCTTGGCTTCGGTTAGCCCGATTTGCAGGGATTTCTCATAGCCAATTCTCATGACTCCTCCTTTCGTGCTTCGGCGGACCCCTTGACCGGCTCGACCGCCTCGGTCACGCGGTCGAACTTGCGGCGGGCTAGCCGGCCGACCTCTTCGACCACATCGATCGAAGCGCCTTCGAACACGTGAAAGCACATCTCGTCCGCAGGGACGTAGATCGAGCGCAGATAGCGAACGTCTGTCCCCGAGCGCGAGAGCTCTGCTGCCGCCGTGCGGACGCGCCGCTCGCTCTCGACCAGCGACCCGTGATGCCCGCGCGGCTCGTACGCCTCGACGAGAAACGTCGGCATCTCTAACCCGTACACCTGAGCTTGGAGGCCACGGCCTACGGCAGCTTCGCGACGCCGTCGTCGACCGCGGTGAGCGTCCCGGCCGCGAAGTCGGACATCGCCGTGAGCTCGCCCTGGCCCTGGAGACCGACGTAGTCGCCGGTCGCGGAGGCGATCTGCCACATGCCACGGGCGATGTGGCGCGGGTTTTCCACCCCGTCGATCGCCAGCGGTCCCGTGGTCCCACGGATCGCGAGCGTGAAGCTCCCGTCTGCCCCCGCGAACGTGTTCGTCGCCTCGAAGACGCCCTCGTTCCGACGCACCTCGAACAAAGTGATCTCAAGAGATGCCGTGCCGCTGTCGCTGACGGCGCAGCACGCCGAGAACGTCCCCGTTCCCGTCTCGAGGTCGAATCTCGCGCCGATGACGAGCGGCCTCATGCCCTCTGCCGAGGCGGCGAGCGGAATGGTTGCGCTCGCGGCTGCAGCGAGTAGGAGTGTGAGTGCTAGCAGGATGCGCTTTCCCATCTGGTTCCTCCTCCGGTCCGTCGAATACCGCCACCGTAGGGCCGGGCGCGGCCCAGAGAAACGGGGAATTTCCCCTGTCTTTACGCCGCCTACGAGCTGGTGGGCCCGACGGGGAAGCGAGTCGCGAGCTCAGTGCGGGAGCGAACGCCGAGCTTCGCATAGATGCGGGACAGGTGGCCTTCCACGGTTTTCGGCGAGACGAAGAGCATCGAGGCGACCTCCTTCGTGGCGCGGCCCTCGGCGACGAGCTCGGCGATCCGCCGCTCGGTCGGTGTCAGCCCGCCCGCGGAGGGCGCGCGTCCACCGATGCTCGCCAGCTCGGCTCGCGCCCGCGCGCCCCACAACGGTGACCCCAGGCGCTCGAATGTCTCGAGCGCCTGCTGAAGCGAATCGCGCGCGACTCGCTTCTGCTTCGCTCGCCGCTGGAGCGAGCCGAGGGCGAGCAGCGTCCGCGCTCGCTCGAAGGGCATCGGGGCGCGGTCGTACGTCGCCATTGCTGACTCGAACGTGACGAGGCTGGCCTCATGACGGCCGCGAGACGTTTCGAGCAAGCCCCGGGCCCGACCGGCAGCCGCGAGCGCAGAGGGGCGGTCGAGGCGGCGCGCTCGCCCCTCGACCCGAGACAGAAGCGCCTCTGCCTCGTCAAGCCGGCCGAGCGCGATGAGGGCCTCGATCTCGTCGGGAACGAAGCGCACCGCTCCTGGCTCCCGGATCCCGGCCGTCTCCATGCGCTCGACGAGCGGTCCGAGCTGGCGATCCGCCTCGGCGGCGTTCCCGAGAGAGAGCTCGAGGAAGCCGAGCGCGGAGGTTGCGAGCACCGTGCCGAACATGGCGCCCGTCTCGGCCGATATGCCAAGCGCGTGCTCGGCGCTCTCCCGCGTCTCGTCGTCGCGCCCGAGATGAGCCAGCAGAAGACTTCGGGCGCCCGCGAGAACCGCCTGCTGGGATGGCTGGCCGGTCTGGAGCGCGACCTCGTACCCCTCTTCCGCAGCCCGAAGCGCCTGCTCCCAGTCGCCCGAGAGCCAGGCGGTGGTTGCGCGATAGCGGAGAAGGAGAGCAACCGAGCTCTCGTCGCCGATCTCGACGGAGCTCTCCATTGCCGCCTCGATCAGCTCCCGTGCCCCTGCAAAGTCATCCGACCACTCGAGCAGGACCCCGAGCGTGAACCTGGCGCCGCTCAGCCCGCGCCCGAAGTGGCCGTGAGGGAAGTTTCCGACCGCGGAGGCGCGCTCCTCGAGCTGGGCGGCGCGACGAGCGATCGCGACCGCCCGGGTCGGCCGAGGAGGCCCTCGATCAGCGCCTGCCTCGCGAGGTACTCCGGGAGCATCTGTGTGACCCCAAGGGCCTCCGCGAGCTCTACTGCGGCACATGCATGCTGCACGGCCGCCGGGAGATCCTCGAGCATCCGCATCATCGCTACGGCAATCCCGGCCTCGGCCTCGAGCTTCACCTCCACGCGGTCACCCGCTTCGGCAAGCGCCTGGCTATAGAGACCCAACGCAATCCGGTGGTCAGCCTCGAAGACGTGAACGCGGGCCAGTCGCCAGAGAGCCTCTGCGCGCGCGGGGCCAGGAGGGGCAGCTTCGACCGCATCGTCGAGGACGCGTCGTGCACGACTCGGGTCGCCTGCCTCGAAGTGATGGCCCGCTGAGTCGATGGTCCTTTGCAGCGCGTCCCCGGGCTGATCGGCCGGGGTCAATCGGACGGCCTCCTCGGCGAGCTCGGCAGCCGCCGCGGATGCGCCTCGCGCGCTGGCCCGGCGCGCGGCTTCGTCGAGCACGCCCGCGATCTCCCGATCGGGACTGTCTGCTCCGAGTGCCAGATGACGGGCGTGCTCCTCGACGCTGTCGACAGCCTCAGCGAGACATCGGTGCAGCGCCCTCAACTCGTCCGCTTGCGCCGACCCGTAGGCGGTCGCCGCGAGCAGCGGATGGGTGAAGCGGATTCGATCTCCGTCGAGCTCGAGCACATCTGCCCTCGCCAGTTCCTCGAGCATCGCCGTCAGATTTCCGTCGAGAGCGCGCTCGAGCACCGCGACGGTTGGTTCATGGAGCGCGGCCGCTGCAAGGGCAACGTGCCGCGCCTGGGGCGACAGCATCGCCAGGCGGATCCCGAGCAGCTCGGCCAGGTCCTCGGGAACGGGAAGCGGACGAGCCGGGTCGACGTCGTACATCTGCGTCTCGTAAGTCGGCCGATCTCGAGCGCGAAGTACGGGTTGCCGCCGGACGCCTCGTGAATCCGGCGCAGCATCGGCCGCGAGAACCCGACCTCGAGGCGGTCGCGCAGCATGCGATGAAGCGCCCCTAGGCTAAGCGGGCCGACGGGGACGATGCTCAGCCGCTCCTCAAAGGCACGATCGAGTGCGAGCGGCATACTCCGTCCGTTCACTCGCCGTGCGACGAAGAGGCCGATGGGCGATTCGCCCAAGCGTCGTCCTGCGAACTCGACGATCCCGGCGGACGGAGCATCGAGCCATTGGACGTCGTCCACGGCGACGAGGAGCGGAGCCTCCCGCGCGAGTCGGAGCAGCAGGCCGACCACCGCCGCGGCGATCGCGCCCTGTGGCGGTGGATTGCCAGGGGCCTCGTCACGTAAGAGAGCCATGGCAAGGGCGTGTCGCTGGGGCACGGGAAGTTCGTCCGCGGCGTCGTCGAAAGCCGTGTCGAGCAAGTCACGAAGCGCGGAGAACGAGAACGTCGCCTCGGCTCCGCTCGGACTGCAGGCGAGCACGCGACAGCCCCGAGCGCGAGCGAGATCTACGCCCGCGCGCCAGAGCGTCGTCTTCCCGGCGCCCGGGTCTCCTTCGAGAACCAGCGCAGCCGGACCGTCGCCAACCGATTCGAGGAACGCACCGATGGCGGTAAGTTCCTCGTCGCGACCCACCACTGGAACCTGAGCACCCATCTGCCTGACGCCGACATCGTACGACTGAGCACTAGCCGAGAGGCACGCGAGGGCTACCACCACCCCCGGGAGTGCACTCAGGATCCGGACGTCAATGCGCCCATCATCGAGCCGATAGGCGCAGCACCATGCCGCGCGTTACCGCATCCATCCCGGTCGAGCTCGGCGCCGCCCTCGAGGAGCGTGCCCGTGCCGAAGACCGCTCCGCCCGGGCGGTGAGCGTCCTCCATTTCCGGCATCAGGCCACCAGCGTAACCCGGCCGCTGCGAGGAGCCGACGAACGGAGACAGGGATATGACGCGAGTCATAGCGGCGGATCAGCGAGGAGTTCGCCGCCGTCGAGGTAGCTCTTCCAGGCTACCCGCGGGTCAGGCCTTTACGCGCGCTTTCTTGCGCCGCTCGATCCTCGCGACACCAGTCGAGGGAGCGAAGATGCTCGTGCGTCCGTCGTCCCACAGGACACGGAAGCGCTGCGGATCCTGAGACAGAACCTCCTCGATGACGCCCGTCTTCCCCGACTGAGCTGCTCGCTCCGACTCGACGACGATTTTGTCTCCCACGTTTGCGTCCATGGTCCGCCCTCCTGCGCGGCCTCTGGGTCATCGTCTGGATCGCGCTCGTAATCATCCACAAGGGAGAGCAGCGCGAGGTCATCTCGATTGACGAGTACGGCAACACGAACATCCAAGAGTAGGGCGGGCTCCCGGCCTTAGTTCAGCCCCGCCCCCGCCTCGATCGAGCGCATCGCCGCGGAGCGGGAACGCCTGCTCGGGGCGAGAGCGGCATAGAGTTGTGGCGCGTCGGGCGTGCGTTGTCGGTGCAGACGACAACTCCGAGACCACACCTGACCCGCGACGACTCCGACTCGATGACCGCGCCCTGCGCGATCTCTCGGAGTGCTTCTCGTCCGCGCTTGTGCCATTCCTCCCCGGCGTCGTCGGCGAGCACGAGCAGGAGTCGGAGCGTCTCCTCCAAGCGGTCGCGCACACCGAGGCGCTTAGGACGGACCCCGCGCAGGCGATCTGCGTTCTCCTCGGCCCATGCCGCTAACCCGTCGCGGATCGGTCTCGCGAGTTCCTCGGCATCTTCGAAGTAGAAGTCGGAAACACCTTCGTCCGGGCATCAAGACAAGTATCTGGGGCGTTCTGGCCCGACAACTCCTACCCGCCGGCGACCCACAGGTAGGGCGTCGTCGTCGAGACCTTGACTAGTCCCGCTCGTTCGAGGATCGGGCGCGAGTCTTCGGTCGAGTCGCTGTGGATCAGCCTTTTGCCAAGCCCAAGCGCTGATCGTGCACGGGCCGCCGTGAGCGCTCGGTAGAGCCCGCGACCACGCCATTCCGGTCGTGTGGCGCCGCCCCAGATCCCGGCGAACTCCGTTCCGGGCACCGGCTCCAGGCGGCCGGAGCTGACGATCTCTCCGTCGGCCTCTGCCACCCAGAGTTCCATCCCATCCCCGAACCCCAGTCTTCGGAGTAGCGCATCTGCCATCTCTTGGGCGAACCCGCCCCCGAAGGCCTCTTCCTGCATCGCACTGAGCGCGCGGACGTCCGGCTCGCTCGTGACCCGCCGGAGGTGGATCCCCGTCGGCAATGGAACGTCAACCGCTAGGAGAGCGGCTTCGCCGATCATGATCGACTCCGGCTCCCCGGGCACGAACCCATTTCGCACGAGCGCGTCGTGAAGCGCCGGCGCGCGATCGTGCGCGCGCGTCTTCCACTCGACGCGGGTTATCCCAGGATCCTCACGGTAGTGCGCAAGAGCGCCCTCCACCCACCGGGCGATCACCGCGCCATCCGCACCTGCGAGGTCCCGGTAGGTGACGAAACCCCGACCGCCCGCGAACGTCACGAGCCTCAGCGGGCCGAGGCGCGTCACGGCCACTGCACTCGGGGTTTCGGCGTCCGCACGAAGCTGCCGGTCGTACGCGTCGAGGTACTCCTGCACAGTTGCCATCAGCTGCCATTCTCCAGGCTCGTCTAGCTCGGGTGACATCCCCGCACACTCGCGCTTACCTGACCGCGTGCTCAGCGTCTACGCGGAGCACCGCACCGAGCAAGAAAAGTGTCCCTAGAAAAGCAACTAGGCCGCGCCTGGCAGCCCAGCTCGAGCTCCTCGATCCGCGGGTAGCTCGTCCTTTCTGTCAGCCACTGCTTCTCGCTCAGGTGGCGAACGTGATCCCACACTTGGTGCGCTCGAAGTCCGTGATCTTCTTGACGTCGGCCAGCGTCATCGGCGCGAGCGGCGTGGTCCTCGAGTAGTTGCGTGCCTTGATGTTCTTGAAGTACGCGATCTGATGCCTGACCGCCGTCTTGATCGAGCTCGGCGCGAGCGCGATGAACTTGCCGCCGTTGGCGACGGCCACGTCGACGACCTTCTTCCACATGACCGGCGTGATCTTGCTGGGGGCAAGGAAGCGCTTGTTCTTCATCGTCCCGGCCCTCGTGTTCGCGTCGATGACGGCCTTACACCACGACGTCGTGTCGACCACGCTCGCCGTCGTCGCGGACGTGCTCGTCGTGGCAGCGGCCGGTGCCACCGCGATGAGCGCCGCCACGATCGCGGTCGGAATGACTGCTCGCATCAGGGCTCCTTTCCGTCCTCCCGTGGTTGCTGTCTGGTTCAGTCCTGCTTGGCTCCTCGATCCGCACGTAGCTGCCGCCGGACGAGGAGAGCACATCGTCCGACCGTGAACGCGGACCGGGACGCCGACCACGCTGGAATGGTTACACCGGAGGGAGGGTGGTGGCTAGTGGCTCGAGCGGACAGGTCTGGGTTGCATTAGATCGTTGCTCACCCGGACGTTCCGGGTCCGCCTTGGGAACTTTCCTGAGCTACCCGGCCCGCCGTCCGGACTCGGTTGACAGCCCATCCGAAGGGCAGAAGACTTCTCGGCATGACTCGTGTGCTTGGACGGCTTAGCTGCCTCATCGGCAAGCACGCTTGGGAGACGAGCGAAGCCCCCGGCGCATTGATCACGCTCTGCGCGCGCTGCGGGAAGCTTCGCCACACGGGAGGGCCGACCGGAGCGGCGGGGATCGGAGCGGCGGGGAGAGACCATGCGGGCGCTGAGATTGGGATGAGCGGTGGCGGGAATGGCGGGGGATGACCTAAGCAAGTAGCCGGGCGGGCTTGAGCGCCGCAGGGCTCCACGGTTCGGCCTGTGTGGATCACAACGCGCTCGAGGTCGGCGCGCAGGATGACTCGGCCGGACAGACCGAAAGTGGGTTTCTATTCGTCTGTACTAACGAGCGTGCTCGCGCCGATCGCACGCTGCTATCGGCGTGTCGGGCGGCAGCGACCGCGAGGAGCTCGTGCGCTTCACGCGCCAGCGAGCGGGATGGCCAGCGTGACCCGTGCGCCGCCCCCCACGGCGTTCGTCGCGATCGCACTCCCGCCGTGCGCGCGAGCGACAGCGTCGACGATGGCGAGGCCGAGGCCGGTACCGCTGCCGGCACGCGACGCCTCGGCTCGGCTGAAGCGCTCGAGCGCATGCGGGAGGAACCCCGGGGGAAACCCCACGCCCTCGTCGGAGACCGACAGCTCGACCCGACCGTTCTCGACACGTGCGTCGAGCCGGACGGTGCCCGAGCCGTGGCGGAGGGAGTTGTCGACGAGGTTTCCGAGAGCTTGCTCGAGCCGCATCCGGTCCCCCGTTAGGGTCGCGTCGACCGAGGCGGAGACCTCAATCGACCGGCCGACCGCGCGCGCACGTGCGCCGTCGCGCTCCGCGACAGCCTCGAGCACCTCGCGGACGTCATGACACTCAAGCTTTAGTTCCATGCGCCCCTCGTCCGTTCGTGCGAGCGTCAGCAGGTCCTCGGCGAGTCGCACCAGCCGGTCGACCTCCTCCCGAGCGGACGCGAGCGCAGCGCCGAGCTCCTCGGCGCTGCGAGGGCGCCGGGTCGCGAGCTCCAGCTCGGTGCGCAGCGTTGCGAGCGGCGTCCGAAGGTCGTGGCTCGCGTCCGCGACGAACCGGCGCTCGCGCGCAAGCCCGGCATCCAGCCGCTCGAGCATCTCGTTGAGCGTTTCGCCCAGTCGGTAGACCTCGTCGTGCGCCCGCGGAAGCGGCAACCGCTGCTTGGGTGTGTCCGCGGAGATCTCCATTGCTCGCGCTCTCATCGCGTCGACCGGGCGCAGCGCCGCGCCTGCGACGACGTATCCGATCGCGGACGAGACGAGGAGGGCGATCGGCAGCACGACGAGGAGCTGGGCGAGCAGGCCCGCGAGGGCCTCGTCGCGATCGTCGAGCGGCTCGCCGGCAACAATCACGTGTGTCCCGACCGGCCGTGCGAGGAGCCTGAACGGGACGTCTGCTTCCTCGCTCGCGATCTTCCGATCGAACGAGATCGAGCCCGTCCGCGCGCGTTCGAGCTGCTCGTTCGAGAGGAGCGGTCGTTCTGCGGCCGTGCCACTCGCACTCACGACCGAGCCGTCTGCACCGAGCACCTGAGCGACCCCCTCCTCAGTGGCGACCGCTGCTGAACCTGCGTCGAGCGTCGCCGCGAGCGCGACCGATCTCGTCTCGAGACCGTCGGCGATGCGCTCGTCGAGCGTGTCGCCCAGGCGGATGTAGAGAAGCGCACCGACTGCGGCGAAGACGATGGCCATCACGAGTACGAAGGCGAGCGTGAGGCGCACGCGAATCGGCAGCCTGCTCACGAGCGGCCCTCACTCCGTAGGCGGTACCCCGCGCCGCGCACGGTCTCGAGGGAGGCGCAGCCAAACGGGCGGTCGACCTTGTCGCGCAGGTACCGCACGTACACGTCGACGACATTCGAGCGATTCTCGTAGGCGTAGTCCCAGGCGTGCTCGAGCAGCTGGTAGCGCGACAGAACCTGCCCCGGCCGACGCATGAAGGTCTCGAGGAGCGCGAACTCCTTCGCCGAGAGCGCGATCTCGGTTGGCCCACGCCAGACCTGGCGCGTCGCCGGGTCGAGCCGCAGGTCGCCAACCTCGAGAACCGCAGGCCGCTCGACGCCGCCCCGACGGACGAGCGCGCGTAGCCTCGCCAGCAGCTCCGCGAACGAGAACGGCTTGGCGAGATAGTCGTCGGCACCTGCATCAAGGCCGGCGACCCGGGCGTCGACCGCGTCGCGCGCGGTGAGCATGAGGACGGGCGTCCAGAGACCGCTCTCACGAAGGCGCTGGCACACCTCGATGCCGTCGACGCCGGGCAGCATGAGGTCGAGCACGATCGCGTCGTACTCCGCCGCTCCGGCCATCCAGAGCGCGTCGTCGCCGGTCTGCGCGATGTCGACCGCGTGGCCCTCCTCGGCGAGGCCGCGCCGGAGGAGACTCGCCATCTTCAGCTCGTCCTCGACGACCAGGATGCGCATCGACGTGCTCATTCTCACGATTTAGATGAGAGCCGAATGAGAGCCGGTTTCACGCTTGTCTCATCCGAGGCTCGTACCGTGGAGGCAGTAGTCGCCGACGAAAGGAGCCTGATGAAGCGTGTCGCACTAATCGTCGTTCTGGTGACGGCCGTCCTGATCGCGACCGCGGGCATCGCTCTCGCAGCGCGCGGAAGCCTCGACGACCGGGAGGCGCCGATCACGGGCACGGCGCTCGCCCGTGCGTCAGAGGCAGCGCTCGCCGAGACCGGTGGCGGACGGGTGACCGAGACGGAGGTCGGAGACGAGGACTCGTACTACGAGGTCGAGGTGACACTCGCCGGCGGCCGCCAGGTCGATGTGCAGCTCGACAAGTCGTTCAACGTGGTCTCGTCCAAGGCGGACGCGGACTCGTCGAACGATCGAGACGGCGGCAGGGATTGACGCGGCGCGGGGTCATGCCAGAGGGCCCGACCCCGCGCTGGCCGCGCTCCTCGGCGAACGCGGCGAACGCCTCGACCCGGTCGAAGCGCTCGTCCTCGATCTCGCCGGCCGGCTCGTGCCCTCGGCGTGGGCTCGCCTCGTCGATACTTCCTCGTCAGGAGCCCGCTCGTCGATCGCAGCGTGGCGGCTGAGGTTCGCCGTGGGCGCTAGCAGTGACGCGACCGCAACTGACGGCTCGCAAAGGTCTGGGTCGCATTAGATCGCTGCTCACCGGCACGTTGCGATCCCCTCGGGCAACCGAGGAATGGATGCGAACTCGGACTAGGCGATGGAGTCGTCGCTCGTCAGCGGCGTTGGTGCAATCGCCACCTCGAGCAGTGCCGACAGCGGTCCCGCATCGGCCTCGACCCGAGCGGTGACGAGCGCCTCTCGCCCGTCGGGAGTCACGACCACGTGACCCGGCTCGACGTTCGGCGCCGGGTGCTCGAGGAAGCCGAGGTCGTCGCCGGTCGTGTCGTGGAGGCGGTACATGGCCACTGTGCATCAGTATCGACCGTCTCGATGGCCGCCGTACGAGCTCACGGCAGATGTTGCGCGGTACGCTCCTCGACCCTTTGTGCCGCACCCTCGGGCGCCATGAACGGCATCCCCGTTGCTCGCAAGCCGAGCGTTCAAGCCGATTCGGCGCAGGAGTGCCGTCATCGGCACATATTGGCATCCTCTGTGGCACGCTGTTTGTGGCTTAACCAAGCCAAATAGTGGGCGATGTCGCCGTGCACCCGTTCCGGCGCTAGCTCGAAGCAAGCGATCGTGTCATCCTGGTCGAGCGAGACCCGTCCATCGCTTCGCCCCTGCCGCGCGCGCGGCCGCGGTGAGCGAGAAATGCGCGGTCGTCTAGCTCAAAGCGATTGCCGCGTCGGCAGTCGCTTCGTTCCCTGAAGCGACGAGGAGATAGGTCCGCATTGGGCCTTTCCCCTTGACCTCGATGATTCCCCTCTCCTCGAACGCGAATGCCGGCGCGAGGCGAAGGTATGCCCGCTCGGTTACCTGGATCGCGCCGGGCATTCCATGAGATTCCATTCGGCCGGCGGTGTTGACGGTATCGCCCCACAAGTCATAGAGAACTTCTGGTGTCCGATTACGCCTGCGACGACGGGGCCGATGTCTATTCCGATACGGACTTCGAGTGGGAGCCTACGCGCGATCGCCGCCTGCATCTCCAGCGCCACCGTGGCCAGATCCTCGGCATGACCTGTGCCTTGGCCGAGTAGGCCGGAGGCAACCATGTAGGCATCTCCGATCGTCTTAATCTTCTCCAACCCATGCTCCGCGACGAGACCGTCGAAGAGGGTGAACACCCCATCCAAGACCTCGACGAGCTCCTCCGGGCGCATCGTCTCCGACAGTGGTGTGAATCCGACGATGTCCGCGAACAGGACGCCCACATCGGACGCGCGATCCGCGATCGGCGACTCGCCAGCCTTCAGCCGCTCAGCGATCGGCTCGGGCAAGACGTTTAGCAAGAGTCGCTCCGAGCGCTCGCGTTCGGCGGCGATGACCGAGGCTGCGCGGTCGCGCTCGCGGACGAAGTAGTGCAGCAGGAGGTAGGACGTCGCCGTGACGCCAAGGATGTTGAGGGCGAAGAAAGCGACCACGATCCCGTGCGGGATCTCGGCGGGGGTAAGCAGCGGCTCGAGCGCGGCCGAGAGACCGATGACGCCGAGAAAGGCCATGAACCAGCGGGTCGCATTCCGGGGCTTGAGAACAGCAGCGCACCGAGTGGAGCGGTGAACGACCACAACACGATTCCGCTTGAAGGGAGGAACCCGCCCAGGCTCAGCTGAAGGAGGAAAGGCAGCACGAGCCCGAGCGCGAGCTGGGAGGTTCGGAAGAAGCGGTAGCCCTTCGTCTTCGCGAAGAGGGCGAGATTGGCAACGCACACAACCTGGTAGGCGAATGGGATGGCGGCCGACGTGTAGAGACCCAGTGCCCAGTACGTCCCGACCCACACGCACGAAACGAGCGCGGTGAAACTGGTGAAGAGGACGAGAGTCTCCTTGCGGAGAGCTTCATCGCGAGAGTCCGTCGGGAGCACGCCGACCCGCGCGACACGCCCTGCCCAGCCGCGCCAGCCCTCCAAGGACGATGCCTGCACGCGCTCTAGCTAACCGTGCTCGGCGACCCGCCGCAACTCGGCATGAGCTGGCCTCGTCGCCGGCGGTATCCGTAAGTCGCGGGCATCCTGGCGATCGCAACCTCGAGCAGCGCCGCCAGCGGCCCCGGTCCGGACTTGACTCGAGCGGTGACGAGCGCCTCGCGCACAGTTCTTGCCAAGTGCCGCGTGGGACTAGGTGACGGAGTCGTCGCTCGCGAGCGGTGTCGGCGCGATCGCCATGTGGGGTTCTATTCGTCCGTACTAGCCGGCTGTCATAGGTCCCACCCACCCCAGCGGCGGGGCTCCCGAAGTGCCAGAATGGAAGCCGGAGGCGACGGGCGCGGGTCAGGCAATCGGGAATGCCCGACCCCCTGGCAGGCAAACCGTGGCCCGTCGCCTTACTCCCGACCTGCACCCTCGAACGAAAGGAAGGGAACTATGGCCGGATCGACCAGCGAGACACCGGTCCTCGACCTGTTGGAGAGCATGACCGCGGACTCGCTCGCAGCATCGAGTCTCGATCCCGAGTCTCTCATGCTCGTTCGCATTGCGGCCCTTGCCGCAATCGACGCGCCAACCGTCTCCTATGCCCTGAACCTCGGCGCGGCGAGCGAGATCGGTATCGACGCCGAGCAGGTCCGAGGCGTCTTGGCCGCTATCGCACCCATCGTCGGCACGGCGCGAATCGCATCGGCGACGGGCAAGATCGTCGATGTGCTTGAGGTCGCGATCGAGATCGCCGAGTATGAAGAGCAAGCCGACGAGTAACCGCGCCGAGACGTCGAGTCTTCGGGCGCGCATACGCGTCTGACCAAGAGGAGTTCGGCACCGATTCATCACAGGGCCGGGGGCTAGCGCAGACTCGGCCCTCTCTAATCTATTGGGTGGGTGGGCCACTATGGAACCTAGCCTACGGGGACGTTCCGGTCCCAGCTTCGGCCCGGCTCGCCCCGCCGCAGCCTCAGTGTGCGTCGCGGGAGAACGTGTCCGACGACAGCGGGTGCGGGTACACGGCGGGTACAAACGTGCCCCCACAGTCGCACACAACCGCACATCAAGCGATCCGCTCGAGTCGCCGTTTTGGTTCACGCGCAGGGGATTCCGCTCAACCGTGCGATTCGAGCTCAAGGCCCAAATGTGACCGCATGTCGGACGACGCGAAGTTCATCCTCGGCTTCGGCTAAGGGGTTGCGCCTAGATCAGTAGGCGAGTATGCGCCGGGGACGGGGCGTGCGAACGCGCCGCCGCGCGAGTTGAGACGATCGCCCCCGAGATAGGCGTGTTCGACAGCGCCAGGCTTCGCCGGGTGCTGGTAGGCGCACTACAGGAAGGTCGTCCAACCGGACTCCAGAGCGCGTTGTAGAACCCGTTTCCGACGACGTGCGCTCCACCCTTTGACCTGTCCAGTGCAGGCCAGACCTCGCGCGTGCGAGGGATAGATACCCCTTCTGGGGGGCACGCATGGCCGGGAGGAGAGTCGACGCAGTTTCGGAAGCATGTTGAACTCCACCGTCACCACGGACCGTCGACGGCGCCTACTCCGAACCACATCGACGGTCCTTGCCGCAGGTGCCCTTCTTGTGCCGGCGGTGGGTCGCTCGGGCGCGGATCACAAAGCGGCGAGTCCTCCGACCAACCTCGAGATCGTCGGCGCCTCGTCGACGAGTCTCACGATGACGTGGAACCCAGGCCACGGTCGCCCCACCCACGAGTTTGCGCTCTTCAGGGACGGCCAGAGCGTGGCATCGACCGCGGAGACGACCTACACGTTCACTGGGCTTTCCTGCGACACGGCCTACACGCTTGGGATCGAGGCGCTCGACTCGGCTGGAAGTCATTCCGAGTCGGTCTCCCTCATTGGCGCGCCCGACGCGTGTGCAGCACCAGCAGCAGCGCCGACCCCGCCCTCCCCGCAACCTGCTCCCGTGCCTCGAGAGTCTCCTGTTCAGCTGCTAGCCGAACCGGCTTCGTCGACATCGCCCGTGCCGGCTTTTCCCGACGTGCCGGCGCCGGAGCACCCGACGACACAGGCGGAACTGGGCACTCCACTTGCACGAATGCCATGGGCGGGCGCCGGAGCTTTCATCTGGCATGAGACCGCCGTCGCGCCTGAGGCTCTCGGGTCGCAGCTCCGTGACAGCGGTTTCTCCTGGGTGGCGGTGCTCATCCACGACGGTCTCAGCGTCGATCCGATCGAGGGAGACTGGGTCCGGCGCTTCCGTGCGGCGAGTGGCTTGTCGGTCGGAGGTTGGGGAGTCCTGCGCACGGAACCCGAACGCGAGGCTGACCTGGCACACCAGTTGCTCGACTACGACGGGCTCGACTTCTACATCGCGAACGCCGAGGTGGAGTACAAGTTCAGCAACGACGACGGTTCGAGCAGTGAGCGCTTCGGACGCTCGCAGCGATTTGTCGAGCGGTTCCGCGCGCTCGAGCCGGACATGCCCGCCGCACTCTCCTCCTACTCTCGGGCAGACAGGCAGGACATCGACTGGAGAGCCTGGAACGATTCCGGATTCGCGTTCCTCCCACAGGCGTATGTCAACGATCTCGGAAGCGCCGCGTCGCCGGCCGCGTGTGCAGAGGGAGCCGCCGGCTTTTTCCCTGCCGAAGCGGTGCATCCGACGGTCGGCATGTACGCGAGTCGGGGCGTCGCGAGCGCGGAGCGCTACGCCGCTCTACTCGACGAAGCAGGCACAGTCGGATTCTCGGTCTACCTCGCTGAAACGGGAATGTCCGCCGGGGACTGGCACACGTTCGGCAAGGCGATCGCCGACCTCGAGATTGCGCGCACGGGAACCCTCAACGGCTGAGCCAGCGGAGACCTGCGTGTCCGCCTGCCTAGTGCCGCCACGCAGCCGGGATCATCGGGGCCTCCCACCAAGACGGTGACTGGGCGCAGCCAAGATAAGCGTGGTTCGATCCGTCAAGCCACGGCGGGCGGTCCTAACCCGGGATCGAGAGGACGACCTTCCCGAACTGCGCGCCCGACTCGAGGCGCTCGTGCGCACGGGCGGCGTCCGCGAGCGGGAACGTGCTGTCGACGTGGACGCGCGCGCGGCCGGTGCGCACGAGGTCGTAGGCACCCTCGAAGTCCGCCGGCGAACCCATCGTCGACCCGTAGATCACGAGCTGTTTCCACCAGAGCCGGTAGAGACGGGCCGGCGGGCTGTGGCCAGAGGTGGCGCCGCAGACTACGATCCGGCCCTCCTGGGCGGCCGCTCCGAGTGAGCGCTCCCACGTGGCCTCTCCGACGGTCTCGACGACTACGTCGGCGCCGCGGCCCTCGGTTGCGTCCTTGACGGCCTGGACGACGTCCCCGTCCGCGTGGTTCACGGCGACGTCCGCGCCGAGCGCGCGTGCCCGCTCGAGCTTCTCGTCGCTCGACGACGTGACGATCACGCGCGCGCCGAGCGCACGACAGATCTCGAATGCCGCGAGCGCCACGCCACCGCCGATCCCCCAGATCAGCACCCACTCGCCCCTCTCGACCTCGGCTTTCGTGACCAGCATGCGGTACGCGGTCTCGAAGGTGAGCGGGAACGCCGCTCCTTCCTCGTACGTCAAGGCGTTGTCGAGCGGATAGAGCTGCGACACGGGAATCCCCTTGAGCTCGCAACACGTCCCGTCGGTGTGCTCACCGATCACCGTGATGCGGTCTCCGTGCGGGATGCCCGGGTTGATCACCACCCGATCACCGACGGCGAACGTGTCGACGCCCTCTCCGAGGCTCGCCACGACACCAGCGCCGTCCGCACCGAGGATGCGCGGCTTCGGCACCGACGGAAGTCCCTTGCGCACCCAGATGTCGAGGTGATTGAGACCCGCAGCGCGCAACGACACGAGGACCTCACCGGGTCCCGGCTCGGGATCGACGACGTCCTCGTATCGAAGCACCTCCGGGCCGCCGTCCTCGTGGATGCGGATCGCCTTCACGATGCAGAATCCTCTCATGACCGCCGCCGAGCTGAACGAGCTAGGTGCGGAGCTCGGCCTCGACGCGGTCGGAGCGACTCCCGCCGAAGCGTACATCGACACGGAGGAGCACATCCGCGAGCGACGGGAGCGAGGGCTCTTCGCGGACATGCGGTTCACGATGGCCAGACCGGAGATCTCGTGCCATCCGGAGGACCTGCTCGAAGGCGCGAGATCGGTGGTCGCCGCGGCGCTGTGCTACGCGAGAGACGTACCGGAGGTCGGACTCGACGAGGGGCGACTACCGCGATACACGTGGCGCGACGAGTACGCGATTCTCCGAAGCCGCCTCGACGCGCTCGGACGTCGTCTCGGTGGGTCCTACCGCGTCCTCGTCGATGACAACGATCACGTCGATCGGGCCGCGGCGGTGCGTGCCGGCATCGCCTTCTACGGGAAGAACACGATGGCGATCACGCACCGGCACGGCTCATGGGTGGTCGTGGGTGTCGTCGTCACGGACGTCGAGATCGAGCTCTTCGCCTCCGCTCGATCTCGACTGCGGGCAGTGCCGGCTTTGCATCGACGCGTGCCCGACCGGAGCGCTCGACGAGCCGGGCACGCTCGACGCGACCAAGTGCCTCTCGTACTGGTCGCAGGCGCCGGCTGCGATCCCGGAGTCATTCCGGGGGGAGATGGGCGACATGGTCTACGGCTGTGACATCTGTCAGGAGGTGTGTCCGTGGAACCGTGGCGTCGAGAAGCGACGTCGGGGCGCTGCGCGACCCGACGTCCAGCCCCTCGTTAGGCTCTCCGACTGGCTCGAACGCGACCCCGACGAGCTCGTCGCGGAGTTCGACCGGCTGTACGTGCCTCGGAACGACGGACGTTGGCTGCGTCGCAACGCGCTCGTCGCCGCCGGGAACGTCGGCACTGCGGCGCTCAGGCCGGCCGTGGAGCGGTACGCGGGGTCATCCGATGCGGTCCTGTCGGAGACGGCGACCTGGGCCCTCGGGCGGATGGCGGAGCGGGGGGCATGACTCCGGGCCTCGACAAGGAGCGCCTCGCCGTGCTCGTGCACGAGGTTCGAAGTCCGGTCGCCGCGTTGTCGGCGATCGCCGAGACGCTCGTCGAAGGCGAGCTCGACGCCCAGGGGCGGCGCACGCTCATCCGGCTCGCCGTACTCGCCTGCCAAGGGATCGAGCGAATCGTCGCCGACGTCTCGGTCGCGTCGATCCGCCTCGAGCCGGTCGATCCGCTGCGCCTCGTCGAAGACGTGGTCGCGGCAGCCAGGCTCCGTGGAGCGGCGGTCCACGTGACGACGCCGACCGATGTGCCGGCAGTGCGGGGCGACCCCTCGCGCCTCGCGCAGGCTCTCGACAACCTGATCGCCAACGCACTCGTCCATGGTTCTTCCGACGACCCGGTGTCCATCGCGGTGACTGCCGACACGATGGTGCGGATCGCGGTCTCCGACACCGGCGGCGGGATCCCGCCCGAGGAGCTCGAACGGATCTTCGAGCCGCGCGTCCGGCTCGAGCCCGATGCAGCGCCCGGCGCCGGCCTCGGCCTCTCACTCGCCCGAGCAATCGCCGAGGGGCACGGGGGCTCGTTGTCCGTCGCATCCTCAGCCGGTACCGGAGCGACGTTCACCTTGTCCTTGCCACTCCGCGAGTCCTAACCGGCGACACGCGTCTCGAACGTCGACGACCGCAGCAACGCGCCGCCTCGGTCGTGCTCCGAGACCTCGAAGGAGGCGCCGGGGCCCTCCGGAGAGATGCCCGTCGTCGTGCTGATGCGGATCGGTACTCCTCCCGCGGCGGGATAGACCTCGACGAACCCCCGCTGCCGGACTGCAAGGTACGACGTGCTGCGGCCGGGCTCGAACCAGGCGAAGGCGACCGGGTTTCCCGCTGCCGACGTGCATCCGACCAGGTCGAGCCGGGGGTCGTGGAGTCGACCTCGCTCGAGACGCCCGTACGCGCGCCCGCACCACGAGGCGCCCGTCGGGTCGATGCCGTCACACGCGAGAAGCGCCCTCCCCGAGGCGGTTCGAAAGGTGACGCTCACCCCGCTCGCTCCGATCCGGAGGACGGCCGGTCCGCTCGGCGTGTGATCACGCGCCGCCGCGAGGCATCGTCGGACGGCCGTTTCCGTGCGGGCGTACTGTGTCGACACGACCGACGCCTTCGTCAGGACTTGCGGCGTCGGGGCCTCGAGCGGGACGGCGGGAGCTTCGGCCCGCGTGCCGTCGACGAGCTCGTCAGGCGGGTGGCCTCCTCCGGTGCAACCGCCTGCGGCAACCACGACGAGCAACGCGAGCGTCGTCGTGCGAGCCCCGCCCACGTCACGAGCTCCAGCCCGTTCTCCTCACGCCGCTGTAGCTCGAGCTCCCGCGGTATGCCCGAGTCCAGATGTTCGTGCCGTAGTTCTCGCCCTTCGCCTCGATGATCTGGTCCGTTCCATCGGGATTCGTCGCGTAGATCAACCCGATGTGACCGTCACTTGCGAGGGCGTCCATCCTGATGAGCGCCGACTTCGGCACGGTCACGTTCGGCGCTCCCGCCCCGACCTTGAAGGCTGCGGCGGTGTACGGACCGTGGACGTTGCGAAGCATTCCCCACTGCTGGAAGCCGGCGTCCGACTGGCTCAGCGACTCGCGCCACACCTTGAAGGTGAACCCCGAGCAGTCGCCGCCCTCGCCGCCCGTCGCAGGGTCCTCGTGCGGGTCGTTCGGCGAGTCGTCGCGATCGTTGTCGTTCCAGCAGCCTCCGGCCCACTGGTAGCCCTCGAAGCGAGCGCGGAGCGCGACGGTAGCCGAGCCGTCACGTGTGATGTACGACGGTCGGTGTCGGCGCGGCGTAGTTGCAGTTGTCCGCGACGAATCGCGTGTGGTACGCAGCGGCGGTGCCCGCGGCAGCGAAGCAAACGGTCACGACGAGTGCGACGCCGAACGAGCGCGCACCGGACATCAGCGTGCCTCCAGGTCGTAGCGATCCACGAAGGCGCCGGACGCGTTCGACCCGAGACGGTAGAGCTTGTTGCCCGTGATGCGGAATCGCCCGAGCGGAGCCGCCTCGGCCCACTCATCCGACGGTGTCGAGAGGCGCTGCACGAGCCCGTGGCGATCGAGGACGAGGACGACGAACTCGTCGGCACTGTCGGTGAAGGTGCGAGCGACGAGCACGAGACGCTTCCCGACCGCCTCCGCAAGCTGCACCTCGGCCAGGGGAGTGTCGCTCGTGATCCGCCACGACCACTGCACGCGACCGTTCGAGACAAGCGCCGCGAGGATCTCGCCGTCCTCGCCGGAGCACGACCACCTCTGCGCCGGAGCGAAGTGGACGGCCGGCCTTCCCTTTCCGGCGCTGGTCCCGCGGCGGCGTCAGTCCGCCTCCGCCGGCGACGGGCATCCACTGGTGTGACGGATGCTGCAGAACGACAGGCCCATCGGGGCCGATACGAAGCTGCGCCGGCATCCTCTCCGCTGTCTCGACGACGTCGAGCTCGCGTCCCATGTCGTCGAATCGTCGGACGAGAGGGGCTCGGCCTGGCTCGGAAACCGATTCGAGGACGTAGATCGAACCGTCGTCATCGACGGTCATGTCTGCGAGGTGTCCGTCGATCGAGAGCGGCACGCGGGCAGGCTCGACGCCGTTCGGCTCGAACCGAAGTGCGCGCCTGTGGGCCTCGTCGAGGAGGAGGACGGTTCCATCGTCGCTCACGTCGAAGGCCGAGGCGCCGATCGCGGGAAGGTTGCGGCCCTGCTCGAGGCCCACGCTCGCGGGCCCGTTTCCCCAACGTGCGGAGACGATCCGTGCCCCGCGTGTCGTCGAGCCGAAGGTGTGCGCGCCCAGGGCGACGACTGTGGGGCTGAGAAGAGGCAGTGATCGGTGAGGGGCGTCGGCTCCGCCGGCGGGGACGAGGAGAGCCTCGGTGCGACCGGCTGCTCGCAGCTCCGCGTAGTACTCGAATCCGTCGGGGCTCGCGGCGACGTCGGTCGGCATCGTGGCCGTCAGCTGCCGCAGCCCGTCGTCCGAGGACGGTTCGAGCGGGAGCGCCTGGAAGGAGCCGCGCGCACCCGAGCGGACGAAGAGCGCGCCGCCGACGTCGCACCCGCGCTCCGGGTCGTCGACTCCCTCGCGGGCGCAGTGGACGTCGTACACGAGGCGAACGCGCTCGCCCGGAAGAGTGAGGAGCGGCGGCACGTGGGTCGCCTCGAAGACCGCTCGTGCGTCCGAGGGCGCGAGCTGGGCGACTGCCGACCCGCCGAGGGCAACCGCGAGCGAGGCAAGAGCACAGCCGACGACCAACCCGGCGAGGGGCGGAAGGTATCCACGGCGGTCGAGTCGTCGCATGCGCCTCCGTCGTTGGCTCATAAGGCAACAGTAGCGCGTGAGAGCGGGCGAAAACCGCGCCGTGACGCATTCGGCGCGATGTTGTGACGACTAGCTAAGGATCAGCGTCTGCTGGGGACCCGGCCGAGCTCACGCTGTAGGCGTCGGGCTCGCTTCGCGACCACGTCACGCACGCGTTGCGGTTCCAGAACCGTCGTCTCGCCGCGGTCGGCAAGGATCTCGGAGAGGAGCCACTCCTCCGTCTTGAACGGCACGTCTGCGATCGCGGATCCGTCGGTGAGCGGCCGCGCTCCGCGCTCGAGCTTCCAGCGGGCGACGGCCGGCGAGTGCAGCACGCGCGCGACGCGTGGGTTGCGAAGGTACGACGGGTCGAACCCGTCGCGCGCTTCGAAGTGAGCGTCGGTGATCCGGGCCGAGCGCATCCGATCGAGCCGGAACGTCCTGGCGCCGTCGACGCTGAGGTCCCAGGTATGGACGCGCCAGACGGGGAGCTCGCGCTCGATGGTGTACGGCTCCACCTGTCGCGAGCTGGGGGAGTCGTCGCCCTCCTTGAGGTACTCGATCTCGACGACGCGCCGCTTCTCCGCTCCTTCGCTCAGCACCTTGACGAGCGACTCCTCAGCGGACGCGTCGCTCGGCTGCGGCGTCCCGGCGAGGTCGAAGCGCCCGAACGTCTCCTCGAGCTTCTTTCGCACGCGCTTCAGTGGTGTATGCGCATCGGCGGCGATGGTCGGCCCGACGTACTCGATCGCAAGGCGGATCGCGCGTGCCTCGAGCGGTGTGAGCTTCGGCGGCCGGCGGAACACGTCGCCGTAGAGCTCCTTCTCGACGCGCACGACGTCCCCGTCGTGCTCGGCGTACACGGCGTAGCAACCTCCACCGAAGTTCACGAGGTTCAAGAGCGAGAGATGGTCCTGGAGCTCCTCGACGGGGATCGAGAATCGCCCTGCCACCTCGTCGGCGGAGAGCGTCGCCGACCGCTCGTCGCCGCAGGCGGCCAGCAGATGAGCGAGGAGGGCCTGAAGCACGCCGAACCGCTCCGGCGCGACCGGACCGACCGGGCGCTCGGGCAGCGGCTGCCGAGGATCGATCCGCTTCGGCCCGGCCACGGTGGGTGCGTCGCCGTCGTGGTTGGCCTCGAGCACGTCGAGCGCCTCGTTCACCGACTCGATCAGCTCGTCCGGCTCCAGCGGAACCGCCCGTCCGTTCTGCCGGAGGACCCAGCCCGCGAGGAGGTCGACGTTCGCGAACTCCGTCTCGAAGACGCCGTCCTCGACGACTCCGGCATCGCGCAGCGTGCGCTCGACCCACCACGCCGTGTCTTCGGACACGGCGATGCGCGCGCGGCCGACGGCTTCGCCGATCTGCCACGGCCGTGGGATGCGGTGCTGCTCGACGTCGAAGTCGGCGGGAATCCGGAAGTCGCGTTCCCTGCGCGTGGCGAACCGGATGTCGCCGCGGATGCGCGAAACCTTGAAGGTGCGCGTCGTGTCGCGGTCGAGGTCGTGGCCGATCACGTACCAGTTGCCGTCGTCCAGCCGAAGCGCATACGGATTGACGGTGCGCTCGCCGGGCCGGGAACGGCGCGGGCTCCAGTACCCGAAGCGCACCGTTCGCTGCTTCGAGATCGCCGACTCGAGCTTGTTCAGTCGGCCGGCGAGCTCGGGTGAGTAGTCGGGCGCGCTGACACGAACGCGCTCGGCGGTCTCGGTCGTCGGCTCGGGGAACCCGGCCCGCCCGAGCGCGAGGTTCTGCAGTGCGAGACGGAGCGGCTCCGCGTACGCGAACTTGCCCTCGAGGTAGTAGAGAGCGGTCTGGAGCGCCGCGAGCTCGTCGTCGTCGAACTCCAGCCTGTCGAGGAAGTAGTTCTCCGAGCGCAGCGTGTAGAGCTCCTCACCTGTGAACTCGTCGCGCTGCGACTGCAGCGGAACGCCGAGCGCGGTCAGCTCCGCGCGATCCGAGTAGAAGCGGCGAGCGAACGCCTCGTCGGACATCTCGCTGTACCCCTCGACGTTCGACTTCACGTCACGAGCGGTCAGCAAGCGACGCTCTGCCATGAGGAAGGCGACCAGCGACAGCTGGCGGATCAGCTTGTCAGCGTCGTGCGACATCGATCCACGAGCCTACCTTGTGCGCAAGATCGGGATCCCCGAGCGGGGATCCCGATCGCGCGAGAATCGAAGACGCTCGTGTCCACAGACAGGCCGCCTCCTGAGCCGCCGGAATTCGCTGGTGGATCGCGAGGATCCGGCGCGGGCTACGCGGCGACCGTCGTCGCGTGCTCGAGATGCTGGTGCGACGGGCAGTAGTCGCGGCCGGGCAGCGGTGTGCGCTGACAGGCCTTTCCCTTGCGCGTCGTCGCGTGGCAACGGGCGACGCCGCCGTCGAGGAGCCCCGCCTCGACTTGCTGCTCGATGAACGACGTCGCTGCACCGATGCCTTCACGCACCGACCAGGCGACCTGCGCCTGGGCCCTGATGGGGAAATAGCGCCGGATGTCGGCGAAGAGTGCACGGTCAGGGCGTGCGAAATAGTGAGGATCGTCGGCGAGCCGCGTCATCGTGCGCTCGCACTCGACGAGCACCGCACGTCGATAGTCGAGCTGGTCGTCGCGCGAGGCGTACGGGTCGATCAGGTCCTTGATCGAGCGATAGATCGCTCGCGAGTATTGATACATACAGGAGCGAAGCTGCGCGACGTGGTCGTCCAAAGAACCTTCTCGATCTCCCCGAATTCCTCGGTACAGGGCGAAAAACACGCGAAGCCGAAGCGACGCCTCGCCAGTGTAGCGTCTTTTCGGCCGTGTTACAAAGTCGGGGTTCCGAGTCGCCCCGCAAGGCAACACGAGTTACGGCACGACGCGGCGGACGCTCGCCGAGCGAGCGTAGCGCCTCGCATCTTCGAGCGCGCTCGTCGCCTCGGCTTCGCTCGCGTAGATCCCGGAGAAGACGATCCAGTAGCCAGGGTGCAGGCTCGCGTAGCGCGACGAGTCGAGGACGCCGACCGCGGCCAGACCCTTGGCCCGCGCGGTCCGGGCTCGTGCGAGCGCCGGCGCGCGCCCTCCGGTCTGCGGCAATGATGCAAGCGCGATCGTCCAGCCGTCCTCGCCGACCGGCCACTCGGCGACGCCGGACGGGCTCTCCGGCGCCTCGCCGTCGGAGGGCTTCGGCGCCTGTGCGAAGCCGCCGATGGCCGTCTCGATCGTCGCACCTCCGCCGTCGCTCCCGGTTGCGGCGATCGCACCGACCGCGGCCACGAGCGCGGCGAGTCCCGCGACGAGCGAGCGTTTCGTCCAGCTCGAGCCCCAACCGTGGGCTCTCGTCACACCCGCCACCCGGGCGCCGCACCGGAGGCAGTACTCCTGACGCGCCGCGAGCGGCTCTCGGCACCGCGGGCAGGTCGTCATCCGACGGCGTCCGACCCGGTCGGCCGCGCGTCGTGCGCGCTTCCCCCGAGCACGCGACCGCAGCTGGCGCAGAAGCGCGCCCCGAGGAGGATCGGCGCGCCGCAGATGCAGACGGCGCCGCCTCCCCCGCGTCGGATACGGGCGGTCCCGTCGAGCAGCGAGTCGATCTCCTGCACGCGCGCCTCGATCGCGACGAGCTCGGCGCACCGCTCCACGACGAGGCCGGCGTTGAACCGGTCGCGCTTGTACATCTCGAGTGCGAGGCCGCCGAGGTCTCGCAGGCGCTCCTCGCGCACCTCGAGAAGAGCCTTCCGCTCGCGCTTGAGCTCGCGAGCCGGCGGGACGGCGTAGCTGCCGGGTGCGATCGGTGTCTGGGGCTGCTCGGCCATCGCCGCCACGTTAGAGCTGCAGGACGACGAGACGCTCTTCGGTCATCTCTCGAACCGCGTACGCAGGTCCCTCGCGCGTGTTTCCGGAGTCCTTGACGCCTCCGTACGGCATCTGGTCGGCGCGGAACGTCGGCGCCTCGTTGACGGTGACGCCGCCGAACTCGAGCTGCGACGCGGCGTGGAGCGCGGCCTTGAGGTCGCTCGTGAAGATCCCGGCCTGGAGGCCGTAGCGGGTGCCGTTCGCAAGGGCCACGGCTTCGTCGAGCGAATCGAACGCGGTCACGGTGCAGAGTGGGCCGAAGACCTCCTCGCACGCGACCTTCGCGTCCGCGGGCGCGTCCGCGACGACCGTCGGCCGCAGGAGCTCGCCTTCGAGCGTTCCGCCGGTGAGCACGCGCGCCCCACGGGACGTCGCCTCGTCGATCCACTCGAGGACTCGGTCTCGCTCGCCCGCTGCGATCAGCGGGCCGACATCGGTCTCGTCGTCCGCCGGGTCGCCGACGACGAGCGCGTCGACGCGCGGGAGGAAGCGTTCGAGGAACGCGTCATAGGCCGAGCGGTGCACGTAGATCCGCTGCACCGAGATGCAGCTCTGGCCCGCGAAGGAGAACGCATTCGCCGCGAGCCGTGCGGCTGCGTCGTCGAGGTCGGCGTCCGCGGCGACGATCACCGGCGTCGCGTTGCCGAGCTCGAGGTTCACGCGCTTGCGCGGCGCCCGCTCGCGGAGCTTCCAACCGACGCCGGCCGACCCGGTGAACGTGATCAGGGTGACGCGCTCGTCGTCGACGAGGACGTCTCCGATCTCGGCCGCCGACCCGCAGACGACGTTGAGCCAGCCTGCGGGCAACCCGGCATCCGTCTCGAGCTCCGCGAGCAGGAGCGCGGACAACGGGGTCTGCGACGCGGGCTTCAGGACGACTGCGCAACCTGCGGCAAGGGCGGGCGCGATCTTGTGGGCAACGAGGTTGAAGGGGAAGTTGAACGGGGAGATCGCACCGACGACGCCGATCGGGACGCGGAGCGTCATGGCGACCTTCCCGGTTCCTGCCGGCGAGGCGTCCATCGGCACCACGTCGCCTGCGAGCTTGCGCGCTTCGACGGCCGCCATCGTGAAGGTGGACGTCGCCCGCGCGGCCTCGATGCGCGCGGCCTTCATCGGCTTGCCGGCCTCGGACGAGATCGTGCGCGCGACCTCCTCGGCGCGCTCCTCGACGAGGCGGGCCGTGCGATCGAGGATCGCCGCGCGCTCGTGCGCAGGGATCGGATCCGCCATCGCGCGCTCGGCGGCATCGACGGCTCGGCGCGCCTCCTCGGCGCCACCCCGCGCGACTCGCCCGACGACGGAGCCGTCGAACGGCGAGAGCACCTCGAGCAAATCGCCCGTCTCGACCCACTCGCCGTCGATCAGAAGCTTGCGCTCGGCTCGCGGTCGTCGCCACGGGGGGAGTGTAGTTGTGTGCGAACGGATCCCCGGCCGCTCGCTCTATGCTCTGGGAGATGGCCGGCACCGCCTACGTCGTCGACGCTGTCCGCTCACCGATCGGCCGGCGCAACGGCTCACTCTCCGACATCCGCGCCGACGAGCTCGCCGCGCAGGTCTTGAACGGCCTGATCGGTCGAGTCGACCTCGACCCTGGTGAGGTCGAGGACGTGCAGATGGGCTGCGTCACGCAGGTCGGAGAGCAGGCCCTGAACGTCGGGCGGGGAGCGGTACTCGTCGCCGGCTGGCCGGAGACCGTGTGCGCGACGACCGTGGATCGTCAGTGCGGCTCCTCGCTGCAGGCGGCGTTCAACGGCGCCTCCACGATCCAGGCAGGTCACCTCGACCTCGTCGTCGCGGCCGGCATCGAGCACATGACGCGCGTGCCTATGGGCTCCAACCTCGGCGACGCAGGCTGGGGCGCAGTGAACGAGAAGATCGGCGAGCGCTGGCCGATCGTCCCACAGGGGATCTCGGCGGAGGTGATCGCAGAGGAGTGGGGGCTGGATCGGGAGTCGCTCGACGAGTACTCGCTCGAGTCGCATCGCCGCGCGGTCGCTGCGATCGACGACGGCAAGTTCGAGAACGAGATCGTCCCCGTCGAGGTGGGAGCGGGCGGCGCCGTCGTCCTGTTCGCGGTCGACGAGACGCCCAGGCGCGACACCTCGCTCGAGAAGCTCGCGTCGTTGCAGCCGGCGTTCAAGACGGACGGCGTCGTGACGGCGGGGAACTCGAGCTCGATCGTGGACGGGTCGGCGGCGATGTTGCTGGCGAGCGAGGCGGCAGTCGAGCGACACGGGCTCGAGCCGCGAGCGCGGTTCGTGTCCTTCGGGCTCGCGGGCGTCGACCCGTACCGGATGCTGCACGGCAATCCCGAGGCGTGCGCGCGCGCTCTCGAGAAGGCCGGCCTCTCCTGGGAGCGACATCTCCGTGATCGAGGTCAACGAGGCGTTCGCGTCGGTCGTCCTGCAGTTCCTCGCGGACACGGGTCTCCACGACCGCTGGGAGGCAGGCGACGTGAACCCGAACGGCGGCGGCATCTCGCTCGGCCATCCGCTCGGTGCGACGGGTGCGCGCATCACCGCGACCCTGCTGAACGAGCTCGAGCGTCGCGACGCGCGGTACGGCATCGCGACCATGTGCATCGGTCAGGGCCAGGCCATCGCAGGCGTTCTCGAGCGGCTCTAGAGCCCCTGCGAGTCGATCAGATCAGCTGATCGACCTTCTGAGTCTCTCGACTGGTGCTGATGGTCGCCATCGAGCACCATTGGACGATGTTCGGACTCGTCCTCGTCGCAGCTCTCGCGTTCATCGTGCTGGCGGTCTACGCTCTACGGTGCGGATTCGCGCATCGACGACGTCGCTCGTCGCCGCGCGCTTCGACGGCTGACGGACGGCGCAAATCAGGCCTGAGCGGGCGTCGCTAGGATCGCCCGTCGTGGCCGCTCGGGAGATCAGGCGCGTCGGCGTCGTCGGACTCGGCGCGATGGGCGCCGGGATCGCGCAGCTGTCGATCGAAGCGGGCTACGAGACCGTCGGCCGTGAGGTCACGGACGAGCTCGGATCGAAGGCGCGCGATCGGATCGCGCACTTCCTGCAGCGCAAGGTCGACAAGGAGCAGATGACCGCGGTGCAGCGTGAGTCGGCGCTGGACTCGCTTGACGCTCACGACCGACCTCGCCGAGCTTCGCCGACTGCGATCTCGTCATCGAGGCGATCGTCGAGGACCTCGGGCCGAAGCTCGAGCTCTTCCGCGAGCTCGAGGGGATCGTCCGGCCGGACGCGATCCTCGCGACGAACACGTCGGCGCTCTCCGTGACGGAGATCGCGGCCGCCACGTCGAGCCCCGAGCGCGTCGTCGGCATGCACTTCTTCAACCCGGCCCCGCTGATGCCGCTCGTCGAGATCGTCCGAGCCGAACTGTCGTCGGATGACGCGGTGGACGCGGCGTTCGCGGTGGGCGAGCGGCTCGGCAAGCGTCCGATCCGTTGCCACGACACGCCCGGGTTCGTCGTCAACCGTGTCCTCATCCCGCTGCTCAACGACTGTCTGCGCGTGCTCGACGAGGCGCGCGTTTCACCCGAGGATCTCGACACCGCCATGACGGCGGGCGCCGGCTGGCCGATGGGGCCATGCACGCTCGTCGATCTCGTCGGGATCGACGTTCACGTGCACGCCTCCGAGGCGCTGTACGAGAAGCTGCGCGAGCCGCGGATGGCTCCACCGGCGCGCATCGTGGCGATGAAGAACGCCGGGCTGCTCGGGCGGAAGTCCGGGCGCGGCTTCTACCGCTACGACTGACGCGACGCGTCGCTCACGGGTTCACCGCGAGCAGGAGGAAGGCTCCGAAGATCACGAGGTGGAGCCCACCCTCCTGAAGCGTCGCTCGGCCGGGGAGGATCGTCAGCGCACCGATGCCGGCCGTGAGGACGAGGAGTGTGATCTGCGTCGTGTTCAGCCCGAGCACGAGTGAGCCGTCGAGCCAGATCGATGCGAGCGCAACGGCGGGGATCGTGAGCCCGATGCTCGCGACCGCCGAGCCGTAGGCGAGGTTGAAGCTCGTCTGGAGCCGGTCCCTGCGGGCGTTGCGGTACGCCGCGAGCGTCTCCGGGAGGAGGACGAGCAGGGCGATCGCGACGCCGACGGCCGACTGCGGTGCCCCAACCGCGTCGACGGCGTCCTCGATCGCGGGCGACTCGACCTTCGCGAGGCCGATGACGGCGATCAAGCGAGAGCACGAGCACGGCGAGGCTCACGAGCGCCTTCCGGTCCGACGGCGGAGCAGCGTGGACGTCCTCCGTTCCGGGCTCGACGTCCGGAGGGACGAAGAAGTCGCGATGGCGCACGGTCTGCACGAAGACGAAGAGCGCGTACAGCGTCGACCGACGCGACGCCCGCGAACGCGAGCTGCGTGGCCGAGAACGTCGGCCCGGGCGAGCTGGTCGTGAACGTCGGCAGGACGAGGCACAGGGTCGCCAGCGTGACCACGGTCGCGAACGCCGTCGCCGTCCCCTCGGCGTTGAACGTCGCGATGCGACGCCGAAGCGTCGAGACGACGAGGCAGAGGCCGACGATGCCGTTGCACGTGATCATCGCCGCGGCGAACACGGTGTCCCGGGCGAGCGTGTCGGTCTCGGAACCGCCCGACTGCCATGAGCGCGACGATGAGCCCGACCTCGATGATCGTCACGGCGACGGCGAGGACGAGCGACCCGAGCGGCTCGCCGACACGGTGTGCGACGACCTCGGCGTGGTGGACGGACGCGAGGACGGCGCCGGCGAGCAAGCCGGCGACGAGGGCGAGCACCACGTCGCCCGGCTTTCGTCCCCAGGTGACGGCCAGTGCGGCCAGTGCGACGCCCGGGACGACGAGCGTCCACGGCAGCGATCTCACGAGCTTCGACATCGCCGAGGAATCTACGGCCGTCGTCGGCCGCGCGACCGCGCTAACACTCTCCTTACAGGCAACTCATCGGGGTCACACGCCGCGCGCCGATACTTCGGCGGAGCCATGCGGAAGCTCGTCGTCGTCCTCTGTTCTGTCTGCGCCCTCGCTGCGGGAGGGTCCGGCGCGTGGGCGGGGGAGCCGACCGGGGGCACGCTGTCCGTCGAGCGCGGTAGAGGTGTCGTGATGATCGACTTGCGTGGCTCCGTGCTCGGGCGGCTCACGGTGGGGACGCTTCGCGTCACCGACCAGACGCCCAACGACCGCTACACCGCCCTCGTCGTCGGACGAAAGTTGACGCAGGAGCGTGTCGGGCCGCGCACCGTGCTCTACCGTGGGCAGGGCATGCGCTTCAGGATGCTCGGAGGCGGGTACAAGATGGTCGCCCGGGGATCCGGTATCACGCTCTCTGCCGTCGGGCGGGGCGTCGTGATGCTGGACGGTGACCCGCGTTTCGCAGGTGACGACGTCGGCGTGTACTCCAGCACACCGGGCGTGGACTGCAGTGCCGAGCCGCTGACGTGCACGCCGGTGCCGACGGAGCCCGACACGGTTCGCCCTCGAGCCTCCTCCGGCCGAGCCGAGCCCGAGGCGTGCGCCGTGACGACCCCGACGACGATCCTCGTCATCGAGGACGAGACCTCGATCGCCACGTTCGTCGCCGCGTACCTGCGGAACGCGGGCTACGGGGTGACGACGGCGGCGACCGCGCAGACGGCGTTGATCCAGCTGGCGAGCGATGCTCCTGCTCTCGTCATCCTCGACCTCAACCTGCCGGACGGCGACGGCGTCGAGCTCTGCCGGCGGATTCGCAAGACATCCGACATCCCGATCCTCATGCTCACCGCTCGCGACGAGGACATCGACAAGATCATCGGGCTCGAGGTCGGCGCCGACGACTACATGACG
Source organism: uncultured Gaiellaceae bacterium (assembly GCA_963770715.1). Taxonomy (GTDB): domain Bacteria; phylum Actinomycetota; class Thermoleophilia; order Gaiellales; family Gaiellaceae; genus GMQP-bins7. The sequence continues at coordinate 39,359 of CAVYQX010000002.1, forward strand.
AAGCCCTTCAACCCGCGCGAGCTCGTCGCCCGGGTGAAGAGCATCCTCCGCCGCGCCGCGCCCGAGCGACGGAAGAGCGAGTCCGAGGAGATCCAGCACGGTGAGCTCGCGATCAACGCCGGCAAGCGGGAGGTGTACGTCGGCGACGAGGAGATTCGCCTCGCGCCGAAGGAGTTCGACCTTCTCTGGGAGCTCCTCGACCACCGCGGCATCGTGCTCACCCGCGACCAGCTTCTCGAGCGTGTGTGGGGGTACACGTTCGCAGGGGACACGCGCACCGTCGACGTGCACGTCCGTCAGATCCGCCGCAAGCTGGGCGACGCATCGCCGATCGTCACCGTGTGGGGCGTGGGTTACAAGGTCGCGTCCGACCGCACGGCGGCGACCATCTAGCGGGTTACGCTGAGACACATGCTCGGGACGCTCCGGTTCCGTCTGACGGCGCTGTTCCTTGCGGTCGTGCTCGTGTTCGGGCTCGCCTCGATCGGACTTGCCGTGCGGCTCTTCCAGGACGTGACGCGCAAGCAGTCGGTCCAGGAGCTGCGACGCGAAGCCACGGGTCTCGCGGCCCTGTATGCGGAGTCGGCACTCCGCTCGTCCGACGAGGGCGCGAAAGCCCCTGAATTCGCGGCGGAGAAACTCGAGCTCGCGACCGGCGACGAGCTGTACTACGTCGGGGCGTCGCTCTTTCCGGGACAGCGTTTCGGCCTCACGCGACTCCCGCGCAGCGCGCTCGGTGGAGCGGAGCTCGACCGCGACCGGCAGGTGATCGTCGAGTTCACGCCACCGGATGAGTCGCGTCGGCTGGTCGCCGCGGCCCAGCCGGTACAGCTCGTCCGCGGCACCGAGCCTTTCGGCTGGCTCATCGTGGCGAAGCCCGAAGCCGAGCTCCGCGAGCAGTGGCTCACGCTGTTCGGGCGTCTCGCGCTCGCCCTCGCCGTCGGGATCGCGCTCGGAGGCGTGCTCTTCCTGTGGCTCTCGAGGCGCCTGACCGAGCCCGTCCGCGTGCTGACCCGAGCGACCGAAGACGTCGCGGCCGGCCGCTATGACGTCGAGATCCCCGAGGCGCGCGGAGGCGACGAGATCGCGCTTCTCAGCGAGCGCTTCCGCGGGATGGTCGCGAAGCTCGCAGAGGCCGAACAGCTCAAGCGGTCGTTCCTCATGTCGGTCTCGCACGAGCTCCGGACCCCGCTCACCGCGATCCGCGGGCACGTCGAGGCGCTCCGCGAGGGGATCGTCTCCGAGCCCGAGCAGGTGCTCGCGTCGCTCGACATCGTCGCGGCGGAGACGGATCGGCTCGAGCGCCTCGTCGGCGACGTCCTCGATCTCGCGAAGCTCCAGGCACACCGGTTCACGGTGCGGCGCGAGGAGGTCGACCTCGAGCGGGTCCTCGATCAGGCGTACGGCGCGTTCGCGGAGGAGGCGCGACGTCGCGAGATCGACTACCGCCTTTCGGGCGCGACCGACGCGCCGGTCATCGTCTCGGACGGCGACCGCGTGCTCCAGGTCATCACGAACCTCCTCTCGAACGCCTTTCGCTGGACCCCCGACGGAGGGCGGATCGAGCTCCAGCTCGCGGCGGCGAATGGAAACGTGGCGGTCGACGTGCTCGACACCGGCCCCGGCGTTCCCACGGCGCAGCGCGCGCGAATCTTCGACGCCTTCGTGTCGGAGGACGCGAACGGGACCGGCCTCGGGCTTCCGATCGCGAGGGAGCTGGCCGTCGCGCTCGGCGGCGCCGTCGAGCTCGAGTCGAAGAGCGGTGCGGGCAGTCGCTTCCGGCTCGTCCTCCCGGTGGCTCCGCGCTGTAGCGGCTCGCCGTAGCGCGGTCTACGCGGCAGCTGCGTGCTCGAGCTCGCGCTCGGGAGCGTCCGTGCGGCCGAGCTCCTCGACCTGCACCCCTTCGTCGTCGACGAGACGTGCCGCCTCGAGACGCTCGAGCCGAGCGTCGACGCCACGCCAGCCGGAGCTGACGAGCTCGACGAGGAGCGCGAGGTCGTCGATGCGCGCGTGGCGCTCCGCGAGGAGCTCGCCCTCGAGCCGCTCGAGCCGGCGGATCGCCTGGTTCAGCAGGCCGCGGATCTCGGCGATGTGGCGCGCGACGGGGAGCACCTCGGTGCGCAGGCCGTCCCGCACAGCGTGGCCGACGTGCGCGGGAATCGAGGCTTCGAGCTCTGCTGCCGTGGCGGCGAGCGCCTCGATCTGGTCGCGCGAGCGCTCGAGCGCGGCCTCGATGGCAGCCGGCTCGGGCCGACCTGCCGCGGCGTCCGCGATCCGCTGCTTCGCGCGCTCCAGGGCGAGGGCGTCCATGGCGGGCGAGGCTACTCTCCGCGCCGGATGGACTGCTCCGTCCTCGACTACGACCTTCCGCCCGAGCTCGTGGCACAGCGACCGGTCGAGCCGCGCGACTCGTCCCGGCTGCTCGTCTTTCGGTCCGACTCCGGCGACATCGAGCACATGACTTTCTCCGCTCTGCCGGATGTGGTCGACGATCGGCTGGTCGTCGTGAACGACACGCGCGTCGTGCCGGCGCGGCTTCGACTGCGCCGCTCCTCGGGTGCGGCGGTCGAGGTGCTGCTCGTCGAGAGCCTGGGCAACAGGCGCTGGGAGGCACTCGCGCGGCCGTCGCGCCGACTGCGTGCCGGAGAGCGGCTCGAACCGGTGCAGCTCCTCGAGTCGCTCGGTGACGGACGCTGGATCGTCGAGCTCGACGGGGAGCCGGCCGGTGAGGCGCCGCTTCCTCCGTACATCCGCGAGCCGCTCGATGACGCCGAGCGGTACCAGACGGTGTACGGGTCGGTGAGCGGGTCGGCCGCGGCTCCCACCGCGGGCCTCCACTTCACGCCTCGCCTCGTCGACCTGCTCGACCCGGCCAGTGTGACGTTGCACGTCGGCCTCGACACGTTTCGTCCGCTCAGCGAGCCCGTGCTCGAGGATCACGAACTTCATGGCGAGCGCTACGAGGTGGGTGCGCCGGAGTGGGACCGTATTTCGTCGGCCGGCCGGGTGCTGGCCGTGGGGACGACCACGGTGCGCGTACTCGAGACCGTCGTCCGGACCGACGAGCTGGTCGGCCGGACGAAGCTGTTCATCACGCCGGGCTTCGTGTTCGAGAGGGTCGACGCTCTGTTGACGAACTTCCACCTGCCGCGCTCGACACTGCTCGCGCTCGTGATGGCCTTCGTCGGTGTCGAGGAGACACTCGCGATCTACCGGACGGCGATCGCAGAGCGGTACCGGTTCTACTCGTTCGGCGACGCCATGCTGGTGCTCTGAGGTGGCGGGCTCGCGGGCTCGTGTGGTGTGGAGAGGTCGGCGCACTTTCGGAGCGCTTCGGTGTCCCACGCGTGACCCCGGCAGGGGTACGCTCACAGCGGGTGGAGGCGCGGGGTGGCCCCGCGGGCGCATCGCCGTTGGGCACGAGGCGCACGCGTGAGCTTCCGGCTCGTCGCGACCGACGGTGCCGCCCGTGCCGGCGTTCTCACCACGTCTCGCGGCGAGATCCGCACGCCGGCGTTCATGCCGGTCGGGACGAAGGGGACGGTGAAGTCGCTCCATCCCGACGAGGTGCACGCGCTCGGCGCCGACGTCGTGCTCGCGAACACGTATCACCTCCACTTCCGGCCGGGGGAGAAGATCGTCGAGGAGCTCGGCGGCATCCACGCGTTCTCGGGCTGGCGCGGGCCGATACTGACCGATTCCGGCGGCTTTCAGGTGTTCTCGCTCCGCGACACGATCGCCGCCCTCGACGACGACGGCGTGACCTTCCGCTCCGTGTACGACGGGACGGACGCGCGCTTCACGCCCGAGGGGGTCGCGGAGATCCAGCGCCGCCTCGGCTCCGACATCGCGATGTGCCTGGACGTCTGCGTTCCGGCCGGAGCGCCCGCGCCCGACCTCGAGCGAGCCGTCGCGACGACGACCGGCTGGGCACGCCGGCAGGTCGACGCTCCCCGCGCGGGCGGCCAGCTGCGCTTCGGGATCACCCAGGGCGCGACGGACGCCGAGCTGCGGCAGCGCTCGATCGACGAGATCGCGGCACTGCCCTTCGACGGGTACGCGCTCGGGGGCCTCGCCGTCGGCGAGTCCAAGGACGAGATGCTCGCGTGTGTCGAATGGGCTGCGCCCGCTCTCCCCGCCACGCACCCCCGCTACTTCATGGGCATCGGGGATCCGGAAGGCGTGCTCGAGGTCGTCGCACGCGGGGTCGACATGTTCGACTGCGTGCTGCCGACGCGCACCGCGCGCACGGGGTCGGCGCTCACGTGGAGCGGACGGCTGAACCTTCGCAACGCCGCCTACCGCACCGATTCGAGACCGCTCGACGACGGCTGCGAGTGCCCGGCCTGCGAGAGGTTCACGCGCGCATACGTCCGCCACCTCGTCACGCAACGCGAGCTTCTCGGATTACGCCTGCTCAGCCTGCATAATCTGCGGTTCGTACTCGACTTGACCGCGCGTGCGCGCGCGGCGATCGAGCGAGGAGCGTTCTCGTCGTTTCGCGCAGAGGCCCTTGCCCGGCTCGCCGCCCCACCGGAGGAGGAACCGTGCAATTCCTGATCATCATGGCACTGATGCTGGGCGTGATGTACGTGCTCATGATCCGCCCGCAGAGACAGCGCCAGGCCCAGACGCAGGCGATGATCGACAACGCCGGCGTCGGGGACGACGTCCTCACGACGGGCGGCATCTACGGAACGATCACGCAGGTCGAGCGTGACGACGTGGTCGTCGAGATCGCGCCGGGGCTCACCGTGCACATGACGCGTCGCGGCATCGCTGCCGTCCTTCCGCCCGAGGAGGACGAAGAGGTTGAGGAGGACGAAGAGGTGGACGGCGAGGATGTCGTGGACGACGAGCCCGTCGCCGAAGTGAGCGAGAACGGCGGTGAAGGTGGCGTTACGGACGGCGAAGAAGCGGTTAGGACAGCCGTAGGCGATGCTCCGGCCGAGGAAGACCGCCGCTAACCTGAGCCGCCGGACGTGAGCAGGCGCAACTCTTACTTCGTTCTCGGGCTGCTTGCAGCGGCCCTCGTCGGCGTGGCGCTGCTCGCCATCCCGGGATCGCCGATCCACAAGCAGCCGACGCTGGGCCTCGACCTGCAGGGCGGCCTCGAGGTCACGCTGCAGGCGGTCCCGCCCGCGAATCGCAGCCTCACGAAGGACGACCTCGAGCGCTCCGTCGACATCATGCGGAACCGCGTCGACAAGCTCGGCGTCTCCGAGCCGCAGATCTACACGCAGGGCTCGGATCAGATCGTCATCCAGCTGCCCGGCGTGAAGGACCCCGAGGCCGCCGCGGAGATCATCGGCACGACGGCGCAGCTCGAGCTCTTCGACCTCGAGACGTCGCTCGTCGGACCGTCGGTCTCGATCCAGGGGCAGCCCGTCGAGACCGCCTCGCTCTACACGCTCCTCGCGCAGGTCCAGTCGCAGGACAAGGGCGGCTCGGAGGCCTACTACGTCGTCAACCCGAAGACGAAGCGCGTCGTATCCGGGCCGTACGGCTCGGAGGAGGAGGCACTCAAGAGGTCGGGCGGGAAGCTTCCTGCCGGCCGCGAGCTCTTCGCCGTTCCCAAGGGCATGGCCGTCGTGACCTGCGGCGAGGGGGCGGTCGTCTGCCCTGGTGCCAACGGCGCCGGCGTCCCGCCGGATCGCACGTGGTACTACCTGTTCAAGTACGACCCGCCTGACGTCCCGCAGATGACCGGCGAGGACTTGAAGCTCTCGGGTACCAGGGCCGATTTCGACACGAGCCCGGGCGGCGGCGGCCGGCCGATCGTGAGCATGGAGTTCACGAACGCGGGCGGGGACAAGTTCGAGACGATCACCCGCAACGAGTGGATTCGCGGCAAGCTCCGCGGCACCCCCCAGCACTTCGCGATCGTCCTCGACCGCGAGATCAAGACCTTCCCGCAGATCGACTTCACCGACGGCTCGCTGTCCGGCGGTATCGGAGGCGGTCGGGCCCAGATCCAGGGACTCGACTCGCTCCAGGAGGCGAAGGACATCGCGCTCGTCCTCCAGACCGGCGCGCTGCCCGTGAAGTTCGACACGCTCGACCGCACGGACATCTCCGCGACGCTCGGCAAGGACTCGCTCAGCGAGGCGTGGAAGGCCGCGATCGCCGGGCTCATCCTCGTTGCGTTCTTCCTGCTCCTCTTCTACCGTTTCCTCGGCGTCGTCGCGGTCGCCGGGCTCGCGATCTACGCGGCGTTCCTGTACGCCACGCTCCTCATCTTCAACGTCACGCTCACGCTTCCCGGCTTCGCCGGCCTCGTCCTGACGTTCGGCGTCGCGGCCGACGCGAACATCGTCATCTTCGAACGCATCAAGGAAGAGGTGCGCGCCGGGAGGTCGGTCCGTGCCGCCATCGGCCAGGGATATCGCAAGGGCTTCCACACGATCGTCGACGCGAACGTCGTCACCGCGATCACGGCGAGCGTGCTCTTCGTCGTCGCGACCGCGAGCGTCCGCGGGTTCGCCCTCATGCTCCTCATCGGTACCGCGCTCTCGATGCTCACGGCCGTGCTCGCGACGCGGGCGATCCTCGCGGTGCTCGCGGGGTTCGGCTGGATCGACAACCCGCGCTTCATGGGCGCCACAGGCCAGGGCATCCCGCGTTGGCTGCGCTGGGACTACATCGGAAGGCGCAGGCTCTGGTTCACGATCTCGGGAGTCGTCGTCGCGTTGTCGCTCCTCGCGATCGGGGTCATGGGCCTCAACCTCGGGATCGACTTCAAGGGCGGGACGCAGATGACGTTCCGCACGGCCGAGCCCACCTCGCTGGAGCAGGTGCGGCGCGAGGCCGCCGGCATCGGCCAGGCCGGGGCCGTCATCCAGGGGCGCGGTGCGTCGACGGACGGCAAGTACACGAGCTTCCAGATCCGCACGGAGTCCCTGACCACTGCCGAGCAGAACGAGCTGCAGCAGGATCTCACGAGCACGCTCGAGGCCACGTCGTTCGGGGCCAAGAGCGTCTCCGAGAGCTTCGGTCGCCAGATCGCGAACAACGCGATCTTCGCGATCATCGTGAGCCTCCTCCTGATCGTCGCGTACATCTCGATCCGCTTCCAGTGGAAGTACTCGGTGGGCGTGCTCGTCGCCCTCGCGCACGACGTGATCATCACGGTCGGGATCTACGCATTGACGGGGCGAGAGGTGACGACGGCGACCGTCGCCGCCATCCTGACCGTCCTCGGGTACTCGATCTACGACACGATCATCGTCTTCGACCGCATCCGCGAGAACGTCCCGCTCATGCGGCGCGCATCGTTCCGCGTCATCGGGAACGTCTCGATGTGGGAAGTGCTGCCGCGCTCGCTCGCGACGACGTTCATCACGCTCGTGCCGGTGGCCTCGCTCTACCTCTTCGGCGGCGACACGCTCAAGGACTTCGCGTTCGCGCTGCTCGTCGGAATCGGCTCCGGCGCCTACTCGTCGATCTTCCTGGCAGCGCCGCTGCTCGCCGCTCTCAAGGAGCGCGAGCCCGAGTTCGCACGCAGGCGCGACGATCTCGGTGCGCTCGCGGGCCTCGCCTCGGTCGGTGGGACGCTCGCCGAGGAGGCGCAGGACATCGCGGACGCCGAAGCGGACGAGGGCGAGGTCGTAGAGGACGAGGCGGAGACGGCGGGGGCCGCTCGACCGGCACCTGTGGCGGCACCGCCCGTCGGGCCCGATGTCCCCGAAGCGAGAGCGACGCCGCCAGCGGCGAGCGTCGCGACCTCACGGCCGTGCCCGCTGAGCGAGCGCGGACCGCTCGAGACGCTCAGCCTGGCGGGGATCGGCGCGATCGCGCTCGTAGCGCAGCACACGGACGAGTTGGCATCGGAGATCGCGACCCGCATCGGGGTCGAGCGCGACGAGGTTCGCGCGGTCATCGCCGACGTCCTCGACAGCTGGCGCCGCGAGGCAACTCGGCTCGGCGAGAGCGGCGGCCACATCGCCGCGAAGGCGGCCTCGGAGCTCGGCGCTGCCTCTCGTGATGCGGTGAGCGACCTCGAGCTGCGCGTCGCGCAGATCGAGCACCGCCTCAGGCTGCTCGAACGCGACTGAGTTGTGCGCCAGACCGGAAGCCCGCTAGCGCGGAGCTTCCGGTCGCGCAAGAACGAGGCAGACGCTCGCTGGACTCGGTGGAGTCGCGCCGGCTGATCGCTAACCGTCGGCTGCCTCAACCTACAATCCGCCGTATGGCGACGACGCACGACCGCTCGTCGCGGAACCTCGGGCGTCTTTCCGAGATCGCACAGGTGGCTGTACGTCACGGGTTCGGCTACTTCCTGCGCCGGAACCGGCTCGGTGACCTCGTTCCCGGTGACGTCGACGGCGACGCCGCAACCACGTCCGATCGCGGCCGGCGCCTTCGCGCGATGCTCGACGAGCTCGGTCCGACCTTCGTGAAGTTCGGGCAGCTCCTGTCGACGCGTCCCGACGTCGTTCCTCCCGACATCGTCGCGGAGCTGCGCGGCCTGCAGGACGACGCCTCGCCCGATCCCCTTCGAGCAGGTGCGCGACGTGGTCGAGGCAGAGCTCGACCTGCGGATGGACCGCGCCTTCCTCGAGTTCGACTTCGCGCCGCTCGCGTCTGCGTCGATCGGGCAGGTCCACCGCGCCGTGCTCCCGGACCGGCAAGAGGTGGCCGTGAAGGTGCAGCGGCCCGCCGCAGCCGAGCAGATCGAGGCCGACCTCGGGCTGCTCTACCAGGCGGCGCGTCTCCTGCGCGAGCGTGTGAAAGCGCTCGAGTTCATGGATCCCCGTGAGCTCGTCGACGAGTTCGCGCGGTCGATCAGGCTCGAGCTCGACTACGGCCACGAGGCGCGCAACGCCGAGATGTTCCACCGGAACTTCGCTCGCGACGAGCGCGTCGTGGTGCCGCGCGTGATCAAGCAGTACTCGACGTCGCGCGTGCTGACGCTCGAGTTCCTCCGTGGGACGAAGGTCGCCGACCTCGACCTCGAGGCGATGCGACCCGACGAGCGTCGCGAGATCGCGCACCAGCTCGCGGACGCGTGGATGACGATGGTCTTCCGGCACGGCTTCTTCCATGCCGACCCGCACCCGGCGAACATCTACGTGCTCGACTCCGGCGCGCTCGGGCTCGTCGACTTCGGGCAGGCGGGGAAGCTCTCCGACGACGACATGACCAAGCTGACGATGCTCTTCGTCGACGCCGCGACCGAGAACGTCGATGCGATCCCGAGGCGGCTGCGCGATCTCGGCGTGCGCTACGACGCGGCGCGCGAACAGGAGTTCAGAGGCGAGTTGCAGGTCCTCTTCGACCGTTACTACGGAAGCCGCCTGTCCGACATCGACCCGCTGCAGATCATCCGCGAGGGCTTCCAGCTCATCTACTCGATGAACCTGAAGCTGCCGAGCCGGTTCGTCATCCTCGACAAGGCGATCGCGACGCTCGCTTCGGTCGGGCAGGAGGTCTATCCGGAGTTCAACGTGTTCGAGATCGCGAAGCCCTACGCGCGTGGACTGCTCGCAGACCGCTTCCACCCGCGCGCGTTGTCGCAACGTGCCCGCGTCGAGGCGCTCGGGCTCGCGTCCGTCGCGCGGGACATGCCCTACCAGGTCTCGGACGTCCTCGAGCAGCTGCGGCAGGGGACGTTCCAGGTGCACATCGAGAACCCGGGCATCGACGAGATCGACGACCACATCGACAAGGCGACGAACCGCATCGCGGTCGCGGTCGTCATCCTCGGCGGCCTCCTGGGGTCTGCCATGATCGGCGTCTTCGCGAAGACGGGGCCGCACACCCTCGGCATCCACCTGATCGCGCTCATCGGGTTCCTGCTCTCGGGCGTCTTCGGAGTTCTGGCTCGTCTGGGGGATCCTCAGGCACGGAAGGCTGTAGCTCGTCCGCGAGCGACGTGTCCGCTGCGGAACGCTTTTCAGCGTTCCGCCGGAAAGGACACCTGGTGCACCGAGCGTCCCCGGGCTAGCGTCGGCTCCATGCCGAGCGCCGTCCTCGTCGCCGAGCCCGAGCCGGAGACGCGCGAGTACCTCGGCCGCCAGCTGCGCGACGACGGCTTCGACGTGCTCGGTGCAGCGCGCCGGAGCGAGGCGCTCGAGCTCGCCGAGATCGGCGCGACCAGACCTCGTGCTCCTGGCCGAGCTCGATCTCTGCCTGAGGCTCCGGCGGGGCGAGCCGGGCCGAAGCTGGGACCGGAACGTCCCCGTCATCGTGCTGGCGCCGTCGTCCGACCTGGTCGAGCGTGTTCGCGCCCTCGACCGCGGTGCCGACGACGTCATCGGCCGGCCGTTCGCCTACGAGGAGTTGCTCGCGCGGATCCGTGCACTCCTCCGGAGAAGCTCGGTTGCTCAGGGAGACGTCATCGTCGCGGGCGACCTCGTCATCGATCGGCCGACGCGGCGCGTACGCGTGCGCGACGCGGCGGTCGTCCTCTCGGCCAAGGAGTTCGAGCTCGTCGCCAAGCTCGCCTCCGAGCCCTACCGCGTGTTCACGAAGGAAGAGCTCTTGCGCGAGGTGTGGGGCTACCGGGCGCTCGGGCGGACACGGACGCTGGAGTCGCACGCGTCGCGCATCCGCAAGAAGCTCTGCCTCGGGCCCGAGGATCGCTTCGTCGTGAACGTCTGGGGCGTCGGGTATCGGATGCTCGAGTAGCGGCCCGTGACTCCCGGCGCGAGACTCACTTCGCGCGTCGTTCGGCGTGCCACTCCCACCCGGCTCCTCGATCCGCAGGTAGCCCGCGATCGTCAGCGACCTTCGCGGATCGAGTTCCGCCAGGCACGCTTCGATCTCCGCGAAGTGCGGCAGCTCGGCGACTCTCCACCAAGCAGCCCTCCAGCCACCGCCGCAGGTGCCCCCTGGCGGACGCCCAGGGGCACCTGGCGTTGCCTCAGCAGTCGAGCAGCGAACGGAGCTCCGCCGCCCGCGACTCGAGGCCTGCGGCCCGCTCGGCGGTGAGCTTCTTGCCCGACTGAGCTTGGACCTGTTTCACGAAAGCGGCGAGCTTGTCGCACGCACCGGCCTGGTTCCCAGCGTCGAGCGCGGCTTTCGCGGCGGTCAGCTTGTCCAGCAGGCTCGTGCCCGGCCCGATGCCCGCAACGTCCGCGATGAGATCGTCGAGGAGGTCGCCCGGATCTGCAGCGGCGACGTCGTAGCGAGCGAGAACGGTCAGGCAGCGAGGGAGACAGGCGCCTGCACCGCCGACCGCGACGATCTTGCCGTCGGCCTGGATCGTCACGTCGGCGGCGATGTCGTTGCTCGGGTCGCCGAAGTCCGTCGTCACGAGCCCGCCGCTGCCGAACGTTGTGTCGAGGCCGCCGTTGGGCTCATATCGCGCCAGCGACATGTGGCGATCACCGTCCGACGTCGCTTCTCCCGCGACGACGATCCTGCCATCAGCCTGCAACGCGAGGCCTCGAGCGCCCTCGATGTCCTGGCCGAAGAATCGAGTCGTCACGCGGCCGTCGCCGTCGAAGCTGGCGTCGAGAGTGCCGTCGGGATTGTAACGAGCGGCTCCGAACTGCACCCCTGCAGTACCGGCTGCCACGATCCTGCCGTCCGGCTGCACGACGACGTCCTCCGCCGAGTCGTTCGTCAGCGGTGATCCAGAGGGCGCGAACTCGGTCGTGACGATTCCGTCGCCGTCGAACGACGTGTCCAGACTCCCATTCGGGAGGTAGCGAACGATCTTGAAGTCGCGAGTGAACGCGGCATCGAGACCCGAACCTGCGGCGATGATCTTCCCGTCGGGCTGGAGCACGACTGCGCCGGCCGCACCCGGCCCGGTCTCGACCTTCCCGTCACCGTCGAACGTGGTGTCGAGGCTGCCGTTCGAGTTGTAGCGGGCGAGCGTGAACCCGGCCGTACCTCCACCAGAAGCAACGATCTTGCCGTCCGGCTGGATGACCACGTGCGAGATCCCGTTGAAGCCTGGGAATGCGGTCGTGACGGTGCCGTCGCCGTCGAACGTCGGGTCGAGGGCCCCGTCGATGTTGTAGCGGGCGAGGGCGTAGCCGAGACTCCCGCCGGCGAAGACGTTCCCTCCCACGACGAGCCTCCCGTCCGACTGACGCGCGATCGCGGCCGCGAAGCCGTTGACGCCGTTGAACGTTGTCGTCGCCTTTCCGTCTCCGGCGAAGCTCGAATCGACGCTTCCGTCCGCGTTGAACCGAGCCGCGCCGAATGACATGCCACCCACAGCCACAACGATCCTCCCGTCGGGCTGCACGACGACCGCCTCCGCGCCCTCACCGCCAGGCTCGAAGTCGTTGATGACGAGCCCTCCGGAGCCGAAGCTCGTGTCCAAGTCGCCTGGTGCAGCATGCGCTCCGGCGACGAGTAGCAGAGCAACCGCTGTTGCGAGCAGGGCGATCGATCGCGGCGTTCCGACCCACGTGCGAATCACTGTCCACCTCCTGTCGATTGGCCGGAGCGTCCCTGCGAGTCCTCAAGTTCCGCTCAAGGCCATCCTCGGCGAGCTCGGGATCGTCACCGCGCACCTACTCGAATCGATCTGCGCTCGATTTACTTTGGCAAAGCGTGTGACATTCGCTCTTGAGCGACCCTTGGGCGGCGCCGACGACGCTTTAGGGCATCGAATTGAGAAAACTGCGCATGAGATTTCGGTCCGGTCACAGGATCTGCAGAGGGGCTGGCTTGCTTGTCGCCGCCGTCGCGGTCTCCGGTACGTCCTCTGCTGCGCTACTTGCCTCATCAATCGTCGATCGTAGGGTCGATGGCCCGCCGCCATACCCGCCCGACTTCCGTGGACGGCCGTGATGCCTTGGTGTGTGGCTCGTTGCCTACGCGTGCGGTCGCGACGAGCTATCGCGCCGCGTAATCGAGCTCGAGGAACTCGCTCACTTCGGGTAGCCAGCGCTGCTCCACGAAGCGGATGTGATCAGGGTGCTCGTTGTAGCGATCGTAGGCAGTTCGATCTGCGAACTCCATCGAGATTCCGAACCGGTAGCGATTCTTCGGGCTGACCTCGGCCAGCAACTCGAACGCCTCGACGCCCGGGATGTCTGCGAGGTGCTCCGCCGCCTGGAGGAAGTCACGCTCTTCCGCCGATCCTTCCTCGTGGACGAGCGTGAACGCGACGGTATGTCGGACGCGGTCGGCGACCACCCCGCTGAGACTACTGCTCTCCAGCGCTGCCTCGGGCCCGAGGATCGCTTCGTGGTAGACGTTGGGGCGTCGGGTACGACATGCTCGAGTGACGTCAGCGGGCGCCCTCGAGCTCGAGGAGCGATCAGCTTCACGTCGAGCCCGCCCGCGTAGCCGGTGAGATCGCCGGTCGCGCCGACGACGCGATGGCACGGCAGCACGATCGGGATGCGGTTGCGGTTCATCACGGTCCCGACCGCGCGGGCGGCCCGCGGATGCCCGACGCGCCGTGCCAGCTCCCCGTAGGTCGTCGTCTCGCCGTACGGCACGCGGGCGAGCTCGCCGAGGACCGACACGGTGAAGGGCGGCAGCGCGCGCAGGTCGAGCGAGAGGTCGAAGGTGCGGCGCTGGCCCTCGAAGTACTCGTCGAGCTCGCGACGCGCCGTGTCGACGCTCCGGGGAGAGCGGAGGACGCGCGGGCCGGCGATGCGCGCCAGCTGCTCGAGCCGATCCCCGGGATCTCGGTCGAACGAGATCGCAGCGAGCCCGCGGTCGGAAGCCGCGACGAGCAGGTCGCCGATGGGCGAGTCGACGACGTCGAAGCCGATGTCGACGAGCCCGAGCGTCGCCGCAGCCTCGCGGAAGCGGCGGTCGAGGTCTGGAGAGACGGTCATGAGGCGATCCTCCTTCGAATGCGCCGGACTCCGGTGGACGCCGCCTGGCGGGCCGCGTCCGGAGACGAGCCGAGCGCCGACGCGATCTGGTCGTATGAGAGGTCGTAGCCGTAGCGGAGCACGACTGCGGCGCGTTCCTTCGGCCCGAGGCCGTCGGTCAGCTCGGCCAGCTCGGCGTACGCTGGGTCGGCGTCGTTCGCGGCCGTCTCGACCAGCTCACTCGTCGGACGCGTGCGCCGGAGCGTGTCGAGCGCGACGTTGTGCGCGATCGTCAGCACCCACGCCCGCAGGTGCTCTCCGTGCTCGAGTCGGCCGTATGCCCGTAAGGCCCGCAGGAAGGTCTCCTGGAAGGCGTCCTCGGCTCGATCCGCGCCGAGCCGGCTGCGCAGGAGCCGGAGAACGTCGCTCCGATGCTCCTCGTAGAACCGCTCGAACGGCGGAATCGTCACGGCCTGCATCATCCTCGTCAAACGCTCGCTCTCGCCGATTTGTGAGAGTGCCGACGTGCGAGCCGCTGTCGTCGGCCACGTCGAGTGGCTCGAGTTCGTCCCGGTCGAGGCCGTTCCGCACGCGGGCGAGATCGTCCACGCCGAGGAGTCGTGGGAGCAGGCCGCGGGCGGAGGGTCGGTCGCCGCCGTCCAGCTCTCGAAGCTTGCCGACTCCGTCGATTTCTTCACCGTGCTCGGCAACGACGCTCACGGGCGGGTCGCGCGCGAGGAGCTCGAGGCCCGCGGCGTCACCGTTCACGCGAGCACCGTCGATGCACCGCAGCGGAGCGGCTTCGTCCTCATCGACGACGGTGGCGAGCGGACGATCGTCACGATCGGCCGCAAGCTCCATCCGCGCGGCCACGACGAGGCGCTTCCATGGCACGAGCTCGCGCGCTGCGACACCGTCTACTTCTGCGCGGGAGATGCCGACGCACTCCTCCTGGCGCGACGCGCTCGTGTGCTCGTCGCCACCGCGCGCGAGCTCGCGACGATCAGGCAAGGGTCGGTGGAGCTCGACGCGCTCGTGTCGAGCGGGAAGGACGAGGCCGAGCGGTACCAGGCCGGACAGCTCGATCCCGAGCCCCGACTCGTGGTGACGACGTCGGGCGCGCTCGGCGGCTGGGCTCAGCCCGGCGGCCCGTACAAGGCCGCTCCGCTCCCACTCGAGCCTGCCGATGCGTACGGGGCCGGGGACTGCTTCGCGGCGGGTCTCGCGTTCGCTCTCGGGCGGGGGTCTCGAAGGCCTCGACGCACTCGACTTCGCAGCGCGCTGCGGGGCAGGCGCCATCGCGGACTCAGGTGTCCACGCGGAGGTGGTGCCGCTGAGGTAAGGGACGTGGGCAAAGGGGTTGCGATGTGGGGGAAAGTGGAGTAAGGTGGGGCGCCGTGGGAGAGCAACCACGGCAGCATTCATGTTCTACGGAACCCACGAGCACACGATCGACGAGAAGAACGGCTCACGCTGCCGGCGAAGTTCCGCGACGGGCTCGGCGGCGACGTCGTTCTCGTCCGCGGAATCGACCGCACGATCGACGTCTATCCGCGTCAGAGCTGGCAGTCGAGCATCGAGCGGATCGCCGATCTCGACTCGCTCACACAGGAGGCGCGCGAGATGAAGCGCTTCGTCTTCTCGGGCGCGGCCATGGCCGAGGTCGACAAGCAGGGACGCGTGCATCGTGCCGCCCGAGCCTCGCCCGCCGTGCGGGCCTCGGGAAGGACGTGACGGTCGTCGGCGTTCACGACCACATCGAGATCTGGGGTCGCCCGGAGTGGGCGTCTCACGTCAGCGCGATCGAAGGGAGCGTCGGAGATGTTGCCGAACGTGCAGCGGACAGACGCGGCTGATCACGTCCCGGTTCTCGCGGATGAGGTACGCGAGTTCCTCGACGTGCAGCCGGGGGAGACGGTGGTCGACGCGACGTTCGGCGCCGGCGGCCACTCGCGGCTGCTGGCGGCCGATCTCCGCGGAAGCGGGAAGCTCGTCGCGATCGACCGCGACCCGACGGTGCGGCCGTACTTCGACCGCATGAAGGCCGCGGCGCGCGGGTGTGCAGACGCGGTTCCTCCGCGGAGACTACGGCGTCGTCCTCTCGCAGCTCGGGGGCAACGGCGTGCGCGCGGACGCGATCCTGCTCGATCTCGGCCTCTCGTCCATGCAGGTCGACCGCCCGGAGCGTGGGTTCTCGTACGCGACCGACGCACCGCTCGACATGCGCATGGACCCGTCCGACGAGCCGAGCGCGGCGGGCGTCGTCGCGACCTACGACGAGCGCGAGCTCGAGACGATCTTCCGGCGCTACGGCGAGGAACGCTACGCGCGCCAGATCGCGCGCGGCATCGTGCGTCGGCGCGAGGAAGAGCCGATCGAGCGCACCGGGCAGCTCGTCGACGTCGTCCGAGCCTCGATCCCGGCGCCCACACGCTTCGGCGAGGGACATCCCGCGAAGCGCGTCTTCCAGGCGCTGCGCATCGAGGTGAACCACGAGCTCGAGTCCCTCGAGGTCGGGCTTCCGGCCGCGTTCGAGATGCTCCGCCCGGGCGGGCGGATCGCCGTCATCAGCTTCCACTCGCTCGAGGATCGGGTCGTGAAGCGGTTCTTCCGGGATCGTGCGAAGGGCTGCACGTGCCCGCCGGAGCTGCCCGTCTGTGTCTGCGGGAAGGAGCCCGAGGCACGCGTCCTCACACCCAAGCCGGTCAGACCGTCTGCGCACGAGGTCGACGACAACCCGCGCTCCGCCTCGGCGCGACTGCGTGCGGCGGTGCGCGTCTGATGTCGACGATAGCGCAGCCCGCCCGCGCCGCGGCACCCGCCTCGACGCCCGCGCTCGGCGCCGCGCAGGCGCTCCTGGGCCCTGAGCGGCGGCGTCCTGTGGATCGTCGTGTTCGCCGCCCTGCTCGCGGGCGTCGTCGCGATCAACGTGGCCGTGCTCCGCCTCAACCTGCAGCTCGACGAGAGCGGTCGCGACCGCACCGAGCTCAAGAACGACATCGGCGGTCTGCGCGCCGAGATCTCGAGCGCCGCGGCCGCGACGCGGATCGAGCGACTCGCGCGGGGGGAGCTCGGGCTGCACGAGGTCGAGCCCGAGGACACGACCTACATCGAGCTCGACAAGTGAAGCCCGCGGCGACGAACCGCCGCATCACGCTGCTCGCCGCGGCCTTCCTCCTGCTCCTCGGGGCCGCGTTCGCGCGCGCCGTCTGGATCCAGGTCGTGCGGGGCCCCGAGTACGCGGCGATGGCGCTTCGCCAGCACCGGGAAACCGTCGTCGTCCCCGCCTCGCGCGGGACGATCGTCGATCGCAACGGCGAGCCGCTCGCGATCGGACGACTCGCGACGACCGTGTACGCCAACCCGCGGCAGGTGAACGACGCGCGCGATCTGACGCTCGCCGCCGGGAAGCAGCTCGGGCTCGATCCGGCAGAGCTCTATCCGATGCTCGTCGACCGGTCCAAGGGGTTCGTCTACGTCGCGCGCAAGGCGGATCCGCGCAAAGCGAAGATCCTGCAGTCGATGGACTTCGCGGGGCTCGGCTTCTACCCGGAGGAGCTTCGCTTCTACCCGCAAGGCCCCGTCGCCGCGCAGGTGCTCGGCTACGCGGGTCTCGACAACAAGGGGCTCGAGGGCCTCGAGCGTTCGCTCGAGGGGACGCTCGCCGGGAAGCCCGGAAGCCAGACGATCGTGAAAGACCCGTTCGGCCGCGCACTCGACGTCGTGGAGACGAGGCCCGAGACTCCGGGGCGCGGCGTTCGGCTCACGATCGACCGGGAGATCCAAGCGAACGCCGAGGAGGTGCTCCAGGAGACCGTACGCCGCTGGGGAGCCCGGGCGGCGACGGCGATCGTGCTGGATCCGCACACGGGTGAGGTCTACGCCATGGCGACGGCCCCGCGCTTCAACGCGAACCGCTTCCCCACGACTCGTGCCGACCGCCGGCGCAACCGAGCGGTGACGGACACGTACGAGCCAGGATCGACGTTCAAGCTCGTCACCGTCGCGGCCGGCCTGCAGGAGAAAGTCATCACGCCGCGCACGTCGTTCAGTCTGGCGCCGACGATCAAGGTCGCCGACCGCGTCATCCACGAATCGCACACCCGTGGAACCGAGCGGCTGAACGTCAAGCAGATCGTCGAGCAGTCCTCGAACATCGGCACGATCACGATCGCGCAGCACCTCGGCGCGGGCCGGCTCGCGTCGTGGATCGACCGCTTCGGATTCGGTGCCAAGGCCGGCGTCGACTTCCCCGGTGAGTCGGCCGGGTTTGCGTTGCCGCTCGACCAGTGGTCGGGCTCGACGATCGGCACCGTTCCCATCGGTCACGGCATCGCCGTGACGCCGGTCCAGATGGCTCGTGCCTACGCGGCCATCGCGAACGGCGGCAGGCTCGTGCGGCCCCACCTCATCGACCGCATCGACGGCAAGACGGTCGGGACGACCCGCGGCCGTCGGGTCGTCTCACGGGCGGTCTCCGAGCAGATGCTCTCGATGCTGCGAGGCGTCGTCCTCGAAGGAACGGGCACCGAGGCCGCGATCCCCGGCTACACCGTCGCCGGCAAGACGGGAACCGCCGCGAAGATCGATCCCGACGGGACGTACTCGACGTCGCGCTACGTCGCGTCGTTCGTCGGGCTCGTGCCCGCCACGAAGCCGAAGCTCGTGATCATGGTGATGGTCGACGAGCCGCATGGGGACATCTACGGTGGCGTCGTCGCCGCGCCCGCATTCCGCGAGATCGCGCGCTTCAACCTGCAGCATCTCGAGATCCCGCAGGACGCTCCGAGAACGCGCTGAGCGGCCTCCACCGCTTTCTCTAGCCTCCCGGCGTGGAGCTGGATGCTCTCGTGACGGCTCTCGCGCCGAGCGAAGTGACCGGGGGGAAGCCGGTCGAGATCGCCGACCTCGCCTATGACACACGATGCGTCACGGCGGGCGCGTTGTTCTTCTGCGTGCGCGGGTCGCGTGTCGACGGCCACGATCTCGCGTGGGAGGCGATCGAGCGCGGTGCGGCAGCCGTCGTCGTCGAGCGACCGCTCGAGGTCGACGTCCCGCAGCTGCTCGTTCCCTCCGTGCGCGAGTCGATGGCGGTTGCCGCCGATGCTTTCTTCGGCCAGCCGACGAAGGAGCTCGAGCTCGCGGGCGTGACGGGGACGAACGGCAAGACGACGACGGCGTTCCTGCTCCGCTCGGTCCTCGAAGCGGCCGGTCGACGCCCTGGGCTCGTCGGGACGATCGAGTGGCAGGTTGGAGGCCAGCCGCGTCCGGCGCCGTTCACGACTCCGGAGGCAATCGACCTCCAGCGCCTCTTCCGGGAGATGCTCGACGCGGGCAATCGCAGCGCGGCCGTCGAGGCGAGCTCGCACGGGTCCGCGCTGCGCCGTCTCGACCGCGTACGCCTCGACGTGCTCGTGTTCACGAACCTGAGCCAGGACCACCTCGACCTGCACGGCTCGATGGAGGAGTACTTCCAGGCGAAGCGGCGGCTCTTCACGGGGCCGCAGCCGCCGCCCGCGGCAGTGAACATCGGGGACGAGTGGGGGAGACAGCTCGCCGAGGATCTCGAGGAAGCGCATCGGGCGCCGCTCGTGACCTTCGGGCTCGTGGAGAACGCGGAGATCCGCGCCGAGGAGCTCGACGTGACGTCGCAGGGAAGCACGTTTCGAGCGGGCGGCCTCGAGATCGAGACGCCCCTGCGAGGCCTCTTCAACGTCGAGAACGTGCTCGGCGCGATCGCCGCCGGGCTGCTTGCTCGACCTCGACGAGGACGCGATCGCGGCGGGGATCGCGCGCATGACGAGCGTACCCGGTCGCTTCGAGCCGATCGACGAGGGACAGCCGTTCGCCGTCATCGTCGATTACGCCCACACGCCCGACTCGCTCGCCACCGTCCTTCGCGCTTCGCGCGATCTCGGAGACGGTCGGGTGATCGTCGTCTTCGGCGCGGGAGGAGACCGGGATCGTGGAAAGCGGCCCCTGATGGGGAAGGTCGCAGCCGACCTCGCCGACCTGGCGATCGTCACGTCGGACAACCCGCGGTCGGAGGATCCGCTCGCGATCATCCAGGACGTGCTGCAGGGCACGGGCATCGACGTCGAGATCGACCCCGACCGGCGGAGCGCCATCGCCCGGGCCGTCGCCCTCGCCGGCGAAGGCGACGTCGTGGTCATCGCAGGCAAGGGCCACGAGCAGGGCCAGGACGTCGGAGGCCTCGTCTCGCCCTTCGACGACCGCGAGGTCGCGCGAGAGGCACTTCGGGGGTCGTCGTGATCCCACTCGCGTGGGACGAGGTCGTCGCACTCGAGCTCGGTCGGCTCGAGGGCGGCGAGGGCGTGATCACCGCCGTGGTGGCGGACTCGCGCGAGGTGGGGCCAGGCGACCTCTTCGTCGCGCTGAACACCGGTGTTCGGTACGTCGACGACGCGCGCGCCCGTGGCGCAGCCACGCTCGTCCCCGACGACCAGGAGGCGGCCCTCGCGGCGCTCGCCTCTCTCGTCCGCTCGAAGTCGGGCGCGCAGGTCGTCGCGGTCGTCGGCTCGGCGGGCAAGACGACGACGAAGGACATCCTCGCTGCACTCTGCGTGCCCCAAGTCCCGACGATCTGGGCCGAGCGCAGCCTGAACAACGAGATCGGACTCCCGCTCACCGTCTGCCGGCTCGAGCCGGAGACCGAGGTGCTCGTGACGGAGATGGGGATGCGCGGGCTCGGACAGGTCGCGGCGCTCTGCGTCGTCGCGCGACCGACCGTCGTCGTCGTCCCGCATGTCGGGCCCGAGCACCTCGAGCTTCTCGGCACGGTCGAGCGCGTCGCGGAGGCGAACGCGGAAGCGATCGCAGCCCTCCCGGTCGGCGGTGTGGCAGTCGTCCCCGCGGCGGGCCCACTCGATCCGCTTCTCACGCGCGACGACGTGACGGTGAGGCGTTTCGACCCCGCCGACGATCGATCAGCGCGACGCGGTCACGCGCTTCACGGTCGCCGGCCAGGTCCTGGAGCTCGAGCTCCCGTTCACGCAACGCCATCTCGCCGCGAACACGCTCGCCGCGCTGCACGCCTACGACGCGCTCGGCTTGCCGCTCGACCGTGCCGCCGACGGTGTCGCCGGCATCGTGCTGTCGCCCTGGCGCGGCGAGGAGACGGCGCTGCGCGGCGGCGGGTTCGTCGTGAACGACGCGTACAACGCGAACCCGGACTCGATGGACGCCGCACTGCACCACCTCGCAGAGCGCGCGGGTGACCGCAGGAAGGTCGCGATCCTCGGAGAGATGGCGGAGCTCGGCGAGACGTCCGGCGACTACCACCGCGCGATCGGCGAGCTCGCCGCTGAGCTCGGCGTCGCGGTCATCGGCGTGGGCGAGGCGTCTCGTGCCTACGAGCCCGTCGCCTGGGCCGCCGACGCCGGCCGCCGCCGTCGACGAGGCGCGACGTCTTGTGCGCCCGGGAGACGCCGTCCTCGTCAAGGCCTCCCGCGCGGTGGGGCTCGAAGGCATCGCCGACGAGATCACGAACTTCGCTCGAGCATGGTCCCTGTCCTCGTAGCGGGCCTGATCGCGATGGTGGCCGCCGTCGTGATCGGGCCGAAGTTCATCGAGCTCCTCCGCACTCGGAACCTCGGCCAGCAGATTCGCGCCGAGGGCCCCGCGACGCACGTCGTGAAGCAGGGGACGCCGACCATGGGCGGCCTTCTGATCCTCGCTTCGATGGTCGTCCCGTTCCTCTTCCTCTCGCAGTACACGGCCGAGGGGATGACCGTCCTCTTCATGATCCTCGGCTGCGCTGTGATCGGGTTCACGGACGACTACCTGAAGCTGCGCAAGCGTCACTCGCTCGGGCTCCCGGGCCGGTGGAAGATGGTCGGGCTCGCGGTGGTCACCGTCGGGCGGCGCTGCTCCTGAACGAGAGCTCGACGTTCTCGACCGACGTGTACGTCCCGATCGTCGACCGTGACGCTCGACCTCTCGTGGGGGTACTACGTCCTGCTCTTCCTCGTCATCGGCGGGACCGTGAACGGCGCGAACCTCACGGACGGGATCGACGGGCTCGCGGCCGGCGTCGTCGTGATCATGCTGCTGACCTTTCTCGCGATCGCCGGGATCGCATGGATCCGCTCCGGCGATCCGGGCGCGCGCAGCGATACCCTCCTCGACATCGCGACCCTCGCCGCCGCGCTCATCGGCGGGACGATCGGGTTCCTCTGGTACAACGCCTTCCCCGCCGAGGTGATCATGGGCGACACCGGCTCGTTCGCGCTGGGCGGAGCGATCGCGGGGTTCGCCGTCGTCACCGGCACGGAGATCCTGCTGCCGCTGATCGCTGGGATCTTCGTGATCGAGGTGATGTCCTTGATCATCCAGGTGGTGAGCTTCAAGCGCACCGGGAAGCGGGTCTTCCTGATGGCGCCCATCCACCACCACTTCGAGATGAAGGCGTGGTCCGAGACGAAGATCATGGTGCGCTTCTGGGTCATCTGCGCGATCTTCTGCGCGTCGGGCTTCGCGCTCTTCTACCGCGACTTCCTCCAGTTCGTCCAGCCATAGTGAAATGAGCGCCTCGAAGATCGCGGGCAGGCGTGTCCTCGTCGTCGGCCTCGCGCGCTCGGGCATGGCCGCGGCCGAAGCGCTCGTCGGCCGCGGCGCGACCGTCGTCGGCTTCGATCGAGACGAGGCGCTCGACGCCGGAAGGCTCCCCGAGCTCGGCGTCGAAGTCCACAGAGGACGCGAGGAGGAGAGGCTGCTACAGGGGATCGATCTCGTCGTGAAGAGCCCGGGAGTCCCGGGCGAGACGCTGCTCGTCGCGAGCGCGCGTGAGCGTGGGGTCCCCGTCTGGAGCGAGATCGAGCTCGGCGCACGCCTCCTCCCGAATCCGATCCTCGGCGTGACCGGGACGAACGGCAAGACGACCACGAGTGAGCTCCTCGGCGCCGTCTTCCGCGCCGCAGGCCGCCCGGTCGAGGTCGCCGGGAACGTCGGCCGCCCGCTGACGTCGCTCGTCGGTGCGGTCGCAGTCGACGCGTGGCTCGTGTGCGAGCTCTCGTCGTTCCAGCTCGAGGACACGCACACGTTGAAGCCGCGCGTCGGCGTCCTCCTCAACCTCGAGCCCGATCACCTCGATCGCCACGGGACTTTCGAGGCGTACGGCGACGCGAAGCTCCGGATGTTCGAGCATCAGACCGCGGAAAACGCTGCAGTCCTGCCGCGCGGCTTCGGGCCCGTGCCCGGGGAGGCCGTGCGGATGGAGTTCGCCGTCGACGATCCGCTCCCAGCGGAGCCGCTGATTCCCGGCCCGCACAACCGCGAGAACGCCGCCGCCGCGACGGCCGCGGCCCGAGCGGCAGGGATCGACGAGGGTGCCATCGCCGAGGCGCTTCGGACCTTCGAGGGTGTCCCACACCGGATCGAGCTCGTCCGCGAGCTCCGCGGAGTTCGCTACGTGAACGACTCGAAGGCCACCAACGTGGCGGCTGCGCTTCGCGCGCTCGCCTCGTTCCCGGAGGAGAGGCTGCACGTGATCCTCGGCGGCCGAGGGAAGCACGAGGCGTACGAGCCGCTCGCCGCGGCGTTCAAGCCGGGCGACCTCGCGTACGTGGTGGGCGAGTCCGCGGAAGACATCGCACGCGCGCTCGCGGCCACCGACGTGCCCGTGGAGCACGCGGGAACGCTCGAGGCGGCGCTCGCCGGCGCCGCGGCGGCAGCTGTGCCCGGGGACGTCGTCCTCCTCTCGCCCGCGTGTGCCAGCTTCGACCAGTTCCACGACTTCGGGGCGCGCGGTGATGCGTTCCGCGGCCTCGTGGAGGCTCTGCCGTGAGAGGCGACGGGCATGCGGATCAGCGGATCGTCGCGTTCGTCACGCTCGGGCTCGTCGCATTCGGGCTCGTCATGGTGTACAGCGCCACGTCCGCCTCCGCCGCGATCGGCAACGGCGACCCCATGAGCTTCCTGAAGCGTCAGGCGGTCTACGCTTTCATCGGCGTTGTGCTCATGACGCTCGCGTCGCGGTTCGACTACCACCGTCTGCGGTACCTCTCGCCGCCGCTGCTCCTCGCCTCGTTCGTCCTCTGCGCGGCAGTGCTTGTAGCCGGGCCGTCGATCAACGGCGCGCATCGCTGGTTCATCGTCGGGCCTGCGAGCTTCCAGCCCTCCGAGCTCGCGAAGCTCTCGCTCTGCCTGTTCGCGGCCGTCCATCTCGCCCGCCGCCGGGCGCCGAGGACGTTCGGCGAGCTCGTGAAGCCGCTCGGCCTGCTCACGGCCGTGTTCTGTGTGCTCATCGTCGTCGAGCCCGACCTGGGGACGACGATCACGATCTGCGGAATGATGCTCGCGATCCTCCTCGTCGCGGGCGTCCCCATCCGGCTCCTCGTGCTCGCATCGTTCCTCGCCTTCGGGCTCGGGCTCCTCGCGATCTACATCGAGCCCTACCGCCGCGCTCGTATCTTCAGCTTCCTCGACCCGTGGTCGGACGCGCAGGGCGCTGGCTTCCAGATCGTCCAGGCGACGATCGGGATCGGCTCCGGTGGCGTGACCGGGGCCGGGCTCGGCGAAGGGGTCGGGAAGATCTCGTACCTCCCGGAGGCACACACGGACATGATCTTCGCGGTCATCGGAGAGGAGCTCGGCCTCATCGGTGCCACACTCGTCATCGGCGCCTTCGCGCTGCTCGCCCTCACCGGCTTCCGGATCGCCATGCGCTGCCGGGATCCGTTCGGCAAGCTCCTCGCGGCGGGCATCACCGCGCTCGTCTGCGGACAGGCGGCGATCAACCTCGCGGCCGCGCTCGGCATCGCGCCACTCACGGGCATCCCGCTCCCGTTCGTCTCGTACGGCGGCTCGAGCCTCGTGGTGCTCCTCGCCGCCGTCGGCATTCTCCTTAACATCGCCGTCAATGGACGGGTCGTCGGAGCTTCGGTGCGTGATCGCGGCGGGAGGGACGGCCGGGCACGTTCGACCAGCGCTCGCAGTCGGCGAAGCGCTTCGCGCGCGCGGGGTGAAGGTGACGTTCGCCGGGTCGCCAGACCGCGTCGAGTCGCAGCTCGTTCCTGAGGCCGGCTTCGAGCTCGACACGTTTTCCGTGTCCGGGTTTCCGCGACGCCTCGGGATCGGGCTCGTGCGCGCGGCATGGCAGGCGGTGCGTGCGCCGTTTGCCTGCAACCGGATCCTCTCGCGGCGGCAGCCCGACATGGTGCTCGGCGGTGGCGGGTACGTCTCGGGCCCGATGGTGCTCGCAGCCCGCCTGCGCGGGATCCCGGCGGCATTGACGGAAGCGGACGCTCACCTCGGGCTTGCGAATCGGCTGGCTGCTCCGTTCGCGCGACGCGTCTTTCTCGCGTACGCGATCGAGGGTCGCGACGGGCGCAAGTACCGCGTCGTCGGACGGCCGATCCCGACGGCGCATCTCGGGGCCGTGAAGGAGGAGGGACGTGCCCTGTTCGGTCTCCCGTCGGACCGGTCCGTCCTGGCGGTTTTCGGCGGTCTCGCCGGCGCGCAGGCCGTGAACCAGTTCGCAGTGGATGCCTTCGGCGAGCGCGGCCCCGCGGTCCTGCACGTCTCCGGCGAGCGGGACCACGAAATGGTGCGTTCGCGTGTGCGCCGCGACGACTACGTGCTCGTGCCGTCGACCGACCGCTTCGGCGCCGCGCTCGCAGCGGCCGACCTCGCGATCTCGCGTGCGGGCGGGACGGTGTGGGAGCTCGCCGCTGCAGGCACGCCCGCGATCCTCGTCCCCTATCCACACGCGACCGCCGACCACCAGACGCTGAACGCCCGCTACTTCGCCGACGGTGGCGGGGCGGTCGTCGTCGATCAGAGCGAGCTCGGGCGTGTGCCAGCGCTCGTCGAGGAGCTGCTCGCGGATCCAGCGCGGCTGGCGCGCATGAGCGACTCCATGAGGGCGCTGGCGAGGCCCCAGGCAGCCGACGTCGTCGCCGACGAGCTGCTCGCGCTCGCCGGAGCCGCGCGATGAGCGCGCTGGCACTCGCCGGGCGCCGACTGTACTTCGTCGGAATCGGCGGAGCCGGGCTCTCGGCGTACGCGAACCTCGCGCGCGAGTGGGGCGCAGAGGTTCGCGGCTGGGACGTGCGCGAGACGATCTTCCTCGAGTCGCTCGACGGCATCGACGTCGACCTCGGCGAGGATCCCGCTCCTCCCGCCGGCTTCGAGGTCGTCGTCTCGGCAGCGCACTCAGGCCGCATCGAAGGGCGCTCTCGAGCCGAGTTCCTCGCCGAGCTCGTCGCGCTCCGCCGCGCGATCGTCGTCGGTGGAGCCCACGGCAAGACGACGACCGCTGCCATGGTCGCGTACGTCCTGCGCGAGCTCGGCCGCGACCCTGCGTGGATCATCGGCGGCGTCGTTTCGCAGCTCGGCGGGAACGCGGGAACGGGAGAAGGCTGGCTCGTCGTCGAAGGCGACGAGTCCGACCGCTCGATCGGTCTCCTCGCGCCCGAGATCGCCGTCGTGACGAACGTCGAGCTCGACCACCACACGACGTACGCCTCCGAGGCCGAGCTCGCGGTGTTCTTCGACGAGTGGCTCGCGCGCGCACCCGTGGCGGTGCGCGGCTGGGAGCTCGAGCCCGTCGACCTGGCGCTCTCCGTCCCCGGGGAGCACAACCGGCGCAACGCCGCGGCAGCAGTGGCGGCACTCGAGCTCGCAGGTGTCCGTCGCGGCGACGCGGAGCACGCGATCGCACGCTTTGCGGGAGTGAACCGCCGATTCGAGCTCGTCGGCGAGCGAAACGGCGTGCGGGTGATCGACGACTACGGGCACAACCCCACGGAGATCGCGGCGGCGCTCGCGACGGCCCGAGAGCTCGAGCCGCGGGCACTCATCGCCGTCTACCAGCCGCACGTCTACGAGCGGACGCGTCAGCTCCACCACGAGCTCGGTGCGGCACTCGGTGCCGCCGACGCGGCGATCGTGACCGAGGTGATCGACGGACGTGACGCTCCGATCCCGGGTGTGGGGGGCAAGTTCGTCCTCGATCGCGTGACGCCGCCCACCCGGCGAGGTTGGGCGCCGACGCAGGAAGATGCGACGAGTATCGCGCTCGCGTGGACGCGTCCCGGTGACGTGGTGATCACGCTCGGTGTGGGCGAGCCGTGGCGGATCGCGCGTGCCATCGTCGAAGGGCTGCCCGCATGACGGCGATCGAACACGACGTCCCGCTTGCGCGGCTGACGACGATCGGCACGGGCGGGCCTGCACGGGCGCTCGCGCGCCCGCAGAACCTCGCCGAGCTCGTCTCTGCGCTCCGTGTTGCACACGACCAAGAGCTCGAGGTCCTCGTCATCGGGCTCGGGTCCAATGTGCTCGCCGCAGACGACGGCGTCGACGCGTTCGCAATCCGGCTCGAGGGCGAGCTCGCTTCCGTGACGGTGGGCGACGGCGTGCTCGAGGCCGGAGGCGGCGCGACGAACGCTGTCTGCCTGCATCGCGCGCGAGCGGCGGGTCTCGGTGGCTTCGAGTTCGCGTGCGCGATCCCGGGCACGGCCGGTGGCGGCGTGTTCATGAACGCAGGCGCGTATGGGAGCGACTGGTCAGACGTTCTCGTGCGCGCGCTCGTCGTCTCGCCCGACGGGGAGGACTGGCGGTCCCCCCAGGAGATCGGGCTCGAGTACCGGCACTCCGCGCTCGCGCCGGGTGAGGTCGTCGCTCGGGTCGAGTACCGACTAGAGCCTCGGTCGCCCGAGGACATCAAGGCGACAGTGGCCGACTACGTCGGACGTCGCAAGGACACACAGCCGACCAACAAGCGCACCTTCGGAAGCGTCTTCAAGAACCCCTCGGGCGAGCTCGGAGCGGGGAGGATGCTCGAGCTCTGCGGCCTCAAGGGGCACCGGATCGGCGGCGCGATGATCTCGCCCAAGCACGCGAACTTCATCGAGAACGCCGACGGTGCGACGACGGCGGACTGCCTCGCGCTGATGTCCGAGGCCCGGCGTCGGGCACGCGAGGAGTTCGGCGTCGAGCTGGAGCGCGAGGTCGCCTTCGCCGGTCTCCCCGAGCTGCCCGCGCTCACGTAGGAAGCGCCAAAGCGGCGCCGAATCCAGGCCCATGGTCGGGGGACGAAGTGCGCGCGGTACGCGTCGGCATGGTGCTGCGGCAAGCGTCGTCGTCCCGTTTCCGCGAGGTGCGGCCGGTGCTCGCCTGGACCTCGTGCGCTTCGTCCCTTCCGGCCGTTCGCTCCTCGCCACGTTCGGAGCGGTTCTCGCGATCGGGCTCGCCTACTGGATCGCCTACGCGACGCCGGTCTTCGCCGTCGACAAGATCGAGATCAGCGGTGCGCCCCCGGCGCTCGAGCGTGATGTAGTGCGGGCCACACGCGATCTCGTCGGGCAGAGTCTCGTCTCCGTCGACGCGGGCGACGTCGAGGGGAGGCTCCGCGCCCTGCCTGCGGTCGCAGGTGTCTCCGTGGATCGCGCCTTCCCCAGCACGCTCGAGGTCAAGATCGCGCCCGAGCGTCCCGTGGCCGTCATTCGCCGCGGCGGCTCGGCGTGGCTTGCGACCGGTGCCGGCAAGGTCATCCGCGAGATCGCGGTCGGAACGGAGCGGGGGCTGCCGCGGCTCTGGCTGAGACGTGGCGCGACCATCCGCGTCGGCGGTCAGATCCCGGCAGGGCTCGTCTCGGCGACGCGGGCGCTCGCCGAGGCACACGCCGCGGGAGTCGCGAGCCGTGTGAAGGGCGTGCGGACGAGCGGCGACGAGCTGACCCTCGTGCTGCGGCACGGAATCGAGATCCGCCTCGGACGCTCCGCGGACGTCGGCATGAAGCTCGTCATCGCGCGCAAGGTCCTCAGGCTCGTCGGTAGTGGAACGTCGTACATCGACGTGAGTGTCCCGCAGCGCCCAGTCGCGGGCTAGGTTCAAGTCTCAGGTTGAGCTTTAGAGTTGCCCCTCAGCGTCTCGTTGACATTGCTCCGAAGGAGGCTTACCCTCGGGGGCGAAGGATGTGACAACCTGCACGTTCAATGCGAACTTCAGCCTGAGGTGACTTGAGAGATGAGCAATCAGCTAGGAAGCTACCTCGCCGTCATCAAGGTCGTCGGCATCGGCGGCGGCGGCACGAACGCGGTGACGCGGATGGTCGAGGCAGGCGTCTCGGGCGTCGAGTTCGTCGCGGTCAACACGGACGCGCAGGCGCTCCTCATGACCGAGGCCGACGAGAAGATCCATATCGGGTCGACGGCCACGCGTGGCCTCGGCGCCGGCGCCGACCCCCGGGTCGGCCTTGCAGCGGCGGAGGAGAGTCGGGACGAGTTGAAGGAGGTGCTGAAGGGCGCCGACATGGTCTTCGTCACGGCAGGAGAGGGTGGCGGCACAGGAACGGGCGGCGCTCCCGTCGTCGCGCAGATCGGACGCGAGCTCGGCGCGCTCACCGTCGGCGTCGTCACACGGCCCTTCGGCTTCGAGGGAAAGCTCCGCGCGGACCAGGCCGAGCAGGGCATCCAGTCGCTCCGCGAGAACGTCGACACGCTGATCGTCATCGAGAACGACCGGCTCCTACAGGTCGTGGAGCGCGACACGCCCGTGACCGAGGCGTTCCGCATGGTCGACGACATCCTCCGTCAGGGCGTGCAGGGGATCACCGATCTCATCACGGTGCCCGGGCTCATCAATCTCGACTTCGCGGACGTGCGGACGATCATGCGCGAGGCCGGCTCGGCCCTCATGGGCATCGGCACGGCACGCGGCAGCAACCGTGCGGTCGAGGCCGCGCAGGCGGCGATCTCGTCACCGCTCCTCGAGACGACGCTCGACGGCGCGACCGGGATTCTGCTCAACATCACGGGCGGCCCGGACCTCGGGCTCGCCGAGGTCGACGAGGCGGCACACGTCGTCACGAGCGCAGCGGACTCGAACGCGAACGTCATCTTCGGCGCCGTGATCGACGAGTCGATGGGCGAGGACGTGCGCGTGATCGCGATCGCGACCGGATTCGGCAGCCGGCCGCGGCGCAGGCGCGCCGAGGCGCCGGCGGGAGTCGCCGCGAGCGAGCGTCCCGCCTTCGACGCGCCGAGCGTGCGCGACGTCGAACTGGAGATTCCGAGCTTCCTGCGCGAGGAGTGAGGATCGAGTGGATCCTCACTCCCGCGAGAATCCCGACTGTGCGCAAGACCGGCATCCGCGAGCGCGGATTCCGGTCGCGCGAGGATCCCTGAAGCCGGCTGCTTCGCAGCCGGGTCGTATCTCACCTTCAGCGTCGGGGTAGCTCCCGCTAGTCGTTAGAGTCGCGACTCGTGGAAGCGACGCTGAGGCGCACGCCGCTCTTCGATCGCCACGTCGCGCTCGGCGCGCGCATGGTGCCCTTCGCCGGCTACGAGATGCCCGTCCAGTACGAGGGCGTGATCGAGGAGCACAAGGCCGTTCGCAGCGACGCCGGTGCCTTCGACGTCTCTCACATGGGCGAGATCCACGTGGACGGCCCGAGCGCGCAGGCGTTCCTGCAGGCGATGCTCTCGAACGACATCGACCGGCTGGGAGACGGCGACGCCCAGTACACGCTCCTGACGAATCCCGACGGCGGGATCGTCGACGACTTGATCGCCTACCGCTTCGCGCACGGGCAGTTCTACCTCGTGGTCAATGCTTCCAACCGCGAGGCGGTCTTCATGTGGCTGAAGGATCGCGAGCCGCACGGCTGTGAGGTGCGAGACGCGTCGGACGAGTACGGGCTCGTCGCGGTACAGGGCCCGCGCTCGCTCGAGCGGCTCGGCCTGCCGGATGCAGCGGCCTTCACCCATGCGATGGGCGAGCTCGACGGCGTCGAGGTGATGGTCGCGCGCACGGGCTACACCGGCGAGCTGGGGGTCGAGCTGTGCTGCGCGGAGGACGAGACCCAGGCGCTGTGGGACGCGATCCTGGCGCGCGGCGTGGAGCCGTGTGGCCTCGGCGCCCGGGACACGCTCCGGCTCGAGGTCTGCTACCCGCTCCACGGCAACGACATCTCGCCTGGGACGGACGCGATCTCGGCCGGCCTCGGCTGGGCATGCGCACTCGACACAGAGTTCACCGGGGTGGACGTGCTCCGGCGCGTGAGGGAGGACGGCCCGGCGCGCAAGCTCGTGCCGTTCGTGATGGAGGAGCGCGCCGTCCCGCGTCAGGGCATGCCGATCGAGGGCGGTGGCGAGGTCACGTCCGGCACGCACTCGCCGATGCTCGACGTCGGGATCGGCATGGGCTACGTCCCGGCGCCGTCCGCGGCCGCCGACACCGAGCTCGTGATCGACGTCCGCGGCAAGGCGCGCCGTGCCCGCGTCGTCAAGAAGCCGATCTACCGGAAGGAGACGTAGCCGCATGCCAGCTGCAGAGAGCTACCCCGACGACCTTCGCTACCACCCCGAGCACGACTGGGCGCGGGTCGACGGCGACGAGGCGACGCTCGGCGTCACCTGGTTCGCGCAGGACTCCCTGGGCGAGCTCGTGCACTACGAGGCGCCGGAGGTCGGCTCGACGGCGACGAAGGACGAGTCGTACGGGGAGGTCGAGTCGGTCAAGGCCGTCTCGGACATCATCGCGCCGCTCTCCGGCGAGGTGCTCGAGGTGAACGCGAAGGTCGTCGACGAGCCGGAGACGGTGAACGACGACCCGTACGGGGAGGGCTGGCTCATCCGGATCCGGATGTCCGATCCCGGCGAGGTCGACGCGTTGATGGACGCGGACGCATACCGCGCCCACGTCGCCGAGCAGTAGCGGATGGGCTATCTCAGCCTGACGGACGCGGACCGCGCGGAGATGCTCGCCGCGATCGGCGTCTCGTCGATCGACGAGCTGTTCGAGCAGATCCCGCCCAGCGTCCGCTTCGAGAGGGAGCTCGACGTTCCGCCGGCGCTCGGGGAGTCGGAGCTTGCGCGACATCTCGAGGAGCTCGCGGCGAAGAACGTGCACGCCGGCTCGGAGCTCTCCTTCGTCGGCGCGGGCATCTATGACCACTACGTTCCCTCCGTCGCGGACGTCGTGCTCTCGCGCGGCGAGTTCCTGACGGCGTACACGCCGTACCAGCCGGAGATGAGCCAGGGGACGCTGCAGGCGATCTTCGAGTACCAGACGGTGATCTGCGAGCTGACCGGGATGGATGTCTCGAACGCCTCCGGCTACGACGGCATGACGGTCGCCGCCGACGCCTGCTTCGTCGCGCGACACGTCTCCGATCGGCGGAAGGTCGTCCTCGCCGAGGCGCTGAATCCTCAAGTTCGCCAGGTCGTCAAGACGTATGCGCCCGGGTTCGGCTTCGAGGTCGTCGAGGTTCCGCAGCACGGAGGCGTGACCGATCCCGACGAGCTCGGGGCTGCCGCAGCGGACGCGGCGGCCGTCTTCTTCCAGCAGCCCAACTTCCTCGGGTGCCTCGAGGACGCGCCGGCGCTCGCTGCCGCGGCAAACGAGGCGGGTGCGCTCTCGATCGCGCACGTCGACCTCATGTCACTCGGTGTGCTCGAGGCGCCGGGGGCGTACGGGTGCGCGCTCGCTCTCGGCGAGGGGCAGTCGGCTGGCAACTGGCCGTCGTACGGCGGCCCGCACTACGGCTTTCTCGCGTCGCGGATGGACTACGTCCGGCGGATGCCCGGACGCATCGTCGGGGAGACCGTCGACGCGGACGGACGGCGGGCTTTCGTCCTCACGCTGCAGACGCGTGAGCAGCACATCCGCCGCGAGAAGGCGACGTCGAACATCACGACGAACCAGACCCTCCTCGCGCTCGCTGGGCTGGCGACGCTCTCGTGGCTCGGCCCCGAGGGCCTGCGCGAGGTGGGAGAGACGTGCCTCGCGCTCGCGCACTACGCCCGCGAGCGCGTCCCGCTGGAGCCGGCGTTCGACCACGGCGCGTTCAAGGAGGTCGCATTCCGCACGCCGATTCCCGCGCGCGAGGTGATCCGCCGAGCTCGCGAGCACGGCGTCAACCCTGGCTACGCGCTCGGCCGCGACTACGAGGGCATGGACGACGTCCTGCTCGTCGCCGTCACCGAGAAGAAGAGCATCGAGGACGTCGACCGGCTCGCCGCCGTGGTGCAGGAGGTATGCGCGTGAGCGAGCCCGGGAGGGCCTGGCGCGACACGCCGCTCATCTTCGAGCGCTCCCGGGCGGGCCGCCGGGCGGGCCGTCCGCCGCGGCCCGAACTTCCCCTCCCGGAGCTGCCCGAGGGCCTTCGCCGCTCGCGTCCCCCGCGTCTTCCGGAGCTCGCCGAGCCGGAGATCGTCCGCCACTTCACAGCGCTGGCCGATCGCACCTTCGGCGTCGACACGGGCTTCTATCCCCTCGGGTCCTGCACGATGAAGCACAACCCGCGGGTGCACGAGCGGGCAGCCTCGCTGCCCGGATTCCGCGATCTCCACCCGCACGCCGACGACGAGGACGCTCAGGGTGCGCTCGAGCTCATGTGGCACTTGCAGGCGATCCTCGCCGAGGTCGCGGGCCTTCCCGCAGTGACGCTGCAGCCTGCCGCGGGCTCGCAGGGTGAGCTCACAGGCCTCATGCTCATGCGCGCCTATTTCGCCGATCGCGGCGAAGAGCGCGACACGATCATCACCGCGGACACCGCGCACGGCACGAACCCTGCGAGCGTCGCCATGGCCGGGTATGCGCTCGAGAAGGTCGAGACGGACGATCGGGGGAACCTCGACCTCGACGACCTCCGCGGCAAGGTGAACGCGCGGACCGCGGGACTCATGCTCACGAACCCGTCGACGCTCGGGCTCTTCGACGAGGGCATCGAGGAAGTCGCGCGGATCTTCCACGACGTCGGCGCGCTTCTCTACTACGACGGCGCGAACCTCAACGCCGTGGTCGGGCGGTCGCGGCCGGGCGACATGGGCTTCGACATCGTTCACTACAACCTGCACAAGACGTTCTCGCAGCCGCACGGAGGGGGTGGGCCGGGAGGAGGCCCGGTCGCGGTGCGCGACACGATCGAGCCGTACCTGCCCTCGCCCACGGTCGTCCGCGACGGAGACGCTTTCCGCCTCGATCACGACCGGCCGAAGTCGATCGGCCGCGTACGCGGGTTCGCCGGGCCGTTCGGCGTGTTCGTCCGCTCGTACGCGTTCATGCGCGCGTACGGGCCCGAGTTGCGCGAGATGTCGGACGTCGCTGTGCTGAACGCGAACTACCTCCTCGCAAGGCTGCGCGACGCGTACGACCTTCCGTACGACCGGCTGTGCATGCACGAGTTCGTGCTTTCCGCGCGGAACCTGAAGCGCGAGCACGGGATCACGGCGCTCGACGTCGCCAAGCGGCTCATGGACTACGGGATCCACCCGCCGACCGTCTACTTCCCACTCGTCGTCGCGGAGGCGCTCATGATCGAGCCGACCGAGACGGAGCCGAAGGAACGCCTCGACCAGTTCGTCGACGCGATGCTCGCGATCGCGCGCGAGGCCGCGGAGTCACCCGAGGTGCTGAAGGAGGCGCCCCATGGACGGCCGGTCCGCCGCCTCGACGAGGTGCGAGCCGCGAAGCAGCCGATCCTGCGCTACGCGTTCGACGACGACCCGGCGTACGTGTAGGGGCGATGCTCGCCTCGCCCTGGCAGGCTCCCAGAGCTCGAAGCGGTTGCCCTCCGGGTCGACCGCCCATCCGAAGCGGCCGATCCCCTCGAGCTCCTCGACGTGCTCGTCCGTCGCGACCCCCGCCGTGCGGAGCTGCGCAAGCATCGCATCGAGGTTCGGGACGGTGAAGTTCACCATGGCTTGCTTCTCCGCCGGCCAGTAGTCGGTGTCGTCTCGGAACGGCGACCAGACGTGTGCGTCGCGACTGTCCGTGAAGACGACGTACCCGTCGGGCTGTACGGGCACGCCGACGTGCTCCGCATACCACGCGGTGAGAGCCTCCGGGTCTCGAGACCGGAAGAAGACACCGCCGATCCCGGTCACCCGTTCCAATGACTCCTCCGGCGAGAACCTATCGGTCGTGCAGCGGTCAGCGGGCGGACGCGAGCTGGCCACAGGCGGCCTCGATGTCGCGTCCGCGCGTGAGGCGTACGGTTGCGGGGATGCGAGCGCGCTCGAGCACGCCCTTGAAGCGCTCGATCGTCTCACGCGAGGAGCCGTCGTAGATCCCGGTCGGGTTGTACGGGATGAGATTCACCTTGAACCTCCTGCCGTCGAGAACCGACGCGAGCGCTTGGGCGTCCGCGGGCGAGTCGTTCACGCCTCCGAGCATCACGTACTCGACGAACACCTTCCGGCGGCGCAGCTCCACGTAGCGCCGGCACTCGGCGAGCACGGCGTCGAGCGGATAGCGGTCGTTGACGGGCATCAGCTCCGAGCGCTTCGCCGAATCGGCTGCGTGGAGCGAGAGAGCGAGTCGAATTGGCTGCTCGACCTCGTCGACGAACCTTGTGAGGCCCGGCATCCAGCCGACGGTCGAGATGGTCGTCCGGCGGTGCGTGATGCCGAGGTCGGGAAGTCGCCGTGCCGACGCGAGCACGTGATCGACGTTCAGGAACGGCTCTCCCATGCCCATGTACACCGCATGGTTCACGGGCTCCCGCCGACGGAAGTGGAGCGCCTGGTCGAGGATCTCGGACGCGGTGAGGTTGCGTCCGAAGCGCATCGCCCCCGTCGCGCAGAACGTGCACGTCAGCGGGCAACCCGACTGCGAGGAGAGGCAGAGCGAGCGGCGCCCGTCTCGGTAGCGCATGAGCACCGCCTCGACGGGATGCCCGTCGCCGGTGCGGAACAGCGCCTTCACAGTGCCGTCGCGGGCCTCGCGCTCGGTGACGACCTCGAGCGTCGAGAACGGGACCGACTCGGCGAGCGCCGCACGGAGCGCCTTCGGCAGCGTCGTCATATCGTCGTAGGAGGACGCGCCGCGCGCCGTCCACTCCCAGACCTGGCGCGCGCGGTACGACGGCTCGTCCCGCTCGGCGAGCGTGCTCTCGAGAAGCTCCAGATCCACGCGCTGACGGTAGCGTGCGCGGCGTGATCGACCTCCGCTCCGACACCGCCACGCAGCCGACCGAGGGGATGCGCCGCGCGATTGCGGAGGCCCGCGTCGGCGACGAGCAGAAGCGTGAGGATCCGAGTGTGAACGAGCTGCAGGCACGCGTGGCGTCGCTCCTGGGCCAGGAGGCGGCGATCTTCCTCCCGACCGCGACGATGGCCAACCAGATCGCCCTGAAGCTGCACGCACGGCCGGGCGACGTCCTCGTCGCCGAGAAGACCGCGCACGTCGTGATCTACGAGTACGGGGGCGCGGCAGCACATGCCGGCCTCGTGACGCTGGGCCTACCGGGCGACTGCGGCCGGCTGACGTCCGACCAGGTCCGTCTCGCCGCCGTACCGAGCACGAAGGTCGCGGACCAACGCGTGACCGTGCTCGCGCTCGAGAACACGCACAACTCCTCAGGTGGACGCGTGTGGCCGCTCGCCGAGCTCGACGACGTCGTGTCGACAGCCCGCGAGCTCGGGCTTGCCGTTCACCTCGACGGCGCGCGGCTCTTGAACGCCGCGAGTGCGCTCGACGTCGAGCCATCCGGGATCGCTGCGCGCTTCGACACGGTGACGCTTTGCCTGTCGAAGGGGCTCGGCTGCCCGCTCGGCGCCCTCCTCGCGGGGTCCGAGGAGCGCATGGCCCGCGCCTGGCGCGAGAAGCACCTCTTCGGCGGTGCCATGCGGCAGGCCGGCATCGTCGCGGCCGCCGGGCTGTACGCGCTCGATCATCACGTCGAGCGCTTGGCAGACGACCACGCACGGGCGCGTACGCTCGCCGAGGCGCTGCACGACGCAGGTGTTCCGGTCGATCTCGAACGGATCGAGACGAACTTCGTGCAGATCGACGCTGCCGGCCTCGGCCTCGACCGTCCCGATGCGCTCGCGCGGCTGCTGGACGCCGGCGTCGGTCTCTCGACGACGATCCATCCGACGGTCATGCGCGCGGTCACGCACCTCGACGTCACCGACGACGACATCGCGCGAGCCTCCGAGTTGATCCCGGACGCGCTCCTGGCCGCGGCGCGCGTCTAGCGGTCGCCCGCGAGGAAGAACGCGACCACGACGACGGCGTAGCCGCCGAGCAGAAGGTACCCGCGCGTGCGGCTCGAGCGCCCCTGGAACAGGATCAGCGTCGTGTAGACGACGGATCCGGCGAGCGCCGCGATCTCGACCGGCCGGAAGCTCAGCGAGAGCGGATCGAGGAGCCACGACAGGAGCGCGACGGCCGGAATGAGGAACACGGCGACCTGCGCGGCAGAGGCGAGCGCGATCTCGGCCGCGAGTGCGATCTTCCCGCGGAACGCGACGACGACCGCTCCACCGTGCTCCGCCGCATTTCCCACGATCGCAACGATCACTGCGGAGACGAAGAACTCGGAGAGCCCGACTTTTTCGGCGAAGACCTCGAGCGAGCCGACGAGAATCTCGGCGATCAGGGCCGTGACGACCGTCGCGACGGCGAGAACGCCCAGCGCCGAGCGGAGCGACCAGCCCTCTATCTCCTCATCGGACGCGATGTGCATCGCGGTATGACGTCGCAGCGAGTACCACGTGACGACCACGTAGACGAGCAGTAGGACGATGGAGATCGCCGCCGAGACCTGAGCGAGCCCATCGGTGTCGGGATCGCCGCCCCAGCCGGGGATCGACGGGATGAGGAACACGAGCGTGGCGAACGCGATCAGGCTGAGCGAGAGGAAGCTCGAGAAGCGGTCGAGCGTGCCCTTCCCGCCCGCGACGAGTGACGCGCCGAGGACGAGGAGGAGGTTGCCGATGACGCTTCCCGAGAGCGACCCGCGCACGACGTCCGTCAGCCCGTCGTTGACGGCGATCAGCGCGATGATGAGCTCGGGTGCATTCCCGAACGTCGCGTTGAGAAATCCTCCGATGCCGGGGCCGGTGTGCTCGGCCGCATGCTCGGTCGCCTCGCCGATCAGCCACGCGAGCGGGATGAGCGAGACCGCGGCAAGCACGAACTCGGCCGTCTCCGGCGGATGCACGAGGTAGTGCAACGCGATCGTGATCGGCGCGAGCGCGAGCGACGCGAAGAGAGCCTTGCGCAGCACGGGCCGCAGACCCTACCGACGTCCTGCCGCCGGTCCTCGCGCTGTCGACGCTGTCGCCACTGCCTGAAAACCCCGTCCTTGTCAAGTCTTGCGCGGAGCGACCCATGGTGAACACAATCGGGACTGTGGACGACGCCAGAACAGGGGTCGAGCTCCCTCTCAGGATCCAGGACGAGGTCAGCTGCCGTCATTGCGACGTCCACTGCGAGAAGGTCGTGTACCCCGGTGCGTGCCTGCGCATGGCCTGCCCGTTCGTCTACGCCTACGAGGCATGGGGCCACACGTACGTCGGGTGCATGCAGAAGGTCTACGAAGTCGAGATCGACCTCGAGCTGCTCGAGCAGGCCGAAGCAGGTCGGGGCGGCTTCGGCGCCGTACGCGCCCGCCGGGCGCCGCTGCCCATGTGCGAGGTCGAGGTCGTCGGCACGTATCCGCACCGCGAGGACGACCTCGGCTGCCGCATCCCCGAGTTCCACGAGCTCCCCCGCGAACGCGCGACGTTCCGCGTCTTCGCAACGGTCGCCGACTGAGCTGTCAGCGCAAGACCGGAAGTCCGTTCGCGCGGACTTTTGGTCGCGCGAAGATCCCTATAAAGCGCCCGCTTCGCGGCCGGTGGATCGCCGATTCATCCGCGGTGCCGCCGACGAGCCGCCCAGCGGCGAACACCTCGCCGTCTGAAGTCGCGCATGCGGTCGAGATCTTCGGTCGCCTCACCCTTGTCCTCCCACGTCTCGGTGATCGCCGGCAGGCCCTTGAACGCCGGGTGACCGAGGAAGGTCGCGAGCCCGTCGCCGATGACGCCGTTTCCGACGACCTCGTGCCGGTCGCGGTTCGATCCGAGCGCCGTCTGCGAGTCGTTGACGTGCAGCACCCGGACGCGTTCGAGGCCGACGCGCTCATCGAGGTCGGCCAGCGCCGTCTCGAGGGCATCCGGATCCGACACGTCCACTCCGGATGCCCACCAGTGACACGAGTCGAGGCATAGCCCGAGCCGTGGATGGCGGTCGACCGCGTCGGCGAGCACAGCGAGCTCCGACATCGATCGTCCGATCGTCCCGCCGGCACCGGCGGCGTTCTCCATGCACAGCCAGAGGTCGTCGGTGGTCAGCTCCAGGAGCTCGCGCAGCGCCGGCTCGACGAGTGCCACGGCGTCGTCGAATCCGAGCCCGAGGTGCGATCCGACGTGGAAGACGACCGCCTCGGAGCCGATCGCGTCGGCGGTCTTCATCGTGGCCCGCAGCGCGGAGAGCGACTTCTCGCGCACCGTCGGATCGCCACTCGCGAGGTTGACGAGGTAGAGCGCGTGGCACGAGACGGCCTTCACGCGCGCCTGGCGTCGCCGCTTCCGGAAGCGCGCGACCTGCTCGTCCGTGTGGGCTGTCGGTCTCCACATGCGCGGGCTCTGGGTGAAGACCTGGACGGCGTTCCCACCGATCTCCTCGACCCGGTCGATCGCCTTCGAGATCCCGCCTGCGGCCGACACATGAGCCCCGAAAAGCATCTGCTACGCGCAAGACCGCCGATCCGCAGACGCGGATCGGCGATCGCGCGAAGACCCCTGAAGCGCGCCGGCTTCGCCGCCGCGGTCGCTGCGTCTGCTCCGCCGCACGGAAGTACGCTACTCCGCTCATGTCCGTCCGAGTACGCATGGCGCCGTCACCGACTGGGCTGCTCCACATCGGCGGCGTCCGCACGTTCCTCTTCAACTGGCTGTTCGCCCGCGGTCGCGCGGGCGAGTGTCTCCTGCGGATCGAGAACACGGATACGAGCCGCGAGGTCGAGGAGTCCGTGGAGCAGATCGAGCGATCGCTCCAGTGGCTCGGGATCGAGTGGGACGGCGAGACGACGTTCCAGCTCGACGTCATGGAGCGCGCCAAGGACGAGGCGCGGCGGCTCGTCGACGAGGGCACGGCCTACGAGGACGAGGGCGCCGTCCGCATTCGCATGCCCGACGAGGGCACGACGGACTGGGAGGACGCGATCAAGGGCCGCATCGAGGTGCCGAACGCCGAGCTGGAGGACGTCGTGCTCGTCCGCTCGGACGGCAGGCCGACGTACAACTTTGCGTCTCCTCTCGAGGACTGGCTCGACGGGATCACGCACGTGATCCGCGGCGACGACCACGTCTCGAACACGCCGAAGCAGATCAACGTGCTGCGCGCACTCGGTGCCGAGACGCCGGTCTACGCGCACGTTCCGAGCGTGTTCGGCGCCGACGGGAAGAAGCTCTCCAAGCGGCACGGGGCGGTTTCGGTCGACGAATTCCGCGACGCCGGCTACGTCCCCGAGGCGCTGATGAATTTCCTGGCGCTCCTCGGCTGGGCGCCGGACGGAGAGACGACGATCATGTCGCGCGACGAGCTCGTGGAGCGCTTCTCGCTCGAACGGGTGGGCTCGAGCCCGGCGACATTCGACTACGCGAAGCTCGACTGGATGAACGGCGTGTACCTCCGCGACCTCGGGCCGGAGGACTACGCCGCGCGACTCGTCGCGTACGTGCGCGAGCAGGGCTTCGAGTGGCCGGAGGACCGTGTGCGTGCGGCGGCGCCGCTCGTCCAGGAGAAGATCGCCCGCCTCGGTGAGTTCCCCGCGTTCGCCGGCTTTCTCTTCCACGACGTGGCGCCGGATCCGGCGCTCCTCGACGCGCGCATCCTCACCGCTGCGGTGTCGGCGCTCGAGCCGGTCGACCCGTGGACGGTCCCCGAGATCGAGGTCGCGCTCAAGCAGTTGTGCGACGCCCTCGGCGAGAAGCCGCGCACCGTGTACCTCCCGATCCGGGTGGCCGTCACGGGCTCGCGGGTCTCGCCGGGCCTGTACGAGAGCCTCGAGCTGCTCGGCCAGGAGACGTCGCTCGAGCGGCTACACACGGGAGTGGAGGCGGTCGCGTGATCGTCCTGCATGATCTCGTCGGCGTCGAGCGCGGCCCGAACGTCCCTTGGCGGCCGCCGAGCTCGTCGTCCTGACCGTCTCCTGACAAGCTCTGGCGCTTCCAAACATGTCTGCTACCCTGCGCCGCCGGTGGGACGCGCTCGCACACGCTCCGTTCGGGTTTTTCTGGTCGCTGTACTGGTCGCCATCGTTGCCGGCGTCGCTGCGACAGTGGCTCACGCGCTCGCATTCAACGACGCGGACCCGTGCCGGGACAATCAGCCTCTCTTCGTCTGTCCTCAAGGAACCGTCGAGGCGTCGTACTCGATCACGTTCAAGAGCGACGGTGGGTGCGGCCCTGCACTGCCGTACCAGTACCGCGTGGTCAACGGGGCTCTTCCGCCCGGACTCTCGCTCGCATCGAGCGGAACGATCAGCGGCCAGCCGACGACCGCCGGTGCCTATCAGTTCTGGGTTGAGCTGTCGGATGAAAACCCTCCGTCCCAGAGCTGGTGCCTTCCGAAGCAGGCGCACCGCGAGTTCAGCATCACGGTCCAGCCGCGCCTCCTCGTCACCACGAACATCGCCCCTGGTGGAACGGTCGGTCAGCCGTACTCGCTCACGCTCGCGGCGGTTATGAAGTCGGGCGCGGACTCAACGGCCGCGCCGTCGAGCCCGCTGACCTGGTCGGTCGTTTCCGGCCAGCTCCCGCCGGGCTTGACGCTCGATGCGGCGACGGGTGTGGTGTCCGGGACGCCGACGGCCGAGGGAGCATTCTCTGCGACATACAAGGCCGCGCTCGTCGATGGGCGATCTGACACGAAGAGTCTCGAGGTCGTGGTGCGTCAGCCGCTCGCCGTCGCAGCACCTACCCCGTTTGCGACGTCTCCGGCGCCCACGCTGTGGGAGGTCGGGGTGCCGTTCTCGTCGAAGCTCACGCTCTCGGGCGGGAGCGGGACGTACACGTTCGCGATCGGCGCCGGGTCACTTCCCGCGGGTGTTGCGCTCGCGCCCGACGGCACGGTGTCCGGAACGCCTCGCGCCGCCGGGATCTTCCGCGCGACCCTCAAGTTGAGCGACAGCGAGGGACGTACCCTGGACTACGCGGCGAACTTCGGCATCGCGGCACGGCTCAAGGTCGGAACGCTCGCGCTCAGGCCCGGCAAGGTCGGGCGCCTCTATCGGAGCAAGGTCACGGCGACCGGGGGCATCGCCCCGCGGAAGTGGAAGATCGCCGTCGGGCCGCTTCCGAAGGGCATTCGTTTCGACCGGACTACCGGCGTCCTCAGCGGGACGCCAACGAAGGCCGGCCGCTACCGCATGACCTTCCAGGTCACGGACGGCCTCAAGGTCGTCGCGTCGAAGCGGCTTCGCATCGACGTCCTCCCGTAGCCCCAGGTCACGCGAGGTTAGCTCCGAGGCCGGAGCGGGAATCACGTAACCCGTGCTGCGGTGCGGAGGCGGGAACGTCGAATGACGGGGGTCGTGGTCTCGGCCGCGGTTCTGCTCGGCGCCGTGATCGTGGTCCTCGTGATCGCCATGCGCAGCTGACGGGAGAGAGCTACCGGCAGCTAGCGTGACGCGATGACGAAGCGCACCGGTCACATCCACGAGGCGACGGTGCGGCTCGAGGCGAGCACCGACTCGGCCGCCGTCGGCGCGGCCGT
The DNA here is from genome assembly GCA_963770715.1 of uncultured Gaiellaceae bacterium. Lineage (GTDB taxonomy): Bacteria > Actinomycetota > Thermoleophilia > Gaiellales > Gaiellaceae > GMQP-bins7. The sequence goes on from CAVYQX010000002.1 coordinate 81,610, forward strand.
CACCGTCGAACTGTGTGGCGGCGTGGACTACGACGGACCATGCCGGTGGCCGCACAACAACGAGATCTCCGACGACGGCGAGAGGTTCATGACGCTGTTCGTCGCCGTCGAGGCCGAGGTGGACGAGGTGCATGGGCGGATCGCGCTGGCGCTCCGGTCGTCGAGCGAGTGGTCCGTGGTCTCGGACGGCCCGAGCGAGCTCGTGCGGGACGCACGAGCGGCGCTGGCCGAACGACTCGCGGCGAGCGCGGCGTAGGACCAGGCAGGGAACCAGCGCGGGGAGAAGGCCTCGGCCTCGTCACGCATCACGAAGCGCGTGGAGGCCCCGAAGGATCCCGACATGCCTCGCGAGCCGCTGACGCTCGTCGCGATCGTGCCTTGCATTTCGAAGCTCGGCGTTGTCGAGCGAGGAGAGGTTCTTGGGTAGGTCCCGGATCACCGGAGCGCGGCGATTCAGCGCCCCTGCGCACCGGCGCCGTACGGCACCCTGGTGGGCCGCTTGCCGAGTCGCCCCAGCCACTTCCGGATTCTCGAGGACAAGCTACGCGCGACCTGCATGAGGACCTCGCATTCCGCCGCCCTCGGCGCAGTGGCCAGTGAGGTCAGCGCGAAAAGAGAGGCTCGGCGAAGAGCATCGTAGCCGACTGGTCGGGAGAGCGCGCTCACGTGGCCGCGAGGACGGTCGCGAGGTCGAGCGTGGAAACGACACCCACCGGGCGGCGCTCGATCGGATCCACGACCACGAGGTGCGCGACGCCGTACTTGGTCATCAAGCTGGCGGCAAGGTCGAGCTGGTCGCCCGGCGAGATCGTCACCGCGGGGGTCGTGGCCGTTGCACCAGCCGTCTGCTCCGTCAGCCGCCGGACACTTGCGGCTGCGATCAGATCGAGGTCGGAAACGATTCCCCACAGTGACCGTACATCCGAAGGATCGTCGATCACGACTATGCAATGGACGCTGTGGTCCCGCATCAACGCCGCGACGCTCGTCAGCGACTCGTCCGACGGGCAGCTCACGAGCTCCCAGCTCATGGCGTCTGCGACCCGGGGCTTGGAGGCCTGGTCGAGTTGGGCAAGAGTTGTAAACGAGCTCACCCAGGCAGAGTCGACGACTTCTGCAGTGTGCGCATCAGCCGTCCTCCGAAACCGACTTGCGGAGAATTACTGCCGATCCTTCTGCATCGAGCCCCGTCATGGGAGCATCTAGGCTGCCGTCGCAGAGGCTCCGGGAGGCACATGTCGCAGCAGACCGCACTCGACCGTCTCCGCGTCCTCGTCGACGCGGGCATCGCCCTGAGCTCAGAGCTGTCGCTGGACGCGCTCCTCCAGCAACTCGTGGAGACGGCGGCTCAACTCACGGGCGCACGGTACGCCGCGCTGGGTGTCATCGACCGTACGGGCCATGGGCTCGAACGCTTTCTCACGACGGGCATCGACGCTGCGACACACGCCGCGATCGGCGACCTTCCGCAGGGACGGGGCATCCTGGGCGTCCTGATCCGCGAGTCGAGGCCCCTGCGGCTGCACGATCTCGGCGACGACCCGCGCTCCGTGGGATTTCCGGCCCACCATCCACCGATGAAGAGCTTCCTCGGCGTTCCGATCCTGCTTCGCGGAGTCGCGTTCGGGAACCTGTATCTGACCGAGAAGATCGGCGGGGCTGACTTCACCGACGAGGACGAGGAGCTGACGCAGCTCTTGGCCGCGCAGGCGGCCGTAGCGATCGAGAACACTCGTCTGTACGAGACGTCGACACGCTGGCTGCGTCACTTCGAGACGATGAACGAGATCGGAGACGCGCTCGCGGGCGAGCTCGAGCTCGAGCCGCTGCTCGGACTGGTCGCGCGGAGGCTTCGGAGTCTGATCCAGGCGCGGCTCGTGCTCATCGCTCTACCCGACGGCGGCGGCACGGGACTCAGCATCACAGTCGCCGACGGAGAGGGATCGGATGCGTACGGCTTGGTCGGTACGCCGCTCGAGCTCGGTGGCTCGAAGACGGGACGTGTGATCCAACGGGGGCGGAGCGAGCGAGTCGACTCCGTCCTCGATGATCCGGAGATCGATCAACAGACGGCACGTCGAATGGGCGTCACGTCTGCGCTCTACGTTCCACTCGTCGTGCGCGGGCGGCCCATCGGTGTCGTTGTCGCGCACGACAAGCTGGGCGCAACCTCGAGCTTCACCGACGACGACGTTCGGCTTACGGAATCGCTTGCAACGCGCGCGGCAACTGCGGTCGACCTGTCCGAGCGTGTCAGCCGGGATGTCGTCCGCCGCGTCGTCGACGCGCAGGAGGTCGAGCGTGCTCGCCTGGCGCGCGAGCTCCACGATGAGACCGGCCAGGCACTCACATCCATACTGCTGGGCCTGAAGTCGCTCGAGGAACGCGTCGAATCCGCCGACGGCGGAGTTGCCTTCGCAGAGCTCCGTGACCTCGTGGTCGCAACGCTGCAGGACGTCCGCCGCCTGGCGGTGGAGTTGCGCCCGGCGGCGTTGGACGACTTCGGGCTGGTCCCCGCCCTCGAACGCCTTCGTGACGCGATCTCCGAGCAGCGCCAGATCGCGGTAGAGGTTCAGTCGGATCTCGATGGTGAGCGCTTGCCCGCGGAGACCGAGACCGCCCTGTACCGAATCGTGCAAGAGGCGCTGACCAACGTCGTCAAGCACGCCGAGGCGAGTCGGGTGACCGTGTGGCTAAGGAGGCCGAGCGAGAGGTACGTGGAACTCGTCATTCAGGACGATGGAGCCGGATTCGACCCGAACGAGGTGCGCGACGGCGGTCTCGGCCTGGTCGGCATGCGGGAACGGGTCGCGCTCCTGGGCGGTCGGATGTCGGTCGAGTCGAGCGAAGGCGCGGGGACGATGCTGAAAGCGGAGGTACCGCTGGCGTGATCCGCGTGCTCATCGTCGACGACCACGCGGTCGTCCGCTCCGGGCTCCGCCGGCTCCTGGACCTGGAGTCCGACATGGAGACGGTGGGCGAAGCTCCGAACGCGGACCGTGCGGTGTTCGAGGCCATCGAGGGCAAGCCGGACGTCGTGTTGATGGATCTCGTGATGCCCGAGAAGGGTGGAATCGAGGGCATGCCGGCCGTTCTCCAGGCCGTACCCGAGGCAAAGGTGCTCGTTCTCTCCATGCAGGACGACCCCCGGTACGTTCGCGCTGCGTTCGAGGCAGGAGCGAGCGGCTACGTGCTCAAGGAGGCGGCCGACACGGAGGTCGTTGCCGCGATCCGCGCCGTCGCAGCGGGAGAGCGATACGTCCATCCGGCACTGGGGGCGAGGCTCGTCGCAGCGGATGCCGCCGATCGACGTCGCGCCGAGCAGGATCCTCTGTCCGAACGCGAGCGCGAGGTTCTCCGTCTCCTGGCGCTCGGCCACACGAACCAGGAGATCGCGAAGGAGCTGTACATCTCCGTCCGCACTGCGGAGACGCACCGCGCCCACATCATGCAGAAGCTGAGCCTGTCGAGTCGCGCCGAGCTCGTCCGCTACGCCTTGGCCGAGGGGCTCCTCGAGCCCGGATAAGCGCGCTCGTTCGGAGGGCGATACGTCGCTTGTCGTGAACTGGGCCCTCGCAGCGAAGGGCTGCGGTGGGAGTGGCTCCTGCGCCAGGCCGGAGCCACTCCGGATACCCCTACCCTCCTACGTCTTGAGCGCGGGAGCCTGTGTTCGTTGCAGCTCCCGCCTGGCGCTGCGAGACGCGTCATCCATCGTCCAGCTCAAGTCCGATGCGACCGAGACGACCCCTGGGACGCGAGCCACGAGCCGCACGAGCAGGGATGCGTCGCTGCTCGTCTCCAGGTGCCCCTTCAGCCGAACCGCACCTCGGTCGACGGTCACTCGAACGACGTCCGGCGCGTCGAGCCAGAGCGTCCTGCGGAGCAGGTCGTCCTTGATCTCGCGAAGGATCTCCTCGTCGGAACGGACGAACGCTCGGACGAGATCCGTGCGCGTGACGATGCCGACGAGCTCGCCGTCTGTCACTACCGGCAGCCGGTTGATGCCGTGCTCCGACATGAGCCTTGCCGCCTCGGCGACCGAGCTCAACCGGGAGACCGTGATCGCCGGACTGCTCATCGCCTCCTGGACCTTGACGGCGAGCGCCTTCTCGGCGTTCTTCGTGGCCTTCCCCCCGAGTCGCGAGAAGACGGACTGGTCGCTCAGGTTGGGGCCTTGCTCCTTGAACAGGATGTCCCCTTCCGATACGACCCCGAGAACCTCGCGCTGTACGCCGCAGACGGGCAAGCCCGAGATGCCGCGCTCGACGAAGATCCTCGCCACATCGCGGATCTCGGCCTCGGGCCCGATGGTCAGCACGTCAGTCGTCATGATCTCGTGCACTCTCATCTCTGTCCTCCTTTCGGTCTGTCCAATGCAATCTCGCCGGTAGGCCCTTCGAGAGCATCGGTGTCGCGCCGATCGATCCTGCGGCGAAGTACGGATCGACGTGAAGAGGGCGGTCGGGCCGCCCTCTTCACTGTGCTCCGGGAGGCGGAGCCACTTGTCGATCCGGGTGCCTCCCATCATCTCTCCCGGATCAATTTGTCACCGCTTGCGTGGTGATTGGAGCCTTTCGGGTCGCCTCCTCCGGCTCGCGACCGAAGATTGCGAAGGCGACGATTACGAGTCCGATGCCCGTCAGCAGCAGCGCGACTCCGACGACCATGCCGAAGATCGAGAGCTGCTCGGCCATGTAGCTCACGTTGAGAGCCGTCGTGAGCGCGGTCTCGGTCACCCAGATGTTCCGGGCGCCATTCGAGACGGACTGACCGTTCTCGTCCTTTGCGGCGGCTTCCTCGTCGCTCGTTCCCGCCGGGTCATCCGGCTTGGCGGCGGACTGGAAGCGGCCCATCTCCGCGTAGGTCAGACCGCCGGTGCTCTCGAGCGTGTGCACCCGCATGACCTTGGCGAATGCACGCGCCTGATCGCCCGTGGTGACCTGCTCACCGGCCCACTGATCCGCGTACTTCGCGACCGCTGGATCGTCGGCCGATCCGAAGGTGATCCCTTCGGCCTTGATTGCGTCGCGGGTCGTGTTGTACCCGGTGACGCCCATGAAGATCGCGACGACGCCGAAGAGGATCAGCACGCCGCCGGCGATGAATCCGCCGATCTCCCAGATCTTTCTGCCCTTCATCGCTCCACCTCCCGGTGAGCACTGCATTGCTTTGGACTCATGCACTCTCGGGCGATCGGGGACGGCCGGCATCGGCACATTCACGCTGCATTCGTGCAGTCGAGCCGCGCGGCCACTGCGGAGAAATACGTAGGCCTCACGCCTCGGCCGCCTGCTCGGCTGCACGACAGCCCACGGCTTCCATCTGACGCCGAGCGTCACCAGCTCTTCGTCGGAGCTCGGGCAGAGGAAGGGGCGACACGTACTCGCGCGTCGACCACGACGCACCGGTCGGGAAATGCGAGGACTGGGTTGAGGTCGAGCTCCGCCACGATCGGCAGCTCGAGACCCAGCCGTGAGAGCCGATGCACGACGTCCACGAGCGCCTCGGCATCGGCGGCAGGAGCGCCGCGGAAGCCGCCGACGAGGACACCGGCCTTCCCCTCCGAGACGAGCTCTCTTGCGTCGACGTCGGTCAACGGCGCGATCTTGAACGAAGCCTCGCCAATCAGCTCGGCGAGAACACCTCCCGGCCCGAACGCGACGAGCGGGCCGAATACAGGATCCTGGACGAGACCGGCGAGAAGCTCGGTTCCTCCCGAGATCATCGGCTGCACTACGACGGGCGCGCCGATCCGCGCTACAGCGGAACGGACGGCCTCTTCGTTCGCCAGATCGAGAGCGATGCCGCCCGTCTCGGTCTTGTGTGCTCCCGGCGCGGCTGTCTTGACGACCACGGGGTAGCCGATCTCCACTGCGGCTGCAACGGCGGCGTCCGGAGATGTTGCGACGCGTTCGGGCACGAGCGGGATCCCGCCGGCGAGCAGGAGCTCGCGCGTCTCCGTGGGCTCGAGCCAGCGACCACCCGTCTCGCCGAGAACGCGAGCAGCGACAGCGAGCGCAGCTTCGGCGTCGACGCCGTCGACCTCGGGGACGGATCCCAGCGGCCGCCGCAGCCAATCGGCACGCTCGGCGGCACGGCCGAGTGCCCGCGCAGCCGACTCCGGGTAGGTGAAGGCGGCGACGTGTTGCTCCGTCCGGAGTGACATGGGAATGCCTTCCGCACTCATGACGACTGCGAGGACAGGCTTGCCCTGGGTCGCTGCCGTGGCCGCGCGAGCTATCGCACCGGCAACAGCATCGGCCGTGGCACTCACGGCCGGCACGAACAGGGCGACTACCGCATCGACCGCGGTGTCAGCCAGCAAGAACGGCAGGACTTCTTCGTACGAGCGGTCGGACGCCGAGCCGAGCATGTCGACCGGATTCGCGAGACTCGCTTCGCCCGGCAGCAGCGGCGCGATCGCTCCAACGGTCTCCTCGCTGAGTTGCGGCAGCTCCAGCCCAACCGCCTCGCAGGCATCGGCACATAGGATCCCGAGACCTCCAGCGTTCGTCAGGACTGCCACGCGGCGTCCTCGAGGCATTGGCTGCGTCGAGAGAAGAGTCGCAACGTCGATGAGCTCCTCCAGAGAGCTTGCTCGGATGACTCCCGCCTGATGGAAGAGGGCGTCGACCGCAGCCTCCGAGCCGGCAAGCGCCGCGGTGTGCGAGCTCGCGGCCCGTGCGCCGGCACGTGTCGTCCCGCTCTTGACCGCGAGAATGGGCTTCGCTCTCGCGACGCGGCGAGCGATCGTCCCGAATCGGCTCGGGTTACCGAACGACTCGAGGTAAAGAAGGACGACCTCAGTTGTCGGATCGTCCTCCCACCATTCGAGCAGGTCGTTCGAGGAGACATCCGCCTTGTTCCCGATCGAAACGAATGCCGATAGGCCGAGACCCCGCGACTCGGTTGCTTCGAGCAGCGCTAGGCCGAGCGCCCCGCTCTGGGAGGAGAACCCGATGTTTCCAGGTGGTGCCGAGCGTGAGGCAAACGTCGCGTTGAGCCGAACCGCTGCGGAGGAGATGCCGAGGCAGTTGGGTCCGAGAAGGCGCGCTCCGTGCGCGCGAATCGCTGCGAGGAGTGCGCGTTGCCGTTCTTCCCCTTCGGAACCGATCTCCGCGAATCCCGCCGAGATGACGCAGACGGCCCGAATGCCGGCGTTGAGTGCGGAGTCCACAGCGTCGAGAACTGCAGCCGCCGGGACACAGACAACGGCGAGGTCGACCGGGTCGGGTACGTCGACGATCGAGCCGTAACCGCGAACCCCGGCCACCGACTCACCGTTTCGGTTCACGGGGTAGGCGGCTCCAACGAACTCGCCCGCGAGAATGTTGCGGAAGAGCTCTCCGCCGATCGTGCCCCGGCGAGGCGACGCTCCAATGACCGCGACGGAGCGCGCCTCGAAGAACGGGCTCAGCGATGCGACGACGGACGTGTGGTCACGTGCCTCGACACGTGAGGCGTAGTCCGGTGTTGGCGCGATGGGAAACGTCATCTCCACCTCGCCGCCGGCGAAGGTTCTCGAGACCTCGAAGCCCACACCCTCGAAGACGCGGATCATCGGCGCGTTGTCGGCCATCACCTCCCCGATGAAACGCACGATCCCGCGAGTTGCCGCAAGCGCGGCCAGCTGCTCGAGCAAGCGCGTCGCGATGCCCCTGCCCTGGTATGCGTCGGCCACGGTGAACGCGACCTCGGCGCTCGCAAGATCGCGCAGCCGTACGTAGTTGGCCAGAGCGACGATTCGATCCGCCCCAGCCTCCGTCATGGACGCCAGGAGCGCCCCGCGCTCGATCCAGTCCGGTTCGAGGACCGGTTCGACGAGGCGGTCGTCGACCGTGGGCCGACCATGGAACCGCAGATACAAGCTGCGTGGGGAAAGCTCTTCGAAGAACCGAACGAGCGGCTCTCGATCGGCCTCTTCAGGTGCGCGCAGCCGAAGCGTGCTCCCGTCGCGAAGGATGACGTCTACGGCGTCGATCGCGCTGTCGAGCGACGTCATCAGCTCGGGCTCCAGGGCTCGTCAGCCCCTCCGGGGCGCAAGAGTGACGGTGCGTCTCCACTCACTCGGTACATGCTCGCTCAAAGACCACGAATCATGAATGGGGTGCGACGCTGACAGCGCTGCGGAGAACCCGCACATCGGGCTGTCGGAGCGGTCCCTCCGGACCAGGATGTGGACAAGTACGCGCGCCGCGCGACCGTGCAGGTGGTGAGATTGCAGGCGATGGACGTGCTCGCCGTCTTCGCGATAGCGCTCGGGACCGCGTTGGCCACCGGTCTCGGGGCGTTGCCGTTCGTCCTGACCGGGGCGCCTGATCGGTCATGGCTGGGGACGGCGAACGGTCTCGCGGCCGGATTCATGCTCGGCGCCAGCGCGGGGCTCTGCTACGAGGGATCTCGATATGGACTCGACCGGACTGCCCTCGGAGTGCTCGCGGGGGTCGTCTTCATCTTCGTCTCCGGAAGAGTCATCGACCACGGCCGCGAGTTGCACCTCGGTGCGCTCGAAGGCGCGGATGCGCGGAAAGCACTACTCATCGTCGGAATCATGACGCTCCATTCGTTTGCGGAGGGAGTGGGAATCGGAGTTGCCTTCGGCGTCCAGGAGACGTTCGGGATCTTGATAGGCGTCGCCATCGCCGTACACAACATCCCTGAAGGGCTTGCGATCAGCCTCGTGCTGATCCCTCGAGGCGCATCGACCCGGGCGGCGGCTGCCTGGAGCATCTTCTCGAGCCTTCCGCAGCCTCTCATGGCGGTGCCCGCCTTTCTCTTCGTCGAGTCGTTCGCGGAGTTCCTACCGGTCGGACTCGGGTTCGCGGCCGGCGCGATGCTCTGGCTCGTCGTCGCCGACCTTCTTCCCGAGGCGCTCGAGACGACGAGACCACGGACGGTTGCTTGCACGGTCGGCGGTTCTGCGCTCGCCATGCTCGTGTTCGTGCTCGTGTTGCTCTGACAGGCGCTCCTCACGGAGGGGCGGTGCTTCTGCGGGCACGTGATCCGTGCAAGCATGCTGCGGCAAACCCGCATCTGCGTCCGCCGATCCTCGGACGCCGGCATGCCCGCAGCCATCGAGTCTGCAGACATGTACGCGCGTGCGATCGACGAAGCCGAAACGCGCCTGCTCGAACTGCGCCGCGAGGAGCGGCACCAGTTGGGGCTCAGCGCCCTGACCCTCGTGGCATCGCTCGCGATGACTGCGATCTACGTGCCGGTCGTGCTGCCCCTCTTCGTCGGAGGTCTTGCACTCGGAATGCTCGGCATGCGCACGTTCTGGCAGCACTGGGACATCGTCGACCGACTGGCTGACGAGCGCGATGCCTACGTCATCCCGGAGGTGCTGTCATACGCCGCGCGCGACGCCAGCATGAAGCGCCGCAGCACCTCGGCCGCGCTCATCCGAGGTTGGCTGTGCACGGCTGCCCTCGCAGGCAACTCGCCGATCCTCGCCCAAGCCGAGGAGCTCGAGGCGCTCGCGTGCGAGCTCGAAGACCGGGAGCTCGAGCTCGACCCCGCATGTGCGGTCGCTTGCAGGCGATTTCTCACCGACGCTACGGTCAGCCCACTCTTCGACGGCGCGCCCCAACACGAAGACATCACGTCCTGGATCGATCGGATCAGGGACGGGTTCAGGCCTCGGACGCCTCCGAGCGCTGGCCATCGAGGCTCTCGGCGCGCACTTTGATCCCACGGAGCATCCTCCACTCCATCAAGAGCGACGCCGGCTCCATGAGGGCCATGCCAAGACGCGCGACGGGTGTCGGCAGGCGAAAACGGTTGCGGCTTATCAGCCGCGTCGATCCCTCGCCCGATTCGATGACGAACGTCCAGACCCAGTTACCGTCCTCGGAGCGCCACGCGAGGACGTGTTCCGGCTCGACCCGCTCGACGCGCATCCGATTCGATCCGTAGCCGATGGTGTCGCCGATCTGCGGGTGCTGAAACTCGGGCAAGACGCGGTCGACGCTGTGCATGTTCAGCCCGAGCAGGTTCTCGATCCAGTCGTATGTGTACGCGCCGCCACGCGGCGCGGGGCCCATCTGCGCGATCCACGGCCAGATCGCGGCGGGAGGCGCATCTATCGCGATCGCGCGTGTGGCGATGCCGGCGGCTGTTTCGAGCAACTCGTCTCCCGGAAGCCTTGCAGTCGCCTCCTCCTTCGTCGCACCCCAGTTGAGGATCGGCTCGCGCAAGAACACTCGGTAGAGCACCCCGACTCCCAGCAGAGCAACAAACACCCTCCAAGACGGCATCCACGGATTCTGCCGCGGAGATGGCTGTGGTGGCCAGCGCGTCCGTGCCAGGCGGCCCCCTCCAATCGGCGACGCTGAGTCTTGCAGAGACGCGTCCGAAGCTCCGCGGGATCCCTGGGCCGCGGTCAGCAGCAGCCCACACTCTCCAATCGGGGTCGTCCCGGATGCGGTGGGGTGCGGTGAGCGCAAACGTTGGGGATGGAAAGGAGGCGATGAGATGCCACCGGTAGCAAGTCTCAGTGACGCGCCCTCGTGCTTGGCGGTATTGCGCCGCGCCCTCGAGCCTGGGAGGCACCAGCTCGTCTTGTACGGGGTCGACATCCGTTCGACCAGCCCCAACCATCCGTTCGGCCGAGAAACGTTCAGTCGCCGCGAGGACGCCGAGCGATTCATCGAGGAGGTGCGCAGAGAGGAACCAGACCTCGCGAGTTCCCTGCGTATCGAGGAGTACGAGATCGAGGCGGGCGGGCCGAACTAGATGGACTCCGAGCCACCGCTGACGGCGGCGCTCGAGCACGCGCCCGGCGGCCTCCGTGTCGCCGAGCTTCCCGATCCTCGATGGATCGACTCGTCGCACGATGCGCCCGAGCTCGTAAGTGAGCTCGACGTCAGTCGGTCGCGCGAGCGCACCCGAACCTCTGCGTCCTCGAGCTGAAGCGCTTCCGACGGGGGTGGATCGCCTCCTCGCAGAGACACGCAGCCCGCCGGAGATCGGACCGACCGAGAAGGCAACGCTGCGCGGTCGTATGCGGATGCCAAGTGTGCGCGGACGATACGCGTCGGCGCCTCAGTCCGTCCGACGATGCAGAGTTGCAGCACCGAGCGCAACGGCGAGGACGACGCAGACGGTGACAACGGCGACGTCGAACGCAAATCGGGCGTCGAGCTGGTCATCGGCGGTTCGGGCGAGCGCGTCGTAGGCGTACGTGAGCGGCAGGAAAGCCGAGATCACACGCAGCCAGGTGGCCATCTCCTCGCGCGCCACGAAGAGTCCGCAGAGGAGGATCTGTGGGAAGACGACCGCGGGCATGAACTGAACCGCCTGGAACTCCGTCTGCGCGAAGGCGCTCACGAAGAGGCCAAGCGTGCTGCCGAGCACGGCGTTCGCCATTGCGAGCGCTACGACGAGCCACTTCGGGCCTGCAACTTCGAGCCCGAGAAGACCGAATGCGAGAGACGAGACGAGGATCGCCTGAACGATTGCGAGCAGCGCGAATGCGATGCTGTAGCCCGCGAGAAGGTCGACCTTGTGCAGCGGCGTCGTCATCAGTCGCTCGAGCGTGCCGGACGTTCGCTCGCGAAGCATCGTGATGGACGTGACCAGGAACATCGTGACGAACGGGAAGAGACCGAGCAACGGAGTGCCCACCTGCTGGAAGACCGGTGAGTTCCGGCCGAGCAATTGCTGGAGGATGAGCTCGAGCATGCATGGCACAACCAGGACGAGGACGATGGTTCGCGGGTCGTGCCGGAGCTGACGAAGCACGCGAAGCGCAACCGCAAGCGTCACACGTGCGCTCACGTTGCCGCCTCCACCAGCCGGAGGAATGCGGCGTCCAGGTCGCGCTCGCCGGTACGCGACCGGAGCTCGCTGGGTGTGGCCTGGGCAAGAAGGCGGCCCTCGCGCAGGAGGAGCAGTACGTCGCAACGGTCCGCCTCGTCCATCACGTGACTGGATACGAGCAGCGTGGCGCCCTGAGCCGCGAGTCGATGGAAGAGCTCCCAGAGAGCTCGTCTCAAGACCGGGTCGAGACCCACCGTCGGCTCGTCCAGCACGAGGAGTCGGGGCTCACCGAGCAGTGCGGCGGCGAGCGAAACGCGCGCTCGTTCACCGCCTGAGAGGGTTGAGACGAGTCGACTGCCGTGCTCGTGGAGAGCCACCTCGCCCAGTACGCGCTCGACCGTCGCCTTCGGCTGTCCGAGCACCCCTCCGAAGAACACGAGGTTCTCGAACACGGTGAGGTCGCCGTAGACCGACGGCGCCTGGGTCATGTAGCCGACGTGTGTGCGCAGCGATACCGAGCCGGCAGGATGCCCGAGCACCATGACCGAGCCGCCGGCGACCTGCTGGACGCCCACGATCGCGCGCATGAGAGTCGACTTGCCGCTGCCACTCGGCCCCAGTAGGCCGGTCACCGAACCCGCGGCAACCTCACAGGTCAGTCCCGGCAGTACGATCACACCTCCCCGAACCACGCGGAGACTCTCGACGCGGATCGCCGGCGCAGTCATCGGTGTCCTGCGCGCGAGGCCAGAGGAGACCTCCGAAGCGGCGGCCTCATGGGACTATTCTCGTCGTCCTGGTTCGGGCGAGCCGTTGGGGGCCCCGCTGAAACTAGTGGCGAGCCACGTTTGCGCGGATGCGCTGCCGGCGGCCACGGCCACGACTTCCTTGTCGGTAGCGCTTGTGTCGCAACTCCCAGCGTCGTCCCCGGCTTCGGGCTGTTCTCTCGTGCGTCTGAGGCATGACTTGAGCCTTGCGCGATCCAATGGGTGGTGCATCAGTGTCTACGCGGATCGCCCTCGCGGGGTTTCACCGGTCGGTATCGCGCCGGCCGAGGCTGCTGCGGAGAGGCGACGTTCGAGCGGGCAGGCTGTTCGCTCATGCGAAGTAGAGGCACCGGGCTCGCGGTGGCGATCGGGGACGACCGGAGTCCCGCGCGTGGAAGTACGCACGTGCTCGCGCCATCGCGGCGCTAGCGTCGCTGGGTGTCCACGACGCTGGACGGCCCAGTCGCTTCGGGCCTGACCCACGAGCAGGCCGGCGCGCGGCTGGCGGAGGTCGGGCGGAACGTTCTGGCCGAACCGAAGCGGCCGTCCTCTGTTCGCCGATTCGCCGCGAACCTCGTCCATCTCTTCGCGCTTGCTGCTCTGGCTCGGAGCCGCGCTCGCGCTCCTCGGCGGCCTACCGCAGCTGACCGCCGCGATCGTCGTCGTGATCCTCGTCAACGCCGTCTTCGCGTTCGTCCAGGAGTAGTCGGGCGGAGCGAGCGAGCGAGGCGCTTCGCCGCGTCCTTCCACGGACCGCACGCGTGCGTCGCGACGGGGAGGAGCGCGAGATCTCGGCCGAGGAACTCGTCCCCGGCGACGTCGTGATTCTGGCGCCCGGAGATCGCATCAGCGCCGACGCCGAGATCGTGTCTCGTCACGAGCTCCGGGTCGACAACTCGACGCTCACGGGAGAGTCCCGTCCCGTCGCGCCCGACCGACTCGTCTACGCGGGAACGCACGTCGCGCGAGGGAGAGCGGAGGCGGTCGTCGTCGCGACCGGCATGGCCACGGAGTTCGGCAAGATCGCCGAGCTGACGCAGCAGCGCGGAGGAGAAGCCGAGCCCGCTCGAGCTGGAGCTTCGCCGCGTCACGCGCCTCGTGGCGCTGCCGTCTCGTTCGGTCTGGGCTCGCTCTTCTTCGTCGTCGCGGGCTTCCTGGGCATGGGCCTCGAGGAGCGCTTCGTGTTTGCCATCGGCGTCACGGTCGCGAACGTCCCCGAGGGGCTGCTCCCGACCGTGACGCTCGTCGCTTGCCTCGGGCACGCAGCGCATGGCGAAGCGGAACGCGCTGGTCCGCCGGCTCTCCTCGGTCGAGACGCTGGGCGAGACGACGGTCATCTGCACGGACAAGACGGGGACGTTGACCGAGAACGAGATGACCGTGGAGCGCGTCTGGTCGCCCGAGCACGGCTGGTTCGAGGTCGAAGGCGCAGGGTACGAGCCGTTCGGCCGCTTCCACCAGAACGGTCGCGTAGCCGACCCGCGCCCGCTGCGCGAGCTCCTCCGCTGCGCGCTTCTCTGCAACGACGCTCGCCTGACGACCGGCCCGGCGGGCGTCGAGATCGTCGGCGACCCGACCGAGGCTGCGCTCGTCGTCGTCGCCGAGAAAGGCGGCCTTCGACACGAGCACGAGGCGGCTCGGCGTCCGCGCGTCGCGGAGATCCCCTTCGACTCGGACCGGAAGCGAATGTCCACGGTTCATCTGGTCGGCGACCGCCGAGTCGCATACGTCAAGGGAGCTGCGGACGTGCTCGTCCCCCGAACGACGCTCCGCCGGACGAGCAGACGGCCGCTCTCGCCGCGGCCGAGGAGATGGAGCGCTCCGCGCTGCGCGTGCTCGCCTTCGCTCGGCGCGTTCTTCCAGGCGACGCCGAGCAGGCCGGACGATCTCGAGCGGGAGCTCGAGTTCCTCGGTGTCGCCGGGATGCTCGACCCGCCACGCCCGGAGGTCTCGGAAGCGATCGCTAGCTGCCGCGCCGCCGGAATTCGGGTGATCATGGTCACGGGCGACAGCGGCTACACGGCCGAGGCGGTCGCGCGCACGGATCGGTCTCGTCCAGGACGCGAGCGCACGTGATCGGCCCTGCCGACCTCGATGCTCTCGACGACGAGGCGCTCTGCGCGAGCGCCTTGCGCGAGCGCGACGTGATCTTCGCCCGCATCTCGGCCGAGCAGAAGCTTCGCCTCGCCCGCGTGCTCCGAGACGGCGGGCGAGATCGTCGCGATGACGGGCGACGGCGTCAACGACGCCCCGGCGCTCAAGGAGGCGGACATCGGGATCGCGATGGGCAAGAGCGGCACCGACGTCGCGCGCGAGACGGCCGACATGGTGCTCCTCGACGACAACTTCGCGTCGATCGTCGCCGCCGTCGAGGAGGGACGCGCCGTCTACGACAACATCCGGCGCTTCGCCGCGTACCACTTCTGCTCGAACGTCGGCGAGCTCGTCCCGTTCCTCGCCTGGGGGGTCTCCGGTGGGGCGATCCCGCTCCCGCTGACCGTCATGCAGGTGCTCGCGATCGACCTCGGGACGGACATGCTGCCGGCGATCGCACTCGGCACCGAGCGCGCCGAGCCCGGGACGATGACACGACCACCGCGACCGCGCGGCGAGCGGCTGCTCTCGCGGAGGGTGCTCGCACGCGTCTACGGGTTCGTGGGGCTGCTCGAAGGGATCGGCGCGATGACGAGCTTCTTCATCGGCTTCCTCCTCGGTGGCTGGCGGCCCCCTGCGAGCGCTGCCCGATGCCGGGAACGGCCTACTACCAGGCGACGACGATGACGCAGACGGCGATCGTCATGGGCCAGGTCGGCGCCGGCCAGGCGATGCGGACCGAGAGTCGCTCGGTCTTCTCGATCGGGCTCCTCTCGAATCGGTTCCTGCTCGTCGGAATCGCCTTCGAGCTCGCTCTGGCCGTCGCGCTCGTCTACGTCCCGGGCCTGAACCGGGCGTTCCACCAGGCGCCGATCCCGATCTGGTGGTGGCTACCGCTGATCGTCTGGGCGCCGGTCGTGTTCTTCGCCGAGGAGGCGCGGAAGGCGATCGTCCGCAGACGCCGTGCGGCTACCTCTTGAGATGGTTGCCGTAGATGGAAAGGGCGATGCCGAAGACGATCAGTGCAGCCAGCCAGGCGGCCACCCAGACCAGTTCGCTCCAGTCCTGACTTTCGATCCACCCGTTCATCACAGCCTCCTTCTTCAAACCAAGGATCCGGCTGTCGCCCGTCAGTCGCATCGGGGACGGCCACACGGTCGATGCCCGCAACTACGGAGGCGGACCGGCTGGTGCTACGACTCAGCCTCACTCGTAGAAGCCCGCACCGACAGTCGTGGGATCCACGCTTGTCGGCGCGCCGACGAGGCCGGACACTGGTCGTGGATCGACTCGAAGGAGGCGACCATGAGTGCTGCCTCTCCACCGAAAGCGCTGAATCGGCTCGGGTCGCGCGGGCCCGGGCTCGCGGAGGTCTGTCGCGCACGTCACATCGTCGCGACGCTCGGTGGTCGGTTCTCGCTCGAGCTCGGCATCGACGTCGATCTCGACGAGCGTGAGATCGACAGGTGGGTACTCGGAGCGACACTGGTCGGAGACCCGTCCCGGTCGCGGTCGGCATGCGCACGTATCGCGTGCTGAAGAGCGCGGGTATTTGCACCCTCGAGGACGTGCGGGGCTGCGACAGGGCGGAGCTCGAGGGCTTCCTCCGCGAAGGCGGCTATGCGCCGCACGTCAGCAGCACACGGTCACGGCTTCGTGCTCTCGCTGACGACGTTCATGACCGGTACGCAGGTCGGCTGGCCACGCTCGGCGAGGGAATCGCGAGCGCACGAGAACTCGAGCGAGCCCTCCGCACGCTGCCCGGCTGGGACGCGCTGACCGTCGGGACGTTCCTTCGCGAGCTGAGAGGAGTGTGGCCCGGTGCCGAAATCGCACCCGACCTACGCGTGGCTCGCACGGCCCGCCACGTCGCGCTGCCCTCCGACCTCCGCGGACTGTCGGCGGTGGCAGCCGCGGGACACCTCGATCTGCGGGACCTCGAGGTCGGGCTCGTACGACTGGCGTCGGCCCACGACCTCACCCGGTGCCCGGGCGGCGAGGAATGTCCGTTCGCGGCCTTCGACCGCGAGCAACTCGTCCACTTCTGAGCTGCATTGGTGGGAGTCCCGCTTCCTCCGCGCGACGCTCACGAACGGCGGGAAGCCCGCAGCCCGGCCCACCCGACGAGCGGGTGCTGCGGACGGTGAGTCTCCCGGCACAACGGCCGACAAGCCTGAGAGGAGAAGCGGTGTCGGCAATCGATGCGGCGGTCCGGCCTGTCGACCCGAGTACTGGCTCGCTCACTGTCGTGCGATACGCGGAGCGCGTCCTCCTGAAGACCAGCCCGCGCAGGTACCCCACCCCCTCGCGAGGTTCGACGAGTCTGGGGCATGTCCACGGGGCATGGACGACGAGCCGCTGAGAATCAGCACTTTCCCGGATGCGGCAGCATCGGCGCCGGAGCCACGCTCGTTGTGCCACTGCATCAGTGGCGTGCCATGCCTGACGGAAGGAGTAGCCATGGCAACCATCGAGAAGGTCGCGACCTTCGCGCCTCCGGGACACGTCGACAGTCCCGTCGAGCTGAAGTCGCGGTACGACAACTTCATCGGCGGACACTGGGTTCCGCCCGTGAAGAACGAGTACTCCGAGAACGTGACTCCGGCGACCGGGGAGCCGTTCACGGAGGTTCCACGCTCGACGTCCGAGGACGTCGACCTCGCGCTCGACGCGGCGCACGTCGCGAAGGATGCGTGGGGCGAGACCTCGACGACCGAGCGCTCTCGAGTCCTGAACAGAGTCGCGGACAGAATCGAGGACAACCTCGAGATGCTGGCTGTGGCCGAGAGCTGGGAGAACGGGAAACCCGTGCGCGAGACGCTCGCCGCAGACATCCCGCTGGCAGTCGACCATTTCCGCTACTTCGCCTCGGTCATTCGTGGCGAGGAGGGCTCGATCTCAGAGCTCGACCGCAACACGGTCGCGTACCACTTCAAGGAGCCGCTCGGGGTGGTCGGTCAGATCATCCCGTTCAACTTCCCGCTCCTCATGGCGGCGTGGAAGCTGGCGCCCGCTCTCGCGGCCGGAAACGCCGTCGTCCTCAAGCCGGCGAGTCCGACCCCGTGGTCGATTCTCAAGCTGATGGAACTCCTCGAGGAGATCGTCCCCGAGGGCGTCATCAACGTCGTGAACGGCCCCGGAGCCGAGATCGGCAAGGCGCTCGCGACGAGCAAGCGGATCGCAAAGATCGCCTTCACCGGCGAGACGGTGACCGGGCGGCTGATCATGCAGTACGCGGCGGAGAACATCATCCCGTCGACGACGGAGCTCGGCGGCAAGTCGCCGAACATCTTCTTCGCCGACGTCATGGCCGCCGACGACGACTTTCTCGACAAGGCGGTCGAGGGGCTCGTGCTCTACGCCTTCAACAAGGGCGAAGTCTGCACCTGCCCGTCGCGGGCACTGATCGAGGAGTCGATCTACGACGAGTTCATGGGCCGTGCCCTGGAGCGGATCGCGGTTATCCGGCAGGGACACCCGCTCGACCCCGACACGCAGCTCGGGGCGCAGGTCTCGACCGCACAGCTCGAGAAGATTGCGAGCTACGTCGAAATCGGCAAGAAGGAAGGCGCGGAGCTGCTCATCGGCGGCGAGCGAGCGCACCTCGGCGGCGAGCTGGAGGGTGGCTTCTACTTCCAGCCGACCGTGTTCAAGGGCCGGAACGACATGAGGATCTTCCAGGAGGAGATCTTCGGCCCGGTGCTCGCAGTGACCACGTTCAAGGACGAGAAGCACGCGCTCGAGATCGCGAACGACACGCTCTACGGTCTTGGCGCAGGCGTCTGGACGCGCGACACGAGCAGGGCGTTCCGCATGGGCCGCGCCATCAAGGCAGGCCGCGTGTGGACGAACTGCTACCACCTCTATCCGGCACACGCCGCGTTCGGCGGCTACAAGGTGTCCGGGGTCGGGCGCGAGAATCACAAGATGATGCTCGACCACTACTCGCAGACGAAGTGCATGCTCGTCTCCTACGACCCGAAGCCGCTGGGCTTCTTCTAGGCCGATGAGCACGGACCAGGCTCTCAGGGTCGTCGCCACCGAGGCCGCCATCGCGGAGCTCGAGCGCCTGCAGGCGGAGCATGGTCCACTCGAACTGCACCTGTCGGGGGGCTGCTGCGACGGCAGCTCCCCGATGTGCTTCCCCGCGGGAGAGCTACGCGTCCGCGAGGGCGACCTCCTCCTCGGCGAGGTCGCCGGCTGCCCGTTCTACGTCGATGTCGAGCAGTACGAGCGCTGGGGGAGCCCGTCGTTCGTGCTCGACGTCGGCATCGGCGCGGGCTCGGGCTTCTCGCTCGAAGGCCTCCACGATGTCCATTTCAGGATTGCCGGCTCCCACGTCGTCTGACGCGGTCGCCGCAGCTTCAGACCCAACGCGGCTCGGAAGCGCGGCCCTTTGCAGCTCTGAGCGTGCAGAGGACGGATCGTCCTGAACAGGAGCATCGTTGCGAGCAGCCCCACCGCGGTGTTCATGGCGGTCACTCCGAGTTGCATGCCCAGTGAGAACGAGATCGCCCCCAAGGGCTAACGCTGGCGTTAGTCCTGGGACAGATCGACGAGCCGCGCGTCGGTCAGCTCTACGAGGTCGCTCGTCCGGAGCCGCAACGACTGCTCGTGAGTACCCGCTTCGAGAACGACCCATTCGTTCTCGCAGAGGCGCCGGTCCACGAGCACCCGGTCACCGTCGCCCCCGGTCAGCGGAGGCACGGCGCCGAGTTCGAACTCCGGGTAGGCGCCGGCTAGGACAGCCTCGGTCGCGAGCTCGACGTCCTTCGTACCCAGGATCTCGCGGAGCTTGCCGTGGTCGAGTCGGTCCGAGGCGGGCAGAACCGCGCGCACGAAACCGTCCGGGGTCATGAGGACCACCGTCTTCCCGACCTCGTGTGGTGCGACGCCGAGAACGCGAGCCTCGGCGGCCGCGGTCGTCGTACGTGCATGGTCGATCAACTCGTAGGCGATCGACGCTCGCTCCAGCTCGTCCACCAGGCTTTGCGGCATGCTCCGAGCCGTCATCGCTCGGCCCTTGATGACCGCCGGTGCGTCGCGTGCTTGATCGTCGCGTCGCTGCCCGGGAAGTACACGCTCTCGCGGCCGTCGTCCCAGCGCACGCGGTAGTGCTCGTTGGTCAGTTCGCCCAGGACCTCGAGGATCTCGGCGATCCGCTCGGACTCGCCAACGCGGTGGCCTGCGATCACGATCAGGTCCCCGACCTCGGCTGCATGCTCTGCCTTCGTCACGTCATCCTCCTTCATGGGCTGAGCGGAGCTTGCCTGAAGAGCGCAGCACGTGGATCGGGGCAACTACTGATTCGCGATCCGTGAGCGACCGCTCGCCGCGCCGCGCGGATTGACGGAGGATCAGGGTGTCGGGGAGACCGAGGCCGCTCCGAGGAGCGGCCTCGTGTCCCTCCCCCGAAGCTGCCTACTTCTTGGCCTCGATCGCGACCTTGCGCGGCTTCGGGACGTCCACCTTCGGCGCGTGAACCGTGAGTACGCCCTTGGTGAACTCGGCGCCGATCTTCGTCGCATCCGCCTCGAGCGGAAGCGTGAAGCGGCGCTCGAAAGTCTTCTCGAGACGCTCATGGAGACGGTACTGCTTGTCCGTCTCCTCCTTCGTCTCGAGCTGCTCGCCTCTCACGACGAGCGTGTGGTCGGTCACCTCGACCGAGAGCTCCTTCTCCTCGAAGCCCGGTACCTCGAGCTCGAACGCGTACTCCTTGTCGGTCTCGTAGATATCGGCCGCCGGCAATGCGGCTGGAGTGATGCCGAACTCGTCGAACATCCTCCGAACGCGGCGATCGATTGCCTCGATCTCCGGGAAGGGGCTCCATCGCACGATGGTCATGAGTCACCTCCTCCCTGTGCTTTGCATCGTCAGCGTGACCGTCAGTTCGCCGACGCGCATCGGCCCTAACGCACAGGGACGGCGCGGGAAACTACGTATTGCTCGTATCCCATCGCAGCCACACGACGCTGCGCCGGGGAGGCCTGCGCGGCTGGATGTGATCTGGGTCGGGACTCAGTACTTTCCAGAAGCGTGCGTCGGTGCGTCCTCCGATTGCGAACGGCCCCGCGCGGCGAACGATTGGACCATGACTCTTGCGACCTGGGCTGACCTGGAGCGGGCGCTCGCCTCGTCCTCGCGGCAGCTGGCGGTGGCCCCATGAGCACGAGGCGGCTCTTGCTCTCCGCGGTCGCCAGCGTGCTGACGCTGACGGCGCTGCTCGCGATCGGGATTCTCCTCTTCGGCCGCTTCGGCGAGACCGAGGGACGCATCCTTGGCACGACCATCTTTCTCGCTTTCTTCGGCCTGCTCTCCCTGCCGGCAGCGATCCTGCTCGATCAGGAGCGCCATCGGCGGCTCGCGGCGCTGCTGTTCGCCTTATCGGTCGCGAGCTTGGCTCTCGCGACCACGGGGATCTGGGTTGGCGACCCGCCCGAGGCGCTCGGCAAGCTGACGGCGACGATGATCGCGTTCGGGCTGGCGGCGGCGCAGACCGGGGCGCTTGCGGCACGGCGGCGCGAGGACGACACGCGGCTGCTGCACCTGCTCTTCGCCGGCTCCACCGCCCTCGCGTTCGTGCTCGCCGCTGTCGGCTCGACGGCACTCTGGGCCGAGGTCGACTCGCAACTCCTCCTCCGTATGTTCGGCGCCGCCGTCGTCCTGGATGTGCTGCTCGTCGCGCTCCAGCCCGTGCTGGCGCTGCTGCGGCGGCCGCAGCGCCACTACGTTCTCCACCTCCGTCTCGACGAGGCGGGCGAAGTCGACGTGGCGGTCGAGGCGAGCAGGCTCGCGCGCGCGGCCGCGCGCGCGATCGACGACGCCGAGCAAGCAGGAGCTGCGGTCGTCGCCATCGAGGTCGTCGACGGACGCTTCGACCTGACGGCCGCGAAGCCAGCTGACGACGTGTCAGAGCTCGAGTCGACGACGAAGGACACCATGAAAGCCCCTGGATCGGTCGGGAGAGGTAGGCAGTGAACACTGAACGTCGAAGGACGTCCTTGCCAGCGTCCTCGTCGGGATCGACGGCTCGCCCGAGGCCCTGGAGGCGGCCCGGCAGGCGGCCGTCTTGGCCGAGGGTCGGGTGGAGCTCCTCGCCGCGTACGACATCGCGGCTGGGCTCGTTGGCGGTACCGGCGTATCCGTGCCGGCCTACTACGACGAAGAGCAGCAGCGCGCGGCGGCGGAGAAGGATCTCGAGGAAGCGTGCCGGGACGTGGAGCGGCTCGCGGGCGCCGGGCGTCTGGTCGTTTGCGGCAGTTCGTGGGACGAGCTGATCCGTGAGGTCGAGCGCTCGCAGCACACCCTGGTGGCCGTCGGCGGCCACGGCCAAGGCCGTCTCAGAGGCATCATCCTCG
This sequence comes from uncultured Gaiellaceae bacterium, assembly GCA_963770715.1. Taxonomy (GTDB): domain Bacteria; phylum Actinomycetota; class Thermoleophilia; order Gaiellales; family Gaiellaceae; genus GMQP-bins7. The sequence continues at coordinate 103,589 of CAVYQX010000002.1, forward strand.
GCTCGACGGCGACCGAGCTGATCCACAAGGCCCCGTGCTCCGTGCTCGTCGCGCGCAAGGCCGATCCCGACTTCCCGCGCCGCATCGTCGCCGGCGTCGACGGCTCGCCCGAGTCCGCAGCCGCGTACGGCATCGCGCGACATCTGTCCGAGCGCCTCTCCGCGGAGCTCTGGCCCGTCGTCGCCCACGGCGGCAAGGGCGTCGACAAGGAGCTGGTGGCGCAGATCGTCGACTACCACCACGAGGACCTGCCGGCCGAGCCTGTGCCGGCCCTCGTCTCGGCGGCGGCGGACGCAGATCTCGTCGTCGTCGGGAGCCGCGGGCTGCACGGGCTCAAGTCCCTCGGCTCGGTCAGTGAGCGGGTCGCGCACCAGGCGCACTGCTCGACGCTCGTCGTGCGCGAAGAGGTGTCGAGGAGTGGTGCGTAGCACCATGAGACCAACGTTTTCACCCCAGCATCCCGCGCTGACCACGCGTCGTGGTAGTGCGCAGCAAGGAGGAACTCCCGCGACAAGGCTCTCGGCGCAGAGCGGCGAGGGCGGAATAGCCGTTGGTCACGGGACTGCGGCAAACCCGCACGCATGCTCGTCCCACGCCCCGATGTGAACAGTCGGGCGCGCGGTGACGCTGGACCCATGACAGCGATGCTGGGCGACCAGTCGAGCCATCCATCGGCGGAAGCGACGCCGGGACCTCATCCGTCCGCTTCGTTCAGCGCGACGCTCCGCGTGCACCTGAGAAATCAGCCAGGGGCCTTCGCGGCCCTCGCGACCGCGATCGCCGGTGCGGGCGGGCTTCTCGGAGCGATCGATCTCGTCCGGGTCGGCCACGACGAGAAGGTGCGCGACGTAACGGTGCTTGCGGGCGACGCCGCACATCTCGACCGGATCATCGCCGCGGTGTCCGCGGTGGAAGGGCTCGAGGTCGAGCACGTGTCCGACCGAACCTTCCTGCTTCACCTCGGGGGGAAGCTCGAGGTCACGCCGCGCACACCACTCAAGACTCGCGACGACCTTTCGATGGCGTACACGCCCGGCGTCGCCCGAGTCTCGAGCGCGATCGCCGCGGATCCCGCGAAGGTCTGGGCACTGACGATCAAGCAGAACACGGTCGCCATCGTCTCCGACGGGACCGCCGTGCTCGGACTCGGTGACATCGGGCCCGAGGCGGCGCTGCCCGTCATGGAGGGCAAGGCGGTGCTGTTCAAGGAGTTCGGCGGCGTCGACGCCTTCCCGATCTGCCTCGCGACCAAGGACGTCGACGAGATCGTCCGCACGGTCGTCGCGCTCTCCCCCGGCTTCGGCGGCATCAACCTGGAGGACATCTCCGCGCCGCGCTGCTTCGAGGTCGAGCGCCGGCTGCGGGAGATGCTCGACATACCCGTCTTCCACGACGACCAGCACGGAACGGCGATCGTCGTTCTGGCAGCCCTGCTGAACGCGCTCGAGGTCGTCGGCAAGCGACTCGAGGACGTCCGGATCGTTGTCACGGGGGTCGGCGCAGCGGGTGCCGCGACGACACGGACGCTGCTCACTGCGGGCGCCCGGGACATCGTTGGCTGCGACCGTGAGGGGACGCTCTATCGTGGGCGACCAGGGCTGACGCCGGCGAAGGCGGCCTACGCGGAGCTCACGAACCCGCGCGGCGCTGCACTGCACGGCTGACGATGCGCTCGAGGGCGCTGACGTGTACATCGGACTTTCCGGTCCCGGCGCCGTGAGCGGCGACGCCGTCCGCCGGATGGCCGACCGCGCAATCGTCTTCGCGATGGCCAACCCGACTCCCGAAGTACTGCCGGAAGAGATCGAGAACGATGCAGAAGTCATCGCGACCGGCCGGTCCGACTATCCGAACCAAATCAACAACGTACTCGCGTTCCCGGGGGTGTTTCGCGGAGCGCTCGACACACGAGCGCGTGAGATCACACCCGAGATGGAGTTCGCCGCCGCGCGGGCGCTCGCGGACATCGTGAGGCCCGAGGAGCTCGCGGCCGACTACGTCATCCCGAGCGTCTTCAACCGCGACGTCGCTCCCGCCGTTGCCGCTGCGGTCGCCGCAGCAGCCGAGCAGACAGGGGTTGCACGCCGGCTGCGCCGCCAGCGCGAGAGCGACCCCGCCGAGCTGCCGCACACCTGAGGCGTCCTCGTGACGCTGTCACCGCATCGAGCTGCCGGGCGGGAGGAGCTCGTCGGCATCGTCGGGTGGCCGCAGGAGACCAACGACCTGATCGTCGAGGCATGGCGGGAGCTGGGGATCCCCGCCGGGATGCTGTCGCCCACAGACGCGCGCCTAGGTATCGGTCAGCGTCGCGGCGAGGGCTCCGATCGAGTACGCGACAGCGGCCGCCAGCGCCCTATGCTGGGGCGGTCCCCTCGAGCTTCCAGCCGGCGCGCCGGAAGAGCGCTTTCCCGGCCTCGACGCACAGGAAAGGCGCAAGCGCCAGCACGATCACGACGCCGAGGTCGGTTGCGCCGAGCGCCACGGTGCCGAGGGGCTCGTTCAGGACGGGCAGATAGATGGCGACGACCACGATCGCCGCGGAGAGTACGACGCTGCCGACCAGATAGAGGTTGCGAGGCGCCTCCCAGGCGGCACGGACGGGCGAGCGCAGCGAGAAGACGAGCGCGAGCTCGGCGAAGGCGACCGTCGCGAAGGCCATCGTTCGTGCCTCGTCGTCACCTGCAGAGCGACCGACGAGAAAGGCCGCGAGTGCCGCGAGATCCGACGAGGATGCCGACGGCTGCGAGCGCGCCCCACGCGCGCGGCGGAAACAGCCGGTCTCCGCGCTCAGGCGCGCGTCGCATCGTGTCCGGTGCTGCGGGATCGCGCGCGAGTGCGATTGCGGGCAGGCCATCCGTCAGGATGTTGACGAGGAGCACCTGCACGACGGTCATCGGTACGCCGAGGCCGGCCGAGGATCGCGATGGCGAAGAGCGCGACTTCGCCCAGGTTCGCCGAGAGCAGGAAGGCGACGAACTTCCGGATGTTGTCGGCGATCGCCCGCCCCTCTCGAATGGCGGCGACGATGGTCGCGAAGTCGTCGTCGGTGAGCACGAGATCGGCGGATTCGCGGGCGACCTCGGTGCCCGCCCGTCCCATCGCGACACCGACGTCCGCGCGCCGCAGGGCGGGCGCATCGTTGACGCCGTCGCCGGTGACTGCGACGACCTCGCCCTCGGCCTGCAGGCCTCGACGAGCCGAAGCTTCTCGGCAGGCGTGACGCGTGCGTGAATCGCTTCCTCGGGCAGGTCGAGCGCGCGGCCGATCGCCCTCGCGGTGATCGGGTGGTCTCCCGTCACCATCTCCACGCGCAGGCCGGCGCGGCGCGCCTCGGCGACGGCAGCGGAGGCCGTCTTCCGCAGCGGGTCCTGCAATGCGACGAGTCCGACGAGCTGGAGCTCGTGCTCGAGAGCGTCGTCGTCGACGGACGCATCGAGAAGCGGGCGCTCGGCGACGGCGAGCACCTTCAGTCCGCGGGAGGCCCAGTCCTCGGCAACGCCTTCCATCGACGTGGCGTCGTCGTTCGACGCCGTCGAGCGCTCGAGGACGACCTCGGGTGCGCCCTTGACGTACAGGCGAGGCCCGCTCTCCTCGTCGTAGACGAGGGACATCCGCTTCCGCACCGGATCGAAGGGCAGCTCGCGCACGAGCCGCCGGCTCTCGAGCAGCACCGGTGGCGTGAGCCCGCGCTCGTGCGCCGCGAGCGCCAGCGCGGCATCGACTGGATCGCCGACGGCTCGGAGCTCTTCCTCCTCACCGAGGAAACGAGCAGTCGAGGCCAGAGCCGCCGCGGCCAAGAGCTCCTGCTCGTCTCGTCCCGTGCGCGGGCAAGGCTTCGGCGAGGCGGAGCCGGTTCTCGGTCAGCGTGCCCGTCTTGTCGGATGCGATCACGGTCGCGCTGCCGAGCGTCTCGACGGCGGTCAGCCGACGAGCGATCGCACCGCGAGCCGCCATCTCTCGAGCGCCCGAGCGCCAGGGCGATCGTGACCGTCGCCGCGAGTCCCTCCGGCACGGCCGCGACGGCGACGGAGACGCCGACGAGGAACGCCTCCTCGAGCGACGATCCCGCGCACGAGCATCGCACCGCCCAGCGCAAACGTGACGACGACGCCGAAGGCGACCATCAGTCGAGTCAGTGCCCCGACCCGCCGCTGCAGCGGCGTCGGCGGTGGCTTCGCCTGCTCTGTCAGGCCCGCGATCTCGCCGAGCTCCGTCGCGCGGCCGGTCGCGGTGACGATCGCGCGACCTCGACCACGCGTCACGGCCGACCCGGCGAAGACCATCGAAGCGCGCTCGGCCAGCGGTGCCTCTCGGGTACGCCGCTCGGTCGCCTTGTCGACGGGCACGGATTCGCCGGTCAGGGTCGACTCGTCGACAGCGAGCCCGGCGACGGCAATCAGCCGGGCGTCCGCCGGCACCCGCTCCCCCTCGCGCAGGACGATGAGATCACCGGGAACGAGCTCCTCCACGCCGACTTCGCGCTCCCGCCCGGACCGAACGACGGTCGCGCGCTGCTCGAGCACGTCGCGGAGCGCGAGCACCGCACCCTCGGCCCTGGCTTCCTGGACGAAGCCGAGGAGCGCGTTCAGCAACACGATCGCGGCGATAGCGGCCGCCTCGATCCGCTCGCCGATCAACGCCGAGACGAGCGCCGCCCCGATCAGGAGCAACGACGAGCGGGTCGGTGAACTGGCGAAGCGCGATCGCCGCGTACGCCGGTCGGCGGGCGCGCGGTAGCCGGTTCGGCCCGAACCGCTCGAGACGGGCTTCCGCCTCACTCTCGGTCAAGCCGCGATCGACGATCGGCCGTCGAGCGCTCGCGCGACCTCCTCGGAGGTCAGCGCGTGCGGGCCCTTCACGTCGAGTGGACGACGAACCAGAGCAATGTCACCGGATATGCCTCCTGTTCGTCCGACCGTACGAAGCGGAGCCCACTCGTGCATCGTGGCGCGTTCGGAGCAGGGCTGCGGCTTACCCGCAGTCGGATCAGTAGCTGTGACGATGGCCCGTTCGCAGTGTCCGGGCAAGGTCGGATCGAGCGAACGAAAGGAGCTTGTTATGAAAGCGCTCGTCTACCACGGACCCGGCGCGCGGCGCTGGGAGAGCGTCCCCGATCCGACGATCGAGGACCCGACCGATGTCGTCGTCCGCATCGATGCCTCCACCATCTGCGGCACCGACCTGCACATCCTCAAGGGGGACGTGCCCGAGGTTCAGCCCGGCACGATCCTTGGTCACGAGGCCGTCGGCACCATCGTCGCGACGGGGAACGCCGTGACGACACTCGCGGAGGGCGATCGCGTTCTCGTCTCGTGCATCACAGCCTGCGGTCGCTGCCGCTTCTGCAAGGAGGGGCACTACGGCCTCTGCACGGGCGGCGGCGGCTGGATCTTCGGCCACCTGATCGACGGGCTGCAGGCCGAGTACGCCCGCGTGCCGTACGCCGACACGTCCGTCTACAAGGTCCCGCCGGGCTTGTCGGACGAGCAGGTGCTCTTCCTCGCCGACATCCTGCCGACGGCGTACGAGGTCGGGATCCTAAACGGGCGCGTCGAGCCGGGCGACACGGTCGTCGTGGTCGGCGCCGGGCCCATCGGGCTCGCGACGATCATGACGGCGAAGCTGCACACGCCGGGGAAGATCGTCGCCGTCGACCTCGCCGATGCTCGACTCGCGAAGGCACTCGACTTCGGCGCCGACGTCGTCGTCAACAACGGCCCCGAGGACGCGGTCGCTCGCGTCATGGAGCTCACCGACGGGCTCGGGCGGACGTCGCGATCGAGGCGGTTGGCATTCCGGAGACGTTCGAGCTGTGCGCCGAGGTGATCCGGCCGGGTGGTCGGGTCGCGAACGTCGGCGTTCACGGCCATCCGGCGACGCTTCACCTCGAGAAGCTCTGGATCCGCGACGTGCTGATCACGACCGGCCTGGTCGACACGTTCACGACGCCGAAGCTGCTCAAGCTGATCGCGGGAGGGCGACTCGATCCCACCGTCTTCGCGACGCACCGGTTCTCGCTCGCTGAGACCATGGACGCCTACGACGTGTTCGCGGCAGCATCGGAGACGAACGCGTTGAAGGTCGTCCTCGAAGGCACGAAGCACCTGCAGCTAGTCCCCACCGACCGCGAGCCTGCCGTCGCGGCGAGCGCGAGGTGATGCGAGCGATGCCGCGGAATGAGCGCGCCGGGTGCTTCGGTCCGGCGTTCCTCTGCTCGCATGACGCTGCTCTGCGGAAACACCGCAGCGCGAACGTCCGAATCCGCGGATGCCGGTCAAACCGATGCGCTCTACGGTCTGAGGGACTTCGAATGAGAGGAGCAATCAGATGAGCGTTCGTGTAGCCATCAACGGCTTCGGTCGGACGGGCCGCGCTGCATTTCGAGCGGCGTACGAATCGGGCGCCGACATCGAGTGGGTCGCGATCAATGATGTCGCCGACCCGGCGATGCTCGCCCAGCTGCTCAAGTACGACACGGTCTACGGCCGGTTCCCTGGAACGGTGACCGCGGCAGACGGCGGCATTCTCGTCGACGGCCAGGAGATCATGACGCCGATGGAGAAGGATCCGGCGGCATTGCCGTGGGGCGCGCTGGACGTCGACGTCGTCATCGAGTCGACCGGTCGCTTTCGGAGCAGGCCCGAGGCGGCGAAACACCTCGCAGCCGGCGCGAGGAAGGTGATCGTCTCTGCTCCTGCGAAGGATCCAGACGTCACTCTTGCACTCGGGATCAACTTCGACTCGTACGACCCAGGCGCGCACGACATCATCTCGAACGCGTCGTGCACGACGAACTGCCTTGCGCCGGTCGCCAAGGTGCTGCACGAGTCGATTGGCATCCGGCACGGCGTCATGACGACCGTGCACGCGTACACGGGTGACCAGATGCTGCTCGACGGACCGCACAAGGACTACCGCCGCGCTCGCGCCGCAGCAGCCAATCTCGTGCCGACGTCGACGGGCGCGGCAAAGGCGATCGGCCTCGTCGTGCCGGCACTCGCCGGCAAGCTCCACGGCTTCGCGGTTCGCGTGCCCGTGCCGACGGGATCGCTCGTCGATCTCACCGTCGAGGTCGAACGTCCCACCTCCGTGGACGAGGTCAATGCGCTCTTCGCCGCTCGCGCAGACCGCGGCGAGCTCGCCGGCATCCTCCAGTACAGCGAGGAGCCGCTCGTCTCGTCGGACGTCGTGAAGTCACCGTACTCGTCGATCTTCGACGCGCCGCTGACGACCGTCGTCGACGAGACCCAGGTCAAAGTCGTCTCGTGGTACGACAACGAGTGGGGCTACTCGAACCGTCTCGTGGAGCTCGCCCAGCTCGTCGCGGCCGGAGTGCCGGCACACGTGTGAGCCGACAGACGGCCCTCGCGCCTCTTGCGCGAGGGCCGTCGCGGCCTCTCCTGACGTCGGTAGCCGACCGCACGCAGAGCGCGCGCTATTGCGGAGGCGAACCGGCCGCTGGAAGTGGATTCTGCGTGTGATGACCACGTTGGCCCCGCCCGTTCGCCCTCCGTCTTCACGGCCGGGTCGGACGACCACAAGGACGCCGCGAGTGCGGGATCGGGCCTCCGTCGCCGCCGTACAGACAGTGCGGACCCGCCCGGAGCTCGAGCCGCTCAGCGCCTGCTGGCAACGGGCGCTCGATGCCGCGGACGAAGCCTTGCGGGCCGCGACCGGATCGGTACCGGACGCTGACCTGCGGAAGAGGAGGCAACGGCTGGTGCGGGAGCGCCAGGAGACTGTCCAGCTGCTCGAGGACGTGGCGTGCGTCGCCCGACGTCAGCCGAAGCCATGGTTGTCGCCGGTTCCCGTACGGAACGCCATGCTCGGCCTCCCCGAGGCCGTGCACGCTTGCATCTTCGACCTCGAGGGAGTCCTTACGGACAGCGCTGCCCTGCATGCCTGGGCCTGGGGTGTGGTCTTCGACGACTTCTTGTTGCGCTCCTCGCAGCAGACGGGGTGGCACTTCATCCCCTTCGACCGCGTCGCCGACTACCGGGCCTACCTCGAAGGACGCCCGAGACTCGAAGGCGTCCATGCCTTCCTCGGGAGCCGCGGCATCCGCCTCCCCGAAGGGTGGATCGACGATCCACCGGAGACTGAGACGGCGAATGGCCTGGCAAACCGAAAGGGCGCGCTGTGAGCAGCAGGCTCAGGGATCGCGGCGTGACCGAGTCTCTCGGGGCTCGTCGCTATCTCGAGGCCGCCCATCGAGCCGGCGTCAAGCGTGCAGCGATCTCGGCCAGCGCCAACACGTCGAACGTGCTCGAGCTCTCAGCGCTCGCGACGCTCATCGACGTGCGTGTCGACGCCGAGGTCATGCGATCCGAGTGCTTGCGTTCGCTTCCCGCGCCGGACGTGCTGCTTGCCGCGTGTCGCCGACTCGACGTGCTTCCCGCCGAGACCGCGGTTCTTACCCGCAGCCCAGCCGGGGTCGCAGCGGGGCGCGCGGCCGGTCTGGTGGTCATCGGCGTTGGCGACGCTGACCACGCCGAGCTCCTGGCAGGCTTCGGCGCCGAGCGTGTCGTGCCGTCAGTGCGCGCGCTGCTCGACCCGCGGATCCTCGATCCAGGGGACGGCTCCTCGGACGGTGCTGCCCGAGGCTCACGAGATCCGTAGAAACCCACGCCGGAGCACGGGCTTTCGCGATCGTCCAGCGGGCGTGGTGGGCGCATGCTGGAGAGACACGAGAGGGAGGGTCCGATGCAGCGCGACGGCGAACAGCGCACCGGCAAACAGAGAGTGCTCATCGCCGGGGGAGGAGTGGCTGCTCTCGAAGCCGCGCTCGCCTTGCAGGACCGTGCGGCTGATCGCGTCGCCGTCGAGCTCCTGGCTCCGGAGCCCCAGTTCTGGTACCGGCCGGCTTCGGTCGCCGCGCCCTTCGAGCTCGGTACGGTCACGCACTTCGAGCTCAACAGCCTGGCACGCCAGATCGGCGCGAGCTTCACGCTCGGGGCGTTGACCGGCATCGACGAGTGGCGGCACATCGCCTACACGTCGAGGAACACGCAGATCCCGTACGAGATGCTTCTCGTCGCATGTGGGGCGTTGCCCATTCCTGCCGTTCCCGGAGCGCTCACGTTCCGCGGCCCCTCGGACGTCGAGGTCATCGAGCATCTTCTCGACGAGATCGTCCGCGGTGATGTGCACTCGGTTGCGTTCGTCATTCCGTGGGGCGCGGTGTGGTCGCTGCCCGCCTACGAGCTCGCGCTCCTCACGGCCACGCACCTCCGAGAGAGAGGTGTGCAGGACGTCGACCTCACACTCGTGACGCCCGAGGCCGAACCACTCCAGCTCTTCGGGTCGCCGGCCAGCGACGCCGCGCAGACGTTGCTGGATGAGAACGGCGTGCACTTTCGGGCTCGGGCGCACGCAGGCGAGTTCGCCGATGGAGAGCTCGAGCTCATCCCGACCGGCAGCGTCTCCGCCGATCGTGCCGTTGCGCTTCCACGGCTTCAGGGCGCCCCCCTCGACGGGCTTCCTCAAACCGTGGACGGCTTCATTCCGGTCGACTCGCATTGCCGAGTGCACGGCGTCGCCGACGTCTTCGCAGCGGGTGACATCACGAGCTTCACCGTGAAGCAAGGCGGTATTGCCGCACAACAGGCCGACGTCGCCGCAGCGGCAATCGCAGCGGCAGCAGGGGCGAGCATCAAGCCTCAGCGCTTTCGGCCCGTGGTCCGTGGACTGCTGCTGACCGGACGAGAGCCGCGGTATCTCCGTCGCGAGGTCAGCGCCGAGCCCGAACATCCACCGGTCGCCTCGTACGAGCCGCTGTGGTGGCCCCCGGCGAAGATCGTGGGCCACCACTTGGCGCCGTTCCTCGCGTCACTGGTCGGTGCCGACGAGTCGACGAGTGCCGGCGATCCACCAGTCGGGACGGTTCCCGTCGATGTCGAGCTCGATCGTGAGACGCTCGAAGGATTGAGGTCGAGCCCGTTGACCTTCGACGATGCGGACGATCAGGCTGGCGCCGTCGACGAGCTCATGGTCGCCGATCCGGTCGTGGTCGCGCCTGAGGACACCCTCGGTGAAGCGGCCGAGCACTTGCTCGAGCGGGGCATGACGGCAGCGGCGGTTGCGGAGTACGGACGCCTGATCGGGATTCTCACGGCGGGCGACCTCGTGCGCGCCAGCGCCCGGCGCGTGCATCCGAGCGAGGCGCGTGTGCGGCAATGGATGACGGCCGAGCCCGTCACCGTCGCACCGAAGTCATCCGTTGCCGTTGCCGCCCGCCTTGCGAAAGCGCACGGTATCCGTCACCTCCCGGTCGTCGACGGTGAGCGCCCGGTGGGAATGCTCCATCTCGACGACACGCTTCGGGAGCCTGCGCCGATCGGCCTTGGCTTCTGACGCGCCCGCTCGGGAACGACGAATGTCAGCTGTCGCCCGACGAAACGGGCGGCGCCGCCGGGACAGCGCCGTCCTTGCGCAGATACACGAACCAGTAGATCGCGCCGACCATCACCGCGCCGCCGATGATGTTCCCGATCGTCACGGGGACGAGGTTCGCTGTGACGAATCGCTCCCAGGTGAGGGTCGAGAGGTCAGGAATCGCGTCGCCCTGCGCGGATACGAACGCGTCGTCGCTCTTGATCAAGAGGCCCATGGGAATGAAGAACATGTTCGCGACGCAGTGCTCGAAGCCGGCTGCGACGAACGCCGCGATGGGCGGGACGATCGAGAGGATCTTGTCTGTCGTCGTTCGTGCGCTGTAGCAGAGCCAGACGGCGAGGCAGACGAGGCCGTTGCAGAGGGCCCCGAGGGCAATCGCCTGGACGAAGCCGAGGTCCGTCTTTGCGGCCGCGATCGACAGGGCCTGCACGCCGACCGCCCCGCCGCCGAACTCGTACTGCTGTCCCACGAAGAGAATGACCGCGGTGGCCAGCGCACCGACGAGGTTGCCGAGGTAGACGATCGTCCAGTTGCGTGCGACTTGGACCGTCCGCACTCGCTTGCCGGCCCACGCCATCACGATGAGGTTGTTACCCGTGAAGAGCTCGGCCCCGGCGACGACGACGAGTATCAGTCCCAGCGAGAACGCGAGCCCGCCGAGGAGGCGTACGACTCCGAACGGGACGTCGGCGCTCCCGGCGGTCACGGTCGTGGCGAAGATCGCGCCGAGCGCGATGAACGCCCCGGCGAGCACCGAGAGCGCGAATGTGTTCGCAGTCGACATGCCGGCCTTGGCGACTCCGACCTGCTCCGCCTTGCGTGCCATCTCCACCGGGGGCAGCGCGTCCAGCCCCGATGGGGTGAAGAGGTGTTCGGCCATCGTGGGTGAGTGGTAGCGGTGTCACCGGACGGGAAGCACGGCGGGTGTCGCGCAGCGTGACCGGGCTCATCAGGTCGAACGTGGGCGCGGAGTACGATCGGCTTCGAAGGAGGTGGTCATGACGACGATCTGGGGCCTTTCCAAGCGCAATGCTGACTACGGGCTTGCCCCTACGCCCGAGGTGCGCTGCGACACGTGCAAGTACATGTTCCCGCCGCTCGCATTCGGTGGGTGCCGATTGGTACGCGGCGTGATACGCGGGTCCGCCAGCTGCAAGGAGTTCGCGCCGAAGGGGGGGCCAGCGCGTACCGAACCGGGGCGCTAGACCGATCTCAGGGGCCGCCTCGAGCTCGAACGGCTCCAGCGCGCGAACCGCTTGTGGAGGGCTCCTGTACTCCGTAGGATCGACGACCGTGCGCTTCGCCCTCCCACTCGTCGTAGCCGTGACGGTGATTACGCTCGTTGGCTGCGGCGGGGATGACGATGGGACGGCCGCCGCACCCCCCGTCGCGCAGCGATTCGTCACGGCCGAAGAAGCACCCGGATCGAAGCCTGATCCTGTCGAGAAGCGACAGACGACCACGGACTTCGACGAGTTCATCACGGCACTCAGCGACTTCGCGGTCGATCCGGACCTAGAAGAGACGACCACCCTCTTCACGGACGCTGGCTTCAAGAGTTCGGGTGTGGACACGCGTTTCTTCGGAGAGACGCATACCCCCGGAACCTCGCCTCACGTCATCAGCTCGTTTATCGAGCTGGGATCTGAAGACGGAGCGACGAGCGCCCTCGACTGGCTCGAAGCGGACTCGAAGAAGCCATGCCCCATGAGTTGTGCCGTGCAAATCAGCGAGTTCGATGTGGATGGCATTCCTGATGCTCACGGTGTCCGCCGCCTCGCCACGGCCGAGGACATCGAGAGAGTCGGGAACGAGGACGAACGGCCGAACGACAGCTACTCGGTGGGATTCACCAACGGTGAGCTCGTTTACACCGTGGATCTGTTCGGACCGCCGGGATCTGTATCTGAGGAGCAGGCCGTGGGCATCGCAACCGCGTATTACGAACGGCTTACGGGCGACTGACGTCGCCCTGCACCTCCTCCACGAACCGCTCGGCGTCTTCACGCCGGGTGATCGAGGTCGACCCCGACTCACGGCGGGCCGCCCGACCGCGCCGCGCTCGAGCGAGCGCTCGCGTAGCGCAGCCTCGCAGGCGTCAGGCTCTCGAGGGGCCGAGGGGGCTGCCGGTCGAGACGACCCGACACCATCGCCGTCATGATCGGACTCCGTGGACGTGGAACAGACACTGGCCACCGGACACGTTCTGGCCGCGTTGTCAGCGCTGGGTGCGGGTGCCGCTGTTCTCCTGATGCCCAAAGGCACGCACATCCACCGGGTGATCGGGACCGTCTACGTCCTTGCGCTTGTACTCGTGAATGTGGCGGCGCTGTCGTTGCATCGAGAGAACACCTTCGGCGTATTCCATGCACTCGCAGTCGTCAGCCTCATCACGATCGCTGTCGGACTCTCGCCCCTCTTGGTCGGCAGTCGATCGCCGCCGGCCATCGCTACGCACGCGTACTGCATGACGTGGTCATACGCTGGGTTGGTCGCGGCGGGTTGCGGACAATTAGCCGTTGCTGTTGGTCGGGACGACATCGGCGCGTGGGTCGTTCCGGTGGCCATCGCAGCGGTGTTGTCCATCAGCGGCATCGTCATCTTCGGGAGAGTGCCGTCAACCCTTGACCGCCTACTGGCTGAACGATGAGGCGACTGAGCTAGGCATCGACCGCCGTCACCTGCCGGATGAGCCGCGAGAGCGGCAATCTCGTAGCATCGGTAGGACATCGACGCAAGGAGGCGCTATGTACGGACGGCTCGTCGAGATCGAGGGTGTCGACCCTTCGAAGCGCGAGGAGGTAATGGGGATCATCCGAGAGAGGATCATCCCTGGACTCAAGGAGATCGAGGGCTTCGCAGGCTTCATCGCGCTCGTCGATGAGGAGAATCGCCGGTCGCGCTCGGTCGTGCTCTGGGAGACGAAGGAAGGCGCGGAAGAGGCCGAGCGTCAATTCGCGGCGAAGCGCGAAGAGATCGTCCGCGGGATGGGCGGAACGGTCCGATCTGCGGATCTCTTCGAGGCAGCGATCGTCGAGGTGCTCGCAGGCGTCCACGCCTAGCCATAGGTCAGCGATGCGGGCCCCTCGACGGAGCCCGTATCGCTGATGTCACCCGACGCGAGCGCGTCGAGACGCTGCAACAGGTGAAACCGTCCTGCGCATCACGTTCTTCTTTCCCTTGGGCCGCTCGTAGCTGAAGCCGATCTCCTCGAAGAGGCGTCCCCGATCGAGACGCGGATCTCGGCGAGTGGGTCCTCGTTCGCACCGCCTGGGCGCATGAGTCGTCATGCACCGCCCTGGTCTGGCGGCGATCGTCTCTGCCTGGCAGGTCGACTTTCGAGCTGTTCACCCTCCGCTTTCACCAGGGGTCACTCGATCACGACGACCTACTTCTTCCCGCACGACGTCATCCGTGGACCTGCAGGCGCAACTCAGACGCTCAGCACGACCCTGACCGTCGGCCGAGCAGGCGTCTGCGACTCGAGATCGCCGATGGGCCTCAGCACTTGAACGTCCCCTTGATCGGCGACCTCGCAGCAGCGGTCTTGCCATTTGTGCGGACGAGCGCGGTACCCGCGAATGAACCTCCCTGGCGCGTGAGGGTCAGCTTCAAGGTGCTCAGCGCGGTCCACTGCGTGAACCCCTGCTCCATGGTCAGACCCGGCTTGGCGCTTGCGGTCGGCTTGGAAATGTGCAGAGTCAGGGGCCACGGTCCTGCGCCGCTCTTGTCCTTTCCGAGGTAGAGGTCGAACGAGCCCGCACCGCGGAGGCCACGAACGCAGGTACCCGGCTTAGCCGTGACCTTTCCGGCCTGCTGCGTCACGACGGCGGCGGATGCGGGACCGCAGTAAACCTCCATCAGTCCCGACGTCTTGGTCGTATCGACACCTTCCATACATGCAAGGCTCTCTGCCATGCCGCCGCCAGCGGTCGCGCTCACACCCGCCAGTGCCGTCGCGACCACTACGAACATTCGAGTAGCGCTGCTGCGCCGTGCCACACCGACTCCCTCCTCGAGAGTTAGGTCACGCCAGCGCGAGCATCTCACGAAGCGGTCGAAAAAAGCGAGCCTGGATGCTCGTCGCGCTCTACGCCTCCGTCATCGCGCTCCTGGCCGTGACGAACTCAGGCGATGTGGATGCGATCCCGATCTGGTGACGCCGACCTCGACCTGCTCTTGATCAGTGTCTACTGCACGGCCGACGACCTCTTGCCACAGCGGCCGGGCAACGCTCGCCGGCGCCTGAGCGATGCGGAGATCGTGACCCTGTGCGTCGCGCAGGTGCTGATGGGACACCCCAGCGATCGCCGCTTCCTGCGCGCGGCTCGCCGTCAGCTCGGACACCTGTTTCCGAAGCTCCCGCGCCAAGACGCCTTCCACAAACGTCGCGCTCGCCTTGCTCAGACGATCGAGTGGCTGGTCGGGGTCTTCGCCGCCCGCTCGCCCGGACACGACGATGACCTGCTCCTGCTCGACTCGACCCCGGTCGAGTGCGGTCGCTCGCTGGATACCGCGCGGCGCTCCCAGCTTGCCGAGATCGCAGGCTACGGCTACTCGCGCAGCCACTCGCGCTGGTTTTGGGGGATGCGGCTGCACCTGGCCTGTGCTCCCGATGGGACGCCGCGAGCGGCAGCGCTCGTAGCCGCGGATCGTCCTGAGCGAGAGGTCGCGCTCAGCCTCCTGCCGCGGGCGCTTCGGGGCGGCGAGACGGTCGTCTGCGACAAGGGTTATGCCGGGCGCGAGTTCGCGTCCCAGGTCGCCGTGCTCGGCGCCACGGTCGTGCGTCCTGCGCGCCGCAACGAGCCACAGACAGGCCCGCACCTGGCGCCGATCCGCCAGCGCATCGAGTCGGTCTTCTGCACCTGCAAGGACCTGCTCTCGCTCGAGCGCCATGGCGCCCGCACTCCACGCAACCTGTTTGCTCGCATCGCCGTACGGCTCCTCGCACTTGCCGCCTGCATCAGCCTCAACCACGAGCTCGGCCGGCCCAGTCGCGCGATCGTCGATTACACAGCCTGAGCCGTGGCATCAATCATCTAGCGGGTCTCGCCCTCGCGCGGATCGTCGCAGACGGCCTCAGGCGCGCGATTCCGAACGGGGAATCGCCCGCGACCAGCTCCGGGCGCTCTACGACGGCTTCTTGCGGTAGTGCAGCGCGACTCGAGAACCGGCGAATACCCCCAGGACGATGAGGATCGCGGTCATGCCGAGGGGCGCGGTGTCCTTAGCGTTGCGAAAGACCACCTCGGTGAAGATGATGGCGACCGCGAAGCCGACGATGCCACCGGCGATTCGACCGACCCACAGCACAGCCGACGAAGCGTAGGCGGCCCAACAAGGGCCACGCAAGCGACCCAATGGCCTGGCGCTCGTATGCGGCGGGCTCCGAGGTGGGCTCCACGGCGCTCACGGCAGACGCCGCGGCGCGTCTAAACGAATGAGGGCCCCGGCAAGCCGGGGCCCTCATTCGAGTGCGGTGCGGTCGAGTTACGCGGCGGCGAGAACGCGGTCGCTGCTGCGAGCGACGATCTTGCCGCTCGTGATCTTGGGCTCGTTGGGGAGAATCGTCTCGAGCTTCTCGTCGCGGATCCACGTTGCGACGAGCTTCGTCGACTCCATGCCCTGCTCAGGCGTCTCGAAGTGACCGAGCGAGGTGAAGACGCCGTTACCGGCATCGATCAGGTAGTAACCCTTGAAGCCGGGCAGCTTGTTGAGCTTCGGCATGAGGGTCTCGTTGACCTTGCTCGTGAGCTCGGTCGTGCGATTCTGGTCCACACCCTCGTAGCGGCGGATGATTGCATGCATGAGATGCTCCTTCGTTCCTATCAGGACAGAGAGTCCGGACGAACTCCCTGCTGCGCTCAGGTCGATGCGACAGTCGAAGAGCAAGTGCGAAGCCTCGACGGCTTCAAAGACAACCAACGCGCTCATCCACCATAGCTGCGGTATGCACGCGCCGTGTTGCGTCGCCTTCTTCCGGTGTACTTCCTAGTGAGACACTCGTCTTGTGTCGAAGTGGCGGTACACGCTCGTTGGCTGGCTCGTGTGGAGGCACTGGAAGCGTCGATTTCGCAGCAAGCTCCGCCTCCCTCGTCGCTGACGTCGGGATGCCAGGCCTCGCCTCGAGCGTCCTCGGGCTGAACTGTTCGTTGGGTCCAGCCCCAGGCGCTGGGCAGGCCTTCTCGTCACATCGTCATACGAGTAACGACGTCATACCTGGTAACGGACGTGCGCTGGCCAGGAGTATCGCCTGCCGGCATTGCGTTCAGAGCCGCGTCTCCGGTCGCGTAGTCGTCCTCGGAGTCGAAAAAGAAGACCACGAGCGACTTGTCGGCAGCGGCGTTGTGAAGGACTACGACCTCTGTCGCGGGTACTCCCTCGGGACGATCGCCCTCGTCCATCTCACGCTTGATCTCGTCCATTCGGTCCTTGTTGATTCCCTCAAAAGCCACAACGCGTGCGAGTGCCATTAGAGCCTCCAGGTCGATTCGCGCAAGCCTATGCCCTCCGCTCGGGATGCGGATCTTCGGGCCCGGCCGTTACGGTTGGCGTAGCGATGGCGTCCGTCAAGAACTCGCGGCGTGACTCGAGACTCACATGGGGCGAATCTGGGTCGAAACGGACCCTTGGTAACCTCTTCTGACTCTCTGCGACCGCTTGCGAATTCGGAAGAGAGCGCAAGAAAACCCTGCGTTTGCGGGGCTTTTGAAGTAAGGCCCATACGGGGTTTGAACCTATGGCTTGAATACGGCGATTGCGCCGCGTTCTGCCGTCTTGCGTGTCACCGGCGTGTCACCGTCCGAGCACGAGACGTAGTCGATCTCGGTTCGATCCATCACTTCGAGAGCCTGCGCGACGACAACGGCGAGATCTACGTCGTGAACGCCGACGAGAGCGGGCAGCGGAGGCTGACGCGCAACCCGGCGCGCGACTTCGCTCCCGCCTGGTCGCCGGACGGGCGGAGGATCGCCTTCGTCCGCGACCGCACGCATGGGCCGGAGGTCTACGTCATGAACGCCGACGGGAGCCGGCAGTTGAGGCTGGTGCGAGGTGGCCGGCAGCCTCTCTGGTCGCCGGACGGGCGGAGGCTCGCCTTCACGCGCGGGCAAGGCGGGGGCAGTGTGTACGTCGTGAACGTCGACGGGAGCGAAGAGCGGAACGTGACGCGCGGCCCGGTGCGCGACTTCGCGTGGTCGCCGGACGGGCGGACGATCGCCTTCGACAGCGCGCGCGACGGCAACTCCGAGATCTACGTCGTGAAGTCCGACGGGAGCGGGCAGCGGAACCTGATGCGCAAACCGACGCGCGACTTCGCGCCGACCTGGTCGCCGGACGGCCGGCGGATCGCTTTCGTGAGCCGGCGCGACGGCAACCTCGAGGTCTACGTCATGAACCCCGACGGCAGTGGGCAGCGGAATCTGACGCGCAGCCCGTGGCACGAAGGCTCGGCTTCCTGGTCGCCCGCGCAAGAGAAGTAGCACCAAGTTCCAGCCCGCCTGCCTCGAGCTCCCGCTCCTCGATCCGCAGCGCACGCGTTGACTGCCGGACGGAGCAGTCGTTGGATGTGATGCGACGGGCGTGGCGCTGGAGCGTTGGCCTACGACGGGGAACACGGGGGAGAACTTCGTCTTCTGGGGGGTCGACAGGAGGCAGCCACGTCCGTCCCCCTCTTGCGGACTTGGTTCAGCCCCGCCGCCTCGAGCTCGCTCCTCGATCCGGAGCCGGCTGAGCGTGGTAACCCGATGAGGGGGCGGGCTCGCCGCCGCCAAGCAGTGGCACCGCCGCCCCCTATCGGGGTCTTCCCCCGTAATAGAGAGATGCGCCATGCAGCCGAAACCTGCCCGATTGAAGCAGCATGTCAGCGGGTAACAGAGTGATGATGATGCCCGAGGCGTCCGTCATCGTCTACGAATGTCCTGGCTGCGGCATGACCATTGAACCCGGCGAGGATTACGTCATCGCACGGGAGTATCAGCTAGCGCCTGAGTTCAGTCTGCACATGGCGGCCCACGAGGAGACGGTCAGGGCGACACGGAGGTTCCACGTCGAACACTTCCGAGGTCGCATGGGCGACTACGTCTACGAGCTCGTCGACGAAGGTTCGCGGTAGGGTTAGTTTCACCCCGCCCGCCTCCAGCTCGCGGTCCTCGTCCTCCGCCGCACTGGCATGTCGGGATCGTCGTCCCACGTGCAGCCGCGAGGGGTACCCCGCTCGTGGGGTTGCTCGCGAACTCGGCGCTCGTAACGTCTGTTCGTGGACTTCGCTCATGCGGTGGGGATCGCCGCTCGGATATACGGAGCGGCACGCGACGCATCGGACGGTCTATTCCTCGCCCACGCAGTCGAGGTTGCTCAGGCGCTTGGGTCCGCGGCGACGCCGACCGCACTGAACACGGCAGTCCTGCATGGCATTCCAGAGGACACCGACTGGACGGTCGAGCATCTCTCGGAATTGGGGGTTGACGCTGTCGTGTCCGAGGCGGTCGACCTTCTGACACGCCGGAGCGGTGAGCCGTACATGAGCTACGTCAGGCGTGTCTGCGACGCACCCGGGGCCGCAGGTGAGACCGCGCGGCTGGTCATGGTCGCCGATCTCAAGGTGAGCGTCGCGGGCACGGACTCGGACGCACTCCGCAAGCGCTACGAGTCGAGCCTCCCGCTCGTACAAAGCGCCGTCGCAACATCAGTCGCGTAAGCGGACGGAGAAGAGTCTCGAGATTCCCGTCCCTAAGCGGAAGGCCGTACTCAAGGTCTTTGAGAGGGCCGCTAAGGCTGTCTCAGACCGAGGTACCGACAGCCCCACGTCCGAGAAGTAGCTCGCCCGCGTGTCCACGGCGACGGGCTAGTCGAGATCCACGTCGGGCGCGGGATCTGGCAGAGGGTCGCGGCGTGAGGCCCCGAACGGGTGACGGCTGTGACTCTTGTCCCGTCAGGGTCGGTTGCCGATGTCTCCTACATGGTTGTGGCAGTCGATCATCTCGATGACCGTGGGTTTGGAGTGAGTCCGGAGCTCGTACTGGTCGATGCGGGGCTATCGGCAGAAGTACGGCACCTCCTCGTAGTGCCCGAGGACACCCTTGAACGACTGGAACGCGACGGTGATCGCCGCAGACGTGCGTCGCAAGAAGTTGCTCCACTTCCCGAGCCAGACGACTACGGCGTGGCGGAGCATGAGCACACCGAGTTTTCCGAGGACGACGTCGCACCGTCAGAAAGCGGGCAGGACTCCGCGGCTTCTGACTCGGGGACGTTACAACCGGCGGCTCCTGCACCACAGTTGGCGGATCCGATTCGCCGGAAGGATGTGACGTCCGCCGGCCAAGTGATCGAACACGTGACCCCCGACGAGTCGGCCGGAGGCCAACACGCGAGCAACAGCTATCCCGAGCTCCCGTCTCCTCCGCCGGAATAACTCACAGGAGGACGCGACCGGGTGCGGTGCTTCGCCTGATCAGAAGAGGTGCGTAGCCCGCACTGTCTCGATACGGCACCGCTCGAGCCAACGTAGCGCCGCCCGCTCGAACTTCGGCGAGCTGCGCTCGGCGTAGAGAGATGCACGGGTACCTTGCCCGCGTGAACCTCGTGATCGTGGGAGTGCTCGTAATTGCCGCCCTCGCTGTCGCCTGGTTTCTTTGGGGGTCGAAGTGATGACCGCAAACATCCACGGGCTCGTCGAGGTCCACGTCGGGCGCGGGATCTGGCAGACGGTCGCCGCGTAGGGACTGCGAACTCGTCAAACTCCTCACAGTCGTTGTCGAAGGCATCAGGAGGTAGGGCTATGACGGGCAGAAGAATGTGGGAGATCGGCGGATTCATCTCGGGCGCGGTGCTGATCGTGTTCGGCGTCGTCGCCCTCTACATGGGGATCAACGGGTACCAGACGGTCGGTGACGAGCTCGGCAAGGAGCAGATCGTCGGCGGATCGGACATGGCCCCTGCCGAGATCCAGAAGGCAGCAAGCGAGGCCGGGCTGCCAGAGACAGTCGAGTTGCCGACGTGCGACGTCGTCGACGAGCCGATCGATACGGGCGGGGAGGCACGCTGCTTCGCTCAGTACATGCGCGTCCACGCGCTCGAGGCTTCAGGCGGATTGACCTATGCGCAGATGGGGCGCTTTCAATCGGCGGAAGAGCCTGACGATCCAGCAGGTACGAGCGACGAAGCCGCGGCCGCGAAGGACGAGAGCGGCAACCCCATCTCGAACGGAGCCCGGAATCTCTGGATCACCGAGACAGCCCTTGCGACCGCGCTGAACGTCTCGTACATGGCCGAGCAGATCTCGATTTTCAGCATCGTCGTCGGCGTGGCGCTCATCCTGACGGGAATCGGCCTCGTCATCCTCGCGTTCGCGGTCTTCGGCCGTGATGGGCCGAGGAAGGAAGCGCTTGGCACGTAAGGCGCAGGGCCTGCTCAAGGTCGGCAATCCGCTTTGGAGAATGTCTTACTGAGCGGCGAGGCTTGCATGGGGGCATGCCCCGTGTGCCGACCCGACCACCGCCGTGTTCGACGTCAACGTCGTTACGGTCTTCCTCGCCGCGAGCGTCACGGCCCTTGCAACAGGCCTCGGCGCACTGCCCTTTCTGCTTGCACGGAGCCCGAGCCGCTCGTGGCTGGGTCTCGCGAACGCGCTCGCGGCCGGGTTCATGGTCGGCGCCAGCATCGGCCTGCTGTGGGAAGGGTGGTCGCGCGGGCCTGCTCGAACGACAGCCGGTGCCGCTGCCGGCGTCGTCGCCATCGTCTTGACGCGGCGGGTCGCGACGCACCAGTGGCCCTGTCCGGGCGACCTCCTGCACATCGACAGCAAGCGCTTCAGCCGCTTCACCCGGCCCGGGCACGCCGTCACCGGCACCCGCGATCGCACGGGGGCCGAGAAGCGTATGCGTGTCGGCCACGAGTTCGTGCACTCACTCGTCGACGACCACTCGCGCCTGGCCTACTCGGAGCTGCACCCAGACGAGCGGGCGGCGACCGTCGTCGGCTTCGTCGAGCGTGGGCTCGCCTTCTTCGCCGAGCACGGGATCCAGGCGCAGCGACTGATGAGCGACAACGCCTGGACCTACACCCACAGCCGTGCCCTGCGTGCGCTCCTCACACGTCGCGGCATCCGCCACCTCCTGATCGAGAAGCGCAGGCCACAGACGAACGGCAAGGTCGAGCGCTACCAGCAGACGCTCAAGCGCGAGTGGGCGCTCGGCCAGGTGTACCGCTCCTCCGAGCACCGCGCAGCCGCGCTGTCACACTGGCTCGAGCACTACAACACGCGCAGACCGCACAGCGCGCTCGGCGGCCTACCGCCGATCAGCCGCGTTCACAACGTCCCGAGGCAGGACACCTAGGCCGGAGGCGCGAGTTCCATGTCGGCGCGTTCTCGGGAGCGGATTCACGCCGCATGCTGGTCATCGTCGGCCTCATGACCATGCACTCCTTCACCGAGGGCATCGGGATCGGGGTCTCGTTCGGCAGCGACGAAGCGTTCGGCATCGTGATCGCGATTGCGATTGCGATTCACAACATTCCCGAAGGCCTTGCAATCAGCCTCGTCCTCATTCCTCGCGGCGTGTCCGTGGGTCGAGCCGGCGCGTGGAGCATCTTCTC
This sequence comes from uncultured Gaiellaceae bacterium, assembly GCA_963770715.1. Taxonomy (GTDB): domain Bacteria; phylum Actinomycetota; class Thermoleophilia; order Gaiellales; family Gaiellaceae; genus GMQP-bins7. The sequence continues at coordinate 125,582 of CAVYQX010000002.1, forward strand.
AAGCTTGCCGCAGCCGTTGATGGCGGTCCCGGCTTTCCTCTTTGTCGAGGCATTCGAGCCGTTTCTTCCGGTCGGGCTGGGCTTTGCCGCCGGTGCGATGCTGTGGATGGTCGCGGCCGAACTCGTACCCGAGGCGCTCGAGGTCGCTCCGGCGTCCTCCGTCATCGTCGTCGGGGTCGGGTCGGCGGCTGCGATGATCACCCTTCAGGCGGTGCTTTTGTAGTAGACGCCACCTGCTGCTCACGACTTGAGGAAGCCGCCCTGACCACGGCCCGTGCCCTGGGCGAGGTCTCACGTCACTGGGACGCGGTATACGACGCTGCGCGTCGCCGCAAGAACGACAGGCAGATCTCTTCCGAGCGCGACAACGATGCGGCTAGGGCGCGTCGCAGCGAGTTAGCGGACTAACCCGAGACCGGGACGTAGGACGTCGGGGACTGGGCGACTACGCTGAGAGGCGGCCTTGAAGCCGCCTCTCGTAGGACGTGGCGTCGGTGCAGGCTAGTCGGTGGAACCGCCACCCTCGACGGTCGTCATGACCGGGAGGCGGCGGGGCTTGGACTGTTCGCGCTTCTCGACGTGGACTTCGAGCACGCCATTGGCGTAGTGCGCCCGAGCCTCAACGTCGTCCGTCCCCTCGGGCAGAGCAACAGAGCGCGTGAACTCTCCGAACGGACGCTCGTAGCGAAAGAAGCGCCCATCTCCCACTTCGGTGCGTTCACGCGAGCCGCTGACCGTCAGCGTGCTGTCTTCGAGGTCGACTGCGATCGTGTCCTCCGGTATGCCGGGGAGGTCGAACGCATACACGATCTCGCCCTCGGTCTCCCAGACGTCAAGCGGAGGTGCCCACGTCTGGTTGGAAACAGCGGCGGCACGGGTCGGCGATTCGAAGATGGTCTTGATCAGCCGCTCGAACTCGCCATTCATAGCGGCGTTCCGGAGTGGTTCGCGAAAGCGGACAAGGGTCGTCATAGCACTCAGCTCCTATCAGGACAGGAGAGTCCGAACGAACTCCCTGATTGCGCCGAGGTCGGTGCGACAGTCGAAGAGCAACTTGCGAAGCCTCGACGGCTTCAAAGACAACCAACGCGCTCATCCACCATAGCCGCGATTTGAACCCGCTGTGTTGCGTCTCCTTTGGTCCGGTTGGTTCGTGGACCTAGGTGCTGGGAAGAACGTCGCCGGGCCAGTTCGGGTAGTGGCCATCCGCTGGCCACGACGAGAGGATCAAAAGGATCCGAGTGCCGTCCACGCTAGAGACCTTGTGGCGCTCGTCGGGCTCGAACGTGAGTAGCGTGCCCGATCCTGCCTCGACGACGTCGCCGCCGACCTCAATGCGCGCCGAGCCGTCGACGACCATCAGCCAAGCCCGTTCTCGGACCTGGTGTTCGCCGAGTTCTTCACCAGGCGCGAGACGGATGATGATCGCCCGTGCCCCGTCGACAGTCTCGAGAGCCTCCGCGCGGCGGGTCCCCTCGGGCACCTCAATCTCTTTCAGGTTCCACGACTGCACTGGCGCGGATTCTAGGAGGAGTGAAATCGTTCGACTGGCTCTGCTTCCAGAATCCCCCGGCCGGAGGCACGGCGCGAACGACGGAAGGCCCGCTTCGGCGGGCCTTTCCGTTGCCCCGCTAGTTCAGCCCGCCCACCTCGAGCTCCCGCCCTCTCGATCCGCAGGTAGCTCGCGAGCCACCGCAGCACCAGGCGACGATCTCATCCCCGCGATCGTCGCGGCGTTCTAGCGTCGGCGCTCCTCGAGGATGCCTTGTGCCTCACTGATCGCATGCTCAATCATGCTCTGATCGGCTTCAACCTCTTCGACCGTCGATCGTTCGGCCAACAGCTCGATCGCGATTTGACGAAGCTCGACGTCCATGGGGAAGCGACCGGCAAGTCCAGCCTCTTCCAGTCCCGATGCAAAGGCAGTGAACAACGGGTACGCATCCGGGTGACCGAACAGCTCCGGGTCGGGCAGGTAGAAGGGGCCGTCGACCGGCATCTGCCGAAGGCTATTCGCTCCATCGCGCCTCGCGCTGGTGGCGTGGTCGAGCTCCCGCTCCTCGATCCGCAGGTAGCGCATAAAAAGAAGAGTGGCCGCTAGGAACGGCCACTGGTTTTCGTCGGTACCGGCGCTCGTCTCGTCCCCCTTTCGGGTATGCGCTCCTTGATCCGCAGGTAACTCACGAGTTCGAGATGACGGCTCTACGCGTTCGCGATGACCTCGCGAACCTCAATGCGCGAAACCGTGACCGTTTCGGGAATTATGGTGCCCCCGCGGAACCGGTCGGCAGCAGCCCGAGCAGCGTCCTCAGATTCGAACACGAGCATCGACAGCCCATTGCTTCCATCATCGGATCGAGTCCAGTAGCCAGCGACGAAGCCGGCGGCGCTCGAGACTCCAGGCACTACCTTCTCGCGTAATCCCTTCTCGGCAATCTCCGCATCGCCGACTGTGACCCTCACGACTACGGCGTGCATCTCACTCCTCCGATCGATGGACGGGGCCTCGCGAGTCTACGACGCGGGCACGGCGAGACATCGGGGAGAGAAATGACGGGTTCCGCCCAACCGCCTCTAGCTCCCGCTCCTCGATCCGCAGCCTCTCCGCCATCTCTGGCTCGTCGCCGCGAACCTCCGAACCGCTTGGCGTCCACGCGCCGGATGAAGACCTCTAGCTCGACGCCGAGCGGGAAGCCGGGCGAGGGGGGCGTCGTCACGACGGCTTAGACGATCATGCGCCGACGCTAGACCGTCTGTTCAGGCGGTATCGGCTCGAACAGCGCGGCGGCAAACACTGGGGTAGAGCACCAGCACGCCACAGCCTTGAGGACTTCAGGAGTGCCGCCCTCGAGTTGGCGATCGGCTTTGACTGCGGTGGGATCATGTCCAGACAATGAATGACTACGAGGTAGTCGCCGAGGAGCTGAGCAAGCTCGCGGAAAAGTGGCACGACCTCGAGGAGCGCGTGGCCGAGGTCGAGAGAGTGAACGCGCGGCTCGAGGAAGCCGCGCTCACCACCGCCCGTGCCATGGCAGAGGTCTCAAATCATTGGGACGCGGTGTACGACGCTATGCGCCGAGGCAGAGTCGAGGACGAAATCTCGTCCGAGCGCGACCACCGTGCGGCTGAGGCGCGTCGCGGCGCGTCATCGGAGTAGGGCTCGTTGTTCCCGCTCTTTGCGGGAACTACCGCGCGCGGCAGGTCCCGCTCTTTGCGGGAATCGGGCTGAACAGGCAAGGATGGCCTGTAGTGTCGAACGTCACAAGGGCAATCTCGTGCTTGCCCTTCATTACGGGCCGGGCGTCAGTGCCCCCAGGCGGCGATCCCCGAGGAGGGAATCGCTTCGCCTACCTCCCCCCGCTGCGTCCGGCCCGCTTTGCGCTCTCGGGTCTAGCTGAGCGGTATCGGCTCGAACAGCGCAGCAAACAATGGGTAGAGCATGAGCACGCCCTCGGCCGGAAAACGTGGGGCGAATCTGGGGCGAAGTTGACCGTTGTGGCCTCTTCTGACCCTTTCTGACCGCTTGGCAGTTTCGCCTCTGGAACAAGAAAACCCCGCATTTACGGGGCTTTTGAACTAAGGCCCATACGGGATTCGAACCCGTGCCGCCGCCGTGAGAGGGCGGTGTCCTAGGCCACTAGACGAATGGGCCGTGGCGACGGCCTAGGGTAGCGGATCCGGGACGGGGGCTAGACGGCTTCCGGCTCGCGCGTGTCGAGGCGTGCTTCGAAGTCGCGCCGGATGCTCTCGCCGCTCGAGAGGACCGTCTCGTATCGCGCGCGACGTGGGGGCAGCTTCACGATACGGACGTTGTCGTCGCGATCGCCGTGGCAGCGCGCGTACGCGGCAGCCTCATCGAGGGGCCGAAGGCGGTCGCGCTTCCGCTGTCCCCACACGTACCCGGGACACCTACCAGAAGCGCGCTACGAGCGAAACCCGCGTGCTGAGGCCGAGCCCGCAGTTTGCGCGATAAAGCGCAATCAGGCCGCGGCCCAGCGGCAGCTCCACGGGCTCCAGTCGCGGCCGGAGCGGACGAAGTAGCGGTGCGCCGCGACGGCCTGAGCGTGTGCTGTCGCGCCGTGTCCGAACAGGCGCCTTTCGTGCGAGCCCATCTGGAAGAGCCCGAGGTACTGGCCGTTCTGCGCGGTCGTGGAGAGATGCGACTCGCACGACGCGACGGCCACCGCCTCGTGGCAGTGATCGCCGAACACGGAGCAGATCGCAATCTTCGGCTCGAGGCCGGAGAGGCGACGCGCGTCGCGCTTGGCGACCTTGGCGCGCAGCGTTGCGACGGTCGCTGTGAGATAACCGACGCGCCGCTTCGCATGCGCGAGTGCAGCGGTCCCGTCCACACGATCGTCGGACGTGCTCAGGAGCGAACGATGCGTCTCGAAGAACCTGACCGTGCCGCGGTACTTGCGGAGAGCTGCGAGCTTCCGCTCGAGCTGCTCGTCGAGGGCGACCGTCTTCTGTGCCGTCGGCGCCTTCCGAGACGGGGCCGTCGACGGGGCCTGCATCGCTGCCGCAGCGGCCTGCGTCGCGAGAACGAACGCAAGCAGGCCAACGAGTAGGACTCTCAAACGGGTTACCTCCTGGGCGGGGACAGGGGCGCGGTCCGCACGGGGCCGCTCGTGTCGCTCGGTCGTGGCACCCTACATGAGCGTCACGACGACATGCCCGGATGCCTTACAAACGGCTAAGAAAACGTGTTACGAGCGTAACCGTGTGTGACAACGCGTGAAGAGGTCAAGCGAACCCGGAGGTTGCGTCGCCGACCAGCTTCGCGCCGATGGCGCAGTCGGAAGCCGAGCTCGAGGAAGAATTGCCGGTGTGCTGGCGTCTAGCTAGGTGTGGGCATGCACCTTAATGGCGATGAGCGACTCGCTCGCCTGCTGAGCCTCCTTCGCCCCGCACCGCAGGTTTGGGTGATGCGGGCGAAGCGCATCTTCGTGGACAGCGCTGTTCGCATTGCACCGGCACCGACGGGGAATCCGTTGACCGATGACGAGCTGGCGAGACTCCGACGCGCGCTCGAGCTCGATCCCTCGTTCCGGATGCGCTTTGATGCCGACCCGGTTGCCGCAGCCGAGGCAGCAGGGATGCGCGATGTCGCCGCGGGACTCGAGCATGAGCTACAAGAGCTAGTCGCGTTTGCCGAGCGGGTAGCGAGAGACAGTGACCTCAGCGCGGAGCTGGAGACCGACCCGGTGGCGGCGCTCGCTGCGGCCGGCTTCCCGGACGCTGCCACTGGGTCGTTGTTGGCCGTTCTCGATATTCAAGGCGAGGCGCAGGCGATGCTGCCTGAGGTCGTCGCACACCACCATCAGCAGCCGCCACCCAGGGCCCAAGTGCTGATCATTCTCCTCGGAAGCACAGCGGTTACCGACAAGATTCACCGCGCGCTGCGGAACACGTAACCGCGAGATCACCTAGCCGCACAGCTCTAGAGCCGAACTTGCGCCCAGTCGCGGTTAGGGCGCTTGGGGCCGACCGTTCGCGGCGGCGGTCCGAAGGTCACGCTCGGGTTCATGCCCCATGGGCGCAGTGTTGCATTCGGCATGTCCGTGTCAGACACTTGGCCGGTGAGCAACGTCGCGGGCGCGTTGCTGGCGCCCGGGACTTTGGTCGCCGGCTACCGAATCGAGGCGCTCATCGGCCGCGGAGGCATGGGTACGGTTTACCGCGCCGACGAGGCGGGCCTCGGACGCAAGGTTGCGCTGAAGGTGATCGCGCCGGAACTCGCGCAGGACGAGCGCTTCCGCGAGCGGTTCCTGCGTGAGTCGCGCATCGCGGCTTCTCTCGACCACCCGCACGTCATCCCGATCTATCAAGCGGGCGAGGACGACGGCGTCCTCTTCCTCGCGATGCGCTACGTCGAAGGCTCCGACCTCGCGAAGGTGGTCGCGGAGGACGGAGCACTCGAGCCGAGGCGCGCCGTCGACTTACTGTCCCAGATCGCCGAGGCGCTGGACGCCGCGCACGAGAAGGGCCTCGTCCACCGCGACGTCAAGCCGTCGAACGTCCTCATCGCCGAGGCCGGCGGTCGGGAGCATTGCTACCTCGGCGACTTCGGGCTCACCAAGCGCACCGGGTCCCTGTCAGGAGTCTCCGTCGCGGGCGAGATCGTGGGCACTCTCGAGTACGTCGCCCCGGAGCAGATCACCGGAGACCCGCTCGACGAGCGCGCGGATGTCTACTCGCTCGGCTGCGTCGTCTACGAGTGCCTGACCGGGCAGTCGCCCTTCCCGCGCGCCACGGACGTTGCGCTCCTCTGGGCGCACGTCCACGAGGAGCCGACCGCGCCGAGCAAGGCGCGCCCAGAGCTTCCGAAGGAGCTCGACACCGTCTTGACTCGCGCGCTCGCCAAGGAGCCCGGTCGCAGGTACCGGTCGGCAGGCGAGCTCCTCGCGGCGACGCGCTCTGCGCTTCGGCTTGCCGACACGGCGCCCGCGCCGAGGGGGATCTCGCGGCGCGGGCTGCTGCTGGCAGGCGCCGTAGCGCTCGTCCTGGTTGCGGTCGCCGCCTTCCTGGGGCTCTCAGTCCTCGGCGGTTCGGACGCCGGTTTGTCGACCGTGGCACCGAACTCCGTCGGTGTCATCGATCCCTCGTCGAACGAGCTCGTCGCGGAGGTTCCGGTCGGGGTCGATCCGAAGGGTGTTGTCACGGGCGCCGGAAGTGTGTGGGTCATCAACGAAGAGGATCAGAACCTCTTCCGCATCGATCCCGCGGACCTCACCGCCCGGCCCCGGATCATCGCGCTGCCCGACTTTCCGAGCGATCTGACACTCGGCGACGGCTCGATAGTCGTGGCTCTCGGCGCGCTCGCCCAGCTTGTCCGCGTCAACATCGAGCAGAACGAGGCGGCGACGCCGTTCAACGCGCTCGGCGAGCGCGGTTCTCCGTGTGGACGACCGCAGGCGAGCGTGACCTTCGGCGGTGGGTACGCGTGGTTCGTGTGCGAGGTCGGTGACTTCGGGCGCGCGAACGTCGAGAACGGCACTTCCCTCGAAGGGCTCGGATACTCGGCGGGCTTGCTCACGGATACAGACTCTGTCCCGCCTGCGTTCGCGGACATTGCTTTCGGGCTCGGGTCGGTGTGGATCGTGAATCGGAACACGAATCAGGTTCTCGAAGTGGATCCCCAGACGATCCAGAAGGAGGACGAGATCACCGTCGGCCGCGCTCCGGAGGCGATCGCCGTCGGCACTGACTCTCTGTGGGTGGCGAACTTCGAGGACGACACGGTCAAGCGGATCGCGTTCCCAGGAGGGACGGGGCAGCCAGCAACGACCGAGGACATCGACGTAGGCGACGGCCCCGTCGACGTTGCGGTCTCGGACGGCGCCGTCTGGGTGGTGAACCAGCTCGACCGCACCGTGACGCGGATCGACGAGGAGTCCGGTGATGTCGTCAAGACCATCGACATCGGCAACCACCCGCAGCGGGTCGCCGCCGGCGAGGGCTTCGTCTGGGTGACCGTTCGGGCTCCTGACGAGGAACATGCTTGAGTCGGACACCACGAGGCGGTAGCGTCACGTGCGGAAGATCAGGTAGAGGCGGGCGGTCAAGGACGTTGAGGAGGAATCCGTCATGAGACGGCCGTCGCTCGTGCTCGCAGCAGGCCTGATTGCAAGCGTCGTAGCTGTCGCGCCTGCGGCCGGCACCTCCGGGCAGACGCCGAAGCGCGGCGGCACGCTCGTGGTCGCGGCGGCCTTGCACACCGAGCCGGCGTGCCTCAACCTGTTCGTGTCCTCGTGTAGCGCACCCAGTGATCTCGGTCTGATCCTCTCCGGGGCCTTCAAGGTGACCCCGAACGCCACGTTCAGGCCGGACCTCGTCTCCTCTGCCCGCGTCGTGTCGAGGAGTCCATTCACCCTGCTCTACAGGATCCGTCCGGAGGCTCGCTGGAGCGATCGCGTGCCCGTCACGGCCTCGGACTTCATCTTCACGTATCGGGCGCAACGCAAGTACCGTCCCGAGTTCCCCAACGATCCTTGGCTCAAGCTTCGCAGCGTCCGCCCGCTCGGCGCGAAGACGTTCAGCGTCGTTCTGCGCGAGCCCGACCCAGACTGGCGCTACCTCTTCCAGGTGGTCCTTCCGAGTCACGCGCTTGCAGGGATGGATTTCGCCAGTCTCTGGACGGATACGGTCGACGACCCGAAGTCTGGACGGCGGATCGGGAGTGGCCCCTTCCTAATAGGCGACTGGGAGCGCGGCAAGGAACTGACTCTTGTCAGAAACCCGCGGTACTGGGGGCCGCATGCCGCCTACCTTGATCGGCTCGTCTACCGCTTCCTCCCCACGCAAGACACCGCAGAGGCGCTGGTTCGCGAAGAGATCGACATGATCGATCCAGTCGCCTCGCAACGAGCCAGCGTCGTCGAGCTCGACCGGCAGCATGCGGAAGGGATCAAGGTCCTATCCTTACCCGGCAGCTTTTACGAGCAGATCGCGATCCGACACGGTGCGCCGGGTGGGCATCCCGCGCTCAGGCTCCGGCTCGTCCGACAGGCGCTCGCCTATGGGATCGACCGTGTGGCGATCGCACGAGCGATCGGAACGCCGCTCGAGACTGAGCGGCCGACCAAGCCGCTCGACAGTTCCGTCTTCCTGGCGACCAGCCCGTACTACCGGCCGAACTGGAGCGCCTACCGCTACCGCCCAGCTCACGCGCGGCGACTCCTCGACCGGGCGGGTTGTCGGCGGGGCGAGGACGGCATCTACTCCTGCGACGGAGAGCGGCTCGAGCTTCGCTTCCTCGCGCCCAGCAACGTCGACGGGAGGCGGCGTACGGTCGAGCTCGTCCAGGCACAGCTTCGGCACGTCGGATTCGACATCAGGCCGGAGTTCGCGCCTCCATCGACCCTCTACGGCCAGATTCTTCCGAAGGGCGACTTCGACCTCATGATCTTTAGCTCCGGCCTGGGCGCAAGCACGGCCGGGCCCTTGTCCATCTTCGGTTGTCAGCAGGACGAGAACTACTACCTCTACTGCGACCGGCTGATCACCCGCGACCTCGTCCGGGCGACGCGTACCATCGCTCTCAGCCGGCGTGTCGCACTCTTGAACCGGGTAGACGCGAGGCTCGCGAAGGCTGTGCCCGCCCTCCCGCTGTTTCAACTTACGAGCCTCGTCGCCTTCAGGACGATCTTGCGTGGCGTCGTCCCAAACGGCGTTGGTTCCTATTCGTGGAACGCGGAGGACTGGTGGCTCGAGCGCTAGCTCTCGCGGCGGCGATCGCCGTATCGCTCCTCGCCGTCTCGGGCGCGGGCGGCGCGAGCGCGCAGACGCCGAAGCGCGGCGGCACCCTCCTGTTCGGGTCGTCCTCGCGAGAGCCTGCCTGTCTCAACGTGCTCCTCGCCCGATGCGTCCCGCCGCAGATCACGAGGTACATCGTCGACCTGATTCTCGAGCAGCCCTTCGAGGTCGGTCCCGACTTCGAGTTCCGGCCACGGCTCGTCTCGAGTGTGGCGTTCACGAGGACGCCTCCGTTCACGCTGACGTACCACATTCGCCCTGAAGCGCGCTGGAGCGACGGCACCCAGGTCACCGCGCGCGACTTCGCCTTCACTCTCCATGCGATCCGTTCGAGCGGCACGCCGGAGGAACGAATGCTCCACAGCGTGATCCGCCGTGTCCACGCCGTCGACGCGAAGACGGTTCGTGTCACGCTTCAGTCCCGCGTCGCGGCGTGGCGAAGCCTATTCAGGAACATCCTGCCGCGGCATGCGCTCGCCGGAGAAGACCTCGAGGCGATCTGGTCGGACCGGATCGACAACCCGAAGACGGGCCGGCCGATCGGGAACGGCCCCTTCCTCCTTGAGCGCTGGGAGCGCGGTCGCGAGCTCACTCTGCGCCGAAATCCGAACTACTGGGGAACCCATCTCTCCTACGTCGACCGGCTCGTCGTGCGGTTCTGGACGGGGACGGACCAGTCGGAGGCGCTGCGAAAGGGCGAGCTGGACATCACCCAGGGGATGTTTCCTGCGTCCATCCCGGCTCTTCGCCGAGAACCTGGGCTGAGGGTCGCGGCAACGCCGGGCGCAGCCTTCGAGCACTTCGATCTCCGCATTGGACCCGGAGGGCATTCGGCCCTCAAGAACAAGCTCGTACGCCGCGCGCTGGCCTTCGGCATCGATCGAGCCGCGCTCGTCCGGAAGCTCTGGGGCGAGATCGCTCCGCAGTCGCGCCCGTTCGACAGCGCCGTGCTCCTGAGCCAGAGCGGCTACTACGAGCCCAACTGGAATGGCTATTCATACCGGCCGGCGGAGGCCCGCCGCCTCCTCGAGCAGGCTGGCTGCCGCAGGGGTGCCGACAGCATCCATGTCTGCGGAGGGGAGCGGATGTCGCTGCGCTTCGTGACGCCCGCCGGAAATCCGACGCGTGAGCAGGAGCTCGCACTCGTCCAGGCCCAACTCCGCGCTGTGGGCGTCGAGGTCGTGCCCACGTTCGCTCCGAATCCCGTTGTCATCGGACGGATTCTCCCGAGCGGCGACTTCGACGTCGCGCTCTTCTCGTGGGTCTACCCCGAGCCCGTCGTCGAGATCAAGAGCATCTTCGGGTGCGGTGGTGCCGACAACTACACGGGTTACTGCCAGCGCCTCGTCACGCGTGAGCTCGACCAGGCGAACCGGATCCTCGACGAACGCCAGCGGGCACGCGTTCTCAACGGAGCGGATCGGCAGCTCGCGAGGGATGTGCCGTTGATCCCGCTCTTTCAGTACGTCACGAGCGCGGCGCGTCACGCGAGTGTCCGGAATGTCAGGTTGCATCCGCTCGACCAGCTCTGGAACGCGGAGGACTGGTGGCTCGCGCGCTAGCTCTCGCGGCGGCGATCGCCGTATCGCTCCTCGCCGTCTCGGGCGCGGGCGGCGCGAGCGCGCAGACGCCCAAGCGCGGCGGCACGCTCGTCTTTCGCCTGATCGGCCCGGAGCCTGCCTGTCTGAACGTTCTGCCTATGAGCTGCAATCAAGGCGGGCAGGCGTTCTGGGGCGAGAAGGTTCTGCAGATGCCTTTCGAGGTCGGTCCCGATTTCACGCACGAGGGAAGCCTCGTCTCGAGGGTCGACTACACGAGGCGGCGACCGTTCACGTTGACTTACCACATCCGCCCGGAGGCGCGCTGGAGCGACGGAGTCCCGATTACGGCGCAGGACTTCATCTTCACGCTCCGGGCCATACGCCGTCACGCTATCCCGGAGGTCCGTGAGCTCCACGCCCCCATCCGGAGTGCGCGTGCCGTCGAGCCCAAGACCCTGCGAGTGGTTCTTCGGCCGAGGTCCGCGAGCTGGCCCGACTTCTTCGGGAGCATCCTGCCGTCGCACGCGCTCCGCGGCTCGGACCTGACGCAGGTCTGGGGCGACCGGATCGACAATCCGAGGACGGGTCGACCCATCGGAAGTGGGCCGTTCCTCGTCGAGCGACTCGAGCGCGGTCGGCAGCTCGTCCTCCGGCGCAACTCCCGCTACTGGGGACCTCACCCAGCCCACATCGAGCGGCTCGTCCTCAGATTCGCGGAGTCAGCTACCGATCCCAGCGATGATCTGAGGAGCGGCGAGCTCGACGTCGCCGCGGGCGTTCCACCATCGTTCGTCCCGGCCGTTCGTCGGCTGCCGGGGATACGCTTCGTCGCCTCCGCAAGCTCCGGATTCGAGCAGCTCGCCGTCCAGCTCGGACCGAACGCTCACCCGGCGCTCCGCAACAAGCTCGTTCGCCGCGCGCTCGCGTACGGGATCGACCGCACCGCGCTCGTCCGACAGATATGGGGCGAGGTCGATCCCTCCGCTCGCGCGCTCGACAACGCGCTGCACCTGACCCAGAGCCGCTACTACGAGCCGAACTGGGGCGTCTACCGCTATCGACCGGCGGAAGCTCGCCGCCTGCTCGGGCAAGCCGGCTGCCGCAGAGGAGCCGATGGAATCTTCTCGTGCGGCGGGGAGCGGCTCTCGTTGCGCTTCGTGACGAGCGCCGGGGTTCTGGTTCGAGCGCAGGCGCTTCCGCTGATACAGGCGCAGCTTCGGGCCGCTGGGGTCGAGGTCGTGCCCGTGTTCGCAGCCCCCGGGGCATTCTTCGGCCAGATCCTCCCGCAGGGGGAGTTCGACGTCGCACTCTTCTCGTGGGTCGGCTCACCCGTTGCATCGTGGGCCCCCCGTCTACGGCTGCGGCGGGGTGCAGAACTCCACCGGCTACTGCCAGCGGCTCGTCACCGCCCACCTCGACCAGGCCGACAGGATCCTCGACGACCGTCAACGCGCCCGTGTCGTCAACAGAGCCGACCGGGGGCTCGCGAGTGACGTCCCGACG
>CAVYQX010000003.1:0-208018 GCA_963770715.1 uncultured Gaiellaceae bacterium
CGTGGAGAATCGTAGGAACCGTGCCGCGCGCCGCGGCTCCGGCGCAGCTAGGGTCGCTGACCGAGTCGCAGGCTCTCGGCGCCGATGCCCGAGCTCGCTCGGACGCCTGCGACGCGGTCGCGATCGGCGAAAGACCGTCGTGACGGCACGCATCCCCGCCGCTGGGGCCGCCCCCAAGGTCTCGACGTCGCTCGCCGCCGGTCGGCTGCTCCGGTACGTCGCGTTGGGGCTCGCAGCGGCCGGAGTCGCCTTCGTCGTCGTGTGGATCCTCTTCATCGCACGAGGCACGACGTTCGGTTCCGCGGTCGAGGATCCCAAGAGCTTCGTGATCGCCGTGCTCGACGGCTTGACGCTGGCCGGGCTGTACTTCATGGTCGCGAGCGGCTTCACGCTGATCTTCGGGTTGATGCGTGTCGTGAACATGGCACACGGCGCGTTCTTCCTGCTCGGCGGCTACATCGCACTCGAGCTTCAGCGCAAGATGGTCGGGGGCGCGGGTGGGGGTGCACTCGGCGGAGGGTTGTCCGCTTCGGACGTGAGCCTCGTCAATTGGTTCGCCCCATGCTCATCGCGGCGCTCGCGATCGGGGTGCTCGGAGTCGGCACCCAGCAGGTGCTCTTGCGTTGGAACCAGGGCCAGGACCTCCGTCAAGCCCTCATCACCATCGCCATCGCCGTCATCGCCGCCGACCAGATGCTCGCCCACTTCAGTGGGATCGCGAAGGACATCGCCTTCGCGGGCGCGCTCGACAGGTTCGTGAACCTCAGGATCCTTGACATCCAGTACTCGGCGTTCCGGCTGGCACTCGTTGGCATGTCGGTGGGGGTCGGATTGTTGCTCTGGCTCTGGCTCAAGCGAACGCGAATGGGGATGGTGATCCGCGCCGGAGTCGACGACCGCCAGATGGTGTCGGCTCTCGGTGTGAACATCCAGCTGACGTTCGCGATCGCGTTCTTCGTGGGGTCGGCACTGGCAGGCTTCGGAGGGGCGATCGGCGGCTCGTTCGCGAGTCTCGCTCCTGGCGTCGACAGCCGGTTTCTCCTGAACTCCCTCGTCGTCGTCATCGTCGGGGGCATGGGCTCGCTCGGCGGTGCGGTCGTCGGCTCGCTGCTCTTCGGGCTCACGAACACGCTCGCCGTGACGTACCTGCCGAGTGACTACAGCTACTACTCGATCATCTTCACCTTCGTCCTGCTCGCACTGGTCCTGGCCTTTCGGCCGTACGGGCTGTTCGGGAGGCCGGCATGAGAGGGTGGGACGCGAGACAGTCGATCGAGCGAACGATCGGAGCGGTGACGGTGCTCGTCCTCCTCGCGGCGCCGCTGGTCTTCAGCGACTACTTCGTCGGCACGATCCTCACCCAGACGTTGTTCTACGGTGTCGCCGCGGCGAGCCTCATCTTCTTGTCCGCGTACGGAGGGATGGTGTCCCTCGCCCAGGTCGCCATCTACGGCATCGCGGGATTCGCGGTCGGAAACATGGTGACGGAGGGGGGCTCGAAGGGTCTCAACCTGGGTTGGGATCCCTGGTTGGCCGCGGTGCTCGGAATCGCGATTGCCGTCGCGGTGGGTTTCCTCTTCGGCGCGCTCGCAGGGCGTAGTGCCGGGATCTACTTCCTCATGATCACGCTGACGTACGCGGTGATCACCTACTACGTCTTTGGCCAGGTCACGGATCTCTCCGGCTTCGGCGGAGTCAGCAACATCCTCGCCCCCGCGTCGTTCGGTCGCCCGATCGACGAGATGCGCTTCTATTACGTCTGCCTCGCCGCCGCCGCTTTCACCTATGTGCTCGCTCGCTACGTCGCGAGAACGCCCTTCGGCGTGGCTCTGCAGGGGGTTCGCGACGAACCGGTGCGGATGGCCTCTCTCGGCTACAACGTCTGGCTCCACCGGACGCTCGCCTTCACGCTCGGCGCGTTCATGGCCGCGCTCGCCGGTGTCCTCTTCGTGTGGTGGAACGGGTTCATCGATCCGAACTCCATCCAGGTACAGGCGACCATCGATCTGCTCGTGATGGCGGTGATCGGAGGACTCCTTCGGATCGAAGGCGCATGGCTCGGGGCGTTCGCGTTCGTCCTGATAACGACGTACGTCCGCGACGTCGAGCTCCCGTGGGTCGGGGGAAGCTTCAACACCGTCATCGGCCTCATCTTCCTGGCAATAGTCATCGTGTCCCCCGACGGCCTCATCGGGCTTTGGGACCGTGGACTCGGCGCGGTCTTGCGAGCTCGCGACTGGGGGCGGACGAGGGCACCTTCGGAGGCGTGACGACATGCGCCGTAAGCAGTCCCTTCCGAGAGGAGGCGTGATAGCAACCGCAGTAAGAACCGTGGTAGAAGATCACATACGTGCAGGCACGACAAAGGAGGGCAATGCAATGAGCCTCAAGTCGCGAGGCTGGAAGCTGGCGCTTCCGCTCGTCGCCCTGACGGCTGTGGCCGTGTCGATGTTCGCGGTTGCGGCATCCGCCAGTCCCAAGCAGGCCGGGACGATCAGGGTTGCGATTCTGTCTGACTGCAAGGGAGCGTTCGGCTCGTTCTACGACCAGGACATCGCCGGGACGATCGCCGCTTTCAGTCAGTACGCGGGCGCCAAGCCGAAGAACAACAAGAAGCCGTCGGCCGGAATGACCGACGGGAAAGTCGGCAGCAGCACCATCAAGCTCGTCGGGATCGGTTGCGGCGACGACACCGCGGCTCTCGCGCTCAAGGAGACGAAGCGGCTCGTCGAAGGTCTGAAGGCCGACGTTCTCATCGGCCCGCTCTCGGGCGACGAGTCGATTGCCGTTGCCCAGTACGCCAAGGCGCATCCGAAGCTGACCGTCATCATCGGTACAGCCGGGGCGCAGGACACGACGTTGAAGGTGAGGGCGAAGAACGTCTTCCGGTTCAACGGCGACGGCGCGCAGTGGAACGCAGGTCTGGGCAAGCTCGCGCTGAAGGCAGGTCTTAAGAACATGGCGCTGATTGCAGACGACTACAGCTTCGCGTGGACGTCTGCCGCTGGCTTCGTCGTCGACTACTGCGGACGAGGCGGCAAGATCAGCAAGCGCGTCTACCCGCCCTTGAACGAGACCGACTACTCGTCGTGGGTGCGGCAGCTGCCTCCGCCCGACGAGGTCGACGGGTACTTCTGGGCGGTCGGTGGCGCGGGCCTGATTCCGTCGCTCAAGGCGTTCGAGCAGGCGTACGGCCCGATCAAGGGCAAGCAGTTCGTCGGCAACGGGTTCTGGACGGTGACGGGCTACGAAGAGATCGGCAACCGGGCAGTCGGCTCGGTCGGCGGAACCTTCGGAGTCGCCGGCGACCTCAAGGGCGCAAGGCCGGCTGCGTACTACAGGATCATGGGCAAGTGGTTCAAGGAGATCCCGCCCTTCGGCGACAACTCCAAGGGCCAGCAGGGCTCGAGCAACTTCGTCTACAACTACTACAACGGCACGTGGGGATTCCTCACCGCCCTGAAGCAGGTCGACGGCGACATGTCCGACGGCGGCATCAGGCTCCGGCAGGCACTCGCGAGAGTCGTCGTGCCCGGCGCGTACGGGGACATCCGGCTCGACAAGTACCGGCAAGCGGTGCAGGGTCAGTACAACCAGAAGATGATCAGCAGGGGTGGAAAGCTGACCGCGGTGACGGTCGCGTACGTCCCGAATGTCGACGCGACATTCGGCGGCGTGTTCGACGGCACCCCGTCGCCAGGACGCACGTTCCCAGCGTGCAAGAAGTACAAGCTGCCGTGGGCCGGCAAGGAACGACCGGTCGTCAACGGCATCGTCAAGTAGTGGCTTGACGGAAGCAACCGACACTGCCGAGCCGATCCTCCGTCTACGGGGGGTCGGCCGGCGGTTGGCGGCGTCCACGCCGTACGCGACGTCGATCTGGACGTCGCGTACGGCGAGCGCCGTGCGATTCTCGGGCCCAACGGGGCGGGCAAGACGACGCTCTTCAATCTCGTTGCCGGCGACTTCTGGCCGACGACAGGAACGATTGAGGTGATGGGCGAGACCGTCACCATCCCCGACCCGCGCTCCGGCCAAGCTCGGGCTCGCGCGCACGTATCAGCAGTCGCGGCTCTTTACGGGCTGACGGTCGTCGACAGCATCCACCTCTCGATCGTCGGACGCGACGGCGGCCGACTGAGCCTCGTTCTCCGGGTCGTGATCGCGAGACTCCGCGAGCATGCTCGTGAGGCGGCGGGGCGGGTATGGCTCGAGCGCAAGCTCGGGCAGCCCGGTTCGGGATCTCTCGCACGGCGAGCATCGCCAACTCGAGGTCGCCATGGCGAGTGCTCGTCGAGCCGAAGGTCCTGATGCTCGACGAGCCCGCGTCAGGGCTCTCCCGCGGTGAGCGTCAGCTCTTGACCGATCTACTGCTCGGGCTCGACCGGGAGAGTCACGCTCATCCTCATCGAGCACGACATGGACATCGCCCTCAGCGTCGCCGAGAAGGTGACGATGATGCACGACGGCCGCGTCATCGTCGAGGGGACGCCGAGCGAAATCCGAGCCAACCAGATGGTCCATGACCTTTACCTCGGCCGTGGACACCACGATGAGTGAGCCGACGTCGCTCGTACGACGAACCTGCCCTCCTTGACGTCGTCGGGCTCAACGCTTACTACGGCAGCGCTCAGGCGCTCGAGGACGTCAGCTTCACGATGGGTCGCGAGTCCGTTGCCGTCGTCGGGCGGAACGGCATGGGCAAGACGACACTCTGCAATGCGATCATGGGGATTACGCCGCCGCGGGCCAGCGGCTCGATCCGTTTCCAGGGCGCCGAGCTCGTCGGTTCCGCATCTCATACGATCGCGCGGCATGGCGTGGGCTACGTCCCTCAGGGTCGGCGCCTGTTCCCGTCGCTCACGGTCGACCAGCACCTCCGAATCGCCTCGCGTGGAAGTCGTGGCAACGGGTCGAGCGTATGGAACCGCGAGCGTGTCTACGAGCTGTTCCCGCGTCTGGCCGACCGGAAGAGGAATGGTGGCGCGCAGCTCTCCGGTGGTGAGCAGCAGATGCTGGCGATCGGTCGGGCGCTCGTGACGAATCCGAGGATGCTCGTCATGGACGAGCCTTCGGAGGGACTCGCACCAACCGTGATCGAGGGCTTGATCGAGACATTCCGACACCTCGAGGCCGAAGGTCTCGCGATCCTGCTCATCGAACAGAACCTCGGAGTTGCGACCGCGCTCGCCGAGCGACAGCTCGTGATGATCGGCGGTCGCATCGCGGCCGAGACGACTGCGACCAGACTCGCGCAGGATTCGGACCTACAGCGGCAGTACCTCGGCGTCGAACCACTCGCACACTAGTCTTCGCGCGCCTTGCCCACCCGTGCTCCCGCAACACTTGCCCTGTTGACTGCTGTCGTCATCCTCTTTGCAGGATGCGGCGGAGAGAGGAAGGCGCGTCCGGATCTCGCTTTCGTGAGCACTCGTGACGGCCCGTACGCGATTTTCGCGATGGCTGCCGACGGTCGTGCGCAGAGCCGGCTGACGGAAGGGGACGACGACACGTCCAACGCCGAGCGGGCTCTTCTTCCAGGTCGAGCCGGCGTGGTCTCCGGACGGGCGGCGAATCGCGTTCACGAGCGCGCGGAGCAGGCATCGTTCGATATCTACGTCATGCGCGCCGATGGCACCGGCACGCGTCGCCTGATCCTCGACGACAGAGGATGACGAGGCACCCTACGTGGTCTCCCGACGGCAGCCGGATCGCGTTCTCGCGCGGCACGCCGGGGGACATCTTCGTCATGAACGCCGATGGCTCGAATGCACACGTGCTCCTCGGCGATCCGACCGGGGAGACGGAACCCGCGTGGTCTCCGGACGGCGCTGGATCGCGTACACGCGGCGTCCGCCGGGCTCGCAGTACGAGGGAGC
Source organism: uncultured Gaiellaceae bacterium (assembly GCA_963770715.1). Taxonomy (GTDB): domain Bacteria; phylum Actinomycetota; class Thermoleophilia; order Gaiellales; family Gaiellaceae; genus GMQP-bins7. The sequence goes on from CAVYQX010000003.1 coordinate 5,880, forward strand.
TCTGGGTCATGCGATCCGGACGGCTCCGATCGGCATCCGGCTCACGACGCTTGGCGCAAGCAGCCTCAATCCGACCTGGTCCACCGACAGCAAGCCGGCTTGCGTTCGCTTCGGAGTCGTCGCGACGCGCTCTTCGACATCTATGTGCTCACGGTGCGGACAGAAGAACGCACGCCGCCTGACGCGCGAAGGTCCGGACACGTTCGAGCCCTCGTGGTCACCAGACGGACACGTCGATCGCGTTCGCGCAGGACGGCTCGATCCGCACGGTCGACTCGAACCGGAGAACGTCGACGAGCTGACCGTCGCGAGCGACAACGACTCGTCGCCGGCGCTGGAACCCGTCCGCCTCCGGCCGACGAGTAGCGCTCAGAACGTTCCGTACCGCTCGTAGGCCTCGAGCGGGGGCATCCCTTCACGCACGGACGCGCGGATCTCGCTCTCGGTCGCGGCCTTCCGCTCGGCCTCGACGAGCACGTCCTCCGCGATCGCCTGCGGCACGACGACCACTCCGTCGTCGTCACCGACGACCCAGTCGCCGGGCTCGATGCGAACGTCGCCGACCGTGATCGGCACCTGCGTCGCCTCGAGCTCCCAGCGCCAGGTCGAGTCCTCCGGTGTCACGAACCGGCAGAAGACGGGGAAGCCCTCGTCGAGGATGAAGCGGACGTCCCGGCAGCCTCCGTCGAGGACGCAGCCTGCGACACCGCGTGCCTTGAGGGATGTCACCGACAGCTCGCCGAGGTGGGCCGACACGTCCTGGTCGCACGCGTACACGGCCACGTGGCCCTCCGGGACGTCTCCGAGCATCCGCAGCACCTTGCGGATCGCCTCGTCGTAGGCGGGAACGTCGGGGTTCGACGCCGGGCTGCCCTTCACCGTGTACGCCGGCCCGGCCACGTGCATGCCGGGCTCGAGCGCACGGATCGACGGCGGCAGCGTCTGCTCGTGGAGACCCCGCGCATCGAGGATGTCCGCGAGCGCGGCCGTGTAGATCGCCGCGAAGCGCTCTCTCACGGCTCGGGGATCCCGAGGTCGGACGGGCGATCGTCGCCGCGTCCCTCGAGGAGCTCGGGCGCGCGCTCCTCGAGCAGGCGCAGCACGAGCTCGGCGCGGCGCACGCGCTCGCGGCCCAGCTTCACGGCGAGGTCCTCGAGGTGCAGTCCCGACGGGTAGATGTTCGGTGCGTTTCTGAGACCGAGCTTCACGTACACGGGCGCAGCGAGCCGGACGATCTCGGGGACGTCGTAGAAGCGGACGAATCCACCCTGGTCGTCCGGCACCTCGACGTAGACGTCGAGCGCGGCGGTGCACGCGCTGCGGAGCCGTCCGAGCTCAGCGGCCGACAAATCGGTCGAGACGTTGATCGTCGTCGCGCCGAGCTCCTCGAGTGTGCGCGCGGTCGAGGGGTTCGCACACGGCAGGAGGACGGACGTCTTGAGCACGAGCGACGCCGGCAGCTCGCCGTTTCGCCGCAGATCGCCGAGCTCGCGCAACACGCCGAGATCGGCGACCAGGAACGAGCGGATCCCGAGCGCGACACCGCGGCGGACCTCGGCGACGGAGTCGACGACGCCGGCCTGTCCGCGAGCCACGCCGCCGGCAGCTGCGGTTGCGAGTGACTGGCCGCCCGTGTCCCACGCGCCTCGTGGGCCCAGGAACAGGGAGACCTCGACGCCTGCGTCCGCTCCGAGCGTGGCCAGCTCGCGGATTTCCGCGTCCGTCAGCATCATCACGCCGCTCCCCTGCGACACTCGACGAACGGGAACCGAGCGCCGCGACGCCTCGTCGAGCACGGCCTCGAAGACGCGCGGGCCCTCGACGGATGGGATCTCGATCCTGTAGCGGAGCCCGTCCGCGAAGCGTTGCTCGCTCATGGCGCGGGACCCTACGCCCAGAAGGCCTCGAAGGCGTCCGGATCGCTCGGCAGTGCGAGCACCTCCGTCACGAGCCCGCCCTCGATGCGGAAGAGGAGAACCTGATCGAGCTCGAGCGTCCGGCCGTGGCGTCGTTCCGCGCGCGCGGTAGAGCGCGGCAGCGCGGTCGTGGCTCGTGAGCACGTCGATGAGCTCGGAGTCGTACGTCCCGTCGGTCTCCTTCGGGAGCCTCCCGAGGAAGCGGAAGATCGCCTCGCGTCCCTCGTACACGCCGGCCATGACCCCGCGTCCCGGAACGGACCAGACCGCGTCGTCGGCGAAGAGCCCGCGCAGCGCAAGTCCTTCGTTGCGGGCGAACGCATCGAAGATCCGGCGAACGATCGCCTCGTTCTCAGCTGCGGGCACGCCCCTCCTCCCAGCGGGTGATGAGGCCGTCGACGTGGCGGCGCTGCGCATCGGTGAACGGCACGATCGCGACGAGCCGCCTCACCTCTCCTGGATCGTCGTTCTCGATCGCGGCCTCGAGGTGCTCGCGCTGGGGTATCGGCTGGCGGAGCTGTCGGCGTAGCCAGCGGAGGAGGCTCACGGCGGCCTGGTCGGTCATCAGTGGTCGTTCCGGGGCGTAGGCGTGCGGTTCGCCGGCGAAAACCGAGCAGGCCTAGGACGCAGGGAGGCCGCGTACTGGAACGTACGTGGCCGACCGAGGACGACGGCATGCGAAGCGTTTGCAGCCGCGCGAAGCTGGTGCCTGCGCCCCGGAAAGACCACTCACCGCAGGCTATCGCGCGCCGATGTTCAGTCTTCCGCGATCTCGTCCGCGGTCTCGTCCGTCGTCTCGCCGTCGCTCGGCTCGTCGTCCGACTCCGGGTCGTCGTCGGACAGGCTGTAGGCGCTCAGCCGGCTCGAGAGGCCTGCCATCCAACTCACCTCGTTGCCCTCGTCGCCCGGCTCTGCGGGCTCCGCGGAGCGCTTCGACTTCCCGGGCTCGGCGGCCGGGCGAGGGCGAGTGGGCTGCTTGCGCTCGCGTGACGTGTCGTCGTCGTCGTCGCGTCGGATCGGGAAGGCCGTCGTCGGCGGGAAGTAGATCCCTGCGGCGTTCGACATGGTCGCCTCCGGCTTCGCGCTCGTCGGCACCTGGAGTGTCTCCAGAGGCGGCGGCTCGACCGGCGTGGGCTTGGGCGGCGGCGCGGGTCGAAGCTCGGGCGGCAGGCTCGGATCTATGACGAAGTCCGGGAGCGGGCCGAGATCTTCCTCCTCCTCGGGCTCGAATGCGGACTCTGGCGGGGCGGGCGGAGGCTCGGGCTGCGATCCGGGCTCGACGACGAAGTCGGGAAGCGGGCCGAGCTCCGGCTCGGGCTCCGGCTCGGGGACGACGACTGGAGGCGGCCCGTCCGACTCCTCGATGACGTAGTCCGGCAGCACCGTCGGCTCTTCGACGACGGAGAACTCGGGCTTGTGCTCGGGCTCCGGCGCGACCTCGGGCTCGGGAACGACGACCAGGGCCGGCGCCTCGACCTCCGGCTCGGGCTCGGCCGGAACGACGATCTCGGGCTCGGGCTGTGTCTCCGCTGCTGGCGGCTCGGGCTCCGCCTCGACCTCCGGCTCGACGTCTTCCGGTTCGAGCTCCGGCTCGTGCTCCGGAACGGCCTCGAGGACGGGCTCGGGTTCTGGTTCGTGTTCGACGACGGGCTCCGGCTCTGGAACGGCCTCGAGGACGGGCTCGGGTTCGACGGCCGGCTCGGGTTCAGGCTCAGGCTCCGCGACGACCTCGGGCTCCGGCTCGCTGACAGGGACGGCTTCGGCGACTGGCTCCGGCTCCGGCACGGCCTCGAGGACAGGCTCCGGCTCAGGCTCGCGTTCGACGACTGGCTCCGGCTCGGGAACGGCCTCGAAGACCGGCTCGGGCTCCGGCTCGGGCTCGGGCTCCGCCATAGGAAGCGCCTCTGCGACCGGCTCCGGCGTTAGGGCGGGCGGCTCGGGCTCAGGCTCCGCGACGGGTTCGGGCTGGACGGGAACGGCCTCGGCCACGACCGGCTCCGGCGCAGGAGCGTGCTCGCCTCGGGCACGAGAGCGACCGCGGGCGGTACCTCGAGACCACGGTCGACCCGTGGCGTGAACTCGGAGTCGATCGGAGGCGGAAGCGGCGGCGCGGCCTCCATCTCGGGCTCGGAGGTGGGCGGAAGCTCCCACAGCGGTCGTCCGCCGAGTGGTCGCTCGCGCAGCGCATGCCGGCTCAGCTTCCAGTTCGTCGTCGGCAGGTCCTCGACGAAGACGATCTCGCGCGGCACCTGCTGGTCGGGCAGCATCTGGGCGACGTACTGGCGGAGCTCGGCCTCCAGTTGCTCGGAGCCGTCCGCGCCGCCTCGCGGCACGACGAACGCCCGCACGAAGTGCCCGCCGCGCTGGAGATCTCTGATGCCGACCACAGCGGCCGCTGCGATGGCGCCGTGCCCGGCGAGAACGCGCTCGACCTCGAACGGCCCGAACGTACGGCCGCTCGACGTGATCACGTCCTCCGCACGACCGACGAACGTGAAGATCCCTTCCTCGTCGGCGTGGGCGACGTCTCCCGTCAGGTACCAGTCGCCCAGGAACGCCGACTTCGTCTCCTCGGGGAGCTCCCAGTAGCCGGCGAAGAGCGTCGGCGGCCGGCCGCGGACAGCGAGGTCGCCCTCGATGCCGGCGGGCAGCTCATTCCCCTGGTCGTCGATGATCGCGACGTGATAGCCGGGAAGCGCTCGGCCGATCGAGCCCGGCTGCGCGGCACCGTCGGCGAGGTTGGCGATGACGACGTTCGTCTCGGCCTGCCCGTAGCCGTCGTAGATCGTCATGCCCCACCGCTCCTCGAAGACGGCGACGACCTCGGGGTCGAGGAAATCGCCCGTCGAGACGAGGCGCCGAAGGCGAGGTGACCGGAAGCGCTCGAGCTTCGGGTGCTCGGCCAGCGCCGCGTACTCGCCGGGCGACTGGCAGAGGATGCTCGGCCCGAGTCGGAAGAGCAGGTCGAGCCGTTCGTCGAGGTCGAATCCGCCTTCGTGGAGGACGACCTCGGCCCCCCGCGACCATGGTCCGGCGACGGTGTTCCACATCGTCAGCGGTGAGGCGGCATCGGTCGTGCACCAAACTGCGTCGCCGCGGCCGACGTCGAGCCAGTGCTCGGCCTGGACGCGCGTCGCGAAGATCGAGCCGTGCGTGTGCGCGACGTCCTTGCGCGTCCCGCCGACTCCGACTGGTGGAGACGATGAAGGCGAGGTCGCGCGAGGCGGTGTCGTGCGTGGACGCTTCGGGAACGTCCTTCGAGCTCCGCTTCGTCTCGCCTTCGTACAGGTGAACGTCGGGAGTGAAGCCCATCTGTGCGATCGTCGGCTCGAGCGATTGCTCGCAGACGACGAGCGCGGCGTCGGTCGACGATACGACCCGCTCGAGCATCGAGGCGGTGACGCTCGGCATGCACGGCACGACGACGGCGCCGGCCTTCAGCGTTCCGAGCACGATCTCGAGCCAGTCGACGGTCGTTCCTGCGACGACGAGCACGCGATCCCCCGGGTTGATGCCGGACTCGCGGAGCGTGGTCGCCCACACGGCCGCGCCATCGGAGATCTCGTGGAAGGCCCGGTGCTCGATGACACCTTCCCTGCCGAGCGATGTCAGCGCACGGCGCTTCGGGTCACGTGCCAGTGCCTCGACGACGTCGCGCGTGAAGTTGAACCGGTCCGGGATCTGCCAGCGCCCGTCCACGAGCGCGGGGCGCAGGGCGAGCTCGAGCGGCGAGAGGGCACACCTCGCTGTCGCGCCCACGGCGCCGTCCGATACGCAGGCCTTTCACTGCCTACCCATTATCGACCCGAACCCCGGATTGCTGAACCGCACGCGACGATTGTTGCGAATGGGGCCGCCGGAGTCACTCGAGTCCGAGCTCGACTGCGAAGGGCTCGTCGCGCGGGAAGCTGGTCTGGGAGACGGAATCCGCCCGATTCCTCGAGCGCGGCGATACGTGTCCGGGTCGGCGGATGCGTGTTGAACCAGCTCGTGAACTCGAGCACGCCGCCGCGCTCCGATCCGATGCGGTCCGTCGGGCTCTCGACCCAGAGATGCGCCGTCGACGCGCCCGTGTAGCGGACCGTCGTCGTGTCGAGCTCGAGCCGCCGCAGGGCGAGAGCCATCGCCTCGGGGTCGCTCAAGATCTCGGCGGCGCCTGCGTCGGCGAGGAGCTCGCGACGGCGCGAGAGACTCAGGCGCAGGAGCAATGCCGCGTACGGCGCGAGCACGAAGCCGACGATCGCGAGGAGCGCCGCGATGCCTCCGGCCCGGCGATTGCGCCCTCCGTACGCGAGCGTCCGGAAGCCGAGGTCGGCGACGAGCGCGATGACGCCCGCGAACACCGTCGCCATCGTCATCAGGTACGTGTCGCGGTTTCGGATGTGGGAGATCTCGTGTGCGAGCACGGCCTCGAGCTCGCGCTTCGGCATCGTTCGCAGGAGGCCCGTCGTCACGCCGACGTAGCTGGCGGTCGGGCGAAGCCCAGCGGCGAACGCGTTCGGGGCGTCGTCGTCGACGATGCGAAGCTCCGGCGTCAGCGGCAGCCCGGCCCCGATCGAGACGTTCTCGACGAGGCGGCGGAGCGGTCGGAGCTCGCTCGGGCCCACCGGCTGCGCGTGGGTCAGCCGGGAGATCATGCTCCGGGATCTCACGATCGCGACGATCGCGTATACAGCCGCGATCGCGAGCGCGACGACGCCGAGGGAAACGTCGAAGACGAGCCCGACGAGGCCCGCGAGGATCAGGAGCAGGAGGACGAAGCCGGCGAGGACGATTCCGCTGCGCACGCGGTTCCGCCGGATCTGCTGCTGCAGCGTCACGACGGGGGCGTGAGCGAGACCTGCCGCGCCGCAGTATCGCCTTCGGTCGAGAAGAGCTCCTTGGCCCAAGGCGCGCCCCCTGGCTTGACTAAAGGGTTCCGAGGTCGTCTGAGGTCGGCCATGGTCGCTCCAGAGCTACGAGCTGGGTACAGAATCGGGTACAGATTCTTGCTGCTTCGCCGCCGAGAAGTTCCGCTCCTAAGCGTGGACCCGTCGGCGTCGCTACAAGAGGCGGCCGTGTAGGACGAAGCTCGTCACCACGATCGTCACGATGACCCAGAACTCGATGCAGAGCCCGAGCGCGAGCAGCAGCGACCAGTTGAATCCCGCCGGCTCCTCCTCGACGCGACTGCTCGCCATCGGCGTCCGATCATGACACGGACGCCTGACGGACGAGTCCCTACTTGTACCTCGTCAGCCAGCTGAATCCGACGAACAACGCCACGCCGACGACTACTGCGCCCCATCCCCACAGCTGGGGACCTCCCCCTGCTCCCCTCGACGCTTCAACCTACCGGCTTGCCGACGCTAGCCAAAGAGATCGCCAGCCCGCAGTGAAAGGATCTACTCGTGCGCGGCAATCTCACGATTTACGGCTACCTGCTCATCGTCCTCGGGATCGTCGGCATCGCCGCGCTTCTCGTCCTCGCCGTGATCTTCCTGGCGAGTCTCACGATCTCAACGCTGATCTTCTTCGCGCTCCTCATCGGACTCGGAATCATCGGGGTCATGGCGTACCGTGACTGGCAACAGAGTTCGTACGCGACGTTTCGCGACTGGTACGACGCGCAGCGTCAGTGGACGCAGGGAATCCTCCTGGTGGTTCCGTTAGCCGTTCCGGTGGCCCTCATCGCCTGGGTGCTCCTCGGCTAGCACGGGCGTGAAGCAAGAGTGCCGCGATCGTGGGTCAGGGTACGAACGCGACGCTAGGGGCTTCGGTGAGCCCTTCGGCCGAGAAGAACTCCTTGTCACGGAATCCGAGCGGCCGGGCCACGAGCACCCACGGCAGGCTCTGGATGCCCGTGTTGTAGTGCATGACCGTCGTGTTGTAGTAGCGGCGCGCGGCGCTGATCTTGTCCTCGGTGTCCGTCAGCTCGTCCTGCAGGCGGAGGAAGTTCTCGGACGCCCGGAGCTCGGGGTACGCCTCGGCGACCGCGAAGAGACGTCCGAGCGCGTCACTCAGGAGATCGTTCGCTTCACCGGCCGCGGCCGGACCTCCAGCCTGCTGGAGTGCGGCGCGGGCTTTCGTCACCTCCTCGAACACGCCGCGCTCGTGCGCGGCATAGCCGCGTACCGTCTCGACGAGGTTGGGGATGAGGTCTCCGCGCCGCTCGAGCTGGACGTCGATGTTGGCCCACCCGGTGTCGGCCTCGTTCCGCAGCCGGACGAGCCGGTTGTACCCGACGACGACGAGCACGACGAGGATCGCGACGACGCCGAGGGCGATCCACAGCCAGAGCATCCGGGCTCGAGTCTAGAGCTCGAGCGCGCGGGCCAGTGCGCGTCCGCCGCCCGTGAGGACCGGCCGCCCGTGCGATACGAGCACGCGACGGACCGGGAGGTCGAGCAGCGGGCGGAGCGAGGCGGCGAGGTCGCGACGCGTCTTCGAGGCCGGGAGCCACGACTCCGGGCACATGCGAGCGCCGCCCTTCCCGTCGGCGAGCAGGACGTCTCCCGGGACGAGCGCGGAGTGTTCGGGGATCCAGTACACGACCTCGGCCGCGCGAGCCGTCCGGTGCGCCTCGAGGCCTCCGGGCAGCGGGTCGTCCGGCCCGAAGGCGTCGGTCACGCCGCCGGCGCGACGGGCGATCGCCGCCTTGCCCGAGGACGGCGCCCAGATGCGGGCGTCGTAGCGCTCACGCATCTCGCCGGCGCTCCGCGCGTGCCAGAAGACCGTGATGAAGACGTGCACGGGTCCCTTGTGCCGCTTGACATCGCGGTCGAGCGCCTTCCAGAACTTCGCGGTGTCCGTCGACGGGACGAGCGGGTCGATGAGCACCACGCCGTCCTCGGTCTCGACGTACACGCAGCCGACGTCTTCCTCCCACTCCTCGTGGTACGCCGTCCAGCGCCAGAGGCCGGGCGCGATCTCGAGCACGTCCATGGCGCGAAACTCTATTGCGAACCGATCGGCAAGAGGTGCCGTATCGTCACCTTGAGCGACGAAGGAGGATCGGAATGGCAGGTGCACGCAGCGGTGTCGTGGTCGGTCTCGCGGTCGTGGCTCTCGCGCTGGCGGGATGCGGCGGTGGGGATGACGAGGCGTCGGACACGACCGAGACGGAGACGACGACCGCTTCCCAGACGGTCCCCGAGACGGGAGTAGTGCTCAAGGGGAGCGTCGGCCCGGGCTTCGAGATCAGCTTGACGACCGAGGACGACCAGCCCGTCGAGACGCTCGCGCCGGGGAGCTACACGCTCCTGACGGACGACAAGTCCGACATCCACAACTTCCACCTGACCGGTGAAGGAGTCGACGTGTCGACCGATGTCGGAGGCACGGGGACGGACAGCTTCGACATCACGGTCACGTCGGGCGCGTACACGTTCGTCTGCGACCCGCACGCGAGCACCATGAACGGCAGCTTCGAGGTGTCGTAAGCGCGACTAGCGCTGGACGCGCGCCGTGCCTCCGGCCGCAAGTCGCTCGACCTCGGCAAGCGTCGCCATCGAGGTGTCGCCCGGCGTCGTCATGGCCAGCGCGCCGTGCGCAACCGCATACGCGAGCGCCTCCTCCGCTGCGAGGTCGGACAGCAGGCCGTAGATCAGCCCGGACGCGAACGAGTCACCGCCGCCGACGCGATCGAGGATCTGGAGGTCGCGCCGCAAGGTCGCTTCGTGGACCCGCCCGTCGGCGAAGCACAGGCCGCCCCAGTCGTTGAACGACGCCGATCTGACCGTGCGCAGGCTCGTGGCGACGACCTTCAGGTTCGGATAGTCGCGGACGATCCGTTCGAGCATCGCGGCGTAGCTCGACGAGTCGAGCTCGTCGTACGCCTCACCGACGCCGGCGATCTCGTATCCGAGAGCGGCGCTGAAGTCCTCCTCGTTGCCGAACATCACGTCGACGTGAGCGGCCAGCCGGCGGTTGACCTCGATCGCTCGCTGCGACCCGCCGACGGCCTGCCAGATCGAGGGCCGGTAGTTGAGGTCGTACGAGACGACGGCGCCGGAGGCGCTGGCGGCCAGCATCCCCTCGTCGGCGACCTCGGCCGCCGTCTCGGAGAGGCCGGCGAAGATCCCGCCGCAGTGGAACCAGCGCGCGCCCTCGTCGGCGAAGAGCGAGTTCCAGTCGATCTCTCCCGGTCGCAGCTGTGAGATGGCCGTGTGCCCGCGGTCGGAGCAGCCGATCGCGCCCCGAACGCCGAAGCCGCGCTCGGTGAAGTTGAGCCCGTTCCGAACAGCGCGGCCCACTCCGTCGTAGGGCGCCCAGGTGATGTGGCTCGTGTCGACGCCGCCCTGGAGGATCATGTCTTCGACCAGTCGTCCGACGGGGTTGTCGGCGAGCGCCGTCACGATCGAGGTGCGGAGCCCGAAGCACTTTCGCAGCCCGCGGGCGACGTTGTACTCGCCGCCGCCCTCCCAGGCACGGAAGCTGCGCGCCGTAGAGATCCTCTCCTCCCCGGGGTCGAGTCTGAGCATCACCTCGCCGAGGGAGACGAGGTCCCACCGGCACTCGGCTGCTTCACGCAGCTGGAGACCGGCAGTCACGCCGCCCGTCCTGCTCGCACGGTTGCTGCGATCTCGACTGCCTCACGCGTCAGGGTCTCGATCCGGTCGAACTGCTTCTCGGCGAGGAGTCCGGGCGCGACCATCCAGCTCCCACCGCACGCGAGGACGTTGGGCAGCCGGAGATAGTCGGCGAGATTCGACTCGTTGATTCCGCCGGTCGGCACGAAGGAAACGTCGCGAAACGGCGCCGCGAGCGCCTTCAGCACCGGGATGCCGCCCATTGCCTCAGCCGGGAAGAACTTGACTGCGTCGGCTCCTGCGCGCACGGCGGCGTCGACCTCGGTAGGCGTGCACGCACCGGGGAAGACTGGCACACCCGCCGAGCGACAGTAGGCGATCAGCTCGGGGTTCGTGGCCGGCGAGACGACGAACTGAGCGCCGGCCTCGACGACGTCGGCGGCCGCGTCGAGCGATCGCACGGTGCCCGCCCCGACGAGCGCATCCGGGTGCGAGCGACGCAGGGCGCGGATCGCCTCGAGACCGGCGTCCGATCGAAGCGTGATCTCGGCGATGGAGCACCCGCCCGCCGTCAGCGCGTCGACGAGCGGTGCGGCCTCGCCGGCGTCTCGGAGCTCGACGACAGGCACGACGCCGACCTCGGCGAAAGCGCTCAGCACGCTCACGTGTCAGAGCTGCGTCGGCGTCCCGGTCTCGGCGGACCGGAACAGCGCTTCGATCGTGCGGGCCTGGCCGAGCGCGTCCTCGCGGCCGAGCAGAAGCGGGGCGTCTCCTGCGATCGCGTCGGCGAGGTTCTCGAGCTCGAGACGGTAGGAGTCGACGGCGTCGAGCCGGATCTCCTCGACGCCGTCGTCGCGCCGAAGCTCGATGACAGGCTCGTGGCAGTGCCACGGGTCGTCCAGGAAGAGCGAGCCCTCGGTCCCGATCGCCTCGAGCTCGTCGCGCTCGGCCAGGCACGTCCCGCAGTCGAAGAGCGCGTGCACGTCTCCGGGGAAGCGCATCGCCCCGGTGAAGACCCAGTCCGTCCCGCTCGGACCGATGTACGCCTGGCCGGAGACCGTCTCGGGCTCGCCGGCGAGGAGCCGCGACCCACTCACGCAGTAGCACCCGACGTCCATGAGGCTCCCGCCCTCGACGTCCGTGCGGAGGCGGATGTTCTCCGTGTCGTAGAGCGAGTAGCTGAACGCCGAGCGGACGACCCGCAGCTCCCCGATTGCACCCTCCCGGACGAGCTCGGCGAGCTTTGCCGTCTGCGGGTTGTGTCGGTACATGAACGCCTCCGTCAGGAGGCGACCTGCCCGGTCGGCTGCGTCGAACGCCTCCTCGACGTCGCTGGCCCGCTTGCTGAAGGGCTTCTCGCAGATGACGTGCTTGCCGGCCTCGACCGAGCGGATCGACCACTCGCGGTGCATCGTGTTCGGAAGCGAGATGTAGACGGCGTCGACGTCGGGGTCCTCGAGGAGCTCCTCGTAGGAGCCGTACGCCCGCTCGATCCCCCACGTACTCGCGTACTCCTCCGCGCGCCGCCGGTCGCGGCTGGCGACTGCGACGAGGTCGACCTTCTCGGACTCCTGTGCGCCCGGGATGACCTTGCGGTTGATGTCCGCGGTCGAGACGAGGCCGAGTCTCATCGCCATGTCATGCCCTCACTCCTCTGATGGCCGGGTACAGCGCGCGATAGCGAGCGTATCCGTCTGCGTAGACACGCGCCCAGGCAGGGTTCGGCTCGACGGTCTCGCGGACGCGGACACACGCCTCGACGGCTTCGGGAGCACTCGCGAACGTTCCGCTCATGACGCCAGCGAGGAGTGCTGCGCCGTACGCCGAGCCCTCGTCGACGACGCAGCGCTCGAGCGGCAGGTCGAGCACGGACGCGACGATCTCGAGCCAGACACGGCTCCTCGCGCCTCCTCCGGAGGCCCTGCCCGTCGTTGGAGCGACACCGAGCTCCCGCAGGAGCTCGAGGGAGTCGCGCAGCCCGTAGGCGACCCCTTCGAGGACGGCGCGGGCGAGCGCCGCGCGCCCGTGGCGGAGCGAGAGGCCGGTGAACGAGCCGGTCGCGTCCGGGTCGGCGTGCGGCGTCCGCTCGCCCTGCAGGTAGGGGAGGAAGACGACCCCGTCGGCCCCGGCGTCGCAGCCGGCCGCCTCGGCCGTCACGTCCTCGAACGCCATGCCGGGCGCGAAGGCGTCGTGGAACCACTGGAGCGCTCCCGCGGCGTTGAGCATCACGCCCATCGCCTCCCAGGTGTCCGGCACCGCGTGGCAGAAGGCGTGCACGCGCGCCTGCGCGTCGTGGGCGTACTCGGGGAGCGCGGTGAGGACGACGCCGGACGTGCCCAGGACGACCGACGCCACGCCGGGCTCGACGACACCGACGCCGAGTGCCGCCGCCTGCTGGTCGCCCGCTCCCGCGTTCTCGGTCGACTCGGCGACGGGCGGGAGCCACTCGCGCGGGATCTCGAGCGCGGCGAGCACGTCCTCGCTCCAGCGCCTGTTCGCGACGTCGAAGAGGAGGGTGCCCGACGCGTCGGCCGCGTCGATCGCCCACTCACCCGTGAGCCGGTAGCGCACGTAGTCCTTCGGGAGCAGGATGCGCTGGATGCGCGCGTAGACGTCGGGCTCGTGGCTCCGGAGCCACAGGATCTTCGGGGCCGTGAACCCGGTGAGCGCACGGTTCCCGGTGAGAGCGATCAGGCGATCGAGCCCGACGCGCTCCTCGATCTCGGCGCACTCGACGGCCGTGCGCTGGTCGTTCCAGAGGATCGCCGGCCGGAGCACGTCGCCGCGCTCGTCGAGGCAGACGAGGCCGTGCATCTGGCCCGAGAGGCCGATCGCCGTCGCGTCGACCGCCAAGGCGAGCGAGCGCAGCCTGGCTCGCCGCCCACCAGTCCTCGGGATCCTGCTCCGACCAGCCGGGCCGGGGCGACGAGAGGCCGTAGTGCTCCTCGGCGGAGGCAAGCACCTCTCCGTCCGCCGAGATCGCGAGCGCCTTGACGCCGGTCGTGCCGACGTCGAGGCCGACGAGCGCTTGCGCTCCCGTCACGCGCCGAGCGCGGCGTAGACGAGCTCGTACGCGCGGACGGCGTCCTTTCGCGCCTGCGCCTCGCGCAGGGCTGCGTCGTCGATCCTCGCGGCGACCGAGTCGATGAAGCGCCACTGCAGCACGCTGCGGCGAACGGCCTCGACCGCGTCCTCGGTGTACGGGTAGAGGTCGAAGCCGAGCCGCTCGCCGTTCGAGCCGTAGCCGACTCGACGGAGCTCGAGCGCGAGCTCGAGCGTCTCCATGAACGCGGTCGCGCCGACCATGTTGTCGTCGTCGAACGTGCCCCAGCCCGAGTTCGCGTGCTGGTGGCCGAGTAGGCCCTCGGCCGCGAGGAGAGCGGCGTACTCGGCGAGGGACTCGCCGTTCATCAGCAGGTGCTGCCAGTCCATGTTCACCTTCACGTTCGTGATGCCGCGAGCACGCAGCGTGTGGATGACGTGGAGCGTCATCCCGATGTTCCGCATGAGGATCTTCATCGCGGGCTCGGAGTTCTTGTGCTCGAGGAAGAGCGTGACCCCGTGCTCCTGGCAGCGGGCTGCAACCTCACCGACTCCGTCGATGAACCGCGCCCAGGCGTCCTGGTACGGCGTCTGGAACGGGTAGTTGTAGCCCTCGACGCCCGGCCAGAGGATCATCTGCGCGCCGACGGACCCGGCGAAGTCGGCGGCTCGCAGGGCTTCCGCCAGCGCGGCGTCGCGTATGGAGTCCTCGGGGGACGAGAGTCCGCCCCTGCCGAACAGCGGGTTCAGGTGCGTGCCCGTGGCGACGGCGTAGATGCCGTGCTCGCCGAGTGCCGCGCGCACCTCGTCGAGGTTGTCCTCGGAGAGCTCCTGCGGGTAGTGGAACTCGTAGTCGTCCATGAGGTCGCCGAGCCCGGCGACCGCGCGCGACACCTTCGCCGCGGTCGATTCGCCGGCGTGCTCGGGCTGGTATCCGCCCGGAACGAAGCGCGTCACCATCGGCCCGAGAGCCCAGATTCCGAGCGAAGTCCTCATGCCGGTGCCTCCTGTGTCGTCGGTGGCGTGTCGCCTGAGCGAGCGGCCTAGTATCCCGCACGAGATCGGGGCCGACGAAGGAGGTGGGCGCGTGAGCTCGGACGGGATTCGCGAGATCGGTGTCGGGATGCTCGGGTACGCCTTCATGGGCAAGGCGCACTCGAACGGCTTCAAGAAGATCGCGTACATGACGTGGCCGCCACCGCTCAGGCCGCGGCTCGTCGCGATCGCCGGTCGTGACGAGGCGCGGTGAGCGAGGCGGCCGGGCGCTACGGCTTCGAGCGCTGGACGACGACTGGCAGGACCTCATCGCCGACCCCGCGATCGGGCTGTTCGACAACCTCGGCCCGAACGCGCTCCACGCCGAGCCGACGATCCTCGCGGCCGAGGCGGGCAAGCACGTCGTCTGCGAGAAGCCGCTCGGTCGCACCGCCGACGAGAGCTACGAGATCTGGCAGCGGGTCGCCGCGACCGGCGTGAAGCACCTCTGCGCCTTCAACTACCGCTTCGTGCCGGCCGTTCGCCTCGCGCGCGAGCTGATCGACGCGGGCGAGCTCGGCGAGATCCGCCACTTCCGCGGGCGCTACCTCCAGGACTGGGGCGACACCGACGCGCGAGGTGTGGCGCTTCGACCGCGCGGAGGCCGGATCGGGCGCGCTCGGCGATCTCGCGGCGCACGTGATCGACCTCGCCCGCTACCTCGTCGGCGAGATCGACGAGGTCGGCGGCTTCCTGAAGACGTTCATCGCCGATCGCGAGGTCGACGACGCGGTCGAGGCGACCGTCCGCTTCGCGAACGGCGCCGTCGGCACGCTCGAGGCGACGCGGCTCGCGCTCGGGCGCCGCAACGCCTTCCAGTGGGAGATCAACGGCACGAAGGGGTCGCTCGCGTTCGACATGGAGCGGCTGAACGAGCTGCAGGTCTTCCAGACGCCGGCGATCCGCGGACGCGAGGCTTCACGACCGTGCTCGTCTCGGAGGCGAGCCATCCGTTCTGGGAGCACTGGTGGCCGCCCGGGCACATCGTCGGCTGGGGCGACACCTTCGTCCACGAGCTGCACCACTTCCTGACGGCGATCGCGGAGGACGGGGACGTCGCGCCGCACGGAGCGACCTTCGAGGACGGCTACCGCGCGGCCGAGGTCTGCGACGCGATCGTGCGCTCAGGCGAATCCGGTCGACGCGAGGCGCATCGTATACCGGACGCTGTAGACGATTGACCGGGACCGGATTCGTACTAGAGTCCCCCGCAGGCACCTCGTCAAGCGCAAGAGGAGGATTGCAGTGAAGGTCAGTTTCTCGTAGGACAGCGACGCTTCTCGTCGGAGTTGCCGCGGCCGCAGTCGCCGTCGCGATCGCCGCGAGCGGCGCAACCGCGCGCACGGCTCAGACGGGCTCGGTATGCGTCCTTCTGCCCGGACACGACGACGTCCGTCCGGTGGCAGCAGTTCGACGCGCCGGCCTTCAAGAACGCATTCAAGAAGGCCGGCGTGCCGGCGACGGTCGTGAACGCGCTGGGTCAGCCGCAGAAGATGCTCGCGCAGGCCGAGCAGTGCATCACGGCGGGCGCGAAGGTCGGGATCATCACTCGATATCGACCGCGGCACGTCGATCTCCATCCAGAAGAAGTTCAGGGCCGTGGGCGGCAAGACGATCGACTACGACCGTCAGATCATCGGCGGCACCGGCTCCGTCTATATCTCGTTCGACAACCCAAGCGTGGGTCGCCAGCAGGCGCTCGGCGTTCTCGGCGCCATGAAGAAGAACGGGACGTACAACGCGAACAGCACGGTTGCGCAGCTCTGGGGCGGCCCGACCGACGCCAACGCGTTCGCGTTCAAGAGCGGTAACGACGCTGTCCTGAACCCGCTCTTCAAGGCGAAGAAGATCAAGAGGGGCCCGGCGAAGTTCGTGCCGCTCTGGGATGCCGGCAAGGCGCAGACGATCTTCGAGCAGATGCTCGTCCAGACGAGCAACAACATCCAGGGCGTCGTCGCGGCGAACGACGACATCGCGGGCGCCGTCGTCGCGACGCTGAAGGCGAAGGGTCTCAAGCCCATCCCGCTCTCGGGTCAGGATGCGACAGTCCAGGGCGTGCAGAACATCATCTCGGGCTGGCAGACGCTGACCGTCTACAAGTACGTGCCCGACGAGGCGAACGCGGCCGCGGCGGCCGCGGTTGCCCTGTACAAGGGGGCGAAGCCGAGGACCACTGGAAAGAGCAAGGGGAAGCCTGCTTTCATCGTCCCCGTGTCGACGGTCACGAAGGCGAACTACAGGCAGCTCTTTGCGAACGGGTTCCTCAAGCGGAGCGAGGTGTGCTCAGGGGAATACAAGAAGTACTGCAAGTAGTCGGATAGCACCAAGCGATGGAGGCGCGCGTGCACGCCTCCCATCGCTCTCCTCGGACCCGCCACTCGTGAGCGACACACCACTCCTCGAGATCCGCGACCTCTCGAAGACGTTCGGGTCCGTGCAGGCGCTGACGGACGTCGACTTCGAGGTCCGCGCCGGCGACGTCATGGCGCTCGTCGGCGACAACGGCGCCGGAAAGTCGACGCTCATCAAGTGCATCGCCGGCATCCACGGCTACGACTCGGGCGAGATCTTCTTCGACGGCAAGGAGGTCACGATCCACGGGCCGAAGGACGCGGCAAAGCTCGGGATCGAGGTCGTGTACCAGGATCTCGCGCTCTGTGACAACCTCGACGTCGTCCAGAACATGTACCTGGGCCGCGAGATCCGGGACTTCCTCTTCCGGCTCAAGGAGCCGGCGATGGAGCAGCGTTCGGCGGAGACGCTGAAGGGTCTTCGCGTCACCACGATCAAGTCCATCCGTCAGACGGTCGCGACCCTCTCGGGCGGGCAGCGCCAGTCGGTCGCGGTCGCGCGCGCGGTGATGTGGAACTCGAAGCTCGTCATCCTCGACGAGCCGACCGCCGCGCTCGGAGTCGCTCAGACCGAGCAGGTGCTCGAGCTCGTCCGGCGCCTGGCCGAGCAGGGGCTCGCCGTCGTCCTCATCTCGCACAACCTGCACGACATCTTCGAGACTGCGACCCGGATCACCGTCCTGCGCCTCGGCCGCAACGTCGGTGTCTACGACCGTGCGACGACCACGCAGCAGGAGGTCGTCCAGGCGATCACCGCCGGAATTCCGACCAAGGTGTCGGGCATCGCGGAGACCGCCCCGGAGGTCGTATCGTGAGCTCCGACGCCGAGATCGTCGCGCCGGGGATCGGGCTGCCCGGGGGAGACGATACCGAGGCGGGCGCGGGCCTCTGGCAGCGGACTCTCGGCAATATCAAGTCCGGCAACCTCGGCGTGCTCCCGGTCGTCCTCGGCGAGGTCCTGATCGTCGCGTACTTCGGCTTCACCGCGACGAACTTCTTCACCGCCGGGAACTTCGTGAACGTCATCCTCCAGATGGCCGGCGTAACGATGATCGCGTACGGCGTCGTCTTCGTCCTGCTCCTCGGTGAGATCGATCTCTCGATCGGCTACCTCAGCGGCATCGCGGCGGTGACCGCGGCGACGATGCAGCTCGCGGACGGGCGCAACTACCCGGGATGGCTCGCGATCCTGATCGGCCTCGCCGTCGTCGCGGTGATCGGGACGGCGCAGGGAACGATCGTCGCGAAGGTCGGCGTGCCGTCGTTCGTCGTGACCCTTGCGGGGCTCCTGATCTGGCAGGGCGTGATCCTGAAGATCCTCGAGCTACGAGGCGTGATCATCATCGAGACCGACTGGATCAACGATGCGGCGACGTACTACTTCTCCGCGAACGTCGGCTGGCTCATAGCGTTGACCATCACGGGCTTGTACGCCCTCGTCGAGCTGGGCGCCGCAATAGGTCAGCGACGTGCGGGGCTGTCGTTCAGCCCGTGGATCCCGATCGCGAAGCTCGTCGGCGTCGCGGTCGCCTGCTTCGGCACGGTTGCGATCTGCAACCACGCGACGAGGCCCGCGGCATGTCCCCCGGGCACGCCGCTCACGGTGAACTGCACGCAGCCGATCGGTCTGCCGCTCGCAGCGCTCCTGATGCTGATCTTCCTCGTCGGGCTCACGTTCCTCGCGAAGCGCACGACGTTCGGGCGCCACGTCTACGCCGTCGGCGGCAACGCGGAGGCGGCCCGTCGCTCGGGCATCAACGTCCCGCGCATCCGCATCCTCGTCTTCATGATCTCGGGGATCATGGCCGGCGTCGGCGGGATCGTCCTCGCCGCGCGGCTCCAGTCAGTGAACCTGCAGCAGGGGGGCGGGACGCTGCTCCTCGACTCGATCTCGGCCGCCGTCATCGGAGGCGTCAGCCTGTTCGGCGGACGCGGGGAGGTACGAGGCGCGCTTCTCGGCTCGCTCGTGATCGCGACGGTCGCGAACGGTTTGAATATCGGCGGCTACTCGACAGGCGCGATCTACATCGTCACGGGCGTCATCCTGCTGCTCGCGGTGACGCTGGACACGGTCGCCCGGCGACTGCAGCAACGGTCGGGCCGCTGAGGCGGCGCGGGGGCCCCGCGTCGCTACTGCGGTTTCGCGGCTACGTCAGCGACTCGGTCGGCCGCAACGTTGCGGAGTGTCGTGACGCGCCCGTCCGGGAATCGAACCGTGAGGCGCTCGACCCTCGAGGCGGAGCCGAGGCCGAAGTGGACGCGCGGATCCTCCGAGGAGAGATAGCTGCTCCCGGCCTGAACCTCGCGGACGAGCGTCCGGCCGTCGGGGAGCGACGGCCGTGACCCTTGCGCCCGGGACGAAGCTGGGCAAGCGGACCTCCAGCCAGTGCCCGCGCCTCGTGCGGTTCTCGGAGCAGCGTGAGCCGACCGCCGATCGAGTTGACGGCGACGTCGAGGTCGCCGTCGTTGTCGTAGTCCGCCGCCGCGAGCCCTCGGCCGTTCGTCGGCCGCGTCCCTTCGAGGCCCGCCGCCCGACCTGTGAGCGCGAAGCGTGGCGGCTCACGCGGCCCGGCCACGTTCTCGAGCATCTGGACTTGCCGCGCGTCCTTGGCGAGGTTCACGACGGGAACCGCACCGTTCGCCAGCACGAGGTCGAGATCGCCGTCGAGGTCGAGGTCGGCCCACGAAGCGCCCCACGCCGTCGAGTCGGTCCCGATGACTGCGGCGATGTCGGGACGAACATCCACGTACGGGGAACGGGCGGAGCGTGGGCTCCGGAAGGCGGCGTGCAGCTGATGGCGCGAGTTCGTGACGAAGAAGTCGACCCGACCGTCGCCGCTGTAGTCGGCTGCTGCGATGCCCATGCCCGCGTTCGGGTCATCGACGCCGAGTCGCTTGGCGACGTCCTCGAAGCGGAAGCCGAGCGCGCCACTGCTCCGCGTGTTGCGGTACAGCTGGTTCGGATCGGCGTCGTTCGCGACGTAGAGGTCGAGGCGTCCGTCGCCGTCGACGTCCGTGAACACCGCACCGAGCCCGTGGCCGACAGCCTTCCGTTCGATGCCCGCCGCTCTGGCGACCTCACGGAACGTCGATCGCCCGCTCGCGTCGGGACCTTGGTTGAGGTACAGGAGGTCGCGGACTGGCTTGTGATCCGACGGGAAGCCGGACGCCGGGTCGATCACGAAGTTCGGGTCTGTGTAGGACGAGACGAAGAGGTCCAGCCGTCCGTCGCCATCGACGTCGCCGACCGAGGCAGCGGAGTGCCACCCCTTGGCCGTGATGCCCGCCTGAACGGCGCCCTCGCTGAACGTTCCGTCCCCGTTGCTCCAGAGCAGCGCGTCCCAGCCGTCGGTCGGAACGTTGTATCCCGCGCTCGTCACGTAGAGGTCGGTGTGGCCGTCGAGGTCGAGGTCGGCCGCGACGCAGCCGTTCCCGCGCAGCGGCAGGTCGGCTCCGAGCGCCGAGCTGACATCCTCGAAGCGACCGCCGACGTTGCGGTAGAGCGCACTTCGGGGAAGGCCGCCCTCGTCGTCCGAGGGGACGATGTCGACGTCCGCGTACGAGTTGACGACGAAGAGGTCGAGCCAGCCGTCATCGTCGTAGTCGAGCCAGCACAGGCCGCCGCCCATCATCGCCGTCGTGTCGAAGGACATTCCGAAGCGGAACGCACCTTGACGGAAGTCAGTCCGACCTGGTGGGCGACGTCCACGAACGACGTGCCGCCGAGACTCGCCTGCTGGCCGCCGATGGGCCGCCTCCTTCCGAGCCGGGAGCACGCCGCCCTCGGAGAGTGCTGATCCGGTACGTCCCGCCCTCGAGGACGAGCATCAGCGTCCGGCGTGAAGGGCCGGCTCGGTCGCGCCGACGCGCGTCGCGCCGCGGTTGGTGAACGCGGTCGTGGTCTGCGTCCCGCTCAGGCGCGCGACGACGTGTGGCGCCGCCTGACCGTCGCTGCGGCGCAGGCGGAGCTGCATCCGGTCGATGTCGTAGTGCCCCGCCGTGATGGTGTCCGAGCGTCCTCATGCTGTTCCAGAGGGTCGCGAGCCACGCGCCGGTCGCTGCGGTCGAGGCGAGGTCCTCGTCGCGATCGCGGAGTGCCTGGAGCTCGGTGCGAAGGTCAACGACGATGTCGCGCGCGATCGTCTGCGCAGTCCCCTCGTCGATGGCGGCGATGCCCGGCGTGTCGACCACGTCGATCGCCGGAAGCGCTTGAACGCCGTCGCGAGCCGCGGCGGAACCTTCCTCCGGACGCGCCGGAACACCGGCCGCGACGACGAGCCCCGCGTACACGAGAGCGCCCGCCAGCGCGACCGAACCGACGACGGGTCGTCGCGGCATCCGCGGCACGAGTGAGGCAAGCGGCTCCGAGCCGACCAGCTCGATCACCCCTCGGGTCGCACAGACGGCGAAGAGCGCACCGAGAATCGCGACCTTGGTCGCGAACTCGGTCGTCTGCGGCGCGATGAGAACGGTCGCCAGGAGCCCGACGGAGACCGCGTAAGCCCGCCGGCCCGCGGCGCTCGACGGGATCGTCTTCGGGTCGGTGATCATGAAGAAGAGGAAGACGAGGATCTCCGGCGAGGTCACGAGGAGCCACCAGAACTCCCTGCCCTCGATCGGACCGACGTGCCAGGGTGCGGTCATCGTGTGACCGCTCGCCGCGAGGACGGCGATGCCTGCGGCGAACGAGACCCAGAACCCGACGGCGATCCCGACGAGATGGAGACGGCGCAGGATGAGGAAGCCGCCGACGACGATCAGCACCAGCGCGAGGACGAGCGCGGGGGAGAGCGGCCCCCACCACAGCGCGAGCGGGTCGGCGCGCGACGCGCCGAGCAGGAGGAAGCAGAGGACGAGGCCGAAGTTCGAGGGGTTGAAGACGTGCCGACCACGGACGCGGATGACGTACTTGGAGAGGAGGGAGATCGCGGACGTCGCCGCGAAGATCCACCAGCCGTTCATGCTCCACCAGTCGCCGTGCTCGGTGCCCGGAACGCGCAGGATGAACGCCACGCCGTTCCCGGTCAGGAGCGCGCTCGCGGGCCACATCAGCACGTGCTGCCTGCGGAAGGCGATCGCCACTTCCAGGACCGCGGCCGTGACGAGCGAGACGAGGATCTGCGCGATCGAGAGCTGGAAGTCGAACGCGACCTGTCCGAGGACCTGCAGCGTGACGATGATCGCGGCGAGGTGCAGCCGCGGATCGCGGATCGTCGGGAGGAGCACCGGGTAGGCGGTGCCCCGGATGCGCAGCGTCGGCCTGTCGACGCCGATCGCGGCAGGCGCGCTCATGGAGCGCTCATGGTACTGCCGGCTCAAGGAAGAGCCGAATGCGTCAGGATCGAGCTGTGAGGCTCGAGCAGGCGATGACCGCTGTGCAGTTCGTCGTCGAGAACGCTTCGGGGCCCGTGTCGGTCTTCGTCGCCGACGCCCACGGCGAGGTCGTGGCCGCGGCGACGATGGACGGTTCCGCTCCCGACACGCGCCTGAACGCCCAGCGCAAGGCGTACACGGCCGCTCGCAGCGACGCGACGTCGACCGCTGCACTCGCCACGAAGGCCCGGGAGGACGCGGCCGAGCGAGCCAGCTTCGACCCGTTCTTCACGTTCTTCCAGGGTGGCGTCGCCGCCTTCGAGGACGGCCACCGCGTCGGAGCGATCGGCGTCAGCGGTCTCCCCGGGCCCGACGACGACGCCCTCGCGAGGCGTGCGCTCGAGGCGGCGGGTCTCTCGACCCGAGGGCTGACCGCCAGGGCTACCCTCTCGCGGGTACCACTCGACTGCGAGGAGGATCATGAGGAGAGGAATCGTCGTAGCGCTGCTCGCGGTGACGGTCGCCGCAATCGCGGCGCTGCCTGTCGTTGCGGCGGTGCCGAAGCTGCCCGGAACGGTCGGGCCCGGCTTCACCATCAACATGAAGAAGCCGACGAAGGCCGGGAAGTACACGCTCGTGGTGAGCGACAAGTCGAGCATCCACAACTTCCACCTGCTGGGGCCCGGCGTGAACGTGAAGACGTCCGTCGCCGCAACGGGGGCCAAGATCTTCAAGATCACGCTGAAGAAGGGGACGTACACGCTTCCTCTGCGACCCACACGCGTCGACGATGCGCGGGTCGTTCACGATCAGGTAGGGCGCGGGATCAGTTGGCGGTCACCTCCAGCGGCTCGACCGAGCCGCTGGAGATCCGCCAGCCGGCGAGCTCGTCGGTGCGGAGCGTGTAGATGAGGTACGGCCGCCCGGCCCAGAGCCCGACGTTCTCGACGTCGGTCCGCGACGGGCGTGGAGGCGACGAGACGTGTGAGTGGAAGACCGCGAGCTCGTAGCCCTCGTCCTCGAGGAACCACGTCTCGGGCGGAACGTCCAGCTCGAACCGGTACGGGGAGGCGGCGGCGTTGCGTCCGGCGACGTACCGCTCCGCGACGCCGTTCTTGAGGACGACGAGGCCGCAGGCCTCGTTCGGCGACTCGTCCCGCGCGTGCTGGGCCAGGGCCTCCCGCACGGGAGCGGGGATCACCACCAGACGGATCGCCCCATGGCCGTGTCGACGTCCGCCGCGTCCCAGAAGTCGGCGGACAGGTACTTCCACCCGCCGTCCGCGAGCACGCACACGATCACGCCGTCCTCGAGCTCGTCCGCGATGCGCAACGCAGCGTGGACGACCGCGCCGGAGGAGACGCCTCCCAGCACGCCCTCGCGCTCGAGCAGCAGCCGCAATCCCGAGACGGCCTCGGCGTTCGACACGAGCAGCTTCCGGTCGAGCTTCGACACGTCGAGGATCGGAGGCACGTAGCCGTCGTCGAGCGAGCGGAGCCCCATCACCTCGTCTCCGGGCAGCGGCTCCGCAGCAGTCGACGAGGACGTCGGGGAACGACTCGCGGAGCCGCTCGCCGGCGCCCATGAGCGTCCCGCCGGTGCCGAGGCCCGCGACGAGAACGTCGACTCGGTCGAGAGCCGCTGCGATCTCCGCTCCCGTCCCCTCGTAGTGCGCGCGCGGGTTCGCCTCGTTCGCGTACTGGAACGGCATGAAGAACGACGGATCTCGCTCGGCGAGCTCGATCGCGAGCCTGACCGCGCCGTTCGAGCCCTCCTCGCCGGGCGACTCGACGATCTCGGCGCCGTAGAGCTCGAGCAGGCGGCGACGCTCGGCGGTCACGTTGGCGGGGAGCACGCACGTCAGCGGATAGCCGCGCAGGCGCGCGGCGAGCGCGAGCGCGATCCCGGTATTGCCGCTCGTCGGCTCGAGCAGATCGGCGCCCCGGCTCGAGCTCCCCCGACGACTCGGCGGCGTCGAGCATCGCCTTCGCGATGCGGTCCTTGATCGAACCGCTCGGGTTCTGCCCCTCGAGCTTCGCGTACAGGCGGACGGACGGCTTCGGAGAGAGGCGCGGCAGCTCGACGAGCGGCGTCGACCCGACGAGGTCGAGGAGCGACGTCGGGAGCGCTGTGGCCCTAGCTTCCACCGGCCATCGCCGGCAGGAGGATGAGCTGGTCGCCGTTGCGCACGGCTGTGTCGAGCCCGTCGCGCGTCCTGACGTCCTCGCCGCCGACGTAGACGTTCACGAACGGCGCGAGCTCGCCGTCCTGCAAGAGCTGCCCCGCGAGCGGGGGATAGCGCTCGATGAGGTCGTCGATCACCTCGGCGACGGTCGAGCCCTCGGCCTCGAGCTCGCGCGCGCCTCCGACCTCGGCGCGCAGCGTGGGCGGTATGCGAACCGCCGTCATCAGAGGTGCACCGGTGCGTTGCAGAACTCGACGTAGTCGACGTACTCCGTGATCGTCGGCGAGTCGCCGCACACGGGGCAGTCGGGATTCCGGCGCACGACGACCTCGTCGAGGGTCGTCCCGAGCGCGTCGAAGAGCAGGAGGCGCCCGGCGAGGGAATCGCCGCGGTCGAGGATCAGCTTCAGCGTCTCGTTCGCCTGGATCGAGCCGATGATCCCCGGCAGCACGCCGAGAACGCCACCCTCGGCGCAGCTCGGTGCGAGCTCGGGAGGCGGCGGCATCGGGAAGAGGCAGCGATAGCAGGGGCCGACGCCCGGCGCGAAGACGGTGACCTGGCCTTCGAAGCGGAAGATCGAGCCGTGGACGACGGGGATCCCGCTCCAGACGGAGGCGTCGTTCACGAGGTAGCGCGTCGGGAAGTTGTCGGCGCCGTCGACGATGACGTCCCAGCCGTCGGCGAGGATGCGGTCGACGTTCTCCGAGGTCAGGCGCTCCTGGTAAGGGCACGACGCGAACGTCGGGATTCAGAGCCTCGAGCGTGCGCTTCGCGGACTCGACCTTCGGCTCTCCGAGCCGGTCGGTCGAGTGGACGATCTGGCGCTGGAGGTTGGACTCGTCGACGACGTCGGCGTCGACGATCCCGAGCGTCCCGACTCCGGCGGCGGCGAGGTAGAGCGACGCCGGCGAGCCGAGCCCTCCTGCGCCGATCAGCAGGACGCGCGCGTCGAGCAGGCGCTGCTGTCCTTCCTCGCCGACCTCGGGGATGAGCAGGTGCCGGCTGTAGCGCGAGCGCTGCTCGGGAGAGAGGACCCGCGGGATGGTGACCTCGAAGCCGTTCCGCTTCCAGTCGGAGAAGCCGCCCGCGAGGTTCACGACGTTTGCGTAGCCGAGCTCCTCGAGCACCTTCGCGGCAAACGCCGAGCGGCTCCCCGCCGAGCAGTAGACGACGAGCGGACGCCCCTTGTCGGGGACGAGGCCCTCGATCCGCTGCTCGAGGCGGCCGCGGCCGGTGTAGATCGCGCCGGGGATGTGCCCCTCGTCCCACTCGTCCGGACTCGCGGACGTCGACGAAGATCGACCCGTCCGACGACTCGAGGCGCTCGTGCGCCTCGATGCTCGAGATCTCGTCGATCTCGCCCTTCACCTGTGCCAGCAGCTCGCGGTACGTCGCCATTACTTTCGGAACTATAGCTTTGGGGAGGTGGTTGACCGGTTGCATTGCCGGTCAAACATCTCTGGCTATCGTCCGGCGGTGTCCGCGCAGCGTCGTGTCGCGCTCCTCGTCGGCGCCGTCGCGATCGCTGCAGTCGCCGTCGTCGCGGTCGCCGTCGTCTCGTCCGACGGAGGGCTCCGCGGGGACCGCGCAAGCGACGACCACGGAGATGCGAGAGGGACGCCCGCCGCTCTCCTTCGCGCTCGGCTTTCGGACCGACGCCGAGGCGCAGGACCTGACGCAGGGCCAGGCCCTGTACGCGCGCGGCGAGACGGCAGCGGCCGCGGCGCTGTTCGCGAAGCACGACTCGCTCGAGGCGAAGGTCGGCGCCGCGCTCGCGGACTGGCCGGAGGGATCGCTCGACCGGCTGGAGCAGCTCGCGAAGCTCTACCCCGACGCCGCCGTCGTGCAGCTCCACCTCGGGCTCGCCCGGCTCTGGGCGAACCGGGGCGATCCGGTGGAGGCGTGGCGGGCGGCCCTCGATGCCGAGCCCGACACGCCGTACGCCGTCGTCGCCGGCAACCTGCTCCACCCCGATCTTCCCCGTGGTCTCCCGGCGTTCATCCCCTCGTTCAGCGCTCCCGCCGCGATCACGAAGCTGCCTCCGGCGCGGCAGCTCGAGGCGCTCCGCGTCGCGGCCCTGCACGGCGGGCTCCGCGAGCAGCTCCTCTACGGCGTCGGCCTGCAGCGGGTCGGGCGGCCGGTCTCGGCCGCGCGCGTCTTCGATCGCGCCTCACGCCGCCATCCCGATGAGATCGAGGCGCAGGTGGCGGGCGCGGTCGGGCAGTTCGACAAGGACGCTCCGGAGCGCGCGTTCGGCCGTCTCGGACCGCTCTCCGGCACGTATCCCAATGAGCCGACGGTGCGCTTCCACCTCGGCGTCCTGCTCCTGTGGACCGGGCGGATCGACGGGCGCCCAGCGCCAGTTCCGGCTGGCTGCGAAGGCGCAGCCGGGCTCGCCCCTGGCGCGCGAGGCACGCCGCTACCTCGAGACGATCCGCGCGCGCGCGCTCGTGAGCATGCTTTGACGACCGCCGCTGGCGCAACTACCGTGTGACGGCCGACGAGGAAGGGGGGCGGCCTGGCCGCTGAAGAAACGCAGGGCGCTACCACTCGAACGCCGATCGAGGAGGTCCTCGCGAGCGACGAGGGCCAGCGGCTGCTCGAGAGCGGCTACCGCACCGGTCAGGTCGACGCGGACGAGCTCGCGCTCGCCCTCGACGAGCTCGAACTCGGGCCTGCGCAGCTCGACGACTTCTACGCCGCGCTCGAGGAGGCGCAGATCGCGGTCGTCCATGCCGGCGAGGCCGAAGAGCCGGAGGTGGAGGCAGAGCCAGAGCCGGAGATCACCACCGACGCGCTCCAGCTCTTCCTCAAGGACATCGGCCGCGTGCCTCTGTTGACCGCCGCCCAGGAGGTCGAGCTCGCGAAGCGCATCGAGAGGGGCGAGCACTCGGCAAAGCAGGCGATGGTGGAGGCGAACCTGCGGCTCGTCGTCTCGATCGCGAAGCGGTACCGCAACCAGGGCCTCCCCTTCCTGGATCTCATCCAGGAAGGGACGATCGGCCTCGTTCGTGCGGCCGAGAAGTTCGACTACCGCAAGGGCTTCAAGTTCTCGACGTACGCGACCTGGTGGATCCGGCAGGCGGTCGCCCGCGCGATCGCCGACAAGGGGCGGACGATCCGCATGCCCGTCCACGTCGTCGAGAAGCTCAACCGGATCATGCGCTCCGAGCGCAAGCTCCGGGCCGAGCTCGGCCGTGAGCCGTCGACCGACGAGATCGCTCGCGACGTCGAGATGACACCGGACGAGGTCGAGCAGATCAGGCGCAGCGCGCAGGTCCCCGTCTCGCTCGAGAAGCCGGTCGGTGACGACGACGAGTCGGAGTTCGGCCACTTCCTCGCCGACGAGTCGGCGCCGCTCCCGGACGAGCTCGCGGAGACGACGCTTCAGCGGGAGGCGCTCCGCTCGATCCTCGGCAATCTCTCGGAGCGCGAGCGGATGGTGCTCGAGCTCCGCTACGGGCTCGACGGCCAGCAGCCGCGCACGCTCGACGAGGTCGGTCGCGAGTTCAACGTCACGCGCGAGCGCATTCGCCAGATCGAGCACCAGGGCCTGAAGAAGCTTCGTGCGCTCGCCGACGCACAGCGCGTCAGAGACGTCGCGTAGCCGCCCGCCGAGCAGGACGCTCTACGTAGACTGCGCGGCCGTGACGCCGCCGTCCGATGCGCTCCGCGACCAGCTCGCCGAGTTCATCTCGATCCCGTCCGTGAGCGCGGACGCAGGCCACGCGGCCGATGTCGTCGCTGCGGCGGAGTGGGTGGCGAACCAGATTCGGAGCACCGGCGGGAGCGCGGAGCTCGTGCCGTGGGGCTCGCGGCCGCTGGTCATCGGCGGGGTGGCCGCGTCGCAGCGGCCGGAGTCGGCGCCGACGGTTCTCTGCTACGCGCACTTCGACGTGCAGCCGCCCGATCCGCTCGACCTGTGGGAGTCGCCTCCGTTCGAGCTCACGCACCGGGACGGCCGGCTCTTCGCCCGCGGTGTGGCCGACGACAAGGGAAACATGTTCGTCCTCGTCGAGGCCGTACGGCAGCTCGCCGAGGAAGGCACGCTGCCCGTCAACGTCCGTTTCGCCTTCGACGGCGAGGAGGAGGTCGGCGGCCACTCGATCGTCGAATGGGTCGACGCGGACGAGGGTGCCGCCGACGCGGCGCTGATCCTCGACGGCGGCATGATTCGCCGCGGCCAGCCGGCCTTCATGGTCGGCGTGCGCGGCATGGTCTACCTGCATCTGCGCGTGCGCACGGGCACGACCGACATGCACTCCGGGATGTTCGGTACCGCCGCGCTGAACGCGACGCATGCGCTCATGACCGCTCTCGGTGCGGTCCTCCCACGCGCCGACGGACGACTTCGCGACGAGCTGCGGGTCGGCGTCACGGCGCCGACGGCCGAGGAGCTCGAGGCCTGGGCGCAGCTGCCCTCCGGCGCCGAGCAGCTCGAGGCGCAGGGCGCGACGCCGATCGCTCCGGGCGCCGCCGAGGAGTTCTACCTCCGCACGTTCGCCGACGCCTCGCTCGACGTGAACGGGATCGCGAGTGGGTCACCGGATCTCGTCAAGACGGTGCTGCCCGTCGAGGCGCGCGCCAACGTCTCCCTGCGACTTGCTCCCGACCAGGACCCGGAGACGCTTCGGGCGACCTTCGAGCGGCTCGTCCGCGAGGCCCTGCCCGTGGGAGCCGAGCTCGAGATCGAGCTTCGAAACAGTGCGCGCCCCGCTCTCACCGCGACCGGCTCCGATGCGCTCCGGTTGGCCGGAGACGCCTTCGAGAGCGTCGTCGGCGCGCGCCCGTTCCTCGTGCGGTCCGGCGGCACGCTGCCGATCTACGCGAGCCTCGTCGATCGGAGTCTGCCGACGCTCGCCACCGGGTTCGGCATCGAGAGCGAGTGCAACGTCCACGCACCGAACGAGAACGTGCCCGAGGACACGATCGAGCTCGGCGTCGCGACCATGCGCGAGGTCTTCACGAGACTCGTTGAGCTTGGCTCCTAGGGCGCCCTTCTCGAGCCCGCTGGCCGAGGAGCTCACGGACGACGTCCTCGAGCGATTCCTGCGCTATGTCCGGATCGACACGCAGGGGGCCTACGGAGTTGCAGCACGCCCGAGTACGCAGAAGCAGCTCGACCTCTCGCGCCAACTCGTCGAGGAGCTCCGTGAGATCGGGCTCGCCGATGCCGAGCTGAACGCGGGACACTCCGTGTTCGCAACGCTCCTCGGGACGACCGACGCGCCGGTCATCGGGCTCATTGCCCACGTCGACACGACGCCGGACGTCACCGGCGGCGGTGTCTCGCCGATCGTCCACGAAGCGTGGGCGGGAGAGGCGATCGTGCTGCCGGGCGACCCGCGGCAGGTCCTGGATCCGGCGGCGCTCCCAGCGCTCGCCGCGCGCGTCGGCCACGACCTCGTGACGAGCGACGGGACGACGCTCCTCGGCGCCGACGACAAGGCCGGGATCGCGGAGATCATGGCGGCGGTC
Source organism: uncultured Gaiellaceae bacterium (assembly GCA_963770715.1). Lineage (GTDB taxonomy): Bacteria > Actinomycetota > Thermoleophilia > Gaiellales > Gaiellaceae > GMQP-bins7. Next base: position 35,710 of record CAVYQX010000003.1, read on the forward strand.
GCGTATCTCGCTCGTACGCCCGATCGGCCGCGAGCTCCGATCCGCGTCGCATTCACGGTCGACGAGGAGGTCGGCCGTGGCGCGGAGGACTTCGACCTCGAGTCGTTCGGCGCCGACGTCGCGTACACGCTCGACGGGTCGGATCTCGGCGAGCTCGAGGTGGAGACGTTCTCGGCGGCGTCGATGCGCGTGACGATCCACGGCTCGTCGGTGCACCCGGGCGTTGCGAAGGACAAGCTCGTCAACGCCGTCAAGCTCGCATCCGAGCTCGTGCTCTCGGTGCCACGCGATCGCCTGTCGCCCGAGACGACCGAGGGCCGCGAGGGGTACGTCCATCCCCACCGCATCTCCGGCAACGCGGAAGAGGCGATCGTCGACTTCATCGCGCGCGATCACGACGACGCGCTCCTCGGAGAGCATCTCGACCTCCTTCGCAGCCTCGCGGAGCAGGTCGAGGCCCGCGAGCCGCGCGCGAAGGTCGACGTCGAGGTGCGACACTCGTACCGGAACATGCGGCCGTTCATCGAGGAGAACCCGCGCGTCGTCGACGCGGCGTTGGAGGCGATCCGCCGAGCCGGCGTCGAGCCACGGCTCGCGATCACGCGAGGCGGCACCGACGGTGCGGTGCTGTCCGCGCAAGGGCTGCCGACGCCGAACCTCTTCACCGGCGGTCAGGAGTACCACTCGGTCCGCGAGTGGGCGAGCGTCCAGGACATGGCCGCAGCGGCCGCGACCGTCGTCCACCTCGCCGGCGTGTGGGCCGAGTCGACGAGCTAGCTCGGTGGCGAGGCTCGTCGGCATCAACCACGTCGCCGTGCAGGTCGGCGACATCGACGAGATGCTGGCGTTCCTCGGGCGGCTCGTGGATCGACTCGACCTTCGCGGTCGCGGCGGGCGCATGGCGTTCGTGGACCTCGGCGACCAGTTCATCGCGCTCGAGCAGACGGCTGAGCCTGTGGCGGCCGGCCACTACGGCCTCGTCGTCGACGACCAGGACGAGGTCGTCCGACGAGCGCGCGAGGCCGGCGCGCGGATGATCGGCGGCCACGACTTCCTCGATCCCTGGGGCAACCACTGGCAGGTCGTCGACTACGGCGACGTCCAGTTCGCGAAGACCGACCGAGTGCTCGAGGGGATGGAGCTCGCGCCGCTCGAGAAGTCCGAGCGCGCGCTGCGCGAGCTGCGGGACAAGGGTCTCGCCGACTAGGTGCCGGCTCCATCGGGCGCTCGGCGCGGTACAGTCGCCGGATGAGGGCCGTCCTGATCGAGCGGCCGCACGAGGTCTCGTGGGTCGAGGTCGAGACGCCGACCGCGGGGCCGGGGGAGGTGCTCGTTCGAAGTCACGCCGCGGGCGTCTGCCGGACCGACCTCGAGATCCTGCACGGCGGGCTGACCGATCCGCGCTGGGTGCGCTTCCCGCTCGTGCCGGGCCACGAGTGGAGCGGGACGGTGGCCGAGCTCGGCGACGGAGTGACCGATCTGGAGGTCGGAGACCGAGTGGTGTGCGAGGGGATGATCCCCTGCAACCGCTGCCGACGCTGCAAGGAAGGCTCCACCCAGCTCTGCCTGAACTACGACCAGATCGGATTCACGCGCGAGGGTGGCTACGGCGAGTACGTGCGCGTGCCGCGCCACGTCGTGCATCGGCTGCCGGCAGGCGTCTCGTTCGCCGCGGGCGTCCTCGTGGAGCCTGCGTCGTGCGTCCAGCGGGCCCTCGAACGCGCCCGGCCGCGCCCCGGTGACACCATCGGCGTGATCGGCGTCGGAACGCTCGGGTCGCTCGCTGTGGTCCTCGCCGGCCTGTATTCGCCGGGTGCGCTCGTCGCCTACGGCGTGCGCGAGGAGGAGCTCGAGTTCGCCCTGCGACTCGGAGCCGGCACGGCGGTGCACGTGACGGAGCAGGACGCCGTCGCGGCGACGTACGAGCACCTGGGTGGTGGTCTGGACGTCGTGATCGAGACGGCCGGCGCCGTCGCTGCGGTGGATCTCGCGACCCGACTCGTGCGCCCTGGCGGGCGTGTCGTGTTGCTCGGCATCGCGGGCGCGGGAAAGACGCTGGAGCTCCCGGCCGATCGGATCATGTTCGCCGACATGGATCTCATCGGGAGCTGCTCGTACCCGACCTCCGCCTGGTCGAGTGTCGTCAGGCTCCTCGAGCGAGAGCTCGTGGACTTCGAGCCCATCGTGACCCATCGCTTCCCGGCCGCCCAGTTCGAGGAGGCTTTTGCCGTGCTCGACGAGCGGAAGGGCACCGTCGCAAAGGTCTTGCTCGAGCACGCGCTGTAGGAGTGGAGGCGCTCGAGGAGGGCCTTCGCGCGCCTTTCATCATACGATAACCATATAGCTGGACAGTCGGCCCCAAAGGTGTTAGGTTCGCCGCGTTTCGTCCTCGCTCGACCAAAGGAGGGTTCAGTGGACTCGGAACACCTCGGCGGCCAGACACCGCCGATGGATGACGACGAACGGCGCGAGGTCGTGCTCGATCGTCGGCAGATGCTCAAGCGCGCGGGTCTCGGGGCGGCCGCGCTCACGGTGCCCGCGGCGGTGATGGCAACGCCGACGATGGGCGCCGTCACGGACGCCCTTGCCGCCGACAGCTTCATCAAGTCGCACCCGAAGTGGAAGTTCAATTTCGTCAACCACGTGACGACGAACCCATTCTTCGTGCCCACGATCTACGGCGCGCAGGACGCGTGCTCGCTGCTCGGCACGAGCTACCAGTGGACGGGATCGCAGACGTCCGACATCAGCCAGATGGTGAATGCGATGAACGCGGCGATCACCCAGAAGGCCGACGGCATCGCCGTCTGCCTGGTCTCGCTGACCGCGTTCAACGGCCCGACGAACCGAGCCCTGGGCAGGGGCATCCCCGTGCTCAGCTACAACGCCGACGCGGCGAACAACCGGCTCGCGTACATCGGCCAGGATCTCTACCTGTCCGGCTACACCATGGGCCAGCGGGTCGTCGACCTCGTCGGCAGCGGCGACGTGGCGCTCTTCATCGCGACGCCGGGCCAGCTCAACATCCAGCCGCGGATCGACGGTCTAAAGGCTGCGATCAAGCAGTTCGGCAAGGGCAAGATCAAGACGACCACGACGACGACCGGCCCGCTCCTTCCCGACGAGCTGGCGAAGATCGAGGCGTACTACCTCGGTCACAAGAACCTGAAGGGGATGTTCGCCGTCGACTTCGGCTCGACGCAGGGCGTCAGCCAGGTCATGCAGAAGTACGGCCTCGCGAAGAAGGGCGTCAAGGCCGGCGGCTACGACCTGGGGCCGATCATCCTGAAGAATGTCCAGGCGGGGCATCTGGACTTCACAATCGACCAGCAGCCGTACCTCCAGGGTTGGCTCCCCGTCCTCCAGCTCTTCTTCTACAAGTACTCGTCGGGGCTCGTTGCACCGTCCGACACGAACACCGGAATCGCGTTCGTGACGAAGGCCAACGTGAAGCCGTACCTGACGACGAAGACGCGCTACAACGGCAGCTCCAGCAAGCAGAAGTATCCGGTCACCCAGCCAGGCTAAGTGGCTCAGGCAGCCACAGACGTCTCACAAACCACGCAACGCGCCGGCTTCGGCCGGCGCGTTGCGACGGCGCTGATCCGTCGTCGAGAGGCGAGCATCCTGCTCGTCCTCATCGGCCTCGTCAGCTACTTCTCACTTCGCACCGATGCGTTCTTCGGTGCGGACAACGCACGCGTGATCGCCGAGTTCTCGGCGCCGATCGCGATCATCGCGGCGGGCCAGGTGATGCTCCTGATCTGCGGGGAGATCGATCTCTCCGTCGGCATGGTGTACGCGTTCTCGAGCTGGATCTTCTACTTCGGGGTGACTGACTGGGGCTTGCCCATCTGGCTCGCGGTGATCGTCGGCCTCCTGTCCGGCTCCGCGGTCGGCGTCGTCAACGGGATCATCACGGTCGGCGTCGGAGTGCCGTCGTTCATCACCACGCTCGGGATGGCCTATCTCCTCAACGGCCTCACCCTGATCATCTCGGGCGCGTTCCCGGTCGAGACCCCCGGAGGCGAGACGTTCTTTCGCGTCTTCGGCGGGTCCCCGTACGTGACGGTGTACTGGGCGCTCGGGGTCGTCGTGGTCATGACGATTCTGCTGGCCAGGACCCGCTGGGGACTCCACACCGTGGCCACCGGCGGCAATCTGATCGGAGCGAGCGAGAGCGGCGTCAACGTGAGGAAGGTCAAGATCGGCAACTTCGTGATCTGCAGCACGCTCGGAGCGTTGGCCGGCATCCTGGAGTCGACCCGGATCGACACGATCCAGGCTCTCCAGGGCGGCTTCCCGATCATGTTCTACGCCGTCGCTGCGGCCGTGATCGGAGGTACCTCCCTGTTCGGAGGCTCGGGCACGATCATCGGAGCGGCGCTCGGTGTGCTCGTGCTCGCGGTGCTGAACCTCGGCTTCACGCTGCAGGGGATCAGCGCGTACACCTTCGACCTCGTCCTCGGCATCGCGATCATCGTGTCGATGGCCTTCAATGTGACGTTCGAGCGGATCAGGCAGTCGGGACGCCTCGGGAGCTTGACGTGACAGAGAGCGCAGCCTCGCTGCCGGATCAGGCGCCCGAGGCGATTCGCGTCGAGAACATCAGCAAGCGCTTCGGAGTCGTCGAAGCACTCACGGACGTCTCGCTCCACGTCCGGACCGGCGAGGTGCTCGGCCTCATCGGCGACAACGGCGCGGGCAAGTCGACGCTCGTGAAGATCCTGACCGGGTTCCACAAGCCGGATGCCGGAAAGATCTTCGTCTTCGGCCAGGAGGTACAGCTGAGGTCGGTGACGCACGCCCGCTCGCTCGGAATCGACACCGTCTTCCAGGATCTTGCGCTCGTCCCCGGGATGACCGTCTACCACAACATGTTCCTGAACCGCGAGGTCACGCGCGGCATCGGACCCGTGCGCTTCGTGAACAACCGGGTCATGAAGAGGCGCGCGCGCGAGTACCTCGACGACATCGGCGTGCACTTGCCGTCGATCAGTGCCGAGGTCGCGCGGATGTCGGGAGGCCAGCGCCAGGCGATCGCCATCGCGCGCTCGACGCACTCGGATGCGCGGATCATCCTTCTCGACGAGCCGCTGGCGGCGATGGGCGCGCGCGAGGGCGCGTTGATCATCGAGTTGATCGAGGAACTGGGGAAGAAGAGCGACGTCTCGATGATCGTGATCGCGCACAACTACGTCCACGTGCTCGAGATGTGCGATCGCGTCAACTTGCTTCGCAACGGACGGATCGTGCTGGACAAGCGCACGGACGAGACCTCCGTCGAGGAGCTGACCGAGATCGTTGCGCGCGAGTACCGGCTGTCGGCCCCCGGGTCCGCGACAGACGGTGACTAGATGGAGCACCGCCTCCGTCGCATCACGTGGCTCGGCCAGGCGGGCTTCCGCATCGAGATCGACGGTGCGGTCGTCGTCGTCGACCCGTGGCTCAGCTCGCACGAGGATCGGCTCATTCCGCCGCCGCCGCTCGAGCTGGCGGCGGACGGCGTGGACGTCCTGCTCGTCACGCACGAGCACCTCGACCACCTCGACCTCCCATTCCTCCCGCGTTTCCTCGAGCGCTCGCCGGACGCCCGCGTCGTTCTTCCTGCGGCGATCGCAGCGCACGTCGAAGGCGTTGTGCCCGAATCCCGGCTCGTGCTCGTCGACCCGCACGACGAGATCGAGGTGGGGGGACTGGAGGTCCACGTCGCGCCGGCCTTCCACGGCGTCGACATGGCGGACGCGTACGGCGACGGCAGTGCGGTCGGCGGTCGCCCGCGTTTCGTCGGCTACGCCGTCGGCCGCGGCCGGCGTATCTACCACGCCGGCGACACGATCGTCACGGACGAGTTGGTCGATGCTCTCGGACGCCTTGATCTCGATGTTGCGCTGCTTCCGATCAACGGGCGCGACGCCGAGCGTGAGGCGCGCGGGATCATCGGCAACATGGACGCCGCCGAGGCCGTGGAGCTCGCGCTGTCAGCCGGGGCGAGGATCCTCGTCCCGTACCACTGGGACGGGTTCGCGGGCAACACGGTGCAGCCGGACACGGCCGTCGACGCCGCGGACGGACGCCTCCAGGTCGTCGTGCCCGAGCCCTTCAACGCCGTCGAGCTCGAGGTGAGCTGAGTGGCTGTTCTCGAGCTAGCCGCTCTTGCGCATCCGACGGGCGATGCGCCGGATGTCCGCGGTCGTATCCGCGATGAGCGCTCGTGCGGCGGCCTCCGCACGATCTTCGTCCCGGGCGGCGAGCCCGTCGTAGATCGCCTGATGGAGCGGGAGAGCGCGCTTGCGCGAAGAGCGCGGCCGCGTGGTGAGCTCGAACGTGTTCTGGAGGACCGCGCGGAGCACGACTCCGAGGTGCGTGAGGAACTCGTTGTGACAGCCCCCGAGGATCCGGTCGTGGAATTGAAGATCGGCCGCGAGGTAGGCGGCCTGGTTGGTGACGCCCTCCTCCATCGCCAGGTACGCCTCCTCGACGGCCGAAAGTTCGTCGTCCGTCATCCGCGTCGCCGCAAGCCGCGTCGCGATCGGCTCGATCGCGAGCCGTACCTCGGTCATCTCCGCGTACAGCTGCGGATCGTGCGTCGCCCCCACGCGCCAGCTCAGGACGTCCGGATCGAGGATGTTCCACTCTTCACGGCGCTTGACGCGTGTTCCCGTCTTGGGCCGAGCCTCTACGAGCCCTTTCGCCGCCAACACGCGCACGGCTTCGCGCAGGACCGTCCTCGACGCATCGAAGTCGGCTGTCAATTCCTCCTCGGCCGGCAGCGGGTCCCCGGGCTTCAGTTCGCCGCTGACGATCCGGCGCCCGATCGTGTACACGACTTCGCCGTGCAGGCCACGCCGCGGGTACGTGAGCGGCGCCTTGGTCGCCACTACGTGACACTCCGCAGCACTGGAGGATGGTCGTGATGGGGCAGCAGGAACGGTGTCGAACTCATGCGAGAAATCATCATATGATACGCCTTGTCGAGTGCGCAGCCCCGAGGTGCCAGGCGTGAGGAACGTTCCGGGCAACGGCCGTAAAGGTCGCCTCCGCAGCGCGGAGTGGTTCGAGCGTCGTGACCTCGACGGTTTTCTCCATCGCTCGTGGCTCAAGTCCACCGGCGTGACCGACGGGGCGTTCCGCGGACGGCCGATCATCGGCATCTGCAACAGCTGGAGCGAGCTCGTGAACTGCAACGTGCATCTCCGCGGGCTGGCCGAGTCCGTGAAACGTGGCGTGTTCCAGGCCGGTGGCTTTCCCGTGGAGTTCCCGGTTCTCTCGCTCGGCGAGTCGCTGATGAAGCCCACGACGATGCTCTACCGCAACCTCATGGCGATGGACGTCGAGGAGTCCATCCGCTCGTACCCGCTGGACGGCGTCGTCCTTCTGACCGGGTGCGACAAGACCAACCCGGCGAGCATCATGGGAGCTGCGAGCGCAGACATCCCGACGATCGTCGTCACAGGCGGACCGATGCTCAACGGTCGCTGGCGCGGTATCGAGATCGGCTCGTGCAGCGACTGCTGGCACTACTACGAGGAGCTCCGTGCCGGCCGCATCACGGAGGCCGAATGGGTCGAGATCGAGAACTCGATGTCCCGCTCGAACGGGCACTGCATGACCATGGGCACCGCGTCGACGATGGCGTGCGTCACGGAGGCGCTCGGCCTGACGCTCCCCGGCGGTGCTGCGATCCCGGCAGTCGACTCGAGGCGGCGCCACATCGCCGAGGCCGCGGGCCGGCAGATCGTCGACCTCGTCGAGCGCGACCTGAAGCCCTCGGACATCATGTCCCGCGAGGCGTTCGAGAATGCGATCCGCGTGCTCCACGCGATCTCGGGCTCGACCAATGCGATTCTCCACCTGATCGCGTACGCCGGTCGGATCGGCGTCGAGCTTCCCCTGCAGCTGTTCGACGACCTGTGCGCCTCGACGCCCTGGCTCGTCGATCTGAAGCCCGCAGGTCGTTTCCTGATGGAGGACTTCTTCTACGCCGGGGGTGTGCCGGCGGTCATGGCGCAGATCGAGGACTTGCTCCACCTCGACGCGATCACCGTCTCGGGAACGACGGTCGCCGAGAACATCGCCGGTGCGGAGATCGTCAACTCCGAGGTCATCCGGGTGCGTTCCGAGCCGCTCGACGAGGGTGGGGCCCTCGTCGTCCTTCGCGGGAACCTCTGTCCGGATGGCGCGGTGTTGAAGATCAGCGCCGCCGACCCGGCTCTCCTGCAGCACGAGGGACGCGCGATCGTCTTCGAGGACATTCACGATCTCGCCGGTCGTGTCGACGACCCGGGGCTCGAGTGCGACGCCTCGAGTGTCATGGTGCTTCGAAACGCCGGGCCCGTAGGGGGGCCGGGCATGCCGGAGTGGGGCCACCTCCCGATCCCCGCGAAGCTCCTCAAGGAGGGTGTCACCGATCTGGTGCGCATCTCGGACGCTCGAATGAGCGGCACGTCCTACGGTGCGGTCGTCCTCCACGTCGCCCCCGAGTCGGCGGTAGGAGGCCCGCTCGCTCTGGTCCGGGACGGGGATCTCATTCGCCTGGACGTGGCCGGCCGTCAGCTCGACCTGATCGTCGACGAGGCGGAGCTCGCGGACCGAAGGAGCAGGTGGACGCCCCCTGCACGCGCCGACGAGCGTGGGTATCGGTACCTCCACGTGTCGAGCGTGCTCCAGGCGAACGAGGGGTGCGACCTCGACTTCCTGCGCGGCAGGTCGCGCGTCGTCGAGAACGCCGTGACCTACCTCTAGTGAAGATCCTCGTCACCGGCGCGCGCGGGAAGGTCGGCCGGGCGTTGTGCCCCCGGCTCGTCGACGCGGGCTACGACGTACGCGCGACCGACCTCGCGGTTCCGACGTGGGATCGCGTTGCGCCGGGCGAGATCGAGGACTACTGGCAGGCCGATCTCACCGACGCCGGCGCAGCGCACGCCGTCGTTCACGGCTGCGACGTCGTCGTGCACACGGCTGCGATCCCGCAGCCGTTCCACCAGCCGCCGCACGTCGTCTTCGGCAACAACCTCCTGAGCACGTTCAACGCGCTCGAGGCGGCGATCGTCGCCGGCGCCGGTCGTTTTGTGAACTTTTCGAGCGAGACGGCGCCAGGGTTCATCTTCGCGTACCGGCCGTTCCAGCCCGCATACCTGCCCGTCGACGAGGAGCACCCGATTCGGCCACAGGACCCGTACGCGACCGCGAAGTGGTTCGGCGAGCTCCTGTGCGAGCGAGCGGTCGAACGCGCCGACCTTCGCTGCACCTCGATTCGTCCGTGCTGGGTGCAGGACGAGTCGAGCTACGAGCGGAACCTCGGCCCGATCGTCCGCGACGCCTCGATTCGCATCGGCAACTACTGCTCCTACGTCGACGTGTACGACCTCTGCGACGCCGTCGTCCGAGTGATCGAGACAGACCTTCCAGGACACGAGGTCTTCTACATCGCCTCTCCCGACACGATCGGCGGGCACCCGCTCGTCGAGACCGTGCAGCGCCACTACGACGGGACCGACATTGCGTTTCGCGAGCTCGAGCGCGTGGACGCGTCCGCGATCTCGACCGCCAAGGCGCAGCGGCTCCTCGGGTGGACGCCCACGCGATCCTGGCGCGACTATCTCGACGAAGACGGACGGTCGCGCTCGTGAAGACCCGGCGGCTCGGCGAGCATGGCCCGGAGCTGACGACGGTCGGGTTCGGGGCGTGGGCGATCGGCGGGCCCTGGAGGTTCGGCTGGGGCGAGGTCGACGATGGCGAGTCCGTGCAGGCGATCCGGCGCGCGATCGAGCTGGGCGTGAACTGGGTCGACACCGCCGCGGTCTACGGGCTCGGGCACTCGGAGGAAGTCGTCCGAAAGGCACTCGAGCCGTATCTCCTCGGCGAGGACGTCTACGTCTTCACGAAGTGCGGACGTCGGTGGCAGGGCCGGCCCGACGGCGTCATCGAGAACGATCTCCGACCCGCGTCGATCCGCGAGGAATGTGAGGACAGCCTGCGCCGCCTCGGTGTCGATCGCATCGATCTGCTCCAGGCCCACTGGCCGGACTGGACGACCGGAACACCGATCGAGGAGTCGTGGGGAGCGATGGGCGAGCTCGTCGAGGAGGGGAAGGTGCGCTGGATCGGCGCCTCCAACTTCGACGAGGACCTGCTCGACCGCTGCGTGGCCGTGCGCCACGTCGACACGATCCAGTTGCCGCTCTCCCTCCTCACGCGCGGCGCGCGGCACACAGTCGTGCACTGGGCCGCCGAGCACGGCGCGGGTGCCGTCTGCTACTCGCCGATGGCCTCGGGTCTGCTCACAGGCGGATTCGATCACGCGCGGGTCGAGGGCCTGTCGGACACGGACTGGCGCGCCGGCTCTCCGGCGTTCCGGCAGCCGCTCCTGTCCCAGACGCTCGCGTTCGTCGACCGCCTCCGCCCGATCGCGGCACGGCTTGGCGTCACGCTGCCGGCTCTGGTCGTCGCGTGGGTGGTGGCGCAACCGGGCGTGACGGGCGCGATCGTGGGCGCCCGGTCGCCCGACCACGTGGACGGGTGGGTCGGAGCATCCGACCTCGAGCTCGACGAAGAGGTGCTCGAGGCGATCGATGCTGCGATCGAGGCCACCGGCGCGGGCTCCGACGCTCCGCCTGCGCCGCCTCCTCATATCCGCGCCGTGAACGCGTAGCGGCCCTACGCTCTCAGGATGAGGAGCGTCCTCGTCACCGGAACATCGTCCGGGATCGGGCTCGCGTCCGTGCGTCGCCTCGCGCAGGCGGGGTGGCGCGTGTACGGAGGCGTCCGGACTGCCGAGGCTGCCGCCACGCTCCGGCAGGGAGGCGTCGAGCCGCTCGTCCTCGACGTCACGGACCGCGAGCAGATCGCGTCAGCGGCCGTCACGGTCGGCCCGGAGCTCCACGGGCTCGTCGACAACGCAGGCATTGCGATCGCCGCGCCGCTCGAGCTCGTCCCGCTCGAGGAGCTCCGACGGCAACTCGAGGTCAATGTCGTCGGTCAGGTGGCCGTGCTACAGGCGTTCCTGCCCGCGCTCCGGCGGGGACGAGGACGCGTCGTCCTCATGGGATCGGTCGGGGGTCGCAGCGCGCTTCCCTTCCTCGGCCCGTACGCCGCGTCGAAGCACGCGCTCGAGGCCTTCGCGGACGTTCTTCGGATCGAGCTCGCGCCGTGGGCGGTGACCGTCTCGATCGTCGAGCCGGCTAGCGTGAAGACGGCGATCTGGGCGAAGGGGGCCGAGCACGCAGACGCCATGCGCGAGGGTCTCTCCGCCGATGACACAGAGCTGTACGCGGCGAGGATCGCGCGCTTCAGGCAGGTCGCGCTGAAGCGCGGACCCGGGATCGATCCGGACGTCGTCGCAAAGGCGGTCGAGCACGCGCTCACCGCGTCGCGACCGAAGGCGCGCTACCTCGTCGGCCGCGACGCGCACCTCCGAGCCTGGATCGAGCGGCTCCCGACCCGGCTTCGGGACCGCGTGCTAGCGCGAGCGTTGCTCGAGTAGACGACCACACCGGCCGCGAAGCGGCCGCCTTTAGAAGTCGATTCACAATGAAGGGACCCGTCCCCTGATGACGAAGCCGTCGGCATCCGTCGTCAAGCTGAGGAGGGGTGCCGATGGCTGCTGCACCGTGGATCGTCTGCGGACGAGCTGTGGGAGCTGATCGAGCCGCTGCTGCCGAAGATGGAGCGCCGCTTCCGCTATCCGGGTCGCAAGCGGCTGCCCGACCGCCAGGCGCTGCAAGGGATCCTGTTCGTGCTGCACACCGGGATCGCCTGGCGCCACCTGCCGCTCGAGCTCGGCTTCGGCTCCGGTGCGACCTGCTAGCGGCGCCTCGACGAGTGGCAGCGGGCCGGCGTGTGGGAGCGGCTGCACGCGCTCCTGCTCGCGCGCTTGCGCGCCGCGGGGGAGATCGAGTGGTCGCGGGCGGTCGCCGACTCCAGCCAGGTGCAGGCGAAAAAGGGGGCGCCGAGACGGGCCCGAGCCCGGTTGATCGGGCCGATCCGGCTCCAAGCACCACCTCCTCGTCGACGGCGACGGGATCCCGCTCGCCTGGACGCTCACGCGGCGGCAACCGCAACGACATCACCCAGCTGATCCCGCTGGTCGACCGCGTGCCCGCCGGTCCGCGGCACGCTCGGCGGCGTCCGCGTCGGCGTCCCGAGACGCGTCATCGCCGACCGCGCCTACGACCACGACACGTACCGGCCGAGCTTCGCCGGCGCGGGATCACAGCCCGAGATCGCCCGCCGCCAGACCGCCGCACGGCTCCGGGCTCGGCCGCGTCCGCTGGGTCGTCGAGCGCACCTTCGCCTGGCTGCACCACTTCAAGCGACTGCTCGTCCGCTACGACCGCCGAGCCGAGATCCACGAGGCCTTCCTCGCCCTCGGCTGCTGCCTCGTCTGCTTCAGGAGGCTCCAGTGCTCATTGTGAATCGACTTCTTAGGGATTTTCGCGCGGTCGGCATCCTCGCGCTAGCGAGATGCCGACCTGCACAAGGCTACGTGCCGTGCACGCCGCAGCCGAGCCACTCGTGGCCGAACCGGCGCATCTCGTGCACGACGGGAAGGAGCGCCTTGCCCTTCGGCGTGAGCGCGTACTCGACACGCGGCGGCGACTCCGGATAGCTCTGGCGCGCGACGATCTCCTCCGACTCGAGCCACCGCAGCCGCTCCGCGAGCGTCCGCGGGCTGATCCCCTCGCACGAGCGCTCGAGCTCGGTGAAGCGGCGCGGCCCTTCCGAGAGGTCGTGGACGATGAGCACCGTCCACTTCGAGCCCACGATCTCCGCCGCACCCGCGACGGAGCAGGTCGGCGCTGCGTGAACCGGGAGCATCGTGCGGGTGGCCACGAACCTGATTGTACGGTCCTAGTCCCAGGGCGGCGGATCGTGGATCCAGCGGCCGCCGACCATCGTCGCGACGACCTGCACCGTCTCGAGCTCGTCGACCGGACACTCGAGCGGATCGCGCGTGAGGACGACGAGGTCGGCGAGCATGCCCGGGCAGCAGCTCGACCCCGGCGGCGCTCGTCCCCCGAGAGCCATGCCGGGTTGACGATCGTCGCCTGGAGCGTCTGCTCGACGGTCAGGCACTGCTCGGGGTGCCAGGCCGGCCGGTCGTCGATCGTCCGGCGAACGCCCGCCAGGATCCCGGCGAGCGGGTCGAGCTCCTCCACCGGCGCGTCCGACCCGTTCGCGACGTGCGCGCCCGAGTCCCACAGCGACCGGAACGCATAGGCGCCGTCGACGTCGTCGGGCCAGAAGCGCTCGGCGAGGTCGCGATCCGACGGCGCATGGCTGAACTGGACGGAGCAGGCGACGCCGAGTGACGCGAAGCGGCCGACGTCCTCGGGTGCGAGGCACTGCGCGTGCTCGATGCGCTGCCGGAGCCCGAGCGGCGCCCACGCGTCGCGTGTCGACTCGAACGCGTCGAGCGCCTCGCGGTTGGCGCGGTCGCCGATCGCGTGCACACCGACGGGCCAGCCGAGGCGTGCGCCCTCGCGGATGACATCGGCGAGCTCCTCGCCGCTCGTGATCGTCACGCCCGAGCCGTCGAGCATCCAGGCGGTCTGCGAGCCGAGCGTGCCGTCCATGAAGGCCTTCAGGTAGCCGATCCGCAGGATAGTCGTCGCCGATCCCCGAGTGGATCCCGAGCGCCTCGAGCTCGGGGAGCCGCTCGTACGGCACCGACTGCCAGACGCGGAGGGTGAGCCCGTCGCGCTCGTGTACGCGCTGGAAGATCCCGGGAGCGCCGAGCCAGCCGTCCTTGTCGTGGATCGCGACGACGCCGCGGCTCGCCGCGATGCGAAGCCCTTCGCGCGTGGCCTCGACGAACTCGTCCTCGGTCGGCATCGCGAACCGCGCACGGAACTGCCACGCCGACTCCTCCCGCAGGATCCCCGTCGGCTCGCCGGCGTCGTCGCGCTCGACGACTCCGCCCTCGACCTGGAGGTCGCCGTTCGCCCGCGCCAGCGCGGCGGAGTTGAGCCAGGCGGAGTGGTAGTCCTTGGAGAAGAGCAGCGCAGGGGTGTCGCCCGTGACGGCGTCGAGAGCCGCGCCGGTCGGCTGCTCGTCCCATTCGGTCGATCTCCAGCCGTACCCGCGGATCCAGCTTCCCTGCCGCGGATGCGAACGTACGCGCTCGAGCGCGTCGGCGAGGCCGCTCGCCCCCTCGAGCGACACGTCGTGCTGCGAAAGCGACCACGTCGGGAAGTGGACGTGCGAGTCCGTGAAGCCGGGGAGGACGCAGCGTCCGCCGAGGTCGACCACGTCGGGGCTCGGAAGCGCCATCTCGTGGGTGCCGACGCCGCCTGCGACGTGCGCGCCGGCGATCGCGAGAGCTCTTGCCATTGGAAGCGACGGGTCCATCGTGCGGATCGACGCCGTTCTCGAGGATCATGCCGCGACTGTATCCCCGTGCGAGAGGAGGAACGGTGTTCGACCACGTCGGCTTGAATGTCGAGGATTTCGAGACGAGCAGGCGGTTCTTCGAGCAGGCGCTGGAGCCGCTCGGCTACCGGGTCGTGATGGACTTCTCCGAGTACGGTGCGGTGGGATTCGGGACCGACGACCACAAGCCCGAGTTCTGGGTCGGTGCACGCGACCCGCGGGGAACGGGCACGCATGTCGCCTTCGCTGCCGCCGACCGGGCGACCGTCGACAGGTTCCACGAGGCGGCGCTCGCCGCCGGAGGCACGGACAACGGTCCGCCCGGCATCCGCCACGACTACCACCCGACGTACTACGGCGCCTTCGTCCTCGACCCGGACGGCAACAACATCGAGGCCGTCTGTCATCGACCGGAATGACGGTTGCACACGTCGCCGTCAACGTGAGCGACTGGGATCGCGCGAAGCGCTTCTACGAGCCGGTGCTCGGTCTGCTCGGCTATCGAATCGTCTACGAGGACGAGGCGGCGCTCGCGTACTTCGCGGATGCGGGCGGCCTCGACTTCGGCATCGGCCGCCGCGACCCCGTCGGCGGTGCGCACGTCGCCTTCGAGTGCGGCGACCGCGCCGCCGTCGACGCGTTCCATGCCGCGGCACTCGATGCCGGGGGACGCGACAACGGCCCTCCGGGCCTTCGCCCGCAGTACGACGCGAACTACTACGCCGCCTACGTCCTCGACCCCGACGGAAACAACATCGAGGCGGTCTGCGACCACGCGCCCTCCTAGCTACGTCTCGCAACACGGCCCGGAGCGCGAGCGGTTCAGCGACCCGGATGCGAGCTGGGGGCATCGCAGCGCCGTAAGTATCCGCAAGGATGGAGCCTTCGCGGTTACAAGCTCCACCTTGCGGTCTGCACGACTACCGGGCTGCCGCTCGCGTGGCAGGTTGAGACGGGGCGACGGCAGGAGTCCAACTTCGTCGCCCCGCTCATCGACGCGATGCACGCTCGCGGCTTCAAGTCCGAGACGTGTGCGATGGACAAGGGCTACGACAACAATCGCGTCTATGCCGAGTGCGAGGAACGCGGCTGTGAGCCGGTCATCCCACTGCGTGGGGCAAGAAGAATCAGCCAGCCTTGCGGCTCGCTCTCGGCGGTCGGCTGTTCCCGCGCATCCCGCGACACACTCAGCGCTTCCGCGATCTCTACCGAGGCCGCGCCGCCGTGGAGCGTGCGTTCGACGACTTGAAGCACGGCTACGGACTCGCTCCGCTTCGCGTGCGCGGGCTGGCGAAGGTTCAGCTTCACGTCGAACTCACGATGCTCGCCCGCTTGTCGCAAGCACTTGCCCGGGCGCGGGCCGTACCGCTCGCCGCAGAGATCTCGGCGTAGACTCCGGCAAAACGTGACGACCCGAGAGGACATTGCCAGTGTCGCTGAGCAATTGGCCGAGCTCACTCGCACGGTCGAGGCGATGGCAAGAGATCTCAAGGCGATGACCGAGCGCGCTGATCGCCAACAAGCGCGCGCTGACAGCCAGCAAGACCTCGTTGACCACCAGCAAGAGCGCGCGCAAATGCAGCAAGAGCGCATTGACCTAGCTGCGAAGGAACTGGCCGACGTCAGTGATCGGCTGCAAGCCGCGGCGAACGCACTTCGAGACTCGGTCTGATCGTTCGTTCGGGAGTCGTTCCAAAGGAAGCGACGAGCGGCGTTTCGTCAAGCGTTTCGTCAAACCCTCCTAGGTGTAGTTCCTAAGCACGTTGTTCATCCGGGCCTCCCTTGGAGGCTAGGGCTGCCAAGCACTCAGCCCCAAGGAGGAGATCCGGATGAAGCTGCACGGTAACGCCTCCCTCGATTGGGGCTCCCTACGTCCCTGCCTCGGCGACACCACCGGCAGTCCGGGCGACGAGGCCCGTTCCGCCGAGCCCTCCTAGACTTCGACCGTGCCCTGGGAGCCGCTGACCGACGAGCAGCTCGAGATCCGCGAGCTCGTCCGCACGCTCGCGCGCGAGCGCATCGCACCGCGCGCGGCCGAGATCGACGAGTCGCACGAGTTCCCCTGGGACGTCGTCGAGCTGTTCCGCGAGCACGGCATCTTCGGCCTCCTGTTCGCGGAGGAGCACGGCGGGACGGGTACCGGGACGCTTCTCGCGCTCGTCGCGATCGAGGAGGTCTCGAAGGTCTGCGCGACGAGCGGGCTCATCCTCGCGGTGCAGGAGCTCGGCTCGCTCGGGCTCAAGCTCGCGGGCTCGGACGAGCAGAAGGCGCGTTACCTCCCGTCGCTCGCCTCGGGCGAGATGCTCGCCGCCTACGCGCTGACCGAGGCGGGCTCGGGCTCGGACTCGGCCGCGATGCGGACGACCGCGCGGCGCGAGGGCGACGAGTACGTCCTCGACGGCTCGAAGCGCTTCATCACGAACGCCGCGGTCGCCGGGCTCTACACCGTGTTCGCGAAGACCGACCCCGAGGCCGGGCACCCGGGCATCTCGGCGTTCGTGGTCGAGGCCGGCACGCCGGGCTTCGAGGTTGCGCGGCTCGAGCCGAAGATGGGCATCGCGGGCTCGACGACCGGCGAGCTGACGTTCGACGGCGCACGCGTTCCGGCCGCGAACCGGCTCGGCGAGGAGGGGGAGGGTTTCCGCATCGCGATGCGGATCCTCGACCGCTCGCGGCCGGGCGTCGCGGCGCAGGGGCTCGGCATCGCGCAGGGAGCGACCGACTACGCACTCGAGTACGCGCGCACGCGCGAGACGATGGGGAAGCCGATCGCCGAGCATCAGCTCGTCGCGGGGAAGCTCGCAGACATGGAGACGCGCTGCGAGGCGGCACGAGGGCTCCTCTACCGCTTCGGGCGCATGGTCGACGAGGGCGCCGACGAGGCGGAGCTGACGAAGGCGTCGGCGATGGCGAAGCTCTACTGCACCGACACGGCGATGGACGTCACGACCGAGGCGGTGCAGATCCTCGGTGGCTACGGCTACATCCGCGAGTACCCGGTCGAGCGGATGATGCGCGACGCGAAGATCACGCAGATCTACGAGGGGACGAACGAGATCCAGCGCCTCGTGATCGCGCGCGAGATGCTGAAGGAGACGCGCGCCTTCCTCCTCGCCGGCGTCGCCTGACGGCTACGTCCTGCAGAAGCGGTTCCGCGGCGTTTTCCCGTTCCAGCTGAAGCCCTGAGCGACGGCGCGCGTGACGGACGACCGTGTAGCAGCCTGCGGCCGACGGCGCGAGCACGCGGCCCTTGCCGGCAGCACCCGTGACGTGCCCGCTCGCGCGCGACGCGGCGACCGTCCAGCTCGGACCACGAGTGTGAGAGCGGTCTGCGAAACGGGCCTGCGCGCACCGTCGATCGCGGCCGACTGTCGCCTCGACGCCGCGTGCGGTGCGGCGGAACACGACCGACCCGATGCGGAGCGTTGCCGGGCGGACGACGACCGCCGAAGAGCCGGCGACCGTCCGCTCCCTTGGCGGTGGCGGTCACGGTCGCGGTCCCGAGCAGCCGTCCCGCCTGGAACATCGACACGCGTCGGTCCGCCGACGGACGAGCTTCCCGGCCGTGGACGGCGAGACGCTCCAGGTGACGCCGGCCGGTGCCACGTTCCCGAACGCGTCGGTCGCCGCGGCCCCCAACGTGGCCTCGCCTCGCGCGCGGATCTCAGCGCCGACGCGGGCGTCACGCTGACACGCGCGGTCGGGCCGGCGCGACGATCGTCACGTCCCGTGACGCCTGTGTCGTGCCCGGCGCCGAGGCCGAGAGCGTCGCCTGCCCTGCACGCGTGTCGCGGTAGGCAGAACGTCAGCACGACACCCGGCGAGAGGGACAGCGCCAACGTCGGCGACCACGGGCCTGCGGGCGACGTCGAGAACGCCCCGGCCGCCGAGGTCGAGCGCAGCGTGACCACGACCGGCCGCGTGCCCGCGGCCTGCAGCGACAGCTGGAGCAGAGGCGACGGGACGCCGGCGACCAGCGTTGCCGGGACTCGCCCGATCGTCGAGCGTCGACTGGGACCAGGTGCGGAAGTTCCGCCAGGCCTCGTTGTGCGTCGCGTCCGGGAGATCGAGCGCGCACAGCGTCTCGCCGGGACCACACGCACCGGTGGCCGCGAGTCTCGGGGTCGATGCCGCACGGCCGAGTCGCGGATCGCGGCCGCGAGCCGGTCGAGCAGTTGCCCCGTCTGCGCGGCGAACTCGGCGTCCGGAACGCCGGTCGTGTTCCTCGGCGCCCAGGCGAAGCCCCAGTGGTCCTGCGGCTGTCCCGACGCGACGCTGAAGGAGCGCAGGGCGTCCACCTGGGCCGAGATGTAGGCAGCCATCTGGTCGGCGGGAACCATCGTCCAGCCCCACGCCGTCTCGCGGGGCCACGCGGCGTTCGCGAGGGGGCTGTACGCCGCTCCGAGGAACGAGCGCGCGGCCTCGATCTCCGGAGGGCCGGCACTCGCAAGTACGAGCGGGTGCTGCAGGTAGTCGTTCAGGTACTCGCGCCGTACCGACGTCGGCTCGCCGGGAACGGCGTGCGCGCGAATGTCCCCGTAGACCTCCTGCGACCAGTCGCTGACGTACGTCGCGACGTCGGTCCAGAACTCCGAATCGCCGAGCCACGACTGCATGGTGCTCTGGTACGCGGTGAGGTCGCCCGTGCGCTGGCCGAAGCCGATCACGAGCGCGGCGCCCTTCGTCGGCCGCGAGCCGTCGCCCTCGTACAGCCCGCGCAGGAACTCGCGGATGTTCACCCGCGCGTTGCCGTCGCCGCGCCGGACGGCAGTGGTGAGCTCGTTCAGCGCCCAGCTGTCGCCGCGCGCGACGTCGTAGCCCGCTTCGGCCATCCGCTGGCGGGCCGTGACGCCCGCCGTGAACCACGAGTTGCCGGTGCTGGCGACCCAGCGCGTCCACGTGGCGAAGTGGACCTCCGCGAGCGCATGGAAGTTCGGCCCGAGTGCCCGGATGCGCGAGGCCTGGTTGGGACGGAACTGCGTCTTGTCGGCGACGATCGGCGGCACGGAGATGGAGTAGTCGGCGCACGGCGATCCGCTCGCGGCGAGCTTCGTGGCCAGCCGCAGCCAGTCCGAGGCGGCGTAGAGGACCGCGCGCAGCGGACGGCAGGCCGCCTGCGCCTGTGCCGCCTTCGACTGGTGCGCGACGAGCGATTTCCAGAGCGCCTCGGTCTTCGCGGGCTCGAGCGAAGGGACCGGCGTCGTGCTCCGCGCCGGCGCGCGGCTCTCGCCCGCCGAGGCGGACGTTGCGAGGCGAGGGCGACGACGAGCCCGAGGAGGAGAGCGCGGGGCACGCGCCGACGGTAGCCCGATCCTGTAATCGTCGGGTAAACGTCACGTGGTGCAGCGCGGGGAGCCACGGAAGCGGCTCCCCGCGTGACCGCTCAGCCGCGGCCGCAGTGGACGAGCTCGTTGAGACAGCCGTCCACGAGCTTCCGCAGCGCGCTCGGCTTCCACGCGTTCACGAAGTCGGCGTGCGCGGAGTAGACGCCACCCGACGCGAGCGAGAAGCCCTCGCCGCCGCGTGACGGGTAGCGGTAGATCTGCGTGATCTGCGGCACCTCCACCGGGTGCGTCGAGGGGCACTGGCCGCGGACGGCGTAGGCCATGTGACTCTTGTGGTCGGGGCTGTCGAGCCGACGTCCGTCCCAGCACTCCGGGAAGCGGATGTGCAGCCGGAGGAACGAGCCGCGCGTGTCGGGACACGTCGGGCACCTCGGCCGAGCGGTCGACGCCCGACGCGATGCCGCAGCTCCAGAACGTGATGCGCATCCCCTGCGGGTTCGTCGCCTTGGCGTCGCCCGCGATCATGCGCAGGTTGTTCGGAAACGAGCTCACCTCGGCCAACGTGCCGCGGCGGTAGTAGACGGTCGCTGCGAGCGGCAGCACTTCCGTCGCTCCCTGGTAGAGCGCCGGCACCCAGTAGGCCGCGGTGTCGTCCGGCCGGAGACACGTCGTTCCTCCGGAGCGCAGCGATCCGAAGCTCGAGAACGCGTTCGTCGAGCGGTTGCCGACGAACGTGTGCTGGTGCGAGGCGCCCGGCGTTGCCCGGGAAGACGATCGGGTCGTCCGGCGCCTGGTGCGAGTAGCGGCAGTTCTCGACGAAGTTGACCCCGATGAGGTCGGCGCGCGAGATGTCGCGTTCGTCGCCGCTCTTCGGCTTGCCCGGCGAACGCGGCCGGGCCGAGGACGGCGGCGACCACGAGCGCGACTGCTCCGAGCGCGATCCCTGCGATTGCTTTCACGGCAGCTCCCTCCCTGCGACTGCGGTTCCGTGTGCATCCAGACACGCAGCCGTTCGCTTTCTGAGGGCACGCTGTTATCGAGGCGTAAGCATTCGGTACGGGCCGTTCCTCGATCAGGCCGGGACGGTCGCGGGCGGGTAGCGGTGCCGGATCTCGTCCACGAAGGCCGCGAGCCGGTCGGCGAGGGCGGCGTCGCGGATCTCGAGCACGTTCTCGGCGTTGCGCTCGCCGGAGCGAGAGAAGTTGAAGCTGCCGACGAAGCTCGTGTCGTCGGCGACGACGATCTTCGCGTGCATGAAGTCGTGAAGCGACGTCGGCGACCACGGCGTCGAGTTCTTCCCGCTGAAGGCTGCGCCCTCGAGGACGCGCTGGAGGAGCGGGATCTTCCACTCGCTCACGCCGTTCGTCCGCCACTGGCCGAAGACCTGGTCGACCTGCGTGTCGTCGACGACGCCCGGCGACGTCGCAGCGTTCCTCGTTCACGACCTCGACGAGCGTGCGCGAGGATCGGGCCCGACGTGAGCACCGGGTGACGCGATCCGCACCCGCTGCCGCGCCTTGCCGATGTGCTTCGCGACCCGATGCGAGAGCGCCTCACCGTGCTCCGGGCAGAACCAGGCACGCACGCGCGCCGCGCCGACGTCCTCCGGGCGCGGGTCGACACGGCCGGTTCCGCGCGACCTGGCCCGATTCCCAGAGCTGGTCGAAGGCGAGCGTGTACGCGTAGGCGATCTCCGCGCGACTCGACGGTCACGATGACGTTCTCCTGGCGCGACCACGAGTCGTCCGTCCAGTTCGTCGAGCCGGCCCAGACCGCCTGCGCCGTCCCGGACGACGAACTTGTGGTGCATGAGGTCGGGGATGCCGGCGATGCCGCGCGTCGCGACCGGAAGCGCCTCGATCGCGTCCGGCGCCGTCTCGGGTGGCGGCGGCACCGGGATCGGGCCGGGGTGGGCGACGTTGTAGAGGAGCCGCACGGCGACGCCGCGCTGCACCGCGGCGAGGAGCGACGCGAGGACGAGCGCGCCCGCGTCGGTCTCGAAGCGGACGTCGTAGAGCGCGAGGTCGAGCGAGGTGCCGTGCTGCGACCGAGGAAGCCCGCGATGCCGCGCGCGACGTCGGCGGGGCGCTGGCCGCCGTCGGTCAGCGTGCGCAGCTCGATCGGAGCCGGCGTCGGACGCCGGACGTCACGCCGGTGGCGGCTGCGGCGCGGAGCGCGGCCTTGTGCGCGCGCTTGGCGGCCTGGTACTCGGCGAGCGCCTCGGGCGAGTCGATCTTGCCGAGGCACGGGTGCTCGGGGACGAGCTCCTGCGCGGCCTCGACGTCGAAGTGCAGCGCGAGCACCGAGCCGAGTCCCGTGATCTTCATCGCGCCGAAGCCGGGGAGCGCGCCGATCCGCTTGCGCAGGTCGGCGCTGTCAGCCGCCTCCGTCCAGACCCGCTCCGGCGTCGCCGCCGTACTCGTCCGCGACGACTGCACACAGCTCCTGCACGCGCCGCGCCATCGATCCCGGGAAGCGGTGGATCGCCGGGCGCTCGCGGAACGCGGCCTCGAGCTCGGCCGGGTCCATCGCCGCGATCGCGCCGGCGTCGAGCGTCGCCGATCCGCTCCTTCAGCTTGCAGCGGGCCCGAGAACGCCGGTCGGCACGGTCACCTGCTGGTCGAGCGCGAACCCGATGAGGAGCGCGAGCGGCTCCTGGGCGATGAGGCGGTTCGCCTCGTCCGAGTCCGTGAAGATACAGCGCCTCGGGCACGACTCGAGATAGTAGACGCTGCGGCGGCTCACATGATCGCCGCGACGCGCTCGCGCGATCGCCGCGGTCGTGAGGTTCGTGTTCGCTCGCGGGATCGTCGGCATCACCGACGCGTCGGCGACGCGCAAGCCCGTCGACGCCGAGCACTCGGCACTCGGAGTCGACGACCTCGCCGAACGGGCACGTACCGGCCGGGTGGAAGTAGCTGCGGATCGTTCGCCGCACGTACTCCTCGGGATCGATCGCGCCCGGGCGTCAGCTCGCCGTCGAGCAGCGTCGTGAGCGGCGCGGTGGCCGCGAGCCTCCGTGCGAGCTCGACCCCCTCGAGAATCGGCTGCAGGTCGTCCGGGTCGAGGAGGAAGCCGCGCTCGACGAGCGGCAGTTCGCGTGGGTCGCGCGAACGGAGGCGAACGCGGCCGGTCGACGACGGCTTCATGTGGAAGACGGCGACGCTCGGCCTCGAACCCACCGCGTCTCGGCCTGCGTAGATCCACGAGAGGAGGTGCAGGTCCCAGGCGCCGTCCGGACAGCGGCTCGAAGCCGCCTTCAGCGAGCGCGTGCGGCCCGAAGAGGCCGTCCCCGTCGCGGCACGCTCTCGCGCCTCGTCCCGGAGTCCGGGCGACAGCGCCCACGCGACGCCCGACGCCGCAGTGGTCGAGCAGCCGCTCCCGACGGGAAGATCGGCAGACGACGGATATCCCGAGAGCGCCGAAGCTCGTCCTCGGGGCCGATGCCGCTCCGCATGAGGATCGCAGGCGAGAAGTAGGCGCCCGCAGCGCAGCACGACGGTGGCGGCCTCGAAGCGGCGCCCGTCGGCCGCGACCACGCCTCGTACGCGCGCAGCCGGCGAGCTCCACCCGATCGACGAGAGTGTCGGCCGCGATCGTGAGGTTCGCCCGTCCCGCGTGCCGGGTCGAGGTACGCGAGGGCCGCGTTCCAGCGGCGTCCGTCGACGACGTTCGCGGGGAACGGCGCCGGCACCGACGGGCCGGTCGGGGTCGTTGAGGTCGTCGAGGGCAGGGAGGCCGAGCTGCATGCGCGCTCTCGAGGAAGGCCGCGTGGAACGAGACGGGCCGGTCGGTGTTCGCGGGGGCCGTCCGCAGCTTCGCCCGGGCACGATCGAGGTGCGGTCGGAACTCGGCGTACGACCAGCCGGGTCCCCACTCGTCGTAGTCGGCGGGAGCGCCCAGCGATCACCATGCAGGCGTTGTGCGCGGACGACCCGCCGAGGATGCGCGCGCCGAGCGAGCGCTCGTCGTCGCCCGCCCGCTCCCCAGTCGTGGGAATCGCAGAGGTGCGCGCGGATCGAGAACGTCGTCGGGCCAGCGCCCGTCTGCGAGTGGGCCGTAGTCCGGGCCCGCCTCGACCAGGCAGACGCTGCGGTCGGGGTTCTCGCTGAGCCGCGTCGCGAGGATGCACCCCGCTGTTCCGCCGCCCACGACGACGACGTCGAACCCCACGCCCGGAGCATACGACCGCCTGGGTACGCTGGTCGAATGACGGCTCTCGACGTGCTCTCGCCGAAGACGAGGACCTGGTTCGAGCGTGCCTTCGAGACGCCGACGCCCGCACAGGAGCTCGGCTGGCCGGCCATCGCGGGCGGCGGCCACGTGCTCATCCAGGCGCCGACCGGCTCGGGAAAGACGCTCGCGGCCTTCCTCCTCGGCCTCGACCGGCTGAACGAGACGCCGGGGGAGGGGCTGCGCCTGCTGTACGTGTCGCCGCTGAAGGCGCTCAACTACGACATCGAGCGGAACCTCCGCAGCCCGCTCGCCGGGCTCGGCTCGAAGCTGTCCGTCGCGGTGCGAACGGGCGACACGCCCGCCGACGAACGACGCCGGATGCTGCGCACGCCGCCGGACATCCTCATCACGACGCCGGAGTCGCTGTTCCTCCTGCTCACGTCGCAGGCTCGGGAGAACTTGCGCGGGATCGAGACCGTGATCCTCGACGAGGTGCACGCAGTCGCCGGCACCAAGCGCGGTGCCCATCTTGCGCTTTCGCTGGAGCGGCTCGAGCGTCTCGTCGCAGCGCCCTTCCAGCGCGTCGCGCTCTCGGCCACACAGCGTCCGATGGAGGAGATCGGCCGGTTCGTCGCCGGGAGCGGCCGCGAGATCGACCTCGTCGACGCGGGCGTTCGAAAGGAGCTCGACCTCCAGGTCGTCGTCCCCGTCGAGGACATGCGCGAGCTTGGTGTGAGCGACATCCCTTCAGAGCACACAGCGGCCGCGGAGCGGACGCCTTCAGGGGTCTTCGCGCAGCCGGAATCCGCACTCGCGGATTCCGGCATTGCGCAGAGAAGCATCTGGCCCTCGATCTACCCGGCCATCCTCGAGCTCGTGCGGCAGCACCGGTCGACGATCGTGTTCGTCAACAACCGCCGCCTGGCCGAGCGGCTCGCGCTCCGGATCAACGAGCTCGCCGGCGAGGAGCTGGCACGTGCGCACCACGGCTCTCTCGCGCGTGAGCAGCGAATCGTCGTCGAGGAGCTCTTGAAGGCCGGTCGGATCCCGTGCCTCGTCGCGACGTCGTCGCTCGAGCTCGGCATCGACATGGGCGCTGTCGACCTCGTGATCCAGGTCGAGAGCCCGAAGTCGGTCGCCCGGGGCCTCCAGCGCGTCGGCCGCGCGGGGCACGAGCTGCACTCGGTCTCGAAGGGACGGATCTTCCCGAAGTATCGGGCGGACCTCCTCGAGTCCGCCGTCGTCGCGAGGGCGATGCGAGACGGGGAGATCGAGGAGACGCGCATTCCGCGGAACCCGCTCGACGTGCTCGCGCAGCAGGTCGTCGCGATCTGTGCCGACGAGGAGATCTCCGTCGACGAGGTGCACGAGCTCGTTCGGCGCGCCTATCCGTTCTCGGAGCTGTCGCGCGCTCAGCTCGAGAACGTCCTCGACATGCTCGCCGGTCGCTATCCGTCCGACGAGTTCGCGGAGCTTCGGCCGCGCATCGTCTGGGATCGCACTGCCGGCACGATCCGCGGCCGCACGGGAGCTCGCCGCCTGGCCGTCACGAATGCGGGGACGATTCCCGACCGCGGCCTCTTCGGCGTCTTCCTCGCCGACGGGGGCGGCCGCGTCGGCGAGCTCGACGAGGAGATGGTGTACGAGGCACGCGAGGGCCAGACCTTCGTCCTCGGCGCCTCGACGTGGAGGATCGAGGAGATCACACGCGATCGCGTGCTCGTCTCGCCGGCGCCGGGCCTGCCCGGCATCGCGCCGTTCTGGAAGGGCGAGGGCGTGGGCAGGCCGGCGGAGCTCGGCGAGAAGATCGGCAAGGCCGCGCGCGAGCTCTCGGCGCTCGGCGACGACGACCGCGATCCGACGGATCGAGGACGACTATCGGCCTCGACGCGCTCGCGGCCCGGAATCTCGTCACGTTCCTCCGCGACCAGGAGGCCGCGACCGGCGTCGTCCCCTCGGACCGGACGATCGTCGTCGAGCGCTTCCGCGACGAGATCGGCGACTGGCGCGTCTGCGTCCTCTCGCCGTTCGGCGGCCGTGTGCACGCGCCCTGGGCGATGGCGCTGCGGGCGCGGCTGCGCGAGTCGCTCGGCCTGGAGGTGCAGTCGCTCTGGTCGGACGACGGCATCGCCCTTCACTTCCCGGACGCCGACGTCCCGCCGCCGCTCGCGGACCTCGCTCCTCGAGCCGGACGAGATCGAGGATCTGCTCCTCGGAGAGCTGGCGCAGTCCGCGCTGTACGGCGCGCGGTTCCGTGAGAACGCGGCCCGAGCGCTGCTCATCCCGCGTCGACGCCCCGGCCAGCGGACGCCGCTCTGGCAGCAGCGCCTGAAGGCGCAGAGCCTCCTCCAGGTGGCGCGCCGCTATCCGCAGTTCCCGATCGTGCTCGAGTCCTTCAGGGAGTGCCTGCAGGACGTCTTCGACCTGCCCGCGCTCCACGCCATCCTGCGGGGGATCCGGACGCGTTCGCTCGACCGTCGTCGAGGTCGAGACCGCGTCGGCGTCGCCGTTCGCGTCCTCGCTCCTCTTCGACTACGTCGCGACGTACATGTACGAGGACGACACGCCGCCCGAGGAGCGGCGTGCGCAGGCGCTCTCGCTCGATCGCGACCTCCTTCGGGAGCTCATGGGCGTGGAGGAGCTCCGAGAGCTCCTCGATCTCGGCGCGATCGAGCAGGTCGAGGCGTCGCTTCGCCCGACGCCGCGGAACGTCGACGAGCTGCACGACCTCCTGCGCCGCGCCGGGCCGCTTGCTCGACGGCGAGTACGACCGCGGGTTCGCGGAGACGCTCCTTCGCGAGCGTCGCGCGCTTCGGATCCGGCTCGGCGAGCATCGAGCTGTCGGTCGCGGTCGAGGACGCCGGGCTCGTTCGCGACGCCCTCGGCACCGCGCCGCCGGGCGGCGTCCCGCAGGTGTTCCTCGAGCCGGTCGAGCAGGCGCTGCGAGTCGTTCTCCGCCGATACGCCCGGACGCACGGGCCGTTCACGACGGCCGAGGTCGCGGTCCGGTTCGCGCTCGACCTGACGCTCGTCGAGGCGGAGCTCGGTCGGCGCTGGAGCGCGCCGACGAGCTCGTACGCGGCGAGCTTCGCCCGGGAGGCTCGGAGCGCGAGTGGTGCGATCACCGACGTCCTCCGTCGGATTCGCCGTGCGACGCTCGCCGTGCTCCGGCGCGAGGTCGAGCCGGCGGAGCAGGCCGCCTTCGGGCGCTTTCTCCCTGCCTGGCACGGAATCGGGCGGAGGCAGAGCCTCCGAGAGGCGCTCGTCCCGCTGCAGGGAGTCGCGCTCCCCGCGACGCTCTGGGAGAGCGACGTGCTCCCGCGCCGGGTGCCGGGCTTCCGGCCTGCCGAGCTCGACGTCCTCTGCGCGTCCGGCGAGGTCGTCTGGGTCGGCGCCGGGCTCGATCGCGTCGCCGTCTACTTCCGCGACGACGCGCCGCTTCTCGGTCCGCCTCCCGCAGAGGCGCCGCCCGACGGCGAGGCTGCAGCCGCGATTCGGGCCGCCCTGTCGGAGCGCGCGCTCTTCTGGGGCGACCTCGTCGACGCGACGACGGTCGTGCCGGAGGACGTCCTCACGTCGCTGTGGGAGCTCGTGTGGGCGGGCGAGGTGACGAACGACTCGTGGACGCCGCTGCGTGCGTCTCGGCGGTACGAGCTGCCGCAGCCGGACAGCGCGGGACGGCGGTTCGCGCGCACCCGCCGCATCATCGCCTCGCCGACGCAGGGACGGTGGTCGCTCACGCCGCGCGCTCTTCGCCTCGGACGGCACAGGCGGGATCGTCGGGCGCTGGCCGAGCTCCTGCTCGAGCGGCAGGGGATCGTCACGCGCGACGGCGTCCGCGGGGAGGGGATCCGCGGCGGCTACGGCGCGGTCTACGCGGAGCTCAAGACGCTCGAGACACTCGGCGTCTGCCGGCGCGGGTACTTCGTCGAGGGGCTCGGAGGCGCGCAGTTCGCGCTGCCCGGCGCGGTGGAGCGTCTCCGCGAGCTCCGCGCCGCGCAGCGAGACGAAAGGCCCGAGGTCGCTCGTCCTCGCCGCCGCCGATCCGGCCCAGCCGTACGGCTCGGCGCTCCCGTGGCCGAGGCGATCCGGTGCACGCGCCGCCCGCGTCGCCGGCGCCTGGGTCGTCCTGCTCGACGGGGAGGCGGCGCTCTTCGTCGAGCGGGGCGGACGTTCGCTCGTACCGCTTCGGGATCCCGAGCCCGAGTGGCTCGAGCCGGCACTCGCCGCGCTCGTCGCCCACGTCCGCGGAGGCGGCGCGCAAGCGACTCGCGGTCGAGCGTTTCGACGGCGTGCCCGTCACCCAGAGCGAGGCGATGCAGCTCCTGGTCGAGGCCGGCTTCCTCGCCGGCCCGCGCCGCGCCGTCCTGCGTCCGTAACGGAGGAGAGGGCAGCGCACGCCGCGTACGGGAAGTCGTGCCGGTGCGCGCACCCCACCTGTATCCGCTTCTCCGCGGTTTCGCGCTCGGATCGTTCGTCGTGCTCGGGCGTGAGCTCGAGGAGGGCGCCGAGCTGCCGTTCGCGTTCGAGGAGCACGTCGAGCGTCGCGGCCCGTCGCTCTACGAGCTCAGACCGCTGGTGCGCGCGTTCATCGAGGAGCGCGAGCACGATCCTCGGCGCGCGCGAGGACGCGCGACTCGCGCGTCGAGGAGCTTCGCCGAGAGCCGGCAGCCGCGATCTTCGCGCGTGCGCACGCCGGCACGCGCGCGAGTGAGGACGAGGCGCTGTTCCGTACCGTCCTGCTCGGCCTGCTGATCTCGACCGCCGAGAGCTGCGGCGGCTTCGACTGGGACGACGAGGCGTTCGAGGCGCGCCTACGCCGAGCTCGAGCACTCGCTCTTCGGGGAGCGACGACGCTACGTCGCGATCGCGCCGCTCGTCGGGATCTCGGTCGCGAAGCCGGTCGAGCTCGCGCCCGGCCTGTCCGTGCGACCGTTCGTCGCCGGCGAGCTGGCGACGCACTGGCCCGAGGCGCGCGGCCTACTGCCCCGCGACTTCGGACGACTCCCGGAGCGATCGGTCGGTCGTCGAGCTCCGCTGCGAGCTCGACGCCGCCGAGCCGCCACCCGACGCCGCCGGCGAGATCGCCGACGCGATCAGCGCGCTGCGACTCACGACCATGGCCGCAGTCGCGGCCGGGCCGGTCATGTTCGAGACGCTCGACGGCCGGCCCTTCGGGATCCAGCCGGTGCTGCCCGATCGCCGCGACGCAGCCGCCGGGCGAGTCGTCGCGACTCGACGCCTTCCGTGCGCCGATCGCGGTGGACGTCCTCGCCGCACTCGGCCAGGCCGACGGCGATCCGGAGCTCGCCGAGGCGCTCGACCGTTGGGAGCTCTCGCTCTTCCAGTCCGAGCCGTTCCGCAGCGAGCAGGTACGAGCCGCGCTGCAGTCGCTCCTCGGCGAGAGCTGGCCGATGCGCGCCTGCGTCCTGCTCGCCGAGGACGCGCCGCTCCCGCGAGGAGCTGTACGCGGAGCTCGACGGCCCTCGCGACCGGTGACGCGGCGACACCCGCCGCCGCGATCGACTCGGCGCGCCGCGCGGTCGTCGCGGTTCTTGCGCTCGCGCGATCGCGACCGCCTCGCGCTCGACCTCGATCGCGAGCTCCTCGGGCTCGACTCGCGACGGACGCCGCGCGCCGTCGCCGTCTGACGCTCTTTCGGCTCGAATCCGTTACCCGGTCGCGACCGGCCGGCGCACTACCGTCGAGCCATGGACGAGTCACGCGCCGTCCTCGAGCGGCTCGCGCGGATCGAGGCGCTCGACCGTGCGGAAGCGCGGCCGGACGAGCTCGTGACCGAGCTTCGCGCGCTCCTCGTGGAGGCCGAGACGTGGGCGCGCCGGGAGGGAGGTGATGCTGGCTGCGCGTGCCGTCGCGGATCTCCGCGGGCGTCTACAGCGTGACATGATCGATGAGATGATCTCGCACTGGGACGAGGCGCGCACCTGGCGCGGTGAGCGCGGCCACATCGCGGGTACGTGGTGGAGTCTCACCGGCCGAAACTCGCGCACCCTCGGGCTCAAGCGAATACAGGTCGACCCGGGGATGTGGTCGACACCGCTCCACCTCGAGGGGGCCGAGGAGGAGATCTTCTACGTCCTCGACGGCTCGGGCGTCTCGGTGCAGTGGGAGGGAGAAGGCGATCCCGTGGGGTACGAGGTGCGCGCGGGAGACTGTCTCGTGCATCTCGCGCTCGAGCACTGTCACACGCTCCAGGCGGGACCCGACGGGCTCGACGTGCTCGCATTCGGCCAGCGCACGTTCGCGAACGGCGTCACCTGGCTGCCACGCGCCGGCGTCGCCTGGCTCGGCGAGACGTGGGCGCCGGTCGGCGCCGAGGAGGACCATCCGTGGACGCGGGAAGCGGCGGCCGGCCCTCCCGAGGTGGGAGAGCTCGCGCCCAGGCCCTCGACCATCGTCCACGTCGCGGACCTCGAGGTCTTCGAGCGCGAAACCGCGACGATCGGGCGGCGCTGGAGCTTCCCCGGTGAGGCGGCGGGCTCGCAGCGCACGGGTCTCCGCTACTGCGACGTGCTCCCCGGAAAGCTGAGCGTCCCGCCGCACTGTCACGCCGCCGAGGAGGAGATCTTCGTCGTCCTCGACGGCGACGGGCATCTTCTGCTCTGGGAGGAGGACGGAGTCGCCGAGCATCCGGTTCGTGCGGGCTCCGTCGTCTGCCGGCTGCCCGGAACCGGCGTCGCGCACACGTTCCGTGGCGGCGAGAACGGCATGACGCTCCTCATGTACGGAACGCGCGAGCCGAACGAGGTCTGCTACTACCCGCGCTCGGGGAAGATCTCCTTCTCGGGGCTCGGGCTGATCACCCGCGTCGGCGAGCAGCTCGACTACTGGGATGGCGAGGACTGAGCAGTCATGGCAGTCATGCGCGCGTCCAGGATCTGCGAGTGCAGATCCTGGACGCGCCAAGATCCCTGAAGGCGTCCGCTTCGCGGCCGCTGTCGCGGTGTCTCTTCGTGCGCGAGGAAGGAATCCGGCGCGGTGCCGGGAAGGGGGAGCGGTCATGGCCTTGTCCCGTCTCCTGCCGCGACTCCAGTCGCGCCCAGAGCCCGTCCCCGAGCCCGCCGAGGACGAGCCGGCCGAGGCAGTCGAGGAGCCTCCGCGGCTCCAGGCCGTCCCCGAGCCGGTACCCGCCCCCGCGGCGGAGGGGGCACTGATGGCGAACGTCATCGCGCTCGCGAATCAGAAGGGCGGCGTCGCGAAGACGACGACCACCCTCAACCTCGGCGTGGCGCTGCACGAGCGTGGGAACCGCGTGCTCGTGATCGATCTCGATCCCCAGGGCAACCTGACCATGAGCCAGGGCATGAATCCGGACGCGATCGAGCGCTCGATGTTCGACGTGCTCGTCCACCGCATCCCCATCTCGGACGTGATCAAGTCCGTCGAGGTCGACATCGCCGTCGCCTCGATCGACCTCGCCGGCGCCGAGCTCTCGCTGTCCGCGCTGATCGGACGCGAGCGCGCGCTCGAGAAGGCCCTCGTGGAAGTGCGAGACCGGTACGACTACGTGCTCATCGACACGCCGCCCTCGCTCGGCCTGCTGACGATCAACGCCTTCGTCGCCGCGGACGGCGTCATCGTGCCTGTCCAGTGCGAGTACCTCTCGCTGCGCGGGCTCGTGCAGCTCGAGAACACGCTCGCGATGGTGCGCGAGAACCTCAACTCGCGCGTGCACGTCCAGGGCATCGTCCCGACGATGTACGACGGGCGCACGCTGCACGCACGCGAGGCGATCGAGATCCTCGAGGAGCATTTCGGCGACCTCGTCTACGACACGCGCATCCGCAAGACCGTGCGCTACGCGGAGGCCCCGGTGAAGGGGAGCTCCGTCCTCAAGTACGACCCGTCCGGTCCGGCGGCGCAGGCCTACCGCGACCTCGCCAAGGAGGTGCTCGATGGCGCGCAAGCGCGCGACGATGCGTGAGGGCCCGCTCGCCGAGCTCTTCCGCAAGACCGAGGCTGCGCAGCGCGCGCAGGAGGGCGGAGCGGAGCCCGAGGAGCCGCCGGCCGATCCGCGGGCCGAGGCTGCGCTCGACGAGACGGTCGAGCATGTCCCCGACTTTGCGCGCGACCCCGAGGCAGAGCCTGGCACGGAGCCCGAGCCGCCCGTCTCCGCGGTCCCGGTTGACGAGGAGGTCACCGCCGAGGCCGCCGCGTCGCGGGCCGCCGCGCGCTACTTCCAGACCATGCTGGAGCCGGCGCCGCGGCTCCACCGCGTGCCGCCCCCGAAGGGCGCTGCGTACATCGCCGCCATCCGCGTCGTCGGTGTCGGGGGAGCGGGCCTCAACGCGATCCACCGCATGATGGACGCCGGGATCGCGCAGGTCGACTTCGTCGCTGTCAACACCGATCGCCAGGCGCTCGCGATCTCGGACGCGCCGACCAAGATCGCGATCGGCGAGGGGCTCACGCACGGGCTCGGCTCCGGCGCCGATCCGAGTGTCGGGCGCGCCGCGGCCGACGAGGCGATCGACCAGCTGAGGGCCGCGCTCCGCGGCTCCGACATGGTCTTCGTCACCGCGGGAGAGGGAGGCGGCACCGGCACCGGCGCCGCACCGGTCGTCGCCCGGATCGCGCGTGAGCTCGGTGCGCTGACGGTCGGGATCGTCACGACGCCGTTCCGGTTCGAAGGCACGCGCCGCCGCTCGGCTGCCGAGAGCGGGGTCGACGAGCTGCGCGCCGCCTGCGACACGGTCATCGTCATCCCGAACGACCGGCTGCTCGAGGTGCTCGACCGCTCGACGTCGATGGTCGACGCCTTCAAGATCGCCGACGACGTGTTGCGACAGGGCGTGCAGGGCATCTGCGACCTGATCACGACACCGGGCCTCATCAACCTCGAC
The DNA here is from genome assembly GCA_963770715.1 of uncultured Gaiellaceae bacterium. Taxonomy (GTDB): domain Bacteria; phylum Actinomycetota; class Thermoleophilia; order Gaiellales; family Gaiellaceae; genus GMQP-bins7. The sequence goes on from CAVYQX010000003.1 coordinate 68,408, forward strand.
TTCGCCGACGTGCGCACGGTCATGCAGGACGCGGGCTCGGCGCTCATGGGCATCGGGTATGCGACCGGGCAGAACCGCGCCCGCGAGGCCGCAGAGCGCGCCCTCGGGTCGCCGCTCATCGACGCGGAGATCGTGCGCGCGCGCGGAATCCTGCTCTCGATCTCCGGCGGAGACGACCTCTCGCTCGTCGAGGTCAACGACGCTGCCGAGGTCGTGCGGCAGACGGCGACGGACGAGACGAACATCATCTTCGGTGCGACCGTCGACCCGCGGCTCACGGGCCAGGTCTGGGTGACGGTCGTCGCGACCGGGCTCGGCGGAATGAAGAGGCGTGCCGGGCGGCCGGGTTTCGACATGACGACCGAGTCGGGCACCGCGACAGATACCGACCTGCCGTCGTTCTTGAACACGGGCTGACACCCTTCGGCGAACCGAGCCGCAGTACTCACCTCACTGCGCAAGACCCGAATCTGCGAGTGCAGATTCGGGTCGCGGGAAGACCCCTAGAGGCGTCCGCTTCGCGGCCGCGTGTCGCTCGGTTTCCTCCATCGAAGTAGCCTCTCCGGATGCGAGGCGCGATCGCAGCCGGTCATCCGCTGACGGCCGAGGCGGGCGCTCGCGTCCTGCGCGAGGGCGGGAACGCGGTGGACGCGCTCCTCGCCGCGGCGTTCACGGCGTTCGTGACCGAGGGGCCGCTCACCGGCCCGGCGGGCGGTGGCTTCGCGCTCGTGCACGAGCCGAGTGGCTCGACGACGATGCTCGACTGCTTCTTCGGCGTGCCCGCGACGCGCCTCGGCGAGATGGAGGAGCTCGTCATCGACTTCGGCGATTCGGGGACGCAGGTGTTCCACATCGGCGAGGGCTCCGTCGCCGTGCCCGGGCTCCTCGCCGGGCTCGAGCAGATCCATCGCCGCTTCGCGACGCTGGAATGGGGCGGCCTCGTCGAGCCGGCGATCGCGCTGGCGCGCGACGGCTTCGAGCGCGACGAGCAGCGCGCATTCCTGCACGGGATCCTCGCCGGGATCCTCCAGCGCGACGAAGGCGGGAGTCGCATCTACGGCGATCCGGCCCGCGTCCGCACCGCCGACGCGTGCCCGACGCTCGAGCGCGTCCGCGATGCCGGAGCGGCGATGCTCCTCGAGCTGCTTCCAGAGCTGGGCGACGACCTGCGCACCTACCAAGTGCTCGAGATGGAACCGCTCGAGCTCGCGATCCTCGGACGCGAGCATCCGCTCGACGCCGTCACAGGGAGGCGCGGTCGTCAGGCGGATCCTCGAGCTCCTGGCCGGCCACGGCGGGGAGCCGCTGCTCGAGGCGGAGGCGCGAGCCGTCGCCGATGCATACGGCCCACTCGGCTCGGGGCCCCTGCCGGGGACGACGCACATCTCGGTCGCCGACGGCGACTGGGCTCGCGGCCGGCCTCTCGTGCACGCTCGGCTCGGGGTCGGGTGTCTTTCGCGGCGGCACGCAGCTGAACAACATGCTGGGCGAGCTCGACGTCATCGGCAGGGGGCCGAAGGAGGCCGGCGACCGACTCGCGAGCATGATGACGCCGACCCTCGTCCTCGACTCGGGCCGGCCGGAGCTCGTGATCGGCAGCGCGGGCTCGGTTCGTCTTGCCGGAGCGATCGCCCAGGTGACGTGGAGGTTCCTCCGTGGGATGCACGTGGCGGACGCGATCTGCGCACCCAGGCTGCACGTGGACGGCACCACGGTGCACGTCGAGGGCGGCTGGCCCGACGCCGACGTCGCGGGGCTGCCGGCGTCGTGGGACGTCAATCGCTGGGACGGCCTGAATCTCTTCTTCGGCGGAGTCCAGGCCGTCGAGCACACGGCGGCGGGAACGTTCGCAGGCGGCGGGCGATCCACGTCGGGGCGGCGTCGGGATCGTCGTCCCGTGATCACGATCCGGCGCGCCACGCCGAGCGACGCCGGCGCTCTCGTCGAGCTCGCCGAGAACGTCGGGCGCGAGGAGGGTCGCTGGATCCTGGGAACGGGGCCATGGCGCCCGGTCACCGACGAGCGCCGGTACCTCCGGTCGATCCAGGGTTATCCCGACGCTGCCGTGCTCGTGGCGGAGGACGGCGACCGGATCGTCGGACGGCTCTCCCTCTCGCGGGACACGCATCCGGCGAGCCGGCACGTCGCCGATCTCGGTCTCATGGTCGCCGTGAGTCACCGCCGACGGGGTGTCGGAACGGCCCTGCTCCACGCCGCGGTCGCGTGGGCTCGACGACGCCGGCGTCCGCAAGCTCGAGCTGCACGTCTTCCCCTGGAACGAGCCGGCGCTCGGTCTGTACGAGGCGTTCGGGTTCGAGCGCGAGGGCTACCGCAAGCGACACTACGAGCGCGGCGGCGAGCTCGTCGACGCGATCCTCATGGCGTACTTCGTCGAGGCGCTCTAGCGAGCTACATCAGCGCGGGCGAGCAGGGCGCTGCTCGAGCGCCAGAACCACCAGGGCGCGGTACACCATCCGCTCGCGCGCCCACGGCCGGTAGCGGCCGAGCGCGAGGAGGATCGTGTCGAGCGGCCGCAGCATCGTGCGGCTACGGATCGCCTGCGCGGAGCGGAACGATCCGGGCGCCTCCCGCGACCGCCTGCTGCGTGTCCGACGCATCGGGCAGATCGGGCTCGGCATGTCCGTCGGACGCCCGTTCGATCTCGGCCGCGACGCTCTCCATCGCCTGGAGGCTGTCGCGGAGCTCGGCGAGGAGGTCGTCCTCCACGTCGTCCTGACGTGGCTCGGGCTCGGACGGCGCCGTGTCGCTCGCGGGTTCCGGGATCGCGCGCGGGGCGACGACGTCGTCGAGACGGGCCTCGAGCGATCGCAGCGCCACGGGCCAGAGGGTCTTCGCCCTTGCGATCTCGACTGCGACCCCCTCGAGGCGCTTGTCGACCGCTTCGACGCGTTCCGTGAGCCGGGTCACGAGGTCGTCGGCGTGCACCGCTTCGAGCTGCTCCACGCGCGAGGTCATGGACGCGACGTCGCCTGCTGCCGACTCGACCCGGGCGGTGAGCGCCGCCAGCGTGACTGGATCCGTCTCCTCGAGCGCGCCGAGCGCCTCCCGCAGGTCGACGACGATCGTCTCGATGCGCGTGCTCGACTCCACGAAGTTGCGGTGGAGGGCCGCGAGCTCGTGCTCCTTGTCCGTGAGCCGCGCCGTGGCCGTCTCGACGTTGCTCGAGAGGTCGTCCACGCGTTCCGCGAGACGGGCGAGCGCATCGTTCGTCCCGGACAGCCGGTCTTCGAGCATCTCCTCGGTCACGCCCGCACGGAGAGCGTCGAGGGACTCGACGCGGGTGCGGAGCATCGCGAGCATCGCCCGCAGCTCGTCCGACGGGGGTGAGGGCGTTGTCTCTCGCTCGGCGATCTGAGCCTCGAGCCCGTCGAGCTGCGCGGTGTGCGCGTCGAGCCGCGCTTCGAGCCTCGTCGCAACCGCCGAGAGACCGGCGAGCTGGTTTCGGAGCTCGGGATCGGCGCCGCCAGCGCGTTCGCCACCTCCGCCCGCGGGTGCGGACTCGAGCTGCTTGCGGATCGTGGCGAGCTCGCCTTCGCGACCGGCGAGCCCGGCCGCAGTCGTCGAGACGGTCGTGGCCAGCGTGTCGAGGCGTTGCCCCAGCAGGCCGACCTTCGCGACGAGGTCGTCGAGCTGCTTCGAACCTCCTCGCTTGCTGCTGCGGACGCCGTCACTCGCGAGCGCTGCGACTGCCGCCTTCAGCTCGCGAAGGTCGTCGCCGTCACCGGCAGTCGCCTCTCTCGCGTTCGTGACGAACGCGGCCAGCTGCTCGTCGCGCACTGCGAGCTCCTTGCGCAGAGCGGCGATCTCGCCCTCCTTCTTGGCCATCGCGGAGGCCGTGGTGGCAACCGTCGAGGCGAGCGTGTCGACACGCTCCATGAGTACGTCGAGCCGCGCCGCGAAGCGTGTCTCCTGCTTCGACTCGTTCTTAGACGAGAGCATGGCCCGACGTGCGTCCTCTCGACGCGAGCACCACTTGGGACGGCGACCCGGCGGGCATCCTCATCTGGCCTATCGGAGCGGACCGCGCCGTGCTCGCTCACTCGTCTCAGGGAGTCTCTCGTCGAGCTACAGACCCGCCTCCCACGCGAGCACGAACAGCCGCTGCTCGAGCGTCTGTGGACAGCCGAGGCCGCGGGCCTCCGCGATGCGCCGAAGCGCCTCGTTCGGATCGGCGCCATGGCGGACGAGCCAGCTCCCGACGACGACGCCTGTCCGGCCGCAGCCGGCCCAGCAGTGCACGTACACCACCCCGCCGGCGTCGAGCTCGGCATCGATCTCGTCGAGGATCGCGACGAGCCCGTCGCGGGTCGGTGTCGAGAAGTCGCGGATCGGCCGGTTGACGTATCGCGCCGGCGGCTCGACGAGCGACGCGTACGACTCGAGCTCGCCGCTCTGCGTCAGGTCGACGAAGAGCGTGACACCCGCGCTTGCGAGCTCCTCGACCTCGAGCCAGGCGTTGTCGGTTCCCCAGGCGCACGGGTGACGCCCCGCGATGAGACGTCCCTGCTCGATGACGGTCGGCGGCCGCACCGGCGAAGTCTGCACACACGCTGCTACCCCGTCCGAGGGGAGCGTCTCATCCGTCGCCGAGCCGGTGCCGATAGCCCTGGCATGGCGCACGTGGACACACCGACCCAGCTTCGCGATCGTGCGCTTGCGCTCGCAGTCGAGCTCGATGTCGACCAGGGCACGTGGTACGTCCGCGTGCTCGAAGAGGGCCGGCGCGAGGGTCTCGAGCCGGATCTCGGTGCCCTCGTGCGTGCCTACTGGGAGCTCCAGCGCGTCACCGGCCGCGCCGATCTGCGCGACACCTGGAGGTCCCTCGCCGACCAGCTCTGGTCGGGCGAGGCGGCCTGACCGCGCGTTCGACAGGCGCCGCGACGCGGCCGCGAAGCGGCAGCCTCTAGGGATCTTCGCGCGACCGGACTCGCGCCAGCGAGTTCCGGTCTGCGCAGAAAATGCCGTCCCACCGGGACAGTACGATGGCCCTCCCGTGGGTCGCGCCGCTCCGTCTTTCGTCCACCTTCACGTTCACTCGGAGTACTCGATCCTCGACGGAGCGTGCCGCATTCCGGCACTGGTCGAGAAGGCGGCGCGGGTCGAGATGCCGGCCGTCTCGCTCACGGATCACGGCTCGCTCGCCGGCGCGGTGGAGCTCTATCGAGAGGCAAGGAACACCGGCGTCAAGCCGATCATCGGCTGCGAGGTGTACGTCGCCGACGATCGCCTCGCGCAGACGAAGGGCTACGCCCACCTGACTCTCCTGGCCGAGTCGAACGAGGGCTATGCCAACCTCATCAAGCTCTCGTCGCTCGGCTATCTCGAGGGGTACTACTACAAGCCGCGCGTCGACTGGGAGCTCCTCGGCCGCCACGCGACGGGGATCGTCGCGCTCTCGGGCTGCCTGTCGGGCCGCGTCTCACGGGCGCTCTCGGAGGGCCGTGACCAGGACGCACACGGGGACCTCGACCGCCTCGTCCAGATCTTCGGCCGCGACTCCACCTACGTCGAGATCCAGAACGCCGGTCTCGCGGAGCAGGCGCAGGTGAACCCCGGGCTCATCGCCCTCGCCGAGGAGACGGGGCTGCCGCTCGTCGCGACGGGGGACGTCCACTACCTCGATGCCGACGACGCGTTCGCGCACGAGGCGCTCCTCTGCATCCAGTCCGGCGACACGTTGAAGAACCCGAGCCACTGGAAGTTCGACACCAACGAGTTCTTCTTCAAGACGCCCGAGGAGATGTCGGGCGACTTCCCGGGCCTCGAGCATGCGCTCGCTCGGACGCTCGAGGTGGCGGAGCGCTGCAACGTCGAGCTCGAGCTCGGCCGCATCCTGCTGCCGACCTTCCCCGTCCCCGAGGGTCGCGACTCGTTCGACTACCTCGTCCAGCTCTGTGAGCAGGGCCTCGCGAAGCGGTACGAGCGCTCGACGCCCGAGCTCACCGACCGCCTCCGCTTCGAGCTGAAGACGATCAAGGAGATGGGCTTCGCGGACTACTTCCTCATCGTCTGGGACTTCATCCACTTCGCGAAGCAGAACGGCATCAGCGTCGGGCCGGGTCGCGGCTCGGCTGCGGGGTCGCTGGCGGCGTACTGCCTCGAGATCACCGACGTCGACCCGATGCGCTACGGCCTCCTGTTCGAGCGCTTCCTGAACCCGGCGCGCAAGGACCTGCCGGACATGGACATCGACTTCTCGGTCGCCGGGCGTGACCGAGTGATCAACTACGTGGCCGAGAAGTACGGGCGCGATCGCGTGGCGCAGATCATCACCTTCTCGACCATGGCCGCCCGGGCGGCGATCCGTGACGCGGGCCGCGTCCTGGACATCCCCTACGGCGTCGTCGACCGCATCGCGAAGCTCGTGCCGGAGGGGCCTGGGCAGACGCTCGAGGCGGCGCTCAAGTCGGGCGCCGAGCTGCGGCAGGCGGTCGACTCCGACGCGGTGGCAAAGGAGATCGTCGACCTCGCCCGCCCGCTCGAAGGCCTCACGCGCGCCGACTCGATCCACGCTGCCGGTGTGGTGATCGGCGCACAGCCGCTGATCGAGGTCGTTCCCCTCCAGCAGAAGGGCGCCGACTCGGAGATCGTCACGCAGCTCGGGATGTGGGACGTCGTCGATCTCGGCCTCCTGAAGATGGACTTCCTCGGGCTCAGGAACCTCGACGTCATCGACAAGGCCGTCGAGCTCGTCGGAGGCGTCGACATCGGCACGCTCCCGCTCGACGACCCGAAGACGTACGCGATGCTCGCGCGAGGCGACTCGACCGGCGTCTTCCAGTTCGAGTCGTCGGGGATGCGCGACGCGCTGCGGCAGGTGAAGCCGACGGAGTTCGAGGACCTCATCGCGCTCGTCGCCCTCTACCGCCCCGGCCCGATGGGCTACATCCCGACGTACGCGGCGCGGAAGAACGGGCGCGAGCAGGTGTCGTTCGCCGACTCCAGGCTCGAGGCGATCACGGGGCAGACGTACGCGATCTGCATCTACCAGGAGCAGTACATGCGGATCGCGAAGGAGCTCGCCGGATTCTCGCCCGCCGAGGCGGAGACGCTCCGCAAGGCGATCGGCAAGAAGATTCACGAGCTCATGGCGTCCCTCAAGGACAAGTTCCTCGAGGGCTGCGCCGAGAACACGGTCGCGCCGTCAGTCGCGCAGCAGCTGTGGAAGGACATGGAGTCCTCGCAGGACTACTCCTTCAACAAGGCGCACGCAGCGTGCTACGCGCTCATCGCCTACCGCACGGCATGGCTCAAGGCGAACCATCCGCGGGAGTACATGGCCGCGCTCATCTCCTCGGTCATGAACACGAAGGACCGCGTGCCGTTCTACGTCAACGCCTGTCGCGACATGGACATCGACGTGCTGCCGCCGGACGTCAACTCGTCGCAGCAGGACTTCGCCGTCGTGCAAGGCGTCATCCACTTCGGGCTGAACGCCGTCAAGAACGTGGGGGAGGCGGCGGCGGAGGCGATCGTCCGCGTCCGCGCCGACGGCGGGCCGTTCGAGTCGATCTGGGAGCTCACGGAGCGGGTCGATCCGCAGGTCCTGAACAAGCGCGCGCTCGAATCGCTCGTGAAGTGCGGCGCGCTCGATTCGACGGGTGCGAGCCGCATGGGCATGCTCGCCGCGCTCGATGCGGCGCTCGGCCACGGACAGCGCATCTCCGCCGACCGGCTCGCCGGTCAGGCGTCGATCTTCGACGGGGCGTTCGCGGAGGCGGAGCAGGCCGTCGAGGTGCAGCATCCGCCGATCGCGAGCACCGAGTTCGACGAGCGCGAGCTCCTCCGCCTCGAGAAGGAGACGCTCGGCCTCTACGTCTCGGAGCACCCGCTCGAGCGCGTCCGGGCGGAGTTGCGGCGGAAGACCGACTGCGCGCTGACCGATCTCGAGCGGAGGCGGGACGGCGAGTTCGTCACTGTCGGCGGGATCGTGTCGAGTCTCAAGCAGGTGACGACCAAGCGCGGCGAACCGATGGTGTTCGTGACGCTCGACGATCCGACGGGAAGCGCGGAGGTCGTCGTCTTCAACTCGACGTACGCGGCCGCCCGAGAGCTGCTCGAGGCCGACCGCATCCTCGTCGTGAAGGGCCGTGTCGACCACAAGCAGGCGGGGGAGACGAAGCTCGTCGCGAGCGAGGTGAGCGCGTTCGAGTCGGCGCTCGTCCGGCGCGAGGTGCGGCTGCGCATCGACGCCCGCCAGGCTCCTGCCGGGCTCATCCGCGAGCTCGCTGCAGTTCGTCTCCGACTACCCGGGCGACGCACCCGTCTACGTCGCGCTCGAGACGTCGCTCGGAGAGCGCACGCTGGCGCTCGGCTCCGAGTACCGGGTGAAGCCCGAGGCCGACTTCTTCGCCGAGGTGCGCGCGCTGCTCGGCGAAGCAGCGATCTCGTAGCGCTCGACAGCAGTTGCGACCCGCCCGCGCAGCGGGCGGCTTCAGGGGTCTCCGCGCCCGGAAGACGCGGGTAGCGGATTCCGGACTTGCGGAAGAAACAGCCCTCGAACGAGGGACTCGGCTCCCCCAGCGGAGGGGTGCTTCGACCCCCGTCCGTGTGACCTACTGAGGGCGCGCACTCTCTGCGACCACTCAATTGCGGAAAGGGGTGAATGCGCATGTTCAAATGGCAAGCCCGCTGGACGCGGCTCGTCATTGCTCTCTCGAGTATCGCCGCCTTCGTCATCGCCTCAGGCGCCGGCTGGCGGTGGAGCTAGTCCAGACCCCGCACTGAGGGGAACAGCATGTCCGAGCAGGTCCCCACCGGCTATCCGCCCCGGCTGCGCATCCTGATCGCGAGCGCGTTCGCGCTCGCGATCCCGGTCGTCGCCGGGGCGGCGGTGAGCATCGCCCTCCATCCTCCGGGTGCGACGGAAGGGCTGGCCGTCCTCCTCTTCCTCTCGCTCGCGCTCCTCGCCGAGCTCAAGCCCGTCCCGCTCGAGGAGGACGACCTGAGCACGATCTCGCTCGCGTTCGTGTTCATCCTCGCGTCGGTCATCCTCTTCGGCTGGGAGGAGGCGGTCCTCGTTGCGGCCGTCAGTGCCTGCGTCGCGCAGATCGTCGAGCGAAAGCCTCTGATCCGCACGACGTTCAACACGGCCGTCTACGCGCTCTCGGCGTTCGCCGCGGCAATTCCCGTGTTCGTCCTCGGGCCCGTCGCGGGGGATCCGGTGGCGATCACGACGGACGCGCTCCTGGGCGGCGCGGCGTTCGTCACCGTCAACTTCGTGTTCATCTCGCTCGCCATCTCGTTCCACCAGCGGCTGCCGGTCCTTCCGCTCCTGAAGGAGGACCTTCGCCTCGTCGGCCCTGCGTTCGCCATCCAGGCGTTCCTGGCGGCGCTCGCTGCGGCGCTGTGGGTGACCGATCCACGCCTCCTCTTCCTCATGGCCGGGCCACTCTTCACCGCCACGCTCTACCAGCGATCGTCGCTCGCCTCCCGCCGCGCGACGCGCGACGCACACACCGACAGCTTGACGCTGATCGGCAACAACCGCGCCTATGAGCTCGGGCTCACGATGGCCATGGATGCTGCGTACGAGGACCGGACCGCCCTGAGCCTCTGTCTCGTCGACGTCGACGACTTCAAGCAGATCAACGACACCTACGGCCATCCACTCGGCGACCAGGTGCTCGTCGAGATAGCACGGCTCCTGCGCACCGAAAGCGATTGCGTCGGAACGTTCCGCTTCGGAGGTGACGAGTTCGCGATCGTCCTGAGCTGTGGTGAGCGTGAGGCGCGAAGGCATGTCGAGGCGCTGTACCGGCGGCTGTCGATCGCCGAGTTCTCACACGGGGCGAGTACGACGGTGAGCGTCGGCATCGCGACGTTTCCGGAGCACGCCGACGACGTCGAGACCCTCGAGCGCGCGTCCGACGGCGCTCTCTACTGGGCGAAGCAGAACGGCAAGAACCGGTTCTGCGCGTACAGCTCCTCTATCGCCGACGCGCATGCGCCGGCGGAGGTCGAGCGTCGCATCGAGCGCCAGGCGCGACTGCGTGCCGCCGAGAACCTCATTCGTGTCGTCGACGCCAAGGACGAGTACACGGGGGCACACTCCGAGCGGGTTGCCCTCCTTGTCGAGGCGATCGCCCGCCAGCTCGAGCTGGACGACGAACAGATCGAACAGCTGAAGCTCGCGGGTCGCCTGCACGACCTCGGCAAGATCGCCATTCCGGATCGCGTGCTCCAGAAGCCGGGCGAGCTCACGCGGCACGAAGAGCGGCAGCTCGCGCACCACCCTCAGCTCGGGGCGTCACTCCTCGACGGCATGGACATTCGCCCCGTGGACGTCTGGATCAGGCACCACCACGAGCACTGGGACGGCTCGGGCTATCCCCACGGTCTCGCCGGAGAGGAGATTCCGTTCGGCTCGCGACTCATCCTCGTCGCCGACGCCTACGACGCGATCACCACCGATCGCAGCTATCGCGACGCGGCGAGCCCCGAACAGGCGCTCGTGGAGCTGCGCCTGAACGCGGGCACGCAGTTCGACCCGACGGTCGTCGCGGCGCTTCAAGCTCACCTCGAGGAGCTCGGCCTCGTCGCTGAGCAGGAGCTCGGCGAGGTTCTCGTCCTGCGGCGCCGCGTCGCCTGACGTGGTTCTTGCACTGCCTGTCGTGGCGGCGCTCGCACTCGGGCTCGCGCTCGGCGGCAGCCTCGGACGGCTCGCGCAGATCCGACTGCGAGCACCCTGGCTGTTCCTCGCGGCGATCGCGCTGCAGGTCGTCGCGTTCCCGGGGTTCGGCTTGCCGTGGACGACGCACGAGACCGTGGCGTCCGTCCTGTGGGTCGCCTCGTACGGGCTCCTCGTCGTCGCGGCGGTGCTCAACCGCCGGCTCACCGGCGTCCCGATCGTCGCCGCCGGCATGGGTTTGAACCTCGTCGCGATCCTGGCCAATCGCGGAACGATGCCGGTCACCTTCGAGGCGATGCACGCGGCCGGTCGCGTCTCCGAGACACACGCCAACTCGACGGCGATGGCCGACCCGAGCCTGCCATGGCTCGTCGACCGTTGGTCCGCTCCAGACTGGCTCCCGCTCGCAAACGTCTTCTCCGTCGGCGACGTCGTCATCGCCCTCGGCGCGTTCGTCATCGTGCTCGCCGCGATGGGCGCGCAGCGGCCGACGCTCTCGCGCCTCAGTCGGCCGAGTCTCTAGCCGTCTAGCTGTGTGCGTCCTGCGTGAGCCGGTCGCTCACGCAGGACAGCACCTTGATCGCGATCGACGGCATCGTGTCCACGACTTCTCGGAAGCGCCGATCGGTGATCACGAGCACGTCGACGGGCGAGGTCGCCGTCACGGTCGCAGTGCGCGGCCTGTCGGTGAGGAGCGCGATCTCGCCGAACCAGTCGCCGCTCTGCGAGATCGGCGATCTTCCGTCCGTTCTTCGTGACCCGAGCACTGCCGTCGACGAGGACGAAGAACTCGCGGCCCGGCCGCCCCTCGCGCGTCAGGACGGTTCCTTCGCGGATGTCGATCTCGTCCGCGGTCTTCGCGAGCTCGCGGAGCTCGTTCTTCGAGCAGCCCGCGAACAGCGGCACCGCTTCAGGAGCTCGACCTTGGCGTCACGGCGGAGCGGCACGGCGCCATCCTATTCGCCGGGTGTCGCATTGCAAGCGACGGCGCAGTCGCGCTTGCTGTCATGACACTTGCACCGTAGAATGCGCGCGCTTCGAAACGGGGGTCGGTTGCGTCTTTCGCGCGCTGGGAATTGCGGACAGAGGAGTTGGGGATGACCAAGCAGGTACGCACGACCTATCGTGGCCATCGCAAGGCGACCTGGGTGGTGGTGCTCGCCCTCGTGGCGTGGTCGCGGCGGTCGTCATCCCGCTCGCAAACGCGGGCGGCAAGACGTACACGATTGACCGTCGCCCCGTCGTCGACGTGTGCGTCGGCAACCGACGGCGGCGCGAGCACCGTCGTGACGCTGAAGAACACGGGATCGCCGCAGACGGCGGGCTCGGCGGAGGTCTACTTCCCGCCGAACACCGTCTATCAGCGTCTCGTCGGGCACGTTGCTGCCGAACACGACGAGTACGACCTCGGGCGGGACGAAGGACATCGTCCGGTTCGACGACCTGAATCTCGGCGCCCGGGCAGTCGAAGGCGGTCACCGTCTCGTTCAAGGCGAGCGCGAACTTCTCGGCGGCGATCAAGGCCGTCGTGAAGCAGGCGAACAACTTCAACGACAGTGGCGGCGGCGCCAACCAGTTCACCCTGCAGGGCAGTTTCCCGACGCTGAGCGTGGTCCAGTGCGTCACCGTCTCAGGCCGGGTGTACCAGGACCGCAACCTCGACAACACGTACACCACCGGCACGGGCGCGTTCCTGAACAGCGATGTCCCGAAGGCGTGGACGGTCAAGCTCTTCGGGAAGAACGTCGGTGCTCCCACTTCCTCCTACGCGCTGGTCGACACGAAGACGTCCGGTGCTCCGAACAGTTCAGACCCGGGCAAGTACACGTTCACGCAGGTGTCGGGCCTGCGCGACTACAAGATCTGCGTGACAGCGGCCGGTGCGGACGCGTCCTCGAAGTGGGGGCTGCAGAGCCCGACCGACAACACCGAGTGCGCTCCGATCTCTACAGGGGGTCCGAGCACGGCGGCCAACCGCCTCCCGAGCCTCAGCGCGAATGCGACGGATCAGGACTTCCAGGTCGTCCCCGTCGTCGGACCGTTCGGCACCCAGACCGGTCCTTCCACGGTCGGCGGGTACACGGTCGACGCGAGCTCGAACTCGACGAAACCGAACGACTTCTACGTGCAAGACACGTGGGTCGACTCGAACGGCGGGACGAACTTCCGGTTCTCGCCCATCACCGCGTGCGCCCCGAACTGTCCCGCCGGGACGATCTTCCTCCTCGAGACGCTCACCGCGGACATCGACCTCGATGATCTCGATGGCCAGCAAGCCTCGCTGTCGTACGACGACGCCGCCCCGTTCCTCGATGCGGACCTCAAGCCGATGCCGTACTGCAGCATCGATCCGCGCCAGTCGGGCGGCAATCTCGCGACGAGTCGGCGTCCTGCCCGGCACGGACACGTCCTGCATCGTCACGGGCACGCAGACCGTCGTCGCGGGTGGCAACGTCCACGTCGTGTACCAGGTGTACACGGCGTACGACGGCGGCCGGCGGATCGGTTAGGACAGCGCAGCGAGGCGCTCGGCGAGGCGATCGGCCTCGTCGAGCGCCTCGCGTGCCTTCGCGTCCTCACCGCTCGCGGTGAGCAGACCGGCGAGCACCCGCAGCGCCTGCTCCTCCTCGTAGAGGAGGCGCTGACGCTTCGCAATGGTGATCGCGAGCTCCGCCTGCTCCAGTGCGCCCACCGGGTCATCGGTCTGGGCGAGCGCGACGGCTCGCACCCGCGCGAGGTGTGCTGCGAGGGGCGACGACTCGAGCCCCAGCGTCCGCTCGGCTTCCTCGAGGGTCTCGAGCGCATGCTCTGCCTTCCCTCGCTGCGCGTGCGCCTCCGCGAGGTAGATCCATGCCTCGAGGGCGAAGGCGGCGGTGCCGAGGGAGACGGCTTCCTCGACGACGCGCGTGAGATCGTCGATCGCGGCATCGAGGTCCCCGCGCACGACTGCGAGACGAGCAAGCTGCGTCTCGGCGAAACAGGGAGCCTGTTACCTCGCTGGCCGCACGAAGAATGTGCCGGGCGTCGTCCAGCACCTCCGCCGCCTCATCCAGGGCGCCTCGGCTGATCAGAACCTCGCCGAGATTCGCTCCGCGACCAGGCGGCTTGCGTGGAGTCGCCGAGGCGCTCGAGCTCGTCCCGTGAATGCGTGTAGTAGCCGGCCGCCTCACGCCAGCGGCCTTCGGCGTACGCCGCCACGCCGAGATTCGACTCGATGACGGCCGCCCAGCGCGCTTCGCCGAGCTCGCGGTAGATCTCGAGCGCCTTGACCTCGTGGACGGCGTTCTCGGGCTCACCGAGATCGAGGTACCCGCCGTCGAGGGCGGAGTACGCGCGTGCGAGGGCGCGACTCGGGCCGACGGGCTCGGCGACGCGAACGACCTCGGTTGCGATCTCGATCGCCTCGCGCGGACGTCCCTGCTGGATGTGGATCTGCGCGCGGAGCGCCAGAAGGTTGCATGCGGCCCGAGTCGCATCGAGGGTCGTCAGGGACGCGACGCCGCTCCAGCCCGACGGTGTGTCGCGGAGGGCTGTGCTGTACGAGCCGAGTCGCGCCCACGCCAGCGCCCGTGCCTCGTAGATCTCCGCGACGATCGACAGGCTCGTCCTTGAACAGACGCGCCGCCGATTTCAGAGCGTCAAGGCCCCGCGGTAGTCGCCCGCCGCCTCGCGCACCTCGCCGAGCGAGCGCCACGTGGTCGCCAGCTCGCGTGCATCGACGGTCTTGATTCGCGCGCTCACCTCGAGCGCTCGCTCGTAGAACCTCGCCGCGTCGACGTTCGCGTAGACCTCGCGCGCGAGATCGCCTGCGAGGCGCGAGTAGGTCCATGCCTCCTCCCAACGACCCGCGTTGAAGTAGTGCAGTGAAAGGAGCTCCGCAGCCTCCTCGGGCCGATCGCCCTGCCGCTGCTCGATGACGTCGGCGACGCGGCCGTGCAGCTCGCGTCGTCGCCGGTAGGAGAGCCCTTCGTAGGCGGCGTCGCGGATGAGTGCATGGCGGAACCGGAAGGCGCCGGGAACACTCGGGTCTCGTTCGACGAACTCGCCGAGCCGGTCCCACGCTTCGGCGGCGGCGCCGACCTCCTTGTCGCCTTCGAGGACCTCGACGATCAGCGATCCCGAGAACGAGACGCCGAGCACCGAAGCCCAGCGAAGCAGCGCGCGATCGCCGGGGGCGAGCTGGTCGATCCGGGTCGCGACGAGTGCTTCGACGGTCTCGGGGAGCTCGTCCGCCTCGTCGGCGGCCTCGCCGACGCTCGCCAGACGCTGGAGGAACAGCGGGTTCCCCGCCCCACGCTCCATGAGCGCCTCGAGCTCCTCCTCGGTGAGGCGACGGCCACCCGCCGCGGCAACAGCGAGCGTCTTCGCATCGTCGGCCGGCAGTGGCTCGAGCCGCAGCGTCAAGGCGGGAAGTGGCGGTGTCCCCTCGGCGGCGGCGAAGCCGCCGTCCCCCGGGCGTCGAGTCGTGCACGCGAGCCACGGACGAGCCGGAAGCTGCGTCCCGAGGTAGCGCAGGAGCTCGGACGATGCGTCGTCCATCCAGTGGACGTCGTCGAACACGAGCAGTGTCGGCGAGTCCAGCAGATGTCCGAGAAGCGTCCCCATGACCCCGTGCAGGCGCGCTCGCCAGAACGCGGGGTCGAGGTCGTTCACCTCGGGCGTCGACTCGACCTCGACGTCGAGCGGAGCGGCGAGGAGCGGCGTCCACGGCACCAGCTCCTCGTCCACGGCTGCGAGGCGCTCGGCCAGCACCGTGCGGTTGTGGCCCCCGCCGCCGTTGAGCTCCACATCGAGCAGAGACCGGAGGAACGGGCGGAACGCGTAGTAGGGGGTCGACGCCTCGTACTGCTCGCACCGAAGCGAGATCTGCCGCATGTCGGCGCAGTTCTCGCGCAGCTCCTGGGCGAGGCGCGACTTGCCGATCCCGGGCTCGCCGACGAGTTCGACGAGTGTCCCGAATCCCATGCGCACGGGCGCGACGGACGCTCCGAGCACCGCCCGCTCGCGCTCGCGATCGACGAACGGCAGCTCGTCATGGGCCGCCGCATGCTGCGGCCTCTCGGGCGAAGCGAGGAGCTCGCCCAGAACGAACGCCTGGACGGGCTCGGACTTCCCCTTGAGCGAGAGCGGCTCGAGCTCGGTCGACGCGAACGATTCTCCTCCGCGCTCCAGCGCTCCCGCCGAGACCCAGATCTCGTCCTCGCCGGCGCGCGCCATCAAGCGCGCGGCGAGTGCGGCCGTGTCTCCGAGGACGGTGTACGTCCTGCGGAAGCTCGCGCCGACCTGGCCGGTGAACACGCGCCCCTCGCTCACGCCGATGTGCACGGGGAGCGGGAGTCCGGCGTCGACGATCGCGCGTACGGTCCGAAGCATCCGCTCCTCGTCGTCACCGAAGGTCTGCGGTGCGCCGGAGACGAGGATGATGCGTCCGCCGTCCCGATCGATATCGCTCTCCAGGAACGTCACGCGGTGCTCGTCCGCCGCGATCTGGACCGCGCGCACCAGGGCGTCGAGCGCGTCCGCCGCCGCATCTGGCCCTTCCGTCCCGATGATCTCGTCCGTTCCGGCGAAGCGTACGAATGCGATCGCCGCATGCCGATGCTCGCCCTCGAGTGGTCCGACCTCGAGGAGCTGCGCGCGAAGAGGTGCCGGAACGGCGTTTTCGACGGGGACGCCCTCGACGCTCGGGAGCGGCTCAACCGTCCCCCGGACCTGGGGCGCCGCACGCAAGAGGCGCCCGTCGCCCTTCTCCTCGGCGAGAACGTCCTCTCCGAGGACTGCTCGCGGTCTCTGCGCTGACCAGGATCTCACCCGCCTCCGAGGTCGCCTCCATCTCCACCGTGCGGGTCGCCGCGGGCCCGGTGATCAGGAGCTCGCGGTGCGACTCCCCGACGAGGAAGAACTGGAACCTGCCGGTGTGGATCCCGGCGTGCATCTTCAGCTGGACCGCGCCTGCGGAGGTTCGCGGGCGGCCGATCGCGCGCAACGTCCTGCGCATCTCGAACGCCGCACGAGCGGCCCTCCCCGCGTGATCGTCGCCCTCGTACAGGAGCAGCAACGCGTCGCCTCCGAACTTGAGGAGTCCGCCGCCCTGGGCGTATGCGACCGCCAGGAGCGCGGCGAAGGTCGCGTTCATGACCTCCGTGACCTCTTCGGCACCCTCTCGACCACGGCCGGAGAGTTGCTCGGACATCGCCGTGAACCCGGAGATGTCGATGAACGCGACCGTGCCTTCGACCTCGTGCCAGAGACTCTCCGGCTCATCGCGGAGCCAGTCGATGGTCAGCCGAGGAACGAACGAGACGAACTCGGCAGAGGAGACAGATCCTGTTGACGCCGCCGCGGTCACCGCACCATTCTGCGCGAGTCCGCCCGTTCGGCAAAGCTGCCGTCGCCGGGCAGCGCCTGCTTCGGCGCGAGGGACGGACGTTCACGCATTCCTTACGCGTCCTCAACGCAATCCCCCCAGAAAGGGGACGTCCGATACGTCGAACTGGACGAATAGGCGAGTGACACCGATCCCCAAGGCGAAGGGCGGCGGCATGTCTGCGGCAGAACTCCAGCTCATTGGCGTTTCCGAGCGAGATCGAATCGAGCAGTGGCGGCACGAGGCGCTCGAGCGCGCCGGATACGACCCGGAGGCGGCGATCGTCCTCGCGGCGAGCCACGACATCGACCTGCACGACGCGGTGAGCCTGCTCGAACGCGGCTGCACCGTCGAGCTCGCGCTTCAGATCCTCCTTTGATCGCGGGGGAAACGATGTTCCCCCCGCGAGCCCCCCTTCCTCTTCGCAGCGACGCTGACCTCGCTCGACAGGCCTACGGGCGAGTAAATCGCCCTTCGGCCCCGAACTCCCCTCGACTGCTAGGCGCTCGTCAAGCTGGTTCCTCGGCGAGGCCGTGAACGTGTCGGCAGAATGCGCGTCCGGTGCTGCCGCTTCTGTCGATACCGTCGCCCAGCTCGAGCACGATCGAGATCGGTCCGCTCTCGATCCACTTCTACGGCCTGACGCTGCTCGTCGCAATTGCGGCCGCGGTCGCGATCACGGGCGTTCGCTGGACGAGGCGGGGCGGCGACTGGGATCTCATCTTCCGCGTGGCCGTGTGGGGCGTGGCGTCGGGGATCGTCGGCGCGCGCCTCTACCACGTCATCACGAGCTGGGACGAGCTGCCGGACGAGTGGTGGGGCCCGCTCGCAATCTGGAAGGGCGGGCTCGGCGTCTGGGGCGGGATCGGCCTCGGCTGCCTCGTGGGCGCGATCGTCGCGCACCGGTCGGGCGCGTCCGTCGCGAAGCTCGCCGACTGCGTGGCGCCGGCGCTGCTCGTCGCACAGGGCATCGGGCGCTTCGGGAACTGGTGGAACCAGGAGCTCTTCGGGAAGCCGACGGACCTGCCGTGGGGCCTCGAGATCGATCCCGAGAACCGGCCGATCGAGTTCGTCGATCAGGCGACGTTCCATCCCACCTTCCTCTATGAGGCGCTCTGGTGCTTCGCGGCGGCCGGGCTGCTGCTGCTCATCGAGTGGCGCTTCAAGGGGCGCATCCGGCCCGGCAACCTGTTCGCCCTCTACGTGCTCGTCTACAGCGTCGGTCGACTGTGGATCGAGACGCTCCGCATCGACCCGTCGCACGAGCTCGGCGGCGTCCGCCTCAACGTCTTCGTCGCGGGGGCGGCCATCCTGCTCTCCGCCGCGTTCTTCGTCGTCTGGCAGAAGCGCTGGAAGCGCGGTGCCGCCGGCGGCCCTCCGCCGAAAGTCGAGACCATGGCGGTGCCGAAGGGGCGATAGCGGGAACCTCCTTCGTCGCGAGCGGTGTAGGAGCCGTAAGCGAACCGAAGGAGGATTCGATGCGTGTCTTCGTCGTGGTGAGCACGATCGTGTGCGCTCTCGTACTTCCGACGCTGGCGGCAGCAGGAGGGTGGGCGTCGGTCGGCTTCGAGCCGTTGCCCGACGGAACGGCTGCGGGGGGAACCTGGACGCCGACGATCTTCGTCAAGCAGCACGGGATCACCCCGCTGGAGGGGCTGCAGCCGGTCGTGATGATCGAGGAGACCGTCTCGGGCGAGTCGACGGAGTTCCCCGCGACCGCAGGCTCGGAGCCCGGCGTCTACCACGCGGACGTCGTGTTCCCGTCTGCGGGTGACTGGCGGGTCACGATCCTGAGCGGATTCGGCGACTCGCAGGTGACGTACGGGCCGGTCGCGATCGGCGAGGCCGGGCCGCGTGGTGGAGGCGAGCCCCTGCCCGGCATCGGCTTCGGCGTCCTCGCCCTCGCCGTCCTCGGCATCGTCGGAGCCCTCGTGGCGCGCCGGGCCACGGCGGCTGACGCCGGCGAGCGGCTGAGTCCGCGGGAACCGCGGTGCCCGGGGCGGTGTAGAAATGGTCGGTGGAGGACCGGCCGCCGAGCGATGCCGTGCTCGCAGAGCGCGCGAAGCGCGGGGACGAGCACGCGTACGCGGAGCTCGTGCGCGCGTACCAGGGCATCGCCTTCCGCACGGCGTACCTGCTCACGGGCTCGGCGGACGACGCCGAGGAGGCGACGCAGACCGGGTTCGTCAAGGCGTGGAGGGCGCTGCCGCGCTTTCGACCGGGCGCCGAGTTCCGACCGTGGCTGCTTCGCATCGTCGCGAACGAGGCGCACAACCGGCGCCGGTCGGGGACGCGACGTGAGGCTCTCGGGCTGCGCGCGGCCGCCGAAGTGGCCTCCGGAGACGCGGTCCCGTCTCCGGAGGCTCTTGCTCTCCACGACGAGCAACGCCACGAGCTGCTGGCGGCCGTGAATCGTCTCGACGATCGAGACCGCGACGTGCTCGCGTGCCGCTACTTCCTCGAGCTGAGCGAGGCGGAGACCGCGGACGTGCTCGGCGTCCGGCGCGGGACCGTGAAGTCGCGAACTGCGCGGGCGCTCGAGCGTCTCCGAAGTGAGGTGGAGCCATGACTACAGGGACGGAGGACGCCCCATGAGCGAGCTCGAGCGGGCACTCGTCGCCCTCGGTCACGAGCTCGACGTCCCCGAGGCGCCGAACCTGGAGTCGCGTGTGCTCCGCGCGCTCGAGCGCCCCACGAGGTCGCCGCGGCTGACGGCTTGCTCTCGCGCTCGCCGTCGTCCTCGCGGCCGGGCTGCTCGCGGCGCTCGCGATTCCGGACGCGCGCTCCGCGCTCCTTCGCTTCTTCCACATCGGTGCCGCGCGCATCGAGGTCGTGGACGAGCTTCCCCCAGTCGTGCCCGAGCTTTCGGAGCTCGACCTCGAGCTCGCTCTGGGTGAGCGTGTGTCGCTCGCGGAGGCGCAGCGACGCGGCGGTATCGACCTTCTCGAGCTCGACGAGAAGCCTGATCGCGTCTACCTCGGGACGCGTGGCACGGTGTGGTTCTTCTACGGACGCCCGGATGCTGTGCGGCTCCTCCTCGCGCAGACACCGCAGCTCTCGATCGACGGGCCGTTCATCTTCAAGAAGCTCGTCGGTGCGGGCACCAGTGTCGAGACGGTCATCGTTCGGGGCGGGCCGGCCTACTTCCTGAGCGGCGAGCCCCACGAGCTGTTCCTCGTCGACGAGAACGGCCTCCCCGTCCACGAGACCGTGCGGCTGGCGCAGGACGTCCTTCTCTGGGAGGAGAAGGGCCGAACGTTCCGACTCGAGGGCGACCTCACTCCCGGCGAGGCAGTCGACATCGCCAATTCGCTGCGCTAGAGCGAGCCGACGCGTCCGGCAGCGCGGCTAGCCTCCGCCCGTGCTGCCGATGCCCGTGCGGGAGCTCGAGCTCTCACTCGACGCGTTCGAGGGACCGTTCGACCTCCTTCTGACGCTCCTCCTCAAGGAGGAGCTCGAGCCCCGGGAGATCGACATCGCGGCCATCGTGCTCGCGTTCGTGGAGCACATGGCTGCGCGGCCCTCGCCCCCTCGGCCGGCGTCGGCTCTCGCCGGGCAAAGCCCGGCTTCGCCGACGCCTGACGCCTCTGAGATGCCGATCGCTTCCGGGGCCGTGCAGAGCACTGTCCCCTCCGCGCTCGACACCTCAGAGGCGCCCCGCGGGCGCGAGGTAAGCGAGCTCGACCTCGAGGCGTGTGGGGAGTTCCTCGTCCTCGTCTCGGCGCTCCTCGAGCTGAAGGCGAGAGGGCTCTTCCCCGAGGAGGCCGCGGAGCTCGGCGAGCTCGAGCCCGAGGAGGCCGCGGAGGAGCTCGCACGGCGTCTCGCCGAGTACCGGCGCATGAAGGAGGCGGCCGTCTGGCTCCTCGAGCGCCTCGGCACCGAGCAGGACCGGTTCTTCAGGCTCGGGCCGGCACCGTTCGCGCCGCGAGCCGAGCGGCAGCTGGCACCCCAGGATCCCGAAGCGCTCGGCGCGGCGCTCCGCGTGCTCGCCGTCCCTCCCCCAACCGTGTCCCTTGGGCACATGGCGCTCCGCTTCCCGCCGGTCTCGCAGTTCCTCGAGCGGTTTCGCGCGCTGCTCTCCCGGCGCCGCCTCTTCGACTTCGACACCGAGGTGGAGGGGCTGTCGCGCATCGAGCAGGCAGTCGCCCTCCTCGCCTTGCTCGAGCTACGCAAGTCGGGTGAGGTCGATCTCGGTCAGGCCGCCCCGTTCGCCCCGATAAGGGTTTCGAGAGCCGACAGCGAAAGGATCTCCGAATGGAAAGCACGCTCCGCCTGATCTCCGCCAACCCGGTCGACCGTCTCGCGAGGGCGGTCGAGGCGCTCCTCGTCGTCGCGTCGGCTCCGCTCTCGATCGACGAGCTGTGCGAGGCGACGGAGGACCATCCGGAGCGCGTCGAGACCGCGATCGGCCTTCTCCGCGAGCGCTATTCGGAAGGTCGCAGCGGCATCGTGCTCGAGGAGGTCGCCGGCGGCTACGCGTACCGCGCGAGCCGCGAGGCGGCCGCTGCGTGCGCGCGCCTGTTCGAGCAGCCGGTCGAGCGCGGCCTGTCGCAGGCCGCTCTCGAGACGCTCGCGATCGTCGCGTACCTCGGGCCGTGCTCCCGCCCCGACATCGCACGGATCCGCGGCGTCGCCGCCGACTCGGCCGTCGCGAGCCTCGTCGAGCGCGGGCTCATCTCGGAGGCGGGTCGTGAACACGGTCCCGGCGGAGCCGTCCGCTATCGGACGACGCCGCTCTTCGAGCGGGTCTTCGGGCTCGAGAGCCTCGCGGCACTGCCACGCCTCGACGACCTCGGCGCGGACTCGGCCGAGCTGCGCGAGCGGCTGCTCGAGGTCGCAGAAGCGCGAGCCTCCTAAGGCGCCGTCACAGCTGCCAGGCGCCGTTTCGAAGCACGGGAACGTGCTCGCCGTCCCGCGTGATCCCATCGACGTTCAGCTCGGGGCTCCCGATCATGAAGTCGACGTGCACCTTGCTCTTGTTGATTCGCGCTCGCTCCGCCGGGTCGTCCACGGGGTGCTCGTAGGCGGCGCCGAGCGCGATGTGACTCGCGGCGTTCTCGTCGATGAGCGTGTCGTAGAAGACGCGCCCGAGTGGCCCGATGCGGCCCTCGCCGTCCACGAGCGCGATCTCGCCGAGGCGTGACGCCCCGTCGTCTCGCGCCGTGACCGCGCGCAGTGCCTCGGCTCCGGAGGCTGCGTCGATCTTCACGGCGTGCCCGCCCGCGAACTCGATCCGAATCCCGTCGATGATCGACCCCGAGAGCTCGAGCGGCATCGTCGCCGAGACGTATCCCTCGACGCGCTCCGGATCCGGTGTGCCGAACACCTCCTCCGTCGGGATGTTGGGCGAATGCCGTCGACCGTCGACCGTCTCGAGGTCTCCGGCAGCCCAGTGAGCCGACGGGAACAGGCCGATCGTGAGATCGGTCCCCGCACCGTGGAGGCGCAGCGCGTCGAAATGTCGATCCGTGAGCCGTTGGGCGTTGGCCTTCAGCTCGGCGGATCGTTTCATCCACGCCTCGCTCGGATCGTCCTCGTCGAGTCGGCAGATGTGCGCGATGTCCTGCCACAGTCGCTCGTACGCATCCTCGACGTCGAGGTCGGGGTAGACGAGCTCGGCCCACGACGGCGTGGGGACGGGCACGATGTTCCAGCTCGTCGTCATCCGGTTGACGACCTCGCCCGTCTCGGGGAGATATGGGAGGAGATCGCGCCCGGCGCGTGCCGGATCGAGCCCTTCGAGCGCACGCGGCGCGTGCGGGCCCGACAGCGAGATGCGCGCAGCGTGCTCGTCGGAGAGGTAGTTCAGGCGATCCGACATCCAGGGCGGGACGAAGTCGAGAGTGTCTTCCGCGGCGTGAGAGATGCGCTCGCGTTTCAGCCACTGGTCGAAGTAGAGGACGTCCACGTACTTCGCGCCCCGCTCGTAGGCGGCGCGCGTGATCCGACGGGTGACGTCCTCCTTGCCGATGTAGCTCGTGATCGCGACGAGCTGCCCGGGCTGGACGTTCGCTCCGAAGACGGCGAGCTCCGCGAGTGAGTCCTTCCACGCGTCGATCTGGCTCAAGGCCGCAACACCCTAGCCAGAATGGCCGCATGCGCCTCAACGCCTACCTCGCGCGCGCCGGGGTTGCCTCCCGCCGCCGGGCCGACGAGCTGATCCGCGCCGGGCGTGTGCGTGTCAACGGCGCGCTCGGCGAGCTCAACACCGTCGTTGGGCGACACGACGTGGTGGAGGTCGACGGTACGCGCGTGCAGCGTCAGCACCTGGCCCACGTGCTCCTGCACAAGCCGGCCGGCGTCGTCACGACGGCGCGCGATCCGCAGGGTCGGCGCACCGTCGTCGAGCTCGTCCCGGACGAGCCGCGCATCGTCCCGGTCGGACGTCTCGACGCCGACACGACGGGCGCTCTCCTCCTCACCAACGACGGCGACCTCGCGCATCGGCTCGCACACCCTCGCTACGGCGTGCCGAAGGTCTACGAGGCCGAGGTCGAGGGGTCGCCGTCGCGCGACGGGCTCGCGCGCCTACGCGAAGGTGTCGAGCTCGAGGACGGCCTTACGTCTCCTGCGGGCGCACGGCGCCTCGGTCCGAGTCGTGTCGAGCTCACGCTGCACGAGGGCCGCAAGCACCAGGTCAAGCGCATGTGCGAGGCGGTCGGCCACCCCGTTCGGCGCCTGCACCGCTCGCGGTACGCGGGCCTCGACCTCGATGGGCTGCAGGCAGGCGAGTGGCGCGAGCTCACGGCCGACGAGGTAGCCGCTCTTCGTCGTTCGGTGAACCTCTAGCTGGGCTGTACGAAGCCCATGCGCTCGTACATCGCGTCGAGCGTCGGGTGCGATGCCTCGCGCGCCTTCTCGGCTCCGAGAGCGAGGAGCCGCCGGAGCTCCGCATCGTCCTCTCGGATCTCACGGAATCGCGTCTGGAAGGGCTCGAGCAGCGCGATGACCGACTCGGCGACCTCGCTCTTGAACGTGCCGTAGCCCTGCCCGTCGTAGCGGCTCTCGATCTCCGCGATCGAGTCGCCGGTGGAGACGGTCATGATCTCGATGAGGTTCGAGACGCCCGGCTTGTCCTCGGCGTGCCGGATCTCGCGGCCGGAGTCCGTTACTGCGACCTTGAACTTGCGTCGGATCTCGTCGGGGACGTCGAGGATGTAGATCGTCCCATTCTCGGTCCCGCCGGTCGTCGACATCTTCTTCTCCGGCTCCTGCAGGTCCGTGATCTTCGCGCCGACCTCGGGGTAGACGCCGCGCGGGAGCGTGAACGTCTCGCCGTAGCGCGAGTTGAAGCGCTCCGCGACGTCGCGTGTGAGCTCGATGTGCTGGCGCTGGTCGATCCCGACCGGGACGACGTCGGTCTGGTAGAGCAGGATGTCGCCCGCCTGGAGCACCGGGTACGTGAACAGGCCCGCGGAGACGAACTCCTGCGCCTCGGACTTCTCCTTGAACTGCGTCATGCGGCGCAGCTCGCCGAAGCTCGTGACCGACGCCAGCAGCCAGTTCGCCTCGGCGTGCGCCGTCACGTGACTCTGGGCGAAGATCGTCGACCGCTCGGGATCGAGGCCCGTCGCGACGAGCATCGCGAACAGGTCGAGCGTGCGGGCGCGGAGCTCCTGGGGGTCGTGCTCGACGCTGACCGAGTGCAGGTCGACGATGCAGAAGAACGCCTCGCCCTGCTCCTGCGTCGCGGCGTACTGCCGGAAGCCGCCGGCGTAGTTTCCGAGGTGCTTCGCGCCCGTCGGCTGGATCCCGGAGAAGATGCGCATCGCGCGATTGTCCCTGGACCCGCGGCTCGCCGTCGGCGGGACATAGGGTCCCGATCGTGCGCATCGAGCCCGTCTCCGCCCTCGACGGCCACGTCGCCGTGCCCGGCGACAAGTCGATCTCGCATCGAACCGTCCTCATCGGCGCGGTTTGCGAGGGCGAGACGCGGGTCACGGGATTCGGCCGGTCCGAAGACACCGAGGCGACGATGAACGCGGTGCGCGCGCTCGGCGTCGAGGTGATCGAGGACGACGTCGACACGCTCCGGGTTCGCGGAGTGGGGCTGCGCGGCCTGCGAGCTCCGAGCGTGCCCATCGACTGCGGCAACGCGGGGACGCTCATGCGCCTCATCGCCGGCCTGCTCGCCGGCCAGGACGGGCGAACGGAGCTCGTCGGTGACGCGTCGCTCTCGTCGCGGCCGATGGAGCGGATCGCGGAGCCGCTGCGCCGGATGGGCGCAACGGTCGAGACGACGGACGGCCACGCGCCGCTCGTGGTGGAGGGCGCGAGGCTGCGCGCGATCGACTACGAGCTCCCGGTCGCGTCCGCCCAGGTGAAGTCGGCGATCCTCCTCGCAGGCGTCCAGGCCGCCGGCTCGACGACGGTCGTCGAGCCCGTTCCGACGCGCGATCACACGGAGCGCATGCTCGAGGCAGCCGGAGCACGAGTGACGCGCAGGCCGTCGAGCGTGACCGTCGAGGGCGGCGAATCGCTGATGCTTCCCGATGTCGAGGTTCCCGGTGACATCTCGTCGGCGGCGCCGTTCCTCGTCGCGGCGGCGATCGTCCCGGGATCGGCCGTGACCGTGCACGGGGTCGGGCTCAACCCGCGCCGAGCTGGGCTGCTCGACGTCCTCCAGCGCATGGGTGTGCGGATCGCGATCTACAACAGGCGCTCGATCGGCGGCGAGCCTGGGGGCGACGTCGAGGTTCGCGCGTCCGAGCTCGTCGGCGCGACGATCTCTGCGGAGGAGGTCCCGTCGCTGATCGACGAGCTGCCGATCCTCGCGGTCGCCGCGTGCCATGCACGCGGGGAGACCGTCGTGCGTGGCGCAGAGGAGCTGCGCGCGAAGGAGTCGAACCGAATCGAGGCGGTCGTGGAGGAGCTCCGGCGGGTCGGTGGGCACATCCGGGCGACGCCGGACGGGTTTCGGATCAAGGGTGTCCCCTCGCGTCTTCGCGGGGGCGTCGTGGACTCCCGAGGGGACCATCGACTGGCCATGCTCGGTGCGGTCGTGGGGGTCGCGTCGCGCGAAGGCGTCGAGTTGCGCGGAGCGGAGGCCGCAGCCACGAGCTTTCCCGGGTTCTTCGACGTCCTGGACCAGGTCGCCCGTGGTGCCCGTTAATTACCCTCCCGCGACATGATCGTGGCCATCGACGGGCCAGCCGGCTCGGGAAAGAGCACCGTTGCCTCGACGCTCGCGCGGCGGCTCGGGTTCCGCCATCTGGACACCGGCGCCATGTACCGCGCGCTGACGTGGCTCGCGCGCCGTGACGGAGCCGACGTCTCCGACGGCGCGGCGTTGGCTGCGCTCGCGCTCGAGCACCCTGTCTCCTTCGGCGAGAACGGCCGCGTGGAAGTCGACGGCGAGGACGTCACCGCTGCGATTCGGGACGCGGAGATCGACCGGCTCGTTGCGACGGTGGCGTGTCACCCGGAGGTGCGTGCGGTGATGCGCGAGCGGCAGCGCTCGCTCGCGGTGGGAGGAGACTCGGTCATCGAGGGACGCGACATCGGAAGCGTCGTCGCGCCGGACGCAGACGTGAAGGTGTTCTTGCTCGCGGACCCCGACGAGCGTGCGCGGCGGCGCGTCGCCGAGCGGCCCGGAGCGGAGGCGGACAGGCTCGCGACCGATCTCCGCGCCCGCGACGAGCGTGACGCCGTCAACACGCGGCCCGCGGAGGATGCATTCCTCCTGGACACGACCGCGCTCACCATCGACGAGGTCGTCGATCGGATCGCGGAGCTCGTGGAGGCGAGGCGGTGAATCGGACGGATGCGATCTGGGCGGTCGGACGCGCCACGATCGGGACGGCGGTGAAGATCGCTGCGCCGCTCCGCGTCTTCGGTGCGGAACGCGTGCCGCTCGAGGGTGGGCTCGTCGTCGCGTCGAACCATTTCAGCTGGATCGATCCGCCCGCGCTCGGTGCTGCGAGTCCGAGGACGCTCTACTTCATGGCGAAGGTCGAAGCGCATCGCGTCCCGGGGCTGGGCCAGCTCATGCGGTCGTTCGGAGCCTTCTCCGTGCGGCGGGGAGAGTCGGATCGCGACGCGGTGCGGACCATGCGCGAGATCGTTCGTTCCGGTCATGCGCTCGGGCTCTTCGTCGAGGGGACGCGGCAGCGCGCGGGTGTCCCGGGGCCCGTTCAACCCGGCGCCGCCATGGTCGCGATCAACGAGGACGCTCCCGTCAGCTGCGCTGCGATCTACGGCTCCTACGAGTGGCGGCTCGGGAGCTTCAAGCCCGTCTCGGTCGCCTGGAGCACTCCGCTGACCTTCGAAGGGCTCCCGCGCGGGGGCAAGGGCTACAAGGAGGCCTCCGTCGAGATCGAGCGCGAGATCCGCCGGCTCTGGGAGTGGCTCGCGCAGATCCACGAGCTCGGGCGGCCGCGCGACGCCACCCCTCCGTCGTGAACACCGTCGCCGACGACGTCGAGATCGCCGGCACCGTTGCGATCGTCGGCTTCCCGAACGTCGGCAAGTCGACGCTCATCAACCGCCTCACCGAGACCCGCACCGCCGTCGTGCACGAGACGCCGGGCGTCACGCGCGATCGCAAGGAGCTCCTCTGCGAGTGGTCCGGCACGACGTTCCGGCTCATCGACACCGGCGGCGTCGATCGCGAGGATGCGGGGCCGTTCGGGAAGCAGATCGCCGCGCAGGCCCGCGAGGCGATCGAGGAGGCCGACCTCGTGCTCTTGGTCGTCGATGCCAGGGCGGGCGTGACCCCCGGCGACGAGGAGCTCGCGGAGATCCTGCGCGCGTCGCGCCGGGCGGTGCTCGTCCTCGCGAACAAGCTCGACGACCCGCGTCGCGACCTCGAGGCGCTCGAGTTCCATCGGCTCGGCCTCGGCGACCCCATCCCCATCTCGGCGCTGCACGGGCACGGCTCGGGCGACCTGCTCGACGAGATCGTCAGCCGCCTCCCCGGCCGCGGAGAGCGTCCCGTCGGGGACGAGGCCGTCAAGGTGGCGATCCTCGGCCGCCCGAACGTGGGCAAGTCGTCACTCTTGAACGCGCTCCTCGGGCGCGAGCGGGTCATCGTCTCGGAGGTGCCGGGAACCACGCGCGACGCGATCGACACGGTGCTGCAGAGGGACGACCGCACGTTCGTCCTCGTCGACACGGCAGGCCTGCGGCGCAAGCGGAAGCAACGCCAGGGCATCGAGTACTACTCGGAGCTCCGTGCGCTCCAGGCCGCCGAGCGCGCGGACGTCGCACTCGTCCTGATCGATGCGAGCCAGGGTGTCGTCGAGCAGGATCTCGCTGTGGCGGACGTCGCGCGAAAGGCGCAGTGCGCGACGATCGTCGTCTTCTCCAAGTGGGACGTGACCGAGATCCGACTCGAGGAGGTTCGGCCGCAGATCCTCGCCCGGATCCGTCAACGGCCGCCGCTGATCGCCGTCTCCGCCCACACTGGACGAGGGCTCGAGCGGCTCCTCGGGCTCGTCGAGGCGGTCTTCGAGAAGTACGCCGGTCGGATCCCGACCGCACAGCTGAACAAGGTGCTGCAGGAGCTCCGCGAGGCCCGCCAGCCGCCTGGCCGTCGGGGCCGGCGGCTGAATCTGCTCTACGGCACACAGGTGAGCTCGCGGCCGCCGCGCTTCCGCTTCTTCGTGAACGACCGCAGCCTCGTCACGCGCGACTACGGCTACTGGGTCGAGAACGAGCTGCGGGCACGATTCAGCCTCGAGGGCGTCCCTGTCTCGATCGACTTCGTGACCTCGGAGTGAAGGTCGTCGTCGTCGGGGCGGGGTCGTGGGGCACCGCGTTCGCGTGCGTCTTGCGCGACAAGGGCCACCAGGTGACGCTCGCCGCGCGCGACCCCGCGCAGGTCGAGGCGATCGCGGCGACGGGGCGGAACCCGCGGTACGCGCAGCGGGCCGACCTCAGCGGGGTCGACGCTGCGACGATCGCCGAAGCACCGATCGCCGACGCGGAGCTCGTCGTCGTCGCCGTTCCGAGCCGCGTGTTCGGCGACGTGGTCGGCGCGCTTCCCGGCGCTGCGCCTGTCCTGAGCCTGACGAAGGGCCTCGATCCGGCGACGGGGGCGAGGTTGTCGACGCTCGTCTCGGGTCGCGCGGTCGCCGTCCTCTCCGGGCCGAACATCGCGGACGAGATGATCCAAGGTCTCCCGGCTGCGGCGGTGGTCGCCAGCGACGACCTCGAGCTCGCAGTCCGAGTTCAGGTCGCCGTTCACTCGATCCTGTTCCGCGTCTACGTGAGCGACGACATCGTCGGCGTCGAGCTCTGCGCGGCCGCGAAGAACGTCATCGCGCTGGCGGCCGGCGGCGCGGACGGGCTGTCGCTCGGCGACAACGCGAAGGCAGCGCTCGTCGCCCGCGGGCTCGCCGAGATGCGCCGGCTCGCGGAGTCGGCAAGGGCTCGTCCCGATACCTTCGCGGGCCTCGCGGGCATGGGTGACCTCATCGTCACCTGCTGGTCGCCGTCGGGGAGGAACCGTCGCGCGGGGGAGCTCATCGCGCGTGGCGCGCGGCCCGACGAGGCCGCCGCGGAAATCGGCATGGTCGTCGAGGGGCTGACCACGGCGCCGGCGCTGCGGGATCTCTCGCGCCGACTCGAGATCGAGCTCCCGATAACGGAAGGCGTGTGCGCCGTGCTCGAGGGGACGTCGCTCGCCGATCTTGTCGGGCAGCTCATGAGCCGTGCTCCGACGACCGAGTAGACGCTGCGCTCAGCGTCGCTAGGCTTCGAGTCATGGCGGCGCGCACGTTCTCGTTCACGTCGGAGTCGGTCACCGAGGGCCATCCCGACAAGGTCGCGGACCAGATCTCGGACTCGGTCCTCGACGCGATCCTCGCCGATGATCCGAATGGCCGTGTCGCCTGCGAGACGCTGATCACGACCGGGCTCGTCGTCGTCGCCGGCGAGATCACGACGGAGACCTACGTCGACATCCGGTCCGTCGTTCGCGACCGGATCGCGCAGATCGGCTACACGCGCGCCAAGTACGGCTTCGACTTCGAGACGTGCGGCGTCGTCGTCGCGATCGACGGGCAGTCCCCCGACATCGCGCAGGGCGTGGACGCCTCGTACGAGGCGCAGCACGGCGATACCGATCCGCTCGACCTCCTCGGCGCGGGCGACCAGGGAATGATGTTCGGATACGCCACCCACGAGACGGACGAGCTGATGCCGATGCCGATCATGCTCGCGCACAAGCTTGCGAAGCGGCTCGCGGAGGTCCGCAAGGCGAACGTGCTGCCGTACCTGCGCCCGGACGGGAAGACGCAGGTGACGATCCGCTACGAGGTCGACGAGCGCGGCATCCAGCGGCCGGTCGAGGTCGAGCGCGTCCTCATCTCGACGCAGCACCGCGACGGCCTCGACGTCGAGACGCTGCTCAGGCCCGACCTGCTCGAGCACGTCGTCGAGCCGATCCTGAACTCCGACGCCCGCGGCCTCTTCGACACACGTCGTCTGAGCGCGAAGGACTTCCTCTACGTCAACCCGACCGGCAAGTTCGTGATCGGGGGGCCGATGGGCGATACGGGCCTCACGGGCCGCAAGATCGTCGTCGACACGTACGGCGGCGCTGCGCCGCACGGTGGCGGCGCCTTCTCCGGCAAGGACCCGACGAAGGTCGACCGCTCGGCCGCCTACGCGGCGCGGTACGTGGCGAAGAACGTCGTCGCGGCAGGGCTCGCCGACCGGTGCCAGATCCAGGTGGCATACGCCATCGGCGTCGCGCACCCGATGAGCGTCAACGTCGAGTGCTTCGGGACCGAGTCGGCTCCGATCGCGCGGATCGAAGAGCTCGTCGCCGAGCACTTCGACCTGCGGCCGGGCGCGATCATCCGGGACCTCGACCTCACGCGCCCGATCTACGCGAAGACGGCCGCGTACGGGCACTTCGGCCGCGACGACCGCGACTTCTCGTGGGAGCGAACCGACAAGGCCGACGCCTTGCGCGCCGCGGCCGGCCTCCTGAGCGAGACCCCCGTCTAGGCGAAAGAAGATTCGATCCGATGCGGCCGCGGAGCGGCCGCCTTCAGGGGTCTCGCGGCAGGAATCTGCACTCGCAGATTCCTGCCTTGCGCAAGAAACTTGTGCTCTCTTAGGCAACTCTTAGAGAACTCACAGGGCGTTCTCACGTCCGTGCCATTGGATCGAGGGTGGAGTAACTCCCTCCGATCGACTGCCCTCCAGACGAAAGGCCCGCCCCGCCAGCGGGCCTTTCGTCCTGAGTGCGCTCCTCCGGCGCTCGGCTACCTCTTCGAGAAGACGTGCTTCGCGAGCCTGTCCGCCGCCTGCTCGAGCCTGTCGAGCACGGCGCGGGCCCGAACGGGCGTGATCCTCCCGCTCGCAGCCGCCTTCGCGAGGCGGTGCTCGGCCGGCGCGACCATCGCAGCCTCGAGGGCCGATACGCGCTTCCCCTGGCTCTCGGCGAGCGCGGCGAGCGACGTGCCCGGGAGCTGCGCGCGCAGCTCCTCACGATCGAGGCCGAGGAACTCGGCTGCTGCACGCAGCATGCCGCGCGGGACGAACCGCGCCTTCACGTGGTGACGAGCTCTGCAAAGGCTGGCCTGGGCCACGCGCTCGCGCAGCTTCGTGGCCCGCTCCGGCGAGGCTCGGCCCGCCTTCTCGGCTGCGTCGATGCGAGCGAGCAGACGCGCCTTGACGTCGGCCGTCAACTGCTCGACCGTGACCCCACGCTGCTCGGCGATCTTGGCGAGGAGCGCCTCGCATCTCGCGCCTCGGTCGCCGTCACCTTCCGGGGCCGCGAGCGCCGCGCCGCCGCCGACGAGTAGGGCCGCAGTCGCGGCGAACGCGCCGACCGTGTGTCGATTCAGTCTCATCTGTTCCGGTCTCCTTTTCCCGCTCCCCCTGTTTGCGGGCCGCATCCTGGCAGCGCTGTGTGTGGAGACCGTGAGTGATTCGTAAGGGCCTACGCGGCGCGGACGTAGATCCCGTCCGCCGCGCGTTCGCTGATCGCGCGCTCGGCGCCTTCCAGCGCGATCGTGAGCTGGCCCGCCGCCGGCTGGGCGGACACTATCGCGACCTTCGAGCCCGGTACGAGTCCTTCGTCGTAGAACCAGTGGAGGAGGTCGCCGTCGTGCTCGGCGAGACGGACGATGTGCCCGTCGCGGCCCACCTCGAGCTCGGCGAGCGCGACGAGCTCGGCGTTCTCGGCCTGCTCGAACTCCGTGTCGACCGGCCAGCCGTGCGGGCAGCGGTCAGGGCCGCCGAGACGGTCGTTGATCCGCTCGATCATCTCGTCGGTGAAGGTGTCACCGAGCTCGTCGGCGTGGACGTGCGACTCGGCCGCCGTGTAGCCCATGAAGTCGGTGAGGAAACGCTCGATGATGCGGTGCTTGCGAACGACGCGCCTGGCGCGCTCGGCCCCTTCCGGCGTGAGGATCGCCTCCTTCTGCTCGCCGCGCTCGACGAGACCCTCGACCTCGAGGCGCTTGAGCATCTCGCCGGCCGAAGCTCGCGAGACGCCGAGCATCTCCGCGACACGGGACGCGATCGCGGTCGATCCTGTGGCGGGGCGGTACTCGCCGATCGGGAACGCGAGGAAGTAGATCGTCTCCAGGTACTCGTCGACCGAGTGGCCGTGCGGCTGGGCCATGCACCGAGTCTAGACACGCGCGTGTGTATGGCGGACCTTGCACGGTCGGTGTAGATCCGCCTGACGTGAGCTCGAGTCACATCGTGCTCCTCGCCGCGATCGCGGGCAGGACGATCATCCGACTTCCGCTCGGCCTGGAATCGGTCGACGTCGGCGCGCAGCTCTTCTCGGCCGACGGCCGGCGGTACGCTCGCCGGCGATGCCTCTCGCAGCGGTGTTTCCACTGGTAACGGCGCGTGCGCTCGCGCGGTCGTTCACGTACGCGGTCCCCGACGGCGTCGGGCAGGGCGATGTCGTCTCGATCACTCTCGGCGCTCGCAGGGTCCGCGGGGTGGTCGTGGAGACGGGTGTGGCTGCGCCGGCCGGCGTCGAGGTCGCGGATGCCGGCGCGGTCGTCGATCGGGTGCCGGCGTCGCTCGTCGAGCTGGCGCTGTGGCTCGCCGACTACTACGGCTCGACGCCTGCACGCGCGCTGGCGCTCGTCGCGCCGCTCGAACGGGCTCGCCGCGGGCCCCTGCGGGGGCCCGCGGCTCGGGACTCGCTGGGGGGCGAGCTCGAGCCCGAGACGCTGACATCCGCGCAGCGCGACGCCGTCGAACGGATCGTGGCGGCGCTCGACGTCGCGGGCGGCCACGTCCTCCTCCACGGTCCGACGGGGAGCGGGAAGACGGAGGTGTACCTCCAGGCGGCCGCGGCAGCGCTCGAGAGGGGCCGCGGCGTCATCGTGCTCGTTCCGGAGATCGCGCTGACACCGCAGACCGTCGGCCGCTTCCGGGCGCGGTTCGGGGACGGTGTCGCCGTCCTGCACTCGGCGCTCACCGACGCCGAGCGCCGTGACGAGCGCGAGCGAATCGCATCCGGGGTGGCAAGAGTGGTCGTCGGCGCTCGCTCCGCAGTCTTCGCCCCTGTTGACAGGCTCGGGCTCGTCGTCGTCGACGAGGAGCACGACGCGTCCTTCAAGCAGGAGTCGGATCCACGCTACGACGCGCGCACGGTCGCGGCGAAGCGGGCCGCGATCGAGGGCGCGGTCGCCGTCTACGGCAGCGCGACGCCCCGAGCCGAGAGCTGGGCACGGCTCGAGCGACTCGCGCTTCCCGCCCGGATCGGGGCGCCGATGCCGACGGTCAAGCTCGTCGATCTCCGACGCGAGGCGGGCTACCCGCTCTCCGCGCCTCTGCTCGCAGAGCTCTCGGCGGTGGCAGACCGTGGCGGCCGCGCGATCCTCCTGCTCAACCGTCGCGGCCTCTCGGGCGCGCTCCACTGCCGCTCGTGCGGGACCACCCGACGCTGCGGAAGCTGCGACATCGCGCTCACGCTGCATTCCGACTCACGGCTGCACTGTCACCACTGCGGCTACTCCGCCGAGCTGCCCGCTGCGTGCCCCGAATGCAACTCCGTCGAGCTTGCGAGGATCGGTGCCGGGACACAGCGCCTCGAGGCGGAGCTCGCTCGGCGGGTCCCCGGCCTCGAGCGAATCCGTCTCGACGCAGACACGGCGTCGCGTCCGGGTGCACTCCGCGACGCGCTCGAGCGCTTCAGGGTTGCTCGCTCGGCTGCCCTGATAGGGACGCAGATGGTGGCGACGGGGCATCACTTCCCCGGCGTCGAGATCGCTGCCGTGGTCGATGCCGATGCCGGGCTCGCGTTCCCGGACTTCCGCTCCGAGGAACGAACATTCCAGCTCGTGACCCAGCTCGCCGGCCGCAGTGGTCGCGATGCTCCGGGTCGAGTTCTCGTACAGACCTTTCAGCCGGACGCGACGCCGTTCGCGTTCGCCGTGCGGCACGACGTCGCCGGCTTCCTCGCCCAGGAGCTGCAGCGGCGCGAAGAGCTGGCCTACCCGCCGTTTTCACATCTTGTTGCAGTCGTCGTCTCAGGACCTGACCCGGGCGACGTCACGCGGGCGCTACGCGAGCTTCGCGACGCGCTCGAGACGCCGTCGGTGCGCCTGCTCGGGCCGGCTCCACTCCTTCGGCTTCGCGGCCGCCATCGCGCTCGGTTGCTGGCGAAGACCGATGCTCCCCGCGCCCTCGCGAGCCGTGCGGCGGCGGTGCTCGCACGTGCCGCGCCGGCCATGCGGCGCGACGGCCTGAGTGCCGTCGTAGACGTGGATCCGCAGTCTCTCTAACAAACCTGGCTGAACCGGCCATGCCCGGTTCGGCCAATTGTGCGGCGTTCCTCGACGGGGTACACCGGCATCTCGATGCTCTCGAGGAAAGGGAGGCTGCAGATGAGACGGGTCGCCATGACGGCCATCGTGCTCGCATCGCTCGTGATCTCCTCCACGGCCCTGGCTGCGTACCAGTATGCGCCGCCGCGCCAGTGGACGCCCGGCGCAAGCGCCGCGAGTACGTACAGCTCGAACTGGTACGCGAACTACTTCATGACGTACGGATCGGGCTACGACAAGACCGTGACGTTCATCAAGAACACGAATTACGGCTGGTACAACACGAAGCGGGGCACGTCCAACTATCTCGAGACGTACGCGCCGTTCGGCGGGACGTTCAAGGCGCACTGTGTGGCCCACACCTACTTCTGGGGAAGCTGCAATGTTCGCTAGTGCAGTGTTCGCTAGCCGTTGGGCCGTCGTACTCGCCGTCACGGTGGTCGGGGGCGCGCTCGCGAGTGCCGTGGTCGCCTCGAGCTTCGATGACGGAAGCACGCTCACCGCCGCAATCGACGAGGCGCCGCTCGTGCAGGTTGCCGACATTGCGGCGGGAGAAGGCTCGCCAGGGCTCGGCGTCTACACCCAGCTGACGAACACGGGGCACCTCTGCGTTTGGGAAGCGCCCTCCGCGACGTCGCGGGAGCGTGGGGGTGGGTGCAACACGATCGACGACCCCCTCAATGGCCGACCGCTGTCGTTCACGCTCAGCTACGACGGCGGACCAGCCACCGAAGACGTGCGGAGTGCGACCGTGTTCGGTCTCGCTCTGGGCGACGTCGCCAGCCTGCGCGTCGTCATGAGCGACGGGTCGTGGCGTGCGGTGAAGCTGAAGAAGGCGAAGGTCGGCTCGGACGAGTTCAAGGCGTTCGGGTACCGCTTCAAGAAGTCGGACTTGAAGAAGGGGATCGGACCGATCGCGGTCGTCGCCCTCGACTCGACCGGCGTCGAGATCGGGCGTCAGACGACCGGCATCGGCTGATGGAACCGGCCAGCGCGCGGCGGCTAGACTCGCCGCGCCATGGCCGACCACGACCACGACCACGAGCACGACCATGAGCACGACCACGACCACGAGCACGACCATGATCACGACCACGACCACGATCACCTTCACGAGGAGGACGAGCAGGAGCTCGAACGCGAGGCGCGGCGTCTGATCGCGCTCTCGCGGATTCGCCAGTACGGCGACACCGTCCTGCGGATGAAGGCTCGCGAGGTCGTGACGTTCGACGACGATCTCGAGCGACTCGTCGAGCGGATGACCGCGCTCATGCACGAGGCGAACGGCGTCGGGCTCGCGGCGACGCAGGTCGGCGTGTTGCGTCGACTGTTCGTCTTCGCCCACGACGAGGAGGATCGCGTGATCGTGAATCCGGTCATCACCGGCTCCTCGAACGAGACCGAGGTCGACGACGAGGGTTGCCTGTCGCTTCGCGGCGTGCTCGTTCCGGTCGAGCGTGCGAAGACCGTGACGATCGAGGGAGTGGACACGAAGAGCGAGCCCGTCAAGTTCGAGCTCGACGCGGCCTCGGCCCGCGTCGTCCAGCACGAGGTCGATCATCTCGACGGCGTCCTCATCATCGATCGCACGGACGACGAGTCGCGGCGGACGGCGCTCGCGGCGCTCAGGCCGCAGCCCGTCCTCGGCGCGCGTTGACCCGACGGATCGCGGTCGCCGCAACCGCGGCGTTCGGCGCCGACGTGCTCGAGCGCCTCGCCGAGGGACACGAGATCGCCTCTCTTCTCACGCGGCCCGACGCACCGGCCGGCAGAGGGCGGAAGCTCGCGCCGTCGCCGGCGAAGGAGGCTGCGACCGGGCTCGGCATCCGTGTCCTCGAGCCAGACCGGCTCGTACCGGGGCTCGACCTCGGCGCCGACGTCGTGGTCGCGGTGGCGTACGGAGTGATCGTTCCCGACGACGTCCTCGCCGAGCGGCTGTGGTTGAACGTGCACCCGTCCCTCCTCCCGCGCTGGCGCGGCGCTGCGCCCGTCGAGCGGGCGCTGATGGCAGGGGACACCGATACCGGGGTCACGATCATTCGGCTCGCGAAGGAGCTCGATGCCGGTCCCGTTGCCGCGCAGGAGTCGTTCCAGGTCGCGCACGACGAGGACGCCGGCGCAGTGTTCAAGCGGGCCGCCGAGCTGGCGCTGGACCTGCTCGACGGTGTCCTCTCCGACCCGACACCGACCTTCCGCGACCAGGTCGGGGAACCGACCTACGCGGAGAAGATCACGGCGGAGGATCGCCGGCTGGACCTCGGGCGTACGGCCGTCGAGCTCGTCGACCACGTCCGCGCGCTCTCTCCCCACATCGGGGCGCGCGCGGAGCTCCACGGACGAGGGGTCACCGTTTGGCGTGCTCGCGTCGCCCACGACGGGTCGTTCGAGCCGCTCGAGGTGCAGCCGGACGGCGGGCGGCGGATGGCCTACGAGGCATGGCTTCGCGGCCTGCGACGGTAAGCCCGGCGCGCGTCGTGGCCTTCGACGTCCTCTTGCGCGTCTTCGAGGACGATGCGTACGCCGACCGTGCCCTGCGGACGGTGGCTGCGGCTGCCGCGCTGGACGAGCGCGACCGCTCGCTCGCACAACGGCTGTCGTACGGCGCCGTCCAGCGCGTCCGCACGCTCGATCACGCGATCGAGACCCTAGGCCGTCGTCGCGTCGCACGCCTCGACCCGCCGGTCCGGGCGGCACTCCGGCTCGGTGCGTACCAGCTCGGATTCGTCGACGGCGTCGCGCGCTACGCCGCTGTGAACGAGTCGGTCGAGCTCGTCCGTCGAGCGGGCCTCGAGCGGGCCGTCGCCTTCACGAACGCCGTCCTGCGAAGGCTTGCCGACGGGATTCGCCCGCTTGTCGACTCCCTCTCGGACTCGACACCGGGTGAGGCCGGTCTGAAGCACTCGTACCCGGATTGGATTGCGGAGACGTGGTGGGACGAGCTCGGGGCCGATGCGGCCCGAGAACTCATGCAGGCGCAGAACGAGCCGGCCGCGACGGTCGTTCGGCTCGTACGCGACGAGATCGAGGGCACGCCGGATCCGCATGTCCCCGGCGCCCGGCATGTGGCGCGAATCGACGAGCGCGCGCTCGCCGAAGGGCGCATCTGGCCGCAGAGCGCCGCCTCGCAGCTCGTCGGGCTCACCGTCGGGGCGCGCGCTGGCGAACGCACCCTCGACCTCTGTGCGGCACCAGGCGGCAAGGCGACGATGCTCGCCGGAGACGTCACGGCCGTCGAGATCAACGAGGCGAGGGCGCGTGAGCTGAAGGAGACCGCGCGCAGGCTCGACGCCCCGAACGTGCGCGTCGTCGTCGCGGACGGACGCGAGCTTCCCGCGGAGCTCACCGGGTTCGATCGCGCCCTCGTCGATGCCCCCTGCTCCGGGCTCGGTGTCTTGAACCGCCGGCCCGACCTGCGCTGGCGTGCGCTGCCGCTTCCGAAGCTCCAGCTCGAGCTGCTGCGTTCGGCGGCCGAGCGAGTTCGCACGGGCGGCGCGCTCGTGTACTCCGTATGCACGATCAACGCCGAGGAGTCGGAGGACGTCGTCGATGCCGCCGGGCTCGAAGTCGATCCCACGCTGACAGAGGAGTGGCCGCAATTCCGCCATCCCCGTCGGCCCGAGTTCCTCCAGACGCTCCCGCACGTCCACGGCACGGCCGGCTTCTTCGTCGCACGCCTCATCGTGCGTTGAGGATCCGCCGGGCCTCCTCAGGCTGAGCATTTCGGGGGCGTACGGAGGACCGTAGGATCCGCGCCGTGGAGGCTCGGTTCCTTGAGCGAGCGCTCGAGCTCGCGGAGCACGGACGCGGCACGACGCATCCCAATCCGATCGTGGGCGCAGTCGTCGTCGCCGGCGACGAGATCGTCGGCGAGGGCTGGCACGAGCGCAAGGGCGGCCCGCACGCCGAGGTCGTCGCGCTGGAGGCAGCCGGCGGGCGCGCGCGGCGCGCGACGGTCTACGTCTCACTCGAGCCCTGCACGCACCACGGGACGACGCCGCCGTGCGTCGAGGCGCTGCTCGCGGCGGGCGTCGCACGTGTCGTCGCGGGACAACTGGATCCACATCCGAGAGCACGGCGGAGGCCTGGACCGGCTGCGCGAGCAGGGCGTCCACGTCGAGCTCGCGGATGACGAGCTCGGGTTCCGGTGCCGCCAGCAGATCGAGGAATGGCGAACGTGGGTCTCGACGGGGCGGCCGTTCGTGACCTACAAGGTCGCTGTGACCCTCGACGGCCACGTGCGCGTCCCGGGCACCCGCTGGGTCACGGGCGAGGACTCGCGGAGACTCGTGCACGTCCTTCGCGCGCAGTCGGACGCCGTCGCGGTGGGGATGGGCACCGTGCGCTGGGACAACCCTCGGCTCGACGCTCGCGACGTTCCCGTCGTCCGCCAGCCGCGGCGGATCGCATTCGGGAGTGGCCCGCTACCGGACGACTCCGAGCTCGAGCTGCACGCCGGTCCTCTTCGCGAGGAGCTCGAGCGGCTCGCGTCCGAGGGCGTGCAGTCAGTGCTCCTCGAGGGCGGCCCGACGCTCGCCGCCGCGTTTCTGGAGGCCGGCCTCGTGGACAAGCTCCTCGTGTTCGTCGCGCCGCGCATGTCGGGGGAGGGGCCGGGCATGCTCGAAGGGCTGCCGCGACCGCTCGAGCTCACGCGGATGGAGGCACGTCCGATCGGCGGCGACGTGCTGATCCAGGCCTACCTCAACGAGCCCTAGTTACGCTCAGGTCGTGTTCACGGGCATCGTGCGCGAGCTCGGCGTCGTCGTCGACGCCGACGACGCCGGGGGCGGAAGAGCTCTCGTCGTGCGCGCGCCCGAGACAGCCTCGCGGACCGGAGTAGGCGACTCGGTCGCCGTCAACGGCGTCTGTCTGACGGCCACGGGGATCGAGGGCGGATCGATCTCGTTCCATGCCGTCCCCGAGACGATCGCCAGGTCGACGCTCGGTGCCCTGGAGCCGGATACACGCGTGAACGTCGAGCCGGCGATTCGAGCGGGCGAGGAGCTCGGCGGGCACTACGTCCAGGGTCACGTCGACGCGGTCGGCAGCATCCAGTCGGTCGAGGCGGAGGGAGAGGGGCTGCGCGTCTTCGTCGAGGCGCCGTCAGGTGTCCTGCGGTACTGCGTAGTCAAAGGATCGGTGACGGTCGACGGCGTGTCGCTCACGGTCGCCGAGCTCGCCGACGACGCGTTCGCCGTCGCGCTCGTCCCGCACACGCTCGCCGTCACGACGCTCTCGGATCTCCGACCCGGGCAGCGTGTGAACCTCGAAGCGGACGTGCTCGCGAAGTACGTCGAACGATTGATCTCGCGCTGAGGGCTACGATCCGCGCGTGACCATGGACCTGAGACCGCCGGAGACGGCATCGCCCTTCACCACCATCGAGGAGGCGATCGAGGACATCCGGTCCGGGCGCTTCGTCGTCGTCGTCGACGACGCGGACCGCGAGAACGAGGGCGATCTCACGATCGCCGCGCAGTTCGTCACGCCCGAGTCGATCGCCTTCATGGCGACGCACGGGCGCGGTCTCATCTGCCTCTGCCTCACGCCCGAGCGCTGCGACGAGCTCGAGCTGAGACCGATGACGGACCACAACGAGGCGCCTCTCGGCACGGCGTTCACCGTCTCGATCGAGGCGCGCGAAGGGGTCTCGACGGGAATCTCCGCCCACGACCGTGCGCGGACGATCCAGGTCGCGATCGATCCCCAGCTCGGTCGCGCACGACCTCGTGCAACCGGGGCACGTCTTCCCGCTCCGCTCGAAGCCCGGCGGTGTGCTGCAACGTTCGGGCCAGACGGAGGCGGCCGTCGACCTCGCGCGACTCGCGGGGCTGATTCCCGCAGGCGTCGTCTGCGAGATCATGAACGACGACGGGACGATGGCCCGCGTGCGCGACCTCGTCGCCTACTGCGAGCGCCACGACCTGCGGATGGTCACCGTCGCCGATCTCATCGAGTACCGCCGGCGCACCGAGAAGCTCGTGGAGCGCGTCGTCTCCGTTCGGCTCCCCACCGAGTACGGCGAGTTCCACGCCGTCGCGTACCGCGAGCAGCTGACGAACAAGCAGCACGTCGCGCTCGTGAAGGGCGAGATCGACGGGGTCGAAAACGTGCTCGTCCGTGTGCACTCCGAGTGCCTCACGGGCGACGTCTTCCACTCGCTCCTCTGCGACTGCGGAGACCAGCTCGAGCAGGCGCTCGCCCGCGTCGAGGCCGAGGGGCGCGGTGTCGTCCTGTACATGGGCCAGGAGGGCCGCGGGATCGGCCTCCTGAACAAGCTTCGGGCGTACGAGCTGCAGGCGAACGGGCTCGACACCGTCGAGGCCAACCTCGCACTCGGGTTTCCGCCGGACGCACGGGAGTGGGGGATCGGCAACCAGATCCTCGCCGACCTCGGGCTGACGACGATCCGGATCCTGACCAACAACCCGCGCAAGCTGACCGGGCTCGACGGATACGGGCTGACGGTCGTCGAGCAGGTGCCGCTCGAGGTCGAGCCCACCGCCGAGAACGCGCGCTATCTCGCTGCGAAACGTGAGAAGCTCGGCCACACGATCTCGAAGCTCCACCACCAGGGCGCCCGTCTCGAGAGCGATACGCCGGAGGAACCGGAATGAGCAGCCGCGACATCGACTCGACGAGCGAGAACGTGCTCCACGACTGGGCAAGCGAGGAGGCCGACGAGGCCGAGCCGGTCGATCACGACGAGGACGACGTCGAGGGTGACGAGTCGGAGGAGAAGGACAGCGCCCGCCTGGGGGACGGCCACGAGCTCCGCGGAGCCGGTCGTGGAGCCGTCGGCGGTCGTCTCGAGACCGAGGACAGAGACCGAGACAGAGACCGAGACAGAGACAGAGACCGAGACGGAGGTCGACGGACGAGGCGTCCGAAGCCGAACTCGCAGACGAGGCCGAGCTCGACGAAGGCGAGGTCGAGATCGACGAGACGCCGATGCACGTCGAGCTCTCGCAGGAGCACGCGGCAGGCGATCTCCACATCCCGGACGGATACGCCGTGCTCGAAGGGCGTGGCCGAGGGGGGGCGGCGAGCGGTCGGTGTCGTCGTGTCTCGGTTCAACGGCGACGTGACGACCCAGCTGCTCGACAGCGCGCTCGCCGAGCTGTCCACCGCGGGTGTCCGGCAAGAGGCGATCACGATCATGGTCGTCCCGGGTGCGTTCGAGCTCCCGCTTGCCGCCACGGCGCTCGCCAAGACGCGGCGCTTCGCGTGCATCGTCGCGCTCGGCTGCGTCATCCGCGGCGACACGCCGCACTTCGACTACGTCTCGAGCGAGGCTGCGAGCGGGCTGCAGCTCGCCGCCCTCGAGACCGGCGTCCCGGTCTCGTTCGGCGTCTTGACGCTGGATCGAGTCGAGCAGGCGGAGGCGCGCGTCGGCAAGGGCGCG
Organism: uncultured Gaiellaceae bacterium; assembly: GCA_963770715.1. GTDB lineage: Bacteria > Actinomycetota > Thermoleophilia > Gaiellales > Gaiellaceae > GMQP-bins7. The sequence continues at coordinate 110,581 of CAVYQX010000003.1, forward strand.
GAGGCCGTGCGCAGCGCGCTCGAGATGGCGGATCTGTTCGCGCATCTCCGCGCGGCCGCGGCGCGTTAGGTTCGACGTCGAGTCGTCATCGCGACAGCGCTCGCGAAGCGAGCGCCTTCAGGGATTTCCGCGCGGCACGGAGTTCCGATAGGAACTTCGTGCCGCTGCGGAGTAGCTATAGTCCGCAGCCGCTCATGAGCAAGATCTGCGCCGTCTGTGGGAAGAAGCCCGGCTTCGGCAACAGCCGCAGCCACTCCATGGTCGCCACGAAGCGCCGCTTCAACCCCAACCTCCAGCGCGTCCGCGTGATCCTCGACGGCCACGCGACCCGGGCCTACGTCTGCACGCGCTGCCTCAAGGCCGGCAAGGTCCAGAAGGCCGTTTAGTCCTAGTAGGCTCGCGGCTCATGGAGCGCGAGCCGTTCGTGATCGCCACGACCGAGCGTGGCCGGATCGCGATCGCGCCGGCTGCGGTCGCGCAGATCGTCGGGGCAGCCGCCGCCGAGAGCTACGGCGTCGTCGCACTCGCCGGTCGAGGGCGGCTCTCGCGGATCGTGCCGTGGGGGATCAAGAAGGGCGTCGACGTCGAGTTGCGCGACGACGGTCTCGTCGTCGAGCTTCGCGTGGTCGTCGAGCACGGGCTGCGGCTGGCCGAGGTCGCCGATACCGTGCGCTCACGCGTGCAGTACGAGCTCGAGCGGATGGTGGGCCTTCCGATCGCGTCGCTCGAGGTCCACATCGACGGGGTTCGACACTGATGGAGCTCGAGCTCGTCCGACATCTCGCGCGAAGCGCGCTTCAGAACCTGGAAGCGCATCGCCGGAGGATCGACGATCTGAACGTCTACCCGGTCCCCGACGGGGACACGGGCACGAACCTCGTCCTGACGCTCCGCTCGATCGTCGAGGCGCTGGACGCATCGACGGCCGCCGACAGCGAGGCGGTCGCGAAGGACGTGACCCGCGCCGCGCTCATGGGCGCGCGCGGGAACTCCGGTGTCATCTTCTCGCAGGTCGTGCGCGGCTTCGTCGAGGTGCTCGGCCGGCACGAAGGCGTGAGCTCGTCGCTCCTGAGCCGGGCATTCCGCGGCGCGAGCGACGCGGCCTACCGCGCGGTGAAGCGGCCGGTCGAGGGGACGATGCTGACCGTCATCCGCGAGATGGCCGAGGAGAGCGAGCGGAAGGAGCACCGCGGGATCCACCCCAACGAGCTCCTGCAGGCGGTTCTCGCGCGCGGGGAGGATGCCCTCGCGCGAACGCCCGAGATGCTCGAGATCCTGCGCAACGCAGGCGTCGTGGATGCCGGAGGCGCCGGTCTCGTCGAGATCGCGCGTGGGATGGTCCACGGGGCGACGGGGCAGGAGCTGCCAGACGCACCGGTCGAGACGGAGTCGCTCGGCCTCGACGCGATCCACCAGGAGCTCTCCGAGTACCGCTACTGCACCGTCTTCGTCGTCGAGGGCGAGGAGCTCGACAAGGATGCCCTCGAGGTCCAGCTCGAGGAGATCGGCGACTCGCTGCTCGTCGTCGGCGACTCGACGGCCCTCAAGGTGCACGTGCACACGGACGACCCCGGACGCGCGCTCACGCTCGGCACGGCACTCGGGGTCGTCGAGGGGGTCGAGATCGCGAACATGCACGTGCAGACGGCGCAGCGCGAGGAGCGGCTTCTCGAAGGAGCGGCCCACATCGGTCGCGACGCTCGAGACCGGTCTCGTCGCCGTCTGTCCTGGGCGCGGGAACCGGCGGCTGTTCGAGAGCCTCGGCGCGACACGCGTCATCGAGGGCGGCCAGTCGATGAACCCGTCGGCGGCCGACATCGTCGAGGCGATCGACGCCGTGCCGACGGAGACGGTCCTCGTGCTCCCGAACAACTCGAACGTCGTCCTCACCGCCGAGCAGGCAGCAGCGCTGAGCGAGAAGGCGGTCCGCGTCATCCCGTCGAAGTCCGTGCAGGCGGGATTCGCGGCGATGAGCAGGTTCGTGCCGACCTCCTCGCCCGACGAGAACGAGCAGGCGATGCTCGAGGAGCTCGAAGGCGCGGTCACGGGGGAGATCACGGTCGCGTCGCGCGACGCGAACATCGACGGCGTCGAGATCCGCGAGGGCGCCTACCTCGGCCTCGTCGACGACGTCGCGGTCGTCTCGGGGCCCGACCTGGAGACAGTCGTGCACGAGGTCGTCGACCGCGTCCTCGCCGGCGGCCAGAGCCTATCTCACCATTCTCACGGGCGAGGATGCGCCTCCGCTCGACGGCTTGCTGACCGCACTCGAGGAGCGTCATCCCGGCCTCGAGGCACTCGACGTCCACGAAGGCGGCCAGCCGCACTACCCGCTCCTCGTCGTCGCTCAGTGACGGAGCCGGCCGAGCCCATCCGCGTCCTCCTGGTCGAGGACTCGGAGGTCTATCGCGACTCGCTCGTCTTCCTCCTCGGCACGCGAGCGGACGTCGATGTCGTCGCCGCCGTCGGCGACGGCGCGTCCGCGGTCGAGGCGTCTCGCGAGCACGAACCGGACGTCGTCGTCCTCGACTACCGCCTGCCTGACGTCGACGGTGCCACGGTCGCGAGCGAGCTGAGTGGGCCTGTCGTCTTCCTGAGCGCCTCCGCCGGCCGCGACGAGTACGATGCCGCGTCGAGCGCAGGCGCTGCGCTCGTGCGGAAGGACGAGGGGATCGACGCGCTCCTCGCCGCGATCCGCGCAGCAGCCGGGAGGTGAGCAGTGAATCTGACGAGCGAGAACACGGCGATCGTCCTCGACTCGACGTCGGACTACCCGGACGCACCCGCGCGCTTCCCGAACATGCGGTTCGTCCCGCTCTACGTCCGGTTCGGCGACGAGACGTACCGCGACTACGTGGAGCTCGGCCCGGCCGAGTTCTACGAGAAGCTCCGCGTCTCTCCGGTGACGCCCGCGACCGCCCAGCCGACGCCGCAGGACTTCGTCTCGGCCTACGAGGAACTCGCGCGCGTACGAGCGGATCTACTCGTTGCACGTGTCGTCGAAGGTGTCGGGGACGTTCCAGAGCGCGGAGCTCGCATCGCACGAGATCGGCGACAAGGTGCGGGTCGTCGACACGATGACCGCGTCTCTCGCGATCGCGATGCTCTCGCATGCGATCCAGCGGAGGCTCGCGCGCGGGACGACGGATGAGGAGATCTCGGCTCTCATCGACCGTTTCCACGCGAAGCTGCGACGTCCTCTTCACCGTCGAGACGCTCGAGTACCTCCAGCGCGGCGGGCGGATCGGGAAGGCGCAGGCGATCGCCGGCGGCCTCCTGAACCTCCGACCCGTGCTCAGCGTCGAGGACGGCGAGGTCGTCGCCGTCGCGCGCGTTCGCGGGAAGCAGAAGGCGCTCACCGAGTTCGAGCGCCGGTTCGTGGAGGCGACGACCGACGGTCCCGGCCTCCGTGTCGCGATCGCGCACGCGGAAGCCGAGGAGTGGGTCGGCACGCTCTCCGAGCTCGCGTGGCGCGTCCGCCCGGGCGCGGAGATCGAGTTCACGTCGACGCTCGGCGCTGTCGTCGGGACCCACGCCGGGCCCGGCGCCGTCGGGTTCTTCTGGTTCCAAGACACGGACTGAGCAATGGCCAGGCGCCGCCGCGCTACGAGCATCGAGATCGTCTTCGAGACGCATTCGACGACGACCGACAACGAGCGCTGGGTCGCGTCGGGGTGGCTCGACGGCCAGCTCTCGCCGCTCGGGCGGCGACAGGCGAAGGAGCTCGGGGAGCGTCGCGCGGAGCGACGACATCGTGGCCGTGTTCTGCTCCGACCTCGGCCGCGCGGTCGAGACGGCCCAGATCGCCTTCGGCGGCCGCGGGTTGCCGATCTTCCACGACTGGCGCCTGCGCGAGTGCAACTACGGGATGCTCAACGGCACGGCGGTCGCGAGGTTGGAGGTCGAGCGGACGAAGCACGTCCTCGACCCGTACTCGGGCGGAGAGAGCTACGTCGACGTCGTTGCGCGCGTCCGCAGCTTCGTCCAGGACCTTCCGGCACGGTACGCCGAGCGGCGCGTCGCCGTCATCGGCCACTCGGCGACGAAGTGGGCCTTCGACCACATCCTCGAGGGCACGCCGCTCGAGGAGCTCGTCGAGGGCTCGTTCCGGTGGCAGCCCGGCTGGCTGTACACGCTGGCGATCGACGCCTGACGGCGCGGTCGAGTCGTAGATGCGACGCGGCTGCGAAGCCGCCGCCTTCAGCGATCTTGCGAGCCGGAGCGCGTGTGTCGCGCGCTCCGGTCCTGCCGGAAAATGCCCTACCTATGCTCTCGGCGTGGGAGGCTTGCCCGTCGCGTTCGCCGGCACCGACGCACCCGACCGCTGGCCGCGGCCGCGCTCCGTGGCACGCTCGGATCGGCTGGTCGCATCGGTCGAGTCGTTGCAGGGCGTCGGGCCGACGATCGCGCGCCGCCTCGCGAAGCTCGGGCTCGCGACGGTCGAGGACGTCCTCTGGCAGCGCCCGAGGCGCTACGAGGAGCCGGCGCCGACGAAGAGGATCTGCGACCTCTTCGGAGACGAGGAGGCGGTCATCGAGGTCGTCGTCCGCTCGGCGACGAGTCGCCGGCGCGGTCGTCTGAAGATCCTCACCGCGCGCGTCGCGGACGAGACGGGCGAGATCAGGGCCACGTGGTTCAACCAGCCCTGGCTCGAAGCGAAGCTCGTGCCCGGTACCGCACTCCGCATTCGAGGGCGCTCCAATCGCCACGGCTTCGCCGTCTCCTCGTACGACCTCGACGGTGATGCGGAGACAGGCGAACTGGCACCGGTATACCCGGCGGCGGAGGACGTCGCGCAGAAGACGCTCCGTAACGTTCATGCGCAGGCGCTCGCGTTCAGCCGCGACGTCGGCGACGACCTGCCGGCGGCGGTGCTCGCCTCCCAGCGGCTGCCGCTCCGCGCCGACGCGCTCGACGCGACTCACCATCCGCGATCGCTCTCCGAGGCAGAGGTGGGCCGCTCTCGCCTCGCGTTCGACGAGCTCCTCGTCCTCCGGCTGGCGCTCCTGCGCACGGCGGCGACCCGCGCAGGCGCGTCCGCGCAGGCGGCTCGGTTCTCCAGGCGAGCTCATGGCTCGGTACCGCGAGTCGCTCCCGTTCACGCTCACGTCAGACCAGGAGCGCGCGATGGCGGAGATCGACGCGGATCTCGACCGCGATGTCCCGATGCAGCGTCTCTTGCAGGGCGACGTCGGATCGGGCAAGACGGTCGTCGCCCTGCACGCGCTCTTGCGCGCGGTCGAGGCCGGGCGCCAGGGTGCGCTGATGGCTCCGACCGAGACCCTCGCCGAGCAGCACTTTCTCACCATCGACGAGCTCTGCGCGCCGCTCGGCGTGCGCGTCACGCTCCTCACGAGCTCCCTCCGCGCGAAGGAGCACGCCGCCGCGCGACAGCTCATCGCATCGGGGGACGCCCAGGCCGTCGTCGGCACACACGCGCTCATCGAGAAGGAGGTCGACTTCTCCGACCTCGCCGTCGCCGTGGTCGACGAGCAGCACCGTTTCGGCGTGGCGCAGCGAACCGCGCTCGTGGAGGGGCGCAGCCCACATGTCCTCCACCTGACCGCGACGCCGATCCCACGGACGCTGGCGCTCACGGTCTACGGCGACCTCGAAGTCTCGGAGCTCGCGCTGCCGCCCGCGGACCGCAAGCCGATCGTCACCGCGTGGGTGGCCGAGGATCGGAGCTCCGAGGCGTACTCGCGGCTCTGTCGACACCTCGACCACGGCCGGCAGGCGTACGTCGTCTGTCCGCTGATCGAGGCCTCCGAGACCCGGGTGGCGCGGGCGGCCGAAGAGGAGGCCGCGCGGCTGCGAACGGCGGAGCTGCGGGGCTACCGCGTCGGGTGCCTGCACGGCCGACTCCGTCCGTCGGAGCGGCGAAGCGTGATGGCGAGCTTCAAGGCACACGAGCTGGACGTCCTCGTCGCGACGACGGTGATCGAGGTCGGCGTGGACGTTCCGAACGCGACGATCATCATCGTCCAGGAAGCCGACCGGTTCGGCCTCGCCCAGCTCCACCAGCTCCGCGGTCGCGTGGGGAGAGGGGCGGAGCAGTCGTACTGCCTGCTCGTGTCGCGCGCGAAGGAAGAGCTCTCCGAGACGGCCGCCGAGCGCCTCGAGGCACTGGTGGCGACGACCGACGGCTTCGAGCTCGCCGAGCGCGACCTCGAGATTCGCGGCGAGGGACAGCTCCTCGGCGCACGCCAGTCCGGCTACTCCGACCTGCGCTTCGTTCGCCTCCGCCGCGATCAGGCGCTCCTCGAGCGGGCCCGTGACGTCGCGGGCGCGTTGCCGGGCGAGGGGCTCCTTGCACCCTCGGTCGACCGGCTGCTCGGCGAGTCCGACCACCTCGGCGAATCGTGAGGATCGTCGCCGGCTCGCGCAAGGGCCACCGGATCGACGCGCCCAAGGGCGTCGTGACGCGGCCGACGGGCGATCGCGTCCGCGAGGCGGTGTTCTCGATCATCGGGTCGGTCGAGGGAGCCCGTGTGCTCGACCTCTTCGCAGGTTCGGGCGCCATGGGGCTCGAGGCGCTCTCGCGCGGCGCGGCGGGTTGCGTCTTCGTCGAGAGCGACCGCCAGGCGGTGCGCGTGATCCAGGCGAACCTCGAGAAGCTGCGCCTCACCGGGGCCGTGGTCGTGGCGCGCGACGTCACGGCCGCGCTGCGTGAGGAGCGGGACCGCGGGCGCCGGTACGACCTCGTCCTCGCCGATCCGCCGTACGAGGAATGGGAGCGCCACGAGCCCTCACTCGCCGAGCTGGTGCCGGTGGTGCTCGCCGACGACGGCCTCGTCGTCGTCGAGACGGCGGAGCGCGTCGAGCCGTCGCTCCCACTCGACCTCGTCACGACGCGGCGCTACGGTTCCGCGCGGATCACGGTGTTGTCGAAGTGATTACAGCTATCTGTCCCGGCTCGTACGACCCCGTCACGAACGGGCACGTCGACGTCATCCGGCGCGCGGCGGCCATCTTCGACCGGATCGTCGTGGGCGTCGTCCGCGATCCCGCGCACAAGCAGACGCTCTTCTCCGTGGAGGAGCGGGTCGCATTCCTCGAGGATGCCCTTCAGGGCTGCGGGAACGTCGTCGTGGACGTCTTCTCGGAGCTCGTCGTCGAGTTCGCGCGCAAGCACGACGCGACGACGATGGTGAAGGGCCTGCGCGTGATCTCCGACTTCGAGTGGGAGTTCCAGATGAACCACTTGAACCGGCAGCTGGCGCCCGACATCGAGACCCTCTACGTCATGGCGAACCCGGTCTACAGCTTCGTCTCCTCGAGCGGTGTGAAGGAGATCGCATCGTTCGGGGGGAAGGTCGACGAGCTCGTTCCGCCGGCCGTGGCGCGACGTTTCGCCGAGATCTACCCGGACGGCAAGCCGGGAGCCCCTGTCTCCCCGCAGGAATGAGCCCGTCGAGGTCCGCAACGCCTGCGGAGCGGCCGCCTTCAGGGGTCTTCGACACTTCGGCGCGGCAGGGATCCGCGCGAGCGGATTCCTGCTTCGCGCCTAGCCGGGTGCTTCCGTAGACTCTTCCACTCATGGATGTACTCGTGCTCATCGACAGGCTCGACGACCTCGTTCACAACGCGAAGGCCGTCCCGCTCACCGACCAGGTTCGCCTCGACCGTGAGGAGATCTACGAGATCCTCGACCAGATGCGGGCCACCATCCCGGAGGAGATCAAGCAGGCCCGCTGGATCGTCAAGGAGCGCCAGGAGATGCTCGCCGAGGCGAAGCGGGAGTGCGATCGGATCATCCAGGACGCCCGTGAGCAGGCGATGCGGGAGGCCTCGCAGACCGAGATCGTCAAGCTCGCCGAGAAGCAGGCTGACGACATCGTCGACGACGCCAAGCGGCAGGCGCGCGAGACGCGGCTCGAGATGGAGGACTGGGCGGACTCGATCCTTTCCACGCTCGAGCTCAACCTCGACAAGTTCCTGACGGCCGTGAAGCGCGGGCGCGAGCGGCTGCACGAGCGCTCGCAGGAGACGGTCGTCGCGGGCATCGGGCCAGAGCCGATCGAGTCGGAAGAGGCTGCCGAGTTCGACCGCTTCGGCGGCTAGAGCTCGACCGACAGAGCTCTACCCACAGAGCTCTACCAACAGAGCCTAGGCGGCGGCCGCAGCATCGGCCGACAGCTTGCGACACACGTCGATCGCCGACTCGACGAACGCCTCGGCGGCCGCGCTGCGATGGCGGTCGGAGTGCCACACGAGGCCGATGACGCGTGCGGGGACCCGTCCGTGGAGGTCGATCGCCTCGATGCTCGGATCGTCCTCGTCCACCGTCAGCCTGGGCGAGACGGCGACGCCGACTCCGGCTCCGACCAGGCCCTGCACGGTGCCGTTGTTGTCGGAGCGGAACACGATGTTCGGCGGGCGGCCAGTCGATGCAAGCTGCGCCTCGACGTGATTCATCGCACTGCAGTGGTTGAAGCCGATGATGGGCTGGAGCACGATCTCCTTGAGCGTGGGGGGCCGCTTCGCCGAGGCGAGCGGCGAGCCCGACGGGACGACCAGGACGTACGGGTCGCGAAGGAGCTCGACCATCTCGTACGGGCCGCCGGCGACCGGGAGAGTCCAGAAGGTCAGGTCGAGGTCGCCGCGCTCGATCATCTCGAGGAGCTCGCGCTCGTCCTGCGACTCGCGGAGAACGACCTCCACCTGCGGGTGACTTTCGGAGAAGCGCCGCAGCAGGCGCGGGATGATCTTGGCGCCCACGCTCTGGAACGTCCCGACGCGCAGGCGGCCGGCGTCGCCGGCTTCGAGCGCGGCCATGTCCGCTTTCGCGGCGAGCAGGCGGGCTTGGATCGCGTCCGCGTGCCGGAGGAGGATCTGCCCCGCCTCGGTCAGCGAGATCGGGCGCGGGCCACCAGGACGCTCGATCAGGCGCAGGCCGACGATGCGCTCGAGCGCCGCGATCTGCTGTGAGATCGCGGACTGCGTATAGCCCAGTCGTTCTGCGGCTCGCCCGAACGAGCCCTCGTCGGCGATCGCCTTCAGCGCGACGAGGTGGCGAAGGTCGAGGCCGAGCCAGCGATCAGATTCCATGATGGTATGGTAACAAACGAACAGAACGGCTTATGTTCACGATAGGGTGCGCAAGGGCGCTACGCTCATCCCGTGACGACCGTCGATCTCCGGACGCTTCGACTCCGCCCGGGCGAGGTCCGGCGAGAGACCCTCGACGTCGACGTCGAGCCGTTCGTGCTCGGGGGTCAGCGCTACGAGTCGACGGTGGCGACGATCCCGGTCGAGCTCGACATCTCGCAGGCTTCGGGGGCGACGGTGTTCGACCTGCGGCTCCGCGTGCACCTGAGCGGGGCCTGCATGCGCTGCCTCGGCTTCGCCGAGCTCGAGTGCGACGTTGCCGCGCGCGAGTTCCACGACCCCGACGCCCCGGCTGCGGACGAGCTCCACTCGGACTACGTCGTGAACGACCAGCTCCAGCTGAGCGCGTGGGCACGGGATGCGATCGCGCTCGAGCTCCCGGACCAGATCCTCTGCCGCGACGACTGCGCCGGACTGTGCCCCGTGTGCGGGAAGGATCTGAACGTCGAGCCGCACGAGCACCTCGAGCGCGACCCCGATCCCCGGTGGTCTGCGCTCGAAGGTCTTCTGCAAGACCAGGACATCCGCTAGCGCGGACGTCCTGGTCGCAGCAAACCCTGAGCTTCCTGCAAGCCGGGATATCCGCTAGCGCGGACATCCCGGCCGCAAACCCCTGAAGCCGGCCGCTGCGCGGCCGGGTCGTAGCGGCGACTCGGCCGCTAGCTCGCTAGCGGCACCTGCACGAGTCGGTAGGCGGCGATCCCGGCGAGCCCCGGGTCGCCCGAGCGGTACGCCTTCACGAAGAACTGCACGTTGAAGCCGTTCCGCGGCTGCGGGAAGTTCCCGTTCGGCGCGAGCTGGTACGTCACCCAGCCGTCGACGGTCGCTGCCTGGCGGTCGCCGCCCTGCCGTCACGCGCGGTGTCGAGCGGACGAACACGAGCGCGTCGCGGACCACGTACCCGCGTGTGTCCTTCACCCGCACGCGGACTGTGATGGGCGCCGTGCGGCTGGTCACGCGGCTCGGGGAGAACTGCACCACCGACACGATGAGCCGCTGATTCGACGGCACGCTCGTCGCCGGAATCGAGGTCTCGCCGCTGGGCAGCTTGATCGCACCGCTCGGCAGCGGCTCGGACACGGTCGCCGACTCGCCGGACAGCACGGTCGTCGAGCCGACCGAGTTTCGAGCGGTGACGTTGAACCGCATCTTGTGGCCCACGTCGGCGGACGTCAGCCGGTACGACCGACTGGTTGCCCCGCCGATCGAGCCGCACTCACCGCCCTGCGAGTTGCACCGCAGCCACCGGTACGAGTACGAGATCGAGCCGGCACCGCTCCACGTGCCCGGATCGGCGGTCGCGACTTGCCCGTTCACCATGGTGCCCCGAACCGCCGGAGGCGACGTGTTCGTGGGCGGGCCGACGACGACGTTCGTCGGGTTCGAGGCGGCCGTTTGCGACCCGTCGGCGTTCGTCGCCGTCACGCGCACACGCATGCGGAAGCCGACGTCGGTGCTTGCAAGACGGTAGCGATTGGTCGTCGCGCCCGAGATGATCGCGCAGTTGCCTCCGTCGGGCTGGCCGCCGTCGGCGCCGCAGCGCACCCACTGATATGCGTACGAGATCGGGTTCGTCCCGGTCCACGTGCCCCGGGACGCGCTCAGCCTGACGCCCTGCTCCGCACGACCGCTGATCGCCGGCTCTGCGGTGTTCGACGGTGGCGTGGCTTGCGCCGCGACGCCCTGGCCCGACGGCAACACGAGAGCGGACAGGGCGAGCGCTGCTACGACTGCTCCTCTGGAAGTCATCGACCCTCCTTGGTCACACGGGTTATGACGCGTCTGCGGACCCGCCGCCGCGATCTCTTGCGGACCTCTTACAGGGCCTTACATCGCCCTTACGACGTCGACTACGATGCGCGACGGCGCCCCGGCGCCCTCTCATGACGGACTGACCGGCTCATCTCCCGTTCGTGCGCACGGTGCAGGCGTGCGCGTCACCCACGGTCTCCGGAGGTCCGCCCGATGCGAGTGCAACTCGCAGACATCGCCAAGAGCTACGGCGCGCAGGTCGTCCTCGACGACGTCACGCTGACGATCGGTCCGCGTGCCCGCATCGGCCTCGTCGGGCCGAACGGCGTCGGCAAGTCGACGCTGCTGCGGATCGCGGCAGGAGTGGAGCTGCCCGACCGCGGTGTCGTCGCGCGTGCGCCCGAGACGCTCACGATCGGGTACCTGGAACAGGAGCGGCGAGTCGTGCCCGGAGAGTCCGTGCTGGACGCGCTCGCACGTCGAACGGGCGTGCTCGCAGCCGAGCGCGAGCTCGAGGATGCGGCCGCGGCGCTCGCCCGAGGTGAGCCCGCCGACGAGCGCTACTCGCATGCCCTCGAGAGCTTCCTCGCGCTCGGAGGCGGCGACTTCCGCCCCCGAGCGCGCACCGTCTGTTCCGATCTCGGGCTCGACGTCGACCTCGAACGTGACCGCGCGGCCCTGTCTGGCGGGGAGGCAGCACGCGTTGCGCTCGCGATGATCCTCCTCTCTCGCTTCGATGTCCTTCTCCTCGACGAGCCGACGAACGATCTCGACTACGAGGGGCTCGAACGGCTCGAGTCGTTCCTCGGCGCGTACCGCGGCGCGCTCGTCATCGTCTCGCACGATCGCGAGCTGCTCGATCGGACCGTCGACCGGATCGCTGCGATCGACCCGAGGTCGCATGGCGTCCGGGAGTCGGCCGGAGGATGGAGCGATTACGCCCGGGCGCGCGAGGCCGAGCACGCGGCTGCGATTGCGCAGTACGAGCAGGCGCAGTCACGGCGGACGGAGCTGACGAAGCTCCTCACGACGCGCCGCACGGAGGCTCGGGCGAAGGGTGCGGCGCTCGGGAACAAGACCGGAGGTCAGGATCGGCGCGCGACGCACGCACTCGAGACGAAGGTGCGCCAGGCCGAGCGGCTCCTCGAGCGGAACGAGCTGCCCGAGAAGCCCTTCGAGCCGTGGGAGCTGCGTCTCACGCTCACGTCGGGCGCTCGCCTCTCCGACCACGTGCTGAGCCTCGACCGCGCGATCGGTGTGCGAGGTGCGTTCAGCCTCGGCCCGGTCGACGTCGATCTCGCTCCCGGCGAGCGGCTCTCGATCGCCGGGCCGAACGGCGCCGGGAAGTCGACTCTCGTCGGGATGCTGCTCGGAGACGTGCCGCTGCTCGCCGGGACACGCAGGGTCGGCCGACGGACGGTGATCGGTGCGATCGGTCAGGATCGTCACGGCTATTCCGGAGACGCCCCACTCGTCGACGAGGTCGCCGCGCGCACGGGTCTGGCTCCCGTGCACGCCCGAACGCTGCTCGCAAAGTTCGGCCTGGGGGCGGACCACATCGGCCGAGCGTGCTCTTCGCTCTCACCCGGCGAGCGCACGCGGGCGCACCTCGCCGAGCTGCAGGCACGAGGAGTGAACGTGCTCGTGCTCGACGAACCGACGAACCACCTCGATCTCGAGGCCGTCGAGCAGCTCGAGACAGCACTCGTCGACTTCGACGGCACGCTCGTCGTGGTCTCGCACGACCGACGCTTCCTGGAGCGGGTGACGCCGACCAGGACGATTTGGCTGCCGGTATAGTCCCCAGCCGCTCATGGCCGTTCCGAAGCGAAAGACATCGAGGTCGAGGCGCGACAAGCGCCGCGCGCAGCATGGGATCTCCGTCCCGCACCTGCAGGTCTGCCCGACCTGCAGGCAGCCCAAGCGACCTCATCGTGTCTGCCCGAACTGCAAGACGTACAAGGGCCGGGACGTCGAGCCGCTCCGCATCGACGCGCCGTAGAGTCTCCGTGTGATCCGGGTCGCCGTCGACGGGCTCGGGGGCGATCGCGCGCCAGTGGAGATCGTCGCCGGCGCCGCAGCCGCCGCCTCCGACGAGCTCCGTCCGACGCTCTATCGGCCCGCCTGGGCTCGAGACACAGGGCCTCCCGCTGGTCGAGGCATCCGAGGCGATCTCGATGGACGACCACGCAGTGGAGGCGGTCAGGTCGAAGACGGACTCCTCGCTCGTGCGGGCCGTTCGGGCGGTCGCCGACGGTGATGCCGACGTCGTCGTGTCGGCGGGGAACACCGGCGCCGTGCTGGCGGCGTCCCTGCTCCACATCCGGCGCCTCCACGGAGTGCACCGGCCGGGTATCGCGATCGTCATCCCGACGAAGCGCGGCCCCAGCGTCCTCATCGACGCCGGGGCGAACGCCGATGCGCGTCCCGAGCACCTCGTCCAGTTCGCTCACATGGGCTCGGTGTTCGCCGAGGAGATCCTCGGGATCGAGCGGCCGGAGGTGCGCCTGATGTCGATCGGCGAGGAGGACGAGAAGGGGAATCAGCTCACGATCGACGCGCACGAGCTCCTCCGCGCAACCGACCTCCAGTTCGTGGGGAACATGGAGGGCCGCCTGCTCCTCGAGGGAGGTGCGGATGTCGTCGTCACCGACGGCTTCACCGGCAATGTCGCCTTGAAGACGCTCGAGGGGACGATCACGACGCTCCTCGATGCGTTGCGCACCGAGCTCGGCTCGTCCGTGCTGGGACGGCTCGGCGGTCTGCTCATCGGACCGGGCGCGAGGCGGCTCGAAGATGCGCCTCGATCCGGAGACGTACGGGGGCGGCTACCTCCTCGGCCTCAACGGGCTCGTCGTGATCGCACACGGCTCGAGCTCGCGCCTCGCCGTCGCGAACGCGATCCGGCTGGGAGCCCGTGGCGTGGAGCATCGAGTCGTCGAAATACTGCAGGAGCGTCTGTCTTCCGGCGTGTTAGAGTCGGCGCGCTCCACGACCCCGACGGCAGAGAGGTGAGATTTCAGGCATGGCGACTTCGCGTGAGGAGATCCTCGAGCAGGTCAAAGGCGCGCTGAGCGAGAAGCTCGGTATCGACGAGAGCGAGATCACGGAAGACGCGTCGTTCGAGGAAGACCTCGGCGCGGACTCGCTCGATCTGGTGGAGGTCGTGATGGACCTCGAGGACCAGTTCGGGCTGAAGATCCCCGACGAGGACGCCCGCGAGCTCACGACCGTCGGCAAGGCGATCGACTACGTCATCGCGCATCAGGGCTGAGCCTGGCGCCAAGGCCGGGCCGTACGAGCTCGGGCGCCTGATCTCTGAGCTGCCTGCCGACAGGCTCGAGCAGGTGTTCACGCACGCCTCGTGGGCCGACGACCGTGCCGCGTCGTACGAGCGCCTCGAGTTTCTCGGCGACAGCGTCCTCGAGCTCGCGATCGCGCGTGCCGTGTTCGACCGCTTCGAGGCGGCCTCGGAGGGGCGCCTCGCCAAGATCCGCGCTCACGTGGTCTCGCGCCAGAGCTGTGCTGCCGTCGCGAAGGAGCTCGGGCTCGGCGAGCAGCTGCTCGACCGCGCGCGCGAGGCGCCCAAGGACGAGCTGCAGCGCATCTCCCGCAGCAGGAACGTCCTCGCCGCCGTGCTCGAGGCTGCGATCGCGGCCGTCTACCTCGAGCACGGTTTCGAGCAGATCGAGCCGGCCATCGTCGAGGCCTTCGATGAGCGGATCGAGTACGCGCGCTCGAGTCATGTCGACTACAAGACCGAGCTGCAGGAGGCGCTCGCGCGCTCGGGCAAGCAGGTGCACTACACCGTGCTCGAGGTGGAGGGCCCGCCGCACGACCGTCGCTTCGTCTGTGCGGCACACGTCGCAGGCGAGCAGCTCGGTGTCGGTCGCGGCTCCACGAAGAAGGCGGCCGAGCAGGAAGCCGCCCGCCAGGCGCTCGAGGCACTCGGCGTCGTACCCGAGCGGATCTGAGCCAGCTGTCCGGAGCCGCCGCGAGAATGCGCTCTCGGTGCACCTGCGCACGCTCCGCATCCGCGGTTTCAAGTCGTTTCCGGACCCGCTCGAGATCTCGCTCGAGCCCGGCGTCGCCGTCGTCGTCGGGCCGAACGGCTCGGGCAAGTCGAACATCGCCGACGCGATCGTCTGGGCGGCCGGGTCGCTGACGCCGTCGGAGCTTCGCGCGGAGAAGCCCGACGACGTGCTCTTCGCCGGAGGCGGCGACCGCAAGCCCGCGGAGCACTGCGAGGTCGAGCTCGTCTTCGACAACGAGGACGGCACGTGGCCGGAGCTCGACTTCTCCGAGGTCTCGATCGCGCGGCGCCTCGTGCGCGGCGCGGAGGGGCAGTACCTCGTCAACCGCGCGTCCGTGCGGCGTACGGACCTCGTCGAGATCCTCTCCGACGTCGGCCTCGGCGCGGCGATGCACTCGATCGTCGGACAGGGCAAGGTCGAGCAGGTGCTCGCATCGAAGCCGGAGGACCGGCGCGCGTTCGTCGAGGAGGCGGCTGGGCTCGGGAAGTTCAAGCGCCGGCGTCACCGCGCCGAGCTCAAGTTGGCGCGTGTCGCGCTGCAGGTCGAGCGCGCGCGGGATGTCGAGGAGGAGGTGCGCAAGCGCCTTCGTCCTCTCGCCCTGCAGGCGACGGCGGCTGAGCGGGCCGAGAAGCTCGGTCGCGAGATCACCGCGCTCGGCGCGCGGATTGCGCAGCTCGACCTCGCCGACTCTGACGCCCGAAGGGCCGAAGCGGAGGAGCGCCGGGATACCGCAGCGTTCGCGCGACGCGGCGCACAGGGCCGGCTCGAAGGGCTCCTCGGCGACCGTGCACGCGCTGAAGAGGAGCTCTCCGACGCTGCCGGCAGGCGCGAGGCGGCGGTCGCGGCCCGCTACCGGCTCCAGGGTGGGATCGAGCGCCTCGAGTTGCGCGCCGAGTCCGTCTGCCGCCCTCCTCGAGCGGTTTCGTGGCGAAACGCCGGCCGAGAGTGAGCCGGAGCCTGCAGACCGATTTCGCCCGCCTCGAGCTCGAGGCGATCGAGACGGCCGAGGCGGCTCGCAGCGCGGAACGCGAGCGGGTCGCTCTGCACGAGCGCACGGAGCTCGTCCGGGAGCGCGTTCGCGCTCTCGAGCAAGCACTCGCCGAGCAGGAGGGGCTGCCCCCCGCAGCCCGCGCGCTCGCGGAGGACGGAGCGCGGCTCGCACTGTCTGCCGTCGAGATCGAGCCGGGTGGCGAGCGTGCGGTCGCGGCGGCGCTGCGCTCGCGCGCCGCAGCGATCCTCGCGGACGATCCGGCCGTCGGCCTCGCGCTGCTGCAACGAGCGCGAGCTGCCGGGCTGGGAAGTCTGACCGTGCTCACCGGTCGTTCGCCGCAGGACCTCGTGGGCGAGTACCCGGTCGTGCCCCTCGATGGGCTGCTCGATGTCACGGAGCCGTCCGTCACGGCGGAGGGCTTCGGCTACGACCCGGCCCGCGGCGAGCTCTGGTTCGTGGGCGAGACAGCCGAGGCCGTGCTGCTCGAGCTCCAGGGCCGCCGAAGCTCGCTGCAGGCCGAGGTCGCCACGCTCGAGGCGCAGCTCGAGGAGGCCACGCGGGATCGCCGGCGTGACGGCGGACCGGGCTCGGGTCGCCGAGGCCGCCTACGGGAAGACCCCGCGGCGACGGGCATCCACGCTCGACGCGCGGCTGCACGCTCGGCTCGTCGACATCGCGACGCGCCTGCGCGACGGCATCGAGGGCGCCCAGCGCGCAGCCGGACGCTTCGAGGCGCCGCTGCGGGCACGCGTCGACGCCGGCTCGACGAGGGCGGGGGAGCTCGGTGAGGAGCTGCGTACGCTGGGCGCGACGGAAGTGAGCCTCCGGCAGGAGCTCGACGAGGCCTCGGGCGCGCTCACCGCGGCGGAGGTCGAGATCGCGCGCATCGACGCCGAGGCGAGCGATGCAACGAGGCGCCTGCAGTCGGCCGGAGACGTCGAGCCGGCGGAGGGCGACGACCGCGACGAGCTGGCGACGCGCGTTCAGCGCTCGAGGCGCAGGCGCGTCACGCTCGGCCAGGTCAATCCGCTCGCGCGCGAGGAGTACGAGGCGGAGAAGGAGCGGCTCACGGACTTGAAGACGCAGCGGGAGGATCTCGAGCGGAGCCTCGAG
Source organism: uncultured Gaiellaceae bacterium (assembly GCA_963770715.1). GTDB lineage: Bacteria > Actinomycetota > Thermoleophilia > Gaiellales > Gaiellaceae > GMQP-bins7. The sequence continues at coordinate 127,582 of CAVYQX010000003.1, forward strand.
GAGCTCGACGCGCTGTGCGCCGAGCTCACCGCGACCGTCGAGCGCCGCTTCGCCGCGACGTTCGAGGCCGTCGCCGAGCACTTCGAGGAGGTCGCCTCGACGCTCTTCCCCGGCGGCGAGGGCCGTCTGCGACTCGTCGATCCCGAGGACGAGGGTGGCGAGCCCGGCATCGAGGTCGAGCTACGCCCGGCCGGGAAGCGCATCACGCGCCTCTCGCTCCTCTCGGGTGGCGAGAAGGCGCTCGGCGCGATCTCGTTCCTGTTCGCGCTCTTCCTCGCCAGGCCGTGCGCGTTCTACCTCCTCGACGAGGTCGAGGCCGCGCTCGACGACACGAACATCGCGCGCTTCGTCGAGCTCCTGCGCCGCTACGCCGATCGCGCCCAGTTCGTCGTCGTCACCCACCAGAAGAGGACGATGGAGGCCGCGGATATCCTCTACGGCGTGACGATGGGCCCGGACGGCGTCTCGCAGGTTGTGTCGCGCCGTCTCCCGCAACACCAGCAGGCCCTCGCAGCGACCGCGCGTGAGCAACGTCCACCCTCACCGGGCAACCGAGGTTGCCCTGTGAGTCGCACGTGGTCGGAGCTTCTCGGCGACGCGCCGACTGAAGCCGACGAGCCCGAGCGCACAGGCTTCTTCGGGCGCATGCGCGAGTCGCTCGCGAAGAGCCGGCGAGCGCTCACCGCCGAGCTCGCGTCGGCGGCGTTCGACTCGTCCGACGACGAGGCCTGGGAGCGTCTCGAGGAGGCTCTCATCCGGAGCGACGTCGGCGTGCCGGCCACGGCCGAGATCGTGCGTCGGCTCGAGGCGCGCGGCGTCACCGGTTCGCTCGGGGAGTCGTTGGTCGAGGAGGTCGAGGCGCTCTTCGGGGAGCCGCCGACCCTGGCGCTCGACGCGAAGCCGAGCGTGATCCTCGTGGTGGGCGTCAACGGCACGGGGAAGACGACGACGATCGGGAAGCTCGCGCGCAAGCTCTCCGAGCACGGCCGCTCGGTGCTCGTCGGAGCCGCCGACACGTTTCGCGCGGCCGCGGAGGAGCAGCTCGAGATCTGGGCCGAGCGCGCGGGCGCCGACTTCGTCGGTGCTCCGCGTGGCGCCGATCCCGCGGCGGTGGCCTTCGACACGGTCGAGGCGGCCCGGGCGCGCGGGCGTGACGTCGCGATCGTCGACACCGCGGGACGACTCCACACGCAGTCCAACCTCATGACCGAGCTCGAGAAGGTGCGCCGCGTCATCGGCGGGCGCCTCGACGGCGCCCCGCACGAGACGTTGCTCGTGGTCGACGCGACGACCGGGCAGAACGGTCTCCAGCAGGCGAGGCTGTTCGGCGACGCGGCCGGCGTCACCGGCGTCGCGCTCACGAAGCTCGACGGAAGCGCACGCGGCGGCGTCGCCATCGCGATCGCCGTCGAGCTCGGGCTCCCCGTAAAGCTCGTCGGAGTGGGCGAAGGGCGTCGACGACCTTCGTCCGTTCGACGCCGGCGACTACGCCCGAGCGCTGATCGACAGCTGACGCCGAGCAGTCGTCGACACGGCGGCCCCGACGCGAACGCCTTCAGGGGTCATGCGCGATCGCGAGAAATTCACTCGATCGAGGGCTGTGCTCGTTGCATGCGGCCGAACGCCCGCGTACGCTTAGCTCGGACCCTGAACGCGACGCAGGGAAGGAGGACTGGGAATGGCTGTCGCGATGTACATGCACTGGCCGGGGGTGACATCCGACCAGTACGACGCCATCATGGCCAAGCTGGGCCTCGATGCAAACCCGCCTGCCGGCGGTGTGCTGCACGTGGCGACTGTGACCGACGAGGGTGTCGAGGTGTGTGACATCTGGCAGACCGAGCAGGCCTTCAACGGCTTCCTCGAGCAGCGCCTGCTGCCAGTCGTGAGCGAGCTCGGGATCGGCGGCGAGCCCGAGGTGCGGATCGTTCCGCTCCACAACCTCTATGCCGCCGACCCGGACATGATCGATCGGATCGGCGCTGTCTCGCTTCCGGCTGCGGTCGCGAGCTGGTCGAGCTGATGACGTCGAGTGGCGCGGCCGCAGGGCCGCGCCACTGACTTCTGCTCGGACCCTACTTCGGCGTTACGCCGATCCGGACCGTCTTCGGGTGCTGGTTCGCGAGCTCCACCTCGATGAAGTCGATACGGAACCACGCCGACTTGCCGGGCCCTACGAGGTGCTTGTCGATCGCCTGCTGCGCCGCGCTCGCGAATGCCTCGCTCAGCTTCGCCACGTCGAGGGCACCGTTGCCCTCCTCGTCTCTCGAGTCGACGGCCTCGCTCACGCCGACGAACGTTTCCACCACCTCGCCGTCACCAACTCGTCCCCATCGGATCACCTCCGATCGATTGCGTCCACCGCGCTCGATCCTACGCCTCGATTTCCGCCGAGACAACCACCGGTTCGAGCGACCGGATTCCCAGCCTCGGCCCTCTGCGCAGTGAGCGCGGCGAGCGAGTCCGTGCCGAGGCTCGCCTCGAGACCGTGGAGGTAACGCTCGAGCAGCGGAGCCTCGAATTCGTCAGGGGACTCGTCGCCACGAAGCGCCTCGGCGGCGCCGGTCAGCCGCGCTGCCAGCTCGGCGTCGCCCCGCTCTGCCGAGGACGTCGCCGAGGACGAGGACGCACCGCGCACGCGACCGGTCGTCCTCGAGCTCCGTGTACAGGCCGAGCGCCTCTCGCGCGCGCACGGCGGCGCTCTCGGCGTCGCCGGAGCGAATGGTCGACGAGCGAGAGCAGGAGCAGAGCCGCGGCCAGGTACTGCTCCTCGCCGAGCTCGCGCGCCTGCTCGAGGGCGCGACCGCAGCTCCCGTCGTGCGCGAGCGTCGTCACCTGCGTGGAACGCCTCCTTGCCGAGGGAATAGACGGCGTCGGTGAGAAGCAGCGGGTCGCCGAGCCGCGCGCGCAGGACCGCGACCTCTTCGTAGCGCGCGAACGCCTGCTCGTGCTCGCCCTTCGCCGAGTACACGTCGGCCAGCGCACTGAGCGCCGCGGACGACACCCGGTCGTCGTCGAGCGCCTCGGCGACGGCGACCGCGTCCTCCGCGAACCGCTCGGCGCCCTCGTTGTCGGACAGCCGTGTCGCGTAGAAGCTGAGGTAGCTCAGCACGAACACCTGCTCCCGTCCATCGCCGAGATCGCGGTACAGGTCGCGCGCCTCCGTCGAGCGACGCCACGGCGCCGGCCCAGTCGCTCTGCGCCGCCGCCAGGAGCGAGGCCGTTCGCAGCGCGCCGGCCCGCACGTCGCTCGGCGTGTCGGTCGCCGATGCAAGCGCATGGGCGAGCCAGCGCCGCGCCTCGGTCACGTGCGCGTGGCCTCGCCAGAAGCGCTCGAGGGCCGAGATCGCTCTCAGCGCGTCCTCGACCCGGCCCGCGGTGAGAAGCCAGTCGATCGCCGCGCCGATGTTGTCGAACTCGAGCTCGAGCCGGTCGAACCACGCGGCCTGAGCCGCTCCGGCGAGCTCGCTCTCCGCACCGAGCGCGAGCTCGAGGAAACGTTCGGCGTGACGCTCGCGCAGCTCGTCGAGCGCCCCGCCCTCGTCGAGGTGGCCGAGCGCGTGCTCGCGCACCGTCTCGAGCATCGAGAGCCGCACCGACGCCGTCGCGAGGCCTCGCTGCGCACGAGGCTCCAGCCGACGAGCGCCTCGAGGTCGGGGAGGAACGTCGCCGGTGAGGGTGCGAGAGCGCGCGAGTCGTCGAGCGACGCGCTTTCGCTGAACACCGCGAGCGCGCCGTGGAGCCGACGCTGGCTCTCGTTCAGGCGGCCGTAGCTCCAGTCGATCGCGGCTCGGAGCGTCCGTTGCCGCTCGGGGAGGTCGATCGGGCCCTCCATTTCGAGGGCGAGTCCGTCCTCGAGCGCGCGGACGATCTCGGCCGGCGGAAGGACGACGAGGCGCGCAGCGACGAGCTCGATCGCGAGCGGGAGCCCGTCGAGGCGTCGGCAGATCTCGTGCACCGACGCGAGCGCGTTCTCGTCGGAGGATGACGCCTCGCGCGGCGGCGAGCTCGGTGAAGAGCGTCGCGGCGTCCTCGATGGACAGGGGCTCGAGGGGCAGGACGTGCTCGGTCGAGAGGCGCAGCGGCGCGCGGCTCGTCGTGAGCACCTGCAGGTCCGGCGCGCGATCGAGGAGCGCGGCGACGTGGCCGGACGCGCCGGGGAGGTGCTCGAGGTTGTCGAGGAAGAGCAGCGCGCCGGTTCCCTCGAGCCGGTCGCCGATCGCGTCCTGGATCGGCCTGTCCTCCCGACTCGCGCACGCCGAGCGCGCGCGCGATCGCGCTCGGAACGAGGTCGGCATCGACGATCGGCGCGAGCCCGACGAGGTGCACGGGCCGTTCGAGTGCGGCACCGGCAGCGACCTCGAGCGCGAGCCTGCTCTTGCCGGCTCCGCCCGGGCCCGTGATCGTGACGAGTCGCGCACCCTGCTCGCCGAGGAGGCGCTCGACGCGCGCGAGAGCATCGTCCCGTGCCGACGAGCCGGTGATGGAGCGCCGGGAGGCTCGTCGCCGTGAGCGTCTTCAGCGGTGGGAAGTCCTCACGGAGGTCCGGCGCGAGCAGCTGGAAGAGCTGGACGGCGCTCGGGACGTCCTTCAGCCGATGCCGGCCGAGCGGGCGGTAGAGCCTGCGGCGGGAACGGCTCGTCGCCGCAGACGTCTCGGGTCGCCTGTGAGACGACGATCTGCTCGCCGTGCGAGGCCGCGCAGATGCGAGCCGCGATCACCACGTCGATACCGATGTAGCCCTCGGCGCCGAGCTCCGGCTCGCCCGTGTGGAGTCCGATCCGAAGGCGGTGCGCCTCGTCGTCCGCCCAGGGCTCGGCGGCGAGCGACCGCTGGATCCGCGCCGCGGCGGCGACCGCGTCCCGCGCGCGCGGGAAGGCGAGGAAGACACCGTCGCCCGCCCAGTCGACCTCGGCGCCGTCGTGCGCCCGCGGCCGCCTCCCGGACGAGCTCGCGCATGCGGGCGCGCGCCGGGCCGAACCGCTCGCCGAGGAGGTTCAGCAGCCGCGTCGATCCCTCCACGTCCGCGAAGAGCAGCGTGACGGTGCCGGTCGGCAGACGCGAGCGGTGTTGTCATCCAGGCGAGTCTAGGAGCCGAATGCCGAGACGTACACTTCCCGGCCGTGTTCGACACCCTCTCCGACAAGCTCCAGGCAACCCTCGGCGGGCTCGGCCGTGGCGGCCGCCTCGACGAAGAGGCGATCTCGAAGGCGATGCGCGAGATCCGCCTCGCGCTGCTCGAGGCGGATGTCAACCTCGAGGTCGCGCGCGACTTCACGAACGCCGTCAAGGAGCGCGCGCTCGGCCAGGACGTCCTGAAGAGCCTGACTCCCGGCCAGCAGGTCGTGAAGATCGTCCACGAGGAGCTGACCGCGCTCATGGGCTCGGGCGACTCGAGGCTCGCATTCGGTCGGCCGCCGACCGTGATCCTGCTCGCGGGCCTCCAGGGCTCGGGCAAGACGACGGCTGCGGCGAAGCTCGGGCTCATGCTCCGCCGCGAGGGCAAGCGGCCCGGCTCTCGTCGCCTGCGATCTCCAGCGGCCGGCTGCGGTCGACCAGCTCGAGCAGCTCGGCAAGCAGATCCAGCTCCCGGTGTACGCGCTCGACCGGAGTGACCCGGTGGCCGCGGCGCGACTCGGGCTCGACGCCGCGCGCAAGGACGGGCTCGATGTGGTCGTCCTCGACACCGCGGGGCGGCTCCACGTCGACGAGGAGCTCATGGCAGAGCTCGAGCGCGTCGCGACGCGAGACGAAGCCGACGAACGTGCTCCTCGTCCTCGATGCGATGACGGGTCAGGAGGCGGTCAACGTCGCGCTCGCGTTCCAGGAGCGCATCGCCTTCGACGGCGTGATCCTCACGAAGCTCGACGGCGACGCCCGCGGCGGCGCCGCGCTCTCGGTGCGCGCCGTCACGGGCAGGCCGGTGAAGCTCGTCTCGGTCGGCGAGAAGCTCGATCAGCTCGAGTACTTCCACCCGGACCGCATGGCCTCGCGGATCCTCGGCATGGGCGACGTCCTCACGCTCATCGAGAAGGCGGAGGCGGTCGTCGAGCTCGACGAGCAGGCCGAGATGGAGAAGCGCATCCGCGCCGGCGAATTCACGTTCGACGACTTCCTCGCCAGCTACCGGATGATCCGGCGCATGGGCCCGCTCCAGGGCGTGATGAAGCTGATCCCCGGGATGGGGAAGCAGCTCCAGGGGCTCGACCTCGACGAGAAGCAGCTCGCGCGGGTCGAGGCGATCGTCCTCTCGATGACGCCGCACGAGCGCCGGATGCCGCACGTCATCTCGATGCAGCGCCGTCGCCGGATCGCGGCGGGAAGCGGCACCTCGCTCGACGAGGTGAACAAGCTCATGGCCGCGCGCAAGCAGATGGCGAAGATGATGAAGCAGGTCGGGAAGGGCAAGATGCCGACGCTCCCACCGGGGATGGGCGGCGCCGAGACGCTAGCCTTCCGTCTCCACTACGCAGAAAGGTTCATTGAGCACATGGCAGTGAAGATCAGGCTGACTCGCGTCGGCTCCAAGAAGAACCCGATCTACCGGGTCGTCGTGGCGGACTCGCGCTCGCCGCGCGACGGCCGCTTCATCGAGATCGTCGGACGCTACAACCCGCAGACCGATCCGTCCACGATCGACCTCGACGAGGCGAAGATCAAGGACTGGATGTCGAAGGGTGCCCAGCCGACGGCGCCGGTGTCGCGGCTGATCAGGGCCGCCGGAATCTCCGGTTGAGGCGAGCGACGTGGCCGAGCTACTCGAGTGGCTCGCGCGACGACTCGTCGACGAGCCGGAGGCCGTTCGCGTCGAGACGGAAGAGCGCGAGGACGCCATCGTCTTCCATCTCCACGTCGCGCCGGACGACGTCGGCAAGGTGATCGGGAAGCAGGGCCGGATCGCGCGGGCTCTCCGCAGCATCGTCCGCGCGGGCGGCGCCCGCGCCGACGAGCGCTACATCCTCGAGATTGCCGACTGAGCCCGAGCACGACCTCGTCGACGTCGGGCGCGTCGGGCGTCCGCACGGCCTCGACGGCGCGTTCGTCGTCGAGCACGGCGAGTGAGGAAGCCGGGACGATTCGACATCGGCGCCGAGCTGCTCGTCGACGGCGTGCCGGCCCGCGTCGAGATCTCGCGGCAGGTCGGAGGCGGGCGGCACGCGATCAAGCTCGACCGGCCCGCCGAGCGCGGCGCCGAGCTCGCCGTGCGCCGCGACTGCGCTCGCGCCGCTTCCGGAGGACTCTACTACGTCGCCGATCTCGTCGGGCTCGACGTCCTGGACGAGAACGACGTGCGGGTCGGCGTCGTTCGCGACGTCCTGCCCGGTCCCGCCAACGACGTGCTCGAGCTGGACACGGGCGTCCTGCTGCCGCTCGTCGAGGACTGCGTCCGCGAGATCGACCTGTCGGGACGCCGGATCCTTCTCAATCCCGGCTTCATCGGCTGACGGCTACGGTTCGGCGTCGTGCGCCTCGACGTCTTCACGCTCGTTCCCGACGCGTTCGCGTGGATTCGCGAGCGCCGTCCGCTCGCGGCGGTCCTCGGCTCGGAGCTCGAGCTACGCGTCTTCAACTACCGCGACTCGACGCCGCTGACGGCCGGCCAGGTCGACGACGACCCGTACGGCGGTGGGCCCGGGATGGTGCTGCGCGTCGACGTCGTCGCGGCTGCGTTCGACGCGGTGTACGGCGGAGTGCCGGACCACCGCGTCGTCGCGCTCTCGCCGCAGGGGAGGCAGCTCGACCAGGAGCTCGTCGAGGAGCTCGCGACGGAGGAGGCGCTCACGCTGCTCTCGGCGCGGTTCGAGGGCTTCGACCAGCGCATCCTCGATCATCTTCTGCACGGACGTCGTGTCGATCGGCCCGTACGTGCTCTCGGGCGGCGAGATCCCCGCGCTCGCGCTCGTCGACGCGGTCGCGCGGCGGCTACCCGGTGCGCTGACCGAGGGCTCGGGTGAGGTCGAGAGCTTCTCGGCCGCCCTCGACGGCGGGCTCGAGTATCCGCACTACACGCGACCGGCGGAGTTTCGCGGCTGGGAGGTGCCCGAGATCCTGCTCTCCGGCGATCACGGCAGGATCGAGGCCTGGAGACGCGACCACGTGAGAGCGATCTCGTGAGCACCGCTCGCCAACGGCTCGAGGTCGCCAGCGAAAGCGGAAACGGAAACCATGTTTCCTCCCGCGAAGCCCCCTTCTTCTCGAGAGCGTGGGGAGCCTCCCGGTTCCCCACACCCCTCCACGCTCGGGGCCTGGAGAGCAGGTCGTGAGCGACACCGAGGAGCGCCTCGTTCCGACCGACGGGCGCCTCTGAGCGGCCGACGGACGGCCGGACGGGGACTGGCGGATGCCGAAGGAGTACGAGCAGCCGCCGCCGCCTGCGCCGCCCGTTCTCGTGGCCGCTGCCGCCGCCCGGCGCGGACGCGTCGACGGTCCGCGCGAGCACGAGTTCCACCATCCGCTCGACCGCGTCACCGGGCGGCTCCCGCGTCGCCTCCGCATCGCCGTCGACTGGATCGTCACGATCGTCGGCGCGGTCGCGATCGTGCTCGCGATCAAGGCCTGGGTCGTCAACCCGTACCGGATCCCGTCCTCGTCGATGGAGCCCACGCTGCACTGTGCTCGCCCGGCGGCGGGCTGCGAGTCGCGCTTCTCCGATCGCGTCCTCGCGAACCGCTTCATCTACCACTTCCGTGATCCGCAGCGCGGCGACGTGATCGTGTTCGAGACGCCGCCCGCGGCCAAGGCCAAGTGCGGAGCGGGAGGAACGTTCGTGAAGCGCATCATCGGGCTGCCCGAACGAGCGCGTGCAGATCCGCCTGCGGCGCGGCGCAGCCTACGTCTACGTCGACGGGAAGCGGCTCGACGAGCCGTACATCGAGAACGACCGTCGCGACATCGGGCCGGAGGAGACGTTCAAGGTCCCGGCAGGCCACTACTTCGTCATGGGCGACAACCGCTCGCAGTCGTGCGACTCGCGCGTCTGGGGATCGGTGCCGCGCAACAACATCATCGGCGAGGTCTTCATGACCTACTGGCCGCCTCAGCGGGTCTCTTTCCGCTGAGTGCGGATCTGCGAGCGCAGATTCCTGCGCGCGGACGGATCAAAGACGATCGTCGCGACTGTCGAAGGGCTGCGCACGAGGCGGTGGACCGTCGCTGCGACTGTCGAACGCCGGAGCACGACATGGCGGATCGGCGCTGTGACGCCTGGTACCATGCCCGCCGGCCATTCAGGCCGTCCTCTCCAATGAACAGCGTCATCGAGAGCCTCGAGCAGCGCAACATGCGCACGGACCTGCCGCAGTTCAAGGCGGGGGACACGCTGCGCGTCCACTTCAAGGTGATCGAGGGCAACCGGCAGCGGATCCAGGTCTTCGAGGGCATCTGCATCAAGCGCCAGGGCTCCGGCTTCCGCGAGACCTTCACGGTGCGCAAGCAGTCCTTCGGCGTCGGCGTCGAGCGGACCTTCCCGCTCCACTCGCCGAAGATCGAGACGCTCGAGGTCGCCGCGATCGGCGACGTACGTCGCGCGAAGCTCTACTACTTGCGCAAGAGAGTGGGGAAGAAGGCGCGCGTCCGCGAGCTCCGACAGAGCTAGCGACTATTCTCGGCCGCGTGGCTCGTTCCAGCGGCCAGCGCCTCCTCGGGTTCGATCGGAAGCTCGACGCACGGTTCGTGGCCGGGGCCGACGAGGCCGGACGCGGATCGCTCGCCGGGCCGCTCGTCGTCGCCGGCGTGCTCTTCGACTACGAGGAGCTGCGCGGCCCACGCGTCAGGCAACTCGCGACGCTGAACGACTCGAAGCAGGTGTCGGTCGACGAGCGTGAGACGCTGTTCGAGGCCGTCGGCGCCTGTGCGGCGGCGATCAGCGTGCGCGTCGTGCCGGTCGGGACGATCGACCGGAACGGACTGCACCGCTCGAACCTCGCCGGGCTCGGCGCGGTGCTCGCGGATCTCCACCCACCGGCCGAGGTGTGCCTGGTCGACGGCTTCCGGCTCGGGCCGTCGGCGCCTCCACACCGTGCCGTCGTCGACGGGGACGCCCGCAGCGCCGCGATCGCCGCCGCGTCGATCGTCGCGAAGGTCGTACGCGACCGCGTGATGCGACGGCTCGATGCCCTCTACCCGAACTACGGCTTCGTCTCGCACGTCGGCTACATCACTCCTGCGCACAACACGGCAGTCCGCGCCTTCGGTCCCTCCGAGCTCCACCGCCGCTCGTTCCAGGCCCGCTGCTACGTGCAAGACGCCGCGTAAGTCGAGCGGTGTGAATCGAGCGGTGTGAACCGGGGCGAGCGGGTCGCCCTCCGTCACTACAGGCTCCGCGGCTACAGGCTTCTCGCGGCCAACGTTCGGGTCGGGCGCTACGAGCTCGATCTCGTGCTGCGGCGCGGCAGCCGTGTCCTGATCGTCGAGGTGAAGGAGAAGGGCGGCGCCGCGTTCGGCCACCCGCTCGAGATGATCGACGACGAGAAGGCACGTCGCGTCCGGATTGCGGCGGCCGGCTGGCTGGCGTCCCATGCGGAGCTCGCAGGGCTCGACGTCGAGCTCGAGGCCGCGGGAGTGCGTGGACGCCGCGTCGAGCGTGTCCCGCTCATGTAGGACCGGGGAGCGAGCCGTCGAAGGAGCCTGCATGGCTCCGACGCAGGTGGCGCTCTATCGCGAGCTCTCCGACGACCTGCACCTCTCGTGGTCGGAGCGCGAGCTGCCGGAGCGCGAGCGGACGAAGCACGTCCACCGACTCCACCCGTACCTCGGGAAGTTCGTGCCGCAGCTCGTCGAGGCGCTGCTCGGCCGCTACGTGAAGCCGGGCGGCCGGGTCCTCGATCCCTTCGCGGGGTCCGGAACGACGCTCGTCCAGTGCCTCGAGTCGGGCTACGACGCGGTCGGCGTCGACGTGGCCGCGTTCAACTGCCTGTTGATGCGCGTGAAGACGACGCGGTACGACCTGTTCGGGCTCGAGACCGACATGCGAGACGTCCTCGCCCGTGGCGGCCGGTCGCGGCGACGACCGCGCGGCTACGTGAGTGAGTGGTTCGCGCCGCGGGCCGCCGCCGAGCTTCTCCACTTCCGCTCGCTCGTCGACGAGTACGAGCACGCCGACGTCCTCCGGGTCGTCCTCGCTCGTGCTGCGCGATCCGCCCGGCTCACGGCGCACTTCGACCTCGAGTTCCCCCGCGCCCCGCAGCGCGAGCCGTACTGGTGTCACAAGCACCGGCGTCAATGCGTCCCCGTGCAGGAGGCCGGGAAGTTCCTCGATCGGTACCTCCTGGACACGCTGGAGCGGATCAAGGCCTTCCAGCGTGCTCGCAGTCGGGGTCACCGGGCCGAGGTGGTCCACGGCGACTCCGGCGAGGTCGAGCTCGAGGGCCGATTCGACGCCGTCGTCACGTCGCCGCCGTACCCGGGGCTCATCGACTACCACGAGCAGCACCGCTACGCCTACGAGCTCCTCGACCTCGACGACCGCCGCGATCGCGAGCTCGGCGCCGCCGCCCGCGGTACGAGCCGTCGCGCGATCGAGGACTACGTCGAAGGGATCGCCCGGGTGCTGCGCGTCCAGTCGCACCTGCTCGAGTCCGATGCTCCCGTGATCGTCGTGGTCAACGATCGCCGCGAGCTCTACCCGCAGATCCTCGAGCGCAGCTCTCTCACGCTGGTCGATCGCCTCGAACGCCATGTCAACCGCCGAACCGGGCGGCGAGCGGGCGAGTACTTCGAGTCGATCCTCGTCTGTGTACGGGAAACGTAAGCCCACGGGGGATCCGCCGACACCGGGGGTAGCCTCACTTCACAGGCAGGCCACGAGAAAGGAGTAGGACATGAAAAAGCTCTGGCGCCGGCCGTCGCCGGCCCTGGTGGTCGCGTGCCTGGCGCTCCTCGTCGCGCTCAGCGGCACCGGCATGGCGGCGGCGACGCAGCTTGCGAGGAACAGCGTCGGCACGCCGCAGCTGAAGGACAGCGCCGTGACCAACGCCAAGATCAAGAACAACGCGGTCAACTCGGCGAAGGTCGCCGCGCGCTCGCTCCTTCGCTCGGACTTCGCCCCGGGACAGCTCCCCGCAGGGGCCATCGGCCCGCAGGGGCCCGCCGGCCCGCCGGGCGCCGCAGGTCCTGCCGGGCCTGCCGGTGTGGTCGGCACGGTCACGGTGCGCCAGGCCTCGGTCAACGTTCCGGGCTCGGTCTCCGACGATCCGACTCCCAACACGGTTTGGGTGACCCGGACGGTCAACGTGAACTGCAACTCCGGCGAGAGGGCGATGTCGGCCGGCACGGGCTGGAGCGCAGACGCGAATGACCTCGAGCTCGCGACCGTCTACATGAAGCCGGTCTTCACGGGCACCGGGCCCGTCACCGGATTCACGGCGAAGGGCGCGAACAACGCGCGCGACGGGGAGGATCACACGTTCACGCTGTACGTCCTCTGCTACCCGGCCTGACCGACTCGTAGCGGATTTGGCACGAAGGCGTACCGTTTCGGTAGCGCCTTCGTGCCTACCGTGGGCAAGGTGCTTGCTCGCGCGGTCACCCATGCACTCGTCGGCCTCGAGCCGCGCAGGGTCGAGGTCGAGGCGCATCTGCAGCCGGGGATCCCGGGCTTCGCGATCGTCGGGCTCGCCGATCGGGCGTGCCAGGAGGCGAAGCACCGCGTGCGCAGCGGCGTCGTGTCCGCCGCGCTCGAGTGGCCGCTCAACCGTCGCATCACGGTCAATCTCGCTCCTGCAGCGCTCCGGAAGGAGGGCTCGGGGTTCGACCTGCCGATCTCGCTCGCCGTCCTCGGGGCGACGAGGCAGCTTCCCCCGGAGCGGCTCGCCGAGCACGCCGCCGTCGGGGAGCTTGCGCTGGACGGTCGCATTCGCCCCGTGGCGGGGACGCTCGCGGTGGCGGAGGGCGCCCGACGCGCCGGGCTGACACACGTCGTCTGCGCAGCCGAGTCGGCGCCGGAGGCTGCGCTCGCGGGAGTCGAGCCGGTTCCGGTGCGCCATCTCGCTGAGGTCGTCGCATATTTCCGCGGCGAGATCGATGCGCCGTCGTACGAGCCGCTGGTCGAGCGTGCCGCCGAGCCGGCTTCGCCCGACCTGGCCGACGTGCGCGGACAGGAGCGCGCACGACGCGCGCTCGAGATCGCTGCTGCCGGCTCGCACAACGTGCTGCTCATGGGGCCGCCCGGAACGGGCAAGACCATGCTGGCGCGGCGTCTTCCCGGAATCCTCCCACCGCTCACGCGCGCGGAGGCGCTCGAGGTGACTCGCATTCACTCGGTGGCGGGGATCCTGCCGCCGGGGAGAGCCTTGCTGTCCGTCTCACCCTTCCGGGCGCCACACCACGGTGCATCGGCGCCGGCCATCGTCGGAGGCGGCTCGAGCCCTCGGCCGGGTGAGGTCTCGCTCGCACATCACGGAGTGCTCCTCCTCGACGAGCTTCCGGAGTTCCCGCGCTCCGTGCTCGAGTCGCTCAGACAGCCGCTCGAGGACGGAGTCGTCGCCGTCGCCCGCGTCGGCGGGCACGCGCTGTTTCCCGCGTGCTTCCAACTCGTGGGGACGATGAACATGTGTGCCTGCGGTGCGCGGGGTGATCCCGCACTCGAATGCGCCTGCTCGCCGCAGCGACTCACGACGTATCGCGAGAAGATCTCGCGTGCGCTCCTCGACCGCTTCGATCTGGCCGTCGCGATGCCGCGACCTCGTGCGGCCGAGCTCGCCGCCCCGCCGGCGGAGGCGTCCGACCCTGTTCGGGCGCGCGTCGTGGCCGCCCGCGAGGCTCTGAGGCGTGCGACCCCGCGACGAAGCGACCCTGCGTCCGAGCTTCTCTCGAGCGCTGTCGATCGACTGCCGCTGTCGGGAAGAGGTCGCGCGCGCGTGGCTCGCGTCGCGCGCACGATCGCGGCGCTTGCGGGCTCCGCGTCCGTGGAACCGACTCACGTCGCCGAGGCCCTCTCGTACCGAATGCCGGGAGAGTTGCCGGCGGCGTGACCGAGATTCGGCGCATTGCGCGACGAGATCCGGCGTTCCCGCCGCTCCTCCTGGCGATCCACGACCCACCCCCTCAGCTCTTCCTGCGCGGCTCGGCAGATGCGGCCTTGCTGTTCGAGCCGGCCGTCGCCGTCGTCGGTGCACGGGCGTGCTCGTCCTACGGGCGATCCGTCACGCGTTCGCTGGCGCGCGACCTCGCGGCGGCTGGGCTGGTCGTCGTGAGTGGGATGGCACGTGGCATCGACGGCGAAGCCCATCGTGGCGCCCTGGACGGTGGCGGCCGGACGGTCGCCGTCCTCGGCTGCGGGATCGACCGCGACTACCCGGCCGCGCACGTCGAGCTCTCGCGGCGCATCGGCGAGAACGGCCTCGTCGTCTCGGAGTACGAGCCCGGTATCGAGCCCGCTCCGTGGCGCTTCCCCGCGCGGAACAGGATCATTGCGGGCCTCTGCCGCGCGACGCTCGTCATCGAGGCGCGCGAGCGGAGCGGCGCGCTCATCACCGCGGACTTCGCCCTCGAGGAGGGGCGCGACGTGCTCGCCGTGCCCGGCGAGATCACGAGCTCGCTGTCGGCGGGGACGAATGCGCTCATCAAGCTCGGCGCCGTCCCTGTCACGTCCGCGGGGGACGTTCTCGAGCTCTACGGCGTCGCGCCGGCTGTGCGGGCCGTCACGCCGCTCGGGTCGGCTGCCGAGGCGCTTCTGGCAAGGCTGAGCAGCTCCGCCCTCACCGCAGACGAGCTCGTCCGCGCGACCGCACTCGAGCCGGGTGAGAGTGCTGCCGCGCTGATGGAGCTCGAGCTGGCAGGTCGGGTGACGCTGGAGGACGGGGTGTATCGCGCCTCCGTCTAGGATCGGGGGCCGTGTCGACCGCATCAGCTGCGGTCCGAGCGGCTCGCGCGGCGGGCTCGCCTTGACCCGTGCGACTCATCACAATAGGCTCGCGCCCGCGCAGCCACTCGACGCACATCGACAGCTTGTGTGTGGGGGAGGAATCGGAGATGGGGGCGTCCCTCGAAGGTGCCGTCGGACGGAGCAAGGACGGGAGGATGCGTGCGCGGCTCGCACTCGTTCCACTGGTCGCGGCGGGGTTGCTGGCAGCGACGGGACTCAGCGGAGCCGGCCTCGCTGCCGACATCGACCTGGCTGCTCCGCTGGAGCGGATCACCGGCACCAACAAGGCGAACGTCTTACGGGGAACCGCCAAGTCCGATGTCATCGACGGTCGAGCTGGTAATGACGTCCTGTATGGACGTGCCGGCAACGACCGGCTGATCGGCGGGACGGGCGCCGACGAGATTTTCTGCGGACGCGGACGCGACACTGTTTCCGCAGACCGGCTCGACTCCGTAGCTCGCGACTGCGAGGTCGTGAGAGGAGGCGTACCGCCGCCACCACCACGGGTCGTGCCGGAGCAACTGCTCGGCGTCTGGAAGCGCAACGTCACCTTCGACCCATCCTTCGATGCCAGTTGGAATGGTGTCTGGTCACTCAAATTCGAGCGGCTGGGCTTCCTCGAAACGTACGCGCCCGCTGGGGCGCAGGGTGTGTTCGGCAAGACGACCGCACTCGTTTCCGCAACCGCTGACGGCCGGCTGGTCATTGGCACAACGCCCCGCTGCTTGACGACGGGCACCTACCGCTGGGAGATCGCCGACGCGATCTTGAGGATCCAGAAGATCAGCGACGACTGCAACCGCGCCGTCGTGTACGCCGGTGATTGGACGCGGTGACGTGGCAACCGGCTCGATCACGACCAGCTGGACTCCTAGACGGCGTTCTCCGACCGAGCGAGCAGCTGAAGGCTGAGCAGCAGGTCGGGTGACGCTGGAGGACGGCGTGTATCGCGCCTCCGTCTAGGATCGCGGGCCATGTCGACCGTCTCCTACTGGCTCGAGGAGCCCTCCGATCCGCTGCCGCCCGCTCGGATCGACGGCACCGCGGACGTGGCGATCGTCGGCGGCGGGATCACGGGCTGTTCCTGCGCGCTTGCATTGGCAGAGGCGGGCCTGCGCGTTCGGCTGTTCGAGGGGCGCGGGATCGCCGGCGGAGCGAGCGGCCGGAATGGCGGCTTCGCGCTCCGTGGCGGCGCGGCGCCGTATCCGGTGGTCGCCGACTCGATCGGCGAGGAGGCGACGGCCGAGCTGTGGCGGTGGAGCGAGGCCGAGCTCGAGCATCTCGCCGATCTGGCGGGGGATGCATTTCGATCGACCGGGAGCCTGCGGCTCGCCGTGGACGACGAGGAGCGCGACGAGCTGCGAGAGGAGTACGAGGCGTTGTGCGCTGCAGGGTTCGCGGCGGAGTGGCGCGAGGGCCTCGCTGCGCCGCTCGAGCGTTATCCGGCCGCGCTCTTCCATCCGCCCGACGGTGTGCTGCAGCCTGCGCGGCTCGTCCGTCGGATCGCCGAGCGTGCGGCATCAGCAGGCGTCGAGATCCACGAGCACACGCGCGTCGGCTCGGTCGACGCGGCCGGTGCCGACACCGTCGTTGTTGCGACGGACGGCTATCCGAGCGGCCTGCTCGGGGAGCTCGAGGGTCTCATCGTGCCGACGCGCGGACAGGTGATCGCGACCGAGCCGATCGAGGAGATGCTGTTCGAGATCCCGCACTACGGCCGCCACGGCTTCGACTACTGGCACCAGCGGCTCGATGGCCGGATCATCGCGGGAGGCTTCCGCGACGTCTCGCTCGACACGGAGTTCACCGACGAGGAAGTCACGACGCAGGTCGTCCAGGGCGCGCTCGAGCGCTTCGTCGAGGAGCACGTCGGACGACGGCTGCGCGTCGACTACCGCTGGGCCGGCATCTTCGGGATGGTCTTCGACTTCCTGCCCGTCGTCGGTCGCGTCCCCGGCGACGAGCGGCTTTGGATGGCGGGCGGCTACTCGGGTCACGGCAACGTGCTCGGCTTCGCGTGCGGGCGCCTCGTGGCGCGAGCGATCATCGGCGAGACCGACCCCAAGCTCGAGCTCTTCGAGCCTGCGCGGCTCCTCGTGCACTAGAGCTCGATCGTCTGCAGGTCGAGCTCTGAGGCTTTCGCGTAGGCGGCTTTCGCGATCGCGAGATCCTGGATCGCAAGGCCGGTCGAGTCGAAGAGCGTGATGTCACCCGCGCTGCGACGGCCGTCCGCCTCGCCTATCAGCACCGCACCCAGCTCGGTGACCGTGTCGCGCGTTACCGTGCCCGCCTCGACCGCGGCGGCCAGCTCACCGCCGTGACTTGCCTGCTCCCAGTCGTCGCAGAACAGATGTGCGCGGGACAGCTCTGCGATCGCGACCTCGGCCTTGCCCGGGCCGTCCGCTCCCATGAGCGAAACGTGCTGGCCGGCCTCGAGCGAGCCCTCCGGGTAGAGGACATCGGCGCCGGGCGTCACGGTGACGACGACCTCGCACGCGAGTGCCTCGGCGGCGCTCTGCGCCTCACGCGCTCCGATTCGCTCGGCGACGAACCGGCGCCTTTCCTCGTCGACGTCCCATACGAGCGGGGTCACGCCGTGCGCGACGAGCATGCGCGCCGTCTCCGCGCCGTTGATCCCGCAGCCGATCACCGCGTATGACGATGCCTCCGAGCGACAGAGCGTGTCCGCGGCGAGAACGCCCGCGGCCGCGGTGCGGAGCGCGGTCACGGCCGCGGCGTCCAGCACTGCGAGAAGGCGGCCCTCCTCGGAGTCGGAGAGGAGTACGACCCCGGTCACAGTGGGCAGCCCGCGAGCCGGGTTCCCAGGGAACGACGTGACCCATTTGAGGACGGCATGGCCGTCTCCGATCGCCGGCATGGCGCGAAAGTCGCCGGCCGGGTAGTTGGTGACGTACACCTTGGAGGGCATCGACCACGTCCCGTGGGCGTGCGCCTCGAAGGCCGCGCGAACGGCGTCGTACGCCTCGTGCGGCGAGACCGCCCGCTCGACGTCACCCGCTCGGAAGACAGGGATCGTCATACGCGGCGAGGGCGAGGGCGAGGCAAGCCTCGCCCCTACGAGGATTTGACGGCGGTGATCAGCTTCAGGACCGACTCCTTCGCGTCACCGAAGAGCATCGTCGTCTTCGGATCGAGGTAGAGCTCGTTGTCGATGCCCGCGAAGCCGGGGCTCATCGACCGCTTCATGACCACGATGCTGGCGGCCTTGTCGACGTCGAGGATCGGCATCCCGTAGATCGGGCTCGCCGGGTCGCTGCGCGCGGCCGGGTTCGTCACGTCGTTGGCGCCGATGACGAGAGCGACGTCCGTCTGCGGGAACTCCGGGTTGATCTCGTCCATCTCGAAGAGCTGCGTGTACGGCACGTTGGCCTCCGCGAGGAGCACGTTCATGTGCCCGGGCATGCGGCCGGCGACCGGGTGGATGGCGTACTTCACGTCGACGCCTTTCTCCTCCAAGAGGTCGGCGAGCTGGCGAACGTCGTGCTGCGCCTGCGCAACTGCCATCCCGTAGCCGGGAACGACCACGACCTTGCGCGCGAACGAGAGCTGAACCGCGACGTCGTCGGCCGTCGTGGCACGAACGGTCCGCCCGTCGTCGGCGCGTGCCTGCCCGCTTGCCACCTGCACCTGCCCGAACGCGCCGAAGAGGACGTTGGCGATCGAGCGGTTCATCGCCTTCGCCATGAGCAGCGTGAGCAGGGTGCCTGACGCTCCGACGAGCATCCCCGCGACGATGAGAACGGTCGAGTCGAGGACGAATCCCGTGGCCGAGGCCGCGAGGCCCGTGAACGCGTTCAGGAGCGAGATCACGACGGGCATGTCCGCGCCGCCGATCGGCAGGACGAACATCACGCCGAAGAGCAGCGCCAGGACGATCACGGTGACGATCGCCCACTGCCCCTCGACTCCGGCGACGATCGCGACGCCGAGCGCCGCCGCGACACCGAGCACGAGCACGTTCACGACGTTCTGGCCCGGGAAGACGATCGGGCGCCCGCTGACGAGCTCCTGCAGCTTGGCGAACGCGACGAGCGAGCCCGAGAACGAGATCGAGCCGATGAGCGCGGACAGCGCGATCGAGAGCGCCTCGTCCCAGGAGAGGACGCCGCCGTGCTCGTGGAACTCGGCCAGTGCGATCGAGCGCAGCCGCACCACCGCCGACCCCGTTGAACAGGGCGACCATCTGCGGCATCGCGGTCATCTTCACCTTGCGCGCGCCGATCAGACCCACGACGCTCCCGATCGCGGCGGCGACGACGATCAGCGCCCAGTTCGAGATGCCCTCGACGAGGAGCGTCGTCGCGATCGCGACGAGCATCCCGACACCGCCGAGCCAGTTTCCGCGCCGCGCGTGCTTCGGCGACGAGAGGAAGCGCAGCGCGAGGACGAAGCAGACGATCGAGACGAGGTAGAGAAGGTCGATGACGTCGGGGTCGGAGATCACGCGGTCGTCCTTCTTCGGCTCCGGCCGCCGCTTGAACATCTCGAGCATGCGGTCGGTGACGAACCAGCCGCCGACGACGTTCGCGGTCGCGAGCACCATCGCGACGAAGCCGACGGTCTTCGTGAAGGTGTCGTCGGCGAAGCCGAGGACGAGGATCGCCCCGACGATCACGATCCCGTGGATGAAGTTCGTCCCCGACATGAGCGGGGTGTGGAGCATCGTCGGCACCTTCGAGATGACCTCGAAGCCGAGGAACGCGGCGAGCACGAGGATCGTCAGCTCGATGACGAAGGGGAGCTGGTCGGTCACGCCGCGCGTTCCTCCGGCCGTGTGACGCACGCGCCGCTCGTGATCTCGTCGTCCCAGTCGAGCACGAGCTCGCCCTCGGGAGCGAGATGCAGGAGGAGCGCCACGACGTTGCGCGAGTAGAGCTGGCTCGCGTGGTACGCCATCGTCGAGGGCAGGTTGCGGGTGCCGACCACGGTCACGCCGCCGTGCTCGACGACCTCGCCCGGCACCGTCACCTCGCAGTTACCGCCGGTCTCTGCCGCGAGGTCGACGATCACCGAGCCCGTCCGCATGCGCTCGACCGCGCTCGCGGGATGAGCTTCGGCGCCGGCCGGCCCGGAACGGCGGCGGTCGTGATCACGACGTCGAAGTCCGGGATCCGCTCCTCGAGCGCGGCCTGCTGCTGCGCCTGCTGTTCCGGAGTGAGCTCGGTCGCGTAACCGCCCGTGGTCTCCTCGGTGCGAACACCGAGATCGAGGAAGCTCGCGCCGAGGCTCTGCACCTGCTCGGCGACGGCGGGTCGCACGTCGAACGCCGAGACGACGGCGCCGAGCCTCCGGGCGGTCGCGATCGCCTGCAGGCCGGCGACTCCTGCGCCGATCACGAGCGCGCGCACCGGCGCGATCGTCCCGGCAGCGGTCATGAGCATCGGGAAGAGGCGCGGCACGCGGTCGGCTGCGAGGACGACGGCCTTGTAGCCCGGAGACCGTGGCCTGCGACGAGAGCGCGTCCATCGACTGCGCGCGCGTGATGCGCGGGATCGACTCCATCGCGAACGCGACGACGCCCTGCTCGCGCAGGCGCGCGATCCCGTCGGTGTCGGTCGAGCGGCTCGAGGAAGCCGACGACGACTGTTCCGCCCGCCAGCGACGCGACGAGCTCGGCGGAGGGCGACGCCACGCACACGACTGCCTGCGCGTCCGTCGTGCAGCGACGCCGAGTCTGCGAGCTCCGCCCCCGCCGCGGAGTACTCGTCGTCGGCGAAACCCGCGGCCTCCCCGGCACGCTCGCTCGACTCGAACCTCGAAGCCGGCGTCGCGGAGCTTCGAGACGGTCTCGGGAACGAGCGCCACGCGGCGCTCGTCCGCAGCCGTCTCCCTCGGGACCGCGACACGCATGCGGTGGCGAACTCTACGGAGAGGGGGTCGGGGTCGCGCTCCGAACCGTCACAACGACGCCCAGACCTCGATCTTCGTCCGCGTGCGGTGGATGACCTCGTCGGTGAAGGCGGTCGTACCGTGATGACCGGCGAGATCGGCAGTCCTGATGCCGTCGGCGACGGCCTCGAGGCACGCCTCACGGATCGCGCGGCCGGCGGTCTGCGTCGCCTCGTCGTCGGCGTGCGAGAGCAGCGCGGCGCCGGCGAGGATCATCGCCATCGGGTTCGCGACGTCCTTCCCCTCGAGCGCCGGCGCCGTTCCGTGCGCCGCCTCCGCCATGAGCGCGCTCGGGACGTAGTCGTCACCGAACGCGACGAGCAGCGACTCCGATCCGGCGATCGAACCGAAGAGCGGCAGCACGAGGTCGGAGAGGATGTCGCCGTCGCGATTCAGCGCTGGGATCACCATGGGAGCGCCGCTCGACGAGATGAGGAGCGCGAACGTCGCGTCGATGAGCTGCGGCTCGTACGGCACGTCCGGATGGCGCGCGGCCGCCTCGTCCATCTCCTCCTTGAGCATCCCCTCGTAGATCGGGCTGACGGTGTACTTCGGGCCGCCGAACACCTTCGCGCCCATCCGCTCGGCCTGCCGGAACGAGAACTCGGCGACGGCGTGGCAGATCCGCCGCTCGATGCGCTCGGTGCGAAATGCGATCTCGTCGTCGCCGTCGCCCTCGCGCCACTCCTTCGCGCCGTACGCGTCTCCGACCGCCATGCGCACGACCGAGATCGGGGCGTGCACGCCGCCGAGCGGCACGACGCCCGGAATGCGCCGTCCCGTGCGGACGATGACCTTTCCGCCGATCTCCTCGCGCAGGATTCGGTTCGGCGAGCCGACGTCGTCTGCGCCCTCGGGCGTCACGGTCGCCGCCTTCAGCCCGTAGCCGTGCTCGCGGATCGCAGCGGCCGCCTCGTGCACGACGCCGTTCTGCGTCGCACGGCGACCCTCGAGCGACAGGTCGAAGCGGACGACCTCGAGCTCGATGCCGATGACGTCCGGCGCGAGCGTCCGAAGCGCCTCCTCGAGCAGCTCCTGCCCGGTCTGGTCGCCCTCGAGCACGACGATCGTCTGCACGGGCGAGATCCTACTCGCGGATCGACGTGCGAAAATGACGCTCTGCACAATACGCTTGCGCTTTCGCTCATCTTTTTCTAGGCTTTCCCGCTCCTCAATATCGAACACGAAGGAGAATGGAATGGCGCGAAAGACGATTCTCGTATGCGACAACTGCGGCAAGGAAGTTCCGGAGAGCCGCGGTGCGGTGATGCGTCTCAATTACACGGACGCACGGCGTGGCTCCAAGCAGGCCGATCTCTGCGACGACTGCGCTGCCGGAATGCCGGGACAGGCAGTCGCTCGCCGCGGCCGCCGGCCGAAGTCCGTCGCCGCTAGCAGACGGTCGCCGACCACCAGCATGGGCCAGTCGAGGCCGCGCCGCGAGCGGACGCCTTCAGGGATTCGCGACCGGGATCTGCGGGTAGCAGATTCCGGTCTGCGGAGAAGAGCCGCTCTTTGCGCAGAGCGTACGAAAGCGCGCCCGAGGCCAGGACTACGATGGACCGATGGGTCTCTCGCTCGTCGTGGGGCCGGCGCACGTCGGCAAGGTCGCGCTGCTCCTGGAGCGCTATCTCGACGTGCTCGAACGGGATCCGTGGCTCGTCGTCCCGAACCGGGTCGACGTCGATCGCGTCGAGCGTGACCTGATCCGGCGCCGTCCGGCGCTCCTCGCCGGCACGATCGGGACCTTCGACGATCTCTTCCGCCACGTCGCCGAGGTGCGGACGGCGCGCTTCCTGTCGCGACCGAGACCCAGCGCGCGCTCGCCGTTCGGCGCGCGGTCGCGAGTCGCGAGCTCGACGGTCTGCGCCTCTCTGCCGGCACCGCCGGGTTCGCCGACACGCTGCTCGCAGGCGATCGGCGAGCTCGAGGCCGGGCTCGTCGATCTCGACGGGCTCGACGGCGAGCTCGCAGCGCTCGTCGAGCGCGTATCGCGAGGAGCTTGGACGTGCTCGGCGTCCGCGATCGCGACGGCATGCGCCGCGACGCCGTCGAGCGCCTCCGCAGCGACCTCGACGCGTGGGCGGGGCGCCCCTCTTCGCGTACGGCTTCGAGGATCTCACGGGCGCGGAGTGGGCGCTCGTCGAGGCGCTCGCCGCGCGCACCGACGTCACCGTCTCGATCCCGTACGAGCCCGGGCCGAGCCGCGTTCGCGCGCGCTCGACGGGGACGGTCGAGGATCTCGCGGCGCTCGCCGGCGCGCAGCATCGAGGAGCTGCCGCCCGCGTCGAGCCCGACGACTGCCGGCCGCGCTCGTCCATCTCGAGCGCGAGCTGTTCACCGACGACGTCGACGACCGGGCCGCCGCTCGACGGCTCGATCCGCTTCCTCGAGGGAGCCGGAACACGCGGCACGGTCGAGCTCGTCGCGAGCGAGGTCGCGGCGCTCGCTGCGGGGCGGCACGGCGCCGGAGAGCGTCGCCGTCGTCTGCGAGTCCGTCGACCGCTGGCGAGCGCCGCTCGAGACGGCGCTTCGCGCAGCTCGGAGTGCCGTGCGCACGTCGAGCACGGACGCCGTCTGGGCGAGTCGCCGCTGGGCGGCGCGCTCCTGTCTCGTCCTGCGGTACGAGTGGCTCGGCGGCGGTCGCGGCGATCTGTTCGCGTTCCTCCGTTCGCCGTTCTCCGGGCTCGAGCGTCGCTCGGTCGACTTCGTCGAGGGACGCCTCCGCGGGCGTGCGGTCGCCGACCCGGCGCGCGTCGAGGAGGAGGGCGAGAAGCTGCGCGGCGCTCCGGTGCCCGCGCTCGTCGAGCTGCGGGCGACCGAGGATCCGGTCGTGGGCGCGCAGGCTCTTCTCGCGCTCGATGGTGCGGAACGCCTGGGGGCTCGAGTCGCCGCCGACGAGCGACGACGCGCGGGTGGACGCGCGCGCGTATCGCGCGGCGGAGCGGACGCTCGGCGAGCTCGCGGCGCTCGCCGGCGCAGACTCGCGGTCGTGCCGCGAGGACGTGCTCGCGGCGCTCGAGCGCACGCGCGTCGCGCCCGAGAGCCCGGCGCAGGGTCGCGTCGCCGTCGCTCGACCACGAGCGAGCGCAGCACGCGCGCGTTCGACGTCGTGTTCGTGCTCGGCCTCGAGGAAGGGGCGTTCCCGCGCCGCGGCCGACCGTCGCCGCTTCTCGAGCGACGAGCTGCGCGCCGAGCTCGGAGGCCGGCTCGCGCGGCCGGACGCCGTGGCGCGCGACCGCTACCTCTTCTACACGACCTGCACGCGGGCGACGCGACGGCTCGTGCTCGTTCGCGAGGCCGCGGGCGACGAAGGCGTCCCGCGCGAGCCGAGCCCGTTCTGGGAGGACGTCAGGTCGCTGTTCGACGACGCGGACGTCCAGCGCGCGACGCGTCGCCGGTCGCTCTCGGCGCTGACGTGGCCGCTCGAGTCGGCGCCGAGCGAGCGGGAGCGTCTGCGCGCACTCGTCAGGCTGGCCGCCGAGGACGAGGACGGCGCGGACGCCTCGCCGCGGCCAACGACTGGTCGCGCCGGCTCGACCGTGCGCGGGGAGCGTTCGACCGGACGACCGCGCTGCGGAGCCGGGCGGTCGATCGCGCCCGTTCGCCGCGAAGACGACCTTCTCGGCGACGGAGCTCGAGCGGTTCGCGGACTGCTCGTCGGCGTGGCTCGTCGAGCGCGTCATCGATCCGAAGAAGATCGACGCAGAGCCCGACCCGATCCTGCGCGGCTCGGTGCTGCACACGACGCTGAATCGCTTCTACGCGTCGCTGCCGCGCGAGCTCGACTCCGAGCGCGTGACACCGGAGAACCTCGAGGCGGCGATCGAGCTCGTCCATCGCTGCCTCGACGATGCGCTCGAGTCCGGCGTGCGGCTCGATCTCACCGAGCTCCAGGAGGCCGAGCTCCGGCACACGCTCCGCTCCGACCTCGAGGGCTTCCTGCGCGACGAGGCGGCCTCGGACGTGGAGTTCGTGCCCGCGACGGCTCGAGGTCGCGTTCGGCTCCGACCGCGCGGCCCCGGAGCTCCAGCGCGGCCTCCCGCTCGCCGACGATCTCTGGCTCTCCGGGAAGATCGACCGGATCGACATCGACCCGTTCAGCGCGCGCGGGATCGTGCAGGACTACAAGTCGGGGAAGGGCGCGCACTCCGCACGCGAGATCGACCGTGAGCTCCGCCTGCAGATCCCGCTCTACATCCTCGCGCTCCGCGACCTCGTCGGTGTCGAGCCGCTCGGCGGCGTGTACCGGGCGCTCGCGGGGCGCCGGCTCACGCGCGGGATGCTCGCGGGAGAGCGCCCGCGAGGACCTGCCCGGATTCGCGCGGGACGACTACCTCGACGAGGACACGTTCTGGGCCAGGTCGAGGCCGCGCGCGAGCGCGCCGCCGAGAACGCGCGGCGCATCCAGAGCCGGCGACGTGCGGCACGATCCGAAGGGCGACGGCTGTCCGTCGTGGTGTGACCTCTGGCCGATCTGCCGGGTGCCGCGCGCGTGACGTCGATGGAGTCGGAGTCGAGGCTCAACGAGGAGCAGCTCGCCGCGGTCGAGGCGGACGGGCTCGGTCTTCGTCTCGGCCGGCGCAGGCACGGGCAAGACGTCGGTGCTCGTCGAGCGCTACGTCCGCGCGGTGTGCGAGCGCGGCATCGACGTCGACTCCATCCTCGTGATCACGTACACGCGGAAGGCGGCGGGGGAGCTGCGGACGCGCATCCGCGCCGCGCTGCGCGAGCGCGGCCGGCCCGATCTCGCGCGCGAGCTCGACGGCGCCTGGATCTCGACCATCCACGGCTTCTGCAACCGGCTCCTCCGCGCGCATCCGTTCGCGGCCGGGCTCGATCCGCGTTTCCGCGAGCTCGAGGACGCGGGGGCGGCCGTCCTCCGCGGCGAGGCCTTCGAGCGCGCGCTGGAAGGAGTTCTGCGCCGGGGGCGACCCGGAGCGTCTGCGGCTTCTCGCGACCTATCGAGCCGAAGGGCTGCGCCGCATGCTGACGGGCGTGTACGAGACGCTCCGCTCGTCCGGGCGCGATCTCGTCCTCGAGCTCGGCGAGCGGCCGAGCGCGCCGGCGACGCCGTCGGCGACGCTGCGCGCCGAGGCGGAGCGCTCGCCGCCGACGCCGGCGGCGACGGAGACCCAGCGCCGCAATGCGGGCGAGCTGCTCGCGCCGTCTCGGCGACGGCGCGGCGCCCGAGCGTCTCGTCGATCTCGTCCGCGTTCGCGTGCAAGGGCGCGCGCGCGGCCTCGTTACGAGCAGGCGCGGAAGGCAGCGGAGCGCGCGGCGCTCGAGGAGCTCGCTGCCCACGACCGCGACCTTCTGCAGGAGCTGCTCGAGCGCTTCGGCGTCGAGTACGCGGCCGCGAAGCGCCGCGAGTCGGTCGTCGACTTCGAGGATCTCCAGCTCGCGGCGCGCGACCTGCTGCGCGACGACGACGCGGTCCGCGAGGCGACGCAGACTGCGCTTCCGCATCGTGATGGTCGACGAGTTCCAGGACACGAACCGGCTGCAGTGCGAGCTGATCGACCTCGTCGCGCACGACGAGCACACCGAGGTCTTCACGGTCGGCGACGAGTTCCAGTCGATCTACGGCTTCCGCCACGCCGATCTCGAGGTCTTCCGCGAGCGCCGGGCGCAGGCCCCGAGCCTGCTCGCGCTCACGCGCAACTACCGCTCGCGCCCGCAGGTGCTCGCCGCGGTCAACCACCTCTTCGGCGACGCGTTCGGCGACGACTACCAGCCGCTCGCAGCGTCCGCGGAGTTTCGCGGACCCGGTCTTCGGGCATCCGGTGGAGCTGCTCGTCACCGACAAGTCGAGCTTCGCCGGACGAGCCCGAGCACTGGCGCACCGGGCGAGGCGCGGCGGATCGCTCGCGCGCGTCCGCGAGCTCGTCGACACGGGCGAGGCCGATCCGGGCGAGATCGTCGTCCTCTTCGCCGCGGGCACCGATGCGGAGCAGTACGAGGAGGCGCTGCGGCGCGAGGGGCTGCCGACGTATCGCGCGACCGGCCGCGGCTACTTCGGCCAGCAGCAGGTCGTCGACCTGCTCGCGTACCTCCGACTGCTGCACAACCGCTACGACGACGTCGCTCTCGCGACCGTGCTCGCGTCGCCGTTCGTCGGCATCTCGAACGACGCCCTCGTGCTGCTTCGTCGCAACGCGCCGCGCCGGCCGCTCTTCACGGCGCTCGAGCGGACCCTGCCGGAGCAGCTCGAGCCGAGCGACGAGCGCCTGCTCCGCGCGTTCCTCCAGCGCTACGAGCGCCTCGTGCGCGCCTCGGCGCGCGTCGGGCTCGAGGAGCTGTGCGAGCGGATCGTCACCGAGCACGACTACGACCTCGCGGTGCTCGCGCGCTGGGACGGGACGCGTCGCTTCGCGAACCTCCGCAAGCTCGGCCGCCTTGCGCGCGACTACGAGGCGGTTCGCGGCGCCGACATCGAGGGCTTCGTTCGCTTCGTCCGCGAGCAGGACGCGCTTGGCGCGAAGGAGCTCGAGGCGGTCGCCGAGGAGGAGGGTGGCGGCGCGGTCCGCCTGCTGACGATCCACGCCGCGAAAGGGCTCGAGTTCAAGGTCGTGATCGTCGCCGACGCCGGGCGCGACATCGGCGGGCCGCGTGGCCCGGACGAGATCGTCGCGCTCTCGGACGGGCGCTTCGGCTTCCGGATGGTGCACCCGACGCGCGGCAAGCGCGAGGCCGTCTTCGACTGGGACGACGTGAAGGAGGCGGCGAGCGAGCAGGAGAAGGAGGAGCGGCTGCGCCTCTACTACGTCGCGATGACGCGCGCGATCGACCGCCTCATCGTGTCGGGCGCGATCGACCCGGCGCGCAGCGGCCGATCGCGCGACGCCGATCGGCTGGGTGCTCGACCGCCTCGAGGCGCACGACACGGTCGTCGAGGCCGACGAGACTCCCGGTCGAGCTCGAGCGCGACGAGGCGCGGTTCGTTCTCACCGTCGAATCGCTTCGCGCCGGAGGTCGACGGAGACTCGCGGGCCGAGCCGAGGTCGACGCCGACGAGCTGCAGCTCGCGCTCTTCGACGAGCTCCCGACGGGCCGCCCTCGTCTCGGGGTCGAGCTGCCAGCCGCTCGTGGAGATCCCGTGCCGACCGCTGCACGACGTCCGGCGGCTGTCGTACAGCGCGCTCGCGCTCTTCGAGCGCTGCTCGTACCGGTACTACGCCGAGCGCGTTCTCGGCCTGCCGCCGCGCGCGCACACAGCGCGAACGGCGAGCGTCGCGCGGGCTCGCCGCGACCGAGATCGGCGACGCCGTGCATCGGCTGCTCGAGCTCGTGCCGCTCGACGAGCCCGTCGCGCCCGCGCGCGAGGAGCTCGAGCGCGACCGTGCGCGAGTGGTACCCGGAGGTGTCCGCAGGAGGAGCTCGAGCGCATCGCCGAGATCGTCGACGCGTACTGCCGCTCGGATCTCGCACGCCGTGTCGCCGGTCTGCACGGCGCACGACCGGAGCGGCCGTTCACGTTCGAGCACGACGGCGTCGTCATCCGCGGTCGGCTCGACGTGCTACTGGCGAGAAGGCTAACGAGCGCGTCGTCGTCGACTACAAGTCGAACGCGCTCGAGGGCCGGTCGCCGGCCGAGATCGTCGAGGCCGAGTACTCGCTCCAGCGACTCGTCTACGCGCTCGTGTGCCTTCGCGCCGGAGCGCGAGGACGTCGAGGTCGCGTACCAGTTCCTCGAGCGTCCGGACGACGTCGTGTCGACGACGTTCACCGTCGCGGACGTGCCGGCTCTCGAGGCTGAGCTCTCCGCGGCGATCGCGACGCATCCGCGCGGGCGAGTTTCGCCCGACCCCGAGCGAGTTCGCGTGCTCGGACTGCCCGGCGCTCGACCTCGTCTGCGCCGGGCCGCGGCTCGCGCTGCGCGCGGTAACGTCGCGTCGTGCGCGTCGCGGCGATCAGCGACATCCACGGCAACCTGCCGGCGCTCGAGGCGGTGCTCGCCGAGATCGACCGGGAGGGAGTCGACGAGATCGTCGTCGCCGGCGACACGGCTGCACGGTCCGTGGCCGGCCGAGGTCGTGGACCTCCTCGTCGAGCGCGAGCGCGCGCTGTCGTGCGCGGGCAACGCCGACCGCGAGGTGCTCGAGCGCAGCGAGCGCTACGGGCAGCTCGCGCCGTGGAGCGCCGATCGCCTCGGCGAGCGTCGCCTCGCGGTCGTCCGCGAGCTGGCCGCTGACGGTCGAGCTCGCGGTCGACGGGCTCGGAGACGGTGCTCGTCTGCCACTCGACGCCCGACGTCCGACGATCCGATCTACACGCGGATCACGCCCGGACGACGGAGCTCGTCGAGCATCTTCGAGTCCGTCGCCGCGAACGTCGTCGTGTGCGGGCACACGCACATGCAGTACGACCGGACGCTCGTCGACGGGCTCCGCGTCGTGAACCCCGGCAGCGTCGGGATGCCGTACGAGGGCGCGCCGCGGCGCGTACTGGGCGCTGCTCGGCCCGGACGTCGAGTTCCGACGCACGGACTACGACGTCGAGGCCGCGTCGCGGCGATCGAGGTGCATCGGTGCTCCGGTGGACGAGCGCATGCTCGAGCAGCTCCTCGATCCGCCGGATCCGGACGAGACGACGCGAGTACTTCGAGTCGCATCCGTGGCGCGTAGCTACGTCCGCGAGGCGCGGCGCGCGGCCTCGGACGTCGGCGCGACCGAATCGGCCCGATCGTCGAGCGGCTCGCGGCGGAGCACGCCGACGCGGAGATCGCGCTTCGCTTCCGCTCGGATCTCGAGCTGCTCGTCTCGGTGATGCTGTCGGCGCAGACGACCGACGTGAACGTCAACACGGTCACGCCGGCGCTCTTCGCGAAGTACCGGAAGCCCGAGGACTACCTCGCGGTCCCGGTCGAGGAGCTCGAGCGCGACATCTACGCGACCGGCTTCTTCCGACAGAAGGCGAAGTCGATCCGCGGGACGATGAGGATGCTGATCGAGGAGTACGACGGGCAGATGTCCCGCCGTCTCGACGAGCTCGTGCGGCTGCCGGGCGTCGCGCGGAAGACGGCGAACGTCGTCGCCGCCGAGCTCGGCCACGCGCAGGGGATCGTGGTCGACACGCACGTCCGTCGCCTGTCCCAGCGACTCGGGCTGACGCGCAACGAGGATCCGGTGAAGATCGAGCGCGACCTGCAGCGGGTCGTGCCGCGGCCGGACTGGGCTCGCTTCCCGCATCTGCTGATCTGGCACGGGCGCCGCGTCTGCGACGCGCGTCGCCCTCGGTGCGAGGAGTGCGTGCTCGAAGATCTGTGCCCGGCCAGCCGCCTCCGCGCCTGAGGCGTCGACGGAGAGCGGTCGGCCAGACGGCCGGCTCCGGCACGGCAGCGTCATTGACGTACGCGACGGGAGCTGCTGTCGCAGATCGCGTCGCGCAGAGCTATATCCAGCGGCGCCAGCGGTAGATCGCGAGCTGGAGCGAGTGTCGAGAGCGACGATGAGGCCCGTGGAGACGCCGATCGTCCAGTAGCCGCGCTCGAACTCGCTCGCGAAGTTCTGGCCGAAGAAGCCGACGACGAAGGACGGGACGAGCACGAGTGACGCGATCACGGTGAGTTTCTTGACGACCTCGTTCTGGTTCTCGGTGATCTTCGACTGGAGGTGGTCGCGTACGCCGCGAGAGCAGGTCGCGGGCGACGTCGAGCTCTTCGGTCACGCGCACGAGCGTGTCGTACGTGTCGGCGAAGAGCCGCTCGATGGCAGGCGGGAAGAGCTCCGGGTCGCCGACCTCGATCCGGCCGTCGACGATCCGGCGGACGGAACCGCGCGTCGCGGCCACGGTGCGACGACGGTGCAGCAGCTGGTGCCGGAGCTCCGCGAGCTCGGCGCGCGCACCGCGGGTCGGATGCTCGTCGATCCCGATCCTCGAGCGACGTCGATCTCGCGCGTAGAGCGCGTCGAGCATGTCGAGGTAGGTGTCGGCGACGTCGTCGACGAGCCGCTGTACGAGCACTGCCGACCGACTTGCCTGCCTCGTCGGCCGCGTGCAGCGCACGCGACGTCGAAGGCCGCCGCCGACGAGCGTGGACTTGCGCACGGTGACCAGGCGCTCGGGCGTCGCGACGAAGCAGACCTCGAGCGTCGTCGACACGTCCGTCGAGCGCGAGCACCGGGACGAGGACGCCGAAGACGTACGCGCCGTGATCCTCGACCAGCGGCCGCGGCTCGCGCTCCGGCGCGTCGGCGCGGCGAGCGCCTCGATGACGTCGGGATCGGCGCCGGGCGGAAGGATCGCGTCGACCTCCGCCGCGGGTCGGGTCGACGAGGTCGAGCCAGCGTGCGCTCACGCCGCGCGAGGGTAGAGAGCGGCTCCGGTCGGAGCTATGCCGACGCGGCGGCCGCGACCTCGGGCGGTGGCGCTGCTCCTCGAGCCAGCGCTGCGCGTCGAGCGCGGCCATCGTGCCCGAGACCCGGCCGCGGTGACCGCCTGGCGGTACGTGTGATCCTGGACGTCGCCGGCGGCGAAGACGCCCGGGATGTTCGTCCGCGTCGATCGCGGCTCGGTGACGAGGTAGCCCTGGTCGTCGTGGTCGAGCCAGTCGAGGAAGAGCGCCGTGGTCGGATCGTGCCCGACCGCGACGAAGAGGCCGTCGGCCTCGACCTCGGTCGTCTCGCCGGTGACGGTGTCGCGGAGCCTGAGGCCGGTGACGTGGCCGTCCCCCTCGCCGAGCACCTCGTCGACGACCGCGTTGAGGACGAACTCGACCTTCTCGTTCTCGCGGGCGCGGTCGACCATGATCGGCGACGCGCGGAACTCGTCGCGCCGGTGGACGATCACGACCTTGCTCGCGAAGCGGGTCAGGAACGTCGCCTCCTCCATCGCCGAGTCGCCGCCGCCGACGACCGACGACGACCTTGTCGCGGAAGAAGGCGCCGTCGCAGGTTGCGCAGTACGAGACGCCGCGTCCCTGGAGCGTCTGCTCGGACGGCAGCCCGAGCTGGCGTGCGCTCGCGCCGGTCGCGACGATGACCGAGTCCGCCCGGTGCTCGTTGTCGCCGACGTACACGCGGAACGGTCGCTCCGAGAAGTCGACACGCGTGACGTCGTCGGTGACGAACTCGGCGCCGAAGCGCTCGGCCTGACGCCGGAAGTCGGCCATCATCGTCGGCCCCATGACGCCGTCCGCGTAGCCCGGGTAGTTCTCGACGTCGCTCGTGATCATGAGCTGACCGCCCCAGTTGAAGCCCTCGATGACGAGCGGATGCAGGTTCGCCCGGGCCGTGTAGAGGGCGGCGGTGTAGCCGGCCGGGCCGCCGCCGATGATGATCACGTCACGAACGTCGCTCACTGATTCTCCTCAGGCAAAGCGTAGCCCCCGCTCTGCGGGGGCACGAGAACACATCGAATCTCCGATGTTCGCTGTTCCCGTGCCTCACGCCGCGTCGGCGCCCGCGGACACGGCCTCGAGCGAAGGCTGTGCGGGATCCACGAGCTCGGCTGCGGCGAGCGAGCGCGTCTGCCGCTCGACGGGCTGAAGCTCCGGAGGCTCGATGCCGGAGATCCCGTGCTGCTCGAATCGTCGTGCCTGCACGAGCACCTGGCGCTCGAGCGAGCCGACCGTCTCGTTGTACGCGTCGACGGCGCCGTCGAGCGACCGCCCGAGCTTCGCGAAGTGGGTGCCCATCGTCGAGAGCCGCTTGTACAGCTCGCGGCCCAGGTCCGACACCTCGCGAGCGCTCTCCGCGATCGTCTCCTGCTGCCAGGTCATCGAGACGGTACGCAGAAGCATCATCAGCGTGCTCGGCGACGCGAGGATGACGTTCGAGCTCCACGCGTACTCCTGCAGCGAGGGGTCGTGCTCGTGCGCCGTGCGCAGGTAGGACTCGTCCGGCAGGAACATCACCACGAGGTCCGGTGACGGCTCGAACTGGCGCCAGTACGCCTTGGCCGAGAGCTTCGTCACGTGCTCGCGGACCTGGCGCGCGTGGTCGGCGAAGCGGCGCTCGCGCTCGGCCTCGTCGGAGGTCTCGAAGGCGTCGAGGTACGCGCTGAGCGGGGCCTTCGCGTCGACGACGACGTGCTTTCCGCCGGGGATGCGCACGACGAGGTCAGGCCGCAGAGTGCCGTCGTCCGTCGATGCGGTCGCCTGCGCCGTGTAGTCGCAGTACTCGACCATGCCCGCGAACTCGACGACGTTCCGTAGCTGTGCCTCGCCCCAGCGACCGCGCACGTGGGGCGTCCGGAGTGCGTTCGTGAGGCTTCCCGCCCGCTCCGACAGCGTCGCGACCTGGTTCTGGAGCGCGCCGTAGGACTCCTGGCGAACGCGCTCGACGCTCTGGAGCTGCCTGTCCATGCGCTCGAGCGACTCCTTCAAGGGACGCACGTGCCCCGAGAGGTGCGTCTCGGCAAGCTCGAGGAAGCGCGCGCCGTTCGCGTCGAGCGCCTCGGTCGAGAGCGCCTTGATCGCGGCCTCGAGCCGCTCGTCTCTCGACCCGCGCTCGACCGCCAGCTCCGCCTCGGCGCCGGCGAGTGCGCGCTCGAGCTGGATGACCTCCTGGACGCGCCGCCGCCGCTCGACGAGTGCGGGTCGCACAGCGACGAGCACGGCGACCGCGCCGAGCGTCAGACCGATGAGGAGCGAAGCGATGACCATAGAGCCGACTCACGGTAATCCCGTGGGCGGACGGCACTTCATGCACAACGCTGGCTGAACCGGGGCCGCTGCTACCCTCGCGCCCGGCATGGCCGACAAGCCCCGCGTCAAGGCGCCGAAGCAGCGCGCAGCAACCGCCGACGAGAGCGCTCGTCGCAGGCGGACTTGGGGGGTCGTCGCCGGCGTCGGGGGCCTCGTGCTCGGACTCGTCGTCGTTGCTGCCGCTCTCGGGATGATCGGTGGAAGCGGAGGCACGACCGACGTAGCCGGCATGAGAACCGCGCTCCAGAACGCCGGATGCACGTTGAAGGTTGCTCCGGCACTGGAAGGGGTCCACTCGATCACCGACCCCTCCAAGACCTCGCCCGAGTGGAACACGGATCCCCCCACGAGCGGAGGGCACTACTCGATCGCCGCGATCTTCGGGATCTACGAGGACGAGCTCGAGCTGGCGCGCGTCGTCCACAACCTCGAGCACGGCGGGATCTACATCCTCTACGGGAAGGATGTTCCCGAGGCGACCGTCGAGCAGCTCCGGGCGTTCTACGAAGACCACAAGACGGGGACGATCATGGCTCCGCTCGACCGCCTGGGTGACGAGTTCGCGCTCGGAGGATGGGTCGTCGACGGCGACACCGACAGCGGATTCCTCGCGAAGTGCACGGAGTTCGACGAGAACGCCGCCTCGACGTTCCTCCGCTCGCTCCAGTTCCGCGGTCCCGAGCGCTTCGATCCGAGCCAGCTCCAGCCGGGCATGTGACGCAAGTCCGAGAGTCGCTCGCGCGACTCTCGGTCGCGAAGACCCCTGAAGCGCAGGCGCATTCGCGCCTGCGATCGTTGAGAAGGATCCTGTCCCGCGCATGCCACGGCTGAGAGCCCCGCGCGGCGTAGAGCGCGCGTGCCGGGCGTACACTCCGCGGCGCCGGGGTGGCGGAACGGGTGAGACGCGCCCGCCTTAAAAGCGGGTGTCCCCTCGGGGGCGTGCGGGTTCGAGTCCCGCCCCCGGCATGGTGAACGGCCCATAACGACGCGGGCTTGCGCACTCTTGGCGTCTTCGTCGCGGCAACGGCTCCGGCCTCCGGAAAGCCCCCGTGCAACCCTTGCGCAACCCGGAACCCTCCGGAGCCGTCCCCGGCGCACGAGAACCCGAGCACGCCGAGACGGCCCAGAGGCCGCCCGACGTGCACGGACGTGCTACGCACGCTCGTATGCTGCCGCGTGATGTGACACGCGCCCTCGTCGTCGGCTCGTACGCGATCGTGGGATCGGTTCTCGCGTGGTCGCGCCTGATACGGCTCGACCGAGGCTACTGCTGCGACGAGGTTGCGACTGTCGTGGACTACGTCAGAGCAGGGCCTGACGCAATTCTTTGGGGGCCGTACGCTCCGAACAACCACAAGCTGTACAGCCTCGTCGGCTGGGCCACCAGTGCAGCTTTGGGGGAGTCGGAGATCACGCTCCGACTATGGGCCGCGGTCCCGTTCATCGCGGGAGCGATCGTCGTCACCGCGTGGCTCCACGTCAGGCTCGGACCGCTGTCGGGTGTGCTCTTCCTCTTCTTCGCGACGGTCTCGCCGCTGCTTCTCGATCTCACGCGGCAGGCGCGAGGATACGGCCTAGCGTTTCTCGCGATCAGCGTCATGATCGTGACTGCGCTCGAGACGCTTCGGTCACCCAGGACATCGATGACGCTGGCGTTCTTCGTCTCTGGAGTCGTGGGCACTTGGACGCTCCCGCACTTTGGCATCGCGTTCGCTTGCGCCGGGGCGGTCTTGCTCACGCAAGCGCACGATCGGGTCAGGTGGGCAGGGGGGCTTGGCCTCTCACTTGTCGCAGCAGCAGCGGCGTACGCAACGCATTTCGACGACATCGTGATGAACTCATCGCAGCCCTACGGCGCTCCTATCGACAATGCCTGGGCGATCACCGCGCCGCTCGATCAAACGCTCATTCCCGCGCTGATCTACATCGACGAGGTCTTCCTTCGCCCTGTGCTCGGATCGGCGGTGGTCGTGATCGCTCTTGCAGTCCTCATCGGCTCGAGCCCGTTGATGCGAAGCTGGGGATCGGCTCTCATCCTCGGCACCGGAGTCGTAGCCACAGTGGCTGCGTTCTGGGCCACCGGAACGCACGTCGTCCCGCGATTTTTCAGCTTTCTTCTCGTCCCGCTGTTGATGCTCCTCGCGAGCGGGATCGCCGCGATCCTCGCGAGCTCCGTCGCGTCCCGCCGGCCCGGAGCCCGAACGGTGCTCGCCGTGATGACACTCGGCGGGGTCGCACTCATTGCGACTCCGTTCATGATGAAGATCACCCGACTCCCGCGCGTGGCAGCCGCCGAGGCCGCCGCTGCGATCAGGGCGGGCACGCCACTGTCGACGCCTGTCCTTGTCTACATGCCGTACCCGCGGGATTTCGGGTTCCATCTCGGACGGTCCATGGAGAGGACCCGAACGCCCCAGCAGCTCCGCCGAGTATGTAACGCGCTTCGAGAAGTCGTTTTCGTGAGCCAACAATGGCCGCTCCCGCCCGTGACGGCCCGGTGCACGCGGCGCGCGGGCACTCGTCACGTTCGGATCGAGCAATACGCGCGCGGCGGCGAGATCAACGTTTGGTTCATACCGCAGGCAGCAGACGGCTGAAGATGAAGGGCTCGCGCCCGCGTGTCTCTTGCGCGCGTGTGCGGCG
Organism: uncultured Gaiellaceae bacterium; assembly: GCA_963770715.1. GTDB lineage: Bacteria > Actinomycetota > Thermoleophilia > Gaiellales > Gaiellaceae > GMQP-bins7. Next base: position 163,650 of record CAVYQX010000003.1, read on the forward strand.
TGCTACTGAACCAACTCGTGCACGTGCACGCAGTGGTGGACGAGACCCTCGCGCGCGCGCGCAGTTCGTCGTGAAGAGGGGCTTCAAGCCATTTCGTCGGTCTTCCGTCCGCCCAGCCGAGACTCGCGAAGTACTCGGACGGGTTGCTGCGCGGTTGCGGCCGCCCGGAAGCCCGCGTCCCGAGCGGCCTCGCGGCAAGACACCTGCCCCGCGTGCTGGTGGCCCGTCCAGGCGGCACCGTCGAGGGGATAGCCCGAGTCGGGTGCGAAGAACCCTCGCTGGTGTATGTCGAGTTGGAGGCCTGCCCGTGTAGCACGGAACGATCACCCGGTTGCGTACGGGACCAAGTCGGCCTTTGAAGTCACGGGACGACAGGTGTGGATGCTCTGCCTAAAGAGTAGTGAACACTTCTAAAGAGCTGCGCCTAGTGGATCGCGCGATCGGAGCAGTCAGTCCCGTGACTGGTTGACTGCATGCGTGGGAGTCGGCGCCGCGCATGAGAGATCCGAGGCCCGACGGCGTGGCCAGCTCTACGTCGTGCTCGCCGCTCTCGCGTGGTCGAGCGCAGGGGTTCTACAGCGCGAGATCACCGTTGACACGGCAACGCAACTCGCAGGGCGGGCACTTTTCGCATCCCTCTTCCTCGCCGGAGTCTTTCTCGTCACCGCTCGCGGCCGAGTCGCACTCACCGTGCGCTCGATCGGCCTTGCCGGCGTCGGTGTGGCGATCTGCATCGCCGTCGCCTCGGGGTCTTCATCGTCGCCCTCAACCACGCGAAAGTCGCGAACGTCCTTTTCATGCAGGCCGCTGCGCCCATTGCCGCCGCACTCCTTGCCTGGGCGGCTTTGGGCGAACGAGTCACCCGGCGGAGCTGGGTCGCGATGGCAATCGCCGTCCTCGGTGTCGCGCTCATGATGGGCGCCCCAGGGAGTGGCGGCGCGCTCGGAATCGGCGTTTCTCTCGTAATGACGCTCGCCTTCGCGACCGCGATCGTCATCACCCGGCACAGACGCGACGTGTCTATGGTGCCCGCGTCCTGCCTCGCACAGCTCATCGTCTTCCTCGTGGTGGCCCCGCTTGCGGATGCGGGCGCGGTGAGAGGTCGCGACCTCGCGCTTCTGGTGCTCCTCGGAGTCGGTCAGGTCGGGTTGGGGTTGCTCTTCTTGCTGATGGGGACGAGGTTGATTCCGGCGGCGGAGGTTGCCTTGATCACGCTGCTCGAGATCGTCCTCGCTCCGCTCTGGGTGTGGATCGCCATCGGTGAGGCGCCGGCGGTCGCGACCCTCATCGGAGGTGCGGTCGTCGTCGGAGCCGTGGTCATGCAAGTCACGGACCGTGGCCGCCACGCTGCAGTCGCACAGCCGCTCGCGGCTGACTCTTCGTGATCTGGCGAGCTCGTGCGTTCTTGTCGGCCACGAGACAATCGTGCTCTCGCGTGTGGATGGTCCTAGCCGCCTGCAACCCTCCGTGCAACCCGAACCGGTAGCACGAGGCGACAGGGGACGACACGGCCGCCGAGGCTGACGCGCCGCAAGCCTGCGCGGGAAGCCAAATCGCGGCACGGGACGGCACAGGGCAACACTCCACCTCGGTGCCTTAAAAGCGGGTGTCCCCAGGGGGCGTGCGGGTTCGAGTCCCGCCCCCGGCATGGGCGAAGCCCGGCGATACGATCGCGGTGTGGAGAGGCTGGTTGCGTTCGCGGCAGTTGCCGCTGCGATCATCGTCGTACCCGGGCCGGACATGGCTCTCGTCCTGCGGAACGGTCTCGCCCGCGGGCGGTGCGCAGCCCTCGTGACGGCGCTCGGGATCAACGCGGGGCTCGTGCTCTGGGCACTTGCAGCCGCGCTGGGGATCGCGGCCTTGGTCCACGCGTCGAGCACGGCTTTCACGATCCTCAGGCTCGTCGGCGCCGCGTACCTCGTATGGCTCGGCATCGGTGCGCTCCGTGACGCCTGGGGAGGAGCGGCGGAGACCTCGTCGCCCGACACTGTGCGCCGACGGACGGCGTCGCCGTTCCGCCAAGGGCTGCTCTCGAATCTCCTCAATCCAAAGATCGCGCTCGTCTTCACGACGCTCATCCCACAGTTCGTCGACCGCGGCGGCTCGGAGCTCGGCCAGACCTTCCTGCTCGCCGGCGTGTTCACTCTCATGGGTCTCCTGTGGCTTCTCGGGTATGCGCTCCTCGTGGCGAAGGTCGGGGTCATGCTTCGGCGCCCGCCGATCCGCCGCGCGGTCAGTGCCGCTGCAGGGGCGATGCTGACCGCGCTCGGCCTACGCTTGGCGCTCGAGCGCAGGTAATGTCCGCGAGCCTGCCTCGCTAGACTCGGCCGGCCGTGGCGAGCCCCCCGGAAGCGCTTGCCCATGCCCAGCTCGAGTGGGACACGCCGCTGTACCGCATGGCGGTCGCCCAGTTCGACCAGGCGGTTCCGGTCGCCGACATCCCGGACGACGTCGCCGAGCGCCTGCGGTTCCCCGAGCGGTCGACGATCGTCTCGATCCCCGTCCGGATGGACGACGGGAGGCGAGTCGTCTTCCCGGGGTACCGCGTGCAGCACTCGAGCATCACCGGACCGACGAAGGGCGGCATCCGCTACGACCCTGAAGTGACGCTCGGCGAGTGTGCCGCGCTCGCGATGTGGATGACCTGGAAGTGCTCGCTCCTCCGCCTGCCGTACGGCGGTGCGAAGGGGGGTGTGCGCTGCGATCCACGCGCGATGTCGCTCGGGGAGCTCGAGCGACTCACCCGGCGGTTCACCTCCGAGCTGCTGCCGATCATCGGCCCCCAGGAGGACATCCCCGCTCCGGACATGGCCACGAACGAGCAGACGATGGCCTGGATGATGGACACGTACTCCATGCAGCGGGGGTACGCGGTCCCGGAGATCGTGACCGGCAAGCCGATCTCGATCGGGGGCTCCGTGTTCCGCCAGGAGGCGACCGGCGCCGGGGTCGTGATGGTCGTCGCGCGTGCCTGCGATCGCCTCGGCTGGATCCTCGCCGACCAGCGCTGCGTCGTTCAGGGCTTCGGGAACGTGGGCGGAGTGGCTGCGGCGGAGCTGCACGCGCTCGGCGCCACCGTGATCGCCGTCTCGGACGTCTCCGGCGGCCTCCATTCGGCGGGCGGGCTCGACATCGCTGCGCTCCTCGCGTACGTGCGCGAGAACGGCTCACTCGAGGGGTGCGACGCGGGCTCGCGGCTCACGAACGACGAGCTGCTCGAGCTCGACTGCGACATCCTCGTACTCGCGGCCCGGGAGGACCAGATCACGGCGGACAACGCCCCGCGCGTTCGCGCGCGGATGATCGCCGAGGGCGCGAACGGCCCGACCTCGCTCGAGGCCGACGACATCCTCGCCGACCGCGGGATCCCGGTACTGCCCGACGTGCTGACGAACGCGGGCGGAGTGACCGTCTCGTACTTCGAGTGGGTGCAGGATCTCGGACGGCTCTTCTGGACGCGCGACGAGATCAGGGCGAAGCTCGCCGAGAAGCTGTCGAACGCGTTCGACCGCGTGTGGGATCTCGCGGAGGAGCGCCAGGTGACGCTGCGCACGGGCGCGCTCGTTGCTGGGATCCGTGAGGTGTCGAACGCGCTGCAGGCGCGCGGGATCTTCCCATGATGAGCTTGTGAACACCGCTCGCCTACGGCTCGCGGTCACGGGGGAAACCATGTTTCCCCCGTGTGCCCCTTCTTCTCGAAAGCGCGGGGAACCTCCCGGTTCCCCGCACCCCTCCACGTTCACAGGCGAGGCTCTCGCCCGTGAACACCGTTCGCGACGCGATGCTGTCGAATCCGGGACAGCTCACGGCCGACTCGTCGGCGCAGGCTGCCGGCGAGCTCCTCCAACGCCCCGAGGTGCGCGCGGTCTACGTGACCGACGACGAGCGCCTCGTCGGCGTCGTCACCCGGAAGACGCTCGTGCGCGAGGTGATCGCGCACGGCCTCGACCCGAGGGCCACGGAGCTGCGCGCGATCGCGGAGACGCCGCACTTCACGATCGGCCCGGACATCCCACTCGAGGAGGCGTTCCGCTTCCTGGAGACCGAAGACGCAGAACGAGTCCCGGTCGTCGACGAGCACCACCGGCTCATCGGCGTGCTCTCGCGCAGCGTGCTGCAGCGCCGGCTCGCCGAGGACGAGGACGAGCCGCTGCCGCCGGCGGCGTAGACGCACTTCCGGGTCCCTGCGAAGATCCGGCGCGTGATCGTCTGCACCTCGTGCGGCGAGGAGAACCCGGAGCGAGCTCGTTTCTGTCTTGCCTGCGGGCACGAGCTCGCTACACGGGAGACAGCGGGTGACGAGCGCAAGGTCGTGTCGGTGCTCTTCGTCGATCTCGTCGGGTTCACGAACCGCTCCGACCGCGCCGATCCCGAGGACGTTCGCGCGACACTGCGTCCGTACCACGAGCGCGTGAAGGCGGACATCGAGGGCTTCGGCGGGACGGTCGAGAAGTTCATCGGAGACGCCGTCATGGCCGTCTTCGGAGCGCCCACCGCGCACGAGGACGACGCTGAACGCGCGGTCAGGGCTGCACTCCGCATCCTCGAGACGATGGAAGAGCTCCGTGGCGAAGGCCTCGACGTCGCCGTCCGAGCAGCGGTGACGACCGGCGAAGCCGTTGTTGCCCTCGGTGCCCGTCCGGAGCTTGGCGAGGGAATCGTGGCGGGCGATGTTGTCAACACCGCAGCACGCCTTCAGGGAGCGGCGCCCGTGGGCGGAGTGATCGTCGACGGTGCGACCATGCGCTCTGCGGAGCGCACGATCGGCTTCCAGCCGCTCGAGCCGGTCGCGGCCAAGGGGAAGCAGAAACCCATTGAGGTGTGGAGGGCCATGGAGGCCCGGAGCCGCTTCGGGGTGGACACCGAGCTGCGCGCGGAGACGCTGTTCGTCGGTCGAGACACGGAGCTCGTCCTGCTCGGAGAGACCTTCTCGCGCGCCCTGCGTGAGCCGTCCGCGCAGCTCGTCACCGTCGTGGCCGAGCCCGGCGTCGGGAAGAGCCGGCTGGTGTGGGAGTTCCGCGAGGAGATCGATCGTCGACCCGATCTCGTGCGCTGGCGCCAAGGGCGCTGTCTCCCGTACGGCGACGGCATCACGTTCTGGGCGCTGGGCGAGATCGTCAAGGCGGAGGCCGGCGTGCTCGAGACGGATTCACCTCCCGAGGCTCTCGAGAAGCTGGGCCACGTCGCCGACCTCGTTGCCGACGAGTCCGATCGTGCGTGGATCATCGAGCGTCTCGCGCCGCTCGTTGGCGCGCAGGACGAGGTGTCGGGCGTCGGACGGGAGGAGGCATTCTCCGCGTGGCGACGCTACGTCGAGGCTCTTGCCGCCCATCGTCCGACCGTCCTCGTCATCGAAGATCTGCACTGGGCGGACGCGTCGTTGCTCGACTTCGTCGAGCACCTGCTGGACTGGACCGCGGACGTACCGCTCATGGTCCTCGCCACGGCTCGTCCCGAGCTGTACGACGCGCGGCCGGGCTGGGGAGGCGGCAGGCGCAACTCGACGACGCTCGGCCTGTCGCCGCTGTCCGACGAAGAGACCGCCCGGCTCGTGTCGTCGCTCCTCGAGCGGTCGGTCATGCCGGCGGAGACGCAGGCAGCTCTGCTCGAGCGTGCCGGCGGGAATCCGCTCTACGCCGAGCAGTTCGTCCGCATGCTCGGCGAGGCTGGCCCGTCGACAGGCTCGGAGCTGCCGGAAACCGTGCAGGCGCTCATCGCCGCCCGGCTCGACACGCTCGCGTCCGAGCTCAAGAGCCTGCTGCAGAACGCGTCCGTCCTGGGGAAAGTGTTTTGGACAGGAGCGCTCGCCGCCATGGGCGATCGTCCGCGTGACGACGTGCTCGCCGGGCTCCGCGAGCTCGTTCGACGCGAGTTCGTGCGCCCTGCGCGGGTCTCGTCCATGCGCGACGAGGAGGAGTTCTCCTTCTGGCACGTCCTCGTCCGCGACGTCGCCTACCAGCAGATCCCGCGCGCGGCACGGGGCCAGAAGCACGTCCAGGCGGCCGAGTGGATCGAGCGCGCGTCGGAAGGTCGCCTCGCGGATCACTCGGAGTTCCTGGCGCACCACTATGCGCAGGCGCTCGAGCTCGGCCGTGCGGCGGGAGAGGTCGGAGATGCGAGCGAGCTCGAGAGGCGACTCGTCCGCTTCTCCGTGCTGGCCGGCGACCGCGCGATGAGCCTCGACATTCCGGCCGCCGAGGATGCGTACCGCCGCGCGCTCGCGGTGGCCTCCGACGACACAGAGCGCGGGAGAGTGCTCGTGAAGCTCGGCGACGCGTTGCAGCCGCAGGGGCTTCTGTCCGAGAGTGAGGCCGCATACGACGAGGCCATTCCCATCCTGCGCGCCGCGGGCGAGGATCGTGCTGCCGCTCTGGCACTGTCGAACCTCGGACGGGCTCTCTGGAGGCATGGCCTCACGGCCCGCGCCCGGGGGGTGGGCGTCGAGTCCGTCGCTCTGCTCGAGGGGAGCCGAAGCCCAGAGCTCGTGATGGCCTACGGCCGCATGGCGGCGGTCGACGCCCTCGGCGGCAGGTCGGAACAGGCGCTCGAGTGGGCGCGCTTGGCGATGGAGCTCGCCGGAGAGATCGGGCTCGAAAACGTCGTTCGACCCCTGTCGATGCGCGGAGTGGCACGCATCGATCTCGGAGATCCTGACGGGATCGAAGACTTGCGGGCGGCGCTTCAGCTCTCGCTCGAACTCGGCCTGCCGGCTGAGGACACGGCGATCGCCTACGGCAACGTCGGCGAGCAGGAGAGCATCGAGAGTCTCGCGCGTGGCCGCGAGCTGGTCGAGGCGGGCCTCGAGTTCGCGCGCAGCCGGGGGCACGTCCACCACGTGATCTACTCGCGCAGACTCCTGCTTCGGTACATGTTCCACGATGGCCTCTGGGACGACCTGCTTCGCGAGGCCGACGAGCTCCTGGAGTGGGATCGCGCACGCGGGGGGAGTCAGCTCGAGCCATGGGTGCTCGGCGACTCGGCCCTCGTGCTCGTGAATCGGGGGCAGGCAGCGAAGGCGACGGACGTGATTGCCGAGGCACTTCCCGGTGCGCGCGAGATCGGGGACCCGCAGACGGTGCGCCCCCTCCTCGCGTACGGTGCGCTGGCGGCGTGCGCGTCGGGAGACCTCGAGACGGCCGACGCGCTCCTTTCGGAGTACGAGACGCGGAGCACCACCGGCATGGACGACGAGGACGCTGTGTGGGTTGCGATGGCCGCCGTTGCGGTGGGAGGTGCCGCACGTGTCGAGGGGTTCCTGAGCGGGTGGGAGCCGTGGTCGACCTGCGGGCGTGCTGCGCGTACTCATGGGCTCGCGCTTGCCGCCGAGGCGGCGGGACGGCTCGACGAGGCCGCGCAGCACTTCGCGGAGGCCGCGGACGGTTGGCGGGCCTGGGGCTCTGTCCCATTCCGAGCGTATGCATGCCTCGGGCTGGGCAATTGCTCCGGCGATGCGGCCGCGCTCACGGAAAGCCAGGCGATCTTCACGGTCCTCGGCGCGACGCCGGTCTCGCCGGGGATCGGGTCAGCGCGTCAGCAGCAGGTGTAGGCGCCGGGCGGCGCCGCGCCTTCCCCGGGCTCCGGCAACTCGGCTGCGGCGAAGGCCGCGCCATGAAGGACGTCGCGCTCCGAGACCTCGATCTCCATGAGCCGATACGCCGTCATCACCTCGCGCAGCACGACGATGCCGGCGACGATGACCGATGCGCGGCCAAGCTCGATTCCGACCGTCACACGCTCCTCGGTCGTCATCGCCGCGAGTCGCCCGAGCAGCTCCTCGACGGAGCCGAGTGGGAGACGGTGCCCGTGGGTGCGGGCGGGGTCGTACTCCGGGTCGCCCAGGTCGAGCGTCGCAAGGGTCGTGACCGTGCCCGCGACGCCGATCGCGCTTCCGGCTTCGAGTGTGGGAAGCAGCGTGCGGACGTAGGCGCTCGCCGCCGCGAGTTCCGCTCGCGTCGGAGGGTCGGATCCGAGGAAGCGCTCGGTGATCCGCACGCAGCCGACGTCGAGGCTCGTCGCGTACGCGACCTCGCCCAAGCTTGCGAGGACGAGCTCGGTCGAACCGCCGCCGATGTCGACGACGAGGACGTCGTCGAGCGCCGGCCGGCCGCTCGTGACGCCGCGGATCATCATCGCGGCCTCCTCCTCGCCCGAGAGCAGACGCGTCGTGAAGTCGTAGCTCCACTCGATCTCGCCGAGGAAGGCTTCCCCGTTGTCGGCGTCTCGCACCGAACTCGTTGCAATGCACAGGGTGCGCTCCGCTCCGAGCGCTTCGAGCTCCTGCCGGTACTCGGTGAGGCAGTTCCGCACGCGCGCGATCGGCACGGGAAGGAGTCGTCGGCGCCGGTCGACGCCTTCGCCGAGCCGCGTGATCGTGAGACGACGTGTCACCTCGTCGAGCTCGTCGCCGTCGACGTCCGCGACGAGGAGACGGGTCGAGTTCGTCCCGAGGTCGACCGCTGCGACGCGGGTCATAGGCCGCTAGGCCTATGAGGGTGGAGGGGTGCGGGGAACCGGGAGGTTCCCCGCGCTCTCGAGAAGAAGGGGGCTCGTGGGGGAAACATGGTTTCCCCCACGAACGCGAGCCGAAGGCGAGCGTTCATCGACTGGGGAGGAACACTCGCAGCCAGCGTGTGCGGCGCTGTGCTTCCTCGAGCGAGCCCAGGAGCACCTGCAGTTGCGCGCGCGATACGCGAAGTCGCTCGGTCGCGGCCCGCAGGTCGCCTTGCGCGCGCTCGGCATCGGCGAGGAGCTGCTCCGTTCGCGCGCTTCGCTCCTCGAAACGCGCGAGCTCGCTCGTGATCGTCTTCCCGGCCCGCTTGCCCTGCTTCCACAGCACCAAACCGCGGACGGCGACGACGAAGGTGCCGACGAGCGCCAGCACGAGGCCGATGAGGAACGCGCTGAGAACCACGCGAAGAGTCTAGAGGCCCTTCTTCAGCAACCCGAAGACGCCGCGCATGACCTCGCGTGTCAGCGCGCGCCCGCTCGAGGACTGCAGGAAGTCGCCGATCGCGTCCGCGCCTTTGCCCACCGCGGACCCGGCGCTCTTCTGGCGCTCGGTCGGCTGCGAGGTGGGCGGTACACCGGGCGCGGGTGGGTCGAGACGCGTCGCGAGCATCTCCCGCGCGCTCTGGCTGTCCAGCCTCGTCCCGTACTTCGCGAAGAGCGGGCTCGCGGTGGCGACCCCGGCGACATCGTCAGCCGGGCCCATCCGCGACAGCGGCGGGCGCATGTGCGTGTGCACGACGGGCGTCGGCACGCCGGATTCGCTCAGGATCGTGACTGCGGCCTCGCCGGTCCCCAGCTGGGTCAGGAGCTCCTCGAGGTCGTACGCATCCGACTTCGGAAACGTCCGCACCGTTGCGCGCAGCGCCTTGGCGTCGTCCGGCGTGAACGCCCGGAGCGCATGCTGCACGCGGTTTCCGAGCTGACCGAGCACGTCGGCAGGGACGTCCTTCGGGGTCTGCGTCACGAAGAAGACCCCGACGCCCTTCGAGCGGATCAGCCGCACGGTCTGGACGACCGACTCGACGAACGCCTTGTTCGCACCCTCGAACAGCAGGTGGGCCTCGTCGAGGAAGAAGACCAGGCGCGGCTTGTCGCGGTCTCCGACCTCGGGGAGCTGCTCGAAGAGCTCGGCGACGAGCCACATGAGGACGGTGGACCACAGTGTCGGCTTGTCCTGGACGGCGGGAAGCTCGAGGCACGAGATGACACCGCGTCCGTCGGAGGCGGTGCGGAGCAGGTCGGCGACGTCCAGCTGCGGCTCGCCGAAGAAGTCGGTGCCGCCGCCCGTCTCGAGCCCGACGAGCGAGCGGAGGAGAACGCCGACGGTCTGCGGCGAGAGTCCGCCGATTCCCTTCAACTCGACGCGGCCGGCGTCGGAGTCGAGGAAGGTCAGGAGCGCCCGAAGATCGGAGAGGTCGAGGAGGGGGAGGCCCTTCTCGTCCGCGTAGTGGAAGACGAGCGCAAGGCTCTGCTCCTGCGTCGCGTTCGAGCCGAGGACCTTCGCCAGGAGAAGCGGCCCGAAATCGGACACGGTGGCGCGCACCGGCACGCCGGGCCCGATGCCGCCCAGCGAGAGGTACTCGACGGGGAAGCCGGTCGGAGCGAACGGGAGGCCGAGCTCGGCGGCGCGCTTCTTGGCCGGGCCGTCGTCGGATCCCGGCACGGCCATGCCCGACACGTCGCCCTTCACGTCTGCCGTGAACACGGAGACGCCGGCGGTGGAGAGCTGCTCCGCGATGACCTGGAGCGTCCGCGTCTTTCCCGTCCCCGTCGCGCCTGCGATCAGGCCGTGCCGGTTCATCGTCGAGAGTGGGAGACGAACGCTCGCGTCGGGCACGAGCTCTCCGGAGAGCATCCCGGTTCCGAGCTCGACGGCGCCGCCCTTGGTCGCGTACGCGGCGGCGATCGCGGAGCCGAACGTCGCAGCGTCGGGAGCCTTCCGCGCCATGGCGCGCGATCGTACCAGCGCATTATCTGGATCCATGTTGGACACCTGTTGGATCCGAAAAGGCCACCAGGGACGGTTTGACGCGGTCAGATTGGGTATCTAGGATCCAATCCTGTTGAAATCTGCACACAATCGAGCCGGGGAGGCAGTAATGGGATCGGGTGAGACGAACGGGCGCTGGGCTGGAGTCGAGAGGCCGTATTCGACCGACGACGTGGAGCGGATCCGCGGACGGTTCCGTATCGAGCACACGCTCGCACGGCTCGGGGCGGAGCGGCTGTGGCAGCTCATGCACTCGGAGGAATACGTCCCGGCGCTCGGTGCGCTCACCGGCGCCCAGGCCGTCCAGATGGTGAAGGCCGGCCTCAAGGCGATCTACCTGTCCGGCTGGCAGGTGGCCGCGGACGCGAATCTCGCCGGCCACACCTACCCCGATCAGAGCCTCTACCCGGCGAACAGCGCCCCGGCGCTCGTCAGGCGCATCAACAGCGCTCTGCTCCGAGCAGACCAGATCGATTCCGCCGAGGGCAGGAACGGGACGTACTGGCTCGCGCCGATCGTCGCCGACGCCGAGGCCGGCTTCGGCGGCCCGCTCAACGCGTTCGAGCTCATGAAGGCGTTCATCGAGGCGGGCGCGGCGGGTGTCCACTTCGAAGACCAGCTCTCCTCGGAGAAGAAGTGCGGGCATCTCGGCGGCAAGGTGCTCGTGCCGACGAGCCAGTTCATCCGCACGCTCGTCTCGGCGCGGCTCGCAGCCGACGTCCTCGACGTGCCGACGGTGCTCGTCGCGCGCACGGATGCCCTCTCCGCGACGCTGCTCACGAGCGACGTCGACGAGCGGGACCGCGAGTTCGTCACCGGCGAACGGACGTCGGAGGGCTTCTTCCGGATCGCGCCGGGGATCGAGGCGCCTATCGCCCGTGCACTCGCGTACGCGCCGTACGCTGACGTGCTCTGGTGCGAGACCTCGACGCCCGACCTCGACGAGGCCGCGCAGTTCGCCGAGGCCGTGCACGCGACGTTCCCAGGGAAGCTGCTCGCGTACAACTGCTCGCCGTCGTTCAACTGGCGCAAGCACCTCGACGACAAGACGATCGCGTCGTTCCAGCGTGAGCTCGCGGCGATGGGCTACCGCTTCCAGTTCGTGACGCTCGCCGGCTTCCACGCGGTCTGCAACTCGATGTTCGAGCTCGCCCGAGGCTACGCGGCCGAGGGGATGAGCGCGTACGTTCGGCTCCAGCAGGCGGAGTTCGCGAACGAGGAGTTCGGCTACACGGCGACACGCCACCAGCGCGAGGTCGGCGCCGGGTACTTCGACGCGGTGCTCGAAGCCGTGACGGGCGGCGAGAGCTCGACGTTGGCGCTCAAGGGCTCGACCGAGGAGTCCCAGTTCGAGGTGGCGGTGTAGTTTGAGCGCTATCGCGACGGCTGTCGTCCACGCACAAGACGAGGCGGGCGTCCTCACGCCGGAGGCGCTCGACCTCGTCGTCGCGCTGCAGCGCGAGTTCGCCGGCCGGAGGGAGGAGCTCCTGCTCGCTCGCGCGGAGCGGCAGGAACGGATCGAGGCCGGAGAGCTCCCGGACTTCCTCGAGTCGACGCGCTCCGTCCGCGAGGGCGACTGGCGGGTGGCGCCCGTGCCCGCGGACCTGCAGGACCGACGCGTCGAGATCACGGGCCCGGCCGGCGACCGGAAGATGGTCATCAACGCGTTCAACTCGGGCGCGCGTATCTACATGGCCGACTTCGAGGATGCGAACTCGCCGACCTGGGAGAACGTCGTCGGCGGGCAGCAGAACCTCACGGACGCCATCGACCGCACGATCTCGCTCGAGCAGGGCGAGAAGCGCTACGAGCTGAACGACGAGGTCGCCGTGCTTCTCGTGCGGCCGCGTGGCTGGCACCTGCAGGAGCGGCACGTCGAGGTCGACGGCAAGCACGTCTCCGCGGGCCTCTTCGACTTCGGCGTCTACCTGCACCGCAACTGGGAGCGCCTGCTCGACCGCGGATCGGGGCCGTACTTCTACCTGCCGAAGCTCGAGAGCCACCTCGAGGCGAGGCTCTGGAACGACGTCTTCTGTTTCGCGCAGGACCGCCTCGGGATCCCGCGCGGGACGATCAAGGCGACCGTCCTCATCGAGACGATCCTCGCCGCCTTCGAGATGGACGAGATCCTCTACGAGCTGCGTGACCACTCCGCAGGGCTCAATGCGGGGCGCTGGGACTACATCTTCTCGGTGATCAAGAAGTTCCGCGAGCGCGACGAGTTCGTGCTGCCCGACCGCGCCCAGGTGACGATGACGGTGCCGTTCATGCGCTCGTACACGGAGCTCCTCGTCCGCACGTGCCACAGGCGCGGCGCGCATGCGATCGGCGGAATGGCGGCGTTCATTCCGAGCCGGCGCGATCCCGAGGTGAACGAGGTCGCGCTCGACGCGTGTCCGCGAGGACAAGCGGCGCGAGTCCGAGGACGGTTTCGACGGGTACCTGGGTCGCGCACCCGGACCTCGTGCCCGTCGCGATGGCCGAGTTCGATGCCGTTCTCGGCGACCGACCGAACCAGCTCGAACGGCTGCGCGAGGACGTCTCGACACGTGCGGATGACCTACTGAACGTCATCGCGACGCCTGGTGAGATCACCGAGGCCGGCGTCCGCTCGAACGTCTCCGTCGGGATCCGCTACATCGCGGCCTGGCTGCAGGGCGTCGGTGCCGCGGCGATCGACAACCTCATGGAGGACGCCGCGACGGCGGAGATCTCGCGATCGCAGATCTGGCAGTGGATTCACCACGGGCGCGTGGAGCGCGCCGAGGTCGAGCGCGTCGTCGCCGAGGTGATGGCCGAGCTTCCGGACGAGCCGGTTTACGCCGAGGCACGTGACGTCTTCGAGAAGGTGGCGTTGCGAGAGGTGTTCGTGGACTTCCTGACGCTCACGGCGTACGCGCAGCTGCTCGGTCACCCGGTCCACGAGGCGGGGCGAGCTGGTGTCTGACGGCACGAAGGCCGACGACATCGCCCTCGCGCTCGAGGAGGCGATCGTGTCGGGCGAGATTCCTCCCGGCAGCACGCTGCGCCAGGAGCACCTCTCCGAGCAGTTCCAGGTCAGCCGCACGCCTGTGCGCGAGGCGCTGCGGCGGCTTGCCGCGCTGGGGCTCGTGACGTTCGAGCCGAATCGCGGTGTGCGCGTGCGCCTGTTGTCCCGCGACGAGATTCGTGAGGCCTTTCTGGTGCGCGCCGAGCTCGAGAGCCTCGCGACCGAGATCGCGACCCCGAAGATGACCGAAGACGACCTTGTAGAGCTCGAGCGAGCCGAACGCCGCTTCCATCGTGCGACGGAGCGCCTCGTCGAGATGAGCCACGAGGGCCGGCAGGACCTCGAGATCGCGCGCGACTGGCTCCACCTCAACCACTCGTTTCACGACGTGATCTACCGCGCAGCCGACGTCCCGCTCATCGAGCGGATGGCGAAGGCGGCGCGGCGGACGTTCCTCGTGAAGCCCGTGTGGGCGACGGGGGCCGACCTCGACGAGCTGTACCTGAAGAACGACCGGCAGCATCGCGCGATTCGCGACGCGATCGCCGCACAGAGCCCCGAGGGCGCGAGGGTGCTCGCGCGCGAGCACGTGCTCTCGTCGGGGCGGCTGCTCGAGGCGATCCTCGACAAGGTCTCCGCGCAGTCGCGGGAACCGGCTGGCGTGTGAGTCGACGACGCGACGCGGCTGCGAAGCAGACGCCTTCAGGGACCTTTGCGCGACCGGAGACTCCGCGCTAGCGGATCTCCGGGCTTGCGCAGAACATCAGCGAGCGAGCGTTACCTTGGACAGGCCGCGCGGTGCATCGGGGTCGAGGCCGCGCGCGCGGGCGAGCGCCCACGCGAAGAGCTGTCCGGGGAGGATCGAGAGGAACGGCGCCAGGAGCGGCGAGGACGTCTTCGGGCTCGCCAACACGTACTGCGCGTGCGGGACGGACTCCGCCGCGGACCCGCTCGCGACGATCGTCGCGCCCACCTCGTGCGCGCGCTCGACCGCTTCGACGACTGCGGGCAGGTTCGGGTCGTCGGAGGCGATTGCCCACACCGGGAAGAGCGAGTCGAGGGCGGCGACGGGTCCGTGCGCGAGGTCCGTCGCCGTCAACGGCTCCGCCGCGATCCGGCACGTCTCGAGCAGCTTGAGGGCGATCTCGCGCGCGGTCGCGAACTCCGCGCCGCGGCCGACGACGAACATCCGGCCGGCGTACGCGAACGGGCGGGCGACGCCGCCGATGCGGGCCTGCAGCGAATCTATGACCTCGGGCATCGCGACGGCGACGGAGCGCAACTCGTCTCCGAACGCATCGCCCTTCCCGGCCGCGTGCGCGGCGAGCAGGCCGAGCGCGGCCAGCTGGTTCGAGTACGTCTTCGTGGCCGCGACCGCGCGCTCGTCCCCGGCCCTGAGCTCGATGACGGCATCGGCTTCGCGCGCGAGCTCGGAGTCGGGGTCGTTCGTCACGGCCACGACGTACGCGCCGCGCCGCCGAACGAGACGCGCGTACTCGACGACGTCGGGAGTGCGACCCGATTGCGAGAGCGCGAGCGCGGTGCAGCCCGACATGTCGAGCTCTGCCCCGTAGTAGACCGTGAGCGAGATGGAGTCGCGCAGTGCCGTCCATCCCGGCAGCAGCCCGAATGCATAGACGCCGTACGACGCAGCGTTGTCCGAGGAGCCGTGGCCGACCATCCGGATCGTCGTCGCGCTGCGGCGTCGCATCTCGTCGGCGACCTCGGCGAACGTCGCCGCGCGGTCGAGCAGCCGGCGGATGGCGGCGGGCTGTTCTCGGATCTCGTCGAGGAACCGCGATCCGGGCTCGTCGGGAACCACGGTGGCCGGCTCAGCCGACGACACGCGCGCGACCTTCCACGAGCACTCGGTCGATCTCCAGCTCTTCGCTCAGGACGACGATGTCGGCCGGCAGCCCTACCCCGACCCGTCCGGCCGACGGAAGCCGGAGGACGCGCGCCGGAACCTCTGTCGCCGCCCCGATCGCGTCCTCGAACGGCACGCCGAGCGAGTGGAGGTTGCGGACCGCCTCGATCATCGTGAGCGTGCTGCCCGCCAGCGCGCCGCCGTTGCCGCGCGCGACGCCGTCGTTGATCTCCACGGACAGGTCGCCGAGCCGGTACGAGCCGTCGTCGAGCCCCGCGCCGGCGACCGCGTCCGTCACGAGCGCGAGCCTTCCTGGCGCGGCCTGCCACACCATCGCGGCTGTGACCGGGGCGACGTGCACCCAGTCGACGATCAGCTGCACGATCACGTCCGGCCGGGCCAGGGCGGCCCCGACGATGCCGGGGTCGCGGTGATGGAACGGTCGCATCGCGTTGAAGAGATGCGTCACGCTGCGGACGCCGAGGTCGAACGCCGTATTGGCGTCCTCCGCGCTCGCGTCGGAGTGGCCGCACGAGACGGCGATCTCGCGCCGGAGCAGCTGCTCGATGACGCGGTCGGCGCCGGGGAGCTCGGGCGCGAGCGTGACCAGTCGGACGGGCCCCGCCGCCAGCAGGCGATCGAGCAACTCCGGATCGGGGTTGCGGCGAGCCTCGGCCGGATGGATCCCGAGGCGCAGGGCGGACAGGAACGGTCCTTCGAGATGGGCTCCGAGGACTCGGGGCCCGTCCGACTCGGCAGGCACCTCGCGGAGGGCGGCGAGGAGCTGCTCGTCGGGGGAGGTGATGAGGGTGGGGAGGTACGCGGTCACGCCTGTCTCGAGCAGGGCTTCTCCCGCCTGGCGGTAACCCTCCGCGTCGGCGCTCAGGAAGTCGACGCCTCCGAAGCCGTTCACCTGGAGATCGACGAAACCGGGAACTGCGATGCCGCGACCGTTCGGCGAGGACAGCCCGAATCCCGCGACGCGGCCGCCGATGACCTCGAGGTCTCCTGGCACGAGGTGCCCGTCGACGAGCGCGGCCTCGACTCCCAGCCTCACAGCGTCTCCTCGAGCGCCTCGGCGATGCTCCGGCCGGAGGCCGTCAGGCGGGCGCGCGCCGTATCGGCGTCGACTCCTGCGACGAGCGAGACGATGGCGACGCGCGCGTCGCCGTCCGCGGCCGTCAACGCGTCGTCGATCTCGACCGTGCTCGCGCCGCTCGCGGCACCGACGATTCTGCGGACGCGGTCGCCGAGCTTGTCGTTCGCGGCGACGACGTCGACCATGAGGTTGCCGTACGTCTTCCCGAGCCGGATCATCGTGACGGTCGAGATGGCGTTGAGGACGAGCTTCTGGGCCGTGCCGGCCTTGAGACGCGTCGACCCTGCGATGAACTCGGGGCCGACCACGACGACGATCTCGTGCTCCACGAGCGCGCCGAGCGCCGAGCCCGGTGCGCAGACGACGCACGCAGTGAGCGCGTCGGCCGCGGCAGCGGCCTCGAGTGCGCCGCGGGCGTAGGGCGTCGTCCCACTCGCGCTGACGCCGATGACCGAATCCCGTGGGCCGACCCCCAGCTCGGCGAGGTCACGGCTGCCTGCGTCGCGGTCGTCCTCGGCGGCTGCCTGGGCGAGTGGCGCCGCGGACCGACCTCCAGCGACGAGCGCAGTCACGACTCCGGGTGGGGTGGAGAAGGTCGCCTCGCACTCGGACGCGTCGAGCGCGGCGATGAGCCCCGACGAACCGGCGCCGACGTAGACGAGCCGCCCGCCTGCGCGCATCCGCTCGGAGATGGCGTCGATCGCGTCGGCGATCGACGCTGCCGCTGCGGCGACGGCGGCCGGCACCAAGGAGTCCTCCGCGTTCATGAGCGCGAGAAGGTCGAGCGTCGATCGCGACTCGTACCCCGTGTGCGGGTCGCTGCCGGCTTCGGTGATCAGCTCGTCCTCGACCATCGGGCGAGTCTACGCGGCTGTTCCCGGGTGGTCAATACCAGTTGTGAGGAAATGTGGTATCCATACCCGGCAGTCATGGCCAAGATCGAGCTTCGACACATCACGAAGGTCTTCGCCGGCGACGTCGTCGCGATCGACGACGTGTCGCTCGACATCGGCGACGGCGAGTTCATCGCGCTCGTCGGGCCGTCGGGCTGCGGGAAGTCGACGCTGCTGCGCGCGATCGCCGGCCTCGAAGAGGTGACGGCGGGAGAAATCTCGATCGGTGGGCGCGACGTCACCGACCTTGCGCCCCGACACCGCGACATCGCCATGGTCTTCCAGAGCTACGCCCTCTACCCGCACATGACGGTCCGCCAGAACCTCGGCTACGGGCTGAGGGTGCGACGCATGCCGAAAGCCGAAATCCGGACACGGGTCGACGAGATCGCGGAGCTCCTCGGGCTCGCGGATCTCCTCGAGCGCAAGCCGGCGCAGCTGTCGGGCGGCCAGCGCCAGCGTGTCGCCATGGGCCGCGCGATCGTGCGGCAGCCGCAGGCTTTCCTCATGGACGAGCCGCTCTCGAACCTCGACGCGAAGCTCAGGGTGGGGATGCGCGCCTCCCTCGCGCAGCTCCACCAGCAGCTCGGCGTCACGACCGTCTACGTCACGCACGATCAGGTCGAGGCAATGACGCTGGGCCAGCGCGTCGCGGTGATGCGCGACGGCCGGATCCTGCAGGTCGACACGCCCCAAGTGCTCTACGAGCAGCCGCGCGATCTCTTCGTCGCGGGCTTCATCGGCTCGCCGGCCATGAACCTCGTCGAGTCCACGATCGCAGAGGGGGAGGTCGCGTTCGGGCAGCTCCGCGTGCCGCTCGACGCGTCGAGGCGACCCGCGTCGCTCGCCGACGGGCGCGTGATCGTCGGCATTCGTCCGGAGACCTTCGAGGATGCGGCGTTCGCTCCCACCGAACTGCCGACGATCGACGTGGAAGTCGTCGTGCTGGAGGAGCTTGGCTCGGACGCCCACGTGTTCTTCCGTGTCGACGCGACGCGGATCGCAGCGGAGACCCTCGGGGGGGACGAGGACACGACGGCCGATCTCGTCACGGACCGCGGCTCGCTCCTCAACGCGCGGGTCGACCCGCGCACCTCGGCTCGGGTGGGAAGCACGCTGCGGCTCGCGGTCGACCCGACGCGCTTCCACTTCTTCGACGCAGACACCGGTTCATCGCTCCTTCGCGAGCGCATGAGCGAGCCTCTGCCCACGACCTCGGCCGTCGCCTGAGCGCCTGGTCATGACCAGTACAGAGCGCCCGAATACCATGGGGCACGTGACGAAGCAGGCGGCGACGCGCGATCTCGTGCTCGACCTCGTCGAGCAGCTGGCAGTCGGCGAGGCGATCCCGTCCGAGCGACAGCTGAGCGCCGACTTCGGCGTGTCTCGGCTCACCGTGCGCGCCGCGCTCGACGATCTCGTCCGCGAGGGCTATCTCGTGCGACGGCACGGGTCCGGGACGTTCGTCAGCGAGCCAAAGATCGCGCAGGAGCTGACGATGACGTCGTTCACCGACGACATGCGCCGCCGCGGGCTGACACCGGCCAGTAGGACGCTCGACCTGCGCGTCGTCCCGGCCGGAGCCCGCCTCGGCCGCCTCCTCCACGTGTCGCCCTCCGAACCCGTTGTCGTCGCAAGCCGGCTCAGGTTGGCCGATGGCGAGAGCATGGCGATCGAGACCGTGCACATCCGCGCTTCGCACGTCCCCGGCCTGACCTCCGCCGATCTCGAGAAGCGATCGTTCTACGAGCTCCTCCGCGACCGCTACGAGATCGTCGTCGTCGGAGGCGAGCAGACGATCGAGCCCACCGTCACTGACGAGGACGAGTCGAAGGCGCTCGGCGTGCCGTTGCACTCGCCCGCATTTCGGTTCGAACGGGTGACGCACTCACAGGCAGGGGAGATCGTCGAGTTCGTCGAGTCCATCTACCGCGGAGACCGGTACCGCCTCGTGACGTCGCTGTCGATCCCGCAGGAGCGGCGTCGAGCACGCGCTGCCGACGGGCGGGGCACGGGCGGATAGTCGCGTGGTTAGTACCAAAGCGACGCTGAGGTCAGATTTGGGAAAGCAGCGCCTGAGCAGGACAATGACCTTGCAGTTGCTGCGCCGAAAGGACTTGACAGATCGTCGCGGATGTGGGAGCCTCCCGCCCGTGGCAGATTGGTACAAACCACTTGGGTGCTCCGACCTGGCGCTGCCACACTGTCATCCACGGTCTGACCGAGCGCCCAGATGGCACGGGAGATGCGAATGAGAGCACGTGTATTCGCCGCAGCTGCGCTCGTCGCCGCGCTTGCGGTCGTAGCTGTCGGTGCCACGGGAGCGTCGGGTGGAAGTGCTGCCACCACCCTGACGGTCTGGCTGCAGACGGACGCGCAGAATGGCTGGTCGGATCTCGTAGCTGCGACCAACGCTAAGTTCGAGAAGGACCATCCCGGCGTGAACGTCAACGTCCAGTACCAGCAGTGGACGCAGCACCTCGCGAAGTTCGACGCGACGCTGGCCGGCGGGAACGCTCCGGACGTCATCGAGATGGGGAACACCGAGATGACGAAGTACATGGCGGCGGGAGCGTTCCAGGACCTGACCTCGACCAGGGGCTCGTTCGACAACTCGAGCAAGTGGCTCGCGGGCATGGTGAAGTGGGGTTCGTACGGCGGCAAGCTCTACGGCATTCCGTACTACGCGGGCTCACCCGTCGTCACCTACCGCACCGACCTGTTCAAGAAGGCGGGGATCAAGAGCGTGCCGACGAGCCTCGCGCAGTTCACGCTCGCCGCGAAGAAGCTCGACGCGACGAACAAGCAGAAGGGGTTCTCGCCGGTCTACATCGCGGGGCCTGACTGGTACACCGCGATGAACTTCGTCTACGACTACGGCGGCGCGATCGCCAAGACCTCCAAGGGCAGGTGGGTCGGGACGCTCGACTCGCCCAGGTCGGTCGCAGGACTGACCGCGTGGAAGAAGTTCTGGACGGCCACCTCTCGCGCGAGCAAGACGCAGGACGAGGCACATCCGTTCCCCTACACGGTCTACGCTCAGGGGCTCGTCGGCGCGATGCCGGGCGCCTCCTGGGTCACCTGCTGCATCGGGAAGTACGCGAACGTCTCGAAGCAGTTCGTGATGCCGAGTCACACGCCGGGCAAGTCGATGCCCGTCTTCCTCGGCGGCTCCAGCCTGGCCGTGCCGATCGGGGTCAACAAGGCGCTCGCGGTCGACTGGATGAAGGACTTCACGAGCACGGCGTCCCAGAAGGTCCTCCAGGCGAAGGGGGTCGTCCCGAACGCGACCAGCCTGCTCGGGAACAGCATCACCGAGCGCGCGGCGGCGAACAGCTGGTTCGTCCCGCAGGCGAAGAACTGGGTCAACATCGAGAACGGCAACGTCCTCCGCAGCATGCTGACCCAGATCCTCACCGGAAAGCTGACCGTCAAACAAGCCGCGACCTTCGCGAGCCAGAACATCACGTCGACCCTGAACGGATAGGCGTGGTGTCGAATCGGGGCCTCGGTCTCCTTGTCGAGTAGCCGGGTCCCAGACGGAACGATCGCCGCCGAAGCTCCTCATGGGCTTCGGCGGCGTCGCCGTCTCTCGTGGGATCGCGTGGTCCAGGCCGTCGCCCCGTACGCCCTGCTCCTCCCGGCGCTCGTCGTCATCGCGGCCGTCCTCGTCTACCCGCTGTACAGGCTCGGTGTCCTCTCACTCCAGCAGTACGGGCTCTTCGAGCTGATCCGGCGCGAGGGCGAGTGGATCGGCTTCGACAACTTCCGTTCCGTCCTCGGCGACAACGTCTTCTGGCACACGCTCGAACGGACAGTGGTCTTCACGATCGCGAACGTAACGCTCACGATCGTCCTCGGGACGCTGATCGCGCTCCTCCTCGTCCGGGTCTCGGGCTGGGTGCGGATCATCCTGACATCGGGGCTCGTCCTTGTTTGGTCGATGCCCGTTGTTGTCGCCGTCCAGGTGTGGTTCTGGATGACGAACTACCAGAACGGCGTCCTCAACTACGTCCTCACGGAGCTCCACCTCGGCGACTACTTCCAGCACGAGTGGTACGCGACGACGTTCTCGAAGCTCGCGATGGTGACGGCCTTGATCGTCTGGGGCGCGATCCCCTTCGTGACGATCAGCGTGTACGCGGGGCTCGCGCAGGTGCCGCGCGAGCTCGTCGAGGCAGCCGAGATCGACGGTGCGGGGGCCTTTCGAGTCTTCCGGGACGTCACCTATCCGGTCTTGAAGCCCATCCTCCTCATCCTGACGAGCCTGTCCATCATCTGGGACTTCGGCGTGTTCGCCCAGCCGTGGCTCCTCGTCACCGCGTCTGGCTGGAACGCGTCGAACTACCTGATGGGCGTGTACGTCTACGTCGAGGGGTATTCCCATTCGGACTTCGGGCGGGGTGCAGCGATCTCGCTGCTCATGCTCGTGATCGTTGCCCTCTTGAGTGTCGTCTACGTGCGCAAGATGGTTCGAATGGAGGACGCCGCGTGAGCTCTGTTCCTCACTCCGAGCCGGCCGCCATGGCCCCGGTCGCGGTTACTCCCCGCGCCGCCGTAGCCCGTCGCCAGCGCCGGAGGCGGCTCCGCCGCGCTGCCTGGAACGTCGTGGGCCTCGCCGTCACCGTCGTCATGGTCTTCCCCGTCTTCTGGATGATCTCGACCGCGTTCAAGCCGGACGACGAGATCTACACGTTCACGCCGACGTGGGTTCCGACACATCCGACGCTCGACCATTTCCGGGATGCGATCGACCCCAGCCAGCACCCGTACTTCTGGGACGGCGTCAAGAACAGCCTGATCGTCGTGGGCGCGACGGTTGCCGTGTCGATGGTGCTCGCGTTTCTCGCGGCTGTGGCCCTGGCGAAATACCGCTTCAGCGGCCGCTCGCTCGTCATCGTCATGATGATCGGGATCCTCATGCTCCCGCAGGTAGGGCTGATCATCCCGCTCTACGTGGTGCTCGCCCGCTACCACCTGACGAACGCGCTTCTCGGCGTGATCGTCGTGTATCTGACATTCCTGCTTCCGTTCGCAATCTGGGCGCTGCGCGGGTTCATCATGGGGATCCCGAAGGACCTCGAGGAGGCGGCGATGGTCGACGGCTCGAGCCGCGTGGGGGCGTTCGTTCGGATCCTGCTCCCGCTCGTCGCGCCGGGCCTCGTCGCGACGGCGGTCTTCGCGTTCATCACGGTGTGGAACGAGTTCATCTTCGCGTCGGTGATCCTGCAGGACCAGAGCAAGCAGACGCTGACCGTGTGGCTGGCGTCGTTCTACGGCACGAGCCGCGCGACCGACTGGGGAGCGCTGATGGCCGCGTCGACGCTGACGGCGATCCCGGTCGTGTTCTTCTTCCTCGCGCTCCAGCGCAAGATTGCCTTCGGCCTTACCGCCGGCTCCGTCAAAGGGTGAGCGAGCTCGAGCGGGTCGCCTCGAGCTGCATCCTCCCGGGCTTCGAGGGCCCGAGCGTGCCCGACTGGGTTCGCGCGCGCCTCGCCGAAGGTCTCGGCGGCGTCGTCCTCTACGCCTGGAACGTCGAGACCCCGGAGCAGCTCCGCGCGCTGACCGCCGACCTGCGCTCCGAGCGCGACGACGTGATCGTCGCGATCGACGAGGAGGGGGGCGACGTGACGCGGCTCGAGGCCGCGACCGGCAGCTCGTACCCGGGGAACGCCGCTCTCGGCGTCGTTGACGACGTTGGTTTGAGCGAGCGCGTCGCGGCCTCGCTCGGAGCGGAGCTGGCGGCGGCCGGCGTCAACCTCGACTTCGCGCCGGTCGCGGACGTCAACACGAACCCGCAGAACCCGGTGATCGGCGTCCGCTCGTTCGGTTCCGACGCCGACCTCGTCGCGAGGCACGTCGCCGCCTTCGTGCGCGGCCTGCAGAGGGCCGGTGTCGCTGCGTGCGCGAAGCACTTTCCCGGCCATGGGGACACGTCCGTCGACTCGCACCTCGCGCTCCCGGTGGTGGACTCGCTCGACCCGCAGGCGCTGACACCGTTTCGGGCCGCCATCGAGGCGGGCGTGCGGTCGATCATGACTGCGCACATCGTCGTGCGTTCTCTCGGCGACGCACCGGCGACGATGAGCCGCGAGCTCCTGCACGACCTCCTGCGCGACGAGCTCGGCTTCGAGGGACTGGTCGTCACCGACGCGATCGAGATGAAGGCGATCAGCGACACGGTGGGGGTGGAGGAAGGCGCTGTTCGTGCGATTGCGGCCGGTGCCGATGCACTGTGCCTCGGCCATGACCTGTTCGACGAGTCGGTCGTATCGGTGCGCGACGCGCTCGTCAGTGCGGTCCGCTCGGGACGACTGTCCGAGGACATGCTCGTCGACGCCGCGGGACGTGTCACTGCGGCCACCGACCTGCGCGGCGACGCGGCCGTCGACCGTGAGGCCGGCCGCGAGGGCGCGCGCCGCGCGCTGCGGATCGACGGCGACGGGCGCATCGACGGCCCACCGCCACTCGTGGTCGAGCTCGTCCCGGAAGCGGGCATGGCGGCAGGCCGCCTGTCGCAGCTCCCGGGTGAGTGGTTCGGGGCCGTGGTGCCGGGAAGCGAGGTGCTCCGGTACGAGGAGGCGCCGATCGAGCTGCCCGCGCCCGATGGGCGCCAGCTCGTCGTCATCGCGCGTGACGCGCACCGGCACGAGTGGGAGCGGAGCACGATCGAGAGGCTGACGGCGCGTCAGCCCGATGCGATCGTCGTCGAGATCGGTCTTCCCTCGTGGCGCCCACCCCACGCAGCCACGTACGTCGCGACGTACGGCGCCGCTCGCGTGAATCTGATAGCGGCGGCAGAGGCGCTATACTCGGCGACGCGACGCGGGGTGGAGCAGTCAGGTAGCTCGCCGGGCTCATAACCCGGAGGTCGCAGGTTCAAATCCTGCCCCCGCTACTGAAAAAAGCCCCGGAAACGGGGCTTTTCCGTTCTCGCTGTGGCGATCAGCTGGCAGAACTTTTGCCCAACTTTTGCCTTTACGGATGCGATGCCGCCCAAGTCTGGGGTTCAGCGTCGCTGAACGACCCACCCCCTCGCGGTAGCAGTGGAGTTTCGACGCTCATTTGCACACCTAGATGCACACCCGATGCGGCAGAATAGGCCGATTTGCAGGGATGTTCGAGTCCGACTTGGACGCGAACGGCATGGGCGAGCGGCACTCGGAGACGTCGGAGAATGCTCGAGCGTCGAGATGGCCGAGCTGTTGGATTCGCCTTCGTGGCGCGTAGAGCGTAAAACGAACCGATGTGATGAGTGTCGACGGTCGCGTCGGGAACCCACCCAGCCTGGTCGGACATGAACAGGCGATGGAAGTCGATGACTCGGTTCTCTGGTCGCGTGCACGCACCGGTGATAGCGAGGCGTTCGGGATGCTCTTCGAGCGCCACGCACGGACGATCTACAACTTCTGCTTCCGCCGCGTCGGGAACTGGGCAACGGCCGAGGATCTCGTCTCGATCGTCTTCCTCGAAGCCTGGCGGCGACTGGACAAGCCGCTTCCGAACGGAAAGGAACTCCCGTGGCTCTTTGGGATCGCCACCAACGTCGTGCGCAATCGCCGCCGCACCGAGCGCCGCCACGCTGCCGCGCTCAAGCGTGTGCCCCAGCCGAGTCCCAACCCGAGCTTTGCGGATGACAGCGACCAGCGTGTCGACGACGAGGAACTCATGGGCCGCGCCCTCGGGCTCGTTGCACGCCTCCCCCGTCGCGAGCAAGAGGTTTTCGCACTCTGCGCCTGGTCCGAGCTCAGCTACGAGGACGCTGCGATCGCTCTCCGGATTCCGGTCGGAACCGTGCGCTCTCGTCTCTCACGTGCACGCGCCCGCCTACAGGAACTCGATTCCGGCAGCGGACATGAAGAGGACAGGATGCAAGTGATCAAGGAAGCCGTCGAGCGGTGACAGGCGACGTTTCGATTCCGCCGCTTCGCGACCTCCCGCCCGGACGGCTCGCCCAGCGCACGGAGCACCTCGTCTTCGAGGTCACGCGCGAACCGGGGTCACGCGGAGCGTTCGGGCTTGGTCGCCGTCGCTCGTCGCGCTCGCGGCAGTGATCGTTGGGGGGCGGCTTTGCTCGTCGCGCCGGCGCTCGGTATCGGCGATCGCCTCCTCGAGCTCTGATTCAGGGCGCACCTGCGCGGCCCGAGGTGCAGAGTCCTGTGTGGTCGCCCGACGGCCGGCGGATCGCTTTCGTGAGCCGGCGCGACGGCAAGGCGCTGTACGTCATGAACGCCGACGGCAGCGGCCTGAGGATCGTGGCGCGCGTCAGGCAGCTCGCCACTCCTGCGTGGTCGCCCGACGGGCGGAGGATCGCCTTCGAAGGCGGGCGCGACGCCAATCCGGCACCGTCTACGTCGTGAACGCAGACGGAAGCGGGCAGCGGACGTTGGCGCGCAGGGGAAGCGCTCCTGCCTGGTCGCCCGACGGGCGGAGGATCGCGTTCGTGAGCGGCTCCAAGCTCTACGTCGTGAACGCCGACGGGAGCGGGCACCGGACTCTGACGCGGCTGGGGAACGGGCGGACGGCCTCTCTTGCATGGTCGCCCGACGGGCGGAAACTCGTCTTCCTGGTGGAGGCCAGTCGCGACTTCGCCGGCTGCGACTTCTGCTTCCACCTCTATGTCCTGAACGCCGACGGGAGCGGACTGCGTGAACCTGACGTCGAAGCTGGGCGTGAGTCAGGGTCTCGGTGCTGGTCTCGCCTCCGACCCTGTCTGGTCTCCCGACGGACGGAAGATCGCCTTCGTGCGACTCAACACGCGGCTCGGGGTCTATGTCGTCAACGCCGACGGCAGTGGGGTGCGGAACCTCACGCCGAAGCCGATGGGGGCCGCCTACGCCGCGCCTGCCTGGTCGCCCGACGGGCGGAAGATCGCCTTCGCCAGCGAACGCGACGGCAACTCCGAGATCTACGTCATGAACGCCGACGGCAGCGGGCAGCGGAATCTGACGCGCAACCTGGCGTACGACGGCGATCCTGCCTGGTCGCCCGACGGGCAGAAGATCACCTTCGTCAGTAACCGCGACGGCCGCTACGGACAGTCTACGTCATGAACGCCGACGGGAGCGGGCAGCGGAGTCTGACGTGAAGCCCGGCGGATAGCCGGTATGCCGGGCTCCCGGACGGTGCGAAGCAGGGCACGTCGTGATGCACCGGCCGAGTCACCGCCTGCTCGCGGTCGGCATCGTCGCGATTGGCCGCGCTCGGCGCGCTCGCCGGGGGCGCGTCTGCACCGGCCGGAGACGAGGAGTCGAGCGCGCCTCCACCGGTCGAGCGTGTGGCGCGAGAGATGCCTCCGGCGCGAAGAGTGTGATCGTCTTCGTCTCCGTCGGGGGCAAGGAGTACGTGGCGACGGCGGGTACCCGCCGTCCCAAGGCGGATCAGCGCTTTCGCATCGGGAGCGTGACGAAGACGTTCACGGCCACGATCGTGTTCCAGCTCATGCAGGAGGGGACGCTTCGGCTCGACAGCACGCTGGAAGAGCACCTGCCGGGCGTCGTTCCAAGGGGCGGGGAGATCACGATCCGGCACCTGCTCGGTCACCGCTCGGGGCTCGCGAACGTCACGGACTACCCGGAATGGCTCAAGCGAGGCCGAACGGTCGCCCTCGACCAGTCCGATCAACAGCTTGCGCTTTGCGGCCTCCAAGCCGCTGGCGTTCCGGCCCGGCAGCCAGGAGCGCTATTCGAACACGAACTACATCGCGCTCGGTCTCGTGATCGAGAAGGTCACGGGACGCTCGTACGCAGAGGAGCTCAAGGAGCGCGTCCTCGATCCGCTCGGGCTCTCGCGGACGGAGCTGCCGACGACGCGCCGCCTCTCGGATCTCGACGACGCCGGCTACAACCCGAACCTTCCCTGGGCGGCGGGCGCGATCGTCTCGAACGCGCACGACCTCTCCCGCTTCTACTCCGCCCTCCTCTCCGGGCGAATACTGTCCGCCGCCTCCCTCGAGGCGATGAAGGACACCAAGACCTACGGAGTGTTCGGCACGGGGCTCGGGATCTTCTCGACCGACCTCGCCTGCGGGCGCTCGTGGGGCCACCTCGGTTACATCGTCGACTACCAGACGCTCGTCACCGCGAGCGAGGAGGGCGACCGCGTCGCCGTCGTCTCGCTCCGCGGGCCTGGATACATACCGTGGCTCGGGAGAGCGCTGCTCTGCGCGGAGCCTCCCCTTGCGGCGGGCTCTGCGCCAGCAAAGTCGAGGATCGCGTTCGTCAGCGCTCCTCGGCCCGGGCCCCGCGCCGCTCTACGTCGCGAACGCCGACGGGAGCGGGCAGGGATGGCTGACGCTCACCGCGTGCGGTCCTCCGGTTCGCCTGGTCGCCCGACGGGCGGAGGATCGCCTTCGCAGAGCCTGCGCGACGGCAACGCCGAGGTCTACGTCATGAAC
This sequence comes from uncultured Gaiellaceae bacterium, assembly GCA_963770715.1. Taxonomy (GTDB): domain Bacteria; phylum Actinomycetota; class Thermoleophilia; order Gaiellales; family Gaiellaceae; genus GMQP-bins7. Next base: position 191,392 of record CAVYQX010000003.1, read on the forward strand.
GCCGACGGGAGCGGGCAGCGGAGGCTGACGCGCAACCCGGCGCGCGACTTCGCTCCCGCCTGGTCGCCCGACGGGCGGAAGATCGCCTTCGTCCGGACCGCGTCCGCGACCGCGGCCGCGGACGCCCGCACGCATAGGCCGGAGGTCTACGTCATGAACGCCGACGGGAGCGGGCAGCGGAGGCTGACGCGGGATCCGGCAGGCGACAGACCTCTGCCTGGTCGCCCGACGGGCGGAGGATCGCCTTCACGAGCAAGCGCGACGGCAGCTGGGCAGCGTGTACGTCATGAACGCCGACGGCAGCGGAGCAGCGGAACCTGACGCGCGGCCCGGCGTGCGACGACTTCCGCCTGGTCGCCCGACGGACGGAAGATCGCCTTCGGTAGCGGCGCGACGGCAACTCCGAGATCTACGTCATGAACGCCGACGGCAGCGGACAGCGGAGGTCTGACGCGCAACGCCGGTCGCCGACGCTCGCTCCTGCCTGGTCACCCGACGGGCGGAAGATCGCCTTCGGGCGCGACGGCGAGATCTACGTCATGAACGCCGACGGCAGCGGGCAGCGGAACCTGATGCGCAACCCGACGCGCGACTTCGCGCCGACCTGGTCGCCGGACGGGCGGAGGATCGCCTTCGTGAGCCAGGCGCGACGGCAACCTCGAGGTCTACGTCATGAACGCCGACGGCAGCGGGCAGCGGAACCTGACGCGCAGCCCGTGGGACGAAGGCTCGGCTTGCCTGGTCGCCGCGGTCGAGTCTGGCCAAGTCACCGTGATCTGATGATCCGACTCTCTGTTGCTGTTCGCGCTTGCGGTGGCCTTCGGCGCGGCTGCCGGGAACACGACCGGGGCACCCGCCACGGCAAGCGCCGCTCCTCGCAACGTCATCGTCGAGACCGACATGAGCGCCTCTGACGCGATGGCGCTCCTGTACCCGCTCGGCGTACGTGTGGAGTGCGATCGTGGTCGATCGCGCGGAGCCGCTGTCCAGGGTCCGTCCGCGTCACGTCGCGGAAGGCTTGCCGCCGCGTGGACGTCCGTCGCGATGATCGCCGGACCTACGGCCACCTTGCTCGCGACTCGGAGGCCTCGATCCTCGCTCGCCTCGAGGAGAGAACGAATCGTTTGGGCGTGAAACGGGCGTCAGGCGGAGACGCGAGCGACGATGCGTAGCCGCAAACCCGCTCTAGCAAACGGTTTGCGGTGATGGAGCGTGCCGGGATCGAACCGGCGACCTCCGGCTTGCAAACTCGGAGCAGCCGGTCAGTCTGGGTCAACTGAGGGGAATCGTGAAGCAGAACGGCCCCTCTGGAAGCCGCTGGGTCACCACAGGGCCACCACGGTCGGACACCACAGGGTCACCACGGCGCTCACAGCCGCTCCTTCCGCTCCGACCTCTCGGCCTCGGCGTATCCGGCAGCGGTGAGGCGGTAGACCTTCTGAAGCACCCCGTCGGGGTCGGGTCGCCACTCGCCCGTCCACTCCACTAACCCCAGCTCCTCGAACTCCTGACGAATGGTCGGGATCGTCCTCGATGGCGCAACTGGCGACGTCGGACAGGCTCGTCATGCGAGCGCGACCCGCATCTCGTCCCTGACCCGCGCCTCGCCTCCTCGGAGCGCCCGCCGTACATCTGCGCCGTGACCCGGCTCGATGCGTGCCTGGAGCGTGACCGCGATGCGACTCGTCGGAGATCCCAGCGTCACGGAGCAGACCGGCGCAGGAGTGTCGCAGGTCGTGGACGCGCAGCCCGTCGAGGCCGAGATGGTCGGCCTGCACCTGAACGGCCCGAAGGACGTTCCTGCGACCAGGCGACGTGCCGCCTCGCGTTTGAAAGACGAGCGCGTCGGGCTGGATCAGGTCGAAGCCGCGCCGTCCCTGCCGGTCGCGATGCGCCGAAGCTCCACGGCGAGCGGCTCGGGCATCACGACCGTCCTCGACGAGGAGCGCGTCTTGGGCTCGGTCGAGCGTCCTCGCGTCCCGACCAAGCTGCCGGGGGACGTGGATCTCGGACTCCGCGAAGTCGAGGTCGGCCCAGGTCAGGCCGAGAGCCTCGGAGACGCGAAGCCCCGCGAACGCGCACACCGCCGCGACCGGGCGGAACTCGTCGGAGAGCGTCCTGAGCAGGCAGTCGAGTTCGGGGCGGGAGAGGTAGACCGGCTCGTTCCGCCGCTGCGCCGAGGGGAGCTTCAGGCGGACGACCGGGTTCTCGCGGATGACGCCTCGATGCTCCGCGAACCCGAGGACTGCGGAGAGGGCGACGACGCAGCCCCTGCCGTCGAGCCTGCCATCGTCAGCGCGAGCCGGTCAGCGACCGCCTGAGCGTCGGGCTTGCGGATCTCGCGAACGCGCTTGTTCCCGAGCTGCGGGATGACGTGCTGGTCGAGCCGCTGCCTGTAGAGCGTCGAGCGTCGAGCTGGCGTAGCTTCCCTTCGGGGCGTACTCACCGGACGCGGCCTCGGTGAAGAACCGCTCGCAGAGGTCGGAGAGCGGACGCTTCCCCGCGCCGATCTTCCCCTCGGACGCGAGGGGCTTCAGGGGTTCGATCTCGCGGACCGCCTGCCGCGTCGAGGTCGCTTCCAGGGTGAGCTTGCGGACCTTGCCGCCGCGCTTGCGAGACGAACTCGTACTCGCGCGGTGCCGTCAGCGAGGTGCGAACGTAGAGGTTCGGCACGCGGTGGCCGTTGAACGTGACGGGCGCGGGACGCCGCGCCGTGTGAGGATGGTGCTGTCATGGAGGCTAGCCTCCTATGGCCGGGGGTCGGACGCTCCAACGTCGCGGCCCCCGTTTGCTGATTGCGGGTCAGCGACGGTACCAGCGGTGTCAACTCGCTCCTCGATCTCAGGGTCGAGCGCGTCGCGATCAACGAGGACGCTGCGCCCCTGGCGGCGGACGGGATGCGGCCACGTGCGATCCGCCTCCGCACGGCCGTCTCAGGAGATGCCGAGGTAGCTCGCGCACTCCGTCGACGGTCAGCCATCGTCGATCGTCGCGCGCGAGCCCGGAGCGCCAGCTCGATCGCGCTCGTCGCACGAACCGGCGCAGCTCGTCGCGTGCCTCGGGGGAGAGCCAGTCGATCATTCGTCGTCATCCCGCGGCGGGATGCGGATCACGGGTGTCCAGGGTGCCGCCCGATGAGCTCCTCGAAGGTCAGCGTGTCGTGATCGCGACGACGTGGCGGTCGTCGACGACCGCAAACAGGTCGATCGGGGTCTCGTAGGCGGAGTCCGCGGCCCAGGACGCGATCCCCGGCTCTGCGACGTGGTGGCGCGACCATCTGCAGGGCCCGAATCGGGGTCGATCGCGACGACGTCGTTCTCGTAGATCACGTGCCGGAGTGCGCCGTCGCGCCAGACGAGGAGTCCGGCCTCGATCCGAACGGTGCACTCCCAGCAGAGTGCCGGCGCGCCGTCCAAGAGCGCCTGCGAGGTCACGAGCGGTGCGGCTCCGCGCTGCTGCGACGTTGTGGTCGACGACGATCACCCTCCACTCGGGTGTCGTGACGCGGTCGTAGAGACGGCGATGCGTTGCTTGGAGCGGATAAGCCCGGAGCAGCGCACGCATGTCGCGACGGCGCGACCGAACTCGGCGCCGAGGTCGTAAGGCCGTACCAATCCACCAGGTGCGATGCGCGCTCCCGGGAACGCTGCGAGGACGTCGTCCTCGCTGATCTCGACGGGTTCGTCGGCGGGTATCGCGTACAGCGCGATTCGCCGCGGCGACGAGCGCCGTCGCGGCTCAGCTCGAATAGGCGTAGAGCTCGTCGAGCTCGAGCACGACCGTCGTCGTGGCGAGCGCGAGCGTGCCGAACGATCCCGCGCAGGATCGCCACTCGTCGGCGCCTCGGCGAGTGCGGCGCGCCGTTGAGCGCCTGCCCGCCCAATGTCCCCTGGCGGACGAGCGTCTCCGCCCTCGCAGAGCACGGTCGCGGCGTCGTCAAGATCGCTCGGTTTCGAGCGAACGTCCCCGGAGCTCGCGTGCAAGCTCGAGGAGCGCGGCCTGGATCGAGCGTCAGTCCTACGGCGGACGCTCTCCGCAGCGCTTCAGCTTCGTCACCTCGGACAATCGGTTGCGCCACCCTGGACCGGGTGGACCGGCCTCTTGGTTGAGCCAAATCGGCCAGATCGACGTTCGCGCGCTTTCCGTCCGAGGCCGGGTGGTCCGGGTCCCAGCCATTGGTTGTCCAGCTAAGCGCGAGCCCGAGGACGGAGGGGGACGCGCACCCGCTCGTCGCGCAGCTTGCTGCTCCTCGCGCCCGGCACGGCTGCGTACAAGTTCCGCAGCAGCAGGCTCTTGGTGCTCGGGTGCTGCCCCTCGTCGGCGCACCATTCCTTCCACGCCGTCCACAGGTCGTCTTGGCGACGACGAGGTCGGCACGCACGGTGCAGCGGTCGCGGACGAAGGCGCCGACCGGGGAGGCGAGATCCTCGAGGTGGCGCTGCGCTTCCCTGGCCGACGTCGGGGGTGACGAAGTAGCCGCGCTCGCGGAGGCGGTCGAGTCCCTGTCGAGCGCCCAGTTGAAGATCGCCGGCGCCTCCTCGAGGAGCTCGGCCGTGAGCGCCGGGTTCTCGCGCCCGTAGAACGACCTCGTCAGGATCGACGATCACGAACCTGCGACGCGAGCGCGCCGGAGGAGTCGGCGAAGCGCGGGCAGCTCGTTGGTCAGGATCATGAACCGGGTCGGCAGCCTCCCGGTCCACGGGTCGCGGTACTTCCGGTCGACGGTGAGCGTGTCCTCGCCGGAGATCGAGAGCAGCCGCTCGACGGCGATCGAGGTGTCCGCCGCGATCCCGAGCCGCGCGTCCGAGATGACGGCGAGCGGCTTGCCGATGAGCGGCTGCAGTCCGAAGTTCTGCGCCAGGCTCGCGAGCGTCGGCGCAGCGACGTTGTGCGCGCCCGAGCAGGCCGGTCAGGACGCGCGCGATCGTCCCCTTGCCGGAACGCTTCGGGCCGACCAGCATGCACGTCTTCTGCTGCGTCGGTGGCGTTCGAGAGCACGTACCCGAACCATTCGCCGAGAGCGCGACTTCGACTCCTCGTCGTCGCCCCAGAGTTCGTCGAGGAACCGCAGCCAGCGGTCGGGCGTCGCGCCCGGCGGTCGAACTCGAAGGGGAGCACGTGCTGCGCGAAGAGCTCGGGCGTGTGCCGTGCGCAGCTTGCGCGTCTCGAGATCGAGGATCCCGTTTGCGAGCGCGACGACCTCGCCCGCCGCGATAGGGGTCGTCGCGTCCCCGGTCAGCCACACCGGCGGCTGCACGCTCTCGGGATGTGCCCGATCGCCGTCAGCGCCTGCTGCACGTCGGCGACCTTGCTCCGCGTGGGCGCGAAGGGGACGACCATCGTCACGCCGTTGACGACCTTCTCGTACGACTTGTCCTCGAGCCACAGCCACAACTCCGAGCGAACGCGACGATCGTCGTCCTCGGGCCAGTGGTCGTCGGCGAAGCGGAAGAAGGAGTTGCGATGGTGACGCAGCAGGAGCGTGCCGCCGACCCCGAGGTACCTGTCGGCGACGAACGCCCGCGCGACCGCCATCGGGTCGGTGGGGGCGGGACGATGCGCTCGCTCATGCCACCTCCGCGGAGCGCTCGACGCGCAGGTACTCGGCGCGCGACAGGAGCGCCCGTGCCTCTCGCCAGTTGACGACCGCGTCGATCGCCTCGCGGACATGAGGACACGGTGGATCTCCGGCTGCGCACGAGGCGCAGCGGGGCTGTGCTCGAAGTAGCGGGAGACGAGCTCGTGCACGAGGACGTCGAGCTCGGCCGCGTCGGCGGCGGTCCACCATCGGCCCAGCGCGGTGCTCGGGGGGAGTACCCTTGGGATTCCTGAACCTCCTAAGCAGCTGCGCGAGCCCGCTGACACGGGCTCGCTGCGTTTAGTGGGCGTCCTGGATCCGCGTCTCGAGGAAGCGGTCGATGTCCACCTTCCGAAAGAGCACCCGTCCAGGAGACGGGCGAACTTGCGGGAGATGCGGCCGGACCGACCGCTTGAACGTCGAAAGCGCGACGCGCACGTACACCGCGGCCTCACGCTCGTTGAGCAGCGGAGAGCCAACGGCGGCCGGTGTGATCGTCATAGTCGTCCACTATGCGGCGGCCGTTCCCGCGTTTCCGGAAACACCACGCTCGCGTGAACGCGGCCAGCTACGCGAGCGAATACGGGGACGTTCTCGTCGCTCGTGACTTCGACTTCACGCGGCCCCCCAGGCACCGATGCCGGGCGCGGGCGGTCGACATCGCCGAGGCGCTCGAGTTCCGGATCGCGGTCGCGGAGCACGCCCGCGACGTCCTGCTCGGGTACTGCGACGGCGCCCTCGGGAACGGCGAGCTCGTCGATGCCGAGCCGCTGCGCGAAGTACTCCCTAAGACCCTCGACGCGACGTTCCGGGCGGAGATGAGGAGGAACGGTGTCGCCTCATCAACGCTCTACCGCATCCAATCGGGCGGAAGAGTGCGGCCGGAGACGTTCGAGAAGATCGCCGAAGCGCTGGGTCGACCGGATCTCGTCGTGCCGCACGTCGCTCACGCGCAACCTGAGCGCGGATGTCCCGATGGCCGAGCTCGCTCCAGGACGTGCGGCGTCGCCGGCTACGACTGCTCGCTCTAGGCCCGAGGCGCTCGCTGTGGGCGAACGACCCCAACGACGAGGCGTTCCAAAGAGTTGCCGGCAGACGTCCGCGACGCGCGCGTGCGAGTACTTCCGGGCTCGAGTGAAGAACACGATCGACGAGGCTGCGCACCTTTCGAAGATCAAGCGCCCGATCGCACCGGCGACCGTTCGCGACTGGCGACGCCGCGCAAGGACGGCCTGATCGAGCCAGCTCCCGCGTGGCCGTCCGGGACAGCGAGCGACAATGGAGCAGTGAGCGAGAACCCCGTGCGTGACCTCCTTAGGCAGCGTGCTCCTCGAGCGCGCCGACGAGATCGCTGGAAGCTCATCCCCGAGGGCTACGTGCACGGCTACTCCTCGAAGATCCCGGCGAGTCACAGGGACGAGATCATCCGCCGGCGGCGGGCGGGCGAGAGCCTGAACGCGCTCGCCCGGGAGTACCGCTGCCACCGCAACACCGTGAGCAGGGCGATCATGGCGCGGCTCATCGAGCTCGGCGAGTACCACCCGGCCGAGTTCCACGCCGCACAGCGCCAGCGACGCGCCGAAGGCTGGGAGCACATCAAGGCCGTGTGGGCGGAGCGTGACGCACGAAGTCGCGACGCAGCGCAGGCAGCCGAGGTAGCAGCAGGCTCGCCTCGAGGCAGCCGACAAGAGAGGCACGTCGTGAGCACCGCCGCCTCCTGCAGGAGCGCCTGAACGAGCGCAACCGCAGATACGCGGGCGCGTAGGGCCGCGAGCTCGTCTCATCGCGCTCCCAATCACTCGCTACTCGGAAGTCCACGTGTCCCGAGTACGTGGCGTGACGTACGCGTGACGCGGTGAGCACGTGGTGACGCGAAGGGGAACGCGCGTGGGGCGTGGTCGCTGGGGCGCTCTTTCGCGCCCGTTCGCTACGCCGTCGCTGACCCCTCGCGGGGCACCGGATGAGCCCCAGCCTGCAAGATTGGACCTCGGGCAGCAATTGCCCTGTTCGTGCGGGTTTGCGCACAACGTGGCATCGCGTGGTGCCCGAGTCCGACGGCGGTCGGGGCATCCCCTCCGTCGCGAGCATTCACATCGAGCCTCCTCTGGAGGGCCCCCGTGAAGCTGGCGTTCGTGGGCCCCAGAGGCGTGCAACAACGGCGTCGTCTATCTGCGCGATTAGCCTCAGCCGTAGTACACGACCTAGGCTCCGGCGGTGAGCGTCCTGCGGCAGCCGTAGTCTGGTTGCGTGACGGAGATGCTCTCCGGACTCGACGTCGCCGAGCGAGAGCGTGTCACTGCGCTACGCGGGGAGGGGCACTTCTTCTGGCTTGATGTCTCGCTCGGCGAGACGAGCCGCGAGGATCTCGTCGAAGCGCTGGGGATTTCCGAGGGTGCCCTGCGAGCTCTGGCCTCGTCCGGCGACACCTCCGCCTCACGGACGTTGCACGCGGACCGAGAGTCCTTGGTCTTCGCGCTCCGCTGCTACGTCGAGTCCGAGCGGCCTGCGGAGGAGCCCGCGTTCCGGCTGCGACCCGTCGAGGTCCAGGTCCTGGTGACGGGCGACTACCTGGTGACGCTTCACGAGGAGCGCATCTCGCTGCCCGCAGTCCTCGCTCCCGAACTGCCGGAGGAACGGAGCAAGCCGTACGTCGTCTACGCCGTGCTCGAGGCGATGCTCGCGACGACCTCCGACGCGCTGACGGAGATCGAGCGAGGGCTCGACGCCATCGGCATCGCGTGGGCCGAGGGGGGCGGCGGCCGCGTGCCGCTGCGCGCGACGCTGCGCGAGACCGGCCCGAGGCTCGCGACGATGCGCCGCCGGGTCGGTGCCGAGCAGGCGGCATTCGCACGAATCGGCGTGGAGATCGGCGCGCTTCGTGGCTTCGACACGCACGACGACTACTTCGACCGTCTGTACGAACAGGTCAATCGCTTGCTGGCTTCGATCGACGCCGCTCTGAACGCCATCGCGATGCTGCTGGATCTGCAGCTGAACGAGCGTGCATACGTGGTGAGCGTCGTGGCGACGATCTTCGTGCCGCTCACCTTGCTCACCGGATTCTTCGGCATGAACTTCGGGTGGATGGTCGATCAGATCGACACCCCGATCGCCTTCTGGCTGCTCGGGGTCGTCGGCCCCCTCGCAGTAGCCCTCCTCTGCTGGCGCTTCCTCGTGCGCCGGTTTCTCGTCGGTGCCTAGGCGGAGGCAGAGCGAGAAGCCTCATGGGACGCGCCCGCTGCCAACTACTGCTGCCTGGTGCCGCCTCTGTGGTGGTTTCAGACGGACAGCTGGGAGGCGCCGAGCTCTTCCTCGCGTCGAACGGCTTCTGCCGCAATGCCCACAATCGCCGTGGCCACGGTCACTCGAGTCAGCCTCTGCAGCACCGCAACGTGAACTGATGCCCTCACGGTTCGACTGCCTGACCAGACCCCGCGTGCCTTCGATGGGGAGAGTGCGGAAAGCTCGTCGTGACAAGCGTCGTTTCGCACAGCCGGGATCAGGCTGGAATGCCTGCAAGTGGCCGGGTGCGCCGTTTGGCACGCCAGAGTTCGCGAGCGGCAGCTTGACGCCATGAACATGCCATTCGGATAGCGCCGACTGAGCGGTCAACGCGATAGGCCGTCAGCGAACGCATAGCCACGCTTCCGCACTCCCCCGTACTGAGGCAGGCGATACTTCTCCGCATCGACTCGCACGCCCTTCGCGGGGACTCACGCGGCTTGCAGGTTTGGCGCCTGTGACGGCCCCTTTTCGCGTGCTCGCGATCGACGGGGGCGGGATTCGGGGGGTCATCCCCGCCGCGGTGCTCGTCGACCTCGAGCGGCGGGTCGCGCCCCGTCCTCTGGCGACCGTGTTCGACCTGATCGTCGGAACCTCGACGGGCGGGATCATCGCGCTGAGCTTGACGGTCCCCGACGGCGAGCACCCGCGACATCCCGCCGAACGGCTGCTCGAGCTCTACCTCTCCGACGGACAGACGATCTTCCCGGGAGGGGGGCCGGTGCCGCTCGCGCGCTCGGCCTGGGTGCGTGAGGGCACGCGCTACTCCGTCGAAGGGCTCGAGGCTACGCTCCAGCGCTACCTCGGCGACACGCCGTTGACGGCTGCGCTGACCGACGTCGTCGTGACAAGCTACGACCTCGCCTACAGCGAGCCGGTGGTGCTCTCGAGCCGCCCCGAGTTCGGCGACGTCAGCGACGTGACCATGGTCGTCGCGGCTCGTGCAACGTCCGCGGCGCCGATGTTCTTCAAGCCCCAGATCGTCAAGGACGGGGATCGCGAGCGCATGCTCGTCGACGGCGGCCTCTACGTGAACAATCCCTCCCTCCTCGGCTACTTGCTCGGCGGGCAGGTAGCGGTCCGAGAGGAGCGCCCGCTCGTGCTCGTCTCGCTCGGGACCGGGATGCGGCCGCCGCACGATCCGCTCCCCGTGGCGGAGAGAGCACAGATGCGAGATATCTCCAACACCGCCAGAACCGTCCTCGAGGCCGTTGCTTCCGGCGGCGGGCGCTTGGCCCACCTACTCCTCGCTCGTCTGGCCGACGGAGATCGCTTTCGCTACTGGCGCCTGCAGACGACCGTCGGCTCGTGCAGCTTCGTGATGGACGACTCGAGTCCTGAGAACGTCACGTGCCTGTACGAGCGTGCTCGCGAGCTCGTCTCCGAGCGCGACGAGGAGCTCGCCGACATCGCTCGCACGCTCTTCGCCTAGGCGCGTCCGGGCAGCGCTCGCCGGCTGACGGAGCGCAGGTCGAGCGCGAACACGATCTGCATCACGCCGTCGACGATCGCGAAGGCCGCGATCAGCCCGCGGAGAGCGACGGCGCCTCCAGCCGGCTCGACGACCAGCGCGAGGACGAACATCACGACGCCGAAGGCGAGCGAGACGATCCCGCCCCAGAAGGGCAGCAGCTCACGTCCTCCGCTCAGGGGCAGCCGACGGGCGGCGTTGAGCTTCAGGACGCCCTTTGCCACGGCCCAAGCGGCGATGACGTAGAGGAGGGTCGTCGAGGACACGCCCCGCGCCGCGAGAACGACGACGCCGAGGGTGACCGCCACGACCGCTTCCACCACGAGCCATCGCCGCGTGCGCCTTGGGAGCTGGAGGGCGAACGCCGCGAACCCCGACATCAGGCCGTCGGCGAGAGCCAGCACGGACAGCAGCGCCGCGAGTGTCCTCGGGCCGGGATCCGGCCACGCGACGAGAACGACTCCGCAGAGGATCCACAGGAGACCCTGCGCTGCCATGACCTTCCAGTTGCGGGCGAGGAGTCGCTCGCCCTCCTCCTCGAACCCGGGCGGGTCGAGGTCGAGATCGCCGACGGCCGACCGGCTGATGGTTCCGAGCTGCCTCCATATGGTCTCGGTGGGCACGTCGCCTCCTCGCTTTCTGTCGTCGAGATCGTGTCTTCTCGACGAGGCTCGCAGCACCGACGGTCAGGCCGCTGCCACGCGCGGCGCCATCACTGCCACGAGTGGATCGTCCGCACGCTCACGCGTGCTAGTCGGCGTGCAGCTCCCGTGCCCGGGCAGACGACTCCTCGACGAGGCGCTTTCCTCCCGAGCGGCCGAACGCGACTACGACGAGGACCGCGGCGAGGGCGATGTTCCAGACTGTCGTCAACAGCTGCTGCCCGATCGAGTAGGCACTTGCCGTAGCGGCGCTGGTGTAGTCCTGAAGGGATGCGACGGCGAACGCCTGGCTGATGCCGACGCCGCCCGGCGTCAGCGAGGCCAGGTTCGCGAGCGAGTTGCCACCGATGACGCTGAAGACGCTGTGGAAGCCGACGGGGATGCCGTACGCGGCGAGCAGCACGGCGACGACGCCGATCTTGCAGCCCCACGAGAGCACCTGCGGAACCACGACGCGCTGAACGTATGCCCGCTTGTCGGTGAGGATCTTTCCGCCGGCGCGTGCCTCTTCCCATCTGCGCCGAAGCCACTTCGACGCCAGCCGGCCGCCGGCGACCGCGACGACCGCGGCGGCGACGACGGTGACGGCGATCGCCCACGGGTGGTGCGCCAGGAAGCCGAACTTCTGCTCGAACGTGCCCCCAACAGCGAGGAAGAGGTAGGCGTACACGAGCACGCCGACGACGGCGAAGAAGAGCTTCTCGACAGCCGCCACCGCAAGGACCCCCGTGACGGTCGCCGTCGGAACGACCGCGACGAGCATCACGACCGTGACCAGCGTTCCGGAGTGCGCGGGCGTCACGCTGTTGAGCGCCACGCCGGTCGCGCAGCATGCGAGGACGCCGAGGTAGGCGATCTCGGCGTTCGGGTATGCGTACTGCAGGATTCCGTACCACGCGAGGGCGGCGAACGCCGTTTGCAGCGTCTGCAGGGCGAGCGCCACGACGACGTAGACGAGTGAGATCGACGTGAGGCTCGTCCAGACCTCGTCGAGCCAGCTGGCGTAATCCCAGCCTGCCGCGACCGCGACGACGACCCCCGCGGCGGCGCCGATGAGGAGCGCCGGAAGGAGCCACCGTGTCCCTGCCCGTCTGCTCTCCGCCGTCACTCGGTCTCCTCTGCTCGGTGTTCGGCGGCCGGCGATCCCTCGCCGGCCGCCTTCCGTCCGCGGTTCTCGCGGCCGCTCGATCAGTGCATCACCGGCTTCGTCGTGCTCGGCCGCGCGACGCGCTCGCGCACGTCGGCGACGAGCTTCCGCAGTTCGAGCGCGAACCCGATCTGCATCACACCGATCACGATGAAGAAGGTTGCGATGAGCGCGACGATCGCGACTGCGCCCACATCGGGCTCGATGAACATCACCGCGCCGAACGCGCCGGCGATGAGGCCGTTGAGTCCGAGCAGCAACTTGCCCGGCGTGTCCAGTGGAGCCTGGATCGCGGCGCCGAGCATGAGCAGCCCGATCGCGAGAGCCCACGCTGCCACGATGTATAGAAGCGTCTGCGCCGAGATGTCGTTCCAGACGAGCAGCGCGATGCCGATCGCCGTCCCCACGACCGCTTCGAGCGTCAACCAGCGGCGCTCGGCGACCGGGAGCGGTGCCGAGAACGCTGCCATTCCGGACAGAACCGCTCGGACCAGCGCGTACACGGCGACGACGGCCACGATGGTCGTCAGGCCGATTTCAGGCCACAGGACGAGCACGACGCCGAAGAGGATGGCCGCGGCGCCGTTCGCCGCGATCATCTTCCAGGCGCGGGCGAGCATCCGTTCACCCGCGTTGGTCGCCTCGTCGATCTTGCTGCTGACCTTCGACTCGAAGGTCTCGGTTGGTGTCGAATCGTTCATGGTGCTTCTCCTCTCAGTGGATTCTCAGGGCCGCCTCGCGGACGTTCCGCTCGAGGTCTTCGAGCGTCTCCACGACGCGGTTCTTGTGCTCTTGCCATGCGTCCGAAGACGTGGACAGCGCGTTCAGGCGCTCGCCCACCCGGTTCCGCGCCCGCCTGAGCGCGGAGATCTCTGCCTCGGCCTGCTCGCGATCCGCCTGCGTCTTCGTCGCCGCCCGCATCTGGAGCCGCTCGATCGCGGCGTCCCAGTCGTGCAGCTCCGCCTCGACCGCTTCCGCGAACGACGTTGCATCGTCGGCAAGCTCCGAGGCCAGGCGGTTCTCGGCGATCGCGATGTCGATCTCGAGCTGGCGGAACTGCTCGTCGACCGCCTCGGCCTTCTCGCGTACAGCCTCCCAGGCCGCCGCTTCTTCCTCCCGCAGCCCGTCCAGCCTGTCCTGTAGGCGTGCTTGCAACTGAGGCCCGCTGCTTTCGGCGCGGGCCTCGAGCTCCTCGATGTGCCGGTTGAAGTCGGCCCACGTGTCGTCGATGGTCTTTGTCGGCATGCGTACCTCCTGGTGTCGTCTGCTGTGCTTCACGACGCTCAGGTTGTCGCGGGACGCTGCCAACGCCCTGCCACCCTCCGGGTCCTCGCTGCCATCCCCCGCAGGGCGGGGGGCCACGGGTCTAAGGCGTCAGAGCGGTCTCGGCGGCGGTCGGCATCGGAGTGGCTTCTCCAGGCCGACCGAGATCGTCCAGGCCGGACTGCGCGGCCGTGCGCGGGTCTTCCGCAAGCGCGAGGAAGAGGCTCTCGCGAGCTTCGTGCGGGCGCTGCGTGTCGGCCCACTCGAGCACGCTGCGGTAGAGGGTCTCGGCGCTGTCCGCGTCTCCCGCAGCAGCGAGCACACGCCCGAGCCGGACGCGGGCGTGTGCGGCAGCCCAGGGCGATCGCGCGGCCTCTGCGGCGGCGAGGGCTCGGCGTTGGAGCTCCTCGGCCTTGCGGAGGTCCCCGCTCGCGAATGCGACCCAGCCGAGCCCCGCGAGCGCGAAGGCTGCGTGGTCGGCGAACCCCGCCTCGCCTGCGAGCGCGAACGCGCGCTCATACGCGTCCGCTGCACCGTCCTCACGCTGCTCCGCGACCCAGGCCTCGAGCAACAGGGCGGGAACCTGGAACGCCTCGAACTCGATGGCTCCGGCATGCCGGTGCGCGTCCGCGGCCATCGTCTCGACCGTGGACACGTCTCCCGCGAGAGCGGCGACCTCCGCCCGGATGAGGCTGCACACCGCCATGCTCCAGTCGTCGCCCGTCGGCAGAAGACGAGCGTACGCCTGCTCCGTCAGCACGGCGGCTCGCTCGCTGTCCCCGATCTCAGCCCTGGCAAGCGCGAGCGATACCTCGACGAGAGCGGCCTGCGGCGGTAGGGGCTCGGCTGCGTCGAGCGCTCGCTCGCCGGTCTCGATGGCTGCGTCAAGATCGAGCTCCTCGGTCGCGAAGTAGCACCGGAACCCCTCGAGCTCGAAGCGAAGCGAAGCCGGAACGTCCCCTGACGCGGAGTCGAGCGCAAGCTCGACGAAGCGCCGGCCCTCGGAAACCCGCTCGGCGAGCGTGAAGTACCAGGCGAGCGTTCCCAACCGGGCCGCGGTGCCGGCATCGGACGCCTCGTGCGCATAGGTGAGGGCGGCCCACAGGTTGTCGCGCTCGAGCTCGAGGCGCTCGATCCATGCTCGCCAGCCGCGTCCGCGAAGCGCGGCGTGCGCAGCGTCCGCCATGGTGGCGAAGTACTTGGCGTGCGCCTTCCGCGCGTCCGTGAGGCCACCGTCGTCGGCGAGACGCTCGAGCGCGTAGTTCCGGACGGTGTCGAGCAGGTCGTAGCGCGCGTCCGCGCTCGGGAACGAGACGGTGACGATCGACTTGTCGACGAGCGTCCCGAGCAGCTCGACGACCGTCATCTCGTCGAGCCCGTGCTGGGCGCCGGCCTCGACGATCGCCGGGAGGGGCGCACCGCCCCTATGCACCGCCACATGGTGGAGCAACGTCTTCTCGTCGCCGTGCAGGAGGTCGTAGCTCCACTCGACGAGCGTCGCGAGTGCGGCGCGTCCGGCGTCCGTCGCCGGCTGGTTGCGCAGCAGCTCCAGGCGACGCGTGACGAGGGACAGGATCTCCGCCAGGCCGAGCACGTTCACCCGCGCGGCGGCCAGCTCGATCGCGAGCGGGAGGCCGTCCACGAGACGGCTGATCTCGGCTGCGAGCCAGGCGTCCTCGGCGGTCAGCTCGAAGCCCGGACGCGCCGCGCGCGCCCGCGCGGTGAACAGCTCCACCGCCGGGACCTCACCGGGGTCGGCCGATCCGAGGTCCGGCACCGCAAGGGGCTCGACGTTGAAGCGCACCTCACCCGGCACCCGAAGGACCTGGCGGCTCGTTGCGATGACGCGCACCCCTGCGCAGTCCCTCAGCACCGTCCCGACGACGCGAGCCATCTCGTCGAGCACGTGCTCGCAGGAGTCGAACACGAGTAGCGCGTCGGTCTCGCGGAGGCGCGCAACGGTGCGCTCCAGTGGATCGGCCCCCCGCACGTCGAGGCACTGCGCGGCAAGCCGGACGACGTCGGCGCTGCTTGCTGCGCGCGCGAGATCGACGTGCCACGCCCCTTCACGGAGCTCTGCCTCGATCGACCGCACCGCTTCGAGGGCGAGCCGGCTCTTGCCGACGCCGGGCGGCCCGGTAAGCGTGACGAGGCGATAAGCCCGCAGGAGCTCGACCACCTGGGGGAGCTCCTTCTCCCGGTCGACAAACGAGGTCGACGGGGCGGGCATGTTGCCGCGCCGCGGCGGTGCGACGGGTACGGGCGCGATCGCCGGGTCGTGGGCGAGGATCGCATCCTGGAGGCGCCGCAGCTCCGGGCCAGGCTCCAGTGCGAGTTCCTCCAGCAGCACCTGGCGGGCCTCCTGGAACACCTCGAGCGCATCGGCCTGGCGGCCGCTGCGGTAGAGCGCGAGCATGAGCTGTCCCCAGAGACGCTCGCGGAAGGGGCTCTCGTCGAGCGCAGCACGTATGGCCGGGACCAGCTGGGCGTGCTCGCCGAGCGCGAGAGCCGCCTCGAAGCGCTCCTCGAGCGCGTCGAGTCGCAGCGAGTCGAGCCGCCCGGCCTCGGCCGTGGCCCACGTGGACTGAGGAAGGCCGAGCAGCGCAGGCCCGCGCCAGAGGCCGAGCGCGTCGGCGACCGTGTCCGTGGCCCCGCGAGCGTCACCGGCCCGGAGAGCGCTCCGCGCCGCCTCGAGGAGCTCTCCGAACTGAATGGCATCGACCGTCGCCCCCTCCAGCGCGTACCCGTCGGCGGCGAGCCGGATCGCATCCTCGCCCAGAGCCCGGCGCAGGCGGGCCACATGGTGTTGCACGGCGTTGCGAGGCGATGCTGGAAGATCGCTGCCCCACAGTGCCTCGGCCAGCGTGTCCGTGGAGACCACGCGCCCCGAGCGCAGGGCCAGGCAGGCCACGAGGGCCTGACGCTTGGGGCCCGGTACGTCCACCGGCTCTCCCGCGACGACCACCTCGAACGGCCCCAGAAGCCGAACCCCGAGCTTTCCCATTGGCCTGCCCTCCGCTCTCGCGAGCAGTCTGGCACGCCGGCCCTCGCCGTGCGAAGCGACGTTACACGGCGCCCGTCAGGGCCGGCTCGGCGCTGGGCGCCTGCGCCTCCGGTGCGGCCAGGCCGGCGGCGGCGTAGGCCTCGGGCTGGTCGAGCGTCTCCGCCCGCACCAGCGCCTCGGCGAGCGACTCGAGACGCTCCCGGTTCTCGGTGAGGAGCGC
>CAVYQX010000004.1:0-51789 GCA_963770715.1 uncultured Gaiellaceae bacterium
CCATCCGGGAGACTGGGTCGTCGGTGACGACGACGGCGTGGTCGTCGTCCCGCAAGCGGTCGCGGAGGACGTGCTCGGGGAGGCCGAGCGGAAGGCCGCGACCGAAAGCGAGATCCGCGCGGCTGTGCGCGACGGCATGCCTCCGCTCGAGGCGTACGAGCGCCACGGGACGTTCTGAGAGCGTTTACTCGTCGGCCGGAGGCGGTACCGGGTTCCAGGCCGGCGACGAGTCGTTGTCGCCGCTGTCGGTCAGTTCCTCGACGTCACCGGTTGCCACGTCGACCGTGCGGATCGAGCCGTCCTGCGCGAATGCGATCTCCGTTCCGTTTGGTGACCATGCAGGTTCGAACGTGTCCGGCCCGTCGCGCGTTAGGCGGCGCGCGTTCTTCTGTCCGACCGTTAGCACATAGATGTCATAGAGGGTCGCGACGACATTCGAAGCGAACGCAAGCCGCTTGCTGTCGGGGGCCCAGGTGGGATTGAGGCTGCTTGCGCCAAGCGACGTGAGGCGCTCCGAGCCGGTTCCGTCGGATCGCATGACCCAAAGCTCTCGAACTGGCGATCCAGGCTCACGCTGCGTGTATGCGATCCATGCGCCGTCGGGAGACCACGCGGGTTCCGTCTCCCCGGTCGGATCGCCGAGGAGCACGTGTGCATTCGAGCCATCGGCGTTCATGACGAAGATGTCCCCCGGCGTGCCGCGCGAGAACGCGATCCGGCTGCCGTCGGGAGACCACGTAGGGTGCCCGTCATCCTCTGTCGTCGAGGTCAGGCGACGCGTGCCGGTTCCATCGGGGCGCATGACGTAGATATCGAACGATCCTGCTCGCGCGCTCGAGAATGCTATTCGCCGCCCGTCCGGAGACCAGGCCGGCTCCACCTGGAAGAAGAGCCCGCTCGGCTTGGACGTGTCGGTGTCCCCCTCCGTCAGCCGGCTCTGCGCACTTCCGTCGGCATCCATCGCGAAAATCGCGTACGGGCCGTCACGAGTGCTCACGAAAGCGAGATCCGGACGCGCCTTCCTCTCTCCGCCGCATCCTGCAAAGAGGATGACGACAGCAGTCAACAGGGCAAGTGTTGCGGGAGCACGGGTGGGCAAGGCGCGCGAAGACTAGTGTGCGAGTGGTTCGACGCCGAGGTACTGCCGCTGTAGGTCCGAATCCTGCGCGAGTCTGGTCGCAGTCGTCTCGGCCGCGATGCGACCGCCGATCATCACGAGCTGTCGCTCGGCGAGCGCGGTCGCAACTCCGAGGTTCTGTTCGATGAGCAGGATCGCGAGACCTTCGGCCTCGAGGTGTCGGAATGTCTCGATCAAGCCCTCGATCACGGTTGGTGCGAGTCCCTCCGAAGGCTCGTCCATGACGAGCATCCTCGGATTCGTCACGAGCGCCCGACCGATCGCCAGCATCTGCTGCTCACCACCGGAGAGCTGCGCGCCACCATTCCTCTTCCGGTCGGCCAGACGCGGGAACAGCTCGTAGACACGCTCGCGGTTCCATACGCTCGACCCGTTGCCACGACTTCCACGCGAGGCGATTCGGAGGTGCTGGTCGACCGTGAGCGATGGGAACAGGCGCCGACCCTGAGGGACGTAGCCCACGCCATGCCGCGCGATCGTATGAGATGCGGAACCGACGAGCTCGGCGCCCTGGAAACGGATCGAGCCGCTGGCCCGCGGCGGCGTAATCCCCATGATCGCATTGCAGAGTGTCGTCTTGCCCATGCCGTTCCGCCCGACGACGGCAACGGACTCGCGACCCATCGTGAAGCTGACGTCCTCGAGCGCCTGAGCGCTGCCGTAGTAAGCGTTGAGCCCGACGACGTCAAGGAGGGCAGGTTCGTCTACGAGCGACGTCGGCTCACTCATCGTGGTGTCCACGGCCGAGGTAAAGGTCATGGACCATCTGGTTGGCTCGGATTTCGCTCGGCGTCCCCTCGACGATGACGCGGCCGTCGTGCATCATCGTCACCTTCTCGGCGACGCTGAGGGCGATGTCCATGTCGTGCTCGATGAGGATGAGCGTGATCTCCCGGTCGAGGCCGAGCAGTAGATCGGTCAAGAGCTGACGCTCACCGCGGGAGAGCCCTGATGCGGGCTCGTCGAGCATGAGGGCCTTCGGCTCAGCCGCGAGCGCCATCGCAATTGCAACCTGACGATGCTCGCCGTGCGACAGGCTCCCGACGGGCTGCCCGAGCTTGTCGGAGATCGCCACCCTCCCTGCGGCCATACCGAGCCTTCTCGCGGGCCTCTCGGTCACGACCCGGAAGGATGACGGGACGGAGACGACCTCCGCCGACGCCGATGATGGACAGGTAGATGCTGTCTTCGACGGTCAGCCCGTTGAAGAGCCGCGACTGCTGGTACGTGCGCGCAAGCCCGAGCTTGGCTCGGTAGCGCGCTGGTCGCGTCGTGACGGTCTCGCCGAAGAGTTCGACCGCTCCCGGCCGATGCGGGAAGGTCGCCACAGATCACGTTGAACAACGTGGTCTTTCCGGCGCCGTTGGGACCGAGGATCGCGCGGCGCTCGCCGGGCTCGATGTCGAGATCGACGTCGTGCACGGCGAGTAGCCCGCCAAAACGCCGGCCGACCCCCCGCAAGCGGAGGGTCGGCGTGGCGCTTGAAACAGGCGACGCGGCTTCCGTCACCTACCTCTGAGGCACTCCGTTCTTGACCGGGACGATCTTGTTCATCCACGGCAGCTTCGTCTTCTTGCAGGCCGGAGCGCTTCGGCTCGGTGAAGGCGTCGACTCGCTGAACTGCCCACCGAACGTCTGGTCGACCTGCGGGATCAGACCTATGACCTCGAACGTGATCGTGTTGCCCTTCTTCACGTACCGGATCGGGTACTGATCCTGAATCGCCTGGCGATTCTTGTCGAGCTTGATGACACCGAATCCCGCGTTGAGCTGTCGCGGCATCGCGGCCCACAGCTTCTGGTGGCCGGCGGAGAGATCACCGTTGATCTTCTCCATCGCGGTCGTCAGCGCCCAAGCGGGGTTCCACCAGTTGTAGTAGAAGCCGTCGTCCGGACTGAACTGTGGGTACCACTTGTTAGCGAGCTTCCGGTAGGCCTTGGCTGCCTTCGTCTGCAGGCCAGGGCCCGTTCCGAACCCGCCCATGTAGGCGCCGACGAGCTGAGGCCCGAGCTCCTTGTCGGCCCCAAGGAACGCGAAGAAGAGGTTGCCGATCATCTTCTTCGGATCGACGGGTCCGTACTGCTGTGTGAACGCCTTCAGCGACGGGCCGGTACCCGATCCGCCGATCACCCAGAAATAGCCGTCCACCGCGCTGGGCGGAGGCAGCTGCTGGACGTACGACGAGTAGTCGGTGTTCGGCGAGGGTGCGAAGACGCGCTTCGTGATCTTGCCGCCCCATGCGCAGAATTCTGCGATGAAGCCAGCGCCGGACGTATAGCCGAAGCTGTAGTCGTCCATGAAGATGGCCGCATTGCGCCAACCGAGACGCTTGTAGGCGAGCTCACCGGTTCCAGCGTTCCACTGAGCGCCGTCACCGTTGTACCGGAAGAAGTTCTTCGCCCGCACCTTGAGTGTCGTCTGCTGACCCCCCGACGTGCCGTTCAGGAAGGTCTGCTTCGGATGAGCCTTCGCATAGTTCGCAACGGCTACACCCTCGTCGCCGGAGAGCGGTCCGATCATGATTTCGCCACCGAGCTGCTCCATGAGGCGCCGCGTCTCCTTGAGGGCAAGAGACGGCGTCTCATCGCCGCATCCGTAACCGACGATCTTGATCCGCTTTCCGCCGAGCGACCCCCCGACGATGCCTGCCGACGGCTTCTTCTTGTTCTTCGGCTTCGCCCCGGCGTACTGAGAGAACGCGGCTTGAACTGCCGCGATCTGCTCTTCGTACGCTGCACCGAATGCACCCTTGCACTCGGAGAGAATCGCGATCTTCACCTCGCCACTCTGGGTCGTGGTCGCGAGCGCGCCGGACGTCGTGCCTGCGGCGGCCACGACGATCAGCCCCAGCGGAAGCAAGAGCTTCCACCTACCTAGTCTCATTTCGCCTCCTCTCGTGCCTGCACGTTCCTTCGATCCGCCTGCCGATCATGCGCGAGCCTACGCCATTCGCCCTCACCGTTCCACTACTCCGTCACGAAGAGGTCGCATCCGTGACCGTCCGGACATCGCCCGAGACGGATGGGGGCAGAGAGCGTCGCCCACCGGCGATCCTCCAGATGCGGTCCCACAGTCCCATGAGGCCGTCGGGCGAGACGAGGACGATCGCGAGGAAGATGAAGCCGATGACCGTCGGGAACGACCCTCCCAGGACCGGCACCTCCACGTCGCGGACGTAGTTGTTGATGAGGATGAAGGCAACGGCTCCGAGCCAAGCGCCTTCGATTCGTCCGAGTCCGCCGATCACGGCCACGACCAGCAGGCTGACGATGGCATTGAGATCAATCGCAGCTGGATCCATGAGGTCGTTCCACCAGGCGTACAGCACCCCGCTCAGGGATGCGAAGAAGCCCGCGAGTCCGAAGGCGAGCATGCGATGGACGGGCACGTTGTACCCGAGCGACGCCATGCGTACGGGCTCGTCCCGTATTCCCTGGAGCGCGATGCCGAACGGCGTCCGAACGACATAGCGGATCACCACGTAGACGGCTATCGCGACGACGAGCGCGACGTAGTAGAGGCGTTCGGGTGGAGCACTGCTGTCCCCGACGATCGAGGGTGCGTTGGCGCGAATCTGCGGAATCCCGGCCCGCCCCGAGAGCACGTCGACCTGGAGGAAGAAGTAGAAGCCGATTACCCCGAAAGCCAGTGTGATCATCAGGAAGTAGATGCCCTGGCTGCGACTCGCCAGCGCGCCAAATACGATGGACACCGCGGTAGCTATCGCGATCGCGAGCACGACACCTAGCCATGGGTTCCAACCGAGATTCTGCCCCCCGGTCACATCCGACGTCACCATGTTGGCCAGCGAAAAGCCCGCGATCCCGAAGATCGCAGTCTGGGCGAGCGAAACCATTCCTCCGTACGCCGACAGGAAGATGAGGCTCGCCGCTGCGACGCCGAGCAGGAACGTCTGGGTGAGAATGAAACTCACCCAGTAGTCCGTGAGAAAGGCGGGGCCGACCGCCACGAAGGCCAGGACACCCAGTCCGAGGCTCCTCTCGACGACCGCCTTGGGGGTCCACCCGCTCCTCATCCGGGCCGTCCGATCAGCCCTTGCGGCCGAAACGCGAGGACGAGCGCGAGTAGGGCGAAGGTCAGGATGATCGCGTAGTTCGTGTACCCCGTCGGCAGGTATACAGCTGCGAACGAGTAGACCAGGCCATAGAGGAGCGATCCGACAGCGGCACCGAGGAGAGATCCGAGGCCGCCGATGATGACGACGACGAGGGAGTTCAGCAGCCACTGCCCGTCCGCCCCCGTCGCTGCACCCGCCTGGGTGGCGCCAACTGCACCGCCGAAGCCAGCCAGCGCCGATCCGACGAAGAAGGCGATGGCGAACGTCCTCTGGATGTTGATGCCGAGCGCGGAGGTCATCTGCCTGTCGTCGACGCCGGCGCGAATGACCATCCCGGTCCGCGTGCGGTAGAGCCACACCCAGAGCAGAACACCAACCGACAGCCCGAGCCCGAGCACGGTCAGGCGCGCGACCGAGTACTGGATGCCGTAGAGATGGAGATCGACGAATCGCTCCACGGTGCCGGGCCACGTTACGGTGCGCCCGAGGCCGCCGTGGAAGTGCTCGATGATCTGGTCGGCGAGGATCACCGAGAGCGCGATCGTGATCAGGGCCTGACGGAGGTCCTGACCCTGGTTCCACCGGAGCAGGACCTGCTGGACGACCAGCCCGAACACGCCGATCGAGATCGTCGCGACGAGGGCAGGGATGACCCACTCCCAGAGATTGACGTCCGTTGGCAGCAGGGTGAAGCCGCCCCCCTCGGCGACCCTCTGCTGCATGTCGTACGCGATGTAGCCGCCCAGCAGGAAGAACGTACCCTGCGCCATGTTTATCACCCGCATCAGGCCGAAGATGAGCGCAAAGCCGCTGGCGACGATGAAGAGCAGCCCTGCGAACGTCAGGCCGTTCAGCAATGTGATGAAGAAGTTTCGAGGGTCGTCGATGGCCGACCCGAAGTTGGTCGTCCGCCAGTCGCCGCCCCCCAACTCGTCAGGCGGGTTGGCGATCACGATCATGTAGAGCAGCGCGAAGACGATGAGCCCGGCCGCGACGGCTCGCGGCACGGTTCCTGCTACTCCCCAGGCACGGATTCGCTCGGCCACCGACCGTGCGAACGTACCAACGTCGCCGGGAGCTTTCAACGGCAATCGCCGGCTTGACTGCCCACCTTCGCCGGGCATAGCCTGGCTCGAGACCCAGACGAGCGCGGACCCGGAGGAGGAAACGATGGCGGATACGTACACGGCGGTGATCCCGTACGAGTCGCTCGACCCGCTGACGATCGGCGCGTCGGGCGACGACGACAAGGTCTCGCGCGACACGCTCTCAGCTCGAGATCCCCGAGGGGAACCTGCTCGCGGCCGTCTACCCGGACGAGCCCGCGCCGGTCGGCGACGCGACCGCCGCGGCACGCGCCGCGCTCGAGTCCCCGGTTTCCGGGCCGCGCTTCTCCGAACTTCTCGACGCCGCCTCGAAGGTCGCGGTCATCATCGACAACCAGTTCCGGCCGACGCCGCAGTCGAAGCTGCTGCCGCCGGTGCTCGACGCGATCGAGGCGGCCGGCAAGCCGGCGGTCGTCGTCTGCGCGAACGGGAAGGTCTTCCCGATGTCCGACTCCGACATCGACCAGAAGATCGGCAAGGACAACCTCGCGCGCATGGAGCAGCTCGGGATCGAGTTCCACCAGAACGACCCGCGCAACGCCGACGAGTACGAGTACGTGGGCGTCTCGTCCCGCGGCACACCGGTGTGGCTGCACAAGGAGGTCGCCGCCTGCGACGTGAAGATCACGATCGGGCAGGCGCAGTCGAACCACTGGGGCGCGGGCGGCGGCGGCAAGCTCATCCTTCCCGGTGTCGTCTCGGACGAGACGATCGAGTCGAACCACTGCGCGTTCGTGCCGTCGCCGCAGACCCACTACGGCGCGTATGCGGGGCCGATGCGCTCCGACATCGACGAGGTCGCGACGATGTGCGGTCTCTCGGCGACGATGAACGTCGTCCTCGACACGCACGGCCGGGTCGTCGAGTGCATGTTCGGCTCGCACCCCGACGCGCATCGCAAGGCGATCGAGCGCTTCAACGAGATCTACGCCTACGAGCACCCCGGAACGCAGGCTGACATCGCCATCTGCGGCGTCTTCGCCCCGACCGACCACCTGTTCTTCCACACGGGCTGGGGCTGCATGTCGGCTGACTTCGTCGTCCGCGACGGCGGCACGATCATCTACTGCTCGCCGTCGCCGGGTGTCTCGACCGCCATCGGCGACTTCCCAGGCCTCGCTCTCATGGACCTCATGAAGCCGTACATGCCGGCGACGCCCGAGAACTACCAGCGCGTCCTCAAGGACATCCACGCCCGCGCGATCCAGATGTGGGCCGGCTGCATCTGGGTGCCGATCTACGAGGTCATGACGCGCAAGCACCTGTCGCTCGTCACGCTCGAGGAGAACCTCGAGATGGCTGCGGACATCGGGATCGACGCGGGCACGTCCCTCGACGCCGCGTTCTCGGCGGCGATGGAGCGCCACGGAGCGGACGCGAAGGTGATCGTCCTGCCCTACGCGCGCTACCAGCTGCCCGCGAACATGGTGCGAATGGACGCCTCGCCGGTGCGCTATCCCGAGGAGGCGCTCGTCCACTGACGCAACGGGCGGTCCCGGGGCTCGTCGCGCGCGGCACCGCGCCCGACGCGCCCGACTCGCGGGAGATAAGAGGCTCGACGACGATCGTCGAGCTACTGCGCATGTTCCCGGACGGCGAGGCCGCGCGGCTCCTCTCGCAGCTGCAGATGCCGTGCGCCCACTGCGGCGGTGCCTTCCACGAGCCGCTCACGATGGCCGCGAAGCGGCACCGGCGGGACCCGCGAGCCGTCATCGAGGCGTTCCGCGCACTCGACGGCAATGGTCCCGACGCGCGGGAGATCGAAGCGGCACTGGCGCGGGTCGCCTAGGTCGCGACGGCGAGACGTTTCGTGAACGACGCGTTGAGCGAGCCCGAGCGAAACGGCTCGTCGGAGATCTCGACCTCGTCGTAGCCGGCCGCGGCGACTGCCGCCGCGATAGTGGTACGACGCTCCGCGGTCAGCGCAGTCAAAGCATCGTCCGGCAGTTCCACCCTGCCGAGCCCGCCGTAATGGCGGACGCGGAGCACGGTGTAGCCAAGCGCCTTCACCGCGAGCTCGGCGCGGTCGACCTGGGCGAGCACTTCGGGGTCGACCACTGTGCCGTACGGGATGCGCGATGCGAGGCACGGCGATGCCGGCTTCTCGGCGCTCGGGACCCTGAGCGCGCGCGCGAGCTCGCGCACCTCGTCTTTCCCGACGCCCGCCTCGAGCAGCGGGTGGATCACGTCATGCTCGGCCGCCGCTCGAAGCCCGGGTCTCCAATCGCCGACATCGTCCGCGTTTGCCCCGGACAGAACGGCCTCATAGCCTTTCCGCGCTGCAAGCGCGGAAAGGCAGTCGTAGAGCTCGGACTTGCAGTGGTAACAGCGGTCGCGATCGTTCGCCCGGTACCCGTCGCGCTCGAGCTCGGCCGTCGTGATCGTCTCGTGCCGGATGCCGATCGCCGATGCGACCTCGCGCGCGCCGTCGAGCTCGCCGGTTGCGAGCGCGGGCGAGACCGCTGTCACGGCGAGCGCCCGGTCGCCGAGCGCACGCACGGTCAGCGCCGCGACGAGCGAAGAGTCGACCCCGCCCGAGAACGCAACGACGCCGCTCCCAAGGGAGCGAATCCGTGTCTCGAGCTCCTCGATCCTCGTCATACGTCGTGGGCGCGGGCGAGCGCCTCCGCCCAGATCGACTTTACGGAGCGCCCGCTCGCCTTCGCAACCACCGCGCAGTCGTCGTGCTCGGGCGCGACGTTGACGATGCGTCCGTCGAGAAGGCCGACCTTGATCCGGACGCTGGCGCCCGCGACCTCGACGACGCGTTCCTCGCGGTCGAGCTCGTAGCGCTCGAGCCGCGAGACGCGGACACCGAGTGCACTCGTCTCCTCCAGGAGGGCCTGCGCTATCGCAGCCTGCGCCTCCGGACGGGCGAGCACGGTGAGGACGAAGCCCGGGCGACCCTTCTTCATCTGCACTGGCACGGTCCAGACGTCGAGCGCGCCCGCTTCGAAGCAGCGCTCGACGGCGTCAGGGACGAGCTCCGGTGAGAGGTCGTCGAGATTCGTCTCGAGCACTACGACCGGAGCCAGCCGCTTCGACTCCGAGCCGAGGACGACGCGGACGACGTTCGGCCTGTCGGCGAAGTCCTTCGTTCCTGCCCCGTAGCCCACGCGTTCGAGCGTCAGCGGCGGTAGCGCACCCCAGGAGTCCACGACCATCGCCGCAATCGCGGCACCCGTTGGCGTCACGAGCTCGGCCTCGGTGTCGACGCCCACCAGCTCCGCGCCCTCGAGCAGGCCGAGCGTGGCGGGCGCGGGAAGCGGGAGTACGCCGTGGGCGGCGTGCACGAATCCCCGCGCGAACGGGAGCGGCGAGGAGACAACGCGCTCGACGCCGAGCTCCTCGAGGAGCACGAATGCGCCGCAGACATCGACGAGCGTGTCGAGCGATCCGAGCTCGTGGAAGTGGACCTCATCGGGCGGCACGCCATGGATCCCACCCTCGACCTCTGCCAGCCGCTGGAACGCGTCGAGCGAACGAGCACGGGCGCGAGCGGGGAGCTCGGCGCGCGCGATGAGCTCGCGGATGTCCGCGTAGCGCCGATGATCGTGATCGTCGGGAGCGTCGACACGCAGGTGGAGGGCGCCGATCCCCTGACGCTCGACACGCTCGACGTCGATCTCGACCCCCTCGATCCCTAGCGCATGGGGAACGTCGCGCAGGGTCTCGAGCTCCGCTCCCGCGTCGAGGAGCGCAGCAAGCAGCATGTCCCCGGCGAGCCCGGCGACACAGTCGAGATACGCGACGCGAGTCACTCGCGACCCCGGGCGATGCGAGCGGCGATCGTGCCCGCGCCGAGACCGTCGTCGATCCCGACGACGGCGAGGCCAGCTGCGCACGAGGCGAGCATCGCGTTCAGCGCGGTCGTCCCCCCGTGTGCGGAGCCGTACCCGACACTCGTCGGCACGCCGATGACAGGGCCGCGGGCGAGCCCGCCCACGAGGCTTGCGAGCGCGCCGTCCATGCCTGCGACCACGACGACGCAATCGGCCCGCTCGAGGTCCGGCAGCGCCGATGCGAGTCGGTGGACCCCTGCGACGCCGGCGTCCTCGTGGACGACGACCGTCGTCCCTAGCAGCTGAGCGCGGATCGTCACCTCGCGTACGACAGGCCCGTCAGACGTCCCGGCAGAGACGACGGCCACGAGGCCGCGCGGCTCCGGCACGCTCCGTCCGACCCAGACACAGCGCGCGACGGCGTCCTCCTCCGCCACGGAGACGACGTCGCGCACGGCCGCGCGAGCCTCGTCGTCGGCGCGCGTCGCGAGCACGCTGCCCGCGCCACCCTCGAGCAGTGCGAGAAAGATCTGTGACACCTGCTCCGGCGTCTTTCCTTCGGCGAGGATTGCCTCCGGAGCGCCCTGCCGGAGCTCGCGATGGACGTCGACCCGGGCGAAACCGAGATCGCGATACGGAAGCTCGGCGAGCCGTTCGAGCGCGTCGTCCGGGCTCGTCTCCCCGGTGCGAACACCCTCGAGCAGGTCGCGAAGATCGTCCCGAAGCCCGCCCACAGGGCGATAGTAGTGCTGCTCGCCGGGGGTACGGACTTGACTCGCCGGCGAGAACCGAGCAGGCCGAGGACGCAGGGAGCCCCGATATGCAGGCATATCGGGGCGACTGAGGACGACGGCATGCGACGTGTTCGCAGCCGCGTGAGGCTGTGCGTACCTCCGGCGAGCAGCACTATGGTAGTCGCGTGGGAGCCAAGGCCGCCTCGGAGCCGTGGGTCGGCCGCCCGCTGCCCCGGCTCGAGGACGAGGCGTTGCTCCGCGGACAGGGCCGATTCATCGACGACCTCGAACCCGTCGCGAACGCGCGACACGCGGCCGTCCTGCGCTCGCCGTTCGCCCATGCGCGCATCGTGAGCCTCGACGCGTCCGCCGCTCTCGAGCTCCCGGGCGTGGTCGGAGTGCTCACCGGCGGCGACGTCGTCGAGCTCTCGCGGCCCTTCCCGGCCGGGATCGACTCACCCATTCCGCAGTACGCCGCCGCGCACGAGATCGTCCGCTACGTCGGCGAGCCCGTCGCGGTGGTCGTCGCGCGCGACCGCTACGTGGCCGAGGACGCTCTCGAGCTGATCGAGGTCGAGTACGAGCCCAGCGAGCCGGTACTCGACGCCGAGGCTGCCGTCGAGACCGACGCATGCGTCTCCGACCGCTCCTTCGCGTACGGCGACGTCGACGCGGCACTGGCGGACGCCGACCTCGTCGTCCGCGAGCGCTTTCGCTTCCCGCGCTGGAGCTGCACGCCCGTCGAGTGCTACGGCGTCGTCTGCGACTGGAACCCGGCCGAGGAGTCGCTCACCGCCTGGGCCAACTTCCAGGGCCCGTTCACGCTCCACTCGGTCGCCGCGGGCGCACTCGGGCTCGCCGGATCGAAGCTCCGCCTGATCACACCTCCGGACTCCGGCGGGTCCTTCGGCATCAAGTCGTCGGTCTTCGCCTACGTCGTCCTCATGGGCCTCGCGTCACGGAAGCTCGGCGTGCCGGTGCGCTGGATCGAGGATCGGCTCGAGCACCTCGCTGCCAGCTCATCGTCGAGCGGGCGCGTGACGCACGTCGAGGCCGGCTTCTCGGCGGACGGCGAGCTCCTCGCACTCCGCTACGACGCGATCGAGGACGTCGGCGCGTACGTGCGAGCGCCCGAGCCCGCGACCCTCTACCGGATGCACGGGTCGCTCGCGGGCGCGTACCGCGTACGGAACGTGGCAACGCGCAACCGAGTCGTCCTCACCAATACGCTCCCGAGCGGTCTCAACCGCGGCTTCGGTGGCCCACAGCTCTATCTCGCGCTCGAGCGCACGATGACGATGGCGGCGACCCGGCTGGGGATCGACCCTGCCGAGCTCCGGCGCCGCAACCTCTTGACGAAGGACGTGTTCCCCTACCGCACGCCCTCGGGCGCGCTCTACGACTCGGGCGACTACGGAGGCTGTCTCGAGGATGCGCTCGCGCTCGCGAGGTACGACGAGCGCCGGGCGGAGGCAGAAGCCGCCCGCTCGGATGGTCGCCTCGTCGGGGTCGGGATCGCGTGCATCGTCGAACCGTCGATCTCGAACATGGGCTACATCACGCTCGCGGAGCCCGGCGAGGAGCGTGGACTCCCGAAGTCGGGGAACGCGGAGGGCTGCACGATCACGATCTCCACGCTCGGCGGCATCACGGTCCGGACGGCAACGACGCCGCAGGGTCAGGGTCACCGCACCGTGATCGCCCAGGTCGTCGCGGACCGACTCGGCGTGGAGCCCTCGGCGATCGAGGTGCTCGCCGAGGTGGACACGTCGTCGTCGCCGTGGACGATCGCGTCGGGCAACTACTCGTCGCGCTTCTCCGGCGTCGGCGTCGGTGCGGTCGCGGCAGCGGCCGACCGCCTCGCCGAGAAGATCGGCGCGATCCGCACGCACCTCGGTGACGAGTCGGCGTCGCTGCGTCGCGTCGCGGGCACCGCACACTGGAACCCCGACGCGCTGCCCGAGGGGATGGAGCCCGGGCTCGCAGTGACGGCCTACTACGCCGCGCCCAATCTCCTGCCGCCGGACGACGATGACCGGATCGCCTCGTCGGCCTCCCACGGCTTCGTCGCCGACGTCGCGGTCGTCGAGATCGACCGCGACACGGGCGAGGTCAGCGTGCTCGACTACGTCACCGTCCACGACGCCGGACGTCTCCTCAATCCGCTGCTCGCAGAAGGGCAGGTTCGCGGAGGGCTCGCACACGGCGCCGCCGCCGCCCTCTTCGAGCGCCACGTGTACGACGAGGACGGGAACCTGCTCACGGGGTCGTTCATGGACTACCTCGCGCCGACCGCACCCGACCTGCCGACGCCGAGGATCGGGCACCGCGAGACGCCGACGCCGTTCCTACCGCTTGGCGCCAAGGGTCTCGGCGAGGGAACGACGATGAGCGTGCCGGCGGCTATCGCGAACGCGGTGGCCGACGCGCTCGGGCGCGATGACGTCGAGCCTCCGTTCACACCGGCTCGCGTATGGGAGCTCCTGCACGCGTGAAGCCGGCTCCTTTCGCGTACCTGCGGCCGGAGTCGCTCGAGGAGGCGCTGTCGGCACTCGCCGAGGGCGGCGACGAGACGAAGGTCCTTGCCGGCGGGCAGAGCCTCGTTCCCGCGCTCAACATGCGCGTGCTGCGTCCGAGCGCGCTCGTCGACGTCAATCGCGTCCGCGTGCTCGACGAGGTGGATCGCCGGAACGACGCGATCGTCGTGGGGGCGACCGTGCGCCAGGCCGACCGCCGACTGTACGAACACCCGGTGCTCGCCGCGGTCCTCCCCCACGTCGGGCACACGGTCACGAGGAATCGCGGAACCGTGGGCGGCTCGGTGGCGCACGCCGACGCGGCGGCGGAGCTCCCACTCGCACTCGTCGCGTCCGCCGGCTCGGCGGTCGCCGCGTCCGTGCGAGGTCGCCGTGAGATTCCCGCCGACGAGCTCTTCCTCGGGCCGTACACAACGGGACTCGCGCCGGACGAGCTGATCGTCGAGACCGTCTGGCCGCTTCCGGCCGAGGGCGAGGGCTTCGCGTTCGAGGAGCTCGCGCTCCGCGGCGGGGACTTCGCGCTCTGCATGGCTGCGGCGCGCGTCCGCGGAGCCGAACTCCGCGTCGTCGTCGGCGCGGTGACGCCGAGACCGACGCTGCTCGAGGTCGATCCGAGTCGGCCAGGGGAGTCGGCTGCCGAGCAGGTCGAGCCGTGGGGCTCGGTCCACGCGACCCCGGCGTACCTGAAGCAGCTCGTACGCGTCCTCGTGGATCGCGCCGCGACCAGGGCGCGAGAGGCGGCTGCGTGATCCCGGTCGACGTCTCCGTCAACGGCCGCCGGTTTCGCGAGGAGGTCGAGCCGCGCCTCCTCCTCTCCGACTTCCTCCGGCGCCGCCTCGGCCTCACGGGGACGCACGTGGGGTGTGAGCACGGCGTCTGCGGCGCATGCACGGTGCGGCTCGACGGCGTCGCCGTTCGCTCGTGCCTCCTTCTCGCAGCGCAGGTGGACGGCAGCGAGCTCGTCACCGTCGAAGGACTCGCGGTCGCCGGAAGTCTGACGCCGCTCCAGGCGGCGTTCCATTGCCACCACGCGCTCCAGTGCGGGTTCTGCACGCCCGGGATCCTCATCGCGGCCGAGGACCTGCTCGCGCGCGTCGATAGACCGACCCGCGCGGAGATCGTGGACATGCTCTCCGGCCAGCTCTGCCGCTGTACCGGGTACACGGCGATCGTCGACGCGATCGTGGAGGTCGCCGAGGCGTGAACCTCGCACTCAACCTCCTGTACGCGGCCGAGCGAGTTCCCGACCGCGAGGCACTGGTCGCCGACGATGGGCGGCTGACCTACTCGGATCTGCGCGGACGAGCAGCGCGCATCGCAGCCGGCCTTACCGCGCGCGGCGTGCGCCGGGGCGACCGCGTCGCATGCGTGCTCCAGAACGAGCCCGAGACGGTCGAGCTCTACTGGGGTTGCCAGTGGCTCGGTGCCGTGATCGTGCCGCTCTCCCACCGGGTCTCCGAGGCCGATCTCGCGTACTGCATCGACGACGCAGGCGCCGTGGTCGTCCTCCGGGAGCCCGGCGAGGTCGCCGAGCTCGCCGCGCAGGCGGAACATGCGGGCGCCTTCGATCTCGACGAGCGCGAGCCGTCCATCCAGCTCTACACGTCGGGTACGACCGGGCGGCCGAAGGGCGTCCCTCGCTCGCACCGCGCCGAGCGGGCGGGCGGGCTGTCGCAGGCGCTGCACCACGGCCTGCACCCGCGGCATCGAACGCTCGGCGTCATGCCGCTCTACCACACGATGGGCGTCCACTCGTTGCTCGCGGCCGCGGTCGTGGGCGGCTGCTATGTCGCGCAGCCGTCGTGGGAGCCCGTGCGGGCGCTCGAGCTCATCAGCGCGGAGCGCATCGACTCGCTTTACCTCGCGCCAACGCTCTACTTCGACCTCGTGCACAACCCGCGGCTCGCGGACGCCGACGTCTCGTCCGTGCGCGCCGTCGCATACGCAGGCGCGCCGATGACGGGCGCGCTCGTCGAGAAGGTCGCCGCCGCGTTCGAGCCGGAGATCTTCGTCAACCACTATGGCTCGACCGAGATCTACACGTTCTCCGTCCAGCGTGCGCAGCGCGCGAAGCCGGGCTGTGCGGGGCGTGCCGCTCTGAACGCCCGTCTGCGGCTCGACCCTGCAGACGAAGGCGAGATCCTCTGCCACATGTCCTCCGACGAGGCGTTCACCGGCTACTGGAACCGACCGGACGCCGACGAGAAGGCGATCCGCGACGGCTGGTACCACACGGGCGACGTCGGTCGGCTCGACGAGGACGGCGACCTGTGGGTGGTGGGCCGTGTCGACGACATGGTCGTCTCCGGCGGGGAAAACATCCATCCGGTCGAGGTGGAGGACGTGCTCGCCCGCGCACCAGGAGTCCGCGAGGTCGCCGTCGTGGGCGCCGTCGACGAGCGGCTCGGGCAGCGGATCGTCGCCTGTGTCGTCGCCGAGGACGGCGTGACGGCGGACGACCTCGACGCCTTCTGCCTCGCGTCCGACTCGCTCGCCCGCTTCAAGCGGCCGCGCGAGTACCGCTTCGTGCCGGAGCTGCCGAAGAGCCCGTCTGGGAAGATCCTCCGGCGCATGCTGCGGGAGAGCAAGTGAGCGAGCACGACGGGTTCCGGGTCGAGCGCGACGAGGCGCGCGGCGTCGCGACGATCACGCTCGACGTCCCCGGCAAGTTCAACCGCGTCTCGATGAACGCGCGCGACGAGCTGCGGCGCGTCTTCGAGGAGCTCGATCGCGACGCCGCGGTTCGATTCGTCGTCGTGGCCGGAGCCGGCGAGACGTTCACAGCGGGCGGCGACATCCCGGGATTCCTCACTCGATCGGCGTGGGACGTCTCGCGGCTCGCCGACAACGTCGCGGCCCCGGAGCGCTGCTCGAAGCCGGTCGTCGCCGCACTTCGCGGCTACTGCTTCGGTGTCGGGCTCGAGCTCGCGCTCGCCTGCGACTTCCGTGTCGCAGCCGACGACCTCGAGCTCGGCTTCCCCGAGGTGACGATCGGGATGATCCCGGGATCCGGCGGCACGCAGCGGCTCGCGCGCCTCATCGGGCTCGGCCGCGCGAAGGACATCGTCATGCGCGGTCGCCGCGTCGATGCCGAGGAGGCGCTCTCACTCGGCCTCGTCACCCACATCGGTCCCGCCCATGAGCTCGACGGAGCGGTCGGCAAGCTGATCGACGACCTCGCGCAACACTCGCCGCTCGCCCTCGCGATGGCAAAGCGTGTGCTCAACCAGGCCTACGAGGGCCCGCTCGCGCAAGGGCTCGAGCTCGAGGGACTGGCATACGGTCTCCTCCAGCAGACGCACGACTTCCGCGAAGGCGTCGAATCCTTCGTCGAGAAGCGGAAGCCCGAGTTCACGGGCGAATAGCTACCCGCGCTCCCACGCGAGACCGGCGGCGAGAACCACCTCGTCGCGTGGCGCGACGAGCTGCATGTTCCCGATCGCGAGGCCTGCCCAGCCGGTGAGGTTCGTCCAACGCAGAAACGACGTCAGTGGGAGCCGCACGTCGAGCTCGTCCGCCTCCTCCGCGGGGAGCTCGACCGCGTAGCACGGGCTGACGTACAGGTCGACGTCGGGCTCGTAGCGGCGCCACTCGTCGATCGCGCGATACGCCGCCTCGATCTCGTCGGCGGGAACCCGCTGTGCGGCAGAGAGCTTCTTCTGCATGAGCACGCCGTACTCGTCGGCCCGGCTGGGAAACGTGGCCGCGTGTGACTGCAGCGCCTCGTGCTGAAACTGCGGCCAGGTGTTCGCTGACGGCTCCGGAATGCGCGCCTCGACGACGGGTGCGCCGAGACGCTCGAGGTCCGGAACCCACGCCTCGGCGGCGTCGGAGCGCTCCGTCTCGCGCCCATCGCCGATGCCCGGCGGCTGGCGGAGGAGGCCGACGGTGAGGCCGGCGAGCCGTGGCTCGGGAACCGGACGTTCCGTGAGGATCGACCACATGAGCGCAACGTCCTCGACGCTCCGCGCCATCGGCCCGACGGTGTCGAGCATCGGCACGAGCGGGCAGACGCCGTCCATCGGGATGAGGCCCCACTGCGACTTCAGTCCCACGACCTCGCACGCGGCGGACGGCAGGCGGATCGAGCACCCTGTGTCCGTGCCGAGCGCGAGCTCGCAGAGGCCCGCCGCGAGCGCCGCCGCGGAGCCGGACGACGAGCCGCCGGTCGTCCTCCCTGGATGCGTCGGGTTGTGGCAGGTGCCATAGAACTCGTTCATCCCGAGCACGCTCCAGGCGAACTCCGGCAGGTGTGTCTTCCCGACGAAAACGGCGCCCGCGTCGAGCAGGCGCTGGACGACGGTCGCATTCCGCTCAGGGACGTGCTCGCCGTACAGCCCGGAGCCGTACGTCGTCCGCACGCCGGCCGTGTCGATGAGGTCCTTGACCGCAAGCGTCCTGCCCGACAGCAGCCCCGGCTTCGCGGCGCCGGGCTCGACGCGGGTGATGAAAGCGTTGTACGGGTCGTCGCTCATTCCGAGGCGCCCTACGCCTTGTGACACAGTGTCACTTGGGCAGCCGGGCGAAAGGCGACGCACTCGATCTCGACCTTCGCGCCCGGAACGGCGAGCCGCGACACCTCCACGAGCGTCGACGCCGGCCGGGCTGTGCCGAAGACCGTCTGGCGCAAGGGATTGATGAGCGGCCGGTCGTCGATGTCGGTGAGGAAGACCGTCACCTTCACGACGTCCTGGAAGCCGCATCCTCCCGCTTCGAGGACGGCGCGCATGTTGTCGAGCACCTGCCGCGTCTGCGCGACGACGTCGTCGCCCCCGACGAGGCGACCGTCGCCGTCCACCGCGATGATTCCGGACACGTACAGGAACCCGCCCGCACGCACGCCGTCGGTGAAGTGCGACATCGGCTCCGCGAGGGCGTCGACTCGGATCTCCTCACGACTCATTTCTCTCCTCTCAGCTCGCTGAGCTTGACTCGGGGACTGATCCGCTCGGGGTCGACGGGCAACTCGAGCACCGCCGGCTTCCCGGAAGCAAGCGCTCGCTCGAAGGCGCCCTCGAAGTCCTCCGTACGCTCGACTCGCTCGCCGTGCGCACCGTAGGCCTGGGCGAGTATCGGGAAGTCGGGGTTCGCGAGGTCGGTGCCGATCACGCGGCGCGGATAGGTGCGCTCCTGGTGCATGCGGATCGTCGCGTACATGCCGTTGTTCACGAGGAGGATCACGATCGGGAGCCCGTACTGCACGGCGGTCGCGAGCTCCGGCGAGCTCATGACGAAGTCGCCGTCTCCCGTGAAGCAGACGACGACGCGCTCCGGATGGACGAGCTGCGCGGCGACCGCCGCCGGCAGCCCGTAGCCCATCGACCCGGAGCGCGGGCACGCTTGCGTCCCGAACTCCGTGAACTCGGCAAAGCGATGCGCCCAGACGGTGAAGTTGCCTGCTCCGCACGTCTGCACGGCATCTCCGGGAAGCCGCTGACGGAGGAACGCCATGATCTCGCCGAGGTCGACGTCGCCCTCCATCGGCTCGTGGACGAGGTTCGCCTCGTACTCGGCACGCGTTGCGGCAGTCCAGTCGCGCCACGACGGCTCGACCGGATCGAGTTCGCGTAGCGCGGCCGTCGCCTCGGGGAGGGTCGCGGCGATCGCGAGATCCGGGAGATACACGCGGCCGAGCTCGCTCGGGTCGGGATAGACGTGGACGAGCGTCTGCCGCGGATCGGGCGCCTCGAGGAGCGTGTACCGGCGCGTCGGGCACCTCGCCGAGCCGTCCGCCGATCGCGAGCACGAGGTCGGCGTCGAGAACCCGCGAGGCGAGCGCCTCGTCCATCGCGACGCCGAGCACGCCGACGTAGCTCGGCGAGCGATTGTCGACGTAGTCCTGACAGCGGAAGGCGCACGCGACGGGAAGCGCGTTCGCCTCGCAGAACGCCTGCGCGTCGCGGCTCGTCTCGGCCGTCCAGCCCCCCTCGCCGACGACGACGAGCGGACGCTCGGCGGCCGCGAGAAGCTCTCGCAGGCGAGCGAGGTCGTCCGCGCTCGGCGACCGGCGCGGAGGCTCGACCGGGACACCGTCCGCGACGTCCGCCTGCTCGCCGAGGACGTCCTCCGGCAGCGCCAGCACGACGGGCCCGGGTCTCCCGGAGAGCGCGATCGAGAACGCCTCTGCCATGTGCTCCGGGATCCGCGCGGCGCTGTCGAGCTCCCACGCGGCCTTCGCGATGCCACCGAACACCCGCGCGTAATCGAGCTCCTGCCACGCTTCCCGGCCACGGAACGCGCGTGGCACCTGCCCGACGAGGAGCAGCATCGGCGAGGAGTCCTGCTTCGCAGTGTGTACACCGACCGCCGCCTGGGTCGCGCCCGGCCCGCGCGTGACGAGGCAGATGCCGGGTCGGCCCGTGAGCTTCCCGTACGCCTCGGCCGCATTCGCCGCGCCTTGCTCATGTCGGCAGGTGACGAGCCGGATCGGCGAGTCGTAGAGCGCGTCGAGCACGGGGAGATAGCTCTCGCCCGGGAGGCAGAACGCGAGCTCGGCACCGTTCAGCTCGAGCTGGTCGACGAGGATCCGGCCGCCGGCCCTCACAGGTCGAGGGGCTCCTCCGAGAGCACCGTCGCGCGCTGGAGTCGCGGCTTGTCCTCGTCTGCGGGATCGACGTAGCGGATCGTCCGCTTGCCCGCCCACGCGGCCGGGAGGAGCAGCACGCGGACGAATGCCGTGTCCTCGCCCGTCGACGCGGTCGCGAGGACCGGGTCGTCGGCGCCCTCGAACCACGCCTCACCCGTGCTGTACGTGTGCGTGTCCCCACGGTCGATCGTCAGCTCGCCGTGCAGCAAGTACCGAATGCCCGGCCCCGGATGCACGTGGCGGTACGCGATCCCGCCCGGCGGAAAGTCGACGCGGTCGAGACGCGCGACCGACGCGTCGCCGAGCGTGACCTCAGCCGCAGCCAACGCGTCAGCGGGCATCTCGTCCAGGAGCTCCCAGACGAGGCGTGATCCGTCGTCGAGACCGTGCTCGACCCGGAATCGCGCGTCGTCGTGGGCCGACCGGGACAGCGCGAAGATCAATGGAAGTACTGGCCGCCGTCGATGACCATCGTCTGGCCGGTGACGAAATCTGCGGCCGGCGTGCAGAGGAACACCACCGCACCGACGACGTCCTCGGGCACCTGGTCGCGCTGGATCGTCCGCGAGGCGATCGAGACGTCGCGCAGCTTCTCGATGACCTCGGGGTGCGACTTCACGCCCTCGGACATCGTGAATCCGGGCGCGACGCAGTTGACGTGGATCGAGTCCTTCCCGAGCTCCTTCGCGAGCGCGCGCGTCAGCGCGACGATCGCGCCCTTGGACGTCACGTAGTGGAGGAGGAACGGCACGCCACGGAACGGCGTGCCCGACGAGATGTTCACGATCTTGCCACCTCCCTGCTCCCGCATCACGGGAACGACGGCGCGGCACGTGAGGAACATCGACGCGACGTTGACCTCCATCACGCGGTTCCACTCCTCGAGCGGGATCTCCGTGAACGCGCGCATCTCGAGCGAGGCGTAGAGGCCGGCGTTGTTGACGAGGATGTCGATGCGGCCGTTCCGCTCGAGCGCCTGACCGACCATGCGCTCGACGTCCTGCTCGGACGAGACGTCGGCCTGGATCCCGCCCTCGGGCGGCTCGAGATCCACGATCACGACCTCCGCGCCCTCGGCTTCGAGCCCGCGCGCGATCGCGGCGCCGATCCCCTGCGCGCCCCCGGTGACGATCGCGACCTTGCCGTCGAGCGCAGGCATCAGCGAAGCGGCGAGAACGACGTCGGGACCATGATCCGGTTCCGCTGCGTGTGGATGAGCGGGAGGATCTTGGTGAGGAACACCTTCCAGCGCTCGTCGGCCGCCAGCCGCGCCCGCCGCGACTCCCGGTCGGCGAAGTCCTCGTACGTCCAGATGTGCGTGTACGTGGACAGCTCGCCGACGTCCGTCGTGAACGCCCCCACGAACGTGCCGAGGATCTCCTGCTGGATCGCCGTTCCCTCCGTTTCGTAGAGCCTGACGAGCTCGGGGAGCTTCCCGGTGTAGACGTGGTAGTCGCGGAGCTCGACGATCACGGGCGGCGCGAACCATAATCGAGCTCATGGAGCCGCAGTTCGTCCACCTCGACTCGGTCAGAGCGTTCGAGCTCGCGTCGGGCGTGAGCGGCCGGCCGCTCTTCGGGGAGGGCGCGATGCTGAACCTGATCCGCTTCGAGCCGGGAGCCACCGTGCCGCTGCACAGCCATCGGCACGAGCAGCTGGGGATCGTCCTCGAGGGAATGCAGGCCCTCGTCGTCGACGGGGTCGCCCATGAGCTCGGGCCGTTCGAGGCGTACGTGCTGCCCGGCGGCGTCGAGCACTCCGCCTACTGCGGGCCGGAAGGGGCGCTCGTGCTCGACGTGTTCGCGCCCGTTCGCGAGGACTACCAGGAGCGCTGGGACGCCGACGCGCCGTAGCCCCGCGGACGCGGTAGACGGCTCGGAGGGTGACCGTTGGCCGCAGACCACGGCCACCCTCCTCTGCGCCGTTACACGCCGGCGGGGACGCCGGCGAGCGCTTCCGTCACGGCCGCACAGGTGGTCACGGTCGAGACGTTCTGCAACGCGTAGTTGATCGACGCGTTGTGCCAGTCCGCGTTCATCGTCGAGCAGCCGTCCTCGGGAACGACCATGTAGTAGCCCTTGTCGGCGCCCGTGCGGGACGTGTGCTCGACGGACATGTTCGTCCAGGCACCCGTGACGATGACGGTGTCGCGGCCGAACCCCTTGAGCAGGCTCTCGAGCCTCGTTCCCTCCCAGGCGTTCATGCGCATCTTCTCGACGACGAAGTCGCCGTCCTGCGGCTCGAGGCCCTCCGCGGGCGCCGCACCCCAGGAGCCGCGAACGAGCCCACCGGTGTCCTTGACGCCCTGGAAGAGCCCTGCGTTCAGCTTCAGCCCGGGAGCGCCGTCCTCGACGATGTAGTGGACGTGGATCACGGGCACGCCCTTGCTGCGGCAGGCGGCCGCCAGAGCCTTGATGTTCTCGACGACGTTCTGCTCCTTCGCGTGCTCGGGCGCTCCGGTCTCGGCCCACGCACCGCCGTCCATCATCACGTCGTTCTGCATGTCCTGGATGAGCAGCACGCAGCGATCGGCGTCCAGGCTCAGCCCTTCGTCGTTCATCGTATCGCCTCCTTAGCCCATGTACGGCTCGCGCCGCGGGCCGACGATGGTTCGGATCGAGTAGAGCGAGGTGGAGCTCGGGATGTAGAGCGTGTGCCAGTCCTCTCCGCCCCACGTCATGTTCCCGGTGTTCTCGGGGACGAGGATCGTGCCGAGGTGCTCGCCCGCAGGACGAGATGACCCAGACGCCGCCCGGCCCGGTGACCCAGATGTTCCCGCGCTCGTCGCACTTCATCCCGTCCGGGATGCCCTCCTCGATGACGCCCGAGCCGACGCCCTCGAAGAACATGCGACCGTTCGAGATGGTCCCGTCCGGCGCAGCGTCGTAGACCTTGATGTAGCGCCCCTGGCGTGTCGTTGATGTAGAAGAGCGTCTCGTCCGGGTCGAAGCAGATGCCGTTCGGCATCTCGAACTCGTCCTTCTCGACGATGAGCTCGAGGTCGCCGCCGCCCGGTGGGATCCGGTACACGCCCTGGAAGCCGAGGCGTCGCTGGCGCGGATGCCCGAAGCCGGGCAAGCGCCCGTACCACGGGTCGGAGAAGTAGATCGCGCCGCTCGAGTGGACGCAGACGTCGTTCGGGCTGTTCAGCTCCTCGCCCTCGAACTCCTGCGCGATGATCTCGCGCGAGCCGTCCGGGTTCTCCTTCACGAGCGAGCTCGTGACGTGCTCGCACACGAGCAGGTTCAGGTCGGCGTCGTACGTCATGCCGTTGCACTTGTTCGAGAAGTTCCTCACCTCGACGACCGTGCCGTCCGGCGTGTACTTGCGCCGCACGTCGCCCGGCATGTCCGAGAAGAGGAGGTGGTGCTCCTTCGGATGCCAGATCGGCCCCTCGGTGAACGTGAAGCCGGTCGCGAGCCGCTCGACCTTCGAGCCTTCCTCGACGAGCTCGTAGATCGCGTCCGACTTCGCCTCGATGCCGAGGCCTGTCTCGGTGCTCGTCACCGTGCCCCCTTTCGTGGCGGAATGGTCGGGGCGACTCTAATACGCGTCCACCGTCCGCGAGAAACGAGCGGTCTGTCCTCACGGGAACGTGAGCACGACCCGAGGGCGACGTGTACAGGATCTCGAGACCGTACGCCGCGTGTACGCGGCTCGTCGGCCGTCCGCCCGCGCGACCTCCGGGCCGTGCTCGGTCATGAGGTAGTCGCGGAACGAGGCGAAGATGAGGCCGTGCACGCGCGAGAGATCC
Source organism: uncultured Gaiellaceae bacterium (assembly GCA_963770715.1). Lineage (GTDB taxonomy): Bacteria > Actinomycetota > Thermoleophilia > Gaiellales > Gaiellaceae > GMQP-bins7. Next base: position 23,716 of record CAVYQX010000004.1, read on the forward strand.
TAGGGGTCGTGTGCGGCGCTTTGATTGGATCGACGAGCTGCTCGCCCCGATCCGGTGGCCGTCACCACCTGAACCGGCCGACAGCAAGCTGGTGCTCTACCCCATTGTTTGGTGCGCTGCTCGGCTCAATCCCCGAGGGCGCGGCAGCTGACGGTGCAACCGGGATTCGCCATCGACGATTGCACTCCGGGCAACTACCTGCCACTGTTACTGACGCCGTCAGACGCGAAAGGGAGCGTCAGCCCCGTCAGACGCGGGCTTGTGACGTTCCGAGAGGGAGGTAGGGATGAACTCCAAGAGCATGTCCGGTTGGATCGGGTTTGCCGGGATCGTGATGGTGATCCTGGGTGGACTCAGCTTCTTCGAGGGCCTCGTCGCGCTGGCGCGAGACAACTACTTCGTCCCCACTGACGAAGGCTTCCTCGTCTTCGACGTGACCGCGTGGGGCTGGATCATGCTGGTGTGGGGGATTGCCTTGGCGTGTATCGGTCTCGCTCTGCTCGCTGGCGCGAGCTGGGCGCGGTGGACGACGATTGTTCTGGTGAGCATCAACGTGTTCGGGCAGCTCGGTTTCCTCGGCAACACAAACGACCTGATCTGGCTGCTGACAACGCTGACGTTGAACATCATCGTTCTCTACGCCTTGATCGTGCGGTGGGACGAGAGCGTGCCGCAGCGCGTCTAGAGCTCGCGCCGTCCACGACTCAGAAAAGGGCCGGAGTCAACCAGCCTCCGGCCCTGTCGATGGAATCCGTGCGGAACTACTGGTCGGCTCGCTCGTCTTCCTCCGCGATCTCGATCGCGATCCCGAGCGCTTCCACGATATGGCCCGTGGCCGAAGCGACCCGCGCCGTGCCCACGATCGGGGCAACCGCTGCGAGCACGCCACGGATCTGTTCCGCTTCGATGCCGATCTCGCTAGCAGCACCAATGTTGAGCAGGTACGACGCCGGAGGAGCATCAACCGCGACGAGCGCCGCGATGCGGACCAGCATCAGTGTCTCCGCATCGAGGTCGGACGCCGCGATCGAATCCGCGGTCATCTTCGCGAGCAGGTCGTACACCGGAGTCTCGGTGGTCGATCCGGCCATGGTTCTCCCTTTCGTTTGAGGGTGCAAGTCGGGAAAGGGCGACGGGGCGGTTTGCCTGCCAGGGGGTCGGGCATTTCCCGATTGCCTGACCCGCGCCCGTCGCCTCTGGCTCCATCTTGGCAGTTCGGGAGCTTCGCTGCTTCATCGTGAAGGCTGGCAAGTCCACCGTCGGTTACGTCAGCGGTCGCAAGACACTTCGAGTCGAGCCCCCGCTGCGCACGCGGTCGATCGCGCCCTGGCGTGGAAGGCGTTCAGCGCATCACGAGGCCGCCGTTGACGTCGAGCGTCGCGCCGGTGATGTACCCGGCGCCTCGGAGAGCAGGAATGCGACGAGCGCCGCCACCTCTTCGGGTCGGCCGAGCCGCCCGACCGGGATGTCGGCCAGCTTCTCTTCGAGCCGCTCACGGAACACGGAGCGGGCGAGCGGCCCGTCGACCGCAGCCGGAGCGACGGCGTTCACCGTGACGCCGTATGGCGCGAGCTCGGTCGCGGCTCGGCGCGTGAGCGCGACGACGCCGGCCTTCGACGCCGCGTAGTGGACGCCCGAGCCACCGCTCGCCGCGAACGCCGCATCGCTCGCGAGGTTGACGATGCGCCCGCCTCCGCGCTCTCGGAGGGCTACGCCGACAGTTCGGCAGCCCAGGTACGGACCGCGGAGGTTCGTCGCGAGCACGTCGTCCCACTCGTCGACGTCGATCTCCCAGAACGAGCGGAACTCGGTTCGGGCCGCGTTGTTGACGAGCGCGTACACATCGTCGCCAAGAGACGCGAGGAGCCGCTCCCACGAGCCCGGATCGCGCACGTCGAGCTCGTAGGCACGCGCGCCCTCGCCGAGCTCGGACGCGACCGGCTCCGTGTCCGCGATGTCCGCGAGCGCAACCTCGTAGCCGTCGGCATGGAGCCGCCGCGCGATCGCCGCTCCGATCCCCCGCGCCGCACCCGTGACGATGGCGATCACCCGAACGACTCTAGTGCCGCCGCGTGGAAGACTGGGTCGCCGGCATGAGCGAACGCAGCACTCTCGTCGCCCTTCTGCGCGGCATCAACGTCGGAGGACGCAACAGCGTGCCGATGGCCGACCTGCGATCCGTGCTCGAGACGCTCGGCCTCGAGGACGTGACGACGTACATCCAGAGCGGGAACGTCGTCTTCCGCTCGTACGACTCCGCCAAGGCCATCGCTTCACGCATGGAGAAGGCGATCGAGGACGCGTTCGGCCTTCGCCCTGCGGTACTCATCCGCACGACCGCGGAGCTCGCGAAGATCGTAGAGTCGTCTCCGTTCGCGGACACCGCGAAGGTCCACGTCGTCTTCCTCGACCGGAAGCCGGCCGCGCAGGACGCTGCTCGACTGGACCCGGGCCGCTCGCCGCCCGATTCCTTCGAGCTCGTCGGACGCGAGCTCTACCTGCTCCTCCCGAACGGCGCGGGCCGCTCGAAGCTCAGCGTGGACTACCTGGAGCGGACGCTCGGCGTCCGTGCGACGCAGCGCAACTGGAACACCGTGCTAAAGCTGCTCGCGCTCACACGCGAGTGAGCGCGACCGCTACGACTCAGCGAGCTCGACCGGATCCCCGACGGCGACGCGCCCGGCGGCGAGCGACCTCGCACCACACTCCGAAGGGCAGCGGCTCTCGCGTCGGGACGTCCCCGCGGTACGCGGCGATGGTGCCCAGCGTGTCGAGGTCGCGCATGCCGCGGTCCGGGTCGAGCGTCGTCACGGCGCAGCGACCCACGTGCTCGCGGACGGCAACCGTGGCGCCGCCGACACGGACGTGATTGCCGATCCAGCCGTCCTCGGCGTGCGGCTCGACGCCGTCGATGCCGATCGTCATGCGGAATCGGCGGCCGTCGACAGGCTGTGCCTCGCCCGCCGCGACTCTCAGCGCGTCGAGCGACCCGGTGGAGACGAGCGTGGCGCCCGCCAGACGCCCGCGATCGACGCCGTCGCCCTCGCGCTCGGTGCGGGCGAGCCGGATCGGCCGCCCGACGTAGTCGGACAGCGCAGCGCTCCACGGGCCTTCGACCAGGTCCCTCGCACGGGCCGGCCGAAGAAGCTCGTCACGATGCGCTCTCCGAGCTCAACCTCCGCCACGACCTCGACTCCGTCGGGGAAGCGGAGGAGCAGACGCCCGTCGTCGAGCTCAGCACGGACGGCGAGCAGGGACGGCACGCGCTTCGCGTTGAGGAGCGCGCCCTCGTCGTCGACGAGGTAGAAGCGCCGGTCGCCACGGACGCCGGTGAGCTCGAGCTCGACCGCGTCGACCGACATCAGCCGCAGCGACTTGACGGGCGCGACCGACAGCCAGGCGACCCGCGCGATCGCTACTCGACCTCGACGTGGATGCGCTTCTTCGCGTCCTTCAGGAACCCGCCTTCGCGCTGACCGCGCACGGCGAGGATCTCCGCGAGGATCGAGAGCGCCGTCTCCTCCTGCGTGTCCGCGCCGATGTCGAGGCCGCACGGGCCCATGATGCGCTCGAGCGACTCCTCCGGGACACCGGCCTCGAGCAGCCGCTCGCGGCGGCGCTCCTGATTGCGGCGCGAGCCGAGGGCGCCGATGTAGAACGCCTCGGTCTCGAGCGCGCCGATGAGCGCCGGCTCGTCGAACTTGTCGTCGTGCGTGAGGACCACGATCGCGGTCTGATGGTCGGGCTGCACCTGGTCGAGTGCCTCCTGCGGCCACTCGACGATGAGCTCGTCCGCCGACGGGATCCGCTCGCGGGTCGCGAACTTCGCGCGCGCGTCGGCGACGATCGCGTGCCAGCCGAGGAGCTTCGCGCCGCGGCACATCGCCTCCGCGGTGTCGACGGCGCCGTACACGAAGAGCCGCGGCGGCGGCCCGTACCACTCGACGAAGACCTTCGAGCCGTCGTCGAGCGTCAGGAGCGTGTTGCGGCCGCGGCGAATGAGCTCGTCGAACTGCGCGACCGCCTCGTCGAGGCCCTCGCCCATCCGCTCGCCCGACTCGAGGACGAGCACCTTCGTGCCGGCGTCGGCGCCCTCGACCGCGGTGAAGAGGATGCCGCGCTCCTCGGACTCGCGGAGCTCCGCGAGCCGGTGGATGAGCTTCACTACTCGACCCGCTCGAGGAAGACGTCGATCTCGCCGCCGCACGGGCAGGCCGACGCTCCAGGCGAGGTCGTCGTCGATGCCGTACGACAGGAGCTTCGGCTCGCCCGTCGCGAGCACCTCCTGGGCGTTCTCGAAGACGTCGCTCTCGACGCAGCCGCCGGAGACCGAGCCGCACATCTTCCCCGACTCGGAGATCGCGAGGCTCGCCCCGATCGGGCGTGGCGCCGAGCGACGCGTCGCGACGACGGTGGCGACGACGACCTTCTCGCCGTCCTCTTTCCAGCGGTCGATCTCGGGCAGGATCTCTTTCACGCTGCATGCCTCCTTTCGATGCCGGCCAGCACCGCGCCGAGCTCTTCGAGACTCCGGAGATTATGGCCCGGCAGGAAACGGTCAACGAACGGGAGCGCCGCCCGCATTCCGCCGGCGAGCGGCTGGTACTCGGGATTGCCCTTCAGCGGGTTGACCCAAACGACCGCGTAGGCCGCTCTCGCGAGCTTCGCCATCTCGCGGGAGACGAGGTCGGGATCGTCGCGCTCCCATCCGTCCGAGACGATCACGACGACCGCGCCCACGCGACAGTGCGCGGCGTCCGTAGATCGCGTTGAACTCCGCGAGCGAGCCTCCGATTCGCGTGCCGCTGCCCCAGTCCACGGCGATCTCGTTCGCTCGTGCGAGAGCCGCCTCGGGATCGCGCGTCGCGAGATCCGGCGTGAGGCGCGTCAGGCGCGTCCCGAACGCGAAGGCCTCGACCCCGCTCCCCGAGCCGACGATCGCGTGGAGGTAGAAGAGCAGCGCGCGCGCGTACGCGTCCATCGATCCCGAGATGTCGCAGAGCACGACGAGCTTGCGATGGACGACCTTGCGCGACTTCCACGGCTGCTCGATCGGCTCGCCCCCGGAGCGAAGCGACGTGCGACACAGCCGGCGGAGGTCGAGCCGGTCGCCGCGCGTGTCCGGCGTGCGCCGCCTCGACTGTCTGCGCGGTCGCGTCCTCGCGATCGCCGCCATGAGCCTGCGCACGCGCTCGAACTCCTCGGCGTCATCTCGGCGAAGTCCTTCTCGCGCAGGAGCTCGTGGCCCGAGGCGCCGAGCTCGTGAGGCGTCGACGACGGATCCGCGTCGTCACCGTCCGAACCCGGTCTCGAGCGTGTCCCGCACGACCCGGTCGGCGAAGCGGCGCGTCTGCTTCTGACGGACGAGTGGCGCGACAGGCCCTCGGAGGAACCAGGCGACGAATGCGCGGTCGAACAGCTCGAGCTCGTCGTGGCGCGACACGAGCGTCTGGCGGAGCGTGAAGTAGACGTCGTCCTGTCGCGTGAGGTCGACGGCGCCGAGGCCGCTGAACGGCATCTTCGATCCGTCCCGGCCCGACCTCGATCCCGACCTCGCGTAGGACGCGCCCGAAGGTCACGACGTGCCGCACGATTGCCTGGCCGGCCACAGCGTGCTAGCGGTTCGCGGTGGCGCGGGCCTCTTCGATCAGGCCCACGAGCGTCTCGTCGCGCACCGTCTCGATGTCCTCGCGGTACTTCAGCACCGAGCCGAGCGTCTGCTCCACGACCTCCGCGTCGATCTCCTCGCGGCCGAGCGCGGCCAACGCTTGCGCCCAGTCGATCGTCTCGGCGACGCCGGGCGGCTTGGCGAGATCGAGGGCGCGCAGGCCACGGACGAAGGCGGCGGCCTCCTTCGCGAGCCGCTCCGGAATCCCCGGGCACGCGCAGCATCACGATCTCGACCTCGCGCTCGATCGACGGGTGCCCGATCCAGTGGAAGAGCGCACGTCGCTTGAGCGCGTCGTGGAGTTCTCGTGTCCGGTTCGACGTGAGGATGACGGCCGGCTTTCGCCGTGCCCGAATCGTCCCGAGCTCGGGGATCGTGATCTGGAAGTCCGAGAGCACCTCGAGCAGGAACGCCTCGAACTCCTCGTCGGCCCGGTCGATCTCGTCGATGAGGAGCACGACCGGCTCCGTCGGAGTCGATCGCCTCGAGCAGCGGACGGCGGATGAGGAACTCGGGCCCGAAGAGCTCCTCCTCCGACACCGTTCCCTCCTGCGCCGCGCGGATGTGGAGGAGCTGGCGCGGGTAGTTCCACTCGTAGACCGCATGCGACACGTCGAGGCCCTCGTAGCACTGCAGGCGGATCAGGCGCGCATCGAGGGCGGTCGCGAGCGCCTTCGCCGCCTCCGTCTTGCCGACGCCGGCCTCGCCCTCGAGGAGCACGGGCTTCTCGAGCGCGAGCGCGAGGAAGAGCGCCGTCGCGAGCCCTCGATCGGGCAGGTAGTCCGCCTCGCGCAGGGCGACTTCGAGCTCGTCGATCGTGCGAAAGCTCATCAAGCCGCAGCGTACACAGGTGCCTCACGGCCGGATTAGACTCGCGTTACTGATCTCGCGACCGGAAGGGTGGGTGTTCATGGCTGGAGCGAGTGTGGCTCTCGACGCCGCGGCCGAGGTTCTCGTGCCAGGCTCCGAGGACGGCGCGATCGCGGCCTTCGGCGACGGCACGGACGTCGTCGTCGTCGGTGGCGGGACGATCGTCGTCCCGGACCTGACGTACCGGCGGCTGCAGCCGACAAAGGCATTGCTTCTCGGACGCTCCGGCATGTCAGGGATCGAGCGCGACGGCCCCCGCGTCACGATCGGCGCCACGACGCCGGTGCAGGCGCTGGTCGAGATGCCGGCGCCGCTCGGACCGTGCGCCGCGAACGTCGCGGACATCGAGATTCGCTCACAGGGGACCGTCGGCGGCAACCTCTGCGCCGGCGAGGGCCACGAGGCTCCGAGGGGCGACTTGCAGGGCGCGTTCCTCGCGCTCGGAGCGACCGTGCGCTCGGCCTCGGGCGGCGAGGTCACGGAGGAGCCGCTCGAGGACTTCCTGCCGAAGCGCGGCACGCGTCTCCTCCTGAGCGTGAGCTTCGACGAGCCGGCAGCTGGTGCGTACGCCGGCCTCGACCGGCCGCACACGCACGACTACACGGCGCTGTCCGTCTCGGGCGCCCGAGCGGCCGACGGCACGGTTCGCCTCGGGGCGACGGGCGCAGGCTCGCATGGCCAGAGGCTTCCGTCCGCGGAGGGCGGCGACGCCGAGGCAGCGGTGAACGATGTCTCGCCACACGACGACGCCCTGGCATCCGCCTGGTATCGCACGAAGGTGCTCCCGGTGCTCGTGCGCCGTGTCCTCGACCGAGCTGAAGGAGTCCGCATGAACCTCACGGTCAACGACGTCTCGCACGAGATCGACGGCTCCGCGCTCGCGCCACTCCTCGACGTCCTGCGCGACGAGCTCGGCGTCACCGGGCCGAAGGCGGGCTGCCACCAGGGCGGCTGCGGAGCCTGCACCGTCCTCGTCGACGGCGAGCCGCGTCGCTCGTGCCTCGTCCCCGCCGCCTATGCGGAGGGAACGCAGATCACGACCGTGGAGGGCATGGGCCCGCCGGAGGACCTCTCTCCGGTCCAGCAGGCGTTCGTCCATTACTACGCCGCGCAGTGCGGCTTCTGCACGTCGGGGATGATGCTCGCCGCCCAGGCGTACTTGGAGCGCGGCGGCACGGACGACACCAAGACGATCCAGGAGGCGCTCGGCGGACACGTCTGCCGCTGCACCGGCTACTCGAAGATCATCGACGCCGTGGCAGCCGTCGCGCGCGGCGACTCCTTCGACCTGACGACGACGGCCGTCGGGAAGCACACGACGATGTCGAATGGAGGTGCGGCATGAAGGTCGTCGGCGCACGGATCCCTCGCTACGACGGCGTCGCGCACGTCACCGGCCGGACGACGTACGTCGACGACGTGCGCGTCCCCGGCACGCTCTGGGCGAAAGCCCTTCGCTCCCCGCACCACCACGCGGGGATCACGAGCATCGATACGTCGAAGGCGGAGTCGATGCCCGGCGTCCATGCCGTGATCACGTGGCAGGACGTCCCCCTGCTCGAGTACGGGCACCTTTCGGCCCTCGGCATCCCGGCCGACGAGCCGCTGCTGGCGAAGGACGAGGTGCGCTACCTCGGCCAGCCGATCGCGCTCGTCGCCGCGGAGAGCGAGGCGCTCGCATCGGCAGCAGTCGACGCCATCGAGATCGCGTTCGAGGAGCGCCCAGCACTCCTCGACGTGCGCCAGGCCTTCGACGCGGAGTCCCCGAAGATCCACCCGTGGGGCAACTGGTACCCGCACTTCGAGGGCGAGATGGACCGCCGCCAGATTCGCAAGGGCGACATCGACTGGGCGTTCGAGCACGCGGACACGATCGTCCAGGGCGTATACCGCCCTGCCGCGATCGAGCACGCGCCCGTCGAGACGCAGGTCTGCCAGGTCGTCCCCGAGCCGAACGGCCGGCTGACGATCTACTCGTGCACGCAGGCGCTCTACTTCTCGCTCGGCGTCGTCGCCGCCCACCTGCAGCAGCCGCTGAACAGGTTCAAGCTCGTCGGCGGCACCACGGGTGGCGGCTTCGGCGGCAAGGTGGACACCGCAACCGAGACGATGACCTGCCTGCTCGCGCTGAAGTCCGGCCGTCCGGTGAAATGGCGCTGGACACGCGAGGAGGAGTTCCTCTGCTCGTCGACGCGGGCTCCGTGGCACATGGAGCTGGCGACGGCGGTGACGAAGGACGGCTGGATCCTCGGCCAGAAGATGCTGACGCTGCACGACTCGGGCGCGTACGCGCGCTTCTCGCCGTACGGCCTGACGAAGCACAGCTTCCACCACACGGGTGCGTACTCGATCCCGAACCTCCACTTCGACGGGTACGTCGTCTTCACGAACCGGACCCCCACGACGGCGATGCGGGGCTTCGGCGTCACGTCGGTCTCGTTCGCCGTGGAGACGCACCTGAACCGAATTGCGAATGAGCTGGGCATCGACCAGGTCGAGATCCGGATGAAGAACGCGAACCGCATCGGCGACACGTCGCCGAACGGCGTCGCCTATACCGATCCGTCGACGATCGACACGCTCAAGGCCATCGCCGATGCGATCGGACACGAGCTGCCGGCGGACTACCGCACGATGACGAACGAGCCCCGGGCCGGCGAGCTGCTCCCGGAGCATCTCGTTTCCCAGGTCGGATCGACGGAGGGTCACTGATGGCCAAGCACACGGGCCGCGGGATCGCGGCGATCGAGTACCCGACCGGGATGAACCAGAACGGCGACCCGTCGCAGTGCTGGATCAAGGTCAAGCCGGACGGACGCGTCGACGTCTTCGCAGGCACCGCCGACATCGGCAACGGCTCGAAGACGATCCAGTCCCAGATCGTCGCGGAGACGATCGGCGTCCCCTACGACTGGATCACCTACGACAACTCGAACACGGACTCCTCGCCGGTCTGCACGGGCACGTTCGCCTCGCGCGCGACCTTCGTCGCCGGCAAGGCAGCCGAGAAGGCCGCGCTGCAGGTGAAGCAGAAGATCCTCGAGATCGCCGGCAAGGAGATGGAGATCGATCCCGCCGACCTCGAGATCGTCGACGGTGAGGTGATCGCGAAGGGCGCTCCGCAGACGAAGCTGGGCGTGGGCGATGTGGCCGCTGCAGCGACATGGGGCCACGGCGAGCTCATCACCGGCACGGGCGCCCAGCTCAAGCCGTACGCGGCGATCGTCGACCCGGAGACGGGCGAGGTCGACCTCCCGCCCCACTCGGCGATCTCGTACGCGTCGTGCGCGGCGGAGGTCGAGGTCGACGACGAGACCGGGGAGGTGCGCGTCACCCGCCTGCAGCAGTGCTACGACGTCGGCCGGGCGCTCAACCCGTCGCTGGTCGAGGGGCAGATCGAGGGGGGCGCCATGATGGGCCTCGGGCTCGGCGTCCTCGAGAACTGCTACCCGTACTACCCGTCGGTCGAGCACCGTGGCGGGTCGTTCGGCTCGTACCTCGCGCCGGGCATGGAGGACATGCCGCAGATCGACACGATCATGATCGAGAACCCCTCCGCCGACGGCCCGTACGGCGCCAAGGGGATCGGCGAGATGGCGAACAACCCACAGCCGCCGGCGATCGCAGCGGCAGTCTACGACGCCGTCGGCGTCTGGATCACCGAGCTCCCGATCACGCCCGAGCGCGTGCTCCGTGCCCTCGAGGCGAAGGCGGAGCCGAAGCGCGAAGGCAAGAAGGTCGTGTTCGACGAGGAGCTCTCCGTGAACAGGGTCTCCTCGGGCGGGATCCGGTTCGAGGTCCCGGCCTGACCTCGCACCGCTCGCCTTCGGCTCGCAGTCGCGGGGGAAACCATGTTTCCCCCGCGTGCCCCTTCTTTCGGAGAGCGTGGGGAACCTCCCGGTTCCCCACCCCCCTCCCCGCTCATCGACGGTGACCCGTCGATGAGCGCCTTCAAGACCTGGAACGGCGTGGATCGCCACACCCTCTTCCCGGGGGTGGCGATCCACGCGATCGGCGGCGAGCAGGTGATGATCTGCCACGTCGAGTACGCCCCTGGCACGCGCGTCGCGCGGCATTCCCATCCCACGGCCGAGCAGGTCATGTGGATCGTCGACGGCGACGTGACGATGTCGGTCGGGGACGAGACGAAGACGCTCGGAGCAGGAGACGTCGTCGTCGTGAACCGCGGGGTCGAGCACGAGCTCTACTCCGAGGGCGGGATGACCTTCGTCGAGGCACTCGCACCTGTGCTCCGCGACCACGTGCCCGACTCCGAGCGCGACCTCGTCCTCGGCGACCAGGGCGACTCGCTGCACGCGGCCCGATAGGCGCCCGGCCGCTCGGCGAGACCGCACTCAGCTCGCTCGTCTTGTCATGGCAGCGACACTCGTCGCCGAGGAGGAGCGTGCTGGCGTGTGCCAGCGTAGGCGTCCCTTGAACTCCTAGCGGATCGGGGCTTGCGCGCTCCTGTCTAGATCGCACGCCGGACGTCGACTGGGCGCGGAGCAGCACGCCGGCTGTCAGATTGAGCCAGATGGAACTTTCCCGAGTCATCCGACATCAAGGAGATATGACCGGCGAGCGCCTAACGCCGCCTGCTCGGAGCGATGAGTTGCTCTGGCAGGCAAGCGCGCGCGGCGACCAGCAGGCGTTCTCCGAGCTCTATGAGCGCCACGCCCAGGCGATCTACAACTACCTCTTCCGTCGCCTGGCAGACTGGTCGGAGGCGGAGGATCTCACTGCGGTCGTCTTCCTCGAGGCATTCCGCCAGCGAAGGGACGTCGTCGTCGTGGACGGCAAGCTCCTTCCCTGGCTCTACGGGATCGCGACGAACGTGCTTCGCAATCGTCGCCGAACGCTGTGGCGTCACCGGCGACTCGTCGCCCAACTGGAGGCGCAGCCTCGCCGCGCAGCCGAGCCCGACGCCGATGCTCGCGCTCAGGCCGCCGCTCAGATGCGCGAAGTTCTCGAGCGCATGAGCAGACTTCCGCGCGCGCAGCGGGAGGTCCTCGCGCTCTGCGTCTGGTCGGGCTTGAGTTACGAGGAAGCAGCACTCGCGCTCGCAATACCGGTCGGCACCGTGCGCTCACGCCTCGCACGAGCCCGCGCGACGTTGACGGAACCTCAAGGACATTCGCGACATAAAGAGGTCGAGATGGAGCTGAAAGGAATCGCCGAGAAATGACCGAGATCCCGGAGCTTTGTCCCCTTCCCAAAGACGCGTTCGAGCGGCAGCGTGCGCTCCTCGGCGTACACGTCGCTTCGGAGTTGCACCGCTCTCCGCGCAGGCGCTGGCGAGTCGTTGCCATCGCTGTCGCGATCGTCGTGGGCGGCCTTGCTCGTCACGCCAGCGTTCGGCATCGGCGATCGCCTCCTCGATCTGATCGAGGGCGCACCTGCGCGGCCCGACGTGCAGAGTCCTGTGTGGTCGCCCGACGGCCGGCGGATCGCTTTCGTGAGCAGGCGCGACGGCAAGGCGCTGTACGTCATGAACGCCGACGGAAGCGGCCTGAGGATCGTGGCGCGCGTCGAGCGACTCGCCACGCCTGCCTGGTCGCCCGACGGGCGCGAGATCGCCTTCGAGGCGGGACGGAACGGCGTCTACGTCGTGAACGCCGACGGCAGCGGGCAGCGGAGGTTGGCGCGCAGCGGAAACGCTCCTGCCTGGTCGCCCGACGGGCGGCGAATCGCGTTCGTGAGCACCACCAAGCTTTACGTCGCGAACGCAGACGGAAGCGGGCACCGGACTCTGACGCGGCTGAGGGATCGGGGGGGTCGTTGTCGCTCTTGCATGGTCGCCCGACGGGCGGAAGCTCCTCTTCCTCGCGGAGCACATGTCCGCCCCCCGCTGCGCCTTCTGCTACCGCCTCTGTGTCCTGAACGCCGACGGGAGCGGGCTGCGTGACTTGACGCAGAAGCTGAGTGGGGGTTTTGGAGCTGCCCGCTTCCGATCCTGTCTGGTCGCCCGACGGACGGAAGATCGCCTTCGTGCGACTGCAACACGCGACACGGGGTCTATGTCGTCAACGCCGACGGCAGTGGGGTGCGGAACCTCACGCCCAAGCCGAGGGGGGCGGCCTACGCCGCGCCCGCCTGGTCGCCCGACGGGCGGAAGATCGCCTTCGCCAGCGAACGCGACGGCAACTCCGAGATCTACCTCATGAACGCCGACGGGAGCGGTCAGCGGAGTCTGACGAGCGACCTGGCGTACGACGGCGATCCTTCCTGGTCGCCCGACGGGCGGAAGATCACCTTCGTCAGTAACCGCGACGGCCGCTACGCGGTCTACGTCATGAACGCCGACGGGAGCGGGCAGCGGAGTCTGAGGTGAACGCCGCTCGTCGGTAGGCGCGCGCGGCTCGCACAGGTGAACCGGACGATCACCCTCAATGCCAGCGTCCTGTCTCCCCCAGGCCAGACTGCTGTTGCGGACTGGGCCGCTGGGTTAGCGGTAGCGCCGGTACTCCAGCTCGACGATGCCTCTGCTGGAGGCGGAGCTGGAGACCAGGTCGAGCCGGTAGGACTTGGGGTCTCCGTCGAACAGCCGGGTGCCCTCGCCGGCAACGTAGGGGTACAGGTCCACGCGGAGCTCGTCGATCAGGTCGAGCTGCATGAGCGACCGCCAGAGTCTGACGCCGCCCCAGACCACGATGTGGCCGTCGCCGCCCAGCCTGAGCTTGTCGATCTGTTCTGTGGTGTCACCGGCGGCGATGGTCGTGTTGGCCCAGTCGGCGGTCTTCAGGGTCCGGGAGAAGACGACCTTCCGCCCGGCGTTCAGGACGGCGGCGAAGGGGTCGGTGGACGTCGGCATGTGCGCGGAGAAGAGTTCGTAGGTGGTGCGGCCCATGATGTGCGCGTGCGCGCTCCGGAGAAAGTCGAAGCGCGCCGGGTCGTCGGACTCCCTGTTTTCGGGCCGGTCGAAGACGAACTTCCAGAACTCGGTGCCCTCGTCGGCGAGAAGGCCGTCGAGTGAGTAGTTGAACACCGTCGCTATCAGCTTCCGCATGATCAGACCCTCCTTGGTCTCGCACCGTGCTTGGCCTGTTCCGCGCCGCAGCGCTGGCGTTGCCGCGGCGTCTGTGGCCTGTCGCTCGTGCTTCAGACGCCACTGCCGGCCGGAAGTCATCGGTGCCCCGTCATCTGGCCGGTTGCGCGGAAGGCCGAGGGCGCTCGCCTGCGCGAGTGATGCTTCTATGTTTGTCAAGTCGGCAGTGGCGGGTTCTCGAGTAGGCGGTAGAGGCTGCGGGCGAGGTAGCGCTTAAGGCAGCGGGTTGCTTCGCGGCGGCTCTTGCCTTCCTGGATGCGACGCTCGATGTAGGCGATCGTCGGGGCGTGGGCTCGGCGGCGGGTGACGAGGATCATGTGCAACGCGCGGTTGAGCCGACGGTCGCCGCCGCGGTCGAGGCGGTAGCGGACGGTCTGTCCGGAGGAGGCGGGGATCGGAGCGCAGCCGGCGAGCCGTGCGAAGGCAGCCTCGCTTGTGATCCGGCCGCGGTGCGACCAGGAGATCAGGAGCTGGGCTGCGGCGAGCGGACCGACGCCGGGCTGCTCGAGCAGCTGCGGCGCCAGCTTGCGCGTGAGCGTCTCGATCTCGCGTGCGAGCTCGCGCTCCTCAACGGTCAACGCCGTGACGCGCCGGGCGAGAGCGCGCAGCGCGAGCAGCGTCCCGTGCAGCTCCGGGTCCTGACAGCGTTCGGGACGGACTGCGGCGAGCCGCTGCAGGAGCCGCGCCCGGGTCAGCGAGCGCAGTTCGCCACGCAGCGGCTCGGGCGCGGACACGAGCAAGCCGCGTAACTGGCAGAGCCCGGCCCGTCTGGCTGTCACCGCGCCTTCGCGGGCCGCGGTCAGGGCGCGTAGAGCTTCCCGCTCGCCGCCGGCGCGTGGCCGTGCTGGCCGCGTTTGGCCGAGCACGCTGCGGGCGGCCCGGATCGCGTCGAGCGCGTCCGACTTGCCGGAGCGCCGCTCCCGTCGCAGACGTCCGACCTCGAGCACCCGCTCCTCATGGCTGACGAGGAAGCGAGCGAGACCGGCGCCGAACGAACCAGTGCCCTCGACCGCGAAGGCACGCCTTCCCGGAGCGTGCTGATCGGCAAGACGAAGCACGCTTGCGTACCCCTCGCCATCTGCGACCGCGGTCGCCTCGAACACCACACCGCCGCTTCGCACGTCGACGACCGCGAGCGCGTGCGTGTCGCGGTGCGGATCAACGCCGATCACGTAGTCCAGCTCATCTGCAAGCATCCGCACTGACCTCCAGCCCAGGTTGGGGGACAACTCCGGTGCCGGTCTGGGGGTGAAACCGCGGGCGGCAAGACTGTGACGGGTCACGCCCGCAGAGGGCGGACAGGCTTCTGATCAGGCCAGCAAGCGGGCGCCAGGTCGGCACCGGCCTCTCTGCCCGGACACATCACTAGAAAGACACCGAAGAATCGGGTCATTCGGGAATCGAGTCACGAACAAAGAGCACCGGCGCCACCCTGACAACGGCCCCAGACGGGGCACCCGCACACTCACAGTGCGGGAATGTCGCTTGAGAAGATCAGGCCGCGTGTGTCAAGCGGCAGGCTTCGGACGCTCCCGGAACCGATCGAGACTCTCCCCCTCGATGATGAGCGCCGTTAGCCCGGCCCCGGACCTCATCTCGTGTTCTTCACCGTCGTGCAAGAAAACCGCTTCGCCTGCGCCGATCGGCTCATCGACACCATTCGCCCCGCTCACTTCTCCTGATCCCTCGAGTACGGCGATGATCTGCGGGTACGTCCCGGGATGCCGCCTGATCCGACTGCCCGGCTCAAATCGAAAGATCGCCGCTTGGACGAGTGCCCCTTCCTCGAAGGGCGCTGTCAGCGGTGCCATCGAAACATGATCGAGTAGATCGCCGCGCGGCACGAACGCCACATCGGATGCGAAGCTGAACCGTTCCACGACCACCTCCATGGTCGAACAGCTGAAAGCCGGAGCATTTCAAGCGCGGGGTGCGCCGGCTGCGCGAGTGTGCGCCTGCTCGAAATGCGCCCGCCTGCCTACGGTCGTTACAGGACCGGCTTGATGTCGACGACGGGGGTGCCGTCGATCGCCTCCAGCGGGCCGACTGCGAGCTCGAGACCGTCGATCCCGAGCACCGTTACCTCGTGCAGGCCGAGCGGGTTCGGGCGATCCGACGAGCGCGTCGCAAAGACGCCCGTCAACGGCCGCGACTCGTCGTCTCGCGGGTGCACCTGGAGGACGCTGCGATCCGCCTCGTGCAGCCACGTCACGAGCACGAGCTGGTCGCCCGCGCGGATCCCCTGGAGCGCGTCCGCGAACGACGGCTCCAGGACGATCAACGCATCGGGCGCTCCCTCGCTGCCCTGGCGAGGCGCGTCCGCCCGATCTCGGAGCGGAGAGCGGACGACGCCGATCGGCTTCAGCACGTAGCCGTCGTCCGCCACGGCTCCCGCTACCTCCGCTGCGCGACGCGCATCTGGTTGCCCGAAGGGTCACGGAAGCCGGCATCGACGCCGTACGGCTGCTCGGTCGGCTCCTGCTGGAACTCGACGCCGCGATCCTTGAGCTCCTCGTAGGTCGCCTTGACGTCGTCGGTGGCGAAGAAGAGACCGGTCGCGACGCCCTTGGCGACGAGCGTCTTGATCGCGTCCTGCGTCTCGGCGTCGAAGACGGGCGGGCCGGGGATGGCCATCAGCGTGATTGCGATGTCCGGCTGCCCGGGCACGCCCACCGAGAGCCAGCGGAAGTTCCCGAGCTCCGGGACGGTGACGTCCTCCCGCAGCTCGAGCCCGAGCTTCTCGGTGTAGAACTCGAGCGCTTCGTCCTGGTCGTGGACCCACACCTGCGTGTTGGTGAGCTGCTTCAACATGGCGTCTCCTTTCGTTGGATTACCCGGACGCCACGCTAGCCAGGCGCTTCTCCTCCGTCTTCTCCAAACGTGCTGTATCGGGACGCGGCGCCCAGCCCATCAGGACGCAGGTCGGGACGTACACGCGCGTGAGTGCAGGCGGGTGAGCGGCGCGGTAGTGCGTCGGGGTCATCCCGAACATCCGGCCGAAGCTCGTCGTGAACGAGCCGACGCTCCGCAGACCCACGGTGAAGCAGATGTCCGCGACCGAGCGGTCGGTCATTCGCAGGAGCGCGGCCGCGCGCTCGAGGCGGCGGTTGAGGAGATACCGGTGCGGCGACTCGCCGAACTCGCGGCGAAACTCGCGGCTGAAGTGTGCAGTTGAGAGCTTCGCCGCACGCGCGAGGGCTTTCACGTCAAGCGGCTCGCGGTAGCGCGCGTCGACGAGGTCCTTCGCGCGGAGGAGATGGCGTGCCGGGTGCGGCGAGACCATCCAGCGAGTATGGTCGAGCACGCTAGGGTCTAGACGTGCCCGAGCTAAACGCCATCGGGATCGTCTCATCGGACCTCGCGGCGTCGATCGCGTTCTACCGCCTTCTCGGCGTCGACTTCCCGGAGGAGGGCGAGGACCACATCGAGGCGACGCTGCCGAGCGGCGCTCGGTTCATGCTCGACGCGGAAGAGGTCGTGAAGAGCTTCCGACCCGAGTGGACGCGCGAGTCCGGCAACCAGCTCGCCCTTGCGTTCCAGTGCGCGAGGCCGGCCGAGGTGGACGAGCTGTTCGAGCGCGTGAGAGCCGCCGGCTTCGACGCCGACAAGGAGCCGTGGGACGCGTTCTGGGGTCAGCGCTACGCGCAGCTCCGCGATCCCGACGGCGTCCCGATCGACCTCTACGCGCCGCTCCAGCCGTAGCCCGCGCGCGTCGCGCGCGACACCGCCTCGGGTGAATTGCCGCTAGCGGGAAGTCTCGGACGGTGCCCGGCGTTTACGGTCGTCAGATGCACACGCGCTACGTGAGAGGACTGACCATCCGGCCGCTGCGGAACGGCGACACGACCACCATCGCGGCGCTCTTCGAGCGCCTCGGCGAGCGCTCGCGTCAGCGTCGCTTCTGCGGGGCGAAGCCACGCCTGTCCGAGCTCGAGCTCGCGAACCTCTCCCGCGTCGACGCCGACCACCACGTCCTCGTGGGCTACGTCGACGGAGATCCTGAGCCGGTCGGAGTTGCCCGGCTCGTCCGCCACGGCGCCTCGGCAGAGATCGCCTTCGCCATCGCCGACACACATCAGAACCGTGGCATCGGGTCGATCCTCGCCGGCGAGCTCGCGGCCGACGCTCGCGCCGCAGGCATCACTGAGCTCGTCGCCACGGTCTGTGGCGACAACCCGCGAGTGCTGGCGCTCCTCAAGCGCCTCGGCTCCCTCAGTCTGACGTGGCGCGGAGGCGAGCGCGAGCTCGTCATCGGCCTCGAGCGCTGAGCGCCCGAGACGAGCTCGAGGCGCCCGCTCATCTGTATCTGCGCGGTAGGCTGGCAGTGTGGACCTGAAGGTCGGCACGATCGTCGCGTACCCGCCGCACGGCGTGGGGCGTGTGGCCGCACGCGAGAAGCGCGTCATCCTCGGCGTCGAGGAGGACGTCGTCGTCGTCGAGCTCGGGAACGAGCTCTCCGTCTCGCTCCCCATCTCGCGTGCGAAGGAGCAGCTCCGGCCGCCTGCGACCGAAGCCGACCTGAAGAAGGTGCAGAAGGCGCTTCGGGAGGAGGGCGTCGTCAGCGAAGAGATCTGGTCGAAGCGCGTTCAGCAGGCGCAGGAGAAGCTGCGCAGCGGCGATCCGCTCGAGCTCGCCGAGATCGTGCGGGACGGGGTGCGCCGCGAACAGGGCAAGACGTCGAACGGGACGCCCACGAAGCTCTCCACGAGCGAGCGAGCGCTGCACCTCAAGGCGCGCGAGCTCCTCTCCGGCGAGATCGGCGTGACCCGCGGGCTCGATCAGGCGGAAGCCGACGCCTGGATCGACGAGCAGCTCGCGGCCGCGAAGTAGCTCAGATCTTGCGACGGGGTGCCGGCGCTGCCCCACTTCGAGCGACCGCGCCGCGACGAGTAGACGTGCCGCGGAGGCGCCATCGTCATCCCCCCGGAGGCGAACTGCTCGGTGTGGCCGGCGAGCCGTGCGACACGGCTGACGTCCGCCTGCTGGTCGGGCAGGACGAGCGTGATCCCGACGCCACCGCGGCCCGCACGTCCCGTGCGGCCGACGCGATGGACGTACCCGGAGTGCTCGGCGGGCGGGTCGAAGTTGATCACGTGGGTGATGTCGACGAGGTCGAGACCGCGTGCGGCCACGTCCGTCGCGACGAGCGTCGACGCCTTGCCCGACTCGAAGCGGCGGAGCGCACGCTCGCGTTGCCCCTGACTGAGATCGCCGTGGAGGCCGACCGCGTCGATCTGGTGGAACGCGAGCTTCTTGACGAGTCGATCGGCACCGCGCCGCGTCCGCACGAACACGAGGGCGAGCCCTCGATCCTCCTGCAAGAGCTCCGCGAGCGTCGCGACCTTGTCCTCCGACTTCACCGAGATGAATCGGTGCTTCACCTCGCTACTCTCGTCGGCGAACGCCGGCGCGACCTCGCAGCGAACGGGATCCGAGGTGTACGCATGAGCGAGCTCTCCGACCCTCTCGTCGAGGGTCGCGGAGAAGAACATCGTCTGCCGCGCACGTGGAAGCCGCCGCACGATGCGGTCGACCTGAGGCTTGAAGCCCATGTCGAGCATCCGGTCGGCCTCGTCGAGCACCAGGGTCGCGACGCCCTCGAGCGAGATCGCCTTGCGCTCGAGCAGGTCGTTCAGGCGACCGGGGGTCGCGACGACGACGTGCGCGCGCCGCGCACGCTTCGCCTGGGCATGGATCGGAACGCCTCCGTAGACCGTCGCGACCTCGACGCCCTTCGGCGCGAGTGAGGCCACTTCGAGCGCGACCTGGGAGGCGAGCTCGCGCGTCGGTACGAGAACGAGCGCGGCGGGTTGCGCATCGCTCCGCTCGAGGCGCTCGACGAGCGGGATCGCGAAGCTCAGCGTCTTCCCGGAACCCGTCGGCGCCTTGGCGAGGATGTCGCGGCCGGCGAGCGCGTCGCGGAGCACGCGCACCTGGATCGGGAAAGGGGTGTGGATACCGCGCTCGGTGAGCCCGCGGACGATGCGCGCGGGCACGCCGAGCTCGGAAAAGGACTGCATTCGATTCGACTCCTATGTCGTGAAGCGTTGGTCGAGATCCGTCTGCCTCGACCCATAGGAGGAACCGAAGAAGTCAAACCTCACGGGACGACGGCGCCGTCCGTAGGGCGCAGCCTAGCAGTCGGCGCCCCAGAAGCCCTGGAAACGACCGGGAGCGCGACGCGTACACTGAGACGACACCGGACGAATACCGAAGGCGCGGCCCGCGCCCTCTTATCCGTTCATGGCAGGAGGAGACGCGATGGCCCTATCGGCCGAGGAGCGGGCGGCGACGGAGCAGGAGGGGATCCTGCATCGCGTCGCACAGCGCGCGGCGAATCACAGAACGGCAACGGCGAGTCCGAAGGCCGACGCGCAGGGCCTCGTCGAGCTCGCGTGCGAGTGCACGAGGGCAGACTGCGAGCGGCTCGTGAAGGTGCCGCTCAGCGTCTACGCGCGCATGGTCGAAGCCGACCAGTACCTCCTCCAGGCGGGCCACCACGCCTTCGCGCGGTACCGCACCATCGTCTCGGTCGGGATGATGCGGATCGAAGAGGCCTCCTAGCCGCAGCTCAGGCGTCGTCCCCAGCTCGTCGCGCGGCGTCGAGCTCGCCTTCGGAGGCATCCGGCTCGACCTCCGGGTCGACCCAGGTGCCATCGGCTTTCGCCCGGCGCTCCGCAGCCGCGGCGCGCTTCTTCTCCATCTTGCGCTCCCGTTTCTCCCTCACCGAGCGCTCCCGCGTGATCTTGGCCATCGTCTGCTGCCGCTTCGTCGTCATGAAACCTCCGTTTTCGTTGGCCGCAGGTCGTCCGCTTCGCAGATCCCGGAAGCCCTGCTCGAGCCCGACGCCCGGAAGCGCCACGGGGGCGAGACCGAGGGACGAACGCGTCCTCTCACGATAGCCCCTCGCGCGGCAACACGGGACGGTGTCGGGGCGTCAGCCTCGAATCGGAGCGCGTAGCGGCGCGTCCGACTGGTCCTCGCCCGTGAACTGGAAGAGCTCGATCACGTAGCCGTCGGGGTCGCGCATGAAGATCTGGTCGTAGCCGTCGCCGCGTGGCATCGGCCCGCCGATGAGCACGACGCCGTGCTCGTCGAGCCGAGCGCGGGCGGCACCGAGGTCGTCGGTCTCGAGCGCGATGTGATTCGCGAGGCCGACCGTCGCGCTCGGGCCGGGATCGGCGCCGCCCGCCGCTGCTCGTCGTCTCGGTCTCGACGAGGAGGTGGAGCTGGTCGTCGCCGACCTGGAACCACGCTCCTTCGAAGACGAAGTTGTTCGGCCGCGGGACCTCGTCGAGCCCGAGCGCGCCGCCGTAGAAGCGTCGCGAGCGCTCGAGATCGGCGACGATCAGCCCGCAGTGCTGGAGACGCTCCGGCATACCCGAAACCTAACGGGAAGGAGATCCGATGCCGCTGATCAGGGTCGAGCTCTTCGACTACCGCATGAGCGACGAGACGAGCGCCGCGCTCATCGAGAAGCTCACCGACGCGCTCGGCGAGGCGACGCACCCCGGCCTGAAGGAGCACACCTGGGTGATCGTGGAGGGGCACAACCCGAAGAACTGGGGCCTCGCCGGCAAGCCGTGGCCCGTCGACCAGATG
This sequence comes from uncultured Gaiellaceae bacterium, assembly GCA_963770715.1. Taxonomy (GTDB): domain Bacteria; phylum Actinomycetota; class Thermoleophilia; order Gaiellales; family Gaiellaceae; genus GMQP-bins7. The sequence continues at coordinate 44,901 of CAVYQX010000004.1, forward strand.
CCGCCTGCGCCCTCGTCGTAGGATCGGAGCCCCGACGGAAGGAGAGGACAGGACATGCCGGTGATCGAGGTGAAGCTGTACGACCGTCGCGTGACCGAGGAGTCCGTGCCGAAGATGATCGAGGCCCTGACGAACGCGCTGCACGAGTCGAGCGGAGCGGCCGTCGAGCACATCCAGGTCATCATCGAGGGCGTCTCGCCGAAGCACTGGGGCATCGGGGGCCAGCAGCAGGAGTAGCTACGCGACGGGCGTCGACACGAGCTCGAGCTCGACGGGCGCGGCGCCGGGCACGATCGCCTGCGTCTCGCGCGCGTGGAGCAACGTCGTGCGAACGATGAGCTTCGCGCGCGCGAAGTTGTCGAGCTGCGTCGGGACCGGCCCGACCCGCTTGCCGAGCGCGTAGCCGGCCGCGTTCCGCCCCATCGCCCGGTACGACTCGACCGAGTAGAGCGGCGACATGCCGAAGAGCTCGAGGTTGTCGAGCGGCTGCAGGTCGGCCCGGTGGATCACCGCCGTGCCCTTCGACTGCAGGCCGATCGCGACGCCCGAGCCCGAGAGGACGGCGCCGTCGTGCGCGATGAAGGCGACGTCCGCGACGCGCCGGACGCGCACGAGCCTCGGCTCGCCGCCACCGTTCGCGGATGCCCTCGCAGACCGCGTCGAGCACGGCGCGATGGTCGAGATCGGCGATCGTGCGGCGGATCGAGCCCGCGAACGCCGGGCCGACGGCGACCACGACCTCGGTCGGCTCTTCGCCCTTCGCCGCCTCGCCGCGCTCGACCACGATCGGCTCGACGCCCTCCGCGTCCCCGAGCAGCTCTGCCGGAGCGACGACGTGCGGGCAGGCTTGGAGAAGCTCCCAGCGCTCGCCTTCGAGCCGGTAGCCGGTCCCCGGGCCCGAGTACTCGTTCGGGTCGTTGACCGCTGAGCGCACCACGCCGTCGGCACCGATGACGGCCGACGTCTGCAGGTAGTCGCCGGACACCCGCTGGCGCTGCATCCCGAGCACGGCTTCGGCGACGTCGGCGAAGCCGTGGCGATCGAGCGCGAGCGCGACGTCGAGCCCCGAGACGCCGCGCGCCAGCAGCTCGTCGGCCGCCTCGACGTCGGCGGCGCGGTCGCGGTCCGGCAGCTCGCGCGCGTCGTAGCCGGTCGTCGCCAGGGCGACCTCCTCTTCCGAGATCGCGGGCAACGCCAGCTCCGCGAACACCGCCTGCACCGCGCGAGCCGCGCGCTCGCGGACGCGCAGGAGCTCGTCCTCGGAGACGGGCTCGATGCCGGCGTCCACCTGCCAGTCGCGCTGGATCGTCAGCCACTCGTCGAGGTCGTCCGCGTCGAAGTTGCCGCCGCCGAACGTGTTGTCGTGGCGCGGCATGACCGAGTAGCCGGACGTGACGAAGTCGGTCCCGGGCAGGAACTGGCCCATCAGCTTGGCGGTCTTGCGGATCTCGGAGTGCGACGCGATGGCGTCGTTCCCGGAGGCGACCTCGAGGTCGAGCCAGGCTGCCAGGACGTTCTCGCCGAGGATCGCGCGCGTCCCGCCCGGAACGGAGAGGACGAGCGCGACGCACGAGATCGACCCGTTCTGCACGCCCTGTGAGCCGGCCGCGCGCACGACCGCGAGGCAGCGCGCCTCGAGGTAGAGCATCGACATCCCCTGCGCGTAGCCCATCAGCGCCTCCGACCCCGTGCCCGAGGTGAAGCGCACCTTCACGCCGCGCGAGGCGTAGGCCGCGCCGAGGAACGCCTTCGACCAGGGCGTGTCGTCGCCGTCGACGAACACGGGCTCCGTCCCGTAGACCGACAGCGTCTCGGCGTACGTGACGAGGCCGCGGATCGCGAGCTCCAGGTTGCGACGCTCCTCGACAGCGCACTGCGTCATGCACGCCGGGCCGGCCGGTCTGCGAGCCGACGAGCAGGGCGATCGCGTTGAGCGGCGCATACCGGGCGACGCCGACGGTCGTCTCGATCTCGGCGAAGCCACGACGAGCCGCCTCGGCTGCGTCGGCCGCGAGGAGCGCGGGGCTCTCCTTGAGGTTCGTGACGTGCGCCTGATTCCCGGGAGCGCGGCGGGCGCGGAGCTTCTTCAGCGCGAGCATCAGCTCGACCGGGTCGAGCAGCCCGATGACGCGCGCGAGCTTCGCCGGCGTGAGACCGCGCGAGAGCCGGACGAGCTCGACTGCGCGGGACGTCGACGTCGACGAGCATCCGCGCGATCGCGAGATCGTCCGTCGCCATCGCCTCGGAGCGCGACCTCGAGGTCGAGCCCGTGCGCGACGACGAACCGGTCGATGACGTCGAAGTCGGCCGCGTCCCGGCCGTCCATGCGCGTGACGACGCCGTCCTCGACGACGAGCTCGGGCTCGGGATCGTTCGGCCCGTTCGCCGCCACGAGCCCGAGGTCGGGAAGCGGCGAGACGAGCTGCTCGAGGTGCAGGTCGCGCGTCGCGCGCGAGGCGAAGCGGCGGCTAGCCATCCGCGAGCAGTCCGCGGTCGGCGTACGCGAGCGCCGCCTCTCGAACGAAGACCGCGGTCTTCGACGCTCCGAGAGCCGTCGAGCCGGACCGCCCACTCCTCGAGCTCCTCGGCGGTCGCGCGCCGGGGCCGCAGCGCCGTGTAGATCTCGAGCAGAAGGTCGTCCGGCACGCCGGCGAGCTCGGCTGCGCGTTCGAGGTTCTCGCCGAGCTGCCTCCGCCCGGCCGCGTCGCGCGACCTCGGCCTGCAGCCGAAGCGTGTCCGGCGTGGCGCGGATCTCGTCGCCGCCGAGCGTCCCCTGCCGGATCGCCTCGAGTGTGACGCCGTCGAGCGGGACGCCGGCAGGCGTCCTGACGAGGTCCGGGCGGCGCGCACCGAGCGGGTAGTCGCGGGTCGGATCGAAGGCCACTCCGTCGAGACTCTAGGCTTGTGCCCGAGTCATGGGCAACGCAGATCGGTTCTCGGGGAGGGTGGCACTCGTCACCGGCGCGTCGAGCGGCATCGGCGCCGCCGTGGCGAAGTCGCCTGCACGACGAGGGTGCACGCGTCGCCTCGTTCGACCTCGACGCGGAGGCGCCCGACGGCGTGCTCGCGCTCGCCGGCGACGTCTCGCGTTCCGCCGACGTCGACGGCGCGGTCGCGGACGTCGCAGCGCGAGCTCGGCCCGATCGACGTTCTCGTCTGCTCGGCGGGCGTCCCCGGCGCCTCGCTCGCGACCGTCGACGTGACGGACGAGGAGTGGCGTCGCGTGATGGGCATCAACGCCGACGGCGTGTTCTTCTGCAACCGCGCCGTCATCCCGGGCATGGTCGAGCGCGGTTACGGGCGCATCGTCAACGTCGCCTCCATCGCCGGCAAGGAGGGCAACCCGATGGCAGGCGCGTACTCGGCGTCGAAGGCCGCGGTGATCGCGATGACGAAGGCGATCGGGAAGGACCTCGCGCGCACGGGCGTGATCGTCAACTGCGTCGCGCCCGCCGTGATCGAGACGCCGATCCTCGAGGGGATCACCGAGGAGCACATCGGCTACATGGTCGAGCGCATCCCGATGGGGCGCATGGGCGAGCCCGAGGAGGTCGCGGCGCTCATCTGCTGGCTCGCGAGCGAGGAGTGCTCGTTCTCGACGGGCGCCACGTTCGACATCTCCGGCGGTCGGGCGGTCTACTAGTGGCGCTCTACGTCCGGGTTCGAGGGCCGAACGGCGTCGAGACCGCGACCGGTCGAGGACGGGCGGGTGGTCACCGAGCGACGGGACGACGATCACGCCGCTCGAGCTCGACTCGCTGCAGCTGCCCGAGCCGTACGAGCTGCTCACGCCGTTCGCTGCGCCCGAGATCTGGTGCGCCGGCGTGACGTACGAGCGCTCACGCGACGCGCGCGTCGAGGAGAGCGCCGTCAAGGACGTGTACACGATGGTCTACGACGCGCCGCGCCCCGAGCTCTTCATGAAGGACGCCATGATGCGCCGAACGGTCGGCCCGGGACGTCCGATCGGAATTCGCGACGACTCGACGTGGAACGTCCCGGAGCCCGAGATCGGCGTCGTCCTCGGCACGAACGGCCGCATCGCGGGCTACACGATCGGCAACGACGTCTCGTCGCGCGACATCGAGGGCGCGAACCCGCTCTACCTCCCGCAGGCGAAGATCTACGCGGGAGCGTGCTCGTTCGGACCTGCGGTCTTCGTCTCGGACGACCACGAGCACGACGTTCCACCTCACGTTGCGCGTCACCGACGAGTGGGGTCGCATCGTCTTCGAGGGCGAGTCGTTCACCTCGTCGATGAAGCGCTCGTTCAGCGAGCTCGTCGAGTGGCTGCTCATCGACAACCCCGTGCCGCCGGGGAGCATCCTGCTGACGGGGACCGGGCTCGTCCCGCCCGACAACTTCACGCTGCTCCCCGGCCACTTCGTCGAGATCCACGTCCCCGAGATCGGCACGCTCGTCAACCCCGTCGTGCGCGCCTCCGAGCTGATCCAGAAGGAGCCTGACCCATGACCGAGACCCTGACCGGCGCCCCGGCACGCAACTACATCGGCGGCGAGTGGCGCGAGAGCGCCGCCGGAGAGACGTACGAGAAGCGGAGCCCCTGGCGCCCGTCGGTGGTGACCGGCGTCTACCCGGCGTCGACCGCGGACGACGCACGTGCGGCGATCGAAGCCGCCCGCGAGGCGTTCCCTGCCTGGTCCGCTCCGCCCGCCGCGACGCGCGCCGCGTTCTTCACGAAGGCCGCCGCCGCGATCGAGGCGCGCGCCGAGCAGGTCGCCCAGGACATGACCGCGGAGATGGGCAAGCCGATCCGAGAGGCGCGCATGGAGACGCTGCGCGGCGCGACCATCCTCCGCTACGCCGCCGGCGAGGCCTGGCGGCCGATCGGCGAGATGTACGAGCCGTCCGTCGCCGACCAGCGTCTGTACACCCTGCGTCGTCCACTCGGTGTCGTCGGGCTCATCACGCCCTGGAACTTCCCGATCGCGATCCCGGTCTGGAAGCTCGCGCCGGCGTTGATCTACGGCAACACGCTCGTCCTCAAGCTCGGATACGAGGCGCCGCGGACGGGTCTCCACGTCGCCGAGTGCTTCGCCGAGGCGGGGCTACCCGCAGGCGTGCTCAACGTCCTCACCGGCGCCGGCTCGAAGGTCGGCGCGGAGATCGTCTCGAACGCCGGCGTCCGTGCGATCTCGTTCACCGGCTCGGTTCCCGTCGGTCGGTCGGTGCGCGACGAGGCGACCGCGCGCGACTGCCGCGTCCAGCTCGAGCTCGGCGGGCACAACCCGCTGATCGTGGCCGCGTCGGCGGAGCTCGATCGCGCGGTCGAGGCCGCGTACGCCGGCGCCTTCTGGTCGGCCGGCCAGAAGTGCACGGCGACGCGGCGGATCCTGGTCGAGGACTCGGTCTACGACAGCGTTCCGCGACAAGCTGCTCGCGCGCGTCGCAGCCGGCAAGGTCGGCGATCCGGCGGATCCCGAGGTCGAGGTCGGCCCGGTCGTGAACGAGAGCGCGATGGAGGAGATCCTCGGCGCGATCGAGCGCGCCCGCGGCGAGGGCGGCACGGTGCTCGCCGGCGGCGAGCGCGCAGACGACGAGGGCTACCTCATCGCGCCGACCGTCTTCGAAGGGCTGGCCGACGACGCCGAGCTCTCCTGCGAGGAGGTCTTCGGCCCGGTGACGTCGCTCTACCGCTACACGAGCTTCGACGAGGCGATCGAGCGCGCGAACGCCGTCCGATTCGGCCTCTCCGCCGCGATCTTCACGCGCGACCTGCGCGAGACGCAGCGCTTCACGAGCGAGATCCAGGCCGGGATCGTCCACGTCAACTCGCAGACCGCGGGCGCCGACGTGCACGTGCCGTTCGGCGGCGTCAAGGGCTCGGCCTGGGGGCCGCACGAGCAGGGACGCGCCGCGATCGACTTCTACACCGAGTCGGTCACCGTCTACCAGGACGCTCCGCTTGGCTGAGCGCGCACGCTCGTCACGGGTGCTCTCGGCTGCCTCGGCGCGTGGACGCTCAAGGCGCTCGTCGACCTCGGCGAGGAGCCGGTCGGGTTCGACCTCGGCTCCGACGACGCGCGACTCCGGCTCGTGCTGTCCGAGGAGGAGCGTTCGCACGTCACGCTCCTCGAGGGCGACGTCACCGACGCAGCTGCGGTCGCCGCCGCGCTCGACGAGCACGGGATCACGAACGTCGTCCACCTCGCGGCGATGCAGGTGCCGTTCGTCCGCGCGGACCCGGAGCGCGGCGCACGCGTCAACGTGCACGGGACGGTCGTCGTCTTCGAGGCGATCAAGACGCGCCTCAGCCGCATCCGCGGCCTCGCGTACGCGAGCTCGACCGCCGTCTACAACGCCTCCGACCACACACCTGCGCCCGAATCGGGTGGTACCGAGCCGATGACGCTGTACGGCGTCTTCAAGCTCGCGAACGAGGGTACGGCGCGCGTGTACTGGCACGAGGACGACGTCGCGTCGATCGGGATTCGGCCGTACGTCGTCTACGGGCCTGGTCGCGACCAGGGGCTCACCTCGGGGCCGTCTCTCGCCATGGAGGCGGCCGCGCGGGGCGAGGGCTACACCATCGCCTACGGCGGGACGGCGCAGTACGACTACGCACCCGACGTCGGACGAGCATTCGCGCTCGCGGCGAGCGCTGCGGCGGACGGCGCGCACGTCGCGAACTTCCCCGGCGTGCCGTCGACGATCCATGACGTCGTCGACGCGATCGAGTCGGCCGCTCCGGCCGTCGCGGGCAAGGTGTTCTGGGAGGAGGGCCAGCTGCCGTTTCCCGAGGCGCTCGAAGGCTCGCCTGCTCGAGCGCCTGATCGGGCCGATCACACCGACGCCGCTCGCCGACGGCGTGCGGGCCACGATCGAGCACTTCCGCCGCGTCGCCTGAGCCGTTTCAAGCGACAGTACG
>CAVYQX010000005.1:0-241822 GCA_963770715.1 uncultured Gaiellaceae bacterium
TTCTGGCGGCCGCGTGCGGGCCGACGGTTGCTCATGCGGGGATTAGACCCGGAGGAACCGGCGCAGCGTCGACCCGGGCCGAGCGCGCCGATGGCGAGGCCGCCGAGGACGAGGATCGTCGCCGTCCACGTGAACGCCATCGCGCGCACGTCCGGGTCGTCCTGGATGTGCGGGCGAGGACCTGCGGGATCGCGACCTCGCGTCCGACGAAGAGCAACAGCACGGCGGCAACCGATCCGGCCAGACCCGTCAGCACGCCCTCGAGCATGAACGGACCCCGGACGTACCAGTTCGACGCGCCGACGAGCTTCATCACCTCGATCTCGCGACGCCGCGCGAAGATCGACAGGCGGATCGTGTTCGCGATGAGGATCGTCGAGGCGGCAAGAAGGATGATCACGATGATCCCGAAGACGACCTGGATACCGCGGGCGATCTGCAGGATCCGTTGCGAGACCTCTTTCCCGTAGCGCACCTGGTCGACTGCGGGAAGCCTCGCCTTCTGGACCGAGATGGCGATCGCTTCCGTGTCTTCCCCGCGCGTGGGGACGACGTCGAACGACGCCGGCAGCGGGTTCGACGCGAGGTTGGCGGTCAGCTCGGGGTTGCGCTTGCGCATGATCTCGAGCGCCTTCTCCTTCGTGATGAAGGTGATGCCACCCGGCTGCTTCACACGCTCGTCGGACTCGAGGTGGATGCGCAACGCGTTGATCTGCTTCCGCGTCGCCCCGTCGGCGACGAAGACGTGCACCGCGAGCTCGCGCTTCTTGTCGTCGGACCACGAGACGAGCCACGTGCCGAGCCCGATGAACACGCCGATCAGGAACATCCCGATCAGCACCGACAGCGCCGACGCGACCGTCGTCGAGACGTTGGCGCCGATCGAGCGGAGGGCCTCGGCGAAGAGCGTGCGGATTCTCGTCACTCTTCCGCGTACCCCCCACGCCGCTCGTCGCGCACGAGCTTGCCCATCTCCAGCGCGATCACGCGCTTGCGCATCTTGTCCACCATCTCGCGGTCGTGCGTGACCATGAGGATGGTCGTCCCGGTGCGGTTGATCCGGTACAGGAGCTGCATGATCCCGACCGACGTGTCGGGGTCGAGGTTCCCCGTCGGCTCGTCGCAGACGAGGAGCGACGGATGGTTCACCATCGCGCGCGCGATCGAGACGCGCTGCTGCTCGCCGCCGGAGAGCTCCTCCGGTCGCGAGCTCATCTTGTGGGCGAGGCCGACGAGGTCCATGACCTCCGGCACCTTCTTCCGGATCAGCGCATCCGACTGGCCCTGCACCCTCAGCGCATAGCCGATGTTCTCGGCCGCCGTGCGGTTCGGGAGGAGCTTGAAGTCCTGGAACACGCAGCCGAGGTTCCGTCGGAGCAGCGGCACTTTCGAGCGCTTCAGTCGTCCGAGGTCGCGGCCGCCGACGATGATGCGTCCGCCCGTCGGCTCGACCTCCTTCAGCAGGAGGCGGATGAGCGTCGACTTGCCGGAGCCCGACGCGCCGACGACGAAGACGAACTCCCCCTTGTCGATGACGAAGGAGACACCGTCGAGCGCAGTGACGTGGTTCGTCTCGTACACCTTCTTGACGTCCTCGAACACGATCATCGCCGCGCCGCTCGGCCCCTCGGCGGCGGGCTGCAGTTCGACGTTGGTATCGGGTTCGGCGAGGGCCGTCATGTCTCTGTGCGAGGGGTCATCCGTCACCGGGCGTCAGCTGACGCAGCCCGCGCGGGCCGCTCCGGCTCGTTTGAGAACGCTGCAGTGTAGCCGACGTTTTCCCTGCACTCTGCGCCCGGCGCAGAACGGAATCCGCGAGCGCGGATCCCGTTCGCGCAGACCCCTGAAGCCGTCCGCTTCGCGGCCGGGTGCGATCGATCCCCATCGTCTAGACCACCTGACCTGCAGCCTTGGCGAGGAGATAGGCGTGCACAGCGCCCGGCGCAGAACGGAATCCGCGAGCGCGGATCCCGTTCGCGCAGACCCCTGAAGCCGTCCGCTTCGCGGCCGGGTGCGATCGATCCCCATCGTCTAGACCACCTGACCTGCAGCCTTGGCGAGGAGATAGGCGTGCACGAAGCCGTCGAGGCCACCGTCGAGGACCGCTTGCGTGTTCCCCACCTCGAAGTCGGTCCGGTGGTCCTTGACGAGCTGGTACGGGTGCAGCACGTAGGAGCGGATTTGACTCCCGAAGCCGATGTCCTGCGCAGCCCCACGCTCGCGCGCGAGCTCGGCCTCTCGCTTCTCCTCCTCGAGCTCGGCGAGCCGTGAGCGAAGGATTCGCATCGCCGTTTGTTTGTTCGACGTCTGCGAGCGCTCGTTCTGGCACTGGACGACGATGCCCGTCGGAAGGTGCGTGATCCGCACGGCGGAGTCGGTCTTGTTCACGTGCTGCCCGCCCGCGCCGCTCGAGCGGTACGTGTCGACGCGCAGGTCGGCCTCGTCGATCTCGACCGGGACGTCGTCGGGCAGGAGCGGGGCGACGACGACCTGGGCGAACGCGGTGTGGCGGCGGTGCGCGGAGTCGAACGGCGACAGACGCACGAGCCGGTGGACGCCGCGCTCGGCTTTCAGCGTCCCGTACGCGTTCTCGCCCTTGACCGCGACCGTCGTCGACTTGAGGCCGGCCTCCTCCCCCGGGCTCGCCTCCAGCACCTCGGTGTCGAACCCCCGATCGGAGGCCCACCGCAGGTACATGCGCAGGAGCATGTCGGCCCAGTCCTGGGCGTCCGTGCCGCCCGTGCCGGCATGGATCTCGAGCACGGCGTCGCCGGCGTCGTACTGCCCGTCGAAGAGCGCGTCCTCCTGCAGACGCCCGAGCTCGCCCTCGAGGGAGGCGACGAGGACCCCGATCTCCGACTCGTCCTCGCCGAGTGAGAGGAGCTCGCGCGCGTCGTCGTACTCGCCCTGGAGACGCTCGTAGCGCTCGAGCTTGCGCGTGACGCGAGAGTGCTCGGTGGAGATACGGGTGGCGCCCGACTGGTCGTCCCAGAACCCGGGCGCCCCCATCGTCTCCTCGAGCTCGCCGCGCCGCTGCGCTAGGCGGTCGGGGTCAAAGGTAATCACGGACCCAGGCGAGCTGGGCCCCGATCTCCTGCAATCGCTCGTCGAGCGGCTTGCCGTCAGCCTCGGCCATGCACCCAGCGTAGCCGTGCCCGCTGTCGGACTCTCACGTCCGGCCAACCGTCTCGGCAGCGTCGCGCATGCGCGCGCCGGCACCGCGGCGCCTGCGCCCACCCGCACACATCCTCCTCGAGCGTGCGAAAGTCCGACGATGAAGAGCGCTGACAGCGTGCTCACGGCTTTCGGCCGTCGGACCAGTCGCATGCGGCTGGCAGCGGGCCATGCTCTTGGCGGCGCGATCGACCAGGCGGTTGCGTCTCATCACACTCGGCGCCTGCGGAAGGTCGGGTGGGGGCATGCACTCGAGGCGCACGAGCGCGGCTGGGCACGCGGCCCGATGCCCCCTCGTGGGCACAACGCGGTCGACGTCCTCATCGATGGGGCCACGTTCTTACCGCGTGTCGCGGAGGAGCTGAAGGCGGCGCGGTCGCACGTCCACCTCACCGGATGGTACTTCTCCCCCGAGCTCGCTCTCACACGTGGAGAGAATCCCGTCAGCGTACGCAACCTGCTCGCCGAGCTCGCAGAGCGAATCGACGTCCGGGTCCTCGTCTGGAGTGGTGCACCGATACCGGTCTTCCGACCCTCCAAAGGCGACGTGAGCGCCATGGTCCGGCGATTCTGCCGTGGGACGAAGATCGAGTGCGAGCTCGACTCGTGCGTTCGCCTCATGCACTGTCATCACGAAAAGACGATCGTCATCGACGATCGCGTCGCCTTCGTGGGCGGAATCGACCTCACGTACGACAGCGGCGACCCGTACGACAGCCAACAGCACCTGGGACGCGGCGGGATCGGTTGGCACGACCTCGCAGTCCGCCTGGAAGGACCGGCCGTCGCAGACGTTGCCGAGCACTTCCGGCTGCGCTGGCAGGGCGCCACGCGCGAGGAGCTTCCGACGCCGCAGGTTGCGGAGCCGGCCGGTGATGTGGAGGTGCAGATCGTCCGCACGATCCCCGAGAACGTCTACGACACGAACCTGCCGCGCGGAGACTTCTCGGTGCTGGAGTCGTACATCGGCGCGATTCGCTCGGCCGAACGATTCATCTACATCGAGAACCAGTTCCTCTGGTCTCCAGAGATCGTCGAGCACCTGGCCGAGAAGCTGCGGAACCCCCCTCGCGACGACTTTCGGCTCCTCGTCCTGCTGCCCGTCGACGCGAACGACGGCGCAGACGTGTCGCGCGGGCAAGTCGCCGCCCTCATCCACGCCGACGACGGAAACGCCCGTTTCCTCGCCTGCACGATCTACGCGCGAGCCGGCAAGCTCCGCGACCCGATCTACGTCCACGCCAAGGTCGCCATCGTGGACGACCACTGGTTGACGGTGGGCTCGGCGAATCTCAACGAGCACTCGCTGTTCAACGACTCCGAGGTGAACGTCGTCGTACGCGACGCGGAGCTCGTACGCGACACTCGGCTCCGGCTGTGGTCGGAGCACCTCGAGTTGCCCGTCGAGGACATCGGGGGCGAGCCCGCTGAGGTCGTCGACCGGCGCTGGGAGCCGATCTCCGAGGAGCAGCTCGCCCGGCTACAGCAGGGGCTTCACCTCACGCATCGCCTCGTGAAGCTGCCCGGCGTCTCCGTCCGCCACCGTCGCTTTCTCGGATCGCTGCAGGGTCGGATCTACGACGCGTAGGACGTCGACTCGGAGGGCAGCCCGGCTCTCTCCTGCGACGGCTCGATTCGGGGCCTGGGCGCTCCCGCCCGAACGGCCTCGAGCTGCGCTGCGACCGCGGCCCCGAAGAAGATCGCGATCGCCGACAGCAGCGTCCAGAGCTGGAGCGCGACGAGGCCGGCGAGAGAGCCATAGGTGTCGCCGAACGACGTGGTGAGGGTGAGCGCGCGTCCGAGCGCGACGGTGACGAGGACCCACCCTGCCACGCAGATGGCTGCTGCGAACACGAGCCACGACCACGCAGGCTGGCGGCGATGCGGCGACCAGCGCAGGATCGCAGCGAGCGCAATGGTTGCAACGGCGAGCCCGAGCGGCCAGCGAACATACGGCCAGGTCGCGTGCAGGACACCGCTGGCCGTGTCGCTTCGCCGGCCGAACGCGAACACGAGGAACGCGATCGCGAGACCCGTCCCGGCCCCGATCGCAAGGAGCCAAGGCCCGCCCGTACTTCTGGAGCGTCGGTCGGTCTCGCTCGATGCCGTAGATCCGATTGAAGCCGCGTTCGATCTGGCCCATTGCGGTCATGCCTGTCACGAGTGTTCCCACGAGGCCGAGGAGCAAGGGCAGGAATCGATTCTGGGCCCCGACCTCCCGGGCCTGTTTCACGGCATCGGTGAGCACCTCGCCCGCCGGTCCAGGCACGGCGCTCTCGATCGCGGCCACGATCTCACGGCTCATCCGCAAGTCCCCGAAGGCAGCCGCGAAGCCGACGAGGACGATGAGCCCCTGGACGAGAACGAGCGACGTCACGAACGCGAGCGATCGCGAGTGGCTGAACCCGTCTGCGGCGCGTAGCCGGACGAACGAGTCCTTGAGGAGCTGCCAGCGACCCGTGTGGAGCAGCGTGTTGCGCGCGTCGTCGCCGGTGAGCTCCCAGGTCTCGGGGACCTTTGCAGCTGTGCTCATGCCGGCTCCGATGGGACGCACACGGTGATCGCCGCCGGCTCGACCTCGACCTCGAGCTTCTTCACGCTCTTGCGTTCGCCACCGTCGAGCTCGTACAGGACCTTGCGATCGAACGAGACCTCGGCCGACCGCACCTTCGTGACCTGGACGAACGGAGACGTGCTCGACGCCCCGGCCGCGGTGCGGGCGATCGTGCGCGCCCAATCGAGGGCGCTGTCGGCCGTGACGACCCCGAGCTCGAGCACGCCGTCGTCGGGCTGCGCGTCTTCGAAGGCCTCCACCCCGCCAAAGAGCTCGCCGACGTTCCCGAGCAGGATGCAGCTCGCCTTCCCTCCGAACCACGACGTGCCGTCGACCTTGATCCTGACCTCGAAGGGCTTCCGGCCCAGCTGGTTCACACCCGTCCAGACGTACGCAAGCCGTCCGAGCCGATCTTTCAGCCCTCCCTCCGCGTCGCGGATCATCTGTGCGTCGAACCCGGCACCCGCCATCACCGCGAAGCGCTCCCCGTTCATGCGCCCGACGTCGAGCTTCCGGCGAGCTCCGTGCAGACCGATCTGCACTGCCTGCTCGAGGTCCTTCGGGATCCCGAGGTTGGTGGCGAAGAGATTGGCGGTGCCAGCGGGAAGGATCGCGAGGGCCGCATCCGCGCCGTCGAGGGCGTCGATGCACTGTTGCACGGTTCCGTCCCCTCCCCAGACGAACAGGAGCTCGGCTCCCTCGTCGACCGCCTCCTGGACCCGTGCCGGTGCCTTCCGGCTCTTCGGCACCTCGTACCACAGTGGGTCCGACACCCCTTGACGCTCGAGCTCGCGCCTGAGCTCCAGCAGCCCGTCCCCGAGCGACTTCCCGGCGTGAGCGATCACCGCGACGGTGCTCATGCCGTGCGTGCCTTTCGCCTACGGTCACACGACTCCGGTGAAACGCACGAGAAGGAGCGCCAGGAGCACGGCCGCGATCCCGACGAAGACGCCCGCCACCATGTCGAGCGGATGGTGCATCCCCCGGTACATGCGCGAAGCCGCCACGATCGCCGGGATCGCAAGCGCTGCGGTCCACACGAGCACCTTCGCGCGCGTCGACCTCATTCGGGACGTGAGCAGGAGGGCGAAGCCTGAGTACACGGCGATGGAGGCGGCGACGTGTCCCGACGGGAAGCTCGCGTCCACGGGAAGGTCTTCGAGGCGCCTCACGTCCGGGCGTTCGCGATCGACGAAGAAGACGGTGGTGCGATAGGTGGCTGACTCCATCACGATCGCCGCCAGGACGAAGCCGGCGAGGAGCCATCGCCTCTGGAAGGCCGAGATGATGACGACAGCCCCGACGAGAGCCGGGATCACGAATCCTCCGGAGATTTCCGAGCCCACGAACGACAGAGCGTCCAGGACCGGCGTGCGGCGTTCCGCCAGCCATTCGACGGGGCGGGCGTCTGCCGCGGCAAGCCCGTCCAGCGGGAGGATCCACGTCGTGAACGCCAGCCCGACGAGAGTCGTCGCCGAGGCGAGGACGAGATAGCAGACGACGAGCCCCGAGAGGTAGATCGCGACCGGATGCCACATCGGTAGCTCGTCACCGATCGCCTCCGCGGCACTCCAGGGTGGTGCATCCAGCGGGGACGCCTCATCGCGTGCAGGCAGGACCTCCGCGTCCGTCGCCGGAGGCGCAAGGGGCGTCTCCATCAACGACGCGTTCACAGCCTCACGTTTCCCCCGGAGCGGTCGAGGGAAACATCATGACGCACACCGCTCGTCTACAACTCGTCGACAAATGCCGCTCCTCGTCCTCCTCCTCGTCGCTCTCGTCGTCGCCTCGGCGGTTGCGTTCGTTGCCTGGCACTACCCGATGCCGATCGCGGCGCCGACGCCGAGCGTCGCCGCGGCGAAGGCGGTCGGACGCGAACTCGGCCACCACAGCCGACTACGACGTATCGTCAAGAGCAGGCTCAACCCCGAGGTCGCGACCGGACTCGCACTGACATTGGCGCTAGGGGTCGTGGTTATCGGGGGAATCGTGCTCGGAGTGCTGGCGTATCTCGTGCGCACGAGCTCCGTGCTCACCGACCTCGACAACGGCGTCGCGCAGTGGGGCGCCGATCACGCAGGCCCGGTGTCGGAGAAGGGACTGACGCTGATAACACAGCTCGGCGAGGGCTGGTTCGCCGTCGTGCTCGTGATCGTGGTCTCGGTCATCGGCTACGTGCGACGGCCCACTCGGTGGATTCCCGTTTTCCTCCTCACAGTCCTCGTCGGACAATGGCTCCTCACGAACGGCATCAAAGAGCTGCTGGACCGCGTCCGACCGACGCTGAACCCGATTGCGGAGACGCTCGGCCCATCGTTCCCGAGCGGTCACACCACGACGGCCGCGGCGATGTGGGCGGCGGCCGCGCTCGTTCTCGCACGAGGAGTCAACCGGCACGGCCGCGCGCTGCTGGCCGGCGGCGCAGTCGGAATCGCCGTCGCCGTTGCCTGCACGCGTGTGTTCCTCGACGTGCACTGGCTCACAGACACCATCGCCGGGCTCTTCCTCGGCTGGGCGTGGTTCGCTGCCTGTGCGATCGCGTTCGGCGGCCGTTTCCTCCAGTTTGGTGCGGTCGCGACGGAGGCGGTCCACGAGGCGGACCTCGAACGCCGACGCGTCGCGGCTCAGGGATCCGTCTAGCGAGCGTTCGCTCCGAGCCGAGCCTGCGGCTCGCGCGTCAGGCGCCGTGGCAGCGCTTGAACTTCTTGCCGCTCCCACACCAGCAGGGGTCGTTGCGGCCGATGTCCTTGTGCTCGTTCACGGCCGGCGCCTGGGCGAACGAGCCGTCGGACGACGGCGGGGCGGCCAGCGCCGTCGCAGCTCCTCCGGCCGCGGCGATGACGTCGGCGCCGGCAGAGGTCTCGTGCTCGTAGTGGAGCGAGCTCTCCCGGGCCTGCATCGGCTCGAGCGCGGGCTGCTCGACCTCGACGGTGACGTGGAAGAGCGTGAACACGACCTCGGAGCGGATCGTCTGCGCGAGCTCCTCGAACATCACGTGACCCTCGCCGCGGTACTCGACCAGCGGGTCCTTCTGTGCGAACGCACGCAGGTGAACGCCCTCGCGGAGGTAGTCCATTGCCTCGAGGTGCTCGCGCCAGCGCTGGTCGACGGTCTGGAGGATCATGAAGCGCTCGACCTCCCGCGCGAGCTCGGGACCCAGCGCCTGCTCGCGCTCCTCGTAGGTCTCGAGCGCGTCGTCGACGAACTCCTCGATCAGCTCCTCACGTTCGGCGACGTTGATCTCCTCGCGCAGCTCGTCGATCGTGATGTCGGTGCCGTAGAGCGACTCCATCGCCGTCACGAGACCGTCGAGGTCCCACTCCTCCGCGTACTCGTCGTCGGTGAACTGCGTCACCGCGGTCTCCACGGCCTCGCGGATCCACTCGCGTACCTCGCCCGACAGGTCCTCCCCCTCGAGGACGCGCCGGCGCTGCTCGTAGATGACCATGCGCTGCGTGTTCATGACGTCGTCGTACTTGAGGACGTTCTTCCGCGCGACGAAGTTCTGCTCCTCGACCTTCTTCTGGGCGCTCTCGATCTGCTTCGAGAGGATCGAGGCCTCCATGGGCTGGTCGTCCGGGATCTTGAAGCGGTTCATGATGTTGTAGATCCGGTCGCCGGCGAACAGGCGCACGAGGTCGTCCTGGCCGGAGAGGTAGAAGCGCGTCTCGCCCGGATCGCCCTGGCGGCCGGAGCGGCCACGGAGCTGGTTGTCGATACGGCGCGCCTCGTGACGCTCCGTGCCGAGCACGTACAGGCCGCCGAGGTCGAGCACGCCCTCGCCGAGCTTGATGTCGACGCCGCGGCCGGCCATGTTCGTCGCGATCGTGACGGCGCCGCGCTGGCCCGCGTCCGTGATGATCTGGCCCTCACGCTCGTGCTCCTTCGCGTTCAGCACGTTGTGCGGGATGCCACGCCGCTGGAGGAGCTGCGAGAGGTACTCCGACGTCTCGACCGCGATCGTCCCGACGAGGATCGGCTGACCGGCCTCGTGGCGCTCGACGATGTCCTCGAGCACCGCCGCGAACTTCGCCTCGGGCGTCTTGAAGATGAAGTCGTTCTCGTCGAGGCGGGCGACCGGCTGATTGGTCGGGATCTCGACGACGTGGAGGTTGTAGATCTCGACGAACTCCTTCTCCTCCGTCTTCGCCGTTCCCGTCATGCCGGCGAGCTTCTCGTAGAGGCGGAAGTAGTTCTGGAGCGTGATCGTCGCGAGCGTGACGTTCTCCTCGCGGATCGAAACGCCCTCCTTCGCCTCGATCGCCTGGTGCAAGCCCTCACTCCAGCGGCGCCCCTCCATGATGCGGCCCGTGAACTCGTCGACGATCTTCACTTCGCCCTCCTGGAGGACGTAGTCGACGTCGCGCTTGTACAGCGACTCCGCCTTCAGCGCCTGCATGAGGTGGTTCACCAGGCTGACGTTGTGCGGCTCGTACAGGTTGTCGATGCCGATGGCGCGCTCGACCTTCTCGATCGTCGACTGCGCGGGCGAGACCGTCTTGAACTTCTCGTCGTAGAGGTAGTCGGCGCCGGAGAGCTCGGTCTCGTCGAGCCCCTTCGCGGTCTTGCGCGTCGCGGGTGCGCCCTCGAGGTCGCGGGCGACGCGCGCGAACTGGTAGTAGGTCGCGGCCGCGGTCTCCGGCTCGCCGGAGATGATGAGCGGCGTCCGCGCCTCGTCGACGAGGATCGAGTCGACCTCGTCCACGATCGCGAAGGCGTGGCTGCGCTGGACGACGTTGTCGAGCGACACCGCCATGTTGTCGCGCAGGTAGTCGAAGCCGAACTCGGAGTTCGTCCCGTACGCGACGTCGCACGCGTACGCCTCGCGCCGCTGGGTGAACGGCATGAGGTTCTGAATGGAGCCGACGGAGCTCCCGAGCATCTCGTACACCGGCCTCGTCCACTCGGCGTCACGCTTGGCGAGGTAGTCGTTGACCGTGACGAGGTGGACGCCGCGGCCGGTAAGACCGTTGAGATAGAGCGGCTGGACCGCGACGAACGTCTTCCCCTCGCCCGTCTTCATCTCCGCGATGTCGCCCTCGTGAAGGACGATCCCGCCCATGAGCTGGACGTCGAAGAGGCGGACGCCGATCGTGCGCCTGAACGCCTCCCGGACCGCCGCGTACGCCTCGAAGATGATGTCCTCGAGCGACTCGCCGTTCTCGTGCCTCTGCTTGAACTCCGCGGTCTTTCCGCGCAGCTCGTCGTCGGTCAGCTTCTCGAAGTCGGGCTCGAGGGTGCCGATGTACGCAGCCTGCTCGGCGAGACGCTTGAGACGGCGCCCTTCGCCCATGCGCAGGACACGCTCGAACTTCCCGAACGAGGTCGTGGACACGGGCCTAGGGTACCGGCTGGTCTCCCGGATCGACCCGTCTCCAGGGCCCTCCGGACCGTTACCTCCCGTTCACCATCTGTCCACCGCGCGCCGACTAGCGTCGCGCGGGTGGACCCAGCACGGCTCGAGTCGATTCCGCTCTTCGCGAGGTTGACGCTCGAACAGCGCGCCGGCGTCGCGCAGGCGTGCGAGGAGCTCACGGTGGAGGCTGGCACCGCACTCGTCCGGGAGGGCGACTTCGGCTACGGCGCCTTCGCGATCACGAGCGGGACGGCCGAAGTGCTGCAGGACGACACGGTGCGACGCACGCTCGGGCCTGGCGACATGTTCGGCGAGATCGCGGTGCTCTCTGGCGGCAGGCGTACGGCGACGGTCGTCGCGACGACCGACATGACGCTCGTCACGGTCCTCAACCGGGACATGTGGCGCATCGAGCGCGAGTCGCCGGAGATCGCCGAGGTTCTGCGCGCAACGATTGCAGAGCGGCTCGGCGCGGCGTCGGTCTAGAGCGCCAGGACCGAGAGCTCCCACAGGTCGCCGCGCAGACGATGCGCGTGCGCAGCGTACGGACCGTCGATACGACCGCTCGCGATGCGCTCGAGCGCGCCCGCTTGCGCGGGATCGGCGGGAAGATCGTCGATCGTCAGCTCGAGCGAGTCGTTCCGGACGAGCTCGAGCTCGGT
This sequence comes from uncultured Gaiellaceae bacterium, assembly GCA_963770715.1. GTDB lineage: Bacteria > Actinomycetota > Thermoleophilia > Gaiellales > Gaiellaceae > GMQP-bins7. The sequence goes on from CAVYQX010000005.1 coordinate 11,747, forward strand.
GCCGCGCGGGTCGGGATCGAGGCGGCCGACCTCGATCGACACCGCTCCGACGACCCACACCTCCGGCCGCTTCACGGCAAGCGCGCGGTACGGCGCCACGATGTCGTCGCCGAGCGCCTCGGCGAAGAGCCCGGGATCGGCTCCGTCGGCGCCCGACTCGACGACGAACGACCCGTCCGGAAGCGCGACGAACTCGACCTCGTCCCCTTCGGCGCCGCCCTCCAGCTCCGCGGTGGCGATTGCGTCCCACTCACGCTGTCGCTGGAGACCCGTGATCCCCGCCGCGAGCCACTCCCGGCCCGGGTCGAGCGGAGCCATTGCTACGCCGCTTCCTCGCCTGCGACCTCGCCCTTCGGCTTCCTCGCAACACGCCGCGGCTCATGGACGCGCTTGTCGCGATAGCGCTCGATCTGGCGCTCGAGCTTGTCGACGAGCGTGTCGACAGCCGCCTCGTACGTCGTCGAGGCCTCACGCGCGACGAGGTTCTGGCCCTTCGTGAACACGACGGCCTCTGCCACGTGGTCGTCGCGAATCGAGGGGTTGCGCTCCATCCAGAACGTCACCTCGACGGCCGTGCCCTCGTAGAGTCGCCGCGCGAGCTTCGCGAATCGCTTTTCGGCGTACACGTGGACGGCGTCCGGGACGATGTCGTGCTGAGCCTTGATCTGGAGCTGCATGGCGGAGCTCCTTTCTGGATCGTGGCGAATGAATCCGATCTCAATCTAACGAACCGCCCGCGCGAAGGTCACCACCCGGACGGTGCGTGCACCCGCGCCTCGGCAAGCCTTCGCACAATCGTCGACGGTGGCTCCCGAGGTGTACACGTCGTCGATGACGCACACCTCCGCGTCCACGGCGGCGCGAGCACGGACGCTGCCGCGCACGTTCCTCCTCCGCTCCTCGAGCGAGAGCCCGCGCTGACGTCGAAGCGCACGAGTTCGAGCCAGAACGTCGAGCACGGGAAGCTCCCACATCGACGCGAGCTCGACCGCGAGCGCCCGCGCCGGAACGTCGCCCCGCTCCCGCGCGCGCTCGGGATCGCCGGGCACCGGCACGAGGGCGCCCACCGACACCGGCGGGACGACCTCGTGCACGATGGCGGCCGCCTGGCGAGCGAGGCGGCGCCTGCCGCGCTCCTTCCATGCGCGAAAGAGAGCACGCGCCCTCGCGTCATAGATGATCGCCGAGCGCGCGCTCGCAAACGCGAGCCTCCTCCCCGAGCACTCGGCACAACGGCGCACCGGCCACGGGCCGGGTGAGCCGCATCGTTCGCACACCGGCGGCCGGAGCCGCGTGAGCGATCCGGCGCAGCGCTCGCACAGGGCACGCCCCGGAACGTCGCAGATCGCGCAGCGCTCCGGCAGAACGAGGTCGAGCATGCGCACCGTCTCGACGGTACGCATGGGGACGTCACGGCTCCGTGACGAGTCTGTCTCAGATCGCTACGACGGCTCCTGGCCCTGCCCGCCGAGCCAGCGGTCCGACCGGTTCGGAGGCATGAGGCTCACGATCCGCTCTCGATAGGCGACGTAGTCGAGGAAGCGATGTCGGAATACTTCACGAGGGTGTCCCCTCCTTCGACCAACGCCCTCTCGCGGCGAGCCGAGGCGCTTCTCCGCGAGCCGGTTCGGCGCTCGGACCTCAGGCTCCCATTCGACGACACAGTCGCCGCCACGGCTGAGGTGCACGTCGAGGGTCGGAACTTCTACCCGCCGATGCTCCATGACATCGCGTCGGCCCGCTCGTCCGTCCACATCAATCAGTTCGGGTTCCGGCCCGGCACGATCGGCGAGGCGTTCGCGAGCACGCTCGAGGCGAAGGCTGCCGAGGGCGTGCCGATCCGCCTCGTGGTGGACAGCCGCGGCTCCGACCCCGACGGCTCGAGCCGCGAGTTCTACGAGCGCCTTCTTCGCGGTGGCGTCGAGATCCGTGTCGTCCGGGCGACCCAGCCGCGAGCGCCGACTCAGCCCGTCGCAGCGAACGGCCGCGCGCGCTGGAACATCGGCCACCTCACGCACATCGATCATCGGAAGGTCCTCATTGTCGACGGGCGAATCGGCTGGGTCGGCGGAGCCGGAGTCGAGGACCACTTCCAGGACGGGCGCTTCCATGACCTCTTCCTTCGGGTCACCGGGGCCGTGGCCTCGCAGCTTCAGCTCGTCTTCGTCGCGACGTACCGCTGGCTCGGCGGAGACATCACCCTCAACGCGCTCGACGCACTGTTCCCCGCCCACGACGAGCGCGTCGACGGCGCTCCCGCCGTGGTGCTCCACAACGCGCCCGGTCGATTTCGACCACTCACGCACGGCATCGCCCGGCTGCTCGACGAGGCGCGCGCGACGCTCGACGTCGTCAATCCGTACGTCGCCGACCGCGGGATGATCCGGCGACTCGAGCGCGCTGCTCGGCGTGGCGTTCGCGTCAGGCTCTTCGTCCCCGCGAACGCGAACAACTGGGCCTGTGCGGCCGCGCAGCGGCACCACCACGGAGCGCTCCTCGATGCCGGCGTCTCGATCCTCGAGCACCCGGCGATGCTCCATGCCAAGGCGATCGTCCGCGACGGCGAGGACGTCCTTGCCGGGACGTGCAACCTGGAGGCATGGAGCCTGCGCCGGTTCTTCGAGATCGACGTCCTCGTCCGCTCTCAGGCTCTCGCGCGTCAGTTCGACGAGCGCTTCTCGACGCCGGCCGAAGCCGTCTCGACTCCAGGCGCGCCGCTCGTCGGCGCGCGTGAGCGGCTCCGCGGGGCGGCGTTCGCGGCGCTCTCCCCGCTTCTCTAGGCGCCTACAGCGGTGACGCTGCCACGAGCTCGCGGAGGTCATCCTCCGCTCGCTCGAGGTCGGCGGGCGTCTTGATCGGAGAGAACCGTCCGCGAGGTCCGCGGCGCGGCACCTCGAGGTACTGCGTCGGGACGAACGCCGAGATCTCGTGGTAGAGCCGCTCGAGCTGAACGGCGTCACGCCCGTCGACGGACTTCCGTACGTAGAGCCAGGTCAGGTCGTAGTCGACGTCGAGAGCGTCGATGTCGACGACGGCCGTGTTCGTGTTGAAGACGGGCGCGAGCTCCTGATCGAAGGAGTCCGGGAAGCGCGGGCCCTCGACGAGCTGGAGCTTGCCGTCCACACGGACCGGCGCGCCACCCATGTCGCCCTCCTTCCGCGCGACCTCGCACGTCAGCGGTGTTCCGCCGAGGAGATGCGCCCCGACGACCACGGAGTCGACGCGGGCCCCGAGGTTGTCGACGTTCGAGACCGTGACGACGCGGACACCTCTCTTGCGAAGCTCGGCGATGGTGCCGGAACGCCGGAGCGCCTGGAAGAGGTCGCCGTGCCCCGGCGCGTACAGCGACGGCCGGTCCGAGCCGTCGAGGAACAACTCGCCGTTCGCCTCGAGGCGGAGGGATACGAACTGGTGGAAGACGAACGGGTCTCCGAGGTCGCGCTCGACGACGTGCGCACGGACGGCGTCGTCCGTCGCGAAGCTCGTCATCAACGCCATCGGCACCGTGCAGTCGAGTGCGCTCTCGAGCGCCGCCGTCTGGACGAGCTTCGCCTCGAGGAAGCTCTTGCCGTCGACGGCCGTGAGCACGGCCTTGACGACGCCGCCGAACCGCGTCGCCATGCCGCCCGCCAGGACGACCTGCGCGACCTCGCCGCGCTCGAGAGCCTCGATGCCCGCCGCCCGCGCGGCGTCGTAGGTCGCATCGTCGGGAGCCGGGAGCGGTGTCACGTCCTCCGCAGTCGGCGGCTCGATCTCGCCCCGGACGATGTTCGACTCGGGGGAGAGCTCGCCGGCAGCGATCGTCGCGCGGAGCGACTCGAAGAGCGGCTCGTCGAACCCGTACCGTTCGAGCACCGACCTCGTCTCCGCGTCGACGGCGATCACGCACGCACCGGAGCGGGGAGAGATGTCGCGTACGGGGCGCGATGGGCGCCGGCCTCCGTCACGATCGCCGACACGAGATCCGCCGGCGTCACGTCGAACGCCGGATTGTGGGCCGGGAAGCGGGCCGTGACCTCCCTCGGATCGCGTTCCTCGATCGGAATATCCGATCCGGACGCGGCGCTCGCATCGAGCGTCGAGGTCGGTGCCACGACGTAGAACGGGATGTCGTGGGATCCGGCGCCGAGCGCGAGCGCGTAGGTCCCGACCTTGTTCGCGACGTCCCCGTTCGCTGCAATCCGATCCGCGCCGGTGAAGACGGCGTCCACCTCGCCGGCGGCCATGAGCGACGCCGCCGCTCCGTCGACGATCACGGAGAAGGGGATGCCCAGCGCCTCGAGCTCCCAGGCCGTGAGCCGTGCGCCCTGGAGCAGCGGTCGCGTCTCGTCGACCCAGACGTGCTCGACGCGGCCGGCCTCCCATGCGGCCCGGACTGCCCCGAGCGCCGACCCGTAGCCGCCGGTCGCGAGCGCTCCCGTGTTGCAGTGCGTCAGGAGCCGCGCCCCGGCCGGCACGAGCTCGATCGCGTGTGCGCCCATTCGGCGGCAGCGCTCGACCTCGGCCTCGTGCAACGCCCGCGCGCGCTCTGGGGTTGGATCGTCGCGAAGCTCGTCGAGCGCCCAGCGCAGATTGACCGCCGTCGGGCGTGCCGCGGCGAGCACGTCGTAGGCGGCGTCGAGGTCCTCGCCTCGCCGCGCGGCGAGCGCGAGGCCGTAGGCGGCGGCGACCCCGATCGCCGGCGCGCCGCGAATCGCGAGCGTCCGGATCGCGTCGGCGACTTCCGCGGCCGACACGCACCACAGCTCGAGCTCCTCCTCGGGCAGCCGCCGCTGATCGAGGAGGACGACGGCGTCGCCTTCGAGCCGGACGATGCGCTCGGGCGCCAGGTCGAGCGAGGCCACGGGCTCAGCCTACGCCGTCCGCAAGGAGTCAACGCGCGGGCGGAGCCTACGGCGGCTCCGCCCGCAGCGGCTGCGTCTCGTTACGTCCCCTCGTCCCACGACGCGAGGTAGCGGGCCTGCTCCTCCGTCAACTGGTCGATCGCGATACCCATGGTCTCGAGCTTCAGGCGGGCGATCTCGTCGTCGATCTCGCGCGGCACGTCGTAGACCTTCCGCTCGAGCGTCGCGGCGTTCTGGATGACCCACTCGGCGGAGAGCGCCTGGTTCGCGAAGGACATGTCCATGACGAGCGCGGGATGCCCCTCGGCCGCCGCGAGGTTCACGAGCCGGCCCTCGCCGATGAGGTAGATCCGACGGCCGTCGGCCATCGTGAACTCGTCGACGAGCGCGCGTGCCTCACGTGTCTCGACGGCGAGATCGCGGAGCGCACTGATCTCGATCTCGACGTTGAAGTGGCCCGTGTTGCAGAGGATCGCGCCGTCCTTCATCCGCTCCATGTGCGCGCGGGTGACGACGTTCTTGTCGCCGGTCGCGGTGCAGAAGATGTCGCCGATCGCCGCCGCGGCCGCCATCGGGAGAACCTCGTAGCCGTCCATCGCGGCCTCGAGTGCCCGGAGCGGATCGACCTCGGTGACGATCACGTGCGCGCCCATCCCGCGGGCCCGCATCGCGACTCCGCGTCCCGTCCAGCCGTAGCCTGCGACGACGAAGCGCTTGCCAGCGAGAAGGACGTTCGTCGCACGGATGATCCCGTCGATCGTCGACTGGCCGGTGCCGTAGCGGTTGTCGAAGAGGTGCTTGGTGCGCGCCTCGTTCACGGCGATGACCGGGAAGCCGAGCTTGCCATCGCGCTCGAGCGCCTTCAGGCGGATGACACCGGTCGTCGTCTCTTCCGTGCCCGCGATCACGTCGCCGAGCTGCTCGCGGCGGGCCGAGTGGAGGACGCCGATGACGTCGGCACCGTCGTCCATCGTCAGATGGGGCCTGTGGTCGACCGCGGCCTCGATGTGCCGGTAGTAGGTGTCGTTGTCCTCGCCCTTGATCGCGAAGACGCCGACGCCGTACTCGTCGACGAGCGCCGCCGCGACGTCGTCCTGCGTCGAGAGCGGGTTCGACGCGCAGAGCACGACGTCCGCTCCGGCCGCTGCCAGCGTGCGGGCGAGGTTCGCGGTCTCGGTCGTCACGTGCAGGCACGCGGAGATGCGGTGCCCGGCGAGCGGCTGCTCGCGTTCGAAGCGCTCGCGGATCGCCGCGAGCACCGGCATCTGCCGGTCCGCCCACGCGATCCGCCGCACGCCCTCGGGGGCGAGCGCCAGGTCCTTCACGTCGTATCGCTGTGTCGTTGCCATCGATCCTCTCTTCGTCGTCGGGGTCAGGCTGCGTCAGTCGTCAGAAGTCGTTCGTGCTTGCGCTGCTCCCACTCGACCCAGGCCGGGCGGGTCTGCTCGGTCTCGGGGGCGCTCGTCCCTGCGAGCCAGGTCTCGACGGCAGCGCGGACTGCAGGATCGCGTCGAAGGCGCAGTGCGAACTCGAGCTCGGCCAGCTCGACACCATGTCGGGCGCGGAGCTCCGCGAGCGCGTTCAGCTGGTTGAGCTCACGAATTCCGTAGCGGCGGTAGCCCGAGTCGCTGCGGGCCGGGACGACGAGTCCTTCCTGCTCGAGGTACCGCAGCATGCGCGGCGACCAGCCGGATCGCCTGCTCGTCTCGCCGATCGTCATCCAGGGTTGCACGGGCAGGCCAAACCTTACCAGACTTATGTCAAGGTCTCGGCTCCGAGCGGTGGCCCGCGCCGTGCCACCGGCGTCGAATGGATGATCGACGTCGTCGTCAGCCCGTGGGGCGTGAACCGATCGAGCACCTCTTCGAGGTCCTCGATCGAGCGGAGGTGGAGACGCAGGAGGTAGCAGTCGTCGCCCGTGATCCGGTTGCACTCGACGACCTCGGGGGTGTCACGCGCGATCTCGGGGATCCGCTGGAGTTGGCCCGGAGACGGGCGGATGCGGACGATCGCCGCAATGGGATACCCGAGCGCTGCCGGGTCGAGATCCGCGTGGTAGCCGCGGATCGCGCCGGCCTGTTCGAGCCGGTGGACGCGCTCGGCGACGGCGGGCGGCGACAGCCCGATCCGGCGTCCGAGCTCGGCCATGCCCAGGCGGCCCTCGGACTGCAGCTCGCCGAGGATGCGCAGGTTGATTTCGTCAACCACATTCGATGCGTAGGCGATGGCATCTCTCGTCCGTGCTTTTCGGGCCAATTGCCCTCCAATTCCGTCGATCGTCCCTTCCACTATGCCACCACCACGCCGACCATGTCGGGATGACGTCGAGCGCGATCTCGGGCCTCGGCCGCGGACGTCGTCTCGCGACCTCACCCCCGCCCCATGCCTACTTCGTCGGCAGCGCAGTGTTTCACTACCTCGGGCCTGCCTTCGCCGTCCTTCTCTTCGCCCGGGTCGAGCCGCTCGGCGTCGCGTGGTTCCGCATCGTCGGCGCGGCGGCGATCTTCGCACTCTGGCGTCGCCCGTGGCGCCGGATCTCGCGTGCCGACAAGACGACGCGCTGGACCGTCGCGTGCCTCGGGCTCGTGTTCGCGACGATGAACGTCTGCTTCTACGTCGCGATCGACCGTCTGCCGCTCGGCACCGTCGCCGCGATCGAGTTTCTGCCGGTCATCGCCCTAGCGGCCGCCGGCGCCCGCACGGTGCGCAACGCACTCGCTCTCGGGCTCGCGGTCACGGGCGTGTACCTGCTGACCGACGTTCGCCTCGACACCGACCCGCTCGGAGTCGGATTTGCCTTTGCGAACGCCGCTCTGTTCGCCGCCTACATCGTGCTGGCGCACCGTCTCGCACGCGGTACTGCGCTCGCCCGTCTCGACGGCCTCGCAGCGTCGATGCTCCTGGCTGCCGTCGTCGTGACCGCGCTCGCCGGCCGGAACGCGGTGCCTGCGCTCGTCGACCCGGTCGCGATCGTCGCGGGCATCGGCGTCGGTATCGCATCGTCGGTGATCCCGTACGTCCTCGACCAGCTGGCGATGGCGCGCCTCAGCCGCGCGACGTACTCGTTGATGGTCGCGCTCCTCCCGGCCACCGCGACCGTGGTCGGCATCGTCGTGCTCGCCCAGATTCCGGCGCCGGTGGAAGGACTGGCGGTCGCACTCGTCGTCGCCGCGGTCGCCGTGCATCGTGACCGCTCGGCCCACTGAGCGAGATGCGCCGCGGGAGCGGCGAAGCGGCCGCTTCAGAGATCTTCGCGCCCAGAAGATCCGCGGCAGCGGACTTCTGGGCTTGCGAATTCAGGGCGCGTTCGTCCCTTCGCGGCCGTACTTGTCCTCGAGCCGCACGACATCGGTCAGATCGTTCGTCGAGACCTCGACGACGAGCGTGTCCTCGACCGCCGTCACGCGATGCACGGTGCGCGGCCGGAAGCGGTACGCATCGCCGGGGACGATCTCGAACGTCTCGAGCTTCTCGCCCACCTCCCCCAGTTCGAGCCTTGCGCGCCCCTCCTGCACGAGCCACGACTCGTCCTTCACCTCGTGGTACTGGAGGCTCAGCGACTCACCGGCGCGGACGAAGAGGAGCTTGCCCGACGTAGCTCCTCCGCCTCGGCCCACACGAGCTCCCAGCCCCAGGGCTTCTCGACCTTGCGAGGCGTCGTCTCGATAGCGGTTCACGAGAACCGCAGCGCCTCTTCCGGGATGTGCTGTCCAGCACCCACCCGGAGGCCGTGGTCGAGGACGTTGCCTCGCACCGACTCGTGCCCCGTGCCCGACGACCGAGAGGTTGCGCAGCTCGCATCCGGCCCCCAGCTCGGCGTCGTCGCCGACGATCGACCCGACGACGCTCGCACCCGGGCCCACGCGCGTGCGCGCCCCGACCACCGCGTTTTCGACGACCCCGCCCTCCGCGAGCCGCGCGCCCGCGCCGAGGACGGCGAGGCTGCCGAGGCGCGCGCCCTTCCGCACGACCGCCCCGGGGCCGACGTAGACGGGCGGCACGAGCTTCGCGTCCGCGTGCACCTCCGCAGTGTCGTCGACGAGCGTGAAGTCCGAGCCGAGCGCGTCGCCCACCTCGGTCTCGAAGATGCGCTCGAGCACGTCGCGGTGCGCCTGCAGGTACGTCTCGGGCGTCCCGACGTCGAGCCAGTAGCCCGGGAGCGCGATGCCGAAGACCGAGCCCTCCGCGGCGAGCCGAGGGAAGACGTCGCGCTCGATCGAGACGGAGCGGCCCGGCGGGACGAGCTCGAGCACCTCGGGCTCGAGCACGTAGAGCCCTGCGTTGATGAGGTCGGTGTCGATCTCCTCCGGTCGCGGCTTCTCGAGGAAGGCGTCGACCCGGCCGTCGCTGGACGTGCGCACGAGGCCGTACCGGCTGGGGTCGGCGACGGGCGTGAGCAGGATCGTCGCCTTCGCGCCTGTCGAGCGATGGAACGCGATCATCTCGCCGAGGTCCGCCTCGCGCAGCGAGTCGCCGTTGAGCGCGAAGAAGCTCCCGTCGAGCTCGCGGCCGGCGAAGCCGATGCGCGCCGCCGGTTCCGAGCGGCTCGTCCTCGACCCTGTACTCGAGGGACATCGTCCCGTGACGATCGCCGAAGGACGCTTCGATCTGGTCCGGGAGGTACCCGCAGGAGATGATCGAGCGCTCGACGCCGTGCCGCGCGAGGTGCTCGAACGTGTACGCGAGGAGCGGCCGGTCGACGAGCGGCAGCATGTCCTTCCGGGTCCGGTCGGTGAGCGGTCGAAGCCGCGTGCCCTGTCCACCCACGAGGATGACCGCGGGCAGGGTCATGCGACGGGGCGGCCGATGCCCTCGTAGACGAAGCCGAGCGCGCGCAGCTCGTCGGGGTCGAGGAGGTTCCTCCCGTCGACGACGACGCGCGTCGCGCATCCGCTCGCCTGCGGCAGCCCAATCGAGCTCGCGGAGCTCCGGCCACTCTGTGACGACCACGGCGGCGTCGGCGCCGTCGAGCGCGTCGAGCGCGGACTCGGCGATCTCGACGCCGCGTAGATGCTGCACGCCCGTCCGCGATCCGGGTCCCAGGCGACGACCTCGGCGCCCTCGGACTTGAGGCGGCCGGCGAGCACGAGGCTCGGCGCCTCGCGCATGTCGTCCGTGCCGGGCTTGAACGCGAGGCCGAGGAGCGCGATGCGCTTGCCGCGCAGCGGCCCGATGCGGCGCTCGAGCTTCCCGATCACGCGCCGCTTCTGCAGCTCGTTGACCTCGATGACGGCGTTCAGGAGCTGGAAGTTGTAGCCCGAGTTCGCCGCGAGCTGCTTGAGCGCGAGCGAGTCCTTCGGGAAGCAGCTGCCGCCGAAGCCGATGCCGGCGCGGAGGAAGCGACGGGCCGATGCGGCGGTCGAGCCCGATGCCCTCCGCGACCGCACGCACGTCGGCGCCCGTCGCCTCGCAGACGTTGGCGATCTCGTTGATGAACGAGATCCGCGTCACGAGCGCGGCGTTCGCGGCGAGCTTCACCATCTCCGCAGACGGGACGTCGCAGCGGACGATCGGAGCGTCGATGCCCTCGTGCAGCGCCTCGATCGACGTCGCCGTCGGCTGCGTCGAACGCGCCGATCACGATACGGTCCGGCTGCCAGGAAGTCGTGGACGGCCGTCCCCTCGGCCGTGAACTCGGGATTCGAGACGTAGCCGACGTTCGCGAGCCCGCGCTCGTCGAGCCGGTGCCGAACCGCTCGGCCCGTCCCGACGGGCACCGTGCTCTTCATCGCGACGACGATGCGGCGGTCGACCTGCGGGCAGCTCGTCCACCACCGTCCAGACGGCCGACAGGTCGGCGTCGCCCGAGTAGGTCGGCGGCGTCCCGACGGCGATGTAGACGACGTCGGCGCCCTCGACCGCCTCGGCGACGTCGGTGGTGAAGCTCAGGCGCTCGCGGTTCTTCGCGAGGAGCTCGTCGAGGCCGGGCTCGTGGATCGGGACTCGCCCGTCGCGGAGCGCGTCGATCTTCGCCTCGACGACGTCCCTGACGACGACGTGGTGCCCCAGCTCGGCGAAGCACGCGCCGGTGACGAGGCCGACGTACCCGGCGCCGAAGACCGCGATCCGCACTACTTGGCCTTTACGGAGCCGAGCGGCTTCAGGCCCTTGGCGATGGCGAGCATCGTCTCGTTCGACAGCCGATCGAGGAGCGTGTTGACGACCCAGTAGCTGCCGCTTCGGCGTGCGCAGCACGACCATGTGGAGCTTCGCGCCGTTGTAGTAGAGGTCGTACGTGCGCCCCTTGATCCTGCGCGTCAGGCTCTTGTCCGCGAGCACCGGCGCGTCGTCCCAGTCGGTCATCTGGACGCCCCAGTACTCGTTCGACCCCATCCGGTAGACGAGCCGGAGCGCCTTGTGCTTCTCGCCGGGGTCGATCCAGTACAACCGCGCGGGCATCGTCGAGTCCGTCCACGAGCTGCGCTCGATGACGGTCGGGACCATCAGCGGGAACGGGACGCGCCTGCGCCGCTCGCGGAGCTCGTCGATGGACGCGTTCGGCCCGTAGGTGATGTTCGGCCGCTCGCGCTTGGGAGTCGCGTCGATCGGCGCCGATGCGAGGGTCCCGTGGAACGTCTGCCCGACGATGACCACCAGCATCGCGCCGTTGCGCGAGCTGCGAGAGCTGCCGAGGAAGCGGCGCGAGCTCGACGGAGGCGAAGAGGTTCGCGACCTTCTTGCCGGCCTCCTGCGCGCCGCGCCGCGACTTGTCGAAGTACACCTTCGTCCGGAAGTAGTCGAACGACGGCGCGTTGGCGGGCAAGCCGTTCGGCGGAGTGAGCACCTGATAGGCCGCGCTGGCCGAGCTGGTAGCCGGCGGTCGTCGCGGAGCCTTCGACGCCGTTCCCGTTCAGCACGGTGATGGTCGTCGCGCGCGGCGCGGGCGTGCGCGTCTTCAGCTTCTCGCCGAGGGCGACGGCGGTCGCCTTTTCGGACGACTCGACGTCCGGATGGGTGAAGGCCGTGACCGCCTTCGTGATGTTCTCCGAGTCCGTCGTCAGGTCGGCGAAGCCCTCGAGGCCCTCGATGCGCGTCTGGAAGACGCGCCCCTTCGGCAGGCCGTAGGCGAAGAGCGCGTACGAGAGGACGGTGTCACCGCTGACGTCGCGCCCACCACCCTGCGCGACCTCGACGTTCTTCGTGATCGCGTTCACGACCTTGGGCAGCGTGAGAGGGGCAAAGCTGGACTGCACCTGACCCTTGAATGCCTTGACGAACTGCTGCTGCCGAGCGACGCGGTAGAGATCCGAGTCCGTGTGCCGGTAGCGGACGTAGTCGAGCGTCTGCCGCCCCGTGAGCTGTTGGTACCCCGGGCGGAGGTTGATCTTCGCGTACCCGAACGGGCCGCCGCGATCGTTGAAGTACCGGCGGTCGACGTCGATCCATGCCCCGTCGAGGCGATCGACGATCTGGCGGAAGCCGCGAAAGTTCACCGTGATCAGGTAGTTGATCTGCACTCCGGTGAGCGCGCGGACGGTCTGCAGCGAGCCCTGCGGTCCGCACGTCGCGTACGCGGCATTGATCTTGTCGAAGTACCCGGTACGGCCCGGGCAGCGGATCTCCACGCGCATGTCGCGCGGGAAGGAAAGGAGCGAGATCGAGTCCGACGACGGGTCGGCCCGGACGAGCATCAGCGTGTCCGAACGCCCCGACGTGTTCGGGCCGCCGTCGTCCTTGCGATGGTCGTAGCCGATGACGAGCGCGACCGCCGGCTGCCCCGGAAGCGCGACATCGAGCGTCCGCGCCGCCCGGCGCACCTCGGGCGTCTTGGCTGCGACCGCAGCGACGGACTCGTGGAAGTAGAGATAGGCGCCCCCGGCGGTCCCGGTCGCGACGACGAGGCATGCGATCCCGAGCCACATCGCGACCTGGCCGATCAGCCTCGCGCGCGAGCGCGACGAGCGCTCGGGCTGCCGGTAGAAGGTCACGGGGGAGCTCGAGCCGGGCGGCAGCACCGCCTTCCCGTTTCCGTTCGGAGCGGCTCCGCGCCCCAGTCCTCGTTTCAGGGTGGTCCGCATAAGGAGTCCGGTTGCACGGCTCCTTCGAGGGGTCTCAAAGGAGCCACGAGCGCCTCGACGGGCGCCCGTCGGCGGAGGATAGCCGAGTGTCAGGCCGTGGTTCGCCCTTCGCCACCCGGATCCCTACGAACCTCCATGAAGACGTAACGCGAACGTCACGTCGCAGCCGCGACCGGCAGATCGAGCGCGGCGAGCGCGCCGCCGAGAAACGCGACCTCCTCGGGCGTGCCGGCCGTGATCCGGAGGGCATCGGGTGCTCCGAACGAGCGCATCGGCCGCACGATCACGCCACGGTGCAACAGCGCGTCGTTGAGGGCATCGGCGTCGCCGACCCGAACGAACAGGAAGTTCGCGACGGCCGGGCCGGCCGGATCGAAGCGATGCTCGCGCAGCACGTCCTGGAGGAGCGCCATCGACTCCTTGTTCACAGCTCGGCGCCGCGCGATCTCGGCCGCGTCGTCGAGGCTCGCAAGCGCCGCCTCCTGCCCGGCGGACGTCACGTCGAAGGCGCGCCGGACCTTGCCGATCGCCGTGATCACGTCCGCGGGCCCGATGCCGTAGCCGACCCGCAGCCCGGCCAGGCCGAAGATCTTCGAGAACGTACGCAGCACGAGTACTCGGTGTCCGCGGGCGAGATACTCCGCGACACCCTCGGGGTAGTCGGGCTCGTCCAGATACTCGAAGTACGCCTGATCGAGAACGGTGAGGACGTGCTCGGGTACGCGCTCGAAGTACCCGTCGAGCTGCGCTCGTGTGTTGGTGGTGCCCGTCGGGTTGTTCGGCGCCGCGATGAACACGAGCTTCGTCCGCGAGCTGATCGCGGCCAGCACCGCCTCCAGGTCGATCCGCTCGTCGACCAGCGGCACGCGAACGGGAACGGCGCCGAGCTTCAACGGGTCGATGACGTAGCTCGCGAACGACGGCCAGCCGGTGACCGCCTCGTCGCCAGGGTCGAGCGTCGCCAGGCACACGTAGCCGACAACCGCGTCGGCGCCCGCGCAGACGGTCACCTGCTCGAAGCCGACCCCGTGCCGCTCGGCGAGCGCGTTGCGGAGGCGCCAGGCGCCGCCGTCCGGATAGCGGTTGAGGTCGAGCGTCGCACTGGCGATCGCCTCCTCGGCGGCGGGAAACGGCCCGTACGGCCCCTCGTTCGAGGCCAGCTTCACGACGCGCTCGAGCCCGAGCTCGCGCTGGACTTCCTCGACCGGCTTCCCCGGCTCGTACGGAACGAGCCCGTCGAGAACCGGGCGGATCGGCGATCCGCCGGCCCCGGCCTCGCTCGAGCTCACGTTGCCGGAAGGGGTTCCGGTGCGGTGACGAACTCGCCGACGATCTCGGTCTCGCCCTCGAGACCGGCGACCTCGACGTCACCCGACCGGCGCTTGAGCGCGATCGCGAGCGCGGCGGCGAGGATCCCGGCGGAGACGAGCCCCAGACCGACGTACGCGGCGACCTTCAAGCCGCTGCGGCGCTTGCGCTTCTTATCCCTCGAGCGCTGGATCGCCTTGAGCGTGAGGTAGCCGACCGCGGCGTTTTTTCGCGTGTAGATCTTCATCGGTCGCAGGGTACCGGGGTTGCGCTATCTGCGCCGGGGCGGCAGGTCGATCGCGCGACCGAGCGCAACCTGACCTGCGATCTTCAGCCCCTCGCCCAGCGTCGGGTGGGCAGCGATCCCGTCGGCGACGGTCTCGATCGTCGACTCCGCATCGAGCGCGACGACGGCGGCCTCGATGAGGTCGGTCGCGTGCGGCCCGACGATGACGACACCGACGAGCTCTCCGTAGCTCGACTCGTGGATCGGTCTTGATCCACCCTTGAGCCTCGCCGGACATCACAGCCCGTGCGTTCGCGACCCACGGGAAGCGGCCCGTCAGCGATCTTGTCCGCACCGTACTTCTCCGCGGCCTGCTCCTCGGTGAGGCCGACGCCCGCGATCTCCGGATCCGTGTAGATCGGCCGGGGCACGGCAGGCGACTCCGGCATCTGCGCGTCGTGCCCGGTCGCGTTCTCCGCTGCGATCTCGCCCTCGCGGAACCCCGTGTGCGCGAGCTGCCAGTAGCCCGCGACGTCGCCGGCGGCGTAGATGTGCGGAACGGACGTACGGCGATGCGCGTCCGTCCCGATGCCCGCGCGCGGATCGAACGTGACACCCGCCGCCTCGAGCCCGATGTCGTCGACGAGCGGTACGCGTCCGACGGAGACGAGCATGAGGTCGCACTCCGCAGTCTCGCCCTCTCCGAAGTGCACGACGAGCCCGCTGCCCGTGTCCTCCACCTTCGTGCATTGCTTGCCGAGGTGCACGACGATCCCGCGTCGCGCGAACGCCTTCCGCAGCTCGCTCGTCGCGTCCGCGTCCTCCTGCGGGATGAGGGTCTCGAGCATCTCGATCATCGTGACCTCGGTCCCGAAGCGCTCGAAGATCGACGCGAACTCGCAGCCGATGATGCCGCCGCCGAGCACGACGAGCCGCTTGGGCACCTCGGTCTGCGCGAGAAGACCCGTCGAGTCGACGCAGCGCGGCGACTCGAGGCCCGGTATCGGCGGCGTGATCGGATACGAGCCGGTCGCGACGATCGCACTCTTGAAGCTGATGCCGAGCTCGCCCTTGTCGAAGGTGATCGACCGGGCATCCTCGAAGCGCCCGCTGCCCTCGAGCCACTGGACGTTGTTCGCCTTGAAGAGCGACGCGACGCCGCCCGTCATCTGCTTGACGACCTGCGCCTTCCATTCGTTCGCCTGCGCGAAATCGAGCTCGGGCTCGCCGGTGACGACACCGAGCTTGGGATCGATCTCGCGCGCAGCGTGGAGCGCATGTGCAGTCGAGACCCACGCCTTCGTCGGGATGCAGCCCACCCGGAGGCAGGTGCCGCCGAGCTCGGCCTCGCGCTCCACGCACGCAACGCGCGCGCCGAGCTGCGCCGCCCGGATCGCCGCTGTGTAGCCCGCAGGGCCGCCACCGAGGACGGCGACGTCGAACTCCATGCGCTCGATCCTACCGAGGGCATTCGCCTCTGCCGCTAAGAGCAGATCGGGATTCTCCCGATGTATGGCATCACGGCCCCCGCCTAGCCTCTGATCCGATGACGCCCACCACCCCCGACACGACGACTACGAGCCCGCCGCGCCAAGAGCGCGGGCACTGGCGGATCTGGTCTCGGCCGCCGCTCAACTGGGTGCGACTCGGCTACCTGACCCTCTTGAACGCTGCGTTCAGCGGCCTGTACCGCTTCGTCCGCTCGCACTACCGGCTCTGGTACTGGCTCTCGCAGCACTCGAGCTCCCGGGCCGAGTCGCTCGGGCGACTGCAACGCCTACCTGATCTGCGCGCTGGCGAAGAAGCGCGTCCCCGCGTACGCGCAGTTCCTCGCCGACAACGGGTACGTCTTCCGGATCCTCGAGCTCGACGCGCTTTCCCGGAGACGACGAAGGAGAACTACGTCCAGCGCTACCCGTTCGCCGAGCGCTGCCGGCAACGGACGGATCCCGATCGCGGGCACGGTCGTCGACGAGTCCGCCGGCTCGTCGGGAACGCCGTTCAACTGGCTCCGGTCGCGAGCGAGAGCTGCGCGACGTCCACCTGAACACGGCCAACTGGATCCGCTTCACGTTCCCGACCGAGCGCACTGTTCGCCATCAACGCGTTCTCGATGGGGGCATGGGCGACCGGGACGAACATGGGGATCGCGCTCTCGAAGGTCTGCGATGGTCAAGTCGACCGGGCCGGACCTCGAGAAGGTCGTCGACACGATCGAGCGTCTTCGGCGACGAGTTCGACTACCTCGTCACCGCCTATCCGCCGTTCCTGAAGCACGTCGTCGACGCGCTCGACGAGCGCGGCTTCGACTGGGAGCGGACGCGCGTCTACGGCGCCGTGGGCGGCGAGGGGATGACGGAGGCGATGCGCGACTACCTCGAGCGGCGCCTCGTCAAGGTGCGCTCCGGCTACGGCGCCTCGGACATCCAGGTCGGGATCGCCGGCGAGACCGACCTCTCGGTCTGGGTGCGCAAGCTGCTCGTCGAGCGGACGGACGTCCGCGAGGCGCTGCTCGGGCCGGGCGAGGACGCGTATCCCGATGGTGTTCCAGTACAACCCGCTCGAGAACTACATCGAGGTCAACGAGCGCCGGCGACGCCGTCGTGACCCTCAACAACAGCTCCGTGCTCTCGCCGAAGCTCCGCTACAACGTCGGCGACGAGGGGCTGACGCATGACGCGCGCGGACGTCGTTCGACGACTCGGCGGCGCTCGGCGTCGTCGACGACGGGGCGCCGCTGCCGCAGAGCTGGGCGGCGCCGTTCTTCTTCCTCTTCGGCCGGCGCGACAGCACGATCTCCTACATGGGCGCGAACATCTATCCGATCGACGTCGAGTACGGCCTCTACCGCGACGAGGAGCGTCGCCGCGGCGATCGAGAGCTTCTGCCTCGAGCTCGAAGAGTCGCCCGCGCTCGAGTCGAGGCCCGTCGTGCACGTCCAGCTCCGCGAGGGCGCGCGGCTCGAGCGCGAGGCAGCGGCCGAGCGGCTGCGGCTCGGGCCTCGTCGACTACCTGCGCCTCGCGCGAGTCGCGACTTCGCCGAAGCGCTTCGGGAGGATCCTGCCGTCGGCCGACATCGCGCTCGTGCTCCACGACCACGGCACCGGGCCGTTCGCAGGCATGGCCGCGAAGATCAAGAACGTCTACGTCATCCGCCCATCGTGAAGACGACCGACCTCAGCAAGGTGCCGCCGTACGGCCGCGCGAACGCGGTCTTCGTCGGGGCGACGCGAGTACTCCGGGGTCCGGCCGCTGCTCGCGCACTGGCCGAAGTGGATCCGCCTCCGCCGCCGGCTGAAGCACGCGCCCGGCTTCTGCGGGCACTACGTCTACTACAAGTTCCCGTTCACGTTCGGGCAGGTCGTCCTGTTCGAGGAGATGGACCAGCTGCTCCGCTTCGCGCGGAACAAGCTGCACCGCGAGCTGATGGCCTGGATCGTCGAGGGCGACGGACAGGAACGCGAAGGCCGGGTTCGTCCGCCTCTACGACGCCCGGCCCGACGCGACCTACGCGAACGGACTCTGGAGCGCCGATGGTGCGCAGGGGTACGACGAGCGCTTCACCGCTCTCGAGCAACGGAGACCGAAGGGCCGTCCGTCCACCCGCGGAAGGAAGCGCCTGACGTGGTCGAGTGCCGCCCCGTGTCGAGCTCGCGCGAGCTCGACGAGTGGATCGCACTCACCGACCGCCTCTACGCGGATACGCCGCAGTTCGTCCCACCGCTCCGGCAGCAGATTCGCGACTTCTTCGCGCGGAAGGCGCCGTACCTCTCGTCACGGCGAGCGTCGAGCTCCTGAGCATCGTGCGCGACGGGACGGTCGTCGCCCGCACGACGGCGCACACGAACTCCAAGCTCGACGCGAAGCTCGACGAGCGCCATCTCCTGTTCGGCTTCACCGAGTTCGTCGACGACGACGAGGTCTTCGCGGCGCTCGTCGCCGCGCTCGAGGCGCGGGCGCGCACGGGCGGAGCCGAGCGCCTGTTCGGGCCCGTCAACCTGCTGCCCAACCAGTCCGGCGGCGTCGTCACGTCCGGCTACGAGGAGCGCGGGTTCGTCGACAGCCCGTACAACCTCGCCTACTACCCCGACGCTGTACGAGCGGCACGGCTTCGAGCGTCGTTTCGAGGGCGAGACGTTCGTCGCTCGAGGACCTCGGCGAGGGCGAGACCGCCCGTCGAGGAGCTCTTCCCGTTCGACGACGAGCGCATCGAGGCCGAGCGGCTCGAGGTGCGGCATGCGAACCGACGACGATCGCAGGAGGAGCTCCCGTTCGTCCGCGAGATGCTCAACGCGAGCTTCGCGCAGCTCGACTACTACACCGAGATCGACGAGGACGAGTTCGCGTACCAGGTCGACGGCCTCGGCTACCTGATCGACGAGCGGATCGCGCTCTACCTCTTCAAGGCCGGCGAGCCGATCGCGTTCGTGCTCTGCATCCCTGACATCTCCGACGTTCGTGCGCAAGGTGAACGGCGACCTCGAGCCTCGCTGAACCAGCTGCGCCTGCTCCTCACGCGGGGGCGCTACCGCCGGGAGGCGATCTTCGTGATCCAGGGCATCGTCCCGCACGAGCAGGGCAACGGCTACCTGCGGCTGCTGAGCGCGAGCTGCTGCGCAACCTCGCGAGCGGCCGGCTACCACACGCTGACGCGGCACGTTCGTCGAGCACGAGAACGTGGCCTCGTCCGCGTACGCCGACCGCCTGGGCCGGCCCGCGCACGGCGTCACGTTCTACGCGCGCGGCCGTGGCATGAGCGACCTGCGCGACGCTCGGCCGCTCGAGCCGCAGTTCTGCCGCGCGCCGTCCGCGCACAACACGCAACCGTGGTCGGCTCGACGTACGCGGCCGGACCGCGTCGAGCTCGACTTCGACCCCGCAGCGGACGCTCCCCGCGGGAGACCCGACGCAGCGCGACCTCCTGCTCTCGCTCGGGGCGTTCGTCGAGACCGTGCTCATCGTCGCCGCGTCGCGCGGGGATCTCGCTCGAGTTCGCAGCCCGACATCCGTCCGGAGCGCGACCGCGTCGGCGTCTTCACGTCGCCGCCGGCGCCGTACGAGAGCGCCGTTCACGCCCGACGACGTCGCGAGGCGCCAGACGAGCCGGCTGCCGTACCGGCACGGGCGGCTGACAGGCCGACGAGCTGGCCGACGCGCGCAGCCAGATCTCCGGCGGGCGCCGAGCTGCACGAGCTCGCGACGCGCGAGCTCGTCGAGCTCTTCGCGACGGCCGACCGCCACCTCTACGAGTCGCCGGACGTCGTCGAGGAGCTGCGCGCTGGCTCCGGTTGAGCCCGCAGGCATCCGCGCTACGAAGTGGACGGACTGAGCTACGACTGCCTCGATCTCACGCGACTCGAAGCGACTGCCGTTGCGCTCCTCCTGCGTCCCCACGTCTATCCGCTCGTGCGCGGCGTGCGGCCTCCATCGTTCGTTCAGCGCATCCACGAGGCAGCTCCTCGAACGTGACGGCAGCGCGCTCGTGCTGGCGGCCGCCGCAGACTCTCCCGAGCAGATCCTGGCCCACGGGCGCGCGCTGCTATCGCGTCTGGCTCTCCCTCGCGAGACGCGGGCTGCACACGCATCCGCTGAGCCAGATCCTCGACTGTCCGGCGACCGAGCGCGAGCTCGCCTCGCTCGTCGGAGCACCTGCCGGCCGACGCCTGCTCTCGGTCTTCAGGGCCGGTCGCTCGGAGCCGCCTGCACGGTCGCACCGCGCGCGTTGAGCTCACGGCGCATCGTCACGCTCTGCTCGTCGCCCTCGCCGACGATCACGAAGCCGCGCTCCCCGTAGAAGGTCTCCAGAGCCTTGTTTCCGCGCTCGACGCTGAGGCTCAGTGCACCGTAGCCGTCGGCGCGTGCTCGCTCGGAGAGCGCTTCGACGAGCGCCTCGCCGATCCCGCGCCCGCGGCGGCTCGGGACGACGGCGATCGCGAGCTCGGGTGTCTCCTCGTCCACGAACCCGTACCCCGGCTGCTCCCTGCGGAAGAGCCGATACCACGCCGCGCCGACCGGGAATCCGTCGTCGACCGCGATGAGCACCGTGTCGCCCGGACGCCCCCAGCCCTTGATGTAGCGGGCGACCGGCCCGGGGCCGTCAGCCGGGTTCCGCTCGCGCCAGTAGTAGGCGTGGTGGAGCATGTCGCGGAGGAACCTGACGTCCTGCCGACCGCCGCGGCGGATGACCATGCGGAGAGCGTAAAGGCTGTGTCAACGCGAGCACCGCCGCCGCGAAGCGCCGGCGCGTCAGAAATCCATGCGCGATCGGAAGTCCGCGCGAGTGGTCGTCCGATCTGCGCTAGAGAGCGAGCGCCGGAGTCTCGACGAGCGCCTTCACCGTGCCCAGGAACTCGGCGCCTTCGGAGCCGTCGATCGCGCGGTGGTCGCAGGTGAGCGTCATCGTGACGGTCGGGACGACAGCGAAGTCGCCGTCGACGACTACGACGCGATCCTCGATCGATCCGACCGCAAGAATCGCCACCTGCGGAGGGTTGAGGACGGCGACGAACTGCTCGATGCCGTACATCCCGAGATTCGAGATCGTGAACGTCCCGCCCTCGAGGTCTGCGAGCTTGAGCTTCCCGTCGCGGGCACGCGAGACGATGTCGGCACGGTCCGCGGCGATCTGCTGGACGGACTTGCGGTCGGCGTCTCGGATGACCGGGACGACGAGTCCGCTCGGCGCGGCGACCGCGAGCCCGACGTTCGCGGTCGAGAAGCGGTGGATCTTCCCGTCCACGAAGTTCGCGTTCACGGGCCGGTGACGCACGAGCGCGGACCCGACGATCCGTGTCAGCACGTCGGACACCGTCGGCTTCGTCTCTCCCTCCCGGAGGAGCTCGACCATGCGCTCGCGGGTCGCGACGAGCTCGGATGCATCGGCGGTGACGGTGAGCTGGAAGACCGGCGCCTCCCAGGCCTCGGTGAGCCGGCGCGCGATGGTCTTGCGCGTCGACGTGAGCTCGACGACCTCGAACTCCGGCTGCAGCTCCGGGCGGCGCCGCTGCGACGGGTCGGATCGTCGCCTTCTCCACGTCCTCGGCGATGACGCGCCCTTCGGGACCGGTGCCGACGACCTGCGCGAGGTCGACGCCACGCTCGCGGGCGATCCGACGAGCGAGCGGGCTCGCCTTCACGCGCTCGCCCTCGGCGTGCGGCGCGGGAGCGGCGGCTGCCTCGTCGGCTGCGGGAGCTTCGACCCCTTGTGACACTGTGTCACTTGGAGCCCGTTCGGCCCCTTGTGACACTGTGTCACTTGGAGCCTGAGCGGCCCGCGGCTCTGGTTCGGACGCTGCCGGTGCGGGTGCCTCCGTTGCTGCCTGCGCCGTCGGCGCGTCGCCGTTGCCGCCCTGGGCGCCCACGAGGAGCGCGCTCACGTCCTCATCCTGGGCGCCGATGATTCCCACGGTCGTTCCGACATCGACCTCGCCGTCGGCGACGACGATCTTCAGGAGGACGCCGTCGGACTCCGCCTCGACCTCCTGGGTCACCTTGTCCGTATCGAGCTCGTAGAGCGGCTCGCCCTTCGAGACCGCGTCTCCCTCGGTCTTCAGCCAGCGCACGATCGTTCCGGACTCCATGCCCTGACCCAGCCGCGGGAGCTTGACCTCCGTTGCCATCACTAGCTGCGCGCCACCGTCCGGCGGATCGCGTCGAGAACGTCGTCCGCGTGCGGGACGACCCACTGCTCCATCGCGGGCGCGAACGCGAGAGGCGCGAACTTCGCCCCGACGCGCTCGATCGGCGCATCGAGCCAGTCGAACGCGCCGTGCTGGATCACCGCGGCGAGCTCGGACCCGAAGCCGCCGCGCGTGACGGCCTCGTGGGCCGTGACGCAGCGCGTCGTCTTCTTCACGGAACCGATGATCGCCTCCTCGTCGAGCGGGAGGAGCGTCCGCGGATCGACGACCTCGACGGAGATCCCGTCCTTCTCGGCGTCCTCCGCCGCCTTCAACGCCTCGTGGACCAGGCGCCCCGTCGCGACGACCGTGACGTCCGTCCCCTCGCGGTGGACGCGCGCCTTCCCGAGCGGGATCGGCTCGAGCTCATCGGGAACCTCACCCTTGATCGGATAGAGGGTGCGGTGCTCGAAGAAGACAACCGGGTTGTCGTCGTAGATCGCAGACCAGAGAAGGCCGCGCACGTCCTCGGGAGTCGAGGCGAAGACGACCTTGAGGCCGGGCACGTGAACGAACCACGCCTCGAGCTGCTGCGCGTGCTGCGCGCCGGGCGACCAGCCCGCCCCGCCCTGCGTGCGAATCGTGAGCGGCACCTTGACCTGGCCGCCCGACATCGTCCGATGCTTCGCGGCCTGGTTCACGAGCTGCTCCATCGAGATCGTGAGGAAGTCCTCGTACATGATCTCGACGATCGGGCGCATGCCCTGGATCGCAGCACCGATCCCGCTGCCGACGATCGCCATCTCCGAGATCGGGGTGTTGCGCACCCGTCCCGGCCCGAACTCGTCGAGCAGGCCCTGCGTCACCGCCATCGAGCCGCCCATCTCGGCGATGTCCTCGCCCATGATGAAGACGCTCTCGTCCTCGCGGAGCGCCTTCCCGAGCGCGTCCCGGACGGCCTCGCGGTAGGTCAGCTCAGGCATAGACGTACTTGAGGGCGTCCTCGCGGGGCGGGTCGGTGCCGGCCTTCGCGAACTCGACCGACGCCTCGACCTCGGCGGTCACCTCCGCGTCGATCGCCGCGAACTCCTCGTCCGAGATCTCGAGGCGCGCGCCGAGGAGGCGGATCGGGTCCTTCGTCTCCCTCTCCTCCTTGAGTGCGTCCTTGTCGCGGTAGACCTGCGGGTCGCCGACGAAGTGCCCCGTCAGCCGGTGCGTCCGCAGGTGAAGCAGCACCGGGCCCTTTCCCGAGAGCGCATGCTCGCGCGCGGCGAGGGTCGCGAGGTAGACGGCCTCGACGTCCTGGCCGTCGGCCTCGATGAGCTTCATGCCGAACGCGGCGGCGCGCTTGCCGAGCTCGTCGACGGGCAGCGGCAGCTGCTGGCTCGCCGGTGTCGACTCGGCCCAGCCGTTGTTCTCGAGGCAGAAGATCGCCGGCACCCTCCAGAGCTGCCCGAGGTTGAGCGACTCGTGAAAGGTGCCCGTGTTCGTCGCACCGTCGCCGAAGAAGGCCACGGCCACGCGCTTCTCGCCACGCATCTGGAAGGCGAGCGCGGCGCCGACGATCCCAGGGAGCCCGCCGCCGACGACGGCGTTCGCGCCGAGGTTGCCGACCTCGAGGTCGTACAGGTGCATCGAGCCGCCGTAGCCCTTGCTGCAGCCTTCGACCTTCCCGTACAGCTCGGCCATGATCCGCTCGACGGGCGTTCCCTTGGCGATGGCGTGACCGTGCGCGCGGTGCGTCGACGCGATGACGTCCTCGCGCTCGAGCGCCGCGCACACCCCGGTCGCGGTGGCCTCCTGGCCGATCGCGACATGGAGGAAGCCAGGCAGCTCACCCGCGCGGAAACGATCCTCGACCTTCTCCTCGAACCGGCGAATCAGCAGCATCTCGCGGAAGAAGCCGCGCAGGACTTCCTCGGAGACGCCGCGCCCCCCGGACCCGGCCCGCTCTTCGACGGTCGTCATCGAGCGGCCATTATGCTGATCCGCCGATGCGGGCTGTCGAACAGTGGGACCTGATCGAGAAGGAACTTCGACGCCGACTGGGCCGAGGTTCAGGTGTCCTTCACGCCCGAAGGCTCGGTCGCGGACGCCGCAGCTGTGCTCGGGCCGCTGCAGCCCGGGCGCGTCGGCAACGAGCTCCGGCTCCACATCGAACGCGCCGAGGGCGGCGTCGAGCGCGCCCGCAACGTCTTCCGGGCGCTCGACCGACGGCGGATCTGGGGGACTCTCTCCCTCGTCGGCGTCATAAGCGATGTCGTGCCTGTGGACGAAGCAGCGGCTCCCGTCGAGCGGACGGGCTCACTCGCGGAGCAGTGGGACGAGGCGCTCGCAGCGCTCCCGCCGGACTGGAGCGACATCCTCTGCGAGCTGGAGCTCGACTCGAGCGACCACCTGCCCGCGGGCTGCGCTGCTCGGCGCACCTCTCAACCCGTCGCGCGTGCCGGGCGAGATCGCGCTCCGCTTCCGCGCATCCGGCAAGCAGGGCTACGGCGTCTCGCCGCAGATGGCGCGACGCTGCCTCGAGCGCATGGACGCCGAGGGGCTGACAGGTTCACTCGTGGTGCTCGACGGGCTGTCCGACACCGAGAACGCGGTGACGCAAGGCCCCGTCTGGCGCCTGGCCGGAAAGTCCGTCTAGTAGCGCAGACGGGAGACGGAGCGCCCGGCCGCGTAGCGGCCGCTTTAGGGGTGTTTGCGCGACCGAAATCCGCGCCGTAGCGGATTCCGGTCTTGCGCTAGCGAATTATCTTCGCGGAGCCCTTCATGCCGTTCGCGGCATGAGGGTCGCAGAGGAACCGGAACGTGCCGGTGCGGGCGAGCTTCACCTTCCAGGTCTGCGTGCCCGTATAGGTGAGCGGTGTCGTCCGGCGGTTGTAGCCCGGGGCGACGACGTGCGCGTCGTGCGTGCGCCCGCGGTCGCGGACGACGACCGTGTACGTCCCGGTCTTCATCGACTTCACGGTCTTCCCTGCCGCGGTCTTCAACGTGATCGTGAACCCGGGCCCCGATGTGAGGAGAACCTTCGTCTTGGCGGTGACGATCCCGCCACCAGCCGGAGGCGGCGGGTTGGTCGTCGGCGGCGTGCCCGCCGTGAACGTTCCCCGCATCGACGACGGATGCACGTCGCAGACGTACGTGTAGTTCCCGTCCCTCAACGTCACGCGCCACGTCACCTGACCCGTGAACTCGACGCCCGAGTGCCTCGTTCACACCGGGCCCCTGCAGGTGGAAGTTGTGAAAGTCGGAGCGGTCGGTGACCTCGATCTCGTAGGCGCCGGGATCGAGCTTCGTGACCCGGTTGCCCTGCGCATCGGTCAGGGAGATCGTGAACTCGGGGCCGACGGCCCCGATGAGCTTCGTCGCTTGAACGGGCCCGGCGGAACCGCGGGTCGCACCGAGGAGCGCGGCCGCTGCGAGCAGGAGCGCGACGACGACGAGCTTGCTCATCGGAGGTGTGTACGCCGCCCTGGGCCGATCGGTTTGGCTACGCACGTAGCTCGGCTCCGAAGCGCTCGGCGAGCGCCGCGACGATCCGGCCGCGGATCGCGCTCGCCTCGTCCTCCGTGAGCGTGCGCTCCGGCGACTGGAACGACGAGATGGATCGCGACGGACTTTCGGCCCGACGCCGACCTGCTCGCCGCGATAGACGTCGAAGACGCGCGCCTCGCGGAGGAGCTCACCGGCAGCTTCGTGCGCGGCGTCCACGAGTGCGCCGACCTCGACGTCCTCGTCGACCGCGACCGCGATGTCCTGCAGCGCTGCCGGGTACGTCAGGACGTCCTCGTAGACGATCAGGTCCGGCACCGCCGCGAAGATCGTCGCGAGATCGAGCTCGAACGCGCCCCACGTGCCCTCGAGCAGCGTCGGGTGGAGCTCGCCGAGCCAGCCCGCGTCGGTGACCGCGGCTTTCCCGGGATGGAGCAGCTCGTGTGAGCCGCGTTCGACCCGGAGCTCGAGCGCGAGTGTGTCGTAGAGCGTCTCGACGACACCCTTCACGTCCTCGTAGCCGCCTTGCATGACGCCGGCGACGCGCCAGTGCTCGTCGGGCAGCTGCTCGCCGGAGGGGAGGTAGACGCGCGCGATCTCGAAGAGCGCGACGTGCTCGGCGCCGGCATCGATCCCGGTGCGCGCCGCGTCGACGAGCCCGGGCACGATCGTCGTTCGCAGGATCGCCTGGTCCGAGGTCATCGGGCTCGGAAGCCGGATCGCGTTCGGATTCGGATCCGAGCCGGCAAGGCTCCACGTGTATGCCTCCGACATGCCGGCACCGACGAGTGCGTCCTCCACGACCCGGCGTAGCCGCTGCTCCTTCGTCAGCCGGCCATCGCACGTGACGACGCAGGGGCATCGTGAGCGGGATGCGGTCGAGGACCGGTCGCGCGATCTCCTCGACGAGGTCGATCTCGCGCGTGACGTCGCGAGCGCGCCACGTCGGGACGGTCACATTCCAGTCGTCTGCAACGTCGAAGCCGAATCCGACAAGAGTCCCCCGCTGCTCGTCCGCCGGGATGTCCAGCCCGATCACCTTCGACGCGCGCTCCGGACGCAGGTGGACGACGGGCCGCTCGGGGAGCCCCGCGTGCACGTCGACGTGGCCTGTCATGCGCGCTCCCGTGAGGTCGACGAGCATGCGGCTCGCGAGGACTGCGGCGGGCTCTGCGAGGTGCGGATCGACACCCTTCTCCCAGCGATTGGATCCAGCGGTGCGAAGCGCGAGCCGCTCGGACGAGCGGAGGATCCCCAGCGGCTCGAAGTTGGCCGCCTCCAGGAGCACCTCGGTCGTCCCGTCGGTGACCTCGCTGTCCTCGCCGCCCATGATCGCCGCGAGCGCGACCGCACGCTCGCCGTCGGTGATGAGGAGGTCGTCGATCCCGAGGCGGCGGAGAGTCCCGTCGAGCGTCCGCACCTCCTCGCCCGCACGCGCGTGCCGAACGGCGATGCGGCCGCCGGCGAGCTTCGCGCGGTCGAAGGCGTGGAGCGGGCTGCCCCAGACGTGCATGACGTAGTTCGTGACGTCGACGACGTTGGAGATCGAGCGCATGTCGGCGAGGTGGAGGCGCGATCGCAGCCACTGCGGCGACGCGCCGATGGCGACGTCGCGGAAGACGCGACCGATGTATCTCGGGCACGCGCTGAAGTCGTCGACCGTGACGTCCACCTCTTCCTCGTCGACGATCGGCGGATCGTCCGGCGCCGGCGGATGCAGCTCGCCGCCGAGGAGCGCCGCGACCTCGCGTGCGAGCCCGACCATCGAGAGGAGATCGGCGCGGTTCACCGTCGGCGTCACGTCGAGGACCTGGTCGCGGATCGGGAGGACGTCGACGAGCGGCGTCCCGGGCTCGGGCCCGTCGGTAAGCACCATGATTCCGGCGTGATCCTCCCCGAGACCGACCTCGTCCTCGGCGAGGATCATCCCGCGCGACTCCTGCCCACGGAGCTCGCGTTCGTCGAGCGGCTGGTCGAAGATCGGGAGGTAGGCGCCCGGCAGCGCGACGGCAACGGTGGCGTCGGCCTCGAAGTTCCAGGCGCCGCAGACGATCTGTCGCGCGTCGCCCTCCCCCACGTCGACCTGGCAGACGCGCAGCCGGTCCGCGTTGGGATGCGGCCCGACCTCGAGCACGCGCCCGACGCAGGAACCGGCCGATGTTCCCTTCGACGTCCGGCACGCCGACGTCGGTCACGTCGTCTACCTGGAGCGCAGAAGTGAAGAGCCTGTCCGCGATCTCTTCGGCGGTCGCCTCGACGGTGACGTACTCGCGGAGCCAGGAGAGCGGAGCCTTCATCGGAACTGGCCCAGCAACCGCGGATCGTTCCGCCAGAGCTCGCGGAGATCGGGGATCCCGTGCCGGAGCACGGCGATCCGCTCGAGCCCCCAGCCGAACGCGAAGCCCGTGTACCGCTCGGGGTCGTAGCCCACGAACTCGAAGAGATTCGGGTCGACCATTCCCGAGCCTCCGACCTCGATCCAGCCCGAGTGCTTGCAGACCGGGCAGCCCGACCCGTCGCAGACGTGGCAGGAGACGAGCGCCTCGACGGACGGCTCGGTGAACGGGAAGTGGTGCGTGACGAACCGGCTCTCCCTCGACTCGCCGAAGAGCGCCTTCAACAGATAGTCGAGCGTCCCCATGAGATCGCCGAGCGTGATGCCCTCGTCGACGACCAGCCCTTCGACCTGGTGGAAGGTGGGCGTGTGCGTCGCGTCGGGCGTGTCACGCCGGTAGACGCGGCCGAGCGAGACGATGTAGACGGGCGGGTCCTGCGCCTCCATCGTCCGGATCTGCGACGGCGAGGTCTCCGTGCGCAGCACGGTCTCGTCGTCGAGGAAGAGCGTCTGGAGCGGCGACCTCGTCGGATGCCCGAGCGGGAAGTTGAGCGCGTCGAAGTTGTACGTCGTCGTCTCGACCTCGCGGCCGTCGACGACCGTGTAGCCGAGACCGAGGAAGATGTCCTCGACCTCGCGCCGGATCTGCGTGATGAGGTGGAGATAACCTCGCCGAACCCGCGTGCCGGGCATGGTCACGTCGACCCGCTCCTCGGTGAGGCGCCGGTCGAGCTCAGCTCGCTCGAGCGCGAACTGGCGCTCGTCGATCGCGGTCTCGAGCTTCTCGCGCAGCGCGTTCAGCGCCATGCCCGTCTCGCGGTCGCGCACTTCGCGGAGCGCGAGCTTGAGCTCGCTCTTGCGCCCGAGGAACTCGACGCGGACCTGCTCGACCTCGTCGGCCGTCGCGGCCGCCTCGGCGGCTGCGAGCGCGGCGTTCTCGAGTGCCTGGGCGTCCACGGGAGCGCCGAGGTTACCAACGTGGTTCCGGCTGCTTGAATCGCTGCGATGAGCGGCTACGAGAGCTTCGCGTCCGTCTATGACGCGTGGGCGGCGGACATGACCGACGACGTGGAGTTCTACGTCGAGCTCGCCCGCGAGGCCGACGGCCCGATCGTCGAGCTCGCCGCCGGCACCGGGCGCATCTCGATCCCGATCGCGCAGCGCACGGGGAAGCACGTCATCGGGATCGACCTCTCTCCCGCGATGCTCGCGCTTGCTCGCGATCATGCCGCCGTGGCGGGCGTCGCTCTCGACCTGCGCGAGGGCGACATGCGCGACCTCGATCTCCAAGCGGCTACCGACCTCGTGATCTGCCCGTACCGGGCCCTGCTCCACCTACCGACCTGGGCGGATCGGCGTCGTGTCTTCGAACGCGTCGCTCGGGCTCTTCGACCGGGTGGCCGCTTCGCATGGAACGCATTCGTCTTCGACCATCGCTACGCCGCCGAGTACGACGGCAAGTGGCGAGACGACCCGAAGCGACATCTCACGGAGTACGCGCCGGGAGACAACCGCGTCGACATCACGCTCGAGGACGGTCCGACGCTGTCGTTCTGGTGGGTCGCGCGCTCTGAGTGGGAAGGGCTGCTGGACGTGTCCGGGCTCGAGACCGAGGCCCTCTACGGGTGGTTCGACCTGCGTCCATTCGACAACGACAGCCGCGAGTTCGTCTGGATCGCGCGCAAGCCCGAATGACGCTCTACGACCGCATCGCCTCGATCTACGACCCGTGGAGTCGATCGGTCACCGAGGACGTCGAGTTCTACGTCGAGCGAGCGCTCGCGGCGGGTGGGCCGGTCGTCGAGCTCGCAGTCGGCACGGGACGCATCGCGATTCCCGTCGCTCGGGCGGGCGTCGACGTCATCGGCGTCGACTCGTCCCCCGCGATGCTCGAGGTCGCCCGGGCGGCCGCCGAGGACGCTGGCGTCTCCGACCGTGTCGACCTCCGCCTCGGCGATCTCCGCGAGCCGCCCGTTCAAGAGCGCGTCGCGCTCGTCATCTGCCCGTTTCGCTCGCTGCTGCACATGGAGACGGAGGACGAGAAGCTGCGTGCGCTCCGCGGCGCGCGGTCCTCCTCGAGCCCGGCGGCAGCTTCGTCTTCGACGTCTTCTCGCCGAGCCGCGAGGACATCGAGGAGACGGACGGACGCTGGCTCGAGCGCGAGCCGGGGATCTTCGAGCGCGCCGACTGGGACGAGGGCGGGCGCACGCTGTCGCTGTCCGTCCGGTCGGACGACGGGTCGGCGACGACCTTCGGCCTGCACTGGCTCTCCGCCCCCGAGTGGCTCCGCCTTCTCGACGAGGCGAAGCTCGACGTCGAGGCCGTCTACGGCTGGTTCGACGGACGGCCACACGACGGCGACGAGGACATGGTCTTCGTCACGCGGCGTCGTGAGATGACCGACCGGTAACCAAGCGCCGACGCGGGAGGTGACTGCGACGCATCGCCGGAGGCGCCGCCCTCACTCGAGCGCGTATCGCGATACGCGCTCGATCGGGCGGCGCCCTCCGGCGATCGGTCGCAGCCATCCCCGCATCGGCTCGATTACCGGTCGATCATCTAGAGTCGGGCGCGATGGTCTGGGTCATCGTCATCCTCGTCGTGCTCGTCCTTCTGGCGCTCGTCGCCGTCTGGTTCTACAACAACCTCGTCCGACTCCGGAACCGGGTCGACAACGCCTGGGCGCAGATCGAGGTGCAGCTCAAGCGGCGCTGGGACCTCATCCCGAACCTCGTCGAGACGGTCAAGGGCTACGCCTCGCACGAGCGCGAGACCTTCGAGGCGGTCACGAACGCGCGTGCAGCGGCACAGCAGGCACAGGGGCCCGCCGAGGCCGCGCAGGCCGAGGGAATCCTCAGCCAGGCCCTCGGCAGGCTGTTCGCGGTGGCGGAGGCATATCCCGAGCTGCGCGCGACCGAGAACTTCCAGCAGCTGCAGGCACAGCTCTCGGAGACCGAGGACAAGGTCGCCGTCAGCCGGCAGGTCTACAACGACACGGTGCTCACGTACCACAACGCGATCCAGACGTTCCCGGGCGCGCTCTTCGCAGGGCCGTTCGGCTTCACCACACGCGAGTTCTTCGAAGTCGAGGACCAGGCCCAACGAGACGTACCGCGAGTGGATTTTTGAGTGCGGAAGACCGGAAACCTGCGAGCGCAGGACTTCCGGCCGCGCAAAGACCCCTAGAGGCGCCCGCTTCGCGGGCGCGGCCGCATCGACTGCTGGTTGCGTGCCTGGTCCTCGGCGTCGCTCTCGCATTCCCTGCCGCAGCCTCGGCAGACAGCTTCTCGCTGCTCTCCGCCGACGTCGGCGTCCAGGTGCAGACGGACGGCTCGATCGGGGTGAGCGAGCGCCTCGAGGTCGCGTTCTCGGGCGACTTCCACTTCGGCTATCGCGACATCCCCCTCCGCCCCGGGGAGTCGCTCGTGAACCCGCTCGTAGTCGAGCGAGGCATCGCCTTCACGCGCGGTAACGACACGGCGCTCGAGGAGGGGACGCGGGGCACCTACGGCGTCGAACGTCGCGGCGACACCGTGAGGATCGTCTGGTACTTCGACGCCCGCGACCAGACGCGTGCGTTCACGATCTCGTACACGCTTCGCGGGCTCGCGGTCGCCTACGACGACGTCGTGGACGTCAACCTGAAGGTCTGGGGCGACCAGTGGGACGAGCCGCTCGGCCGCCTCGTCGGCGTCGAGACGGCCCCCGGGAAGATCCTGCGCGCGTGGGGCAAGCCCGTGTGGGTTCGCGGCGATGTCGAGCTCGTCGGCACCCGCGCGACCCTCCGCGCCGTCTCGGTTCCCGCCCATCAGTTCGTGGAGCTGCGAACGCTCATCCCGCGATCCGCGTTCTCGTCGACGACGGGAATGCGAGTCGCGCGAGGGAACGGGTTCGACCGGATCGTCGAGGAGGAGCGCGCGGACGCCGACAGCTACCGACGAGACCACGATCGGATCGAGTCGCTCAAGGCTCACCCGCTTCGAACGGGCCTCGTGCTGCTCGGCCTCGCAACCATCCCGGCGCTTCTCGTCATCCTCGCCGTCTTCTGGTTCATGGGGCGCGAGCGAAGCACGGGCTACGACCGCGAGTACGAGCAGGAGCCGCCGACGGACACGGAGCCCGCGCTCGTGCCGACGCTCCTGCGGCAGGGAGGCGACGCCGGCTCGTACGAGTTCACCGCGACACTCTTCGACCTCGTCCGGCGAGGCGCCTACAAGGCCGTGCCCACGACGACGGAGCGCCCGATCTGGGCAGGGCTGCGCCACGAGACCATCTCCGACCTCGAGATCTCCGCCGGCGAGAACCGCGAGCTCCGCGCCTGGGAACGCGACGCCGCCAACGTCATCGACGGCGTGCTCGACGGCGGCAGCGAGCGGCTCTCGCGCTTCCGGGAGCAGATCGAGGACGAGCGCGAGTCGATGCACGCCCGCTTCACGTCGTTCAAGGAACACGTCGCCGACGAGGCGGGCCGCCTCGGCTGGTTCCGCTCCAGGGGCGCCATCCCGCTCGTCGCTGCAGGAGTCGTCTTCGGCCTCGCGGGCGCATTGCTCGTCTACCTCGCCGTGCGCGACTGGCGACCGGTCTATCCACGCTACTCCGACGTCGTGCTCGTCGGGATCGGCGCGTGCCTCATCGCGAACGCCGCGCTCTGCCTCGGGGCGCTCCTCTTCAACCGGCGCGCGTGGAAGAGGCGAACGCGAGCCGGACAGGAGGAGGCCGAGCGCTGGGAGGCGTTCCGCCGCTACCTCTCCGACTTCCCCCGCCTCCAGGAGGCGCCACCGGCAACGCTCGCGCTGTGGGAGCGCTACCTCGTGTACGGCATCACGTTCGGCATCGCCGAGCGGGTGCTCCAGGGCGCGCAGCTACACATGCCGGAGGCACTCCACGAGGCGAGCACCATCTACTGGATCTCACCGCACGGCGACCTCGGCTCCGGCGCCTCGAGCCTCTCGATCGGCGATCTCGCGTCCGGCTTCGGAAGCGCGCTCGCTCCTCCGAACTCCGGTGCCGGCGGAGGCGGCGGCGGCTTCTCGGGCGGCGGTGGAGGCGGCGGAGGAGGAGGCGGAGGCGGGTTCGGCTGAGTCGTTCCGCAGATCGGAATCCGCTCGCGCTCGGATCCGATCGCGGGAGTCGAGGACGCTCGAAGCCAGCCTCTCTTCGCACTGGCCGAGGTGGCCGTGTCTCGAAGAGCCATCTGGTGCCCGCGCGGGCGCCGTGGCACCCTGCTCTGGATGACGAGGCCGACGCGGACGAGGCGAAGCGCTGCGCTCTCGCACGCGTCAGCGCGTTCGCATAGCGCCCCGACGGCCTAGCGGACGCCGGCGCCGAGACCGTCCGGGCGGGCGGATCCCCCGTACAGGGGTGTCAGAAGGGTGCCCGCCGTCGACAACCTGACCAAGACCCACGTTCCCCGAGAAAGGACTTGCGGCATGTTCACCAAAGGCAACAGGCGCTACCTCGTCGTCTCGCTGACGGCAATCGCCGGCCTCCTCGCCAGCCTTGGCGGCGGCTGGTTTGACGGCAGCTGACGACGACTCGAAAACCACGGCACACACGGTCTCCCGTCGCCACGCGTCGGGAGACCTTTTTCCTGGGCGTGAAGTCCCGCTAGACCTCTGACTCCTGGAGCGCGCGGGCCGCCCGCCGGTACAGGCCGGCGGCGACGGCATCGTTGCCGCGCCGAGTCTCGATGTCCCCTCGCGCCAGCCAGGCGGAGCTGCGATGGCTCGCCGAGCTCGCCCGTTCGGAGGTCGTCTCTGCCCGAGCGATCCAAGTCTCTGCGTCGTCGAGTCGCCCCTGCTCGGCGAGGGCTCGACCGAGCGTGAGCTCGGCGGTTCCCACCTCCTGCAGATGGTCGGGACGCCCGCCCAGGAGCTCGAGTGCCTTCTGCGCCTGCGTCTCGGCGAGCTCGGCCTCACCGAGATCGAGACGGATCTCTGCGAGTGACGAGCAGACGTAGCCTGCGTCGACGGGAAGATCGAGGTCGACGAAGATCTCGAACGCCTGCTCGAGTAGATCGATCGACCGATCGGGGCTGCCGAGGAGGTGGTTCAGGCCGGCGAGGTTGTTCAGCAGCCGCGCCGCCGTGGCCCGGTCGCCGATCTCCTCGAAGAGCAGGCGCGATCGCTCCGCGTACGTGCGCGCGAGCACCCACCGGCCCTGGCGCTGCGCGACGAGCGAAGCCTGGAAGAGCGCGTCGGCGGCGCGGCGCGAGTCGGAGCTCGCCTCGGCGAGCTCCAAGGCGCGCTCGATGTCCTCCTCCGCAGCAACCCAGTCGCGGTCACGGCGATGGCAGCGGGAGCGCCAGTGGAAGATGTCCGACCGCAGGCGATCGGAGCGCGGGCCCGAGCCCTCGGCGAGAACGAGCGCCTGGTCGAAGAGCACGATGGCCTCGGCGATGCTCGACTCGTGATAGCGGACGACGCCGACGAGGAACACGACCTCCGCCCTGTCGGTGTCCGTGAACCCCACGGAGACCGCGACCGCGGCGGCTGCCTCGAGGACGGCCATCGCCTCCTCGAGCCGACCGGTCCGCACGAGCGCCCACGCTTCTCCGGTGACGAGACGGAGCGCGAGCGAGGGCGTGCCGGCGGCCGTCGCGTCCTCGCGCGCAGCGCGGAACGACTGCAGCGCCTCGTCGTACTCGTGCGCCTCGAGCATGAGCTCCGCGGCGCGCGTGTCCGCCTCGAGGCGCTCGGCATCGGCCCGCGTGACGCCGTGCTCCAGGTACTCGGTGTCCGTCTCGAGCCGCCCGGCCAGCCACTCGAGCGTCTCGCGCGTCGGCCGAGTCTTGCCGCGCTCGATCTGGCTGACGTACTCCTTCGAGAAGCGCCCTCCGGCGAGCTCCGCCTGGCTCAGCCCGGCCGAGCGCCGCAGCGTCCGCACGCGCTCGCCGAGCGCGTCCGCGCCCACCTTCGGGTGGCGCCGCCCAGTCCTCCATCGCCACTCAACCATGGTCGCACGCCCGACGGCGCGTAGGGAGTCTCGGGGCTACGAGCGGCTCGTGAGCTCGTAGAGGGCGATCGCACCGGCAGCCGCCACGTTGAGCGACTCGGCCGGCCCCGGCGTCGGGATCGTCGCTTCGTGACACTGTGTCACAAGCTCGTCGGGAAGCCCCTCGCGCTCCGCAGCCGAGGAGGAGCGTGAGCGGCGGCTCCAGCGTCACGTCGGACAGCGCGTCGCCCCCGTGCGCGACGAGCGCGACCTTGCGGTCGGGCACCTCTTCCCACGGGCAGAGCGGCACGCGGAAGATCGCCCCGGCCGACGCGCGCAGCGCGCGCGGCGCGGTCGGGATCTGCGCACTCGGGCGAGAGGGCCACACCGGCGCCGAACGCGTCGGCCGTCCGGAGCAGCGTCCCGACGTTTCCCGGGTCGGAGATCCTCCACAGCGCGAGCACGACGTCGCGCGTGCCGACCGGCAGATCCGCCCGTCGATAGACCCCGATGACACGCGGGGCATGCCCGAGCGTCGACACCTCCCCGAGCAGCTCCGCCAGGACGTTCTCACCCGCGACGAGCAACTCGACGGGCTCGATGCCCTGACCCGCTGCGGCCTCGACGAGGTCCTCGCTCTCGACGGCGAAGAGACCCGTCTCGTCTCGATGCTTCCGCGCAGAGAGAAGCTTCCGGACGAGCCGGAGCTTCTCGTTCTGACGCGATTCGATCAGAGTGCCCCTTCCCAGGATGTTTTCGCGAGTCTGGCGCGCGAAAAGCAAGCGAGGCGAGGACGCAGGGAGCGCCCATATTGGACATATGGGCGCGACCGAGGACGACGCATCGCGCTGCTTTGCAGCCGCCAGGACGCGAAGGGCATCCTGGGAAGGGGCACTACTCGCTTCGGTCGACCCGAGCGCCGCCTTGGCGCGCTCGGCGACGGCGGCGAACGCCTGCGGGTCGCTCACGGCGATGTCGGCCAGCGACTTGCGGTCGAGCTCGATCCCGGCCTTCTTCACGCCCTCCATGAAGCGGTTGTACGAAAGGTCGTTCTCGCGCGCCGCAGCGTTGATGCGGATGATCCAGAGCGACCGGAACGTCCGCTTCCGCGCCTTCCGATCCCGGTAGGCGTAGACGAGCGAGTGGTCGACCTGCTCCTTCGCGAAGCGGTAGCTCGACTTCTTGCGCCCGTAGTAGCCCTTCGCCTGCTCGAGGACCTTGGCGCGCTTCTTCCGCGCGTGGACGGCACGCTTGACCCTGGGCATCTCACTACCGCCTCTCAGGAGCTTCTTGACACTCTTGACGTCGCTCCCGGCGACGTCGTACATCTTCCGGAAGCCGCGCCTACGCTTCGACGACTTCTTCTCGAGGTTGTGGCTCCTCATTCCGTGCCGGCGCAGGAGCTTCCCCGTCCCCGTCACCTTGAAGCGCTTCTTCGCGCCCTTCGCTGTCTTCATCTTTGGCATCCGTCTTCACTCCCACGTTCCTGTTCGGGGCGAGCACCATGATCATGTTGCGACCGTCGAGAAGGGGCTGCTGCTCGATCGAGCCGAGCTCCTTCACGTCCTCGGCGAGCCGCATGAGGAGGTCCCGACCGCGCTCCGGATGGAGCGTCTCGCGCCCCCGGAACATGATCGTGACCTTGACCTTGGCTCGCTGGCCGAGAAAGCGCACGACGTGCCCCTTCTTGGTCTCGTAGTCGTGTACGCCGATCTTCGGTCTGAGCTTGATCTCCTTGATGTGGATCTGCTGCTGGTGCTTCCGGGCCTGCTTGGCGCGCTGGTCCTGCTCGTAGCGGTACTTCGAGTAGTCCATGACCCGTGCGACGGGCGGATCCGCGCCGGCCGCGACCTCGACGAGGTCGAGGCCCTTGCCGAACGCGTACTCCAGCGCTTCCTTCGTCGGGAGGATCCCGACCTGTCCACCGTTCTCGTCGACCAGGCGGACGCGCTGGGAACGGATCTCCTCGTTGATTCGCTCGTCCCGCTTGCGCGGTACCTGCCGGTCGAGATCCGGCCTACGGCGGCGAGGTCTCAAAAGCCCTTCATCAAGCTCTCAGCTTCCTCCTTGCAAACGACAAAAAACCGCTGCAGGCAGCGGCTCGTCACTTCGTCCAACCGGCTCGGTTGAACCTCCGCGAGTCAAGCCCGACCGAGAGGTCCGGAGGTGAGGAAGCGATGAGCTCCTGCTTGCAGGGGTCGCATGCTACCAGCCAATTCGTAGGGGCGAGGCTTGCCTCGCCCTCGTCCTTCGAGCGGAGGGCGACGCAAGCGTCGCCCCTACGACACCGGGTCGGCTTCGGCGGCCAGCTCACCGAAGCGGGCGAGCAGCTCGTCGAGAGACAGCGTCGACCGGCCTCCCCCGTGCTCGCGCACCGCGAGCGCCTCGTCCGACTCGCGGTCGCCGTAGACGACGACGAACGGCACCTTCTCGAGCTCGGCGTCACGGATGCGCTTGCCGAGCGTGTCGTCGCGGTCGTCGACCTCGACCCGGAAGCCCTCGGCCGCGAGTCGCTCGCGCAGCGCCGTCGCCGCGTCCCGATGATCTTCGCCCACCGGGATCACGCGCGCCTGTACCGGCGCGAGCCAGAACGGGAACGCGCCCCCGTAGTGCTCGATGAGGATCCCCATGAAGCGCTCGAGCGAGCCGAGGAGCGCGCGGTGGATGACGACCGGCGAGTGCTCGCGGTTGTCGGCGCCCATGTACGTGAGGCCGAACTGGACCGGCATCTGGTAGTCGAGCTGGATCGTCCCCATCTGCCAGCTCCGCCCGAGCACGTCCGTCATGTGCAGGTCGATCTTCGGCCCGTAGAACGTCCCCTCGCCCGGTGAGATCACGTACTCGAGGCCGTGGCGCTTCAGCGCCGACTCGAGCGCGCCCTCGGCGCGGTCCCACTGCTCGTCCGTCCCGAGGCGCTTCTCGGGTCGGGTCGAGAGCTCGGCGCGCGGCGCCACCCCGAACCGGTCGTAGAGGTAGCTGGCGAAGTCGATCATCGCGTCGATCTCGTCCTGGATCTGCTCCTCCGTGACGAAGACGTGCGCGTCGTCCTGGGTGATGTGCTTCACGCGGAGGAGGCCGTGGAGCGTCCCTCCCCGCTCGTCGCGGTGCAGGGTCGAGGACTCCGCGTAGCGGATCGGGAGATCGCGGTACGAGCGGAGCTGCGAGCCGAAGAGGAGCATGTGCCCGGGACAGTTCATCGGCTTCAGGGCGAGCGGCTCCTCGCCCTCGTGCGGCTGCACGAAGAACATGTTCTCGCGGTAGTTGTCGTAGTGGCCCGACGTGATGTACGTCTGGACGTCGTAGAGGAGCGGCGTCTTCACCTCGAGGTAGCCGCGACGCCGGTTCTCGCGGCGACGGATGTCCTCGAGGCTGTTCCAGAGCACCATTCCCTTCGGGTGCCAGAACGGTGACCCCGGCGAGTGGTCGGAGAGGTGGAAGAGGTCGAGCTGCGCTCCCGAGCTGGCGGTGGTCTCGCGCGCGCGCCTGCTCGAGCCGCTCGAGGTGCGCGTCGAGGTCCGCCTGTGAGTAGAAGGCGGTGCCGTAGATCCGCGTCAGCTGCGTCGTTGTGCTCGTCGCCGCGCCAGTAGGCGCCGGCGAGGCTCGTGAGCTTCACGGCCTTGATCGGCGCGGCGTTCTGGAGGTGCGGCCCGCGGCACAGGTCGGTGAACCGACCCTGGGTGTAGAGCGAGATGGCGCCCTCGGCGTCTCGAGCGCGAGCTCGACCTTGTACGGCTGTGACTCCGCCTCGAAGCGCGCGATCGCCTCCTCGCGGCTCAGCTCCTCGCGCGTCCACTCCCGCCCCTCGGCGATCTCGCGCCGGATCTCGTCCTCGATCGCCTCGAGGTCGGACTCCGAGATCGGCTCCGGAAACTCGAAGTCGTAGTAGAAGCCGTCCGCGATCGGCGGGCCGATCGCGATCTTCACGCCGGGATGCAGGCGCATCACGGCCTCTGCGAGGAGGTGCGCCGTCGAGTGACGAAGCACGAAGAGCGCGTCGGGATCGTCCGTGTCGCGCGTCGTGAGGAACCGGACGCTCTCGCCGTCGGCGAGCGGCAGCCGCAGATCGCGCGTCGAGCCGCTCGACGCGCGACGAGCACGGCCTGCTCGGCGAGCTTCGGCCCGATCGCACGCGCGGCGTCGAGACCGCTCGCGCCGTCGGGCAGCTCCAGCTCGGAGGAGTCGGGGAGGACGATCTTCATGGCGGAGCTGAGGATAGACAGGGCTCGGCGATACTTGAGGCGGATGCGTCCTGGCACCTGGGTCGCCGTCGCAGTCGCGCCGCTGCTGCTCCTCGCCGTCCTGCTCGCACGCCCGGCGATCGACGGTGACTGGGAGAACCATCCGGCGCACTTCTGGCTCGTCCTCGGCGCGGCGCTCGCTGCGACGGCGCTCGGGTTCAGCGTGACGACGGCCGCGCGGCGCCGGAGAGACGCCCGTCTGCTGCTGATCTCGCTCGCCTTCGTCGTCAGCGCCGCCTTCCTGGGGCTCCACGCGCTCGCGACGCCCGGCGTGCTTCTCGGATCGAACGCCGGGTTCGAGCTCGCGACGCCGGTCGGCCTCGTGCTCGCGGCGTTCTTCGCCGCTGCGTCGTCGTTGGAGCTGAGCGGCGCACGGGCGGACGCCGTGCTCAGAGCGGCGCCGGCGATCATCGGCGTGCTCGCGGCGCTCGTCGTCGCCTGGGCGGCGGTCTCGCTCGCGGAGCTCCCGCCGCTCGACGACCCTCTCCTCGCCGAGCAGCTCGACGGATGGCAGCTCATCCTCGCGGCGCTCGGCTGCGCCCTGTTCGGGATCGCCGCCTTCGGCTTCTTCCGGCTCCACCGGCGCCGGCCGGAGCGCTTCGTGCTCGCCTTCGCCCTCGCCTTCGTGCTCCTGGCCGAGGCGATGGTCGTGATCGCATGGGCGCGGAACTGGCAGGTCTCGTGGTGGGAGTGGCACGTGCTGATGCTCACGTCGTTCCTGCTCATCGCGTTCCTCGCGCGAGCCGAGTGGCACGAGGAGCGGTTCAGCTCCCTGTACCTCGACGAGACGCTGGCAGGCGTCCGCGAGGTGAGCGTCGTCATCGCCGACCTCGCGGGGTACACGGCCTTCTCGGAGCAGCACTCTCCCGACGACGTCGCGGCGATGCTGAACGCGTACTTCGGGCGGATCATCCCGCTCGTCGAGCGCACGGGCGGCGAGGTGCACCAGATCGTGGGCGACGAGTTGATGGTCATCTTCGGCAAGGACATGACGACGGCGGATCATGCGGTCAGGGCCGCGCGGGCGGCGCTCGTCCTCCAGCGTGTCGCGAAGCGGACGGCGACCGAGCATCCGGACTGGCCGCAGTTCCGCGTCGGCGTCTCGAGCGGCGAAGTGCACACGGGCTCGTGGGGGCGACGCGCGGACACCGGAAGCACGGCGTCGTCGGCGACGTCGTGAACCTCGCGGCGCGGCTCCAGGCGGCGGCTCCCGTCGGCGGCGTCCTCATCGCGCAGGAGACCTTCGCCGCGCTCGGCGCCCGGCGATCGTCGAGCCCGTTCCAACCCTGCACGTGAAGGGGAAGCGCGAACCCGTCACGGCCTACCTCCTGCACGGCGTCGTCCGCGCGAGCGGGACTCGATCGCCCGAGTCCCGCTCCGCGGAAGACCCCTGAAGCGGCAGCATCCGCGGCCGAGCGCAGCCAACCTTCCTCGTACACTGAGCCGATGAGCTGACGGCGCCGCCGAGCCCTCGGGCAGGCTCGAGCGACTCGCGCGCAAGCCGCTCGACCACCTCGGTGGAGTCGTGCGCGGCGTCGCTGCGGGCGCTCCCGCGGGCGGTCGAGGACATGTTCGCCGATCGCTGCACGCAGTACGCGGCGGCGATCGCCTACCGGGTGCTCTTCTCGCTCTTCCCGCTCACGATCGCCCTCGTCTCGGTCTTCGGGCTCGTGCTCCAGGACGACGAGCTCCGTCAGCGCGTCATCGACGAGCTCGTCGACATCCTCCCTGTGTCCGAGTCGGGCCAGGGGAACATCCAGACCTCGATCGAGCAGATCGCGACGCCGCTGTCGGCGCTCGGGCTCGTCTCGCTCGTCGCGCTGCTCTGGGGCGCGTCGGGGATGATGGCGTCGATTCGCCTCGGCCTCGAGGCCGCGATGAAGGTGGACCGCGGGCGTCCCGCGGTGCGGGCCAAGCTCGTGGACTTCATCCTCGTCGCGGCCGCCGGCACGCTCGTGATCCTCATCGTCGGGCTGTCGGCCTTCGGCGCGTTCTTCAGCAAGCTCGTCGACCGGTTCACGGAGTGGGCGGGCGTGGCGACGCCATCGGGCCTCCTTCTCCGAGACGGGCTGCAGCTCGTCGCGATCGCCGTCACCGTGCTGCTGCTCTACCGCTTCGTTCCGGCACGCAGGATCCGCCGTCGAGGGGCGCTCGCGGGCGCCCTCCTCACCGCGGTCGGCGTGTGGGGCTCGACGAAGGTCCTCGCGATCGTCTTCTCCGACTTCTCCCGCTACAACCTCATCTACGGCTCG
This sequence comes from uncultured Gaiellaceae bacterium, assembly GCA_963770715.1. Taxonomy (GTDB): domain Bacteria; phylum Actinomycetota; class Thermoleophilia; order Gaiellales; family Gaiellaceae; genus GMQP-bins7. The sequence goes on from CAVYQX010000005.1 coordinate 53,012, forward strand.
CTCGCCGGCGTGATGACGTTTCTCTTCTTCGTCTACGTCGTCGCGTGGATCCTGCTCCTGGGAGCCGAGTTCGCCTACGCGTGGTCACAGCCTCCCGGGCCGCCCGGGCCGCCGCTGCGAGCGCAGCTGATCGGCGCCGTTCGCGGCCTCTTCGTCCACCACGACGAGGACGAGACGCCGCCTACCGCAGAGCAGGCTCGTCGACCCTGAGCGTCTTCGCGTCGGCGTCGAGGGTGCACGTGACGCCGAGTGGAAGCGCTGCGAGGTGCTTCGTGTGCCCGAGCGGGAGGCCGTAGATCGCGGGGACGCCGAGCGTGCCGAGCCGCTCCTCGAGGATGTCCTCGATCGTCCGCGAGCGCGCCCAGTCCGAGACCGGTCGCAGGTCGCCGTACTCCGACTTCTCCATCTGCCCGACGACGATGCCGGCGACCTGCTCGAGCTTGCCCGCATGGGCGAGCTGGACGAGCTGGCCGTCGAGGTAGTACGGCGGTGTGTGCGTGTCCTCGAAGAAGAGGATCGCGCCGTCGAGCTCGAGCTCCCACGGCGTGCCCATCGTCTGCATGAGCAGCCAGAGGCACCCGCCGACGAGCGGCGCGGTCACGCGTCCGCCGTGCAAGGTGCGCACCCACGGGTCGTCGGGGTCGTGCGGCACCTCTCCTGCTCCACCGAGGCGAAGGACGTCCAGCAGGCGTTCCTTGGAGAACGATGTCGTGTCGGTCGCGCCGACGCCCAGGAGGCCGTACCCGTAGACGGTCGCAACGCCCGAGCGCTGGCGGATCGCCACGTGGAGCGCCGTCAGGTCCGAGTAGCCGAGGAGCGGCTTCGGGTTCTCGGCGATGAGGTCGAAGTCGAGGAACGGGATCGTCTGGGCGGAGCCGAACCCGCCCTGCAGCGCCTGGACGACGTCGACCTCGGGATCGGCGAAGAGCGCGTTGAGATCTTCGGCCCGGCGCCGCGCATCGCCCGCGACGTAGTCGTCGCGATCCCAGACGCCCTCCCCGAGCTTCACGCGGTAGCCGCGCGCCTCCCACCACTCGACCCCGCGCAGGACATCCGAGCGGCTGTCGTAGGGGCTCGCCGCCGCGGCCACGCCGATCGTGCCGCCGTCGGGAAGCGGCTTGCCGAAGCGCGTCGCCGCGATCACTTGCAGATACGGACGGTCTGACGTGCTTCGGCCTCGCGGCCGCGGACGTCCGAGGCGACAGCGGTCAGCACGTGCGGGCCCTTCCGCCTCCCGCTCGTGCGCCACGTCGTCTCGTAGAGGCCGGCGACGTTCTTCTGCACGCGCCCGATCTGGCGCTGGCCGTCGAAGAACCCGACCGACGAGATCTGCACGTTGTCGTTCGCAACCACGAGCAGACGCTGGCGCGCGGCGAGGCACCGGCCCTTCTCCGGCGTGATCCACGTGACCGTCGGCCGCGGCACGGCGTCGGCGCGGAACCCCCGGAAGCGCGTGTTCGGCAGCGGGCTGGTGGACTCCGTGTTGATGTTCTTCGCCTCCTGGTAGTCCGAGGCGACGACCTGCATGAACTGCGCTCCAGGCTGGAGCGGGAGCGTGGTCCGCGGGATCGAGAAGACGGCGATGCCCGTCGCCGGGTCGAAGAGCGACGCCCCGACGGCCGTTTGGCGCCCGGTCGGTCCGAAGAAGAGCTGCAGGGAGTGAGGGTCGACGCCGGACTTCGCGTCCGTGATCTTCGCGACGATCGTAGGTCGCCCGCTCGAGAACGCCGTCGTGAGGACGCGCACCGTCGGCGGCCTGACGTCGTTCACCCACGAGCGCAGCGTGTAGCGGCCGGCGAGCGACCGGCCCGTCAGGAGATCCCGACCGGAGTCGACGGAGACGTAGTAGCGCCCGGGCGGCAGGAACACGCCTCCTGCGGCGCCGACCGAGTAGAGGAAGTCCGGGAGCTGTCCGTTGACGTTCACCGGGATGCCTGCGTACCCGAGCACGTCGTTCTCGTCGAGCGAGCCCATGAACCACGGGTGGATGGGCTGGTTCGAGCTGAAGAGCGCCACGATCCCCGCGTCGAGCTTCGTCGCGGGCCTCACGACGACGACACCGGCGTTGACCGCCTGCTTCGTGATGTTCGAGCGAGTAGAGCTTCTCCTTGCCGTCGTCGTTGACCGACGGGTCGACGCCGAAGATGCCGAGGATCGAGAACGGCGACGTCGGCCAGCGGTACGCGCGCGCGCGATCCTCCCCGGTCCGCGTGTCGCCGGACTGGAGCGTCTTGAGGGCCGTGACCGGAGCGCCCGTCAGCGACGACCGCGAGACCGAGAACGCGTACGGGATCCGACGAACGTCGCTGCCACGCCGGAGCAGGACGAACCCGAAGTTGTCTCCCTGCACGCCGCCCGCCGCGACCCGGGCAGTGATCTGCATGACCGCCGTCCCGCCGGGCGGGATCGTCACCGGCGCGGCCTCGACCGTCGCGCCCGCGGATGCGACCTGGGGCCGCACCTCGGCGACCCACGTGCCCGCCCCGTCGCCCGCGTCGGAGACGGTGACGGATATGGACTTCGAGTTCGCACCACCACCTGCGACGAGGTAGCCGAAGGAGAGCGACTGCGGGTCGGTGAAGAGCATGGGCTTGTCGGCGGAGCCGACCCGGACGAGCCCCGCCCCCTGGACGAGCACGGAGGCCTCCTCCGTGAGCGTCGTGTCGGCGAACGCGGGACCGGCCGTGGACATGAGCGCCGACTTCATCTGCTGCGGCGTCCAGGTCGGATGCCGCTGCGTGAGAAGCGCGGCTACGCCTGCGACGTGCGGCGCCGAGAAGCTCGTCCCGTCGAGCACTGCGTATGCTTCGCGCTCGGAATTGGCGCCGGCGAATTCGGGAAGCGTCGACGAGAGGATCTGCGCTCCCGGCGCCGTCACGTCCGGCTTGAGCGCATGCCCGAACGGCGTGAGCCCGGAGGACGTGAAGCTCGTCGGCACGCCCGCCCAGGTGGTCGGCACCTCCGTGATGTCCCTCGTGAAGCGAACCGTCACCGCGCCTCCCGCGCCCGCCGCTGCGCGGATCCGTGCACCGTCGAGATCGGAGATCGTTCCGCCCGAGAGCGCCGAGATGAACGCGAACGTCGGGTCTCCCGGCCGGTTCTCCGTGATGACGATGCCCGTCGCGCCCGCCGCCCTCGCCCGAGACGCCTTCACGCCATAGGCACACCCACCGCGCGCGACGAGGGCGATCGCGCCGTTCAGGGATCCCGCCGGCGCGCTGTCGCAGAGCTGCCGGCTGGCGCCCGGGATCCTCGCTGTGTCGACGAGCCTGCTGGTTCGCGGAGATCCACCCGGGCGGGATGTTGTCGCTCGCGACGAACGGCATACGCGGAAGCCCGCTCGGCGCGACGACCTGCAGCGACGCTCCGAACACGTGCGCGTTTGCGACAGCGCCGACGCTTATCGCATCCGGAGCCGTGGCCGGCGACCCCGCCGTGCCGAGGCCGAAGAAGTCGCGGTCGTTTCCCGCCGAGATCACCGGGACGACTCCGGCGCGGACGACATTGCTCACGGCTTCGATGAGCACGTCCGTCCGCGGGTCGGCCTGTGGGCCACCGCCCGAGAAGTTGATGACGTCCATGCCGTCGCGCACCGCGGCCTCGAACGCGGCGACGATCTCCGGGCTGTTGGCCGAGCAGCACCCACCGAGCGGCGCGGGCGCCGGCACGTTGAAGACGCGGTAGTTGCCGATGTACGCGCGCGGCGCCACGCCTTCGAGGTCCTTCACGGCGGGATGGCAGCCGCCGTTCGCCTCGCCGCAGAAGCCGCGCTGCCCCGCCTCGACGTCCGTCTTCACGCCCGCGATCACTCCCGCGACGTGCGTCCCGTGGAAGGACTGTTCGCGGTCGAGCGGCGTGCTGGTGGCACCGGGGCCGGCGAAGCCGCGGGCGACGATCACCTTCGGCGTCGTCGAGCCGGTCGTGCCTTTCGGGAACCCCGCGGGGAACGAGAAGCCGGTCGGATCGAGGAACGGGTGCTCGTGATCGACCCCGTCGTCGACGACCGCCACCTTCACCCCTTGGCCTCGCGCTCCGGTCGCGGCCCCGAACTGAAGCGCGCCGAGGACGGACGGCCCGCGATTGAGATTCAGGCGGTACGAGTAGCTCGGGTAGACCTTCTCGGCGACGCCCGCCTCGAGCAGCTTCGGCAAGCGCGCGTACGGCACGCTGACCGCGAAGCCGTTCACGAGCACCTGGTAGCGGCGCGAGACGACAGCGTCCGGCATCACGTCGTGGAGGCGCGCGATCGCCCTCGCCTGCGCCGCCTCGAGACTGCTCAGGTACGAGCGCGAGAACGCGCTCCGCATGTTCAGCTTGTGCCGGACTCCGAGACCGGCGAGCCCTCGGGCGTACGTCGCGGCGGCGAGGGGCGGATCCTCGAGCTCCACGATCACGCGGACGCGCCCGCGTTTGGACCGTGCGGTCTCGGTGAGATCGGGCGCCGGTCTGACCTTCAGGAGCGCGCGCTCGACGACGCTCCGCGGCGTCTTGTCGACGGAACCGGCGGCCGTGCCAGTGCTGGCAACGACTGCGAGGAGTGAGACGAGGAGCGCGAGGCGGCGCACCGGCGGCGGTGTCTAGCGAACCTTCCCCGTGTAGCCCTGGTTGGCCTTCAGCCCTTCGAACGACACCGTCACCGAGCCGCGGAAGGTCTTGCCCCTCGCGGTCGCCGGGATGTTCCACGTGCAGGTCGCCGCCCCGCCCTGCACCCGTTGGACTTGCGCCTTGAGCCGCACGTTCCCGAGCCTGCCGACACACGTGACGCGCCCGTTCTGCACCACCGCTCCGGTATCGGAGCGAGCCGCGACCAGCCGGAGCGAGAACGGCCGTCCCGCCGTCGGCTTCGCCGGCACCGGCCTGAGGCTCTTCACGACGAGCGTCGGAGCCGTGATCTTGACGTCGTACGGGTAGAAGCCGAGCGTCGGGGCGAAGTCACGCTTGCAGTTCGTGCAGTCGATCGCGCCGGTCGTCGCGTCGATCTGGATCCCTGACACGACCGTGACGTCGAACAGGAGCTTCCGGGTGTTGTTGAGGTCGGACGCGTTGATCCGAATGGTCGGCCCGCTCGCCCACGCGAACGAGAGTGACGCCTGTGTCGAGCTGAGCGTGAAGTCGGAGCCGTCCCATTTGAAGAGCAGGATCTCGCCCTGGATGAGCTGGATGATGAAGTCGGCGCCGAGGCTCTCGGGATCTCCCGTCGACTGATTCGCGTCGCTGTCGAGGAACATCACGACCGCGATGTCCGGGGAGTACTGCGCTCTGTTCGGGATGTTGATCTTGATGGAGATCGTCGCCGCGTCGTCGTTGGACGCGACGATCGTCGTGATGTCGGGCGCCGACGCGTCCTCGCCGACCGAGTCCTGGAAGGTCGCCGTATTCGCCGTCGGCGCCTTCGGCGCGGAGAGCGCACCCGAGGCGGCCGTGGGAAGGACAACGACGGCGACGGCGATCGCGAGGACGAGCCATGGTCGTGTCAGCGGTCGCACGTGGCGGTCAGGGTAGATGCGCCTCGTCGACACCGCAACTAGAAGGTGATGACGCTGCGGATGCCGTCCTGCGCCTCCATGAGCTCGAAGCCGCGGTTGACCTCGTCGAGCGTCAGGCGGTGGCTCAGGAGCGACTCGACGTCGATCTCGCCGGCGAGCCAGCGGTCGACGAGCTGCGGCACCTGCGTGCGGCCCTTCACGCCGCCGAACGACGAGCCGGTCACGCGCCGGCCCGTGATGAGGAGGCGCGGGACGATGTCGAGCGTCTCGCCCTTGCCGGCGACGCCGACCATCGTCGCGAGCCCCCACGCCTCGCGCGCGGCCTCGACCGCCTGGCGCATGACGTTCACGCTCCCGGTCGCCTCGAAGGTGTAGTCGGCGCCGAACCCTCCGGTCTCCTCGCGGATCCAGTCGACCACCTCGTCGCCCGCCAGCCGCAGGTCGGTCGCGCCATGGTGACGCGCGCTCTCGAGCCGACTTTCGGACAGGTCGATCGCGATGATCCGCTCCGCGCCCGCGAGCCGGCACCCGATCACGGCCCCGAGCCCGACCAGCCCGCAGCCGAACACCGCGCACGTCGAGCCCGCCTGGACGTCTGCCGTGTACAGGGCGGCGCCGATCCCCGTCGCGAGCCCGCAGGCAAACGGCGCACAGCCTTCGAGCGACGCCTCCGGCGAGACCTTCGCGAGCGCGATCTCGGGCATCACCGTGTACTCCGCGAACGTCGAGGTTCCCATGAAGTGGCGCATCGGCTCGCCGTCGCGAGAGAGGCGCGTCGTGCCGTCCGGCAGATAGCCGAGGCCCTGCTGGTCGCGAATGGCCGTGCAGCGATTCGTGCGCCCGCTGCGACAGTGGATGCACTCCCCGCACTCGGGCGCGAACAGCGTGATGACGTGGTCGCCCGGTGCGACGAGCTTCACGCCGTCGCCGACGCGCTCCACGACGCCGGCCCCCTCGTGGCCGAGCACGCAGGGCGCGTAGCCCGACGGGTCGGCCCCGGACGCCGTGTACAGGTCGGTGTGACACACGCCGCACGCGGCGAGCCGGACGAGCACCTCCCCGGCCGTCGGCTCGGCGAGGTCGAGCTCCTGGACGACGAGCGGCTCGCCGAACTCCTCGAGCACTGCGGCGCGGATCTTCATGTGCGTCAGTCTCTCACTACGCGCGCTCGATGCCGACAACGCCGGCGCTCTTCTTTCGTCGCACCGTGCGCTACTCGCCCGGCGGGCTCGTCCGGCGGCGCAAGGCGAGCAGCGCGACTCCGGCGACGACGACCAGGCCGACGCCGACGATCGCGGCGATCAAGGCCCACCCGGCAGTCTGGCGCGACTGCTCGTCGTCCTGACCTGGCACGACTGTCAGGGTCGCGGGCCAGCTGACCGTTTTCCCGCTCGGGTAGAGCTGCATCGTGTCGAGCGTCACCGGTCCTGGGCGGGACGTGACGTCGACATCGAGCCGGAACGTCTCCAAGGCGAGATGCGCGAGCGGGCCTCCCCGCCACGTCGATGTCGAACCGTCGACCGTCGCGGTCCAGCCCGCGGTCGGATGTGCCCGAACGATGCGGAAGCCGGCGGGAACGTCGATGGTCAGGCCCGACATCGGCTCCCGGCGCTCGTTCGGCACGGCAAAGCTCACCGTCCGGACGCCTGTTGGAAGGAACTGCGGTACGGGCACCACGTGTGCGGACGCGCCGCCCGACGTCACGAGGGCTACGGCGAGGGCGCACAGCGCAAGTGCCGTGGAGCGCACGCGCAGATGATGCCGAGGCGCCTGCCTCACCACCGCATGCCGGTCCCATGCTGCGCAAGCCGTCAGCCGCTGATGCCCCAACAGGGGCATGGTCGTTGGAAGGCCGATGGAAACACTGTGCGAGAAGGTCGGGCGCAGTCTGCCTCCGGTGGGGGCGGCGAGGGGGCGATAGTGCCGCAGCTATCCCTCCCTCCTGCGTCCGGCGTCGAATCGCCGCCCGCTTGGGTCACCCTTTGGGGGCTATGTCGAGCCCTCGAACACGTCTACCGTCAGCCGTATCGGCTCGCGATTCAAGGGGGAGCCATCCAGATCACGCAGAGATCCGAACGTCAGCTCGCACGATCGTTACGGGTGCTCGAGCTCTCCCGCACGATCGGGACACGCCACATCGACTTGCCGCGTGCCTGGGCGCGCCCGCATGACGACGTCGTCGTTGCATTCGACGCCTTCAGCTCGACCAACTGGCAGGCGCATCTTGTCAGCACGGAAGGTGACGTGCTCCTCGCCTTTCCCTGGCATGACCACGCCGACCGTATCTTGCTCGGACGCGAGAGCGGCGAGTTTCCGATCCAGGCCGACGAAGTGGTGTGGGACGCGCTGATCGAAGGCTGGTGGGCATGGGTGAAGGCGGACGGTCATCACGTCTTCGTTGCCGAGTGCAATGGCGAGGAGATTCCTCGCATCCGGCACGCGCGCAAGCTGGAGCACCGCAGCCCGGGCCTGATTGCGGTCGACAACGTGGAGTTCAGCTGGAACCGCGTGCCCCGGGTGGCCTACGACCGAGCCTGGCAAGACGCGATCGACACGTGCCGTGCGGGCCAGCCCTCTCCGGTCGGCGAGTGGATCTCCGAGCAACCCGATGATCGCAGGCTTCGCCTCCAGTTCTGAGTCGCAGTAGCCGACGGACCCCGAAAGCCGCCTCGTTCAGCCGCACGCCCGCCTCGAGCTCGTGTCCCTCGAGCCGCAACGCGGGCAATCCGGATGACGTGCTCGTCCGTAGAGCCTCCTAAGGCCCGACTCGATCTCAGTTAGGAGGACGTCGTGAGGACATCCGTCGCAGTGGGCACATCCGTCGTGCTCTTCGTCATCTCCCTCGCCGTAGCGGGCGCCGCAGTCGGTCGCCCGCAGGCAAGCACGATCAGAGTGAGTGCGCTCATGAACGCAACCCAGGAGGTACCAGCGCCGAAGGGCGATGTAACCGCTGCGCGAGGGACGTTCTCCGCAACCGTGACACGATCCGGAACCGGTGACGTCATGAACTGGGAGCTCACGTTCACCGGCCTCACGGGGCCGGCGGGAGCCGCTCATGTCCATCTGGGCGTAAGGGGGCAGTCAGGAGGAGTCGTCGTGCCACTCTGCGCGCCCTGCCAGAGCCCGGCCAGCGGAACCGCAAACGTCAACGCGACGGTTCTGAGCGCTCTGCAGACAGGCGGCGCGTACGCGAATGTCCACACGCCGACCAATGCGCCCGGCGAGATTCGCGGCCAGATCGGCGTCGTGGCGAACGTCACGACAGCGCTCAACGCTCGCCAGGAAGTCCCGAAGCCGAAGGGTCGCGTCAACCGCGCACGCGGTGCATTCACCGCAACGATCGGTCAGTCGGGCACCACTGCCAGGATCGGCTGGCAGCTCGCGTTCAGCGGGCTGACGGGCAGGGCGACCGCAGCTCACATTCACATCGGCCCCAGGGGTAAGGCGGGACCGGTCGCGATCGCGCTCTGCGGGCCCTGTCGCAATGGCATGCGAAGAAGCGCTGAGCTGACCCCGGCTGCCCTGACCGCGCTCGAGGCGGGCCGTGCGTACGTCAACATCCACACCGCCGGCAACCCCGGCGGCGAAATTCGCGGGCAGATCCCAGCCGTCGCACTCCGCATCACGGGGTGAACTCACCAGTGCCGCAGGGAGGAGCGGGCGGCTAACAGTCGCCCGCTCCCTGCGGCGAGTCGGGCGAGAGGGCATCGTCGACGACGGCGTAGACGATCTCGTCGTAGTGCGCGATGCAGCCGCCGGGCGAAGGGCCGCCTGTGAACGCGAATGCTCTACACGAGCGTTTCCTCCGCGGCGCTCGGTGCCAGCTCCTTGAGCAACGCGAGCAAGTTCCCGGCCGCTTTCGCATCTACATGAGGCCATGGCTTGTTGCGCCACCGAAAGGGACAGGAGTGCCACTGCAACCGCACTCCGGCCCGAGAAGCTCGCAATCTTGGCGGCTTTGCCGCATCATTCCCGCACAGGGGATCGGGCACCATCCAAGGGGGAACATCGATGAAGAAGTGGTTGGTTCTAGCCGCCGCGCTTGTGGTCTTCGGCGTCCCGGCGGCCTACGCCGTCGCGTCGAGCAAGGAGAACCCGAAACCGGCGACTGCAGCTCAGGCACAGAGCGCCGACAAAGCCGCCAAGAAGTGCAAGGCAGAGCGCTCGTCCATGGGAGTCGAGGCTTTCCGCAAGAAGTACGGAACGAACCACAACCTCATGAATGCGTTCGGCAAGTGCGTCTCCGCCAAGTCGAAGGACAAGGGCGACAAGGACAACGAGAAGGACGAGAAAGACGACGACGACAAGGCTCAGGACAACGCGGCGAAGAAGTGCAAGGCCGAGCGGACCGCGATGGGCGCCGAAGCGTTCGCGAAGAAGTACGGGACGAATCACAACCTGAAGAACGCTTTTGGCAAGTGCGTGTCGGGGAAGGCGAAGGACAAGGACGACGACTAGCGCGGCCAGGCGACGTCCCAAGCAACTCAACTGCGGTGCATGGGCGATACGACATAGCGTTGATGGAGCGAGGCGCGGCTGCACGCCGCCTCATCACTGATGGGGAAGACCCCTTTCGGATGCTTCTGGCCGTCGTATGGCCCGGGCACGACTGGGCTGAGAGCGCGATGCTCGCTCGCCTCACGTCGTGTCCTAGGTGCTCAGATGGCGCGCTCGCATGCGCGGAGTGCGGGAGCACCGGGCTCGTCACAGCCGCGCGCCGTCAACGCCTCACCATCGAAGCCGTCGCTGCATCCGTGTACGAAGCGGCACAGGTCGCCTGAAGCCTGGGTCGCTAATCCGGGTCGCTCAACCCACGGCAATCGCGCTCAGTTAGGGCTTTCGGAGGTGGGCGGTACTGGGCTCGAACCAGTGACCCCCAGCTTGTCGAGCTGGTGCTCTCCCAACTGAGCTAACCGCCCCCGGGGGCTAGGACTGTAGCCGAATCGTCCTCACGTGACGGCCTGGCGTTAAGCGTCCGCGAAGAAGTGTGTCGTTCTCAGCTGTCTCTCAGCTGCCTCTCACGGCGCTCTCAGCGGCCGGTGCTCACATGGCGGCGAGTCCCACGTACCCGCCATGAAAGGAAACGAGATGTCTCGGAATCGCACAGCTGCGCTCGTCGCTGCCGGCGCCCTGGCAGTCGGCGTAGGCGCCGGAGCAACTGGTCACGCCGCGGTCTCGGGCGGCGCCACCGCCGCCCCCGACACGACCTCCGCCAGCGCGGTCGCGCTCTCCTCTTCGCGTCTGAGCGTCGGCGAAATCTACGAGGCAGCCAACGCAGGCGTCGTCGAGATCACGGCGACCTCGAACGGCACTCAGAGCGAGTCGCCGTTCCCGTTCGGAGAGCAACAGCAGCAGACGCAGCAGGCCCAGGGATCCGGCTTCGTCTACGACACGAGCGGTCATGTGATCACGAACTACCACGTCGTTCAGGGCGCGACGTCGCTGCACGGCGACGTTGGCTGACGGCTCCACGTACGACGCGACCGTCGTCGGCACCGATCCGTCGACGGACCTCGCGGTCCTCAAGGTGGACGCACCCGCCGACAAGCTGCACCCGCTTCCGCTCGGAGACTCCGGCGACGTCGCCGTCGGTGACGGCGTCGTCGCGATCGGAAGCCCGTACGGACTCGAGGAGACGGTCACGAGCGGCATCGTCAGCGCGCTCGGACGGACGATCGAGTCGACGAACGGCTACTCGATCCCGGGGACCATCCAGACGGATGCCGCGATCAACCACGGAAACTCGGGCGGTCCCTCTTCAACCTCCGCGGCCAGGTCATCGGCGTCAACAGCCAGATCGAGAGCGAATCGGGAGGGAACACCGGAGTCGGGTTCGCCATCCCGTCGAACACGGTCCGGTCCGTCGTCGACCAGCTCGTCGCCGGTGACGAGGTCGAGCACGCCTACCTCGGCGTCTCGCTCCAGGCCCCGACGGGCGACAGCGGCGCGCAGGTCGCCTCCGTCACGGCCGGCTCGCCCGCCGCGAAGGCAGGGCTCGAGGCCGGCGACGTGATCACCGCGTTCGACGGAGACACAGTCGACAGCGCCGATGATCTGACGACCGCCGTGTCGACGAAGAGCCCCGGCGACGAGGTGACGATCACCTATACGCGGAACGGCGACTCGCACACCGTGCAGGCGACGCTCGGCACGCGGCCCTCGTAGCAACGGCTACAGAGACTCGCGCCACACGAAGGCGTGACCGTCGAGGACGGTCACGCCGTCGCCGTTCGTGATCGTCGTCCGCAGCTTGGTGATCGGCTTGTCCTCGCGCGCCTCGAGCACCTCGACCTCGGCGGTGATCAGGTCGCCCGGGCGAACCGGGGCGAGGAAGCGCCAGTTGACCTCGAGGAAGACACTGCCCGGGCCGGGGAGATCCTCGGCCACGACCGCGTTGAGGAGCCCGCTCGTCACGCCGCCTTGCACGATGAGCCCACCGAAGCGGCTCGCCTCCGCCGCGGCCTCGTCGTAGTGAAGTGGGTTGCGATCACCGCTGATCTCCGTGAACAGCTCGATGTCGCGCGGCGTCACCGTGCGCGTGCGGCGCGCGGTGGCGCCGATCTCCGGCATCAGAAGATCTCGGGGCACCACGGCGCGCGCTCGGACGCGAACATCGCATCCGCACGCGCGGCGGCACCTCGACGCAGCTCCTCGACACGGCCGCCGCGGACGAGCTGCCGAGAACGTGAAGCCGCCGAGGTAGACGGAGCCGAGGGCGCTCACGTCGCAGCCGAAGCTGCGCCGCGGACGTCGTCCGCTTCGGCTCCACGGCTCGTAACCCGCCAGCGACCGTCGTTCCACGGGCAGAACTCGTCGGCGACGTCGAGGACGACCGCGCCGTCGGCCGCGTAGCTTCGCGCGGACAGCGCAGCGCCGACGTCGACGAGCCGCACCCAGAGGCCGTCGCCGATGCGCGGACGCATGCGGCGTCGGCGTCGCGAGCAGCCACCAGAGCGGATGGTCGACCGGCAGCAGGCCGGCTCTGATCCTCGCCGCCCAGTCGATGTCGAGGAGGTAGCGCCAGAGCTCCGCGGTCGGCTGGCCGTCGAGCGCGACCGCCTCCACGCACCTCGAGCTCGGAGTCCGACATCGCCGTCCTCCCACTTCGGCTTGTGCCGGTAGACGGCGTAGCCCTCGGGACGCCCGTCGCGCTCGAGGACGACGTACCGCTTCGGCCGCCCTCCCGCCGCTCGGGCCGCTCGAAGAGGACGCGAAACTCCCACCAGTTCCGCGAACGCGCGAGCATGCCCGGAGTGCGCCGGCGCACCTGGTTCCACACGCGCGGGAACAGCGTGAGCGCCTCGTCTGCGTCGACGAGCCGCACGGTGCCCTCGCGCTCGAAGGGCTGTGCGAAGCTCGAGTACTCCTTCGGAATCGAGACCCGCGCGACCGTCGACGCCATCCCGTAGCCGAACCGGCCGTAGATCGTCTCCTCGGACGCCCACAGGAGCGCCAGCCGGCTCGCCGCGCGCGTGCACGTCGTCGAGTTGCGCGCGCATCATCGACCGCAGGACGCCGCGACGGCGGTGCGTCGGAAACGTGCCGACGACCGTCACGCCGGCCGTCGCGACCGTTCCGCCGGGGACCGTCATCTCGAACGGGAACGCGCCGGCGCCGCCGACGATCACGCCGTCCTCGCGCGCGGCGTGCATCCGCTCGATCGGCAGGTTCTTCGCGAAGCGCTCGATGCTGCTCGGTCGGTCGACTCCATCCCGAAGTACTGGCCGATCGCGAAGATCGCCTGTCCGAACTCCTCGAGGTTCGCGCAGGGCGCGACCTCGAATGCCATCAGGCGATCTTCTCCAGGGGTGCGTACTCGACCATCAGCCTCCGCTCGCGTCCCGTCGCCCGCGAAGCGCACCGTGACGACTCCTCCGGGCTCGATCCCCGTGACGACGCCCTCGCCGAGCGAGCCGTGCCGGACGGAGTCGCCGGTCGAGAGGGCGATGCCCGGGCGCGGCTCGATCGCGGCCGAGGCCGGCGATCCGTAGCCGCTCCAGGACGACGGGCGCAGCCGCTCGCGCTCGACCTCGGCCGGGAGCTCGTCGAGGAAGCGCGAGGCGAGGTTGTACTCACGTCGCCCGAACAGCGTGCGAGCCATCGTGTGCGTGAGCGTCAGCCGCTCCATCGCGCGCGTCATCCCGACGTAGCAGAGGCGTCGCTCCTCCTCGACGCCCTGCTCCTCGATCGAGCGCGAGTGCGGGAAGATGCCCTCCTCCATCCCGATCATGAAGACGGCTCGGAACTCGAGGCCCTTCGCGTTGTGGAGCGTCATCAGCGTGACGAGGCCGCGCTCGTCGCGGATCGTGTCCTGGTCGGAGACGAGCGAGATGTCCTGGAGGAAGCCGGCGAGCGACGGCTCCTCGGCGCTCTGCCGGTACTCGCGCGCGACGCCGACGAGCTCCTGGAGGTTCTCGATGCGGCCGCGTGCCTCGATCGTCCGCTCCGCCTCGAGCGCGTCGAGCGTGCCGGTCTTCTCGAGCACGCGCTCGAGCAGCTCGTCGACGTGGAGCTCCTGCGAGAGCGCCATGAGCGACTCCATCGTCGCGTGGAAGCCGCGGACCGCGCGGCACGACGCAGCGCGCGACGCCGGCCGCCTCGGGGTCGGCCATCGCCTGGAAGAGCGTGCGGCCGGTGTTCTCCGCGTGCGTCGACGAGCCGCTGGATCGACGTGTCGCCGATCCCGCGGCGCGGACGGTTCGCGATCCGCAGGAGCGACGTCGCGTCCTGCGGGTTGACGAGCACGCTGAGGTACGCCGTCGCGTCGCGGATCTCGGCGCGCTCGTAGAAGCGCGGGCCGCCGATGACCTGGTACGGGACGTCCTGCCGCACGAGCACGTCCTCCAGCACCCGCGACTGCGCGTTCGTCCGGTAGAAGACCGCGATCTCGCTGGCCGAGTGGCCGCCCTCGATGAGCGAGGCGATCTCGGCCGCGACGAACCGTGCCTCGGCGTGCTCGTCCTCGACCTCGATCGACGCGCACGGGGTCGCCCTCGCCGAGCTCGGAGAAGAGACGCTTCGGCTTGCGCTCGCGTGTTCTGCTCGATGAGGGAGTTGGCGGCGCGCGAGGACGTTGTTCGTCGAGCGGTAGTTCTGCTCGAGCGCGATCACCCGCGTGCCGGGGAAGTCGCGCTCGAACTCCATGATGTTGCGGATGTCGGCGCCGCGGAACGCGTAGATCGAGTTGTGGGTGACGATGCCGTTCGCGATGAAGTTGTGCGTCCGCTCGACGTCGAGGTCGTAGACCGGGCGGTCGAGCTCGACGCGCTCGACGCGTCTCGACGACGTCGAACTCTCCGAGCTCGTTGACCATCACCATCCCGGGACGGACCGACGACGCCGGCATGAACGGGAGCGCAGTTGCGATCCTTGCCGGTCACGCCCTGCTGCGCTGCGAGCCGCGCGGTGAAGCGCACCGAGACATCGAGGACGTCTTCGATGTCCTCCACCTTCTCGACGAGCCGGCCGAAGTCCGCGAACGACGACTCGTAGCGCCAGCCACTCGAGCCCGCGTACGCCGGACGGACGGACATCCCGGCTCCTCGAGGACGCGCCGCCTTCGTCGTCGTGGCCGAAGAGCGAGATGCGGTGCTGCGGTCTCCCTCGCCGGGCATCGGCACACAGCGAGACGGTGAGGCGGCGCCGGACCCGACGCCCGTGCGTCGTTGTTGCCGCACTGAAATGAGGATGATCGAAGCTCAGTCCCTCGTCGTCCAAGCAGTCGAGCGCCCTCGCGTCTCCGTGTCGAGGTTCACGAACAGCCGATCGAGAAGCTCCTGGTTGCCGACGACACCGCGCGCGTCGTCATGCCCCCGGCCGGGCCGCGCGATGAAGGGCAGCGTCGGGAGGCCGTACTGGAGCGACGTCGTGAGCTCGGCGACGCGCGCGTCCGCTTCGGTGTCGTACGTCCCCAGCACCCATGTCGCGTCGGCATGTTCCTGATTCATGCGAAACGCAGGTCCTGGGAGCGGCTGCGCTCGTCCGTCCGTGTAGGTGCGTGACGTTCCCACGCGGAATCCATGCCCACGCTTCCACATCAGGTACGTCATGAACAGCTGCGGCGTCCAGCCCGTCTTGAATCCCGCGAAGTGCCGGTGCTCCGGCGTCGAGACGATCGCTCCGGCCCGACGCGGTCGTTATGGCGATCCCGGCGCTCCGTCGCGAGCGGTGCACGGCGGCCACGCGCGCGGCGCCGAAGACGCCGCTACCCCAGCACGAGCGCACGTCGTCGCCCCTTCTGACCTCCTCGATGGGCTTGGTCGATCCGTCCGCCATCGTCACGAGCGTTCCCGCTGGCGAGACACTGATCAGGATCTCCGACCGCGCAGACGTTCCCGTGCTTCGCCGCCGAGGAGCTGGAGGAGCCGGTACTGCGCGTGGTTCGTGTCCTGGTACTCGTCGACGAGGACGTAGCGGAACGCCTTGCGCCAGCGCTCGAGCGCCTCGGGGAAGCGCTCGAAGCACCTGCACCGTGAGCATGAGCAGGTCGTCGAAGTCGACGGCGTTCGACGCGTGGAGGCGGCGCTGGTAGAGCTCGTACGCCTCCGCGACCGTCTGGTCCCAGAACGATGCGACGCGCGCCGTGTACTCCTCCGGCGAGACGAGCTCGTTCTTCGCGCGCGAGATCTGAGCGTGGATCCCGCGCGGCGAGAACCGCTTCGGGTCCTTGCCGAGCTCCTCGAGGCACGCCTTGACGAGGCGCACCTGGTCCTGGTCGTCGTAGATCGTGAACGTCGAGCGGTAGCCGAGCCGCTCGGCCTCACGGCGCAGCATCCGGCCGCAGGCGGCGTGGAAGGTGAGGATCCAGATCGCGCGCGCGGTTTGCCCGAGCATCCGCTCGAGGCGCTCGCGCATCTCCCCCGCCGCCTTGTTCGTGAACGTGATCGCGAGGATCTCGTTCGGCTTCACACCACATGCACGGATGAGATGCGCGACGCGGTAGGTGAGGACGCGCGTCTTGCCGGAGCCGGCCCCTGCGACGACGAGCAGCGGCCCCTCGGTTGCGAGGACGGCCTCGCGCTGCGCCTCGTTCAGGTCGGCGAGGTACGTCTCGGGGGTCGCGACGCTCACTGTCCGACTCTAGATGACCGACCGGTGATGCCCGTCGCGGCGTGGGTACAGCGGAGGCTTACGTGCGGAAGGCTAGCCCGGCCGGCGCGGAATCACTGCGATCCGGCCGCCAACGTCCACGACATCGATCACGGCGCCGTAGTGCTGCGCGATGGTCGCCTCGGTGAGGACGTCCACGGGCGGGCCGTTCGCGACCACACGGCCTCCGTTCAGGAGGAGCATTCGGTCGGCGTACTGGGCTGCGAGCGTGAGGTCATGCATCGCTCCGACCAGCGTGAGCCCGGATTCCTGGCGGAGCACGTCGAGCAGGTCGAGCGCTTGCTGTTGATGGCCGATGTCCAGCGCGGCCGTCGGCTCGTCGAGCAGGACGATCGACGCCTCCTGGGCGAGCGCCCGTGCGACGACGACACGCTGCTTCTCTCCTCCCGAGAGCGTGCCGAGCCGCCGCTCGACGAACGGCAGGAGATCCAGTCGCGCGAGCGCACGGCCTGCTGCGTCGCGGTCCCGAGCGCCCTCCCTGGCGAGTGGCCCGAGGTGCGGCGTCCGGCCCAACAGCACGTACTCGGCGACCGTCATCCACGGCGGAGTCGACGGCTCCTGCGGCACCACGGCAACGAGTCGGGCGAGCTCGCCACGCGCGAGCTCGGGCGCCGGTCGGCCGCCGAGCGAGATCGCCCCGGAGAACGGGACGAGGCGCGCGATCGCGCGGAGGAGGGTCGTCTTGCCCGCGCCATTCGGCCCGATGAGAGCAAGCCATTCGCCTGGCTCCACGACCGCGTCGACGCGATCGACGACCGCTCGACCACCGAGCTCGACCGTGACTCCGCGCAGCTCGATCACGAGGTCCCGCCCCGCGTCGTTCGTAGGACGAGCGCGAAGAACGGCGCGCCGAAGAACGCCGTGACGACCCCGAGCGGGATCTCGGCCGGCGCCAGCACGGTCCGCGCGACGACGTCCGCGAGCACGAGAAAGCCCGCTCCGACGACGACCGAGAGCGGGATCAGCGCCCGGTACCCGACGCCGGTGAGGAGCCGGATCGTGTGCGGGACGATGATCCCGACGAATCCGATGAGACCGGTGACGGCGACGGCCGCAGCGGTCCCGAGCGTCGCCGCGACGACCAGCGCGAGCCGCACCCGTCGCACGTCCACCCCGAGACTGGCTGCCTCGTCGTCGCCGAGGTTGAGGACGTCCACGACGCGGCGGAGCGCGAGGATGACGACGCCCGCCACCGCGACGTACGGGAGGATCAGGATCACGTCCGACCAACCCGTGCTCGGGATGTTCCCGAGGATCCACGAGTAGACCTCCTGCAGCGTTTCCGAGTTCTGCTGCTGGACGAACGTCTGCCATGCGGTGAAGAACGCCGTCACCGTGACGCCCGCAAGAACGAGCGTCGCGGCGTCGCGCTCGCGGCGCGCGGAGCGGCCGACGGCGTACGTCAGGAAGACGGCGACCGAGCCGCCGACGAACGCCGCGACGGGAAGCATCCGTTGGCCGCGCAGCCCGTCGGGGAGATACGCGATCGCGATGGTCGCTCCCAGGCCGGCTCCCGCGGCCACTCCGAGGAGGTACGGGTCGGCGAGCGGATTACGGAAAACGCCCTGGTACGTCGCCCCGGCGACGGCCAGCGTCGCGCCGACGAGCGCCGCGAGCAGCACGCGCGGGACCCGGATCTCCCACAGGATCGCCTCCTCGGTCGGCGACAGCGAGGTCGAGACGCCCGGCAGGTGAAGACGGGCGCCCGTGGACTCGAATACGGCTCCCACGCCGAGGTCGACGGGGCCGGCGAGGATCCCGATCGCCAGCGACACGAGCAGAAACGCGACAGCGGAGCACGCCCAGACCGGCGTGAGCCCGCGCGCCCGGACCTCCGGGGCGTGCTCCGCGACGGAGGTCATGCGCTACTGGCGAAGGCGGGTGAGCGCCGACGACATAGCGCGGAAGAAGTCGACCAGTCGGGGTCCCCAGCGCGACGCGATCGAGTCGTGAATGCGTACGACGGAGCCCGTGCGAATGGCGCTTATCCGGTCCCAGCCAGGACGTGCCGCGACCGTGGACGCCTTCTGCCCGCAGCAGACGGTGTCGGCGAGCACGATGATGTCGGGGCTCGAGGAGACGACGTACTCGGCGGAGAGCTGCGGATAGCCGAACCCGGCCGAGTCGGCGGCGTCCGCGATGTTCTCGAGCCCGAGCGCGGTGTAGACCTGGCCGATGAACGTCTTCGACGTCGCCGAGAAGAGTGTCGGATCGAGCTCGTGGTAGACGGAGAGGCCCTGCCGTCCCTTCTTCGCGTCGGCGACGATCGCGCCGATCTTCGTCTTCATTCCCGCGACGAGCTTCGCGGCCCGGCTGTCGCGCCCGGTGACCTTTCCGAGCTGGCGGATCTGCTGGAAAGCTCCCTTGAACGACTTCGCGCCGTCCTGGTGCAGGACGGTGATGCCGAGTCGCCCGAGCGCCTCGGACAGCCCCTTCGGGTCGTACGCGATGACGACGAGGTCGGGCCGGTACCCGGCGATCGCCTCGACGTTCGGCGTGAAGCCCGACAGCGCGGTCTTCGGCGCGCTTTTCGGGAAGTCCGACTGGTCGTCGACGGCGACGACCTGCGGCCCTGCGCCGATCGCGAAGAGCGTCTCGGTCGCTGTCGGCGACAGTGAGACGATGCGAACGGGGCGCTTCGTCACGGTCACCTTGCCGTTCGAGCCGATAACACTGACGGGGAACTGGGCGGCCACGGAGGAGCCGCCGGACGCGCCTGCGACAGTGAGCGCCAGAGCGGCTGCAGCCGCACCGGCGAGGACGAGAAACGAGCGAAGCACCTGAATCCTCCCTTCCTCGAGGGGATCTGGGTTATCGGGAGCACGACAGGTCTTCTGACTCGGGGCTCCCTCCCCCGCCGCCTTCCCGGCTCGCGCCAGTGGCTTCGTGGCGGAGGAGCAACTCCCCTTACAGCGGCGGGACCGTCCCGGACTCGCACCGGGTTCCCTCACCGTGCTCCGTTACTCGTGCGAGCCTATCATCGGACGGTGCGCGGGTCGTTCGTCCGAAACTGGCTTCCCGTCCTCGTCTGGGCGGCCGTCATCTTCGCGTTCTCGTCGGTCCCCGATCTCGGAACCGGGCTGGGAGGCTGGGATCTCGTGCTGCGGAAGCTCGCCCACACGGCCGAGTACGCGATCCTCGGCGCGCTGCTCGTGCGCGCCACGGGTCGGTCGAGCTGGGCGCTCGCGCTCGGCTCCCTGTACGCGATCAGCGACGAGATCCACCAGGCTTTCGTCGCCGGCCGGCACGGATCGCCTCCTCGACGTCGCGATCGACGTCGTCGGAGTCGCCGTCGGAATCGCGCTCTGGCAGTCGGTGCGGACGCGACGTCTCGCGTGACGAGCACGCCGACGCTCGCGATCGACCTCGACGCGATCGGCGACACCCGACCGCTCTGGTCCGCCTGGCTCGAGTCGGTCAGTGGAGTCCTCGCGATCGACCCCGCGTCACTGCCCGAGGATCGCGGCCGCGCGTCCGCGGAGCTCGACGCCGGCGGGGGCGGGAACTGGCGGACGCTGCTCGAGCGCTTCGCCGAGGACCACGCCCCGGCCTATCTCCGCCGTGACGCGGCGACGAGCGCCGCGCTCCGGTCGCTCTCGGCTCGCGGCGTCCCGATGGGCGTCTTCACCGACGCGCCCGAGCCGCTCGCCCGGGTCGCGCTCGCACAACTGGGGGCGACGCGCCGCGTCTCGGCGCTCGAGTCCGGGACCGACGCGCTCGAACGCGTCGTGGCGACGCTCGGCCCGGGAACGGTCGTCGTCCGCACCAGGGACGACCTCCTCAGCCGTCCGTAGAATTCGCCATGTGGATCAGCGCGACGTCGGAGATCGCCAGCTCGACGCGTTGTTGGAGCGCCTCGACCGGATCGCCGAGGAGCTCGAGCGTCTCAACCGCACGACGGAGCGACAGGAGGGGTTCCAGCTCGTCGCGCGGGAACTGCACGACCTGCAGGAGTCACTCAACGCGCTCGCCTACGCCGCGCTCGGGCAGGCGCCACCGCGCGTCAGACGGCGCGCTAGCTGATCCGGTACACGACGCCCTGGTGTGACGTCGCGAAGAGCTCGCCTACAGCGTTCTCGCCGAACGACGTGAGGCTCGGGATGCGGAACGGCTCGACGCGGGCCGCGGTGGCTTCGCCGCGGGTCACGCGCAGGCTCCACACCGTTCCCGAGCAGTAGTCGCCGAGCGTGTACCGCCCGCGCTCGGCCGGACGCGCCGAGCCGCGGTAGACGTAGCCGCCGACGACGGTGCACCCTCGGTCGTGCGAGTACTCGAAGATCGGGAAGACGAGCCCTCCGGGGCCGGCCGGCTTCTCCTCGAAGCGGCTCGATCCCTCGTAGAGGTCCCATCCGTAGTTCTCGAGCCCTGGGCTCGAACGTGGCGTGTAGTCGAGCTCCTCGACCTCCCCCTGCCCGACGTCGCCGATGTAGAGGTCGCCTGTCGCGCGGTCGAAGGAGTAGCGCCACGGGTTCCGCAGACCGAGTGCGACGATCTCCGGCGCAGAACCCGGGCGACGCACGTCGAGGCGCAGCATCTTGCCCAGCAGGCTTTGCATGCTCTGCGCGCGATCCTCCGGGTCGCCCCCCGCGCCCCCGTCGCCGGTTCCGACGTAGAGATACCCGTCCGGGCCGAACGCGAGCCCGCCGCCGTTGTGGTTGGAGTACGGCTGGTCGATCGCGAGGAGGACGCGCGCGCTCGCCGGTCGCGCACGTGTGCCGTTCGTCTTGTACCGGACGACCCGCGTATCGCCGTTCCGATCGGTGTAGTTGATGTAGATGAAGCGATTTGTCCCGTACTGCGGATCGAACGCAAGACCGAGAAGTCCCTGCTCTCCACCGGCCTCGATGCGACTCCGTGCGTCGAGAAAGAAGCCGCTCCGCAGCTTGCCGCGGTCGATGATGCGGATCGTGCCCCGCTGCTCGACGACGTAGAGCCGGAACCGCTCGCTGCGTGGGGCGGTCACCTGCACCGGCTCGACGAGCCCGCGTGCGACGACGACGGGTCGAAACGCGCTCTCCGCACCGAGAGCCGATCCGGAGCTGGATGCGAGAGCGACGACGCCGAACGTCGCGGCTGCAACGGCCACGAACCGCATCGCGGCACCGTAGCCGACGAGTGTTAGCGAGCCGTGAGCCGAAGTACGCTACGCGCTCGTGCGGGTCTTCCTCATCGGCGCCGGCCAGGTCGGGTCGACCATCGTCGAGGCCCTCCACGACGACCACGACGTCACGGTCCTCGACACGGAGGCGTCGAGGCTGCAGGCGCTCACCGCACGGTACGACGTCGCCGTCTTCGAGGGCGACGGCACGAGCCGCAAGGACCTCGCAGCGGCCGGGATTCAGTCCGTCGACCTCGTGATCGCCTGCACCTCGCGCGACGAGGTGAACCTCGTCGCAGGCATGTTCGCCCGGCGGGAGGCGGAGGGCGCCACGACGGTCATCCGCACCTCGAGTACCGAGTACGTCGACCTCTGGCGCGAGGGGCAGCTGGACGTGGACTTCGTCGTCTCGTCCGAGCTCGAGACGGCCTACGCGATCAGCCGCATCCTCGGTGTCCCGGCCGCGCGACAGACGGACGTCTTCGCCGAGGGACAGGTGCAGGTCGGAGAGTTCGACGTCGACCAGGACGCGTCGCCGCAGGTGCTCGGAGTGCCCCTCCGAGACGCCCCGATCCCAGACGATTCGAAGGTCGCGGCGATCATCCGCGCCGACGAGACGATCCTTCCCGGCGGCGACGACGAGATCCGCGACGGCGACCGCATCGTCGTCATCGGCTCGCCACATGCGGTCAAGAACTGGAGCACGCTCCTCTGGCCCGAGGGCGGTGCGGTGCGGGACGTCGTCATCTACGGCGCCGGCCGAGTCGGCTCCGCGATCGCACGTGTCCTCCTCTCCCAGGGCATCAGCGTCCGCATCATCGAGGCCTCGCGCGAGCAGGCGCTGCGTGCTGCGGAGGCTCTACCGAAGGCGCGGGTCTTCCACGCATCCGGCTTCGATGCCGACTTCCTCGAGCGGGAGCGCATCGGCCAGTCGCAGGCGGGGATCTTCGCGATGCGGGACGACGCGAAGAACCAGTACGCGGCGTCGATCGCGCAGGTGCACCGGATCCCGTTCACGGTCGCCATCGCTCATGAGGCGATCTCCGTCAGCGCGTTCGACAAGGCCGGGATCGACGTCTCGATCAACCCGCGAGCCGTCACGGCCGAGGAGATCGTCCGCTTCGCGCACGATCCGCGCACACAGCAGGTGGCGATGATCGAGGGGAACCGCTACGAAGTCCTCGATGTCACGACGCGGGAGTCGAGCCGCTACATCGGCATGGCGTTCCGCGACATGCCGGTGCATGGCTCGATCATCGGCGCGATCGTGCGCAACGGAGGCGCGATCTTCCCGCACGGCGACGACGTGCTCCAGGCCGGCGACCGCGTGATCATCTTCACCGAGGCTGCGAACGCGCCGTGGGTCGTCGAGGCGCTGTGAGTTGACTCAGGCCGTCGTGCGGATCGGCCGCCCGCGGCGACTGGCGATCGACGTCGCGGCCGCCGCCAACCTCATCGGGATGTTGGGGAAGTACCTCGGCCTTGCCGCGCTCTTCCCCATCCCTTTCGCGCTCGCGTACGGGGAGCCGTTCTACCCGTTCGTCGTCGCGGGATTGGTGACGAGCGGCGTCGGGCTAGCGCTCGAACGCCTGACGGCGGATGCGGCCGGGCGCGTCGGCGTCCGCGAGGGATTCCTGGTCGTCGCGGTGACGTGGCTGCTCGCTGCGGCGTTCGCCGCAATCCCGTACCTCTTCGCGGGTGGCGATCAGCTCTCGAGCCCCCTGAACGCGTACTTCGAGGGGATGTCTGGCTTCACCACGACGGGAGCCAGCGTGGTGACAAACTTCGACGAGATCAACCGTTCCATCGGCATCTGGAGGCAGTTCACGCAGTGGCTCGGGGGAATGGGGATCATCGTGCTCGCAATCGCGGTCCTACCGCGGCTCCGAGTCGGCGGCCGACAGCTCATGGAGTCGGAACTTCCGGGCCCGGAGATCGCGGCCCTGGGGGAGCGCATACGCGCAACCGCGCGCAAGCTTTGGGTCCTCTACGTCGCGCTGACCGCGATCGAGGTCGTCCTGCTGTCGTCGCTGTGGGTCGTCGGCATCGACGACTTGATGACGCCCTATCAGGCGCTCGCGCATGCGTTCTCGACGATGCCGACCGGCGGCTTTTCGACGCAGCCGACGTCGGCCGCGGCCTTCTCGCCGGAAGCGCAATGGATCCTCGCGCTCTTCATGGCCATTGCCGGCGCGAACTTCGCGCTGATGTACCGGGCGGTCCTGCGACGCCGACCGCAGCTTCTCGCGCGCGACGAGGAGTTCCGCCTCTACGTTGCCCTCCTCGTCGGCGCCTCCGTCGCGCTGACGATCATGCTCTTGGGAAAGGGCATCGCGGAGGGCGAGGCGGCCGTCCGCCAGGCGACGTTCCAGGTCGTGTCGATCATGACGACGACCGGAATGGCGACGACCGACTTCGCGCTGTGGCCGTCCCTCCTCGTGCTCACGCTCTTCGCACTGATGTTCGTCGGCGGATCCGCTGGCTCGACGGGGGGGTCGATCAAGGTCGTGCGCCACCTGCTGCTCGGGAAGGTGCTGCGACGCGAAGTCGACCAGACGCTGACCCCCGAGCTCGTGATGCCGATACGGTTGAACGGCACCCCGGTGGACGAGCGCACCGTTCGGGCCGTCGCCGCGTTCATCCTCCTCTACGTCGGCCTCTGGGCCGTCGGCGCCTCGGTGATCGCCATCGAGTCGGCGATCGGAGGGCCGACGTTGGGGACACTGGATGCGATGGCGGCATCAGCCACCACACTCGGGAACATCGGGCCTGCGTTCGGAGTGGCCGGCCCCTACGGTTCGTTCGCGGAGTATGGCGAGGCATCCAAGATCACGATGATCGGCCTCATGTGGGTCGGCCGACTCGAGATCGTCCCCGTGGTGGTTCTGCTGACCCGCCACTACTGGCGCCTCTAGTCAGCGGGGCGCGCCGAGGAGGGCGCGGCGCAGATCCATCGCCGCGGGTGTCGGGACGACCGCGAGCACCTGGTCTCCGGGCCGCAGCACCGTGGAGGGCTCGACGAGCTCGGTTCGGCCCTGGCGGAACACGGAGATGAGGCGCGAGCCGGACGGAAGCGACAGCCCACCCGCCTTCTTCCCAGCTGCGGGCGAGCCGCCCTCCACCTGCACCTCGACGACGACGAGCCCCTCCTTCTGGAGCTCGAGCAGTTGGACGAGGCCGTGCTCGGGCACCTCGTGCTCCACGAGGCCGAGGATGCTCGTGGTGGCACAGATGGTCTGCGTGATCCCGAGCAAGTCGAAGTGCTGCTGATTGCGCGGATCGTTGACCCGCGCGATCGCCGTGCGGACCCCGTACGCCTCCTTGGCGATCTGCGAGATGACGAGGTTGTCCTCGTCGTCACCGGTCACCGCGAGCATGAGCTCAGGCGGACGACCGATCCCTGCGCGCTCGAGGACGGCGATCTCCGTCGCGTCGCCACGGATGACGGCCGGGCCGAACTCCTCCTCAAGGCGCGCGAAGCGGTCTGGGCGCTGCTCGATCATCGTGAGCTCGTGACCGAGGTCGAGGAGCGTGCGTGTCACGTTTGACCCGACCTTCCCTCCCCCGGCGACGATGACGTACATCAGCCGGACGTGACCTTGGGCGTCGCAGCGCGAACGGTCTCGAGGAGCGACGAGATGGCGGTCTGCGTCGGGCAGACGATGCTCATCCCGCGATCCGAATAGAGCCTCGCGCGAGCCGGGTCGAGGATCCGAACGACGACGGTGCCCACGACGTACCGCTGCTGGAGGACCTGCCCGATCACGATGTTCGTGTTGTCGCCGTTGGTCGCGACGACAGCTGCATCCGCCTCACCCACACCGGCCTGCTCGAGGACGTTGACGTCCATCCCGTGCCCGACGACGAAGCCTCCGTGCCACGCGGGACCCAGCCGCCCGAGCGCGTCCTCGTTCTCGTCGACGACCGTGACGTCCCAGCCGTCGCCGGCAAGCCCCTTGGCCACGGAGGAGCCGACGCGCCCGCACCCGATTACGACCGCCTTCACAGCTGCGGAGCCTACTCCTCGAATATGGCGTCGGGGAACGCGACGACGAGGACCTCGCAGGGCGCCTTGCGCAACACGAAGTCGACCGTTGGCGAGAAGAATCGGGACTGCCGTCGCCAGCGCGGCGACGACCCGAGAACGATCAGATCGGCGTTCCGCCGCGTTGCCTCGCTGACGATCGCATGGCCGATCGATCGCGCACGGACGACGTCGCCGTGCACTTCGACACCGTGGTCGACCCCGAGCGCGCGAGCCTCCTCGAGCGACGAGTCGACACGGGCGGCGACCTCCGCCGGCAACTCGCCCTCGAGCTCGAACCTGCGTGGGACGCGGACGACCGTGATCGCCTCGATCTCGGCGCCACGCTCCTTCGCGAGCGCGATGGCCGTCGCGACCATCTCCTCGCCGATGTCGCCAAGTTTCATCGGGACGAGGATGCGGCTGAACTCGGCGCCGGCGGGAAGCACCTCCACTGGCGTAACGTGCTCGAGCAGCCCTCGCCGCCGCGTGCGGCGGACGAGCACGAAGACGACGAGTCCGGCGGCGAGCCAGACGGGGCCCGCGTAACGCGCTCCCGGGTGCGTGAGCATCGAGAGCACCCAGATGGCGAGCGTCAGAGGCGCGCCGACCAGCGCGGCGACTGGGAGCCGATGACCACTGATGGTGACGTTCGGCCTCGCGAGAAACGGACGTTCGAGGCCGGGCTCGCGGATGCGCAGCCGGATGACCGCAAGCTGTGCTGCGGTGAACGCGATGAGGACGCCGAACGAGTAGAGGCTCGCGAGGAACGTCGGGTCCCCGTCCGCGACCACGTCCGTCAGGACGATCAGCCCGATCGCCAGCGCAGCCGCGAGCGCGATCGCCTCGCTCGAGACGACCGCACGCCGCTCGAGCCGCGTGAACTCGCGAGGGAGCGAGCCGTGCTCGGCGAGGGAGTGCGTGAGCCGCGTGATCCCGGAGAACGAGGTCGTCGCCGCGCCGATGAGGATGAGGACGCCCGAGATCCCGACCGCGACCTCGAGCGCATCGACCATGACCGACGGGAGCGACCCGTCGAAAGCGGCCGCGATCCCCACGAGCGGCAGCTCGAGCCACTCCTCTCCGAGCGCGGTCTCGCCACCTCGGACGGGATAGGCCGACAAGCCGATCGCGCCGATGAGGACGGTCACGACGACCACGAGGCCGATGGCGGAGAACAGCGATCGGGGCAGCGTGCGGCCCGGCTCCGTCGTCTCCTCGGCGAGGTTCGCGACCGTCTCGAGGCCCGTGTACGCCAGCATCGCGAGCGGTAGCGCGAACGCGAGGTCGCTCCAATCCTGTCCGCTCGCGAAGCCGAGGCCGTCGCCGAGCGTCGAGGGGGAGAGCAGCATGGCGAGCCCGAGAAGGACGAGCAGGCTCTGGACGACGAGGTCGAGGAGCGCCACCGCAAGCGCTCCGAAATGGAGTCGCGTCCGTCGCAGGACGCGGACGCCGGCGATCACGAGGATCAGCGCGCAGCCGATGGCGGCGTCCCAGGGCGACTCTCGCAGCGCCGGCTCTCCCAGCGCGCCTGCGAGGTAGTGCGGCGCGAAGACGGCCGAGAGGGCCATCACGATCAGGAAGTCGAGGAAGAGGACCCAGCCAGTCACGAACCCCGCGAGGTCGTTGAAGGCACGGCGGACGAAGGTCGCCGCGCCGCCCGTCTCTGGCAACGCGGTCGTACCCTCCGCGTACGAGAGCGACACGAGAACGAACGTGGCGCCGCCGACCAGCAGGACGAGCGGCGTCAGGCCGAGCGCTACGCCCGCGACGATCCCGAGCGCGATGTAGAGGGAGGACGCGATCTCGCCGTACGCGACCGCGAAGAGCGCCGGCGCATCCAGTACGCGCTCGAAGCCACGGAGCTTGCGTGCCATCAGCGCCTCCTCTGCCGCTCGAGCGTGAAGCGACCGACGCCGAGGACGATGAAGAGTGCGCCGACGACATATCCGACGACGCCTCCGCCCGCAGCGGCTGTCCGCACGAGAAGCGCGACGCCGAGCACCGCGAACGCTGCCGAGAATCCGTAGACGACGAGCGTGTACGGCTTCATCCGGCCGCACCCTCGGTCGCGACCATGACCCGGCACCGTGCGTGCTTCAGCACGTAGTCGACGGTCTTCCCGAAGACGGCCGTCTGGCGCGCCGTCAAATGGCGCCGCGGCGAGCCGAGCACGATGATCTCGGCGTTGCGCGCGTCCGCCTCGGCGACGATCGCGGGCCCGGCCGCGTGCGCCCGGTCGAGACGCGTGAGGACGCGGACGCCGTAGGAGTCGCCGATCGCCACAGCCTCGTCGAGCTCCGCGTTGCCCGTTGCCTCGAGCTCGGGAAACCGGTCTGTCAGCGCCCGCTCGAGCGGCACCTCCACGACACTGAGCGCGATGATCCGCGCGCGGCGCTCCGCCGCGAGCTGGCATGCGACGTCCATCGCGGCGTCGGACGGCTGACCCGGGATCACCGGGACGAGGAGGTTGCGGTACTCGAGCGCCAGCGCCGGCCCGAATGCGGCCGGCGCCTTTATCGTGGTGCGAAGCGGCTCGCGGACGACCCACCTGCGGTAGGCGAAGTAGACGACGAAGCCGATCGCGAGCCAGGCCATGCCCGCGTACCGCGTGGCCGGCGTTTGCACGACGACGACCACCCACGCTGCAGCCGTGGCGAGCCCGCCGATGACCGCGAAAACCGGCCAGTCGACGCCGAAGAGACGCAGGTTCGGATGTCCTCGGAAAGCGAGCTCAGCGTCACGGTCGCGGTACCTCAGGGCGACGAGCGAGAAGTGCGCGATCGTGAACGACAGCATCGCGCCGAACGAGTACATCGTCCCCAGGAAGTCGACCTGGCCCGGGATCAGCGTGAGGATGGAGACGAACCCCGCGAAGACCACGAGGGAGAGCCACGGAGTCTTGAGCTTCGGGTGGAGACGCCTGAACGCCTCCGGCAGCTGACGGTAGCCGGCCATCGCGTACGTGATCCGCGACGCTCCGATGACGCCGGCATTCGTGGCGATAAAGAGGATGGTGGCAGCGAGCACGCCGACGTAGATCTCGAGCGCGTGCAAGAGCCACCCCTGATCGATGCCGAGGTTCTGGACGACGCCCAGAATCGGGTCGTTTGCAAAGCCTCCCTCCTCGGGCGGAAGGCCGAGCAGCGTCTCGTAGTCGCCGTCGGCCGTCTTCTCCACCGGAAGCGCTGAGAGCGCGATCGCCGGGAGCGTGAAGTAGATGGCGAACACCGCCACCGCCGTGTACAGGTATGAGCGCGGGACGTTGCGTACCGGGTCCCGGGCCTCCTCCGCGAGGTTGGACACCGTCTCGATGCCCGTGTAGGCGATCATCCCGATCGGGATCGCGAGCGCAAACTGCCCCCACGACGGCGCGACCCCCCAGATGACGTTCTCCCGCAGGGTCTCGGGACTGAACACGAGCGCGAAGCCGATGATGACAAGCAGGACCTGCGTCGAGAAGTCGATGATCGACAGCGTGATGTTGAGACCCGCCGACTCCTTGACGCCGACGACGTTGATCGCCACGAGAACGACGATGACGACCGCGCCCACGACGATGTCCCACGGGTTCGTCCGGAGCGGTTCGAGCGGCTCCCAGAGTGCCGACAGATAGTGCGGCACGAAGAACGCCGAGATCGAGATCGTGATCACGTAGTTGAGCATCTGCGCCCAGGCGGCCGCGAAGCTCACGACCTCGTTGAAGGCATGTCGCGCGAAGCTCGACGAGCCTCCCGCCTCCGGGAAGCGGACGGTGCCTTCCGCGTACGTGAGCGTCGTGCACGCGAAGATCAGCCCAGCGAGGACGAAGACGAGCGGCGTCAGGCCGAGCGCGAAGGCGGCCGTGACGCCGAGCGCGTAGTAGATCGAGGAGCCGACGTTCCCGTACACGGTCGCGAAGAGCGCCGGGGCGCCCAGCACCCGCTCGAGCTCAACCTCGCGCCTCCGATACCGGCGTCCGGGCACGGCGGCGAAGCCTACTCTTGGCGGAAGAGAGGGGCCGGCGAAAGCCGGCCCCTCGTCAGTCGCTACGACGTGCTTGGCGGTGCGCTATCCGCCGACGGCGTTCGCCGCATTGACGCGGCCAGCCCCGAGGTCGTCGTTCCCCGGCTTGCCGATGTCGTCGACCGACTTCCGAAGAGCAGCCTCGACATGCGCGGGGCTCATGGACCCGCCGTTCTCGCCGACGATGATTGCCGCCCGCCGAAACGGACTCATAGACACGAAAAGGGGTGACTTGGTCACCCCTTTCCGGTCACGTCACCTGAGGCGTTCGGGCTATCCGTGAATCGAGACGAGGAGTGGAATCATGAGGATCGCGACGATGTTCGCGATCTTGATCATCGGGTTGATCGCGGGCCCCGCCGTGTCCTTGTAGGGGTCGCCGACCGTGTCGCCGGTGACCGCCGCGGCGTGGGCGTCTGAGCCCTTTCCGCCGTAGAGCCCGTCCTCGATCGTCTTCTTCGCGTTGTCCCAGGCGCCGCCGCCGGAGGTCATCGCGATGGCGAGGAAGAGGCCGGTCACGATCGTCCCGATCAGGAGACCGCCGAGCATCTCCACCGAGATGATCCCGACCACGATCGGGATGACGATCGGGATGAGGGCCGGTGCGAGCATCTCCTTGATCGCGGACGTGGTCACGATGCCGATCGCCGTCGAGTAGTCGGGGCGGGACGTCCCGGCCATGATCCCGGGGTCTTCGCGGAACTGGCGGCGCACCTCCTCGACGACCTGGCCGCCGACGCGCCCGACCGCCTGCATCGCGAGCGACGCGAAGAGGAACGGCATGAGCCCGCCGATGAAGAGCCCTGCGACAACCCACGGGTTGTCGAGCGAGAAGAACGTCTCGAGCCCGTCTTCGCGGAGTCCTCGGCCGTACTCGTCGAAGAGGATGAGCGCGGCAAGTCCGGCCGACCCGATCGCATAGCCCTTCGTGACGGCCTTCGTCGTGTTGCCGACGGCGTCGAGCGGGTCAGTGACCCCGCGAACGCCCTCCGGCAGGTCGGCCATCTCCGCGATGCCGCCCGCGTTGTCCGTGACCGGGCCGTACGCGTCGAGCGCGACGATGAGGCCTGCCATCGAGAGCTGGGCCATGACGGCGACACCGATGCCGTACAGGCTCTCGCCCGCGGCGTAGTACGAGCCGACGATTCCCACCGCGATGACGACAACGGGCAGCGCGGTCGCCTGCATGCCGACGGCGAGGCCCGAGATGATGTTCGTCGCGTGCCCCGTCTGTGACGCCTTGGCGATGTCCTTCACCGGCTTCCAGCGAGTGCCCGTGTAGTACTCGGTGATCGCCACGAGCAGGAACGTGACGGCGAGGCCGATGAGCGCCGAGCCGTAGAGGTTCCAGAAGTCGTAGTCGCCGCCGTCGTACGCCATCGTGACCGGGATGAACCCGAGCGCCGAGAGGATGGTCGCGACGATGACGCTGCGGTAGAGCGCGTTGATGATCGCGTTCGGGCCGCTCCCGACCTGCGTGAAGAACGTGCCGATGACCGACGCGAGGATCGAGATGCCTCCGAGCGCGAGCGGGTACAGCCAGAGATCCGCCCCTCCGCCACCGCCGAAACCGATCCCGAGCAGCATCACCGCGACCGCGGTGACCGCGTACGTCTCGAAGAGGTCGGCGGCCATGCCGGCACAATCGCCGACGTTGTCCCCGACGTTGTCGGCGATGACGGCCGGGTTGCGAGGATCGTCCTCGGGGATGCCCGCCTCGATCTTCCCGACGAGGTCGGCGCCCACGTCGGCCGCCTTCGTGTAGATGCCGCCGCCGAGTCGGGCGAAGACGGAGATCAGCGAGCCGCCGAACGCGAGCCCGATGAGGTCGTCGACCGCGGACTCGGGACTGTTCCCGATCCAGTCCGTGAGCACCCAGTAGTAGCCGGCGACGCCGAGGAGCCCGAGCCCCACGACGAGCAACCCCGTCACCGAGCCGGCCCGGAACGCGACCTTGAACGCCGGCTGCAGCCCCTCGCGTGCAGCCTCCGCCGTGCGGACGTTGGAGCGCACGGCGACGTTCATTCCGATGAAGCCGGCAGCCGCCGAGAAGAGCGCGCCGACGAGGAAGCCGAATGCCGCACCCCAGCCCAGCTCGTCGTAGAAGCCGAGCAGGAAGAACGGCACGATCGCGACGATCGCGATCGTCGTGTACTGCTTGCGGAGGTAGGCGGCGGCACCCTCCTGCACGGCGCCCGCGATCTCCTGCATCCGCTCGCTTCCGGCCGGCTGCTTCAGCAGCCACCAGGTGAGATACAGCCCGTACAGAACCGCCACGGCAGCGCACGCGAGCGCGAACCCGACGGCGTGATCTACGAAGAAGTCCATGTTCTACCGCTCTCCTGTTCTCCCGCCGAAAAGTCCGTCGCGTAAGCGATTCGGACTCTTCGGCGCTACGCCCGTCACAAAGTGAGCGCCCAGTCACCCAGGCGCGGCGGATTATGTATCACAAGTCGCGCACCCGCCTGCGGGCGTGCCGTCATCGCGGCGCGATCCTACGCCTCGGATGGCTCGTCGTCCGGGCTCCCCTCGGCGACCGCATTCGCATAGGCGAGCTGGAGGTTCGCCCGCGCCTGCTCGAGGTCGCGGACGATCGCCTCGTCGACGCCGCCCTCGCGAAGGACGGGCTCGAGGGCGCGCAGCGACTCGATCGCGAGCGTCACCTGGTCGAGGTCGCGTCCCTCGGGCGAGACGCGGCGGAACCCGATCGACGCGGCCGCCGACAGCGCATTCAACAGGACGTCGGCGACGCCGATCCTGTCGAGCGCCTCCCGCAGCTCCTCCTCTGACGGAAGCTGCTCGTCAGCCACCGATCGCCTCGGTCGCCTTCACCTGCTCGGCGTAGATCGCCTCGAGGGGCGCTCCGTCCTCGAAGCGCTCGATCTGGCGCTCCGCGGCGTTGCGCTCCGGCAGCGCGAGGTACGACGCCGCGCCTATCTCCTCGGCTGCGGGCAAGACCCACTCGATCAGCTCCTCGAGCCGCTGCCTCGCCGGGATCGGCTCCCCGCGCTCGAAGTCGATGAGCTCGCCGGGCAGGCCCCAGCGGATCGCGCGCCAGAAATTCTCCTCGATGAACCGGTGCGGCAAGGGCGCGACGGGCACGCCCTCGTCGTACGCACGCGCGATCCGCGCGGTCAGAGACGCGGCAAAGGCGGCGAGGGACTGGGCCTCGGACACCTCCGGCTGACCGTCGCAGATCCTGATCTCGACGGTCGGGAACGCGAGGTGCGGCCGGACGCTCCACCACAGCTGCGTGTGCTCCGTGATCGAGCCTGTCTCGTAGAGGAAGCGCACGAAGCTCTCGTACTCGGCCCACGATGCAAAGGCGTCGGGCACACCGCACCGTGGGAAGAACCGCGTGAAGATCTGCGTCCGCGCCGAGTGCAGGCCGCTGTTGACGCCCTCGACGAACGGCGAGCTCGCGGAGAGCGCGAGCAGCTCCGGAAGGTAGTTGCGCAGTCCCGCGACGACGGCGATCGCCCGATCCGGGCCCTTGATCGCGATGTGGACGTGCAGCCCGAACGTGTTGTTCCGCCACACGACGTAGCGCAGGAGCTCGTCGTTGCGGCGGTAGTGCGGCGTGTCGATGATGCGCTGCTTCTTCCAGTCCGCCCAGGGATGGGTCCCGGTGGCTCCGAGCAGGAGCCCCATCGGCTCGACGAGCGCCTGGAGCTGCGCACGCCGCTCGGCGATCGTCGCGGGCACGTCCGCGAACGACGCCCGCTTCCCGGTGCGAACCTCGACCTCGGAGGCGATGAGCTCGCCCACGAGGTGGTCCTCGAGCGCCGTTCCGCGGGCGGCCGCCTGTACGTCCTCGAACCTGTTCGTGAGGTCGAGCGAATCGGGATCGAGGATCGCGAACTCCTCCTCGACGGCGATGGTGAAATCGGTCGCGGACTCGAACTGCTCGCGAGCCAGTGCGATCAGCTCGTCCGCGGAGAGGCGCTGCTCGTCACCCATGGGCCGTTTCCGGCCCATGGGTGGGGAGGGGCATGGGGAACCGGGAGGTTCCCCATGTCTTCAAGAAGGGGGTGCGCGGGGGAAACATGGTTTCCCCCGCGACCGCGAGCGTCATGCGAGCGGTGCCCATGGCGGGGCACTACAGTAGTTGAAGGATTGGCTACCGACCCAGGGTGAGGAGCCGGTCGGCGACGCTGAACCAGCTCCAGCGCTCGACCGCCGCCCGCCTGGCAGCTTCCCGGATCGCAGCCCGATCCAGCGCCGGGAGCGACAACAGCCGGACGAGCTTCTCGCGCAGGTCGGCGACGTCGCCGGAGGTGAACGAGGCGAGGTCGCGGACGCTCTCCGGGTACTCCGCCTCGAGGCCCCCCGCGACCTCGGCCAGCCCCGAGTGCCTCGCCACCAGCGGCGGGCACCCTGCCGCCGCCGCCTCGGCTGCGACCATCCCGAAGGCCTCGGGGAAGATCGACGGTACGACGCACGCGTCCGCGAGCGCCAGGAGGTGGACGAGATGTCGGTGCTCGAGAGGCCCGGTGAAGAGCACACGTTCGGGCGCCATCGCCTCGAGCTCGCCTCGGTAGTCGCCGAAGCCGACGATCACCGCCCGCGCGTCGACGCCCGCGAGGGCCTGAAGCAGCACGTGGACGCCCTTGTTGAGCAGCAGCTTCCCGAAGTAGACGACCGTCGCCTGCTCTCCGGTGAGGAACTGTGCGAGGCGCTCGGCGTTCCCATCGTCCGGGAGCCGCTCGTTCGCATTGCCCGGATTGGACGGATCGCGGCGCGCCTCGGCGACCAGCGCAGCGAGAGCGTCCTCGTGCGGCTGCGGCCGCCACGCGTCCACGTCGACGCCGGGAGGTACCTCGTGGACGCGCTCGACGTGGCCGCAGACCTCCTCGACGACCTCGCGGATGTGCGCCGAGCCGACGAACGTCGCCGTCGCCGAGGCGAGCACGTCCCTTCCCCACGCCTCGAGCTCCGGGCGGCCGCGCATCGAGTACTCGAGCTCCGAGCCGTGCGCCTTGACCGCGTACGGAGCCCCCGACGCCCGGCCGACCGCGCCGCCCAGCAGCACGTGGTTGCACAGCAGGAAGTCGGCGGGGAGCGACTCCCGCACGGCCGAGGCGTTCGCCTCGACCCAGGCGTCGAGCTCCGCCCGCGAGCAGTCCTGCAGAAGCCGGACCCGATAGCCCTCGTAGTGGTCGAGGACGAACGTCGGGAGCAGCCCCCCGACGTCGGGACGGACGACCCGCGCACCGCCGACGTCGTGCTGCTCCGCATGGGTCTCCTGGCAGAGGACGGTGACCTCGTGCCCGGCGTGCGCCCACTCGCGCGCGAGCTGGCGCGTGTAGACGTTCGAGCCCGTCCCGCCCAGCAGATACCCGTGCCAGATCGCGATCCTCATCCCAAGTGACACTGTGTCACTTGGCGCTTCGGCGTCCTACGCCAGGTGGAAGTACAAGGCGTAGAGCAGATCGACTGCCGGGTTCGACGTGTGGACGTTCACGTCCGCCGGCACGTCGAGGAGTGCTTCCGAGTAGTTGAAGATGATCTTCGCGCCCGCCGCGATGAGTGCGTCCGCCGCGTCCTGTGCAGTGTCGGCGGGGACGGCGATCACTCCGACGATGATGTTGCGCTCGCGCGCGATCTCGCCGATGTCGTCGATCGAGCTGATCGTGAGGTCGCCGACGCGCGACCCGATCTTCTCCGGGTCGTTGTCGAGCACGGCCGCCACCGTGATCCCGTGCTCGGCGAAGATCGGCGAGCTCGCGATCGCGCTCCCCAGCCGCCCGGCTCCGACGAGCGCGATGTTGTGCTGGCCCTGCGTGCGCAGGATCTGCCTGATCTCCTCGAGGAGCGCGTCGGTGCGGTAGCCGACGCCGCGCTTGCCGAACCGTCCGAACGCCGAGAGGTCGCGCCGGATCTGCGTCGCGTTGATGTTCGTGTACTCGGAGATCTCCTGCGACGAGATCCGCTCCTTGCCCATCTTCCTCGCCTGCGTGAGGACCTGGAGATACCTGCTCAGGCGTGCTGCGACTCCCACGGTGAGTCGTTCGGTCACGTACTGCTCCCCCTGTCGAATGTTTGTGACAAAGCGTCACGATTCTGCCTACGGGCCTCCCGACCTCGCCGGGAGAACCGCCCTAGAGCGCGAGGAGGCGCTCGCGAAGGGCGTCGTGATCGACGAAGTACGTGAACGCCTGCACGCCGTCGATCTCGATCACGGGCAGGAGAGCTCGATAGCGCGCCTCCAGCTCGGCGTCTCCGGCGATGTCGACGAGGTCGAGCTCGAAGCCGAGCTCGGTGCGCACGTCGGTCACGACCTCGAGCGCGCGGGCGCAGAGGCTGCAGTCGGCGGCGTGATAGACCCTGACTCGCGGAGCGTGAGTCACCGCGAAGCGGCTGCGCAATAGCCGCCTTCAGGGATCTTGCGCGACCGAGGATTCCGCGCGAGCGGATCCTCGGTCTGCGTACGGATCACGGATACAAGCCCCGCGTCGTGGTCGCCTCGGCGACGCGCTGCACGGCGAGCCCGTACGACGCCATCCGCAAGCTCGTGCCGTAGCTCTCGCGCGTGTGCCAGGTCTCCTCGAACGCGCGGGCCACGATGTCGTGGAGCTTCGCGTTCACCTCGTCCTCGCGCCAGAAATACTCCTGGAGGCCCTGGACCCACTCGAAGTACGACACGACGACGCCGCCGGCGTTCGCGAGCACGTCGGGGAGCACGAGCACGCCCTTGTCCTCGAGGATCGTGTCCGCGCTCGGCGTCACGGGGCCGTTGGCGCCCTCGCAGATGACGCTCGCCTTCACGCGATCGGCGTTGACGTCGGTCACCACCTGCTCGAGGGCACAGGGAGCGAGGATGTCGCACGGAAGCTCGACGAGCTCCTCGTTCGTCACGTGCTCCGCGTTCGCGAGCCCGGCCAAGACCCCGTGCTCCTGCTTGTGTGCGACCGCACTCGCCACGTCGAGCCCGGCGGGGTTGTAGACGCCGCCTTGCGAGTCGGAGACCGCGACGACCCTCGCTCCTTCGCCGTGCAGCAGGCGGGCGAGATTCGACCCGACGTTCCCGAAGCCCTGCACCGCGACCGTGTACTCGCTCAGGCGGCGTGCCTGCTTCGTCGAGAGCGCCTGAATGCAGTAGAGGGCACCACGCGCGGTCGCCTCCTCGCGGCCGAGCGAGCCTCCGACCGAAAGAGGCTTGCCGGTGACGACGCCGAGCACGGAGTGCCCCTTGTTCATCGAGTACGTGTCGAAGATCCAGGCCATCACCCGCCCGTCCGTGCCGACGTCCGGCGCCGGGATGTCCCGCTCGGGGCCGATGTCGTTGATGATCTCGCTTGTGTAGCGACGCGTCATCCGCTCGAGCTCACCCGCCGACAGCACCTTCGGGCTGCAGACGACGCCGCCCTTCGCTCCGCCGAACGGAAGGCCCATGAGAGCGCACTTCCACGTCATCCACATCGCCAGAGACTTGACTTCGTCGGCGGTGACGTCGGGGTGGTAACGAATTCCGCCCTTGGACGGCCCGCGGGCGATGTTGTGCGTCACGCGGAACCCCTGAAACACCCCCGTCGTCCCGTCGTCCATCGACACGGGGATCGAGACCTCGACCGCCTTCTTGCACTGCGAGAGGACGCGGATCAGGTTCGAGTCGAGCCCGAAGACCTCGCCCACGCGACGGAGCTGCGTCTTCGCAAGCTCGTACGGGTTCTCGCGAAGATGGGAGTCCGCAGCGGCCGTTGACATCGCGTGTCGCCTCCTGGCTCGAACGACGGCGCGAGTATATGGAGGGTTCAGCGGACGCGGTACTCGATCGTGTCCGCCTGCCTCCTCGTGCCGTCGCCGGGGAACGCAAGTACGCGGATCGTGTACGCGCCACGACCGAGGCGGTTCCCCGTGGGGCCTCTGCCGGTCAGCCCGAACGTGTAGCGGCCCGGGAGGAGCTCGCGGCGTCGGGCGAGGAGACCCAGGCGCTCTCCGCGCCTCCAGAGCTCGACCTCGATGAGCTCGACGGCGCGGACCTGCGGGTCCGGAGTTGCCGTCACCGATCCGGCGACGAAGGAGAGCGCCGCCGGAGTGGCGTCCGACACACGTGTGTCCGGTGAGCTGGACCCGCAGGCGCGAGACGAGGTCGACGCGAGCCGGAACGGCGACGGCCCACGGCACGTGCACCTCCGGCGAGTCTCCCGTCCGCAGGACGAGCTCGCCCGTCGCCGCGCCCGCCTCGGACGAGAGCTGCGCCGTAGCGGCGCGCACGACCAGGTCGGCGCTCCGCCCCGGGCGGATTCGGAGGCGCTGCGGATCGACCGTGATCTCGACGCCCTTCGGCGCGATTGCGGTCCGGCCGACCGACACCGAGAGCCGGCGCGTCGAGACGTTCGTGATGTGCACGACGCGCTCGGCGCCGGACGGTCCGACGGCGCCGAACGAGACGAGCGACGGCTCGGCGTAGAGCTCCTGTTGGACGGCGGCGCGGAGATCGACGAGGCCGGCGCCTGACGCCGTCGGATCGAGATCTGCCCGCTGTGCCGACCCGACGAGCACGCTCTGGAGGGCGCCGGCATCGAGGGTCGGGCGCCCCTGTGCGAGCACGGCCGCGACGCCGGCGGTCACCGCGGCCGCGGCGCTCGTCCCGCTGATCGTTCCGAAACGGATGTCGCCGTCATCTCCACGTCCCGGCTCGGAGGTCGGGACCGAGACCCCTGGCGCAGCGAGGCTGGGCTTCAACCCACCGTCGAGGACGAGCCCGCGCGAGGAGAACGCCGCGATCGACCCTTCCGCCTGACGGCTCGCCACCTCGACGTCGCCGACCGAGACCGTGACCGGAATGCCTGCGGCGAGCATCGCCCGCATCTCGGCGACGACCGCCGTCGGGAGTCCGACGACGGGCACTCCGGCTGGGACGTCGAGGCTGAATGCGCCGGCCGGCAGCGGTCCGTCGACGAGCACCGCGAGGGCGCCGGAGGACGTCGCCTCCTCGACCGTGTCGTCGGAGAGCGCCCCGCGCGGAAGGAGCACCGCCTGCCCGGCGACCGCGCTCATACCGCCTTCGGAGAAGAGCGCGTCGATTCCCCGCGCAGCGGTACGGCGGTTGACGAAGACGACCCCGGCGGTCACGGTGTCGGTCGGCGCACCCCCGAGTGGCAGGTCGTCCTCGTACAGGACACGAAGCCCCGCCCGGACGAACACGCGGACCGTCGGCGCGGCGAGCCGGCCGTCCGCGGCCGCGACGGTGATCGCCGACTCCGCGCCCCCCGGGCCGGCGATGCTCCCGTAGCCAGGGCCGGCGCTGCCGTCGTTTCCGGCCGGGACGATCGTGAGCATGTCGAGCTCGGCCGCCCCGGCGACGGCCCGCGGCAGCGGGCCGTCGGCGAAGGCGGCATACGGCTCGACCATGCCGATCAGAGCGATTCGCGCGGCGTCGTGGGCGTCGCCGTCGTCGTTCGGATCGACTGCCGCCTCGAGTCCGGCAAGAATCTGGTCGGTGCGCGAGTAGACGCTGTACCCGCCCTCCGCGTTCGGCTGCCAGCCGCCGACGCGGACGGGGAGAATCGATGCGCCGGGCGCGATCCCGTGGAGCCCGCCCGGCCCCTCCGTTCCGGCGACGATCCCCGCGAGCTCGGTGGCGTGTCGCTCCGGTCGTCCCGGGATCGTCGGATGCGGCTGTGCGATGCCGCCGCTTCCCGGGTTCAGGACGTCGATTCCCGAGAGCACGCGCCCCCTGAGGTACGGATGGGAAGGATCGACGCCCGTGTCGAGCAGCGCGACGGTCACACCTGTGCCGTCGAGACCGGCGACCTCGAGATCGGCGAGGGCGGACGGCAGCACGCCGTCGTTCTCGTTCGCCTGCGCCGGGTAGGCGATGCGGACAGGGAAGATGCCAGTGACCTCGCGGTCGCGGTCGAGCAGCGACAGCGACGTCGGGTCGAGGCGTGCGGAGAAGCCGTTGACGACCTTCGTGTAGCGGTACTCGGGCGCGATCCGCGCGCCGACGGCCGACAGCCGCGCGAGGAACTGCTCTTGCTGTGCGACGGCCGATGCGCTCCACGCGGCCATCTCCCCCTCCGTCGCCTCGCCGCCGTTCGCCTTCACGCGCGCGGCGAGCGACGGCGGCTTCAGGAGAACGACGTAGCGCTGCGCGGTCGACACGGACGCGCGAACGCCGAGCACGCCCTGCCAGCCTGCCTCGTCGATGGACGTCGCGGGCTGCTCCTGCGCCCGAGCACCGAGTCCTCCGAAGAGGAGCGCCAGGCCGACGCTCCCCAGTGCCACGAGGCTACGTGAGTGACGCGTACGCATCGAGCGCAAGGTAGCGAGGGTACGGAAGCGGCTCGACGAACCGTGCGCACGACGCGATCATCGCCGCGTTGTCGGTGCAGAGCTCGAGCGGGACGAACCTCGCGTCGGGCAGCGCCGCGCGAAGCTCGGAGTTCGCCGCTACACCCCCGACGACCGCGATCCTGGAGATGCCGGTCGCGCCGACGGCGTCACGGAGGCGGCCGACGAGCGCCCGCACGATCGCGCGCTGGTACGACGCCGCGAGGTCTGCCTTGCGGCGCACGGTCTCCTCGGGGCCGAGGTCGCGCGTCGCGTACAGGAGCGCCGTCTTGAGGCCGGAGAACGAGAAGTCGAGCCCTGGGACGCGCGCGACCGGGAAGTCGAACGCGTCGGGATCGCCGTCGCGCGCGAGTCGATCGACGGCCGCGCCACCTGGATAGCCGAGACCCAGCAGACGGGCGCCCTTGTCGAACGCCTCGCCCGCCGCATCGTCGAGCGTCGTCCCGAGCCGCTCCGAGCTCCCGCGTTCGCGCACTGCGAGAAGCAGGGTGTGCCCGCCGCTCGCGAGGAGGCACGTGAACGGCGGCTCGAGCGGGTCGGGCTCGAGGTAGAGCGATGCGACGTGACCCTCCAGGTGGTCGACCGGGACGAGCGGACACCCCTTCGACCACGCCAGCGCCTTCGCTGCCGAGATCCCGACGAGAAGCGCGCCGACGAGCCCCGGGCCCTGCGTCACGGCCACGCGCTCGACACGCTCCAGCGGGACGTCCGCCGACTCGAGCGCGGCACGCACCACCGGCGCGACGAGCTCGAGGTGGCGACGCGACGCAACCTCCGGAACGACCCCGCCGAAGCGGGCATGCAGGTCGGCCTGCGACGACACGACCGACGACAGCACACGTCCGTCGGCGGACACGACGGCGGCGGCGGTCTCGTCGCACGACGTCTCGAGCGCAAGGATCACGACGCGCGCTCGCTCGAGTTGGGCTCGCGCCACATGATGAGCGCGTCCTCGCGATTGTCCGTGTAGTAGCCGCGCCGGATCCCGCGCGCCTCGAAACCCAGCTGCTCGTAGAGCTTGATCGCACCCTCGTTCGAGACTCGCACCTCGAGCGTGTACCCGCGTCGCGGGTCCGTCCCGGTGACTTCGAAAAGCCGCTCGAGCAGTGCCGAGGCTATCCCGCGCCGGCGCCACGCATCCGTGACTGCGATGTTCATGACGTGCCACGCGTCGACATAGCGCGAGACGAACGCGTAGCCGACGAGAATGTCCTCGCCGGTGAAGGCGCCGAGCGCGAGCGAGCTCGGCTTGCGCAGCTCTGCGTCGAACATCGAGCGCGACCACGGTGTGGGGTACGACTCGCGCTCGATCGCCTCGACGACGTCGAGATCGTCCGGGTCGAGGCGGCGGAGCTCGACGTTCATGCGAGCGTCGCTTCGGCGTCGGGGACGCGCACGTACAGAGGCTCGATCGCATCGACGGGGCCGAGCTCGCCCGCCGAGCGCCGCGTGGAGTCGCGCATGCGGGATGTGCCTCTCGTCGTCGTCGGGTGGTATGACCGCTCCGATCGCCTCGAAGGTCGTGCGGTAGCGCACGGCGCCGCTTCCGACGCAGACCGTCCCCGGCGTGAGCTCGACGTCGTCCGGCGCGACGGCACGCGGGCCTTCGACGAAGACCTCCTGCCGGCGCGCATCGACGATCGGAAACGCACCCGGCTCCGCCGATGCGAGCGCAGCGAGCGTCGACACCCCCGCTCCCGGGACGTCGAGCGCCAGCCCGAGACCGCGGGCGACCGCGAGACCGATGCGGGTGCTCGTGAAGCTTCCCGGGCCGGTGCCGACGATGAGAGCGTCGATGTCCGCCGGCACGCACCCTGCGCCCTCGAGCAGAGCATGGACGTCCTCGAGCAGGCTGCGAGCGATTCCGATCCTCTCGCCGAGCACGCGGCCGTCCTCGAGCAGGGCGCTGGTCGCGAGGTCGGTCGCGGTGTCGAAGGCGAGCACGAGCATCAGTGCCAGCCTTGTAGCAGCGCCTCCTCGTCGGCGGCGAGCGTTACCCGTCGCACGTCACCGCCTCCGTGCTCGAGCGTCACCGAGACGCGCGCCGGAGGAAGAACGGCGGCGCCGGCCTCGGGCCACTCCACGAAGACCACCGCATCGTCGAAGTACGGCTCGAGGTCGGCCCACTCGGCAGGCGACACGGCGGTGAAACGGTAGAGGTCGAGGTGCGAGACTGCCACCGAGCCCGCGTAGCGATGGCCGATCGTGAACGTCGGGCTCGTCACCGGCGCCGTGATGCCGAGCGCACGACTCGCACCGCGGACGAAAGTCGTCTTTCCGGCGCCGAGCTCCCCCGAGACGGTCACGACGTCGCCCGGCTCGAGACACGCAGCGAGGGTGGCGGCGATCCGCTCCGTCTCGCCCGCCGACTCGCTGGCGAGCTCGACGCGGGTCACTCAGAAAAGCCCGAGCTGAACCGACTCGGGGTCGGGCTCGGTGGCGACTGCCACCTGCTCGCTCGCCGGTGCCGGCTCGTCGGCCGCGCGGTCGAGGAGCTCCGGGATGCGCGCGAAGTCCTGCTCCAGCACCTTCAGCATCGAGGGGGTATACAGCGCGGCCGCGGGATGGAAGAGCGGATACAGGAAGACCGTGCGCGAGCCGAGCGTGACCTCCTGCTCGTACCCGTGCACCTTCGTGATGCCCGCAGGCTTCCCGGAGAGCAGCTTGGTCGCGAAGTTGCCGAGCGTTGCGACGAGCGTCGGCTCGATGAGCTCGATCTGGCGGAAGAGGTGCGGCTCACAGGCTGCGATC
The DNA here is from genome assembly GCA_963770715.1 of uncultured Gaiellaceae bacterium. Classification (GTDB taxonomy): domain Bacteria; phylum Actinomycetota; class Thermoleophilia; order Gaiellales; family Gaiellaceae; genus GMQP-bins7. Next base: position 95,784 of record CAVYQX010000005.1, read on the forward strand.
TCCTCCGGGAGCGGGTCCCGATTACCGGGCGGTCTGCACTTCAAGACATTCGCGACGAACACGTCGGCGCGCGTGAGCCCGATCCCGCCGAGGAGCTTGTCGAGGAGCTTGCCCGCCTGGCCCACGAATGGGACGCCCTGCTGGTCCTCGTGGAAACCCGGCGCCTCGCCGACGAACATCAGGTCGGCGTCGGGGCTTCCGGAGCCGAAAACAACTTGGGTACGTCCCTGTGCGAGAGCACAGCGCGTGCACACGGCGGTGTCCTCCGCATGCGCTCGAAGCGCGGCGGCGCGCTCGACGGCGTCCATCGGAACGCCAGTCTACGCCGCCGCGCGGATGGCTCCGAGCGCCGCGCAATGGAGGGGCGCGGCGCTCGAACCGGCGTGTCGCTCTACCCCGAGATGGACGCGGGTGTCGCGCGCTGCGCGTCCCTCGCCGGATCGGTGCTGCGCTCCACGCGCAGATCCCACCCGAGCAAGCGAAGCCCCGCAAGCCACGCGACGGTCATCCCGACCGCGACGCCGAGCATCTGCTCCCAGCCGAACACATAGTCCCCCCCGATGCCGACCACATCCGCCGTTACGGACAGGGCCACGAGGCCCAATCCGAGGACGGCGGCGACAACGAGTCCTTTCCGACCCATGTTCGTCCTCCCTTCCCTTGGGTCGGATCCTAGGCCCGACGCGGGCCTCCTCAATCCCTCGAATCAGGGATCGTCAGTGGCCGCAGCCGCAGGAGCCGCCGCAGCATCCGCCGCCGCCGCCCGAGGGGCCGCTGAACGCCGGCTTCGACGACGCGCCGTGCACCGCGAAGCTCGAAAACTGCTTCAACACCTTCGCCGCTCCGCACTCGGGGCACGTCACGGCCTGGTCGCTCGAGCGAACGAGCTCTTCGAAGTGAGACTCGCACTCCATGCACGCGTACTCGTAGATCGGCACGCGCCGAGTGTAACCTCGCGCGCCGTGGAGCGGTGGACGCCACCGACGCTCGACGGGCGCATCGTGCGCCTCGAGCCGCTTCGGCCGGAGCACGAGGTCGGCCTCTGGCTCGCCTCGCGCGACCCTCTCACCTGGCGCTGGTTGAGCGTCGTCCAGCCGCAGACCCGCGAGGAGTGGAGCGCGTTCGTCGGACAGGCGATGGGCGCCGCCGACGCGGGAACCGAGATCCCGCTCGTGACGCGCCGTGGTGACGAGATCGTCGGGTCGACACGATTCCTGGCGCTCCGGCCCGAGCACGGCTCCGTCGAGATCGGCTGGACCTGGCTGCACCCGTCGACCTGGGGCACCGGCGTGAACGTCGAGGCCAAGTTCCTCCAGCTGGAGCACGCCTTCGACGTCTGGGGATGCCGGCGCGTCGAATGGAAGACGGATGCACGGAACGAGCGCTCGTGCCGCGCGCTCGAGGCGCTCGGCGCGACGTTCGAAGGCGTCCATCGCAAGCACATGCTCGTGCGAGACGGCGAGAACCGCGACAGCGCCTGGTACAGCGTGACGGACGACGAGTGGCCGGCCATGCGCGCGCACCTGGAGGCGCGCCTTGCCGAGAAGGGCCGCGAGTAGGCACACTCTGGCTGCCCGGTATCCCGAACGGGAACTGGAGCAGACGAATGATCGAGCGAATTCGGATCGTGGGCGCCCCTGGCCGCGTCGGCTCAACGATGAGCGCCCGGCTGGCAGAGCGCGGCGTCACGCTCGACGAGCCCGACCCGGAGCTCGTCCTCCTCTGCGTCCCCGACCGTGCCATCGCCGACGTCGCCGCCGAGACACCCCTCGGGCCGTGGGTGGGGCACGTCAGCGGCGCGACGCCACTCGAGGCGCTCGAACCGCACGTCCGCCGCTTCGGGCTGCATCCGCTGCAGTCGTTCTCAAAGGCGCTCGGCCCGGAGCAGCTCGACGGCGCGTGGGGAGCCGTGACCGCGGAGTCCGAGAAGGCGCGCGCTGTCGGCTGGTGGCTCGCCGAGACGCTCGGGCTGCGGCCGTTCGACCTCGCCGACGACGCGCGCTCCGCCTACCACGCCGGAGCGGCGATGGCCTCGAACTACCTCGTGACGCTTCGCGCCGCCGCGGGCTCGCTGCTCGAGGTGGCCGGCGCCCCGCCGGAGGCGCTCGACCCGCTGATCCGCGGTGTAGTGGACACGGGCTTCGAGCTGACCGGCCCGATCGCGCGCGGCGACTGGGAGACCGTGGAGCGACACCTCGCGGTCATCCGCGCCGAGCGGCCCGAGCTCGAGGGACTGTACGTGGTGCTCGCCGAGGCGACGGCTCGCCTCGCCGGCCGCGATCCGGCGGAGGTACCGGCGTGAACGTCCTCCGGACGATCGAGGAGACGCGACGCGCGCTCGAGCCGAGCCGCTCCGGCTCGATCGGGCTCGTGCCGACGATGGGCTCGCTGCACGGGGGGCACCTTGCACTCCTTCACGCGGCACGCAGCGAGAACGAGACCGTGGTCATGAGCCTCTTCGTGAACCCCGCGCAGTTCGGCGACGCGTCCGATCTCGCGCGCTATCCGCGCGACGAGGAGCGCGATCTCGAGCTCGCCCGCGACGTCGGCGTCGATCTCGTCTTCGTCCCGTCCGCAGACGAGATGTACCCGCCGGGGTTCCAGACCTGGATCGACGTGACCGAGCTCGGAGCGGTCCTCGAGGGACGCTTCCGCGAGGGCCACTTCCGCGGCGTGGCGACCGTCGTCCTCAAGCTCCTCAACGTCGTCCGTCCGACACGGGTCTACTTCGGGCAGAAGGACGCCCAACAGGTCGAGGTTATCCGTCGGCTGATCGCCGACCTCGCGGTCGAAGTCGAGCTGCGGGTCGTGCCGACCGTCCGTGACGCCGACGGGCTCGCGCTGTCATCGCGCAACGCGAACCTCACGCCGGAGGAGCGAGCCGCGGCGCTCGCTCTCCCCCGCGCACTCGCGACGCGCGAGCGCGAATCCGCGCTGGCGGAGCTCGCCTCCTCCAACGGCCTCGAGGTCGACTACGTCGAGGTCGCCGACTTCGATCCGCCGGTCCTTGCCGGCGCGGTCCGCGTCGGCTCCAACCGCCTCATCGACAACGTTCCACTGGAAGGAGACTCGCCATGAGCATTCGCCCGCAGCGGCCGGCACCGGCGACCCCGGCTCCGGGGAAGCTCCCGATCACCGAGCTGCCCGAGATGAAGGCGCGGCGACAGCCGATCGTCATGGTGACCGCCTACGACGCGCCAGGCGGTCGCCTCGCGGACGAGGCGGGCGCCGACCTCGTCCTCGTCGGCGACTCGGCGGCGATGACCGTGCTCGGCTACGAGTCCACGGTGCCCGCGACGATGGAGGAGATGCTCATCCTCACGCGCGCGGTCACGCGTGGCGCGAGCCGCCCGCTCGTGATCGCGGACATGCCGTTCGGCTCCTTCCAGGTCTCGGACGAGCACGCCGTCGAGAACGCGATCCGCTTCGTCAAGGAAGCCGGCGCCGACGCGGTGAAGCTCGAGGGCGCCGGTGCGATGCTCTCGCGCGTCCGCGCGATCGTCGACGCGGGCATCCCGGTCATGGGGCATCTCGGGCTGACGCCGCAGTCCGCGACCATGCTCGGAGGCTTCAAGGCGCAGGGACGCTCGGCCGACAAGGCGCTGCGTCTCTACGACGACTCGCGTGCGCTCGACGCGGCAGGCTGCTTCTCGCTCGTGCTCGAGGCCGTGCCGGCGCCCGTCGCGGCCCGCATCACGCGCGACCTCTCGATCCCCACGATCGGCATCGGCGCCGGCCCGGACTGCGACGGCCAGGTGCTCGTCTGGCACGACATCCTCGGCCTCTACGAGGGCCACACCGCGCGCTTCGTGAAGCGCTACGCCGAGATCGGGGAGTCGATCCGCTCGGCGCTCGCCGAGTTCGCCGCGGACGTGCGGGGGCGCCGCTTCCCGGAGGAGCAGCACACCTACGCGATGCCCGACGACGAGCTCGCGGTCTTCGAGGCCGCCCTCTCAGAGAGTCACGAGAACGCCGAGCATCGCGGCTAGGAGCGCTGCGGCGGCCAGGATTGCCGCGCCCGTGCGCAGCCACGTCCAGCCGTGCGTGACTCTGACGCCGACCACGAGCAGGACGAGCGACCACATCACGAACGCGAGCTGCACGGCGAGCAACATGCGCTCGCCCGACCCCTCGTCCGTGCCTCCTCCGCGAAACGTGTCGCCGCCGTAGATCGCGAGACGTAGCGGCAACACGAGGAGGAGGGACGCGGCGAGCGGCACCAATGCGAACCCGACCGTCTGGCGGGCGCGTCGGAAGTCCCCGACGCTTCCGAGCAGCCGCGCGCCGAACAGCAGCGCGAGGCCGAGGACGAAGTACCCGACGAAGCCGTAGAGCCCGCCGGCGATGAAGGTCCAGATCGCCAGCAGGATCGTGTCGTACTCGGGGTCGTCGAGGATGTCGGCCGCGGTCGGCGTCGCGAGCACCGACGCCATTCCGGCGAGCCAGATGACGAGCAGGAGCGGTTCCGAGCGCGCCGCAACGTCGTCCGGATCGTCGTCCCGGAGTGCGAAGAACACGGGACGCGGGCTCAGGAGCACGGCCGGGACGCGGAGCCACCAAGCGCGCGACGGCGTGAGATCGTGGCTCGCCCCAACACTCTCGAACGCCATGCCAGGAGCGTATCCGCACCCGATTGAGGCGCCACGCACAGCGGAATAGAGTGAACATGTGGCCGACGTCGTCATGTGCCCGTCCTGCGGCTCCGAGAACGAGGCGGGCAGGAAGTTCTGCGGCGAGTGCGGCAACGCGCTCGCGCAGGCGTGCCCCAGCTGCGGCACGGCAAACCCGCCGACGGTGAAGTTCTGCGGCGAGTGCGGCACGGCGCTCACGGCAGCTCCGGCTTCGGCCAGCCGCGGCGCCGGCGGCTGCCCCGGCAGCCGAGCGTCGGCTCGTCTCGGTCCTCTTCGCAGACCTCGTCGGGTTCACGACGCTCTCGGAGAGCAGGGACGCCGAGGAGGTGCGGGAGCTCCTCTCGCGCTACTTCGACACTTGCCGCAGGCTTATCGAGCTGTACGGCGGCACCGTCGAGAAGTTCATCGGAGACGCGGTCATGGCCGTGTGGGGAACGCCGACCGCGACCGAGGACGACGCCGAACGCGCGGTACGCGCCGCGCTCGACCTGGTCGCGGCGGTATCGGCTCTCGGAGACGAGGTCGGAGCGCCCGAGCTCGCGGCACGCGCAGGTGTCCTCACCGGCGAGGCCGCCGTCACGCTCGGCGCCGAGGGGCAGGGCATGGTCGCGGGCGACCTCGTCAACACGGCTGCGCGGATCCAATCCGCGGCCGAGCCCGGAACCGTCTTCGTCGGAGAGGCGACGAAGCGCTCCTCGGAGGCGTCCATCGCATACGCCTCGGCCGGGACGCACGAGCTCAAAGGCAAGGACGAGCCCATGCCGCTCTGGCAGGCCCTTCGGGTCACTGCGGGAAGAGGCGGTGCCCTGAAGTCAGCTGGACTCGAGCCTCCGTTCGTCGGGCGTGACCGCGAGCTGCGGCTCGTGAAGGAGCTCTTCCACGCGACGGCGGACGAGCGGCGCGCACATCTCGTGTCGGTCACGGGGATCGCAGGCATCGGCAAGTCCCGGCTCGGCTGGGAGTTCTTCAAGTACATGGACGGGCTCGAGGAAGGCGTCTGGTGGCATCGCGGCCGCTGCCTCGCGTACGGCGAGGGCGTCGCTTTCTGGGCGCTCGCCGAGATGGTGCGCATGCGCGCTGGCATCGTCGAGGGCGAGGACCCCGTCTCGGCGTCAGCAGAAGCTCCGAGCCTCGTCGACGGCATTCGTCGTCGACGACGAGGAGCGTCGGCTTCGTCGAGCCGAGGATCGCTCCACCTCCTCGGGCTCGAGGACGGCCCGTGCGCGGGCGACGAGGAGCTGTTCGGCGCGTGGCGTCTCTTCTTCGAGCGCATGGCCGACCAGGGGCCGGTCGCACTGCTGTTCGAGGACCTCCAGTGGGCCGACGCAGCGCTCGTCGAGTTCGTCGGCCACCTGCTCGAGTGGTCGCGAACGCGCCCCATCTTCGTCCTCTGTCTCGCACGCCCAGACCTGCAGAGCCGGCATCCGGAGTTCGGGCACGGCTCCCACCAGACGAACCTCTCGCTCGCGCCGCTGTCCGAACAGGCGATGACCGAGCTCCTCGACGGGTTCGTTCCCGGCCTCCCGGACGAGCTCCGCGATCGGATCCTCGGACGCTCCGAGGGCGTTCCTCTGTACGCGGTGGAGACGGTGCGCATGTTGCTCGACCGCGGGCTGCTCGCCGAGGAGCGAAGGCGTCTACCGAGCCGACGGGCGAGATCGCCGAGCTCGACGTGCCCGAGACGCTGCAAGGACTGATCGCGGCCCGGCTCGACGGGCTTTCAGCCGAGGAGCGCCGCATCCTGCAGGACGCGTCCGTGCTCGGCAAGACGTTCACGAAGGAGTCGGTCGCATCGGTGTCGGGCCTCTCCGCCATCGAGCTCGATCCGCTGCTCGCCGGGCTCGTGCGTAAGGAGGTGCTCGGCGTACAGGCAGATCCAAGGTCACCGGAGCGCGGCCAGTACGGATTCCTCCAGGATCTCGTCCGTCGTGTTGCATACGAGACACTCGCGCGACGCGATCGGAAGATGCGCCACCTGGCAGCGGCTGCACAGCTCGAGTCGAGTTTCGGTGCCGTCGAACAGGAGGTCGTGGAAGTCGTCGCCGCGCACTTCCTGGCCGCGTACGAGGCCCAACCCGACGCCGACGACGCAGCCGAGATAAAGGCGAGAGCCCGTGAGCTTCTCGCTCGGGCGGGAGAGCGGGCGGGCTCGCTCGGCGCCGCGGGCGAGGCGCGCCGAGCGCTCGAGCAAGCGGCCGAGCTCGCCGAAGCGCCGGTCGAGCGAGCGCTCCTCCTCGAGCGCGCGAGCATCTGGGCGGGCAGCAGCGGCGAGTGGGAGGCGGGGGAACGCGATCTCCTCGATGCACTCGAGCTGCTGACGGCTGCGGGGGAGCGCCACGCGGCGGCCAGGGTCTCCGGACGGCTCGGGTTGCTCGAGTCCATCACGGGCCGTGGCGCGCAGGGTCTTCAGCGCATGGAGGCGGCGTTCGCGGCCGTTGCGAACGACGAACCCGACGCGGACGTTGCGGACCTTGCGTCGCTACTCGGGCAGGCGTACGCGTTCGCGGGCGACATCGAGCACGCGGTCCCTGCGACGGAGCTCGCGCTCGAGGTCTCGCAGGCGATGCGGCTTCCCGAGCCGCTTTCACGTGCGTTCGAGACGAAGTCGATGCTGGCGCGGAGTGCCGGCCGCCCCGAGGAGGAGCTCGCCTTCCTGCGCCACGCGTTGCGCTACGGGCTCGAGAACGATCTGCCCGTTCGCCAGGTGACTACCAACTACGGGAATCTTTCCGACTCCTGTCTCACCGGCGACCGGTACGCGGAGGCGCTCGACGCGCTCGCCGAAGCGCTCGTCGCTGGCGCGCCGCGGCGGAGCTCGGCCGACCGAGCGTTTCGTGCTCAGCGAGACGACCTACGCACTGACGTTGACCGGACGCTGGGACGAAGCAGTCGAGATCTTCGCCGAGTTCCCCGAAGGTGAGCTTCAGACGGGGAACCTCGCGAGCGTCCTCACGGGCATCCTCGAGATCTTTCTCCATCGAGGTGAGCCTCGCCGAGCCCGCGAGCTCCTCTCGCAGTTCGCGTTCCTGGAGGACGAGATCGCCCTCCAGGATCGCGCCATCTACAAGAGCGCTCGGTCCGCGGTGTTGTACGCGGAGGGCGCATTATCCGAGGCCCTCGCGGACGGCGCCGAGGCGGCCGCGATCTGGGCGGTCACGCAGGCGGTCAAGCAGGGGCTCGTCTGGGCCGTCGAGTCGGCACTCGCACTGGGCGACGACGGACGCGCCGACGAGCTGCTGAGGACGGTCGAGGAACGTGCTCCCGGTCTTCGTCCGCCGTTCCTCGAGGCCCAGGCCCAGCGCTTCCGTGCACGACTGACCGGCGACGTCGAGAGCTTCAAGGCCGCGGCCGCCGGCTTCCGCGAGTACGGGATCCCTTTCTGGCTCGCCGTCACGCTGCTCGAGCACGGCGACCTCACGGGCGACCAGGCTCTCCTCAGCGAGGCGCGCGAGATTTTCGAGGGCCTGGGCGCCACGCCATGGCTCGAGCGGCTCGACGCGATGGCGGCGAGAGGCGGCACGGGGGTTCCCGCGTGATTTGCGCGAAGCTCTGACGCAGCCGTTCGGGCAAGCAGCGCCTGCACACGGCTCCGCGACTAGAGTCCAGGTGTGGTGGGACGGATGCGGTCGCCCTGGGCGGCGTGGGTCGTCGTCGCTTTGGCTGGGCTCTTGGGGGCGCTGGTCTGGCTGCTCCTGAGTCTCACACCCCTGCGCGCCGCTGAGGTCGGGCCCTTCGCACGCCACCTTCTGACGCCAGCCGAGGCGCTCGCCGCGACGAACCGGGCGCATGCGGCCCCGAGCTGGCCCATGTTCGGCGGGTCGCCTGCCCGCTCCCGCTTCGTCGCCTCGAAACTGCGGCCGCCGTTTCGAATCGTCCAGACGATTCCGGGCGAGGGCCTCATCGAGATGCCGCCGGCGGTGTCGGAAGGGCGAGTCGTCTTCGGGACCCATGACGGGATGGTCATCGCTGCACGGACGCGGGACGGCGCGAGGCTCTGGGCGAGGGACATCGGTGGCTGCATCGCCTCGTCGCCTGCCGTCCGGGCCGGGATCGTGTACATCGGTTGGTCCGGCCCGGCGCCGTGCGGCAGGCGCAAGGACGGGAGCGGCGGTCTCGTCGCGCTCGGCCTGAGCACGGGACGGCTGCTCTGGCGCTTCGGCGCTGGGAACGTCGAGGCGAGCCCTGCCGTCGTGGACGACAGGCTCTTCTTCTCCGCCTTCCTGAGCCGGAGGCAGTCTCGGGTCTATTCGATGAAGCTCGGCCCGAATCGGCGGATCGTCTGGAGCTACGAGCTGCCCACGAAGGTCGCCTCGAGCCCCGCGCTCTTCGGGCGCAGGCTCTACATCTCGGCGTACGACCGGAGTGTGTACGGCTTCGACGGGTGGAGCGGACGGCTCCGCTGGCGAGCGAGCGCATTCTCGGACGACGCGGAGATGCGTGTCCTCCTCAGCATTCGTAGCCTGGTCAAGCGGCGATCGTGGTGGGAGGGCGGGTACTACGCAACGCCAGCGGTGGGCTACGGCCGCTTCTACGTCGGCGTGATCGACGGCGTCTTCTCGGCATTCGACGCCGAGACGGGCGAGCATCGCTGGAGCCGCAAGCTCGAAGGCTCGATCTACGGTTCCGCCGCGCTGTGGAGGGAAACCGCCTACGTCGGAACGACGGCGGGCACGTTCTACGCGCTCTCGGCCCTCACGGGTCAGACCCGGTGGCAGCAGCAGCTGGGCGGAAAGATCCTCGGCTCGCCGACCGTGACCAACGGGCGCGTGTACGTCTCGACGACGAATCGCGAGACGTTCGCGCTCAACGCGCGCACGGGCAGGATCGTGTGGCAGTTCCGGGACGGCTACTACTCGCCGCTCGTCGTCGCCGGGGCCCGCGGCTTCCTCGTCGGCAAGGGGCGGATCTACATCGTCGAGAACGCGGCACCGGTCACGCGGTCGCGTGACTTCCGCGTCTCCTGATCGACGACCCGCCGTCAGGCCGCGGCAGCCGCACGCTCCGCGAGCACGCCGCGCAGGAACTGACCGGTCGCCGACTCCTCGACCTCGGCGACGTCCTCGGGTGTCCCCGTTGCGATCACCTCTCCGCCCTCGTCGCCGCCCTCCGGGCCGAGATCGACGATCCAGTCCGCCTGCTTGATGACGTCGAGGTTGTGCTCGATCACGAGCACGGTGTTGCCGGAGTCGACGAGGCGCTGCAGCACCTCGAGGAGCTTCTCGATGTCGGCGAAGTGGAGGCCCGTGGTCGGCTCGTCGAGCATGTAGAGCGTCTTGCCCGTCGCGACCTTCGAGAGCTCGGCCGCGAGCTTGACGCGCTGCGCCTCACCGCCGGAGAGCGTCGTCGCAGGCTGGCCGAGCTTGATGTAGTCGAGCCCGACGTCGTGCATCGTCTGCAGGCGCCGCCGGATCTTCGGGATCTTCGCGAAGAAGTCCAGCGCCTCCTCGACCGACATCTCGAGCACGTCCGAGATCGACTTCCCCTTGAAGCGCACCTCGAGCGTCTCGCGGTTGTAGCGCTTGCCATGGCAGGTCTCGCACGGGACGTAGACGTCCGGAAGGAAGTGCATCTCGATCTTGATCGTCCCGTCCCCCTTGCAGGCCTCACAGCGTCCGCCGCGGACGTTGAAGGAGAAGCGGCCGGGCTTGTAGCCGCGCACCTTGGCCTCGGGAGTGAGCGAGTAGAGCTCGCGGACGTGCGTGAAGAGGTCGGTGTAGGTCGCGGGGTTCGAGCGTGGCGTGCGGCCGATCGGGCTCTGGTCGATGTCGATGACCTTGTCGAAGCAGTCGATCCCGTCGACGCCTTCGTGCTCGCCGGGCTTCATCCGCATCTTGTTGAGCCTGTTCGCGAGCGCCTTGTAGAGGATCTCGTTGACGAGCGTCGACTTGCCCGAGCCCGACACGCCGGTGACCGCGATGAAGCGCCCGACCGGGAAGTCGACGTCGATGCCCTTGAGGTTGTGCATCGCTGCTCCGCGCACCGAGAACCAGCCGCGCTCGTCGTCGATACGCCTCGGCGGGACGAGGATCTGCCGCTGGCCGCTCAGGAACTGCCCCGTGATCGATCCGGGCGTCGAGGCGACGTCGTCTGCGGTTCCGTCGGCCACGACCTCTCCCCCGTGCTCGCCGGCGCCGGGCCCGAGGTCGACGACCCAGTCCGCCGACCGCATCATCTGCTCGTCGTGCTCGACGACGAGCACGGTGTTGCCGACGTCCCGCAGGCGCTCGAGCGTGTGGATGAGCCGACCGTTGTCGCGCTGGTGAAGCCCGATCGACGGCTCGTCGAGGATGTACAGGACGCCCACCAGCTGCGAGCCGATCTGGGTCGCGAGCCGCAGCCGCTGCGCCTCGCCTCCCGACAGCGTCTTCGCGGCGCGGTCGAGCTGCAGGTAGCCGACGCCGACGTTCTCGAGGAACATGAGCCGCTCGCGCACCTCTTTGAGGATCCGCCGCCCGATGAGCTCCTCGGTCCTCGTGAGCTCGAGCTCGTCGACGAATCGCAGAGCTCGCGCGACGGACATCCGGGTGAAGCCGTGGATCGAGAGGCCGCCGATCGTCACGGCGAGCACTTCGGGCTTGAGCCGCGCCCCGTTGCACTCCGGGCACGGTCGGAAGCTCATGTACTCCTCGATCCGGTCGCGGGCGTGCGAGGAGTCCGTCTCTCGGTATCGGCGCTGGAGGTTCACGAGAAGCCCCTCGAACGCCATCGTGTACTGCCGCTTGCGACCCATCCGGTTGCGGTAGGTGACGAAGATCTTCTCGTCGCCGGTGCCGTGCAGGAACTTGTCCTGCTGCTCCGTCGTGAGCTCGCGCCAGGGGACGTCGAGCGGGATCTCGTATCGCTCTGCGATCGCCTCGATCACCGAGTCGTAGAAGCTCTGGCTGCCTACCGTCCACGGGACGAGGGCGCCCTCCTCGATCGAGACGGACGTGTCCGGGACGAGCAGGTCCGGATCGATCTCGAGCTGCGCGCCGAGCCCGGTGCACCGCGGGCATGCACCGTGCGGCGAGTTGAACGAGAAGACGCGCGGCTCGAGCTCGGCGAGCGAGACGCCGTGGTCCGGGCACGCGAGATTCTCGGAGAAGGTCAGGCTCGAATCGGGATTCGAGCCATCAGGCATCGCGTCGAGCGCCAGGACATCGATGACGACGAGACCCTCGGCGAGCGAGGTGGCGGTCTCGATCGACTGGGTGAGCCGCTGCCGCAGGTCCGCCTTCATGACCAGCCGGTCGACCACGACCTCGATCGTGTGCTTGAACTTCTTGTCGAGGACGATGTCCTCCTCGAGCAGGCGCTGCTCGCCGTCGACCTTCACGCGCGTGAAGCCGTCGCGGCGCAGCTCCTCGAGGACGTCCTTGTACTCGCCCTTCCGGTCGCGCACCACTGGCGCGTTCACCGTGAACTTCGTCCCCTCGTCGAGTCGGAGCACCTGCTCGACGATCTGGTCGAGCGACTGGCCGGCGATCGGGCGGCCGCAGATCGGGCAGTGTGGCCGGCCGATGCGCGCGTACAGCAGTCGCAGGTAGTCGTAGATCTCGGTGACCGTGCCGACGGTCGACCGCGGGTTTCGCGACGTCGTCTTCTGGTCGATCGAGATCGCCGGCGAGAGGCCGTCGATGGAGTCGACATCGGGCTTCTCCATCATCTGCAGGAACTGCCGCGCGTAGGCCGAGAGCGACTCGACGTAGCGGCGCTGCCCCTCCGCGTAGATCGTGTCGAACGCGAGCGAGGACTTGCCCGAGCCCGAGAGCCCCGTCACGCACACGAGCGCGTTCCGCGGGATGCGGACCGTGACGTTCTTCAGGTTGTGCTCGCGCGCGCCGTGGACGACCAGCGCCTCGGTCTGGCTCATGACGCGCCATTGTACCGAGGCGAACAGACGTTCGGTAGCGAAGCCGGCGCGGCGGTGAAATGCTCCATCCGTCAGCTTTCGACAGGAGGTGGGCCATGGCAGATGCCGGTCTCTTCATCGGCTGGGGAGAGGTCGTACGCGGTCGCGAGGCCGAGGCAGTCGAGACCTTCAATTCAACGATGGAGTACTTCGGCGGGCTGCAGGCGGACGGGACGATCGAGAGCGTCGAGCCTGTCTTCCTCGAGCCGCACGGAGGCGATCTCCAGGGCTTCTTCTTTCTTCGCGGAGACGCAGAGAAGCTTGCGAACCTGCGCGTCGACCACGAGTTCCAGGCGACGATCATCCGCGCGGGGCTCATCGTGGACAACGTCGGCGTCGTGGGCGCCAGCATGGGCGCGCGTCTCGAGCGCCTGATGGGCTCGTATACGGAGCAGATCGCCGCGTTCGCGTGAGCGACGGAGGCGGCGCGTCACCGGACGCGCCGCCTCCACCGTGGAGCCCCTCGTCGCCTACGGATACGGGTTCGGGTTGCCCGGATCTGACGGCGGTGGCGGTGGCGCGTCGTCGCTACCGCCGCCCGAGGTCTCCGTCGCCTTGACCTGACCGCGGATCTCGCCGCCCGCGTTCTTGGTCGTGTGGATGTTGACGTACGTCGCGCCCGCTTCGATGCGGTTCAGCTGCGCGTGCGTGATCGTCGCCGACCCACGCTGCCCGCTCCGGCACGGGCCGCAGAGCGCAACCATGACCGGCCCCGCCTTCCCCTGCCTGCCGACGTGGACGTGGGCCGCGATCGCGCGACCGCTCAGCTTCGAGAACGTGAGGCGCCACGTCAGCGACGCCTTGTCGTTCGCAAGCTCGACCGCCTTCCCGGTGAACGTCCCCGTGGCTCCCACGCGGACACCCGTCGGTCGCGGAATCTCGGCGCGAGCGGTCAGTCGAGCGTTGAGCTTGTACGTGTCCTCTTGCGGCGCCGCCGCGGCCATTCCCACGACGACCGATGCGACCGCGAGCGCTGCGAGCAACGGTTTCACCAGTGCACCTCCTCGAATTCGCGTCACGCCCTTGCTGTACGGCACTGCGCCGCGAGCGGATTTGGCAGTCAGCGGCGCGCGGTGCGCCAGCGGCCGAAGATGAGGCCGCCGACCGTGAAGCCGAGCCCGAAGGTGCCGAGCGCGAAGGCGCCGATCGCGATGAACTTCCGCCAGAGCGAGAGACGCTGCCAGCGCCCGATCGCCTCCTCTTCCTCGACCGACAGCGGCTCGCCGCGGCGCTGCTTGCGCGCCGCGCCGCCCGCACGGAGGCCGAGGTAGATGTCGTCGAACAGTTCCGGCGACTCGTTCGCCACGGCGCGAGTGTACCCCGCACCCCGGCGGTGACGGGGAGTCATGCCGGGCGATCCCGAGCCGCCTCGGTAGAGTCCGCGCGCGATGGAGACAGCTCTCGCCGAGCTGAAGGAGCGCCTCGAGAAGCTGACGGACCTCCGTCGCACGGAGGGCCGTGCTCGTGTGGGACCTGACAGGTCTTCATGCCTCCCGGAGGAGCGTCCGACCCGGGCGCCGCAGCTCGGGACGCTCGAGGAGCTCGTCCACGAGCGGCTCGTCGACGACCGTTTCGGCGAGCTCTTCGAGGAGCTCGAGCCGTACGCCGAGTCGCTCCCCTACGACTCCGACGACGCCTCGCTCATCCGGGTCGCGAGGAGGGACTGGGATCGCGCCCGCCGCGTGCCGATCGAGCTCGCCGTCGAGTTCGCGCAGGCGGCGGCCGAGTCGTACGAGGTGTGGGTCAGGGCGCGCGAGGAGTCGGACTTCGCGTCGTTTCGACCCTCGCTCGAGCGGATCGTCGACCTCCGGCGCCGCTACATCGAGTGCTTCGCGCCGTACGACGACGCGTACGACGTGCTCCTCGAGGACTACGAGCCGGGGATGCGGACGTCGCGAGATCCGCGAGATCTTCGCCGTGCTCGCGCCCGAGCTCCGCGAGCTCGTGGCCGCGAACGCGACGACCGAGGACGACGCGTTCATGCGCGGGCCGTTCCCGATCGCGGCGCAGGACGCGCTCTCCCGCGAGCTCTGCGAGGCGTTCGGCGCGACGTGGGACCAGTTTCGGCTCGACACGACCGTGCACCCCTTCGAGGTCAGCTTCGGGCTGGGCGACGTCCGCCTGACGAGCCGCTACTCCGAGCACGACCTCCTCTCGCTCTTCACCGCCATGCACGAGTGCGGGCACGGGCTCTACGAGTGGGGCGTGAGCCCGTCGCTCGAGCGAACGCCGCTCTGCCAGGGCGTGTCCGCCGACGCTGCACGAGTCACAGAGCCGGCTCTGGGAGAACATCGTCGGCCGCTCGCTCCCGTTCTGGCGCTGGTTCTACCCGCGACTCCAGGAGGCGTTCCCCGGTCCGCTCGGCGCCGTTCCGCTCGAGGACTTCCACCGCGCGGTCAACCGGGTGCGGCGCTCGTTCATCCGCGTCGACGCCGACGAGACGAGCTACGGGCTCCACATCATCCTCCGCTTCGAGCTCGAGCAGGAGCTCATGACGGGCCGACTCGCCGTGAAGGACCTGCCGGACGCGTGGAACTCGCGCTTCGAGGAGCTCATGGGCGTCTCGGTGCCGGACGACGCGCACGGCGTCCTCCAGGACGCGCACTGGTCGGGCGGCGGCTTCGGCTACTTCCCGACGTACCTCCTCGGAACCGTGCTCTCCGTTCAGATCTGGGAGCGAGGCGAGCGCCGCGATCCCGACGCTCTGAGGAGCAGATCGAGCGCGGCGAGTTCGCCGAGCTGCACGCGTGGCTGCGCGAGACGATCTACGCGCTCGGACGCAAGCTCGACGCCCGCCGAGACCGTCGAGCGGGCGGTCGGCGGCCCGATCGACCCGCAGCCGTATCTCGCCTACCTGCGCGGCAAGACTAGACGGCGACCGCGAGGTCGGCGCCGCGCTCCGCGCGAGCACACGCTCGAGGGCCTCGACGCAGCGTCGCGTCGAACGACCGTCGCCCGCGCCGTCGCGCAAGAAGCGCGAGCGCGCGCTCGTGCGACCACGCGTCGCGGTAGACACGCGTCGAGATGAGCGCGTCGTAGACGTCGCAGACGGCGAGGATCCGGACGTCGAGCGGGAGCTCGTCGGCGCGCCGCGTCCGGATAGCCCGACCCGTCGAGCCGCTCGTGATGGCTCCGGACGAGCCGGTGCACCATCGCCGAGAAGCCACCCAGCTCGTGCAGGAGCGCCGTCACCCGCCTCGACGTGGTGCCGCACCTCGGCGAACTCGTCGTCCGTCAGCGAGCCCGGCTTCTTGAGGATCCCGTCAGGCACGCTCAGCTTCCCGACGTCGTGAAGGAGACCACCGAGCGCGAGCTCCCGCTGTCGTTCCGGAGCGAGCCCGAGCTCGTCGCCGACCTGGACGGCACGCAGGGCGACGCGACGCGTGTGCTCCTCGGTGTACGCGTCCTTCTCGGCGAGCGTCGACGAGGAGCGCGCGGATGTGCGAGCCGAGGAACGCCTCCTCCTCGGCGACGAGGTCGGCGCCCGCAGGTCGCCGAGCAGCGGCCGCGAGCGGGCCGCGCCGCGGCGCAGGTCGTGGGCGACCGTGAACCCGACGGCGGCGATCCCGACGATCTCGAAGACGTGGCCGAGCCACCAGCCGAGATCGCGGTAGTCGAGGAGGAGCGCGGCCGGCAACGCCGCCGCGAGCCAGACGATGCCGACGGCGACGACGAGGTCCGCGCGGCGCTGGGTCAGCCGGTAGGTGCGGAGCGCGCGCCAGAAGAGGATGCCGTAGAAGGCGAGGCCGGCGACCGAGCACGATCCATGCCGCCGGGCTCGCGCGGCTCCGGCACGGCCGGCACGAGCGTCGGATCGAGCGATCGCCGTCGCGCCGAGACCGAGGACGAACACGACGCCCGCTGCGAGCAGCCACAGCAGCGGACGGACGGCAGCCGGGCGTCGCAGCGCCGAGAGCGCGCCGAGCGCGAGGATGGCGCCGCCGACGGGCAGCGTCGCGCCACCCGTGAACGCGGCAACGCCGTACGCGTCGAACGAAGATGCCCGGGCGTGGCGAGGCCGTGGAGGCAGAGGAGCGCCGCCATGACCGAGAACGCGCAGCCGACGAGGACGGCGTGACCGTCGCTTCTGACGCGCCCCGGCGACCGTCAGCGCGATCGCGCAGACGCCGTCGCGACACCGGCGCCGAGCGCGACACCGCTGAAGTGGATCCAGCCGCCGATGAGGACCTTGTCGCGCCCGACGAAGTGGAGCAGCGCAGGCGGGACGACCGCAGCGAAGGTCGCGAGAGCCAGCAGCGGGATCCGAGCGATCGCCCATCGGGGTGCGTATCGGCACGAGCCGTGGCGTCTTGAGCCGACCTCCGACCCGGACGGGTGCAAGCGACGCGCGAGCCGTTACGCAGCGCGGCCGAAGCGCTTCTCGGCGCGGGCCCGGGCGCGCGCCGCCTCGACCTCGCGGTCACGTGGCGGCGCCGCCGTGACGAGCTCGGCGAGAAGGCGGTTGCGTCGTGGCGGCGACCTCGGCGACCGCGCGCGCGAACACCGCCTCGTTCGCCTTCGAGGGCTTCGCCGACCCGCTCACCTTGCGCACGTACTGGAGCGCGGCGGCGTTCACCTCGTCGGCGCGTCGCCGGCGGCTCGAAGTTGTGGAGCGTCTTGATGTTCCGGCACATGCCGACCAGCGTAGCGCTTCGGGGCCGGCACGCCGAGGGAGACCCGAGGCGGCGTCGGGGTCGCGCGCACATCGACGATGAGCGCTGTCACGCAGAGCGGCCGACGGCCGCAACCGGCAGCAGATCGCCGTCCGCGCGACGCCCGATACCAGGGAAACAGGTCGATGGACCGCACTCGCGAGCGACGCGAGCCACACTGCGGAAAACGTCGGGTACGCGAGGGCGACTGGAATGAGGCCGAGGACGAGGTAGTGAACCCAGACGATCGGAGTCAGCACGAGCGAGGCCGCAAGCGCAGCCGTCAGCGAGAGACGATCGCGGTCCCGCTGCGACAAGCGCTCGAGCCGCGCGACCCGGGCTCCGACCACGAGCACCGACAGACCGAGTGCCCATGAGACTGCGACAGCGATGCCGCGCGACGCACCGAGGGACTGGACGAGCGCTTCGACGCTGTACGAGCGGTATCCCTGACGCGCACCGACCTTGTCGAGGAGCTCCGGATACTGCGCGAGACCCGAGAACCGGATCGCAGCCCACGGGACGAGGACGAGGGCGAGCGTGGTGACGACGGAGAACGCCGCGGCGCGTGAGCGCTTGGTGGCGAGCAACCAGACCGCCAGTGGCCAGAGGAAGAGCTTGGTCGCGATCGCGGCCCCCGACGCGAGAGCAGCTCGTGCGGGACGATCACGGAACGTCCACGTCGCTGCGACCAGCAGGCAACAGGAGCGGGCCGACCGTCCCGTACTCGAACGCTGCTCTGCCGAAGCGGACAGACGAGCGCCGCCAGCGTAGCACCGCACGTCCGTGACGCCGAGCAGGCGCAGTCCCGCGACGAGACTCACGGCCATGAAGATCGTCCACACCGATGCGGCTGCCGATCCGGGGAGGACCGACAACGGACTGATCGCCAACGCGAGGAGCGGTGGGTAGACGTAGCCGAAGTCCCGCCCAACCGTTCTCACGTCCTTGTACAGATCGTCGCCCTGCAACAGCGCGTCGCCGGCCCGGAGAAAGACCTCGAGGTCCGGCGGTACCCAGCTGCCGGAAAGTGCCGCGAGACCGGGATCCCAGTGGAAGCGCGTGACGACTCTCGCGACGACGACGGCGCCTGCGCACGCAACCAGGACACTCAGGCCCCGACGAGTCATCCTGGCCCGGGACTATGACGCAGCACCGCGACGGCGGCCCGTCGGGACGACGAGCAGAGGCTGCGAGGACTCAGGCCTCCGCGAACGGCAGTCAGCTCGCGACGCAGCTCCTTGATCTCGTCGCGCAGCTTGGCGGCGTACTCGAAGCGAAGCTCTTCGGCGGCGAGATACATCTCCTCCTCGAGCGTGATCACGAGCTTCTCGAGCTCGTCGCGGGACATCCCCTCCACCTCGGTCTTGCCGCGCCGCCGCCGCGACGACGGGACGTGCGGCGACTCGAGCGAGAGGAGCTCGGAGATGTCGGAGACGCCCTTCACGATCGTCTCGGGCGTGATCCCGTGCTCCTCGTTGTACGCGACCTGGATCGCGCGCCGGCGCGACGTCTCCTCCATCGCGCCGATGATCGCCTCGGTGCGCTTGTCCGCGTACAGGAGCACCTTGCCGGCCGTGTTGCGCGCGGCGCGCCCGGTCGTCTGGATGAGCGCCGTCTTGCCGCGCAGGAAGCCCTCCTTGTCGGCGTCGAGCACGGCGACGAGCGACACCTCCGGGCAGGTCGAGCCCCTCGCGCAGGAGGTTGACGCCCACGAGCACGTCGAAGTCGCCGAGGCGGAGCTCGCGGATGATCGCGATGCGGTCGAGCGTGTCGATCTCGGAGTGGAGGTAGCGCGCGCGGACGCCCGCCTCGAGCAGGTAGTCGGTCAGGTCCTCGGACATCTTCTTCGTCAGCGTCGTGACGAGGACGCGCTCGCCCGCCTCCTCGCGGTGGCGGATCTCGTTGAGCAGGTCGTCGATCTGGTTGCTGCGTCGGGCGCAGCTCGATCTCGGGGTCGACGACACCCGTCGGGCGGATGAGCTGCTCGGCGATCACCTTCGAGCGCGAGAGCTCGAACGGGCCGGGCGTCGCGGAGACGAACACGAGCTGCTTCACCTTCCCGAGGAACTCGTCGAAGCGGAGCGGCCGGTTGTCGAGCGCCGACGGGAGGCGGAAGCCGAAGTCGATGAGCGTCTGCTTGCGCGAGCGGTCGCCCTCGTACATCCCGCCGAGCTGCGGAACCGTCTGGTGCGACTCGTCGACGAAGCAGACGAAGTCGTCGGGGAAGTAGTCGATGAGCGTGAACGGGTGCGAGCCGACCGGGCGCCCCTCGAGCGCCCGCGAGTAGTTCTCGATCCCGTTGCAGAAGCCGAGCTCCTTCATCATCTCGAGGTCGTACTCGGTGCGCTGGCGGATCCGGTGCGCCTCGAGCATGCGTCCCTCGTGCTCGAACTTCGCGACCTGCTGCTCGAGCTCGGCGCGCAGGTCGTCGACCGCGCGCTCGATCGTCGGCGCTCGACGTGACGTACTCGGTCGCCGGCCAGATCACGAGGTTGTCGAGGTGCGAGTAGACCTCGCCGGTCAGCGGGTCGAAGTGCGTGATCTGCTCCACCTCGTCACCGAAGAACGAGACGCGGTACGCCGTCTCGACGTTCGCCGGCTGGATCTCGACGAGGTCGCCCTTCACCCGGAAGCGACCGCGCCCGAGGACGGTGTCGTTGCGCACGTACTGGCTCTCGATGAGCTTGCGCAGCACCTCGTCGCGGTCGTGCGTCTCCCCCACCTCGAGCATGAGGACGCGCTCGCGCCACTCCTCGGGCGAGCCGAGGCCGTAGATGCACGACACCGACGCGATGACGACGACGTCGCGGCGAGTCAGGAGCGACGACGTCGCCGACAGCCGGAGCCGCGCGATGTCGTCGTTCCGGGACGAGTCCTTCTCGATGTAGAGGTCGGCCTGCGGGATGTACGCCTCGGGCTGGAAGTAGTCGTAGTACGAGACGAAGTACTCGACCGCGTTCGACGGGGAAGAACTCGCGGAACTCGTTGCAGAGCTGCGCCGCGAGCGTCTTGTTGTGCGCGATGACGAGCGCGGGCCGCTGGAGCTTCTCGATCGTCCAGGCCATCGTCGCCGTCTTGCCGGTCCCGGTGGCGCCGAGGATCGTCTGGAAGCGGTTCCCGGCGGCGACCGACTCCGCGATCTCGCCGATCGCACGCGGCTGGTCGCCCATGGGCGCGTACTGTCGGACGCCTTGAACGGGCGCATCGCGTCCAGCGTAGCCGTCGGCCCGGCGGCCTACGCTCGGATGTCTACAAGGGGTGCTACACGGTCGCGGCTGGGCTTGCTGCCGGCCCGCGGTCGATCCAGAGCGCGTCCATGTTGCCTCCGCTGACGGCGAAGGCCTCCAGCATCTTGGCGGGTTCGACGGAGGCGTGCGTCAGGGCGACCGCGCGCCCAGCAGCCGTGCGAGCCGCGGGTAGACCAGATCGGGCCGCGCCCACGATTGCCCAGGGTCGATCACGTCGTGTTCGAGGACCGGCGCCTTCGGGAGCCACGCGAATCGAACGGCGCGGCCGTGATCGCGCCACGCTTCGACGAGCTCCTCGGCGCGGGGATTGGAGATCGTGTCGTCGTTCGGGTTGAGGAGGACGCTGATCGCAGCCGCAGCTGGCTCCTCGTCGGACGACTGCTGACGCACGTACTTCCCGAGGAGAAACGTGTCCGCGATGCCGCCCGTCGACCAGCCCTGATACTCGTGCGCGAGCTTGCCGCTGTGCCCGATCGAGAGGTCGGGGATGTGCGTGAAGAAGTTCGTGACTCCCCACGTCAGCGCGTACGGGCCCGACGGGAGACCGATGCCGGGAGCGATGACGACGGCCTGGTCGACGTCGCGTCGTTCCTGCGCCATCCAGGCGGCGACGGTGCCTCCGAGCGACAGGCCCATGACGTGCGTGCCGCTCGCCGAGCCCGCGGCCGAGATCGACGGCGCGATCGCCGTAGCGGGCGAGCTTCTGCGCGGTCAGGCTCGCCGAGCGCCGAGACGGAGCCCGATCTTGCCGGTCTGCGGGTTGCCGATCCCGTGCTCCGGGAGGCGCAGGATCAGGACGTTCCAGCCTCGAGCGTGGATCTCGCGGCCGAAGAGCTCCCACTGCTTCGGGCAGTTCGTCAATCCGTGGACGAGGACGACCGCGTTCTCGGTCTTGCGCGCCGTGGGTCATCGCCCTGCTCAGACAGGGCTGCGATGACATCGAGGCTGCGCTCCTCGCGCGCGGGTCGTCTCGAGCTCGCGGAGCACGCGCTCGTACGACGTGTTCGGGCGCGGGCTCGACGCGAGCCCCGAAGTCGACGCCGGCCAGAGCGCGATCGCGAGAACGAGCGCGAGGACGATCAGAAGCACGATCCCGGCCCACTTGAGCACACGCCAGACGACGTGCATGGTCGCGCGATCGTACTCCCCACTTCACGCCGGTGCTTGCCATACTCGAGCCCAGACCGAAAGGAGCAGGCGATGAAAGAGACGGAGATGGTGCAGTCCGTCCAGACAGCCGTCACCACGCTCGGAGCGGACGACGAGATCCGCGCCGCCGGCCTCTTCGAGCCACGCGGTCACAGCGGATCGATGTTCGCCGGCGGCCTGATCGGCGGCGACATCGGTGACAAGGTCGGCGCCGGAGGGGTCGGAACCGTCGGAGGCGCGCTCGCGGCGCAGCACATCCACGATGCCGCCTCCGGGCTTCCGGAGTCGATGTTCGTCGGCGTGTCCGACCGCACGATCTACGGTTTCGAGAAGCACCGCGGGCATCACGAGGCAGGGCGCCTCGTCTTCAGGGTCGACCGAGCAGGGCTCGACGTGAAGGTGCACCAGCGGATCAACGTGCGCGTCGTCGAGCTCATCCATTCGGACACCGGCTCGCGCGTCGAGCTGGACGGCTCACGGCTTCCGGGTCAGCACGCGGGCGACGTGATCCACGCGCTCGAATCCTGACCGTTCCCACGCTCCTCGCGGCCGTCACGATCTCGGGAAACGTCGCGCCGCGGCCTCATCATTCGCTGCGTGCGTTCGCTCGCCGTCACGGCCGCGCTTCTCGTCTCGGCCACCGCCGCCCGCGGCGGTACCGGCGACGGGCCGGACGGACACGTCCGCACCGACACCCGCCTCGTCCCCGCGGTCGAAGCCGCGTTCCGGCGGGAGAGCTACCGGCCCGGGCAGCGGGCGCGACTCGTCGTCACGGACAAGTCCCGGAGCTTGACCGTTCAGATCCTCGAGACAGGCCCCGAGCTCGACACGACGTCGAGCGACACCGAGATGAACGGCATCCCGGTCACGCCGGTGAAGACGATCCATCGTCGACCCGGACGGCAGCCGCTGTCCGTGCCGGTCGGCCGTTGGCGGAGCGGCCTCTACTTCGCCCGCCTCGAGGCGCCCGACGGACGCGTCGGATTCGCGCCCTTCGTCGTCGCCCCACGCCGGCTCGGGCGGCAGCGCGTCGCCGTCGTCCTCCCGACGCTGACGTGGCAGGCCTACAACTTCCGCGACGACGACGGCGACGGCAGGCCCGACTCCTGGTACGCGGGCAAGCGTCTCGACACGGTCCGCCTCGGACGGGCGTTCCTCGACCGCGGCGTGCCGTACGGCCTGCGCTTCCACCTCGGCTTCCTGCACTGGCTGGCATGGACCGGCAAGCGCGTCGACGTCCTCTCCCAATCGGACCTCGAACGGGTGTCGAGCGGACGCAGGCTGCGGCGCGCCTACGACCTGATCGTCTTCGCAGGTCATCACGAGTACGTGACGACGCGCGAGTACGACGTCGTCGAGCGGTACCGCGACCGCGGCGGGAACCTCATGTTCCTGTCCGCGAACAGTTACTACTGGCGCGTCGTCCGGCACGGCGACGTCATCCAGAAGTTGGGGCGTTGGCGCGACCTCGACCGCCCGGAGTCCTCGCTCATCGGGGCCCAGTACATCGCGTACCAGCGATCGCCCAGGAAGCCGTGGGTCGTGCGGCGAACGCCGGCCATGCGGTGGTTCCTGAGAGGGACGGGCCTGCGTCCCGGGTCGCGATTCGGGCGCGGCGGGGTCGAGATCGACCACGTCACGAAGGCGTCGCCCCGTCGCACGCAGGTGCTGGCCGAGATCCCGAACCTCTTCGGGCGTGGGAAGACCGCGCAGATGACGTACTACGAGACCGGAGCGGGGGCACGCGTGTTCGCGGCCGGCGCCTTCCACTTCACACGGGCCATCACGACCGACTTCGTCGTCTGGCGGCTGCTCGAGAACGTCTGGGCCCGGCTGACGCGGTGACTCACGACGGACGGCACTACGATCCGACCGTGAGGAGACGCCTCGGACTCGGCATCGCACTCGCCGGTCTGATCGTGCTCGGGGTCTCGGAGTCGGCATACCCGGCGGTCCCGCCGGCGCTCGTGTGCAAGCTGCCGCGCGACAGCCCCGCGACGCTGCCGCCGACCGCGCGCCACGGGATCATCAACCACCTGCTCCAGTACCCGGCGGTCTCGCTCGCGACGCCCGCGAGCAGCGGGCGCGTGCTCGGCTGGTGCTCGACCGGCTCGAGGCGGCAGCCGAGCGCGGAAGTTGGAGGGACGTGCGTGCGGCGACGCGCGCCGGCTACGACACGCGCTCGCGACCCCGTAAGGCGGGCGACACGAGCGTGTTCTTCTTCCACGCGGAGCGGCACGAGGAGCCGCGCGGCCGCTCGATCTTCGACTTCACGCGTCCCAAGGCCCTCATCTACGCGAACGCTCCGGGGCGACCGCTCGTCCTCGTCGGCGCGATGTGGAGCACGCGTGACGGCGAGGTCGGGCCGACACCGGCCGGGGCGATCCTGCGCTGGCATTCGCACGTGGTCTGCAAGGCGGGGAAGAAGCGCGGCCTGAAGCCGCCGGCGAGCGGTGTGTGCCCAGCCGGCTCGCGGCTGACCCAGGGAGCGAGCGAGATGCTCCACGTGTGGTTCACGAAGGACCTCCGCAGTGCCTTCGCGATCAGCGCGCCGAAGCCGGAGCTCTGCCGCGACGGATATCTGCCCCGCTCCGCCTGCAAGCGGCTGTAGGCCGCTCAGCCGTACAGCTCGCGCTCTTCGGGCGTGAGCTCGCGCCCGGTCGCACGCAGACGCTCATCCGCGAGTGTGACGAGCTCGGAGACGCCGCCGCAGATGCGGCAGTCGTAGACGCTGACGGTGCCGTCCTCGGACCTCGCGACGATCGTTCGCGAATCGTCCCGGAACGACACCGCGCGAAACGGCCCCTCGGGTCCGACGAGCAGCCGCACGAGTCGGCCGTCGGAGGCGCGCCAGAGGCCGACCGATCTCGGCCCCGCACTCACGATCCAGCGACCGTCGGGACTGAAGCGCGCATCCGAGACCGGGCCGAAGTGGCCGCGAAGACGACGCAACGCCGTTCCCGTCCGCACGTCCCAGAGGATCACGTCGGAATCGCGTCCGGCGCTGACGAGCCTCCGGCCGTTCGGCGAGAACGCCACGCTCGTGACCGCGAGTCGATGGCCGTCGAGCTCCTGGGTCTCTCCGTCCGCACGGGTGACGGTCACGGTCGATCCGTCGCCGCGCACGGTGACGTCGCCCCTCGAGACCTCGGTCACGGGATCCGTGGGAGGGTCCGTGCTCTCCTCGACGAGATCAGGACGGACGCCTGTGTCCCACACCCGAACGGTGCCGTCATCGGCCACCGTCGCCACGAGACGGCCGTCCCGCGAGAAGACGGCGTCTCCAAGGCGCGCGGAGTGGCCGGCGAACGTCGCGAGGCGCCGACCGTTCAGCGCCCACGTCCGCGCCGTGCCGTCGTCGCTCGACGTCACGACGGAGAGCCCGTCGGGCGCGAACTCGACGCTGCGGACGAGGTCGGTGTGGCCGAAGAGCGGTGCGACGAGATCACCGGTCTCCGCGTTCCAGATTCGGGCCGTTCCGTCCGTGCTGGCCGTCACCACCTCGGTGCCGAGCGGCGAGAAGGCGACGTCGAGGACTCGGCCGGCATGTCCGTCGAGCTCGGCGAGACGCCGGCCCGTTCGGCCGTTCCAGATTCGCGCGAGCTTGTCGCTCCCGCCGGTGACGACCCGGCTCCCGTCGGCGCTGAACGCGAGGCTCGTGATGTCGCCCGGGTGGCGTACGCGCACGCGTGCTCGCGGCCGAGCGGGGTCGATGACGATCGCTTGACGCCCCGACACGAACGCTGCCCGCCTCCCGTCGGGGCTCGCGACGATCCTCACCGCAGTGGGCCCCATGCGGCCGAGGCGACGCTCGAGCGTGCACGCCTTTGCGTCCCAGATCGAGCCGATGCCGTTGCGGACGGCGACCACGTTCGCGCCCACCGGAACGACGGCCCCAGCGCGGCCACCCAGCCCCTGGAGGGCGCAGCGTGTGCGACCCGTGGGCAGCTCGAGGATTCGCGGCGGACCACTCTCGCTCCGCACGACGGCATACGAGCCATCTGCAGACAGCACGACCGAGCTTCCCCGCCCGACATCGGCCGCCAGAAGCTCGTCACCCGTCGCGGAGACCACGTGGAGCACGCCGTCCGCGTCGACGTAGACGACGGCGTTCTTGCTCGGTGCAAACGCGACGGCGGATCCTGGCCCACCCGTGTCGAGCGTCGCACGGACGCGGCTGCTGAGGAGCGACTGGAGCAGCGCGTCTTCCGCCGTCGGCCCCGGTGCGAGCCGCGCCGACTCGCGCGCGAGCAGGAGGCTGAGCTCCGGATCCTCGGTGAGCAACGCGATCGCCGACGCGTCGAGCGTGCGCGCACGTGCGTCTCGGGACTTCTCGTCGGCGTTCCGTTGCTGCACGACGGCGAACAGGAGCGCGCCGACCAGAACCGCCGCGAGCCCGATCCCAAGCGCGATCAGTCGCTGCATCCGCGACTTCCGCCTGGCTCGTTCCTCGACTTGGCGCTCGATCTCCCGCTCCGTGCGATGGCGCGCCCGCCACGCGAGCATCGGCTGGGCGAGGACGTCGTGGAAGATCTCGTACCGAACGGCCGGACCGTCCTCGTCCGACCGCAGGATGCGCTCCCGAACGAGCGCGTCGAGCACCGGACGCAGGTCGCCGCTGTCGACCTGTGCGAACGCGACGAGATCCGACTCCTCGTGCGCGATCTTCGTCCCGGACGGCGTCACGAGGTGACCGAAGATCCGCGCCGCGACGTCGCGCTGTGCGGGCGAGAGCGAGGACATCGCCCGCTCGAGGTGCTCCTCGACGATGCGCTGCGCCCCGCCGAGTCGCTCGAGCGTCGCCGCACGAAGCACGTTCGAGCCGTCCGCGCGCTCCTCGTCCCAGATGCGCTGCATGACGAGCTGGAGGTAGGGCGCCTCGATTCGCGCGCTGCTCTCCGCGCCCTCGACCGCGCCCAACCCGGCGAGCGGCGCCTCGATCCTTCCCGCGCTCACCTGGTCGAGCACGTCCTCGACGAGCTCCGGCTCGAGCGAGACCGGCTCGCCGGTCAGCTCGCCGTAGCGCTCCGGCGGTCGCACGATCGCCGCACGAGCGGACTCGCGATCGAGACGGTCGAGCCTGAGGGTGTTGCCGAAGAGACCCGGGATCCGACCGGCGAACCGGTCGAGCTTCGCGAGCGCGTCCTCACGGAGCGAGACGAGGGCGTTCACGCGAGAGGGGCCGGCGAGCAGACTCGGAAGCGCTCGGGCAAAGGGCTCGTCCGGCTCGTCGCCGGGCTGGTAGAGGAAGTACTCCTCGACCTGGTCGAGGATCAGGTACACGTCGCGCTCGCGCTGCGCGTGCGCGATCGCGATCTCGAGCGACGCCGCCGAGGAGTCGCCGACAGCCTCCGCCACGGCCTGCGCGAGCGCGGCCGCCGGATCGTCGCTCCAGCTCGAGAAGACGACGACGAGCGGCGCTTCGGGGAGCTCGCGAAGCGAACGGGCGACCGACGCGCGCAGGAGCGACGACTTCCCCACGCCGCTCGGCCCGTACAGCACGGTCAATCGCGAGGCGATGAGGTTCGCGACGACGATCTCGCGCTCGCGCTCCCGTCCGAAGAACAGCAGTGCGTCGAGCTCGGAGTCGTCGAATGCGGTCAGGCCCTTGTAGGGCGAGTCCGGACGCGCGCTCACGCAGCCTCGAGTCGCCGCTCGAGAAGCTCGACGTACGCCAGCGGGTCGACGTCGAGGGCGGCGACGTCGAATCGGCGCCAGAACGCCTGCGCCAGCGGGCTCGGCCCGCGCTGGACCGCCCACGAGCGGTACCCGACCGGGCGCTCGCCCCAGATCCGGTTCAGGATCAGCCGCAGATTCCAGTCGGCCATCTCGTAGCCGAGGAAGAGGAAGTGACTGCGGCGCAGCCGCGCAGCGAGCGCGACAGGCACGACCGCGGTCAGCTCCGAGCGGCCGAGGTAGTCGATGTAGTCGTCCTCGGTGATGACGAAGCTCTCCCACTCGCGCTCGGGAAGCGGATCGACGGCGCCGTGCAGCTTCAGGATGATCGTCCGGCGGTCGAGATCGAGCTCGGTGGCGTACGTGTTCGGGACGTCGATCGGCCGCGGCGGCTCGCCGGGCGGGCGATGCCAGAAACGGCCGCGATGCGTGCCCGCAGCGACGTAGGCGACGATGTCGACCTCCTCCCCGGCCTCCTCGAACGCGCGCTCGAGCGCGAGGTCGTAGTTCGTCGTCACGATGAGCTGGTGCGGCGCGCCACGCTCGCGCAGAAGCGCTGGAAGACGCGCGAGGAACCGGTGCAACGGACCCGGCTCGAGCGCAGCCTCGAAGCGTGTGTGCAGCTCGTCGTACAGGGGGCCGGAGCCTTGCATCGTCGCCACGTACTGGGAGACGCGGGCGAGGTCGATCGGGCGGTCGTCCGGCACCGAAAAGGCGCGGGCAAGGTGTTCGGCGAGGTCGCCGGCGCCGTCGAGCCCGATGACGGGGACGACGCGCCCCGCGAGCAAGGCCTTCACGATCTCGCCTTCCTCGTCGGCGGCGGTCGGCGCCGCGGCGCCCGCGAGCCCCGCCTCGTGCCGGAGGATTTCCGACTGGAGCCGCTTGAGCTCCGGGCCGGGCTCGATCCCGAGCTCGTCGATGAAGCGGGCGCGCGCATCCTGGTAGACCTCCAGGGCCTCCGCCTGCCGACCCGCACGATAGAGCGCGAGCATGGACTGCCTGCGGAACGTCTCGCGGAGCGGGAAGTCGCGGACGAGTGCCTCCAGCTCGCCGATCACGTCGCCGTGTCGGCCGAGCTCGAGGTCGGCCTCGATCTTCTCCTCCCGCGCGACGAGCCGTAGCTCCTCGAGCCTGCGGGTCTCCGCCTGTGCGAAGTCGTCGAAGGCGAACTCCGCCAGTGCGGACCCCCTCCACAAGGCGAGTGCCGCGTCCAGGCGTTCGCGCCGCTCCTCGGCGGGGAGCCCTCGTGCGTCGGCGAGCGAGCGTTCGAAGCGGCCTGCGTCGATCTGGTCCCGCACGACCCTGAGCACGTAGCCCGGGGACCGCGTCTCGAGAACATCGGCTCCGAGAGCTCGCCTGAGGCGTCCAACCGCATTTTGGAGGGACGCGGTCGCCGACTTCGGCGCCTCCTCGCCCCACAAGAGGTCGATCAGCCGATCCGTCGCCACGACCCTGCCGGCCTCGAGGACGAGGATCGCGAGAAGGCCGCGCTGCTTCGGCCCACCGAGCGCGACAGGTCCGGTCTCGTCCGAGACCTCCAGCGGGCCGAGTATCCGGAACTCGAGCGTCACGGGCGACCTTAGAACGCCGCGCTGGCCTGTGTCCAGCATCGCGGCCACAGATCACTCGAATGTGCTCAAGACCCGCTCAAGGCGTGGTTAGCGCCCTGTTGGTCGCCCGTTGCCGGGCGGTTGGAGCCCGCTCCGAGCGTGCGGGCCATGACCACTTCGCGCATCGTCTCAACCCTCGCGGCCTCGGCCCTCGCGCTCGCGGTGGCAAGTGTCGTTCTCGACCATGCCGCCTCCGCCGCCAACGGCAACGCGCTTCCCGTCGCGTCCGCGGCGCCACGGCTCGCCCCCACTGTCTCGGCACAGCCCCGGCAGCGGACGACCTCGGCGGGAACCTACGCCTATCGCTGGCCCGTCAAGCCCTTCGACCGGCAGCACCCGGTTCGCGGGTTCTTCGGCGACCCACGGATCGCCAATCACGGCGAGTCCAGGCAGTTCCACTTCGGCATCGACATCTCGGCTCCGAACGAGACGCCCGTGTACGCATCCCTGACCGGGCGTGTCCACATCCATCCCCTCCACGACACGACGATCGCGATCGTCGCCGGCGACGGCACCGAGTTCAGCTACTGGCACGTCGTTCCGATCGTGCGCACGGGCGCGCACGTCGTCGCCTTCAGGACTGTCATTGGTCACATCGAGGCTCCCTACGGCCACGTCCACTTCTCCGAGAGGCGCGGCGGTCGCTACCTGAACCCCCTGCGGACCGGCGCGCTCGGCCCGTACGTGGACTCCACGACGCCGCGCGTCCACTCAGCCGCCCTCACGGCCGACGGCTCGCTCGTCGCAGAGGCGTACGACGAGACTCCGATGGCAGTTCCGCGCCCCTGGCACGACCTTCCCGTCATGCCGGCGGTCGTCCGGTGGCGGCTGATCGACGGTCACGGCGATGTCGTCAAGAAGTGGAGGACGACAGTCGACTTTCGCGAGTCCATTCCGCCCGCCTCCGAGTTCGATCGGACGTGGGCACCGGGCGTCTCGCAGAACCACGTGCGAGCACCTGGGCGCTATCGCCTGATCCTTGCACGAAGCTCACAGCTGACCGCCCTTCACGCTCTCCGATGCATGGTCGAGATCGCGGTGTCCGACACACGCGGCAACCGCAGCAGCAAGCGCGTCGCGCTCGACTCACTCGTTCGACCAGAGCGGTGAGCGGAGCCCGGCGCCAACGCCTTGAGCATTTCTTGAGCGACCGGAATAGCATCGCCAGCCATGCCACTCCGGTCGCTTCTCTCGATCCTCGCCATCGTCCTGGCACTAGGGACCGCTCCGGCCGCAGCGACCGCCGACGGGGCTTCCGCAGCCGAGTTCGTCGTCCATCGCGACGCCGTTCTTGTCGGCGACTTCGGCGGCTACGGCGGTCAGCTGAACCAGCACGTCTACGCGAGGATCAGCGGGCCGCCGCCTGGGCTCTCCGTGATGGAGGCAGAAGGTGGTCGCGCTCAGGCCCCAGCTCGTTCGCATCTTCTTCAACACGTCCGAGTGGGCGAACGAGGATCGCATGGACTCGTTCGTGCGGACGGTTCAGCTCGCAGAGCGCGCCGACGCTGAGATCAACATCACGTGGCAGGGGAGCACGTTCGAGTTCGCGATGCGGAACATGCCGCGGTTCGCCGACGAGCTCGCTGCCCTCGTTCAGCTCCACGGCATCGAGCGCCTCTGGGTGACGATGTTCAACGAGCCGAATACGACCGGACGGACACTCGCGGAGTACGAGCAGGTGTACCGCTCGCTGCATCGGCTGCTCGTCGAGCGCGGCGTGCGCGATCGCATCCGGTTCATGGGTGGAGACCTCACGCGTTCCGAGCAAGGCCCGTCACAGGCCGAGTGGCTGCGGTACATGGCGAGCCACATGGGCGACCTGCTCGATGCGTGGTCGGTGCACGTCTACTGGAACTTCTGGGACACCGACAAGATCGACGATCGGCTCCTGCGACGAAGTGCGAAGCATCGTGAGCTCCATTCCGGCCGAGCAGCACCGCCCCGTGTACGTCACGGAGTTCGGCGTCCGCGGACTCGAGACGTTCGAGGGCGAAGCGAGCTTCGATCCTGGCTTCTGGCCCGACGGCACAGGTATGTCGGCCACGGAGCTGAGCGCGTTCCAGCATGCCTGGTTCAACATCCGCGCCGCGCAGCTCGGCTACTCGGGCACGGTCAAGTGGGACGTGTACCCGGCCAAGTACGACGCGGGCACACAGGACTTCTCCGTCGCTCGGCCCGGGTGCCGAGGGTTGGCCGGCGCGACCCGTCTACAACCTCCTCCAACTGCTCACTCGGACGACCGAGCCGCGCGGCGGGCACATCGTCAGAGGTGACCGCCGGCCCGTCCGCCGATCGCCGAAAGCTGGTGACCGCGTACGTCTCGCCGGCGAACGACATCACGATCCTCGGCCTCCACAAGGCCGGCGGTGCGATCCCGACGACCTCGAATGCGCCGGTGACGTACACGCTCGGCGGTCTCCCAGCGAACGCGACGTTCCGGCTGCTCGTCTGGAACGGCGACGGAAGCGGCACGAACGTCGACGCCGGCTTCTTCGCCACCGACGCGGACGGGGCGATCGAGATCTCGATACCTCGAGACGCCGTCTTCGCGCTGACAACGACTCCGATCATGACGGTGCCGTGGTGAGCCGCGACGACGGAGAAGGTCACGAGGTCGGCGCTCTTGCGGCGCGCCGGTGTCGCGGCCGCCGCGGTCGCAGTCGGTGGCGCCAGGGCGCCGTACGCATTCGCCGGCCCACTCAGGCACAGCGGCCGCCAGCTCGCGGGCAGGCTGTCCATCGTCCAGTGGGCGCACGTCGTTCCTCGCTACGACGCCTGGCTCCGAACCTGGGCGAACGAGTGGGGAGAGCGCAACGACGTCGAGGTCGCGATCGAGCGCGAGCCGTATACGGAGCTTCCGGCCCTCGCCGCCGCAGAGGTCAAGGCGCAGCGCGGTCACGACATCTTCGGCTTCCTCGGTCCTCCTGCGCGCTACGAGGATCAGGTGATCGATCACACGTCGATCGTGAGTGAGATCGAGGGTCAGGTCGGCCGCTACGGCGATCTCGGGCGCCGGAGCACCTTCAACCCGAAGACGCGGAAGTACTTCGGCGTCTCCGACTACTTCGTCCCCGCCCCGATCATCTGGCGGCACGACCTGTGGAACTCGATCGGCCAGTCGCCGGCGACATGGGAGCACGTGCGCGACGCTGCGCCCGCTGCTGAAGGCAGCTCGGCCACCCGATCGGCGTTGGCCAGGCGAACGAGCCCGACTCGAACATGGCGCTCCTGTCGCTCCTGATGTGCTTCGGCTCGTTCCTCCAGGACGCGTCGGGCAAACCGTCGCTCGACAGCCCGAACACGGTCGAGGCGGTCGCGTTCATGGCCGATCTCCACGTGCGGGGCCAGGAGGACGCGGTGTTCTCGTGGCAGCCGGAGTCGAACAACCAGTTCGTTCTCGGCGGGCGAGGCTCGCTCGTCATGAACGCGATCTCCGCTGTTCGCCGCGCTGAGGATCTCGGGATCCCGTTCTCGAAGGACCTCTGGCTGTGGCCGATCCCGCACGGGCCGCGAGGGAGGGTTGCCGTCGGCCAGTACACGAGCGTCTACTGCGGTCTGGAAGTTCGCGAGGAACAAGGACGCTGCGGAGCGGTTCATCGCCGACCTCTGCGTCGCGTCGAGGGACGCCGTCGCCGCGTCCGGCATGTTCAACTTCCCGACCTTTCCAGGCGCCGCGCCGTGGAGCGAGATCTACGCGACGGCCGCCAAGGATCACCCGCCGACCGAAGGGCAAGTATTCGATCCTCACGACGGTCGCATCGAAGTACACGCGGAACACGGGCTACCCCGGACACTTCAACGCAGCCGTGCAGGAGGTGCTCGACACGTATCTCGTACCGCGCATGTTCGCTCAGGTCTCGCAGGGCCGTATGACCGCCGAAGAGTCGGTCCGGGCGGCCGGCGCCGAGGCCAAGCGCATCTGGGCAAAGTGGCGAAAGGCGGGAAAGGTCTAGGGCATCAGGCGCGCAGGTACGCGAGCACCGCCAGGACGCGGCGGTGCTCGTCCTGCGCCGGCAGCAGACCGAGCTTCCAGAAGATCGAGTTGACGTGGGTCTCGACGGTCTTCGTACTCACGACGAGCTTCTCGCAGATGCCCTTGTTCGAGAGCCCCTGCGCCATGAGCTCGAGCACTTCGCGTTCACGGGGCGTCAGCTCGTCCAGCGGACCCTGGTCGCGCTTGCGGCCGAGAAGCTGCGAGATGACCTCCGGGTCGATCGCCGTCCCACCGCGCCCCACGCGCCGCACGGCGTCGAGGAAGTCGTCGATCTCGAGCACGCGGTCCTTCAGCAGGTAGCCGAACCCCTCCGCCGACTCGCTGACGAGCGCGAGCGCGTGCGTCGCCTCGATCACCTGCGACAGGAGGAGCACGGCGACCTCGGGCTGTTCGGTACGGAGCTCGACTGCCGCCCGCGCGCCCTCGTCGGTCTGCGTCGGCGGCATGCGGACGTCGACGATGGCGACGTCCGGCTTGAAGCGGCGCACGGCCTTCTTCAGCTCGTCCGCGTTCGCCGCCTGCGAGACGACCTCGAAGTCGCCGTCCGTCAGCACGCGGGCGAGCCCCTCGCGGAGGAGCACCGAGTCCTCGGCGATCACGACGCGCACGGGATCTCCCCTCGGACGCGCGTGCCCGAGCCCGCGAGGCTGTCCACGATGAGCGCGCCGCCGCGAGCCTCGACCCGATCCGTCAGCCCGCGCAGGCCTGATCCGCCGCCCTGCTCGGCGCCACCTGCTCCGTCGTCCGAGACCTCGATCACGAGGAGCCGATCATCTCGCCTGGCGGCGATCGACGCGGACGTCGCCCCGGCGTGCTTCACCACATTCGTGAGCGCCTCGCACGCGACGAAGTAGGCGGCCGCTTCCACCTCGGGCGCGAACCGCTCGTCGGTCGCGTCGACCGTCACGGGGAGCGGCGCTCGCGCCGCGAGCTGCTCGAGCGCGTGCGCGAGCCCGCCTTGCGTGAGGATCCCCGGGTGAATCCCCTGCGCGAGCTCGCGCAGCTCCTCGACCGCGACCTGGAGCTCGTCGGCGGTCGACGAGAGGATGCGCTCGACGTCCGGGTCGCCGCTCGCACCGAGCTGCCGCTGGGCGGCGCGTAGCTCCAGCGCGAGCGCGACCAGCCGCTGCTGCGCGCCGTCGTGGAGATCGCGCTCGATTCGCCTGCGCTCCTCGTCCGCCGCCGACACGATGCGCGCTCGCGACTCCTGCACCGTCTCGAGCTGTGCGCGCACCTCGGCATGCAGCCGCGCGTTGACGAGTGCGAGCCGGGCTGCCGCCGCCACGGCCTCGACGAGCTTCGGCTCCTCGCGCAGCGTCGGGTCGTGCACGAGGACGGCCAGCGGCTCTCCCTCGTGCTCGATGAGCGTCACGGCACGGGTCGGCCCGTCGTCGGGAACGAGGAACGCGCTTCCCGCCGCGTCGACGTACTCGTCGCGCTCCGGAAGCCAGAGACCGAGCTCGAGGGTCCGATCCTCGAGCGCGAGAGCGAGCTCGTCCCGGAGGCCTCCCGGCCCCGTCTCCTCGAGGTGGACGACGAGCTCCCCGACATGCACGCGCGCGAGTCGCGCGCGGAGCAGCCCCCAGAGGAGCGCGAGCGGCAGCGCGGCGAGCGCGAGCACCTGCCACCAGAAGAGATCGACCGCGAATCTCGGCGGAGCCGAGGAAAACGAGAGCACGCTGTCGAGGACGGCGCGAAGGGCGGCGACGACGGCTGCGAGCAGGAGCGGCCAGAGGATCCGGCGGGCGCGCGGCGTCGCGAGGAACAGCTTGCGGGCGATGAGCACGACGAAGATCGCCGCGAGCAGGCCGTAGGCCGTGACCGCGTAGGCGTCCTGCAGGAACGACACGACGTCGTCGTCGCGGCGCACCACGATGAGACTCTTCCGCGGGAACGGGTCGAAGTAGCGGAGCTTCTGCTGACCGTCGTGGAAGAGCAGGATCGCGAGTGGGAAGGCGACAGCGACGAAGTACGCGACGGCGACGAACGCACGCTCCACGCGGTCGCTCACGCGCCCTGACGGATACGCGAGCGCGACGTGTGCGACGAGGGCGTATCCCAGCTCGCCGACGAGGAAGAAGACGGTGAACGCGAGCTCGTCGTGGCTGTAGCGGAACTGGCGCGCGAGGAGCGCGAAGCAGACGGCGACCATCAGCGGGCCGAGACGGTTGTCGGGTCGCCGCGTCCAGGCGACGAGTCCGGCGAGGAGGAACGACCAGGCCGCGACGACGGTCGCCCACGAGCGGGGCGACGTCGTCAGCGGGAGGTTGTTCATCTGCACCTCGTAGGCGAGGACACCGAGGCTCACGCCGGCGATCACGAGAGACGTCTGCAGCGCCCGCGTCTTCGACATCGAGCGCATCGTCACACGGTCGCCGGCGAGAGTCCACGGGACAGACCCTGGCCTCGAGATCGGGAAATCCCCGAGATGAGTCCAGAGCGCGCCCGGTTACCGCCAGAGCCGTGTCCCCGCACGATGGCGGCATGACCACTTCATCCCACATCGAGCTCGCGACGAGCCGCCGGTGGAGCGTTCGCCGGATCGTCGAGAGCCTCCCGCAGGCGGCCCTGGCCGCACTCGCCCTTGCGCTGCTCGCCGGCGCCTGGCTCGTGTTCTTCACCTTCGTCCCCTTCGACTTCAGGGTGCGATGACCGTCGTCAACGACGTCCACTCGAAGCTCAACGAGACGACGGTCGACGAGGTCG
Organism: uncultured Gaiellaceae bacterium; assembly: GCA_963770715.1. GTDB lineage: Bacteria > Actinomycetota > Thermoleophilia > Gaiellales > Gaiellaceae > GMQP-bins7. Next base: position 131,344 of record CAVYQX010000005.1, read on the forward strand.
TGTCGGTCGACTCGCTCGACTCGATCAGCGTGGCGCTCGACCGCGCCCGCGCAGCGGGCCGTCCGGTCTCGATCGCCGGCGGCCGGCACGCCATGGGCGGCCAGCAGTTCTGCACCGGCGGCGTCGTGCTCGACACGCGCCCGCTCGGCGGCGTCATCTCGATCGACGAGAGCCGCGGCCTCGTCGAGGTCGAGGCCGGCATCCAGTGGCCGACGCTCGTCGACGCGCTCGCGCGTACGCCCGTGGGGCGATCCGCCAGAAGCAGACCGGCGCCGACCGATCTCAGCATCGGCGGTGCGATCTCCGCGAACGTCCACGGCCGCGGGCTCGCGTATCGGCCGTTCATCGACGACGTCGAGAGCCTCGTCCTCGTCGGCCCGGACGGCGTCGCTCGCACGTGCTCTCGCACCGAGAACGCCGAGCTCTTTCGCCTCGTCTGCGGCGGCTACGGCCTGTTCGGCGTCGTCCGCTCGGCAACGCTCCGCCTCGACCGCCGCCGCAAGGTCGAGCGCGGACGTGTGGCTCGCGCACGCGAGCGAGCTCGACGAGCTCTTCGCCGAACGGATCGCCGAAGGCTACCTGTACGGCGACTTCCAGTTCGCGATCGACCCGGCGGCGACCGACTTCCTGCGCGCGCGGCATCTGCTCCTGCTACCGACCCGTCGCCGGACGACACGCCGCTGGGCGCCGACCAGCAAGCTCTCCGGCCGAGGACTGGAGCCGCCTCCTCCACCTGGCGCACCACGACAAGGCCCTCGCCGTACGACGTCTACGCGACGCACTACCTCGCGACCTCGGGCCAGGTCTACCTGTCCGACCGGCACCAGCTCGCGACCTACGTCGACGGCTACCACTGGGACGGGTCGAGCGAGATGATCAGCGAGCTGTACGTCCCGCGCCCGCTGCTCGCGGACTTCCTGCTCGGCGGCCGCGCGCGACCTGCGCGCACTCGAGGCGGACGTCGTCTACGGCACCGTCCGCCTGATCGAGCGCGACGACCAGAGCGTTCTCGCGTGGGCGCGTGAGCCGTGGGCGTGCGTCGTCCTGAACCTGCACGTCGAGCACACGCGTCGTGGAATCGAGGAGGCGGCCGTCGCCTTCCGCCGCCTGATCGACCTCGCGCTCGAGCGCGGCGGGAGCTTCTATCTCACCTACCACCGCTGGGCGACTGCGCGGCAGCTCCTCGCCGCCTACCCGCAGCTTCCCGTTTTCCTCGACGCCAAGCGCACTCACGACCCTGACGACCTGCTGCAGAGCGATTGGTACCGCTGGCTCTGCTCGACGATCGAGCTCGAGAAGGCCGCGTGATCCGCAGTCTCACGGTCCTGACAACTGCCGTTCGAGGCGGCGGAGAGCCCTGCCTTTGCACGCAGATGGGGGGAGTCGATGCGCTCGTCGCGAGGCCTCGCAGCGGCGCCGGTCCGGTCATCGTGTACGCGAATGCGGCGACTCCCCGGGGAGTGGACGAGCCGGCGGTCGCACACTTGCTCGGCGCACTCGCGAGCGCCGGCTTCGTCGCCGTCGCGCCCGAGCTTCCCTGCGTGCGCCGCGGCGAGGTGACCCCCGAGACGATCGAGGCGCTCGTCGCGGTGGCGGGCGCGTCCGGGCGACGCGTCGGGCTCATCGGCGTCTCCACAGGCGCCGGCCTCGTGATCCTCGCCGCGGCCGACCCGCGCATCGTGGATCGGGTGACGGCCGTGACGGCGATCGCACCGTTCGCCAGCCTGCGCGCGATCCTTCGCCTCGCGACGACGGGGCACTACGGCGATCGGCCGTTCGCCGCCGAGCCGCTCGTCAGCGTCGCGGCTGCGCGTTCGCTTGCCGCGTCGGCGCCCGACGATCCAGCCGTGTCGGCGCTCCTCGCCAACGACGATCCAGCTCGGTTCGATGCGCTCTTTGCCGAGCTCGCGCCGACGACCCGCGTCCTCGTGGACGAGCTGTCGCCGCTGACTCGCATCGCGGACGTACGTGCGCCCGTCGAGCTTCTCTCCGCTGCAGACGACTGCTTCTTCCCTCCGGACGAGTCGCGCGCGCTGGCAGCCGCCGGTCGCGACGTTCGGCTCACGGTGACGCCTGCGCTCGAGCACGTTCGGCCTCGCCTGCGGCCCGGGCTCGTGCGCGTGGCGGCAGCTCTCGACCGGACGCTGCGCCGAGCCGGTGAGTCCGAGCAGCGGCATCCGGTGTTCCGACCCTCGCCCGCACTGTGACACGTCTCCCGCAACCCGCCAGGTTCGTGCTCGTCGGCGCAGCCGCGCAGCCGTCGCCGCGCTGACCGCGGTGCTGCTCGCAGGACTCGTCGAGGGCCTCGGGCTCGACCCGCGGCTCGGGCAGGCGCTCGCGCTCAGCGTCCTCGTGCCGCTCTCGTTCCTCCTGAGCAAGCACTTCGCGTTCCGGCCCGGCCCGGAGGCCGCGTAGGGAATTCCCCGACGCGCGGAGCTCAAAAGATCGCGATTTCTCCGACGAGAAGTCAGATCTATCCCGAGGTACCTGATTCGCTGAGATTCCAGCATCCGGCGCATCGAAATCATGCGTCGGAATTGTTCTCCGATTAGCCACTTGTTAGCCGCTCGTGGTTGGGCGGTTAGGGGTCGGATCGAGCGTGACCGGTGCACACACGAATCCCGAGAGGAGGGCACCATGCGCCAGGTCACGTCACTGCACCGCACGCTCGTCGTGCTCGCAGTCGGTCTGCTCGCGCTCGCGGCCCCGCTTGTCGCTTCGGCGGGCGGCCCCGGTCCCGGCACCGGCTAGAGCGGGTCCGAATCGACGACACCCAAGGCCCGCGTCCGAGCGGGCCTTGGTCCTTGTTCGCCCTACACCAATGCCACGTCGTCCAGAAGAGCGCGCATCTGGCCGAGCCCGACGACGTTCCCCTTGGCTTCGTACAGCTCGAGTGCGTCGGCGATAGGCGGCGCGCCCGTCGTCCGTTCGCCCTGCACGGGTGAAGACCTCGCCCAGATCGCGGCAGGCTTTCGCATGTTGGTTGAGTGCATCGGTCGTCTCCGCAAGCTTGACCGCGCTGGCAGCCAGCTCCAGAGCCTCCTCGAGTTGGCCGAGCCGAGCCAGGACCTTGGCCCGAACCGGCATCCAGAGGACACGCGCGTCCACGTCATCGGCTGCCGAGTGCCGCTCGGCCACGTCGGTCCAGGCCGAGGCTTCGTCGAAGCGCGCCAGCCGGTAGAGCGCCTCGGCGAGGTCGCCCGCACGGCTTGCGAGATGGCTGAACCCCCGGGTCTGCCCGAGCTCGCTACAGAGCCAGCGGAACGTGGCTTCCGCCGCGATGACGTCGCCCGCCAGGAGTTCGACATCTCCGAGGATCGCCGCGCTGAACGTCGCGGCCGAGGCCCGTTGTCCCAGGTCGTCGAACGCGGCCTTGGCTGACGAGACGAGCGAGCGAGCTCGGTCGAAGTCGCCCGTCTGTGCAATGAGCCCTCCCAGGTACACCTCGATATTGGCTCGCCCGTATCGATTCGACGTCTCCGTCCTGACCAGCGCATTACAGCGATCGATGGCATCCGCCACCCGCGTCGGCCCGTAGTACAAGGCGTTCGCGATCTCGCCGGTCGCAGTCGACGTCGGCCAGGCTGAACGCAGGTAGTGGGTGAGGGCTCGTTCCGCCGCTGTCAGACGCACGTCGTGATGACCGCGATGGCCTCCCTCGACCCAACCGGCCAGGTGCAACGCTCGGCCAACCGACCTGTCGTCACCTGCTGCCTCGAACACCGGGATCGCGGCCGCCGTGACGGCGAGCAGGTCGTCACCGGTCTCCGACCGAAGATGGACACCGACATACGCGGCCTCCATCCGCGCATGGAGCTCGGTCTTCCTGTCGCCCACGGCGGCCGCAAGCCCGATGGCGCGCTCCACCGACGCGAGCGAACCCTCGAGATCTCCTCCTGCACGCAGGGCGACCCCGAGCTCGGTCAGGAGCTCACCCTCGAGCGCCGAGGGCAACGGGATCGAGGTCGCACGACGAAGCAGTCCGATCGCCGCCGGTACGTCACCTCGCTTGACTGCACGGACTCCCGCTTCACCCAGGCGACGGCCGGCGTCGTCCGCGAGGCGCTCGGTCCTCCGATCCGATTCGCCGAGCTCGCTCCGCAGCCGGTACGCCTGCTCGAGGTGGTGACCGACGAACTCGTCGAGCTCGGTGAGCTCGGCATGCGCTCGATCCAGCCTGTCCGCGTAGCGCTCGTGCAAGTCGGCGCGGAGCCGCTTTGGCGCCGCGCGATACACCGCCTCCTGCACGAGCACGTGCCGGAAGCTGAACGCCGTCTCACCGCGCGGCCGCACGAACCCTCGGTCCGAGAGTGTCCGCAGGTGGGATTCGGCCGTCGGAGTCGCCTCCGGCTCGAGGAGCGATGTCATGTCCTCGGCACTGAAGTCCTTGCCGATCACGGCGCCGCGCTCGAGTACCGCGCGCTCGCCGGGGCCGAGTCGGTCGAGTCGAGCGGCGAGCAGCGCCTGGATCGTCTCCGGGAGCGAGTGCTCCGCGAGGCCGCCTTCCAATGCGAGCGCGAGGAGTTGCTCGAGGAAGAGCGGGTTGCCTTCGGCGTTCTCGACGATTCGGGCTCGTTGGTCAGACTCGAGAACCGCTCCGCCGAGACCTTCCAGGAGTGCGTCCGTCTCGTCCGCGGTGAGGGAGTCGAGCGGGATCCGATCGACGTTCGACCGTCCTTCGAGGAACGTCGGCCGGTCTTCCGTCAGCTCCTCCCGCGCGAGGCAGACGACCGATATCGGCCCGGAACCCTTGTCCGCGAGATGCTCGAGGAGCTCGAGGAGCGTCGGCTCGGCCCAGTGGACGTCGTCGAAGACGAGGACGAGCGGCTGCTGATGCGCGGTCGCCTCGCAGAACTGACGGAACAGCAACGCGATCTCGGGCGCGGGCGTCGGCGTCGGGGCGTCGAGAGCGTCGAGAACAGCGGCGCGCTCGACGCTCACCTCCGCCTGCTCGAGCGCCTCGCGCAACGGCCAGTACGTGATGCCCTCGCCGTAGGAGAGACAACGGCCCCAGAGCGCCGTGACGCCCTTCGCCCGCCGGGTCAACTCGGCGGCAAGGCGTGACTTCCCGACCCCGGGTGACCCAACGACGACGGCACCGCACACGGCCGAGCCGTCCACCGAGCGCTTGAGCGTCCTCCGCAGCGCAGCGAGCTCGAGCTTGCGGCCCACCAGCTTGGCGTCCTGCCGCTGCTCGAAGGCCGGCGCAACGGGACGCACGTCGAGCAGACGGTACGCCTGCACGGGGTCGCGCTTCCCCTTGATCGCGAGGGCCCCGAGCGGGTCGAGCGTCGCAGCGTGGTCGATCAGTCTCCCTGCCAGCTCACCGACGACGATGGTGTCCGGATCCGCCGCTGCTTCGAGCCTCGCCGCGATCCCGACCGCCTCTCCGGTGACGAGACGTTGCCGTGCGTCCGTCGGCGTGGCGACGACCTCGCCCGCCTCCATGCCGAGGCGGATCTCGAGCCCGACCTCGTGTTGCTGCACGAGCTGCTCGTTGAGCGCCGCGATCCCGACGCGGATGTCGAGCGCCGCACGGGCGGCGCGCAACGCGTCGTCCTCGTGCGAGACGGGGATGCCGAACGCGGCCATGACGGCGTCGCCGGCGTACTTCTCCACCGTGCCGCCATGGCGCGTGATCGCGGCCGAGACCGCCTCGAAGTAGCTCCGCAGAACCGTGCCCAGCGCCTCGGCGTCGAGCGTCTCGGCGAGCGCCATCGACTCGATGACGTCGACGAAGAGGATCGTGACCAGCCGCCGAAACTGCATCGACGGCCGGGCGAGCGGAGTCTCTTCGAGCAGCAGCGACTCGTCCTGGCGGAGGATCGCCGCCTCGAGCTCGCGGAGCTCAGGGCCGGGATCGATGCCGAGCTCCTCGACGAGCGTCTGGCGAGCAGTGCGGTAGGCCGCGAGCGCGTCGGCCTGCCGTCCCGAGCGGTAGTGCGCGAGCATGAGCTGTGCGCGTGGGCGCTCGCGGAGCGGCTGCGCCTGGACGAGCGCCTCGAGCTCCGAGACGAGCTCCGCATGGCGTCCGAGTGCGAGGTCGGCGTCGATGCGCTCCTCGACCACAACGGTGCGGAGCTCCTCGAGGCGTGCGATCTCCGTCTGCGCGAACGGCTCGTACACGAAGTCCGCGAGCGCCGGCCCGCGCCAGAGCGCGAGCGCCTCGCGGAGCGCGACCTCAGCGGCCGCGGCCTCGCCGCCCTCGAGCGCCGCTCGCCCTTCCTGCGCCAGGCGTGCGAAGCGATGTGCGTCGACGCGCTCCGGCCCGAGATCGAGGACATACCCGGGCGCGCGCGTCGCGATGACCGGCCCGAGCGCCTTGCGCAGCTGGGAGACGTAGACCTGGACGGCATGCCCGGAGGTCTCCGGAGGCTCTCCCGGCCAGAGCGCCTCGACGAGGCTGTCGACGGAGACGACACGCCCCGGTTCCAGGGCGAGCACGGCGAAGAGCGTGCGCGGCTTCTGGCCGCCCAGCGCGACCGGCTCGCCGCCTCGCTCGACCTCGATCGGGCCGAGAAGCCGTACCTCGAGCTCTGGGGTGCCTGCCCCGCGCGCTCCGTCCATGTTGTCGCCTCAGTGACTCGTGTGCCGTCGCACTTTCTCACGTGCGATCCGCGATTTCCATCACCGCTTTGAGCGTGCCTTGAGTGGCGCCGCGCACGCTGGCGACATGGGAATCCCACACAGGAGGTCGTCATGGCTGCACTCGTCGTCACCGTCTCGCCCGCGAACGGCATGTCGGAGAAGGAGGGCAGGATCGGGATCTTCCCCGGGGGAGCGACGCCGACGATGTACGCGGCCGACACCCCGTTCTGGGTGGGCTATGGCTTCGCTGCCGACGCGGACAGCGGGATACCGCTGGAGGATGAGACGACGCGGTTCGAGCTCGACGTGGACGATGTGCCCGTCTCGATGCTCACCGATGTCGTGTCGGAGGCGGGCGTGCCCGTGCGCAAGACCGACATTGCAGAGTTCCCATCCGGATTGCCTGCCGGCTGGCACGACCTCACGGGACGCTGGTACGACGGCGGGCGCTTGATCCTCTCGAGCCGGGCTGCGATCCAGTTCGTCGAGCCTTGAGCGGATCTTGAGCGACGCGAGAGAACGTCAGCATCGTCATCGAAGCGTCGACCTCGACGGGCCGGCGCAGGAAGAGAGGACGGCAATGAACGTCACGAAGCGTTCGGCGATCACCGCCTCACTCGTCTGTATCGGGCTTCTCGTCGCGACGGCGACCGTCGGCGCGGCGACCGTCAACGGAACCGCTGGGAACGACACGCTCCGCGGTGGAGCGAAGGCAGACAAGCTGAATGGCAAGGCGGGCAACGACAAGATGTACGGAGCAGGCGGCAACGACGCCCTCGTTGGCGGCGCGGGGAACGACCTCTTGGTCGGCGGTCCCGGCGCCGACAGGCTGTCGTGCGGAGCAGGCAAGGACGTCGCAAAGGGGGACGCCACAGACAAGATCTCGGCGGACTGCGAGGTCGTCAAGGGTGTTCCGACCCCACCCCCGCCACCTCCGCCACCCCCGCCGCCTCCGCCGCCTCCGCCGGCGAGTCCCGTCACGGCCGGCAACTACCAGGGGCAGACGCAGAACGGCAACTTCGTGTACTTCACCGTCACGTCGACACGCACCATCACGTCCTTTCGGGTCAACGACCTGCCGGATCCGTGCGAGCCGGGCGGAACGATCAGTGGCGGCGAGGACTTCGGCGACAGCACCTTCCCGATCGCCGACGACGGGACCTTCGGGGCCGAGGGACGATGGGACGGCTCGAGCGTCTCGGGCGACTTCGAGCTGACGCATTGGGACGGCAAGATCGCGGGCTCGTTCGGCACTGCGACGAACGCGACCGGAACGATCCTCATGAACTACGAGTTCAACTACCAGGGCACGCACTTCCGGTGCTCCTCGGGCACGGTGAACTGGTCCGCCGGTCGCCAACCCTGACCGCGGAGCTCGACTCGACCGCCGGCGCGCACTCCGTCCCACGCCGGCGGTCGTTCACTGGTCCGGCACCCCCTCGGCGCCTTGAGCGTTCCTTGAGGGCCTCCCGCGAGTCTCCGCTCGTCGAGGCGCCGCGAGGCGCAGTAAGGAGGACCAGATGAACGTACGAAGCTCGAGACGGTCGACCGCAGCGCTCGTCGTAGCGATGCTCTCGCTCTTCGTCGCGCTCGGCGGCACCGCCGGAGCGGTCGTCAGCGCCGCAGTTCCGCTTGCGAAGCGGGCGCTCGTCGCTGACAACGCGAAGAAGGTCGGCGGGCAGACGCCCGCGCAGATCGCCGCGCAGGCCGGCGCGCAGCCAGGCCCGGCGAGCACGGCCGCAGGGCTCGTGACCGTCAAGACCGGCGGCTGGTCGCTCGCTGCCAACGCGCAAGGCGACTTCACCTTGATGTGCGACTCCGGCCAGAAGGTCGTCGGCGGCGGCTGGGACGATCCCGGCGGCTGGGCGCACTCCTGGGATGACCGGCCCACGTCCGACGGCGCCGGCTGGCACGTCTACCTCACGATGTCGTCCACCGCCCCCGGCTCGCAGTCCGGCAGCCTGTACGCGGTGTGCCTGAGGTAGCACGCGAATGAGCATCAGGACACGCGAAGTGCTCGACCCGAGACGCGGCGGCCGCAGGCTCCTCGCGGCCGCCGCGCTCGGGCTCGTCCTCGCGATCGCGGCGACCGGCGGACGCACGAGCGCACCGAGCGAGCCGACGCGGCCGCTGGCCCGGGGGATCCCGCACGCCGACATCGCCCCCAGCCCGGCGCGCGTCGCGCGCGCGGCCACGACCTGGTCGGGAGGACCGACGACGGCTTCGACCGGTGACGTCGTGACCGTGTACGTGTCCCCTTCCCTTCCGCCCGAACTCGGAACCGCGCAGACGTGGGCCGACTTCATCGCCGGGCTCGTCCACGGGCCTGAGCTCTCGAAGCTCACCGCCTTCATCGCGCCGCTCGACGAGATCCCAGACATGTGCGGCGACTACGCGCTTGGCTGCTACGGGAGCAACCAGATGGCCGCGATGGGCGAGACCGAGTACGGGATCACGGCAGCAGAAGTCGTACGTCACGAGTACGGCCACCACATCGCGTGGAACCGGCTCAACGCGCCGTGGACAGCCGTCGACTGGGGCCCAAAGAACTGGGCCTCCACCGCCAATGTCTGCCGGCGAGCCGCGGACGGCACCGCCTATCCGGGCGACGAAGGCGACCACTACGTGCTGAACCCGGGCGAGGCGTGGGCGGAGACCTACCGCCTGCTGGACGAGCAGAAGGCAGGAGCGACGGGATCGGGCTGGCAGCTGATCGACCCGAGCTTCCGTCCCGACGATCTCGCTCTGCAGGCGGCGGAGCGCGATGTCCTGCAGCCGTGGGCGACGGCGCCGAGGGCGGCGTTCAAGCACCGCTTCACGAAGAAGGGCAAGCGCGTGTGGTCGATCCCGATCTCCACGCCGCTCGACGGTGACCTCGCGGTCTCGATCTCGCTGCCGAAGGGCGGGATCCACGAAGTCAAGCTCGTCGACGGCACGAGCAAGAAGACGCTCGCGACCGGGCTCTGGTCGAGCACGACGACGAAGCGCATCACGACGCAGGTGTGCGGTGCGCGCTCGCTGGTGTTGAAGATCACGCAGCGCGGCGCCTACGGCCGCGTCCTCGTCGCGGTCGTCAAGCCCTAGAGCGCAGCGGGCTCGGCGGCGAGGGCTGCCTCGGAATCGTCGTGCCGCCAGGTGATGGCCGCGAAGACGATCGCCATCCAGGTGATGCCGAGCACGACGGCCGTGAACAGCGGCACGACGCCCCAGCGCTCGAGCACCTGACCGGCGACGAGGAAGCCGAGGGGCGCGGCGAGCGTGTTCGCCGAGATCACTGCAGCCATCACTTTCGCGCGGAGCTCGACCGGCGTGCGCGAGGTCATCACGCCGAGCGTCGGGCCGTTCACGAACGGCGTGAAGAGGGTTGCCAGGAACAGCGCGCCGAAGACGATCGGCCACGGCGGCAGGAACGGGAGCACCCACAGTGGAACCGAGAACGCAAGGATCCCCACCGCCGCGAGCCTGAGCGGCTGCACCTTCCGTACGACGAAGACGGCGAGCACGCTTCCGACGACCGCGCCCGCACCCAGTGCGGCATAGAAGAGACCGGCGATCCACGAGCGCCCGTCGAACTGGTCGTACGCGTACACGGGGAGGCCCGCCGACATTCCGGCAGCGAGGAAGCCGAACGCGGTGACGGTCAGGGCGAGCGGGCGGAGGAGCTTGTCGGACGCGAGGAAGCGGAGGCCCGCGAGCACCCCATGCTGGGCCGCGCCAGTGATCGCCTTCCTCCCGGGCACGAACACGAGGACGAGCAGGAACGCGACGAGGTACGTCGCCGCGTCGACGTAGAGCACGTTCGACGCGCCGAGGAACGGGATGAGCACACCCGCGAGCGCGGGGCCGATCAGCGCTGCGAACGCGCTGCCGCCCTCGATCGAACTGTTCGCCTGCGACATGCGGGTCTCGTCCTCGCCGACGAGCTCCGGCAGGATCGTCCGCTGGGCCGCGAAGTACGGCGGCGCGAACGCGCCGAGCAGCGCGACGATCGCGAGCAGCAACCAGAAGTGGAGGACTCCGGCCGAGTACAGGATCGGGACGGACGCGAGGATCGGCGCGCGCGCGAAATCGGCCACGAGCATCGTCGTCCTCGAGCCGAGCCGCTGCACGACCGCTCCGCTCGGGATGCCGAGGATCGCCATCGGCAGGATCTCAGCCGCGAGGACGAGGCTCATCTTGCTCGGCGACCCCGTCGTCACGAGCACGAACCACGGCAGCGCGAGGTACGTCATCCGCGTTCCGAGGACCGAGATGGTCTCGGCGGCGACAAGCGCCGAGATGGCGGTCTTCTTCACTGATGAAGCTGGCCGCTTCGCGGCCGGGTCGCCCGTGTCTGGAAGTCCCGCTTCTGTCGCCGCCGAGTCGACCATGGCCGCGAGATAATAAAACGTCCGTACGGTTTTGTAAAGTACCACCGTCGATGCCGAAGATCTCGGAGGAACGCAGGACCGAGCGCCGCGAGCAGATCCTGGAGGGGGCGCGCCGCTGCTTCGCCGACAACGGCTACGAAGGGGCGACCGTCGTCAAGCTCGAGGAGGAGACCGGCCTCTCGCGAGGTGCGATCTTCAACTACTTCCCCTCCAAGGAGGACCTGTTCGTCGAGCTGGCCGTGCGCGACAGCACGCGCATGTCCGAGATCTGGGTCAACCAGGGCCTCGAAGCGGTCGTGCGCGAGGTCGTCGAGCTCGACCCGGCGTGGCTCTCGGTCTACCTCGAGCTGTTCCGGCGCGTGCGCACCGACCCGGACTTCCAGAGCCGGATCGAGTCGAGGCAGAAGGAGGCCGCGCCCGCGAACCGCAAGCGCATCGAGAAGGCGCAGCGCGAGGGCGAGTTCCGTGACGACATCGGCTCGAAGGAGATCGGCAGCTTCGTGAACCTCGTGCTGAACGGCCTTGCTCTCATGCGCGCAGGCGGCGAGGAGCTCCCGAGCACCGACCTTGTGCTCGCGTTGCTGCGCGACGCTATAGGCCCAGATCGTGCCCGTACGCCTGCGCGTACACGAGCTTGACGCGCTGCACCTCGTCGACGTACGCGCGCGTCTCGGGGAACTCGATCCCGCTCCCCTTGCGGCGCCACTCGTCGACGTTGGCAGGGCCTGCGTGGTAGGCGGCAAGCGCCGTCTCGACGTCGCCGCCGTAGCGCGTGCGTAGATAGTCGAGCAGCCACGTGCCGTAGCGGACGTTGATGTCGGGATCGCGGAGATCGGCCTCGACGAAGCCGGTGCCGCCGGTCGACTTGGCGATGAACTGGCCCGTCTCGGGGAGCACCTGCATCAACCCGACGGCACCCGCGCTCGACCGCACGTTCGGGTCGAAGCGGCTCTCCGCGTAGATCACGGCGGCGACGAGCGACGGATCGAGGCCGCGTTCGTCCGCGTACGCGCGGATGACGTGCTCGTACTCGAGCGGGTAGCGCGAACGGAGGTACCAGTCCGGCTCCGCCTCGACGACCCATGCCGCGGCGCCCGCAACGACGAGGAAGAGCGCTGAGGCAGCGACGAGGATTCGCACGTGCGGAAGGCTACGGCTTCGTCAACCTTGTGACACTGTGTCACAAGGTTCTACGCGCCGAATCTTGCTGCTCGACCGTCAGGGTCGCCATGACCTCGGCGACCCAGGCATCGAGCTCGTCGGGCGTGCCGATGTTCGCGTACGTGAAGTCCGCGCGCTTCGCCTTCTCGCGATCGGGGATGAGACGCGACTCGCGATCGTCCTGCCATCCCCCACGCCGGGCCTCGCGCAGCTTCGAGGGCGCCGTGATCACGACGACCTTGTCGAACCGCGTCTCGGCGCCGACCTCGAAGAGGAGCGGCACCTCGGTCACGCAGACCGCCGGCGGGTTGGGCAGCGCGGCGAGCTGCTCGCGCCATGTCATGTAGTCGCGCGAGACGAGCGGGTGCAGAAGGTTCTCGAGGAACTCGAGCGCGTCGCGATCCTTGAAGACGCGGATCGCGATCCGCTCGCGGTCGGGCGCGCCGTCCGGTCCGAGAATCTCCTCGCCGAGGCGCTCGACGAGCTTCTCCTTCACCTCAGGATCGGTCGCGAGCAGGTGATGGACGATCTCGTCGCTCGAGACGGTCGCCGCACCGTGGCGACGGAACGACTCGAGCGCCGTCGACTTGCCGGCCCCGATCCCGCCGGTGATCGCGACCGCGACTGGACGGGACAAGTGCTAGTCGGAGTCGAGCTCGGTGGAGTCGGGCTCCGCGACGTCCGCGTCGGTCGCCGGCTCCTCGATCGTCTCGGGCTCGGCCTCGGCGGCAGCCTCGTCGAGCTCGACCTCCGCGACGATGTCCTCGGCGACGACGTCCTCAGGGACGACGTCCTCAGGGACGACGTCCTCGGACGCGTCCTCGGAACGACGTCCTCTGCAACGTCCTCGGGGGTGTCCGCGGACGCCTCCTCCTCGACCTCGACGGCGGGCGCCGTTGTCGTCGGGAATGCCTCCTCCGAGAGCTTGAGGTCGGGCATCGTGTGCACCGACTCGGCGCCGTCGGCGCGCGGGACGGGCACATCGCCCTCCTCGACGCGCTTCAGCGAGAGGGAGAGCCTGCGGCGCTCGCCGTCGATCTCGAGGATGCGGACGTTGACGGCGTCGCCCTGCGAGACCACCTCGCGCGGGTTCTCGACGTGGTGCGGCGCGAGCTCCGAGATGTGAACGAGGCCCTCGACCCCGGGGAGGATCTCGACGAAGGCGCCGAACGTCACGACCTTCGCCACGCGTCCTTCGACGACGTCGTCCTCGCGGTACGAGTCGAGCACCTGCTGCCACGGATCGGTCTGCGTCTGCTTGAGGCCGAGCGAGATGCGCTGCCGGTCGCGGTCGATGTCGAGCACCTTGACCTTGACGGTCTGGCCGATGTCGAGCACCTCGGACGGGTGGTTCACGTGGCTCCAGCTGAGCTCCGAGATGTGGATGAGGCCGTCCATGCCGTCGAGGTCGACGAACGCGCCGAAGTCGACGATGTTCGAGATCTGGCCCTCGATGACGTCGCCCGGGCTCAACCGGTCGAGGATCGCCTGGCGCATCTCCTTGCGCTCGTCCTCGAGGACGGCGCGGCGCGAGAGCACGACGTTGTTGCGTGAGCGGTTGAGCTCGATGACCTTGCACCGGAGCTCCTTGGCCAGGAACTCGTCGAGGTCCTGGACGCGCCTGATGTCGACGAGGGATGCCGGCAGGAAGCCGCGCACGCCGAGATCGAGGATGAGCCCTCCCTTGACGACCTCGATCACCTTGCCGATGACCGGCTCGCCGGACTCCGCAGCCGCCTCGATGCGCTTCCACGCAAGCTCGAAGCGGGCGCGCTTCTTCGAGAGGATGAGGCGGCCCTCCGCGTCCTCCTTCGTCAGCACGAGCGCGTCGATCTCCTCGCCGACCGACACCTCGTCGGCGGGATTGACGGAGCGACGGATCGTCAGCTCGGCGACCGGGATGACGCCTTCGGACTTGTAGCCGATGTCGACGAGCACCTCGTCCTTGTCGACGCGCACCACCGTGCCGTGCACGACCTCTCCCTCGTTGATCTCCGGGAAGGCAGAGTCGTAGTCGGGGATGAGCTCCCCGTCCGGGCCGGTCGTCCAAACACCCTCTTCGGCGGCAGCGGGCTTTTCGGCGATGTCGTTCGCCATCGGATCGCGGAGTATAGCCGGATGCAGCACGAATCCAGGTCGGGCGTCGGTCGACGCCTGTGAGGTAGAAACCGGCCCGTGCGGCTCACGCTCATCCGCAACGCGACCGTCCTCCTCGAGCTCGCAGGGAAGCGTGTTCTCGTCGATCCGATGCTCGACGAGGCAGGTGCACGTCCCCCGATCGAGGGAACGCGTAACCCGGTTGCGAACCCGACCGCGCGGCTGCCGATCCCAGCGGAGGCGATCGTCCGTGAGCTCGACGCCGTCGTCGTCACGCACCGCCACCGCGACCATCTCGACGGGACGGCGGAGGAGCTCCTCCCCCGAGACGTCCCCGTCTTCTGCCAGCCCGAAGACGAGGAGGCGCTGCGCGAGCTCGGCCTCGACGCGCGCGCTGTCTCGGACGAGCTCGAGTGGGACGGGCTCCGGATCACGAGGACACCGGCGCAACACGGCACCGGGCCGATCGCCGATGCCCTGGCGCCCGTGAGCGGCTTCGTGCTCGACGGCGGCCTCTACATCGCCGGGGACACCGTCTGGTACGAGGGGGTCGAGGAGACGATCGAGCGGCACCGACCGCGCGTCGCGGTCGTCAACGCCGGCGGCGCAGAGTTCGCCGAGGGCGGGTTGATCATCATGGGGATCGACGACGTGCGCGAAGTCGCCGAAAGAGTGCCGACGGTCGTCGCCGTGCACCTCGAGGCGCTCAACCACTGCTACCTGACGCGCGCCGCCCTCCGCGCGAGCCTTCCGAGCGTGCTCGTGCCCGGCGACGGCGAGACGCTCGAGCTGAGCTAGATGGTTGATGCCACGATCTCGCGCGTCCGGATGCGCGATCTGGCGTGTCCGGGCCACTTCCGCCCGCTCTGAGGGCGCTTCTCGCCCTCAGAGCGGGCGCGCGTTTCGCGACGGGAGACCGGCACCGATACGTCAAGGATCGGCACCGGTCTCCCGTCACGCCCCGGAGCGGCCAGCTCGCGCCCCGGAGTCAGCGATCGCGTGGCATCAACCATCAGGAGCGGAGCCGGATCGGCGTGAGCCAGTTCGGCTTGCCCGCGCCCAGTCTCCGGCAGCCGCCCGGTGCGAGCATGCCCCCTTCTGCGTGCAGGGTGCGGCAGCGAGCGCGCTCCCAGCCACCCGAACCGAAGCGGTCGTGTGTCCCGTCCGCGACGACGAGGACGTCACCGGGTCCGCGCACGAACACGTAGACGGGAACCGGATCGCCCTCGATCGTCGTCAGCACCGCCACCGCGCGGGCACGGCGGCCCTCACGCGCCGCCTTGACGATGCAGGCGTTGACGCGGCGCTGTGCGGGAGTGACCGGCGTGTTCTTGTTCCAGTACGTGCCGCAGGTGGGATACGACGCCGGCGTCGCCCGCGGGCTCGCCGAAGAGGCGTCGAGCAGGACGAGGACGCTCGCACCCGCGAGGAGCACGGCGCCGAGACGGGCGAGCGTGGCGAGTGTCATACGACCTCTACGCCGCCGCAGGCCTTCGCGTCACGTCAGGACTTCGCTTCGGCCCAGTGTTCTTCGCAGATCAGAGATCCGCGAATGCAGATCTCTGATCGCGAGAAAAGCCCTGAAGGCGGCTGCTTCGCAGCCGCATGGCGGCTCAGGACTTCGCCTCCGCCCAGTCGTCGCCGACGCCGATGTCGACAGCGAGCGCAGGATCCAGCGGATACGCGCCTACCATCTCCTCGCGTACGAGCTCGCGAACCTTTGAGACCTCGGTCTCGGGCACCTCCAGGAGGAGCTCGTCGTGCACCTGCAGGACGAGTCGCGCCCCTCGTCCCTCCGCGCGCAACCGCTCGTGGATCGCGACCATCGCGACCTTGATGATGTCCGCGTTCGACCCCTGCATGACGAAGTTGACGGCGACGCGCTCGCCGAACCCGCGCGTCTGCCGGTTCATCGCCCTCAGCTCCGGAACGGGGCGGCGCCGGCCGAGGAGGCTCGTCGCGTAGCCGTCCTCGCCCGCCTGGGCGATCGTCCGCGCGATGAAGGCCTGCACGAGCGGGAAGCGCGCGAGGTACGCGTCGATGTACGCCTGCGCCTGGTCCTTCGGGATGTCGAGATTCTCGGCGAGACCGAATGCGGAGATCCCGTAGACGATCCCGAAGTTGATCATCTTCGCGACGTTCCTCTCGTCCTTCGTGAGCGTCGCCGGGTCCTTCCCGAGAACCTCTGCGGCCGTGGCCGTGTGGATGTCCTCGCCCCGGGCGAACGCCTCGCGGAGCTTCGGCTCGCCCGAGACGTGCGCGAGGATCCGCAGCTCGATCTGCGAGTAGTCGGCCGAGAGCAGGCGCGAGCCCGGCTCGGCCACGAACGCGGAGCGGATCTCCCGCCCGAGCTCCGTGCGAATCGGGATCGCCTGCAGGTTCGGGCTCGTGGTCGAGAGACGCCCGGTGGCGGCGACGTGCTGGTTGATCGTCGTGTGGAGCCGGCCGTCCTCGCCGATGAGCGTGGGCAACGGTCCGAGGTACGTGTTCACGAGCTTCGTGAGCTCGCGCCACTCCTCGATCACCGGGACGATCTCGTGGTCCGCACGGATCGCACGGAGGACCTTGGAGTCGGTCGAGTAGCCGGTCTTCCCCTTGCGGCCCGGCGTCAGCTCGAGCTTCTCGAACAGGATGCGGCCGAGCTGTTGGGGAGACCCGAGGACGAACTCCTCGCCCGCGAGCTCGTACGCGCGCGATTCGAGCTCCTCGATGCGGTCCGAGAGCCGGGCGGTGATCTCGCCCATGCGGTACGTGTCGATGCGGACGCCCGTGTCCTCCATCGCGCCGAGGACGACGGAGAGCGGCAGCTCGACGTCTCGGTACAGGCGGTCGGAGCCGCGCTCCTCGACCTTCGCGACGAGCGGTCCGACGAGACGCCGCGCCGCCTCGGCATGGCGGACGAGCGCCGCGGTCTCCTCCTCCGCCTGGGGTTCCGGCTCGAGCTCGATCCCGTACTCCGCCATGAGGTCGTCGAGGTCGTACTCCGCGCGACCCGGGTCGATCAGATAGGCCGCGAGCAGGGTGTCGTCGGCCGCCGGCTCGCCGAGCCTGAGCAGCTTCGCGTCGTGCGCCACGACCTCGAGATCCTTGCCTTGTGACACTGTGTCACTTGGCAATCGCGGGGAGACGATGACCTCGCCGGTGCCGGTCGCAACGGCGATCCGCTCGGCGTCGGCCGCGACGCCGACGCGGCCGCGCACGCCCTCGAGGGCGCCCTCGCGCCACGGCACCGCTTCCAGGGTGGCCGCTTGCGGCCGGTCGGCGGCCGGCAGGGCCTCGTCCAGCGTGTCGATTCGCCCGAGGAGCCCCCGGAACTCGAACCGTCGGAAGATCTCCTTGAGCTCCGAGCGATCCGGCGGGGAGAGGACGAACGTCGCGGGATCGACGCCGAGGTCGAGGTCGCGCCGCATCGTCGCGAGGAGCTTCGAAGCAGCTGCCTGCTCCGCGTTCTCGGCGATCGCTTTCGAGCGCGCCGGCGAGAGCTCGGCCGCGTGCTCGACGACGGCCTCGAGCGAGCCGTACTGCGCGACGAGCTGACCTGCCGTCTTGTCGCCGATCCCCGGGATGCCGGGGATGTTGTCGCTCGTGTCACCCTTCAGCCCGATGAAGTCCGGGATCTGGTCGGGGCGGATCCCGTACCGCGCCTCGACTCGCTCGGGCGTGTAGACCTGCACGTCGGCGACGCCGCGCGGCGTCATCATCAGGCAGATGTTCTCCGAGACGAGCTGGAACGCGTCGCGGTCGGTCGAGACGACACACGTCTTCACGCCGGCCTCGTCCGCCTGCGTCGCGAGGGTGGCGATGACGTCGTCCGCCTCCCAGCCCTCGAACTCGAGGTTCTGGTAGCCGAACGCCTCCACGATCGGCCGGAAGTGCAGGAACTGCTCGCGCAGGAGGTCGGGCATGGAGCGCCGGTCGGCCTTGTACTCCGCGTCGATCTCCTTGCGGTGCACCGGCTTCGTGTCCCAGGCGACCGCAACGCCGCGCGGCCTGTAGTCGGAGAGCAGCTTGAAGAGCATGTTCGTGAAGCCGAGAAGGGCGTTCGTCGGCTGGCCGTCGGTCGTCTGCAATTCCTCGGGAAGCGCGAAGAACGCGCGGTACGCGAGGTTGTTCCCGTCGACGAGGAAGAGCTCGGCGTCGCGCGCAGGACCATCGTCGAGGACGAGCTCCTCGCCGGTCAGCGTCTTCGGCACCCCTCAACTCTATGGACCAACCACGGGTCGAAGGAGAGATGCACTGCGACCGCGAAGCGGTCGCCTTCAGGGATCTCCGTGCGTCCAAGAACCTCCGCTCGGAGGTTCCTGGACTTGCGCAAGACTCTGCCCGTGCGCCGCGTGCCGATCCTGTCGGGGTCGCGGATCGTCCACGTCCCACTCGGTGACGAGGACGTCGCGCTGCGACCGCCGCCTCCTCCGGCGCGCGTCGTCGACGTCGGTGCGGCGGTCCGGGACGCCCTGCGCTTCCCGCTCGACGGCCCGCCCCTCGGCGAGCTCGCGCGGGCTCGCTCGCGCGTGACGGTCGTCGTCGAGCCGCCCGCGTTGCCGCTACCGGGCGCGCAGGTCGACCCGCGACGGGAGGCGCTCGCCACCGTGCTCGACGAGCTCGTGTCTCGCGGAATTCCCGACGAGCGCCAGACGATCCTCGTGTCCGGCGGGCTCTCCCGGAAGCTCGGCCAGCGCGACCTCGAGCGCCTGCTCCCGCCGGCACAGGCGCGCGCGTTCCGCGGCCGGGTCGTGGTCCACGACGCGGCCGCCCCCGAGCTCGCGCCCGTGACTCTCGAAGACGGCTCCGACGCGCACGTCAACGACGCGCTCGTCGACACTGACCTCGTGGTAGTCGTCTCGTCGGCCGAGACAATCGCCGACGGCGGACCTGCCGCGCTGCTCTCGGCCTGCGACGCGGACACCGCTTCGCCGCGGCGCCGCTGCCGACTCGCTCGTCCAGGCGGCCGGCGAGCCGGCCTGGGAGCTCGCGCTCATGGTCGAGGAGGCCCTCCGGGCGCGCGTCCCGTTGCTCGGCGTCTCGCTCGCGCTCGACCACCCGCGGCTGACCGGCCGGTTCCGCGACTACCCGCACACGCTCGCCTCGCTCGCGCACGTCTCGACCTCGCCGCTTCGCCGCATCTACTCGGCGTCTGCCGGCGGTGATGCGCCGTGACGTTCTGCGCGAGCAGAATCGCGTGCTCGTCACCACGGCAGCCTTCGCCGGGAGCCCGTCGGTCGCGCACGCCGAGGCGCTCGTGCGCACGGTGGAGCTACGCGGGATCCAGCTCGAGGAGCCACTCGACGCGCTGGTCGTCGGCGTCCCGTGGATCGGGCCGCACATGCCCCGCGAGCCGCTGAACCCGGTGACCTCCGCGGCGGTCGTCCTCGGGCACGCACTGCGGCTCTGGCGCGATGCGTTTCCGGTCCGCGAGGGCGGCACGCTCGTCCTCGTCCACGCGCTCACGCGCTCGTTCGCACACGGGCGCCGCGACCCGTACCGTCGCCTGTTCGACGCGCTCGAGACGGGCGACGCGGACGCCGTTCGGATGTCCGAGATCCTCGCCGCCGCAGGACGAGCGCGCGCTCGTCGAGTACCGGTCCGGAAGGATTTGCCACCCGCTCCTGCCCTACGCGGACTGGGCCGGCTGCGGCCCGGCGCTCGCGCGCCTCGGCCGCGTCCTCGTCGCGGGCAGCCGAGATGCCGTCGCGGCGCGCGCCCTCGGCTTCGTCCCGAGCCACTCCATCGCGAGTGCACTCGAGATGGCCCACGGGCTCGCGGGCGGTCGGGCTCGCATCGGCGTCCTGCTGGCGCCACCGTACGCGCCGCTTCTCGTCAGGACCTAGCCTTCTCCCAGGTAGGTCGCGCGAACCTGCTCGTTCGTCTTCAGCTCGCTCGCAGGTCCCTCGAGCGCGATCCGGCCGGTCTCCATGCACGTACGCGCGCTTCGCGACGTCGAGCGCCATGAGCGCGTTCTGCTCGACGAGCAGGATCGGAGTGCCCTCGTTGTTGATCGCGACCACGGTCTCGAAGATCCGCTCGACGAAGATCGGCGCGAGGCCCATCGAGGGCTCGTCGAGCATGAGGAGCTTCGGCCGCGCCATCATCGCGCGCCCGATCGCGCACATCTGCTGCTCGCCGCCGGACATCGTCCCGGCCTTCTGGCTCTTGCGCTCTGCGAGCCGCGGAAAGAGCGTGAACACGTGCTCCATGTCCTCTTTGATCTCCGCCTGGTCGCTCCGCTGGAATGCCCCCATCTCGAGGTTCTCGACGACCGTCATCCGCGGGAAGAGCTTTCGGCCCTCGGGCGACTGGGAGATGCCCATGCGGACGATCTCGTGCGCCGGCTTGCTCGTGATGTCCTCGCCCATGAACGTGATCGTCCCGGTGCGCGGGTGATTGAGCCCGTTGACCGAGCGGAGCGTCGTCGACTTCCCGGCGCCGTTCGCACCGATCAGCGTCACGATCTCGCCGTCGTGGACCTCGATCGAGATGCCCTTGAGCGCCTCGATCGTCCCGTAGAACGTGTGGACGTTCGAGATCTCGAGGATCGCGCCGCGTTCGTCCGTCAACTGACGGCCGCCGTTCCCAGGTAGGCCTCGATGACCCTCGGGTCCTTCTGAACCTCCTGCGGCGTCCCCTCCGCGATCTTCTCGCCGTAGTCGAGCACGGTGATCCGCTCCGAGACGCCCATGACCAGCTTCATGTCGTGCTCGATGAGCAGGATCGTGAGCTCTCGCTCGTCGCGCACCTTGCGAACGAAGCCGACGAACTCCAGCGTCTCCTGCGGGTTCATCCCCGCGGTCGGCTCGTCGAGGAGCAGGAGCTTCGGTTGCGTCGCGAGCGCGCGGGCGACCTCGAGGCGCCGCTGGTCGCCGTACGGGAGGTTGCGCGCGTAGTCGTCGTGCCGGCGGGAGAGCCCGCAGTAGTCGAGGAGCTCCGCCGCCCGCTCGTGCGCCTCACGCTCCTCGCGCCTGACCCTCGGCGTGCCGCAGGATGCTCCCGAGAATCCCGCCCTTGAGGCGGCAGTGCATCCCGACGAGGACGTTCTCGAGCGCCGTCATCTGCTGAAAGAGGCGGATGTTCTGGAACGTCCTCCCGATGCCGCGCTCGGTGGCCGTGTGCGGAGGCGAGCCGGCGATGTCCCTACCGTCGAAGAGCGACCCGGCCGGAGGTCGGCTTGTAGACACCCGTGATCATGTTGAAGAACGTCGTCTTGCCCGCGCCGTTGGGCCCGATCAGGCTCACGATGGCGCCCCGCTGGATCGTGAGGTCGACGTCGTTGACCGCGACGAGGCCGCCGAACTCCTTGCGCAGGGCCTCGACCTCGAGCAGCAGATCGGTCATCCCGGCCCCTCTTCCGGAGCGTGGCGGACGTCCATCAACGGCTCGTCGTGAACGCCCTCCTCGATCTCGAGCTTCCGCCGCTCCTCGGGGATCAGGCCCTGCGGCCGGAAGAGCATGGCTAAGACGAGAATGGAGCCGTAGATGCCGGTCGCGAGCAGCGGCGCGTTCAGGCAGCCCGCGCTGATCGGCCTCGACGGGTCCTGCGCGACCGGGTCGCACTGGAACAGGACGAAGTCCTTGCTCGTTGAACCACCCCGCCACGTTCGAGAGCCCTTCCTTGTCCAGGTACGTGAGGAGCGCCGCACCGGCGATCGCGCCCCAGACGTTGCCCATCCCGCCGAGGATGACCATGCAGAGGATGAAGATCGAGAAGTTGAACAGGAAGTCGTCGGGGAAGACGCCCTGCTTGAACGAGCCGTACCAGGCTCCGGCCACGCCGCCGAAGAACGCGCCGCTCGCGTAGGCCCAGGTCTTCGTCCGCATCAGCGGGATTCCCATCGCGGCGGCGGCGACCTCGTCCTCGCGAATCGCGATCCAGGCCCGCCCGAGCCGCGAGTCACGCAGCCGGATGCTGCAGAAGATCGTGATCAGCAGCAGCCCGATCGCCGACCAGTAGATGAGGCTGACGAAGTTCACGTACGAGCCGTTCTCGACGATGAAGTTCGCCGGCAGCCCGAGCTTGTCGGACAGCCAGCCCCCGAAGCCGGGCGGGTCGACGGGGTTGATCCCGAACGCGCCGTTCGTGAGGTTGAAGTTCGTCTTGCGAGCCGATCAGCGCGCTGATCCCGTCCGCGTTCCCCTGCACCGCAGCCTGGTGGATGATCTCGCCGAAGCCGAGCGTGACGATCGCGAGGTAGTCGCCGCGCAGGCGCAGCGTCGGCAGGCCGATGAGCACCCCCGCGATCGCCGTCGTGATCGCCGCGGCGACGAGGACGATCCAGATCGAGATGTGGATGCCGCCGACGTCCTGCGGCACACCGATCGCTCCGAACTCGAAGTCGATGCCTTCCGAGGCGAAGTGCGGCGAGGCGAGCCAGGCAGCCATGTAGGCGCCGATCGCGTAGAAGGCGACGTAGCCGAGATCGAGCAGGCCCGCGTAGCCGACGACCATGTTCAGCCCGATCGCCATCATCGCGAAGATCGCGATCGCGACCATCGTGTCCATGTTCGGGAACGCCTTGAAGACCGGGATCTCGAACAGGGTGTTGGTCCCGGTCAGCTCGTTCGCCCAGAGGATCGGGTAGGCGATGGCGACGGCCAGCACCGTCAAGGGCAGCGCGATCCTCCGGATCCGAGGCGGCAGCAGGTAGAGGACGTAGACGATCGCGAGCAGCGCGAGCAACGTCGGATGTGGCGGCACACCCGCCAGCCACGCCGAGCCCGAGCACGAGGACGGCGATCACGAGTGGCGGCACGGCCCGCTGCAGGAACGGGGACTGCCTCTCCCAGCGCGTGCGTGCGTCCTTGACCCCGACGGCCTCGAGCGCGCGCCAGAAGCCTCCCTGGACGCGATTCCGCACGTTCAGCCTCGCCACGTCAGCCTCCCTCCGGCGTCTGCTCGCCGAGCAGTCCCTCGGGCCGGAAGACGAGGATGAGGATCAGGATCGTGAAGACGATCGTCGTCGTCCAGCCGGCGCCCGGCGAGTGCCAGGAAAGGCCCTCGACGAAGGCCTGGATCAACCCGATCAGCATCGCGCCGAGAACGGCCCCGGGCAGGTTGCCGATCCCGCCGAGCACGGCGGCGGTGAACGCGATCAGCCCGATCGTGAAGCCGGTGTCGTAGCGGATCGTCTGGAAGTAGAAGGCGAAGAGGACGCCGGCCGCTCCGGCCAGAGCGCCCGCGAGCACGAAGACGAACCCGATCGTGCGGTTGACGTCGATCCCCATCATCGCCGCCGCGTCCTTGTCCTGCGCGGTGGCGCGCATCGCCTTCCCGCGCCGCGTGTAGCGGACGAGCCAGACGAGACCGACGAGGACCGGCACGGTGATCAGGATCGGGAAGAGGCGGTCCCAGCGGTAGACGACGCAGTCCGGGCACGTGCCGACCGTGAAGATCGCGCCGTCCGGCAGCGACCTCGGCATCGCGACCGGCGCGGAGCCCTTCCAGATCAGAGCGACGTTCTGGAGGATGAACGAGACGCCGATCGCCGTGATCAGCGGCACGAGACGCGGGGCGCGCCGAAGCGGCCTGTAGGCAACGCGTTCGATCGATCGCGTTGAGCAAGGCGCAGCCGACCATGGCGACGCAGGAGCGCGACGAGGATCGCCGGAACGAGCGTGCCGAGCGCCGGGTCCTCCTGCAGGCTGAACATGCTGAGCGCGACCGTCGCCGCGATCATCCCGCCGATCATGAACACGTCGCCGTGGGCGAAGTTGATCAGCTCGAGGATGCCGTAGACGAGCGTGTAGCCGAGGGCGACGAGCGCGTAGAGCGACGCCGTTCGTGAGCCCGATGAGGAAGATCCGGAAGAACTGGTCCCAGTCCTTCGCCAGGTTGATGCCCAGCCAGACGACGACGAGCCCGACGAGGGTCGAGCCCGATCGCAGGGACGACGACGGAGGAAGCCCGAATCCGCCGTCTCAGCGCGACGGCCTGCGCCTGAACGTCGGTCGCGATCTCGGCCTCCTATCCAGTAGGGGAAGGGCCCCGAAGGGCCCTTCCCCACGTCGGTTCTCGCGGGCGATCTGCCCGTCTACTTGCCTTGACCTTGGTGACGACCGCGAACACGTAGACGCCGGTCTTGCCCTCGCATCTGGTCGAAGCTGATCCACTTGATCGGAACGATGTCGCCGTTCTTGTCGAAGCGGAACGTGCCCATGATGCCGTTCTTCACGTTCGTCTTGAACATCTCGCTTGACCACCGAGGCGCGCGTGCCGTTCGAGCGTGCGATCGCGTCGAGCATGATCTGCGCCGCCTGGGCCTGGTAGACCGCGTACGGAGGCATGTTGCCCTTGATCTTCGCGTACGCCCTGAACTGCGGCGATGAACTTCTTGCCCGCCGGGCCGAGCTTCTGCGAGCGGCTGGCCCGCGTAGCTGATGTACATGCCCTGGGCCGCCGAGCCGGCCGCCGAGGGTCGCCGAGTACGGCGTCCAGCCGTCAGGGCCGACGAAGACGGCTTCGGCCCGACAACGGCGCGGAGGTCCTTGAGCAGCTTCACGCCGTTGTTGCAGACGATGCCGCCGAGGTAGACGGACTGCGCACCCGAGGACTTGATCTGCTCACCGATCGCCTCGTAGCTCGTCGCCTTCGCATCCCACGGGACGAAGCCGAGCGACCTTGAGGCCGAGCTTCTTGCGCCCTGGCCTGGAACGCCTGGGCGACGCCCTTGCCGAACGTCTGGTTGTCGTGGACGATGAAGACGTTCTTGACTTCTTCTTGAGCTTCAGAGCAGGTCGGCCGCGGCCGGGCCCTGGTAGTCGTCGGTCGCCGCCACCCGGGCGTAGTTCCTCACGCCCGTCGGGTAGTAGATCTTCGGCTCACCGGGGCTGTTCCACGGCGCGAAGTGGGTCAGCCCGACGTTCGTGTTCGCCGAGCTGAGCATCGCGACCGCTCCGCCCGGAGCCCGGTTGAGGATCGGGACGATGAGCTTCGCGCAGCCGGAGTTGAACGTCCCGAGGACGCCGATGAGCGACTTGTCGGCGGCGTACGCCCGTGCGTTCGACGAGCACTTCGCCGGATCCCAGGCACCGGTCTGCGCGGTCGAGTCGTCGCACTCCTGGTAGCCGATCGTGTACTTGCCGGCCTTGAAGTTGTACTGCTTCTCGAGCACGAACTGGACCGCCTGCTGCATCGCCAGGTTCTGCGCGCGGCCTGCGCCCTGCGAGCGGCAGGTCGGTGGCGATGAGGTACTGCGGGCTCCCCGAGCCCTTGTAGAACACCGGCCCGCACGAGGACGACGGCAGCACGGACGCGTTGCTCCTGGGACAGTGGCTCGGCACCGGCGACCGCGCCGATCGCAAGCCCGACGACGGCTGCGATCGCGCCTGCGACCATGAGCCTCTTTCTCACTGGATTCCCTCCTCGGACCGTTCGTCGACTGGCACCCGCCTACGCGCAGGCTTGTCCCTGCGACTCGTTCTCGCCGCGGCGCAAGTATCACCCCTCGGACCGCGAGGTTCAAGTTACGTCGGTCTGCGCGGCTACGACGCGAGCTCGGAGAGCGGGAACGAACGGTGGGCCCGCGGCGGCACGAGGAAGTTCTGCCGATGCGTCGTCGCGAGAATCGAGTTGAAGCCCTGGCCCGCGGCTGCCGGTCTCGAAGACGAGTCGAGCCTCCGGGCAGGACGCCGTCCATCGCGAGTCGCGTGCGCCGAAAGTCGTCGCTCGTCGGGTTGAAGATGACGAAGTGGAGGCCCGGCCGCGGGCTCCTCGGAGAACGCGTCCCTGCCCGGCTCGGCAGTCCAGAAGAACGGGTTGTCGAGCGTGTTGAAGTCCGCACGCTGAGGAACGGCCGTCCCTTTCGGATATCGCGTGCCGTCCGGCCCGACCACGTCGCTCGGCGAGGCGCGACGCCGGCTGAATCGAGCCCGAGTGGCCGATCCGGCGGTGGCGCTCGTAGTCGCGCCGCACGTGCTCCTCGTCCTGCGCGTCCTTCGGGCCCTGCGCGACCGTCTGCGTCTCGGGGGAAGCGACGATGCCCGGCCGGAAGGTCGTGTCCAGGCGCTCCTGGAAGTCGAAGATCTGGTACCAGGCCGCCAGGTCCTCGAAGAGATGCGAGAGGTGCAGGTGCGTGCCGTGCGCGAAGTAGCCGCTCGGTCCGAGGTCGGCGTAGCCGAGCGTCTCGAGGTTCGCGATCTTCGACGGGCCGAGGCCGGCCTTCTGGGTCGACGTGAACCCGAGGAAGAGCTGCGCCCCGTCGGGGATCAGCTCGGCTCCCTGGATGCCGGCCGCCAGCGCCATCTGCTTCGGCAGCCCCGGCCCGCCCTCCGACGCCGCCGCCGACGAACCCCTTGCGGATGCTCGTGACGCGGAAGAGGTCGTCGAGCTCGTCGAAGAGCGTCGTCGCGCCCTCCGCGATGTGCTCGAGCGAGTCGCTGCGAAGCACGACGGCGAGGTCGTTCGACTCGAGCCGCGTCGTGTCCGGGTCGCTCGGGAACCGGATCGCGTCCTCGAGCACCCGCACGGGCTCCCCGCGCGCGGCCGTCGCCCGCAGGTCGACGGGGAGATGCCTCTCCGCCTGTGCCGGAACGTAGTGCGCTGAAGTACGGCAAGCCCCAGGCCACGGTCACTCCCAGGCCGGACGGCGTCGGAGCGAAGCGCTCGTCGAGCTGCGCGCAGCGCGTTCTCGAGCTCCTGGCGGGCATCTCGGAGCTCGGACGGGCTCTCTCCCGCACGCAGCTTCGCGGTGACGACCTCGTGGTGAAGCGGCGGAACGAGCACCTCGACGCCGTTGTCGCGAACGACGCGAATGCCGTCGAGCAGGTGCTGCTCCGGTCGCAGCGATCCCGTCGCCGCCCGCGTCGGTGCGTCGGTGAGCTCGTCGACGAGCTTGTAGATGCCACCGGCGGCCAGCACCGACGCCGCGGCGCCGCCGATGAGCTGCTTGCGGGTGAGCGGCATGCTAGGCGCTTGGCGGGACGAGCACGAGCCGGCGCATCATCCGGTCGAGGTGGGCGATGACCTCGCTCGACGCTGTACGGCGCCGCGACGTGCTCCGAGAGCGTGTACAGCGAGCCGTTTCGGCGCCAGGCGTAGAGGACGTGCCACTGGTCGGCGCCCTGGTTGGCCGTGTACACGGTCGACGGTCACCCCGCCGACGCGCTTCGTCCCGTGCCGGTCGCTGAAGCACGGGATCTGCTTGCGCACCGTCTTCCCCGCGACCGTCAGCGTGTCCTCGCACGGCGGGATACGCGTACTCCCCGGATAGCCCCTCAGGTTGACGTGCACCTCGTTCACGATGCCCTGGCCCGTCTCGAACCAGACGAAGCTGACGAGGTACGACCGGTCCGGATCGACGGAGCGACCGTTGAAGAATCTCCCGCTGAACCGCCCGACGAGCGGCTCCGGGAGCCAGGACGGGCAGTAGACGGGCGCCTGGATCTCGTTCGCGAGCTTCTGCCAGCTCGCGCGCTCCGACTGCGCGCAGACCGGCTTGGACTCGGGCTCCTCGGCCGACGCCACTGCCGCCGGCTCCTCTTCTCCGCCCGAGGCCGCCCACGAGCCGAAAGCAGCGCCGATGACGACCGCGACCGCGCCGATCGCGACGACGATCGCGACAGACGCTGCCCGACTCTTCACTGCCTGGGACTCCTCTCCGCCATCCGACCGCGTGCCAAGGTAGCACCGGGCTCGAAAACACTTCGTTGCGACCACGTTGGCGGCATGCCGGACGTGGGGTCGAACCGACACGTCCCGAAGGACACGGGATTTTGAGTGAGCCAGCGGTCTCGGTGGGTCTCGGCCGGTCTGGCGTTTCGGCTCAGCTCTCGGGCTTCACGCCGAGGGCTCGCTTCAGCGATCTGGGCTGATCTCGGTGGGCCTTGTTACCCATTTGTTGCCCATCGGCTCGAGGGACCAGAGCTTCCACCCGCTATACAGCGCTCCCGTGGAGATCGATCAGAGTCACCTTGTCCGCGAGCCGTTCCAGGTCGCCTACGCGCTTGAGCGCGGCGACGAGAGCTACGTCGATGCGCCGGTGCTCACCGAGATCGAGCCGGGCCTGTGGTTCGGCGGTGCGCCCGAGCCTCGCGCCCCGGAGGGGTTCGACTTCATCGTGAACCTCGCCGCGCCGTGGGCACGGTACGACCCAAACGGGATCGAGTGTGTGAACGTCACCGTCGAGGACGGCGAGGTGACCGACGAGGTCGCAACGCAGTTCGGCGACCTGGCGCACGAGGTCAACCGCCGACGCGATCTCGGGCAGACCATCCTCGTCCACTGCCAGGTGGGACTCAACCGCTCGGCGACGGTCGTGGCGCTCGCCCTCATGCTGCGCGGCATGGCGGCATCCGACGCGATCCGGCTCCTTCGGGAGAAGCGCCACCGCCTTGTCATTTGCAACCCGCACTTCGAGCGCTGGCTGCTCGACAGCCCGGCGGTCGCTCCAGACCCGTTTGCGATTGGCTCCTCCGCGGTATAGAAACAAGCAAGGTCAGGCGCGGCGACTGGAGGGTCGGCCCGCACACCGGTGATAACCGGGGGGTCACGAAGTCTTCCGGGGGTCGGCGGAGAGGTTGCCGCGCCTGCCCCCCAGCCCTCGGCTAGACGGCGCTCACTGTGAGCGGCTCCTCGGCAAGCGCGTCCGCGACCTTCGCTGCCTCTGCATTGCACGCGCGGATGGCGGTGGCACGGAACTCCTCCGGCCAGCCGCCGCCGTCGAGAGCGACTCGGGCCACGAGGGATTCTGTGAAGTGAGCATGCGCCCACTGTCGGCCCTCGGGTGTAAGTCCTTGCATAACTCCCTCCTTTTCAGCCCATCCAGTTGTCCCCTCCAGCGTGTCCTGTCCCAAGCTCGCCCGCTAGGGCCCAATTGGGTCTATTCCTTGGCGGTCGCGCCCAGTACGGCCATAGGGGGACGAGCGGGCTTGTCGAGATCTCGCAGCGCTCGCGGGTCTCTCCCTGCGGATCGACGAGCGCGAGCTCGAGCGGGCGGGCTGAACTAGCGCATTCTCTCCCTCTCCAACGCGATGATCCCAGCGAGGAACGCAACGACAATGGCCACCGCGACGGCTTGCGGCAGCCAGTCGGTGCCTGCGACCGCGAAAAAGACGAAGCTCGCGACGATCACGAATAGTGTCAGGCACCCCCCGCAACCGAGACAACTCAAGCCTCCCTCGTCTGGACCTCGATCACTCATGGCGGCGCCGATCCTAGTCTGGTCTCTCGGCGATCAGGCGAGTGAACGGTTGACCCGATTGTGTCCTGTGCGGCCTGGCTGCCCGCACCTACCGTGATGCCACGGTGAGTCCGGCGCTGGGAGCCTGCCACTCTCGGCGCACCCCTGCAGCGGGTGGGGCCTGCGCGGACTCGCGAGAAACTCGAGGGGCTGCGGTCGGGGTCTCTCGCGCAGCCTCATTCGTCCCGCGGATGGTCGCCGACGCTGCCCCCCGAGGGATCGTGCCGCCGGGTGGAGGAAAGCCGGGGGTCAGCATGGGTTCCTCTGCGGCACAGGAAACGCGTCACACCGACCCCTCGGCTTTT
The DNA here is from genome assembly GCA_963770715.1 of uncultured Gaiellaceae bacterium. GTDB lineage: Bacteria > Actinomycetota > Thermoleophilia > Gaiellales > Gaiellaceae > GMQP-bins7. The sequence goes on from CAVYQX010000005.1 coordinate 161,032, forward strand.
CCTGGGAGGCGAGGCTGGGCGGCGCTCGTCCGAGCGCAGCCTCTCGCTCGCTTCGGGCCAGCGTACGCCGGTCGTCGCTGCACGCTCGTCCCCCTATGGCGGTACTGGGCCCGGACCGCCAAGGAAATAGACCCAATTGGGTCCTAGCGGGCGAGGCGAGGACAAGACACGGGCCGAGATCGCCTTCTTCTACGCAACCGTGATCGACGGCGACGCGGCGGGCCGATCACGCAGTTGCGTGCGACGATCCAGGAACCATGTCCTTGGGTGGCTGGCCCGGCCACTTTCCATACGAGCGCAAGATTCGCCCGGGCTGCGCATCCATCTCACGAGGGACCCGATATGGGCGGCACGACGGCCTGAGACCGGCGGCACCGCCCACTATCGGACTATCTCGCTCGCGAGTGCCGCAGTCGTCGGACCCGCGTACCATTGTTGGCGGCCGGGTCGGTCTTTGGCTCGTCCCTACACTCCCTCCCCTGGAGGGGACGATGCGTGGCTGGCCCGGTCAACGTCATCCTCCAGCGCAAAGATTCACGCGCCCAGGGCGTCTAGTTTCGTAGGGCGGCGCACCTTGCGGCGCTGCGCCGCCCTCGGGTTTGGGGACCGCGAGAAGGCGGTATCACTGCGCCCGCCGAACGGGCGGTCTGTTCGGTTATGGAACAGGGGGTGTCACATGAGCAAGCGTTGGGCAGTGGCATGCGCAGTCGCGACGATCGTCGTCGCCATGGCGGCGGTACCCACGGCGGGGGCGATCCCCAAGAACGGCGAGACGTGGACGTGCGAAGGCGAAGAGGTCGTCATCACGGAGGCGGGACGCAACGGTTGGATCGACGGCGTGCACTATCAGGCCGTGTACATCGAGTTCGTGAGCGTGTTCACCCCAGAGGGCGGCGGCGAGCCGGAGTTTGAGTCCGAACAGCACTTCTACGGCAACCGCGGCAACCTCGTCGACCCCGAGGCGATCCGTTGCAACCTTCATGTCGAGGAGACAGTCCCCGGCGAAGGCACCTTCGTCGGTGATGGCTTCGTCATCGCCATCCCAGTCAAGTGATTTCTCTTCCCGAGGAGCCGCCTTCCGAGGCGGCTTCTGGGGAAACGGTGAAGTGCTCGTCCTTCTCGTCGCGATGAGGAGCTAGCTCCGGGCGCGTTCGCAGAGTGCCCGAGGGGTCGCGGCTCGCCTGTTGCCCATTCTGTTGCCCAGTGCGTCCGTCGACCTGAACCCGCCGAAGCCCTGCCTGACCGGATTCCGCACGGTCACGGGGTCTTGCGCTCGATGCCGGAGGTGGGGGTCGAACCCACACGTCCCTGAGGACACGGGATTTTGAGTCCCGCGCGTCTGCCAGTTCCGCCACTCCGGCCCGGGGTCGGATGGTAGCCCCGACGCGGTTTCCAGTCCTGCTACCCGAAGAAAGCGCGCGCGACCTCGTACCACTCCGGCGGCACGGTCTTCAGCTCGCGGGTCGCCTCCTCGAGGGCGACGTCACCGATCGCGTCGCCCTGGAGAGCGGCCATGCGGCCGAAGCGGCGCTCGTGAACGAGATCGGCCGCCCGCAGCCCGAAGCGGGTCGCGAGCACGCGATCCCGCGGTGTCGGCGTGCCCCCGCGCTGGACGTGCCCGAGCACGGTCACGCGCGTCTCGAATCCCGTTCGCTCCTCGATCTCCCGAGCGAGCGCGTCCCCGACTCCCCCGAGAACGACGTGCCCGAATTGGTCGGTCGCACGAGCGTCCTCCGCAACGAGTCGCTGCTCGCCCGACGCATACGTGAGCTCGTACCCCTCGCTCACGACGACGATCGAGAAGTCCTTGCCGCCCTCGTGGCGCTTCACGAGGCCCGCGCACGCGTCCTCCACGGTGATCGGCTGCTCGGGAATGAGGATGACGTCCGCGCCGCCCGCAATCCCGCTCATGACAGCGATCCAGCCCGTGTGCCTGCCCATGACCTCGACGACCATCACGCGGTTGTGCGACTCGGCGGTCGTGTGCAGCCGGTCGATAGCCTCGGTCGCGATCGTGACCGCCGTGTCGAATCCGAACGTGTAGTCGGTGCCGGAGAGGTCGTTGTCGATCGTCTTCGGGACTCCCACGACGGGAAAGTCGTGCTCGCCGTGAAGTCGGCCGGCGACGCCGAGCGTGTCCTCGCCCCCGATCGCAACGAGGGCGTCGAGCTCCGCCTCGGCGAAGTGGCGGAGAACGGACTCGACGCCTCCTTCGACCTTGTACGGGTTGGTCCTGGTCGTGCCGAGAATCGTCCCGCCGCGTGGCAGGATGCCCGACACCTCGCGACGCCCGAGCGGCGCGAAGATCCCTTCGGTCAGTCCCTTCCAGCCGTCACGCACCCCCACCATCTCGTGCCCGCGGTCGGTCGAACGCCGGACGACCGCACGGATGACCGCATTGAGGCCCGGACAGTCACCGCCGCCGCTCAGGATCCCGATCCGCACGCGGGCCCCGGCTCAGACGTCGGGCGGGTCGGACGGTGCGAGTGCGGCAAAGCCGCCGTGGGCGACGAGCACGGCGTCCATGCCCGAGCGCTCGAGCTCGGAGACGTCGTCGGGTGTCGCGTCGCGCAGCTCGGCGATCGCGAGCTTCCCGGCGGGTACGTCCTGCAGGAGCTCGAGGAGCACGGCGAGCGGATCGTCGTCGGCGTCCTCGCCGACCGAGAGGAGGAATACCTCGGGATCGAAGTAGCGCAACGCCCGCTCGAGGTCATCGGACTCCGAGACCCGTACGACGCACTCGAGCCCGAGCGCGTGCGCCTCGTCCCACATCGCGAGGTCGGGCTTGATGACGACGGCCTCGGCTGCGGCGCCGGTGGCGTCGAACATCCGGCCGAGATGCAGAAGCGGGAGCTGCGACGTCACGCGCACGGCGTTCACGCCTTCGATCGCCGCGAGCCCGTCGGCGCCGTGCGACTCCGCCGACTTGGCGCTCGCCGAGTCGTTCACCTCGACGATGAACGAGATCCCGTCGCCCTCGGCGATCGCGTGGCTCAGCTTGCTCACGAGTGGGGATCGTAGTCGGCGACGTGCAAACCCGGCGTCACAGGATGCGTCCCATTCAGTCGATGCGCGCCGTCGCCGTCACCGCCGGAGCCATCGCCCTTGTGCTCGCCGCCACCGCGGCAGCGCGCGTCATCACGGGCACAGCCGGAAACGACCGGCTCGTCGGAACCGCGCGTGCGGACGTCATTCGCGGCCTCGCAGGTCGCGACGTGCTCGTCGGCGCCGCCGGGGCCGACTACCTCCAAGGAGGACCTGGACGCGACACGGTCGACGCCGGGCGCGGCGCGGACCGCGTGTCGACGACCTATGACGGCGCGCGCGACACGGTGCGCTGCGGCGCCGGAGTCGATGTCGTCAACGCCGACCTGAGCGATAGCGTCGCCCGCGATTGCGAGCTCGTGGGTCGCCGACTGTCGCGCGACCCCTACCGGAACACGGGCGCGCAGCACGAGACCCAGGTCGAGCCCGACAGCTTCACGTTCGGCCGCACGACGGTCGCGGTGTTTCAGGTCGGCCGCTACTTCGCGGGCGCGGCCACGAACATCGGCTTCGCGGTCACGACCGACGACGGCCTCACGTGGCGAAGCGGGCTCCTCCCCGGTCTCACCACCGCGAGCGTCCCCCCGGGCGCGAACGAGCGGGCGACCGACCCGGTCGTCGCCTACGACGCGGCGCACGGCACCTGGCTCAGCTCGACGCTCGCACTCGCAGGGCCCACGACGCGGCTCACGATCAACCGCTCGTCCGACGGCACGAGCTGGAGCAACGCGATCAACGCGGCGGAAGAGAACGCCGCGGGAGGCGATGAGGACATCGCCTTCGACAAGAACTGGATCGCGTGCGACAACACCGCGACGTCTCCGTTCTACGGCCGTTGCTACCTCGTGTACACGCACTCGGCCGACCGCGACATGCTCGCGGTGAGGTGGTCCGACGACGGCGGGCTGACCTGGTCGACCGCGGTGGACATCGGAGCGCGCCCGGCCGTGGGCGTCTTCCCAGTGATCCGGCCGACGGGCGAGCTCGTCGTCGCCTACCTGTGGGAGCTCGGCCGCTTCGCAATCGCCGCCTCACGCTCGACCGACGGCGGTGCGACCTGGTCCGCGCCCATCCGGGTCGCCGATGTCGCCGGGACGTGCGGAATCTCGGGGTTTCGCGCCTTCCCGCTGCCGTCCGCAGACGTCGACGCGAGCGGACGCGTCTGGGTCACATGGCACGGCTGCGCGGCACCCGACGCGACGACCAGCGCAGTCTTCGTCTCGACCTCGATCGACGGAGCGACCTGGAGCTCGCCGACCGCCGTGACACGCGGGCGCGCCGGCGTGCTGCCGGCGATCGGCATCGACTCGGCGACCGGCCGGGTGGCCATCGCGTACTTCCGCGACGCTGCGGACGGGATCCACACGGAGCTCGTCGAGTCGAGTTCCGCCGGTGACTTCGGTGCGCCACGACGGCTGTCCGCCGAGGGCTCGGCCTTCCCCTCGATGGCGCGCACGACCTCGGGACGCATGCTGGGCGACTACATCTCCGTGCACTACGCCCGCGGGCGCCCGCTCGCCGTGTGGGTGCTCGCACTGACACCGATCGACGGCAGACTCCGAGAGGCGGTCTACGCGACCTTGGCCTAGACCCCGATCGGGTGCCAGACGGTCTTGTGCTCGAGGAACGCCTCGATCTCGTACGGGCTCTGCATGTCCGCTGACGACTTGATCACCCGCTTGACGTTCTCGGTCGCAGCACGCTCGAGCTCCTCCGTCGAGCCCTCGACGCCGGTGAGGTCGATCGCGTTCACGTCCATGTGACCCGCGAGCCACGGCGCGAGCTCGTCCGCGGAGCCGGTCAGCACGTTGACGACCCCGGCCGGGAAGTCCGACGTCGCCACGGATTCCGCGAGCTCGACCGCCGCGACGGGATGTGCCTCGGAGGCCACCGCGACGACGGCGTTTCCGCCCGCGAGGGCAGGTAGCGCGCGCGACACGAGCCCCAGCAGCGGTGGCTCGGCGGGCGCGAGGATCGCGACGACACCCGTCGGCTCGGGCACGGTGAAGTCGAAATAGGGGCCGGCCACGGGGTTCGCGCCCCCGAGCACCTGGGCGACCTTGTCCGTCCACCCCGCGTACCAGACCGTCCGATCGATCGCCGCGTCCACCTCGGCGCGACCGGTACACGCGGCTTCGAGGTCGGTCGCCCGGGCTTCCATCATCTCGGCGAGGCGGTAGAGGATCTGCCCGCGGTTGTAGGCCGTCGTCCCCGCCCAGCCCGGGAACGCCGCGCGGGCGGCGCGGACGGCGTCTCTCGCGTCCTTGCGCGACGCGCGGGCGACGTTGTGCCCTTCGGCCTCGTACGTCCGCCCCGACTCCGAGCGGGGGAACGCCCCGCCGATGTAGAGCTTGTACGTCTTCTTGACCGAGAGCCGAGGGCGAGCGGGGGTCACTCGTCGAACCTCAGGTACGGCGCGAGTCCGTGGCGACCGCCCTCGCGGCCGAAGCCCGACTCCTTGTAGCCGCCGAACGGCGACGTCGGGTCGAAGCGGTTGTACGTGTTCGCCCACACGACTCCGGCCCGCAGCCGCTCGACCATCCACAGGATCCGCGAGCCCTTCTCCGTCCACACGCCGGCCGACAGGCCGTAGGGCGTGTTGTTCGCCTTCTCGACCGCCTCCTCGGGCGTCCGGAACGTCAGCACCGACAGCACCGGCCCGAAGATCTCCTCCTGCGCGATGCGATGGCTCTGCGCGACGTTCGTGAAGAGCGTCGGCACGAACCAGTACCCGCGCTCGGGCAGCCGGCACTCCGGCTGGAAGATCTCCGCACCCTCCTCCTCCCCGCTCGCGACGAGCTCGCGGATCTTCTCCAGCTGCGCCTTCGAGTTGATCGCGCCGACGTCCGTGTTCTTGTCGAGCGGGTCGCCGACACGCAGCGTCGAGAGCCGCCGCTTCAGCTTCTCGAGGAGCGGCTCGTAGATCGACTCCTGCACGAGCAGCCGAGAGCCGGCACAGCAGACGTGCCCCTGATTGAAGTAGATCCCGTTGACGATCCCCTCGACGGCCTGGTCGAGAGCTGCGTCGTCGAACACGATGTTCGCCGCCTTGCCACCGAGCTCGAGTGTCATCCGAACGTCGCGGCCGGCGAGCTCGCGCATGATCAGCTTCCCGACCTCCGTCGAGCCGGTGAACGCGAGCTTGTCGATGCCCTCGTTGCGCACGAGGTGCGCGCCCGTGGCGCCGTCGCCCGTCACGAGGTTCACGACGCCGGGCGGCAGCTCCGCCTGACGGCAGATGTCGGCGAAGATCATCGCGCTGAGCGGGGTCGTCTCGGCCGGCTTGAGGACGACGGTGTTGCCGCAGGCGAGGGCGGGCGCGATCTTCCACGAGAGCATGAGGAGTGGGAAGTTCCAGGGGATGATCTGCGCCGCGACGCCGAGCGGCCGCGGCGTGCGCCCCGGGAAGGCGTACTCGAGCTTGTCGGCCCAGCCGGCGTAGTAGAAGAAGTGCGCCGCGGCGAGCGGGATGTCGACGTCGCGCGACTCGCGGATCGGCTTGCCGCCGTCGAGGGACTCCGCGACGGCGAGCTCGCGCGCGCGCTCCTGGATGATGCGAGCGATCCGGAAGAGGTACTTCGCGCGTTCGCCGGAGGCGAGCTCCGACCAGCCGTTCTGGAAGGCGTCGCGCGCGGCCTCGACTGCGAGCGCGACGTCCTCCTCGCCTGCCTGGGCGACCTCGAAGAGCGGCTCCTCGGTCGACGGCGAGATGGATGCGAACCACTCCCCGGTCCTGGGCTCGACCTCCTCGCCGCCGATGAAGAGGCCATAGCGCTCCCGGAGCTGGACGATGTCTCGCGCTTCCGGAGCCGGCGCGTACTCCCACTCGAAGGTCGCGGGGAGGCTCTCTCCGCGCTTCTCGACCTGAGCCATCAATCGATGGTGAAGTAGTCGGCGGACTGATAGCGCCCCGTCTTCTCCTTGCGGAGCTGCATGAGGACGTCGTTCAGGAGCGAGGATGCGCCGAAGCGGAAGAGATCGGGCGTCATCCACGCCGGGCCGAGCGTCTCGTAGAGCGTCACGAGGTACTGAACGGCCTGCTTGGAGGTGCGGATCCCGCCGGCCGGCTTGATCCCGACGACGTGGCCCGTCTCGGCGTGGACGTCCCGGACGACCTCCATCATGCAGAGCGTCACGGGCAGCGTCGCCGCAGGGCTCACCTTGCCCGTCGAGGTCTTGATGAAATCCCCGCCGGCCGCGATCGCGATGAGCGACGCCCGGCGTACGTTGTCGTACGTCCCGAGCTCGCCCGTCTCGAGGATGACCTTGAGGTGCGCGTCGCCGCACGCCTCCTTCACGCGCACGATCTCGTCGAAGACCTTCGCGTAGCGACCGGAGAGGAACGCGCCCCGGTCGATGACCATGTCGACCTCGTCGGCACCCATCTCGACGACCGCGCGCGTCTCCGCGACCTTGAGCTCGGTGGGCGACTGCCCGGAGGGGAACGCGGTGGCGACCGAGGCGACCTTGACGTCGCTTCCCGCCAGCCGTCCCTTCGCGGCGGGGACGAGGTTCGGGTACACGCAGACGGCGGCGACCGGAGGGACCGAGACGTCGACCGGATCGGGCCGCATCGCCTTCGAGCAGAGCGCTGCGACCTTGCCGGGCGTGTCCTGACCCTCGAGCGTTGTCAGATCCATCATGCGCACGGCGAGCTCGAGCGCCTGCACCTTCGACTCGCGCTTGATCGACCGCTTCGCGAGCGTCGCCGCGCGCTCCTCGAGCGCGACGGCGTCGACCGAGCCGATCCGAGGAAGCCGCGGGCCCGAGGGAAGCTCGAAACCGCCGACGAGTGCGGGGGCCTTGGCCATGCTCCGAGTGTAGTGCCGAGGGGGTGCCCTCCAGCCGGCCGCTCCGTGCTCAGAGACCGAGGCGCTCGAGCATGCGTGGATCGCGGCGCCACTTCGGCCGCACCTTGACCTGCAGCTCGAGGAACACGCGCCCGCCGACGAGCGCGTCCACCTCGGGACGAGCTCGGGTGCCGATCTCGCGCACCATCGCGCCCTTCTTCCCCACGACGATGCCCTTCTGCGACTCGGTCTCGACGTAGATCAGCGCACGGACGCGGCCCTCCTCGAGCTCCTCGACCTCGACCGTGATCGCGTGCGGGACCTCCTCGCGCGTCAGCTGGAGAGCCTTCTCGCGGATCACCTCGGCGATTCGCTCCTCGAGCGCAAGGTCGGTCGCCTGGGTCGCGGGGAAGTACGCAGGCCCCTCGGGCAGGAGCGACACGAGATCCCCCCGCAGCTCGTCGACGCCCTCCTTCGTCTTCGCACTGACCGGATGGAGCGCGTGGAAGTCGCCGAGCGACGCCGCTGCCTTCATCTGCGTCGCGATGTGCGCCGGCTTGAGGCGATCGACCTTGTTCAGCGCGATGACGACAGGCGTCCCGAGACCGAACACGCGCCGCCCCACGAAGCGGTCGCCCGAGCCGATGTGCGCTCGCGCGTCCACGACGAGCAGAACGGCGTCGACGTCGTCGAACGACGAGTCGACCGTCTGCTGCATGCGCTCGGTGAGCGCGTCGAACGGCCGCTGGAACCCCGGGAGGTCGACAAGTGCAAGCTGATAGTCGGCGCCGTGGGCGACGCCGAAGATCCGCCGGCGCGTCGTGTTCGGGACGGTCGACGTGATGGCGACCTTCTCGCCGCAGAGCGCGTTGACGAGCGTGGACTTCCCGACGTTCGGGCGTCCTGCGACGGCGCACGAACCCGGACTTCACGTGAAGTCGGAGCTGTCGAACGACTCCGGAAGCAGCTCAGTCGGGCGTCATCGTCACGACGCGTTCGCCGTTGCGGAACACGACGCGATCGACGCCCATCTCGTGCAGCCACTGACGGCACCCTCCGCACGGCGATGCGGTGATCGCGGCGACCACGAAGTCGCCCGGCCGGTAGCCCTCCGCGACGGCGCGAGAGAACGCCGTCCGCTCGGCGCACACACCGAGCGGGTAGGCCGCGTTCTCGACGTTCACGCCCTCGATCACGCGACCGTCGCGCGTAAGCACGACGCAGCCCACGTGGAAGTTCGAGTACGGCGCGTATGCCCCCGCGGCAGCGACGTCGGCCGTCGCGAGAAGCTCCTCGTCGCTCGGCAGAGGCTGGCTCATCCGAACGCCTGGAAGAGGAAGAGGGTCACGAGCGCGCCGAGCAGCGCGCCGCTGGCCACCTCGGAGGCCGAGTGCACGCCGCTCTCGATACGAGTCTGCGCCACGAGCAATGCCATGATGAACGTCACGGACGAGACGAGAAACCTCCGCGGCGAGTCCTCGAGGATCAGCGTCACCGCCATCCACCCCGCGAAGGCGACGGCTGCGTGTCCGGACGGCAGCCCTCCCCGGAGCGGCGTACCCCGGCCCGTGTACGCCTTCACCGCGACCACGAGGATCACGGTGACGGCGAGGGCGACGAGCGTGAGCTCGGCCGGCGCATCCGAGAGCCGTGTCAGGAACCGCGAGCTGCGGGTGGCGACCTCGCCGGAGAAGACGAGGTAGCCCACCGCCACGGCGTTCAGCGCCGCGACGAGCACGGCTCCGGCGGCGATGTCCTTTGCGATCTTCGCCATCGGGTCGAACGACGTGGACGCCACGTCGACCGCCGCCTCCACCGCGGTGTTCACGAGCTCGGCGACGAGCACGAACGTGATCGCCAGCAACAGCACCGCGAGCTCGAGCTTGCTCGCACCGAACCCGATCGCGGCCACGAGCACCGCGACCGCGATGGCGAAGTGGATCCAGAGGTTCCGCTGCGTCCGGACGGCGTGGACGATCCCCTCCGCCGCGACGTTGAAGCTCTGGAACAGCGACTGACTGCGTTGGCGCGGCATCAGCGCGAATGCGCGTCCTCGCGCGCGGTCATCTCGTCGCCGTGGTCGTACCCGAGGAGGTGCAGCAGCCCGTGAACGAGCGGCCCGCGCCACTCGGCGCCGACGACCTGCGGGCAGAGAACGACGTCGCCGAGCGCCCGCGGGACGCCCGCGGGCACGTCGTCCCGCCCGTCGAGCGGAAAGGAGAGCACGTCCGTAGCCTCGTCCATCCCGAGGTGCTCGCTCTTCAACGCACGCATCTCGTCGACGCCGACGAACGCGATCCCGAGCTCGCCGTCGTGCACGCCCTCCGCCGCGAGGACGGTCCGGGCGAGCTCCTCCGCCGCGCGCTCGTCGACCGCGACCCCGCTCCGGTTCGCAGTCTCGACGAGGATCACCGGCGACGCGCCGTGCCGGTCTCCTCGGCGTGACGCTTGTACGCCTCGACGATGCGTTGCACGAGCTTGTGGCGCACGACGTCCTCGTTGCCGAACTCGACGAAGCCGATCCCGTCGATTCCCGCGAGGATCTCGCGCACCTGGATGAGTCCCGAGGCCTGCTCGCGCGGCAGGTCGACCTGCGTCACGTCGCCGGTCACGACCATCTTCGAGCCGAAGCCGAGCCGCGTCAGGAACATCTGCATCTGCTCGGGGGTCGTGTTCTGGGCCTCGTCGAGGACGACGAAGGAGTCGTTGAGCGTGCGGCCGCGCATGAACGCGAGCGGGGCGACCTCGATGGTCCCGCGGTCCATGTATCCGGCGAGACGCTCCGGGTCGAGCATGTCGTAGAGGGCGTCGTACAGCGGCCGCAGGTACGGATCGACCTTGGCGAGCATGTCGCCGGGGAGGAAGCCGAGCCGCTCTCCTGCCTCGACCGCGGGCCGGGTGAGGATCAGGCGGCCCACGGCGCCCTCGGACAGCGCGGAGACGGCGAGCGCCATGGCGAGGTACGTCTTCCCGGTCCCGGCCGGTCCGATGCCGAACGTCACCGTCGCACCGCGGATCGCGTCGACGTACCGCTTCTGGTTCACCGTCTTCGGCGTGATGTTCTTGCCGCGGTGACGCCAGACGACGTCGTCGAAGACCTCGCGCACGTCCTCGGCCTGGTCGAGCGCGGCGAGGACGGTGCCGACGGTGTCCGGACCGATCTGATGGCCGCCCTCCACGAGCTCCACGAGCTCGTCCACGACCGCGCGCGCGGCCGCGACGTGCTGGTCTTCGCCCCCCAGCGTCAGGCGGTTCCCGCGAAGCGCAATCGTGCACTGGAGGCGCTCGCGCAGTGCGTCGAGGACGCCGTCCTCGACACCCGCGAGCTCGGCGGCGACCTCGTTGGAGACGTCCAGCACCTGTTGCATCAGGCGGAGTCTAGGGACGGGTTAGGCGAGCTTTTCCTTCACGAGCTGCGAGACGACCGAGCCGTCGGCGCGACCCGAGACCTGGTGCATGACCCCGGCCATCACCCGTCCCATGTCGCGGATGTTGGTCGCGCCGACCTCCGAGATGACGTCGTCGATGATCTCCTCGATCTCCTCTTCGGACATCTGCTCGGGCATGAACTCCGCGAGCACCTCGAGCTCGTACTCCTCGTCGTCCGCCTGCTCCTCCCGGCCGCCCGCGCGGAAAGCCTCCGCCGCCTCGACGCGCCGCTTCCGCTCGCGCTGGAGGACCTGCAGCTCCTCGTCGTCGGAGAGCGGCCGCTGCAGCTCCTTCTGCGCGGACTGCAGGGAGTTGAGCAGGAGGCTGAGCGCATCGCGGCGGTCCGTCGTCGCGCGCGAGGCGTGCCGCCTTGAGCTCGTCCTCGATGCGGAGGATCAGGGTCACGCCGCCTCCAGCGCGAGCGCGCGCGAGAGCTTGCCCGTGTCGAAGCGGCCGCCGAGCACGTGCCAGTGGAGGTGGAAGATCGTCTGCCCGCCGCCCTCGCCGACGTTCACGAGCACCTTGTAGTCGTCGAGCCCCGCAGCCGCGGCCGTCTCGGCGACGAAGCGGAGCATCCGCCCGGCCTCCTCGTCGGGGAACGCCTGGACATCCCGGAACGTGTCGACGTGTCGCGCGGGCAGGACGAGGAGGTGCGTCTCGGCGATCGGGTTGATGTCGCGGATGGCGACGAATCCGTCGCCCGCGTGCACGTGGTCGCCCTCGGCGACGAGCCGACAGAACAGGCAGTTCTCAGGCTGCGACGGCAAGGATCCCCTCCTCGGAGACTCCGACGGCGCGGGCGTCCAGGAGTTGGCCGACCTCGCCTTCGACGAGCCACGGCGTGTAGTCGTCGCCGTACCCACGGCCCGGCCGGTCGACGAGAACGCGGTCGGTCGTCCCGACCCGCGTCTGCCAGCGGCGTCGCGAGAGCTCGTCGGAGAGAGCGCGCAGACGCGCTCCACGCTCTTTCTTGACCGCAGCGGGAACCCTGTCGTCGCCGGCAGTGACGGTGCCGGGACGGGGCGAGTAGGGGAAGACGTGGACCCGGCTGAGGCCGGCCCGCTCGACGACCTCGAGCGTTCGCCCGAACGCCGCGTCGTCCTCGCCCGGGAAGCCGACGATCGCGTCGGCCGTCAGGTTGAAGTCGGCGAGAGGCTCGAGCTTCGCGAGGTACTGCGCCGACGAGTACCGACGTCCCATCGCGCGCAGCACACCGTCGTCGCCGGACTGCAGCGGCACGTGCAGGTGGCGCGACGCGGGTCCCGTCTCCCGCAGCGCCGCGACGAGGTCGTCGCTCAGGTGGTTCACCTCGATCGACGAGAGGCGCAGCCGCTCGACGCCGGGCACCGCGCCTGCCTCGCGGATGAGACGCGGCAGCGTGAAGCCCGCCTCACGATCGCGAAAGCAGCCGAGGTTGACGCCGGTGAGGACGACTTCGCGGTGCCCCTGCGCGACGCGGCGCTCGATCTCCGCGAGCACCGCGGCGGCACGGCGGCTGCGCGTCCCACCGCGAACGAGCGGGATGACGCAGAAGGCGCACGAGAACGAGCAGCCGTCCTGGATCTTCACGAACGCGCGCGTTCGCTCCACGCGCGCATCCGCCTGGACACACGCGATCGCGCCGACGTGACCGGCGACCGCCGCAGGGAGCTCCTCGCTCGGCCCGCTCACGATCGTGACGTTGGACGGCATCGCGGCGAACGCGCCGTCGAGGTTCGCTCCGCAGCCGGTGACGTACACGCGGCCGTGGCTCCGAGCGGCCCGCGCCACCGCCTGGCGCGACTTCGAGATCGCCTCGTGCGTGACGCAGCAGGTGTTCACGACGGCGACGTCGGCGACGTCCGCTGTCTCGTCGTGCCCGTCGCCGAGCAGGCGCTCGCGCACCGCCTGCGCGTCCGCATAGGACACCTTGCACCCCAGGAAACGAACCGAGAACGACGCCATCGCCGGACTAGCTTAGTGCCGCTTCGCGAGAACGTCTGCCGCCCAGCCCTCGAGCTCGACGCGGTCGACCGGTGCCCAGCACGCCGCCGTCGGCCGCTCCGAGGCGAGGTAGCCGGACGTCACGGCCTCCGCGCGCGTCCAGGCGCTCGAGCATCCGCTCGACGACTTCGAGCTCGATGTTCGCGACGACGACGTCGCTCGCGGGAAGCTCGTCCTCGAGGACGTCGGCCCGCCGGACGTCGACGACGACACCGTTCCGCCGCGCCGTCTCGGCGGCGACCTCGACAGCGACGTCGTCCAGATCGACGGCCCGCACGGGCGCGAACCCGAGCCGCGCGGCTGCGACCGCGACGACCCCGGAGCCGCAGCCCGCGTCGAGGAGGCTGCCCCGCTCGAGCCTCGACAGGAGCTCGATGCAGGCTCGCGTCGTCGGGTGCGCACCCGTTCCGAAGGCACGGCCTGGGTCGACGACGACGGCCGGCGCGTCGCCCGGCGGCTCGATCCACGGCGGGCCGATCCAGAGGCCACCCGCCTAGACCGGCCGATGGAACTCCCTCCAGCGATCCTCCCAGCCCTCGGCGACGGGCTCGGCGGTCGCCTGCGGGAACGCCGTCCGGACCTCGGCGGCGCCTGCTTCGTCGGTGTAGACGGCGAGCTCGGTGCGCTCGCCGTCCGTGCGCTCCTCGAAGCCCGCCGGCACGTGCACGACGAACCACGCCCGCGCGATCTCCGCCTCGACGGTCGGGACGACGAAGGCGACCCGGACGAGGGCGCTCAGCGGAGCGCGCTCTTCAGGCGGCCGAAGAAGCCGCCGTCCTCGTCGCGCGATCGATACGCGTCGTCACCGAGCTTCTCGTCGAGCTGCTCGACGAGACCGCGCTGCTCCGCGTCGAGCGTCGTCGGAACGGCGACGTCGAGGCGCACGTAGAGCGAGCCGCGTCGGGAGCCTCTCAGCGCCGGCATCCCCTCGCCGCGCACCACGCGCACCTCGCCCGGCTGCGTCCCGGGCGGCACGTCGAGCGCGACCTCTCCCGGAGAGCGACGTGACGGTCGCGGTGGTCCCGAGTGCGGCCTCCGTCATCGTCAGCCGCAGCGCCGTGTGCAGATCGTCGCCGTCTCGGACGAAGCGCTCGTCGGGGCGGACTCGGACGACGACGAACGCGTGCCCCCGCTCCGCACTGCGGAATCCGGCATGCCCCTCTCCGCGCACGCGGATCTGCTGGCCGTCGTGAATGCCCCTCGGCACGTCGACCTCGAGCTGCCGTCCGCGTCACGATGCGCCCGTCGCCGCGGCAGTCGACGCACGGCCGCTCGAGCACCTCACCGGCGCCCTCGCACTCGGGGCAGGCCCGCTGCTGCACGAACTGCCCGAAGATGTTCTGGGAGACGCTCCGCACGACGCCTGCGCCCGAGCACGTCGGGCACGTTCGGGTCGACGTCTCCGGTTCCGCGCCGCTCGCGCCGCAGCGCTCGCACGGGAGCGCGACATCGAGCGGCACCGTGACCAGCGCGCCGGCGAAAGCCTCCTCGAGGTCGATCTCGACGACTGCCTGGACGTCTCCACCACGCTGCGGGCGCTGCCGCCCGCCGCTGGCTCCGAGCAGATCCTCGCCGAAGAAGGCGGCGAAGATGTCGGTGAGGCTGCCGAAGTCCGAGAACGCCGGCTCGTACCCCCCGCGCCTGAGCCCGGCCTTGCCGAACCGGTCGTACGTCGCGCGACGCTCGGGGTCGGAGAGCACCTCGTACGCCTCGGCGACGTCGCGGAACCGCACGTCCGCGTCCGGCTCGCTCGAGACGTCGGGATGGAGCTCGCGCGCCAGAGTCCGGAACGCTCGCTTGATCTCGGCGTCGCTCGCGGTGCGCGGCACGCCGAGGAGGTCGTAGTAGTCGCTCTCGGTCGTTGCCATGGGGCTAGGCGTCTTCGTAGACGTCCTCGACGAACCGTGAGAGCTCGAACGCGGCGGCGCGCACGGTCCGGATCGCCTTCTCGTAGTCCATGCGGAGCGGCCCGACGAGGCCGACGGCGCCGAGTGGCGTCGACCGGATCCCGTAGGTCGCGCCGACGAGCGACACGGAGTGCAGCTCCGCGCCGCCGACCTCCGGCCCCACGTGGACGACCGGACGCTGCGGCTCGAGCGCTTCGCTGACGAGCTCGAGCACGGCCGCTCGGCGCTCGAGGAGCTCGACGAGCCTCATGGTCGCCTCGACCTCCTCCACCCGAGCCCCGCCGACGAGGCCTGCCGTGCCTCCCACGAACACCTCCGGGCCGGCCTCGGCGCCCACTTCGAGCAGCGTCTGGCCGATCAGCGAGAGGAACGCGCGCTCACGCGGCGCGAGCTCCGGCGCCTCGAGCCGGCGCCGCACCGTCCGCGACCCGAGGCGCTCTCCGACGATCTGCTCCTCGAGGTACTCGCCCGCCCAGGCGATGAGACCGGGATCGACGGGTTCGTCGAGCCGGAAGACCCGCTTGGTCACCCCGCCGGTCGACGTGATCACGACGACCATGACGCTCGTCGGCTGGAGCGTGAGCACCTCGATGTGCCTGATCGACGCCGTCTCGAGCGACGGTGCCGAGACGAGCGCGAGGAGGCGGGTGGCATCGGAGAGCATCTCCGTCGTCGTGCGGAGCGCCTGCTCGATCTCGTCGCGCATGGAGCGGAGGTCGACGCCCAGCGCATCGGGACGCCCGTCGAGTGTGTCGACGAGCTCGTCCGCGTAGAGCGCGGTAGCCGCTCTCGGTCGGCGTCCTGCCCGCGGACGTGTGCGGGTGTGTCAGAAGACCGAGCGTACTCGAGCTCGGCGAGCTCGCCACGCACGGTGGAAGCGGAGAAGCCGAGTCCGGCGCGCTCGACGAGCATGCGCGACCCGACCGGTTGCCCCGTCGCGACGTGCTCCTCGATGACCCGCCGCAGGATCTCGCGTTTCCGCGGAGTGAGCTGCATCACTGGTGGTCGCTCCGGGGCAACGGGGTGTGATTCGCCGGCGAAAACCGAGCAGGCCGAGGACGCAGGGAGGCCGCGTTCTGGCTAGTACGTGGCCGGCCGAGGACGATGGCATGCGTAGTGTTTGCAGCCGCGCGAAGCGCAGGTCGATGTCCCGGAGCGACCACGAGTCCGATGGTAGCCGCGGAATCCGCCGGTGCCAGCCTCGTTCAGGCCAGCAGCTCGGCCGTCACGCCGCCGCCGAGGAAGCGACCGCGACGCGTGAGGCGGAGCTCCGTCACCGCGTCCGTTCGCCGTCACCTCGACGAGATCGCCGGCGGACAGCCGGGCGAGCGCGTCGCGGTCGACCGCGTCGGCGACGTCGGCGAGCACGACGGGCTCGTCGAGACGCAGCCCGAGCATGAGGCGCTCGCGCGCGCCCGTCTCCGGGTCGATCTGCTCGACGTCGCGCGGCGGCTCTTCGCCTCGCGCGAGCGCGCCGACGTAGCGGGACAGGCTGGGCAGGTTTCGCCGCCGCTCGCCGCTCACGGTCGAGACGGCGCCGATCCCGAGACCCAGGTAGTCGCGACCCTGCCAGTAGCCGAGGTTGTGGCTGGCGCGAAGGTCGCGCCCGCCCGCACGTTCCCCGTCGAGGCAGAAGTTGGCCGTCTCGTACCAGCGGTAGCCGGCGGCGGTGAGCCTGTCGACGACCTGCTCGAAGTAGCCCTCCATCGCGTCGGCCTGCCGCGCGAGCTCCTCGCCGTGGGCATGCGTGAAGCGCGTGCCCGGCTTCGCTTCGAGCTCGTAGCACGACACGTGCTCGGGCTCGAGTGCGAGCGCCTCCGTCAGGTCGGCGTCGAGGTCGGCGGCGCTCTGGCCGGGGATGCCGTAGACGAGATCGAGCGAGACGTTGTCGAATCCGGCATCACGAAGAGTCTGCACGGCGCGCCGGACGTCGTCGGGAGAGGCCTGCCGCTCGAGGACGTCGAGCAGGCGCAGCTGGAAGCTCTGAGCTCCGAGCGAGACGCGCTCACGCGGTTCTCGCGAAGCAGGGTCGCAAGCGTCGGCGGAGACCGTCTCGGGATTCGCCTCGACCGTCACCTCCTCGGCGGACGGCAGGGCGCGCAGCACGCGCTCGAGCTCGGCCGGCTCGGTGAACGTCGGCGTGCCGCCGCCGAGGAAGACCGTCTCGAGGTCCGCGGCGAGCACGCGCGCGCTCGCGCTCGAGCTCGGCGAGCAGCGCGTCGCGTACGCCGCGTGCTGTCCCTCGCGGCCGACGACGGTGACGAAGTCGCAGTAGCCACAGCGGTGGGCGCAGAACGGCAGGTGGACGTAGAGGTGCCGGACGTGCCCCATCAGCGGCCTCGCCGGTCCGAGTCGAGGTTCAAGACCGCGAGGAACGCCTCCTGAGGCACCTCCACCCCGCCGACCTGCTTCATCCGCTTCTTGCCCTTCTTCTGCTTTTCGAGCAGCTTGCGCTTCCGCGTGATGTCGCCGCCGTAGCACTTCGCGAGCACGTCCTTGCGACGCGCCTTGATCGTCTCCCGCGCGATGACGCGCGACCCGATCGCCGCCTGTACGGGGACGTCGAACATCTGCCGAGGGATCTCCTCGCGCAGCCGCTCGACGAGCTGCCGGCCGCGGTCGTACGCGGCGTCGCGGTGGATGATCAGCGAGAGCGCGTCGACTTGCTCGCCGCCGACGAGGATGTCGACCCGCGTAAGCTCGCCCGGCTTGAAGCCGGCGAGGTCGTAGTCGAAGCTCGCATACCCGCGCGTGCGCGACTTCAGCTGGTCGTAGAAGTCGAGGACGATCTCGCCGAGCGGCAGCTCGTACAGGAGCAGCACGCGATCCTCGCTCAGGTACTCGAGGTGGTCGAAGCTCCCGCGCCGCTCGTTCGCGAGCTCCATCACCGCGCCGACGTAGTCCTTCGGGACGATCACCGACGCCTTCACGTACGGCTCCTCGACCTGCTCGAGCTCGCGCGGCATCTCGGCCGGGTTGTGCACCTCCACCTCTTCCCCGGTGCGCGTCGTCGCGCGGTAGGCGACGGTCGGCGCGGTGATGAGGAGGTCGAGGTCGAACTCCCGCTCGAGGCGCTCACGGACGATCTCCATGTGCAGGAGGCCGAGGAAGCCGCAGCGGAACCCGAAGCCGAGCGCCTGCGACGTCTCCGGCTCGTACGAGAGCGACCCGTCGTTCAGCTTGAGCCGCTCGAGCGCGTCGCGGAGCTCCGGATAGTCGTCGGAGTCACTCGGGAAGATCCCGGCGAAGACCATCGGCTTCACGTCCTGGTATCCGGGGAGCGGCTCGGCGGCGGGACGACGCCGCGACGTCAGCGTGTCGCCGACGCGGAGGCGCGAGACGTCCTTGAGGCCGGTGATGACGTAGCCGACCTCACCGGCCGACAGCGATTCGATCGCCGTACGCGCAGGCGACATGACCCCGATCTCCTCCGCATCGAACTCGGTGCCCTGCGCCATCGCACGGAGCGGCTCGCGCGTCGAGAAGGTTCCGTCGACGACGCGGACGAAGGCGACGACGCCGCGGTACTGGTCGTACGAGGAGTCGAAGACGAGCGCGCGCGCCGGCGCGTCCGGATCGCCCGCGGGACGCGGGATCCGCTCGACGATCGCGTCGAGGAGGTCCTCCACGCCGGCTCCGGTCTTCGCGGAGATGCGCAGCACGCGCTCCGGCTCCTCGCCGAGGAGATCGCCGAGCTCCTTCGCCGCGCCCTCCGGATCGGCCTGCGGGAGGTCGATCTTGTTCGCAGCGGGGACGATCTCGAGCCCGCCGTCGATCGCGAGGTACGCGTTCGCGAGCGTCTGCGCCTCGATCCCCTGGGCCGCGTCCACGACGAGCAGCGCGCCCTCGCAGGCCTGCAGGGAGCGTGACACCTCGTAGGTGAAGTCGACGTGGCCGGGCGTGTCGATGAGGTTCAGCTGGTAGCCCTTCCACGAGACGCGCACGGCCTGCGCCTTGATCGTGATCCCGCGCTCGCGCTCGAGCTCCATCGAGTCGAGGAGCTGCTCGCGCATCTCGCGCTCGGAGACGGCACCGGTCAGCTCGAGGATGCGATCCGCGAGCGTCGACTTGCCGTGGTCGATGTGCGCGATGATCGCGAAGTTGCGAATGCGGTCTTGCTGCATGGGCTCCGAGAGGCTAGTGCCACCACAGTCAGAGCGGCCGCGAAGCGGACGCCTTCAGGGATTTCGCGCGATCGGAATCTGCGCTAGCGGATTCCGATCTTGCGCACTAGCGGGCTCGCAACAGTAGCAACGCCTCGAGCTCCCGCAGTCCCAGCGCCCGACCGAGTCCGACGTAGACGAGCACGGCGACGCCGAACCCCGCTCCCAGCGAGAGCAGCTGGGCGACCAGCCCGTCGCCCAGGACGGAGTCGACGCCGTACCACGCGCCGTACGCGAGGCCGGCCGCGACGGCCCCGGCGATCGCCACGCGAACGACGACGCCGAGCGTCCGGCCGACGTGCTCGAGACCGACGCGCCGCCGCATCATCACGAGCAGCACGATCGAGGCGACGACGTTCACGGTCGAGGTCGCGAGCGGGATCCCCCAGATGCCGAGCCGGTAGAAGACCGTGTCGAACGCGGCGTTGAGGGCGACCGCTCCGAGCGCGATGCCCGTCGGCACCCAGTTCGTCTGCACCGCGTAGAAGCTGCGGTTGAGGATCAGCATCCAGCCGTTGAAGACGAGGCCGATCGAGAACGCCTGCAGGCACTGCGCGACGATCACGGTGTCCTCGGCGGTGAACTCGCCACGCTGGTAGACGAGCTCGACGATGGGCCTCGCGAGCACGATCGACACGAGCCCCGCGGGCACGAGCAGGAATGCGATCTGACGGAGACCGCCGTCGAGCGCGCGACGCAGGCCGCCGATGTCGTTCCGCGCTGCGAGCCGCGCGAGCGTCGGGAAGAGCACCGTCGTCACGGCGACGGCGAAGACGCCCTGCGGCAGCATGTAGAGGCGGAACGCCTTGTCGATCGCCGCGGGCGCGAGCTCGGGATCGAGCAGCCGCGACGCGAAGAGCGTGTCCACGAGGAAGTTCACGTTGACGAGTCCGATCGTCAGCGTGACCGGGAGCATCAGCACGAGGACGCGCTTGACGGCCGGGTCGCGCCAGTCGATGACCGCCGTGAGGCGACCGTCGAGCTTGCGGAGCCACGGGATCGGAAGAAGGAGCTGCACCAGCGTCCCCAGAACGACGACGCCTGCGTACAGGTAGAGCTGCGCGCTTTCGTCGTCGATCTGCGGGATGCCGAGGACGAGCCCGACGATGATGACGAGGTTCCAGGCAACCGGCGCCAGCGCGGGCAGCGCGAAGTGGTGGTACGTGTTGAGGATTCCCACGACGATCCCGGACAGTCCGAGCAGGACGACGATCGGGAAGAGGACGCGCGAGAGCCCGACCGCGAGGTCGTAGTCGCCGCCCGGATCGCCGAACGGCCGCATGAGGAGCGGCGCCAGGAGGATGAAGACGGCGGTGACACCGCCGAGGACGAGCAACGTCAGCCAGAAGAGCGTCGACGCGACGCGCCACGCGCGCTGCTTCTCGCCCTTCTCGAGCAACTCCGAGAACACGGGGACGAATGCGCCCGAGAGCGCGGCGTCCGCGACGAGCGCGCGCACGAGGTTCGGGATCTGGATCGCGACCGTGAACGCGTTGATGAGGCCCGAGATGCCGAAGAAGTACGCGCTCACCATCTCCCGGAGGAGCCCGAGCACGCGCGAAACGCCGGTCGCAGCGGCGAAGACGGCGGTCGACCGAGCCAAGCGGCGGTCGTGGCCGGGCTCGGCGGGATGAGGGGTCGGGGGGTCCGTCACGCGCTGCGATTCTCCCAGTGGGGTCTGCTACCATCGCGCGGCCCGCGGAAGCGGGCGTTTTCTCGAATGGCGAACATCAAGCAGCAGAAGAAGCGCGTCCTGATCCAGGAGCGGCAGCGGAGCGAGAACCTCCGCTACCGGTCGACGATCAAGACGCTGACGAAGCGGCTCGAGTCGGCCGTCTCCGACGGCGACGCCGAACGCATCGCGACCGAGCATCGCGAACTCGTGCGGATGGTCGACCGAGCGATCTCGCGCGGCGCGCTCCACCGCAACACCGCCGCGCGCAAGAAGTCGCGCGCCGCGAGGCTCGTCGCGACCGCCTCCTGACGGCGGCGAGCCACACGGCTCGTCACCCGCAGCGATCGCCCGCGAATGCGGGCTTCAGGGATTTCGCGCGACCGAGAGCTCCGCGCTAGCGGGCTCCCGGTCTTGCGCTCAAGTCGACGAGCGTGCGCTGTACTTCGAGGTCGGGTGCGAGCCTGCTCTGCCCCTTGAGCGCGCCGTCGAGTTCAGCGAGGCGCAGGACCGCGTCGTCGAGCTCCTCCTCGGAGAAGCCCTCCGCCTGCCGGTAGAGCTTCCCGGCGTAGTACGGGTTCAGCTTCAGCTGCGACGCGGCCTCCTTCGAGCTCACCCCCTCCGCGGCGAGGCGCTTCAGCGTTCGGAGCCGCGTGACATAGCCCACGAGCGAGCCCGCCAGCCGCGGCGAGACGTCTCGACGCGGCTTCGGATCGCGCTCGAAGAGCGTCTCGCATACGTCGAGAGCACGTGCCGGATCGCGCATTCCCAATGCCTCGGTGAGCTCGTAGATCGGCAGGTCTGCATCCGGAGCGACGAGAGCCTCGACCTCGCGCTCGCCGACCGGCTCGCCATCGGCCCACGTAGCGATCTTGTCGATCTCGGTCTCGAGTGCGCGTGGGTTCTCGCCGACGAGCGCGATCAGTGCTGCGACCGCGTCGGGCTCCGCCCGCACGCCCCGGTCGTGGAAGCGTTTTCCGGCCCACTCCACCAGCTTCTTGTCGACGTCGAAGGCGAGAACGGTGCCCGCCTTGGCGCAGGCCTTCCACAGAGCCGAGCTCGACTTCAGCTCGTCCGCGACGAGCGCGAGGACGGTCGCCGGAGCCGGGCTCCCGAGGTACGCATCGATCGACTCGACATCGGCCGCCTTCCATCCCCCCCGACGACCTCTGTCCGCCTTCAGCCCGTCGACGTCGGTGACGACGACGAGCCTCGCGTCACCGAAGAGGCTCCCGGCATTGCACAGACCGGCCACCTCGTCACCGGTCGTCTCCATGGCGCTGACGGTCTCGATCGACTCCGACTCGAAGTGGCCGCGGAGCCTCGCGAGCGCCGTATCGACCTTGGGGCGGTCGCTCCCGGTGATGAGGTAGGCAGGCTTGTCGGGAGCGTCAGCCACCCGATCACCCTACCGTTGCGCTCGAACGGTCAGACGGTGCCCGTCGGACTCGACGACGACGCGTCCGTCCTCGTCCGTTCGGTAGACGGCGAGACCGGGAGCAGCCTCGAGTGCTGCGAGCGTCTCGGGGCGTGGGTGTCCGTAGTCGTTGTTCCGTCCGCAGGAGATGACTGCGATTCGCGGGCGAAGGACCTCGAGCTCGGCTGACAGACCTGCATCTTCTGAGCCGTGGTGAGCGATCTTCATGATCTCGACGGGCCGAAGCGGAAGGCGTGAGGTCACGTCCGACTCGGCGTCGGCGGAGAGGAAGACGTCGGTCTCGCCGTACGAGGCGAGGAGGACGACGGCGTTCCGATTCGGATCCTCGGACGCGGTCCCCTCGTCGTCAGGCCAGAGGACGCGCACGCGGAGGCGTCCGGCCCGAAAGCTCGTCCCCGCCCTCACGACTCTGACGGGGACCTCGCGGACGCGGGCCGCGGCGAGCGCTTCTTCACTCTCGGGGCCCGTGGCCGCGAGAGCGGGCTCGAGCACATGCACGACGTCGAGCGTTCGGATGACGTCGGCCGCACCGCCCACGTGGTCGCGCTGCGGATGCGTGAGAACGATCGCGCTGAGCCAGCTGACGCCCATCGCGCGCAGCTGTCCTGCGACGTTCGCCTCGGGAGGCCCTTCGTCCACGAGGATCCTTGCCTTCGGCGTCTCGAGCAGCACGGAGTCGCCCTGCCCGACGTCGAGGAACGTGACGCGAAGGCCGGCGGGGCGGATCCATGCGGGCGCGGGCCGGGTCGCGACCCAGACGACCGCGATCGCCGCGAGTGTCCCGGCGCCGAGCGCGAGCTCGCCGAGTCGGTGCCTCTGCACGCGGCCCACCCGACGCACGGCGAGCCAGCACGCGGCGATGCCGACTGCGATCACGACGGTGGAACGAGCTCCGAGGCGCGCACGCGGCAGATCCGCCACCACTCGCGCGACGAGCTCGAGCCAGGCGCCGCACCAGCCCGCGATGGCCGAGAGGCCCGCCGCCGCACCGGGCGAGATCGGATCCGCGACGGCAGCCAGCAGTCCGAACGCGAGGACGAGCGGGGCGGCGACGAACGCCGCGACGTTCGCCGGCACCGTGTAGAGCGGCACCTGCCCGAAGTGGAAGAGCACGATCGGCGCCGTGGCGAGCCCACAGGCGAGCGCAACGGCCAACGCGTCCGCCACGGTCCGCGGTACGGGGACGCCGTCGAACCACCTGCGAACGCGCGGAACGGCGACGAAGATCGCGCCGACGGCGGCGAACGAGAGCTGGAAGCCGGGGTCGAGCGCCGCCGTGGGCATCCACGCGAGGAGCACGAGCGCCCCGACCGCGAGGAAGTGCCAGCGGTCGCTGGGACGAGCCGTGAGCCACGCGAGCGACGCGAGGGCACCCGCAACGCCCGCACGCGCGACCGACGGCTGCCAGCCGACCGCGAGGACGTACGCGACGATCACGCCCACCGTTGCGAGCTCGCGCGTTGCACGCGGCAGGCGGAGCAGCCACCCCAGCCCGAACACACCGGCGGCGAGGAACGCGACGTTCTGCCCGGAAACGGCGAGGAGGTGATAGAGCCCGGCGGCGCGGAAGTCGTCCTGCACCGCCGCAGGCAGACCCTCGTCCTCCCCGAGGACGACGCCCAGGACGACGGCGCGGCGAACGCCGCTCGTGCCGCGCGAGACCGCACGCTCGACTCGGTCACGAAGCGCGTCGCCGAGGCCGGCGATTCCTCCGCGGCGCCCGATCTGCCGCCAGCTCGACGCCTCGAGCACCACGTGGATGCCTTGGCGCTCGAGCCAGGCCCGTTCGTCGAAGCCGTCTTGCGGCGGTCGCGGCTCTGCGACGCGAATCGTCGCCTCCAGGATGGCTCCGCGCGGCGGCGAGCGTCCGACCGGCAACACGAGGAGCACGCGCTCGCGGACTCGCGCCCGGCGGAACTCGCGGGTCATCGCGATGACTCGCGTGGACCAGGGCGACGAGCGGGCCGGCGCGACGGTCACCAGCTCGGCGACGCCCGTCTCGCCCAGTTCTCGCGCCAGCACGCTCTCTCGGAGCGCATCCATGCGCAGCGATCCCCACCCGAGTCCGACGACGGCCAACGCGACTGCAGACGCGACGAGCCGCGGCGGTCCGTCCAGCACGCAGACCGCGGCAACCGCGACGATCGCGGCGACACACGCCGCCGCGAGAGGCACCGAGATCCAGACGGCGAGCGCGATTCCGCCCGCGCTCGAGGCAACGAGCAGTGCCGGCCAGTGGAGCTCGACGGCGCGTCTCACGGCGTGACGAGATCCCGGAGCTGCTCGATGCGCGTGGGGCCGATGCCGGGAACCGCATCGAGGTCGTCGACGGAGGCGAAGGGGCCGTGCTCCGTTCGGTAGTCGACGATCTTCTGCGCGGTGATCGGGCCGACGCCCGGTAGCCCGTCGAGCTCCTCGAGCGTCGCCGACGAGAGGCTCACGGGGCCGGCTGTGGAGCCGACACCGGTCGCTCCGGGTCCACCGCGCGAGCCGAATTCGCAACCGCGACCTTGCTCGGAACGAGGACCTGCACGCCGTCGACGAGCGGCGCGGCGAGATTCACCGCCGAGAGATCGGCGCCCCGGCGCGAGCCTCCGGCGCGACGCACCGCGTCGGCGATGCGAGAGCCGTCACGGAGCCGGTAGAGACCGGGGCGTCGCACCTCACCGACCACATGGACGACGAGGATCGAACGCGCAGGCAGCCCCGGCGACCGGCTCGAGCGGCACCGCCACGGGCTGGGGCTCGCTCGCCGCGCCCGCGTGCGCGAGACGCTGTCCGAGCAGCGGCGAGCACGACGAGCGCGAGGCACACGCCGACGAGCGCGGTCGAGCGGGAGACGGCGATGGGCACGAGGCAATCGTCGCCGTGAAGTCGTCACGTGTGACTCACGGCTCCGTTGCGAATCGGCGCCAATTCAGGCACCGATCCCGAGCGAAGACGCGCTATGTCACGAAGTTGACGAGCTTGCCCGGGAACGACGACGGTGCGCGACACCTCGCCGCCGTCGAGCTGTGCGCGGACGCGCTCGGACGCGCGCGCGAGCGCGACGAGCTCGTCCTCGCCGAGCGTGGGCGACACGCGCAGCCGGTCGCGGATCTTGCCGTTCACCTGGACGACGACCTCGACCGTCTCGACCTCGAGCATCGCCGCGTCCGCGACCGGCCACGGCGCTACCCACAGCCGCTCGTGCCCGAGGCGCGACCACAGCTCCTCGGCGACGTGCGGCGCATACGGCTGGATGAGCGAGACCGCGGTCTCCGCGGCGAAGCGCGCATCCCGACCGCCACGATCCTTCGACAGCTCGTTGACGAGCTCCATGACCGCCGCGATCGCCGTGTTGAAGGCGAAGCGCCGCCCGATGTCGTCGGTGACCTTCGCGATCGTCGCGTGGGCCTTCCGCGCGAGCGGCCCGCCCTCGGGCTCGCCGACTGGCGCGCTCTCGACCACCTCGTTGACGACGTTCCAGAGCCGCTTCACGAAGCGCGACATCGCCTCGACGCTCGTCTCGGTCCACTCCATGTCCTCGTCCGCGGGCCCGAGGAAGAGGATGTTCAGACGGCACGCGTCGGCGCCGTAGCGATCGAGGAAGTCGTCCGGCCCGACGACGTTCCCGGCCCGCTTCGACATCTTCGTCTTCCCGAGCGTGACCCAGCCGTTCGAGAAGAAGCTCGCGAACGGCTCGCGGAACCCGACGAGCCCCATGTCGTTCAGGACCTTCACCCAGAACCGCGCGTAGATCATGTGCACGGTCGCGTGGTCGACCCCTCCGATGTAGAGGTCGACGGGGCTCCAGTAGTCGACCGCGGCTCGATCGAACGGCGCCGTGTCGTTGTGCGCGTCGCAGTAGCGCAGGAAGTACCAGGACGAATCGACGAACGTGTCCATCGTCTCCGTCTCGCGCTTCGCCGGCCCGCCGCAGGACGGGCACGTCACGTTCACCCACTCCTCGGCCTGCGCGAGCGGCGGAACGCCCTTCGGCTTGTAGTCCTCGATCTCGGGGAGCACGACCGGCAGCTCGGTCGTCGGGCACGGGGACGATCCCGCACGCGTCGCAGTACACGACCGGGATCGGGCAGCCCCAGTAGCGCTGGCGCGAGAAGCCCCAGTCGCGAAGGCGATAGTTGACGGTGAAGCTCGCCACGCCCTCCGACTCGAGGCTCTCGACGATCCGCCGACCGCCCTCGGGCGCCGGCAGCCCGTCGAACTCGCCCGAGTTGACGAGCACCTCGCCTTCCGCGTGCTCGACGTAGGCGACGCTCTCGTCGACGTCGCCGTCGGCCGGGCGGCACGACCTGGCGGATCGGGAGGTCGAACGCGTGCGCGAAGTCGAAGTCGCGCTGGTCGTGCGCGGGCACGGCCATGATCGCGCCCGTCCCGTAGTCGGTCAGGACGTAGTCGGCGACGTACACGGGCAGCCGCTCGCCGTTCACGGGGTTGATCGCGTGGAGGCCGGTGAAGACGCCGGTCTTCTCCGTCGCGGCGGCTCGCTCGGCGGTCTTCTTCACCGAGGCGCGCCGTACGTACTCGCGCACCTCGTCGGAGTCGATTCGCGGCACGAGCTCGTGCTCGGGCGCGAGGACGAAGAACGTCGCGCCGTAGAGCGTGTCGGGGCGCGTGGTGAAGACCGGGATGTCCTCGTCGAGCTCGTCGACGCGGAACAGGATCTCGGCGCCCTCGGAGCGACCGATCCAGTTGCGCTGGCGCGCCTTGATCGACTCGGGCCAGTCGACCGTCTCGAGGTCGTCGAGCAGCGCCTGCGCGTAGTCGGTGATCCGGAAGAACCACTGCTCCATGAGGCGCGACTCGACCTCGGAGCCACACCGCTCGCAGCGCCCGTCGCGCACCTGCTCGTTCGCCAACACGGTCTGGTCGTTCGGGCACCACTTGACGGGCGCGGCCTTCCGGTACACGAGTCCGCGCTCGAGGAAGCGCAGGAACTGCCACTGCTGCCACCGGTAGTAGTCCGGTGTGTGGGTCGAGACCAGGCGATCCCAGTCGTACGCCCAGCCGACCCGACGCATCGACCGGGTGATCACCTCGATGTTGCGCTCGGTGCTCTCCCGCGGGTGGACGCCCTCGCGGATCGCGGCGTTCTCCGCCGGCAGGCCGAACGCGTCGAAGCCCTGCGGATGGAGGACGTGCATT
This sequence comes from uncultured Gaiellaceae bacterium, assembly GCA_963770715.1. Classification (GTDB taxonomy): domain Bacteria; phylum Actinomycetota; class Thermoleophilia; order Gaiellales; family Gaiellaceae; genus GMQP-bins7. The sequence goes on from CAVYQX010000005.1 coordinate 188,607, forward strand.
CCGGTCCGCGCACGGAAGCGCGTGACGACGTCGCCGATCGTGTAGACGAGCATGTGCCCCATGTGCAGCGTCCCCGAGGGGTACGGGAGCATCTCGAGGACGTAGCTCTTCGGCTGGACGGGCTCGTTCGAGACGTGGAATGCCTTCGCGTCCTCCCAGACGCGCTGCCACTTCGCCTCGATCGCGCTCGCCTCGTACCTGTCCATCGCCTCACCCATTCGACTCTGTTGAATTGCCGGGGACACAAAAAAGCCTCTCGCGCGAGAGGCTCCACGAGAACGTTCGCGGCGTCCGCCGCGCTCGTCCCCTGATCTATGCAAGAAGCTGCTGCACGAGCCGAAAACGGTACCAGGCAGGATCCACGCATGCTCGAGCGTCTTTCCCGTGTCCGCGCGCGTCGAGCACGGCGAGCTGGAGGTTCGGAGGCATGAGTGCTTCCGAGCTCGCCGAGCGCTTCGGCACGCCTCTCGTCGTCTACTGCGAGGAGACGCTGCGGCGAGCAGGCCCGCACGCTCCTCGCGGCGGTCGGAGCCGGCGGCCGCGTGTTCTACGGGACGAAGGCGTTCGCCAACGTCGCCGTGCTTCGCGTCCTCCGCGAGGAGGTGGTCGGCGCCGACGTCGCTTCCAGCGGGGAGCTCGCCTTCGCCGAAACGGCCGGGCTCACGGGAGCCGACCTCGTCGTCCACGGCAACAACAAGGACGAGGCGTTTCTACGCGGGCCGCGCATGCAGGCGCGCCCGTCGTGCTCGACGCCCCCGACGAGGCGGAGCTCGCGGCGGCCGCCGGCGTCGAGCGCGTGCTCGTGCGCGTGACGCTCGGCGTCGACGCGGACACGCACGAGGCCGTCGTGACGGGTCACCACGGATCGAAGTTCGGCCTCCCTCCGGACGAGGCCCGGGCGCTCGTCACCGACGCGCTCGGGACGCGGCCTGGACGTGCTCGGGCTGCACGTGCACGTCGGGCTCGCAGCTGCCCGACTTCACGGCCCAGGCGGAGACGATCCACCGCCTCGCCGCGTTCGCCGCCTCGTGTCGCGACGCCCTCGGCTGGGAGGCGCGGGTCGCCGACCTCGGCGGCGGCTTTGGCATCCGCCACCGCCCGGAGGACGAGGTGCCGGCGGCGGCAGACCTCGCCGCGACCGCCGTGGCGACGGCCCGCGAGGCGTTCACCGCTGCCGGGCTCGGCGAGCCCGCCGTCTGGCTCGAGCCGGGGCGATCGCTCGTTGGTCGCGCCGGAGTCACGCTCTACCGTGTGGGCGCCGTCAAGCGGCTCGCCGGAGCGGACGTGGGTCGCGGTCGACGGCGGGATGTCCGACAACCCGCGGCCACAGCTGTACGACGCGCAGTACACGGCGCTGAGCGCCGGGCGTGCCGACGAGACACCGGACAAGACGGTGAGCGTCGCCGGCATGCATTGCGAGTCTGGCGACGTGCTGATCGACGACGTCGACCTTCCAGCACCGAGGCGCGGTGACCTGCTCGCGATTCCCGCAACCGGCGCGTACACGCTCGCCATGAGCTCGAACTACAACGGCGTCGGTCGGCCCGCGGCGGTGCTCGTACGCAACGGTGCCGCGCAGCTCATCCGGCGGCGCGAGACCGTCGACGACCTGCTCGCACTGGAAGCCGGATGACGTTCCGCTTCTGCGACGACCTCGGCCCGGACGGGTTCGGTTGGATCGTCGACGAGGCCGGGACGCGGACGTCGCACGCACTCGCTGCGGACGGGAACGTGTGGCTCGTCGACGCGCTCGACTGGCCGGACGCGATCGACCGCGCGCTCTCACTCGGCAAGCCGGCCGGTGTCATCCAACTCCTCGACCGCCACAACCGCGACTGCGCGGCGCTCGCCGCGAGATTCGGCGGTGCCGCACCTCGTCGTGCCGGGCCAGCTGCCCACGACGCCGTTCGTTTCCGTCGACGTGATGCAGCGCAGGTACTGGCGCGAGTCCGCGCTCTGGTGGCCGGAGAAGCGCGCGCTGGTCGTAGCGGAGGTACTCGGGACGAACCGCTTATACACAGGCTGCACGGCCCCGTTCGGCGTCCACGTCCTGCTGCGGCTGAAGCCACCGAACGTGCTCGGCGCATTCGAGCCGGAGCGCGTCCTCGTCGGCCATGGCGAGGGGATCGTCGGCCCGGACGCGACGAACGAGTTGCGCGAGGCACTGCGCTCGAGCCGACGCCGACTGCCGGGGGTCGTCCTGCGGATGCCCTTCGCTACTCGGGCTCCCAGCCGACCTCGATGACATAGCCGTCCGGGTCGCGGAACTTCACGCTCACGTAGTCGGGCTCGTCCCACCAGTCAACGATCTCGAGCCCGTCCGCATCCACGCGGTCGCGGAAAGCGCGCACGTCGTCCGGGCTCGGCGCCCCTCGCCCGAAGTGGAAGAAGCGCGGCAGCACGATTGGCTCCTCGATCTCCCCGAGCGCGAGCGAGAACCCGGCGTCGTCGTGAAGGATGCGCACGCCGTCCTCGCGCGGCTCCGGCTCGGGCACGAAGTCGAAGTACTGCGTGTAGAAGCGGATCGACCGGGCCTGGTCGGAGACGGCGAGCGCGAGATGATCCATCAGCGCGCGTGGGCGCCGGCGAGGAGGCCGGGACGCACGAGCCGCGGTGGCGCGACGAGCCCGGCGTCCTTGACCGGCGGATTCGACGGCTCCGCGAGCGGTGCCGCACCGAACGACGCGCGGACGCGCTCCTCCGGTGCAGCGTCGTAGAGCGTCGTCCGCTGGCGCGGGACGCGACCGGCCGAGCGGATCAGCTCCTCCATCTGCTCCGGCGGCAGCTCCTGGCCGAAGGCCGCGCCGGCCGAGCGCGAGATGGACTCGTTCATCAGCGTCCCGCCGAGGTCGTTGACCCCCGCCGCGAGCGCCTGCCGCGTCCCGTCGGGCCCGAGCTTCACCCAGGACGCCTGGATGTTCGCGATCTCCGGGTGCAGCGCGAGTCGCGCGACCGCGTGGACGAGCAGCGTCTCGCGGAACGTCGGGCCGCGACGGGCGCGGCCCTGGAGGTAGATCGGCGCCTCCATGGGGACGAACGGAAGGGGGACGAACTCGGTGAACCCGCCCGACCGCTGCTGTTGCTCGCGTGCGTGGACGAGGTGCCGGGCCCACGAGCGCGGCGTGTCCGCATGCCCGAACATGAGCGTCACGTTCGAGCGCAGGCCGACGCGGTGAGCCGTGTCGTGCACCGTGAGCCACTGCGCGGTCGTCACCTTGTCGGGGCAGATCACGCGCCGCACCTCGTCGTCGAGCACCTCGGCCGCAGTTCCGGGGAGCGAGCCGAGCCCCAGCTCGCGGAGGTGCCCGAGGTACTGCTCGAGCGAGAGGTCGAGCGTCGCGGCGCCCTGCCAGATCTCGAGCGCCGAGAACGCGTGCACGTGGATGCCGGGGACGGCGTCGCGGATCGCGCGCACGACGTCCGCGTAGTAGTCGCCCGTGAACGCCGGGTGTATCCCGCCCTGGAGGCAGACCTCGGTCGCCCCACGCTCCCACGCCTCCTCGACGCGGCGCACGATCTCGTCGCGCGGCACGAGGTACGGAGCGCCGCGGAGGTTGGCCGCGAGCTTCCCCTTCGAGAATGCGCAGAAGCCGCAACGGAAGTAACAGACGTTCGTGTACTGGATGTTTCGCGTCACGACGTACGTGACGTCGTCGCCGCAGACCTCGCGGCGCAGGCGGTCGGCCGCTGCGTACACGCGCTCCGCCTCCACACCCCGAGCCTCGAGGAGACGCGTGATCTCGTCCTCTCCGAGCTCGGTGCCGTCGAGCTCGAGCGGCGCCGCACCGCGTCGTACGACGAACGGGGGCTCGACCGGATCGCCGGGCGCCCACGCGTCGTCGCGCGCGAGGCCCATCGCATCGGATGCGCGGTGCACGAACGGCGCCACCCCGGGATCGATCCAGTGGTCGAGGCGGGCGACGTACTCCGGATAGACGGGAAGACGTGGCGCGAGCTCGAGCCCACGCGAGCGCGTCGCCTCGGCGAGCCGCTCGATCTCCGGCCACGGCGCCTCGGGATTGACGTGGTCGATCGTCACCGGGGAGACGCCTCCCCAGTCGTCGATCCCCGCGTCGAGGAGGCGCGGGAAGTCGTCGAACGCGAGGTTCGGCGGCGCCTGTACGTGCCAACTCGGGCCGAGGAGGATCCGCGCGACGGCGATCGTCCACAGGTGCGCGTCGAGCGAAGGCTCCGGGTGCGCCGCCATGCGCGTGCCCGGCTTCGCGCGGAAGTTCTGGACGATGACCTCCTGCACATGGCCGTGCTCCTCGCCGAGCGCCTTCAGGGCGAGCAGAGCGTCGATCCGCTCGTCGCGGGTCTCGCCGATGCCGATGAGGATCCCGCTCGTGAAGGGGATCGCGAGCTCGCCGGCGAGCCGGATCATCTCCAGTCGCCGTGCGGGGACCTTGTCGGGCGACGCCCAGTGCGGGCCACCCTTCGCGCCGAGTCGCCCAGCCGTCGTCTCGAGCATGATCCCCATCGAGGCCGAGACCGGCCGCAGCATCTCGAGCTCCGCACGCGTCACGACGCCGGGATTGAGGTGTGGGAGAAGGCCCGTCTCCTCGAGCACGAGCCGCGCGCAGCGCTCGAGGTACTCGAGCGTCGTCTCGCAGCCCGAGCGTGCGCAGCTCCTCGCGCGCGACCTGGTACCGCAGCTCGGGCTTGTCGCCGAGCGTGAAGAGCGCCTCGCGGCAGCCGGCGGCCGCACCCGCGCGCGCGAGCGCGAGCACCTCTTCCTCGGTCATGTACGCGCGCTCACCGCGGCGCGGCGGGCGTGCGAACGTGCAGTAGCCGCACACGTCCCGGCACAGCGTCGTCAGCGGGATGAAGACCTTCGGCGAGTAGGTCACGATCGGCCTCGGGCGCAGCCGGCGCGCCTCCGCGAGCAGCTCCTCGAGCGGCGCGGAGCGGATGTCGACGACGGCGCCGGTCATCTACGCGAGCATACGTCGAGCGCGCGAAGTCGCATTCCTCATGGACGAACGCCGCGACCGTTCGTCCGGGCAAGCGCCGATCGTGACCGGCGGCCCCCTTCGCCGAGACGAAGGAGGCCGCCGGTGGTTCTACCTCGACTGCGCGAGCCGCGACGAGGCGATCGCCGAGGTCTGAGTCATGAGCCGAAGGCGCACGTCCACACGACCGGATCGATGCGGCGCAGATCCGAATACGTCTTGCCCGCGAGACCGTAGACGTTGCCGACGATCGCTCCTCGCTCGTTGATGTCGTTGAGCGCCGGAACGACGAAGGGATTCGCGCGGCGGGACGACGCCGGAACGGGGAGCGGCCTAACGGTCGTCCAGCCCGTCCGCCAGATGACGGATCTGACCGGGCTGATGAAGCCGGTCTTGGGGTTCAACGTGCCCGTCATGCCGACCGCCTGCCCGCGGTCATTGACGTCGACGAACTCGGCGATCAGGTATGGGCGCAGCGGACCCATGAGGTGCGGCCCGGCCGCACGCGTCCGCCAGACCGCGAACTGGTTCATCTCGGGCTCCGTCTTGCTCTGGTTCCCGAGATAGCCCACCGTCAAGCCGGCATCGTTCGTCGCCTCGGCGATTCCGTCTGCTTGGCCAGGGGCCGTCTTCAACGGAATGACCTTGCCGGATCGCGTCCAGAGCACCGGGTTCTCCGCGCCGTCGCCGTTCGGCAGCCTGCGAGACCAGCCGGACACGATGCCGTCGTCGTTGATGCCGAAGGCGTCGGTCCACGCATGCCCCGGCAATCCGGGGAGGAAGGTCGCCTTGCCGTCAGGCGTCCAGCGAACGGCGCGCCGGTCGCCGCGGACGATCACCGTCCACGCCATCTCACCGCTCGAGTTGATCGCGTTCCGTCCACCCGCGCCCGGGTTGTCGGTATGCAGGAGCTCCCCGTTCGGACCTTTCAGGATGGCCATGTGGCCGTTCGCCCACCGGAAGGGAACGGCTCGCTCTTTCTTGTCGTAGAGTAGGCCGAACACCACGCGGCGGTCGTTCACGCCGTACGCCTCCGACGCGACGTAGCCGGGAAGCACCCCGAGGTCGATCGCGCCGGCGGCCTTTCCGCCCTTCCAGAGGATCGCGTGGATCGGGCCCTTGCTGTCGTTGCTGTCCGCGAAGCCGACGATGTCACCGCGGTCGTTGATCGCCTTGGCCTGGACCTCCAGCGAGTGCGCGCGAGGCGACTCGAGGATCGTCGAGCTCGGCGAGCAGCCGACATCGACGACCCGTGTCGCCGACGTCGACGCGGCGAGAACGCCTGCGCTCAGGGTCGCCGTGACGACCACGAGGAAGACAGGTCGGAGGTTCATCGCGACCGCACCTGCGTGTATCGACGCCCGAGGACCTCCGCGCGTGCCTGGCACGACGGGTGCTCGCTCTTGCGGACGAACGTGATCGTCGTCCCCGACTTCTTCCACGCGTACGTGCCAGATCCGGCGCACCCACTCGCGGGCTCGCGAGCGAACGTGATCGTCGTCGCCGTCGCCGAGTACTTGCCGCGAGCAAGGGTGTTGCCGTTCTGCGCCACGGTGTAGGTGCCGCCCTTCAGCGCGACCACCCACTTCCCGTTGAGGTGGTTCGAGTTCTTGATCGTCGCCGCATACGTCCCGGCCACGCCGCCCGCCGCAAGCGCGACGGAAGAGACGACGAGCGCAGCACCAACCGCCGCGGCGAGCGCGAATCGCCTGCTGAGTGTCATCGGAAACCTCCTGTAGAGATCACGTCATGCACACGAACCACGGTGCACGCCTCGAGCTCCGACGACGATCCCTCAGGGTGACCTACCTCGGTTGCGCGAGGGGAACACTTTCTGACGCTTCGGCAAGGTGACCCGCCGCCGCCTCAGCTGCTGGGCCACTCCGAGCAGGTCGTGCGATACGGCGTCCCCGGCGGCAGGTACAACGCCCACTCTTCGCGGCTCAGGTTCCGGCCCACGATCGCGCAGGCTCGCTCAGGCCACACGGCGGGGTCGACGTCCCAGATCATCGCCCGGCCGTAGCCGCTCGCAGCCGCCAGCCGCCTGCCATCCGGGCTGAACGCGTTCCGCAACCCCAGGAACGGGAGAGGAACGTTCGGCTCGAGCGACTTCGGCCTAGGGCTGATCAGCTCGTCACCATAGGCGAGCCCGGTCGCGGGATCCCACAACCTGGTCCCACCGAACAGATCCGAGGTCGCGAGCAGGCCGCCATCGGGCCGAAACGCCGCTCCGGTGACGAATCCGGGATGCCCGGAGAGCGGTGGAGATGCCGGCTGCTGGTCGGCGACGTGCCAGACACGGACCGGAGCCACCGCTTCACCCGCTGCGACGAACCGGCCCGCCGGATCCAGCGCAACGCTCAGAAATGCGTCGTCGGCCACCGTCATCGGCTTCCCGACATGAGTTTGGCTCGCCGTGTCCCAGAGGTCGAGCCGACCCGCGCTGCCCGTCGCGAGCAAGTTGCCGTCGCCGCTGAACGCCAGGGAGAGCACCGAGCCGGCGCCGGGCACGATCGGCCGCCCAACGGGACGCCGGGTGGCCACGTCCCACAGCTGCACCTCGCCCTGGTGCTTCTGGGCCGTGAACCCGTTCACGCCGTTCGGGTCCACCGCGACTGCGAGCAGCCGACCGTCCGGGCTGAAGGCGACCTGCCAGACCGCTGACTTCCCGAGGTCGAGCGGTGCGCCGACCGACGCGCCGCTCCCAGGGTCGAAGAACCGGACGCTCCCGTCGATCGTTCCGACGGCGACGAGCTTGCCGTCCGGGTGAACGGCGACGCCACCGACGACCGAATCTCCCTCGAGCCGGACCTCCTCTCGTCGTGTCGCGGCGTCGTAGACGATCGTGTCGCCGTCGAGCTGGCCCGCGACGAGCTTCGTGCCGTCCGGGCCGAACGCGAAGCCTGTGGCCATGTCGGCCGCCCCACCCACCGGCTCGCCGAGCACGTGGCCTCCGCTCAGGTCCCAGACGACCGCCGAGCGCAAATGCGTGCTTACGAGCGTCCGGCCGTCAGGACTGAAGACGACGTCGCTGACCGGGCTCGCATCGGCAGTCAAGGGCGAGCCGTACGACGTCCCCGTCTTCGTGTCCCACACGTAGACCGACCCGTTGAACGACGCGGCGGCCACCAGCCTTCCGTCAGGGCTGAGGTCGAGCGAGTCGAGTACCTCGTTACCGGCCGACAGCGGCGTCCCGACCAGGCGTCCGCTTCGGACGTAGACGACGGAGAGCGCACCCGAGTCGTCGGTCGTGATCAGCGTCCGACCATCCTTGCCGAAGATCGCACCCTCGACGGGCGCATCCCCGACCACGAGCGGTCTTCCCACCCGCTGCCCCGAGGCGACGTCCCAGATCACGACGGTTCCCGGCGTGCCCGGAACGGCGATCCGTTTCGAGTCCGGGCTGAAGGAGATCGACTGAGAGCCCTCTCCGGGGGGATGCGTGATGATCGGCCGGCCGATCACGCGACCGCTCGCGACGTTCCACAGCGTGACGTGGTTCGACTCGACTCCGCCCGCCGCGACGACGGTGCCGTCCGGGCTGAATCGAACCCCGGCGAGGGCAGGGTCGTCGGATGTCGCCGCTGCCGGGTCGGGCAGCGCCCGAACCTTCGTCCGCATCGAGACGTCCCACAGCTCGACTTTCGCCTCATCTGCGATCGCGAGCAGTTGCCCGTCCGGACTGAAGTCGAGCCCTTCCCCGCGGCCCTGCGTCGACCGCAGTGGCGCACCGACCGGTTTCCACGTCGCCGTGTCCCAGAGCGTGGTTCCACGCTGTGTCACGGTCGCGAGGAGCTTGCCGTCCGGGCTGAATGCCGCCGCGTTGACGGGAGTGTCGAACCCCTGCAACCAGGCGCGGATCCGCGAGCCGTGCTCGAGCGCGCCGATCAGCGCGCCGCGACTGTCGACCGAGTCGTCGAGGTTGCCGGCCTCGAGCGCGAGGAGGAGCGCGAGATCGGGATGCGCCCCTGCTGCCTCCCGTGACTGCGCTGCGAGACGCCCAGCCTGCGCGACCGTCGCCGTGCGGCGAGCGCTGCCACGTTGGACGAGCGCGAAGCCTCCGGCGATCAGTGCGGCCACCAACGCAGCGGCGACGCCTGCGAGCAGCATTCGCAGGCGGCGGGCTCGACGCCGTGTTGTGATCAGCTCGCGGTCCTGTAAGTCCTCGCTCGCGCCCAGGTAGTCACGCTCGACACCGGACAGCGGGTGCTCGCCCTGCCGTAGCTCGAGCGCGGCCGCCAACCGCGCCCCGCGATAGACGTCCGCCTCGTCGCGACCCTCGCCATCCCAGGTGCGCGCCGCCCTGGACAACTGGCGAAGCGTCTGAAGCGCTTCGCGGTCCTCCTCCAACCACTCGCGGAGTCGTGGCCACTCGCGGATCACGGCCTCGTGTGCGATCTCGGCCGAGTCGTCGCCGACGACGACGAGCCGCGAGCGTGCAAGGCGCTCGAGAACGTCCTCGTCCCCAGGGAGCAGCTCGGCGAGCGGAACACGCCTTCGCGTGTCGTCCGTCGTCTCCCCCAGCTCGGTGAGGCGAAGGAACATCCGCCGCATGACGACGCGCTCGTCGTGCGAACAGTCCTGGTACACGTGCTCGGCGGTGTGTGCGATCGCACTTCGTACTCCGCCGGCAGCGGCGTAGCCCTCGATCGTGAGGACTCGGCCGTCGCGGCGCACCCAGGACTCGTAGAGAGCGTGCGACAACAACGGAAGACCGCCGGGCTCGCCGGCGACGTCGCCGAGCAACGTCTCCACGAGACCGGGGTCGAGGCGGAGCCCGGCCGCACGCGCCGGGCCCTCGATCGCGCGACGGAGCTCGTCCGACTGCATGGGTCCGAGCAGCCGTTGATGCGCGGCGACGAGCGTCGCGAGGCGCGGGTACTCGGCGCAGCGGCCGTAGAAGTCGGCTCGTAGCGTTACCGCGACAGCGGTCGAGCCGGACTCGTGAAGGTCGACGAGAGCGGCGAAGAAGCGGTCTCGGGCCGCGTCGTCGGCATGGAGCGTGAACGCCTCCTCGAGCTGATCGACGACGACGATCGACGGGCGACCGCCGAGTGCACCGCCGAGCGACACCTCTGGATCCGCGCCGGGCGTGATGACGGCAGCGGGACCCTCTCGAGCTCTCAGGAACCCAGGGACGAGCCCGGCCCGGGCGAGCGACGACTTCCCGCTCCCCGACGCACCCACGATCGCCAGGAAGCCGCTCGCGAGAATCTCTTCGACCGCGGTCTCGACGATCTCCTCGCGCCCGAAGAAGAGGTCCCCGTCCTCCGTCTGGAATGCCATCAGGCCGCGGTAGGGACAGACATCGGCCTGAGGCGGTACTGCGAGCCCGGGGCCGACCAGTGCCCAGCTCCGCTCCTCCTCGCCGAGCCCGCCCGGCAACTCCGCGAGAGCGAGGTCTCGCGGAAGGCGGTCTCCCAGCTGTCTCGCCACGGCGTCGTCGACCACGACCTGTCTCGGCTCGGCCAGCACAAGTCGGCGAGCCGCTGCGCCGGCGAGCTCTCCCTCGTACCTCCCCGCACGCGGCACCGCGTCCCCGGTAGCGACACCGACACGCGAGCCGACGCGGGCGGCCAGCGCGCGAGCGGTCGCGAAGCCGTCCTCGCTGGACGTGAAGGCGACGACGTGAGGACCGTCGTCGAAAGGTGCGACGCGGTGGCCACCGTGCATGCGGACAAGCTCGTCGATCGCGTCCTCGCCTTCGGCGGAGCTGTCCACGTCGGCCACGACGAGAGTGACCGAACCTGTCGGCAGGTCCGCGCCCCACCAACGCCGCAGCCTGGCGACGAAGACGGCCGCGGACGTGTCGCGGCGCTCTGGATCGATCGCCAGGTTGGGCCGCACGATTCTCTCCAAGGCGGCGACTCGCTCCGGCTCGATCGTCCCCCACGTCGGCGGCCCGTCCGAAGGCGCCTCACCTGCGAGCAGCGCGACGGCAGTCGCTGCGAGCGCGTAGACGTCCGCCGCCGGGGTGGGTGTGTCTCCCGCCGCCACCTCGGGCGCCACGTAGCCGGCGGTGCCGGCCCGGCGAAGCTCGTCGCTCGGCGTAGACGAAAGCCCGAAGTCGACGAGGACGACACGGCCAGAGGAGGTGAGGATCAGATTGGCCGGTTTCACGTCGCCGTGCACGACCGGCGGGTCGTGCGTGTGGAGGTGCTCGAGCGCCTCGGCGGCCTGTTCGAGGTAATCGATCGCGAGCGCCGGGTCGAGGCCGGGACGGCCCTCGGCATCGAGCAACGCTTGGAGGTCCGTGCCCTCGATCCAGTCCATGGCGATGACGTACCGCTCGTCCACGAAGAAGTCCTCGCGCACGAGTGGGAGCCCAGGATGAGGCGAGAGCGAGAGGAGGACCCGGGCCTCGGAGAGCAGATGGGTGCGGGAGTCCTCGTCAGCCACCGGCCTGACCTTCAGCGCCACCCGGCGACCGTGGAGGTGATCGAGCGCGCGGATCACCTCGCCCTCGCCGCCTCGCCCCACCACGTCGAGCGGCTCGTACCGCTCGCGGAGAAGCTCGGTCCTCATCGCGAGTCAGTCGGCCGTAGGTCGCCCAGCTTGACCGCCCCGCGCGCGACCGCCGCGTTTGCGAGCTGGACGCGTCTCCTGTCGCCCTGCGCCACGTCGAACTTGTCGTACAGGCGCGACAGGTGCTGTTTCACCGCGGCCTCGGAGACGACGAGCTCCGCGGCGATCGCGCGGATCGACGCCGGCTCGGTGAACGCGTCGCCCGTCAAGAGCGGCCTACACAGAGCAACGAGCACGTCGCGCTCGCGCGGCGTGACCGCGGGCGGCTGTGCAATGGCGGCCGTCTCCGTCCCGCGAGCCGGACCGTGGAACAGCAAGCGGAGTCGTCCGAGGACGATCTCGTCACCCGAGTGCAGGGGCCGCTCGCCGATGATGCGTCCTCCATTCACGAACGTCCCGTTGCGAGAGCCGAGGTCGCGGACGCACCAGGTGTCGCCGAAGCGCTCGAAGACGGCGTGCACGCGGGAAACCCCGTCGGCATCCACGACCACGTCGTTCGACTCGAGCGACCCCACGGTCATTCGCTCGGAGTCGAGCGTCCGAAGCTCTCGCCCGCCCCTACCCCACACCTCGACGTAGCTGCTCATCCCGGCCCCTGTAGCCACCGCATGGCCGACATCTTTCGCTTCTCCGTGACAAACCGCAATACGAGCAGGCCCAGCGTCGCGCACGTGGCGCTTCGCGCGGAGCGAGCTATACAGCCGACGCGCGCAGGTACGTGACGACCGCGAGCACGCGCCGGTGCGTGTCGCCGTCCTGCGGCAGGTCGAGCTTGCCGAGGATCGAGCGCACGTGCGTCTCGACCGTCTTCTCCGTCAGCCAGAGCTCCTTCGCGATGCTCGCGTTCGTCCGACCCTCGGCGACGAGCCCGAGCACCTCACGCTCGCGCGGCGTCAGCTCGGCGAGCGGGTCGTCGCTCTCGCGGCGGCGAGAGCAGCTGCTTCACGACCTCGGGATCGAGCGCCGAGCCGCCGCGGCGCGACGCGCTCGGCGGCCTCGAGGAACTCGTCGACGTCGAGCACGCGGTCCTTCAGCAGGTAGCCGAAGCCGCCGTCCGAGCTGACGAGCTCGACCGCGAAGCGGCTCTCGACGTGCTGCGAGAGGACGAGCACCGCCGGTGCTCGGATGCGCTCGCGGATCTCGACCGCGGCGCGCATGCCCTCGTCCTCGTAGGTCGGCGGCATGCGGACGTCGACGATCGCGAGCTCGGGCTCGTGCTCGGCGACGACGGCGAGCAGCGACTCGGCGTCGCCGACGCGCGCGACGCACGTCGTGGCCGGCGTCCTCGAGCAGGCCGGCGAGGCCCTCGCGCAGGAGGACCGTGTCCTCGGCGATCACGATTCGCACGGGATCGCCACCTCGACGCGCGTGCCGCCGCCGCGCGGGCTCACGATCTCGAACGTGCCGCCGTGCGCGGCGACGCGGTCTCGGAGGCCCGCGAGACCCGATCCGCGGCGGACGACCGCACCGCCGACGCCGTCGTCGGCGACGCGTCACGTGCAGCGTGCCGTTGTCGCGGACCGCCCGAACCGTCGACCTTCGACGGCGAGCCGTGCTTGACGGCGTTCGTGATCGCCTCGCACGCGACGAAGTAGGCGGCCGCCTCGACGCTCGCGGCGACGCGCTCGCCGCGTCGCCTCGACGTCGACGCGGGATCGGCGACGTCCGGGCGAGGTCGCGCAGCGCGGCGGCGAGCCCGTCGTCGAGCCGCGCGGGCCGAACGCCGGCGGCGATCTGGCGGAGGTCGCCGATGGCCGCGCCGACCTCGTCCACGATCTGGTCGAGCGCGGGCGAGAGGATCTTCGCGCTCGCGCGGGAGGCTCAGCTGGAGTCGCCTGAGCTGGACGCCGAGCGAGACGAGCCGCTGCTGGGCCCCGTCGTGCAGGTCGCGCTCGAGGCGCCGGCGCTCCTCGTAGCCCGCTTCGACGATGCGCGTGCGTGAGGCCTCCACCTCCGCGAGCTGGAGGCGGACCTCGACGCGCAGCCGAGCCATCTCGATCGAGAGCGCGGCGGCGGCGAGGACGCCGTCGAGCAGGTCGCGACGCTCGAGCAGCGTCGGATCGTGGAGCAGCACGGCCGTCGCGCGCGTCGTCGCGACGGATCTCGCGACGAGCTCGCTCGTCCTCCGGGAGCTCGACGAGCGCTCGCCGGTCGCGTCGGCATACGCCTCCGTCTCGGGCAGCCAGAAGAAGAGCTCCGCGAGCGGATCCCGCAGCGCCTCGGCGAGGACGGCGCCGATCTCCTCGGGTGCTCGCACGCCGTCGCGAACGTCGTCCTCGAACGCCCGCACCAGGCGAACGCCCTCGTACCGCGCCCGGCGGAACCGGCGGTCGACGAGATCCTGGATTCGCGCGCGCAGGGGACGGAACGCGAGCGCGACGACGAGCGTCGCCAGGGCGACGACCCACGGCGGAGTCGCCGCCGACGACGACGCCGAGCCCGATCGTGATCGCCGCGTAGACGGCGAGGAGCAGGAGCGTCAGCGTCACGTAGACGAGCGTGCGATTGACGAGGCGCTCGATCGCGTACAGCCGGTACCGCACGACCGCGATCCCGATCGCCACGACGATGGCGACCTGCACGAGCGAGAAGGAAGCGGGAAGACGACCCAGTCGATGATCGAATCGCCGAGCCGAGCGAGCTCACGATGCACACTCCGCAAGACCACGGGGATCGAGCGCCGTCGCCCACGCGAGCCACATCATCTGCAGCCGCTCGACACCCGACGCGATCGGCGCAACCGGACGATCATCGAGGCGCCCCGGCGATCAGGCTCGCCGAGCATGCCAAACAGGAACGGGAACGAGATGCGCCGATCTCCTCGAGCCACTCTCCGACGGCGTTGCCGGCCAGCGGGTTCGGAACCGACGCGTCGTCGCCGACGAACGGCTCCGGGTCGAACAGTTCGGTCGGTCATGAAGCCGACGAAGCTGACAAGCGCTGCACCTGCGACCCAGCGCCAGCGCCGCGACAGCAGGTGCCCGTTCGGGAAGACGAAGGCGACGGCGATCGGCCAGGCAGTAGAGGAGCGGCCACGTCGCCCCGTCGATCTGGAGCGCCCAGCCCTCCGTGACGAACAGCCAGAGCGGTGCCTGAAGAGTCAGCGGCAGCGCCCCGAGCAGGAGGATCCAGGCGATCAGGTTGCGCGGCTGACGATTCGCGATCGAGCAGGCCGACCACCGACGGAGCGAGCAGCGCAGCGACCACGAAGGGCACGAACCAAGCCGGGAACCAATCCCGCTCGTCGGTCACGTGGACCGCGGACCGCAAGAGCCGCGACGTTCGCGCTCGCGGCCGCCCAAGCAGCTATCCGAAGGCTGCCCATGGAGGACATCTTTCGCCTCCTGGTCACGAACCGCAATAGGTGCTGGCACTGGGATCGAGTTCCTCGCTGACGCCGAGGCGGGTCCCGCGCTGGCGCCGATGTGCCGCGGGGCCGTCGCTTCTAGCGTCGTTCTCGATGTACGAGCCCGACGGCCCGCGTCGCTCCGTCGACCCGTTCACCCTCGACGCCAAGGAGGAAGTCATGGAAACCGTTCATCGCCCCGCTATCGACACCGGTGCTGGGCATGCGCGAGTCGGCCTCGCGCTGGTGCCGCCGTCCTCTCGGTACCCGGCTCCACGATCGCGTGGGGGCTCCCATGGGGCGGCTACGGATCGGGCTGCCGCTCGGCCTCAGCGGCCATCGTGCTTGCGATTCAGGCGTTGCGCCATCTCGGCGCTCGCGCAGGGCGGTCGCCGCCATCGCGATCTCCGCGCTCGCGATCGCGCGCTGGCGGTCTGGATGGTCGTC
The DNA here is from genome assembly GCA_963770715.1 of uncultured Gaiellaceae bacterium. Taxonomy (GTDB): domain Bacteria; phylum Actinomycetota; class Thermoleophilia; order Gaiellales; family Gaiellaceae; genus GMQP-bins7. The sequence continues at coordinate 203,877 of CAVYQX010000005.1, forward strand.
GACATCTTCGTCGCGGCGGCCGAGCCGACGTAGGTAGGTCGATCGAGGCGGCGCCCTCGTACGAGGGCGCCGCCTGCTAGTTCCGCTTCGACTGCCAGAGGCCGCCGAACGGCACGAAGCGGCCCTTCGTCCAGCGCTGCAGCTGACCCTGCTGCACGGGGAAGTTGTCGCCGCGCCCGGTCTTCACGACGATCCCAGTGAGCAGGAACGGGTTCTTCGGATCGTTCAGCGAGCGCGCGGCCTTCATCAGCCCTGCGCGCGTCGGGTTCGGGCCGAGACGCCGCAGCAAGCCGACCGTCTCGTAGGCCACGGCCATGCCGTACACGTGGTACACGTCGTTGACGTTCGCGCCCTTCGCGTACCTCGCGAGCAGGGAGCGGTACAGCTTCATGCCGGCGTCGCTCTTCCAGCGCGGGTCGGTCGGGTCCTTGAGGACGTTCGTCGTGATCGATCCCTCGACGAGCTTGTTCTTCCCGCCCTCGGACGCGAGCACCATGATGTTCGAGGTGCCCGAGACGCCGTTCACGATGACCTTGCGGCTTCCACCCGAGCCGGTTCGCGAAGACGTAGGCCTGGATGGCGAACGTCGGCGTCGCGAAGATCGCGAGCACGTTCGCGCCCGAGGCCTTGAGCTTCGCGATCTGCGAGCCGACGTCCGGGGAGGTCACCTGGTACGGCTCGGCCGCGATCGACCTTCGAGCCGGAACGGCCGAGACCGCTCTTGAGCGCCCCGAGCAGGTCCTTGCCGTAGTCGTCGTTCTGGAAGAGGACCGCGATCTTCGCCTTCTTCATGGTCTGCGCGACGTACCTCCCGTAGACGAAGCCCTCCGCCGCGTAGCTCGGCTGGAAGCCGATCGTCCACGGGTACTTCGCGGCGTCCCGCCCCCACGTCGTCGCGCCCGAGGCGGCGAACAGCTGCGGCACCTTCATCTGGTTGAGGTAGTCGCGGATCGCGAGGTTGGACTCCGTGCCGAGCGTGTTGAAGACGGCGAACACCTTGTCCTGCTCGACGAGACGCCTGACGCCCTGCACCGTCTGCGCCGGGTTGTAGGCGTCGTCGACGATCCGATACTCGATCGTCCGCTTGGCCACGCCGCCCTTCGCGTTGATCGAGTCGAAGTACGCCTTCGCGCCGCGCGCGACCGAGGCGTACGACGCGGCCGGCCCGGTGAGCGGCGAGGTGCCGCCGAGCAGGATCGACGTCGAGCTCACGCCCGGGTCGGCCGCCGAGCCCGCGAGCGCGAGAGGAGCCGCCACGGCGAGCACCAGAGCCGCGGCGACGAGTGTCGACCTGAGGTGCATCTACTCCGGCGGAGAGTAGCGGCGACGCGCGAGGAACTGCCCGGCGCGCCGGAAGAGCCCGCCGACGCCGTTCGGCAGCACGAACATCAGGAGGATGAGCACGACGCCGTAGACGATCGCCGGCCCACCGGGCTTCTGCGTCTCCTCGACGATCCGGTCGGGCAGGAGCGAGCCGAGGTCCTGGCCCTGCGACCAGAGCGGCAGGTAGTAGACGAAGATCGCACCGAAGACGAGGCCGGAGAGCCCGCCGAGCCCGCCGACGACGATGCCGACGAGGAGGAAGATCGAGAGCGCGATCGGGAACGTGTCCGGGTTCACGAAGTCGCTCGCGATCGCGAAGAGCCCGCCGGCGACGCCGGCGTAGGCCGCGCTGATCCCGAACGCGAGCGTCTTGTAGCGCGCGAGGCTGACTCCCGAGGAGACGGCCGCGGTCTCGCTGTCGCGCACCGCGCGGAAGGCGCGCCCCGTTCTCCCGCGGACGATCAGCCAGGCGACCGCGAACAGCGACGAGCGCGATCGACCAGGCGAGGTAGTACATCCAGTCGTTCGGCGTGAGCGACCAGCCGAGGACGTGCGACGTTCGGATCGACCCCGTCAGCTCGGGGATGCCGAACAGCTGGATGCCCGTGACCGCCGCCCGTGAACTCCTCGAAGCGCTTCACGGTCGACGGCATCGCGACGGCGATCGCGAAGGTCGCGAGCGCGAGGTAGAGACCGGACAGCCGCAGCGCCGGCAGCCCGAACGCGAGGCCGACGAGACCGGCGACGAGACCGGCGATCGGGAGCGTCCAGACGTCCTTCATCCCGCCCGAGATCGGCCCGCCGAACTGCTCGTTCCCGGCCATGAGGATCGCGGTCGTGTAGCCGCCGATCGCCATGAAGGCGCCGTGGCCGAGCGAGATCTGGCCCGTGTAGCCGGTGAGGATGTTGAGCCCGAGGAGCGCGATGAGGTAGATCGCGACGTACGAGTACTCGCGCGACTTGAAGTCGGAGACGAACGACGGGCAGAACGGCGACGAACACGACGAACACCGCGAACGCGACGAAGCCGATGATCCGCTGCGTCCGCGGGCTCATCGACGAGAACCTCGTCGATGAGCGTGGAGGGGTGTGGGGAACCGGGAGGTTCCCCACGTTCTCACGGAAGAAGGGGGCACGCGGGGGAAACATGGTTTCCCCCGCGACCGCGAGCCGAAGGTGAGCGGTGTTCAAACTCGCTTCACCTCGGGCTTGCCGAAGATCCCCTGCGGCCGCACGAGCAGGACGCACGAGGATGACGAGGAGCGCCATCGGCAGGCGCAGCTCCTCGGTGAACCAGTCGAAGATCCGGTACTGGCTCAGGTAGCTCAGCATGTTGAGGAGCACGCCGATGAGGAGGCCGCCGACGACGGCGCCGAGCGGCGAGTCGATCCCGCCGAGCACCGCGGCCGCGAAGGCGTAGATGAGGACGGCGGCCATCATGTTCGGATCGAGCCCGACCGTCGGCGCGGTGAGCATCCCGGCGACCGCGCCGAGCAGCGCCGCGAGACCCCAGCCGAGCGCCGAGCATCCAGCTCACGCGCACGCCGACGAGCCGCGCCTCCTCGGGGTTCACGGCGGCCGCGCGCAGCGCGAGCCCGACCTTCGTGAACTGGAAGAGCGCCCAGAGCAGGAGCACGATCCCGAGCGCGACGACGATCGTCCCGATGTCGTGCGCCGACGACGACGACGCCGCCGATCGTCGTAGGTGTCCGTCCCGAACGGGCTCTGCAGCTGCTGCGGCTCGCCGCTCCACTTCCAGATGACGAAGCCGTTGATCGCGACGAGCAGGCCGATCGTGACGATGACGATGCGCAGCACGCTCCCGCGCTCGACGGGGCGGATCACGACGCGGTGGATGCCGACGCCGCCGACGAACGAGATGAGCGAGCGTCGCGACGAACGCCGGGCCAGTAGCGCCAGCCGTGGTGGGCGATGAGCGCCCACGCGATGTACGTCGACAGCGTCGCCATCTCGCCCTGCGCGAAGTTGATGACGCCGGTCGAGCGGTGGATGATCACGAGCGCGAGCGCGAGCAGCGCGTAGATGCCGCCCGACGCGAGGCCGGAGACGACCTGCTGCATGAAGTCCGAGAAGGCGGCGAGAACCATCGCACCAGTAGCCGAGGTAGCTCCGCCGGATCGACTCGTCGTCGCGCAGCTCGTGCGCTCGTCCCGGTGAGCGCCACGCGGCCGACCTCGAGGACGTACGCACGCGTCGACGCGGCGAGCGCGATGCGCGCGTCCTGCTCGACGACGAGGACGGTGAGCCCCTCCTGCTCGTTCAGCCTGCGGACGATCCGGAAGAACTCGCGCACGATCAGCGGCGCGAGCCCGAGCGACGGCTCGTCGAGGAGCAGCAGCCGCGGCCGGCTCATCAGCGCCCGACCGAGCGCGAGCATCTGCTGCTCGCCGCCGGACAGCGTCCCCGCACGCTGGCCGCCGCGCTCGACCATCCACGGGAAGTACTCGGCGATCCGCTTGACGTCGGCCTTCACGGAGCGGTCGCGGCGCGTGTACGCGCCGAGCCTGAGGTTCTCGGTCACGGTGAGGTCGACGAAGGTGCCACGCCCCTCGGGGACGTGGGCGATCCCGGCCTTGGCCGCAGCCTCAGGCCCGCCCTTGAGCTGCTTCCCCTCGAGCTCGATCGTGCCCGTGCGCGAGACGGTGCCCGAGATCGCGCGCAGCGTCGTCGTCTTCCCGGCACCGTTGGCGCCGAGCACGGCGACGACCTCGCCCTCGCGCACGACGAGCGAGACGTCGCGCAGCGCCTGCACCGGGCCGTAGCGCGCCGCGACCGAGTCGAGCTCGAGCAGCGTCGTCACCCGTCGTCCTCCGCGCTCGCGTCCCGGTGTCAGACACCGCGTCTGGCAGCGCTGGCCGGCTCGACCAGCGCCTGGACACGGTGTCTGCCCGGGCTCGTCCTCGTGCTCGTCCGAGCCGAGGTACGCCTCGATGACGGCCGCGATCGGCCTGCACCTCCGCCGGCGTCCCGTCCGCGATCTTGCCGCCCGAAGCTCATGACGTTCACGTGGTCGGAGATGCTCATGACGAGGTTCATGTGGTGCTCGACGAGCAGCACCGAGAGCTCGAAGTCGTCGCGGATCTTCTTGATGAACTCTCCGAGCTCTGCCACCTCCTCGTGGTTGAGGCCGCCGGCCGGCTCGTCGAGCAGGAGGAGCCGCGGCTTCGCGACGAGCGCGCGGGCGAGCTCGACGCGCTTCTGGATCCCGTACGGGAGCGCCGCCGCAGGGAAGCAGCGCCCGGTCGCGCAGCCCGACGACGTCGAGCACCTCGAGCGCGTCCGCCGTCCCGGCCTTCCGCCCGCGGCCGTGCGCTCCCGACGAGCACGTTCTCGAGGACGGACATCGTGCGGAAGAGCTGGATGTTCTGGAACGTCCGCGCGACGCCCTTGCGCACGATCTTGAACGCGGGCTGCTTCAGGAGCGAGGCGCCGTCGAGGAGCACGTCGCCCGAGTCCGGCCTGTACAGGCGCGTGATGACGTTGAACGCGGTGGTCTTGCCCGCGCCGTTCGGGCCGATGAGGCCGGCGATCTGCCCCTCCTCGACGTCGAACGACACGCCGTCGAGAGCGACGATGCCGCCGAAGCGCAGGGTGACGTCCCGTACCTCGAGGAGGGCCATCCGTGGACAACCCTAAACGGGCCCGCGACGCGGTAGCAATGCCTGTCAGCCCAGGCGGACTAGCGCACGACGATCTCGTGCCCGTACGCGTTGTCGCGCGGAGACCAGATCCGGACGTGCGCGCCAGCCGGAGCCGTGACCGTGATCGAGAAGAACCCGTTCTCGTTCGGTCCAGTGAGTGCCTCCGACCCAGCTCGCGCCGTCGTCCTCCTCGAGCCGAACCCGGAACGGCTGGCGACCCGGACCGCGGCCGCACCTGCCCCCAGAGCTCGACGCGTCCGCCGTGACGCGCGATCTGCACGAGAGGCAGGCGGAACGCGGCATACGCCGGCTTGACGACTCCGTCCGCCGTGAGCAGGCCGCTCTGCCACCCGGCGGGCGACCTGTCGTCGCGCACCATGAAGAAGATGAGCATCGTCACCGAGGACGCGCGGTACACGCGCAACGCGGCGGTGGCGACGTACGTCGCCTGCTGCTCGGGCGTGACGCCGAGGAAGCCCTCCGGCGGGTTCGTCTGGTAGCCGTACTCCGTCAGCCAGATCGGCTTGCGGCCGAACGCCCGGTGGACCTCACGTTCGAGTCGCTCGAGGTCGGCCATCGTGATCGTCTGGCAGTTGACGCACTTCGGACCCCACGGCGTCTCCGACTGCGGCCGTACCCGGGTACGGATGGTGCGCGTACGCGTCGAGCTTCGCGCGAGCCGACGCCATCGCCCGGATCCACGCGACCGGGGCGACGCCGCCGCCCGCTCCGGCGCGAGGCGCCGTGACGCCGCCCGCGACCTGGACGCCGTCGATCGCCGCGTGCAGCTGCCGCGTACGCGGGATTGAGGAGCGTCTCGACGTACGTCGTTCGCCGTCGTCGGACGGAGGAACGTCGAGCGGTTCGGCTCGTTCCAGATCGTCCAGTACCTGATCCAGGGGTAGCGACGTCCGGCGGCGTACGCGAAGTCGGCGAACGACCGGCCCGGGGTCGGCGCCCAGTTCGGGACCCGACCGCCGTTGGCCCAGCTCGGACGTGCCGAAGAGCGTGACGACGGGATCGATCCCGTGTCGCCGCAGGCCCCGAAGCACGGCGTCGACTCCAGCCCAGTCGTACGCGTCGTCCGTCGGATCGCGTGCGTCCTGCGGCCGGCGGGGCGCAACCTGGTCCCAGCGAACGGTGAAGCGCACGACTTCGACGCCCAGCTTCGAGAGCTCGTCGAGCCTCGACTCGAGCGTCCCCGGACCGTGGGCGAGCCACGCGTCGTCAGCGACGCCGAACAGCGACGTCCCGCGACACCTTCGTGGCACCGGTTCCGGCGGACGCGAGCGCGAGGCCTGCGCAAGCGACGGCCGCGACCGTCGACGAGCGTGCGGATCATGCCGCTCATCGCTCGGCGCCGCCGGATGACGGCCGCGACAAGGCCGCACGAGCCGATCACCGCGACGAGCCCCGCGAGGAGCGCGACCTCTGTCGGGAACGCGCGCGGCTCGTTCTCCGCCGGCACGTCGGCGAGCTGACGCGGCGCCACGGTGCGAGCGACCTGCCGCGATCGCGGCGCGCGCGATGTCGTCGGCGGCGCGTCGTGTACGCGCGGAGGTCCTCCGGGAGCGCGTCGATCGCGGCCTCGTAGCAGTCCGGGGTGTAGCCGGAGCCGAGCGTGCCGCTCGTCCAGTCGTCGAGGACCGCGTCGGCGCACGCGGGTCGAGCGGCGCTCGCCGTACCCGCACCCCGCGAGCGCCATGACGAGCGGCGGCGAGCGCGAGCATGGTCAGGCAACGGCGAATCGACGGCTCAGTGCCACATCGCTTGTACGTACCCCCCTCGGGCCATCCTCTACCGTTGCCCGCAAGCCTTAAGGTCGAGCTGATGCTCCGGTAAGGGGTTTGTAAGACGTGGTGACCGAGGCTGGCAAACACGCGACGCGCCGCGACCGATTAGGATCGGCTCGATGGATCTGCGCGACACGCCCGAGGAGGCCGCGTTCCGAGCCGAGCTTCGCGCCTGGCTCGACGAGAACCTCCCCGATGACCTGCAGGGCCACCGCGGGGGCGCGACCCGCTTCGAGGGGCCCGAGATGCGCGAGTGGAGCCGCGCGCTCTACGACGCCGGCTACGTCGGACTCACGTGGCCCGAGGAGTACGGCGGCGGCGGCGCGCCGTACACGCACCAGGCGATCTTCCTCGAGGAGATGGCGCGGGCCGAGGCGCCGCCGCACATCGGCGTCATCGGGATCGGCATGGCCGGGCCGACGATCATCGCCCACGGCACCGAGGAGCAGAAGGCGCGCTACCTCCCGCCGCTCCTCTCCGCCGAGGAGATCTGGTGCCAGGGCTTCTCGGAGCCGGGCGCCGGGTCCGACCTCGCGGGCGTCCGGACGAGCTCGACGCTCGACGACGGCGCACTTCGTCGTGAACGGCCAGAAGGTCTGGTCGTCGTTCGCGCACATCGCCGACTTCTGCATCCTGCTCACGCGCTCCGATCCCGACTCGACGCGCCACGCCGGGCTGACGTACCTCATCGTCGACATGCACGCGCCCGGTGTCGAGGTGCGACCGCTGCGTCAGATCACGGGCGAGGCGGAGTTCAACGAGATCTTCTTCTCCGACGTCCGCGTGCCCGCCGAGAACCTCCTCGGCGAGGTCGGCGGCGGCTGGCAGGTGGCGATGACGACGCTCCTGCACGAGCGCGGGACGCTCGGCTTCGCGCTGCAGGCGGCGCTCGAGGTGCAGATCCGCAAGCTCGTCGCGCTCGCCCGCGACCGCGGCGCCGACCCGCTGCAGCGCGACCGGATCGCGCGCGAGTGGATCGAGATGCAGGCGGTGCGCTACACGAACTACCGCTCGCTGTCCGCGCTCATGAAGACCGGCATGCCCGGGCCCGAGGGATCGATCTCGAAGCTCGTCTGGTCGGAGGCGAACCAGCGCGTCACGAAGCTCGCGCTCGAGATCCTCGGCCCGGACGCCGCGCTCGGCGAGGAGAACGCGCCGTACGGCGGCTACTGGCAGTACCAGCAGCTCCGCAGCCGCGGCAACACCATCGAGGCGGGCACGTCGGAGGTGCTCCGCAACATCGTCGCCGAGCGCGTGCTCGGCCTCCCCTACTCGCGCTAGGAGCCATGGACTTCACCTTCACACCCGAGCAGGACGCGCTCCGCGAGCAGGCGCGCGAGTTCCTCGCCGCGAATCCCGAGCCGACCTGGGCGCAGCTCGCCGAGCTCGGCTGGACGGGCGTCTCGATCGCGGAGGAGGACGGCGGCGCCGGGCTCTCGTTCGTCGAGGAGGCGGTCCTCTTCGAGGAGCTCGGGCGCGCGCTCTACCACGGGCCGTACTTCGCGACGATCGGGCTGACGCTGCCCGCGCTGCCCTCCGAGCTGCGCGCGGAGGTCGCCGCCGGCGAGACGAGCTGGACGCTCGCGCTTCGGCCCGCTCGTGCCCGACCTCGACACCGCCGAGCGCGTCGCGATCGTCGGCGGCGACGGGATCTACGAGCTCGAGGGCGGCGAGCGCGAGGTGCTCGCGACGACGGACGCGTCCCGCCCGCTCGGCGTCGTCCGCGGCGGCGAGCCCGGCCGCCGTCTGGCGGACTCGTCCGTCCTCGCCGAGATCGAGGCGCGCTCGCAGACCGCGCTCGCGCTCGAGGCGTGCGGCGTCGCGCGGCTCGCACTCGAGGACGCGCATCGAGTACGCGTCGTCGCGCGAGCAGTTCGGCAAGAAGATCGGCGTCTACCAGGCCGTCTCCCACCCGCTCGCGGACGCGTACACGCGGGTCGAGCTCTCGCGCTCGCTCGCGCTCTGGGCCGCGTGGTGCGTCGCGACCGGCGACCCGCAGGCGCCGATCGCCGCCGTCGGCCGCGAAGTCCTACGCGGGCGAGAGCGCGGTCCGGGTCTGCGAGACGGCGATCCAGTCGCTCGGCGGCATCGGCTTCACCTGGGAGCACCGGCTGCACCGGCTGTACAAGCGCGCGCTCGGGATCGAGAGCTTCGGCGCGTCGGGCACGCGGCTGCGCGCCGAGATCGCCGCCTCGCTCCTCGAGCGGCGAGCCTGCCCGAGCGCGAGCCCAGACGCCCGTGACCGTCGCCACAAGGAGGCTAGGTGCTCGTGGACGGCCTGATGATGGACTACCAGCTGAACGTGCCCGCGATCCTGCGCCGGGCCGACGAGCTCTACGGCGACAGCGAGATCGTGAGCCGCCTGCCCGACAAGAGCTGGCACCGGTACACGTACGCCGACTTCGTCTCGCGCACGAAGAAGCTCATCGTCGCGCTCCGCAAGCTCGGGCTCGAGGACGGCGACCGCGTCGGGACGTTCATGTGGAACCACTCGCAGCACCTCGAGGCGTACATGGGCGCCCCGGTCGGCGGGTTCGTGACGCACACGCTGAACCTCCGCCTCCACCCCGACGACAACACGTACATCGCGACGCACGGCGGCGACCGCGTGCTGCTCGTCGACAAGGTCGCTGTGGCCGCTCGCCGAGCAGTTCGTCCCGCGCTGCAACTTCGAGCACGTGATCGCGGTCGGCGACGGGCCGGCGCCGGACGGCACGATCGACTACGAGGAGCTCCTCGCGGACGCGGACGAGTCCGACTTCTCGTATCGCGACCTCGCCGGAGAACACGGCCGCGGCGATGTGTTACACGAGCGGCACCACCGGTCGGCCGAAGGGCGTCCTCTACTCGCACCGCGCGATCGCGCTCCACGCGCTGACGGTGAACGCGTCGCCTCGGGATCCACGCCGACGACGTCTGCCTCCCGGTCGTCCCGATGTTCCACGCGAACGCGTGGTGCTTCCCGTTCTCCTCGCACGATGACGGGCGTCAAGCAGGTCTTCCCCGGCCCGCACATGGATCCCGAGACGCTGCTCGACGGCTTCGCCGAGCAGAAGGTCACGGTCACCGCGGGCGTCCCGACGATCTGGATGGGGATCCTGCAGGTGCTCGACGCGAACCCCGGCGGGTGGGATCTCTCGTCGATCCGGTTCATGACGGTCGGCGGCGCCGCGCCACCGCGCGCGATGATCGAGGCGTTCGGCGAGCGCCACGGCCTGCACATCGTCCACGGCTGGGGCATGACCGAGATGAGCCCGGTCGGGACGATCTCCGGCGCGCCCGGCCAGGAGACCGGCCTCGAGCCACAGGAGGCGTACTCGCGGCGGGCGCTGCAGGGGCTCGCCGATCCCGTTCGTCGAGATCCGCGCCCGCGGCGCCGACGGGCTCGTCGCCTGGGACGGCGCAGACGATGGGCGAGCTCGAGGTGCGCGGCCCGTCGATCTCGTCGGCGTACTACGAGTCGGACGAAGGCGCGGACCGCTGGACCGAGGACGGCTGGTTCAGGACCGGCGACGTCGTCTCGATCCACCCCGACGGCTTCGTCGAGGTGCAGGACCGCGCGAAGGACCTCGTGAAGTCGGGCGGCGAGTGGATCTCGACGGTCGCGCTCGAGAACGCGCTCATGGGCCATCCGGCCGTGGCCGAGGCCGCGGTCATCGCCGTGCCGGACGAGAAGTGGTCGGAGCGGCCGCTCGCGGTCGTCGTGCTGAGGGAGGGCGAGGAGCCGACGCCGGACGAGCTGCGCGAGTTCCTCGCGCCCAACTTCGCGAAGTGGTGGCTCCCGGACCGCTTCGAGTTCGTCGACGAGATCCCGAAGACCGCGGTCGGCAAGTTCCGCAAGACCGCGCTCCGCGAGCAGTTCGCCCAGCAGCCGGCGGAGACGGCCTAGTGGGCGACTTCGTCTCGACCGAGCACGACGGCTCCGTCGCCGTCGTCACGATCGACCACCCGCCGGTGAACGCGCTCTCGGCGCCGCTCCTCGAGGAGCTCGAGGCGGAGCTCGACCGCCTCGACCACGACGACGACGTGCGCGCGATCGTCCTCGTCGGCGCGGGCGAGCGGGCCTTCGTCGCCGGCGCGGACATCACGGAGTTCCCGTCGCTGCGCCAGGCGGCCGCGGAGGCGCAGGAGCAGGGCTCGGCGCGCGGGATCCAGAAGCTCGGTCACCGCATGGACGCGGCCCGCACGCCGTTCGTCGCCGCGATCCACGGCTTCTGCCTCGGCGGCGGGCTCGAGCTCGCGATGTGCTGCGACATCCGCGTCGCGTCCGACGACGCGCAGCTCGGGCAGCCGGAGATCAAGCTCGGGCTCATCCCCGGCGGCGGCGGGACGCAGCGGCTGCCGCGGCTCGTCGGGATCGGCCGCGCGCTGCTCCTGAACCTCACCGGCGACTTCATCGACGCGCGGACCGCGTACGACTGGGGCCTCGTCGAGAAGGTCGTGCCGCGCGACGAGCTGCGCGAGACCGCGCTCGGGATCGCGCGGACGATCGCCGCGCGCTCGCCGGTGTCGGTCGGCGATCCTGCGCGAGCTCGCGCGGACGACGCGCGACCTCTCGCTCGAGGAAGGGCTGCGGCGCGAGGCCGACGGCTTCCGCCGCTGCCTCGAGTCCGAGGACGGCGCCGAGGGCGTCGCCGCGTTCCTCGAGAAGCGCGAGCCGCAGTTCACCGGTCGTTGAGGGCCGCCGTCCTGAAGGGCGTCGGCGGGCCGGAGCAGCTCGTCGTCGAGGAGGTGCCCGAGCCCGAGGCGGCCGACGGCGCAGGCGATCGTCGACGTCCGCGCCGCGGGGATCAACTTCGCCGACGTCCTCATCCGGCTCGGCCAGTACCCGCAGATGCCGGAGCTGCCCACGGTCCTCGGCTCGGAGATCGCGGGCGAGCTCGACGGCGCCCGCGTCCTGGGCTTCGTGCGACGGCGGCGGCGGCTACGCGGAGCGCGTCGCCGTCGACCGCGCGCTGGCTCCTTCCCCTGCCCGCGAGCGCGAGCTTCGCCGAGGGCGCCGCGTTCCCGATGGCCTTCCTCACCGCCTGGATCCCGCTCACGGAGCTCGTGCGGATCGCGTTCGGCGCGCGCGTGCTCGTCACCGCCGCCGCCGGCGCGGTCGGCACCGCGGCGGTCCAGATCGTCCGGGCGCTGAACGGCGCCCCTGTCGCGGCGGTCGGGAGCGACGAGAAGTTCGAGCTCCCCGCGGTCGCTCGGCGCGGTCGAGTGCGTCACGTACGACGCAGCTCGGGGAGCTCGAGCCGGTCGACGTCGTCTTCGACCTCGTCGGCGGCGACGTGTTCGCAGCGTCACTCGAGCCTCCTCAAGCCGCTCGGGACAGCCGATCGCCGTCGGCTACGCGGGCGGGCTGTGGCAGGACGTGAGCCCGAGCGTGGCTCGTCGGCCGCAACATCGGCGTGCACGGCTTCTATCCTCGGCCGGCTGATCGGCCGGCGGCCCGACTCTCGTCGAGCGGGCGGCGAAGGACGTCCTCCGCCTCTGGGAGGGGGCGCCGTCCGGCCGATCGTGGGGCACGAGTTCCCGCTCGAGGAGGCGGCCGAGGCGCACCGTCTCATCGAGTCCAGGCAATCGACCGGAAAGGTGGTGCTCATTCCATGACGGCTCTGGTGACCGGCTCCGCCGGAGGCATCGGCGAGCGCGATCGTCGGGAAGCTCACGGCCGAGGGCTTCGACGTGCAGGAGCTCGATCTCGTCGAGCGGCTTCGACGTCTCCGATCCCGAGGCCTGGGAGCACGTCGGCTCCGTCGACCTCGCATGCCTCAACGCCGGCGTCATCACCGGCGACGAAGGCCACTCGCGACGCTGACGGACGACCAGTACCGCCGCGCGCTCGGCGTGAACGTCGACGGCGTCGTCTTCGGCGTGCGCCGGCTCGACCGCGTCATGCCGAAGGGGAGCACGATCGTCGTGACGGCCTCGCTCGCCGGCCTGACCGCGATCCCCGACGATCCGATCTACGGGCTGACGAAGCACGCGGTCGTCGGCTTCGTGCGCTCGGTCGCGCCGCAGCTCGCGGAGCGCGGGATCCGCATCCAGGCGGTCTGCCCCGGCTGGGCCGACACCGCCCTGACGACGAACGGGTTCCGAGACGACCTCCGGAGCGCGGCTTCAGGCTGCTCTCGCCCGAGGCCGTGGCCGAGGGCGTGTGGGCCGCGTACACGAGCGAGGGCACGGGCGAGGCGTGGATCGTCCAGCCCGGCCGCGAGCCGCTCCACTACGAGTTCAAGGGCGTCCCCGGGCCGCGCTAGTCGTCCGCGAGCGGACCGCGAACTTCCGGGTTGCAGCTCTACTCGAAGCGCCAGGGCTCGCCGGCGGCGAACGACTTCAGGATCCGCCGCGCGACGACCATGCGGTGCACCTCGTCCGGGCCGTCGTAGATCCGCGCGCCGCGCGCCATCGCGAGCATCCCGGCGAGCGGCGTCTCGTCGGTGAGCCCGCGCGCGCCGTGCACCTGCACGGCGCGGTCGATCACGTCGTGGAGGACGCGCGCCGCGTAGAACTTGATCACGCGAGACCTCGACGCGCGCCTCGTCGCCCTCGTCGATCTTGTGCGCGGCGTCGAGCGTCATGAGCCGGCACGCCTGGATCTCGGCGGCCGAGTCGGCGATCCAGTTCTGCACCGTCTGCTTGTCGGCGAGCGGGCCGCCGAACGTCTCGCGCTCGAGCGCGTACGAGCACATGAGCTCGAACGCGCGCTGCATCTGGCCGAGCCAGCGCATGACGTGGTGGATGCGGCCCGGGCCGAGGCGCTTCTGCGCGATCCGGAAGCCGTCGCCGATCTCGCCGAGCGTGTTCTCGACCGGGACGCGGACGCCCGTGTAGCGCACCTCGCAGTGCGTCGTCCAGCCGCGGCCGCGGTGCCCCATCGTCGGGACCGCGCGGACGATCTCGACTCCCGGCGTGTCGGCCGGGACGATGATCTGGCTCGCGCGGCGATGCGGGTCGGCGTCGGGGTCGGTGACGGCCATGACGATCCCGAAGGCCGCCCCCTCGGCGCCCGACGAGAACCACTTGTGGCCGTCGATGACCCACTCGTCGCCGTCCCGCACCGCCCGCGTCCGCAGAGTCGTCGGGTCCGAGCCCGGCACCTCCGGCTCGGTCATCGAGAAGAACGAGCGCGCCTCGCCGGAGACGAGCGGATCGAGGAAGCGCCGCTTCTGCTCCTCCGTCCCGAAGTGCCACAGGATCTCGCCGTTGCCGGCATCGGGCGCCTGGCAGTTGAAGACGAGCTGCCCCCAGATCGAGCGCCCGATCTCCTCGTTCAGGTGCGCGTAGACGAGGAAGCTCCCGCTCGAGCCGCCCGCCTCCGGCGGGAGGTGCGGCGCCCACAGGCCCTCGTCCTTCGCACGAGCGCGGAGCTCGCGCGATGAGCGCATCGGCCTCGTCGTCCTCGCGGTCGAGCGCGGGCTCGTTCGGGTACACGTGCGCCTCCATGAAGGCGCGAACGCGCTCGCGGAGCTCGACGGCCTCGTCGGTCGGGCGCAGGTCGGCGATGGCCATGGCGTTAGCATCGCAGGCCGATGCGCATCGCGGTCCAGGACGGTATAGCGTGCGACTCGGGTTCTACATGGGCTACGCCCCGCCGGGGACGAGCCCGCTCGAGCCGATCGCGATGGCGCAGGAGGCCGAGAGGCTCGGCTACGACTCCGCCTGGGCCGCGGAGGCGTGGGGCACCGACTGCGTCACCGTCCTCTCCTGGCTCGGCGCGACGACCGAGAGGATCAAGCTCGGCTCGGCGATCATGCAGATCCCCGGCCGGACGCCGTCGAACACGGCGATGACGGCGGCGACGCTCGACCTCCTGTCGGGCGGCCGCTTCCTCCTCGGGCTCGGGACGTCCGGCCCGCAGGTCGTCGAGGGCTGGCACGGCGAGCCGTGGGGCAAGCCGCTCGAGAAGACGCGCGAGTACGTCGAGATCGTGCGCACGGCGCTGCGGCGCGACGTCGTCGAGCACCACGGCACGCACTACGACATCCCCGTCACGAACGGGACCGGGCTCGGGAAGCCGCTCAAGCTGATGGCGCGACCGCTGCGCGCGGACATCCCGATCTACCTCGCGGTCATGGGCCCGAAGGCGGTCGCGCAGGCGTTCGAGATCGCGGACGGCTGGCTCCCGATCTTCTGGTCGCCGGAGAGGGCGCGCAGCGCGTTCGGCGACGTGATCGGAAGCGGACGGGACGGCTTCGACATCGCCGCGACGGCTCCGGTGATCCTCATCGACGACGTCGAGTCGGGCCGCGAGTTCCTGAAGCCGTACTACGCGCTCTACATCGGCGGCATGGGCGCGCGCGGGCAGAACTTCTACAACGACCTCGCCTGCCGCTACGGCTACGAGGAGGCGGCGCGCGAGATCCAGGACCTCTACCTCGACGGCCACAAGCGCGACGCCGCAGCGGCGGTGCCGGACGCCTTCGTCGACGAGGTCGCGCTCGTCGGGCCCAAGGAGCGCCTCGCCGAGCGCCTCGACGCGTGGCGCGAGTCGGGTGCGACGTCGCTCCTCGTCTCGACGCAGCAGCCCGAAGCGCTGCGCGCGCTCGCCGAGATCGCGCTTGTGACAGCTGTGTCACAAGGCATTCCGCGCATCGGAGCTGCTCACTCCCGGGACAACGCCGCGGCAGCCGCCTCGGCGAGGTACGGCACGCCCTCCTCGAACCGCGCGGCACGCGCGTCCTCCGCGCCGAGCTCCCCGCGCACGTAGCGCCCGTAGATCGCCTCGCAGAACACCGCCGCCTTCCACAGCGCGAGCGCCTCGAACCACGCGAGCGGCTCGACGTCGCGCCCGCTCCGCGCCGCGTAGCGCTCCACGAGCTCCGCGCGTGAGGGAAAGCCGGCGAGCGCGGTGACCGGCGACGTCCCGAGCGGGTTCGGCGGCCCGCCCGGCTCGCTGTACGTCGCGAGGAGGTAGCCGACGTCGGCGCGCGGATCGCCGATCGCGCCCATCTCCCAGTCGAGCACGGCGAGGATCCGCGTCGGCTCGGCCGCCCCGACCATCGTGTTCCCGAGACGGAAGTCACCGTGCACGACGGTCGAGGGAAGCGGCTCGGGCAGCGCAGCCGCGAGACGGACCCCGACGGCGTCGATCTGCGGGAGCTCCCGCGTCTTGTTGATCTCCCAGAGCTGAGCGAAGCGTCGGACCTGGCGCTCGTTGTAGCTCCCCGGTCGCGCGAAGGCCGCGAGCGCCGGAGTCGTCACGTCGGCAGCGTGAATCTCGACGAGGGCGTCGACGAGGTCGTCGCCGAGCGCGCGACGCGCGGGCTCGCCCTCGAGCCCGGCGGGGAGCTCGTCCGTCGGCACGTAGCCGTCGAGCTCGTCCATCACGTAGAACGGCACGCCGAGCACGTCCTCGTCGTCGCAGACGGCCACGATCGTGGGGAGCCGCGTGAACCCGGCCTCGCGCAGCGCGAGCTGGAGCCGCGCTTCGCGAACGACGTCGTGCGCGGACGGAGGCAGCGGCGGGCGCGGCGGTCGCCTGAGCACGAAACGTCCCGAGTCGCGCTCGAGGAGGAACGTGAAGTTCGAGCCGCCGCCTTCGCCGATTCGGCGCGCGCGCACATCTCCCGCTCCGAGGCCGTGCTCGTCGAGGAAGTCGCGAACGCGATCGAGAATCAGGAGCGGCGGCTTCGTCAGGCCGTCGGCGTCAGCCGAGGTCTCGACGACGTCCCATCGATCGCGCATCCGTACGATCCTATGCCGCATCGAGTGCGCCGCCGCGCTGTATCTCATGCGCCACGCGGAGGTGTCCTACTTCCGACCCGACGGATCGCTCGTGAACCCGGCCGAGGTTCCGCTGAACGAGGACGGGGTCGCTCAGGCGCGCGCCGTCGCCGAGGCGTTCCGCGAGATCGAGCTCGACCTCGTCGTCACGAGCGGGCTGCCGCGCGACGCTCGAGACCGCCCGCATCGTCGCCCCGGAGGCCGAGCCCGAGTCGTGGCCCGAGCTCCGCGAGATCCAGGGCGGCCGGCTCTCGGAGATCCCGGCCGACGCGCTCGAGCGCGAGTTCGTGCACGCGTTCCGCGGAGTGATCCCGAACGAGGCGCGCTTCCTGCGCGGCGAGTCGATCGGCGAGCTCTTCGACCGGGTGCTCCCGGCGCTCGAACGGCTCGTCGCCGACGACGGCTGGCACACGGCGCTCGCCGTCTGCCACGGCGGCGTGAACCGGGCGCTCCTCTCCTACGCGCTCACCGGCGAGCGGATGTTCCTCGGCCACTTCGAGCAGGCGCCGGCGTGCGTCAACGTGCTCGACCTCGGAGACGGCGGCGAGTGGATCGTGCGCGCGGTCAACGTCGCGCCGTACGACCTCCTCCACCTCGCGCATCGCCAGACGACGATGGAGCGCTACTGGGAGCAGTGGCTCGAGACGCAGTAGAGGCCGGTTTCCCGGCCTCTACTCCAGTCAGCCACTGCTCCAGCGCGACACGAGCTCTAGCGCGGGCGCCCCTCGACGAGCTGGCCGATCGGCGACCAGAGTGCCGTTGTTGAATCGCTGAAGCCGCATCTGGCTGATGACGAAGTGGTCCGTCTTGAGGTCTTCAGACTTGACGCCCGGGAGCGCGAACCGATTCGTCGTGTTCAGGCTCAGGAGCGCGTTCATGAGACCCGCGCGCGTCGGGTTCTTCCCGGCCTTGTACATCGCCTGCACGAACGTCTCCGCCAACGCGAACCCGTAGACGTAGAGCCCGTTCGACGCATTGGCCGACGGCGCGTACTTCGCCATGATGCGCCGGTACTCCTGGAGCGCGGCGTCGCTGTTCTGGGCCGGATTCGACGGATCCTTGAGGTAGCGCGATCGAGATGGACCCGTTGACGTACGGCGGCACCCGCACGACGCAACCGCGATGTTCATGAACGCCGCGGTCGCGGACACCGAGTTCAGGTAGATCTGCTCGGGGTTGAAGCCGAGCGCCTTGCCGGTCGCGTACGTCCGTGATGGTCGGCCCGGGCAGGTGCGAAGATCGACGAGGACCTGCGCACCGCTGGCCTTGATTCTCGCCATCTGCGACGCGACGCTGGTCGCCGTGCACTCGACCGCCTCCTGGGCGACGATGTTGGCGTCCGCGTACTTCTTGCCGAGCGCGGAACGGAGACCGTAGAGGTAGTCCTTGCCGTAGTCGTCGTTCTGGTAGAGGATCGCGATCTTCTTCCCGCGCTGGTTCGCCTTGATGTGCAGCCCGTACACCCGACCCTCGGCGATGTAGTCGGGCTGGAAGCCGATCGTCCACGGGAACTCCTTGTACTGCGTGCCCCAGTACGAGGCCCCGGTGGCCACGAGCACCTGCGGGACCTTCTGCTGGTTGAGGTACGCCCGCACGGCCTGGACCGGCTCGGTCCCGAGCTGGCCGACGACCGCGAAGACCTTGTCCTGCTCGACGAGGCGACGCGTCAGCTGAACCGTGTTCGCCGGGTTGTAGCCGTCGTCGTAGATCTTGTAGACGACCTGGCGCCCCATGATGCCGCGCTTCGCCGTCCGGCCCTCTCCGGGCGTTGATGTACTTCACGTACGTCTGCAGACCGAGCACGATCGGCGCGTACGGCCGCGCCGTCCCTGTGAGCGGGAGCGTCGCGCCGATGGTGATCGTCTTGGCTGTGACGCCTGGCGTCTGGCCCGGGCCGCCGATCGCGCCGGGTACCGTCAGCGCGAGCGCCGCGACCCAGCACGGCCGCAAGTGCAACGAGCTTTCGCACCGAAATCTTCCTCCTTGTGAGCCCTCCGAGTTCCTGCCTGTCAGCCGCAAGCGTACCGGGGTACGCCGATGCTGCTACAGCTTGAAACGACGCCTCCGCCGTCGCGGTTAGGGAAAAGAGAAATGATTACACGGAGCGTCTCGTGTATCAATACGCGGAAGACGTGACGGAAACGGTGTCAACCATGGCGCGGCGGCGCGGACGGCGTCCGGCGGCCAGCCGCGAGGACGTCCTCGGCGCGGCGCTCCACCGGTACCTGCACGGGCAGCGGATCGACGTCCGGGCGATCGCGGCCGAGCTCGGGCTCGGGCGCACGACGGTCTACCGCTGGTTCGGGTCGCGGGAGGGGCTCGTCGGAGAGGCCGTCGCACGGGCGGCCGAGCCGCTCTTCGACGAGGCGCGCGCCGCGGCGAAGGGAACGGGCGGCGGCGCGCTCCTCGACACGTTCGATCGCATCAACCGCGCGCTCGAGGCCGCGCCGGCGCTGCGCAGCTTCCTCGAGCTGGAGCGGGACGGGCTCCGCATCCTCACGTCGAGCCGGAGCATCGTCCATCAGCGGGCCGTCACCAAGATCAGGGGGTTCGTGGAAGACGAGATGCGGGCGGGGACCTACCGGCCCCCGGTGGACCCGGCGACCCTCGCCTACGCGATCGTGCGCCTCGCGGAGGCGTTCCTGTTCAACGACGCGACCGCCGCGATGCGCGGCGACGTCGACCGCCTCCGCGAGATCGAGGCGGCGTTGCTCGGCGTGGCCCCGAGCCCAGGCTGCGCAAGACCGGCCGCTTCGCGGCCGGATCGCGCTACTAGCCCAACCCGATCTCGACGGAGAGCGCCTCCGCCTCGTCCAGCTCCGCGGCCAGCGCGTCGATCCCCGCGTCCCAGATCTTGCGGTCGGTCAGGTCGAGGCCGACCATCTCGGCCAGCTCCTCCGGCGGCTTCGAGCCTCCCGCGCGGAGCACGTCGAGGTAGGACTCGACGATCGCGTCTCCCTCGAGCTCGTACTTGCGGAAGATCGAGAGCGCGAACAGGAAGCCGTACGAGTACGCGTAGACGTAGCCGGGCGTCCCGATGAAGTGCGGGATGTAGCTCCACCACGTCGCGTAGCCGTCCGTGTCGACGGAGTCGCCGAACATCCGCTTCTGCGAGTCGAGCCAGAGCTCCTCGAACGTCTCGGTCGACAGCTCGCCCTCGTTGCGGCGGGTCGTGTGGACCGCGTCCTCGAAGCGGTTCATCGCGATCTGCCGGTAGACGGTGGCGATCGAGTCCTCGATGCGTCCCGCCAGCAGGTTCAGGCGCCGCTGCGGGTCCTCCTCGAGGGCGAGCAGGCGCTTGAACGTGAGCGCCTCGGCGAACACCGACGCGGTCTCGGCGGTCGTGAGCGGCGACGACGCGTTGAAGAAGCCGAGCGGCTGAGCCAGGTACCCGTGCAGACCGTGGCCGAGCTCGTGGGCCAGCGTCAGCACCGAGCGCCGCTCGCCCGTGTAGTTCATGAACACGTACGGGTGCACGTCGGGGACGTTCGTCGCGCAGAAGGCGCCGTGCCGCTTGCCGTCACGGGGAGGTGCGTCGATCCAGCTCTCGTCGAAGAAGCGCGCGACGATGTCTCCCGTCTCGCCCGAGAAGTCGGAGAAGGCGTCGAGAACGAGCTGCTTCGCCTCGGACCATTCGATCTGCGTCGTGTCCTCGGCGAGCGGCGCCATCCGGTCGTAGAACGAGAGGCGTTCGAGCCCGAGCAGCTTCGCCTTGAGCGTGTAGTAGCGCTGCACGACGTCGTAGCGGCCGACGACCGCGTCGACGAGCGCCTCGACGGCCTCGTCGGTCGTGTCGTTCGACAGGTTGCGCGCCGAGATCCACGTCGCGTAGCCACGGAGTCGGTCGTCGATCGACTTGTCGACTGCGATCGTGTTGAACACGTACGTGCGCGTCTTGAGACCGGGCGCGAGCGCCTCGGTGACGGCCTCGGAAGCGCGTCGCCGCAGGTCGCGGTCAGGCGAGTACAGCTTGGACATGGCCTCCTCGAACCCGATCTCCGATCCGTCGAGGTCGACCTTGATCGCGGAGAGGAGCTCGTCGTAGAGCCTGTCCCACGCGGCGAAGCCGGACACGGACTTCTCCGTGAGGATCTTCTCCTCGGGCTCCGTGAGGACGTACGGCCGGAACTTGCGAATCGTGCCGAGCCAGTGACGCCAGCTCTCGAGCTCGTCGCTCGCGAGCAGCGCGTCGGCCTGCTCGTCATCGAGCGCCGCGATCTCGAGCCCGAAGAACAGGAGCTGCGTGTCGACGGTGGCGCCCTTCTCCGTGAGGCGCGCGACGAGCGCGCCGCGTGGCGAGTCGTTCTGGTCGGTCGAGTACCAGAGGTGCGCGTAGTAGATCGCGCGCGTGAACGTCGACTCGATCCGCTCGC
Organism: uncultured Gaiellaceae bacterium; assembly: GCA_963770715.1. Taxonomy (GTDB): domain Bacteria; phylum Actinomycetota; class Thermoleophilia; order Gaiellales; family Gaiellaceae; genus GMQP-bins7. The sequence goes on from CAVYQX010000005.1 coordinate 224,745, forward strand.
GCTCCTCGATGGCCTCGCGCAGGTCGCCGGCGCTCAGCTCCGCGACGCGGCCGTAGTAGCGCTCGCGAAATGCCGCCGCCGACGATTCGGTCTGCTCGACGTCCTGTTCGATGCGTGGGTCGTCGCCGCCGGCGTAGAGGTCGGAGAGGTCCCACACGACATCTTCGGCACCCGTCAGCTCAGTGGTGGTCATGGCGCCGGACGCTACCTGAGCTGTGGGAGCAGCCTGTCCCCGACGAGAGTGACCATGGCGTCGTCGTCGTGGTTCAGGTGCTGCAGCAGGACGCGCGTGACCCCGAGCGCGCGGAGCGCTTCGATTCGCTCGGCGACCTGCTCGACGCTGCCGACGAGCCAGCGGTCCCGCCGCTCGGCGATCAGGGACTCTGCGTCGCCGTCACCGCCGCGGATCGCGAGGAACCGCGTCACGCGCTCGACGACGTCGGCCTCCGTCTCACCCACGAAGCACGCCGTCATGACCGAGTAGCCGAGCGTCGCGGGGTCGCGGCCCGCCTCCGTGCACGCGCGGTCGAGGGCGATCTTGCGCTCACGCAGCTCTACGTCGGGAGCACCGAGCGTGTTGACCTCGGTCGCGTACTTGGCCGCAAGGGCCGCGAACCGCGGCTTGGCCGTTCCACCGAGGACGAGCGGCGGATGCGGCCGCTGGAGCGGCCGCGGCAGCGCCTGCTGGTCACGGAGCCGGTACGCGGCGCCGTCGTGGTCGAAGCGATCCTCCGTCCACGAGCGGACGACGACCTCGACCTGCTCCGCGAAGAGCTCGAATCGCTGCTTGCCGTCGAGGAACGGGAACCCGTGCGCCTCGTGCTCCCGCTCGTACCAGCCCGAGCCCATCCCGACCTCGACGCGCCCGCCGGAGATGTGGTCGACCGTCACCGCCATCCGCGCGAGCACGCTCGGATGCCGGAAGGTCGCGGGCGAGACCATCGTGCCGAGGCGGATCCGCTCGGTGATCGCAGCGAGGCCGGCAAGCGTCGCCCAGGCGTCGTGCGCGTCTGCGTCCGGCCGGATGATCGCCGTGTAGTGGTCCGAGCGGAAGAGGCCCTCGAGGCCACTCTCTTCGGTGAGCCGTGCGATGCGCAGCCAGTCGTCCCAGGTGACGCCCTCCTGCCCTTCGATCATCAGGCAGAGACGCATCAGACGGCGACCTCCTCGGGCTCGGTGACGGGCGCCTGGCAGGCGAAGTGCTCGCAGAGGTAGACGGCCGTCTTCCCGTCGACGAGGTTCTTGCCGGCGAGCAGCGGCACCTCCTCGGACGGCCCGACGGCGACGACCGTGGTCGGCTGAAAGGACGCCAGCGAGGCTCGGGCGACCGGCGACTCGACGTCGCCGGCGATCGCGATCTCGCGTGGAGCGCTGAGCCAGAGGTCGATGCCGCACAGCGCCCAGGCGAAGAACCCGGGCGCTCGGCGCAGCGCAGGCTCCACGAGCCGAAAGACGGTGACCGCGCGACGCTCCAGCTCGTCGTCGCCCCAGATCCGCGACAGGCGCAACAGAACCTGGGCCAGCATCGAGTTGCCAGATGGGATCGGCGAGTCCTGGAGGTCCTTCGTGCGCGGCACCCTCGCGTCTCCGTCCGCCGGCGAGAGGTAGAAGCCGCCGTGCTCCACGTCGACGAAGAGCTCGACGGCGAGCAGCGCGAGCCGGTGCGCCTCGAGCAGCCACTCGAGCTCTCCGGTCGCGGCGTGGAGCTCGAGCAGGCCGTGCGCGACGTTCGCGTAGTCGTCGAGGAAGCCGAAGCCACTCGTGCGCCCGACGCGCGTCGAGCGATACAGGCGGCCATCGCCGGCGGAGAGCGGGCCGAGCAGGAACGCGCCGAGCCGGCGTGCGGCGTCGAGCCAGTCGGGTCGCTCGAGCCGGTAGCCCGCCTCGGCTATCGCCGCCAGCGCGAGCCCGTTCCACGAGGCGAGCGCCTTGTCGTCGCGGAACGGCTGCGGGCGGGTGTCGCGCTCTGCGAGCAGGCGGACGCGGAGGTCCCGATCGAGCGCACCGCGCACGATGGAGCGGCCGTGCTCGAAGGGCTCGAGAGTCTCGGCGGAAAGGCCCGCGGCAGCCGCTTCCTCGGGCGTCCACGTGTACGTCAGCCCCTCGACCCCGTCGGTGTCCGCGTCCTGCGCGGATGCGAGCCCGCCACTCTCGAGCGCGAGCTCGCGCAGCATGTACACGATCGTCTCCTCGACGACCGCGCGGTACCTCTCGCGGCCGGTGACCACCCACGCGTGCAGGTACGTCGAAGCGAGGAGCGCGTTGTCGTAGAGCATCTTCTCGAAGTGCGGTACGAGCCAGCGGTCGTCGACCGAGTAGCGGTGGAAGCCGCCCCCCACAACGTCGTACATCCCTCCCGCAGCCATCCCGTCGAGGGTCGCGGTCACCATCGCGAGCGCCGTGTCGTCCGCGCGGCGCAGGAGGAACTCGAGCGTGGGTGCGGCCGGGAACTTCGGCGCGCGTCCGAAGCCGCCGAACGCGGGCTCGAACGTGGCGGCGATCCCGCGCGCTGACTCGCTCAACAACGACGACGTGAGCAGCTGGGTCGACGCCTCGGAGCCGGCCGTCGAGCGCAGGGCGCCGTCGATGCGCGTCGCCTGTCGCTCGATGTCGTCGCGTCGCTCGCGCCAGGTCTCGGCGACCGCGCGGAGCAGCTCCTGGAAACTCGGCAGGCCGTGTCTCGACTCGGGCGGGAAGTACGTGCCGGCGTAGAACGGCTTCCCCTCAGGCGTCATGAAGACCGTGGTCGGCCAGCCGCCGGAGCCCGTCATCCCGACGGTCGCCTCCATCGTGACCGCGTCGACGTCGGGGCGCTCCTCGCGATCGACCTTCACGTTCACGAAGAGCTCGTTCATGAGCGCGGCAGTCGTCTCGCTCTCGAACGACTCGTGCGCCATGACGTGGCACCAGTGGCAGGAGCTGTAGCCGACGGAGACGAGGAGCGGCTTGCTCTCGGATCGGGCTCGCTCGAACGCCTCGTCGCCCCACTCGTACCAGTCGACCGGGTTCTCGGCGTGCTGGAGGAGGTACGGAGACGTCGCGCCTGTCAGGCGGTTCATGCGAAGACCGTAGTCACGACGCCGAGCGTCGCGCCCAGAAGTGCCTGACCGCTTCGACGACGAAGCCGAGCGACAGCGCGATTCCGAGCGCGAGGAGGACACCCCACAGCGGGTTGTCCTCGAAGGTCTTCCCGCCGAAGTAGCCGAGCAGCGCACCGTACGTCGCCCAGATGAGCCCGGCGGGAACGTCGTAGACGATGAAGCGCCGCCACGGAAACGTGGGCAGGTAGCCGGCCGAGAAGGTCACGGCCGTGCGCCCTCCTGGAATGAAACGGCCGAGGATGATGATGTAGGCACCGCGCTCGTCGAGCGTCCGCTCCGCCCACTCGAGCCGCCGGTGGGCCTTTTCGCCCCGGAACCACCGCTTGACGGTGCGCTCCCCGACCCAGTTCCCGATGCCGAAGGAGATGTTGTCGCCGACGACGGCTCCCGCTGCGCCGGCGAGAATCACGAGCATGAGGTTCAGGTCGCCCGACGACGCGAAGGTGCCGCCAATGACGAGCGTCGTCTCGCTGGGGACGAGTGGGAAGAACGCGTCCACGGCCGCGACGCCGAAGATCACGAGGTAGCTCCACCATGCCCCCGAGATCCACTCGGCGATCTGGTCGAAGTCGAGCCAGCTCGGCACGCGCGCATCCTCGCAGAGCGCCGGTGTCAGACACCGCCGCCTATCGTTGTGCGCGAGCTCACGACCCGGAGACATGCCCGCGGATCGCGGAGCCGCTCGCGGGCCCGCCTTGCCCGTGGAGCGATCGGCGCCGTTCCGGCACGAATCGGTCTTGACAGATATCGGTGTCTGACACCGAAGGAGCGGTGATGATCCCCCGATGCCGCTCCGACCGCTCGACGGAATGCACGTCGTCGATGTGACGACGTCGATCGCCGGCCCGTACTGCGCGGAGATCCTCGCGGCGCTCGGCGCCGACGTCGTGAAGGTCGAGCGACCCGACACGGGCGACGACGGGCGCGCGTGGGGCCCGCCGTTCTGGAACGGCGAGAGCGCGATGTTCCTCGCGGTGAACGCCGGCAAGCGCTCGCTGGCCGTCTCGCTCCGGGACGAGCGGGGCCGCGAGGGGGTGCTCCGGCTCGCGGACCGGGCCGACGTCTTTCTGCAGAGCCTCCGGCCCCGGCTCGCGGAGCGACTCGGTCTCGGCGCGGAGGAGCTTCGCGCGCGGAACCCGCGCCTCGTGTACTGCTCGGTCGGCGCCTACGGCCGCACGGGCCCGCTCGCCGACGAGCCCGGCTACGACGCGCTCATGCAGGCGGCCGGCGGCCTCATCAGCATGACCGGCGAGCCGGGCCGCCCCGGCGTCCGCGTCGGCTCCTCCCTCATCGACATGGGAACGGGGATGTGGGCGGCGCTCGGGACCGTGGCTGCCCTGCTCGAACGCGAGCGGACCGGTGAGGGGACGGTCGTCGACACATCCCTCTACGAGACCGCTCTCGGGTACGTCAACTACCACCTCGTCGGCTACCTCGCGGACGGCACCGTCCCGAGGGGTGAGGGCACGGTGTTCCCGATGGTCGCGCCGTACCAGGTCTTCCCCACGCGCGACGGCGAGCTCATGGTCGCCGTCGGAAACGACCGCCTCTTCGCGCTCCTCTGCGACGTCCTCGGGCTCCACGACCTCGTCACGGACGACCGCTTTCGCACGAATCCCGACCGCGTGCGCAACCGCGAGGCGCTCGTCGAGATCGTGTCAGCGCGTCTCCGCGAGGACACGACAGCGAGCTGGCACGCGCGACTCACTGACGCCGGGATTCCGGCGGCCCCGGTCGCCGACGTCGCCGACGTCGTCGCGGCCGAGCAGACGGCTGCGCTCGGCGTGCTCCAGCCGCTGGAGCACGAAGGCATTCCGGACCTCCGCCTGCCGGCGCTCCCGCTCTCGTTCGACGGGGAGCGCGCGACGCATCGCTCCGCGCCGCCTGCGGTCGGGGAGCACACCGCCGAGGTCCTGGCCGAGGTCGGCTACTCGGCCGAGGAGATCGCCGCGCTCGCCTCCGAAGGCGTCATTCGTACGCGATAGCGCGCAGCGGATCGAGCTTCGCCGCGCGTCGGGCCGGGAAGATGGCCGCCACGATCCCGACGACGATCGCGGCGATCACGAAGACGATCACCTGCGTCGTCGGGAACGAGAAGACGAGGAAGTCGACGCGGGCGATGAGGAGCGCCGCGAGGACCATCCCGAGGACGATCCCGAGCACCGCCCCGATGAGCGCGGTGATGACGCTCTCGTGCCGGATCATCCGCCGTACCTGCCGGCGCGTCATCCCGATCGCGCGCAGCATGCCGATCTCCCGCGTCCGTTCGAAGACGGTGAGGACGAGCGTGTTGACGATCCCGAACAGGCTGACGATGACCGACAACGCGAGGAGCACGTAGAGGATGTTGAGCACCGAGCTGAGGCCGGAGATCTGGTTGTCGATGAACTGCTGGCGGGTCTGCGCCTTCGCGTTCGGGAAGTCGGCGAGCGCCTCGTCGAGAGCAGCTTGATTCGCGTCGGTCGCGCCGCCCGTCATCTTCACGAATGAGTAGACGTTGCGCGGCTGCGGCGTCTGGCTGTCCCAGACGGTCGTCGACATGGTCACGACGCCGAACGGTGAGCCGCCCGTGGGCGGGTCGAAGATCCCCTTGACGACGAACGTCTCTGTCGTCCCGTTCGCGAAGGTCACCTTCACGGATGACCCGAGCTCGAGGTCGTTGTCCTTCGCGAACGAGTCGTCCACGAACACGCCGTCCTCCCCGAGTTGCGAGAAGACCTCCTGCGACCCCTCCGTCCAGTCCAGGTCGACCACCTGCGCCATCCCCGGGTCGGCGGCGGTCGCGAACTGCGTGTCGCCGAAGACGAGCACCTCCCCTGTGCGGACGTTCCCGACCGCCGTCACGCCCGGCGCCTTCGCGGCGGCCTCGGCGGCGTCGATCGGGATCGGCGAGAAGTTGTTCTGGGCCGTGATCGCGTAGTCGCCCGTGAACAGGTCGTTCACGGAGCCTTCGAACGAGGCGATGATCCCGGCCGCGAGCGTCGCGACGAGGGTGACCAGCGCGAGCCCGATCATGAGCGCGGCCGCCGTCGACGCCGTGCGCTGGGGGTTGCGGCGCGCATTCTCGGTACCCACGCGTGACGTCGAGCGGTCGGGGATCACGCCCGGGAACTCCATCGGCCACTCGGGCTCCCACCTGCTCAAGGCCCTGCGGACCCACATGACGAGCACGATCACGAGCAGGAGCGGATTGATCAGCGCGCCGCCGACGAACGCGAGAATGCGCAGGCCGACCGCACCCGGCCCCCACGCGCCGTAGCGCAGGAGCCAGTACGGCAGCGTGAAGAACGGCCAGAAGATCACCGCCAAGAGGAAGACGGCCCAGCGCGCGATCGGCGACATGAGCACGGACAGACGGGGGATGAGCCGAGTCGACACACGCGCGACCCCGAAGAACACGAGCAGGACGCCGATGCCCATCCACGAGAAGCACGCTCGTCGTCCCGAGGTCCGGGCACGAAGAGCCCGTACAGGAGCGCCGCGAATCCGAGCGCGCTCGCCACGAGCGCACCCACCGTGCGCGACGGGAAGAGCGCCCCACCGAAGAGGATCAGGATCAGGCCGAGGACCGCGAGCAGCACCGTCACGAGCGTGTTCACCGGCCTCGTGCTGATGGCGACGACGCCGAGGATCACGCCCGCGGCGCGTCACCGCCGCAGCGAGCCGCGTGTTCCGGATCCGGTCGAGCGGCTCGCCCGGGAGGACCGCGCCCTCTTGCACGGCCGCGATCGGCGGGACGCTGGTCGCGCGCAGACCCGGGTAGACGCTCGCGAGCAGCGTCACGAGAATGCCGGCCCCCAACGCGAAGAGGACCGTACGCGGCTCGAAGACGAGCCCTGTGTTCGGAAGCGTGAAGCCGACGGCGTCGAACAGCGAGAACAGCCCCTTCGCCAGCAGGAGGCCGAGGAAGAGCCCGACGATCGACGCCACGATGCCGACGATGAGCGCCTCCACGATCACAGAGCCGAGGATCTGCCGGTTGGTCGCCCCGATCGTCCGCAGCGTCGCGAACTCCCGCGTGCGCTGGGCGATCGTGATCGAGAGCGAGTTGGCGATCACGAACGAGCCGACGAAGAGCGCGATGCCGCCGAACGCGAGGAGGAACGTCCGCAGGAACGAGATGAATTCGTTCGTGTCGGCCGCATCCGAGGCCGCCTGCTCGCTCCCTGTCAGGACCTGCGCGTTGGACGGGAGGATCGCCTCGATCTGGCGAATGAGCTCCTGATCCGTCACGTTCGGCTTGGCGGCCACGGCGATCTCGTCCAGCTGCCCGACCTTCTTGAAGAGACGCTGGGCGGTCGGAAGATCGAAGCCGGCGAGCGTCGCTCCGCCGATCGTGAGGCCGGAGCTGAACTGGACGATCCCCGAGACGCGCATCCGCTGGACGGGCCCTTCTGCCTGCACGCCGACGGTCTCCCCGACGGCGAAGTCCTCCTTGGACGCCGTCTCCTTGTCGACGACGACCTCGTTCGTCCCGGGCCAGTTCCCCTCGATGAGCGTGAGCGGATTGAAGTCCGAGTCGCCGTTCGCGATCGAGAAGCCGAGGTTCGGCGCACCTCCGAAGACGACCGCCTTCCCGTCGTCTCCGATGAACTGGGTGGCATCGGAGTCGACGCTCCCCTCCGCCTGGGCGACGTCCGGAAGCTCGCGCACCTGCGGCAGCAGCGCCTCGTCGAGCTCGGGTGCGGTGACGCCGGTCTGATCTCCGATGTCGAAGGACGACTTCCCGGAGATGACAGCGTTCGAGCCCTTGCGGATGTCGGTGAAGATCCGGTCGAACGCCTGGTCGATCGAGTCGGTCAGCACGAACGTCCCGCTGATCATCGCCACGCCGAGGACGATCGCGATCGCGGTCAGCGCGGTGCGGAGCTTGCGGCTGAGGAGCCCTCTGACGGCGAAACGGCCCACGCCGCGAGGTTACCCTCGCGCGTACGGGCTACTTACTCGTAAGCGATCGCTTCGAGCGGGTTGAGCTTCGCGGCACGGCGCGCCGGGAAGACCGCGGCGAGGATCCCGATGATCACCGCGACGATGGTGATCACGATGAGCCATCCCCACGGGATCGCGAAGCTGACGTCGTACTCGGACAGCGCTCGGTTGACGAGGGCCGCGAGGAAGATCCCGAGCGGCAGACCGATCGCAGCACCTATGAGCGCCGTGATGATGCTCTCCTGGCGGATCATGCGGCGCACCTGCCGCCGGGTCATGCCGATCGCGCGCAGCATCCCGATCTCGCGCGTGCGCTCGTAGACGGAGAGCACGAGCGTGTTGATCATCCCGAAGATGCTCACGAACACGGCGAGCGTGAGCATCGCCAGGAGAAACGAGATGAACTCGTTGAAGTCCTGCTCCTCGCGCTCGATCCACTGATCGCGCGTCTCCAGCTGCGTGTCGGGGAAGCCGGCGATCGCCGCCTCGAGCTGCGCGCGGTTCTCGTCGTTCGGCTCGCCGGCGACGTTTGCCCAAGTCCAGCGGTTGCGGGGACGGTCGTACAGCGAGTCGAACAGCTGCGTCGAGACGTTGACGCTCTCGATGAGAGGGTAGAACGGCGGCGGCTCGAAGGTGCCGACGACGGTGATCTCCGCGGCCTTGTCGGCCGTCGATCGAAGCGTGAGGACGTCGCCTGCCGAGATGTCGTGGTCCTCGGCGTAGTTCGAGCTGATGATGGCTTTGTCCATTCCGAGGGTCGCGAGCACGCTCTCGTCGCCCTCCTTCCAGTCGAAGATGTAGGCGTCGGCGATCGTGTCCGGCTCGATGCCTCCGACCTCAGTGGTGACGTCGTCCACGAGACCGCCGTCCGAGCGGACGCTCGTCACGACCTCGGCTGCTGGTGATGCCCCGAGCGCGTCGCCCGCGGCAGCGACGAACGGCGTGTAGCCGTCGGAGGACGTGACGACGTAGTCGGCGGCGATCTGCTCCTCGATCGCCTCGCGGTTCGACGCCTTCATGCCGTTCGTGAGCGTCGCGATGAACGAGACGAGCGCGATCCCGATCATGAGCGCGGCCGCGGTCGCGGCGGTCCGGCTCGGATTGCGGACGGAGTTGCGACTGGCGAGCCGCCCCGCAGCGCCTCCTGCGCGGCGGGCCGGGACGCCGACGAGGGCGGCGATCGGGGTGACGAGCTTCGACGAGAGCATCGCGACACCGAGGAACAGGAGGAGCACGCCACCGGCGATGGACAGGAGGCGATCGCTTGTCCCGAGCTCGTCGGTGAACATCGCACGGGCGAGAAGGAGCAGCGAGCCGACGATGACGAGCCCTGCGATCCACGGCGTGAAGCGGTGGAAGCGACCGTGCGGGAGCGTCGCGCCCTCGCGTACGGCGGAGATCGGCGGGACGCGCGTGGCGCGTATCGCCGGGAAGAGCCCGGCGAGGAGCGTGATCCCCATGCCGACGACGAGCGAGACGACGATCGTCCGTGTCGCGAACACGCGGTCCGCGCTCGGCAGCTCGACACCGAGAGCGCCGAACAGCGCTTCGATCCCCTCGGCGAGCAGGAGCCCGAGGCCGAGGCCGACGAGCGACGCGAGCAAGCCGATCACGAGTGACTCGAGGATCACGGAGCCGAGGACCTGGCGGCGCGACGCGCCGAGCGTCCGCAGCGTGGCGAACTCGCGCGTGCGCTGCGCGACCGTGATCGAGAAGGTGTTGAAGATGACGAACGCGCCGACGAAGAGCGCGATGGCGCCGAAGGCGAGGAGGAAGTAGCGGAAGATCGACGTGAACTCGCTGACCTCGTCGGCCTGCTCCTCGGCCTCCGCGTTCGCGCTCACGACCTCGGCATCGTCTGGCAGGGCGGGCTGGATGGCTTGGACGAGGTCGTCCTCGGAGATGCCCTCTGTCGCCGCAACCGAGATCGCGTCGTACTGTCCCTCGCGTCCGAGCAACTCCTGCGCCGCGGGAATCGTGAAGACGACGAAGCTGATCGCCCCGAGGCTCTCGACCTCGCCGTACTGCGCGACTCCGACGACCTCGAATCCTCGCTTCGGCTCGAGCGTCGAGACCTCGACGGTGTCGCCGACCTCGTAGCCCTGATCGTCCGCCGTACCCTCGTCGAGGACCACCTCGTCGTCGGCGGTCGGCCAAGTGCCCTCGAGCAGGGTGAGCGGGTTGAAGCGGGACAGCGCCGGGTCCGAGTCCAGCCCGAACCCGAGCGTCGGCCAGCCCTCCGAGTTGACGGCCTCGCCCTCCGGCGTCAGGAGCTTCGTGTTGTTCTCGTCGAGGATGCTCCCGGTCGCGAGTGCCACCCCGTCGACCCCGCGCACGGTGTCGAGGAGCGACGCGTCGACCGGCGGCGGAGGCGGCTTGTCGCCGTCGATCGAGATGTCGAGGCCCTTGCCGGTGACGACGGCGTCGGTGCCGGCGTACGAGTCGACGAGCAGCTCGTTGAAGGCTTTCTGGACCGTGTCCGTGAGGATGTAGGTGCCGCTGATCATCGCGACGCCGAGGACGATCGCGATGCCGGTCAGGACGGCGCGGAGCTTGCGCCCCGCGAGGCCGCGAAGGGCGACCTTCGTCATCGGCCGACGGGGGTGAGCCGAAGGCGAGCGCTGGTCACGCCGCGGCGAGCTCCTCGAGCACGGTGTGGATGGTGTGTGCGTCGCACTCGCCGAGCTCGCGCACGATCGCGCCGTCCGCGAGGAACAGGACGCGGTGCGCGACGGCCGCTGCACGGGCGTCGTGCGTGACCATGACGATCGTCTGGCCGTAGTCCTCGACGGAGCGCCGCAGCAGCTCGAGGATCTCGCCGCTCGTCGCCGAGTCGAGGTTGCCCGTCGGCTCGTCCGCGAACAGCACGGTCGGCTTGGAGATGAGCGCGCGTGCGATCGCGACGCGTTGCTGCTGACCGCCGGAGAGCTCGGAGGGCCGGTGCGACAGCCGCTGCTCGAGCCCGACGTCCTTGACGAGCTGCTCGAGCCAACCGTCCTCGGGCTTCTCACCGGCGATCGTGAGCGGCAGGAGGATGTTCTCCTTCGCGTTCAGCATCGGCAGCAGATTGAAGAACTGGAAGACGAAGCCGATGTGCTCGCGGCGGAGCTTGGTCAGGTCGTTGTCGCCGAGCGTCGTGATCTCGGTCCCGGCGATCCCGACCGAGCCGGACGTCGGCTTGTCGAGGCCCGCGAGGATGTGCATGAGGGTCGACTTGCCCGAGCCCGACGGCCCCATCACGGCGGTCGCCTTGCCCGGTGCGATCTCGACCGTGACGCCACGCAGCGCGTCGACGGCGGTGTCTCCTTCTCCGTAGCGGCGGGTCACGTCGTGCGCGACGACGACCGCGCCATTGGCGCTCTCACTCATCCACCCGGCTCCTTCCTCTCAGACGCAGCCGCGAAACAATACGTCAGTTCCCCCGCCTGCGCTCTTGCGCTGTCCGCGCATTCCATCACAGTGCGACTATGGAGACCCGCAACGAGATACGGCGGGCGCTCGAGCGCGGGCGCACTGCGACGGAGGAGCTCCTCGCGCCCGTATCGGACGACGAGCTCGCCGCGCAGGTCTCGCCGCACGTTCCTCCGCTCGTCTGGAGCTACGCGCACGTCGCTCGCTTCGAGGAGCTCTGGATCCTCCAGACGGTCGGCGACGCGCGTCCGATCCCGGACGTGCACGACCACGTCTACGACGCGTTTCGCCGCGAGCGCTCGAACGGCGCGAAGCTCCCGACCCTGAAGCCGTCGGCCGTGCGCGCATACGCGGCGGACGTGCGCGAGCGTTCGCTCGACATGCTCGAGCGCATCAACCTGGAGGCGCCCGACGTGCTCGTCAGGCGCGGCTACGTCTTCGGGCTCGTCCTGCAGAACGAGCTGCAGTCGCAGGAGTCGATGCTCGAGGCCCTGCAGGGCCGCGACGGACTCCGAGTACCGGGTCGTCGAGCCCGCGGCGCCCGATCGCGCTCCGGGGGGGCCGGCCGAGATCGTCGTTCCGGGGGGCACCTTCACGCTCGGCGCGATGTACGAGCCGTGGGCGTACGACAATGAGCTCGAGCCGCACGACACCGAGCTGCCGGCGTTTCGGATCGACCGGGCACCGGTGACGAACGGCGAGTTCGCGGAGTTCGCTGGACGGCCGCGGCTATCACACGCACAAGCACTGGAGCGAGGCCGGCTGGGCATGGCGGGAGCGCGAGAAGATCGACGCTCCGCTCTACTGGGAGCGCTCGAGCTTCGGCTGGGAACGCGTCCGGTTCGGCCGGACCGAGCCCATCACACCGTGGGAGCCCGTGCAGCACGTCTCGTTCTACGAGGCCGAGGCGTATCGCGCACTGGGCGGGCAAGCGACTCCCGACCGAGTTCGAGTGGGAGCGCGCGGCCGGCTGGCACGACCACGAAGGGAAGTTCCGCTACCCCTGGGGGCAGGCCTGGATGGGCTTCGAGGCGAGCCTCGACCGCAGGCGGTTCTCTCCCGCCCCGGCCGGCTCGTACTCGGGCGGCGTCAGCCCGGTCGGCTGCGTGCAGATGGTGGGCGATGTCTGGGAGTGGACGTCGTCGCCCTTCGAGCCCTATCCCGGGTTCCTCCCCTTCCCCTACCCGGAGTGCTCGGAGGTGAACTTCGGAGACGACGTGCGGGTCCTCCGCGGCGGCTCCTGGGCGACGGACGCGCTCGTCGCGCGCACGTCGTTTCGCCGCTGGGAGAGCCCGGAGCGCCGCGAGGCCTTCGCGGGCTTCCGCTGCGCGAGAGACGCCTAGCGCCCTAGACGTCGCTGTCGGCGGCGAGCCGCTCCGCGAGGGCCTGCAGCACCTTGAGCCGCACCGACGGGCTCTCCTCGAGGACGCGCCGGAACGCCGACTCGCGTGAGGACGAAGCAGCGCAGGGGCGTCGTCGCGGTCACGGTCGCCGTGCGCTTCGTCGTGCTCAGGAGCGCGATCTCGCCGACGAAGTCGCCGCCCGAGCGGGTCGCGACCCGCTTTCCGCCCTTCGTGACGTCGGCCTCTCCGTCGACGATGACGAAGAACTCGTGCCCGATGCGCCCCTCGCGGCAGAGCACCGTCCCCGCCTCGACCTCGAGATCGTCGGACGCCGCCGCGAGCGTCGTGAGCTCCTTCTTCGAGAGCCCCTCGAAGAGCGGCGCTCGCTTCAAGGCCTCGACCTTCACGTTCTGGCTGAACAGGCGCATGGCGCGAGAGTCTAGGTGGGAGACTTCCACCGTGGAAGCCGAGACGCAGGTACGCGAAGAGCGGCGAGCTGCGCATCGCCTACCAGGTGCACGGGGACGGCCCGATCGACCTCGTGTTCGCCCCTGGCTACCTCTCCCACCTCGAGCAGAACCAGTGGTGGCCGGACTACGCGACGTTCTTCGCGAGGATGGCCTCCTTCTCGCGACTGATCGTCTTCGACCGTCGCGGTACGGGGCTGTCGGATCGCATCCTGGCACTCGGCTCGTTCGAGGAGCTCATGGACGACATCGGCGCAGTGATGGACGCCGCCGGCTCGGAGCGCGCGGCGCTCTTCGGCGGCGCAGAAGGCGGTCCCATGTGCGCACTGTTCGCAGCCACCTTTCCCGAGCGCACGTCGGCCCTCGTGCTCGGCGCCTCCTACGCCCGGCGGGGATGGGCGCCTGACTACCCGTGGGGTCTCGACGCGGAGACACAGCAGCGGATCCTCGACGGGTACGAGGAGCGGTGGGGCAGGCCCGGCTTCGGCGCCCGCTCGATCGCCCCCTCGCTCGCCGACGACGACCGCTTCCAGGCCTGGTACGCGCAGGCGCAGCGCTTCTCGGGGACGCCCGCGTCGGCGCGCGCGTGGTTCCAGGTCACGATGGAGATCGACGTGCGGGAGGTTCTGCCCGCGATCCGCGTTCCGACGCTCGTCATCCACCGTTCGGGAGACCGTGTCATCCCGGTCGAGTCGGGCCGCTACCTGGCCGAGCACATTCCCGACGCGAAGTACGTCGAGCTACCGGGAGACGACCACTTTCCGTTCGTCGGCGACATCGACGCGATCGTCGACGAGGTCGAGGAGTTCCTCACGGGCTCACGGCGCGCCCGCGAGCCCGACCGCGTCCTCGCCACCGTGCTCTTCACCGACATCGTCGGCTCGACCGAGCGTGCCGCGGAGCTCGGCGATCGGCGCTGGACCGAGCTTCTCGCCGAGCACCACCGCGTGGTCCGCGGCGAGCTCGATCGTCACCGCGGAAGGGTGATTCGAGTCGAAGGGGACGGCACGCTGTCCACGTTCGACGGGCCGGCGCGAGCCGTTCGCTGCGCCGCGGCCGTTCGACGGGCGCTCGCTCCGCTCGGCGTGGACATTCGAGCCGGCCTGCACACGGGTGAGATCGAGCTCGCGGAGACGGGCGTCGAGGGCATCGCCGTCCACATCGGGGCACGCGTCGCCTCACTCGCAGCGCCGGGAGAGGTGCTGACATCGAGCACGGTCAAGGATCTCGTCGTCGGATCCGGGATCGACCTTCGCCGACCGTGGAACGCACGACGCTCAAGGGCGTGCCGGGCGAGTGGCGGCTCTACGCCGTCGAGGACGGGGTCACGAGCGCATGAGCGCCGACGCCTCGGTCAGCACGTCGCCGAGGATCGACGTGATCTCGTCGAACTCGGCCTGCCCGGCGACGAGCGGCGGCGAGATCTGGATGACCGGGTCGCCACGGTCGTCGGCGCGGCAGATCATCCCGGCGTCCCAGAGCGCCGTCGAGAGGTAGCCGCGCAGGAGCCGCTCGCACTCCTCGTCCGAGAACGTCTCGCGGGTGTCCTTGTCCTTCACGAGCTCGATCGCGCAGAAGTAGCCCGTTCCTCGCAGGTCGCCCACGATCGGGATGTCGAGGAGCTGGGCGAGCGTCGTGCGGAACGCGTCCTCGTTCGTCGCGAACGTGCTCGAGGATCCGCTCGCGCTTCATGATCTCGATGTTCTTGAGCGCGATCGCGCACATGACCGGGTGCCCGCCGAACGTGATCCCGTGCGAGAACATCGACGTCTCGCCCATGAACGGCTCCATCACCCTGTCCGTCGCGACCACGGCGCCGATCGCGGCGTACGAGGACGAGAGGCCCTTCGCGCTCGTGACGATGTCCGGCCGGATGTCGTAGCGCTCGGAGCCGAACCAGTGGCCGAGCCGTCCGAAGGCGGTGATGACCTCGTCGGCCGAGAGCAGGATGTCGTAGCGGTCGCAGATCTCGCGCACGTCCGCGCCAGTAGCCCTCGGGCGGCGTGAAGCACGCCGCCGGCGTTCTGCACCGGCTCCATGTGCACGAGGCACACGGTCTCCGGCCCCATCGCCGAGGATCGCCTGCTCGAGCTCGTCGAGCAGGAACTGCGTGAACTCGCGCCTCGGTCTCCTCGGGCGGACGGTGGTAGCGGTTCGTGTTCGAGACGTGCCGCACCTCGGCGACGAGCGGCTCGAACGGCGCGCGAATGCGCGGGAATGCCGTTGATCGAGAGCGCGCCGAGCGTCGTCCCGTGGTAGGCGATGTGGCGCGCGATCGCCTTGTAGCGGCGCTGCGGCGCCAAGGCCGACGGCGACGATCGCGTCGTGGTCGACCTCGGGCTCCTGCGCGCCCGCACGGGCGCCCGGCGTCACGAGGCCGCGGACGTGCTTCTCGCCGCGCGCGCTGTAGTACTGGCGCGCGAGCTTCCACGCCGACTCGACGGCCTCCGAGCCGCCCGAGCAGAAGAAGACGCGGTTGAGGTCACCCGGCGCGAGCGACGCGACCTCGGCGGCGAGCTCGATCGCGCGCGGATGCGCGTACGACCAGTTCGTGTAGAAGGGCAGCTCGCGCATCTGCTCGTGCGCCGCCTGGCCGATCTCGTCGCCGAACGAGTACCCGATGTTGACCGAGAAGAGCCCGGCCAGCGCGTCGATGTAGCGCCGACCGTTCGAGTCCTCGAGGTGGCAGCCCGTCGCCGCGGACGATGATCGGCACGTCCGCGGTGCCGAACTCGCCCATGCGGGTGAAGTGCATCCAGAGGTGCTCCTTGGCGAGCTTCTGATACGAGGGTGCGGACTCGAGCGAGCTTCTGATCCGAGGTTGCGGCCATGATCTTGAGGGAATCTAGCGATGGGGCGTGACACGCAAGCGAAGAACCGGGCGGTCGGGTACGTACGCGTGAGCCGAGTCGGCGGGCGCGGGGGCGACAGGTCTTTCTCGCCCGACCTCCAGCGAGAGGAGATCGGCCGCGTAGCGGCCCACGAGGGATGGGAGATCGTCGAGGTTATGCAACAGCGCCCGGGCCAAGGTCACCGCACGTGTCGATCAGCGCCCCGGACCGCGCCGACGTTCGAGACGGTCGGGCCAGTGGAGCCGAACGGTTACGTGATCATCGAGAGAGCCCTCCTCGGTTCCCCGCGAGAGAACGACGACTACCAACCGTCAGACAGATTCCCATCCTTGTCACCACGAGCCATACCCCCGAGACACGAGCATGCGCCGGCGTGCGGTGAGCGCCACTCAGGTCTCGCTGGCGTCACGAGCGACCACGCGGCCGAGGAGCTCGAGCAATTGCCGTCGTTCTGCGGCGGTGAGGGGCTCGAGGTAGTGGCGCTCGCAGCCCTCGAGCAGCTCGGCCGCGTCCCGCTGCGCGGAGGCACCGCTCCGCGTGAGCTCGAGCGCGTACGCGCGCCGGTCGCCCGGGTTTCGGCCGCGGCGCACGTAGCCTCTTCGCTCGAGCTCGTCGACGAAGGCGACCATCGTCGAGCGGTCGACGGCGAGGATGTCGGCCAAGGCTTGCTGGGAGACCGGTCCGAGCTCGCTGAGCACGGCGAGCACGCCGAAGTGGCGGCCATCGATGCCGAGAGGGGCGAGAGTAGCCGCGCCGAGCCGCGTCATGCCGGCGCTCGCGCGCACGAGCATGAAGCCGAGCCGCCGCGTCAAGCCGGCAGGAAGGAGCGTGGAATGGCCGGGCTGGGATGCCGCGCTCATGCTCAGTAGTGTAGGCTCGTCAACAGTTATGCATCTCACATATCGCAGGTGATCATGGACGTCGAGCCTAACGCCGCCGACACGTCTGCCGGCTCAGAGGTGATCCGCGATGTGC
>CAVYQX010000006.1:0-281881 GCA_963770715.1 uncultured Gaiellaceae bacterium
CGGGGCGTTCCTGCTCCTCTATCTCCTCGTCGCGCTCGCCCTGCGCCTCCTCCGCCTTGATCGCATCAGGTTCGTAACGTGAACGTCACCGAGCGGAGTCCCGTCACGTTCGCGATCACGATCGCCGCGCTGGTGTTCCTCTTCCTCCCGCTCGCGCTCGTCGTGCTCTTCTCGTTCCACTCGCTGGGGACCGTGACGTTCCCGTTCGAGGGGTTCTCGCTGCGCTGGTACCGCGAGACGCTCGGGAACGAGATCTTCGTCAGCAGTTTCTGGAACTCACTCCTGGTTGCCGTCTGCGTCTCGCTCGTCACGCTTGTGATCGGCACCGCGGCCGCCTACGGGCTCACGCGCTGCGCTCCCCGCTTTCGGGTTCCGCTCGCAGTCGTGTTCTTCCTGCCCATCACGTTGCCGGGACTGTTCGTCGGGATCGCGATGCTGGTCTACTTCGCGCGCCTCGACGTCCAGCTCTCGCTCACGACCGTCGCGCTCGCCCACTTCGTGTACGTCTTTCCCTACTTCCTCCTCGTCGCGAAAGCCGCCCTCGACCGCCTCGATCCTGCGCTCGAGGAGGCGGCCGCGGATCTGGGTGCATCCTCGTGGACGATCTTCCGCAAGGTGACGCTGCCGCAGATCTGGCCGGTCCTCGCGGGGGCGACGGCGCTCGCGTTCGCCCTCTCCTTCGACGAGTTCATCATCACGTTCTTCGTCGTCGGGCCCGACCCGACGCTTCCGCTGTTCGTCTTCTCGCAGCTGCGGCGTACCGTCGACCCGTCGATCAACGTCGTCTCCACGCTGCTCATGTCGATCACGTTCCTGCTCTGGGTCGTCGCTTTCCTGTTCGTCGTGCGAGCGGCGCGAGGGCGGGCCCGCGGGGCCGAGGACACGCTCCTGGGCGGACGCCCCGCGTGAGCGCACAGAGCCACCTCGTGCTCGAGGGGATCACGCAGCGCTTCGGGCGTGTCACGGCGCTGCACGACGTCTCGCTCTCGATCGACGAGGGCGAGCTCGTGACGCTCCTCGGCCCGTCCGGCTGCGGGAAGACCACGCTTCTCCGGATCATCGCCGGGTTCGTCCGGCCGGACGAAGGCCGGCTGCTCTTGCAGGGACAGGATCTCACGCGGGTGCCTCCGCACAGGCGGCCGGTGAACATGGTGTTCCAGCGAGCCGCGCTCTTCCCGCATCTGGACGTATTCGAGAACGTGGCCTTCGGCCTTCGCATCGGCGGGCGGTCGAAGGGCGAGGTCGCCGACCGCGTCGCCGAGGCGCTCTCGCTCGTCCGCCTCGAGGGGCTTGGAGAGCGACGCGCCCACGAGCTGTCCGGGGGGCAGATGCAGCGCGTCGCACTCGCGCGCGCGCTCGTCAACCGGCCCCGCGTCCTCCTGCTCGACGAGCCGCTCTCCGCGCTCGATCTGCGCATTCGCCTCGAGATGGAGGTGGAGCTCCGCCGTCTGCACCGCGAGACGGGAGCCACCTTCGTCTACGTGACGCACGACCAGGGCGAGGCACTGTCGCTGTCGGACCGGGTCGTCGTCTTCGATCAGGGCCGCGTCGAGCAGGTAGGCACTCCCGAGGAGATCTATCGCCGCCCGGCGTCTCCGTTCGCAGCCCGGTTCGTGGGCAACGCGAACGTCATTGCAGTGGACGTCCTCGAGCGCAGCGGTACGCACGCGACCGTGACGGTGGGCTCGTCGACGACGCATGCCCCGTGCGCGGCCGATCTCCCTGTCGGTGCTGCCTGGCTCGTCGTGCGGCCCGAGGTGATTCGTCTCGGCGCGGCAGAGGGGACGCTGCTCGGTTTGGTGCTCGACGTCGGGTTTCGTGGGTCAGGGTTCACGTGCCGTCTGCAGGTCGAGGGACTCGACGAGCCGCTGAAGGTCGAGCTTCCTTCCGGTTCCGCGGCCGCAGCGCCCGTTCTCGGGAGTACCGTCGGTGTGGGCTGGGACGAGTCCTCGGTCTGCCTTCTTCCCCGCACTCGAGAGTAAGGAGGAGCAGTGCTCGTCTACGTCGAGTACATCAGCCGACGGCCCGGGGTCTCGGTGGAGGCGTTTCATTTCGCCGCCGGACGAGGGCAGTACGGCTGGTCGAGCGAGCACTCGGACGACGTCCTGCTGCTCAACCTCGGTCGGACCTTCCGCACGGGGCCGGAGCCCGAGTACGTCGCGGTCTGGTACTCGCGCAACGCGGGGCTCGAGCGGATCGGCAAGTGGGAGCGCATCTTCGCCTCCGGCGAGGCCGATCACCTCGAGGAGACCTTCCGCCTGGCGGCCAGGATCGACACGGCCGGCTCGTACGAGCCCCTGCTCGAGCCCGTCGAGGGCCGCGAAGGCCTCTACTACGGGGAGTACCTCGACTTCGCTCCTGGCGTCGGGCGAGACGAGGTCGCGGCCTTCTTCTCGCAGCGGCGCGACCAGCATCGGAGCCTGACGCTCAACCTCCTCTGTGACCGCATCGGCGGCCTCGGGCCGGACCCGCGCTGCCTGGCTGTGTGGACCGTGTCTCGGCTGGGATGCGCTCGACGACGTCGTGCGCGACCTCGACGGTGTGGACACGCCGGTCCGACTCGTCCACGGCGCCCTGTACCGGGACCTCGGCTCCGAAACGCTGTGACCGTTCCGCCGGGCGTCGGCATCATCGGCGCGGGCAACGTTCTGCCCGCCTACCTCCAGGTGCTGGACCGGCTGGTGCCGCGCGGCCTCGCGCGCGAGGGGCCCATCTGCGCTCGCCGGAAGGAGACGTGGCCCGAGCTTCTCCGGCGCCGCCCCGACGCGCAGCTCGCCGCCGACGCGCGGGAGGTCGTGGAGGCAGACATCGACGTGGTCGTCGTCCTCACGCCGCCTGCATCTCACGCCGAGCTCGCGCGACTGGCGTTGGAGCACGGCAAGCACGTCGTCGTGGAGAAGCCCTTCGCGGAGAGCCGCGAGGAGGGTGAAGCGCTGGCCCGCCTCGCCGCAGAGCGAGACCTGCATCTGCTCGCGGCGCCGTTCGTCCAGCTGTCTCCCACGCTCCGCGCGTTCTGGACGATCGTGGGCGACGGTGTGCTGGGACGCGTCCACTCCGCGCGGGCGCTCTACGGCAACGCCGGCTCGCACTGGACGACGTGGTACCACTCGGGCGGGCCCGGCCCGCTCGGTGAGGCCGGCATCTACAACCTCAAGAGCCTGACCGCGCTCCTCGGCCCCGTCGTCGAGGTGCTCGCCGCGGAGGCGGTCGCGGTGGAGACGCGAGAGGTCCGCGGCGTCGAGATCGGAAGCCCGGACCCGGACGTGTCGCACGTCATCCTGCGCCACGCGGAGGGCGCCCTCTCGTCCGTCGTCTCGAGCCAGGCGATCCAGCGCTACCGGCGACCGGCGCTCGAGCTGTACGGCACGGAGGGCACCGCGAACCTTCTCGGGGACGACTGGGATCCGCGCGGCTTCGAGGTCTGGCGCAACGCGGGCGGCTCGTGGGAGGAGCACGACGCGATCGAGCCGACGTGGCTCTGGGCCGACGGTCTCCGCGAGGTGCTCTCCTGCATCCGTGACGGTCGCCCACCGCTCGCCAGCCTCGAGCATGATCTCCACCTGCTCGACGTCATCGCCGCCGCGCGCGAATCGGTGGCGAACCGCGCGTCGGTGTCGGTCGACTCGTCGTTTGCCGCACTGGATCTGCGGCTGGAGCTGCCGTCACATATCGAACACCTCCACGATCACACCCGGCCCTCCGACGAGCAGTAGGCGCGCTACCTCGTGAGCGGCACCGACTGGCGGCGGATCCTCGTGCTGGCTTCCGCGGTCGGCTTCTTCGAGGCGCTCCTGTTCTCCGTTCTCGCACCGCTCCTCCCGGATTTCGAGGAAGAGCTCGGACTGTCGAAGGCGAGCGCAGGGCTGCTCACGTCGGCCTACGCAGCGGGCGCATTCATGGGAGCCCTGCCGAGCATCTGGGCTGCGCGTCGGTTCGGGGTCAAGGCCACCGTTGTCGCCGGGCTGATCCTGCTCGCGGTCTCCAGCGCGGCCTTCACGATTCCCGAGTCTGCGTGGCTGGTGTTCGCAGCCAGAATCGGCCAGGGAGCCGGGAGCGCGTTCGCCTACACGGGCGCTTTGGCGTGGCTGGCCGCCGTCGCCCCACCCGCCAGGCGCGGCGAGTTGCTCGGCGTGACGTTCGCCGCCACCTTCTCCGGGGAGCTCGTCGGGCCGCTGCTCGGGGCAATCGCCGCCTGGGTCGGGTTGGCACTCGTATTCTCGATCGTTACGGCGGTCGCCCTGCTCGTCGCCGCCGTCGCGGCTGCGATCCCGGGGCCGCCGCGCGCCGAGCGTCTCGCTGCGCTTCCGCTGCGCGCACTCGTGAGCAATCGAGCCGTTCCCGTCGCGGCGTGGCTGATCGCCTTGACGGCGCTCCTGCTGGGTGTCCTCGGCGTCCTGGCGCCGCTCAGGCTGGACGAGCTCGGCTGGGTCCAGGGGCAATCGGGGCCGTCTTCGCAATCGCAGCACTGCTTCAGGCTGCTTTCAACCCCCGCATCGGCCGAGTGGCCGACGCCAGAGGCCACACAGCGCTGCTGCGGGTGGGACTGATCGTGTCGGCCTCGGCGTCCGCGCTCCTGGTGTTGGATGAGCGAGCGCTTGTCTACGCCGCGATCATGGTGGCGGCCGCGGTGGCGTACGCGACGCTCTGGACGCCTGCCTTGGCACTGCTGTCCCGGACCCTCGAGCGCGAAGGCTTCGACCAGGCGTTCGGCTTCGGCCTCATGAGCGCCCTGTGGCCGCCAGGGTTCGCCATCGGTGCCGCGGCCGGAGGCGCCTTGGCGGGCGCGACGCGAGATGCATGGCCGTATCTCCTCAGCGCCGCCCTGTGCCTGTTGTCGATACGACTGCTCGGCCTGGCGGCACCTCGCGTCGGTACGAGCGAATTGGGGACTCGATGAGCGAAGACATCCGATCCACGGGCGTCTGGCGGGATGCTCTCGAGATGCCGGAAGCGCTTCAGACGACGCTCGACGAGTCCGAGGGTTTCGCGGACGTCGCGAGCTTGTTCGGCCGGAGCACGAGCCGGCGCATCGTTGCGAGCGGCAACGGCGCTTCGTACTACGTTGCCCAGGCCCTCTGGCTCGCCTCGCTGGAGGGGAGCGCACGCCCGATCGAGGTCGTGGCCGTTCCGAGCGGGCTGCTCGCGAGAGGGGCATTTCAGTGGAGAGAGGGTGACGTGCTCCTCGCCATTTCGTCCTCCGGGGAGCTACGCGACGTGATCGAGGCGATCGAGAGCCCTGGCTTCCCGCAGCCGTTCGCGACAGTGACCGGGACCAACCAGTCGACGATCGGCGTGACAGCGGGCGCCAAGGCCGTGGTCAAGATCCCGGCCCAGAGAGCTGTGACTCACACTCAGGCGTTCTGCGGCGCGGTGCTCACCTGTCTCTCCATCTGGGCCGAGGTAAGTTCGGACGAAGGTCTGCGCAGGGCCGTGGCGGGGGCTCCCGGGGCGTGCGAACGGGCACTTCGTTCCGCTGAGCGCTGGGCGGACGAGAGCTTCGGCAGCGTGAGGACGCCATCCGCAGCGATCGTGCTCGGGACGGGGACCGCATGGGCCGCCGCCCTCGAGGGTGCCCTGCTCATCAAGGAAATCGCACGCATCCCGTGCGAAGGAGTCGAAACGCGAGAGGGAGCGACAGCAGCGATGACCTCGCTCAACGCGACGCAGCTCGCCCTCAGCCTTCCGACTTCGGGGGACGACCTCATCGTGGAAGCGGAGGAAATCTGCCGAGCCCGCGGTGCCCAGGTGCTGCAGGCGCCAGGAGGCGTGGAGGCTGACCGGCGTGTCTCGCCAATCACCGCCTTTCCGGCCCCCCTTGCTCTCAGCGTCGCACTCGCGCTCCGAGCCGGATGGGACCCGGACACTCCGGAGTGGGTCTCCACCTACTACAAGACGGCCAGGCGATCGTCGTCACACTCGGAATCCGGGGCGTCGTGGTGAAAGGACTCCCGGAGGACGCGGCGACTTGACTCGAGCAGGCGGCTGTGGGAGCTGTCCCTTGGCATCTTGCGCTAGGAGAGATCGGTCGACGATCGTCCAGCGCGGCGAATCCTCGGCACCGCATCTTCGTTACAGCACTCGATGGCGATCCTCGGTGGACTTGGTGCGGCGCTCGCGTGGGCCGTGACGCTCCTGTGCACGTCGCGTGCGACGCGGATGATCGGCTCCGCATCGGTGCTCGCCTGGGTGATGCTCGCGGGGTTCTGCATCGTCGTGCCGTGGATGGCGATCGAAGGCGTTCCCGACCGGCTCGACGGGAGCTCAGGTGCCTGGCTCCTTCTGGCAGGGCTCGGGAACCTCGTCGGCCTCCTCTTCGTGTACAGGGCGCTGCAGACGGGCAAGGTGGGCATCGTCGGCCCGATCGTCTCGACGGAAGGCGCGATCGCCGCAGTTCTGGCAGTCCTCGCGGGGGAGCACCTGGCGGCGGGGTCCGCTGCCATGCTCGGTGTCATCGCCGTCGGGATCGTTCTTGCGGCGACGACCGCGGAGCCGTCCGACGTGTCGAGCGCCGTCGGCCGCGCCCGCACCGTCCCCGCCTACGCCCTCCTCGCAGCGTGCGCGTTCGGGACGAGCATCTACGCGACCGCTCGTGCAAGTGCGGAGCTGCCGATCGCGTGGGCCGTTGCGCCACCCCGCATCTTGGGAGTGCTGCTGGTCTTCGTCCCTCTCGTGGCGAGCTCGAGGCTTCGTGTGACGCGGTCGGCGTTTCCACTCGTGGTCACCGCAGGGATTGCCGAAGTCGTCGGGTTCGCACTGTTCGCGGTCGGCTCGCGCCACGGTGTCGCCGTCGCCGCGGTCCTGGCGTCGCAGTTCGCGGCTATCGCAGCTGTCGCTGCCTACTTCCTGTTCCACGAGCGCCTGACCAGGGTGCAGCTCGTCGGCGTGGGGACGATCGTGGCGGGCGTCGCCGTTCTGACCGCACTGCAGGCCTGATCGCGTCGAGCACGGTGCGGGTCGAGCCCCAGGTAGCCGTCGAAGCCCGCGGAGCACGGAGCCCGCGGGCTTCGAGAGCACAACGTCAGCTCGTCGAGGGACGTGCGTCGAGCGCCCCTGACGTCGAGACCGGCACCGCCTCGATCTCAGGCTCGGGCGCGCCGAGTCGCGGAAGCCACTCGAGCCAGCTCGGCAGGTACCAGTTCCAGTCGCCGAGGAGCTTCATCGACGCGGGCAGGAGCACCGCCCGGACGATCGTCGCATCGATGAGAATCGCCACAGCGAGCCCGACGCCGAACTGCTTGAAGAACGGCCACGAGAGCGTCGCGAAGATCGCGAAGACCGCGACCATGACGATCGCTGCGCTCGTGACGACTCCGGCGGTGGACTTGATGCCGTGCGCGACCGCCTCGTCCATGCTCTTGCCGCGGTCGAACGTCTCCCGGATCCGGCTCAGGATGAACACGTGGTAGTCCATCGAGAGGCCGAACAGGATCACGAACAGGAGCAGCGGCACGACCGCGTCGATCCCGGTTGCGGAGCTGACGCCGAGCAGACCCTTGCCGACGCCGTGCTGGAAGACGAGCACGAGCACGCCGTAGGCTGCGGCGACCGAGAGCAGGTTGAGCAGGATCGCCTTGGCCGCGACCACGATCGAGCGGAACGCGACCAGCATCAGGCTGAAGGCGAAGAGGAGGACGAAGGCGACGACGGGAGGCAGGTTCGACTTCAGTGCGTCCGCCTCGTCCCTCCACTGGGCAGTCTGCCCGGTGACTCCGGCCTGCGTGTCCGGAAGGGCGCCGACCGTCTCGGGGACGACCTCGTTGCGCAGCATGCGGAAGGACGCGTTCGAGGCAGCGTCGGTTCCGTTGCCTGCGATCGGGACGGTGATGTTCGCGACCGTGCCCTCCCTGTTCACGTCGACCGTGATCGGCTCGAACGCACGACCGCTCGCGAGCGCCCGCTGCTCGAGCTCGTGCGATCGCACGACGCATCGCCGGCGTCCGCACGTTCGTCGCCTTGACGACCACGTTCGCGGGCAGCGCCGAGCCAGGGAACGCCTGCTGCATCCGGTCGTACGTCTTGATGACCGCGATCGACTCGGGAACGACTCCGGTCCCTGCGCCGCGAGGCGGAGCTGCAACGCCGGCGCAGCGAGCGCCAGAAGCAGGCCGGCTGCGACGGCAGCGGAGAGCGGCGGGCCGTCGCAGGACGCGATCGACGATCGCCCCCCAGACTCGCCCTTCCCCGTCGTCACGGCGGAGGCGGCCGACGAACGGGACGCGCCCACGTTCGACCTTGTCGCCGAGCCGCGAGAGCACGGCGGGAAGGACGGTCAGCGACCCGAGCACTGCCACGGCGACGACGAGGATCGTGGCCAGCGCGAGGGACGCGAAGGTCTTGTCGCCGGTAAGGAACATGCCGGCCATCGCGACCATCACGGTCAGGCCGGAGATGAGCACCGAGCGGCCGGAGGTCGCGGCCGCGGCTTCCAGAGCCGCCTCGCTCGCTGCGTCCGGCAGCTCGTTCCTGGCGCTCCCGCTTCAGATAGAACATCGAGTAGTCGACTCCGACCGCGAGCCCGATCAGGAGCACCATCGCGGGGGCCTGCATCGCGACCGGCAGCACGAGGCTCGAAAGCGCGACGAGTCCGAAGGTCGCGAACACGGCGGTCAGCGCGAGCAGGAGCGGGATGCCCGCCGCGACGAGCGAGCCGAACGTGAGCACGAGGACGATCAGCGTGATCGGAAGCGAGAGCGCACCCGCCTTGCCGAGGTCCTTGTCGTAGGACTCGACGACGCCCTTTTCGGCGCTCGCGTCGCCGAACTCGCCGATGATGAAGGCCGGGTGGGCGAGTTGCGCGGCGGCGACGCCGTCGAGGACCGGAGCGATCTTGTCTGCCGCGTTCTCCTTGTCACCGCGGATCTGAAACTGGACGAGCGCGGAGTGCCGGTCCTTGGAGATCTGGTCCGCGTAGCCGGGCGCAAGCGGCGAGCGGACGTTCTGGACGACCGCCATCTTCGAGACGCGGGCGACGACGTCCTCGATCGCGGAATCGAAGGCGCTCGTGCCTACACGAGCCGACCGACTCTGAATCAGGACGTGCTCGGAGGCGGGCTGCTTGAAGCCGGCCTCGAGGATCCTGTTCATGCGGCCGGACTCGCCCGGTCCGGCGGAGTTCGTCGATGGTCTTCGTACCGACGAGGCCTCCGAGCCCGAAGGCGACGAGAACGAAGGCGAGCCAGCCGAACGTGGCGGTCTTCCAGTGAGCTGCGCTCCAGCGACCCATGCGGGCGGCGAGGTTGCGCGAGTGCGTGTTGTCGTGGTTCGGGGTGAGCGCTGTCGTGCGGCTCATGACTCCTCCTTCCGGTGCGTCGAAGTGCATGCGCCGACGCTAGGAGCGAGTGCGCGTCGCGACGTCGTCGCGAAGCCGGATTCGCGCTCCGACCAGACGACGATTCGGGCTCCTACCGAGGTAGGAGGCGTCGACCGAGGACGTGGAGTACCTTCAGCGCGTGACCCGAATCCGACATCTCGCGCGCGAGTACTGGTTCGAGCTCCTGATCGCCGTCATGGCGATCGCCGGAATGCTCGAGCTCGTCGTCGGGCGTGACTATCCGGGCGCACCGTCGATACCACTCTGGGTCAGCGTTCCTCTCGTTGCGGTTCTCGTGCTGCCTCTGTTTGCGCGTCGCCGCTTTCCGTTCGCCGCCCCGGCGATCTACTGGATCCTCGCACCGTCCCTCACACTACGTCGACGGATCTGCTGATCCCGTTCGTCGACAGCCTCGGCGTCGTCGGATTGGCGAGCGCGTTCCTACTCGGGAACCTACGCAGCCGCCTGAAGGCGGGTGTCGGCCTCGTCCTCATCGTGGTCGGCATCCTGGTCGTAGTCGACAACATCCCCGGCGACCAGACGGCGAGCCAGCTACATCTTCATCACCCTGCGGTTCGTCGTCGCCTGGATCGCCGGCTATGCCCTCCGCGAGCGCTCCGAGCAGGCCGAAGCAGCAGAAATGCGCGCGGCCCACGCCGAGCGCGAACGCGAGTCGGCCGCTCGCGTCGCGGTGGCGGAGGAGCGCTCGCGGATTGCACGCGAGCTCCACGACATCGTCGCGCATGCCGTCAGCGTCATGGTGCTCCAGGTCGGCGCCGTCAGGCACAAGCTGCCGGATGCGATGGCGGAGGATCGTGACGCACTGAAGGGTGTCGAGCGCGCCGGCCGCACGGCACTCGCGGAGATGCGACGTCTGCTCGCCGCCATGCGCCCCGACGGAGACGAAGCCGAGCTCGTCCCCCAGCCCGGCCTCGACGGCCTCAGCTCGCTGCTCGCCGACGTCGGCCGTGCCGGACTGCCCGTCGAGCTCCACCTCGAAGGACAGCCGTACCCGCTCCCTCGAGGGGTCGACCTCTCGGCCTATCGCATCGTTCAGGAAGGACTGACCAACGTGCTCAAGCACGCGGGCGCCAGCGACGCCGACGTGATCGTCCGCTATCGGCCGGACGAGGTGGAGATCGAGGTGCGCGACAACGGCGACGGCGCGTCGACGAGCGACGGCCTGGGCCACGGGCTCGTCGGGATTCGCGAGCGCGTCAAGATCTACGGTGGCGAGATGAGTGCGCGCGCCGAGCCGGAAGGCGGGTTCGTCCTCAGCACGCGCCTCCCGGTCGTCGAGGAGGGATCATGACGACCCGCGTTCTCGTCGCCGACGATCAGTCGATGGTCCGAGCAGGCTTTCGGATGCTGCTCGCCGGCGAGGAGGACATGGAGGTGGTCGCCGAGGCGAGCAACGGGCTCGAGGCGATCGAGAAGGCGGCTCGCTTCGACCCTACGGTGGTCCTGATGGACATCCGCATGCCCGAGCTCGACGGGCTCGAGGCGACCCGGCGCATCCTCGCCGACGGACCGCGGCGCCCGAATCCTGATCCTCACGACGTTCGACCTCGACGAGTACGTCTACGAGGCGCTGCGGGCGGGCGCGAGCGGCTTCGTCCTCAAGGACGACTCGCCGGAGCAGCTGATCGCAGCGATCCGCACGGTGGCGGCGGGCGATGCGCTGCTCTCACCCACGGTGACGCGTCGCGTCATCCAGAGGTTCGCCGGCATGCCACGCCCGTCGCCTCCGAAGGAGCTCGACGAGCTCAGCGACCGTGAACGCGACGTCTTCCAGCTCGTGGCCCGTGGCCTCTCGAACGCAGAGATCGGGCAGGAGCTCTACATCAGCGAGACGACGGTCAAGACCCACGTCACGCACATCCTCTCGAAGCTCGGTCTCCGCGACCGCGTGCAGGCGGTCGTGCTCGCGTACCAGAGCGGGCTCGTCGAGGCGTAGGAGTGGACTGACGCGACAGACGCGCCGACCGTCCTGCGGCATAAAATGGACGGGATGTGCATAATACGCAGATGGCGAGCGTCTCCATCGTCGGTGCCTCCGGCTACACGGGCCAGGAGACGCTGGACCGAGTGCTCACGCACCCGGCCCTCGAGCTCTACGCGGTCGGGTCGGACTCGCTCGCCGGGCAGGCTCCCGGCACGCTCGACCCGCGGCTCGGGCGAAACGGGTGGAGCCGCATGCCGCGGTTCATCACGAACGAGGCCGCGCTGCAGGCGGGCGCAGACATCACGTTCCTGTGCCTGCCCCACGATGAGGCCGCGGCCTTCGCGCCGCCGGCTCGCGGGGTCGTCGTCGATCTCTCGGGCGCGCACCGATTCGTCGACGCGAGCGTGTACCTCGAGTGGTACGGCTTCGAGCACCCCCGGCCGGACGCGCTCGCGTCGTGGTCGTACGGGCTCCCGGAGCTGAGCCCTCCGAGCGGACGGCTCGTCGCCAATCCCGGCTGCTACGCGACGGCGGTCCTGCTCGCCCTGGCGCCGATCGCGGGCGAGATCGAGCCCACCGGTGTCGTCGTCGACGCGAAGTCGGGGATGACGGGCGCCGGCCGCGCGCTGCGAGCGTCGTCGCACGCGGGCGTCGTGCTCGAGAACGTCGCGCCCTACCGCGTCGGCGTCCACCAGCACGCGCCCGAGATCGCGGCGCACCTCGGGTTCCCGGTGACGTTCGTCCCCCACCTCCTTCCGGTCCGGCGGGGCCTCCTCGCGACGTGCGTCGTGCGCTCGCGAGGCGCCGACCTCCGGGAGCTCCTCGAGAGCTACTACGCCGAGAGTCACATCGTCGACGTCCTCCCCGAGGGCGTCGCTCCCGAGCTCGCCCGCGTCCAGCAGACGGACGGGGCCGAGATCGGCGTGTTCGTGGACAGCCTCACCGGCGACGCGATCGTCATCTGCGCGCTCGACAACCTGGGGAAGGGTGCCGCCGGGCAGGCGATCCAGAACGTGAACCTCCTCTACGGGCTCGACGAGACCACGGGCCTGCGGCTTTCGGGAGTGCTCGTCTGATGTCGGTCACTGCTCCCGCAGGGTTCGTCGCCTCGGGCGTCCACGCGGGCATCAGGCGCTCCGGGCCCGACCTCGCGCTCGTGCGCTCGACCGTGCCGGCGGTCGGAGCGGCCGTCTGGACGACGAATCGCGTCCTCGCGGCGCCAGTCGTCGTCTCCAAGCGGCACCTCGAGTCGGCCGAGCCACAGGCGGTCGTCGTCAACGCGGGGGTGGCCAACGCCGCGACGGGGGAGGTGGGCGTGGGTCACGCCGAGCGGACCGCGGACGAGGTGGCGGCGACGCTTGGCCTCGACTCCGACCAGGTCGTCGTCCTGTCGACGGGGGTGATCGGCGTTCTGCTGCCGATCGAACGTGTCGTCGCAGGAGTTCGCGACGCCTCGGCATCGCTCTCGGCGGCCGGTGGCCCGGACGCCGCTGCCGCAATCCTCACGACCGACCGCTGGCCCAAGCAGGCCGTCGCCCACGGCGACGGCTTCGTCGTCGGTGGCATGGCGAAGGGCGCCGGGATGATCCATCCGCGGCTCGCGACGATGCTCGCCGTCGTCACGACCGACTACCCGCTCGGGCCGGGCGAGGCGATCGACGTCCTCCGCCCCGCGGTCGACGCGAGCTTCAACCGCATCTCGGTCGACGGCGAGTGCTCGACGAACGACGCCGTCGTGCTGCTCGCGAACGGCGCGAGTGGCCTCGAGCGAAGCGCGGCGAGCGACGAGCAGCTCGCCGCCGCGATCCACGAGGTGTGCGCCGCGCTCGCCCGCGAGATCGTCTCTGACGGAGAGGGCGCGACCGTGCTCCTCGAGATCGCCGTCTCGGGTGCCGAGTCCGACTCCGAGGCGGAGGCCGTCGCTCGCAGGATCGCGACTTCGCAACTCGTCAAGACCGCCGCATTCGGGCGCGATCCGAACTGGGGGCGCGTGCTCGCCGCCGCCGGATCGGCCCCCTGGAACGGCGGGTTCGCGCATGTCGACGTCGAGCGTCTGACGGTTGTGTTCGACGGCACAGCTGTCTTCGTTCGCGGCGAGCCGACCGGCGTCGCCCCTGAGCTCGGCGGCTCCTCGGTCGCCATCGAGCTCGACCTCGGGCTCGGTACCGGGAGCGCCTCCTACCTCGCCTCCGATCTCACCTACGACTACGTGAAGCTCAACGCCGAGTACACGACGTGACGCGCATCGTGCTCAAGCTCGGCGGTCGCGTCGCGGCCGATTCGCTCGACGTCGTGCACGGGCGGCGCGCGCCGGGGGACGAGGTCGTCGTCGTGCACGGGGCGGGTCCCGCAGATCACCGCGGAGCTGGAGGCTCGGGGCCTCCCCGTGCGCTTCGTCCGCGGACGTCGCTTCACGGACCCAGCGACCCTCGCCGTCGTGCGCGCGTCGCTGGTCGCCGTCGGGGCCGAGCTCACCGCCGCACTCGGCCCCGCGGCGGTTCACCTCGTGGGCGACGAGATCGGCCTGCGGGCGACGCCGCTCGTCGACCTCGGCCTCGTCGGAGAACCGCTCCCGTCGCGCCTCGACGCAGTCGTCGAGCAGCTCGACGCCGGGCGCATTCCGGTCGTCACGCCGATCGCGGACGGCCCGTTGAACGTCAACGCGGACGAGGCCGCGACGGCGATCGCGGCGGGCGTCGGCGCGCACAGGGTCGTGTTCGTCTCCGATGTCCCGGGCGTCTACCTCGAGGGTACGGTGGTGGCGCTGATCCACGCCGACCGCGCGACCGAGCTGCTCGAGGACGGCGCGTTCGACGGCGGGATCGTTCCCAAGCTCATGGCTGCCGTGCGGGCGGCGCGCGCCGGGCTCACCGCCGAGATCGGCGAGACGGCGGTGGTCGCGTGACGACGACGCCAAGTGACACTGTGTCACAAGGGCTCGAGCGGCTCCTGCCGACGTACGCGCGCGCCGATCTCACGATCGTGCGCGGCGACGGGTGCCGCGCCTGGGACTCGGACGGGCGCGAGTACCTGGACTTCGGCGGAGGGATCGCGGTCGTGTCGCTCGGGCACTGCCATCCGGCGCCGCTGGCGGCGGCGCAGGCGCAGCTCGAGCGGCTCTGGCACGTGTCGAACCTGTACCGCACCGAGCCCGCGGAGGAGCTCGCCGCGTCGCTCTCGGCTCGCTTCGGCGGGGCACAGGCGTTCTTCTGCAACTCCGGCGCGGAGGCCGTGGAGGCGGCGCTCAAGTACGCACGGAAGGCGACGGGCAAGTCGGGCGTCGTCGCGCTCGAGGGCGGCTTCCACGGCAGGACCCTCGGCGCGCTCTCGGTCACCGGTCAGCCTGCGAAGCGCGAGCCTTTCGCGCCGCTCGTCCCGGGCGTGCGATTCGTGGCGCCGAACGACGTCGACGCGCTGGTCGCCTCGGTCGACGACGACGTCGGCCTGATCCTCCTCGAGCCGATCCTCGGCGAGGGCGGCGTCGTGCCGCTCGACCCGGAGTTCGTCGCGGCGGCCGCCGAGCTCCCGCCGCTTCTCGGCTTCGACGAGGTGCAGACCGGGGTCGGGCGCACGGGCTCGTTCTTCGCCTTCGAGCAACTCGGCGTGCGCCCGGACCTCGTCGCGCTTGCGAAGGGCCTCGCCAACGGACTGCCCATCGGTGCGCTGCTCGTCGCCGACGGTGTTGCGGGCGCCTTCTCGCCCGGCGACCACGGCTCGACGTTCGGCGGCAATCCGGTCTCGGCAGCCGCGGCCTGCGCCGTCGTCGACGCGATCGACGACGCGCTCCTCGCGAACGTTCGGGCGCGCAGTGCGGAGCTCGTCGCCGGCCTTGCGGAGCTGGACGGAGTCGAAGGCGTGCGTGGACGTGGCCTCCTGATCGGCGCCCAGACGACTGCGCCGGCCGCCGACGTCGTCGCGGCAGCCCGCGACGAAGGGCTGCTCGTGCTGACGGCCGGCGAGAACGTGGTCCGCCTCGCGCCTCCGCTCACGATCGGAGCGGACGAGGTGGCAGCCGCGCTTGCGGTGCTCGCGCGCGTTGTTACGCTGCCGCGGTGACCCGGAGCTCGACGACCGCGTGGTGGCGCCTGCCGATGCGAGGCGGGAGCGCGCGCTGAGACGTCCGGACACCCGTTTCGCACCAGGCCTCGCGAGAGGCCTTTTTCGTCGCCGATGACGCCCGACCACCGCGATCCCAGCCGATCTCCTCACGCCGCTCGGCGCCTACCTCCGCCTGCGCGGTGAGGGGGGCGGGAGCTTCCTCCTCGAGTCGGTCGAGCGCGGGAGGCTCGGCCGCAACTCCTTCATGGGTCGCGGCGCGCGGATCGTCTCGCTCGAGGAGGCGGAGGCGCTCGGACAGGAGATCGTCGGCTATGTCTCCTACGACTACGTCGCGAAGCTCGAGCCGACCGTGCCGTTGCCCGCGGACGGCGCCGGCCTGCCGGAGAGCTCCTTCGTCGTCGCGGACACGCTCGTGCGCTTCGACCACGGGGCCGGCGTCGCCGAGGTCCTCGCGGGTGATCCGGACGAGGTGGCGCGGCAGCTCTCGGAGCCACTGGCCGAGGCAGCCGTGGGCGCAGGCGAGCCGGGCGAGCTCCGCCGCTTCCCGGCGCAGGAGCGCTACGAGGAGATGGTCCGGACGTGCCAGGACCACATTCGCGCCGGCGATGCGTACCAGGTGGTCCCGTCGCAGCGAGCCGAGCGCCCCACGTCGGCGTCGCCCCTCGCGCTCTACCGCGCGCTCCGCCGCGTCAACCCGTCCCCGTACCTCTTCCTGCTCGAGCTCGACGGCGTCGCCCTCATCGGCTCGTCGCCCGAGCGGCTCGTCGCGTGCGAGGACGGCCGGGCGAGCGTGTGCCCGATCGCGGGAACGACGACGCCCGACGACGGGGACGTCGAGCGGCTGCTCTCGTCGGAGAAGGACCGAGCCGAGCACGTGATGCTCGTCGACCTCGGTCGCAACGACCTCTCGCGCGTCTGTCGCGGCGGTACCGTGCGGGTGGCCCGCTTCATGGACGTCGAACGGTTCTCGCACGTGTCCCACCTCGTGTCGGAGGTGACGGGCGAGCTGCGCGACGGCGTGTCGCCGTTCGACGTACTCCGGGCGTGCTTTCCCGCCGGGACCGTCACGGGCGCACCGAAAGTTCGCGCGATGCAGATCATCTCCGAGCTCGAGGGCTACCGGCGCGGCCCATATGCGGGGGCGGTCGGGTACGTGCTGCCGGGCGGCACGATGGACACGTGCATCGCGCTCAGGACGATCGTCGTCTCCGACGGCGTCGCGCGGCTGCAGGCCGGAGCCGGAGTCGTCGCGGACTCGGTGCCCGACGCCGAGCACCGCGAGTGCCTCGCCAAGCTCGCCGCTCTCGAGGCGGCGATCGAGCTCGCGGAGGTCGAGTACGCGTGAGGATCCTGGTCCTCGACAACTACGACTCGTTCACGTGGAACCTCGTCCACCTGTTCGAGGAGCGTGGAGCCGACGTTCACGTCTTTCGCAACGACGCGATCACGGTCGCCGAGGCCGAGGAGCTGCGACCCGATCGCCTCGTGATCTCGCCCGGACCTGGCCGGCCGGAGGGCGCGGGGGTCTCGCTCGGGCTCATCCGCGCGCTCGGGCCGCAGGTGCCGACGCTCGGCGTGTGCCTCGGGCACCAGGCGATCGTCGAGGCGTTCGGCGGATCGGTCGGCGCGGCCCGCTCGCTTCTCCACGGGAAGGCGAGCCGCGTGCACCACGACGGGCAGGGCGTCTTCGCCGGGCTGCCCGAGGAGATCGAGGTCGGCCGCTACCACTCGCTCGCCGCCACGGAGGTGCCCGAGGAGCTCGTCGTCACGGCGCACACGGATGACGGCGAGGTGATGGGCGTGCGGCATCGGACGCTCCGCATCGAGGGCGTGCAGTTCCACCCCGAGTCGGTGCTCACGCCGACGGGCGGGGCGATGGTCGACAACTTCCTGCGCTGATCCGGGTCGTGCGCGGCCGGCCACCCGCCGCGCACGACCCGCCGGTGTCGTCGTTCAGGAGGGCTCGGGCACCGGGACGGCGGCCGTCGCGGGCGCCGTCGAACGTGCGGCGTGGGCGATCCCGAGGTGCCCGTGCGACTCCGTCCCGTAGCCGCCCGGCACGGGGACGTAGAACTCGGGGTAGCCCCACATCCCGTGCTCGGACACGTCGAGGCCTGCGGTCTCCGCCTCGGGGTCCGTGCGGATCCCGAAGGTCACCTTCATGACCCAGAGGACGCCGAAGGACACCGTGAAGGTGAAGGCGCCCACCGCGACGAGGCCGAGCAGCTGCACGCCGAGCTGGTGGAAGCCGCCGCCGTAGAAGAGTCCGGCGCTCCCGGTCGCGAGGCTCTCCGCCTGCGAGGGGAGGGCGAGGAAGCCGAGCGCGAGTGTCCCCCACACGCCCGCCATGCCATGTGCGGCGATCGCGCCGATCGGGTCGTCGATCCGGACGCGCTCGACGAGGAGGACGCCGAGCACGACGATCGCGCCCGACGACGAGCCCGATGACGATCGCCGCCCACGGCGCGACGAACGCGCACGCCGCGGTGATGGCCACCAGAGCCGCGACCGCGCCGTTCAGCATCATCGAGAGGTCCGGCTTCTTGATGACGATCCACGACGTCACGACCGCGCCGAGCACGCCGGCGGCCGCAGCGAGGTTCGTGTTCAACGCGACGTACGCGAAGAAGCCGACACCGCCGAAGTCGACGCTGAGCGTCGAGCCCGGGTTGAACCCGAACCAGCCGAACCAGAGGATGATCACGCCGAGCGTGGTGAACGCCATGTTGTGGCCCGGGATCGCGTTGGGCTTCCCGTCGGCGCCGAACTTTCCGATCCGCGGGCCGAGCAGGATCGCGCCGGCGAGACCGGCGAGCGCCCCCTGGTAGTGGACGACCGTCGAGCCGGCGAAGTCCTGCATCCCCTTCGAGAAGAGCCAGCCGTCCGGGCTCCAGATCCAGTGCGACACGACCGAGTAGACGACGGTGAAGATCGCGCCGAAGGCGAAGTACACCCAGAGCTTCGTCCGCTCGGCCATCGCGCCCCACACGATCGCGAGCGAGACGCCGCAGAAGACGACCTCGAACATGTAGCCGGCCGAGGCGGGTATCGAGCCGAACCACGAGAACGGTGCCTCGCCGACGGTGAGGAGGTCGTCGATGGAAGGGAAGAACCCCGAGCCCCCGACGAGGCCGTTCCCGCCGTCGCCGAACGCAAGGCCGTAGCCGACGAGGAAGTAGACGACGGACGCGAGGGCGAAGATCAGCACGTTCTTCGCCGCGATGTGGCCGACGTTCTTCATGCGGGTCAGGCCGGCCTCGAGGAACGCGAACCCCGCCTGCATGAACATCACGAGAATCGCAGCGATGAGCACCCACACGGTGCTCGTCGCGATCGCGAGCTCTTTGGTCGTCATCCGATCTCCACCTCCTCCAGTGGCTGTCCGGTTCGGTTGTGGGTGACGTCGCTGGACGGCCGACGACCAGACGATCCCGTCGCCCGACTCGTTCCCGCTGCGGGCCGCGTCCACGATCGCGGCCACGACGGCGTCCGCGAGGTCGTCGTCGATCGACGAAGGTGAGCACCGCCTTCGGCAGGAAGCGCGACTCGAAGATCCGTCCGCGGTACTCGTGCGTGATGCCGCGCTGGCGTCCGTGACCGATCGCCTCGACGACCGTGACGCCGACGTGGCCCGTCTGCTCCTCGACGGCGTCGATCACGGTCTCGACGCGCTCTCGGATGACGACCGCCTCGACCTTCGTCATCGCCTCGCCTCCTTTCCGGACCAACGAAAAAGACCCCAGGGGCGCTGCCCCTGAGGCCTCGATGCCTCTCCGCGCCGCCGTCCTCGGCGGCGCAGAAGCGGGCACCTTAGCGCGGGCGGTGGACGGACGCAAGCCGGTACCGTTCGCCCATGCCGAAGACGCTCTTCGACCGGATCTGGGAGTCGCACGTCGTCCGCGAGGCCGAGGGCGAGCCGGCGCTCCTCTACATCGACCTCCACCTCATCCACGAGGTGACCTCGGCGCAGGCGTTCGACGGCCTGCGGCTGGCAGGGCGCACGGTCCGCCGACCCGACCTCTCGCTCGCGACGATGGATCACAACGTCCCGACCGACGCCGGCCCCGTGAGCGACCCGCTCGCGCAGCGCGCAGCTCGAGGCGCTGCGCGACGAACTGCGACGAGTTCGGCGTCCCGCTGTACGCGACCGGCAGCGGGCGCGAGGGGATCGTCCACGTGATCGGCCCGGAGCTCGGCCTCACGCAGCCGGGGATGACGATCGTCTGCGGCGACAGCCACACGTCGACGCACGGCGCGTTCGGCGCGCTCGCGTTCGGGATCGGGACGTCGGAGGTCGAGCACGTGCTGGCGACGCAGATGCCTGCCGCGGCCTGCGGCCGAAGACGATGCGCATCCTGCTACTCGGGCGAGCTGCCGCTCGGCGTGACGCCGAAGGACGTCATCCTCGGGACGATCGGCCGCATCGGCGTCGACGGCGCGGTCGGCCACGTCCTCGAGTACGCGGGCGACGCCGATTCGAGCGCTGTCGATGGAGGGGCGCCTGACGATCTGCAACATGTCGATCGAGGCCGGCGCGCGCGCGGGGATGATCGCGCCGGACGACACGACGTTCGCCTACCTCGAGGGCCGCCCGGCGGCGCCGACAGGGCGCGGACTGGGAGCGCGCGCTCGATCGCTGGCGCGAGCTGCGGACGGACGACGACGCCGATCTTCGACTCGCGAGGTCGAGATCGACGTCGCCGAGCTCGAGCCGCAGGTCACGTGGGGCACGAACCCCGGCGATGGTCGCTCCCGTCGGAGGGCGTCGTGCCCGATCCCGTCCGACGTCGACGACCCGGACGAGCGCGCGGCCGTCGAGCGCGCGCTCGCGTACATGGATCTCGAGCCGGGCACGCCGCTCCAGGACATCGAGCTCGACCGCGTCTTCATCGGCTCGTGCACGAACGCGCGGATCGAGGATCTCCGCGCCGCGGCGAGCCGTCGTCGCCGGCAAGCGCGTCAGCCCGCGCGTGCGCGCGATGGTCGTGCCCGGCTCGGCGGCCGTGAAGCGCGCAGGCGGAGGACGGAGGGCCTCGACCAGGTCTTCGAGCAGGCCGGGTTCGAGTGGCGACGTGCCGGCTGCTCGATGTGCCTCGGCATGAACCCGGACGTGCTCGCTCCCGGTGAGCGCTGCGCCTCGACCTCGAACCGCAACTTCGAGGGGCGGCAGGGCCGCGGCGGCCGGACGCATCTCGTGAGCCCGGCGATGGCCGCCGCGGCGGCGATCGCGGGCCACTTCGTCGACGTCCGCGACTGGGACGGGTAGCCGCATGAGGGCGTTCCATCGCTCACGTGCCGGCGCGGCCGTGCTCGACCGCGCCGACGTCGACACCGACCAGATCATCCCGAAGCAGTTCCTGAAGCGGATCGAGCGGACCGGCTTCGGCGAGTTCCTCTTCTACGACTGGCGCACAGGACCCGGACTTCGAGCTGAACCGGCCGGGTGCGACGGACGCGCGGATCCTGCTCACCGGGCCGAACTTCGGCTGCGGCTCGTCGCGCGAGCACGCCGCGTGGGCGCTGCAGGACTACGGCTTCGACGTCGTCGATCGCGCCGTCGTTCGGCGACATCTTCTACTCGAACTGCGGTCCAGATCGGGCTCGTCCCGTCATCGCTCCCGCAGCCGGAGGTCAAGGAGCTCATGCGGGTCGGCCGTACGCGGCGAGCGAGCTCACCGTCGATCTCGAGAGCAGACGATCGCGATCGGGTCGGGCGGTCGCGTGCGTTTCGAGATGGATCCGTTCGTCCGCCACTGCCTCCTGCACGGGCTCGACTCGATCGCTCGCACGCTCCAGTACGAGGCCGACATCGCGGCATTCGAAGAGCGCAACCCGTCGCTCGTCTCGACGACGGCGCTGTAGACGCCGCTAGGCGGCGGCGGCGTCGCCGTCTCCGGCGACCTCCCGCTTCGTGAGGTCGAGGAGCTCGCGGAAGAGCTCCCGCAGCCCTTCCTCGGAGAGCGGCCCGCGATTCGTCCTCGCGAGGTCCTCGAGCAGCTGGCGCTCTCGGTCGGGGTCGAGGAACGGAAGCCCGACCTCCTGCTTGTGACGCCTGAGGGCGGCGACGAGCTCGAGACGGCCGTTGACGGCGTCGAGGATCGAGCGGTCGAGCTCGGAGATCTCGTCGCGAAGTCGCTGGACGGTCGGGTCAGTCATGGTGGACCTCCGCAGGATAGGAGCCGAACACACGCAATCGACGCGTCCGCTCGCGAAGCTCGGCGAGCGTCTCGCGCACGATCGCGTCGAGGGGATGGCCGGCGAGCACGGCGTCGAAGCGGTAGCGCCACGGCGATTGGGGGATGGGGCGAGACACGAGCTGGAGGAGGTCGATGCGGTGTCGAGCGAACGGCTCGATCGCACGGTGCAGCGCCCCAGGCTGGTGGTCGGTGACGAACGAGAACGCCGTGCGCCACGGCTTTCCGTTCACGTCGAGCCGCATGTGGGTCGCGACCGAGACGAAGCGCGTGAACGCCTCGGGATGGTCTCCGACGTCCGAGGCGATCACCGCCAGCCCGTGCAGCCGTGCGGCGCGCTCGCTCGCGATCGCGACCTCGGCGGGATCGCCCTGTTCCGCCACGTGCGCTGCCGCGTCGGCGGTCGTCGCCGCGGCGATCGCGGTCGCCTGGGGCATCGCGGCGAGCAGCATGCGGCACTGGTCGAGCGCCACCGGGTGCGAGTGGACGGCGCGCACCTGCGCGAGCGGCACCTCCTCGGGGCCGACGAGGAAGTGGCGGATGGGCAGGACGGTCTCGCCTGTGATCGCGAGCGGCGAGTCGTAGAGGAGGTCGTGCGTCTCGGCGACCGGGCCGGAGAGCGAGCTCTCGATCGGCAGGACGCCGACGTCGATCGTGCCGTCCGCCGTCGCCTGCGTGACCGCGGCGAAGCTCGGGAGGGCGACGAGCTCCGCGGCGTCCCGGAACAGACGGTCGCAGGCAGCCGCGCTGTGGGCGCCGTCGCGTCCCGGGTAGCCGACGATGGGGATTGTCGTGATGCGTTCGTGCATCCGTCCGTCCAGATGAGTTCGAAGGGTCCGCCTCGATTCGATAGCTAGCCGGCGGAGGCGGGAGCGGAACGCCGACTAGCGCGCAAAGATGCGCGCGGCAAAGCCGAAGATGAAGAGCTTCGTGCGTGCGCGCGACATC
The DNA here is from genome assembly GCA_963770715.1 of uncultured Gaiellaceae bacterium. GTDB lineage: Bacteria > Actinomycetota > Thermoleophilia > Gaiellales > Gaiellaceae > GMQP-bins7. The sequence continues at coordinate 22,457 of CAVYQX010000006.1, forward strand.
GAGCCCACAGGCTAGGTGCGCCGCCTCGCGTCGTCAACCGCGGACCGACCTGGCCGAAGGGGACATGCCTTGGTGTCAGACACGGTGTCAGACACCTGGACATGTCCTTTCTGCGCAGCGAGTGTCTTCGCAGTCCGCGCGCCCGCCCGAATCCGCATTCGCGGAACCGCGCTTGCGCACAGTCCTGCGTGAGACTCGGGTATGGTGCGCGCATGACCGGCGCGGCCGCCTCGCTCGTTCACGACCTCGCCGGCTGGCCCTCCTGCTCGCCATCCTTCCCCGCTAGGGGAAGCGACGCGTCGACATACACGAGCCGTCCCGCACCCGTGGTGCGCCGTCGCACCGTCGCCCGATCCGAGAAGGAGCGCTGCCCGATGCCCATGCCGCACTGGAAGTACCGACCGTACGCGACCGTCGATCTCCCCGATCGCACGTGGCCGGACAGCGTCGTCGACCGCGCGCCGATCTGGTGCTCCACCGACCTGCGTGACGGCAACCAGGCGCTCGTCAACCCGATGGACGCCGCGCGCAAGCGCCGGTTCTTCGATCTCCTGGTCGCGCTCCGCATTCGCGAGATCGAGGTCGGCTTCCCGTCGGCGTCGAAGACGGACTTCGACTTCGCACGGCTCCTGATCGAGGAGGAGCTCATTCCGGACGACACGACCATCGCCGTCCTCACGCAGGCCCGCCCCGAGCTCATCGAGCGATCGTTCGAGGCGATCGCGGGCGCGAAGCGCGCGATCGTGCACCTCTACAACTCCACGTCCGTCACACAGCGGCGAGTCGTCTTCCGCCTGGATCGCGACGGCATCACCGAGCTGGCCGTCCGCGGCGCGCGCCTGTGCCGGGAGCTCGCTGCGCACTCCGCCGGCGAGGTCGTCTTCCAGTACTCACCCGAGAGCTTCCATCACACGGAGCTCGAGTACGCGCTCGAGATCTGCGAGGCGGTGGCCGAGGAGTGGGGGCCGACGCCCGAGCAGAAGATGATCGTGAACCTCCCGACGACGGTCGAGCAGTTCCCGCCGAACGTCTACGCCGACCGCATCGAGTGGTTCGGCCGCCACTTCACGAAGCGCGACTCGGCGATTCTCTCCGTGCACCCTCACAACGACCGGGGCACCGCCGTCGCGACCGCCGAGCTCGGCCTCATGGCCGGCGCGGAGCGGGTCGAGGGCACGCTCTTCGGCAACGGCGAGCGCACCGGCAACGTCGACCTGATCACGATCGCGCTCAACCTCCTCACGCAGGGCGTCGATCCCGGGCTCGACCTGTCCGCGATCGACGAGGCGCGCGTCGATCGTCGAGGAGTGCAACGAGCTGCCCGTCCATCCGCGGCACCCGTACGTCGGCGAGCTCGTCTACACGGCGTTCTCCGGGTCGCACCAGGACGCGATCAAGAAGGGCATGCACGCGCAGGAGCGGTCCGGCTCGGACGTGTGGGACGTCCCCTATCTGCCGATCGACCCGAACGACGTCGGGCGCAGCTACGAGGCCATCATCCGGGTCAACTCGCAGTCCGGGAAGGGCGGCGTCGCGTACCTCATGCAGGTCGAGCACCACCTCGACCTGCCGCGCGGCCTGCAGGTCGACTTCGCGCAGAAGGTCCAGGCCATCGCCGACGCTCGCGGCGGCGAGCTGACCTCGAGCGAGCTCATGGACACGTTCCGCGCCCAGTACCTCGACCATGTCACGCCGCTCGAGCTCGTCGGCCACTCCCACTCGAGCGAGGGCGGAGCCGATCGCATCGCAGCGAACCTCCTCGTCGACGGGGAAGAGCGCATCGTCGAGGGCGAGGGCAACGGGCCGATCGACGCGCTCGTCAACGCGCTCGCCCGCGGTCTCGGCGTCGAGCTCCATGTCCTCGACTACCACGAGCACGCGATGAGCCGCGGCGAGGACGCGACAGCGGCTGCCTACGTCGAGGCGGACGTCGGCGGTGACGTCGTCTGGGGCGTCGGTATCCACCCGTCGATCGTGACCGCGTCGCTCCGCGCGGTTCTCAATGCCGCGAACCGCGCCCAGGCGTTGCGCGCGGCGCAGGAGGCGGTCGCGACGGCCTTCGATGCCGCCGCGGGCGGCTCAGCTAGTAGCTGACCCCGAACGCGGCCTCGAGCGCGGCGACCGCGCGCTCGAGGTCGTCACGGGGGATGAGGCACGAGATCGTGATCGGCGACGTCGAGATCATCCGGAGGTTGATCCCCTCGTCCGCGAGGGTGCGGAACATCCGGGCGGTCACGCCGGGGTGCGATCGCATCCCCGCGCCGACGAGCGCGACCTTGCCGAGATCCGTGATCTCCACCACGTCGAAGGGGCCGATCGCGTCGTGCACCCGCTCGAGCGCACGCCTGGTCGCAGCGACGTCGTCCGCGGGGACGGAGAACGAGACGGTGGCGGACCCGTGCACGACGTCCTGCAGGATCGTGTCCACGTTCGCGCGCTCCGCCGCGACCGCCTCGAAGATCGCGGCGGCGATCCCGGGCCGGTCGGGAAGCCCGCTCAGGTCGAAGACCACCTCGTCCTCCGAGTGGGTGACCGCGGAGACGATCGGCTGCTCGAGCCCTTCGGAGCCGTCGCTCCAGGCTGTCGCGCTCACAGCGGCATCCAGGGCGGCGATCACCGCGTCGGCGACATCCGCCGTCGTAGCCCGGCCGCCGAGATCCGGGGTCGGCGCTTCCGCGAGGGCGGACTCGACCGCCGCCTCGAGCGCACGCGGCCTCGGCCGGGCGCCCGAGGCCGTGCTCGAGCATGAGCGCGGTCGAGCGGAGCATGCCGGCGGGATTCGCGATCCCCCGCCCGGCGATGTCGGGCGCGGAGCCGTGGACAGGCTCGAAGATCCCGGGCCCCCCGTCGCCGAGGCTCGCCGAGGGGGCCAGTCCGAGCCCGCCCGTCATCGCGGCCGCGAGGTCGGAGAGGATGTCTCCGAACATGTTCTCGGTGACGATGACGTCGAACTGCTCGGGCGCTCGACGCGAGCTGCATGGCGGCGTTGTCGACGAGCATGTCCTCGATCTCGACGTCCGGATAGTCGGGCGCGACCTCGTGGACGACGCGGCGCCAGAGCCGCGACGTCTCGAGCACGTTCGCCTTGTCCACCGACGTGAGCTTCCCGCCGCGCGTCCGGGCGAGCTCGAAGCCTCGGCGCGCGATTCGCTCGACCTGGCTCGGGTGGTACTCGCACGTGTCGAAGACGGTGCCGTCGTCGCGGACGCCGCGCGCGCCGAAGTAGAGGCCGCCGACGAGCTCGCGCACGATGACGAGGTCGACAGCTGCCCTCTCGCGCCGGCCGGAGGTTCGCGTACACGTCGAGCTCGGCGCGGAGCCGGAGCATTCCCTGCTCCGGCCGGACGTCCGCCGCGTCGAACTCGGGATGGCCGATCGGGCGCCTTCAGCACCGCGTCGGCCGATCGGCACGCCTCGAGCGTGGCCGGCGGGAGCGAGTCGCCCGTCTGCCGGATCGCGTCGGCGCCGAAGAGGTGGTCCTCGAGCTCGACGTCGGGCGCGAGGACGCCGAGCACCCGCTGCGCGACGGCCATCACCTCGGGCCCGATGCAGTCCCCGGGGAGGCAGGCGACTCTCAAGGCCATCGCGCGAGCGTACTAGAGGCCTGCGAGCCTGGGCCAGACGCCCTCAGATCGCGACTCCGAGGTGCTCGAGCAGCGCGTCGGCGTCCGCCTCGACCTCACCGGGCGAAGGCGGTCGGCGACCGGCTGCGGCGTCTTGAGCCCGTCTCCGGTGACGAGGAGGACGACGGTGTCGCGGTCACCGACGGCACCGCTCGCGACCGCTCGCGCGAAGCGCGCCGAGCGCCACGCCCGCGGCCGTCTCGCCGAAGACGCCGGTCGTCTCGGCCAGGAGCGCCATGTTCTCGCCGACCTCGTCCTCGGCGACCGCGTGGATCGCGCCGCCCGACGCCTTCGCGGTGGCGACTGCGAGGTCGCCGTCGGCGGGGTTGCCGATCGCGAGGGAGCGCGCGACGGTGTCGGGCCGCACGGGCGTCACCTTGCGGTCCTCCGCGAACGCCGCGGCGACCGGGCGCGCAGCCTTCGGCCTGGCCGCCGTACAGGCGAGGCGTCCCGCCGTCGACGAGGCCGAGCTCGCGCAGCTCGTGGAACCCCTGGTGCACCTTCGAGAACATCGCGCCGGACGCGATCGGTGCGACGACGGCGTCGGGCAGCTCCCAGCCGAGCTGCTCGGCGATCTCGAACGCGAGCGTCTTCGAGCCCTCGGCGTAGTACGAGCGCAGGCCGACGTTGACGAAGGCCCAGTCGAGCTCGAACGAGAGCTCGACCGAGAGCCGGCTGCAGTCGTCGTAGCTCCCGTCGACGGCGTAGATCGTGGCGCCGTAGACGGCCGTCGCGGTCAGCTTCTCCGGCTCGAGGCTCGCCGGGCAGAGGACCGCGGCCTCGATCCCCTCGGCCGCGGCTCGCGCCGCGACGGCATTCGCGAGGTTGCCCGTCGAGGAGCACGCGAGCGTCGTCGAGCCGCGCTCGAGCGCCTTCGCGCAGGCGACGGCGACGACGCGGTCCTTGAACGAGTGCGTCGGGTTGGCCGTGTCGAGCTTGAGGTAGAGCGTCCCGATGCCGAGCTCCGACGGCGAGCCGGGGAGCCGCGACGAGCGGCGTCAGCCCCGGTGCCAGCCTCTGCTCCTCGGGAGGCGCGACCGGGAGGAGCGCGCGCGTAGCGCCAGAGCGACGGCGGACCTGCCTCGATCGCCTCGCGGCTCAGCTCTCGCCGCAGGGCCTCCGTGTCGTACACGGGCTCGAGCGGCCCGAAGCACCGCGAGCAGACCCCGACGGGATCCAGCGGGTACTCGCGCTCGCACGCGCGGCACCGGAGGGACAGACAGTAGGTGGGTACAGCTGACACGACGACCTCCTTCTCCTCGCTCGACACATCCACCCGGGATTGGCACCGTGCTGGTCAAGCCGGTTGCCGAGGCGTCACAGGGCCGGTCCCTCAGCCTCTCTCGATGCGGAGCGAGGCGTGCCTCGCGTCCGGTGGCCAGTATACGAAGTGAAGTGAGCCTGCGCGAGGACATCGAACGCGAAGCTGCAGCTGCCGGCGCGGCGGTCGCTGCTCTGGACGACGAGAGGGTCTCCGACGCCTTGCGACGGGCCGGAGCGCTCGTGCGAGAGCGCCGGGAGCCGATCCTCGCGGCGAACGCCGCCGACGTCGAGCGGTCGGCCGGGCTCCTGGACGCGGGCACGCTCGATCGGCTTCGGCTCGACGACGCTCGCGTGGAGGCGCTCGCGCGCCAGGTCGAGACGATGGCCGAGATCGAGCCGCTCGAGCGCGAGGTCGATGCCTGGGCGCTGCCGAACGGCCTTCGCGTCAGCGAGCGCCGCATCCCGATCGGCACGGTCGGCGCGAACTTCGAGGCGCGGCCGAACGTCGCGCTCGACGTCGCCGGGCAGCTGCTCAAGAGCCTGAACACGGCGGTGCTGCGAACCGGCGGAGCGGCGCTCGCCACCGTGACGGCGCTCGTCGACGACGTCCTTCGCCCAGCGCTCGAGGCGAGCGGACTCCCGCCGGGCGCGGTCGGGCTCGTCCGCTCGCCGGACCGGGAAGGCGCTCGCCTGCTCGTGTCGCTGCCGCGCCTGATCCCTCTCGTCATCCTGCGCGGGAGCGGCGAGACGACGGCTGCGCTCGCGCGGCTCGCCGCGGAGAACGGCGTCCGGACGCTCGCGCACGCCGAAGGCGGCGGCGTGCTCTACGTCCACGGCTCCGCGTCGCGCGAGAAGGCGCTCGCCCTCGCCGACGCGAGTCTCGACCGCCTCGGCGTCTGCAATCGTCTGAACCTCGCGCTCGTCGACCGCGACGCGGCCGACATCGTGCCGGCTCTGCTCGCGCTCTTCGCGGAGAAGGGGCTCGAGGTGCGCGGGGACGTCGAGGGCGCCGAGCCGTTGGACCGTCCATTGGGGCACGAGTGGGCGAGCGACCCCGATCGCGTCTCGACGGTGACGATCTCGCTCGTCGACGACCTCGACGACGCGGTCCAGGTCGCGAACGAGCACACGTCGGGCCTCGCCGCCGGCATCGTCGCCGAGGACGAGGAGGCGGCACACCGCTTCCTCGACGGCTACCGCGGGACGGCGGCCTTCTGGCACGCGACGACGCGGTTCACCGACGGCTTCGAGCTGACCGGCGCGCCCGAGACGGGGATCAACGTCGACTGGGCGCCCGGCCCGCGCGGGCCGGTGACGTACCGCGACCTCTGGCTCCGCCAGTACCGGATCGTCGGCGACGGTACGCAGACCCGATGACGGTCGTCGTCAAGCTCGGGTCGAGTCTCGTCGCCGGGCCACGGGGATCCGTGCGGAGGACCGTGCTCCGTCGACGCGCGCGCGAGATCGCCGCGATCGTCGCGGAGGGCGAGTCCGTCGCCGTCGTGTCGTCGGGCGCGATCGCCCTCGGCCTTCCTCGGCTCGGCCTCGAGCGGCGCCCGCGCTCGCTGCCGAAGCTCCAAGCGGCGTCGGCTCTCGGTCAGGCTCGCCTGCAACAGGCGTGGGAGCGCGCGCTCGCCCGCGAGGGGGTGCCTGCCGCGCAGATCCTGCTGACGGCGGCCGATGTCGGTCATCGCGCCGCATACGTCAATGCGCGCAACGCGGTCGAGGCGCTCTTCGCACTGGGTGCGGTACCGATCGTCAACGAGAACGACGCGACGGCGACCGACGAGATCGCGTTCGGCGACAACGACGCGCTCGCGGCGCATGTTGCGATCCTCGTCCGAGCGCGTCTCCTCGTCCTTCTCACGGAGGTCGACGGCGTGTACACGCGGGCGCCGGGGACGCCCGGCGCCGAGGTCGTGCGCGAGGGATCCGCCATCGGTGAGGTCGCATTCGGCGACCCGTCGCGGCTCGGACGCGGGGGCATGCGAAGCAAGATCGGCGCCGCGCGGATGGCCTCCGAGGCGGGGATCCCGACCGTCATCGCCGAGGGAACCGGGCGGGACGTCCTCGGCCCGATCCTCGCGGGCGAGCCGCGGGGCACCCGCTTCCATGGCGGTGACCGCGAGCTCTCCGCGTACAAGCTCTGGCTTCGATTCGCAAAGGATCCTGCGGGCACGCTCCGTGTCGACGACGGCGCCCGGCGCGCGGTCGTGGACGAAGGGCGGAGCCTCCTCGCCGTAGGCGTGGTCGGCTGCGACGGTCGCTTCGACGCGGGAGACGCGGTCGAGCTCGTCGGCTCGGACGGCGTCGCCTTCGCCCGCGGTGTGGCCGGCGCGTCCGCGTCCGAGATCGGCCAGCGTCCGCCTGACCTCGAGGCGGTGCACCGGGACCGCCTCGTCGTGTACTGAGAGCCGTGGACGCTACGAGGGTCGCGTAACGGCGCCCTCGGAGGCAGACGAGACGAGCGCCGCGTACTTCGCGAACACGCCGTCCGTGTGGCGCGGCGCAGGCGCCGTCCAGTCCGCGAGGCGTGCGGTGAGCTCGTCGTCCGAGAGCTCGACGCGCAACTCGCGCGCCTCCACGTCCACGACCACCGTGTCGCCGTCGGCCAGTGCGGCGAGCGGACCGCCGCGGAAGGCCTCCGGCGCCACATGTCCGACCATGAACCCGTGGGTCGCGCCGGAGAAGCGCCCGTCGGTCACGAGGGCGACCGACTCCGAGAGGCCCTCGCCGACGATCGCGCCCGTGACGTGCAGCATCTCGCGCATCCCCGGCCCCCCGGCCGGGCCTTCGTAGCGGATCACGACCACGTCGCCGGGCCGGATCGCACCCGCCTTCACCGCCGCGAAGCACGCCTCCTCCGAGTCGAACACACGCGCTGGTCCACGGTGTTCCATGCGGTCGTGGCCGGCGAGCTTGACCACGCATCCCGCCGGCGCGAGGTTGCCGCGCAGGATTGCAATGCCTCCGCGCGACTTGAGCGGAGTCTCGATCGGGACGACCACGGTCTGGCCCGACGTCTCCTCCACGCTCTCGGCGACCTCGGTGAGCGTGCGCCCGTCGACGGACGCGACGCCCGCGTGGACGAGCGAGCCCTTGTGCAACTCCCGCGCGACCAGACCGACGCCGCCCGCCCGGTACACGTCCGTGGCGTGGTAGCGACCCCAGGGCTTCATGTCCGCAACGATCGGCGTTGCGGCGGAGATCCGGTCGAAGTCGTCGATCGTGAAGTCGATGCCGAACTCGTGTGCGATCGCGACGAGGTGGAGGACACCGTTGGTGGAGCCTCCGGTGCCGGCGATTGCGGCTGCAGCGTTCTCGACCGCCTCCTTCGTCACGACCTGGGAAGGCCGGAGATCGCGCCGCACGACGTCGACCGCGAGCGTGCCGATCCCATAGGCGGCCTCGGCCTTCGCGCCGTTCACCGCCGGGATCCCGTTCGCCCCCACCGGTGTCAGGCCGAGGAAGTCGACCATCGTCGACATCGTGTTCGCGGTGAACTGTCCGCCGCACGCACCGGCCGCGGGGCACGCGACGGACTCGAGCTCGTGCAGCTCCTCGGCGCTCATCTTCCCGGCGGCGTAGGCGCCGATCGCCTCGTAGACGTCGCCGATCGACACCTCGCGGCCGCGGTAGAGACCCGGCGCGATCGAGCCCGTGTAGAACACGACAGCCGGAATGTCGAGACGGCCGAGCGCCATGATCGCGCCGGGCGTCGTCTTGTCGCACGCGACGAGGCACACGAGTCCGTCGAAGAGGTGCCCGCGCGCAACGAGCTCGATCGAGTCGGCGATCACCTCGCGCGAGACGAGGGACGCGCGCATGCCCGAGGTGCCCATGGAGACGCCGTCCGAGACGGCGATCGTGTTGAACTCCATCGGCGTCGCGCCCGCGTCGCGGATGCCGCGCTTCACGTGGACGGCGAGCTCGCGCTGGTTCAGGTTGCACGGCATCGTCTCGATCCACGTCGTCGCGACGCCGATGATCGGCTTCGCGAGGTCGTCGTCGGTGAAGCCCGTGCCCTTGAGCATCGAGCGTGCGCCGGCGCGGTCGGGGCCGTCGGTGAGCGCGGCGCTGTGCCGCTTCGCGGGATCCGTCGCGCGTGTGTAGGGATCAGTGCTCACAGGACATGGGCTCCTCGGGGAGAGACTTGCATGACGTGGACGCCGACGTCGGGGAAGCGGGTCTCGAGCTCCGCCGAGCAGGCCGCGGCGGACTCGCGGCGAGCCCAGACGACGACCGTCGGGCCCGAGCCGGAGAGCGTGGAGCCGAGCGCGCCTTCGGGAGGCTCGCTCACGGACGCACGCGAGCAGCGGCGCGCCCTCGGCACGGTAGGGCTCGTGGATGCGGTCGGCCAGCGCTTCGGCGAAGAGCTCGCTGGAGCCGGACGCGAGCGCGGCTCCGAGGAGCGCGGCGCGGCCGGCGGTGAACGTCGCGTCGTCGTGTGCCACCGAGTCGGGCAGCGCGGCTCGCGCAGCGGCGGTCGACACGGTCGCCTCCGGGACGAGCGCGATCGGAACCGCCGGCACGTCGTCGGCGACGCGTGCGATCTTCACGTCCCACGTGAGGCAGACGCCGCCGGCGAGCGCCGCCGCGAGGTTGTCGGCGTGGCCCTCGAGCTCGACGCCCTGCGCGAGCAGCTCCTCGGGACCGAGCCCGAGGTTCGCCACCGCGTTGGCTGCGGCGAGGCCGAGCGCGATGACGGCCGCGCTCGAGCCGAGTCCACGCTCGCGCGGGATCCGGTCGACGAACGTGTAGGCCCGCCCGTCGACGGGCGCGAGCCGCGCGAACGCCTGGACGCCGAGGTGGTCGAGGTCGGCGGCGTCCGCTCCCTCGGTCACCTCGAGCTCGTTCCAGAGGTCGAGGGCGACTGCGGCGCAGTCGAAGCCCGGCCCGATGTTGGCGGTGCTCGCAGGCGCACGGACACGAACGGCTGTCATCGCGACGCCGCCTCGATCGCATCGGGGTCGGGGTCCACCGCGAGGGGCTCGGGGCTGAGGCGCGCGGCGGACTCCGGATCCTTGAGCCCGTGCCCGGTGACGACGCAGACGACGGTCGAGTCTCGCTCCAGCTCGACCGAGCCGAGCGCCGCGAGCCCGGCGGCGGACGACGGCTCGCAGAAGACGCCCTCGTCGCGGGCGAGCTCCCGCCACGCCTCCAGGATCTCCTCGTCGGTGAGCGAAACGGCGGTGCCGCCGGACGAGTGGAGCGCCTCGGCAGCCGTCACCGCATGCGCCGGAATGCCGATGCGGATCGCGGACGCAACGGTCGTCGCGCGGTCGGCCGCCTCTCCGGCGACGAGGCGCGGCAGGCCGCCGCTCTCGGCGAAGCCTCGCGCATACGCGGTCAGGTTCCCGCCGCCGCCGTACGGAAGCGCGAGCACGTCCGGGGTCGAGTCGAGCTCCTCGACGATCTCGAACGCGGCCGTCTTCTGACCTTCCAGTCGATCGGGGTTGAGAGAGTTCACGAGGACGTGCGTGCCCCGGTCCGCGAGGGCGCGTGCGGCCGACAGCGCCTCGTCGAAGCTGCCGCGGACCTCGAGGACCCGCGCACCGAGCGCGCGCGCCTGTGCGAGCTTCCCGGAGGACACGCCTCCCGCCGGCTGCAGGACGACGGCGACCAGTCCGGCCCGGGCTGCGTAGGCGGCCGCCGACGCCGCGGTGTTGCCCGTCGACGCGCAGATGACCGCGTGCGCGCCCCCCTCGAGCGCCTTCGAGATCGCGACCGTCATGCCGCGGTCCTTGAAGCTGCCGGTCGGATTCGAGCCCTCCCACTTGAGGTGGAGCTGGACACCGAGCCGCCGCGAGATGCGCGGCGCGTGGAGCAGTGGAGTCGAACCCTCCCCGAGCGTGACGACCGGTGTGGTCTCGCTCACGCGCAGCCGCGCGCGATACCGCTCGATCAGGGGCGCCATGCTGCTTTCTAGCGCGTCGACCATCTACGCCCAACCGAGCTCGGCCACACCGCGGTCCGAGACGACCGGGACGAGGAACGGCGGCGCGTGGACGTTCGGCAGCTGCGCGATCTCTGCCAGCGCCGCTTCCACGTCGCGCTGCGCAACTTCGTGGACGACGATGTGGAGGACGGCCCCGACCGGCGCCGGCACCTGCACGAGACGGGCCACGGAGACCTCGTGCGCCGCGAGCCGTCGCGCGACGTCGGCGAGCACGCCGGGGCGGTCGTCGACCTCGAGGTGCACATAGAACGGAGACCGGATTGCTCCCGGTGGGAGCGTCTCGAGCTCGCGCCAGCAGGCGTCGTTCTGGAGGAACCCGTTGGCGGCCGTGCCGAGCACGCTCACCGTGTCCGCCACCACGGCGGACGCCGTCTCGATTCCTCCCGCGCCCGGACCTTCGAGCGTGATCTCGCGGATCGCGTCGCCCTGGAGCATGACGGCGTTGAACGCGCCCTCGACGGCGGCGAGCGGATGGTGGCGGTCGACGAAAGCCGGGCGCACGCGGACGTCGAGGCGCTCGTCGACGAGCGTCGCCGACCCCACGAGTCGCACGACCATCTCGAGCTCCCGCGCAGCGGCGACGTGCAGCGGCGTGACACCCTCGACGCCCTGATAGTCGACGTCCCCGAGCGTCACGCGCGAGCCGAACGCGACGGTCGCGAGGATCGCCATCTTGGCGGCCGCGTCCGCGCCCGAAACGTCGTCGGTCGGGTCGGCCTCGGCATAGCCGAGGCGCTGCGCCTCGGCGAGCGCCTCGCCGAACGTCGCCCCGCCCTCCATCTCGGTGAGGATGAAGTTCGTCGTCCCGTTGACGATCCCGAGCACGCGGTGCACCTTCGTGACGACGAGCGCCTCGCGGAGAACCTTGATCACGGGGATCGCAGCGCACACGCTCGCCTCGAAGCGGAGCTGCACTCCGGCGTTCGCGGCAGCCGCGAAGAGCTCGGCGCCGTGCTGCGCGACGAGCTGCTTGTTCGCGGTCACGACCGGCTTACCGGCAGCGAGCAGCTCGAGCACATGTGCTCGAGCAGGCTCGATCCCGCCCATGAGCTCCGCGACGACCCCGATCGACGGGTCGTCGCGAATGGTCGCGAAGTCGGTCGTGAGGACGCCCTGCGTGGGCGCCGCCGCCCGCTCCTTGCCAGTGTCGCGAACGAGCGCGCGCACGACGCGGAGCCGGAGCCCCGTCGCGCGCTCGATGTCCTCCGCGTTCTCGACGAGCAGTCGATCGACGGCGGCGCCGACCGTTCCGTAGCCGAGGAGGCCGACTCCGACCTCGACGGCCGAGCTACGCAGCCGGCACCTCCGTCTCGCGTCGCATCAGCGCGCGGAGCTCCTTGCCGACGCGCTCGAGCTCCTGATCTGCCGCCTCTGCCCGCAGCTCGCGGAGGCGCGGCTCGCCGGCGTCCATCTCGGCGATCCACTCGCGCGCGAACCCTCCCGACTGGATCTCCTCGAGCAGCGCCTTCATCTGCTCGCGGACGAGGTCGTCGATCACGCGCGGCCCGCGGGTGAGGTCGCCGAACTCGGCCGTGTCGGAGACGGAGTAGCGCATGCCGGAGAGCCCGCCCTCCCAGATGAGGTCGACGATGAGCTTGAGCTCGTGGAGACACTCGTAGTAGGCGACCTCGGGCTGATAGCCGGCCTCGACGAGGGTCTCGAAGCCCGCGCGGATGAGCTCGGTGACGCCGCCGCAGAGTACGGCCTGCTCCCCGAAGAGGTCGGTCTCGGTCTCCTCGGCGAACGTCGTCTCGATCATCCCGGCGCGGCCGGCGCCGATGGCGGCGCCGTAGGCAAGCGCGAGGTCCCGCGCGCTCCCGCTCGCGTCCTGAGCGACCGCGACGACGGCCGGCGTGCCGAAGCCCTCCTCGAAGAGGCGGCGCACGATGTGCCCGGGGCCCTTCGGTGCGACCATGATCACGTCGTGTCCCTCGGGCGGGGCGACCCGTCCGTAGTGGACGTTGAACCCGTGCGCGAAGAGGAGCGCCGACCCGGCGGCGAGGCTCGGCGCCACCTCCGCGTACACCTGCGGATGTACCTGGTCGGGGAGGAGGAACGAGACGATCTGCGCGCCGCGTACGGCCTCGGCCGGCGTGCCGACCGCGAGGCCCGCCTCCTCCGCGGCCGCTCGCGACGAGCTGCCGTCGCGCAGGCCCACCTCGACGTCGATGCCCGAGTCGCGCAGGTTGAGGGCGTGCGCGTGCCCCTGGCTGCCGTAGCCGAGGACGGCGACCTTTCCGGAGAGGAGGTCGACGTTTCCTTCGCGGTGGATCGTTGCCATCTGGCGTCTCCTTCGGTCGCTGTCAGGTGAGGACGTGCTGGCGGCGAGGCTTCGCCGAGTTGGTGGCGCTCCGGCCGAGGCCGATCCTTCCCGTCCGCACGAGCTCCTTGAGGCCGTGCGGCCGGACGAGCTCCTCGAACGAGTCGATCTCCTCGGGGTGGCCCACGATCTCGAAGACGATCGAGTCGGTGCCGAGGTCGGCGACGCGGGCGTTGAACGCCTGCGAGAGGGCGATGAGCTCGCCGCGCCGAGCGGGCGTGGCGGTGACCTTCATCAGCGCGAGCTCGCGCTCGACGGCCTCGCCGGGCTCGAGCTCCGAGACACGGAGAACGTTCACGAGCTTGTGCATCTGCTTCTCGATCTGCTCGAGCGGGTGCTGCTCGCAGTCGACGCGGAGCGTGATGCGCGAGACGTCGTGCCGCTCCGTCGGGCCGACGGAGAGGCTCTCGATGTTGAATCCGCGGCGCGCGAACATGCTCGAGATGCGCATCAGTGCTCCCGGCTTGTTCTCGACCAGCACGGACAGGGTGTGCCTCACGGCTCTGGACGCCTCCTGCTCCCGCCGGGCAAAGCCCGGCTCCGCCGGAGGCTGACGCCGCTCGCGGCAGGATGCTTCGCGCTCGGGGCTTGTCCGTACGTCGAGTACTGTCCTGCGCCCCGCGCGCTCGCCTCCTTTGCGAGCGACGCCCCATAGCCGTGAGGAGATCTCACGCCGCGGCCACCGACTCTTCGTCGCCGACCTCGTCCGGGAACTCGACGAGGTCGAGCGCGGCTGCGCCCGCCGGGATCATCGGGAAGCACTGCTCGGCGGCGTCGACCCGTGCGTCGACGACCGCGGTGCGACCGCAGGTGAGCGCCTCCTCGAGCACGCCCTCGAGGTCGTCCTCGTTGTCGACCGTGAGCCCGATGCCGCCGTAGGCCTCCGCGAGCTTCGCGTAGTCGGGCACGTGGTTCGTGAGGTGGATCTGCGACTGACGCTCGTCGAAGAACATGTCCTGCCACTGGCGGACCATCCCGAGGTAGCCGTTGTTGACGATCACGACGACGATGGGAAGGCCTTCGAGCACGGACGTCGCCAGCTCCTGTCCCGTCATCTGGAAGCACCCGTCTCCGTCCACGCAGACGACGGTCGCATCGGGTCGAGCCGCCTTCGCGCCGATCGCGGCAGGCACGCCGTAGCCCATCGTCCCCAGGCCGCCCGAGGTGATGAACGAACGCGGCCGGTCGCAGAGGAGATACTGCATCGCCCACATCTGGTGCTGGCCGACGCCCGTCGTCCAGACGACGTCGTCACGTCCGGCGGTGAGGTCCTGCAGGGTCTCGAGGATGAGCTGGGGCTTGAGGCTGTCCGCGCTTCCCCGGTAGCGGAGCGGGAACTCCTTGCGCCAGGCGGCGAGCTGGCGCAGCCATGGCTCGGTACGCGGAGCATGGCCGGTACCGTGGAGTGCGCGCAGCTCGTCCGCGAGGTCGGCAAGCACCTGCTTCAGGGGTCCGACCACCGGGATGTCCGCCTGACGGAGCTTGGAGATCTCGGCAGAGTCGATGTCGAGGTGGATGACAGTCGCGCCGGGAGCGAAGGCCGCGAGCTTGCCCGTGACGCGGTCGTCGAAGCGGGCGCCGACCGCGACCAGGAGATCGCACTTGTTCATCGCCCAGTTCGACCACTTCGGGCCGTGCATGCCGGGCCAGCCGAAATGGAGCTCGTGCGATTCGGGGAACCCGCTCTTGCCCATCAGCGTCGTGACGACCGGGAAGCGCCCCACCTCGGCGAGCGTGCGGAGCTCGTCGCACGCGTCGGCGTTGAGTGTTCCCCCGCCGACGTACAGCACGGGCCGCTCGGCGGCGGCAAGTGCCTGTGCGGCCCGTGCTATCTGGCGAGGATGTCCCTTCTGGGGCGGCTTCCAGCCGGGCAGGTCGACCGAGTCGGGGTACTCGAAGTCGAGCTCGGCCTCCTGCACGTCGCGCGGGATGTCGACGAGCACCGGACCGCAGCGGCCCGTGCGGGCGACGTGGAACGCCGCCTTCATGACGTGCGGGATCTCGTCGACGTGCTGCACGAGCCACGAGTGCTTGACGACCGGGATCGTGATGCCGGTGATGTCGCACTCCTGGAATGCGTCGGTGCCGATGAGGTGGGTGCGGACCTGCCCTGTGACGCAGACGAGCGGGGTCGAGTCCATCCACGCGTCGGCGATCGGGGTCACGAGGTTCGTCGCGCCCGGACCCGACGTCGCGATCGCGACACCGGTACGTCCCGACGCGCGCGCGTACCCCTCCGCCATGTGGCCGGCACCCTGCTCGTGCCGGGCGAGGACGTGCCGCACGGTGGTACCCCGGGCGAACGCGTCGTAGGTGGGCAGGATCGCGCCGCCCGGGATCCCGAAGACCGTGTCGACGCTCTCCGCCTCGAGCGACCGCAGGATCGCGTCCGCGCCGTTCATCCGCCTCGTCACGCGATCGCCTCGCGGTAGAACTCGGACGTCGTCATCGCGTGCGGCAGGTGCGAGATCACGACGTCGGCGAACTCGCGCGTCGTGGCGCCGACGCCGACGCGCACGAGATCTGGTGTGCGGACGCCGTTCGCGCTCGCCCCGAGGACCGCGTTCGTGAGCGTCTCTGCAGCGCGGCGCTCGCCGAGGCCTTCGCCGAGCATGAGCGCGGCGGCGAGCAGCATCGACGCCGGGTTGGCGACGCCCTGGCCCGCGATGTCCTCGGCGGCTCCGTGGGCCGGAGCGAAGACGCTCGGCCCGGTCGCGGCGAGCCGGCTGGACGCCGCGACCCTTGGCGCCGAGCCGTGCGCGAGGAAGCCGAGGAGCGCTTCCGCGTATGCCGCCGGTGTGACGACGACGTCGAAGCGGTCTGGCTCGAACGCGAGATCGTGGATCGCCTCCTTCACCGTGAGCTCCTCGGTGTTCACGCCGTCGTGCCGCGCGGCCTCCCGGGCGAACGCCGTGCTCCAGGTGTCGTCTCCGCCGACCGAGGCAACGCGGGCTCGGCTCGAGCGAGCGACGTCGAAGGCACGCGCAAGCGTCCACTCGACCGTCGTGTCCGTGAGCGGGCTGACGAGAGTGATGGAGCCGTGCTCGCCGAACGCGACGCGATCGAGGCGGGCGCGGAGGTCGAGCTCGGACTCGACGTCGGCGAGCGCCGGGTCGGCCGCGGCCGCGACGAGCACCGCCTGCGCTCCGAGCGTCGCGCTCCGCGTCGCGGGCGGCAGCGCATGCCCTGACTGCGTCCGCGCCTCGCTACCGAACGGCGGGTGGGTCTCGCGGATCCGGAAGCCGTGCAGCCCGGAGACCCTCGCGAGGGCGCGGCTCGCCTCGGCCATGACCTCGGGCGCGATTCCGTGCCCCGACAGGCAGGCGATCGTGTACGTCGTGCGCTCGGTCATGCCGCAACCTCCTCGAAGGCGTCGTCCAGGGTCACGTCCGCGCCGGCGTCGGCGAGGGTCTTGAAGCGGGCGAAGGCCGCGGCGAGCTCGTCCTCGCTCGGCTGGAGCCCGGCCTCCGTGCACGCCCGCCTGAACGCGTGCCGGCCCGAGTGCTTGCCGAGGGGAAGCGTCATCGTGAGGCCGAGCTCCTCCGGGTCCATGATCTGGTACGTGCCCGCGTGCTTGAGCATCCCGTCCTGGTGGATGCCGGCCTCGTGGGCGAACGCGTTCGCGCCCACGATCGCCTTGTTCGGCTGGACTGCGTAGCCGGTGAGCCCGGAGACGAGACGCGACGCAGGGCCGATGCGGCCGACGTCGATCCCCGTCTCGTAGCCGTACGCGTCCGCGCGGACGCGAAGCGCCATCGCGACCTCCTCGAGCGCCGCGACGCCGGCCCGCTCGCCGATGCCGTTGACGGTGCATTCGACCTGCGACGCTCCCGCGCTCACGCCGGCGAGCGTGTTCGCGACGGCGAGCCCGAGGTCGTCGTGGCAATGGACGGCGACGGCGACTCGGTCGAGCTCGGGGCAGAGCCTGCGGACCTCACGGATGAAGGCTGCGTACTCGTCGGGGAGCGAGTAGCCGACGGTGTCGGGCAGGTTGATCGTCGTCGCGCCGGCGTCGATCGCCGCGCGACAGACCTCGGCGACGAAGGCCGGATCAGAGCGGGTCGCGTCCTCGCAGGCGAACTCGACCTCGTCCACGCGGCCGAAGACGTAGGTCACGGACTCACGCGCCTGCTCGACGACCTCCTCGGGCTCGAGGCCGAGCTTGAACTCCATGTGGATCGGGCTCGTCGCGAGGACGATGTGGACGCGCGTGCGCCCGCCCGCGACGGCGAGTGCCTCGACCGCGGCGTCGAGGTCCTCCCGCCGTGTGCGCGAGAGCGACGCGACGGTGGGCTTGCTCACGGCCGCAGCGACGGCGCGCACACCTTCGAAGTCACCGGGAGAGGAGACCGCGAACCCCGCCTCGATCACGTCGACACCGAGCGCGTCGAGCGCGTGGGCGATCTCCACCTTCTCGTCGGGCGAAAGGGCGATCCCCGGCGACTGCTCGCCGTCTCTCAGGGTGGTGTCGAGAATCGTGATCCTGCGGTTCTGCACTGGCTGCTCCTTCGGTCTGGGCCGCCCGGAAGGCGTACCTCTCCTGCGCTTCGGTCGGTGTGTGCGCCCTGCGGCGCGTGAGCGCGATCTCCCCTAGAAGGGGAGAATCAGGAGCAGCTCGATGCCCGTACCACAGCAGCCGGGTACGGCCACGACCGTGGTGTCAACGGGTACGGATACAGGCGCCCGGTTCGGCATCGAAGGGCAGAGTGTAGGGGCAACGCGGGTGATGTCAAGCTCAGACGGGGTGACATGCTCGTGAATCGCGCTTGATCTCGACCGCCGCGGGCACTACTCTGCCGAGTTCATGCCGAGCACGATCGCGAGCGCCGTACCGACCCCGATCATTTCGTTCGCGATCTTTGCTGCGCACTTGCGTAGCTAGCCGGCGCTCCGTCTTCCCGCCCTCGCCGGACTAGCTCAGAAGCAGCCGGCGGGAGATGTCCTTCCTACTCGAAAGGCGCGAAGCGCGGTGGACGAACGGCAACGGCTCCTCTACGACCCTCGGCGCGAACGGAGCGCGTGCGGGATCGGCCTGGTCGCCGATCTGCGCGGGCGCCCGTCGCGCGAGCTGCTCGACCGGGCGCTCGCAGGGCTCGCCGCGGTCGGCCACCGCGGCGCGTGGGCGGCCGACGGTGTTACGGGGGACGGCGCCGGCGTCCTCGTCCCGCTGACCTCGACGCTCACCGGAACCGAGGGCGCAGGAGTCGCGATGTGCTTCCTCCGCGAGGGATGGCTGCGGTCGGCGGTGGAGGACGCATGTCGTGCCGAGGGGCTTCAGCCCGCAGGCTGGCGCGAGGTCCCGACTCGGACCGCCGCCCTCGGCGTCACGGCGCTCGCGTCGCTGCCGCGGATCGATCAGCTCCTGCTCGCGCCGTCGGAGCATCCGGATGCGGAGCGCCGCGCGTATCGCGCGCGCAGGCGAGCCGAGCGCATTCCCGGTGTGTACGTCGCCTCGCTGTCGTTCCGCACGGTCACGTACAAGGCGCTCTGCGCCGCGGCGCAGCTCGTGCGCTTCTACCCCGATCTCGAGGATCCGGAGCTCGCCGTCCCCTTCGCGATCTTCCACCAGCGCTTCTCGACCAACACCGAGCCGAGCTGGGAGCGGGCGCAGCCGTTCCGCCTGCTCTGCCACAACGGCGAGATCAACACGATCGACGGCAACGTCACCTGGAGCGAGGCCAGGGAGCGGGCGCGCGGAGACGAGCCGGCGCTCGCGCCGGCGCTGGACCGCAGCGGCTCGGATTCCGCGATCCTCGACAACGCGCTCGAGCTGCTCGTGCGCGAGGACGGCGTGGAGATCGCCGAGGCGCTGTCGGTGCTCGTTCCGCCCGCGTGGCAGAACGATCCGCGTCTCGAGCGCCGAGGTTCGCGACTTCCACCGCTACGGCGCGATGCTGAGCGAGCCGTGGGACGGGCCGGCGGCGCTCTGCTTCACCGACGGCCGGACGTGCGGCGCTGCACTCGACCGCAACGGCCTGAGGCCGCTGCGCGTCGCGGTCGCTGGCGAGGAGCTTCTCGCAGTTTCCTCCGAGGCAGGGGCTGTCCCGATGCCGGACGGCGTTCCCCTGCGCAGGTCGCGGTTGGGGCCGGGCGGCGTGGTGACGCTCGATCCCGACCGCGGCCTGCTGGTCGACTCGGAGCTCCGCCGCGATCTCGCGGCCCGACGTCCCTACGGCACCTGGGTCGAGAGCAGCATCGTGCGCGTCGACGCCGGCATGCCGGTGACGCCCCCGGACGGGTCGCTCGATGCCCGCCACGTCCTCCACGGGTACACGCGCGAGGACCTCAACGGGATGCTCCGTCCGCTCGCGCAGAGCGGCCACGACCCGGTGTCCTCGATGGGGGACGACTCGGCGATCTCTCCGCTCGCCGGACGCGACCGTCCGCTGACGACGTACCTTCGCCAGCGCTTCGCGCAGGTCACGAATCCCGCGATCGACCACCTCCGGGAGCGGCTCGTCATGTCGGTCTCGACGCTGCTGGGGCCGCGCTCGCCGTCGCTCGTGGCGAGCGGGCCGCTGCCGACCGTCTCGGTTCTCCCGGGCTTCCTCCTGTATCCGGACCGGGTCGACGCCCTCGAGCCGCGCGTCCTGGACGCGACGTTCACGGAGGAGGAAGGGCTGCGGCCGGCGATCGACCGCCTCGTCGTCCTCGCCGTGGCGGCGGTCGCGGCCGGCGACACGCTTCTCTGCCTGAGCGATGCGGAGGCAGGAGACGAGCGCGCGCCCGATCCCGGCGCTGCTCGCGCTCTCGGCCGTGCACGCGAGGCTCGTGGAGATGGGCCTGCGGATGGAGCTGCTCGCTCCTCGTCTCCTCGGACGAGACGCGCGACACGCACGCCGTCGCCTGTCTGCTCGGCTACGGGGCCGACGCGATCTGCCCGCGGCTCGCGCTCGAGACGGTCGCCCGGATGGCCGAGGACGACAAGGTCGGCGGCGATCGCCCGTCGCCGGAGGAGGCGCAGCGTCGGCTATTCGCAGGGCTCGAGGAGGGCGTGCTCAAGGTCATGTCCAAGATGGGCATCTCCGACGTCTCCAGCTATCGCGGTGCCCGGCTGTTCGAGGCGATCGGCCTCGACCGCACGCTCTGCGCAGAGCTGCTCGCGGGGACGCCCTCCGCGATCGGCGGCGCCCGGCTCGAGCGGTTCGAGCGGGAGACGCTCGACCGGCTGGAGTCCTCGCGTGCGTTGCGACCGAGGCTCGACAACCCCGGCTACGTGAAGTTCCGGAAGGGAGGCGAGCCCCACGCCACCGACCCGGACGTCGTCGAGGCGCTGCAGGCGGCCGTCGCCGGCGCCCATGCGCTCAGGGCCGCGGTCCGCGGCGACCGCTCCGACCTCTACGACCGCTTCGCGGCGCTCGTCAACGAGCGGGCGCCGCTGGAGCCGCGCGACCTCCTCGAGTTGGTCCCGGCCGGCCCACCCGTGCCGCTCGAGGAGGTCGAGTCGGCTGACACGATCGTGCGCCGCTTCTCGAGCGGCGCAATGTCGCACGGCGCGCTGTCCGCGGAGGCGCACGAGACGATCGCGATCGCGCTCAACCGGCTCGGCGCCCGCTCGAACTCGGGAGAGGGCGGCGAGGACTCGGCGCGCTTCCGCGAACGAGCGCAACTCCGCGATCAAGCAGGTCGCCTCGGGGCGCTTCGGCGTGACCGCCGAGTACGCCGCCTTCGCGGACGAACTGCAGATCAAGATCGCGCAGGGCTCGAAGCCGGGCGAGGGAGGGCAGATCCCGGCGCACAAGGTGAGCGAGGAGATCGCGCGCCTCCGTCGTGCCCAGCCGGGCGTCTCGCTCATCTCGCCGCCGCCGCACCACGACATCTACTCGATCGAGGATCTTGCCCAGCTGATCTTCGACCTGCGCGAGGTGAACCCGCAGGCGGACGTGTCGGTGAAGCTCGTGGCCGAGTCGGGCGTCGGGATCGTCGCGGCCGGAGTGGCGAAGGCGCATGCGGACGTCATCCACGTCGGTGGCGCCGACGGCGGGACCGGCGCGAGCCCCCTGCCGTCGATCAAGCACGCGGGCGCGCCGTGGGAGGTGGGGCTGGCGGAGACGCAGCAGGCGCTCGTCGCGAACCATCTCCGCGGCCGCGTGCGCGTCCGAGTCGACGGCGGCTTCAAGACCGGTCGCGACGTCGTCGTCGCGGCGCTCCTCGGGGCGGACGAGTACTCGTTCGGCACGGCGCTCCTGCTCGCCGAGGGCTGCCTCATGGTGCGCTCGTGCCACCTCGACACCTGCCCGGTCGGGATCGCGACCCAGCAGCCCGAGCTGCGCGCGAAGTTCGCCGCGACGCCGGAGATGCTGCAGACGTACCTCCTCTTCGTCGCCGAGGAGGTGCGGCGCCTCCTCGCCTCGCTGGGCCTGCGCTCGCTCGACGAGGCGGTCGGACGCGTCGAGTGCCTCCGCCAGCGGCACACGGGCGATCCCGCAGCGGACACGCTCGACCTCTCGCCGCTGCTCGCCCGGGCCGCCGAGGGAGCGTCGCGGCATACGGCCGACGCACCGCGGGGCGCAGGCGACAGGCTCGGCGAGCTCATCCACTCGCAGGGCTCGGCAGCGCTCGAGTGGGCCGCGCTCGTCGAGCCGAGGCACGTCGTGACGAACGGCGATCGCGCCGTCGGCGCGCGGCTCGGCGGCGCCGTGGCCAAGCGCTACGGCGCCATGCCGCCTCCCGGCCGCCTCCGCGCGCACTTCGAAGGATCGGCAGGGCAGAGCTTCGGCGCGTTCCTCACGTCCGGGATCCAGCTCCACCTCGTCGGAGAGGCGAACGACTACGTCGGCAAGGCCATGAGCGGCGGCCGCATCGTGATCGCGCCTCCGCCCGACGACGCCGGCGACCCGTGTCTCGTCGGGAACACGGCCCTGTACGGCGCCACCGGGGGCAAGCTGTTCTGCGCCGGCTCCGCCGGCGAGCGCTTCGCGGTCCGCAACTCGGGCGCCGTCGCCGTCGTCGAGGGCGTCGGCGACCACGGCTGCGAGTACATGACCGCCGGGACGGTCGTCGTGCTCGGCGAGGTCGGCCTCAACTTCGGCGCGGGTATGACCGGCGGCGACGCCTTCGTGTTCGACCCGCTCGGGAACCTGCACGAGCGCCTCAACCACGACCTCGTCGTCGCGCAGGATCCGAGCCCTGCCGCGCTCGACGAGGTGCGCGCGCTCATCGAGCGGCACGTCCGGTACACGGGATCGGGGCGAGGCATGCGCCTCCTCGCGGCGTGGGAGTCCGACGCCGGCCGGTTGGTGCACGTCGCTCCGAGCGCCGACGCGGCCGCGACCGTGGACGCGGACGACGAGCTCGTCGCGGAGGGGGCGGCGTGAGGTGGCCCTCCGTGGATGCGTCTCTACACTCACTCTCCGATGAGCCTCACCGACTCGACGTGGACCCCGTCGTCGTGGCGTAGCCGTGCCGCTGCCCAGCAGCCGGACTGGCCCGACCCGGACGCGCTCGCAGCCGTCCGTGAGCGTCTCCACGGTCTGCCGCCGCTCGTCTTCGCCGGTGAGGCCCGGGCGCTCTCGTCGGCCCTCGGCGAGGTCTGTGAGGGACGTGCGTTCCTCCTCCAGGCGGGGGACTGCGTCGAGTCGTTCCACGATGTCTCCGCGCCGGCGATCCGCGAGCGCCTCAAGGTGCTCCTGCAGATGTCGGCCGTCCTGACGTACGCGGCGACGCTGCCCGTCGTGAGGGTTGGGCGGATCGCCGGCCAGTTCGCCAAGCCGCGGACCTCTCCGACCGAGGTCGTCGGCGGCGTCGAGCTTCCCTCGTTCCGCGGCCACATCGTCCACTCCGACGAGCCGACGGCCGAGGCGCGCATTCCCGACCCCGAGCGGCTCGTGCAGGGGTACTACCAGTCCGTGTCGACGCTCAACCTCCTGCGCGCGTTCACGAAGGGCGGCTTCGCCGACCTCACCCACGTCCACAACTGGAACCGCGAGTTCGTCGCCTCCTCGCCGGCCGGTCGGCGCTACGAGGCGCTGGCCGACGAGATCGAGCGCGCGCTCCGCTTCATGCAGGCGATCGGGTTCGACCTCGGGAGCGAGCGGACGATCCACGAGGTCGACGTGTGGACGAGTCACGAGGGCCTGCTCCTCGACTACGAGGAGCCGCTGACCCGCACCGACTCGCTCACGGGTCTTCCCTACGACTGCTCCGCCCACATGCTCTGGATCGGGGACCGCACGCGGGATCCCGACGGCGCGCACGTCGAGTTCTTCTCCGGGGTCCACAACCCGATCGGCGTGAAGCTCGGTCCGAGCGCGACGGTCGAGGACGCGGTGCGGCTCGCCGAGCGCCTGAATCCCGACCGCATTCCCGGGCGGCTCTCTTTCGTCGTCCGCATGGGCGCCGAGCACGTTCGCGAGGCGCTCCCGCCGCTGCTCGAAGGGGTTCGGCGGACAGAGATCCCGGTCGCGTGGGTCTGCGACCCGATGCACGCGAACACCGTGCGGACGCCGTCCGGCACGAAGACGCGGCACTTCGAGGCGATCATGGCCGAGCTCGAAGGCTTCTTCGCCGCGCACCGGTCGGTCGGCACGTGGCCGGGCGGGATCCACATCGAGTTCACCGGCGAGGACGTGACCGAGTGTGTCGGCGGCTCCGAGGAGGTGCGCGAGGAACAACTCGACCACCGCTACGAGACGCTCTGCGACCCACGTCTCAACGGCCGGCAGTCGCTCGATCTCGCGTTCCGCGTCGCCGAGCTGATGCGCTCGGCGTGAGCTCGGGTCGCGCATGCGCCTAGCCGTCGTCGGGACGGGCCTGATCGGGGCCTCGGCGGCTCTTGCGGCGCGTCGCGCCGGCGAGGCCGACGCCGTCGCGGGGTGGGACGAGGACCCGGATGTCCTCGAGGGCGCCGCGGAGCGCGGCGCGGTCGAGCCTGTCGCTTCGCTCGCCGACGCACTTCGAGACGCCGAGCTCGTGCTCGTCGCCGTTCCGGTCGCCGGGCTCCCGAGTGTCGTCCGGGACGTGCTCGACGCCACCCCACCTGCGTGCACGGTCACCGACGTCGGCTCGACGAAGGGGGCCGTCTGTGCGGCGGTCGGAGACGACCCGCGCTTCGTCGGCGGACACCCGATCTGCGGCGCGGAGGCGCGGGGGCCTGGCAGCGCGAGTGCCGACCTCTTCGAGGGGGCGACGTGGTTCCTGACGCCGCTCGCCGCGACGGAGCCGGCGCGGTACCGTGCGGCGCACGCGTTCGCCGTCGCTCTCGGAGCGCGTCCGGTCGCCATCGACCCGGCAGCGCACGACCGGCTCGTTGCGGTCACGAGCCACCTCCCGCACGCGCTCGCGAACGTCCTTCTGAACCAGGCGGGGTCGGCGCGCGTGGAAGGGCACGACCCCCTGTCCGCGGCCGGCGGCTCGCTTCGCGACATGACGCGGATCGCAGGTGCGAACCCGCGGATCTGGGTCGACATCTTCCTCGAGAATCGCGACGAGCTGCGGACCGCGCTCGGCGAGCACCGTCGCCGGGTCGAGCAGCTCGAGTCGGCGCTCGCGTCCGGCGACGCCGGGTTTCTGGCCCGCTGGATCGGCGAGGCGAGCGGGAATCGCAGGAGAATGCTCGAGACGGCCTACGAGGACGCAGGAGCCCTCCATCGCCTGCGCGTGCACGTCCCCGATCGACCCGGTGTCCTCGCCGGGATCTTCCAGGCGCTGGGCGCGGAGCGGATCAACGTCTCGGACTTCGAGCTCGAGCACCTCTCGCCTGAGCGCGGCGGCACGCTGACCGTGCTCGTGACCGGCGAGGCCGACGCGGCGCAGGCGGCGAGCCTGCTCGAGCGGCAGGGCTACGGCGTCGTCGTCGCTCCCGTCATCGACGCCTAACGAGCCACCCTTTTCGGGCGATTCCGGCGCGATCGGGGCGGCCTAGTGTCCGACGGTGGTCGCCGTCCGCCGGATCAGCCTGCTCGTGCTCGGGGTCGCCTTGGCCGCAGCCGCGATCGCCCAGGGCAGGCCGGTTCCGGGGGCGTCGTCGTGTCCGATGACGCCGGCGACCTCCTTTTGGCACGCGGACGTCTCCGCGCTGCCGGTCCACGCGCAGTCGTCGGCGTGGATCTCCAGCATCGGCACGTCCGCGGGCCTCAAGGCCGACTTCGGCTCGGGGACGTGGAACGGCGGCCCCATCGGCATCCCGTACACGACTGTTCCCGCGGCGCAGCCGCGCGTACCGGTCTCGTTCGACTACGCGGACGAGAGCGACGCCGGCCCGTACCCGGTCCCGCCGAACGCCCCGATCGAGGGCGGCTCGAGCTCGACGGGCGATCGCCACGTGCTGCTCGTCGATCGCGACGCGTGCCGCCTGTGGGAGCTGTACAGCGCCTATCCGCAGTCGGGCGGTGCGTCGTGGACGGCCGGATCCGGGGCGACCTGGGATCTCAACTCGAATGCGATGCGCCCGCTCGGGTGGACTTCCGGCGACGCTGCCGGCCTCCCGATCCTGCCCGGGCTCGTCCGCTACGACGAGGTCGCGGCGGGCGAGATCGACCACGTCATCCGCTTCACGGCACCGAGGACGGCGAATGCCTACGTCTGGCCTGCGAGCCACAAGGCGGCGAGCGGCGGCGCGTCCGACCCGCCGATGGGTGCCTGGTTCCGCCTCCGGGCGAGCTTCGACGTCAGCGGCTTCTCCGCGCAGAACCAGGTGATCCTGCGCGCGCTGAAGAAGCACGGGATGGTGCTTGCCGACAACGGCTCGGCGCTCTTCATGAGCGGGGTGCCCGATCCGGCTTGGAACAACAGCGACCTGAATCTCCTGAAGGGCGTGCCGGGGTCGGCGTTCGAGGCGGTCGACGTGTCCTCGCTCAAGGTGTCGAACACGTCGTACGCTGTCGCGGGCGGATCGCCGCCTCCGCCGCCTCCGCCACCTCCACCGCCTCCGCCGCCTCCGCCACCTCCACCGCCTCCACCGCCACCTCCGCCTGCCACCTCCACCGCCACCTCCGCCGCCTCCGCCACCGGCTGAGCTCGTCGGGAACTCGAGCTTCGAAGTGGGCCTGGCCGGCTGGACGAAGAGCGACAAGCGGACGACGCTCGCCCGGGCGTGCACCGTTGCCCATGGCGGCTCTTGCGCCGCGGAACTCGGTCGCACACGGACGGGCAACGCGCTCCTCGACGACTCGCCGAACACCGTCGCCACGACGTCTGCCGGGGCGACCTACACGGCCGTGGTCTGGGTGCGTGCGCCGGCCGGGCGCTCCGTGACGCTTCGTCTTCGCGAGCGGAGCGGGTCGACGATCGTACGGACGAGCCAGGTGTCGGCGACCGGAACCGGCGCCTGGCGCCAGGTCACGGTGACGAGTGCGGCGGCCGCTGGAGGGACGTCGCTGTCCGTCGAGGTCGTCGTCTCGCTCGTCAGAGGCACGAAGGCCCAGGTCGACGACGTCTCGCTGAAGCGCAGCTAGCGGGGAAGGCGCAGGCCGAGGCGCCGCGGCAACGCCGCCACGAAGCGCGTCGGCAGGCTCGGCTCGCGGCCCTCGTCCTCCGCGTCGTCCTTCGCGACCAGTGCCCGCCGGATGAGCGAGCCGCCGGCGTAGCGGAGCGGCTCGGGCGGGAAGAGCTTGCGGGCGGGCTCGACGATGGCCAGCCGAGTCCTCTCGTCGCGGCGATCCAGCGCGAGGCGAGCGAGGATCTCGCCGCCCAGGTACGACGGGCCGACGCCGTTCCCGGTGAAGCCGAAGCCGTGGTGCACTCGGCCGCGGCTCCCGAAGATCGGCAGGTGCGACGGCGAGACGTCGATCGGCCCGCCCCACGCATGCGTCACGTCCCTCCCGCGGGTCTGCGGGAAGAAGCGGACGAGGCTCTCGCGCGTCGACGCGACCACGCTGCGGTCGAGCTCGAGTCGATCCGCCCTGCGGCCGCCGAGGCCCATCGTCCCGCCGCCCCAGCCGAACACGATCCGGCCGTCGCGCGTCGTGCGCGTGTAGTGGACGAGGGTGCGGCTGTCGACGATCGCCTCGCCGCCCGTCCAGCCGAGCTCGTCGAGGACGTCCGGGACGGGCTCGGTCAGGACGATGTGGCTGGACGCAACGGCGAGCGACAGCCGGTAGCCAGGGAAGCCTGCGGCCGCGGTGTTGACCGCGAGCACCGCCGCCCCTGCCTGCACTCGACCTGCCCTGGTCGAGACGCTCCCGCTGCGGTCGAGTCCCGTCACCTCCGTCCGCTCGTGGATGCGGACGCCGCGCTCGAGGAGCTTCGCGCGTAGCCCCAACGCGAGCCGCGCAGGGTGTACGGTCGCATTCAGGCGGTAGAGCTCGCCACCGAGGAACAGTGGGGAGGCGCAGCGCTTGCGTACCTCGTCAGCCGACACCGCCACGACTTCCTCGGGCGCGCCGAGCGCGGCTGCGGCCGCGACGGTCGCATCCCACGAGCCGACCTGAGACTCGGTCGTCGCGACGCGGAGCATCGGAGCCTCACGGAACCACGCGTCGACTCCGTTCGCTTCGCACCACGCGCCGATCCCCCGGACGGCCTCCTCCGACGCCCTGCAGACGGCCAGGGCGCGCGCGTCGCCCGCCTGCTCGCGGAGCGTCGGCGCGTCGCCCCAGAGCGTCTCGCAGAACCCGCCGTTCCGGCCGCTCGGCCCGTGGCCGCACAGGGCGGCTTCCAGAACGAGGACGTCGAGCTCTGGCTCGAGCTGCCGGAGTTGCCAGGCCGTCCAGAGGCCGAGATACCCACCCCCGACGACGACGACGTCGGCTCGCGTGTCGCCGGAGAGCGGAGGCCGTGGCGTGATCTCGCCGGCCTCCTCGAGCCACCAGCCCGTGCGTGTGTGACGCATCAGGCCGGCGCTGCGTCGCGGCGCGCGAGAGCGACGCTGCAGGCGATGACGGCGGCCACTGCGACCGGCACCAGGAGCGTCCAGACGAGCGGCAGCCCGCCGAGAACCGCCCCGATCGAGACGAGCAGCGCGGAGAGCGTCCCGCGGGGAGCGAGCAGCTCGCCGGCAAACAGCAATGCCGCACCGCCGACGAGGAGCACCGTCCAGAGCACGATGTCTCGCGTCGAGTCGAAGTCGATCACGACGTAACCGGCGATGGCCGCGAGCGCGTACAGGCTCCCCAGAGCGAGGACGAGGAACCTCGTCGCCGATGCCAGGCCATCGCCGCTCATAGGAGGCGTACCCTAGACAGGCGAGATCGGCCGCGACCTGTCGCCCCGTCGGTACGAGCGTCCTGTCATGGCTCGACGTCGAAGCCGAACATCATTCCGCTCTCGTGATGCTCGGCAATGTGGCAGTGCGCCATCCACCGGCCCGGGTTCGTGACGTCGAGCAGGATGTCGACCGTTTCCCCGGTGCGAACCAGAACGGTGTCTTTCCAGACAAGGTTCGGCTCCTCGACGCTGTCGCGTGCCAGCACCAGGAAGCGCCCCGCACCGTGAACGTGGAACGGGTGCGGCATCGGATGATCGGAGTCCATCTCGTTGACGAGGCGGATCTTGACCTGGTCTCCGACCCGGAACTTCCAGTCGATCGCGGCGTTCGCTGCGCCCGTGTCACGGTCGACGAGCTTCCAGCGCATGTTGGCCGGCGTCGTGAGTCGGTTCACCTCGACCATGTCGTCCTCCCACTCGATGCCCTGAGCGTGCTCGTGCCCGTGATCGGCGTGATCATGGCTCTCGTGCTCCGCATGAGACGGGTGGTGGTCGTGATGCTCGTCGTGTGCCGCAGCCATGTCGTGCCCCTCGTGCTCGGACGTGTCGACGAGATGCGCCGGAACGAGCTTCATGCCGCACTCCGGGCAACGATCGGGTGAGTCGCTCGTGACGTGCGGGTGCATCGGGCACACGTAGCTCGTCGGCGGTGACTCCATCGGGAGGAGCTTCATCCCGCACTGCGGGCAGCGTCCCGGCTCCTCGCTGACGACGTCCGGATGCATCGGACACGTGTAGACGGCCCCCTCGGGTACCTCGAACTCCATCTCCGCGACGAAGGCGAGCGTCTTGTCCGGGGCTGCATCCAGCAGACGGGCGGTTCGCTCGCGCTCGGCTGACATGTCGTCGTTGGTTCGCAGCCACGGCGAACTGCTCTGCGAGCGCGGGCTCGGCTGGTTCGTCCTCCACGGTGATCGACGCCAGCCGATACGAGCGAGCAGGCGTGCGGTGCTCGAGCACGTGCTCGCCCGACTGCTCGAACAGGACGTCGACGACGAACCGCTCGGACGGCGACAGCAGAACCTCCTCGACGAAGCTCTCGTGCTCGTAGTGTCCGCTGTCTCCGCCGACGAGCTTCATGCGAGCTCCCGGCAGCGTCACGTTGAACACGCGGGTGTTGGCGGTGTTGGTGAAGTAGAAGCGCACGACCTCACCGCGCTTTGCGGTGAGTGCGAGGTCGGGCTCCCCCGAGACGAGCATGACGTTCCCGAAGCGGCCCATCGCGACGTGCGTCGTCTCCGAGGCGCTGAAGCCGGCGATCTTCCCGTCTTCGATGAGGACGTCGTCCAGCGTCAGGAACAGCTCGCGGTTGACGGGCGGCCAGTAGTCCGGCGTCGGCCGGGACGACATGGATGTTGCCGTACAGCCCCATCTCCTGGCCGTAGTCCTCGCGGATGTGAGGGTGGTACCAGTACGCGCCGGGATCGGGGACGTGCACCTCATAGGTGAAGGTCTCCCCGACGGGAATCGGAGCTTGCGTGTCATGCGTCCCGTCGTAGCGGTTCTCGAGCCGCAAGCCGTGCCAGTGCACCGTTGCCTCGAGGTCGCCCTCGTTCGTGACGTGGACCGTCACGGTCGCGCCTTCGGGAACCTTGAGCGTCGGACCCGGAATCGAGCCGTTGTAGGCGAGCATTCGCACATCCGCGTCGCCGATTCGCTTGACGACCGGCCCGATGCGAAGTTCGGTCGCGTCGCCGTCGGCGAGCTCGATGACACTCGGAGAGACCGCACGCGGAAGTCCGCTCGTGTCGGTCGGGAAGTCGCTTTGGCGCTCGATCGTTTCCTGCGCTTTCTCGTTCATGGAAGTCACGCTCCTCGAGGCGTTGCCGCCGCTTCGGCTTCGACTCCAGCCTGAACGGTCGTGCGATCGTCCGCGTTAGCGGCGATCCGTTCAGAGATGAACTCGGCATCGTCCTTCACCCAACCGAGAAGCGCCGAGCCGCGAGTGTGTTGCCAGTACAGGCCCAGGAAGAACAGACCGGGAGAGTCGGTGACACCGCGTCGATGACGAACGCGGCCGTCCTGGTCGAACACAGGAACGTCGATCCAGTCGTAGTCGGATCGGTAGCCGGTTGCCCAGATGACGGCATCGACGTCGAGCTCGCTTCCATCCGCGAAGGTCACCGTACGGCCCGAGGCGCCGACGACCCGCGGCTTGATCTCGACGCCGTGACGCTTTACGTCCCGCGTGACTCGAGCCGACCAGCGTGTCGCGACGTTGCGCACGACGTCCGATGCGCGAGTCGACCGTCTTGTTGATGAGTCCCGTTTTCGTGAGCCACCAGAAGAGATCGCGTCCGAGCAGACCGCTGCGGCAAGCGGTGTCTGCCGAGATCCGATGGCAAGGTGGACCGAGTGGGTCGCGGACAGCTCCTTGGCGATCTGGAATCCGGTGTTGCCGCCGCCGACGACCAAAACGGTTCCTTCGGGAACGTCGCTCGGACGCCGGTAGCCCGTGCTGTGCATCTGGACGACGTCCGGCGCGAGATCCGCTGCGAACGCAGGCACATTCGGGACCTGGAACGGACCGGTCGCAACGACGACCTGCTCGGCCTCGAGAGTCCGTGTTCCAAGGTCGAGGACGAAGCCTCCGTCTGCGGGTGCGACCGACTTCACGGGGCTGTTGAGCTCGACCGGCAACTCAAAGGTCGAGGCGTACCGCTCGAGGTAGCTGATGACCTCGTCGCGTCCGGGGTAACCGTCGGGGTCGCCTGGGAACGGGAGGCCAGGAAGGCTGTCGTAGCGACGCGGCGTGAACAGCACGAGCGAGTCCCATCGGGTGCGCCACGCAGAGCCAATCGAACCGGAGGCTTCGAGGATCGTGAAGTGCCGGCCTTGCTTCGCCAGGAAGTGCCCCATGGCGAGCCCCGCTTGGCCCGCACCTATCACGGCGACCTCGAATCGATTGTCAGAGCCGCGTTCGATCTCGTCTGTCACGTCGAAGCTTCACTCCCCAATCACACCTGCCCAGAACTCATGCCGTGAAACATCTCCGAACGTGAGTCGTTGCCAATCCGTTGCCAGTTGAGCCGTCCCGGTGCCGGGAGACTCCGCAAAACGGCTTTGACAAAGGGGTGGCGGACGGGACTCGAACCCGCGACCACCGGGACCACAACCCGGGGCTCTACCAACTGAGCTACCGCCACC
Source organism: uncultured Gaiellaceae bacterium (assembly GCA_963770715.1). GTDB lineage: Bacteria > Actinomycetota > Thermoleophilia > Gaiellales > Gaiellaceae > GMQP-bins7. The sequence continues at coordinate 53,913 of CAVYQX010000006.1, forward strand.
GCGCCCGCGACAGGATAGCGCCGGCCCTAGTCGGCTGCCAGGACCGCCTGGGTCTGCATCGTGCGCGCGACGCGCCTGCCCGCCGCGTCGAAGACGTCGGTCTCGACGACGATCGTCGTCTTGCCGATGTGCAGCGGTCGCGACCGGCGCGATCACCGTGCCCTCGCGGACGGCGCCGAGGAAGTTCGTCTTCGACTCGATGGTGGCCGTACCGGCGGCACCCGCGGGCAGGTTCAGAAAGGCGCACACGCCGCCCGCAGCGTCGGCCAGCGACATGAGCACGCCCCCGTGGAGGACACCTGCCGCCGTGCACAGCTCGGGCGCCCACTCGAGCGTCGCGTCGACCTCGTCGGCGTCGCCGAACGTGCGGATTCCGAGCGTCGCGCCGAGCGGCATCTGCGCGTTCACGACCTCGGTGATCTCCGGCTTCTCCATGTCGGGAACCTACGCCAGTCGCCGCTCGAGGTACGCCGCGAGCCGTGTGAGCGGGAACGAGATGATGAAGAAGATCACCATCACGGCGCCGTAGATCTCGATCGCGTGCTGGTCGCCCTCGAACGTGAGCCGCTCGACCTGGCGCTCGGCGGTCTCCAGCAGCTCGGGCGCCCCGATGACCTGCACGATCGTCGTGTTCTGGATGATGTTCACGAGCAGGCTGACGAGCGGCGGGAGGAGTCGACGGAGGGCCTGCGGCATGATCACGAACGCGTGCCGGCCGACCCAGCCGAAGCCGAGCGCCGCCGCCGCCTCGTGTTGCTCGCGCGGGATCGACTGGACGGCGCCGCGCGTGGTCTCCGCCACCTGCGCGCTTCCCCAGAGGATCAGGGCGATCGCGCCGGCGGTGATGGAGTCGAACCGCAGCGTCGGGCTGACCGACGGCAGGGCGAAGTAGACGATGAAGATCGTCACGAGGATCGGAAGCCCTCGCCAGATCTCGATGTACGCGCGGATGACCGCCCGCAGCGGCAGGAAGCGGATCGTGAGCAGCGTCCCGAGGATGATGCCGATCAGCGAGCTGCCGACGAGTGCGATCGCCGACAGCTTGAGCGTGTTCGCGAGGCCCACCTCGAACATGTAGCGGGCGACCGGCTCGACCCAGTCCGGGGTGCTCATCGGCGATCCTCCGGGAGCGCCAGGTGCGACTCGAGCAGTCGAATGAGCGCCGAGAGCGACCAGACGATGATCAGGTACGTCAGCGCGAGCACGGTGAACGCCTCGGCCGTCTCCAGTGTCAGCGCCTGGATCTGGTAGATCGTCGTCGTGATCTCGGGGTACGCGATCACGTACATCAGCGACGTGTTCTTGACGATGCTGATGTAGGTGTTGATCGACGACGGAAGCGCGATCCGACCGCCGATCGGCAGCGTGATGTTGACGAAGGTCGCGAAGCCCTTGAACCCCAGCGCCGTGCCCGCCTCGCGGTAGCGCGTCGGCACGGCCTCGAAGCCGGCGCGGAAGTTCTCCGTGTTGAACGCCCCTCCCCAGATGGTCACCGCGAGCCAGGCGACCGTGAAGGCGTCGAGGCGGATGCCGACCTGGGGGAGCGCGTAGAAGAGCATGAAGATCTGAACGAGGATCGGCGTGTTGCGGATCACCTCGACGTAGACCGCGGCGAGCTGGCTCACGACGGGGATCCGGTATGCACGTGCGGCGCCGAGCGTCAGCCCTATCACCGAGGCGCCCGCGATCGCGATCGCCGAGACGGTGAGTGTCCGACGCAGGCCGGCAAGGAGCTCGTCGAGGTTCACCTCGACGAACGACCAGATGTCGCCGAGCGAGAGTCCGAGCAGGAGGTGCGCGATCACGCGGTTAGAGGAGCGGCCGCTTGCGCGGCCGCTCCTTCGGTCGAGCAGTCAATGCCCGTTACGGGCACTGAGTCGTCTCGTCGCCCTGTGTGTACGTGAACGTGTTGTTCGGCCTGAGGATGTTCTTCTGGAAGCCTGCGAACACCCGTGCTGGAACGTTGTTCTTGAGGATCGTGTTGAACGTGTCCCGCTTGCGCATCACCTCGAGGCGCGAGTCGACCCAGCGCTTGAGTGCGGTGTTGCCCTGCTTCATCCCGATGCCGTACGGGAGTGCCAGGAATCGTGTCCGATGTCAGCTTCAGGTTGCGGTCGGCCGCGGCGATGCCGACGAGGACGGTGTCGTCCCACATGAGCGCGTCGGCACGTCCGTCACGGAAGGCGAGGAGAGCGTTCGTGAAGCTGTCGGTCACGACGAGCTTCGTGTCCTTGAAGCAGTTCTTGATCCAGCGGTCGTAGATCGAGCCGGTCGTGGTCGCGATCGTCTTGCCCGCGAGCGTCGGCAGGTAGTTGTTCGGCGCGCTGTTCGGGACGAGCAGAGTCCCTGTGGCCTTGTAGTACGCACGCGAGAAGTCGATCCGCGTGTCGCGGTCGGCTGTGTACGTGAAGGTCGCGATGACCATGTCCACGCGGTCGGTCGTGAGCGCCGGCTCGCGGGCCGGTGTCGTCAGGCACGTGAAGTTGACGCGGTTCGACTTGCCGAACGCGAAGCGCGAGAACCAGCGTGCGATCTCGACGTCGAACCCGACGTTCCGGCCGCGGACGTCGATGTAGCCGAACGGCGGCGAGTCGCACTTGATGCCGATGTTGAAGCGTCCGCGCTCCTTGATGTTGGACGGCAGTGCGGGAAGCTTCTGAGCCTCGTTCGCCTCACGGGCGGACGCGGCGCCGCCCCAGGTCGCGAGCGCGACGCCCGCGACGACCGTTACGAGCACGACTACGGCGAGTCGTTTCATTCGGCTGTTCCTCCTTCGTCGATGGTGAGCTCCTCCAGGGAATGTGCGAGTTGCAGGCTGCGCCGCAGGAAGCGCTGCGTGCGCTCCTTGCGCGGCCGGTCGAGCACGTCCGCCGGCACGCCTTCCTCCACGATCTTGCCTTCGTCCATGAACACGACGCGGTCGCCGACGTCACGCGCGAAGTGCATCTCGTGCGTGACGACCAGCATGGTCATGCCCGTGCGCGCGAGGTCGCGCATCACGACGAGCACCTCGCCGACGAGCTCCGGGTCGAGCGCCGACGTGACCTCGTCGAAGAGCATCACGTGCGGGTTCATCATCAGCGCCCGCGCGATCGCGACTCGCTGTTGCTGGCCGCCCGAGAGCTGGTGCGGATGCTGGTCGGCCTTCTCCTCGAGTCCGACCATCACCAGCAGCTCGCGCGCCCGTGCCTCGGCGTCGCGGCGTCGCATCTTGCGGATGCGCCGCGCCGCGAGCGTGAGGTTGTCCATCGTCGTCAGGTGCGGAAACAGGTTGAACTGCTGGAAGACGATGCCGACGCGTTGCCGGACCGCCGAGACGTCGGCGCCCTTGCGGGTGATCTCGTCACCCTCGAGGTAGATGCGGCCTTCCTGGATCGGCTCGAGCAGGTTGACGCAGCGAAGCAGCGTGCTCTTGCCGCTTCCGCTCGGGCCGATGATCACGAGCACCTCGCCGCGCTGGACGCTCAGGTCGATCCCGTCGAGCACGAGGTTGTCGCCGAAGCTCTTGCGCACGCCCTCGAGCTGCACCATCGGGTCCCCGTTCGACGAAGCAACCGCGCTCTCGTCGGCGAGCGGTGTCTCCATGTTCACCAGTGGTGATCCACCTGCCGTCCATCAAACCGAGACCGACCGTCTCGCGTCAAGCGGTTGACGCGATCGCGTCACGCGCATACCCTCCTCGAGTCCCGTTCGTCGAGCGAAAGGAGATGACCATGAAAGTCACTCGCCTCATCTCTGTTCGGCTCGGCGTCGGCTACTAGCTTGCGCAAGAGCGAGATCCGCTAGAGCGATCTCGATCGGCGAACATCCGCAGAACGCGCCTGCTGTGCGGTCGCGTGTGGATGACAGCTCGGCGGCACGAGCCGCGGCCTGGTTCACCACCCAGTGAAGGAGACTTCCGTTGTCCGATGGAACCCTGGCCGCGCCGTCGCTGGGCTGGACCGACGAGCTCGAGGCGGCCTTCACCGAGTACGGAGAGCGCGGCTTTCGGCCCGCTCGCGTCGTCGCGGAGCACCGCGGCGGCTACTACGTTCGCTCCGAGCTGGGCGACCGGCTCGCCCACGCGCGGGGGCGCATGCGCGACGACGAGATCTGGGGCGGCATGCCCGCGGTCGGCGACTGGGTCGTCGTCTGCGACGCCCCGGGGACCGCGATGCGATCGAGGCGCTCCTCCCACGCCGGACGAAGGTCTCGCGCAAGACGCCGTGGCTGAAGGCGGAGGAGCACATCCTCGTCGCGAACGTCGACACGGTCGTGCTCGTCGACCGGCCTCGACGCGGACTTCAACCCGCGCCGGCTCGAGCGCTACCTCACCGCGGCGTGGGACAGCGGCGCGGACCCGGTGATCGTGCTCACGAAGCTCGACGTCCTCGACGATCCGGGCAAGCTCGCCGAGGCCGAGGCGGTCGCCGTCGGCGTGCCCGTCTACGCGGTGAGCAACGTCACGGGCGAGGGGCTCGACGCGATGCGTGCGCTGCTGCAGCCTGCCAAGACGTTCGTCCTCCTCGGCTCGTCGGGCACGGGGAAGTCGACGCTCGCCAACCGGCTCGCCGGGCGCACGGTGATGGAGACCGGCGAGCCTGCGCAACGACGGGCGCGGCCGCCACACGACCCGTCACCGGCAGCTGTCTGATGATGCCCGGCGGCGCGATCCTCATCGACACGCCCGGCCTGCGCGAGCTGCAGGTCTGGGAGGGCGATCTCGACAGCGCGTTCGCCGACATCGCCGAGCTCGCGTCGCGAGTGCCGCTTCAACGACTGCGCCCACTCGACGCGAGCCCGACTGCGCCGTCCGCGAGGCGCTCGAGACGGGCGAGCTCGACGCCGATCGCTGGCACAACTACGTGAAGCTCCAGCGCGAGCTCCGGTCGATCGAGGCGCGGAGCAGCCACCGGATCCAGCGCGAGCTCAAGAGCCGCTGGCGGGCGCGAGCTCGTGAGACCCGTCGCGCCCGCCGCTACGGAGGCAAGCCGTAGGCGGCTCTCCTTCGACAGCTTCGTGACCAGTACGGCGTCGAGAGCGACGGTCTGATGTGTGTGCGGGCGCGGATTCCGTCAAGCGATGCGCGCCCTCACAGGCGACGCTCGACTCTGTCCGGCGGGCGGGTCTGCCGCGCGGCTAGATTCGCGCCATCGAAGATCAGAGCTCCCACGGCTACCACCTCGACGCCCTGGCTGGAGAGCGCTTGTCGTTCGCGGGCGCGGTCTTCCTGGTCAAGGCGAGCACGGAGACCACCGCTGGTGCGTTCGCGATCATCGAAGAGGTGGATCCGCTCGACACTCCCCTCCACGTACACGCGAATGAGGACGAGCTCTTCTACGTGATCGAGGGGGAGCACGTGTTCCGAGTCGGTGAGGACGAGTTCCCCGCGGGTCCCGGCGCAGTCGTGTTCGCTCCCCGGCATGTGCCGCACGCGCACCGACGCGTGCTGCCACGAACGGGTCGCTTGCTGACCATGATCTCACCTGCCGGGTTCGAAGGGTTCTTCCGCGAGCTCAGTGCGGCAGAGAGCGCGGGTGGAGCAGGGCCGGACGCGTACGAGCGCGCCTCGGCGAAGTACGGCATCAGCTGGCTCGGCTGAGCCGACGGTGAAACCGGCGCGCGCATGTTCACGTAGTGGTCCTCGACGACCGATGCGACACGCCCCGTTCCCAACTCGGTAACACGAGGGGTTGACGGGTACGCCATGATGTGAGCGGCCCTTGGGGAAGGGCCTGGGAGCTATCGGGGAGAGGATGGGATGAGCGAGCGCGCTGAACAAACGCAGTTTGCGTTCGAAGCCACGGCCGTCGAGAAGCCGCGGCAGCACGCCGAACGGCCTGGTCCACGCTTTGTCTGGGCAGGGATCGTTGTGACCTACGCGGTTGTTGTCGCGCTGGTCGTTGCGATCTACTTCATGATCGAGGGACGTTTCTAGCGAGCGACGGCGCGCCTCTCGTCGAAGGGAGGCGGGCATGAGTGTGTGGACGTACCTCGCGATTGCCGTGGGAGTGATCGTGCTGGTCAACGTGGTGCTCGTTCTGTTTCTGTCGGTCGTCGGTCGCGGCCGGGATGAGTAGAGCGGGTCGCCGTACGCGGGCACCGTCGAACGTGCCAACGCTCGGGATTGGCCCTGCTTCGTGAGCGAGTAGAGGCGCACGCAAGCCGGAACCCCCCAGGCGGGGGACATGACGTAGCGCATGCCCGGGCATCTTCCCGGTGAGGGGGAGCGCCGCCCCTGTGTGCTTGGCGGCTGCAGCAGAGCGAGCGCTCCCCCCGACAGGGACGACGACGTGCTCTGGGCCGCGAACTTCCCGAGGTGCTTCAAGCTCGGACGCCACTCCCGATCTCGCTAATCGTGCACATGTCCAAGTCCGTAACGCGTGCTCGTGCCGACAGGCACTCCCTTGCGCCAGCCGATCTCGACGCTTTGTGCCGTCCTGCGGAGGAGGTCGAGATTCGCCACGCGTTTCAGGCTCTTGGTGTCGATCACGTCTCCGGCGTCGCCGACATAGAGATACCGCCCGTCTCTACTCAGCTGCAACCACCCTTCGTCGATCGGTCGACTGAGGCGGATGTGAGCGAACTCACGGGGCTTCCGTGCCGGGAGTCCGCTCACGAGATAGACGTGGACGAACTCGTTCTCCGTGTCGATCACGTAGAGGCGCGTCTCGTCTGGGGACAACGCAATGCCATGAGACGGCGTCTCGTCTAGCCCTTCGACCTCGGGGTCGAAGGGGAACCTCGATACTCGCACCGTGTAGAGCACCCTCCCGGTCGTGATGCTGCTGACCTGAAACCCGAGGAGCTGGTTTGCGGTCGTGAACACCAGCGACTGGCGACCGTTGATCGTGAAGGGACGGCCTCCGGACATCAACGGCCCGATCTTCCTCACCACCCGATTCGTTCGGGTGCTCGCAACGTAGAGGTACGGGTCGGCCCGTCCGGCGAGATAGACGAACCGTCCGTCGAGACCCACGATCGTGTTGTGAGGCCCGCGTCCAGCGTCGATCATCCCAGTGACATCTCCGCTCGCGGCATCGATGATGTTCCACCGACCACTCTGCGAGTGTGTACCGGAGGGGCTGTAGAGCGTTCGGCCGTCACGCGTTACCGCACCGCTGTCCGCTCCGTCCGGATACTCCCGCGCCCAGATCGTTCGGCTCGTGATGAGGTCGAGAGCGATGATGGTGCCAGTGGAGCGCCCGTTGCTTCCGCATGCAACGAACAACCGTCGTGTCTCCGGACTCGCGATGACTCCCCTCGGCTGCACGAGCTGCTTCACCGCGATACGTTGAACCAGTCGGTGCCCGTGATCGATGTCGTAGATGCCGATCCGATGACTCGCGACGACGTAGAGGAAGCGCCGGTCGCGTTCCGAATCCGCGCTCAGTCGAGCGGGCGAACTCCCCGTCGAGGATGGTCTTGGGTCGACCGACGCAGAGCAGGCGTTGGCGTAGGGATCATCGGCTGTAAGACGCTCGGCCACCTTCCCCGCGACGAGTGCGGCCACCACCATGACGGATGCGAGCGGTGCCCACCACCAGGAAAAAGCACGTTGCAACCGTCCGAGTCTCATCCGCGCATTCAACGAATCCGCGAGTTCGTGCGCAACCCGTCGCCCGTCTTTGGAGATCCGGTTAGAGGACGCGCTCCAGGGGCCACACGCGCTCACGTCGCCTCCGCGCCCCGAGTACGACCGCTCTCGGGGGGAGCTTCCGCGACGGGCCAGACCACCGCGGGCTGCACTCCCCCCAGAGCAGACGTTGATCGCTAAGACGTTGGGACGGCCGCGTGTATTCCCGGCGCGAGGTCATGGCCCGAGGTCGCCCGGCTTCAGGCAAAGGGGCTGGAGAGACCTCGTGTTGCCCCAACGTTGCCCCACGGCATCGCGGTACCCACCGCCAATTGGCGCTTGGTGCGATTAGCAGGGCTTTCGTGAGTGGCCCCGGGAGGAGTCGAACCTCCGCCCGCAGATTCGAAGTCTGCCGCTCTATCCACTGAGCTACGGGGCCTCGGGGGTTCAGTATGCCCGCCGTGCCTACGCGGCTCGCTCGGCTTCGCGCTCGTCGCGGACGCGCGCGACGAAGATCCGCACGATGGTCGGGTCGTACTCCGAGCCGGCGAGGCGCATCAGCTCGTTGAGCGCCTCCTCTTCCGAGAGTGCAGGGCGGTACGGGCGATGGGAGGTCATCGCGACGAAGGCGCCGCAGACGCGGATGATGCGTGCGGGAAGTGGGGCCTCCTCGCCGACGAGCCCGTCCGGGTAGCCGCTGCCATCCCAGTTCTCGTGGCTCGAGCGGACGACGCCGGCGACGCTGCGGAGCGCGGGCGAGGCGCGCAGGATGCGCTCGCCGACGATCGTGTGCTGGCGCACGAACGCCCACTCCCGCTCGTCGAGCGGCCCGGGCTTGTGGAGGATCTCGTCGGGGACGGCGAGCTTGCCGAGGTCGTGGAGCTGGGCCGCGCGCTCGAGCTCCTCGAGCTCGTCGCGGCGAAGGCCGAGCGACGTTCCCACGTCAAGCGCGAGTGCGCCGACGTCGGCACGCTGTGCCTCGAGCTCGGGCTCACGGATGGAGAGCGCTGCGAGGAGTGCAGCCATCGTGCGCTCGCTCTCGCCGCGCCGCGAGTACTTCTGCGCATAGAGCCGCTCGTCCGCGACCTGCAAGGCCTGGCTCGGATCCGTCGCCTCGTCGGGGAGCATCACTGCGCCGAACGAGCTGCCGATCTCGAAGCCCTCGCCCCGCTCGGTGAGGGCAGCGCACGCCCGGTCGATCAGGGGCTCGGCCTCCCCGTCGCCGACGGCCGCAAGCAGGCAGAACTCGTCGCCGCCGAGGCGGTATGCCGCGCCGCCGTCTGGAGGAACGGTTGCGAGCTTGGCGCCCAGTCGCGCGAGCAGTGCGTCGCCGGCCGGGTGGCCGAAGGTGTCGTTGTAGCCCTTGAAGCCGTCGAGGTCGAAGAGCATCAGCAGCGTGGGGGCGACGGGCTCGCTCGTGAGTTGCCGCTCGAGGTCGGACACGAGCCGGCGCCGGTTCCCGAGGCCGGTCAGGGAGTCGGTGGTCGCTTCCCGACGCGTGAGCTCGAAGAGCCGGCCGTTCTCGCGGAACGTCATCGCGAGCCGGACGACGACGAGTGCGAGTGTTCCCGTCGCGAGGATGATCGCGAGCATGTTCAGGCGGGTGAAGTGGTCGTAGACCAGGATGGCCGTGGCGATGAGCGCGCACACCGCCGGGACGGCCAGCAGCGGGCGACCTTCGACCGTCAGCCCGGCTCGCGTGCGGTCGTTCACCCAGGCCGAGGCGGCGATGAGGAGCAACGACGCGGGCCAGAGGACGTCGATCCACGTGCCCTCGACATACGTGCCCTCGGCAGACTGGAAGAGGTAGACGGCGTCGGCCAACGTGGTCGCAAGGACGCCGAGGCCGAGGAGCAGCCAGCGTAGCCCCGGCCTCCAGCCGGTGAGCGCGAAGACGCCGAAGACCGCCGAGAGGAGGAGGACGTCGCCGAGGGGGTAGGCGAGGTTCGTGACGACGACCGGGGTCGAGCCCTGGGTGACGTCCGCGACGAGCTCGAAGATGACCGCTGCGCCGAAGGCGCCCGCGGCGAGGGCGGCGGTGGCCCCGTCCAGCCAGAGCGTGCCGCCGATCGTGCTGGCGTGCGATCTCAGCAAGAGGACGATGCCGACGTAGAGCAGCGGGTAGAACGCGATGAAGCCGAGATCTGCCATCGACGGGTAGGTCTCCGGCCGGAAGGCCGCGTACCAGAACTCGCCGAGAATCCAGGAGGCCATCGCGAGGGCGATGACGATCCACGCGGCGCGCTCGCGGGCGACGAGGTAGGCGTGGGAGGCCGCGATCGCGCAGGCGAGGACGAGCAGGCCGTTGTAGACCCAGGTGTTGAAGAACGTGAAGGCGGCGTCGTCTTGCGGCGCGAGCAGCGTGTACGCCGCGAACACGGCGAAGCCCGCGGCGGACGCCGCGCGCGTCAGGTGTACCCATCTCGTGTGGGCCATCTGGACGAGAATCGGCTCGTGGCGACTGGTTCTTGAGCGCAGACGCGGTGTTTGCGGTCCGCGCCGTCCGATGCCGGTCCTACCCTCGCGCCATGATGCTCGGAATAGTGGTGTTCGGCGCCGCGTTCCTCGCCGGGCTCGGCCTCGGGACGTACACGCGACGACCGCTCTCGACGGCGTTCCTCGTTCTCGGGAGCTTCACCGCACTCCTCGTCGTGACGGCCACGGGCGAGGTGCTCGACGCGGCAGCCGTCCTCGCGATCGTCGGCCTCGTCGGCCTCGTGGCCGAGAGCATGCGCGAGACGGTGGCGCGCCTCGTCGACGGCTACTAAAGGCAGACTCGAAGCAGCGATCGCGGCCACACAGCGGCCGCACTTCAGGGATCTTCGCGCAGGCGGGATCCGCACTCGCGGATCCCGCCTGCTGCGGATAGCACAGTGCGGGCGGAGGGACTCGAACCCTCATGCTCTCTCGAGCACCGGCACCTAAAGCCGGCGTGTATGTCCAGTTCCACCACGCCCGCGCGCCTCAGTCTAGGCACACGCAGTTGACCGTCCTCTCCGTTGTCCAGAATGAGAACATGCGGCCAAGACATGAGCTCGACCGAGCGCTCGGACTTCTGAGCCAGGGTCTAACGGCGACGGAGGTTGCACGGGTGACGGGAATCCCACGCTCAACGGTCAGGGACTGGGGCCATGGGCGCGGGGCGCGCCATCCGAGAGAGACGGAGTGTTCCGAACACGACTTCTCGTCTCTCGACCCGACGGCGTACGCGTACCTGCTTGGCATCTACCTCGGCGACGGATGCATCTCGCGTTACCCGCGCGCGGTGTCTGGCGGCTGCGCGTTACTTTGGACGCCGTCTACCCCGTGATCGTCGCCGAATGCGCGTCGGCCATCGGAGCCGTCTCGGGTAGACGCGCAGCCGTGATGCCGAGAAAGGGCCAGCGATGCGTCGAGGTCTCGAACTACTGGAAGCACTGGCCCTGCTATCTCCCGCAGCATGGTCCTGGCCCGAAGCACGAACGGCTTATCGCCCTTACGGATTGGCAGCGGCAGATTGTCGATGCCAGTGTCGAGTCGTTCCTTCGCGGCCTGATTCACAGTGACGGTACGCGCATCATCGCCACCGAAAGGAAGGGCTCATACGTCCGCCGCGCCCCTCGGTACGCATTTTCGAACCGTTCCGAAGACATCCTCGGCATCTTCCGGGACGCCTGCGAACTCGCCGGCGTCCACTGCACGCGCGCCAGCCCGAAGCAGATTGCTGTCTACAGCAAGGCGGCGGTTGCACGCATGGACGAGTTCGTTGGCGTGAAGAGGTGAGCCGGCCCAAAGGGCGAGCGGCGTCCCGAGACGACGCGCGTTGGCTAGTGGGTGTCGAAACGGTCGAGCCGGAAGAGCCCGATGTCGTGGCGCGTCGAGCCGTCGATCGCGAGGTCGGCGAGGATCTCGCCGATCGACCGAGCAGAACTTGTAGCCGTGACCCGAGAAGCCGGCGCCGACGACGACGGCGTCGCGACTCCGGGTGGCGGTCGACGAGGAAGTGCTCGTCGGGGGAGAGCTCGAAGAGGCAGGTCTTGAGCGCGATCGTCGGCCCCGCGCCCTCAGGGAGGTAGCTGCCCGCGAACTCGCGGAGGCGCGCCTCGTCCGTCGACCGTCGGCTCGCGTGAGATGCCGTCGGGATCGCCGCTCTCGCCCCGAAGCGCTCGTAGCGGCCGAGCTTGACTCCCGGGATCCCGTGCGCGGGAAACCCGTAGAAGTGCTCACCGTCGAGGATGAGGTTGAAGACCGGCATCCGCTCGGGCGTCGAAGAGCTCCGGTCGCGTGGGCTGGAACCACGCGAGCGACCTGGCGGACCGCCGCGCACGGAGCCCGGCGGGCAGGCGCGCGACGTCCTGCGACCATGCGCCCGCGGTGAGCACGAGCCGCTCGGCCTCGACCGTCGCCGCGATCGGTCCGGACGCGTACGCCGTTCTCGCGTCTCGGACCACTCGAGCACGCGCTCGCGCGCGCGCAGCGTCGGCACCGCGCTCGAGCGCGCCCTCGACGTGCGCGACGATGCACCGCTCGGGGACGACGAAGCCGCCGTCCGGCTGGTACACGACCTCCATGTCGGCCGGCAGGTCGATACGCGGGAAAGCGCGCTGCGACCTCGGCGCCGGTCAGCACCTCGTGCTCGATGTCGTGCTCGGCGCACGAGCGCAGGACGCCTTCGAGGATCTCTGGTCGCCGCCCTCGACGATCCCGGTGATATGCAGGAGCTGCTCGCCCGCGTCGGTCTCGAGCTCGCGCCAGAGCTCGTAGGCACGGCGCAGCAAGGGGCACGTAGTCCGGATGCTCGAAGTAGGCGAGCCGGATGATCCGCGTCAGCCCGTGCGACGAGCCGCGCTCGTGCAGGAGGTCGAAGCGCTCGAGGCCGAGCACGCGCTTCCCGCGGCGGGCGAGGTGATAGAGCGCCGCGCTCCCCATCCCGCCGACCCCGACGACGACGACGTCGTACCGCTCCATCCGGCGTGACCCTATCGGCGGCTGGTTGAATGGCCCGATGCCCACCGCCGTCGAAGAGCTCGGCGAGAATCGCGTCCGGCTGACCGTCGACGTGTCGCCCGACCAGGTTCGGCACGCGGTCGACCACGCGATGTCGGACCTGTCCGAGAGCGTCAAGATCCCGGGCTTCCGCACGGGGAAGATCCCGAAGCCGGTCCTCGTCTCCCGGCTCGGCAAGGAGCGCATCTACGCCGAGGCCGTCGACAGCCACATCGGCGGCTGGTTCTGGAGCGCTGCGTCGCGCAGTCGCGTGCGCCCCGTCTCCGACCCGCAGTACGAGTTCGAGCTGCCCGACACGGCCGACGAGGCATGGAGCTTCGTCGCGACCGTCGACGTCCAGCCGCTGCCGGAGCTCGTCGACTGGACGACGCTCGAGGTGCCGCGCGCCGAGGTCGATGTGCCGCAGGAGGTCGTCGACGCCGAGATCGACGCGCTTCGCGAGTCCGTCGCCGAGCTCGCGCCGGCAGGCGAACGTCCGGCGCAGGCGGGCGACACGCCTCGTCGTCGACCTCGTGGACGCCGACGGCGAGGCGCAGCCGGACACGGTCGTCGAGCTCGGGGGAGGGCAGGCTCGCGCCCGAGATCGAGGCCGCGCTCGTCGGTGCGTCGGCGGGGGAGACGAAGCAGATCGCGTTCCCGCTCGCCGACGGCTCGAGCTCGAACGTCGAGATCACGGTCCGCGACGATCCAGGAGAAGGTGCTCCCGGAGATCGACGACGAGCTCGCACGCGCTGCGAGCGAGTTCGACACGATCGACCGAGCTCCGCGCCAGCATCGAGGAGACGCTGCGCGAGCAGCTCGACGCCGAGATCGACGCCGCCTTCCGCATCTCGGCGGTGGACGAGCTCGTCCGTGCGTCGTCCGTGCAGCCGGCGCTTCCGCTCGTCCGCACACGGGCCACCGACCTGCTGACCGGCTTCGCCCGCTCGCTCGAACGTCGTGGCATCACGCTCGAGACCTATCTCGCCGCGAGCGGCGGCTCGATCCAGGAGCTCGAGCGGCAGATGGTGCTCGAGGCCGCGGTCTCGGTCGCGCGCGAGCTCGCCCTCGAGGCGCTCGCCGAGCACAGGCAGGGATCGAGATCTCCGACGACGACGTGAAGTCCTACATCCGCGAGGAGGCCGCGGCATCGGGCGAGGAGGACGTCGAGGGCGTCATCGAGGACGTCTGGGCGCACGGCCAGCAGGAGTCGATCCGCGAGGACCTTCGGCTCCGCGCTGCGCTCGACCGCCTCGTCGCCGACGTCACGCCGATCGCGCCCGAGCTCGCGGAGGCGAGGGACAAGCTCTGGACCCCCGACAAGGAGAAAGCCCGAAGGGGAGACGAAGTTGTGGACCCCCGGCAGCAAGGAGAGTGCATGAGCCCCCTGATCCCGATGGTCATCGAGCAGACCTCGCGCGGCGAGCGCTCGTTCGACATCTACTCGCGCCTGCTCAACGAGCGCATCATCTTCCTCGGAACGCCGATCGACGACCAGATCGCGAACCTCATCGTCGCCCAGCTCCTCCACCTCGAGTCGGAGGACCCCGACAAGGACATCTCGATCTACATCAACTCGCCGGGCGGCATCGTGTACGCCGGGCTCGCGATCTACGACACGATGCAGTTCATCCGCCCCGACGTGCAGACGATCTGCGTCGGCATGGCGATGTCCATGGGCGCGGTCGTCCTCGCCGGGGGCGCGAAGGGCAAGCGCAGCGCGCTTCCCCACTCGAAGATCCTCATCCACCAGGGCTCGGCCGGGCTTCTCCGGGCAGCCGACGGACATCGAGATCCAGGCGCGGGAGGTAATCAGCCTCAAGCGGCTAATGGAGGAGATCATGTCCACGCACACCGGCCAGACCATCGAGAAGGTGTCGAAGGACATGGATCGCGACTACTACATGACCGCCGAGGACGCCAAGGAGTACGGGATCATCGACCGCGTGGTCGCCGCCCGCTCGTAGGGCTCCCCTTCCATCGGCGATGAAAACGGAGTAAAAGGAGAGCGGGATGGCTCGGGCGAGCGAGGGCAACGAGCAGCTGCTTTGCAGCTTCTGCGGGAAGAGTCAGCGTCAGGTCAAGAAGCTGATCGCTGGTCCCGGCGTCTACATCTGCGACGAGTGCATCGATCTCTGTAACGAGATCATCGACGAGGAGCTCACCACTCCGGCGCAGCTCGACCTCGACAATCTCCCGAAGCCGCTCGACATCTACTCCGTCCTCAACGACTACGTCGTCTCGCAGGAAGAGGCGAAGCGCACGCTCGCCGTCGCGGTCTACAACCACTACAAGCGCGTGCGGATGGGGCTGGAGGACGGCGAGGTCGAGCTCCAGAAGTCGAACATCCTTCTCCTCGGCCCGACGGGCTGCGGCAAGACGCTCCTCGCGCAGACGCTCGCGCGGATACTCAACGTTCCGTTCGCAATCGCGGACGCCACCGCGCTCACCGAGGCGGGCTACGTCGGCGAGGACGTCGAGAACATCCTCCTGAAGCTCATCCAGGCCGCGGACTTCGACATCAAGAAGGCCGAGACCGGGATCATCTACATCGACGAGGTGGACAAGATCGCGCGGAAGGCGGACAACCCGTCGATCACGCGCGACGTCTCCGGCGAGGGCGTGCAGCAGGCGCTCCTCAAGATCCTCGAGGGAACGGTCGCGTCGGTGCCGCCGCAGGGCGGGCGCAAGCACCCGCACCAGGAGTTCCTCTCGATCGACACGACGAACATCCTCTTCATCTGCGGCGGCGCGTTCGCCGGCCTCGACAAGATCATCGAGCGCCGCATCGGGAAGAACACGGTGGGCTTCGGCGCGGACATCCGCTCGAGGAACGCCGCGCGAGAACTCGGAGCTCCTGAGCGAGGTCATGCCGGAGGACCTCATCACGTTCGGCCTCATCCCCGAGTTCGTCGGCCGCCTACCCGTCGTCTCCGCCGTACACCAGCTCACGCATGACGACCTCGTCGAGATCCTCACCGAGCCGAAGAATGCGCTCGTCCGCCAGTACCAGCGCTTCTTCGGCTACGACTCGATCGAGCTCGTCTTCACCGACGATGCGCTCGTCGAGATCGCCGAGCACGCCCTCGCGCGCGAGACCGGCGCCCGCGGCCTGCGCTCGATCATCGAGCTCGCCCTCCTCGACGTGATGTTCGAGCTCCCGTCGCGCACCGACGTCACGAAGTGCGTCCTGACGAAGGAGACGATCTCGCGCGGTCAGAAGCCGACGCTCGTGACGAGTGGCGCGGCTGCGGCCGAGGACGACCTCGACGAGCTCGCCGAAGAGTCGGCCTAGCCGCGTCGCAACATCGGTAGTTCGACCCATTTCGCCGACCACGCGGTGTCGTTACGCTGTCACGCATGCCGCGCTACCTGATCGAGAGGACCTACACGGTCGACATGGACGGCCTTCCGACCGTCGCGACGCGCTCCAAGGCGATCGGGCACTACCACTACCCCGAGATCGTCTGGGAGCACAGTCACGTCGTCGTCGGGATGGACGGAACCCCGAAGTCGTTCTGCATCTACGACGCGCCGAACGAGGAGATGGTTCGCGAGCACGCGAACCGGCTCGGCGATCATGCGGTTACGACGATCTACGAGATCGCCGGGGACGTGTCACCCGCGGACTTCCCGCTCACCGAAGACCCGGTCTAGCCAGGCTCGCCGACTTCGCCTCCGACGTCGTCGAGGTGGTACACGGCCTGCAGGGCCACGGCCAGCTTCCGGGTGATATCACGCCGTCCGGCGTCGTCCTCGCTCAGGAGGTCGAGCGCCTCGCGGTAGAGCGCCACCGCTCGTTGCTTCGCCCAGCCTCGACCGGCCTGGTCCGCCGCGGCCGTCAGGTGCTCGACGGCCCGGTCGTTCTCGCCCGCGGCGCGCCAGTGGTGCCCGAGCGCTTCGTGTGACTGGCCTACGTCGGTGGTCGCCTCCAGGAAACGCGCGACCGCAGCGTGCTTGGCCTTGCGAGCTGCGCGCGGGAGCGTCCCGTAGGCGACGTCGTGGATGAGCCCGTGCTTGAAGCCGAACTGCTGATCCCCTCGGATTCGGGAAACGGCCTCGCGCTGGATGAGATCGCGTGCCTCGAGTGACCCGAGCAGCTGCGACAGATCTGCACGGTCCTCGATCTCGCACAAGGCTCCGCGCCAGAACACGCGGCCGACCACGGACGCATCGACGAGCACGGCGCGCTCCGCGGCCGGAAGTGCGTCCAGCCGTGCGGCGATGATCGCGCGGATGCTCGTCGGCAGCTCGTCGAGTCCCGTGGCTCGCTGCTCGCCGAGGCACCTGGCGAGCTCTTCGATGAAGAGCGGGTTGCCCTCCGCGGTCTCTGCAACCTGCCCCGCCCGCGTCGTCGCGTTGACGTGTCCGAGAAGCTCGGCGGCGAGCTCGCGACCCGCGGCGTCCGGGAGCGGCTCCAGCGGCAGGGCCGTGTAGGCAGGGAGGCCGCCACCCCAGCCGGGGCGTTCGCCGAGCAGTTCGGGCCGCGCGAGTGCAAGGAAGAGGACCGGGACGTCCCGAACACGTGCGGCGAACGTCTCGAGCAGATCGAGAAGGCTCGCGTCGGCCCAGTGGATGTCCTCGTACACGAGCAGCGTGGGGCTGCGCATCGCAAGCGATTCGACGAGGACGCGCGCCGAGAAGAAGAGCTGCTCGCGGTCGGCGACCTCGGAGTCGCCGTCGAGGCTCAGAAGCACGGCGAGGTTGGGGACGTGCTCTTCGGCCGCCGCCGGTCCGGCGAGCGACGCGACGGCCTCGGCGAGCTTGCCCCGGGCCTCGCCCGCGTCGTCGCTGTCGAAGATGCGCGCGGTCTGCTTGACCTGCTGGCCGAAGGCGCTGTACGGGCTCGAGGCGCCGTACGGCGTCGAGCGCCCACGGATGACGCGTGCTCCCTGCGCCGCCACGAGCTGTGCGAGCTCGAGGGCGATCCGCGACTTCCCGATGCCTGCCGGACCGAAGACCGTGACGAAGTGACTCCTCCCCTCGTCGACGACGCGCTCCCACGCGCCGGTGAGCACGGCGAGCTCGCGATCGCGCCCGACCATGGGTACGGACGCCGCGGGTCGCTCTCCGATGGCCGCGGTGGCACGAAGGGCCAGCCACGCCTGCACCGGAGCGTCCTTCCCCTTCGCGACGACCGGCTGCGCCGGCCGGTACTCGATGGAGCCGCGCGTTCCGACGTACGTCTCCTCCCCGACGAGCACCGCCCCGACCGGCGACGCCGATTGGAGCCGGGCAGCGGTGTTGACGACGTCCCCCGCGACGAAGGTCTCGCCGTGTTCGGGGCTGGCGTCGAGGGCCACGATCGCCTCGCCCGTGTTCACCGCCAGGCGGAGCTGGAGTCCCTCGTGCTCGGCCCAGTCGCGTACCGCGAAGGCGGCGCGGACAGCCCGTTCGGCGTCGTCACCGAAGGTGACGGGGGCGCCGAACACGCCCATCACTGCGTCGCCGACGAACTTCTCCACCCTGCCGCCGTGGCTCTCCAGCTCGTGGCGGACGCGCTCGTAGTAGGGGATGAGGAAGGCGCGGACATCCTCGGGATCGAGCTTCTCCGAGCGAGACGTGAAGCCCACGAGATCGACGAAGATGACCGAGACGAGGCGCCGCTCCTCGCCGGTGCGCCCCGGCTCGGCGAGCGCTGCGCCGCACGCATTGCAGAACTTCGCGCCGTCGGGATTCTCCTGGCCACATCGCGCGCAGGTGAGCACGGGATGGAACACTACGGTCCCGTCGAGAGAGGGGCAGCGTGGTTGCAGCGGGATTCGACCAGAGCCGGGCCGACGCGTTCGCCGGTCGGATGCTCGACATGCTGAACGACGCCGCGCTCATGGTCATGACCTCCGTCGGCCACCGAACCGGCCTTCTCGATGCACTGGGCGAGCTCGACGATGCGACGAGCCACGAGCTGGCCGACGCGGCGGGTCTCGACGAACGCTACGTTCGCGAGTGGCTCGGCGCGATGGCCACCGGCCGAATCGTCGAGCTCGACGCGGAGACGGAGCGCTATTCACTTCCTCGCGAGCATGCAGCGTGGCTCACCCGCGCGGCAGCACCGGACAACCTCGCCGTCGAGGCGCAGTGGATCACGAGCCTGTCGACGGTGGAGGACGACATCGTCGAGTGCTTCGCGCGCGGTGGAGGGGTTCCGTACGAGCGGTACACGCGCTTCCACGAGGTCATGGCCGAGGAGAGCGCCCAGACCGTGCTCTCGGTGCTGTTCTCGCACATCCTGCCGCTCGTCCCGGGGATGGCCGAGCGGCTCGACGAGGGAGTCGCGGTCCTCGATCTCGGGTGTGGGCGCGGGCGGGCGCTCGTGCTGCTCGCGGAGCGGTTCCCGCGCAGCTCGTTCCGCGGCTACGACCTCTCCGCGGATGCCATCGCCTACGCCGAGGCCCAGGCCGGCGAGCGAGGGCTTTCGAACGTCCGCTTCGAGCAACGCGACCTGAGCAGCTTCGACGTCGACGCCGAGCCACGCGCGTTCGCGTACGTCACGACCTTCGACGCCGTCCACGACCAGGCACGCCCGCTCGCGCTGCTGCAGGGCATCCGGCGGACGTTGGAGTCGGAAGGCGTCTATCTCATGCAGGACATCCAAGGCTCGAGCGACGTCCACGACAACATCGATCACCCCGGCGCGCCGCTGCTCTACATGATCTCCTGCATGCACTGCATGACCGTGTCCCTCGCGCAGGGGGGCGATGGGCTTGGCGCGATGTGGGGGGAGCAGAAGGCTCGCGAGCTTCTCGCCGAGGCCGGCTTCTCCTCGGTCGACGTGCACCTGCTCGAGCACGACCCGTTCAACGCGTACTTCGTGGTGCGTCCCTGAGCTTCACCACACGCCCCGAGCTGCGCGGCACCTTCGGGATGGTCGCGTCGACCCACTGGCTCGCCTCACAGACCGGGATGGCGGTCCTCGAGCGCGGGGGCAACGCGTTCGACGCGGCGGTGGCGGCCGGGTTCGTGCTGCAGGTCGTCGAGCCGCACCTGAACGGGCCGGGCGGCGAGGTTCCGGGGGTGTTCTGGTCGGCGGAGCGCGGCGAGCCGCTCGCGCTCTGCGGGCAGGGCGTCGCGCCCGCCGCGGCCACGATCGAGCGCTTCCGCGAGCTCGGCCACGAGCTCGTCCCGGGCACGGGTGTCCTCGCGGCCTGCGTCCCCGGGGCATTCGGGGGTTGGCTGCTCCTCCTGCGCGAGTTCGGGACCTGGCGCATCGAGGATGTCCTCGAGTTCGCCATCGGCTACGCGGAGCACGGCTACCCGCTCCACGAGCGCATCCGCGCGACCATCGAGCTGAACGAGGAGCTCGTCGCGACCTGGCCGGGCTCCCGCGACCTCTACCTGCCGGCGCCCGAAGCGGGCGCGCTCTTCCGGAACGCCTCGCTCGCTGCGACGTATCGCCGCATCGTCGAGGCGAGCCGCGGCGGGTCGCGCGAGGAGGAGATCGAGAAGGCGCGGCGCGCGTGGTACGAGGGCTTCGTCGCGGAGGAGATCGACCGCTTCTGCGCAGCCGAGGGTGGGCTCCTGACCGGAGCGGACATGGCCGCCTGGCATGCGACGCTCGAGCCGGTCGCGACGTTCGACTACCGCGGTCTGACCGTCTGCAAGACGCAGCCGTGGGCCGTCGGGCCCGTCGGCCTGCAGCAGCTCGCGCTCCTGCAGGGCTTCGATCTGGCCGAGCTGTCGACCGCCGAGCTCGTGCACGTCCTGATCGAGTCCGGAAAGCTCGCCTTCGCCGACCGCGACGCGCTCTACGGCGACTCCGCCGAGGTCCCGCTCGAGACGCTGCTCTCGACTGCGTACAACGACGAGCGGCGGGGCCTCGTCGGCGACGACGCGTCCGACGAGTACGTCCCCGGGCTCGGGCGGCTGCCGAGCCTGCGTAAGGCGGAGGCCACCATCGGCTCGGGCGAGCCCGGTCGCGGGACCGTCCACCTCGACATCGCGGATCGCTTCGGGAACATGATCTCGGCGACCCCGAGCGGAGGGTGGCTCCAGAGCTCGCCGGTCATCCCGGCGCTCGGCTGGCCGCTCGGGACGCGCGCGCAGATGTTCTGGCTCGAGGAGCGGGCTTCCCTCGTCGCTCGAGCCGGGAAAGCGGCCCCGGACGACGCTGAGCCCCGGGCTCGCGCTTCGCGACGGCGCGCCGTACCTGGCCTGGGGCACGCCGGGCGGGGACCAGCAGGAGCAGTGGGCGTTGCACGCGTTCATCCGCCATGTCGACCTCGGGCTCGACCTGCAGGCGGCGATCGACGCGCCGGAGTTCCACACGGACCACCTGATCTCGTCGTTCTTCCCGCGCGGGTTCGCTCCCAGGTCGCTCGCGCTCGAGTCGCGGTTCGACGCGCGCACGATCCGCGATCTCCAGGGTCGAGGTCACGACGTGACGGTGTGGCCGGCGTGGTCGGCGGGCCGGGTCAGCGCCGTCGCGCGCGAGCCCGACGGCCTTCTGCGAGCGGGGGCGAATGCGCGCGGCATGCAGGGGTACGCGGTGGGGCGATGACCGAGCGCAGCCGCACCTATACGTGGGACGACCCCCTTGCCTTGCGCGACACGATGGCCGGCCGCTCGGGGCTCGAGCTGATGCAGATGATGGTGGCGGGCGACCTGCCACCTCCGCCGATTGCAAAGACGCTCGGCTTCCGCCTCGTGGAGGCGAGCCGGGGTCACGCGGTCTTCGAATGCGAGCCGGCCGAGTACCACTACAACCCGATCGGGATCGTCCACGCCGGTCTCGCGATGACGCTCATGGACTCGGCGATGGGGCTCGCGTTCGTCACGACGCTGGACGAGCCCGCGGGGTGGACCACGCTCGAGGTGAAGGCGAACTTCACGCGTGCCCTGACGGTCGACACGGGCGCCGTCCGGTGCACCGGCTCGGTCGTCCATCCCGGCCGCCGCGTGGCGACCACCGAGGCTCGGATCGAGGACTCGAAGGGCCGGCTCTTCGCCCACGGCACGAGCACGATCCTCGTGCTCGAGGCGTGAGGGCACTATCCTGAAGCGATGCGTCGCGACGGCAAAGGCACCTCGCTGTCCCCGGTACCCGGGCGCGGCAGCGTGTAGCTGCCGAGCGCCGCGACCGAGCCTCCCTAGACTCTCGCGCGATGGAGCCGCGGTATTCACCGGCAGGCGTGGAAGCGCGCTGGCAGGAGACGTGGGAGGACGAGGGCCACTACCGGGCCGAGGCCGACGACCTGCGTGAGACCTACGTGCTCGCGTTCCCCCCGCCGAACGTGACGGGCGAGCTGCACATGGGTCACGCGCTCCAGCTCTCTCTCGCGGACGCCCTGATCCGCTGGCGGCGCATGCAGGGCCACAACTGTCTCTTCCAGCCGGGCTACGACCATGCCGGCATCTCGACCCAGAGCGTCGTCGAGAAGGCGTTGGAGCGCGAGGGCTCCTCGCGTCGTGAGCTCGGGCGCCGCGCGTTCGAGGAGCGGGTCTGGGAGTGGCTTCACCTCTACGGCGGCACGATCATGCGGCAGTTCCGACGGATGGGCGCATCGATGGACTACCGCCGTGAGCGGTTCACGATGGATGACGGCTACGTCCGGGCGGTGCTCCGGTACTTCGTGCACCTCTGGACGAAGGGCTACCTCTACCGCGACCACCGGATCGTCAACTGGTGTCCGTACCACGAGAGCGCGCTGTCCGATCTCGAGCTCGATCATGTCGAGACCGAGGACGAGCTCTTCTTCATCGGCTACCAACTGGTCGGCGAGCCAGGCCACATCACGATTGCGACAGTCCGCCCGGCGACGATCCTGGGCGACGTCGCCGTTGCGGTCCACCCGGACGACGAGCGCTATCGCGGGCTCGTGGGCAGGGAAGCGATCGTGCCTTTCGTGGAGCGGCGCGTGCCGATCGTCGCGGACCTGCGGGTGGAGCCAGAGTTCGGAACGGGCGCGCTAAAGGTCACTCCCGGTCACGATCCGACGGACTTCGAGATCGGCCGCGCGCACGGGCTTCCCGAGCCGATGGTGATCGGTCCCGACGGTCGGATGAACGACGTCGTCCCGGAGGTCGCCGGGCTGACGCAGAAGGAGGCCGGGCGCCTCGTCCTCGCGTGGTGCGAGGAGCGTGGCCAGCTCGAGAAGCGCGAGCCGTACCGGCACACGATCGCAGTGTGCGAGCGGTGCGAGAGCCGGATCGAGCCGCTCATCTCGCTTCAATGGTGGTGCCGGATGGACGAGCTCAAGGAGCCGGCGCTCGAGGCACTTCGCGACGGTCGCGTTGGCTACCACCCGGAGTCGCAGCATCGTTTCGCGATCGACTCGCTCGAGAACGCCCCGGACTGGAACATCTCGCGGCAGATCTGGTGGGGCCACCAGATTCCGGCCTGGTACTGCGGAAAGGGCCACACTACCGTTGCCGAATCGGAGCCGGAGGCGTGTGCCGAGTGCGGCTCGACCGAGCTCACGCGCGACCCGGACGTGCTCGACACATGGTTCTCGTCGGCGCTATGGCCGTTCGCGACACTCGGCTGGCCGGACGACACGCCGGACCTCCGCCGCTTCTATCCCGGTGATTTCAACATCACGGCCCGCGAGATCATCCGCCTCTGGGAGAACCGGATGATCTTCTCCGGTCTCGAGCTCATCGGCGATATCCCGTTCCGCGAGGTGATCATCCACTCGACCGTGCTGGCGCCGGACGGCAGGCGGATGTCGAAGTCGCTCGGCAACGGCGTCGACCCGATCGAGGTCATCGACGAGTACGGAGCAGACGCCACCCGCTATGGCCTGATGAAGATGTCCTCGCAGCAGGATTCGCGACTCTCGTACAAGGCGATCGACGAGGGCGGCCGCCTGGCGAACAAGCTCTGGAACGTGTCGCGACTGATCTTGCAGAACGCCGAGGGCGTGGAACCCGCGCTCGTTCCACGCGACCTCGAAGAGCGGTGGATCCTCGCCCGCATCGACGCGACCCGGGCCGAGATCGAGGGCTCGTGGGAGCGGTTTCGAGTTCTCGCCGTCGACGGATGCGCTGTATCACCTCACGTTCGACGACTTCTGCGACTGGTACGCGGAGGCGATCAAGCCGCGCCTCTACGACCACGACGAGGCGGCGGTCGCGACCGCGCTCGCCGCCCTCGAGCGCCTGCTTGCGCTCCTGCATCCGGTGATGCCGCACGTGACCGAGGAGATCTGGACGCAGCTCCCGGGGCGCGAGTCACGGCTCATCGTCGCGCCGTGGCCCGATCCGGACGAGCGCTTCGCCGCGGATGCCGCGGCGCTCGACCGGGTGCAGGAGGCGGCGCAGATCTTCCGGCGCAGCGGCGTGCAGGTCGAGCTCGGCTCGGACGACGAACGCCGTATCTTCGTGGCCGTCGTCCGTCCTGAACGTGTCCAGACGGACGGCAGCCGCGATGCCGAGATCGAGCGGCTGCGCGAGGAGGTCGGGCGCGCGGAGAGCATGCTCGCGAACGAGCGCTTCGTCGCGAATGCACCGGACGCGGTGGTCGCTGCGGAACGCGAGAAGCTCGAGCGCTACCGCCGCGAGCTCGCCGCCCTCGAGGCGTGACTACGGAAGCGGCTGCCAGCTCGGCGTCGCAGCCGGCGCCTTGAGAGGCACGCGTCGTACGCCCTTGCCGTCGGGACGCACGAGGTGGATGGAGCTCTCGAGCTCGTCGAGGTCGCCGCGCGAGAACGCGATCAAGCGGCCGTCCGGCGACCAGTCGGGCCAGACGTCTTCGTCATCGTTGTCCGTCAGCTGTCGTGCCGGTCCTCCGGTCGCCGCCACGACGAAGATGTCCGCGTCGTCCTCGTCGTCGCGATCCGACTCGAAGGCGATCCAGCGTCCATCGGGCGACCATGTCGGCGAGGAGTTGCTGCCCGCGCCCGTCACCAAGCGCCGTCCCTTTCCGTTCCGGTCGACGACGACGATGGCAGAGTCCAGCGCGATCGCGAGCAGTGTGCCGTCCGGCGACCACTCGGGGCAGCACAGGTCCCCCGCCTCGAGCAGAAACCGCAGATCGGTCCCGTCCGCGTTCATCGTGTAGAGAAACTCGGTGCCGAACTCGTCTTCCCGTACGAAGGCGATCGTCCGTCCGTCGCGCGACCAGGTCGGATAGGTGTCGTAGAAGCGGGGATCCCTCGTGAGCTGTCGGGGGCGTACGCCCCGCCTCGTCACGTAGACGTGTGATCGCCCGCCGCGCGTCGACACGAAGACGACGCGAGTGCCGTCGGGCGACCACTCGGGGAGCATTTCGGCGCCCACCATTGATGCGAGCGGAACGCGACGACCGCCGCGGAGGTCCGCTGCAGCGATGCCGAGCGTCGCCGCACGCTCGCTGGTGAAGAGCACTCGTCCGTCGGGCGTCCAGCTTGGATCGAAGTCGCCGATGTCCTCGTTGTCGGTGACGTTGAGTTGCGCCTTGCCATCGGCAGTCATGACGAACACGTCGTCGTCCTCACCGCGGTCGGAGACGAACGCGATTCGTGCGCCGTCCGGTGACCACGAAGGCTGCCAGTCGTCGATCGCGCCCGCCGTGGCCGTCAGCTGAATGACTCTCGTTCCGTCGGCCTCCATCGCGAAGATCTCGTCGTCTCCCTGGCGGTCTCGATCGGACGTGAACGCAACTCGGGAACCATCGGGAGACCAGGTGGGGAACGTGTCCTCGTCGTCGTTGACCGTCAGCGCGGTCGTACCGGTTCCATCGGCGCCGATGACGTAGATGTCCCAGTCGTCGTCGCGGTCGGAGTCGAACGCGAGCCGGGCTCCGTCCGGGGACCAGGCCGGGCTCTCGTCGTCGCCGCGTGGCTCGTACGTCAGGCGGGTCAGCCCGCTTCCGTCCGCTCCGACGACGAAGAGCTCGCTGTCACCGGTGCGAAAGCTCGTGAACGCGAGGCGTCGTGAGTCCGGCGACCAGGCGGGCTGTTGCTCCCCTGCGGCGGTTCTCGTCAACCGTCGCACGTTCCTCCCGTCGACGTTCGCGACGTAGATCTCGTCGTTTCCGTCTCGTCCCGAGACGAAGGCGATGCGAGTGCCGTCGGGCGATGCGACGGGTGCATGGTCGACCGAGTCGGTGGCAAAGACCCGTCTGGCGGAGTCTTCGTCCGGGTGCTGCACGAAGACCTGGTAGGCGCTGACGACTGCGGTATAGGCGAGCTTGCCGTTGCGCGCGTGGAGCTCAGACGCACCAGCCAACGAGACCGACGACGTGATCGCAGCGAGCGCAGCCGCCACGGCGAGTGCCCCGGATCTGCGCACGGTGTGACTTGCGGCCATGTCGACCACGCTAGGGCCCCCGCCTCAAGAAACGCTCAAGACGGACCAGCGCTAGCCTCGCGCGCATGACAGCCGTCGACTGGCTCGATTCGATGAGCCCGTGGCCGCGCGACGGCTTCGGGCTCGACCGCATGCGCGCGCTCCTCAGAGGGCTCCGCGACCCGCAGGACGCCTACCCGGCGATTCACGTCGTCGGAACGAACGGCAAGTCGACGGCGACGATCACGATCGAGCAGCTCCTGCTCTCCGAAGGGAAGCACGTCGGCTCCACGATCTCCCCGCACATCGCGCGCTGGAGCGAGCGGATCCGGCTCGACGGCGAGGAGGCGGACTTCGACGCCGCGATCGCTCGTGTCCGCCCCGCCGCGGAAGCGCTGGACGCGACTCAGTTCGAGACCGTCACCGCGGCCGCGCTGGCCGCCTTCGCGGACGCCGAGGTCGACGTCGCCGTCGTCGAGGCAGGCCTCGGAGGGCGCCACGACGCGACGAACGTGCTGCGAACGCGCGTCGTGCTCCTCACGAACGTCGGTCTCGAGCACACGGACGTGCTGGGCGACTCGCTCGAGGCGATCGCGACCGAGAAGCTCGCCGTCGCACGCCCGGACGCGATCGTGGTGCTCCCTGACCGAACGTACGCTCATCTCGTCGCCGACAACGCGATCGTCGTCGGCGGTGCTCGCAAGGCTGCCGAGGCGTTCCTCGGCCATGAGATCGCGGTCGACCCTCTCGTCTCGCTCCCCGGCCGCTTCGAGCGGCGCCCGGGGGAGGTCCGGGACGGTGCGCACAATCCCGACGGTGCGCGTCACCTGGTGGACCAGCTCGACCGCGACGACTACACCGTCGTCGCGTCGATCCTCGCCGACAAGGACGTCGACGCGATGCTCGCCACGTTTCGTCGTGCAGGTCGACGTTTCGTCGCCACGAGGTCGTCCTCGGCTCGAGCCCTTCCAGCAGCAGACCTCGCAGACCTCGCTCGGTCTCGTTTCGATCACGTGGAGGTCGTCGACGACCCCGTGGCGGCCGTTGCCCGCGCGCACGAGCTCGGGGAGCCGGTGCTCGTGACCGGCTCGCTCTACCTCCTCGGTGACCTGGCGCAGGCCGAGCAGCGCGCGGCATGGCGCGCGTAACGGAGCGCCTGGCCGTGCTTGCATTCGCGGCCTTGATCGTCGCCGCAATCATCGGGCTCGCCTTCGCCCTCGGATACGGCGTGGGCAAGCTTCTGCTATGACCATCGCCGTGCCGCTGCTCCAGGTCTCCCTCGACAATCCCGACTGGACGCTCTTCCGCAACGTCGGAATCGGCCTCGTCGTCGTGCTCTGGCTCGCGACCGCGTACTGGACGTTCAAGGACGCGCGTCGTCGGATCGGGGACCCGTGGCTCGTCGGACTCGCGACGCTGGTCGGCCTCTTCCCACCGTTCCTCGGCCCGATCATCTACATGTTCTTCCGTCCGCCCGAGTACATCCAGGACGCGCGCGAGCGCGAGCTCGAGATCAAGGCGATGGAGGAGCGCCTCGCGCAGCTCGACCAGCGCTGCCCCGTGTGCCGTGCGAAAGTCGAGTCGTCCTATCTGGTCTGCCCCGTGTGCACGACCCGGATCCGGTCGGCCTGCCCGTCGTGTGGGCAGCCGCTCGAGAGCCTGTGGCAGGTGTGCCCCTACTGCGCGACCGACCTCCCTTCCGGGCTGCCGTCGCTGGAAGACCTCACCGGGCCGGCGAGACGACCGACCGATTAGGCTTCGCGGCCGCATGGCCCGCGAGACCACACTCGTCCTCGTCAAGCCGGACGGCATGCGCCGTGGGCTCGCAGGGGAGATCGTCGCTCGCTTCGAGCGCCGCGGCCTCGAGCTCCGGGCCGCGCGGCTCTTGAAGATCCCGAAGGCGACTGCTCGGGAGCACTACGCCGAGCACGAGGGCAAGCCGTTCTTCGGCTCGCTCGTCGACGTTCATCACGTCGGGTCCCGTGCTCGCACTTGCCGTGAGCGGTGAGTCGGCGGTCTCGGTCGTCCGGACGATGATGGGTGCGACGAACCCGCTCGATTCGGCGCAGGGGACGATCCGTGGCGACTTCGCGCTCGAGCTCTCCGAGAACATCGTGCACGGCTCGGACTCGAAGGCGAGCGCGCGGCGTGAGCTGGCGCTGTTCTTCCCCGACGGACTTGTGTAGGGGTCGGGCTTGCCCGACCCGGACTACGTCGCCGAGAACCGCGGCGTCTGGACGGACTCGAACCGCGAGTACACCGATGCGGAAGCCGACCGTGCCTGGCGCGTGGAGGAGTTCACGTGGGGCATGTTCGGCGCTGCCGGAGAGCGAAGTCGCAGTGCTCGGACGACGTCGTCGGCCTCGATGTCGTCGAGCTCGGCTGCGGGACCGCGTACTTCTCGGCCTGGCTCGCGCGGCAGGGCGCGCGGCCGGTCGGCGTCGACGTCACGCCTGCTCAGCTCGACACCGCACGGCGGCTCCAGGGCGAGACGGGCATCGACTTTCCGCTGATCGAGGCGAATGCGGAGGCCGTGCCGCTCCCCGACGAGAGCTTCGACCTCGCCGTGTCGGAGTACGGAGCGAGCATCTGGTGCGATCCGTATCTCTGGCTGCCGGAGGCCTGGCGCTTGCTGCGTCCAGGCGGCCGCCTCGTGTTCATGTGCAACAGCCCGCTCGTGATGCTGTGCGCCGTCGACGTGCCGGAGTCGACCTCCGAGACGCTGCAGCGCCCGCAACGCGGAATGCACAAGCTCGCCTGGTCGGACGGAGGCATCGAGTTCCACCTCGGCCACGGAGACATGTTCCGCGCGTTGCACGATGCGGGCTTCGTCGTCGAGAACCTCGTCGAGGTCTTCGCCGCCGACGACGCCGAGACCCATGAGTACTACTCCTTCGTCACCGCCGATTGGGCGAGGAAGTGGCCGGTCGAGGAGATCTGGGCAGCGCGCAAGCCCGTCTGACGCTCGCGTCGACCTCGCCGCAGCGGCGGGCGATCCTCGAGCAGTTGCGGATCCCGTTCGAGGTCGTCGCGCCCGGCTACGTCGAGCACGACCCGCCGGACGCGGACGCCGTCGAGCTCGTACGCCGGCACGCCGAGGGAAAGGCGCGCTCGGTCCACGCCGGCGGGGCATCACGCTCGGCGTCGACACGACGGTCCTCCTGGACGGGCGCGTCTACGGCAAGGCCGCGGATCGCGACGACGCGGGGCGGATCCTGCGCGAGCTCTCGGGTCGAACACACGCGGTCGTCTCCGGCGTCTGCCTGCTCGGTGGGGGCGAGGACGTCGTCGACGCACGACACGACCGACGTGACCTTTCGCTCGCTCACGGACGACACGCTCGACGCGTACCTCGAGAGCGGCGAATGGGAGGGGCGTGCAGGCGCGTATGCGATCCAGGGTCTCGGTGGCCGCCTCGTCGAGCGGATCGAGGGCGACTACCTGAACGTCGTGGGTCTTCCAGGCTCGCTCTTGATCACCTTGCTGGATCGTGTCGCTCCCGGGTTGCTATCGGTCCGCTCGTCTGTCACGAACAGCTGAGGGCCGAGGGCGATTCACTCGCCCGGAGGCCGCGTATCGAAAAGTGCCTGCATAACCGCGAAGGAGGGGGTACATGGGGGAACCATGGGTTCCCCCACGTGAAGGTAGACTCGCGGTTCCTGATGGGCTGGTTCAAGTCTCTCACCGGGTTCGGAGGTCGTGACATGGCCGTGGACCTGGGCACGGCCAACACCCTCGTCTACGTGCGTGGGCGCGGCATCGTGCTCTCCGAGCCGTCGGTCGTCGCCATCGACCAGCGCACCGGCGAGGTGCACGCGGTCGGCGTCGAGGCCAAGCGGATGCTCGGGCGCACGCCCGGGACGATCTCGGCGATCCGCCCGCTGAAGGACGGCGTCATCGCCGACTTCGACGTCACCGAGCAGATGCTTCGGCACTTCATCCAGAAGGTCCACCAGCACCGCTTCGCGCATCCGCGCGTCGTCGTCTGCGTGCCCTCGGGCGTGACGGGCGTCGAGAAGCGAGCCGTCGAGGAGGCGACGCTCTCCGCAGGTGCCCGACAGGCCTACCTCATCGAGGAGCCGATGGCCGCCGCGATCGGGGCGGGGCTGCCGGTCGCCGAGCCGACCGGGAACATGATCGTCGACATCGGCGGCGGCACCAGCGAGGTCGCCGTCATCTCGCTCGGCGGGATCGTCGTCTCCCAGTCGATGCGCGTCGGTGGCGACGAGATGGACGAGGCGATCGTCAACCACATCAAGAAGGAGTACAAGCTCCTCGTCGGCCAGCAGACGGCCGAGGAGATCAAGCTCGAGGTCGGCTCCGCTCACCGCCTGAAGGAGGAGCTGCAGGCCGAGGTGCGCGGTCGCGACATGATGACGGGCCTTCCGAAGACGGTCATCATCTCGTCCGAGGAGATCCGGCGCGCACTGGACGAGCCCGTCTCGCTGATCATCGACGCGATGAAGTCGACACTCGACAAGACGCCGCCCGAGCTCGCAGCGGACATCATGGATCGCGGCATCGTGCTGGCGGGGGGAGGGGCGCTCCTGCAGGGGCTCGACGAGCGCGTCCGACACGAGACACAGATCCCCGTGCACCTGGCCGAGAGCCCGCTGACGTGTGTGGCCGTCGGCTCGGGGCGCAGCCTCGAGGAGTTCGAGGTCATCCACCGCACGAGTCGCGCTCGCGCTGCCCGCCGCAACGGGCTGTTGCGCGCGTAATAAGCCGAGGTCGGGCAGTAGACCGCACGCGGCCGCGAAAGCGGCCGCCTCGAGGGATCTCTGCGCGACCGGAGTGCCGCGCAAGCGGAAATCCGGTCTTGCGCCTGGCTAACATGCCTCGCCATGTCCCGGCAGCGCAGCGCGCGATCGGCGGCGCTGGGCCTGACAGTCCGGCGTGTCCCGTCGACCATTCCCTCTCGGAGCGCGGGACAGCTTCGCCGTCGGCTCGTCGTGGGCATCCTCGTCCTCGCGTCGCTCGTGCTCATCTCGGTTTCATTCCGCTCGGGCGAGGACGGCCCGCTGAGCGGCGTCGAGTCGGCCGGCGCGACGGCGCTGCGGCCGTTCGCCGTCGGTCTCGAGCGCGTCGCTCAGCCGTTCCGCGACGCGTACAGCTGGGCCGACAGCCTGCTCGCCGCGCGCTCGGAGGCGGAGCGGCTCCGCGAGGAGAACCGCGAGCTCCTGCAGCGGGCGATCCAGAGCGAGTTTGCGCTGCAGGAGAACGAGTACCTGCGCGCCCAGCTCGACTACATCGACAGCCCGCGTTTCCCGGCGGATTTCAACCCCGTCGTCGCCGAGGTGACGGGACGCCCGGCGGGCTCCTTCACGCAGGCGATCGTCGTCGCCGCGGGGTCGAGTGACGGCGTGCGCCTGAACGACCCGGCCGTCACCGCCGACGGTCTCGTCGGAGTCGTCACGCGGGTCACACCGGACCTCGCGCGCGTGCAGCTCCTCACCGACGAGGCGGCAGCCGCGTCGGCGATCGATCTGCGCACCGGCGCGACCGGGATCGTCCGCCATGCCCGCGGAACGCGGGAGACGCTCGTGCTCGACCGCGTACGCAAGCAGGACGTCGTGCGCGTCAGGGACGAGGTCGTCACCGCGGGCTGGCGAGCGGGCGCGCTCAGCTCCCTCTTCCCGAAGGGGATCCCGATCGGGAGAGTCACGAGCGTCGGCCAGACCGACACGGATCTCTTCCAGCAGGTGCAGGTCGACCCGTACGTGGACTTCGGTGCGCTCGACGCCGTGATCGTCCTCGTCCCCGCCGACCGCCGATGAGCGCGACGATCTGGCTCCGGGCGCTCGCCGTCGCTTTCGTCGCCGCGATGCTGCAGGTCGTCATCGTCTCGTCGATCGTCGTCGGAGGGGGTGCGCCGGACCTCCTACTCGTGACGGTCGTCGCCATCGGCCTCCTGCGCGGGTCGATCCCCGGCGCCGTGCTCGGCTTCGTCGGCGGGCTGATCGTCGATCTCTCCACCCTCGGGACGCTCGGGGTGACGTCTCTCGTGCTGACGCTCGCGGGCTTCTGGGCCGGTCGCTACGGCGAGACGACCGGTCGCGACCGCCGCTTCGCGCCGATCGTTGCGGTCGGCAGCATCACGCTCCTCGCCGGGGTCTTCGGGTACCTCCTGCACTACCTCCTCGATGAGGACGTCGTGGCGCGGCATGCACTCGTCACAGCGCTCGCGCCGGCATTCGTCCTGAACCTCCTCCTGGCGCTCCCCGTCCATCGGCTCGTCCGCCGCATCGTGGGCGAGGAGCTGCGCGCCGAGCCGTCGGGCGAGGTCGAGGTCCTCGTCTGATGACGTCGGGGCCGTACCAGGAGCAGCGCGCCCCCTCCGGGCGCTTCCTGCCGCCGGATCCTCGTGTCCGCGAGCCGCACCGCCTCACGCCTCAGCTCGCGCTCCGGGTCGCGATCCTCGGCGCGTTCGCCCTGGTCGTATTCGTCGTGCTGTTCTTCCGCCTCTGGTCCCTGCAGGTGCTGTCGGGCGACGAGTACCTCAACGCGGCCCAGTCGAACCAGCTGCGGCTGATCCGCGTCGAGGCGCCGCGCGGGCCGATTCTCGACCGCCGGGGGCGGGTCGTCGTCTCGAACGTCGCAGGCACCGCGGTCGAGCTGTGGGTGGGGGACATGCCGAAGGAGGGGCGCTACGAGCTGGTGCAGCGGCTCGCTGCCGTGCTCGACGTCAAGCCGCGGAAGCTCGCGCGCGAGGTCGACGATGGCCACCTCGACCCGTTGACGCCGATCGTGGTGAAGACCGCGGTGGGAGAGGAGCAGGTCGACTACCTCTACGAGCATCAGGCCGAATTCCCGGGCGTGCGGATCGTGCAGATCTACCTCCGGGGCTATCCGTACTCGTCGCTCGCGGCTCAGATCCTCGGCTACACGGGCGAGATCTCCCCCGAGGAGCTCAAGCGGCTCCGCAAGAGCTATCGATCCGGCGATCGAGTCGGGAAGGCCGGGATCGAGGCGGCGTACGACTCGTACCTGCGCGGCCGGCCGGGACTCGGCCAGATCCGTGTCGACTCGCTCGGGCGACAGGTGAGCCCGTACGTCCCGAGGCAGGAGTCGACGCCGGGGTACGCGCTGCGGCTCACGCTCGACATGAAGCTCCAGCGCGCGGCGGAGCAGGCGCTGCAGTACGGGATCGACCTCGCGCACCAGAACGACCAGTGGGCCGCCTCGGGCGGCGCGATCGTCGCGCTGGACCCCCGCGACGGCGCCGTCCTCGCGATGGCCTC
Source organism: uncultured Gaiellaceae bacterium (assembly GCA_963770715.1). Classification (GTDB taxonomy): domain Bacteria; phylum Actinomycetota; class Thermoleophilia; order Gaiellales; family Gaiellaceae; genus GMQP-bins7. Next base: position 86,880 of record CAVYQX010000006.1, read on the forward strand.
CGCGCCGACGTTCAAGCCGTCCGTCTTCGTCGGCAGGACCGACCCGAAGAAGCTCCAAGCACTCTACTCCGACTCGAACAACCCTCTCTTCAACCGCGCCAGTGCCGGGCTCTACCCGCCCGGCTCGATCTGGAAGCCGGTGACGGCGCTCGCCGGCATGCAGGAGCACGTGTTCTCGGCCTACGACTCGATCCAGTGCACGCCGTCCGCGACCTACGGGCTCGACGAGCAGAGGTTCCGGAACTGGAACCCGTTCGTCAACCGGCCCATGACGCTGCCGGAGGCGCTCGCCGAGTCCTGCGACACCTACTTCTACGAGATCGGCAACCGCTTCTACGAAGGAGGAACCGAGAGCCGCGTGCGGATGCAGCAGTGGGCGCGTAAGTTCGGATTCGGACAGCCGACGGGGCTCGACATCGGCGGGGAGGCGGACGGCCTCGTCCCGACGCCCGAGTGGCGCAAGCGGACGTTCGAAAGCGACTGGGACCGCGCCTGGAACCCCGGTGACTCGATCCAGCTCGCGATCGGCCAGAAGGACCTGCTCGTCACGCCGCTGCAGATGACCGCCTTCTACGCGATGCTGGCCAACGGGGGAAGTCTGGTCAAGCCGTACCTCGTCTCCGACGTCGAGCAGGCCGGTGGGAAGGGCTCGCAGCATGTCGTGCTCCGCCGTTTCGCAGCCGCCCCGTCGCGCTCGGCCGGGGTCGACCCCGAGGCGCTCCGCGCCGTTCGGGATGGCCTGTACGCCGCGACGCACTCGGCGAGCGGCACCTCCTCCGGTGTCTTCGCGAACTTCGCGGTGCCGATCTCGGGGAAGACGGGGACTGCCGAGAAGGTCGTCCAGCTGCCCGGCTACCCCTTGGGCCACCTCGAGGACCAGTCGTGGTGGTGCGGCTGGGGCCCGTCGGAGTCCGCGCGACTCGTCGTCTGTGCGCTCATCGAGAACGGCGGACATGGCTCGAGCGCAGCCGCCCCGGCCGCGCTGAAGGTGTTCGAGCGGTTCTTCGGCGTCGAGGCGCCACAAGCGACCCTGGTGGACACGGACTGATGCCGCGATGATCGAGTACTCCCAGCGCGCGCGCGTCCGTCCGGCGACGGGGCGCAGCGAGCCCGCCGTCATCGCGTTCCTGCGCAGCCTGGACTGGATCCTCATGCTTGCTGCCGCGGGCCTTGTCGGGTACGGGCTCTGGGTCGTCTCGGGCATCACCCGCTTCGACGTGCCCGGCGACGAGAACTACTTCGTCGTGCGGCAGGCAATCGCGGCTGCCATGGGCGCGGTGGGTCTCGTCGTCATGGCGCTCGTTCCGGTGGATCTCTGGCGCCGGTACTGGAAGCTCGTCTATGGAGCGACGCTCGCGATGATGATCGTCGTCTTCGTCGCTGCCGAGGCCGTCCGCGGCTCGAAGCGCTGGCTCGATCTCGGCGTGATCCAGTTTCAGCCGTCGGAGCTCGGGAAGGTGCTTTTCGTCCTCGCAATCGCGGGCTTCGCGGTCGACCGCATCGGCCCTGTCGCTCGCTGGAAGACCATCCTCACGGTGCTCGGGCTGGGTGGCGCGCCCATCCTGCTCGTGTTCATGCAGCCGGACCTCGGCACCGCTCTCGTGTACGCGGCGGCGCTGTTTGCCGTGCTCTTCTTCGTGGGTCTTCGCTGGCGCCAGCTTCTGACGCTCCTCGCCGTCGGTGTGATCGCGATCGCGGCCGTGCTCTGGTGGCTCCCTGCGGCCGGAGTCCAGGTGTTGAAGCCGTACCAGGCCGCGCGGCTCACACTGAACCCCGATGCCGATCCGAGCGGGATCACGTACAACCTGAGCCAGTCGATCACGGCGGTCGGCTCCGGTGGGCTCACGGGCCGTGGGGTGATCGAGGCGAGCCAGACGCGGCTCGACTACCTCCCCGAGCACGCGACCGACTTCGCGTTCGCGTCGTTGGCCGAGCAGCGGGGCTTCGTCGGCTGCGCGATCCTGCTTCTGCTGTACCTCCTGGTCGTCTGGCGCGGGCTCCGGGTCATCACAGGCGCCTCGGATCTCTACGGCGTCGTCGTCGCGGGCGGCCTCGTGGTCGCGTTCCTGTTCCAGGTGTTCGTCAACGTCGGCATGACGATGGGCGTGGCGCCCGTGACCGGCATCCCGCTGCCCTTCGTGACCGTCGGCGGCTCGTCGATGGTGGCGAACCTCGTGCTCATCGGCGTGCTGCAGAGCATCCACGCGCGCGGGGAACTCGGCCGGGCGGGGCCGTCGTGACGGCGGATGCCGTGCGCGCGGTCGTCGGCGAGGTCCGCGGCCTCGGCTTCGCAGTTCGCGACGAGATCGCGCCGCGACATGCGGGGCCGATCGTCGTCAGCGGCATGCTTGCGGAACAGCTCGCGAAGGAGCTCGGCGCCGGAGCGGCGCCCGGTGCCGTCGTCGCCGCGAGCGGAGGCGCGAACCCCCACGCCGATGTGCACATTCGAATCATCGCGGGCGATCCGAGCGCCGAGGACGAGGCGGTCGTCGCCGAGGCCGCGCGGAACGGCGTCGAGGTCGTCATCGTCGAGCTCTGGCCGCAGGCGGACTGGACGCGACCTTTCGTCCTCTCACCGTTCGTCGTCGAGTGCCGCCCGGGAGAGGGCTTTCCCGTCGGCGAGATCGCTGACCGGATCGTCGAAGCGACCGAGAACGCTTCGGTTCTCGCGGCGCGCGTTCCCGCGCTTGCGCAGGCGATGAGGTCCGCGCTCGTCAAACAGGCTGTGATCCGCTCGGCGCTCATCGGGCTCGTCGGGTCGCGCCTCGGCAGGTCGCGCCCACTTCTCGTGCTCGAGCAGGCTCGCCTGGTCGCGCGTCTTCGCGCCGTCTCTTCCGGCCCCGCCGTCTCGAACGAGCTGCCGGTCGTCGCCGGCGGGGCGGCGACGGTGCTGGCGTCCGGGTTCGCGTTGCGTGATGCCGCCCGCAGGGCCGGAGCGGTGTTCCCCGCTCCCCTCGTCAACGCGGCGTTCGCGGCTGCCGGGACGTGGGCCGCCGCAAGGGTGTTCCGAGCCCTCGAGTCGCGCCTCCCGTCGCCGTAGCCGGCCCGGACGAAGCACAGCGGCAGGTTCGAGAGCAACGACCGCGACCGCAAGGCGGTCGCGCGCTTGAGGGATCTTCGATCCTGCGCGAGCGGGATCCGCGCTAGCGGATTCCGGTTCCGCGCGAAAGCGCCGTCCGGACCGGGTCCTAGGATGCGCCGCGATGGAGCGTATGGGAGGGACGATGCCGATGCCGAACACGGAGCTGGCCGAGGAGCTCTTGCAGCTCGAGGAAGCCGACGCGTGGTTCGAGTACCTCGAGTCCACCCGCGGTCAATCGGAGACACGCTACGCCGAGCTCGAGCCCTGGGCCTGGGCGCGCCTCTCCCAACGGCTTCGAGCCGTGCGTGCGCGCCGCGCCCGGCTCCGTCCCGCGGCCGCCTGATCGGCCTCGAGCGCAAGAGCCGAGCGGCGCGGCTGGTAGCCTGTGGTCAGGTCGTGTCGACCACTGTCTTACATCCACGCAGCGCGAGGCCGGATCGGCTGATGGCCGTCCGGAGCCCGCGCGCGACCGAACGAGGAGAACGAACCCTTGGCACTACGTTGGTTTCGCTTTGGCAAGCAGCAGGACGAATCGGCAACGGAGGAACCCGCTGCCACGGAGGTAGTACCGCCGCCTGAGGCTCTACTGGTAGAGCAGGACGAGCCGGAGAAGGCGGAGACAGAGGCGCCGGCGGACGATTCGCCGGCAGGCCAGAAGAAGAAGCGTCGCCGCGGGAGTCGCGGAGGACGCGGGAAGAAGAAGCCGGTCGCGGCCGAGTCCGGTGCGCCCGAGCGCGGCGAGCCGGAGAAGCCTCCCGCGACTCCCGGCCGCGCTAAGCAACCGGCGAAGGCCGACGGCAAGCCGGATCGCAGGCAGTCGCGGAGCGGCGGGCGCCGTCGTACGCCGACCAAGCGCGCACCGCTGCCAGCGGCGAAGCGCGAGCTCGTCATCTCGGTCGACGTCGGCGAGCAGCGGGTCGCCATTCTCGAGGACGACCGGGTTGCGGAGGTCTATCTCGAGCGCCCTGAACGCCGGTCGATCGCAGGGAACATCTACCTCGGCGTCGTCGACAACGTGCTTCCCGGCATGGAGGCGGCGTTCGTCGAGATCGGGCTCGAGAAGAACGGCTTTCTGTACGTGGACGAGATCGTCGGGCCCGAGCTCGAGGGCCGCAAGGGCGCGCGGAAGATCCAGGATCTGATCAAGCGCGGCCAGGAGATCCTGGTGCAGGCCGTAAAGGATCCGATGAAGTCGAAGGGCGCGCGGCTGACGACCGAGATCTCGCTCCCCGGGCGCTTCCTCGTCTACGTTCCGAACGGCGAGGGATCGGGCGTGTCGCGGCGACTCGAGGACGCCGAGCGAACCCGGCTCAAGGAGATCGTCAAGAACCTCGACCCGAAGGGTGGCGGGATCATCGTCCGGACGGCCGCCGAGGGCGCGTCGGCGGAGGACATCGAGCGCGACCTCGTGTTTCTCCAGCGCCTCTGGAAGACCATCCAAACGAAGGCGAAGAACGCGACCGCGCCGACGCTCGTGTACGAGGAGGCGGAGCTGCCCTTGCGCATCGTGCGCGACCTCTTCGCCGGCGACTTCGTCGGCGCGCAGATCGACGACGACAGGACGCACCGACGGATCGTCAGCTACCTCAAGAAGACCTCGCCGCACATGGTCGAGCGTGTCCACCGCTATCGGGACAAGGCGCCGCTGTTCGAGGCATCCGGCGTCGACGCGGAGATCCGCTCGACACTCGAGCGACGCGTCGATCTGCCGTCGGGCGGATACCTCGTGTTCGATTACGCGGAGGCGTTCACCGTCATCGACGTGAACACCGGTCGGTTCGTCGGCTCGCGCGGCAAGAGCGCCCAGGGCCGCCTCGAGGACACGATCGTCAAGAACAACCTCGAGGCGGTGAACGAGGTCGTCCGACAGCTTCGGCTGCGCGACATCGGCGGGATCATCGTCATCGACTTCATCGACATGGCGAATCCGAAGAACCGCGAGACCGTCGAAGAGGCGCTGAGGTCGGAGCTCGAGCGCGATCGGACGAAGACGTACGTGGTCGAGATCTCGCCCCTCGGCCTGGTCGAGATGACCCGGCAGAACGTCACCGACGGGCCACGTGAGATCCTCACGAACCGCTGTCCCGTGTGCTCGGGGGCCGGCGTGGTCGTCTCGGACGCGACGCATGCGCTCGAGGTCGAGCGCAAGCTTCGCGCGATTGCGAAGGGCTCCCGCGTGCAGGCGTTCGAGGTCGCGGTGCACCCTCGCGTCCTTGCGCTCCTCGCGGGGCCGGGAGGGGCGCGTCTCGAGGAGCTCGAGGCAGCCGCCCGACGCCGGTTCTTCCTCACGCCCGTGGCCGGGAACGGCCATGTCCATCTCGATCACTTCGAGGTCGTGCGTCACGGGAAGCTCGAAACGCTGCGACCCGCGACGCCGGTCGCTGACGGTGACGAGGTCGAGCTGAAGCTCGTCGAGGTCGGCCTTCACGATCAGACCGCGGGTGCGGGCAAGGTCGACGGCGATTACGAGATCGTCGTCGCGGGCGCGTCGAAGCTCGTCGGCAAGAAGGTCACGGCGACGATCGGACGGGCGCTCCACGGGACGGCCTTCGCGACACTTGCCGACGGTCAGGCCGTCGCGGCGTCGCCGATCACCTTCGAGGCCGAGGCGGAGAAGCCGATGCGAGCCTCGCGGAGCAAGAAGGAGCTTCCGGAGTCGATCGAGCCCGCGGAGGTGCTGCCGGAAGAGGAGGAGACGGAAGGCCCCGTCGAGAGCGTCGACGAGGACGCATCCGAGCCGAGCGCCGATGGCCAACCGAAGAAGAAACGGACGCGGCGCGGCACGCGCGGCGGCCGGGCTCGCAAGAAGCCGGCGGTCGCGGCGGCAGCGGATAGCCAGGACGCGCCGGACAACGGACGCCCGGCCGGCCCGCGCATCCACGTCCCGCCCGCGGACCTCGAGACGACTGCCGCCGAGGCCGTTGCGGAGCCGTCGGCCGACGCCGGCGAGGCCGATGCGGCGGAAACGGCGGCTGATGCGACGGCAGAGGCGGCGACCACCGTCGACGGCCAGGCCAAGAAGAAGCGCTCGCGCCGCGGCTCACGCGGCGGTCGAAAGCGCAAGAAGCCGGGAGCGAACGGCGTGGAGGAAGCGACGACCTCTGAGGAGCCCGCCGCGACCGAGCCAGCTGCGGCTGAGCCCGTCGCAGCCCAGCCTGCCGCGGGCGATGGAGTGCCCGAGTACGTTCCCATGTCGGAGTGGATCGAGGACTTCGACGCTTCCCGCCGGACGTAGTCCGCTATCATGCGCGGGCTTTCGCGGGCCTCCAGGCCCGCGTCGATAGAAACAGGTGTCGGGGTCGGACTGAAGTCTGACCCCGACCGTTGCTCACCATGACGTACGCGATCATCAAGGTTGCCGGAAAGCAGTACCGCGTCCGCGAAGGCGAGCGGCTGCTCGTCGACCGCCTGAACGAGGACGATGGCGCGACGTTCGCTCCCACGGTGCTCCTGGTCGGCGGTGACGGCGGGCCGCAGCTCGAGCCGTCGGACGGCGTTGTGCGCGCGAAGGTCGTCGGCCAGACGAAGGGGCCGAAGATCCGGATCGGCAAGTACAAGAAGCGCACCGGCTACCGGCGCCACACGGGATTCCGGGCATCCCTCACGCAAATCGAGATCGAGTCCATCGGCGGAGCCAAGGCACCGCGCGCTGCCGCGAAGCCCAAGGCCGAGCCGGCGGCGAAGTCGGAACAGGCGGTCGTGGAGACGGACGACCGCGTGAAGGGCATGCCCTCGGGCTACGAGGACATGACTGTGGCCGAGATCAAGCAGGCGTCGTCCGGGTGGAACCGGCCGATGCTCGACGCGGCTCTCGAGTACGAGCAGGCGCACGCTCAGCGGAAGGGCGCCATCGCCGCCATCGAGTCGGCGCTCGCCGACAAGGAGGGTGATTCCTGATGGCGCACAAGAAGGGCCTCGGCTCCTCGCGCAACGGGCGCGACTCGCAGGCGAAGCGACTCGGCGTCAAGGTCTTCGCGGGCCAGCCGGTCAAGACGGGGATGATCATCGTCCGCCAGCGCGGGACGAAGTTCCGTCCCGGTCCGGGCGCGGGACTCGGTCGCGACGACACGATCTTCGCGCTCCGCGACGGTACCGTCGAGTTCCGCCGCTCCGGGGACAAGCGCTTCATCTCGGTCGCCGCGGCGGAGTAGTAAGTAAAGGCCGCTCGGCTCGGCCGGGTCATGTTTCACGACCGCGCCCAGATCCACGTCCAAGCGGGTCGTGGCGGAGACGGCGGCCTGAGCTTCCGCCGTGAGAAGTACGTGCCGAAGGGCGGGCCCGACGGCGGCGACGGCGGGCGCGGGGGAGACGTCGTGGTCTCCGTCGACGCAGGCCTCCGGGACCTGTCGGCCTTCAGGCGGGTGCGGTGGGTCAAGGCGGAGCGCGGCGGGAACGGACGGGGAACGAAGAAACACGGCGCCGATGGTGACGACGCCGAGCTCCGCGTTCCCGTCGGCACGCAGGTCGTCGACTCCGACGGCAGGATCGTCGCCGACCTCACCACCGAGAGCGGGCGGGTCGTCGTCGCGAGCGGCGGCCAGGGCGGACGCGGAAACGCGCGCTTCGCCACGCCGACCCGCCAGACGCCTCGCTTTGCCGAGATGGGTCTTCCGGGCGAGGAGCTCGACCTCGAGCTTCGACTCAAGCTCGTGGTGGACGCGGCGCTCGCGGGCTTCCCGAACGCCGGCAAGTCCTCGCTCCTGCGGCGGATCTCGAACGCGAAGCCGAAGGTCGCCGACTACCCGTTCACGACCCTCGAGCCCGTTCTCGGGGTGGTCGACGGACCGGAGGAGCGGCAGCTCACCGTCGCGGACGTGCCCGGGCTCATCGAGGGAGCTGCCGAGGGTGCAGGGCTCGGGCACCAGTTTCTCGCTCACCTCGAGCGGGCGCGGATCCTCGTGCACGTGCTCGATGCGTCGGAGCCGGAGCTCGAAGAGCGGTTCCGGACGATCGATTGCGAGCTGGCCGAATACGGGGCGGGGCTCGACACGAGGCCGCAACTCGTCGTGCTGAACAAGATCGATCTCCTCGAGAGCGTTCCGGCGTTCGCCGTCCATGGCGAGCGCATCGCACGGGTCGTCCCGACGTCGTGCGCGACGGGTGCCGGGATCGACGACCTCGCGCTCGCGCTGTTCGAGCTCTGCCCGGCGGAGCCCCCGGTCACGAGCGTGGACGAGGTGCCCGAGTTCCTCGACTACACGCCGCGCGCACGACGGGGGCCGCGCTTCCGGATCCTGCGCACCGACCGCGGCTATCGCGTCGTCGGGACGCCGCCGCCGGCCGAGGAGCTCGAGAGGGCGCTGCGCGCGCTGGGCATCAAGCGGGGAACGCAGGTCGAGGTCGGAGACGAGGAGCTCGAATGGCAGTGACGGGGATCCTCGGGGGTGTCTTCGATCCTCCACACGACGGGCATGTGGCCCTCGCCCGGGCCGCCATCCGCGAGCTTCGGGTCGACGAACTGCTCGTGCTCGTCGTCGCCGACCCGGGACACAAGCAGGCGAGGACGCCCGCCGACATCCGGCTCGAGCTTGCGACGCTCGCGTTCGGTGACGTTCCCGAGGCCCGCATCGAGCTCGATCGGCACGCGCGCACCGTCGACTCGCTCGAGGAGCGGGGCCTGGCCACGGATACCTTCTTCATCCTCGGCGCGGACGAGCTCGCCGGCTTCGAGAGCTGGAAGTCGCCACAACGCGTTCTCGAGCTCGTGCGGCTTGCCGTCGCGATGCGCCCCGGTGTGTCACGCGACGAGGTCGAGGCCGTGCGAGCGCGCCTCGGCTCACCCGAGCGAATCGTCGAGTTCGAGCTGGACCCGGTGCCCATCTCGTCATCCGAGATCCGTGCCCGTGCCCGGGGCGGCCTGCCCATCGACGAGCTCGTCCCCCAAGGCGTTGCGGAGGCGATCTCGCGCCTCTGGCTCTACGGACGCCCGGAGTAGACTGGGACGGACCCCGACGAGGACGCGAGAGAGACCGACCTGAAACCACTCGAGCAAGCACGACGGACCGCCGCTCTCTGCCAGGAGAAGCTGGCGACGGACGTCACGATCCTCGACATGCGTGGTGTCTGCGACTTCACGGACTTCTTCGTGATCGCGACCGGCCGCAACGCGCGGCAGACGAAAGCGATCTACGACGAGGTCTCCGGCGTCCTGAAGCGCGAGCACGACCTGCTCCCTCGCTCCTCTGCCGGAGCGACCGAGGCGACGTGGATCGTCGCCGACTACCTCGACGTCGTCCTCCACCTGTTCACACCCGAGACGCGGCGCTTCTACCGTCTCGAGGAGCTGTGGAGCGACGTGCCGTCGGTCGAGCTCGAGGTCGCGACCGCCTAGGGCGAGTCGGGGTCGTCGCGTGGGACGTCGACCGCCGCTGCTCCGGTGAGAGTCGGGGCAAGCGGCCGCCGCGGCTCTCGGACCCCGACGCCGCCCTCGAGGTCGGACCAGCCATCGCTTTGCGGTTCGCTTCCAAAGATGGCGCGGACGAAGCCAACGACACGCTTCGGGAGAGCACGAAGTCGTCGGCCGACACGACTCTGTCGTCGGTGCACGCGTTCAGGGTAGCGGCCTTGTGGGTGTCAGCGTGTTGTCCGATAAGAGAACTATGCTTCCGCCATGCTCACGACCGACCAGAAGGGCGCGGTCGCGGAGACGGCAATCGTTCACGCCGCTGTGAAGCTCGGTGTCGCGGTTTACCGGCCGCTTGTCGAGGGTGGACGGTACGACCTCATTCTCGAGCTCGGAACGAGGCTCGTCCGCACCCAATGCAAGTGGGCGCCGCATCACGGCGACGTTGTCACGATCCGGTGCTACTCGAGCAGGCGCGCTCGCGAGGGTGTGCGCAAGCGCCGTTACCTCGCGACCGAGGTCGATGCGATTGCTGCGTACTGCCAGGAACTCGACCAGTGCTACTACGTCCCGGCCGACCGATTCGACGGTCACTCTCAACTAACGCTGCGTCTCGGGCCTAGTCGAAACAACCAGCGGCTCGGCGTCAACTGGGCGGACGACTATCGCTTCGAGGCTAGACTGAAAGCGCCCCAGGGGCCATAGCTCAGCTGGGAGAGCGCTTGCATGGCATGCAAGAGGTCGCCGGTTCGAGCCCGGCTGGCTCCATCACGATCGACGGACGGTCCGCGATGAGTTGTCGACCCGCGAGCCGTCTATTCGTCGTAGTGCTGAGACGCGCGGAGCGACGCTCCGCCCATACGCGAAAGGAGAGCGCATGGCAGGTCAGATGGTCCACTACGAGATCCCGGCGGGCGACACCGCCAAGGCGAAGGAGTTCTGGGGCGGCCTCTTCGGCTGGGAGTTCCAGGAGTACCCGGGCTCGCCGACCGAGTACCACATGGCGCGGTTCGGGGAGACTCAGGGCGGCGCGATCTACGGCGAGAACGGCGGCGACCGCGGAACGCGGACGTACTTCGACGTCGACGACATCAACTCGGGGACGGCGCGGGTCGCCGAGCTCGGTGGCGAAGCCGGCGATGCGATGCCGGTGCCGACCATGGGCTGGTTCGCGATCTGCAAGGACAACCAGGGGAACGAGTTCGGCCTCTGGCAGACCGACCCGAACGCGGGCGCGTAAGCCCTCGAGCCGCGGGGGCGGCACGCCTCGTGCCGCCCCGACCTCTCGCCGCACGCTGCTAGAACCTGGGTGACACCGACGCGAAAGGGACGGCCATGCCCTTCTACCAGCGGCGCGGAGAGGTTCCGCGCAAGCGCCACATCGTCTTCCGCGAGAACGGGCGGCTCCTGACCGAGGAGGTCATGGGCCTCGAGGGCTTCACCGGGAACGAGTCGATCCTGTATCACCTCGAGTCGCCGTGCCGGGTCAAGGAGCTCGGGGCGTTCACGCCCATCGAGCGCGAGGAGTGGGTCCCCGAGACCCACGCGCATCGGCTGCAGAACACGTACGAGGTCGCACCGTCCGGCGACGAGATCTCCGGACGGCGCACGCTCATGTGGAACTCGGACGTCGAGATTTCGTTCTGCCGTCCCGACGCCACGATGGACTACTTCTTCCGCAACGGCGAGGGCGACGAGGTCGTCTTCGTCCACGAGGGGAAGGGGACGCTCGAGACGATCTTCGGCGACGTCCCGTACTCGGACGGCGACTACGTCGTCATCCCGCGCGGCACGACCTACCGCTTCATGCCGGAGGGGCCGCAGCGCTACCTCGTCTTCGAGACCCCGGGCCTCATCGAGATCCCGCGGCGTTACCGGAACCAATACGGGCAGATCCTGGAGGGAGCGCCGTACTACCACCGCGACATCCATCCTCCGACCGACCTGCACACTCGCCGCGAGCGCGGCGAGTTCCTCGTCAAGGTCCGCGTGCGCGGCGGGTACCAGGACTACGTACTCGACTACCACCCGTTCGACGTCGTCGGCTGGGACGGGTTCCTCTATCCCTGGACGTTCTCGATCCACGACTTCGAGCCGATCACCGGCCGCATCCACCAGCCCCCGCCGTCGCACCAGACCTTCCAGGGCCAGAACTTCGTGATCTGCTCGTTCTGCCCCCGCAAGCTCGACTTCGACCCGGAGGCGGTACCGATCCCCTATCACCACTCGAATCTCCAGTCCGAGGAGATGATCTACTACGTCTCCGGCAACTTCGGCTCCCGGAAGGGCATCTCGGTCGGGGCGATCACACTCCATCCGTCCGGGCTCCCGCACGGCCCGCAGCCAGGCCTCGCGGAGAAGGCACTCGGCGTCGGCGAGACGACCGAGCTCGCGGTCATGTGCGACACGTTCCGGCCGCTCAGGCTCTCGACGTTCGCCCGCGACCTCGACGACGGGCGCTACGCCTACTCCTGGTACGAGCCGCCCGCCGACGAGCCGAGCCTCGCGGGCGTGACGAGCCACCTCTAGGTGGGCTGCGGATCGCGTCCTCGAGGAGCTCCCGAAGCTCTTCGGGGACGTCCCCGCGCTCCGAGCATCCGGCCCGGCGCGGATCTCAGTGCTGCGAGTCGAGCGGCCTAGGCGCCGCGGAGCGTGATGCGGCGGTTCAGGACGACGCCGCTCGCATCGTTGAGCGCGAACGTCGCCGTGTAGGTGACGCCCTTCTTGACTCCGCCCTTGACGGTGATGCGGGCCGCGAGCGTGCAGTCCGCACGGAGGGGAGCCGACTGCTGGCCGACACTGATGAGCCTCGTGCCCTGGAAGACCCGCCACGTCATGCCGATCGGCGTGCCCGTCGTGTCCGTAGCGCAGTAGCGGCGCGTGTAGACGGTGAGGAGTGGCGTGAGCGTGCCTCGAGGGAGCGTGACGAGCCCGTTGCGCGCGTCGAGCGGTCGTGCGCTCGTCGCGAAGCGGGCCGGGGACGTGCCCTTCGGCGCGCCGGTCTGCGTGTAGATGCCCGAATCCCACGGCTGCCCCTGGTCGTCCTTGTAGACGAACCAGATGAACATGTTGACGAACGGGTACCCCGCGGCGATGGACATCGCCTGCTGGATGTTCCTCGCCTGCGTCGTGTACGGGACCCCGAACGTGTCCTGGGGACGGGTCTCGTAGCCGTACTCCGTTATCCAGATTGGGACTGACTTGCGCTTGAACCACGTCTTCAGGCTCGCGTCGAATCGCGGAAGCGACGCGAGCGAGACATTGGGCCACTTCAAGATCTGGGAAGGCGGTGACGTCGGGACGGTCGGATACGGGTGGTGCGACCAGGCGTCGAACTTGAGCCTCGGGTTCGCCTTCGCGACGAGCTCCGCGAACTTGCCAGGCGAGTGGATCGGCCGGATCCCCGTGGCCTTGTCGCTGCCCCGCGCCGAGGTCTCTCCAATCGCGACCTGAGCCTGCCGGCTGCCGGCCTTGACGCCCGCGTACGCAGTCGCGGCGAGCTTCGCGTAGTTGGCGGGCGCGACCGAGCGGCCGCGACTGTCGAACTGGGGGGCCAGGAAACCCTGCAGGTTCGGCTCGTTCCAGATCGAGAAGAAGCGCACGAACGGATAGCCCTCGTAGCGACCGGAGTAACGCGACGCGATCGCGCGCGCGAAGGCGCCGAAGTCGGACACCCGCGTCGGCATGACGTTCGGAGTCTTGCCGCCGTTCGCCCACCTCGGCGTCCCGGAGATCGTCAGGATGACCTCCTGGTCGTTCTGCTGTGCCGTACGGACGGCCTCGTCGACGTCGTCGAACTCGTAGGCGGGGTCGAACGGGTCCGTCGCTTGGGCTGGCCGGGCCTTCGCGGCGAGGTTCCACTGGACGAGGAGCCTCATGATCGTCGCGTTGCTCTGGTTCGCCGACGCCTGCACGTGCGACTCGCGGCCGGAATCCCAGCGGAAGCTCGGGTCGTCGTGGAACCCGATCCACATCCGCTGCGCTGCGAGCGATGTCGGCGCGGCGATTCCGGCAAGGACGAACAAGGCGATGACGAGGCGGACGGTACGTCTCACGAGTGGTCTCCCAGGAAGGCGGCCGAGGGGAAGGGCGGGAAGCTCCGGGCACCCTAGCGGCTGTACTGTGAGGCTTGTGTTAGCAACGCGCGCTCGGGTGGTGGCGCACGCGGCGGTTAGACTGAACCGATCGTGAGAGTCACCGTCTGGGAAGCGATCTTCATGCTCGTCGTCCTGAAGATCCCCATGATCTACCTCACCGTCGTGGTGTGGTACGCCGTCCGCGCCGTGCCCGAACCGGCGGCCGGAGGCGACGAGCTCGGTGTGCTCGCTCCACTCACACCCTGCGGTTGGGACGATTGGAAGCGACGTCGTCCACGACCGCACGGGCTCCGCCCGCGCCCGTCTGGTCCACGCCTGCGAGCGAGGGTCCACGCCGCGTGAGTGCTGCTGCTGCTCAGCATCGGGCTGATCGCGTCGCCGGTTTCCTGTGCGCGTTCTCGTTCGCCCTGTCCGGTATCGCGATTGCCCGCAACCCCGGACTGCTCGCCACCTCGGCGATCGTGGTCGCCCTCATAGCCGTGCGGATGACGGAGACCCATCGCCGGCTCGCGTCGGTCGCGGTCGGCGTCGCGGCAGCGGCGTTCGTCCTCGGCATGGTCGTTGCCGTCCTGACCGACAACGGGATCTACTGACGCCCGCACAGAGGAACGCAGCATGACCAGCCTCGAGTCCTCCGGCCCGAACGCCGGGTACGTCGGGCAACTCCTCGAGCAGTACCTCGAGAATCCGGAGGCAGTCGATCCGGCTTGGCGCACTCTCTTCGAGGCTGGCGGCCTGGACGTTCTGACCGCGTTGCCAGGGCTCGAGCGTCTCATGGGAGGTCGCACTGGGCGCGACGGGAACGGCGCGGACGCCGTCGTCGACGGCGGCCGAGTGCTCGTGGACGAGCCGGTCGTCGCCCCGCCTCCGCCCGCGGTGCCGCCTCCCGTCGCCGCGCCGCCCGTTCCTTCGGCTGCCGACGGAGAACTCGTGGCGGCGGTTGCAGCCGCGATGTCTCTCGTGAAGGCGTATCGCATGCACGGGCATCTGAATGCGCGCCTCGATCCTCTCGGCTCGGAGCCGATGGGGGACCCCGCACTCGACGAGACGCGCCTCGAGCCGCCGTTGACGCCGGAGCTCCAGACCCGCATTCCCGCCAAGCTCCTCCGGCTCTCGGTGCCCGGTGAGACGCTGCGTGACGCGCTCCCGCGGCTTCGTGAGGTCTACACGGGGACGATCGCCTACGAGATCGAGCACATCTCGGATCACGCCGAGCGCGTCTGGCTCCGTCAGGCGATCGAGTCGGGCCGGTTCCGTGGGGCGCTGCCCCCCGAGGAGCGGCGCGCGCTGCTCGAGCGGCTCGCGCAGGTGGAGGCGTTCGAGACCTACCTGCGGCGTGCGTTCATCGGCCAGAAGCAGTTCTCGATCGAGGGCCTCGACGTCCTCGTGCCGATGCTCGACGAGGCCGTCGAGCTCGCCGCCGGTGGTGGCGCGCACGAGGTGCTCATCGGCATCGCACATCGAGGCCGACTCAACGTCCTCACGCACGTCGTCGGGCGGTCGTACACGTCGATCCTCCGTGAGTTCGAGGGCGAGCGATCGATCGACGCCCTCATCGCCGACCCGGAGGGCGGCACCGGCGACGTCAAGTACCACCTCTCGGCCTCGGAGTCGCGCATGACCGAGGCGGGGGAGATTCAGGTCTCCGTCGCGTCGAATCCGAGCCACCTCGAGGCGGTCGATCCGGTGGTGGAGGGGCTCGCGCGCGCCGAGCAGACCGACCGTTCGTCCGGCGCCGGCATCCACGATCCGACGGTTGCGCTCCCGATCCTCATCCACGGGGATGCCTCGTTCGCCGGGCAGGGAGTCGTCGCCGAGACGTTCAACCTGCACAGCCTCGACGGCTACTCGACCGGCGGGACGCTGCACCTGATCGCGAACAACCAGGTCGGCTTCACGACCGATCCGGCGGAGGGCCGCTCGACGCGGTACTCGAGCGATCTCGCGAAGGGCTTCGACGTTCCGATCGTGCACGTCAATGCCGACGATCCCGAGGCCGCGCTCACGGCGATCCGGCTCGCCCTCGCGTATCGCGAGGAGTTCGGGCACGACGTCGTCGTGGATCTCGTCGGCTACCGGCGGTTCGGCCACAACGAGCAGGACGAGGCGTCGTACACGCAGCCGCTCCAGGCGGAGCGGATCGAACAGCAGATCCCGGTCCGCGAGTCGTACGCGGCGCGTCTCGTGCAGGAAGGCGTGATCGGTCCGGACGATTCGGTCCGGATGTTCGAGGACACGCTGGCCACGCTTCGAGGCGCGCACGACGAGCTCCGCACGAGCTTCGCAGCGCCGATTCCGCACGCCGAGGCGCTGACGAAGTCCGACACCGGAGCCGCCGTCGTCACGGCGGTGCCTGCCGATCGCCTCCTCCAGCTCGGCGAGCAACTCCTGCAGGTGCCCGACGGCTTCGATGTGAACCCGAAGCTCGCACGCCAGCTCGAGCGTCGCGGTGAGAGCCTCCGTGAGGGAGGAATCGACTGGGGCCACGCCGAGGCGCTTGCGTTCGCGACACTCCTCGAGGATGGGATCCCGATCCGTCTGTCGGGTCAGGACACCGAGCGGGGGACGTTCTCGCATCGGCAGGCGGTGCTCCACGATCCGCGCACCGGGGAGACCTCCACGCCGCTGCAGGCCCTACCTGCCGCCTCGGCCTCGTTCGAGATCTACAACTCACCGCTCTCGGAGTACGCGGCGCTCGCGTTCGAGCACGGCTACTCGATCGCCGCTCCCGACGCCCTCGTGCTCTGGGAGGCGCAGTTCGGCGACTTCGTGAACGGCGCACAGATCGTCGTCGACCAGTTCATCGTCTCCGGTCGGTCGAAGTGGGGTCAGACCTCGCGGCTCGTGCTGCTCCTCCCGCACGGCTACGAGGGCAACGGGCCGGAGCACTCGAGCGCTCGCCTCGAGCGTTTCCTCCAGCTCGCCGCGCAGGACAACATCCGCGTCGTCAACAGCACGACCGCCGCGCAGTTCTTCCATCTGCTCCGCCGCCAGGCACTCGACGCGACCGCCCGGCCGCTCGTGGTCATGACCCCGAAGGGACTGCTCCGCCTGCGCGAGGCGACGTCGACGCTCGACGACCTCGTCCTACGCTCGTTCCAGCCGGTGCTCGACGATCCCTCCGCCGACCACGCCACCGTGCGGCGGCTCGTCCTCTGCAGCGGGAAGATCTACTACGACATCGTCGCCCACGAGCTGCACGAGAGCGCGTCGTCGGTCGCGGTTGCCCGCATCGAGCAGCTGTACCCGTTCCCGCTCGAGCTCTCCACAGCGCTCATCGCCTCGTATCCCGCCCTCGAGGAGATCGTGTGGGCACAGGAGGAGCCGCAGAACATGGGAGCGTGGCGGTCGATCCGCCACCGCCTCGAGGAGGCGGCGGCGCAGGCGTCGTCGGCCGCGCGAGTGCAGTACGTCGGCCGCCCCTGGCGCGCCTCGACGAGCGAGGGGTATCCGACGCTCCACCAGTACGAGCAGGGCCGGATCGTCCGAGCTGCGCTCGGCGCGGACTGACGCTAGGAGGGCTAGACGCGAGGCCCGCCGCGCCGCATGAGCGACGAGGCCATGCGCGGGCCGTTCCGCCGTGCGGCGAGGATGAGCTGCTGCCGCTGCTCGGGCGGAAGTCGACGCCAGGCGTCGAACACGACGAGGGCCACCGTGGTCGGCTTGATCCGCCGCACGACGTAGATGAGAAGGGTGAGAACTGCGATCGGCATCGCGACATCCTCGCATATCCCTGACGCGCAGCCGCTATGCGCCGGACGGAGGGGGCCTTGCAGGCGATTCGGTAGACTCGTCCCGCTCAGGGGACGTCCACCGTGGATCAGAACGACCTGCTTCCAGTCGATACCGAGTCCGGCTTCGCCCGTGCGATTCGTGAGCATCTCGAGCTCAAGGACCGCAACGCGGAGCTCGACGGCGACATGCCGATCGACCGCTATCTCGACGGCGATCCGCTCGAGAACCATCCGCTCTTCAAGAGTGAGGAGCAAGCACGTATCGAGGAGACGATGGAGGGTGAGCCCGCCGCCGAGCTGAGCACGGAGCTGAGCACCGAGCGGCTGCCGTGGCCGGGTGAGGAGACGGTCGAGGACGTGGAGGGCGCCGCGCTCGACGAGGCGCTCTGGACCGGGCGCCCGCGCGACTTCGACTGGGGCGACTGACCGTTTCCCTCTCCGAGCTCGTGACGCCCGCCGAACGCCTGCGCCGGTACGCGGAGCTCGCCGTTCGCGTCGGCGCGAACGTGCAGGCAGGACAGGACGTCGTCGTCACGTGCCTCGTCGAGCATGCCGATGTCGCACGTGCAGTGGTGCGCGAGGCCTATCGGGCCGGCGCGGAACACGTCGTCGTCGTCTACGGCGACCTCCATCTCCGACGGGCGGCAATCGAGCTGGGGCCCGAATCCGAGATCGGCTGGTCAGCGCCGTACCTTGTCGACTGGATCAAGCGCTGGCCGACGGAGAACCCGGCATTGATCTCGTTGACGGGCAACCCTTCACCGACCCTCCTCAGCGACCTCGACCCGGCTCTCGTCGGACGCTCCGATCCCCGCGACATCCGGGCAGCCGTGCTCGAGTGCATCCACGGGCGGCACGTCAACTGGACGATCGTGGCGGCGCCGAACTCCGGCTGGGCGACGGAGGTCTTCGGCGAACCGGACCTCGACCGGCTGTGGGACGCCGTTGCGATCTCGACGCGGCTGGACGAGCCCGACCCGGTCGCGGCCTGGCGCGCCCACAACGACATCCTGCAAGAGCGGGCAGACGCGCTCAACGAGCGCGCATTCGACGCGATCCGCTTTCGCGGCCCCGGCACGGACCTCACCGTGGGGCTCGTGCTCGGTGCGCACTGGCGCTGTGCGAGGTTCGAGACGGCACGCGGTATCTCGCACATTCCGAACCTGCCGACCGAGGAGGTCTTCACGAGCCCGGACTGGCGACGCGCAGACGGTCATGTTCGTTCCACCTACCCGCTCGTCGCGTCGGGGACGAAGGTGACGGGGCTCGAGTTTCGCCTCGAGAACGGCAGGATCGTCGACGTCGAGGCCGAATCAGGCGCGGAGATCGTACGTGCGCAGCTGGCGACGGACGAGCAGGCGCCGTATTTCGGGGAGGTTGCACTCGTCGACGGTGCGTCGCCCGTCAAGCGGACGGGGCTCGTGTTCAGCGACACCCTCTTCGACGAGAACGCGACCTGCCACATCGCCTTCGGGGCGGGGCTCCCGGACACCCTCGACCGTGCCGTGCCGCAGGACGAGCTGCTCGAGGCCGGAATCAACGTCTCGGCGATCCACACGGACTTCATGGTCGGCGGCGAGGACGTCGACGTCGACGGCCTCGCCGCCGACGGTGCGGTGACGCCGGTCATCCGCAACGACACCTGGCAGCTGTAGCCCGCGCGGGCGTACAACCTCTCGTTGGCTCCATCACAGCGTTTATCGCGCGATGCCGCTGCGATGTCAAAGATAGTGTTTGACAGACTTCATAGATGATGTCATAGTGATGTCATCGTGCAGCTCGACAGCCATATCCAGGCCATCCAGCACGAGCTCCGTGCAACGGCCGCCCTTGGCGACGAGGCCACCGCGGAGGCCGCACGCCGCATGGGCGAGGCGCTGGCGGCGACGCTTCACCTTCACCTGCTCGACCTCCTCGGCGAAGCCGCCCTCGAGATCACGGGGCAGATCGAGCCCGGTCGCGTCGAGGTTCGCCTCGCGGGCCGCGATCCGGAGCTCGTCGTCGTCGCCGACGAGGCCGCCAGTGCGGAGCCGCTCGGGCTCGGGGAAGAGGCGTCCGGCCGCATCACGCTTCGCTTGCCCGAGTCGTTGAAGGCCGGGATCGAGGCGGCTGCCGACCGCGAGGGGATCTCCACCAACGCCTGGCTCGTGCGGACGATCGCGCGAACGCTGGAGCAGCGCCCGCCCAAGAAGAGCCGCAACCGAATGCAGGGCTACGTCCAAGGCTGAAAGGAGAAGACGATGCTCATCACCTCACTCCCATTCGACTACGCCGTCCTCCTCGACTCGTCCGATCGCGTGCGCACCAAGCGGCGGCGGTACTCCGAAGTCCGCGTCCGCCGTGCGCCCTCGAGCCGCGACGGCAGCTAGGAAGGTTTCGATGCCGACATTCGACACCCCCGGGAGCGTCTCGCTCCAGATCAAGCTCCCGAGTGGACGCGTCGTGGTCACGACGGCCGAGGAGCCGAAGACGACGGTAGAGGTCGTTCCTCTCGGCCGTCGGGGCCAGGACGCGATCGACCAGATCGAGATCACGATGGACGAGCGCCCAGGGCGGCAGGTCGTCCGGATCGAGCAGCGTGACCGGATCCGGTGGGGGCCGATCCAGATCACGTGGGGCGGGGACTTCGAGTGCCGCATCACGTGTCCTCCGGGCACGGACCTCGACCTTGCGGGCGCGTCGACGGACGTCCGTGTCGAGGGCGAGCTCGGCAAGGTCTCCGCGCGAACGGCGTCCGGTGACCTCAGGCTGCAGGCGGTCGCCGGTGAGCTACAGGTCAAGACCGCGAGCGGCGACGTGCTCGTCGGGGTCGTCGGTGGACAGGGATCGATCGCGACCGTCTCGGGAGACGTCGGCATCGAGCGCATCGACGCCGCCCTTACCGCGCGTGCGGTCTCCGGAGACGTAACCGTCGGCGCAGTCGTCGCCGAGCTCGGCGTCTCCACGACCTCGGGAGACGTCGAAGTGAAGGCCGTCCATGCCGGCGAGGTCCGCGTCCAGACCGTCTCGGGCGACGTCCGCGTCGGGATCGCTCGGGGCACTCGCGTCTGGGTGGACGCCGCATCGGTTTCCGGCGACCTCGGGTCCGAGCTCGGCCTCGAGGGCGAGGAGACGACCGCCGAGGCCGAAGGTGAGGTCGTCCCGCTGCACGTCAAGACCGTCAGCGGCGACGTGTCGGTCGTTCGCGCCGCCGCGGCGCTGACGCTCTAGCCCGCTCGGACTGCCGAGACGACCTCGTCCTCGCGACCTTCGACGAGGAGATCGACGAGGGTTCGGGCACCACCGTGGAGGCCGAGGGGGGCTGTGAGGAGGTCGAAGAGCTGCGTATCGCCCAGCCCGCGCTCTCGAGCGGCAGCGACGATGCGAGCAATGCTTGTCCGCGGCTTCCCGTTCTCGAACTGCCAGGCCGGATAACGCCACTCCGTCGAGCCGGGCTCGCGAACCGCGATCAGCTCTCCGGCACGTCGAAGGGCGTCGATCCGCGCGGGATCCACCGCTGTGCGCTCGGCGAGCCAGGTCGCCGGGAGCGTTCCGGGAAAGCGCGTCTCCGCCTGCGAGCTCATTCGTCGGGAGCCTAGATGACGACCGTCGCGGATCCCTCGTCGAGCACTACGGGATCGAGAACCGCGGGCCGATACGAGCCGCATGGCTCGAGCTCTCAGCGTGCTCCTCGCCCTCCTCGCGCTCGTCGTTGCGGGCACCGCGTCCGGCGCGCCCGACTGCGCGCTCTCAGTTCGCATCGGCCGAGATCCAGGCCGTGGTCGACGCGCATCTCATGGGGCCGTCCGTCGAAGCGTTTCGGCCAGACGATCCGCTGACGGCCTCCGAGCTCGCCGTCGTCGTCTCCAGCCTCGGCGGTGCGATCTCCATCGCCGATCCCGACGCTCTCGTTCCCGTTCGCGAGCTCCACGCGCGGCTCGTCTCGCTCACCGGGCTCCGGCCCGAGGCGCAGTTGATCAGGCAGTCCGCGCTCGACGCCGGGATCGCACCCCGGCCCTGGCTCGGCACCGAGACGGTCGCTCGATTGCTCGGCTTCCGCATCAACCATCCGCGGGGCGAGGACGAGCTGGAGCTGCAGGTCATGCAGCCCGTGACACGCGCCGAGGCGGCGTACAGCATCGCTGCGTACCTTGCGCTCTCGGACTCGAAGCTCGAGACGACGCGCAGTGCGGTCGACGCGTTCGCCTTCCCTCCGCTGTCCGAGTGGCAGCGCGTGGTGCTCGACCGTGCGCTTCGCCTGGTCGGGTCACCCTACGTGTGGGCTGGAACCTCCGAGAAGCCACAGCAGCTGTTCGGAACGGTGCTGCCGGGCGGCTTCGACTGCTCGGGGTTCGTGTGGCGCGTCTACAAGACGAAGGCCTTTCCGGATGCGCCTGGGCTCTCGCAGGTCCTCGTGGGACGCACGACCTACGCGATGAGCGGTGAGGTGCCCCGCTCGCTGCGGGTGAGCCGAGGTGCTCTCGCGCCCGGCGACGTCGTGTTCTTCGGCTCGCGGGGCCCGAAGTCGAAGCCGTCCGAGATCGGGCACATGGGGATCTACGTCGGTGGTGGCTGGTTCGTGCACTCGTCGCGTTTCGGCACCACTCTCACGCCCATGACGGACTGGTACGAGACGAGCTTCGCCTGGGCCCGGAGCCCACTCGCCGAAGCCGGCCTCGAGTACTGACCGACAGCCAGCTCGAGGAACCGCCGAAGAGCAGAGTTAGGGCGTCGAGGCTCGCGCGTTCTCTTCGGACGACTTTGCAACGCCGTAGACGACGAGCACGGCGAGCACGATCATTGCCGCCGCGAACCAGGGTGCAACCCCGATGATCAAGAAGCTGTTGACGATCACGAACACTGCCCACAGGTACGCGACGACCTTCCCGAACGTGCCGTTGACGAGGAGCGAGTAGCCGGCGAACAGCGCGACGATCGCGATGCCGAGATCCCACAGGCCCCAGGCCCACAAGTTGTCGCCGAAGAGCCCGAGGGTCAGGTCGTTCACCTTGTGGCTGTCCGCCAGGTAGCTGATCCCCGAGACGATGCGAAGGAAGCCGACCGAGAACATCACGACGACGGCCAGAGCCCCCCAGCCGCTGAGCCGCTCCACCTGCTGCTGACTGGACATCGCGTTCATCCTCCCTCTGGAGTCGACACCCGCGACATGCGCGAGCTTGGTTGGCCGGCTGGTAGCGCGGCGGCCCGGATTCGTAGCACTACCTGACGAGCCTCCAAACCGTCGCGACCCCTCTTAGTGACCCTCTGCGCCACGTCACGAGCGCGACGACGACGAGACCGACAAGCACAAGCGCTCCGAGCGATCGGATCTCGGACTGCAGCGCCGTGAGATCCTCGTTGAGGCGCTGCCGTTCGGCATCGATCTCCGTGCGGATCCCTTCGACGGTGCGCTCAGACATGGCTCCGAAGCGCCTCCACCGTACGCTCCGCCTCCTCGATCGCCTGCGCCGGCTTGGGAGGAGTGGCCTTCCGGGCGAAGCGCCTGGCCAGGAGCCCGGCGATTGCAGCGAAGAGCAGGAGCAGTCCGGCCACGATCAGGAGCGACAGCCACAGGGGGAGCGCTTCGCTGATCCCCGCCGCCGCCGATGCGAAGGCGAAACCGATCGCATAGACGACGAGAACGACTGCGAGGAGCGCAAGGCCGCCTGCGACGCCGAGCGCCATCGCCTTCTTCTTCGCTTCGAGCTTCGCCAGCTCCAGATTCAGGCGTAGGAGCGACTGCGTTCGCTGCTGGACGGACTTTGTCCGTGCGACGAAGCCGAGCATGACATGAGCCTATAACGACGCTCCTGTGAAGTGGTAGGGACCGTGCGTCGATCTCGCACTCAGGGCTCGCACCGCGCGCGCGGTCCTGCCCGGGTTCGACCGGGGTTACTGGAGCGAGCTGATCGCGAACGCGAGGGCGAAGCCGAGCGTCGTCATGAAGCCGCCAACGTGCCGCCGTAGTGCAGAGCCTCGGGCATCATCGTGTTCGCGAGCATCGTGAGTACCGCGCCACCCGCGAAGGCGATCACGATGGCGACCGTCCGGTGCGAGGCGGAATCGAGTACGACGTAGCCCGCCAGGGACGTGACGCCGAACCCGACCGCGACGAGTATCCAGAAGCGGATGATTCGGGTGCTGTTCCGGCCCGCTCGGGACAGGGCCGTCGTCGCCGCGATCGCCTCGGGGAGGTTCGCGAGGAAGACGGCGATCAAGAACGCGGCGCTGACCGTGCCCGCCTCGAGCACGGTGAGGCCGAGGACGAGCGACTCGGGATGCCGTCGAGGATGATCCCGAGCACGAGTGCCCGCCCGGCTTGTGCCGCGTGTCCTCCGCCTGAGCTCGGTGGCTCGTCGCCGCTCATCCGGTCGATCAGTACCTCCGCTGCGAAGAAGACGGGCCGAGCCGGCGAGGAGGCCGAGGGCTATCCCGCCGTCCCCGGCTGAGGTCTCGAACGCTTCGTGGACGAGCTCGTAGGCAACGGCACTTATCAGCACCCCTGCGCCGAAGGCCATGATGAGGCCGAGCAAGCGCCGAGTGATCGCAACCCGGAGCGCGACGACCCCGCCGATCACGAGCGAAGAGCCTGCCACGAGACCCCAGACGAAGGCTTCGCCCATCAGGCAGCCGCGCCGACATGCGTGGGCTTCACTCGTTCAAGCCTACGATGGTCGACCAGCCCCCGCGATCGGAAGACGCGGCGCGGGCGCCTCAGGGAGCGAGGAGGACGAGCAGGACGGACGCGGCGCCCACCGCGATCCCGACCGCGGCGAGAGCCAGCAGGAAACCCTCGCCGGTGTGCGGTTCCCGTTCCTGCCGCAGCGCGGCCTGCAGCTCCCGGTAGTGCACGATTCCGTACACCATGGCCGCGAGCCCGGAGGCGGTCAGCGCGGTTCCCAGTGCGATGTACGGCCAGTTCGTGCCGCCGACGACCTCGGGCAGGACACGCCCGACTGCGAATCCCGCTGCGATCCCGGCCAAACCAGTGCGCCACCACGCGAGGTAGGTGCGCTCGTGCGCGAGCTGCGTCCGGTGAACTTCGCCGCTCGCCACCTCGGGTACCGAGCTACGCGTGTCCCGGAGCCAGCTTTGGAGGGTCGCTGCCGCCGCGTCTCCGCGCTCTGCCCGTAGGAGCGTCGTCTCGCATCGTCCCGCGACGCTAGCCGATTTTCGGACGACCTGGAACGGAGCGGGACTACGCGGCCTGGCGACCGCCGGACGCGAAGAAGAGCGCAAACTGCAGCAATTCGATGGGCGAGAGACTTGACCATGTCGGCTCCCGCCCGTAGGTTCCTCCACGCACCGAGCACGGAGCGCGAGTAGGTCGAAGCTCAGCCTGAAGGCTCTACGCGGAAGCGGAAGGTCAGCGGGCCGAGTGGACGAAAGCGCCACCGGCTCGGTGAACTCTTCTCCCAGCCCATCGCCGACCGCGTGCTGCGGGCATCTCCTGATTCGACCTCGCGGGGCGTCGCCCCGCGCAGCCACTCCAGATGTCAGGCTTCGGCGTCCGCCTGCGTGCGCTCGAGTTCGAGTTGCCGGAGCTCAACCCGTCGAATCTTTCCCGTGAGCGTCTTCGGAAGCTCGCGTACGAACTCGACCCGACGCGGGTACGCGTACGCCGACAAGCGTTCGCGGACGTGGACCTTGATCTCGTCGGAGAGGGCGTCCGACGGCTGGTAGCCATCTGCGAGAACGATGAACGCCTTGACGATGTTGCCTCGGAGCTCGTCGGGCGACGCGACGACCGCTGCCTCGCGAACCGCGGGATGCTCGAGGCACGCCGATTCGACCTCGAAGGGACCTATCCGGTAACCCGCCGCGATGATCACGTCGTCCGCCCGGCCGACGTACCAGATGTAACCGTCCTCGTCCCGGACGGCGGCGTCCTTGGTGTGGAACCACTCGCCCGCGAAGGTCTCCGCGGTCGCTTCGTCGTTACCCCAATAGCCGAGCGGATAGTGCGGGTTCGTGCGGGCGCGCAGGCAGATCTCGCCTCGCTCGCCCTGTCCCACCGGCTGCTCGTCCTCGTCGAGTAGCTCCACGTCCCAACCCGGCATCGGCTTGCCCATCGAGCCCTCACGCACCTCGAGAAACGGGTAGTTCGCCACGAGCGGGTAGGACTCCGTGAGGCCGTAGTAGTCGAGCACGGTCACGCCGTACTGCTCGCGAAACCAGCGGATCGCCTCCGGATTCAGCGGCTCTCCCGCCGAGCACACGCGCCGGAACACCTGCGGATAGCGGATCCCCGCATCCTCGACCGCCATCATCGAGCGCATCGCCGTCGGAGTGGTGAACACGTTCGTCACCGAGTGCCGGCTCAGGAAGTCGAGCTGCTTGTGCGGGTCGAAGCCGCCCTCGCGCCGGTAGACGCACTGCAGCGCTCCGAGCCGCCAGGGGCCGAGCAATGGAGCGATCCCCGCAGCCCACGCCCACTCGCCCATCCCATGGAAGCGCTCGCCGCGCTGTAGCTCGTGGCAGTAGCGGAACTCCTCGTGGCCGAGGATGTAGCGGTGCGCGTGGACGATCCCCTTCGCAAGCCCCGTCGTTCCGGACGTGTAGTAGAGCTGGGCAGGGTCGTCGGCCGCAGTGTCGGCGCAAACGTGATCGGTCGGGGCCGCTGTCAGCGTGTCGGGCTCGAGCACGAGCGTCTTCGGTGCCCACGGTCGTTCGAACCGAGCCGCATTGCCAGGATCGGTGACGAGCAGCCTCGCGCCAGAGTCCGAGAGCCGATGCTCGATCGCATCGTCGCCGTACAGGACCGACATCGAGAGCAGAATCGCGCCGAGCTTCCAGACTCCGAAGAAGGTCGCTGCGGCCTCTGGAGTCGGCGGCAGCACGACCGCAACCCGGTCGCCCTGCGTGACACCCCAGTCTGCGAGCACGTGGGCTGCCTGGTTCGCCAAGTCCTGCAGCTCGCCCCACACGAGCTCACGGATCGCACCGTCGAAGCTTTCCCAAATCATCGCCGGCTCGTCACGCGCGTGCCTGTCGCAGACGTCTGCGGCGATGTTGAACCGCGCCGGCACCTCCCAGCGATGATCTGCGCACACCTCGTCGTAGCTCAGTGAGCCCATCGCTACTCATTCAGCCTAGCGATGTCCAGCAGGCTCGCTTGGCTCAGAGGTTGCTGATCGGCGTACCGAGCGGCATCACGCACGCAAGGCGAACGATGTCGGTCCAAGGGGACCAGCGATCTCGAAGAAGAGCGCAAACTGCGTCAATTCGATCGGCAGCGGGCTTGACCCGGTCGGCTCCGGGCCATAGTTTCCTCCACGCACCGAGCACGGAGCGTGAGTAGGTCGAAGCTCAGCCTGAAGGCTCTACGCGGAAGCGAAAGGCCAGCGGGTCGAGTGGACAAAAGCGCCACCGGCTCGGTGAATCTTTTTTTCGTGCGGGACGGTGATGGTGACGCCGCTCAGCGAGGCGCCGGAGCTGCGGGCGGCAGGCTCATTGTGGCTTTCAGGGCCAGAAGTGGTGTGGCTGGGATCTGGATCAGCCCCCGCGTCGGCCGGTCGAGGTCGAAAGTGATCAGTACGAGAAAGCTGACGATCACCGTAGCGGCGGCGATCGGGATCAGGCCCTTACCGAGCACCGAAAGGTAGAGAGCGAGGAGGCCCAGCGCGACCGCCGCGCCGAGCAGTTCGAGCCAGAGCACGGGGTCGGGCACGCGGTTGTTCAGCCCGGAGAGTCGAACGGTCTGCTGGTCGATCATGTCGTTCAGGCTGTCCACGTAGAGCCGTGGTGCACTGTCGCGGGGGCGGGCGTTGAGGCTCTGACCGGCGAGCCGCCAGAGACGCTGCTGCACCTGCCCTTGCTGCGCGGCGGTTGCGCGGATGGCTGCGCTGCCGGGGACCTCGTACGTGACCCGAATCGCGAGGTCGTTGTAGCTCCGGAGGAGCGCGAGCGAGGGCGTGCGCTGCAGTTCGGCGATCGTCTGCGCTCGCAGATATGCGGTCCCGATCGTGTTCGCGTCGGTGACAACGTCAGCGCGGCGATCCTGGTACCGGCCGACGGCGAGAGAGAGGCCGAAGGCGAGGATCAAGCCGACGACTCCCAGTAAGGCACCTTGCAGGACACCTATCGGCTCGCGATACCTGTCGGAGTTCGCTCGTAGGTAGCGGCCTGCCAGCACGCCGAGGGCGGATGCGCCTCCACGACTGCGAAGATGAGAAACCCGAGTTCCCAGCTGCTCAGGGAGAAGAACACCGCGAGCCCACGCTAGGTGAGTCGGCGGACAGCGAGGGCGACTCGACCCGCGGGCCCCCGCGGAGCCGCAGAGTCCTAATCTCTCTTGCGACCCCCCACGCGGTGCTCCTAGTGGGGTTGCGGTGTCTCCCGCAGGACGATTCCTCGCACGACCTCGATCCCTGCGACGATGAGGCCGACCAGCACGAGAGCAGACAGCCAGCCCCGGGCGATGGCCGGAGCGACCAGCACCAGCGCGAGGAGGGCGGCTGCGGCGATGCCGTACGTCGTCGGGCGGCTCTGCAGGACGGGCGAGGCGGCGTTGCGTGCTCGCGAGGCACGAGCGCTGTCGCCAACGAACCAGACTCCGACGAGCGTGATGACGCCGAGGATGATCCACACCCAGGCACGGTCGGCGAGGGTCTGCGTGAGGATGCTCCATGCATCGTGTCCGGCCGGCTTGACCGCGTCGTCCTTCACGAGCGAGTCGACGAGGTAGTCGCCCGCGAAGCGGCGCACCGCCAGCATCAGGAGCCCCACGACGAGCACGCCGATCGCGAGCGCACGGAGTTCGAGTCTGCGGCGCCCACGCGCCAACCAGATCGCGAGCGCGGCGACCGCGAGCGCGACGAGCCACATCCAGTCGGCGACGGAGCGGAGGATCTTCGTGATCGACTGCGCCGTCTCGAGCTGGCTCTCTTCCATGATTGCGATCCTTCCCGAGGACTCCGGCAGCCTCTCGGCAACTTTTCCGATGACCGCGACCTGGTCGCCGATCTGGATCACGAGCGGGCGCAGGTCGAGCACAACCGCGCCGCCTTCTGTCTGGATGAAGGTCGTGTCGTCGTCCAGCAGGCGCACGAGCTGGCGCTGCGCCCGTGTCGTCACCTCCACCCACACCGTCTGCACACGCGGACGCTCGAGCACCGCAGCCGCTGCGTCATCCGCGCCCGAGCGCGCGAGACCGGCCAGAACCGGAGCGAGCCCCTGCTGTGCGGGAGGCAGCCGCTCGGCGATCGCCGCCTCGACGTCGACGTTCTCGAACAGCGTGTCGACCGACTTGGCCGCGACCTGTGTCCGGATCTCGTCGTTCTCGATCATGTTGCGGGAGATCGTCTCGAAGCCCTCGTCGTCGAGAGCCGTGTGCGCGACGTAGAAGGCGATCATCCCGACGAGCGCGAGCAGGATCGCGACGATCGTCAGCACGCGCGCGGCGATGATCCGTAGCTTGGAGGGCCCCCCGGGCTTCGAGCTGTCCCGTGGCGCGGGTTTCTCGGCCCCGCTCACGACTCAGGCCGCTCTCTCGTCAGGCTGTGGCAACACGGCGATCATCGACCATATACGGGATGAGCAGTGCGAGGGAAGAAGACGAGGCTGAAGAGGCGCTGGAGTCGACCTGCCTGCGTCGACATGCGCACCACCGGACAGGTACAACCCGCGGCGTGGCGTCCCGGTCGGTCCGCCTCACGAGCCCGGAACGTGTCCTGTTCCCCGACGGAGGGATCACGAAGCAGGACCTGTTCGAGTACTACCGCGCGATCGCGCCGGTGCTCGTCCCGCACCTGCGCAACCGGCCGTTCACGATGAAGCGCTCGCCGTACGGAGTGGGCGGGGACGTGTATTTCCAGAAGCAGGCGCCGAAGGGGATGCCCTCCTGGATCCCGACGCGCACCTTTCGCACCTACCCGCGCGAGGGCGGGTCGCGGCTCGTCGATTTCCCGCTCGTCAATTCGCCGGAGGCGGTGCTCTGGATGGTCCAGATGAACTGCATCGACATGAACGCTTGGTACTCGCGCGTCGACAGGCCGCACCGCCCGGACTTCGTGCTCTTCGACCTCGACCCTCCGGACGACGGCTTCGTGCTCGCAATCCGTGTCGCTCACCTGATCCGCGAGGAGCTCGACCGCCTCGAGCTCGAGTCCTACGTCAAGACGAGCGGCGCCGACGGGATTCACGTGCTCGTCCCGATCGCGCGCCGAGCGACCTTCGAGCGGACCTACGCGTTCGCGGAGCGCGTGGCGCGCGGGCTCGAGGAACGGCACCCGGGGCTGGTCACCACCGAATGGCTGAAGCGCAAGCGCGAGGGCGTGCTCGTCGACCACCGTCAGAACGCGCGGGGGAAGACGATCGCCTCGGTCTACTCGGTGCGGCCGAAGCCGGGCGCGCCGGTCTCGACGCCGCTTCGCTGGGACGAGCTGACAGAGGACGTGACGCCGCGCCGATTCGGGATGCGCGAGGCGCTCGAGCGGGTCGAACGGCACGGCGACCTGTTCGAGCCCGTGCTCGCGGGCGGTCAGGCACTCGGACGTGCCCTGAAGAAGTTGCGCTAGCGGCGCCTTCTCTCGGGCGGTGCTCGCCCGACCACCGCCGCGAGGTCGAGACGCTCCGCCGTGTCGAGCGCCTTCTCGGTCTTCTTCCGAGTATTGCGACCGAGGGCGCCGCTCACGATCCAGCGCCGGGCAAGCCGACCGAGCGGCAGGCCGAGATCCGAGACGTCGGGAGCCCGGCGCGGCTTGAGATAGAGCTCGAGTGTCAGCTTTCGAAGGAGCGCGGGATCGGGCGGCGACCCCGTGTCCTGCTCGAAACGGTGCGCCAACAGCGCGGCGAGTGCCTGAAGCTCGCGGACGCCGTTTCGGACCGTCACTCCGATCGACACGGCGGACGACGCCACCAGCACCCACGGAACGCGCGTGAACCGTGCGCCACGAAGCGCGATCCGGGCGACCGGCGTCGCGATGGCGACGAAGCGCTGAATCGCGTCCGTCATCTCCTCCGTGTCCTCGTGGTCGGCGAGCACGCGCTTCGCCTCGGCAGCAGACTTGAGTTCGAGGTTCGACGAGAGCAGGCGCTCGAATGCCTGGTGGACCACCTCTCCCGCTGCGCGCTCCACGGCGCGTGGAATCGCGAGCAGAGTGCCGGGTTTCTCGTCGGTCTGCGTCTCGGGCATGGCTGCAGAATGCCGGTCCGAGGACTTCGACATGCATGACGAGGGAACTATTGGGAGGCACTCTCGCCAACCGCATAGGATCGGCGCGCGTGCGCCTCCCTCTCCTCCTCTTGGGCGCTGCGCTTCTCGCACTCGCGGCCGGCGCCGCTCCCGCGACGCCGGCCGACGGACCGCGGGTGCCGGAGGACGTGCGCTCGATCAGCTACTACCCCGCGGGAGGCGGCTGGACCTTCATGTGGACGCGCTTCGACGCCGAGGCGATCGACCGCGACCTGGCCCGCGTCGCGTGGCTCCGAGCGAACACCGTCCGCGTGATCGTGCCCGCCCGCGCGTTCGGCTATCCGGAGCCGGACCCCAGGATGGGCGCACGGCTCGAACGCGTCGTCGATCTCGCCGCGCGCCACGGATTGCGCGTGCAGCTGACGCTCTTCGACTGGTGGCACGACTACGGCGACGTCGGCGGCTCCCGCCACTGGGCGACGGCGCTGCTCTCCCGCTACGCCGGCGACGAGCGGATCGCGTTCGTGGAGCTGAAGAACGAGCTTCGGCCGCAGGACGAGGGCGCGGGCGACTGGGCCGCGGCGCTGATCCCGCACGTGCGCGAGCTGACGAGGAGGCCCGTCACCGTCTCGGTGCCTGCGCTCGACGCTGCGCGCGACCTGCAGCTGCTCCGCTCCGCGCTCGGCGCCGCGCAGCCCGACTTCTACTCTGCGCACTTCTACTGGCGGCCCGAGCTGGCCGCCGAGCACTTGCGCGCGGCGGCGGCGGCGGTCGCTCCACTCCCGCTCCGCGTGGGCGAGACCGGCTACTCGACAGCGATTCCGTACGACGTCCTCCCTGGCGTGCCCGCGTCGACCTCCGCGCGTGAGGCGGAGCAGGCCTACTACCTGCGATCGCTCGCGAATGTGACGCGCCGGCTCGGCTTGCCTCCGATCGCGCCGTGGGTGCTCTCGGACTTCGCCCCGGACGCGATCCCGCCGGACGACCCTGACCTCAACGGCAACGGGCGCGAGTACCGCTTCGGCCTCTTCCGGGTCTCGGGTGAGGCGAAGCCCGCAGCCGCAGCGGTGCGGACGATCTTCTCCGACGGCCAGTCGGATGGGTTCAACAACGGCTTCGAGCAGGCCGTCCGAGACGAACGTGGGCTTCCCCTGCCGGCCCTTTGGCGGATCCGGCCGGCGCGCGGCGCGGCCTTCACGCGCGATGCACGGACGGCGCGAACGGGCCGCGCTTCGGCCCGGATCGATGGTGCGGCCGCCGGAACGGGGCCTGACGCCGCCTTCGCGATCGCCCCGCCCGACCCGGGGGTTCGGCCGGGTGACCGCTCCACCGTGACTGCGTTCGCGCGCGCAGGTTCACGCTGCGGCGACGTGGGCATCGCGCTGCGCTGGTTCGCAAGCGACGGACGCGTCGTCGGTGGCGCGCAGTCGTCGTCGGTCCGCTGCGGCAGCCTCGGCTGGACGCGCCTGCGGGCGAGCGGGACAGCGCCGGCCGACGCCGCGTACGTCGGCATCTATCTGCGCGCCGCGCGCACCGTCGGCCCAGCGTGGTACGACGACGTCGCCTACTCCTGCTGCGCGCGGAGTCGGGAGTTCGTGAGCGGTAGCCGCGGAGACCACGTCAGCGACCAGACCTCGCCCGAGCGCGTCGCGAGGAGACTCGCTCGTTGCAGAGGTCGCCGCCCTGGTGAACCGCGCCGATCATCGCGACATCTGACGCGATCACGGCGGCTCGACGCGCCTCTACTTCCAGCGGCGACCCGACCCGGCGAGATACTGGCCGTAGCCGCGTAGCGCCGCTGCCGAGGTCAGCACCTGGTACGCCAGCAGGTAGCCGACGAAGCCGCTCTTGTCGGACTGCGGGTGGATGTTGAGAGTCCGAAAGACGTGTCGAGCTTGCCATCGCTGCATGAAGCCGAAGACGGCGAGCGTGATGGGCAGGAGGAGCATCGACCACCAGCCGAAGATCAAGGGATAGCCGAACAGGAACAGGATGACCCCCGGCACCCAGAAGAAGATGACGCCGATGTCGAGGAGCGGGACGAGGTAGTCGATCCCGGCCACGAGCTTCGCGAGCACCCGGGGCTGTCTTAGCGGGGGATGAGTCCGGAGGCCCTCCAGCATCCCGCGTGCCCAACGCGAGCGTTGGCTCAGGAGGCGATGGAGGCGCTCGGGGACGACGGTGAAGCCGAGCGCGACAGGCTCGTACTGCACGAGCCCACGCGAACCCAGCATCGACCAGGTCAGCACGATGTCCTCACCGATCGCATCGGGCCACCCGCCGACGGCACGTAGGTCGCTCGTCCAGTACGCCGAGAAACTCGCGGGCGTGCTCGGCTCAGGCGGGCCGAAGAACCTTCGGTTCAAGTTCCCGCCGGGTACGTTCGGTTCCGCCAGGAGCATCGGCAAGACCGGCCAGGCGTTGGAAACCGCCTTCGTCGGTGCATACCTCGGTGCCGTCACGGCCCTCAAGTCCAACGATCTCAAGGGTGTCGCCGCACAGATCGGAAGCAACGAGTCTCGCCACCTGGCGATCCTCTCCAACATTGCCGCGAGCACGATCGTCTCCGGGCCATCGTTCCCGACGGCCCTGACCGCCGCGCAGGCGACCAAGGCCGTCACTCCTTTCCTCGCCTAGCGACCGACACGATGGCGGGGGCCCCGGCCGCCATGGCTCCCGACCGTTTCGCCCGTCTTGGAGTAGTCCAGCACGGCGGCAGACGTGTCTCACGGTTGGGCAGACGTCCGCAGACGTACTCGTCGTGTCTCGCGCCGGGTAGAGGGCCCGGGCGCAAGGGCGCCCTGCGGCTAGGCAGACCCGGACGCCCGGGCGTACGTGACGTTAGTGCGCCCGACTGGCGTGGCGTGACCCGAACGGGTGAATCGAGGGCCGGACGCAAGGGGGAGGTAGGAGTCCATGCCCCCTCGGGATCGATGCCGTCAGCTTACGCCCGGCCCTTTGACGAGCATACGAGTGTTGCCAGGTCTTGGATTGGGCAACGATCCGCCATGGTGGGCAAGCGCTGGCGTTGAGGAACACTCGCCCACACCAGCGGAGGGGACGTCGAGTCAGAAGAGAATCCGGCCGGTCCGATTGACGCCGGTGGTTCAGCCTGCGGGGGAGCGGGTAGGCCGTCCATCGACGGCGAACGAGAAAGGAAGCTGCCATGAACGACATCACCCCGTGCTTGTGGTTCGACACGGAGGGCGAGGAGGCCGCGAAGTTCTACACCTCCGTCTTCCCCAACTCGAAGATCGACAAGATCACGCACTATGGCTCCGCAGGGCCGCGTCCCGAAGGAACCGTGCTGACGGTCGAGTTCGAGCTCGACGGCGACCCGTTCGTCGCGCTGAACGGTGGTCCTGACTTCGCGTTCAACGAGGCCGTCTCGTTCCAGGTGTTCTGCGAGACCCAGGAGGAGGTCGACTCGTACTGGGACAAACTGGCCGAGGGCGGGGAGGAGGGGCCGTGCGGCTGGCTCAAGGACAAGTTCGGCTTGTCGTGGCAGGTCATTCCGAGGGCGCTGCCCAGGCTCCTGAGCGATCCCGACACCGAGAAGGCGCAGCGTGTCATGGCCGCGATGCTCGAGATGAAGAAGATCGAAATCGACGAGCTCGAGCGAGCAGCGGAGAAGGTCGCCGCCTGACGTAATTCGCTCGAGCACGCGAGTTCACGCGACAGGCTGAACGCTCGCGCAAGAGAGGGGGCTCCCCACCCGCGCCTCCGCGTTCCTCGGCCGCGCCGCTCGTCGATCGAGGACGGTTCGTCGCCGAGCTCTACGTAGCCCTCTCCCTCTCGATGTGCGGGTCGGGTATCCAGCCGAGCCAGCTCGGCAGGTACCAGTTCCACTTGCCCAGGAGCGTCATGCTCGCGGGGACGAGCACGCAGCGGATGATCGTGGCGTCGATCAGGAGCGCGACAGCGACGCCGAACCCGACCTGCTGCGTTTCGGAGAGGTCGCCGCTCGCAAACCCGACGAAGACCACGATGATGATCAGCGCCGCTCCCGTGATCACGCGCGCCGTCGTCGCCACCGCATGCGCAACGGCCTCGCTGTTGTTGCCCGTCTGCAGGTAGCGCTCGCGGATCCGGCTGAGCAGGAACACGTGGTAGTCCATCGAGAGGCCGAAGAGGACGGTGAACATGAAGAGCGGCACCCACGTCGAGACGAGACCGGTCTCGCGGAGGCCGAAGAGCTCGTTCCCGATCCCGTGCTGAAAGACGAGCACCATGACACCGTAGGCGGCGCCGACGGAGAGCAGGTTGAGGAAGATCGCCTTGAGCGGGAGCACGACCGACCGGAACGCGATCGTGAGCAAGAGGAAGCTGAGGACGAGCACGAACGCGATGATCCGGGGAAGCCAGTCCGTCATCAGCGCGGTGTAGTCGATCTCTTCGGCGGTCTCGCCGGTCACGAAGACCGCCGCATCGACGTCGCCGAACAGCGCCGGCACGGTGGTCGAGCGCAGTTTTTCGACGGCATCGATCGCACGCGTGTCGCGGCTGTCTCCGACGACGAGGGCCTCCACGAGCGCGATCTGGCGATCCGGGCTGACTTCGACCTCGGGCTCGCGGAAGGCCGGGTTGGACTCGAGTTCACGCACGAAGACGCCGACCGCCGACCGGAGTGGAGCAGAGTCGGCGTCTCCCTCCACGACCACGAGGGCGGAGTCGACGGTGCCGACGCCGAATTCCTCCTCGAGCGCTCTGAAACCCGCCTTGGACGGCGCCGAGTCGGGAAACGACCGCAGGCCGGGCTGCGAGAGTCGGAGATCGAGCACTGGAACCGCGGCCGCCAGGAGCACGACGATCGACGCCACGAGGCTGACCACGGGCCTGCGCATGACGGCCCGTGCGATACGTGACCAGAAGAGGCCTTCCTTGCCGGCCGAGTCGACCGCGCGTCCGAGAAACGGAATGCGGAGTGCGTTGACCTTGTCCCCGAGGATGCCGAGGAGAGCGGGGACGAGCGTCAGCGCTGCCGCCACCGATACGAGGCCGACGGTCATCGCTCCGACGCCGAGGCTGCGCAGGATCGAGTCGGGCACGAGGAGCAGACCGGACATCGCGAGAACGAACGCCATGCCGCTGAACAGGACCGCTCGGCTCGCGGTTGCGCCCGCCGCGGCGATGGCGTCCGGCTCGGCCCGTCCGAGTGCGCGCTCCTCGCGATACCGCGAGACGATGAAGAGACCGTAGTCGGTCGCGATCGCGAGGCCCATGACGGTCGTCATCTGGAACAGGAAGACCGAGAGGTCGAGTCCCTGACTGAAGAGCGCCGCCAGCCCGAGGGCGATACCGATCGAGAACAACGCGACAAGCAGGGGTACGACGGCCGCGACGAGCGCCCCGAAGACGAGGACGAGAATCACGAGCGCCGCCGGGAGGCCGAAGTAGAGCTCGCCCGTCTTCAGATCGTCGTTCAGGATCCGGTTCAGATCCACGTCCGCGCTGCACTCTCCGGAGACGTGCACTTGGAAGTCGCCGCCGGTGGCTGCTCGGGTGATCGCGATCAGTCGCTCCCCGCCGGCCTCGCAGTCCCCCTGCAGCCCGATCGGGATCAGCGTGGCATCGCGGTCCGCGGAGACGAGCGAAGCCTCGGCGTTCTCGTAGAAGCTCGTCGCGTTGTGCGCGATGCCGGTTGCGCGAATCTCGTCGAGCAGCGTGTCGACCTTCGCGCGGAAGGCGGCGTCGTCGACCGTGCGTGTCGCCGACCGCACGAGCACGAGCTCGTTCACGTACTCGTCGTCCGGGCTCGGCGGAAAGTGCTCGCCGATCAGGTCGTACCCCTGCTCGGACTCGGGATTCGAGGTGAGCTCGCCCTCACTGGTCAGGTCGAGCAGCGCAACGATGGTGCCGACCGCGAGGATCAACGCCAGTAGCCAGGCGGCGAGCGTCATCCAGGGACGGCGGGCGCACGCACTCGCGATGCCCTCCGTTGAGAGTGTCACTCAGCCGGGAAGGTAGCCGAGCTCGCGCAGCAGGCCGACACCCGCTCGCCAGCCCGCCGCCTCGCGCTGACGGAAGAACACCGTCTCTGCGGTGCCTCTTGCACGGAGAGCGTTAGGACGGCGTCAGGGTCCGGCGTTCGGTGGTGGGCCGACGACTTGGAGGCCGAATCTCTCGTAGAGGCCACCGATCTGGCTCATGTCCGGTGGCCCGGGCGGCATCGACCTCATGAGCTCGGCGAGCTCGGCGAAGAATCTCTCGAAACCTGCCGGAGCGGGAACGCCGAGCAGCCTTACACGCTCGCTTGTTCCGTTCCAATGGGTATGGACGACACCCTTCGGGATATGGATGAACGACCCGGCCGGCGCCTCGACCGTGGAGTCGGCCACTCTGAACGTGAGGGTGCCCTCGAGTACGTAGTAGCTCTCGGCCTCCCGGGTGTTCACATGCAGCGGCGTGCCGCCCGAGTGAGGAGCCAGGTCGGCTTCGATGATCGAGAGTGCGTCGCCGGTCTCTTCGCCCGCTGCCTTGATCGTGTAGTTGTCGCCGAAGAGCGTGATCGTCTCGCCTTCCCCCGGCAGACGGACGATGCTGCCCTCGCTTGTGTCGGTCATGACGCCTCCCTGCTCGACTCCAGAATCGCGTGATCCTAGATCGACTCCCGAGAGCGAGGCCCAATGCCCTAGCACTCGCGACGGGGAGTGCCCGCCGAGAGCTCCTCCCGCACAACGCGGGCCCTGTCAGCTGCGATGACGTTGCCCTTGCGCTCGTGGAGCCGAATCGCCTCTTCAACCGCCGCCGCTGCTTCCCCGGTCCGTCCGGCCAGGTCCAGCACCTCGGCAAGGTCCATGAGCGCCTCAGCGTGAGAGTGGAGAAAGTCGCTTTGCGACGCGAATGCAACTCCTTCGCGCGCGAGCGACTCCGCAGCATCAATATCGCCGCGGCGCGCGAGAACCTTCGCTCGTATGCCGCGCCAGACGATGTGCGAGTGGATGTCGTTCGGCCGCGACGTGCGCTCGGCTTCCACCGCAAGCTCGTCGGCCTCGTCATAGCGACCCTGGTCGTATACGGCGCGTGCGAGCATGGTCGCGACCGAGCAGAAGTGACTCCTCTCCCCGATTCTCTTGAGACCCTCGTACAGGGGTCGGAGATCACGCTCCGCGACAGCAGGCTCGCTCACCCAGCCGAAGTAGAACCCGAGGAGCACAGGGAAGAGCCAGGCAGACTCGTCCGTCTCCTTCGCCATGCCTCTTGCGCGCTCGATGAGTGCAGCTGCCTCTCGAGCGTTCCCTTGTATGCCAATCATGTAGGCGAGCGCGCCGAGCATCGTGAGCTCGAGCCTCAGGTCCCCCGATACGGTTCGTAGCAGGTGCTCGCACCTCCGACGTCCCTCCGCGGCGGGCGTCGGGCCAAGAAGAAGTGCGATGCCGAGCCATTCGACGATCTCCAGTTGCTCGAGGTCGTCCCCGGCACGACGAGCGAACTCGAGCGCGTGCTCGGCCGCATCCGCACTCTGGTTTCCCTGGCGTCCCAGGTAATGCGCCTGCGCAATCAGCCGCCAGGCGCGCGCCAGGCCAAGGTCGTCTCCCAGCTCCTCGAAGATCGCGATGGCCTCGTCCGCCACCCTGATCAGATCTTCGGGAGCGATGTCGCCCGAAGCGAAGAAGAGCTGCAGAAAGCCTCTCTGGACTCGCGCATGGGCCGCGACGCGTGCGTCGCCGTGTGCGATCGCATCGGTCAGGATGGCCTCCGCCCACTCGAGATCGCTCGTGCCCTGGATCGCCCGGACATTCGGGACGAGCTCGACCCGGAGCGGATCGTCGGCCGGCAGGAGCGCAATCGCCCGCGAGATCAGATTCACCGCCGCAGGCGCATCCACTCGCGCGAACGCGCGTCGGCCGGCCGCCCCCAGGCGCGCCGCTGCGAGTCGCGCCAGCAGGCGATCGGCATCGTCCACAGGCCCAAGCTCGGCGCGGTAGCGGAAAGCTTGCTCGAGGTGGTATCCGAGAATCTCGTCGAACTCGAGCGTGCGCTCGCCGGCCCGCTGCTCCAGCCACCTCGCGTAGCGCCCGTGCAGCATTGCCCGTGCCTCCTTTGGTATCGACTCGTACGCGGCGTCCCGGATGAGGAGGTGGCGGAACCCGTACGCCCGCTCGCCCGAGAACAGCGGCCGGTCGGGACGGATCAGCTCCTTGCGAACGAGCGTCTGGAGGTGTCTGTGAACGTCGGACGTTGGTTCGGAGAGGAGCTCCACCACCGACGCTTCGTGAAAGGCTTTACCTTCGACAGAGGCCGCTTCGATCGCTGCGCGCTCGCCGTCGGCCAGTTGGTCCAGGCGAGCTGCCAGGAGAGCGTGGATCGTCGGCGGCATCTCGAACGGGACGTCCCTGTCGCCTTCCTCGAGAACCAGCGCGAGCATCTCCTCGACGAACAGCGGATTTCCACTCGCAGCCTCGACGATGTGCTGCAGCGCTGGATTGTCGAGGCCGCCCGACCCGGCGAGATGTTCCAGGAGTTCGACGCTCTCCGGCTCGGAGAGCGGCTCGAGCAACACTGACGTCGCGTTCAGCTTTCCGCCGCCCCACTGCGAGTGGACATCGAGCAGCTCAGGTCGTGCCACGCAAACGAGCAAGAGCGGTGCGTCCTGTGCCCAGCTCGACACGTGATCGACGAGATCGAGAAACGTGGTCTCGCCCCAGTGAATGTCGTCGAAGACGAGCACGAGAGGTTCGCGGCGTGCGAGAGCCTCGACGAACGTCCGAACGGCCCAGAAGGTCTCCTCGGCGCTGCTCACCCGATCCGAGAGTCCGAGGATCTCCCCAAGACGATGCGCCACGAGCACGGCGTCGTCGTCTCCCTCGAGAAGATCCGCGAGCTTGGTCAGACGCTGCTCGGGTGAGTCGGCGTCGTCGAGATCGCTCACGTCCCATATGGCCTCGAGAACCGGCCAGTACGTGATTCCCTCGCCGTAGGGGAGGCAGCGGCCGCGCGCGACGAGTGCTCGGTCGGCGACATCCTCGAGAAACTCCTGAACGAGTCGCGACTTGCCGACACCCGGCGTTCCGAGAATCGTGAAGAGCTGACACGAGCGGTCACTGATCGCTTGCTCGAACGCGTCGTGAAGCCGCCGCAGCTCGCGCTCGCGTCCCACCATCGGCGAGTCGAACCGACGCTCGTCGCGAGGCGCGATACGAATCCCGAGGAGACGGATGTACTCGCCACTCGCATCTGTGTCGACGGCGTCACGAAGGAGCCGTCGCGTCCGATCATCGATCAGGACCTCGTCGTGAGCGGCAGCTTGTTGGAGGCGGATCGCCGATTGGACAGCATCACCCGTGGCATAGGGCTGCTCACCGTCTCCGCCGGTGACGACCTCGCCGGTCCCGATTCCGACGCGGACCGCGAGGCTCGCATCCCAGTGGCGCTCCAGCTCCGCTCGGATCTCGACGAGCCGCTCGCGCGCCTCGGCCGCCGCGCGGACGGCACGGAGGCCGTCGTCCTCGTGGACGGCGGGGATGCCGAAGATAGCCGTGACCGCACCACCAATCGACCGCTCGACGGTCGCACCATGCCGCTCGAGCACCGGGAGAAGTTCCTCGAAGCCACGGGTCGTCATGCGACGGAGCGACTCTGGATCGAGCTCGGACCCGGAGGGGGCGAGATCGCAGAAGAGGACCGTAACGGTCTTTCGCACCTCACGTGTGCTCGCCGGAGCCGGCCTAGGCGGCCCGTCGGCCGGCACGTCGGCTCGCTCCACAGGCTGCGGTGCCGGAGCAGTCGCGAGGCTCGGATCGTGTGCGAGGATCGCGCGCTGCAGCTCCTTCAGCTCCTGGCCCGGATCGAGCCCGAGCTCCTCGGCGAATAGCGTTCGACCTTCCTGGTATGCCTCGAGCGCCTCCGCCTGCCGACCCGAGCGATAGAGGCCAACCATGAGCTGGGCGCGCAGCCGCTCCCTGAGCGGATGCTCGCGTACGAGTACCTCGAGCTCGCCGACGAGTGACGCATGCCGGCCCGCCGCCAGGTCGTCTTCGATCCGCTGCTCGACGCTCGTCAGGCGCAGCTCTTCGAGGCGGGCGATCTCGTTCTGGGCGAACGGCTCGTAGGCGAACTCGGCGAGCGCCGCTCCGCGCCAGAGTCGAAGCGCCTCTGGGAGATCACCGAGCGAGACGAGCTCCTCGAAGCGATCGAGATCGAGCTCGCCCGCCTCGACGCGCAGCTCGTAGCCTGGAGCGCGCGTGAGGATGCGCTCTCGACCAAGCGCCTTGCGCAGATGTGAGACGTACACCTGCAGGGCCTTGAGTGCCGTTCCCGGTGCTCGCTCACCCCACAGGGCCTCGATCAGTCGGTCGGTCGAGACGACGCGATTCGCGTTGAGCACCAAGACGGCGAGCAAGGCGCGCTGCTTGGCGGCGCCGACGTCGAGCGGGCGACCGTCGTCGAAAACCTCCAGAGGACCCAGGATCCGAAACTCCATGCGCCTGGCGGATGACGCTAACACCGCATCGAGGCAGGACGAAACGGCCCGCTTTGCCGAAGCTTTACCGCCGCTCGCCCTCGTCCTTAAGCGACCCCGGCGAGTCTCCTCGCACACCGACCGCACGAGGCGGCCGGCCGAGCGAAAGGGAGAAAAGCGATGACCCCCAGGATCTCACTCATCATCGGAATCGCCGTCAGTGCGCTGGCACTCGGCGTTCCCAGCGCCTTCGGCGAGCGCCAACCGGACGGCGTCGCCTACTTCTACGCCAACGAGCGCGCCACGCTCGGCTCCGGGCCCGTCATCCACGATCACGGCGACGCCACTCAGGCGAAGCTCGTCGCTCGGTCGGCCCCGATCGAGGTCATCCACGATCACGGCGACGCGACCCAGGCGAAGCTCGTGGCCCCGTCGTCCGATGCAGTCGCCTACTTCTACGCCAACGAGCGCTCGACGCTCGCGAAGCAGGGAAGCACTAGCGGCAGCCGCGAGGAGGTCCGGCTCGATCCCAATAGCCCGTCCCCGAGCGTGAGCTCCGGCTCGGAGATCGAGTGGTCCCAGCTTGCAATCGGCTTCGGGCTCGGGATCCTGCTCGTCGCGGGGCTCTGGCTGGCGATGCGGATGACGAAGGGTCGCCCGCTCGCCCACTGATCAGGTCATCGCGACCCGAAAGGCCGAGACCGCCCGCGAGGGCGGTCTCGGCGTGGAAGCTCACCGTCTCGCGTATGGCAGGCGCGGAGCGCACTCTCATGCGTTTCTTCTTGCTCGTTCAGGCCGCTCTTAGGTAGCGGTGCTCTCCTCCAGGCGTGACTTCCGAGACGGCCACGAGAGCGCGACTCCGATGGATGCTCCTCCTCGCTCTCGCGGGCGTTGTCGCGCTCGCATGGGGAACGGCCACGGCACTCGGCCTCGCACGCTCGACGACGTCGAGTACGCAAGCCGTGAAGACGGGGGTCGTGATCGTCAATGTGCGATTCGCGACGGGCGCGGCAGGGGCAGGAACGGGCATCGTGCTGACGCCGTCGGGCGAGGTGCTCACGAACAACCACGTGATCCGAGGGGCAAGATCGATTCGCGTCAGTGTTCCCTCGACCGGGCGCACCTACTCGGCCACCGTCGAGGGCTACAGCGTCACACGGGATGTCGCTCTGCTCGACCTCCAGGACGCCCAGGGGTTGAGGACAGCGGCGGTCGGCGACTCGAGCGACGTCCGCCTCGGGGACAGCATCGTGACCGTCGGCAATGCGGGTGGCACGGGTGCCTTGACGGTGAAGCGCGGACGCGTCGTCCACCTGAATCGCTCCATCACCGTGCGGGACGAGGATGGTACTGGCGCGCGACTGTCGGGCCTGATCGAGACGACTGCGCCGCTTCAGCCTGGCGACTCCGGCGGCCCGCTCCTCCTGGACGGCGAGGTCGTCGGGATGGATGCCGCGGCCACGAGCACGCTGGCCTATCGCACGACCGGCGGCGAGGGGTATGCGATCCCGATCGACACCGTCCTGCGTATCGCGCGGCAGATCGATGCGGGTCATCGAACATCGAACGTGCACGTCGGACCGACGGCCTTCCTCGGTGTATCGCTCGCCGACACCGATGGCCTCGGAAGCCACGCGACGGGCGCCATCGTGGAGGGTGTCTCGCACGCATCGCCCGCGGCGAAGGCAGGCCTCGGTCCGGGTGATGTCATCACATCGGTCGCCGGGCGCCAAGTGAGGACGGCAGCCGCGCTGCGGGCACTCATCGTGCGGCTGACCCCGGGCCAGCTCGTCCGCGTCATCTGGGTCGATCCCGTCAGTGGCCAGACGAGTGCGCGCGTGCGCCTCGCTTCGGGCCCTCCCCAGTAGTCGCCCGAGCTTCGCCCACGCCGCTCTGCGCCTGGGATTCCGCGTCATCCAGTGGTCAACATGCCACCGGCCGCAGGCCCTTGCCAGCTCACGAGAAAGGGCTTGAACAGACGATGGAGCGTACCGGGATCGAACCGGTGACCTCCGGCTTGGAAAGCCTGTTCAGCGCTGGTCGGCCAGGGTCAGCGCATGTCAGGAGGCGATCGTTACGCCGTCTGCGACTCAGCCATCTGTCCTTGGCGGGCGACAATTCAGTCTGTGTGACCGGAGTCTGACCCGGCCAGCGCGTCTTGGCTACCCGACCGGAGCGAGGCCTCGTGCCTTGCGACTCGCGGCCGTCTGGCGCTTCTGTGCGGAGAGCTCGACCTTGCGGAGTCGGACGTCCGACGGTGTCACCTCGACGCACTCGTCCGTGCGGATGTACTCGAGCGCCTGGTCGAGCGAGAGCGGACGTGGCGGTATGAGTCGAACCGTCGAATCCGCCGACGGCGCACGCGTGTTCGTGAGCTTCTTCTCCTTGGTCGCGTTGACGTCGAGATCCTCGGTTCGTGCGTTTTCGCCGACGATCATCCCCTCGTAGACGTCGACGCCAGGCGCGACGAAGAGCGATCCCCGCTCCTGGAGGCTCAGTATCGCGTGGGAGGTCGTCTTCCCGCGCCGGTCGGACACGAGCGCGCCGGTCGGCCGCGTGCGCAGCTCGCCGAACCACGGCTCGAAGCGCTCGAAGACGTGGTGCAGGATTCCGGTGCCGCGCGTCTCCGTCAGGAATTCGGTGCGAAAGCCGATCAATCCGCGTGCAGGGACGATGACGTCCATCCGGACCCAGCCGCTCCCGTGGTTGACGAGGGCCTCGGTGCGCCCCTTGCGGAGCGCGAAGAGCTGGGTCAGGACGCCGAGATACTCCTCGGGCGCATCGACCGAGAGGCGCTCCACGGGCTCGTGCACCCGGCCGTCGATCTCTCGCGTTACGACCTGAGGCTTGCCGACCGTGAGCTCGAATCCCTCTCGGCGCATCTGCTCGACGAGTACCGCGAGCTGGAGCTCTCCTCGGCCCTGCACCTCCCAGGCATCCGGCGAGTCCGTCGGCAGAACGCGTAGCGAGACGTTGCCGATCAGCTCCGTCCGAAGCCGACTCTCGAGAAGGCTCGCGGTGAGCTTGTCTCCGGACAGGCCGGCCAGGGGGGACGTGTTGATGCCGATCGTCATCGAAAGCGACGGCTCGTCGACTGCGATCACCGGGAGCGGTCGTGGATCGTCGGGGTCGGCCAGCGTCTCGCCGATCGTCACGTCGGGGAGGCCGGCGACCGCGATGATCTCGCCGGGCCCGGCCTCGTCGGCTTCCACGCGTTCGAGCGCCTCGGTCACGTAGAGCTCCGTCACCTTCGCGCGCTCGATGGTGCCGTTCGCGCGACACCACGCGACCTGCTGGCCGCGCCGGATCGTTCCGTTGGCGATACGGCAGAGTGCGAGGCGACCGACGTACGGAGACGCGTCGAGGTTCGTCACGAGGGCCTGGAGGGGATGGTTCACGGCATGCCTCGGTGCTGGAATGTGCTCGAGGATCAGGTCGAGGAGCGGGCGAAGGTCTGGCTCGAGCGCCTCCGGATTCGAGTCGAGCGAGGCGCGGCCCGCTTTGGCGTTGCAGTAGACGATCGGGAACTCGATCTGGGTCTCGTCGGCATCGAGGTCGAGGAACAGCTCGTAGACCTCGTTCACCACGGCCTCGATGCGTGCGTCGGGCCTGTCGACCTTGTTGACGACCAGGATGACGGGGAGTTGCGCCTCGAGCGCCTTGCGGAGCACGAAGCGCGTCTGCGGAAGCGGGCCCTCGCTTGCATCGACGAGGAGAAGCACGCCGTCGACCATCGTGATCCCACGCTCGACCTCTCCGCCGAAGTCGGAGTGGCCGGGCGTGTCGACGATGTTGATCTTCGTCCCGCCGTACCGAAAGGCCGTGTTCTTCGCGAGGATCGTGATGCCCTTCTCGCGCTCGAGATCCATCGTGTCGAGGACGCGCTCTGCGACATCCTGGTTCGCGCGGAATGCGCCCGACTCCCAGAGCAGCGCGTCGACGAGTGTCGTCTTCCCGTGGTCGACGTGGGCGACGATCGCGACGTTGCGGAGCTCATCGCGGGTCGCGGACATGAACCGAGCGTATCGGCCGTCGGCGGTGGCGCTGCTACTGTGGCTGCTGAATTCAGAGCGAGTCCGGTCTGCGCCAAGCGCCTTCCTTACGCGTTCGTGGAGTAGCAAGGGAGGTGTTTACATGGCTAACGGAATCGTGAAGTGGTTCAACGACGACAAGGGATACGGCTTCAT
This sequence comes from uncultured Gaiellaceae bacterium, assembly GCA_963770715.1. Classification (GTDB taxonomy): domain Bacteria; phylum Actinomycetota; class Thermoleophilia; order Gaiellales; family Gaiellaceae; genus GMQP-bins7. The sequence continues at coordinate 131,839 of CAVYQX010000006.1, forward strand.
CACTCCTGATGAAGGTTCGAAGGATCTCTTCGTCCACCACAGCAACATCGCCGGCGACGGCTTCAAGTCGCTGACCGAGGGCGCTCGCGTGCAGTTCGAGCAGCGCGAGGGCGAGAAGGGTCCCGAGGCGACGAACGTCGCCGCGGTCGCCTAGGGCGGAGTGCGGAGCCCGTCGTCGCTTCGGCGACGACGGGCTCCGGTCATCTACATGGCCGAGCGAAAGGAGTGCGTCATCGCCGAGGTAGCGAACCCGAACCGCAGGAGCCAGCCGCGCAAGCTCGCCTTCGACAACGGAGGCGATTTCATCCGGCAGACGCGCCGTGAGGTCGACGAGTACCTGTCCGCTCCTCGGATCCGCACACGCGGCCGAATCGAGCTCTACGCCAAAGGCGTCGTCGCGTTCGTCCTGCTACTCGTCTCGTGGGCGGCGCTCGTGCTCGGGCACCCCGGGTTGCTGCTCGGTCTGCTCGCCTTCGGAGGATTGATCCTCGGAACGTCGCTGACGGCCTTCTGCGTGATGCACGACGCCAATCACGGCGCCTACTTCCGCACGCGCCGCCTCAACCACCTGATGGGTTGGACGGCCGACGCGCTGCTCGGGCTCTCGAGCTATGCGTGGCGCGTAAAGCACAACGTCGCCCATCACACCTACACCAACGTGGACGGCTACGACGCGGACATCACCCAGATGCCGTTCGCGCGGCTCATGCCCGTCCAGGCGCCGCGTCCGTGGTACCGGCTCCAGCACTACTACATTTGGGCGCTCTATTGCGTGATGGGGCTACGGTGGCAGACCGTGGGTGATCTCGCGGCGTTCGCGCGGGGAAGCATCGGGACGAGCACGCTGCGCTTTCCACGACGCTGGGATCTCGTCGGTCTGATCGGTGGGAAGGTGGTCTTCATCTGCTGGGCGATCGTCGTGCCGTTGTTCTTCTACCCCTGGTGGGCTGTTCTCAGTGCATATGTCGCCTACTCGATGATCGTGAGCCTGATCATGGCCGTGACCTTCCAGCTCGCCCACTGCGTCGAGGAGGCCGACTTCGCCTCCCCGGACGACCTCGTGAGGGAGCGACCGCTCTGGGCGGTGCACGAGGTCGAGACCACCGTCAACTTCTGCCCGCACAACCGGGTTCTGAGCTGGCTCGTCGGAGGTCTCAACTTCCAGATCGAGCACCATCTGTTCCCTCGGGTGCCGCACACGCACTACGCGCAGATCGCCGAGATCGTCCAGCGCAACGCTGAGCTGCATGGAGTCCGCTACGTGGCGCAGCATTCGCTGCGTGCAGCTCTTCGGTCGCACTTCCGGCACCTGAGGACAATGGGGCGGATGGGCGTACCGATCGCGCTCGAGATGGGCTGAGCGCGCAGGATCTGTGGCCGGCGCGACCTTCGCGGCATCCCTCAAGACCCGACGTTCTAAGTATCCGTCATGGGCACGCCGCCCAGCCGACCGAACGCTCGTTCTTCTCGCGTGATGGAGTCGGACGTTCGTGACTTCAAGCGCGCTCTGGCCCTGGTCACGACGGAACACTCGCGCTACAGGGCGCCCTCGCGGAACGATACGGGCAGTCCCCGTCACCGTGGTGACCGTTCTTCAGCATCGCGAGCGTCGTCGCTCTCATTAACAGCATGGTGGCGGGCGCCCTCGTCGGCATTGCGCTCGACGTCTTCGCGCCATGCGACCCGACAGCAAGACGAGAGGCATCCGTGGCGACCAGCACACTCCAAGTGTGGCGGAGCGACGTGCATTCCTCCGCACGCGCACGCAACGCGCGGTCGTTAATCGACGAGTCTTCCCGTTTCTCGCTTTCACGACGCTCACCGTCGCGCTCCTCGCTGGCCTCGTCGTCACGATCATCGACAAGCGGGACTTCCCGGACTACGGGACGGCGGTGTGGTGGGCCATCGTCACCCTTGGCACGGTCGGCTACGGCGACGTCGTCCCACACACGGGGTGGGGACGCGTCGTGGGCAGCGTCGTCATCATCGTGGGTGTCACCTTCATCGCCTTCCTGACGGCGGTCATAACGTCGCTGTTCGTCGAAGAGGAGCAGAAGGCGCATCGCACCCTCATCGAGGATGCCCAACGCGCTGACCACGACGAGACGCGCCGTCTGCTGGGAGACGTCTCCAGTCGCCTTGCGACCGTCGAGACGTTGCTACGCGACATGCAGGGCCAGCGCCGCTGACCCGCAACGACTCGCACGGAGCAGGCTCCGACGCCCGAGTGCTGGCGACGAACTGGTCAACTGGTTGGTCAACTCTCTTCGTTGCATCGAGTGCTGCCCGGACTTACCTTGCCTGAATTCGTGCGGTGTTGTCACACCGAGTCGCGTCGAGAGGCGTATCCGCCACGCTTCGTAAATAGGGGGGCAGACGACTGGCGCGAACACTGGTGCTGTGGAGGCTGGTCAACAGTGGTCAACCCGATCTGTCCACGCGGGGAGACGTGCGGTCCGCCGCCGCTATCTGCGTCGCGGTTCACCGTCCTCGGGCGTCAGCATCACGAGAGGAATCAGTCTCGCCGTGCGCTTCTGGTAGCGGGCATACCCAGGGTGGGTCGTCGTCACGAGGGGCCAGAGCCGGTCGTGCTCCTCGACGGTCGCAGCCCTTGCCGTCACCCTCGACGTCGTCCCACCGATCAGCACGCGTGCCCGGGGATCGCGCTGAAGGTTGAGCCACCAAGCGGGCGGAAGGTCCGAGCCGCCGAAGGAGCCGATCACGACGAGGTCTGCGCCGTCGCGGAAGTACGTGAGCACGGCCGTGCGCGGTGTGCCTGACTCCCGCCCGGTCGTTGTCAGGAGGAGCACCGGCATCCCGGCCACGCGGCCTAGGAGGCGGCCTCCGCTGGCACGGTAGACGCCGCCGTGCGTGCGCGACATGGCACGTATCAGGAAGCGGCGCAGTCGTTCGCGGGTGTGGGACATATGGCGACAGATCCTGGGCTATCCGAACGACGATCGGCAGCCTGGCGGCGACCCGCGACTGAGAGCTATCGGATGCGTCACGAGGCCCCGGCGATGGTCAACTTGATCTGACACAAATCTCACACGCACAGGCGCTCAAGCGAGAGACGCCGGCCCATGCCGGCGTCTTGCTTGCTGAAGCCGTTACGGTCGATCGGCCGTATTGGCGTCGAGGCTGGCCGACGGCGGCGGATCGTCGAACTCGTCGTGACGGCGGAACCAGAACGACTACGGCGCCTGCGGCCAGCCCTCGGGCACGTCCTCGTCGTCGGACTGCCCGCCGTAGGGCGTGAGGGACATCATGCTCCAGATGCTGCCGATGATCTGGACCATCGGCCCGTGCTGGAGGAAGTAGGTGCGGTAGACGTCGTCGCCGTCGCGCAGGAAGACGTTGAAGCCGAACCACTCGTCGACGCCGAAGTCAGCCGAGAAGCGCTCGGTGCAGATCGTGTACCAGGGCACGTCGGTCCAACCCATGCGCTCGGCGTAGCGGCGGAGGTTCGCCTGCGGTGCCGGCGATGCCATGGCGAAGGTGATGTCGCGAGCATGCAGGAGGCCGAGGTCGGGGATGCCGTCGGCGACGGACGAGCAGCCGACGCACCCGGCGTCGGGCCAGCCGTCGACACCCTCCTCGAAGAAGAACCGGTAGAGGATGAGCTGGCTGCGACCGTCGAACAGCTCGGGCAGCGACCGCCGCCCGTCGGGACCCTCGAAGCGGTAGTCGTGCTCGACCCGCACCATCGGCATGCGCTTCCGTGCGGCGGCGAGCTCGTGCATCGCGGCGGCGACGGCTCTCTTCGCGCTCGGTCATGGCCGCCAGAGCCGCGTCCCACTCGGTCTGGCTGACGACAGGCGGACGAGCGAGATCAATCAACTGACTGCGCTCCGTCGACCCATACGCGCCGTCTACCCGATCAGTTGCCACCACAAACGATCCACCCTTGCCGAGCGATCCAACGACACGCTCATGTGACGTTCCCGAACACTGGCCTAGTCAGCCCACCAGTCGCGCTGGCCATCGACGTCTTCGCGCCGAGCCTCCCCGAGATTGGGCGCGCCGATGACGAGGATCTCGAGGCCCTTCGGCCCAGCCTCGTAGCCTCGCCACGTACCGGGCGGGACGCGCACCGCGTCCCATTCCTCGAGGTCGACAATCTCGTCGTCGAGCTTCATCCGCCCGCTCCCGCGCACGACCACGTACACCTCCTCTTGCTTCTTGTGCGTGTGACCGTACGGAAAGCGATAGCCGGGCGGGACGCGCTGGTAGCTCAGGCCCGATTTCTCGAGCTCGAGCGCCTCGGTCGCCAAGCGGAACTCCAGGTCCGGCGCGCCGTCGAACCTCGAGCCGATGTCCTCCAGATCCTCCTTGATGTTCCTGAGCGTGAACGGCACGGCGCAATCCTATGGCGCCACGCTCGATCCAACGCTGCGGTCTCTCGGAGTGCGTTGCGTTGAGAGATGTCGAGGGTCGAGCGGGATCCTGAAAGCGGCCGAGCCGCTGCCGCCAAGTTGAAGAAGCTCGGCGTGAAGGGGAGACGGCGGCCAGCCGTCGCCTCGGGCGCGAGGCTACCCGCGTGACCTAACCTCTTCGCGAGATGGCCGTGGGGATCGACGACGTGCGCGATCTGACGGCCGGGTTGCCGCGGTCGTACGAGGACTTCGTCAGGGGTCGGATCAAGTTCCGCGTTGGACGGATCGTCTATCTGGCCTTCTCGCGTGACGAGACGCTGATGGGCTTCGCCTTTCCGAAGGAGGAGCGCGAAGCTGCGCTCGAGACGTACCCGGACAGGTTTCTGCGCCCGAAGCCGTCCGACATGCGCTACCAATGGCTGGTCGTTCGCCTGGACGCCATCGACAAGGACGAGCTCTGCGAACTCGTCTTCGACGCCTGGCGCATGGTCGTGCCGAAGAAGCTCGCTTCGCTCTCCGACGATGAGCTCCGACAGCAGGAATTGGCGTAGGAGCCGGCGCCGGAGTCGCCAGAGGCGCCCGATTGGCGCGGCAAGCGATAGTGTGGCCGCGACCACACGAGTTAGAGCGAGTACCGGTTTCGGCTGTTGCCTTCCGCTGCGCGTTCATGAAGCAGTCGAGGGGAGGTGTAGATATGCCGACCGGAACCGTCAAGTGGTTCAACGACGACAAGGGCTACGGCTTCATATCGGCGGACGACGGAAGCAAGGACGTCTTTGTCCACCACAGCGCGATCAGTGGCGAAGGGTTCAAGAGCCTCGCTGAGGGTGCGAAGGTGGAGTACGAGGTTGAGCAGGGCCCGAAGGGTCCTCAGGCGCAGAGCGTCAGCGTCGTCGCCTCGGTCTGAGCTTCGGGATGGGCGGGCGCACCGCTACGAGCAGTGCGCCCCCTCCTCCCGGCCATCGACGCGGCCGCCCGTACGCGTCCAGGAGCCTGCGCCTAACCAGTGAAGCGGCGGAGCACGATCGTTGCGTTGTGCCCGCCGAAGCCGGACGAGTTCGAGACGGCGACGCCGACGTGGGCTTCGCGTGCCTCGTTCGGGACGTAGTCGAGGTCGCACTCGAGGTCGGGCGTCTCGTAGTTGATCGTCGGCGGCAGCATGCCTTCGTAGATCGCGAGCGTGCAGAAAAGCGCCTCGACCGCGCCCGCGGCACCTAGGGGGTGCCCGGTCGCACCCTTGGTCGATGAGATGGGGACCTTCCGGGCGATGTGCTCTCCGAGAGCGCGTTTGATCACCCGCGTCTCGCTCGCATCACCAAGCGGAGTCGAGGTGCCGTGCGCGTTGATGTAGTCGATCTGGTCGGGCGAGACGCCGGCGTCCGCGAATGCCATGAGCATGGCGCGGGCCTGGCTCCGGCCCGTCGGGTCGGGCTCGGTAAGGTGCTGCGCGTCGGAGGAGACGCCGTAACCGACCAGCTCGGCGTAGATCCTCGCGCCCCGCCGCGTTGCGTGCCCGAGCTCTTCGAGCACCAGCACGGCGCCCGCCTCGCCCATTACGAAGCCGTCTCGGTCGGCCTCGAACGGCCGGCTCGCGTGTTCCGGGTCGTCGTTGCGACGTGAGAGTGCGCGCAGCGCGGAGAAGCCGGCGATGCCGACCCGCGTGATCGGCGCCTCGCTGCCACCTGCGAGCATGACGTCGGCGCGCCCGAGGCGGATTGCATCGAGCCCGTCGCCGATCGCCATCGTCGAGGCGGCGCAGGCGGTGCAGTGAGCGGAGAGCGGGCCCTTCGTGCCGAGTTCGATCGATACCCGGCTGGCGCCCATATTCGGGATGATCGCGGTGAGCGAGAACGGGTTGACCCGGTCGGGGCCGCGCTCGAGCAGGGTGTCGCACGTGTCCTCGAACGACTTGAGACCGCCCATCGCGGTTCCGACGGAGACGCCGACTCGATCGCACTCCGGCTCGATCTCCAGCCCGGCGTCCGTCAGCGCCTGTCGCGCTGCCGCCACGATCATCTGCGCGAACCGATCCATGCGCCTCGCCTGCTTGCGCTCGATCCACTGCGTCGGATCGAAGTCCTTCAGTTCGCAGGCGAACGTGACCGGGAATCCGCTGGTGTCGAATGCCGTGATCGTGTCGGCCGTCGCTCTGCCCGCGACGAGATTCTCCCAGCTCGACCGCACGTCGTTACCCAGCGGCGTCACCGCGCCCAGCCCCGTGATCACCGCTCTCCGACGCGCGCTCGTGGCCACTAGACGCTGACCTCCGTCGGTCGCCCGTCAGATACTGAACGCAGGGTCACCTCGAGGAGACTGCCATGCCGGGCTCCGTTCGCTGACAGGAACGAGTCCTGCCTTGAACTGAGCGCCCCGCCAGGAGACGCAGTCCACTCCGAGTTGTGTGATCTCGTCGTCCTTGACGCCGTACGAGCGCAGGTAGTCGACAACGGCCTGGAGCGGGCTGACCGAGAACTGGGTCGACCCAACCGGCGTCCTGAGTCGATCTCGCACTTCTTGCTCGTGCTCCGCCGTCTCCTTCGGCAGTTCGCCGAGGACGACGCGCGGATCAGGCCGCCACCGTGAAGTGCGGACTGGCTTCGCGCAGGACTGCCAGCGTCTCTTCGGGAAGGTTGACGCGCAGGGCATCCCCCGTCTCGTTGATCTCGACCACGCCGCTCTCGATGAGAGTGCGGAGCCGCCAGAGGACGCGGCTCGTGTGAGGAAGTCCCCAGAGCTTGCTCACGCGGACGAGTGGGATCCAGCCACTCATTCAGACTCGCGCCTTCTCAGACCCGAGCGCGACCGCCAGTTGAGGAACTGCATGTTCATCCCTTCTCGCCTGCTTGAGGCGGTGCAGGCCCAGTCCGCCTTCGTGGCGAGCCCCCCAGGCACGAGCCGCGGGGTGCGTCTTGGACGCTAGCTCGTCGCTCAGGCCAGTGGTCCCACCGAAGGTCAAGCGCTCCCTAGCCTCTTGGCGCGACGCCTCGAGGCGTTCATCCCCGGCGAGTTGTTCCTGCTCGTGGCCGTCGCATGAACCTGCGGGACCTCATGGTCGAGGCAACGTCGAGCGAGGCCCAGCTCGCGCTCAGTTACGTCGTGTGGACGGAGGATCGATATGGGGGGCAGGCGCGGCAACCTCTCCGTCGACCCCCGGAAGACTCATCCCCCCCAGGTTGCGCCGGGTGTGCGGGCCGACCCTCCAGCGCCGCGCCTGACCTGACGTGCTCGGTATCCATTGCATGCGAGCGAACGAATTACAAGGGGCCGGTGGCCGCGCGAACGCCGGCGCTCGTGCAGAGAGCAGGCATGACTCCGCGCTCCGCTCACTGCGCTGGTACGGGCCGATGACTTATGGGGTGCGCGCCAGTCATTGCGGCAAGGGACAATAGGAAGGGAGTCAGAGATGGGAAGGATCGTCGTAACCGAGTACATCTCCGTCGACGGCATTGTCGAGGCGCCGAGCGGAACCGAGTCGTTTGAGCGCGTCGGATGGACGGACGGCTTCTCGCGCGGCCCCGAAGGCGATCAGTTCAAGTGGGAGGAGACGAGGACGTCCGACGCACTACTGCTCGGCCGCGTCACCTACGACGGCTTCGCCGCCGTCTGGCCGACGTTCGAGGGCGAGTTCGCGGACAAATTCAACTCGATGCCGAAGTACGTGATCTCTTCCACGCTCGAGGCCCCCGAGTGGAACAACACGACCGTACTGCGAGGTGACGTGGTCGACGAGGTGTCGAAGCTCAGGGAAATGTACGAAGGCGACATCGTCGTGCACGGCAGCCCGCAGCTTGCGCAGACGCTCATCGAGCACGATCTCGTTGACGCCATCCACCTCCAGGTCTATCCGATCATCGTGGGAGCAGGGAAGCGGCTGTTCGCGGATACGAGCACGACCAAGCGCATGAATCTCACCGAGGCGAAGACCGTCGGGGATGGCGTCCAGATCCTGATCTACGAGAAGGGCACGTGATCCGGGCCCCATCCAGGAAACACATTCACCGGGTGGCCTCGCACCCTGTGGTTTGGGCCTCCGCGCGGCGTGGGTAGACGGCGATCCATGAGTGACGCGGAGGCGAAGGGCGTGTTGCGGTCCGAGTTTCTGAAACTCCGGGCCGCGGGCTACGACGAGCTGGCTGAGCGGCTTGTCGGGAAGCAGGAGCGTTTCGACGTCGTAGGACTGTCCGGCGCCACCTATCACGTCGAGCTCGAAGGCTTCTGGGATGACAAGGAGCATCGCGCCCTGCGAGTCGTGGCTTCAATCGACGATGGTGGGCTGCGCGCCTTTCTTCCCTTTACCGACGCGTTCACGATCAATCCATCCGGGTCGATCACCGAGCACTCGGCCGCCTGAGCGAACGCCGTCGCGTTGAACCTAGTCCTCAAGGCCGCGCATTACGCCCTCATCTGCAACCTGCCGGGGCATTACAGGACGGGTCAGTTCGCGGATTTCTACGTGCGGTAGACGGTTAGATAACTGGGAAAACGGGGAGCAAGCACCCGTCGCCTTCGGGTGCTCCCCCACCGCCCTCGGCAAATAGCCGTCAACGCGCTCGAGGCGCTCGTTGTGACGGGCGACGTCTGGGTGATCGAGTACGCGCTACTACGATCACGGCCCGTTCCGTCGAACGGTGAACACGATACGGGCGAGGCGACTGAGGCGTCATAGGATGGACGCCGAACCGAGATCCATATCGAAAGCCGTCGCCGGGAGGTGGAGCGATGAAACACACGAGACTTTGGAAGATCGGCGGTTTCATTTCTGGAGCCGTCCTGATCGTGTTCGGAGCTGCCGCTCTGTACCTAGGCATCAACGGGTACCAAACGGTGGGCAACGAGCTCTCAAACGAGGCGATCGTCGGCGGATCGGACATGTCGCCCGATGAAATACAGAAGGCAGCGAGCGAGGCTGGGCTTCCGGACACGATCGACTTGCCGACTTGCGATGTTGTGGACGAGAGCATCGATACGGGAAGTGAGGCGCGGTGCTTTGCGCAGTACATGCGCATCCATGCGCTCGAGGCGTCCGGCGGACTGACCTACGCGCAGATGGGCCGTTTCCAGTCGGCTGCGAATCCCGACGATCCGGCCGGAACCAGCGATGAAACTGCCGCGGCTAAGGACGACAGCGGGCAGCCGGTCTCGAACGGTGCGCGAAACCTCTGGGTCACCGAGACGGCCCTCGCGACTGCGCTCAATGTCTCGTACATGGCGGAGCAGCTCTCAATCTTCAGCATCGTCGTGGGGATCGCCCTCGTCCTTACGGGCATCGGACTCGTGATTGTTGCCTTGGCGGTGTTCGGCCGGGCGGAACCGAGAAAGGAGGCTTCAGGAGCCGTCTGATCCGTCGGTGGTTCGGGGAGCCTGCGTAGAAACAGACAGGTCGAATCAGCATGCCCTGCTTCCCGACAACGCGAACGACCCCGAACTGGCGAGCTACCTGCTGATCGAGGAGCGCGAAGAGCGACGCCGAGGCCGGACGATGTGGGAGCGAGCGTCGCTTGGTTTGGATGTCCAGCAGTGGTACGTTCACCGGCGCTTCGCGCCATAGGGAAGGAGGTTCGACGTGAAGACCATCCTGCTTGCGTATGACGGCACCGAGCCGTCCGAGCGGGCGCTCGCACGTGCGGGCGAGATCGCGAAGGCGTTCGGCGCAGCTGTGCACGTCACCAGCGTCACCCCCGTGCTCGTCGGCACGCGGGGGATGGGGCCATACGATCCCGCGGACCCGCCCTCCGAACACATGAAGCAGCTAGAGAGTGCGCAAGCTCGCCTCGCGAACGAGGGAGTCACGGCAACGCTTGTTCCGGCACGCGGCGACCCCGTGGACGCGATCCTCGCGATCGCCGACAAGGTCGATGCGGACCTGATCGTTCTCGGATCTCACGACCGACCGCTGATCGAGCATGTGCTCGGGATGAGCGTCAGCGGAGGGGTCGCGCGGAAGGCGCACCGCGACGTGTTGATCGCACACTGACGTCTTCCGCTGGAATGGATCGTTTCCCAGTCCGGGACAAACGCGATGACAGTCCGTCGGTCAGAACGAGGGCGTGGCCGCCAGGGCGGCGTGCGCTGAGGCTCGAGGGTAACGGCGCGCCCAGAGGCCGAGCCCGATCGGCAGCACTTCCGCTCGTCTGAGCGTGTCGTCCGCATAGAACATCCCCACCACGTGGCCGTGGTCGACGACGGGCACATGGTGGATGTCGTACTCGGTCATGAGGCGGACGGCGGTAGCCACCGTCGAGCGAACCGACACCGTGACCGGATCCGCCGTCATCCACTGCCCCGCGCGCCCCTCACTCGGAGACATCCGCATCGCAGCTGCGCGGACGAGGTCGCCCGTCGTGAGAATTCCGATCAGTCGGTCGCCCTCGACGACGGCCGTGGCCGTACAGCCGCGGCTCAGGAAGTGCTCGGCGACCTCCCCGAGTGTGTCCTCGGGCGCAACGACCAACGGGTCGGACGACATCGTGTCTTCGACAATGTCGCCCGCTTCGGAATCGCCGCCGAGCACGAGTCGGCTCGACGCCAGCCGATCGAGGGCTTCCGGCTCGAGTTCGACCTCGACGGAGACCGTTCCCGACGCGGAGTCAATACGGCTCGGCGACAGATCCGCGCCGCCCAGCGAGGCGAGGAACGGCGCGAGGTAGTTGCCAATGATCTTCGCGGGGGGCCACCAGAGCGGCTCGTAGGACGCCACGGGCGCCTGCTCGGGCTGAACGCCGAGCTCCTTGCGCAGGTAGCGCGACGGTCCTCCCGTTAGCAGGAGCCCACGGAGCACTGGCCGGAAGGGTCGCGGCGTCAAGCTGGCCCCTGCCGCCGCGGCGATCGCTTCGGCGGCCACGTCTGCCTGCTGGGCTGCGATCCCGCCCTGCTTCACCGTGAAACTCGTGATGTCGCCCGCAGCGAACACGTCGGCTACTCCGTCGACTCGGCAGTGGGAGTCGACCGGGATGAACCCGTGCACGGTCTGCGGCAGCCCGTCGATCGGAGCCCCCTGAAGTCGTGGGAGCGCGACGACGCGGTCGACCGAGAAACGTTCATCCGGAATGAGCTCTAGCTCTCCGGCGACGAACTTCCCGGCACGAGCGCCCGTTCGCAGGATGACTCCGCGCTCTTCGAGCAGCTCGTGCACAGCGCGTGTTGCCGGCGCGCCGAAAAGCTGGAGCGGTTCGGCCTCGGGCGTCACGAGCGTCAGCTCGACGCCCTCGAGACGGCCGTGTTGTCGGATGTACGTTGCCGTTTGAAGAACAAGCTCGTAGCCTGGAAGTGGCCAGACAGCGCCCCAGGGAATGACGAACGCCACCGACCGAACGTCGCCGTCCAGGATCTCCTGGAGCAGATGCTCGATCAGCTCGATGTCCGCCGGGCCTCGGAACGTCAGTCCGCCGGGAACGGAGGGAAACGGCAACGCCCCGCACGCGACGAGCAGCAAGTCGTAGGCGATCTGCGTATTCGTCGACGTGTACGCGAGGTGCCGCCAAGCGTCGATGCCGGTCAGCCCTCCGGGTGTGAAGCTTGCTCCGATCTGACGAGCCAGTCCATTGAGCTCGAAGCGTGTGACGTCGCCGAGCTCGAACGGCGCCGCGGCGGCGGCGGGCTTGTACCAGAAGTGCATCTCCGGAGCGAGTAGCTCGACAGCGACGTACTCGACCGCGAGCTCGCGAAGGGCGAGGGCGGCTTCGAGGCCGGCGACTCCACCACCGGCGATGAGTACCTTCGTCTTTCCGTAGGGCTCCATCGGGTCCCTCCCGCTCGTGACAGGGTCATTGTGCGCCCGAGCGTTGAGAACGGCGACGGCAGAATCCGCCATTCGCGCGCGGTTTCTACTGATCCGGCGCGTTCGCGAGGAGCATTCGCCGCAGCTCCAGGAGTACCGTTACGGCGCGTTTGCCGACCGACCGCGGAGATACACGAACCAGTACACGGCCCCGACCATAATCCCGCCACCGATCACGTTCCCGATCGTCACGGGGAACAGATTGCCGAGGAGAAACCGGTCCCACGTGAGAGTCGTCAGCTCTGGAACGCCGGACGTGCTCTCGACCCACGACGAGTCGGTCTTGACGAGGAGCGCCTCCGGGATGAAGTACATGTTCGCGACGGAGTGCTCGAATCCGAGCGCGACGAATGCGGCGATCGGGGGCACGACCGCCAAGATCTTGTCGGTCGTCGTGTGGGCTCCGTACGTCAGCCAGACGGCGAGGCACACGAGCGCGTTGCAGAGCGCTCCGAGCACAATTGCCTGCCCGAAACCTAGGTTGGTCTTGGTCGCTCCGATCGTGAGCGCAGTGACGCCGACCGAGCCGCCGCCGAAGGTGTACTCCCTGGCGAGGAAGACGAGCATCGCCGTTCCCACGGCACCTACGAAGTTTCCGACGTAGACGATCGACCAGTTTCGAAGGAGCGAAGCGGTGCTGATCCGCCTGCTCCCCCACGCCATCACGATCAGGTTGTTGCCGGTGAAAAGCTCGGCGCCCGCGACGACGACGAGTATGAGACCGAGCGTGAACGCGAGTCCGACCAGGAGTCGTGTGATGCCGTACGGCGTATCGGCCATCCCGCTCCCGACCGTCGTCGCGAACGCCGCGCCGAGCGCGATGAAGGCACCGGCCAGCACCGACAGCACGAATACGTCCAGCGCCGGCATTCCGGCTTTCGCCACCCCGACGGTCTCGGCTCGGCGCGCGACGTCGGCGGGTGGGAGTGCGTCGAGTCCAGTGGGCGTGAACGGCGCCTGCGTCGAGGACATCGACGCAGAACTGTGGCATCGGCACCGGCTGGCCGAGGGCGTCCCCTACCGACGCCCTCGGCCGATGGCGAGCTACCGGGTGGCCACAGCCTGCGCTTCCATGTCGTGAACCCCGCGCACGACCATGACCGGGCGCTTCGATTCGGACAGCAGCCCGCGGGAGACGCTGCCAAGCAGCGCGCTCGTAAGTGCGCCGTGGCCGCGGGAGCCGACGACGATCAGGTCAGCCGCGAGGTTGTCGGCATACGCGACGATCTCATCGACGGCATCACCCCGAAGTAGCGCCGTCCGGGCCCACACGCCCTCATCTTCCGCGAGCGCTTCCGCGACGTGGAGCGACCTGTAGTCCTCATCTGTCACCTCGCGCTGCATGGCACCGACCATGCCCATCCCGTTCGTCGGCACGACGTGCAGCTCGGGGACGACGTGGACGAAGTACACCTCGGACTCATGCTCCTTCGCGAGGTCAAGTGCGAAGTGCACTGCCTCTCGCGACGCCGGCGAGCCATCCGTTGCGACCACGATTCTGTCCATGACCATCCCTTTCCTTGTGTTCCGTATCTAGCTGCATGATCGGAACGCGCTGGCCGACGGCCATCGGGGGCGACACCGATACCCGTGCGTAGTTGGCCGAGATCACGCAGCCCGCCTTGCCCCAGGTCGAGCCCACCGGAGAGCCCGTACCGCGAGCCTGACGACTGGGCACCGCGCCTTCAGCGGTCTTGTGGGTCGGCCAGGCGGCGATCGAGGAGCGCCTCCAGCGATGGAAGGACTCGCTCCGCACCGAAGGCCTGCAGGGCCTCGGCCTCTGCTCCGTCGGCAATCCCGACGACCGCGATCCCGGCCGCCTGTGTCGCGGCGACGCCGGCGTGGCTGTGAGTGAGAGTGACCGCGTCTTCGGGTGCAACGCCCAGGCGGCGACATGCGACTAGGAGCTGGTCCGGCGCGGGACGCGAGCGCAGCCCTTCGTTGCGAATCGCATCGGCGTCGACACGCTCGTCGATCAGCGTCGCGACCCCCGCGAGTTCAAGCATCGGTAGCGCGCTGGCGCTCGCCGAGACCACCGCGCGCCCAAGGCCCGCACGCCCGGCCGCCTCGAGGTAGCGAATGGCGCCGGGGAGCGCGACCACGCCTCGTGCGCGCACACCACCCGCGAGCAGCTCGCCCTTTCGCCTGGCAAGGCCGTAGGCGGTATGCGCCTCGGCCGGGTCGTCCGGCCGCCCTTCGGGCAGACGGATGCCGCGACTCTCGAGGAAGAGATGGATTCCTTCGAGCCTCACGCGGCCGTCGAAGAATGCGCGGTAGTCCCCGGTTCGATCGTAGGGGATGAAGTGCCAACCGGTCTGCGCGCTCAACTGCAGCAATACGCCGTCGAAGACCTCACCCCAAGCCCAGGCGTGCAGAGCTCCGCCGTTCGTGAGGACACCCTCGACGTCGAAGACACATGCGCGAACGTTGTTCGGAAGCCCGAGCATCCTCGTGTTCATCGGGACCGGCGACAACCACGGCGTCGGCCGCGCCCCGGTGACATTCGCCAGGCGCGTGAGCATCTCTGCCGTGTGCTGTCGCTCGGTGTGGAGCTCACGTCGCCGGTGCGTGAGATCCGGTGCGAGAAGCGAGCCGCTGGCAGCATCCAGTGCGCCCCCGGCTGCATCGAGAGCCCGCTGCCACTGGGCGGTGATCGTTTGCAACTCCAGCGGATACCGTGATCCCACGGGGACCGCCGGGGTGGCTCGCTTCGTACGAGGAAGCGCCTTTCGCGTCACGACGTCACGTCGGCCGCCGGCGGATGTGGCGACTCGAGGGCTGTGGATGGAGACGACCTTCTCGTCTTCAGGATCTACCGGCTGCTCTACGAAAGCATCAGCAGTTGCTCGCGGCGTGCCGCGGGGGACTACCGACCCGAGCTCCAGTAGTCGCAGCGAGAGCGTGTGACGGGCCGACCCAGAAGGCGACCTCCCTCCCCGGAGCGAGGGAGGTCGCCGTTCGCATCAGACGTGCGCGGGGACTCGCGAGAGCACGTGTTGGGTGAGCTCAACGAGCCGGTTCGAGTAGCCCCACTCATTGTCGTACCACGCGACGACCTTCAGCTGCGTTCCGTCCACGACGGTCGTCAGCGGCGCGTCGAAGATCGACGAGTACGGCGACTTGATGATGTCGGACGAGACGAGCGGCTCCTCGCTGTAGCGCAGAATGCCGGCAAGCTCGCCGAGGTCGGCTCTGGCTTCGAAGATTGCGTTCACCTCGTCGACGGTCGTCGGGCGCTCGACCTCGACTGTGAGATCGACGAGCGAGCCCGTCGGCACGGGGACGCGGACTGCGAAACCGTGGAGCTTTCCGGCCAGCGCCGGAACGACGAGTCCGATTGCCTTTGCCGCCCCCGTAGAGGTGGGCACCAGGTTGGCGGCGGCAGCGCGCGCACGGCGGTAGTCCTTGTGCGGCCCGTCGAGCAGCATCTGGTCGCCGGTGTACGCGTGCACCGTGGTCATGACGCCGTGTCGGATACCGATCGCCTCGTGCAGCAGCTTCGCGACCGGAGCCAGGCAGTTCGTCGTGCACGACGCGTTCGAGACGATGTCGTGAAGGTCCGGGTCGTACGTCTCGAAGTTCACCCCGAGCACCACGGTGACATCGGGCTCCTTGGCCGGAGCCGACACGATCACCTTCCTCGCTCCCGCCTCGAGGTGCTTGGCGGCATCACTGCGGGTCCGGAAGTGGCCGGTCGACTCGATGACGACATCGACGTCGAGCGCTTCCCAGGGCAATCGAGCGGGATCCTGTTCCATCGGCGTCGCAATCTCGTTGCCGTTCACGACGAGTGCCCCGTCGACCGCCTCGACCGTGCCGGTGAACGGCCCGTAGACCGTGTCGTACTTGAGCAGTTGGGCGAGCATCGGTGGTTCGGCGAGATCGTTGATCGCGACCCAATCGATGTCGGCGCCCGATTCGAGTGCTGCCCGGAACGCGGCGCGACCGGTACGTCCGAAGCCGTTGATGGCCACGCGGACAGTCATCGGTTCCTCCTCTTGTCGAATTTCTCTGGACCGTAGAGGGGGAGGCGCTCGAAGCCATCCGCAGATCGGACGACGGAACTGCGGGGTTTCCGCATGCTGGTTCGGGGCTGACGCCGATTGCTCCCGCGAACGGTGCGCCCAAGCTTTTTCGACATGACTGCGCCCACCGACGAGCTGTCGCGCGAGCTCCGTCCACCGCTCACAGCCGAGGCTGCCGTCGTCGAGGCGGACCGTTGCCTCGAGTGTGGCGGTGGGGACGCCCGCGCGCCGTGCCGCGTGGGCTGTCCCGCGGGTATCGACGTACCGAGCTTCGTCGCCCAGGCCGCCTCCACCCACTGGCACGACCTGAGCGTGAAGGTCGAGCACGCCGTCGAGTCCGACGGCCCGGCGCTCCTCAATGTCCTCACCGACTGCCCTGTCGGCTGGGGGCACGACCCTCAGCTGACCCGACATGTGATCGACGCCGCAGTCGAGACACGCTTCTGGCCTCTCTACGAGGTGGTCGACGGCCGCTATCGGCTCACCTACCGCCCGGGTGATGCACCGGTCGAGGACTGGCTCGGCTCGCAGCAGCGCTTCGCACACCTCTTCCGGCCCGAGAACGCGCACCTCATCCGGCAGATCCAGGACCAGGTCGACAGCGAGTGGGTCGAGCTCCTCGCACGCTGTCACGAGGCACCGGAATGACCGCCCAGTCTCGGGTGTTCGTTGTCACCTGCCCTGTCCCGCCCGGCTCCCGCGAGCACCTGAGCGTGACGGTTGCGGGACGGACGGTGACGGCGCTTTCCCCGCACGGCTTCCGGCACGAGTTCGAGCTGCCGTCCGACGCGCTCGCCGACGAGCTCGAGTGGCAGCTGCACGGAGAGTTCCTCGAGATCCGCATTCCGTATCGATCGCCGGACGATCGATCCGCCCTCTCGCCCTGACCTCACCCGATCGATCCCGGCCGAGGACACGACGAGGCGCTCGGGTTGCGGGTGTCGCTGGGGATGGGTCCCTACGATTGGGTTGGTGGCAGACGCGCCCGCGATCGAGACAGCAGCGCTCTCCAAGACGTTCCCGGGTGGGATCCGCGCTCTCGACGGTCTCGACCTGCGGGTCGAACGAGGGGAGGTCTTCGGGTTCCTCGGGCCGAACGGTGCCGGCAAGAGCACGACGATCCGTCTCCTCCTCGATCTCATCCGACCGACGGCGGGCACGGCGTCAGTGCTCGGGCACGACTGCCGCGTCGCCAGCGTTGAGGTGAAGCGTCAGGTCGGGTACGTGCCGGGCGACCTTCGCCTGTTCGATCGGTTGACGGGCCGCGAACAGCTCGACTCGCTCGCTCGGCTGCGTGGGTCGGTAGACGCGGGGCTGCGCCAGACGCTGCTCGAACGCTTCGAGGTGGTTCTCGATAGGCCGATCCGCGAGCTCTCGAAGGGGAATCGGCAGAAGCTCGGGATCGTGCAGGCATTCATGCATGCCCCGACCGTGGTGATACTCGACGAGCCTACAAGCGGTCTCGATCCGATCCTCCAGAAGGAGTTCCGGGCACTATTACGCGAATCCGCCGCCACGGGCACGACGGTCTTCCTTTCGTCTCACTCACTCGACGAGGTACAGCACGTCGCGGATCGGGTGGCGATCATTCGCAATGGAACGCTGATCGACCTCGACTCCGTCGAGCGCCTACGCGACCACGCGCTCCGGCACGTGACGATCACATTTGCGGAGCCTGCCGACCCGCAGCCATTCACAGCCCTCCAGGGCGTCCGCGTGAAGGAAGCCAAGGAAGGCGTCCTCCAGCTCACTGCACCCGAGGCCGCGATGGACGGCATCGTGAAGGCAGCCGCTCGGCACACACTCGTCGATCTGGTGTCGGCGCCTGCCGATCTCGAGGAGATCTTCCTCGAGCTCTACCGAAAGGACGATCCTGGCGACTGAGCTTTTCCGCCGTGGGCTGAGCGACCACCGGCGAGCTCTCGCTGGCTGGTGCTCGGGGATCGTCTTGTACGTCTTCCTGCTCGCCGCCATCTTCCCGTCCATCGACAGCTCGCCGCAGTTGAGCGAGCTGCTCGACAGCTACCCGGAGGCGCTGAAGTCGCTCTTCGGCCTCACCGGCGCCGTGGACATCACGAGGGGAGCCGGCTTCATAGACACGGAGCTCTTCAGTTTCATGCTGCCGCTGCTGGCGATCGCCCTGGCGATCGGATCGGGCGCACGGACGCTAGCGGGCGAGGAGGAGTCGGGACGCCTCGAGTTGGTGTTGACCTACCCCGTGTCCCGCCGAAGGGCCGTCGCCGCGAAGGCTGCCGCGGTCGGTGTCGAGACGGCAGCCTTCTGCACAGCTGCGTTCGCAGCGTTGGCGCTCGCGAGCAGGCTCTTCGACCTCGGCCTGCCGCTTGGCCGCCTCGCCGGGGGGCTGCTCGGTGTCTTCCTGCTTGCCCTCGTACACGGCTGGCTCTCGATTGCAACCGGCGCTGCACGGCCAAGCCGCGCGCTCTCAATCGGGGTGCCGGCGGCAATGGCTGCTGCCGCGTATCTCGTCGGAGGGCTGCACGCGGTGGCCGGTTGGCTCGATCCATTCCGGTTCTTCTCCAGCTTCTGGTGGGCCGGTCAGGCACCGCTCTCGACCGGCCCGGACTATGCGCGATTGCTCGTGCTCGCTCTGGCCGGGCTGGGAACGATCGCCGCCGCTCTCAGCCTGATCGTACGACGCGATCTCGAGACTGCGTGAACCGCGACCAGATCGCCTGACGGAGCGCCGCCAACCCCTCGCGGTTGTGTCGAGCGGTCGCGTGCGAAAAGCCGCGCTCGGCCGATGGAGTGCGGAAAACCCCGTACTTGGTTGGCGCGCCTCTACCGATGCCCGGAGGGGCGAGCTGCTTCAGGCTCAGTGCGAAAGGAGGAGATATGACCGCACATGCTTTCGGACACGGTTCGAGGGTCGACGTTCGCGTGTGGCACGGCCTCTCCGCTCACTGGGCCTGGCTCGCAGGCGGTTTCGTTCTTGCGTTCACCGTCCCGTTCCTATTCGCGGATCTGATCGAGATCAACCGCGACCTCTTCTATGGGCTCTACGCCCTGGCGGTCGTCAGCCTGTTCGCGTTGTGGTCTCGATCGACCGGCTACGACCTCGTCGCTGCTGCGAAGCGGCACTGGCTCGTTGCACTCATGCTGGGACTGGCTGCGGCCGGCGTCTTGGCCGCGATGGTCGTGCGAACGGACGACGCCACAGCTCGACCCGACGGAGTCGCGCTCGTGGGCGCCGTCGCCTGGCGCGGGATCCTCTATGGGGTGACCGACGGACTACTCCTGTCCGTCTTCCCGATCCTCGTCGTCTTCGCCGCGTTTGCCGGCACTCGACTCAATCGCCGCTTTGCGGGGAAGCTCGTGATCGGAATCGTCGCCCTCATCGCCTCGCTCGCGATGACAGCTGTCTACCACTCCGGGTATAGCGACTTTCGCTCGGACAAGATGGCGAAGCCGTTGACGGGCGACGTGATCTGGAGCGCCCCGACGCTCCTCACGCTGAACCCCATCGGAGCGCCAATCGCCCATGCAGGCCTGCACACGTCAGCGGTGCTGCACAGCTACGAGACCGATACCTTCCTGCCTCCGCACAGGTAGGCCCATGGGCTCGGACGCCCGGCCGGCCGGCCGGGCGTCTCCTTGCGCCGCGTCCTCCGCTCCAAGGGTCCATGCGGGAAAACCGAAGTACTTCGCGGCAGGCTGCGGATGCGGAGCGGCTCAGACGGCCATACGCTCGGGTCCGCGGAATGGAGGCCCGCAGCCATGAGTGAACTTCTCCAACGGCAGCGACCGGCGATGACCGGACGACGGGACCTTTCGTCGCGCGACGCCATCCGGGTATGGGTCGGGGAAACGGATCGCCGTCTATTCACCCTCGCCGCAGCCGTGATCGGCGTGCACGCGGCCGTCGACTCGTTCCTCGCGCCCGAGCCTGGGACTGGGCCCGGCGACCACCTCCTGCGCGGTCTGGCGACGTTCGTCCTGCTGGGGGTGGCCGCTGCGGCCTACCCGCGTCTACCTGCGGGCGGGCGCGCGGCGATTGCGGCGGTGCTCGGTGCCCTTGCAGTCGAGGGCGGAGCTCTGGCGATCGCGGACGCTCACGCCGTCGGCGCCCGAGGAGAGGACTGGACGGGCTTCCTCCTCATCCCTGTCGGCCTCCTGCTGTGCGCACTCGCCGTCGTACTGCTCTGGCGCTCCCGCAAGCCCGGACGATTCCGTTACCTTCGGCGCGGAGCGATTGCTCTCATGACCGTCATCGTCGCGTACCTGCTCGTCGTGCCGATCGCGATGGGGATCCTTGCTACGCATCGCCCGCGAGCGGCAGTGGAGCCCGCCGATCTCGGGCGGCCATACGAGGAGGTGACGCTTCGGACAAACGACGGACTGAACCTCGCGGCCTGGTACGTCCGATCGCGCAACGGCGGCGCCGTCATCTCGTATCCGACACGCCAGGGGAAGCTGCCGCAGGCACGGATGCTCGTCCGCCACGGCTACGGCGTGCTCTTGCTGGACGCGCGCGGCTACGACGGAAGCGATGGTGACCCGAACCTGTTCGGATGGAGCGACGCCAAAGACATCGACGCCGCCGTCGCCTGGCTCCAGCGACGGCCCGACGTGAAGGGCGGTCGGATCGGAGGCATCGGCTTCTCGGTGGGCGGCGAGGTGCTGCTCCAGGCAGCCGCCTCCAACACCGGGCTCCGCGCCGTCGTCTCGGAGGGAGCAGGGGCGCGCTCGGTCCGTGAGGATTTCCTCCGCGGGCCGCAGGGCTGGCTCGCCCTCCCCGAGGCGGCCTTCCAGACAGCAGCGGTGGCGGTCATGAGCGGGACGGCCCCACCTCCCTCGCTTACGGATTTCGTGCCGCGGATCGCGCCGCGCTCAACACTTCTCATTTACGCGGGACACGGCGCCGGCGGCGAGGAGCTGCAACCGCACTACTACGAGGCGCTGAGGCAACCGAAGACGCTGTGGATGATTCCGGAGTCCGGCCATACGGGAGGTCTGTCGGCACGGCCAAGTGAGTACGAGCGGCGAGTGGTCGGCTTCTTCGAGCGTGCGCTCTTCCCCGGAGACGAGGACGCGTCATGACTGCGGTCGCACTGCACGGTAGAAAGCCGGGCGTGGATCTGCAGCTTCCGCCCGCGCTCGACCGTCGCTTCGAGGCCGTGATCTTCGACTGGGACGGCACGGCGGTCCCCGATCGGAGCGCCGACGCGACCGAGCTGCGTGAATTGATCGAAGAGCTCTGCGCGCTCGGGCTCGACCTGATCGTGATCACCGGCACGCACGTGGGTAATGTCGACGACCAGCTTCGAGCTCGGCCCGAAGGGCCTGGACGCCTCTACTTCTGCGTCAACCGCGGCTCCGAGGTGTTCGCTGCCAACCAGGCAGGGCTCGAGCTACTCCATCGGAGGCAGGCGACGCCGGAGGAGGACGCTGCACTCGACGCCGCCGCGGCAGCCACGAAGGCCGAGCTCGGACGCCGCGGGCTCACCGCAGAGATCGTGTCGCGACGACTGAACCGACGCAAGATCGATCTGATTCCCGAGCCGGAGTGGGCCGATCCGCCGAAGGCACAGATCGCGGAGCTGCTCACGGCCGTGCAGGGTCGTCTCCGGGCGGCCGGAGTAGACGGTCTTGGCGCGGCTGTCGACGTTGCGCTTGGAGCGGCGCGATCTGCTGGCGTCGCGGATCCGCGGGTCACCAGTGACGCAAAGCATGTGGAGATCGGCGTCACCGACAAGGCGGATTCGGCACACTGGGCATTCGCTGAGCTAGCACGTCGCGGAGTAGGGCCCGGCCTCGTGCTGATCGCTGGTGACGAGTTCGGGCCTCTCGGAGGACTGCCGGGAAGCGACTCCTTCCTGCTCGTGCCGGAGGCCTCGCGAGCGACGGCTTTCTCGGTCGGCGCGGAGCCGAGTGGCACGCCGGCGGAGGTCATCTCGCTCGGCGGCGGTCCGGAGCTCTTCGTGCGGGTTCTTGCCGACCAGCTGGAACGTCGTCTGCGTCGGGACGTGCCGGAGCTCGACGGCGACCCGCACTGGACGCTCGCCGTCGACGGTCTCGACCCGCGGCTGGAGCGTGTCCACGAATCACTGCTCACGCTCGCCGATGGTCGTCTCGGAACCCGCGGCGCGCCGCTCTTCGACCACCCGTCTCTCGCACCCGCCGTCGTGCTTTCGGGCGTCTACGCCGGCGAGGGTGCGAACACCACTCCTGCTCCGTGCCCGGATTGGACTCGGCTCGAGCACGCTCCATCGAAGCGCCTGCGGGTCAGCCGGCAGCTCGACCTTGCGAGCGGGCTGCTGCGGGAGGACGGCGACGTCACCTCGCTTCGCTTCTCCTCGCTGGCTCGGCCGGGCACGGTGGTGCTCCGTGCTCACGCCAACCGCGGGTCGCCTGCGCTTCGGCGGTGGCGTTCGCGTGGGGGGCCGGTCGCAGCGGTCGTGCGCGATCGGCGACGGGGACGGGTCTTCGAGCGCCTCGGCTCGTACGACGGCGATCCGGAGGTCGCGCAGTCGGCGCTGGACGATGCGGCGCAGGCGGGCTTCGAGCGGCTCCTTCGCGAACATCGAGAGGCTTGGGCGAGCCGGTGGCAGACAGCCGACATCGTGGTCGAAGGCGATCACGAGTTGCAGAAGGCTATTCGTTTCGCTCTCTTCCATCTGATGGCGTCGGTAGGAGATCGTGATGAGGCGGCGGTCGGAGCACGCGGTTTAAGCGGCACCGCATACAGCGGGCACGTGTTCTGGGACAGCGACGTCTTCGTGCTGCCCTTCCTCGCCGCCACGCACCCAGCGAGCGCTCGGGCGATGCTCGAGTACCGAGTTCGTCGCTTGCCCGCCGCACGTGCGGCGGCGCGTGCCGTCGGTCGGGCCGGCGCCCGCTTCGCCTGGGAGTCCGCGGCCACCGGCAGCGACGTGACGCCGAGTTCCGCAAGGCTCGCGACCGGCGAACTCGTTCGCATCCGCACGGGCGAGCTCGAAGAGCACATCGTCGGCGACGTCGCGTGGGCGGCCTCCTGCTACTTGGCATGGACAGGCGACGAGGCGTTCGCGGCGGGGCCCGGACGAGACCTCTTCCTCGAGACTGCGCGCTACTGGGCATCGCGCGTCCGATTTGATACGGATGGCGCAGCGCACATCTACGGGGTGGTTGGTCCTGACGAGTATCACGAGCCCGTCGACGACAACGCCTTCACGAACGTGCTCGCGCGCTGGAACCTCCGCCAAGCAGCGGCGCTCGACGGGGTCGACGATGAGGAACGAGCGCGCTGGCTGACGATCGCCGACGCGCTTGTCGACGGCTACGAGCGCGCGAGCGGGATCTATGAGCAGTTCGCCGGCTTCTTCGAGCTCGAGCCGATCGTCATCGAAGAGCTCGCTCCGCGGCGGCCGATCGCAGCCGATCTCCTCCTCGGCGCCGCGCGTACAGCCGGTGCACAGGTGCTGAAGCAAGCAGACGTACTCATGCTTCATCACCTACTTCCCGACGAGGTGGTGCCAGGCTCACTTGTCCCCAACCTCGACTTCTACGAGCCGCGCACCGCGCACGGCAGCTCGCTGTCGCCGGCGATCCACGCGAGTCTGCTCGCTCGAGCCGGACGCTACCGACCCGCGCTCGATGCGCTGCAGATCGCGGCGAGGCTCGACCTCGACGATCTGACAGGGAGCAGCGCGGGTGGGTTGCACTTGGCAACGATGGGCGGGCTCTGGCAGGCGCTCGCGTTCGGGTTCGGGGGCATCCGACCCCGCGGCGAGACGCTGCTCGTGGATCCGCGACTGCCAACGGAATGGAATGCGCTCGAGTTCGCCCTCCGCTTCCGGGGACGCCAGCTACGGCTCCGCATCGATCGCAACGAGGTCACGGCAGCGCCGGCGGACTGGCACGTCTACGAAGCACATGATCACTGGGAGGTGAAAGGGAGATGAAGACGACTCTTGCGGCGCTGGACAACAGCCTGGCAAGCAGATCGGTGCTTGCGTCCGCGCAGGCACTGTCGACGCTCCTCGACTCGCACGTCGAGGCCCTACACGTGCAGACGAACGGTCAGCAGGACCGTCCAAAGCCTGACTGACGCCGCGGGCGTTGTGCTGCGAACGACCACGGGCTCGGTCATCGAGCGCCTCGTTGAGGCGGGCGAGGTCGGCGACGTCGTGGCGCTCGCGATCGGCGCCCGCAACGGGCCAGCAAGCTCGAGGCCACTTGGCGGCACCGCCACGGCGGTCGCCGTCGCACTGCGCAAGCCGGTTCTGGTCGTGCCACCGGACGCGGACCCGCCACCGGCGTTCCGGCGCGTGCTCGTCCCTCTCGAAGGATCGCTCTCGACCTCGCTCGCGCCGCGCGCACTCTTCGAGGTCACGAGCGGCGAGCGTATCGACGTCGTCGCACTGCACATCCACGATGAGGACTCCATCCCCTCTTTCACCGATCAGCCGCAGCACGAGATGCCGGCATGGACTCGAGAGTTCATTCACCGCTATTGCCCTTCGGGCATCGGAGATGTCCAACTCGAGACGAGGATCGGGAGAATCGGGGAACTCGTCCCAATCGTCGCCGAGCAGTGCAGCTGCGACCTGATTGCTCTCGGTTGGTCGCAGCAGCTCGCGCACGGGCGTGCCCCGGTCGTCCGGGAGACACTGCAACGCTCTCACCTACCGGTGCTCCTCGTTCCGGTCGAGCTCTCTCATGCCCTCGAGGGGACGCTGGCTGCGGCGGTGGCGACGACGTGAGCCCACGCACAATCGCCGCCCGTCGCCTTTCGAAGCCTCTCAATCGCGGGTAGTTCTCGCCAGTGGTAACCCTCGTGCGATCGCAGGAAGACGGCCCTTGCGGATCAGGGCGGAGCGACGGAGACTGGGCTTCGTGAAATCGCGTGAGGCGCGGGGCTTGTGGGGACTGCCGCTGTGGACGCATAACCCGCTGGTGTTCCTGGGCTTGTGGTTCCTGCTTCTCCCCCTACCTCTCGTAGTTGGGCTGCGATGGGAGTTCTACGGTCTTGGGGTGATGGGTGCCCTGGGCCTTGGGTGGTGGGTGCGTCGCAACTACCGCTTCACAACCCTGGAGAAGTCAGAGAGTGTGACCGTGGTTCGCAGCGAGAGACGGCGGCGAGACTGACCTACAGGGAGTCGGGCGCCGGGGCCGCTCCACGTCCAGGGAAGACGACTACGGTGCGGACCGGAGGTCGCCACGACGCCGATGACATCGTGCGGGTTGCATGCAACGAGGCGCAGAAGACCGCTCGGATGCACGTGGTCTGCCCGTCGCTGATCCCAGCGACCCGCTATCTACGGGTGACGGGCTGTGGGACCGGCCTCCAGCTCAAGGTCGTGGTGGGGCATCACGTTCAACAACGGAGACAACGGCCCAGGCCAAGTGCACTGGATCGCCGGCGGTGGGACGATGAAGGTGATTCGCTACTTCGTGCCGTCGACGACGCCTGGCGAACCGCTAGTGTCGCCCGCTGCGAAGCCTCGCCGCTCAGCCCCGATGGAGCCGGACAACGGCATCGAGGCCGCCTGGGCTCCCAGCTCTGAGCTGGACGTCTCCGCCGTCCGCAGCTGTGAGTCGATGGACAATCGCGAGCCCCAGGCCGAATCCGTCCTGTCCGTCGTACCCCTGCCAGAAGCGGTCGAACGCCCGCCTCCGCTGGGTCTCGGTCAGCCCCCGACCTTCGTCAGTGACGTGCAACTCGGCCCAGCCGTTGACGGAGCGGGTCGAGAGGGTGATCGTCGCGCCGGCCGGCGACGCGTCGATTGCGTTGGCGAGGAGGTTGTCGAGAACCTGCTCGAGGCGCCCCGGAGTCGCGAGCGCCACGACGTCGCCCTCGAGCTCCAGCCGCAGGCCGACATCACTCTCGGCCGCGAGCGCCGACCAAGCCTCGACGCGCTCCTCGACGAGCGGGCTGAGCGGGATCGACGACGGGGCGCTATGAGCGCGATCGGCTCGCGCGAGCATCAGCAACCCATCCACGAGCCCGGAAAGCCGTTCGACCTCACGGAGCGCACCCCACAGATCCTCCTTTCCGGGATCCGTGACGTCGGGCTCGAGATTCTCGAGTCGGAGTCGAAGCGCGGCCAACGGCGTTCGCAGCTGGTGTGACGCATCTGCGACGAACGCATCTTGCGAGCGGATCAGGGTGTCCAGTTCCGACGCCATCGAGTTGAACGTCTCCGCGAGACGCCGCACTTCGGGCGGGCCCTCGGGTGAGGCACGGGCCGCAAGATTCCCGCTGCCGACCGCGTCGGCGGCCTGCTCGAGGCGATCGAGAGGGCGCGTGACCCAGCGAGCGAGCACGGCGGCGACCGTGGCCGCGACGGCAAGGACTGCGGCCGCGATGATCGCAAGGACCGTCCAGTAGCGGTGGATGCGAGCATCCACTGCAGACGTCGGGTAGCTGATCCGGACGGCGCCGTGCACGACCCCGCTCGAGGCGACGGGAACCGCGACGTACAGCAGGTCGGTGCCGAGCGTCCGAGAGGAACGGGTGCCCGTTGCGATCTCACCGTTGAGGGCGCTCACGATCTCCGGACGCGAGGAGAAGTCCGTTGTGCCGTTCGGGGCCGAGTCGACAAGTCGTCGCCCACGGTCGTCCGTAACAACCACGCGGGCGCTCGTGTCGGCACCATAGTCCCGCGCGATCCGCCGAACCCGAGCGGGCACAGGAGACCCTCGTTCGAGCGAGTCCTCGACGAGGCTCGCAAGCGCGACTGCGTCGCGTTCGACCTTGTCGGTGAGCGCCTGTCGCTCTGCTCGCGCATACGAGATCGCGAGCGGAACCTCGAGCAGGACGAGGACAAGTACCGCCACGCCGAGATAGCCCGCGAGAAGGCGTCTCTTCACGGCTGCGGAGCGAGGCGGAGCCCGACGCCGCGCACCGTCTCGATCCAACGGGGATCGCCGAGCTTCCTCCGCACCGAGGCGACGTGAACGTCGATCGTCTTCGTCGACCCGTACCAGTCGGTCTTCCACACCTCGCGGAGCAAGTGCTCGCGACTCACTACGGTCCCGGGCTCCGACGCGAGTAGTGCAAGGAGGTCGAACTCCTTCGGGGTAAGAGCGAGATCCTCACCCGTGAGCGTCGCACGCCGCGAGGGGAGGTCGATCACGAGCCCCCTGGCCACGAGCCGACTGCCCGAGGTCGCCGGATGAGTGCGCCTCAGCACCGCACGGATCCGAGCGAGCAATTCCCGGAATCCGAACGGCTTGACCAGGTAGTCGTCGGCGCCGAGCTCGAGGCCCACCACACGGTCGACCTCCTCTCCCTTTGCGGTGACCACGATGATCGGAACGTCGGACCGGGAACGGAGCACCCGGCATACCTCCGTCCCGTCGATGTCCGGAAGCCTCAGGTCGAGCAACACGAGATCGGCCGGTTCTGCAGCCAGCGCGCCCGCGCCAGTCGCGACCCTTTCCACGCTGAATCCTTCGCGACGGAGACCCGCTGCGAGAGGCTCCGCGATCGCGTCCTCGTCCTCGACGAGCAGGATGTCCATGCGCGGATCGTCGCATCGTCGGTTCCAAGCAGCATCGGTGGAAAGCCGAATCCTTACCTCGGCTTGGACTTGATTTACCTTCCGCGCGCCCGCGGTTAACCGGCGCTCACCTACGGTCGGGGCATCGAACGAAAGGACGGATTCCGATGCCCCGCAAGCACGTGTTCCCCATCGTCGTCCTGCTGGCGGCAGCGCTCGTCGCCGGACTGCTGGCGGTCTCCCGCACGGTCGCGTTGGGACGACCTGCGAATGCGGCGACGTCCTCCGACCCTGCGATCGCGTTCAGGCTCAAGAAACTCGACCGCTTCGAGCAGTCGCTGCGCCGACAGCTCGTGCACGCAACTGCCACTCGGCCCGCGACCGTCACCACCGTGTACCGCCACGCTCCCTCGGTGACCTCCGGACCGTCGCACCACTACGAGAGTGAACACGAGGAGGCGGGCCGTGACGACTGATCACACGCCCAAGCTGTACGCCCTCTCCGGGTCGATCCTCGGACTCTTCCTCGCCTGGGCCGGCATCGCGGCCCACCCGTGGGCACAGACATCGTCGTCCGCACCGACGGCGCGATCCGCTGCGCTCGTCCTTTACCAGCGACGCCTGAACGCGGACGCGGCCCTCGTCGCGCGTCTCTCCGCGCGTCGGAGTGCTGCGCCGGCAGCCTCAGTGCGGGTGGTCACCCTCCCGCCGCTTACCACGACGCGGACCTCGTGATGCTCCGACACGCGTTCAGAGCTATGGGCACCGAGGTCGAGTTCCTGCTCGACGCGCAGGACCCGTCTCTTCTGAGGGAAGGCGAGGCGGAGTTCCGGCGTCTCGAGGGGATCTTCTCCCGCTTTCGGCCGGACTCGGAGCTTTCGCGCCTCAACGAGGCGGGCGCGCGCCATGTCGGCCCCGAGCTATTCGAGGTGATCGAGCTCGCCGTCGAGGCACGTGAGGCCAGCTGCGGCCGGTTCGACCCGACGGTGCACGCCGCGGTGGTCGCGGCCGGGTACGACCGCTCGTTCGAGCTAATCGACAACGACGTCCCCGCATCCGCGACCGCGGCGGCCCGCACGGGAGGCGCGGTCGCCTTCGATCATGCCGCAGGTCAAGTCGTGATCGAGCCGGGATACCGGCTTGACCTCGGGGGAATTGCGAAGGGTTGGACGGCGGACCGCGTTCGTGCCGTCCTCGCGCAGGCTGGCCCGGCGCTTGTGAACGCCGGCGGCGATATCGCCGCCTCGGGCCGCGTGTGGCCGATCCGCGTGGAGGCTGGGGGCGGGGAGATCACGCTCGGCGTGGAGGACGGCGGGGTCGCGACCAGCGGCCGCGATCGCCGCACCTGGGTGCGGGACGGTGAAACGCGACACCACCTGATCGATCCTGTCACCGGATTGCCGGCGGTCGGCGACGTGCTGACGGTGACCGTTGCGGCCGCTTCCGCATCCGAGGCCGAAGTGCTCGCGAAGACGCTCTTTCTCACGGGCGATTCCCAGCGCGCACTGGGCGAAGCCGCATTGGCTGGGATCCCGACGGTCCTGGTGACCTCGGCGGGAGAGCTGTTACTCGCTGGAGGACTAGCGTGAGGTCCGATCCGACTTTCTGGATCCTCGCGCGTGCCAGTGGGCTCCTCGCGTATGCGCTCCTGACGTCGTCCGTCCTGGCCGGAATCGTCCTCAAGGCGCGCCCGTTCGGCGCCGCGCTCAAGGCTGCGGCCGTCACCGACCTGCATCGCTTCCTCGCCATTCTCGGGCTCGGGTTCATTGCGCTTCACGCATCCGCCCTCGTCCTCGACAGCACGGTCCGCATCTCCGTCGCCGCTCTGTTCGTCCCGGGCCTCGTTCCGTATCGGCCGCTGTGGTCGTCATTCGGGGTGCTGGCCGCCGAACTCATGCTCCTCGTGTACGTCTCGTCCGCGCTCAGGCGCCGTATCGGCGCCCGAGCCTGGAGACGCTTGCACTGGCTCACATACGCAGTCTTCGCGCTCGCCACCGTCCATGGCCTCGCAGCCGGGACCGACGGCAGCAGGCCTTGGGCGCTCGCGCTCTACGGAGGGGCTCTCGGCGCGGTCACCGCCGCGGCCGGCTGGCGAGCACTCGTCCCTGCAACCAAAGGAGGCAACACTGGTGTACCGGATAGAGATCGACCGCTCGCTGTGTAGCGCCTACGGAACGTGCATCGACGTCGCGCCGGAGCTGTTCGAACTGTCGGACGACCTGATCGCTCGCGCTCGCGTCGGGGAGACGGACGCCGAGGCCGCGGTGGAAGCCGCCAGCGCCTGCCCGATGGGCGCGATCAGGGTCGTCGACAACCGAGCCGACGCGACGGGGCGAGCCTCGTGATCCGGGCGGCCCCGAAGGACGGCACCTCCGGATCCGCGTCGCGCACCGATGTGCGGTGCTCTCGATCCTTCACGCGCTTCTCAACCTCATCTGATTGGGTCCGTTGATGGCCTGGGCCAAGCGCTTGTTCGCAGGCGGAAGCACCGGCAATGGGCAGCTGACCGCGGTGGTTGCGGCCGTGCTGCTGGTGTTGCTTGCGGTGGAGGGAGCAACCTTGCTCCAAATCCGAGCGCTCCTGACTGTCCACGCATTCGTCGGGATGCTGCTGATCCCCGTCGTCTCACTGAAGCTAGCGAGCACGGGATGGCGCATGCTCCGCTACTACCGTCACGGCGAGGAGTACGTCCGCCTAGGGCCGCCGCCAATCGTGTTGCGGACGGTCGTCGCGCCTGTTCTCATGCTCTCGACGCTTGTTCTCTTTGCAACGGGTACGGCGCTACTCGTCCTCGGCCAGACAGAGGGAACAGTTGTCGGCCTCCACAAGGCGAGCTTCATCGTCTGGTTCGGGGCCGCTGGGGTACACGTACTGGCACATGCCACGAAGCTGCCCAGTCTCTTGCGTGCACGCGCTGCAGGCGCTGGTCTCCGTATTGCTCTGGTCGCAGGTGCGGTCGCAGCCGGAGTCCTTCTAGCGGTGGTAACGCTCCCGAGCGCTGACCGAATGCAGGACCGCGCGTCGGCTCGTATCGGCCTCGACTCGGACTAGGCTGCGCGCCGCCTTCCCGAGCATCAACGACCGCGCGAGAGTTCGGGAATCCCTTGTGCAGAAATGCCCGGCGCTAGAGTCGCCTCGGAACCGAACGCAGGAGGCTGCCAGTGACAGAGTCGCGTCGAACGACGAGCGCCGAAGCCAAGCGGGTGGGCGACGAGATCGGGGTCGACTGGAGTCGCTTCGATCTGGAGCAGTTCCGCCGCGGGATGGACGTCGAGTACGAGCACGGCTCGCACGACCCGCAGACGAACGTGACAGGCGACGACCCAATCGTGACTGGGAAGATCGCGCTTGCACACATGAAGGAGTTCCCCGACTACTACGTGCGCCTCGAGCGAATGGAAGAAGAAGCCGCCAAGGACTGGGCTCCGAAAACTTCCTGACCCCCGCGCTCTGGCTACTCGAGGAGACTTCGCGCAGCCTGACGTCACCGAGCGTCAGGTAGGTCGTCCGAGTGCGCGAGTGTGCGGGAATGATGCTCCTATGACCTGTCAAGCCATCCGCAGCGCCTGGTCTTGCAGTAACCGGTAGAGGTGGCGGGCGAGGTAGCGCTTGAGCAGGCGGACTGCGTCGCGGCTGCTCTTGCCCTCGGCGATGCGTCGCGCGATGTAGTCCTTGGTCGCCGGGTCGTGCTGGCGGCGATGGAGGACGACGGTATGCAGAGCGCGGTTGAGCTGGCGATCGCCGCCGCGGCTGAGCCGATGCCGGGTTGTCTGGCCTGAGGAGGCGGGGATCGGCGCCGTGCCGGCCAGCCGGGCGAAGGCGGCTTCGGAGCGGACACGGCCTGGGTGTGACCAGGCGACGATCACCTGCGCGGCAACGATCGCTCCGACCCCCGGCTCGTCGAGCAGCGTGGGTGCGAGCGCGCGGACATGGCCGAGGATCTCGGCTTCGAGCTCGCCGGCCTCCGCTGTTGCCGCTTCGATGCGGCGGGCGAGTGAGCGCAGCACGAGCCGTGTCGCGAGCTCGTCGGCGCTTGCGCAACGTGAGCGGCGAAGGCGGCGACAGCGTTCGAGCAGCCGCCCCGCAGGCAGGCCGCGCAGGTCGTCGCGCAGCCGATCGGGAGCGGTGACGACCACGCTGCGCAGCTGCACGAGCGCCTCGCGTCGGACGTCGACCGCACTGCGCCGCGCGATCAGCAGCAGTCGCAACGCCTCGCGCCGCTGCCCTGCGCGGGGGAGCGCGAGCGTCTCGCTCGAAAGCAGCGCCCGCGCTGCACGGATCGCGTCGAGCGAGTCGTCTTTTCCGCGCAACCTGCGCTCGCCTCGTGGCTGGCGGCTGATCTCGAGCACGGGCTCGCCGCGGCCGGCGAGAAAGCGTGCGAGCCCGGCGCCGTAGTGGCCGACGCCCTCGACCGCCCAGACCCGCGCACCGGTTGCGTGCTCCTCGACAAAGCGCAATGCCTCCCGGTAGCCGCGTGCGTTGGCCGGCACCGCCTGCTTGGCAAGCACAGCCCCGGCGGGCGCAGCCAGCACCGCCAGCACATGCTCGTCCAGGTGCGTGTCGACGCCGACGACGTAGTCCAGCTCATCTGCAAGCATCCCGACTGATCCTCCGGCTTCGCTCGTAGGGTCCGGTGGTGCCGGTCTGAGCACAGGGAAACCGCGGCGGCAGGACGGTAATGAGTCACGCCGGAAAGGCGGACAAGCTCCTGATCAAGCCAGCAGCGGGCGCCAGACCGGCGCCGCCGCACTCGCGCGGACAGATCATTCCCAAGGCACACACACGGCGGCCAGTCACTTGACGAGTCACACGCGGCACGGCGAACACCAGGCTGGCAACGAACCCAGACAGACCCACCCGCCGAGTCTTATCGTCCCTTGAGGCCAGGTGGGCTAGCGAGTCCGTCGCGAGCCGACCATCGTGGTCACGACGAGCGCGAAAAGGATGGTCGCGGTCGGCGCGAAGACCGCGCGCTCGGACGAGCTCTGCGTCGCCACGTTGAGGACAACCGCGAGAGCAGCGTAGATCGTCGTGAACCATGCGAGAGCGGTAACGAGTATTCGCGGAGCGTTCTTGAGCGGCCCCTCGCGTACTCGGGCAAGGATGGCACCGGCCATGACGAGCAGGATCGCGCACGAGACGGTGGCTAACACTCGTCCCGATGTGTCGAGCGCGCCTTCCGTCTCGCCTCCTTGCGTATACACGCCCCACGGTGCACCGAAGACGAGTGCGACCTGAAAGGCTGCGATGCCCACCATCACGACGGCAGCAGCGCGGGCCACGAGAACACAGGATCGCGGGGTCGCCCCTCTGGGTTCCCCCGCGATCCCGCTCACGAATGGAGTCAATGCTCCTTGCGCGAGCCCAAGGCGTACTTCGCGAGCGCCCACGTGCCGATGGTCGCGAACAGTCCGACGAAGATCCCTGACGGAATGGTCGTGCTGTTGCCATCGTTGCTCGTCCCCACGAAGTCCGTACCCCAGACGGCAGTCACCGCGACTGCGATCCACATCGCGGTGATCGCGAGCGAAGCCCAGACTTCCTTGAGACGAAGCAGCGAGGCCCAGCTCTGCTCGTGTGCAGCCCCGGTGGGCGGGTGCGAAATGCTCGACATGGCACACCTCCCTTCTCAAATCAATGCTGCAAAGTGCGGCTCCTCCGCGCATCCGCGGAAACCCCGATCCCGTCTGCTAGTTGTCCTCGCCAGCCTCAAGCTCGGGACGTCGCCCTTCAAGATATGCAGGTCGGTTCCACAGTCGTCGATGAGTCGATGCGGACGATGACGTCCGTCGGCTCCTGGATATCCGGATCCGGGACCTCCTCCAGAGGCGCTCGCCGGGTCCGCTGGTAGACCAGCGCTTTCATGGTGACCTCCTTTGGTCGCTACGCCAAGAGTCACCGACCGCGACGACGCACGAAGCCGCATTCGCCGCGGGTCAGGAGGTCGTGTCGCGATCGCGGAGTACACGAACCGGTACGCCAGCGAGGACGGCGAGGACGAAGTCATTGAGCGCGCATGCCCGCCTTCGTGACGCCGACCGCCGCGGCCCTCCGTGCAACCGTCCGCCGGCGGGAGCGCGTCGAGTCCGGTCGCCGTGAAGGCGCCTGGCTCGACGACGGTGCGTTCATGTCTCGCGAAGCACGGAGCCCGGCCCGGTCGACGGGCCGCTCAGCTAGACGAGCGGACTACGCGTCGCGACGTCCTCGCGCGTGATCACATTGCGAGAGACGTTGGACGTACTTACAGTCTTCGTAGTCGCGCTTGCGACCGCAAGTCGCCACGGGTCTGGGCGCGCTGCCCTTCGTCTTCACGAGCCGGGCCGATCGCGCCTGGCTCGGAACCGCGAACAGCCTTGCTGCGGGCCTGCATGCTCGGCGCGAGCGCGGGGCTGCTCTACGAGGGGGCGCGGTACGGCGCAGAGCGAACCGCGCTCGGTGCGTTCGCGGGCGGCGTCTTCATCTTCGTCTCGCAGCGGCTCATCGACTCGCACAAGGCGCTGCACCTCGGCTCGCTGCAGGGAGCGGATGCGCGGAAGGCGCTCCTTATCGTGGGGATCATGACCCTTCACTCGTTCGCGGAGGGCGTCGGAATCGGGGTGGCGTTCGGAGCCGAGGAGACACTCGGGATCCTCATCGGGCTCGCGATCGCGCGTGCACAACATCCCTGAGGGGCTGGCAATGCAGCCTCGTCCGTCGTCCCGCCGAGGGACGTCGCCGCGTACTGCGGCGCGGGTGCGGAGCGTGTTCTCGAGCCATGCCACAGCCGCTGATGGCGGTCCCCGCGTTCCTCTTCGTCGAAGCGTTCTCGCGGGTTTCTCCCGATTGGCCTCGGGTTTGCGGCCGGAGCGATGATCTGGCTGGTCGCGGCCGACCTCGTGCCAGAGGCGCTCGAGACGGCGAAGCCGTGGACGGTCGCATACACGATGACTGCCTCGGCGGGCGCGATGCTCGCGTTCGTGCTCCTGCTGCTCTAGGCGCCTCCGTGACGGCTCGGTAGTTCGCCGCACACGCGATGGGGCTCGCCCGGATGCCCTCGCTGACGCGCCTTGCGAACGAGCCTTGCCTCCGGAGTGAGCGACGATGGTCAGCCTGATCTGACACCGACCTGACACTGCCGGACGCCACCGAACCGAGATATCTGGACATCAGTTACAGGCTCCCTTAAACTCGTCCGGCTGAGGCGACGCTGCCTCACGGATACCTGAAGGGAGCCCCTAATGAGCAGGAGCAAGACCGGTGTCGTCGTGGCCGCCGCTGTAGCGGTCGTGTCTCTCGTCTTCGTGTCGGCATCCGCGACGAGTCCCTCTCAGGCAGGCCCGATCTACTTCGGCATGGACGCGCCGCTCACCGGCCCCACCCAGCTCGTCGGCCAGAGCGACCGCCAGACCGTTGAAGCAGTCGTCGCGTATTGGAACGCGCGCGGGGGTGTCAGAGGCAGACGCGTGGTGGTCGACGTTCTCGACAACGCTTCCAATCCGTCGCAGGCAGTCCAGAACGTTCAGAAGTTCATCAGCGACAGCAAGTACGTCGGCATCTTCGGCTCGGGGAACGCCGCAGCCGCGGTGGCGACCGGGGCGATCGCGAGTCAGGCGAGGATCCCGTTCATCGCGCTCTCACCGCCGACGGCGCTCGTCGAGCCACCCCAGCCGTACGCCTACATCCTCACGGCAACGGCCCGGTTGTACGCGTACAGCGAGGCTGCCTTCCTGAAGAGACAGGGATTCAAGCGCGTGTGGCTCATGGGAGACAATGGCGCCTACGGGCGGGACGGCCCGAACCAGGTTTCGAAGATCGCGAGCAAGTACGGCCTCGAGATAGTGGACACGACGATCTTTTCGCCGGCTTCGACGGACTTCTCGGCCGAGCTGACGCGGATCAAGAACTCCAACGCTCAGGCTCTTTGGCTCTGGACGGCAACGGCCGCCGGGGCGACGATCGTCAAGCAGTTCAAGCAGCTGCAACTACCGCAGCGGCTCGTGCTCACCGGCGCCAATGTCTCGCCGCAGTTCCTCCAGGGCACATGC
Source organism: uncultured Gaiellaceae bacterium (assembly GCA_963770715.1). Lineage (GTDB taxonomy): Bacteria > Actinomycetota > Thermoleophilia > Gaiellales > Gaiellaceae > GMQP-bins7. The sequence continues at coordinate 167,485 of CAVYQX010000006.1, forward strand.
GGAGACGTGAACGGCGCGATCGTGAACTCCTTCCTCGCCACTGCCTGGACCTTCCTACCGAGGACGAACCCGGTTCGCGCCCAGGCCGCGCTTCTCCGAAGCATCCTCAAACGGCCCGTCTCGAACTTCGACGGCGATGCGGCCGGCGCCCTTTGGGCGTACAAGGCTGCGATCGAGCGAGGCGCCGCGACCCGCGCGGGGATCAACAACGCACTCGAGACGAAGCTCCGCGGACTCGTAACACCGGCGGGCAAGATCTTCCTCTCGCCAAAGAACCACCAGGGCCTCCAGCTCGACTCGATGTGGGTCGGGCGGATCCAGAATTGCCAGGTCAGGCCACTCTTCGGCCCGGCCTTCACGAAGAAGAAGTAACGATGCGAGCGCCGCAGACGCTCGATGCCCGGCGGCTGCGGCGCTCGTGAATCTCGCACACGCTCATACCACTCAACATCCTCCTCGGGTCGACACGGGAGGTCGCAGAGCCCCACGCGTTCGAGGCGTCGGCGGAAAGCCTCGGTCTCGGGCCAGCTGGATTCGTGCAGTACACGCCGCCCGCATCCTCGGGGGACAAACGACGGACCCTTCGAGGCTGCGAAAGACGTGTCCGCATCGAACAGAACGGCTCCGCGGACGGCCGAGCGGGCGCTTCGGGACGATCTGACAGGATGCAGCGATGAGCCAAGCCGTTCGCGCCGAGAAGGCCTCCGCGCGCGCCGAGCCGGGGATGTCCTACGCGATCGCCCGCCTGCACCAGAGAGTCTTCACGAGCATCACCGAGCGTGTGGCGCCGCACGGTCTCACGGCGCTCCAGTTCACGACCTTGAGTGTGCTCAGCCGTCACGGCGCTCCGCTGTCGACGTCGCAGCTGGCACGGCGCGCGTTCATGACTCCGCAGTCGATGAGCGAGGTCATCCACGCGCTTGAGCGGAAGGGACTCATCAAGCGGAACCCGCATCCCAATCACCGCAGGACGCTGCCCGCGACCCTCACCGCGAAGGGACGCCGCGTGCTGACTGCGTGCGACGCGGCAGTGAGCGAGTTCGAAGACGCGATGCTGGACGGGTTCTCGGAGGCCGACCGCGCGACGTTCCGCGACATGATCAAGACAGCTGCGCGCAATCTCGGCGGCGGCTTCCCCGAGTGACTCCTAGCCGCGGCGAGTTCCAGGTAGCCTGAATCTGGTGGGAGCGGTTTCCGGCCCGCTCGCAGCGCAGACTGTCGAACAGCTCGCGTGCGATCTCTCGGGCGTCACGAAGGCGTTCGGTGCGGTCAAGGCAGTGGACAGCGTCTCGCTGGGCATCTCCACCGGCTCACTCACCTGTCTCATAGGCCCGAACGGAGCCGGAAAGTCGACGCTTCTGGGGTGCATCTCGGGCTTCCATCTCGTCGATGAGGGAGCCGTTCATGTCGACGGACGGGACGTCACGCGGTGGCCGCCGCATCGCCGGGCACAGCAGGGATTGGCGACCGTCTTCCAGACGACTCGCCCGCTCAGTGAGCTGGACGTGCTCGACAATGCGGCCGTCGGCGTGCATGTTCGGTCGCGCTCGGGCTTCGTCGAGAGCATGCTGCGTCTGCCCTGGCAGCGGCGTGAGCAGCAACGTGTCCGGCAGGAAGCTCGTCGAGCCCTCGAGGTCGTCGGGCTCGAAGGCCGCGCCTCGGATCCGGCGGCCGTCCTTCCGCTCGGGCAACTTCGGCTGCTCGCGATCGCTCGAGCGCTCGCACAGCGGCCATCGGTGCTCCTGCTGGACGAGCCTGCAGCCGGGCTCCGCGCGGGAGAGAAGGCCCGGCTCATCGAGGCGCTGCGAACCCTCTCGCGGAGTGGGCTCACCATGGTGCTGGTCGAGCACGACATGCAGTTCGTCGGCGCGCTCGCCGAACGCGTAGTCGTGCTCGACCGCGGGCGTGTGATCGCCGACGGCACGCCCGACCGAATCAGGAGCGACCCGCAGGTGATCGCCGCGTACCTGGGCTCGAGTTCGCTGTGACCGCGCTCGTCCAAGTGAACGAGCTCGTCGTCCGCTACGGACCGGCGGTGGCGCTCGACGGCGTCTCGCTGACGCTCGGGGCCGGCGAGCGAGTCGCGCTCATCGGAGCGAACGGAGCGGGGAAGTCCTCGCTTCTCAACGCGGTCTGCGGTGTCGTTCGCCCCGCAGGAGGGACCGTCCATGTCGCTGGCGACGATGTGACGGGGAAGACGCCGAACCACGTCGTGCGTCGAGGGCTGACCCAGGTTCCCGAGGGGCGGCAGGTCTTCCCGAGCCTTCCGGTCGAGGCCAACCTGCTGCTGGGTGCATTCGGTCGCTCCTTCCGGACGGAGATCGTGACGTCGACGATCCGCTATCTCAAACGCCGCGCCGAGGCGCGCGAGCGGCTCGAGCGGATCTACACCCTCCTGCCGAAGCTCCACGAGCTCCGCGATCGACCGGCCGGACGAACCTCGGGCGGCGAGCAGCAAATGGTCGCGATCGGACGAGCACTGATGGCCGAGCCGCGCGCGCTCGCGATCGACGAGCTCTCGCTCGGCTTGGCGCCGCTCGTCGTGGAGCAGCTCGTCGAGTTCCTGCACCGACTCAACGACGAGGAGCACGTCGCCATCCTGCTGGTGGAGCAGAACGCACTCCTCGCGTTCGATTTGTGCGAGCGCGCGTATGTCCTGGAGACGGGGCGGGTCGTCCTCGAGGGTCAGAGCAAGCAGATTCGCGACCGCCCGGAGGTGCACAGCGCATATCTGGGAGGCGGCCCCGGATGACCGAGTTCCTGCAGCTCGTCGTCATCGGCCTCTCGACCGGATCCGCGTTCGCGCTCGTCGGGATGAGCCTAGTCCTCGTCTACCGCACGACCGGGATCGTGAACTTCGCGCAGGGCGTGTTCGTGGTGATCGGGGGCCTCTTCACGTTCCAGCTCTCGGACGACATGCCGCTTGCGCTGGCGAGTCTGGTCTCGATCCTCATCGCCGCGCTTCTGGCGTCGATTCTCGCGGTCGTCGCCGTTGGCTTCCGTGGCCGGACGACGAACCTCGCGAGCACGATCATCACGCTCGGCGCCGCGTTCCTCGCACAGGCGCTGCTCCTGCTCGAGTTCGGGGACATTCCGCGCAGCTACCCCGGCATCTCCGACCGCGCCTGGAACATCGGGGGCGTTCTCGTCCAGCCGCAATATGTTCTCATCGCAGGGGTCGCGCTGCTCTGTGCCGTCGCGCTGACGCTCTTCCTCCGCTGGACGATCGTCGGGCAGGCACTCGTAGCCTGCGCGGACTCTCGTCGCGCCGCCGAGCTCGTCGGCCTCAACTTCCGCTCACTCGCCGTGGTCGCGTTCATCGGAGCCGGGGCGCTCTGCGCGCTCGGCGGCTCGCTGCTCGCGCCGAGCAACCCCATGACGTACAGCTCGGACGTCGCGATCACCGTGAACGGCTTTGCGGCGGCCGTCTTCGGCGGGCTCGGATCCATCCGTCTCGCCCTCCTCGGTGGGTACGCGCTCGGGATCCTCGAGCAGTTCGTGGTCGGCTACGTCGATCCGCAGTACAGCCTGATCATCGCCCTGATCGTGATGCTCGTCCTGATCGGCTGGCGGTCGAGGGCCGAGATCGCGAGTGCATCGCACGACGCGCACGCGGCGATCCGGCGTGCGCGTGTTCCCTGGCCTGCGCCGGTCCGGATCGGGCTCATCCTCGCCGGAGCAGTGTTCGCGTGCTGGCTTCCCTACCAGCTGTCGACGTTCGACGTGGCGCTCTACGGCCGCATGGGGCTGTACGCGCTCGTGACGATCGGTCTCACACTCCTGATGGGATACGCGGGGCAGATCTCGCTCGGGCAGGGGGCGTTCTTCCTCATCGGCGCCTACACGTCGGCGATCCTGACGGTGGGCATCGACCCCGACTCCCGCTTCGTCGATCCCGAGGCCGGCCTCTCACCGGTCATCGCGGTGCTTGCCGCGCCCGTCGTGGCTGCAGCGCTCGCTGCGGTGATCGGCGTGCCGCTGTTGCGCCTGCATGGTCATTACCTCGCGTTCGCGACGCTCGCGCTACACCTCATCGCCTTCTCCGTCTTGTCCGCGTGGGACCGGTTCACGGGCGGTCAGTACGGGATCACGGTCACGAAGCCACTCACCGTATTCGGGCACGACCTGCGCGGCCCGCTGCACGCAGCCGTCGTCTGGGCGGTCGTTGCGATCGCCTTGCTGCTGGCGACGAATCTCGTCCACTCGCGCGTCGGGCGTGCCCTGCAGGCGATCGCGACCGACGAGGCCTCCGCCGCGGCTTCGGGCATCCCGGTGGCCAGTTACAAGCTCCGGCTATTCGTCTTCGCCGCTGCGCTCGCCGGGCTCGGCGGTGGCCTCTTCACGTTCGCGTTCCTCATCGTCTCTCCGGAGGCGTTCCCGATCGTGCTCAGCATCGAGTTCGTGGTCATGGTCGCCGTCGGCGGGCTGGGCAACATCTACGGCGCCGTGGTCGGGACGGTGGCCATCCTCTACCTCGAGCAGAAGCTCCGTGATCTGGGCACGCGGTCGGACCTCTTCGGCTGGGACCTCCCCGACGCCGCCCCGACCGTGTTCTCCTTCGGCGTGTTCGGGCTGATCCTCATCGCGATCATGCTCTTCTTCCCGCGCGGGCTGCTGCCGGCGGTCGGTGACGCGACGGCGAGCGTCGTAGAAAGGACCCGCGGCCGCCGGCGGGGCGCTACTCCGCCAGCCCCAGCAGCCGGGCGGCCTTCTGCTTGAGGACGAGCGGTCTTACCTCTTCTCTGTAGCAGGCACGCGCGAAGTCTCGAGCCCAGCGCTACGCGTGCCAGGGAGAGTTGACTCTGACGATCCCGCAGCCGCCCCGACACCAGACCCCGACCCGGCGAACGCGTTCGCGGGATGATTTGCGAGTGATGCGCGAGACCTAACGGACGACGCGGGCGGCGCCCCCGCGCATGACGCGCTCGACCTCCTCGAGCGTCGCCATGGACGTGTCGCCGGGCGTCGTCATCGCCAGCGCGCCGTGGGCGACGCCGCACGCGAGGGACGTGCTCATGTCGTAGCCGCCGAGCAGCCCGTAGATGAGCCCCGAGGCGAACGAGTCGCCGCCGCCGACGCGGTCGAAGATCTCGAGCCCGTGCATCTCGGGACCGGCGAAGAACGCCTCGCGCGTGCTGCAGACGCCGCTCCAGTCGTTGACGGTCGCGGTGTGCGCCTCGCGCAGGGAGGTCGCGACGAGCGAGAGGTTGGGGTAGCCGTCGAGGACCTCCCGGTGGAGGCGCTCGTAGGCGGAGACGTCGAGGTCCGTATGCGAGTCGTCGACCCCCTCGAGCGTGTAGCCGAGCGCCGCCGAGAAGTCTTCCTCGTTACCGAGCAGGACGTCGGCCTGCTCGACGAGCTTGCGGTTGGTATCGGCCGCCCCCCGGGACCGCCGCTCGCCTTCCACAGCGACGGGCGGTAGTTGAGGTCGAACGAGACGATCGTCCCGTGACGGCGTGCCGTGGCCATCGCCTCCAGCGCGAGCGCCGCCGTGTTCGGCGCGAGCGCCGCGAAGATCCCGCCGCAATGGAACCAGCGGGCGCCGCCGTCGCCGAAGATCGCTTCCCAGTCGACGTCTCCCGGCTGCATCGCCGCCGCGGCCGAGTGAGCGCGATCCGAGGTCCCGAGAGCCGCCCTGACGCCGAAGCCGCGCTCGACGAAATTCAGGCCGTTGCGGACGCTTCGCCCGATGCCGTCGTAGGGGAGCCATGCGACGTACGCGGAGTCGACGCCTCCCTGGAGGATCAGGTCCTCGAGCAGGCGGCCGACCGGATTGTCGGCGAACGCCGTGACGATCGCGGTACGGAGCCCGAAGCACCGCCGAAGCCCGCGCGCGACGTTGTACTCGCCGCCTCCCTCGGAGACCGCAAACGTGCGCGCGGTCGCGATGCGACCGTCGCCCGGGTCGAAGCGGAGCATGACCTCGCCGAGCGCCACGAGGTCGTAGCGGCAGTCCTCTGCCGGTCTGATCGAGAGGACGCTCACGCCGCGACGGCGACCGCTGCCAGCTCGACTGCCTCCCTCGCCCGCCGCTCGATCTCGTCGAACCGCTGCTCGTCGAGGAGCTTCCGCTCGCAGATCCAGGTGCCTCCGCACGCGAGCACCGACGGAACCTCGAGGTAGGACGCGAGGTTCTCGGGGTTGATTCCGCCAGTCGGCAGGAAGCGGACGTCGGGGTAGACAGGGGCGACCGCCTTCAGGAATGCGGGGCCGCCGACCACCGATGCCGGGAACACCTTCAGCTCCCGGCACCCGAGCGAACGAGCATGCTCGATCTCGGACGGCGTCGCGACACCCGGGAGGAACGGGACGCCGGCGTTTTGCGCGGCCTCGAGCACGCTGTCGTTTGTCCCCGGCGCGACGGCGAAACGCGCGCCGGCATCCAGCGCCCGGGCGAGCTGCTCGGGCGACAGAATCGTGCCGGCGCCGACGAGGAGACCATCGATGCCGGAGGCGCGCCGAATCGCCTCGGCCGCAGCATCGGTGCGAAACGTGATCTCGACGATCGACAGCCCGCCTGCGAGCAGCGCGTGACATGCCCGTTCGGCCTCGTCGGCGTCACTCGCGGTGAGCACGGGCACGATCCGCAGCGCTGCGAGCCGCTCGACGACGTCGGTCATCGCGCGAGCCAGCCTCCGTCCACGGGGAGCACGATGCCGTGAACGTAGTCGGACGCTGCCGACGCGAGGAAGACGAACGCGCCGGCAACGTCTTCCGGCTCACCCCACCTCCCCGCGGGGATCCGCTCGAGGATCTGCGGAGCGCGCGTCTCGTCTTCTCGGAGCGCCTGCGTGTTGTCGGTTGCGATGTAGCCAGGTGCGACGGCGTTCACGTTCACGCCATGGCGAGCCCACTCGTTCGCGAGCGCCTTCGTCAGCTGCGCAATGCCGCCCTTGCTCGCGGCATAGCCAGGCACGGTGACGCCGCCTTGGAAGGACAGCATCGACGCGACGAAGACGATCTTCCCGCTTCCCTGAGCGACCATGCGCCGGCCAAGCTCCCGCGCGAGCACGAACTGCGCCGTGAGGTTGACCTCGAGCACGCGATCCCAGAGGTCGTCTCCGTGCTCGACGGCGGGCCGTCGCTCGATCGTCCCAGCGTTCAAGACGAGGACGTCGAGGCGCGGGAAGTCGACCGCGACCGTCGCGGCGAGCTCGTGCACCGCCTGCCTTTCTCCCAGATCGCAGCGGTACGGACGAAAGCTCCGACCCAGCCGGGTGATCTCGGCCGCCACCTCATCGCTCGCCTGGAGCGATGCGCTGACGCCGGCGATGTCCGCCCCCGCTCTTGCGAGCCCGTACGCCGCCGCTCTTCCGATACCGCGGCGGCAGCCGGTGACGAGCGCCGTTCGGCCGGCGAGATCGAACGGCCCGGCGCCGACGGCCCCGTTCCTCACGCCTGGCAGTCCACGAGGATCTTCATCGCCGACGCGGTCCGCGACTGCTCCTCGAACACCGCCGGGAGGCGATCGAGCGGCTCGACGGCCGTGATGAGGCGTTCGACAGGAAGCCGGCCGTCGTCGAGGAGTGCGATGGCCCGCTCGTAGTCCTCTGCCTCGTACACCCTCGCTCCGCGGAGCTCGAGCTCCTTCCAGAAGAAGTCGAAGAGGCTGACCGGCTGCGGCTCCGGAAAGATCGCGACGACGACGATCCGTCCCCGCAAGCCCGCGATCCGCGTCATCTCGGCGGCTCCGGCCGCCGATCCCGAGACCTCGAAGACAACGTCGGCCCCGGCACCGTCCGTACGAGCGTGGACGGTCCCAACGACGTCGTCCCTGGTCGGATCGACGACGTCGAGCCCGAGTCGATCCGCGAAGGCGAGACGGCTCGGGTTCACCTCGCTCAACAGGACCGACGCGCCGGTCTCCCTGGCAACGAGCGCGACGAGGAGGCCGATCGGGCCACCTCCGATCACGACCGCCGACTCTCCGGGTCGAAGCTCCGCCCGCCGGACGTCGTGACAGGCGACCGCGAGGGGCTCCGTGAGCGCGGCGATCTTCAGGTCGACGCCGTCGGGCAACCGGTGGAGGGTGAAAGCCGGCACCGTCCATGACGCCTGGAACGCGCCGGGAGTGTCGATGCCGAGAAACTTGAGGTTGCGGCTGATGTGGCTAAAACCCCTGTCGGAGGGAGTCTCGCCGCGAGCATCGAGCGGCCGCACGACGACCGCGTCGCCGACTGCAAACGCGTCCACACCTCCACCGACCTCGGCCACGGTGCCCGACATCTCGTGACCGATGACCTGTGGCGGCTTCACACGATGATCCATAGCGCCGTGCGCGATGTGGAGATCGGTTCCACAGATCCCGCAGTACGCGACAGCCAGACGCACCTCGCCCTCCTCCGGCGGACGCGGCTCGGCGTCGCCGAGCTTGAAGCGGCCGCCTCCCTCGTAGTAGACGGCCTTCACGGGCTCTGGCCTTTGCCGTTGCCCGGAGCAGTCCCTCCGATCGGAGCCGGCGTGTCCCCCGCGTTGAGCACGCGTCGAAGCCACTCCTCACCCTCGGCGAGGTGCAGCCGGTCGGCCGCGCTCGCACGCTCGGCGTCTCCCGCCCGTAGCGCGAGGTAGATGTCGCGGTGGCGTTGCTTGGTCGCCTCGACCGCGCCCTCCTCCGCGATGGTGCGCCACATCCGCGCGCGCAGCATCCCGCTCGAGAGATTCTGGATGAGCGAGGCGAGCGTGGCGTTTCCGGCCGCTTGGACGATGATCAGGTGGAACTCGGCGTCGGCGTCGATGAACGCCTGCGTCGTGTCGGCGTCGTCCATGAGGTCGAGGCAGCGCTCGAGCGCCTCGAACTCCTCTTCGGTGAGGCGGGTCGCCGCGAGCCCCGTCGCGACGGGCTCAAGGATCCGCCGAACCTGGTGCACCTCCAGGAGAGTCGGTCCGGCCAGGAGATCGCCGACGAAGCTCATTCCCGTCAGCAGGAGGTCGGAGTCAAGGCTCGTGACGTACGTGCCGTCGCCGACTCGTGCATCGAGGACACCGACGAGGGTCAAGGCTCGAACCGCTTCGCGGAGCGAGTTTCGCGAGAGGCCGAGCTGCTTCGCCAGGTCCTGCTCGCGCGGCAGCTTGGAGCCCGGCGTGAAGTCACCGGAGATGATCAGCTCCTTGATCTTCGCGATGGCCTGGTCCGTCAGCGGTGTCGCCAAGCGCTCTCTCCTGCCGAGGTCGTCGTCCGAGCATCCGTGAAGCGATAGACGCGTGCTGCATTCTCCCCCAGCAAGCCATCTGCGTCAGCACCCGCGATCGCTTCGGCGACCTGGCGCGTCGCAGTCCAGACGCGGTCGTAGTCGCCGTTCAGCAGCGCGACGGGCCAGTCGCTTCCGCACAGGAGCCGGTTGGGGCCGAAGGCATCGAGCGCGGCGCGGCATGCAGGCAGAAGATCGTCGACGCGCCAGTCCCTGCGATCGGTCGCCGTGTTGAGCCCAGAGAGCTTCGCGAGAACGTTCGGGAACGCCGCGGCAGCGCGTAGGTCGCGCTCCCACGTCTCCAGGTCGTCGGTTCCGAGCGGCGGCTTGCCGAGGTGGTCGATGACGAGACGCAGCCTCGGGAAGCGTTCGGCAAGAAGGGGGATGTCGCCGAGGTGACGAGGAAAGACGACCGGTAGCTCCAGGACGATGTCGCGCTCCTCGAGCAGGGCCAGTGATTCGAGGACCTCGGCCCGCAGGATCCAGTGTGGGTCGTCCTCGTTGTGGATGAGGTGGCGCACGGCACGAAACGCCGGGTGCGTCCCGAGCTCGTCGAGTCTCGCGCGCGCCCACTCCGGGTCGTCGAGTGCCAACCAGGCGGTGACCGCGGCGATCCAGTCATGACGCGACGCCTCAGAGAGCAGGTAGTCCGTATCGGAGTCGAGGCACGCCCCCTGGACGAGGACGACGGCGTCGATGCCGTTGCGGTCGAGCAGCGGGTGGAGATCGCTCGGGCCGAAGGGCCGAGCGATCGCCGCGTGCTCGGACGTCATCCACGGCTGGGGCGTGTGCTCTGCATCCCAGAGATGAACGTGCGCGTCGACGATCATTCGTCGATTGGGTCAGCCCGATTCGGTCGCGAGCGCGGCCTCCGTCCAGGCCAGACCGTACGGGAACTCGTACCGCGCGAGCGACTCCGGGAGCATCTCGATGCTGTAGCCGGGGGCGGTCGGGGCCACGTAGCGCCCATCCCTCACCACCGCGGGATCGGCGAAGTGCTCATGGAGATGATCGACCCACTCCACCACGCGATTCTCGAGCGAGGCGCTCACGGAGATGTAGTCGAACATCGCGAGGTGCTGGACGTACTCGCAGAGACCGACGCCGCCGGCGTGAGGACAGACCGGTATCCCGAACTTCGCCGCAAGGAGGAGTACGGCGAGAGCTTCGTTCACTCCACCGATCCGGCAGGCGTCCAGTTGGCATACGTCGACGGCGTCGGCTTGGAACAGCTGTTTGAAGATGACGCGGTTTTGAACGTGCTCACCCGTCGCGACGCGTATCGGCGCGATCTCACGACGGATGCGTGCGTGGCCGAGGACATCGTCAGGGCTCGTCGGCTCCTCGATCCACCAAGGGTCGTAGCGGGCGAGGACGCGCATCGCCTCGATCGCCTCGTTCACGCCCCAAAACTGGTTCGCGTCCATCATGAGGACGCCGTCCGACCCGAGGGACGAGCGGATCAACTCGGCGCGCTTCGCGTCCGCCTCGAGATCCCGTCCGACCTTCATCTTGACGTGGGTGAAGCCAGCTGCCTTCGCCTCGCGCACGAGCGTGGCGATCTTGTCGTCCGAATAGCCGAGCCAGCCCGCCGACGTCGTGTACGCCGGATAGCCGATCTGCTCGATCTCCGCGAGGCGCTCGTCGCGTCCGACCCTCCGTGAGTGCAGCAGAGTTACCGCCTCATCGGGCGTCAGCGCATCGTCGATGTACCGGAAGTCGATCGCGTCGACGATCTCCTCGGGTGTCAGGTCCACGAGGTGCCGGAAGAGGGGCTTCCCCTCGCCCTTCGCCCAGAGATCCCACACCGCGTTCACCACTGCAGCCGTGGCCAGGTGGATCACGCCCTTCTCCGGGCCGAGCCAGCGGAGCTGCCCCTCGGATGCCAGGCTCCGCCAGAAGCCACGAAGGTCGGCGGTGATGTCCTCGAGCGTTCGACCGACCACGATGTGCTCGAGTGCCCGCACTGCCGCGACCACGACTTCTGTTCCGCGACCGTTGGTGAACGTGAGGCCGTGTCCCTCGATACCGGACGGGGCGTCGGTGTGCAGGACGACGTATGCGCACGAGTAGTCGGGGCTCGGGTGCATCGCGTCGGATCCGTCGAGCGACAGCGAGGTCGGAAACCGGATGTCCCGGGCGTCGAGAGACAGGATCCGGGTCGAGGCTGTCATCGAGCCGCGCCCGTCATGAGAGGCTCGTGATGCGTGTTCGTGGTGTCGCAGACCCCTGGCCGACCCGTTCCGCGTTTGTGCTCGCCTTGGCCGGCTGCAGGCATGGCCGCCTTTCTAGCCGAATCATCGGATCTTTGTCAAGGTCGGCTGCTGACTGAAGCCAAAATCTCGGATCGATTCTTGACAAAGATCCGATCTTTCAGTAGAAGCGTCCCATGCACGCGCCGGTCCCGCCGCCGAGGGCAGGGCTCTGTTGATGGAGCACGTCGCGGTGTCTGAGTCGGAGAACGAGCCCCGCTCGGCGCCCGAGAGTGCTGATCCGCGGCGGATCGCGATCGATCGCTACCACCTTCTCAAGGTCGGTCTGCTGGCGCTTCGCGCTGGGCCGCTCTTGATCCTTGTGATCTTGATCGGCATCGTGGTGGCGACCACGCCTGTCTTCCGCACAAGCCAGAACCTCGGCAACGTGCTCTCGCAGACCTCGGTCATCTCCATTCTCGCCCTCGGCCAGCTGCTCGTGATCGTGTCGCGCGGCATCGACCTCTCGATGGGCTCGACGATCGCGCTCTCGTCGGTCGTCGGCGCGCTCCTCTACCAGGACGGGTACTCGGCGGGCGTCGTCATCGTCGCGATCCTCGCGACTGGTGTCGCGGTCGGGTTCGTGAACGGAGCGATCTATGTATGGGGGCGGGTGCCACACCCGTTCATCGTTACCCTCGCGACGCTCAGCGCCGTGCGCGGCATCGCGCTTTGGGCGTCCGACGGCACGCTCATCTTCGGCATGCCCGGTGCGGTCCAGAAGGTCGGCAGTGACCGGATCGGCTGGTTTCCGATCTCCTATCTCGTCGTCATCGGGCTGGCCTTGCTCGTTCTGATCCTGACAGCCAAGCTCGTCTGGGGCCGCTGGCTGTACGCAGTGGGAGGCAACCCGGATGCGGCGCGACGGGCCGGGATCCCCGTCTCGCGCGTGCTGATCACGGTGTACGTCCTGAGCGGGCTCGCCGCAGGCTTTGGCGGCCTGCTGGTAGCCGGGCTGACGAATGCGGGCTCGCCGAACTACGGCCAGTTGGCCGAGCTCGACGCGATCGCCGCCGTCATCATCGGCGGGGCCGCGTTCGCGGGCGGTCGCGGCAACGTCGGAAACGCGCTCGTCGGAGCGCTGACCATCGGCGTCATCCGGAACGCGCTCAACCTCCACAACGTCGACGCGTTCTTCCAGCTGATCGTGATCGGCGTGGTCATCCTCCTGGCTGTCGAAGCCGACGTCGTACGGGGCTATCTCGAGAACCGGTTCCGCGTTGCTCAGGCGGCGAGGCACGCATGAGCGCGGTGCTCGCAATCCCGGCCGTCGCGGTGCTCTCCGTACGCGGCGCGACGAAGCGCTTCGGTGCAGTGACTGCCCTCGACGGCGTCGATCTCGATCTCTACCGCGGAGAGGTGCTCGCGCTGCTCGGAGACAACGGCGCCGGCAAGTCGACCCTGATCAAGTGCTGCAGCGGGGCGCTGCGCCTCGACAGCGGGACGATCTCGATGGACGGCGCGGAGGTGACGATCCACTCGCCTCGCGACGCGCAGGCTCTCGGGATCGAGACGGTCTACCAGGATCTCGCGCTCTTCGACAACCTGAGCCCGATCGACAACTTCTATGCCGGTCGCGAGCTCGCCGGCCCCACGTGGGTGCCACGATCGCTTCGGATCCTCCGTCGGCGCCGGATGAAGGCCGCAACGGCGGAGGTGCTCGAACGGCTCCAGGTGGTCCTCCCGGAACTGGACGGATCCGTCGGGCTCATGTCCGGTGGACAGCGACAGGCAGTCGCCGTCAGTCGCGCCGCAGCATTCGCGTCGAAGGTCGTCATCCTCGACGAGCCAACGGCCGCCCTCGGCGTTCGCGAGTCACGAAACGTGCTCGATCTCATCTTCCGACTCCGAGACGAAGGGACGACGGTCATGGTCGTCTCACACGCAATGGATCACGTGATGGAGGTCGCAGACCGCGCAGTGGTGATGCGGCGTGGACGCAAGGTCGGCGAGCTCATTCCGTCCGCCGAAACCCACCACGAGATCGTGTCGCTGATCGTAGGGGGTGCCGAGTGACGACGGGCTAATCGTTCGTTCGCGTGAGCTTCGCGCGTGGCCGCTCGGCGGCCGGCAGGCGAGGCGCACGGAGCACAACTGCGCTTGGAAAAGAGTCCATGTCGAGTGGAAGGGAGTATCGATGTCGAAAAGACGTGTAGTTGCGCCGTTGGCACTGGTTGCTTCGCTGGTAGCGGTCGCCGTGCTGACGAGCGGCGCCTTCGCAAAGCCGGCGGAGTCGCAAGAGAGCGAGGCGGTCGTCAAGCTCGGATTCATCACGAAGTTCCCGGTCGACTTCTTCTTTACGTTGCAGAACGCTGCAAAGAAGTGGGATGCGGCGACGCCAGGCGCGAAGGTGCTCTTCGCGCAAGGGAAGAGTGCAACCGACGATGCAGGTGAGATCGCGGCGATTCAGGACATGGTCGCCAAGGGCGTGAAGGGAATTGCGATAACGCCCACGAGCCCGGCCGTCTCCAAGGAGCTCGACAAGGCGATCAAGAAGGGCGTCAAGGTCGTGCTGATGGACAACGACATCCCGACCTGGAAGAGAAAGACGTCGGTTGTCGCGACGAACAACCTCAAAGGCGGAGTGCTCGCCGGCAAGTACCTGTCCACGAAGCTGAAGGCGGGCGACACGCTCGGCATCCTCGAGGGGGTCCCGGGAGTTCCTGCTCTCGACGCCCGCGTCAACGGCATGCTCTCCGGTCTCGGGTCACTGAAGAGCCAGATCAAGGTCGTGTCGAAGCTCGAGACCGATTGCGCGCAGGACAAGGGCCTGAGCGCGGCCCAGGACATGCTGACCGCCAACCCGAACATCACGGCCATCTACGCGGCCTGCGGCCCGCCCGTGCTCGGGCTGGTTCAGGTCCTGAAGACGCAGGGCAAGAAGCCCGGCGACGTGATCGTCGTCGGATTCGACGCGCTGCCAGACGAGGTCGCGCAGATCAAGGCGGGATGGGAGACGGCGAGCGTCGCCCAGTTCCCGGCGAAGATCGGCTCGCTGGGGATCGCCACGCTGTACCGCGCGGTCAAGGGTAAGAAGGTGCCCAAGAACGTCGACACCGGCACGGCGTTGGTGACGAAGGCCAACGCAGACCAGTTCGGCGGGTAAGACCCCTAGGAGACCCGGCGGCGCCGAGCCCTCCCGGCGCCGCCGGACGTCTTTCGGGCGACGCTCGTACCGGAGCGAGGCCGCATGTCTTTCGGGTCGCGAAAGCTCGTCAACGCGGCCACCAGAGGCTTGATGTGATTTAGCGGCCGTCGTAGGCGGCGAGGGCGCGTGCGGGTCGGCCGGTGAGGGTGTTGAGCAGGATGCCGAGGGTGAGCGCGAGGATGCGTTGCGCGATCCGGACGGCGAGCCCGGCGGGTGTCTTGGCGAGGTGCCGCTCGAGCCGCATCTGGCCTTTGAGGTTGGAGAAGACGCTCTCGATCACGAGCCGGGTGGAGGCGAGCGCGCGTTCGCGGCCGTGGTTGGCGGCGGTGCGTGTCTTGGTCGGGGTGAGCAGCGTCGACGCCGTTGCGGCGAGCCGCTCGCGGTAGCCGCGGCCCCAGAAGCCCTTGTCGGCGATCACGATCTCGCTCGGGGTGCCGGTGAGCAGGTCGGCGAGCGGCTCGTACTCCTTCTCGTTCGCGGGCACGATCGTGTACCCGAGCGGCAGCCCGCGCGGGTCGGTGAGCAGCACGAGCCGCACGCCCCAGACGAAGCGGTGCTGCGACTTCGTGCAAAGCCGTAGCGGGCGAAGCCGGCGAACTCGCTTCTCGCCGCGCAGCCGGGGTAGCTGGCGACAGGCGAGCAGGGTGCCGTCGGCGAGGCGGACGCCGCCCGTGTCGAGCCAGCGGGCGAGCCGCTGCTGCACGATCGAGATCAGCTCGACCAGCGCGCGCAGGCGCCGGTTGTACTGCGACTGCGTCGGGCAGGTGCGGGAACCAGCCCGGCAGCACCCGCCCGACCAGGCCGAGGAACTGCCGGTCGGAGCTGATCCCGATCGCCGCCTGGCAGACCGCGAGCGCGACCAGCTCCGCGTCGCGTGACCAGCGCCGGCCGACCGCCACGAGCAGGGACCGGGTACTCATCAGCGAAGACATACGCTGCAACGACAAGGGCTTCCAGATCCCGTCATCTCGAGCTCCATCTCGAGGGACACGTCTGGAAGCCCTCCTTCGCGCTGGCACGGCGGGTCCCTGCCGGAACCCGCCGTTTCACATCAAGCCTCTAGCGCTTGTCCGGCGGTCGATGAGCGGCGGGCATCTTGAGGTCAGGAGGGAGACTGCAAGACCCGCGCGCCGTCGACGGAGGTGCAGATGTAGCCGGCCGCCTCATGACCCGCTCGGGCCGCGTATGCGGTTGTGACCGCGGCGACGAGCGACGACGCTCGGTCGGCTTCCGCCAGGACAACGACTGAGCCTCCGAACCCGCTCCGGTCATGCGAGCGGCGACCGCTGCCTCCATCGTCGGCGCAGGTCCCCGCGGGCCATCCGCCGCTGTGTACGCAGCGGCGGATGGGCTTACGACGATCCTCTTGGAAACGTGACGTCCCCGGCGGCCAGGCGTCTCATACGTCTGCGATCGAGAACTTCGTCGGCTTCGAGAAGGCATCGGCGGTGGCGAACTTACGCGGCTGGCCGGCCGTCAGGAACTTAGGCGCTTCTTAACGGCCATTCAGTTCACGTTCATCGGGTCCGAGTCTGATTCGCCTCGATGTTCTACGTCACATACATGATCGCCGAGCTGCGGCGGCGTCTTGGGCGCACGATCCTGACTGCGCTCGGGCTCGGTATCGGAGTCGGCCTCGTCGTCACGGTCACGGCACTCTCGAACGGGCTCGATGAGGCGCAGGCGAAGATTCTCGAGCCACTCACGGGCGTTGGTACCGACATGTCCGTCTCGCGACCGATCGAAGTGTCGGCGCCGGGAAGTGGACAGGGCAACGGGCCCTTCGGTCAGCTCTCGGAGGAGGAGCGCGAGCAGCTCCGGGAGGAGAACGGTGGGGGCCGCTTCGGCCTCCAGAACCTCGGCAAGCCCGGCACCAAGTTCTCGCGCGACACGTTCGTCTCGACGGCGCAGCTCTCCATGCCCGCGTCCGACGTTTCCACGATCGCGGATATCGACGGCGTTCAGGCGACGGCCGGCGGACTCACGCTCAATTCGCTTCACATCGAGGGCACCGTTCCTGAGCAGACGCAGCAGCCTGGACAGTTCGGGCCGCCGCAGGCTGGGGCTGGTCCGCGAAACATCGACGCGTCCTCGATCAGCGTATCCGGTGTTGACCCGCGCGTGAGGGAACTCGGTGCCGTGACTCCGGGCGAGATCACGTCGGGGCGCTACTTCGGAGCCGGTGCTGGCGCCCAAGCGATCCTCAACGAGAGCTACGCGACCAGGCAAGGTCTCGCGCTCGGAGACACGGTGAAGCTCGCCGGGAAGAGCTTCACCGTCATTGGAGTCGCGAAGACGCCGCTCGGAGGTCAGTCGTCGGACATCTACATCAAGCTCGCCCAACTCCAGAAGCTCTCGGGCCGGGAAGGGCGGGTCAACACGATCTACGTGCGCGCGGAGAGCGCGAGCGACGTGTCAGCGGTCTCCGCGAAAATCGAGCAGAACGTCGACGGCGCCTCCGTCACGACCGCATCCGACCTTGCAGAACGCGTCTCGGGCTCGCTCGTGGACGCCAAGAATCTCGCGGGAAAGCTCGGTAGCGCGCTCAGCATCGTTGCTCTCCTCTCGGCCTTTCTCATTGCGACGCTCCTGACGCTGTCGTCGGTCTCGAAGCGGATTCGCGAGCTCGGGACGCTGAAGGCACTCGGCTGGTCGCAGTGGCTTGTCGTTCGGCAGGTGACCGGCGAGTCGCTCTCGCAGGGACTGCTCGGCGGAGCGGTCGGAGTTCTCATCGGGCTCGCCGGAGCGGCAGCGATCGCCGCTCTGGCGCCGTCACTCAAGGCGACAGTCGCCACAGCGAACCAGGGCCTCGGATTCATTCCTGGGCCGTTCGGGCAGGGGGCGGTCGAGGGCACGACGACGAGTGTTGCGCTGGGTGCGCCGGTGAGCCTGACGCTCATCGTCGCGGCGGTCGCCCTGGCCGTACTCGGCGGGCTCGTCGCGGGAGCCGTCGGAAGCCTTCGCGCGGCACGACTGCGCCCCGCCGATGCCCTACGTCACATCGATTGAGAGAGACGAGACCATGAACACGCCGACAGGAGACGCGAAACCTGCCTACGAGCTCCGGGCCGTGTCCAAGACCTACAGCCTGGGAGGCGGTCAGGTCCACGCCGTCCGCGAGCTCGACCTGACGATCGCCGCCGGCGACGCGGTCGCCGTCGTGGGGCCGAGCGGCTCGGGCAAGACGACCCTGCTCCAACTTCTGGGAGGGCTCGACCGCCCAACGTCGGGCAGCGTTCTCTTTGAGGGTCGGGACATGGCCGCGATGGCCGACGGCGAGCTCAGTCTCCTCAGGCGTCAAACGATCGGCTTCGTCTTCCAGCAGTTCAATCTCATCCCGACGCTGACAGCTGCCCAGAACGTCGAGGTTGCCCTCGCGCCTGCCGGGATCAAGGCGTCCACGCGGCGCGAGAAGGTTCAGGAACTGCTGGACTCTGTCGGCCTTGGCCCCCGCGCTGAGCACGTGCCGAGCGAGCTCTCCGGCGGCGAGCAGCAGCGCGTCGCGATTGCGCGAGCGCTTGCGAACGAGCCGCACGTCCTGCTCGCCGACGAGCCGACGGGGAACCTCGACACGACGACCGGCGCCGAGATTCTCGACCTTCTGATGTCGCTCTCGCGAGCCGGTCGGACGGTCATCGTCGTGACGCACGACTCAGCGGTGGCCGCGCGTGCGAGAGACGTCGTTCGCATGCAGGACGGTCGCTTGGCGGATCGGTCGGCCGCTACACGCCCTGTCGCCGATGCGCGTCCGGCTGCAACGACCGGCTAGGGCTTCACCTCAAGGACATTCACGCACACTCGGGCAGGCAGGAGCTCGGACGATCGCGAGGCAGGAGGACGACGATTCGCGGAGGGTCACCACGAATGGGGTTTCGGGTCACCACGCGCCCCTTCCGATCCGGCGCCAGAAGCAACGAACCCCCCGCTACCAGGGCTTTTCTCGATGGAGCGTACCGGGATCGAACCGGTGACCTCCGGCTTGCAAAGCCGGCGCTCTCCCAGCTGAGCTAACGCCCCGGGGATGCCCAGTGTAGAGGCGTCAGTCGGCGGCCGGGCCGCCCCGGAGGCCGCGATGCTCGAGGGCACGAAGGCTCTCCCCGAAACCGGTTTCCTTCGTCGCCTCGCGCGTCTCGCGCTCGAGGCGGCGCAGCCGTTCGTCGAGCTCGTCCATCTCGGCACGGTTCGGGACCATCGGCCCGACGTCGACGACGCCGGAAAGCGCGTGCTCGGCGAGCGCGGCTTCGCGGCTCGCGAGCTCGGCGCTTCGCGCGGCGAGCTCAGCTTGTGTGCGCGCGAACGCCTTCTCCGCGTCCTGCAGTGCCTTCAGTCGCTCCTCGATATGGAGGAGTCGTTCCTCCGGCGTCTCGGCGGCGGCTGCGGCACGCCGTGCGAGGTCGCTCTCCATCCTGAGCAGTGCCCGCTCTCGCGACTCGATTTCTCGCTCGCGGCGGTTCAGCTCGTGCGCGTGCGCCGCGAGGCCGACCTGCGCGTGCTCGAGGGCCTTGTCGTCGACCGTCGCTCCCCTGCCGGCGTCGCGCCGCACCCGGCCGATGGCGTCCGCGAGCTCCCGCTCGCGCGCCTCGACGGCCGCGACGCGCTCGGTGAGCTCGGTGCGAAGACGTCCGAGCTCCTGCTCGGCGGCGATCCGGATCGCTCGCAGGCGCTCGTGCTCGCTCTCGATCGAGACCGGCTCGTCCTTCTGCTTGCCGAACAGGGCCACGCGTCGATGATATGCGCGGGCCGGCCGAACTCCTGCTTCGCCTACGCTGCGCGCTCGAGGCGCTCTTCGGCGCGAGCGCGGCGGACGATCTCCTCGCGCTCTCCGAAGAGCAGGCGGGCCTTCTCGACGCGCAGCGACTGCCAGAGCTCCTGGAGGCGTGCGTCGAGGTCTTTGATCTGGCCCTGAACGGACGTGTCGAGCCCCTCGGAGAGACGCTGCCACAGCTCCTGGCGCTCCTCCGAGATGCGCTCGATCTCTGTATGGATCTGGTTCGGTGTCACGTTGTCTAGAAACGACTGTTGCCAGCGCTCCATTCCCCGGACGCGACACCCGCAAACTCAGTCGTATCCAAGCTCTGCGAGCCGGTCCTCGTCGAGCCCGAAGTAGTGCGCCAGCTCGTGGAGCACCGTGATCCGTATCTCCTCGCGCAACTCCTCGGGGTCCGGAAACGACTCCTCGAGCGGCCTTCGGTAGATCGAGATGGTGTCCGGCGGCAGTCCGGCCATGTCGCCGCGCTCAGGTAGCGGAACGCCGTGGTACAGGCCGAACAGGTCGGGATCCTCGGGGTTCTCGTCCTCGACGACCACGGCGACATTGGACAGCGCCGCCGCGAGCTCGGGTGGCAGTTCGTCGAGCGCCGAGCGCACGTGGTCCTCGAAGGTCACCGGATGACGAGCGCCATGAGCGCCTTCTGCGTGTGCAGGCGATTCTCGGCCTGCTCCCAGGCGAGGCAGCGCGCGCCATAGAGGACGTCGGCGCTGATCTCCTCGCCGACGTGCGCGGGGAGGCAGTGCATCGCAACTGCCTCCGGGTCGGCGAGCCCGAGTAGCGCGTCGTCGATGCGGTACGGCTCCAGGTCGCGGAGCCGGCGGTCGCGATCGGCGTCCTGACCCATGCTCACCCAGACGTCGGTGTAGAGCGCGTGAGCGCCCTCAGCGGCCTCTCGAGGGTCGCTCACGAGCGCAACGCGGCCACCGGTGGCCTGCGCGTCGTCGGCTGCGGCTGTCACGAAGTCGCGATTTGGCTCATACCCGGCAGGCGTTGCGGCGACGAAGTCCACGCCGAACCGCCCCGCGATCCGCATGAGCGAGTGGCAGACGTTGTTGCCGTCGCCGACGTACGCAATGCGGAGCCCGGAGAGGCTTCCGAACCGCTCGCGCAAGGTCATCGCGTCCGCGAGCGCCTGGAGTGGGTGCGTCTCGTCCGTCAGGCCGTTGATGACGGGGATGGACGCGTGCTCGGCGAACTCCTCGACCTCCTCCTGGTCGAACGTACGGATCATCAGCGCCGACAGGAACCGAGAGAGGACGAGCGCGGTGTCCCTGAACGACTCGCCGCGTGCCAGCTGGAGCTCCGCGGCTGGAAGGAACAGCGCCATGCCACCGAGCTCGGCGATGCCGACCTCGAACGCGACCCGCGTCCGCGTCGACGGCTTGTGGAAGATCAGCCCGATCGTCCGACCGGGTAGGACCCGCAGCTCGGGGCGCCGCGCCCGCTCCGCCTTCAGCTCGTCGGCGAGATCGAGCAGTGTCGCGAGCTCGTCGTGCGACCACGACGCGACGCGCGTGAAGCTCCGGCCCTTGAGCTCGACGGGGACGCCTGCCATTCGAGAATGCTACGGGCGGCACGCTAGAGTCGCGCCATGGCCACATTCGCCTCCAAGCTCAACGAGCAGATCGGATACGAGTTCGCCGCGTCCCAGCAGTACATCGCGGTCGCCGTCTACTACGACTCGCAGTCGCTCCCGCAACTGGCCGCGCACTTCTACCGCCAGGCCGTCGAAGAGCGGAATCACGCCATGATGATGGTGCAGTACCTCCTCGATGCAGACGCGGACGTCTCCACGCCGGGCGTGGACGCGCCTCAGACCGACTTCTCGGACGTCGTCGCACCCGTGTCCTTGGCTCTTGCACAGGAGAAGCGCGTCACCAAGCAGATCATCGAGCTCGTCCAGCTCGCGCGCGACGAGGGTGAGCTCGTCGGCGAGCAGTTCCTCCACTGGTTCCTTCAGGAGCAGCGGGAGGAAGTCGCGTCGATGACGGAGCTGCTCGCGGTCGTCGAACGCGGCAAGGACAGCCTGCTCACGGTCGAGGAGCACTTGAGCCGCGCCGCGGGCGGTGAGAACCCGCTCGAAGCCGGCGCGCCACCGGCGGCCGGCGGCGCGCTCTAGAGGCTCGCGTGCAGGAGATCCGGCTGCGAACGACGCGGCGAAGCCACGTCCTTGACATCACCCCCGAGGTGCGCGAGGCGGTCGCGGAGCGAGGCGGCTCGGCGGTTGTCGTCTACGTGCCGCACACGACCGCGGGCGTGACGATCAACGAGCACGCCGACCCTGCGGTGGCGCGCGACCTCGAAGCTGCCCTCGAGCGCATGGTCGACGAGGGATGGCCGTGGGAGCACGTCGAGGCGGGGGAGGAGAACGCGCCGACCCACGTTCGCGCGGCGCTCATGGGGCCGAGCGTCGTCGTTCCGCTGCGCGACGACGGGTCGCTCGCGCTCGGTACGTGGCAGGGGATCTTCTTCTGCGAGTTCGACGGGCCGCGTGAGCGATCGGTCTACGTCTCGGTCCTGAGCTGACGTCCGAGGCTGACCTGTGATCGAGGTTCACGGTCTCACGAAGCGCTACGGCTCGACCGTGGCAGTGCAGGACTTGTCGTTCACGGTCTCGGCCGGGAGGGTCACGGGCTTCCTCGGCCCCAATGGCGCCGGCAAGTCGACGACGATGCGCGTCATTCTCGGGCTCGTCCATCCGAGCTCCGGAACGACCAGCGTTCTCGGTCGTCCCTACCGCGAGCTCGACCGCCCCGAGAAACATGTCGGTGCGCTCCTCGAGACGTTCGACGCCCACCCTGGTCGATCCGGACGCAACCACCTGCGTGTCCTCGCTCTCGCCGGCGGCATCCCGCGGTCACGGGTGGACGAGGTGCTCGAGCTCGTGGAGCTGTCGCAGGCGGGCCGGCGGCGCGTCAAGGGCTACTCGCTCGGGATGAGGCAGCGGCTCGGCCTGGCCGCCGCGCTGCTCGCGGACCCGGAGGTCCTGGTGCTCGACGAGCCTGCCAACGGGCTCGATCCGCAGGGCATCCGCTGGCTTCGCGACTTTCTCCGCTCGCTCGCGGCCGAGGGCCGGACGATCCTCGTCTCGAGCCATGTGCTCGCAGAGGTCGCACAGACGGTCGACGACGTGGTGATCATCCATCGCGGCAAGCTCGTGCGGCAGGCGGCCATCGCGGAGGTGGAAGCCATGGCGGCCAAGGCGACGACTGCGCGGTCGCCGGAGGCGCCCCGGCTCGCCTCGGTGCTCGCCGCCGAGGGGATCGACGCGAGCGTCGTGGACGACGACCGCCTCGCCGTGCACGCGCCCACGGAACGGGTCGGCGAGGTGGCCGCCGCGCACGGCATCGTGCTGCACGAGCTCACCGCGGAGCGCGCGTCGCTGGAGGAGGTCTTCCTCGAGTTGACCGGCGAGCCCGGGGAGCGCGGCGGATGATCCGGCTGTACGCGTCCGAGTTGCTCAAGCTCAAGACCCTGCGGGGGACGTGGGGGTTCGTGCTCGTCGCGGTGGGCCTCGCCGCGCTCTTCACGGCGGGGAACATCGGCGGGATGACCGAAGAGGCTCGCCTCGAGCCGAGGTATCAGTTCCGGCTCATGCTCGACATGGCGTTCTCGACGGGGATCCTGTCGCTGCTCCTGGGAATCGTGCTGGTCACCAACGAGTTCCGGCACGGGACGATTGCGAGGTCGTTGCTCGCAGCGCCGCGCCGTTGGCGCCACGTGGTCACGAAGCTTGCCACCGGGGCGACGACGGGTACGGGTCTGGAGCTGGTCGCCCTCGGCACCACACTCGCGATGGCAGCGATCTGGCTCGACGCCTTGGGCGTGCCGCTCGAAGGTCGGGATCTCGCGGACGGCGCGGCGCGCTCGCTCGTGGCCGTCGTTCTCGCGGGGATGCTCGGCGCCGCTCTCGGAGGCGCCGTGCACTCCCAGGTCGGAGCGCTCGTCGGCGCCCTCGTGTGGATGTTCGTGGTGGAACCGCTCTGCTGGGCGCTCCTCGGCCTGGTCGGCTGGGACGGCGTCGCGAACTACCTGCCCACGGCCTCGATCGGAGGGATCATCGACTCCGAGGACGAGGGCCTCCCGTTCGCGGGCTCGGTCGGCATGACCATCGCGTGGGTCGCGCTCCTGACCGTCCTGGCGCTCGTCCGCACGGGCCGCCGGGACATCACCTGAGACCGCACGTCTAGGCTGACCGGATGGCCGCGCCCGTCCGCAAGGGAGAAGAGCTCGAGCTCCGAATCGACTCGCTCGCGTACGGCGGCAACGGCGTCGGCCGGCATGACGGGTTCGTCGTCTTCGCGCGCGGCGGGTTGCCTGGAGACACCGTTCGTGCCCGCGTGACGAAGGTGAAGCGCGGATTCGCCGAGGGGATGGTCACGGAGCTCGTCGTGCCCAGTGAGGGGCGCGTCGAGGCGCCGTGCCGGCACTTCGGCGTCTGTGGCGGCTGCCGCTTCCAGGATCTCGCCTACGACGTGCAGCTCACCGAGAAGGAGCGCCAGGTGCGTGACGCACTCGTTCGGATCGGGCGGTTCACGGAGCCCCCGCTCGAGCCGATCGTTCCGGCCGAAGCACAGTTCGGCTACCGCAACAAACTCGAGTACTCCTTCACGGCGGGTGAGGACGGTCTCGATCTCGGCTTTCACCGCGCGGGGCGCTGGGACGAGGTCGTGGGCATCGAGGAGTGCCTCCTCACCACCGACCTCGGCAACGCGATTCGGCTCGCGGTGCGCGAGTGGGCGCGTGAGGAGCGTCTCGAGTCCTACGACCAGGAGACGGGCAGGGGGTACCTTCGCCACCTCGTCGTGCGCGAGGGGAGGAACACGGGGCAGGCTCTCGTCGTCCTCGTCACCGCACCCGGCGAGCACTTCGAGACCGGCTACTTCGTCGACGTCCTGCGCCGCTTCCCCGAGGTGCGCTCGATCCACTGGGCGATCAACGACACGCCGGCGGAGCAGACGAACCTCCCCACGAAGCTCCTGTGGGGGCAGGAAGCGATCGAGGAGGAGATCCTCGGGCTGCGTTTCCGCATCCGGCCCTCCGCCTTCCTGCAGACGAACACGGCGATGGCAGCGCGGCTGTACGAGCTCGCCCGCGACTTCGGAGCCCTCACGGGTGACGAGAACGTCTACGACCTCTACTGCGGGACCGGCACCATCGGCCTCGCGCTCGCGGCTGGAGCACGCTCCGTCTGGGGGCTCGAGATCTCCGAGGAGGCCGTGGCCTGCGCGATCGAGAACGCCGAGCTCAACGGGATCGGGAACGCGCGGTTCTTCGCCGGGAACGTCGGGCAGACGATCGAGGAGCTCCGCGAGGAGGCGGGGAGCCCGGACCTCGTCGTCGTGGACCCGCCGCGCGCAGGGCTCGCCGGGAAGGCGCTGCGACGGACGGGCGATCTCCGTGCGCCGCGTCTCGTCTACGTGTCGTGCAACCCGACGACGCTCGCCTCGGACCTCCAGGTTCTCCGCGACGAGTACGGCTACGAGCTCGAGCGCTGCCGCCCGCTCGACATGTTCCCGCACACGCCGCACGTCGAGTCGGTGTCGGCGCTCAGCCTGCCTCGCTAGCGCCTGCACGAGCCCTGCGGACGTCGTGCCAGAGCAGGTCGGCGTTCGGCAGCAGGAAGCCGAGGCAGACGGCGGGCAGCGCGGGGAGCCCGGCGACGCTGTCCCACGACCACACCAGGACGAGAGTCGCGGCGAGGCATGCACACATCGCGATCCACGTCGCTGCGACGCGAAGTCGGAAGCGGTCGGCGGCCGCGAGGAAGAGCGAGAAGAACACGACATCGGGTGGGCCGAGGCTCACCGTTGCGGTCTCGCCCGGGCTCGGGAAGCCGACCGCGACGTTCTCGAAGATCCCGGGGCGCTCTTCCACGACGTACTCGGTCGGCCCGGCCGCCACGGACCAGATGTCGACCCAGGGGACGAGCACGGCGACGAGCCCGATCCACCACAGCTCCTCGAACAGCGTGAGGAACCAGAAGCCCGCGAGGGCGTAGCAGGCCAGCTTGGCGACGTTGGCGACGGAGTCGACGTCGAGCAGGGCGAGCACGAGGGCGATGGCTCCCGCGCCGGCAGCGAGCAGGAAGAGTGACAGCGTTCGCATGCGCGCCAGGGGGAGGGCGAGCCAGATCGCCGCGGCGAACGCCGGAAACACGACGACTGCGTGGAAGACGACGTCGACACCGGAGGGAAGACCCGGGAGGTGTCGGGCACAAGCGCCGTAGACGGCGAGGACGACCAGCAGACCGGCGAGCGCCGCCCCCCGGCTTCGGCTGAGCGGATGTGAGGGGTGAACGGTCATAGCGACGCGGCCGCGAAGCGGCCGCCTTCAGGGATCTTCGCGCGACTGGAATCCGCGCTCGCGGATTCCAGTCTTGCGCGCTAATACGGCGGCTGCTCCGCCCACCACGGGCCGAGCGCCTTGAAGGCGTTCCAGAACGCGGTCTTCATGGGCGCCTCGTCGAGGGCCCCGTCGATGTCCGGTGTGACGAGCGCCTGGATCGTCGGTGTGAAACGCTGCATCGTCCCGCCGTCCTCGCCGTCGAGGCGATCGGAGAGCGGGAACTCGAGGTCGTTCACGAAGTCGACCGTCCGGTCGCCCATCGCGACGACGAGCGTCGGCTGGACGATGTGGAGCTCCCGCGTCAACCAGGCGGCGGCGTCCGCCGGATCCTCTGTGCCGAACTTGAGACAGTTCGTGCCGTAGACCGCGAGCGGATCGACGTGCAGGCGCTGCAGCGACTTCAGCACCGCCTGTCCCGAGCGTCCGAAGAAGGCAACGCCTTCCTGGATCTCCGAGGGCTGCGGAGAGAACTTCAGCAGCATGATGTCGGCCAGCGGGTGCCCCGAGCCGACGACGGGGATGCGGAGCTCGTCGCCCGCGCGCGCGAGCTCGTCCCCGAGCTCGTTGATCTCGGAGATCGCCTTCTTGAGATACCGCTCGTAGATCTCGTCGGTGGGCACGGAGGCGGGCACGGAGTCTGGACCACCTTCTCCCTCAGCGAACCCTTTCCTTGACCTGGGCGACCCACTTGAGCGACTGCAGGTAGGCGAGCGACTTCGGCCGGCGCAGGATCTCGGCTGTCCGGAGCGACAGGAGGAACTCCTCCGGCCCGTCGAAGCGGCGCATCCTCACGGCCCCGGTTCCCACGCCCTGCAGGACGTGTGCGTCCGAGCCCGCACCCTGGAGGAGGCGGTATTTCCGCGCGAAGCGAAGCGCCTCGTCGTTGAACGACTCCCGCAGGAGCCGCGCGTTGTAGACCTCGAGCACGTCGATCTCGGCGAGATGGCGATGGAGCGTCGCCGGGTCCGGGATGGCGTGCATGCGATCGAAGGGGTGGGGGACGTAGACGAGGCCGCCCTGGTCGCGAATCGCCGCGAGGGTCTCGGCGAATGTCATCCCTCGCGGTATCTCCTCCTCGAGGAAGAGCCCGATCACCTCGCCCTGGTTGTCGGTCTTCACCTCTTCGCCCGGGATCACGATCAAATCGCGGTCGGCCGCCAGCTCGACCGCTTCCAGCGCGCCGCCGAACACGTTGTGGTCGGTGACGGCGATCCCACCGAGCCCGATCGACTCGGCGTGCTCGACGAGCTCCTGCGCCGGGATCGAGCAGTCGTGCGACCAGTCCGTGTGCATGTGGAGGTCGATCGTGATCCAGTCGCGATCCGCGAGCGGGTCTGCCTCCTCGCGCGTACGCGGCCGGCGCTTCCGCGTCAGTCGCGCGTACACCCCGTCCAGCTGATCCGCGACCGCGTCGAAGCTCTGGGTTTCGGCATATCGGCGGGCGGCCTCTCCTTCAGCCGATTGCTCGGCGTGGTTGCGGGCGAGTCGCTCGACGGCTGCCGCTGCGTCGTCCTCGCTCTCGACGACGACGACAGCCGCCCCGCAGGCCGCGGCCTCGAGAGCGAGCCGTTCCTCGCCGCCCGGTGCGGCAACGAAGATCGCTGCGGGCGCGAGGGCGTCGACCCGCTTCTGTGTGCCACGCATGGCGCGCACGTGGACGCGACCGCGCACCGATCTCGGGATCGCGGGCCGGAACCCGAGCGGCTTCGTATGCAGGAGCAGTGCGTCCCAGCCGCCTAGCTCGGCGAGGAGCCGCAGCAGCGCGCGGGTGGTGACGCGACCCGAGGCCTCGAGCTCGACGACGAGGAGGTCCCTCTTCGCGCCAGGTGCGAACGTGTCGACGTCGACCCCAAGGGGAACGACGCTGTACTCACCCTCGAAGCGCTCACTCGCGGCCTCCGCCGTCGCCTGGGAGGTCGCGAGCAGCGAGTCGACTCGTGCACGCAACCGGTCGCGACGCGAGCGGCGTGCCGGGTAGACGAGCCGGTCCTCGGAGAAGAACGTCGCTGCCGTAAGGGCATGAGTGGAGGTGAGAGCGAGGTAGGAGATGCTCGGGAGCCCCGGCTCGAAGCCGTGGACGACGTCGAACCGCCCCTTCGTGAGCGCGAGGCGAAGGTTGGCCCGCACCGCGACGGGCACACCGATGTTCGTACGGCGCGACAGCGGGATCGACGGGCCGACCGCGATCACGTCGGCGTCGGAGCCACGCTGGAGAGCTCGGCGGCCGGCTAGGAGGTCGCGCCCACGGGACGATGGCGCGAGGATCGTCACCTCGTGGCCGCGAGCGCGCAGCGCCTTGGCCGCGCCGTCCACGTGCGCGTTGACCTCGTGCGGCTGCGACCACGCGAACGGCGTGACGAAGCAGATCCTGAGGCTCACGCGTCGGAGTGTAGGGGCGAGGCAAGCCTCGCCCCTACACTGGCTCGATGGTCGAGATCACGATCAAGGCCAGGGTGAACGGGCCCTACAAGGTCGAAGGGCCGGTGAGGGTGATCGACGCCGAGGGCAACGAGTTCGTGCGCCCTGCAGGCAGTGGGATCGTCCTGTGCCGGTGCGGGCACTCGCGCACGAAGCCGTTCTGCGACCAGTCGCACAAGCGCGTGGGCTTCGTCGCCGAGGATTCGGCGCCTCGGGTCGAGCGCTAGCCCCGTCGCCGCAGCACGAGGCGCTCGCCCGGATGCAGCTCGACTGCGACGCCTTCGCTCGAGCGGGTGGCGACGAGCTCGACTCCGTCCAGCTCTGCAACGAGACGCTCGGGACCCGGCGCCGCGCCCGCAGCGGAGAAGCGCTGCAGCACCGGCAGGTTGAGCCAGCCCACGACGCCGATGATCCAGAAGGACGCCGCGACCTTCCACGTGTCGCCATCGCTCTCGCTCCAGAGCGCGCTCGTCGACGTCACGGCCGCGAGGGCGAGCGCCACCCAGGTGACGACGACGAGCCAGGTGTGGTGCCCCCGATGGAGGACGAGCTGCGTCGTGCCGAGCAGCGTGGCGGCGAGCGCGAAGGCCGCCGTACCCGCCAGCTTGGCCAAGTCCTCGCTGTCGAAACCGTCCCACGTCGATGCGGCGATGACGATGAACGCGACGACCGACAGACCTACCGCGGCCCAGCCGATCCCAAGGCCCCGCTCGGCGACAGTGAGGCCGGCAACCGCCGTGCCGGCGGACACGAGAAGCGTCAGGAGCGTGAGGAGGATCTGCCAGTCGGTGTCCGAGAAGTCGCTTCGGAGCAGCGAGGAGATCCCGATCAGAGCGGCGAGGACGAGCGTCCCCGCTGCCCCGATCCAGAAGATCCGCGCGTAGCGGGATCCGCTCACGCCTTCGCGGCCGCCTTTTTCGTGGCGACCGCGTTCTTGACGATGAACCGCTCGATGTCCTCGCGTGCCTCGTCGTCGCGGATCTGCTTCGGCGGCGATTTCATGAGGTAGGCGCTCGGCGCCTCGAGCGAGCCCGCGATGCCGTTCAACAGTGCGAGCTTCGCCAGGCGGACGGCGTCGATGACGATGCCGGCCGAGTTCGGCGAGTCCCACACCTCGAGCTTGAGCTCGACGTTGAGCGGCACGTCGCCGAACGACGAGCCCTCCATCCGGATGTACGCCCACTTGCGATCGGTGAGCCACGGCACGTAGTCCGACGGTCCGACATGGACGTTCGTCTCGCCGATGTCGTAGTCGAGCATCGACGTGACCGCGTTCGTCTTCGAGATCTTCTTCGACTCGAGACGTTCGCGCTCGAGCATGTTGCGGAAGTCGGAGTTGCCGCCGACGTTCAGCTGCATCGTGCGGTCGAGGTGGACACCGCGGTCACCGAAGAGCGTGGTGAGGACGCGGTGCGTGATCGTCGCGCCGACCTGCGACTTGATGTCGTCGCCGATGATCGGCACGCCTGCCTCCTCGAAGCGCTTCTGCCAGTACCGCTCGCGCGCGATGAAGACGGGCATGCAGTTCACCATCGCGACGCCTGCCTCGAGGATCTGCTCCGTGTACCACTTCGTCGCTGCCTCCGAGCCGACCGGGAGGTAGTTGACGACGACGTCGGTGCCGGTCTCCTTGAGGATCCCGACCACGTCGTCGGTCGAGCCCGGAGCCTTCTCGACGACTTGCGCCATGTACTTGCCGATCCCGTCGTGCGTCATGCCGCGCGAGACCTTCACGCCGGTCTTCGGCACGTCCGAGAACTTGATCGTGTCGTTGGGATGCGCCCAGATCGCGTCGGCGAGATCGACGCCGACCTTGCCCTTCACGACGTCGAAGGCAGCGGTGAACTCGATGTCCGAGATGTGGTATCCGCCGAGGTCGACGTGCATGAGGCCGGGAACAGTGTCCTCCGCCTTCGCGTCCTTGTAGTACTCGACCCCCTGCAGGAGCGAGTTGGCGCAGTTGCCCACACCGATGATCGCGACGCGCACCTTGTCCTTCGCACGCGCGCCGTTCTTCGAGCCGTTCGTCGAGGCCATGAGTTTCCTTCCCTTTCGGTTCGACTGAGCCGGGACGCCGAGGCCGTCGGCGAGCGCGGCGAGGATGACGTCGTTCGCGTTGGAGCCGCGCCGCGACGCCTCCGCATGGATCTCGTCCTTCAGCTCCTGCGGGACGCGGAGGAGCAGAACGGGGCTGGAGCCTGCTAGCACTTTGCGCCGCCGGCCGGTCGGCTCGTAGTGGACGCCGAACTCGTCGGCGAGGATGCCGACGGCTACGTCGTTCACGTTCGAGGTGCGGCGCGCCGTCTCGCGGACGAGCGCCTCCTTAAGAGGAGCAGGCATCCTGACCAAAATGCTCGTACGGTTCGGTGAAGTGCTAGCAGCCAAACTGCTAGCACTCTAGCGGACATGCTGCGCTGTTGCCAGTCAGCGTCCGAGCGGCGTGATCATCCTCCGGTAAGCGGTTCGGCTGCGCGGCTTGCTCGCGAGATCCCAAATCGACCCGGGCCTGCTCGAGAAGTACGCGAGGAGCTCCGTCCGTGGATGGCTCTTGACCCAGGCGGCCATCTTCTCGACGTAGGCGGGATCGTCGATCCCCCAGAGGCCCCACT
Source organism: uncultured Gaiellaceae bacterium (assembly GCA_963770715.1). Lineage (GTDB taxonomy): Bacteria > Actinomycetota > Thermoleophilia > Gaiellales > Gaiellaceae > GMQP-bins7. The sequence goes on from CAVYQX010000006.1 coordinate 198,219, forward strand.
CGGCGATCGCGTAGGGCTTGCGCGGGTGCGCCGCGTACAGCGCGTCGTTGGCCTCCCATGCCGCCTTGAAGCCCTGGTCGTAGATGTCGTTGGCCACGACATCTACGAACGCGTCACCGGGGTAGTACGCCTGCGCCGCGTTTGCGGGGATGTCCGGCGCCCCGTACCCCTGAGGGTTCCAGACCATCCGCGCCTCGGTGACCGGGAGATCGCTCGGTACGACAGGCCCGCCGAGCTTGCGAAGCTGTGGGTTCAGTTTCCGTGCGGGCCCGCCTCGTGCGATGAGCGCGATCCGTGCGAACGCGCGGCGGAACGCTTGCGTCGAGTAGCGCGGCCCCTTCGACGAGCCGTCCTTGCTGAACGCCGAGTACTCGTTCCAGTGCCCGTTCATCTCGGGCATGGGGCGGACGTAGACCGTCGCGCCGAAGTCGGCGAGTGCGCTATTGAGCGCGAGCAGGAACGGGTCACCGCGACCCTGCGCGATGTCGAGCGGCGTGACGACGCCTCCGGTCTTGATCGCGATCATCGGCAGTGGCGCGAGCTGGGCGAGGAGCTTCGGGATCGTGTTCGGCTGGTGCCAGCCGATGAAGGAGTGCAGGACCGTCGAGCGCTGGCCCGTCTGCTGCTGGAAGCGGGCGGGGCTGCCGAGGACGCCGAGCTGGACGCGCGCGGACGGCTCGGACGGCGACGCGGCTGCGGGCACCGACGCGAGGAGTGCAAGCCCGGCGACGAGAACCACGAGCGGCATCGTGTGTCTCACGCGCCGATGGTGACAGCGGACCGTCGGATCCGCCAGCAAATCAGCCTTCGGCGATCTCGCGCAGCTGTCGGCGGACGAAGAGCATCCGCTGCACCACGGTGATCCAGGCCATCGCGGCGAGGACGTAGATCGGCCACTGAAGGAGCCCCCACGGCGCGAGGCCGAGTCCGACCGAGATGAGGACGACACGCTCGACGCGCGAGCCGAACCCGACGTCGCCCCGGAGGCCGAGCGCCTCGGCCTTCGCGCGCGTGTACGAGACGAGGAACGATCCGATGACCGCAGCGAACGTCGCGACGAGCGCGACCTCGTTCCCGTCTCGCATGAAGGCGAGACCGATCGCGGTGAGCATCGCGGCCTCGCCGAGCCGGTCGAAGGTCGAGTCGAGGAATGCTCCGAAGACCGTTCCCTTGCTCGCGGCGCGCGCCAGCGCGCCGTCGAGGATGTCCGCGACCGACCCGACGACGAACAGGAAGCCGCCGAGCCAGAAGAAGAGCTTCTCGTTGCGCTGCTCGAAGCCGACGAGGACGGCGCCGGCGAGACACAGCGAGACGCCGGCGAGTGTGAGCATGTCCGGGGTCAGCTTCGTCTTCGCGACCCCGCGCATCGAGCGCTGCAGGATCTCGCGGGCTGCCTGGGTGTACTCCTGTTTGACCCGGTCCAGCTGACTGACCCGCGGCTCGGGCGCGGGTTGCTGGTCGGTCACGCCTGCCGGAGGCGGAGCAGCCGGGTCCGGCTGAGCACCAACCCGGTCAAGAGCGCGAGCGCGAAGCCGGCGACGACGTCGAGCCAGTAGTGGTTGCCGGTCGAGATGACCGCGAACCCCACCCAGATCGGCCACGCGAGCCAGAGTGCCTTCGCGAGCTTCGATCGAACCACCCCGAACATGACGATCCCGACGATGAGCGCGTCCATCGAGTGGAGGCTCGGCATCGCGGCGTACGGATTCGAGGCGAAGGCGATGAGCCCGCTGTCGTGATTGATCGACGAGTACTGCGAGAGCGTGTCGACGAATCCCCACTCCGGGAACATCCGCGGCGGCGCAGTCGGCACCACGATGTAGCCGACGAGGCCGACGAGGTTCGCGATGATCAGCCAGTTCCGGAATCCGGCGAAGCGCTCGTGGTGGCGGAAGTAGACCCAGAGGAGCGTTGCGCCGACGACGGCGAACTGGGACAGCCAGTACGTGTACGACGTCAGCGTGACGAGGACGGCCGAGCTGTCGACGAAGCGCTGAACCGTGGGCTCGAAGAGCGCGCCCAGGTGTTGCTGCGTCCGGATGACCCACTCGCCGTTGTGGAAGGCGTCGCCGACGTCGCGGTCGGCGGCACCGCGGACGATCTGGTACACGACGTAGAAGCCCATCCAGATCGCGAACTGGAGGGCCAGGTGCGCCCAGCCGCGTGGCAGGCGCCGGGATGTCTCGGCGACGAAGCTCGACACGACACGTCGATTCTAACGAGGCGGTCCGCATACATGCAGAGGGGATCAGCGCGACTGATCGACCAACGCGGCAAGAGGACTTGAGCTGATGGTCGCAGAGACGGCAGGATCACGGCGTGGCAGCGCGATACGGCGTGCGGGTGTGGCTCGCCCTCGTGACGGTGTATCTCGTCTGGGGGTCGACCTTCATCGCGCTCGCAATCGTGATTCGAGACCTGCCGCCCTTCCTCGCGATGTCCCTGCGCCACCTCGTCGCCGGCGGCGTCCTGCTCGCGTTCGCACTTCCGCGGGGGGACCGTGCGGACGATCGCATCGGCCGTCGTCAAATCGGTGCCGCCTTCGTCTTCGGCGGCCTCCTGTTCGTCACCGGGCACGGGTCGCTCGCCTGGGCCCAGCAGACCGTGCCGGCAGGGGTGGCTGCGCTGCTCGTGGGGACAATCCCGATCTGGATGGCGCTCTTCGACCGGGTGGGATTCGGCAAGCGGCTCCCCGCACTGGCCTACGCGGGCATCGCGGTCGGGTTCGCCGGCCTGGCGATTCTCTTCGACCCGTTCGGCGATGGCTCGGTCGACCGACTCGGCGCTCTCGTGATCGTTCTCGGCGCGATGTGCTGGGCGATCGGGTCCCTCTACTCGCGCAGAGCTCCGCTGCCCAAGCGACCACTCGTCTCGGCCGGGCTCGCCTCGCTGTGCGGCGGGATCCTGCTCGCGGGCTACTCGCTCGTGTCCGGCGAGATCGGTGACGCGACGTGGACGACCGACGCGGTACTCGCCCTCGGCTACCTCGTCGTCGTCGGGAGCTTCGTCGGGTTCACGACCTACGTCTGGCTGCTCCGAGCCGCACCGATCTCGCTCGTGTCGACGTACGCCTACGTCAACCCGATCGTCGCGGTGGCCCTCGGCTGGCTCATCCTCGACGAGGAGATCACCACGCAGATGGCCGTCGCTGGCGTCGCGGTGCTCATGTCCGTCGCGGTGATCCTCCGCTCGGGAAGGACGAGCCTCGAGCCGGGGCGCGGGCTGTTCGCGAGGCAGCGGCAGATCGCGGCAGCGGCCGCGACCGAGCCGACGGCGTAGCCAGGGCTAGCCGCCGATGTACGACATCTCGACCTTGCGCAGCGCGCTCGTGTCCGCCGTGCGGATCTCGGAGTAGCGGTCGGCGCGTCGCGTCCACACCGCGCGGATCGTCTCCTCGAGCTGGTGGGCCGAGTCCGAGCGGAGCAACGCGCGCAGGTCGTGACCCCGGACCGCGAAGAGACAGGTGTAGAGCTTTCCGTCCGCCGAGATCCGCGCCCGCGTGCAGTCGCCGCAGAACGGTTGCGTGACAGACGCGATGACGCCGATCTCGCCCGCTCCGTCGAGGTACCGGTAGCGCTCGGCGACCTCGCCGCGGTACGCGGCCTCGATCGGCTCGAGCGGGAACTCGGCGCCGATCGTGGAGACGATCTCTGTCGCAGGCACGACGTCGTCAAGTCGCCACCCGTTCGTGGCGCCGACGTCCATGAACTCGATGAATCGAACCGTATGTCCCGTGCCACGGAAGCGGCGGGCGATGTCGAGCACCGACCCCTCGTTCAAGCCACGCTTGACGACGACGTTCACCTTCACCGGCAGGCCGGCGGCTGCCGCCGCATCGATTCCGGCGAGGACGCGGGCGACCGGGAAGTCGACGTCGTTCATGGCGCGGAACACTTCGTCGTCGAGCGAGTCGAGGCTCACCGTGATGCGTGAGAGCCCCGCGTCGGCGAGCGCCTGGGCCTTCTGCGCGAGCAGTGCGGCGTTCGTCGTCAGCGTAACGTCGAGCTCGTCGTCGATCGCGGCCAGCCCCGCGACCAGGTGCTCGAGATCGCGGCGCAGGAGCGGCTCCCCTCCCGTGATGCGGAGCTTGCGGACGCCGAGGTCGACGAAGACGCGCGCGACGCGCTCGATCTCCTCGAAGGTGAGGAGCTCGCGCCGCGGCAGAAACCGGTACTCGTGGCCGAAGACCTCCTTCGGCATGCAGTACACGCAGCGGAAGTTGCAGCGGTCGGTGACGGAGATCCGCAGATCGCGTACCGGCCGGCCGAGCGTATCCGTGACGGTCATCCAAGCGCAGCGTAGAGAATCCCGCGCGTGAGCCGGCGGGCCCCACTTCTCGCGCTGGTCGGCGTCACCGCGATCTGGGGAGTCACCTTCGTCCAGGTCCAGAACGCGCTCGCGCTGTATCCGCTCTTCGCGTTCCTGGCGGTCCGGTTCACGATCTCGACCGTCGTCCTCGCACCGTTCGCCTTTCGCTCGCTCCTGCGTCTCCCGCGAGAGGGCTACCTCGTCGGAATCGGGGTCGGCGCGCTGCTCGCGACCGCGTACGGCTTCCAGACCGCGGGCCTCGAGCTCACGACTGTGGCCAGCACGGGCTTCATCACCGGGCTGTACGTCGTCTTCACCCCGCTCCTGGCGCTCCTCTTCTTCGGGACTCCGGTTCCACGCGCCCTCTGGGCCGGAATCGCATTTGCAGTCGTCGGCATGCTCCTGCTGAGCGGCGTGCCTGGCGGATCCGCTGTCGGCAACCTGCTCGTGCTCGCGAACGCGGTGTTCCAGGCGCTGCAGATCACCGCGATGGAGCGCTACGCACCGCGGTACGACCCACGTGCGCTCACGTTCCTGCAGATGGCGACCTCCGCCGTCGGATTCATCGTGATCGCTCTCGCGCTCGGCGAGCTCGAGATGCCCCACGGCGCGACCGTTTGGGGCGCGCTCATCGTCACCGGAGTCTTCGCCGGCGCTCTCGGCTACCTCATCGCGACGTGGGTGCAGGCGCGGACGACAGCGGCTCGCGCCGCGCTCGTCTTCACCCTCGAGGCCCCGTTCGCCGCGATCTTCGGTGTGCTCCTCGCCGACGAGGTCCTCGGCTGGGCGGGGTGGCTCGGATGCGGCGTGATGATGCTCGGGATCCTGCTCGCGGAGCCGGCGGCGGCCCTCACGCTCAGGCGCATCGCCGGCCGGACCGCCTGATCGTGGACGCCGTCGTCCTCGGGCTCGCGTCCGCGGTTCTGTTCGGCGCGACGACCGTCGCCATGAGAGTCGCATTCCGGCGCGGAGCGCTTGCCGAGGGCGGCGCGCTCTTCTCCGTTCTGGTCGCTCTCTGTGTCGTGTTGCCGTTCGCGCTCGTGCAGCGCGGTCTCACGACGAGCGTGTGGCCGTTCCTGCTCGCCGGGATGCTCGGCCCCGGTGTTTCGCAATACCTGTTCGCGTTCGCTATTCGTGAGGCGGGCGCTGCGCGAACGTCGGTTGTGATCGGCACGGCTCCGCTGTTCTCCATCGCGATCGCAGTCGTCCTTCTCGGGGAGCCGCTCGAGGCGGCGCTCGTGGCGGGCGCGATCCTCATCGTCGCCGGAGGCTCGCTCCTCGTGAGCGAGCGACAACGGCCGGAGCACGTTCGCACGCGAGGGCTTGCGCTCGCCCTCGTCGCAACGTTCATCTTCGCGGCACGTGACAACCTCGTCCGCTGGCTCTCGATCGACACGGACGTGTCCCCGGGAGTCGCCGCTCTCGCCACGCTCGCCGCCGGAGCCGTGGTCATGACAGTCTTCGTCCTCCTCTCCCGTGCTCCACTTCGCGCACGCGACGCGCGCGCGTTCGCGCCGGCGGGCATCGTCTTCGGGCTATCGTACGTCTGCCTGTTCGAGGCGTACTACCGCGGCCTCGTGACGGTCGTCTCGCCCCTCGTCGCCACTGAGTCGCTGTGGGGCGTGCTCCTCGCAGCGCTCGTCCTCGGGCGGTCGGAGCGCGTCGGCAGACGTCTCGTCGCCGGCGCCGTCTTCGTCGTCGCGGGCGGCGTCGTAATTGGGATCTACCGCTAGCCGGGCTGCCGCCGCTCGATCGCCTCGATCCGCGTCTCGATCCGCGCCAGCGTTTCGACGAGTTCTTGGTGACGGCCGGTCTCGGGGCCGAGCCGGCGTTGCTGATACCCGACGAACGACGCCGTCAGGACGGCGGTCGCGAACGACACGGTCGCGACGCTCGCGAACATCACGAACACGGCGATGACCCGGCCGCCGCTCGTTCCCGGCACGACGTCGCCGTACCCGATCGTCGTCACGGTGGTCGCCGACCACCATGCTGCGTCGCCGAGGCTCTGAAAGCTGTTGGGGCTGAGGATCCGGACTGCGGCGGTTCCGGCGGCGCCTACCGTGAACATCACCGCGACGAGGTAGGGGATGATCCGTCCCGAGATGACGGCGCGATTGATCCGTTCGAGGTTGCGATCGCTCAGGAGCTTGAACGGCATCACGTGCGGTGTTCTCCGTGCGAGGAATGCTCTCCTGCTGGTGGGATCTGCTACGGTACCGCTTAGGTTTTCACACTGTAGGGACTCAACCAAAGGAGCAGGAGCACATGGCGAAGACCATCGGCATCGACCTCGGGACGACCAACTCGTGTATGGCCGTGCTCGAGGGATCGGAGCCCACCGTCATCCCGAACGCGGAGGGCGGACGCACGACACCGTCCGTCGTCGCCTTCGGTCGTGACGGCCAGCGGCTCGTCGGCGCGCCGGCGAAGCGCCAGCAGGTCACGAACCCCCAGAACACCGTCTTCTCGATCAAGCGCTTCATGGGGCGCAAGTTCGACGAGGTCTCCGAGGAGATGAAGATCGTCCCGTACGAGGTCGACAAGGGCCCGAACGACGACGTGCGCGTCGAGGCGGACGACAAGGAGTACGCACCGCAGGAGATCTCGGCCATGATCCTCCAGAAGCTCAAGGCCGATGCGGAGGCATACCTCGGCGAGTCAGTCGCCGACGCCGTGATCACGGTTCCCGCCTACTTCAACAACGCGCAGCGCGAGGCGACAAAGGACGCGGGCAAGATCGCCGGCCTCAACGTCCTCCGCATCATCAACGAGCCGACGGCCGCGGCTCTCGCGTACGGCCTCGACAAGGAGGGTGCCGAGCACACGATCCTCGTCTTCGATCTCGGCGGCGGGACGTTCGACGTCTCCGTGCTCGAGCTCGGCGAGGGCGTGTATCACGTCAAGGCGACGAACGGCGACAACCACCTCGGCGGCGACAACTTCGACAAGGCGATCGTCGACTGGATGATCGCCGAGTTCAAGCGCGACCAGGGCATCGACCTCGGCCAGGACCCGATGGCGCTGCAGCGCCTCTACGAGGCGGCCGAGAAGGCGAAGATCGAGCTGTCGTCGACGATGACGACGCAGATCAACCTGCCGTTCATCACCGCGACGCCCGAAGGCCCGAAGCACCTCGACCTCCAGCTGACGCGCGCGAAGCTCGACGAGCTCACGCACGACCTGCTCGAGAGGACGGTCGGGCCGACGAAGCAGGCGCTCGCCGACGCCGGTCTCGCTCCATCCGACATCGAGCACGTCGTCCTCGTCGGCGGCATGACGCGCATGCCGGCGGTGCAGGCGAAGGTGAAGGAGCTCATCGGCAAAGACCCGCACAAGGGCGTGAACCCGGACGAGGTCGTGGCCGTCGGCGCCGCGATCCAGGCCGGTGTGCTCCGGGGCGAGGTCAAGGACGTCCTCCTGCTCGACGTGACGCCGCTGTCGCTCGGGATCGAGACGAAGGGTGGCGTGTTCACGAAGCTGATCGACCGGAACACGACGATCCCGACCCGCAAGTCCGAGACGTTCACGACGGCCGAGGACAACCAGCCGTCGGTCGAGATCCACGTCGCGCAGGGCGAGTCCGAGATGGTCTCGTTCAACAAGACGCTCGGCAAGTTCCAGCTCGTCGGCATCCCCCCGGCGATGCGTGGGACGCCACAGATCGACGTCTCGTTCGACATCGACGCGAACGGGATCATCAACGTGTCGGCGAAGGATCTCGGCACCGGCAACGAGCAGCAGATCCGGATCGAGGGCGGCTCTGGCCTCAACGAGGACGAGGTCGATCGCATGATCAAGGACGCAGAGGCGCACGCCGGCGAGGCACACCAGCTGCGCGAGCTCGCCGATGCCCGCAACGCGGGCGAGCAGCTCGCGTACCAGACGGAGCGCACGCTCGCCGAGCACCGCGACAAGCTGCCCGAGAGCGACGCCGCGACGATCGAGGGGAGGATCATGGAGCTCCGGCAGGCGCTCGAAGGCTCCGACCTCGCCGACATCCAGGCGAAGACGACGGCGCTCGAGGAGGCGTCGCGCGGGCTCGCCGAGGTGCTCTACGCCCAGGCGCAGCAGGCACAGGCTGGTGCGCACACGTCGGGTAACGGCGGCGCCGCGAGCGACGACGAGGTCGTCGAGGACGCCGACTTCGAGGTCATCGACGAAGAGGAAGCGACGAAGTCGTGACGACGGAGGACAGGGAGCAGATGACCGTCGAGGCCGCGCTCACTAGAGACCCTTGTGACACAGTGTCACAAGGGTCTCCCGCCGTCGAGCAGCGACTTGCAGAGGCGGAGGCGAGCCGCGACGAGTACCTCGCGCTGGCTCAACGGGTGCAGGCGGACTTCGAGAACTACCGCAAGCGTGCCGTCCGCGATCAGGAGCGGCTCGTCGCGCACGCGCACGAGAGGCTCGTGCACGAGCTCCTGCCGATCCTCGACGACCTCGAGCGCGCACTCGAGGCGGGCGAGCAGCACGAGGAGGCGAAGCTCGTGGACGGCGTGAAGCTCGTCGAGAAGTCGCTCCGTGGCGCACTCGCGAAGGAGGGCCTCGTCGAGATCGAGACCGACGGTCCCTTCGATCCGCACGTCCACGAAGCGCTCCTGACGAAGCCGAGCCCCGACTCCGAGCCCGGCTCGGTGCTCGAGGTCGTCCAGCGCGGCTACCGACTCGGCGACCGAGTCGTCCGTCCTGCCCGCGTCATCGTCGCGGAATGACACCGAACCCCTACGAGCTCCTCGGGGTTGCGAAGAACGCCTCCGAGGAGGACATCAAGAAGGCGTACCGCAAGCTCGCGCGGCAGTACCACCCGGATGCGAATCCGGGCGACGCCGGTGCCGAGGAGCGCTTCAAGGAGGTTCAGGGCGCGTACGACGTGCTCTCCGACCCGGAGAAGCGGCAGGCATACGACACCTTCGGCCAGGCGGGCGCGCGGAGCTTCCCCGGCGACGGCGACGTCGGCGGGATGCGCTTCGAGGAGTTCGACCTCTCGAACCTCGGCGACCTGCTCGGCGGGATGTTCGGAGGCGGCGGACGCCGTAGTGCCAGCCGCGAGCCCGTGCGCGGAAACGACCTCGAGGCCCATGTCCGGATCTCGTTCGAGGACTCGCTCAAGGGTGTGCAGGTTCGTGTGCCGGTCGAGGCCGAGACGGCCTGCTCCGTCTGCTACGGGACGGGAGCCGAGCCCGGCACCGTGCCGGTTGCGTGCCCGCAGTGCGGCGGCCGTGGGGTGGTCTCGGACTCGCAGGGCCTGTTCGCGTTCTCGCAGCCGTGCCCGCGCTGCCGCGGGAACGGCACGATCGTCGAGAAGCCGTGCAGGAACTGCCGCGGGACCGGTCGTGAGCGGACGACGAAGCGCTACTCCGTGAAGATCCCGGCCGGGGCGAAGAGCGGAACGCGGATTCGCCTCAAGGGCAAGGGCGAGGCCGGGTACAACGGCGGACCTACCGGGGATCTATACGTCGTCGCCGACGTCGAGCCGTCGCCGCTGTACGAGCGGCGCGGCTCCGATCTCGTGCTCGACGTCCCGGTGACGTACGCGGAAGCCGCACTCGGCGCTTCGGTCGAGATCCCGACGCCCGACGGCCCGGTGTCGCTCAAGGTGCCGAGCGGAACCGAGGGTGGGAAGCTCCTGCGCATCAAGGGGCGCGGCGTCCCGCATCTCAAGGGATCCGGCAGGGGGGACCTCCTTGCCCGCGTCAACGTCACCGTGCCCAAGAAGCTGTCGAAGGCGGAGAAGGAAGCGCTCGAGGGCTACCGGAAGGTGTCGCGCGAGAACCCCCGCGAGGTCTTCAGCACGTGAACGCGTCGCTGCGCACTCGCTGGACGGCGATCGTCGTGCTCGCGAGCTTGTACGTCGGGTTCAACGCGGTCGAGCTCGCGCTCGGCGCAGGAGGCTGGCCGCAGATCGTCGGGCTCCCGCTCGGTCTCGGCGTGGTCGCATACGGCACTGCGCGACTGCTCGGGTGGGAAGGGATCGATCGCTGATGCCCGAGCGGCCGAGATACATGATCTCTGTCGCCGCCGACCTGGTCGGCATGCACCCGCAGACACTGCGGCTGTACGAGGCGAAGGGGCTCGTCCATCCGGGGCGCACCCCCGGCGGTACCAGGCTGTATTCGGAGGTCGACCTCGAGCGCCTGCGTCTCATCCACCGGCTCACGACGGAGCTCGGCTTGAACCTCGCCGGGGTAGAGCACGTGCTGCGCCTGCAGGACGAGCTCAACCGCACGCGCGCCCGCATGGACAGGCTCGAGCGCGAGCTCAGAGCCGAGATCGCAGACGTGCACCGTTCGTACAGGCGCGAGGTGACGCTGTACCGACCGGCGCAGCACCCGGCACCGAGATGACATGGACTTCCAGAAGCTGACACTCAAGAGCCAGGAGGCGATCGCGGCGGCGCAGGAGGTCGCGCGGCGCGTGGGCAATCCGGAGCTCACCCCGGACCATCTGGCGCTGGCGCTTCTCGACCAGGAGCTGCCGCGGACCCTCGTCGATCGTGCCGGCTACGGCGCTGCGACGCTGCGCGCGGAGGCCGAGGCACGACTCGGCCAGCTCCCCACCGTCTCCGGATCGGGGGCACAGCCGCAAGCGTCGGCTCGGCTCAGCCGCGTCCTCGACGCCGCGTTCGACGAGATGCGAGCGCTCGGCGACGAGTACGTCTCCGTCGAGCACCTCCTGCTCGCGCTGGACGTCGTGCCCCGCGACGCGCTGCTCGAGGCACTCGAGAGCGTGCGGGGCGGGCAGAAGGTCACGTCGCAGGATCCGGAAGGCACCTTCCAGGCACTCGAGAAGTACGGCCGCGACCTGACCGACCTCGCCGAGCTCGGCAAGCTCGATCCGGTCATCGGACGTGACGAGGAGATCCGGCGTGTCATCCAGGTGCTCTCGCGCCGGACGAAGAACAACCCGGTGCTCATCGGCGAGCCCGGCGTGGGGAAGACGGCGATCGTCGAGGGCCTCGCGCAGCGCATCGTCGCCGGCGACGTGCCAGAAGGCCTCAAGGGGAAGCGCGTGTGGGCGCTCGACGTCGGCGCGCTGCTCGCCGGTGCCAAGTACCGCGGCGAGTTCGAGGAGCGGCTGAAGGCCGTGCTCGCCGAGATCCAGAACGCGGCCGGCGACATCGTGCTCTTCATCGACGAGCTGCACACCATCGTCGGGGCCGGTGCGGCCGAGGGCGCGGTCGACGCCGCCAATCTCCTGAAGCCGATGCTCTCTCGAGGGGAGCTGCGCGCCGTGGGTGCGACGACGCTCGACGAGTACCGCAAGCACATCGAGAAGGACGCCGCACTCGAGCGGCGCTTCCAGCCGATCTTCGTGGGCCAGCCGTCGGTTGCGGACTCGATCGCGATCCTCCGCGGCCTGAAGGAGCGCTACGAGGCGCACCACGGCGTCGAGATCCGCGACTCCGCGCTCGTCGCCGCGGCCGTTCTCTCCGACCGCTACATCACCGACCGCTACCTCCCGGACAAGGCGATCGACCTCGTCGACGAGTCGGCGTCGCGCCTGCGCATGGAGATCGACTCGTCGCCCGTCGAGCTCGACGAGGCCGACCGCCGCGTGCGCCAGCTCGAGATCGAGCTGGCCGCGATGGCGAACGAGAGCGACGCCGTGCGGGAGCCGGTCGAGCGCGAGCTCGCCGATGCGAAGGCCGTTCGCGACGAGCTCGCTGCGCGGTGGTCGCGGGAAAAGGAGTCGCTGCAGCGCGTCGCGGACATCAAGCGCCAGATCGACGAGCTGCGCATGGAGGCCGAGCGCGAGGAGCGTGCCGGGAACCTCGCACGGGTCGCCGAGATCCGGTACGGGGTCCTCCCCGAGTTCGAGAAGGAGCTCGAAGAGCGCGAGCAGCGCACCGAGACCCCGATGGTGAAGGAGGAGGTCGACGAGGACGACATCGCGGCCGTCGTCTCCTCGTGGACGGGGATTCCCGTGTCGCGCCTGCTCGAGGGCGAGGTCGAGAAGCTCATCCACATGGAGGAGCGGCTCCACCAACGGCTCGTCGGCCAGGATCAGGCAGTGGAGGCGGTGGCGAACGCGCTGCGGCGCGCACGCTCGGGCCTGCAGGATCCGAATCGCCCGATCGGCTCGTTCATCTTCCTCGGACCGACGGGCGTCGGGAAGACGGAGCTCGCGCGCGCCCTCGCCGAGTTCATGTTCGACCACGAGCGCGCAATGGTGCGGCTCGACATGTCCGAGTACCAGGAGCGGCACACGGTCGCGCGGCTCGTCGGCGCGCCCCCGGGGTACGTCGGGTACGAGGAGGGCGGGCAGCTGACCGAGGCGGTGCGCCGTCGTCCGTACACCGTCGTCCTCCTGGACGAGATCGAGAAGGCGCACACCGAGGTCTTCGACGTCCTCCTGCAGCTGCTCGACGACGGGCGGCTCACCGACGGGCAAGGCCGCACGGTCGACTTTCGCAACACCGTGATCATCATGACCTCGAACATCCGCTCGCCGAACGAGCTCCGCGATCGCTTCCGGCCGGAGTTCCTCAACCGCGTCGACGAGGTCGTCTCGTTCGAGGCGCTGACGCGCGAACAGCTCGCCGACATCGTCGAGCTCCAGCTGGCGCGGCTCCGTGAGCGGCTTGCGGAACGGCGGATCGAGCTCGAGGTGACCGTCGAGGCGAAGGAGCTCCTCGCAGAGGAGGGCTGGGATCCCGCGTACGGCGCGCGGCCGCTGAAGCGCGCCATCCAGCGCCTCGTCGAGAACCCGCTCGCGCTCGAGCTGCTGGAGGGGCGGTTCTCCGAGGGCGACACGGTTCGCGTCGACGCGGTCGGTGGCGAGCTCGTCTTCGAGCGCGTCGAGGCCGCGGCTCCAGCCGCCGCCTAGGGAACGGAGTCGAAGAACTCGGCTCCGGCCTGCTCGGGCGGGGCGCCGTAGATGAAGAGGACGAGCTCGTCCTCCCCGGTATTCCGCAGCTGCAGGATCGTCTCGGGCTGGACGACGAGGACGCCTCCGCGCTCCAACAGGTGCCGCTCGGGCGGATCGCCGAGGTCGGCGGTCAGCGTGCCCTCCAGCACCACGAAGACCTCCTCCTGTGCCTTGTCCGCGTGCCGCTTGCCGCGTGCGCCCGGCGGGTAGCGCCAGAGGTTCGCACGCGACCTCGTCATCGCGTCGGACAGGCCCGCCAGCGTCCTCCCGCTGCCGTCGTCGCGCTCGGTCCACTCGAGATCGGAGGCACGGAAGATCGTGAATCCCATGGAAATGCAGTATTCCTGGGCGTACGATCGCGGGCAATGCCGGCTGTCGTCGTAGGGCGGGACGCCGAGCTCGGTGCCCTTCGCGACTTCGTCTCGAGGATCTCCGACGGAGCGTCCACGCTCGTGCTCGAAGGGGAGGCCGGCATGGGGAAGACGACGCTGTGGCGATCGGTTGTCGACGCCGCCGACCCCGACGGGCTCCGCGTGTTGCAGGCGCAGCCCGCGGAGAGCGAGACAGCGCTCAGTTTCTCGGGGCTCGGTGACCTTCTCGACCCGGTCCTCGAGGAGGCTCTCGAGCCGCTGCCGGAGGGGCAGCGCTCGGCGCTCGCACGCGCGCTCGTGCTCGAGGACGTCGCAGGCCCTGCTCCGGACGTCCACACGTCCGGGGTGGCGCTCCTCAATGCCCTTAGAGGCCTCGCATCCACTCGTCCGCTGCTCCTCGCGGTGGACGATGTGCAGTGGCTCGACGCGGCGTCGGCTGCTGCATTCGCCTACGCCGCCCGGCGACTGAGGTCCGAGCGCGTCGGGCTGCTGCTCGCACGGCGCAGCGGAGTCGAAAGCTCGGTGCTGGACGAGCTCAAGCGCACGCCGAGTTGTGGTGTTCTGATCGTCGGCCCTCTCGAGCCTGGGACGCTGCACCAGGTCGTTCAGTCGCACCTCGGCGTCGCCCTACCTCGCCCACTCCTGGCGGAGGTGCAACAGGCGTCGGGCGGCAACCCCTTCTACGCGCTCGAGATCGTCCGAACGCTGACGCGCGGCGGCGTATCCGTCGAGGCTGGAAAGCCCTTGCCCGTGCCCGACTCGCTCCAGGACCTCGTCCACGGTCGCCTGCTCGCGTTGCCACAGGAGAGTCGTGAGTTCCTGACCGCCGCTGCTGCCCACGCGCACCCGACGATCGCGATCACAGAGACGGCGTCCGGCGTCGGGCGGGATGTTGGCCTGGCGCCGGCGCGCGATGCTCGCATCGTCGAAACCGAAGGCGAGCGCATCCGCTTCACGCATCCCCTACTCGCCGCCGGAGTACTGGAGACGGCGGATCCGCGGCGTCGGGCCGAGATCCATGCTCGCCTCGCCGAGCTCCTGGAGGACCCCGAGGCGCGGGCATGGCAACTGGCCGCCTCCGTCGACGAGCCGGACGCGGAGGTCGCGGCCGTCATCGAGGACGCGGCCGACCATGCGCGGAAGCGTGGTGCGCCACGGCCCGCCGCGCTTCTCCTCGACTGCGCTGAGCAGTTGACGCCGGCAGACCGTCGCGCCGACGCCGTGCGCCGCGCCGTCGAGGCTGCATACCTGCACTTCGAGGCCGGCGACTCGCGACGCGCCGAGGCGAAGCTTCGAGAGGTCATCGCGCCGCTCCCGTCCGGACCGCTCAGAGCGAAGGCGGTCGCAGTGCTCGCGCGCATTCGCCTCTACGAGCGCCCCGAGGAGGCGAAGCAGCTCTTCCTCCAAGTCGTCGAGGAGGCCGGAGACGATCGCGAGACGCTCGCGGTCGCCCACGAAGGAGTCGCCGCTTCCAGCATCTGGATCTTCGAGCGATTCGACGATGCACTGAAACACACGGAGATCGCCCTCGCACTCGCATCGGAGGTGGGCAACGACGCCCTGGCTGCCGATGTCGTCCTCACGCATCTCGGGGCCGAGACGTTGCTGGGTCGACCGACAGCCGCTGCGACCGCCGAGCGAGCGTTGAGGCTGCAGCAGTCCGCGGAGCACGTCCGCGTCATGGACCAGCCACTCATGTCCCTCGCGGAGCACTGGACCTGGACCGACTCGCACGTACGGGCTCGCGACGCCCTCGTCGACCTCATGCGGCGGGCGCTCGACCTCGGCGACGAGAATGCGCGCCCGTGGATCCTGTTCCTGCTCGCCGACGTCGAGCGGCTGCTCGGGAACCTCGAGCCAGCTCTGCTGCTCGCCCGTGAGGGCCGGGAGGCGTCGGAGCAGTCTGGTCAACCGCTCTTCGAGTCGATCCACCTCGCGCTCGAAAGCCTCGTCCTCGCGCAGCTCGGCCGCGCGGAGGAGGCGCGAGCGGCAGCCCGACAGGCTCGTGACGAAGCTACGAACCGCTTCGTCGAGCTGGTGACCTCGGCTGCGCTCGGTGAGCTTGCGCTGGTCCTCGGAGCGCCGGGCACGACTGTCGCCGAGCTCCAGCCGAGCATCACCTTCCTCCGTGACCAGGGCGTCGTCGAGCCAGGTGTCGCCCGCTTCGCCACGGATGAGGTCGAGGCGCTGGTCGAGCTCGACCGATGCGCCGAGGCGGAGACGCTGCTGGACTGGTACGAGGGAAACGCACGTCGTCTCGATCGCAAGTCCGCGCTCGCGAACTGTGCGCGTTGTCGTGGGTTGCTCGCGGCGCAGGCAGGCGATCTCGACGCGGCACTGGACGCCTTCGGCGAGGCACTCGCATGGCATGCGAAGGTGGAGCT
The DNA here is from genome assembly GCA_963770715.1 of uncultured Gaiellaceae bacterium. Lineage (GTDB taxonomy): Bacteria > Actinomycetota > Thermoleophilia > Gaiellales > Gaiellaceae > GMQP-bins7. Next base: position 214,153 of record CAVYQX010000006.1, read on the forward strand.
CCCGCTCGACCGCGGCCGCACACTGCTCGCCCTCGGGGCGGCGCAGCGGCGCGTGAAGCGGCGACGTGAAGCGCGGGAGACCCTCGAGGAGGCACTCGCGGTCTTCGAGAGGATCGGCGCCGCGCTGTGGGCGGAGAGGGCTCGGGCGGAGCTCCGCCGGATCAGTGGCCGCGCCGCAAGCCTCGGGGAGTTGACGCCGGCGGAGGAGCGAGTCGCAGCGCTCGTCGCCGAGGGGAAGACGAACCGCGAGGTCGCAGCCGCGCTCTTTCTCTCCGATCGGACGGTCGAAGGTCATCTCACCCGCGTCTTCGGCAAGCTCGGAATCCGCCACCGGGCCGAGGTTGCGGCCGCGCTGGCTGCTCGTCAAACACAGGGGATCGCGGCGCCAAACACGGGGGACTCTCCCGTTTTCGCCGAGCCTTCCGCTCCTTAGCCTCGGGTCAGGTGGTTTCCAGGGCCACCAGGAGAGCAGAAGGAGAGGCAGAGATGACCCGCACGATCTTCCTCGTCACCGGCATCGTCCTCACCGCCTTTGCCGTCGCCGTCCCGTCCGCGCTCGCCTCGGAGCCTGTCCGTGACCACGGCGACGCGACCCAGGCGAAGCTCCAGCTCCAGTCGGTCGATGCAGTCAAGTACTTCTACGAGAACGAGCGGGCGACGGTCGGCTTCGGGCCCGTCATCCACGATCACGGCGACGCGGCGCAGGCGAAGCTCGTGGCCCAGTCGGTCGATGCAGTCAAGTACTTCTACGAGAACGAGCGGGCGACGATCGGCTTCGGGCCCGTCATCCACGATCACGGCGACGCGACGCAGGCGAAGCTCGTGGCCCAGTCGCCGCCCATGGAGGTCATCCGTGATCACGGCGACGCGACCCAGGCGAAGCTCGTGGCCCAGTCGTCCGGCACCCCCTCGGGTCGCGAGGTCGAGTCGACCTCGACCTCGGAGGTCAACTGGTCGCAGCTCGCGATCGGCCTCGGGGTCGGCATCTTCTTGGTCGCCGGCCTGATTCTGGCGGTGCAGTTCACGAGGAACCAGCGACTCGCGCACTGAACACTCGCACTCATCGTCCTTCGCCGGTGGCCGCCTCAGGCGGCCACCGGCGTGCGTGCGGTAGCACTCCGGCTGCATGAAAAGCACTTCCAGGCCGTACCGGCTCAGCTACTGGCGGCGTGCGCTCAACGCACTCGTTCGTCCGCTCGCACGGCTCGGCTTCACCGGGCCGCGGACGCATCTGCTGACGGTTCCAGGCCGACGGACGGGCAGGCTCTGGTCGACGCCGGTCTCGATCGTTCGGATCGGCGAGGAGCGCTGGCTCGTCGCGCCGTACGGCGACCGGAACTGGGTGAAGAACGCGCGCGCGGCGGGATTTGTCGAGCTCAGGCGAGGGCGCCGGAGCGAGCGACTCGCCGTCGAGGAGCTCGCGCCCGAGCAGGCGGTTCCGGTGCTTCAGGAGTACTACCGAGCGGGCCGCGTGACGCGTCCGTTCTTCGCGGTCACGCTCGAATCGTCTCGCGAGGAGTGGCTTGCCGACGCGCGTCTCCATCCTGTGTTCCACCTCGTGGCGGACGAGTCGTAGGATCAGGCCATGGCCGACGTGCTGCTCGTCGCCGCGACGGACATCGAGCTCTGCGACCGCTCCGGTCTCGTCTGCGGGATCGGACCCGTCGAGGCTGCCGCGGCGACCGCACGTGCGTTGGCGTCGAACCCGCCCTCCGCCGTCGTGCACGTCGGGATCGCAGGCGGCCGAGGCATCACGCCGGGCGGTCTCGTGATCGGGAGCGAATCCGTCTACATCGACCTCTCTGCCGGGATCCCGATCGTCGATCGCGCCGAGCCCGACGCGGAGCTGCTCGCCAAGGTGCGTGAGGCGACGCCTGATGCGCTCCTGCTGCCGATCGGCACGAGTGCGGCGGTCGGCGGCGCCAGCGAGAGCCAGCTCCGCGTCGAGGCGATGGAGGGTTTCGGCGTTCTGCGTGCGTGCGCGCTCGCGGGGGTCCCTGCCGTCGAGATCCGTGCAGTCTCGAACGAGCTCGCGGAGGGCGACCGCTCGCGCTGGCGGATCGGACGTGCGCTCGAAGCCCTGGCGGACGCGCTTCCGAGCGTGCTCGAAGCGGCAGGGAAGTAGCCTCCGCGCCCATGGCGGCGAGAGCGAAGCGCGCACAGCGACCGCTCCCGCCTCCTCTGCCTCCGGCGCAGCGAACCGTGGGGCAGCTCGTCGGGGAGGCGATTCGAGCGTACGGCGCGCGCTTCTGGCGGGGCCTCGCGCTCGGCGTGCCGGTCGTCGTCGCGAATGCCCTCGTCTGGCAGCGCTCTTCCGACAACCTCCGGCCCGTGCTCCTTCCTCTGACTGCGCTCCTCGTCTCGATCAGCTACGTCATGGCAGTCGGGCTCGTCAACGGCGTGCCCGTCCGCTCTCGGCAAGGGGGGCTCGCCTACGTCGTCGCGGTCGTGATCTTCCTTCCCGTGCCGTTTCTCGTCGCCGTCTTCATCCTCCCGGGCCTCGTCTGGCTCTCGCTGCTCGGGCTCGCGGTCCCGGCGATCCTCGTGGAGGGCCTAGGGGTGAGAGCCGCGTTCCGCCGAGGCCTCGCGCTCGCGCGAGTCGACTTCGTCCACGTCCTCGGCGGCCTCGCGACGCTCGCGCTCGTCGTGATCATCTCGCAGTTCAGCCTCTACTTCGTCCTCCGTGAGTACGCGGACAACACGCGGATGATCGCCGCGTCGCTCGCGTCGCTCGTCGTCTCGCCGATCGTCTTCCTGGGGAGCGCGCTCCTCTACGTCGACCAGGAGGCTCGGTTACGCTCGCGCGAGGAACGACGAGAGGAGTGAGATGCCGACCTACCTGATGCTGACGACGCTCACCGAGAAGGGTGTCCAGACGCTCCATGCCAACCCCGCCCGACTCGCCGAGGTGAATCGTGACGTCGAGGAGATGGGCGCGAAGGTGCTCCACCAGTGGGCGGCTCTCGGCGAGTACGACTTCGTGAACATCGTCGAGGCGCCCGATGACCTGACGATCGCGAAGGTCTCGATCGCGCTGGGCGCGCGCGGGAGCGCCAAGCTCGAGTCGCTGCCACTGATCCCGGTGGACGCCTTCTTGTCGAGCCTCGACTGATCCCTGAAGGCAGCTGCTTCGCAGCCGCGGCGCTACAAGGCGAAAAACCCGGTGTCCCGCGGGCGCACGGTGAGTGGGCTCTCGGGGAGCCCGGGCTGGGGGTCGAGGTTGTACTCACGCGGCGCGACGTCGTTCGGTGTCGCGGGATGGTTCAGGGCCGCGAGGAGTTGGATGTGCCCGCGACCTGGGCCGAGCTCCCACTGCCCTCCTCCGTACGCGCCGATGCCGTTCGCCTCGCAGTAGTCGTATGCGGCGAAGAGGCGCTCGACCGAGCCGAACCGCGACGGCTTCACGTTGACGGTCCGCGGCTTCCAGATGAGCTCCTCGATGTCTGCGACGGAGTGGATGATCGCGTCCCACGTCACTCGCTCGCGGTGCGGCTCGAGCGCGGCGATGGTCTCGTCCGTGAGGCCGGGGTCTTCGAGCCAGGCGTCCGGCAGGCCCTCGGCGACGTGTCGGTACAGGGTCGCGTCGGGAGGCGTGTCGACGACCGTGCCTCGGTACTGGCCCTTGAAGTCGATGGAGTCGATCGCGCCGGTGCCCGCAAGCTCGGCGATGAGCCGCTCGGTCCAGCTGGGGTTTGCGTCGAGCTTGAGGCGCAGGCCGGGGTAGAGCGCGAGCCACTCGTGGAAGCGCGCCGTCGACGGTGGATCGCCGAGCCCTCCCGAGACGACGAACGACACCGGGCGCGCCTCCCGCCCGAGCGCCGCTCCGAGGGAGAGGCCTGCCTGTCGCAGCGCGAGGTCGAGCGCCGCGCTCTCGAAGCCCCAGCGCCGGTAGTCGTAGTACGCGTGCTGCGTCGGCTCCGCGTCGAAGAGCGGCACCGTCGCGAGGTGCTCCGAGAAGCTGTGCAGCGTCCACGAGCCCGCGAGCGGCAGGTCAGCCCCTCGTTCCTGTAGCCGGTCGTGCTCCTCGCCGTGGTACGTGACGTCCTCGCCGATGCCCTCCTCGGCCGCGCCGTGAAGGTGGACGACCGTCGTCTTGCGGAGGAAATCCGGGCGTGCCTGCAGCGACAGCAGCTCGAGTTCGTATCCCTCGACGGTGAGCGGGAGCTCTCTGACCGCGTCGTACAGGCTCACAGGCCGGCGAACGCTACCGACACCTCGCCCGCGAGCCGAGCATTCGCCACCGCGAGCCCTCGGTTCACCTCGCGCGTGCGCCCGTCCGAGCGCTCGTGGAGGCGTGCGAGCACGAACGGAGTCACGCGTTGGCCGGTGACACCCTGGCGCGCCGCCTCCGCGACCGCCTCCTCGATCAGCTCTCCGACCTCGATGCTCTCGGGCGGCGGGTTCGTCAGGAGCAGCCCGCAAGCGCCGAGCTGCCAGTGCGCTGCGGCGATGCGAGCCGCGGCTTCGACGTCGTCGACTCGCTGTGTGACCGGCGGTCCCCCCGCCGCGGAGTAGAAGAGTGGCATCGTGTTCGTCCGGTAGCCGAGCACCGGAATGCCGAGCGTCTCCAGATGCTCCGTGGTCGCCGGGATGTCGAGGAGCGACTTCGCGCCCGAGCAGACGACGAGCACGGGCGCCGCCACGAGCGCGACGAGGTCGGCGGAGACGTCGGGCGGCGCGGGGTAGCCGCGGTGGACGCCGCCGATGCCGCCCGTTCCGAGGAAGCGGATGCCGACCACGCGCGCGATCGCGAGCACACCCCCCACGGTCGTCGCCCCGATGTCACCCCCGACAGCGCATGCTGCGAGGTCCCGCGGCCCGACTTTTCGCGCGTTCGAGTCGAAGCGTGCGAGCTCGTCGTCCGTGAGCCCGACCCGGATTCGGCCGTCGACGACCCCGATCGTCGCGGGCGTCGCACCGGCAGTGCGGACAGCCTGTTCCATCTCGACGCCGACCTCGACGCCATGGGGAGCCGGAAAGCCGTGCGCCACGATCGTCGTCTCGAGCGTGACGACGGGTCTGGCTTCGTCGAGCGCGCCGCGGACTTCCGCCGAGACCTCGATCAGCTCGTTCACGCGGCGGACCGTATCGGCATCGCTCCGACCTGCTGGACGCAGCGCGCAGCCGCCTCGCGCGCGAGGCCCGGCCCTCCGACGATCCAGCCTGCGGCGAGCGCGTCTCCCGCTCCGGTCGAGTCGAGGATCTGCTCGACCGGGACGGCCTCCCACTCGTCGCCGTCGAACGAGCAGCCCCGCGCTCCGCGCTTGAGGATCCAGACGGCGTCGACGGCGGAGCGGTCGACGAGCCGCTCCTCGTCCTCGTTCGCGAAGACGACGTCGGGCGCTACCTCACCGATCGTGTCGCGGAACGCATCCTCCCCGCTGTCGCGGATCGCGCTCCAGGACGCGAGGTCGACGCTGACGCGCGCGCCGTGCTCACGCGCCAGTTCGACTGCTCGCAGTGCCGCGCTGCGGATCGGTTCGACCATGAGCGCGTAGCCCGACACGTGGAAGTGGTCGCAGGCGAACCAGGCAGGGTCGAGGCCGTCTGCGCGAAGCTCTCGCGCCGCACCGCGGTCCGAGGCCATCGAGCGCTCGCCGGGGGGCGACACGAGCGAGCAGATCGTCCCGTTGCGGCCGCCCACCGGCCCGACGATCTCGACCGCGAGCGCGGCGAGCTTCGTGCGCGCGAGCGCACCGGCGTCGTCCTCCCCCGTCCTGCCGACGAACCGCGCGTCGGCGCCCAGCTCCGCCGCCCAAGCCGCGACGTTCGCAGCCTGTCCTCCGGGCCCGATCCGGATCTCGGCGTCGACGTCGCCCCCCGGGGCGACCGGCCCTCCGAGGCGAACGATCACGTCGAGCGTGAGATCTCCGAGCGTGCAGACCAGCATGACGAGGAGGATCGTAAGATCCGACTGTGGACGGCGAGCGGCGTGGGAGGGCGCGGACCTTCCTCCTCGGAGGACTCGTCGGTGCTTCGGCCGCGATCGCGGCGGTGAACAGGCGCCGCCGAGCGCAACGCCGCCGTGGACGGCCGCGCGGGCTCGCTGCGTTCGAGAGCGCGCCCTGCTACCTCGAGCTTCTGGAGCGCGAGCGCGATCAGGGCCAGTCCGGCACCTTGCAGAGCTAGCCTTCCCGCCCACTGTGCCGATCTACGAGTACCGCTGCCCGAACGGCCACACCTTCGAGCTCTTCCAGAAGATGAGCGATCCGCCCGCCGAGACGTGCGTGACGTGCGGTGCAGGTCCTGTCGAGAAGCTGCTCTTCCCCGTCGCCGTGCACTTCAAGGGCTCCGGCTTCTACTCGACCGACTACGGCTCGCGGAAGACGAAGGCGAAGGACGGCGACGCGTCGGCCCCGAGCGACAAGCCGAAGGACAAGCCGGCCGAGAAGTCGTCGTCCGAGACGAAGCCGAAACCTGCGTCTGACTCGGGGAGCTAGCGCCGCGTGCAGCCGGCGCCGTAGAGCGTCCCTTTCGGCGGTGGGAGCGGCGCCGACTGCCCCAGCCACATGGAGATGATCGCGACATTGTCCTCCGAGCCGAGGATGACCGACTCGCCGCCGAGCGAGCTCGGCTCACCTCCCAGTCGACAGCGCAGCGAGCCCGAGGACCGGAACCGGATCCAGCCCAACTGCGCGAGCTCCCACGCCGAGAGATCCGTCGCGAGCGGCGCCGCGAGCTCGTCGCCCATGAAGGGCAGGCGCAGGAAGGTGCCGAAGCTCGCGACCTTGTCGCCGACTGCGTCGGCCACGATCTGCTGACGGGAGCCGCGCGTGATGTCGGTGTCGGACGGGTCGAGCTGGTTCTTGCGGACCCGCGAGTAGACGAGCGCACGCCGTCCGTCCATGTGTTGGGGACCTTTCTCGAAGTGCCAGCCCTCCCAGGTCGCACAGCGAGCGGGCTTGTACGGGCAGTCGAACGTGTTCGAGAGGATCTCCTTGGGGACGTTCACGTCGATGCCGCCGATGGCGTCGATCAGCTCCTCGAACCCGTCGAAGTCGACCACCACGACGTGGTCGATCGGCAGGCCGGTGAGAGCCTTCACGGTCGCAAGCGTCAGCGCAGGGCCGCCGATCTGGTTCGCGGCGTTGATCTTCGAGGAGCCATAGCCGGGAATCTCGACGCGGAGGTCTCTCGGGATCGAGAGGTACGAGATGCGGTGCGTCGCCGGATCGAGATGGAGAAGGAGAAGCGAGTCGGAGCGGTTCGAGTCGCCCCTTCCCGGAGCGCGGCCACCGTCGGTGCCGATCACGAGGACGGTCGTCGGCTCGGACAGGATCGAGCGATCCCGCTTCGCGAGCTGCGCCTTCGCGTTCCGGGGGAGACGCGCATTCGCCTCGTCCACGCCGCTCGAGAACGACCGGTAGCCGAGGGCGCCCCAGAGAAGCGCGAGCACGAGAAGTCCGACGACCGTGAGCACGACCCAGAGCCACCAGCGGCGGCGCTTCGGCGGTCCCGGCGCGCGCGTGGGCTGCGTCGTGGGGCGCGCTCGACTCTGGAGGGGGACCTTGCCCTTCTTGCGGCCGCCGCGATACAGCCGGTAGGGCTTCGTTCCCTCGGCCATGCGGGCCGTTATGGTAGCCCCCGCCGTGGAGGCTTCCGCCGTCACGACGAGTCGCTGATGCCGCTCGCGATCTGCGCCACGCCGATCGGGAACCTCGACGACGTCACGTTGCGCGTTCTCGACGAGCTCCGTGCGGCCGACGTCGTCCTCTGCGAGGACACGCGTCACACGCGCGTGCTCCTCGAGCGGCACGGGATCGCTGCGCAGCTCGTGAGCTACCACCGCCACAACGAGGCGGCGCGAACGACGCAGGTCATCGATCGCTTGCGCGCGGGGGAGCGTGTGGCGCTCGTCTCGGACGCTGGCCTGCCCGGAGTCAACGATCCAGGAGCGCGTCTCATCGCGGCGGCCGTCGCCGAGGGATTGGAGGTCACGGTTCTTCCCGGGGCGTCCGCCGTCGAGACGGCATTGGTCGCGAGCGGGCTCGCCGCCGATCGCTTCCAGTTCGTCGGCTATCTCCCGCGGCGGGCGGGGGAGCTGCGGGCGCTCGCGGCTGAGCTTCGCTCGTGGCGCGGGGCCGTCGTCGCTTTCGAATCCCCCCGGCGCCTTCCGGCATCTCTCCGCGTGCTGGCAGTCGAGCTGCCGGATCGTCCGGCCGCCGTGTGCCGGGAGCTCACGAAACGCTTCGAGGAGGTCGCGCGCGGATCGCTCGAGGAGCTGTCCGGTCGGTTCGCCGAGCCGCCGCGAGGTGAGATCACGCTCGTTCTCGGGCTCGGGACGGCGGCGCCGTCGTCCGGGGACGAGGAGGCGGCCCGCACCGCCGTCGCCGAGCTCGTCGAGGCCGGCGCGACGCGGCGCACGGCTGCCGAGGTCGTCTCCCGACTGAGCGGGACGTCACGAAACCGGCTCTATCGCGGCTCTCTGTAACAAGACAGTCACTTCGCGTTGCCTCCCGTCCGGGCCGGCGGTACCGTCGAGGAATGTTCGCTCCACGGACAACGACTCGATGGATACGCAAGTGCTGCGCGAGTCTCGGTGTCGCCGTCTGCTGGGCACTCGTATCCTGCTCGTCCGGCTGGGCCTGGGCATGGCCGGTCGACGGCGAGGTCCTACGCGGCTTCTCCGTGAGCGAGGATGCCTACGCCGCGGGTCAACACCGCGGGATCGACGTGGCACTCGGGAGCTCGGTCGCGATCCGCGCGCCGGTCTCCGGCGAGGTCACGTTCGCCGGGTCGGTCCCGACGAACGGCCTTACGGTGACGATCTCGTTCGGTGAGTACAGGGTGTCGCTCACCCACCTCGGGCCGCTGCGCGTCCGACGCGGCGCGAGCGTGGCGGAGGGCGACGTCGTCGCCGAGCCCGGTCCGACCGGCGACGCTGAGCACGCCCTCCCGTACGTCCACCTCGGTGTCCGCGTCGGGTCCGCCGAGACCTACGTCGAGCCGCTCTCACTCCTTCCGCCTCGGGGCGCCTCCCACCCTCCCCCTGCGCCCGAGGCGCCGCCCGCACCTCCACCGGTGACCGATCCCGAGCCCGCGACTCGCACCTCGGCGAGCCCCCAGCCCCCGGCCTCTGCGCCGGCACCTGCTCCGCCCGCCACTCCCGTCCCCGAGCCGGGATCGAGCACCTTGTCGTTCGAGGAGAGCCCACCGGCGACCGCGGCGGCAGGCATCGAGATCGGGGCGAGCTCGAAGCCGTCGACAGCACGCCGGGTCAGTCGACCGCGCGCGAGCGATGCCGCACGTCGCACGACCCGCGCAACCAGGAACGTGCCGAGTGACGTTCGCCCGACGCCTTCTGCGCGAGCGGATCGCCGGGCCGACCTGCGCTCGGCAAGCCCGTCGCCGAGGGGCGTCACGTCGACGGCGAGGCCACCGCAGCCCCACGAGAGAGTCATCTCACAAGCCATCTCTCCGCGTCGAGCCGGCGACGTGCCCTACGAGTTCGATTCGAGCGACGTCGCGACCTCGGGGAGCAGCGACGGGCGCTGGTTCGTGCTGGCCGCGCTCCTTGTCGCCCTCGTCGTCGGCGGAGCGCTGCGAGCGCAGCGGGTCGCGCGCAGGGGACTCCATATCATTGGCGCCCGTGAACGGCCCGGAGAAGCCGAGGAAGATCCTGGTCGCCGTCGCGTGGCCGTATGCCAGCGGCCTCCGGCACATCGGCCATGTCGCCGGCTTCGGCGTCCCGTCGGACACCTTCGCCCGCTATCACCGGTTGCGAGGGAACGACGTCCTCATGGTCAGCGGCACGGACGAGCACGGCACCCCGGTGATGGTGGCGGCCGACGCCGCCGGCGAATCGCCGCGTGACACCGCCGATCGCTTCAACGAGTTCATCCGCGAGGACCTCAGAGCGCTCGGGCTCTCGTACGACTTGTTCACCCGGACGACGACGAAGAACCACTACCGCGTCACCCAGGATCTCTTCCGCACCCTGTACGCGAAGGGCTTCGTGGTCGAGAAGGAGACGCTCGGCGCGTTCTCCGCCTCCACCGGTCATACGCTCCCGGACCGCTACATCGAAGGCACGTGTCCGATCTGCGGGTTTCCGAGCGCGCGTGGTGATCAGTGCGACAACTGCGGGAACCAGCTCGATCCGACGGACCTGATCGAGCCGCGGTCGAGAATCGACGGGACTCCTCCGGTGTTCCGCGAGACGAAGCACCTCTTCCTCGACCTCCCTGCGTTCAAGGACCAGCTCACGCAGTGGATCTCGGGGCAGACGGGCTGGCGCCAGAACGTTCGAAGGTTCTCGCTGAACTTCGTCCAGGAGCTCAAGCCGCGACCGATCACGCGTGACCTCGACTGGGGCGTTCCTATTCCGGTCGAGGGCTACGAAGAGCGCGACGACAAGCGGATCTACGTGTGGTTCGACGCGGTCATCGGCTACCTCTCGGCGTCGATCGAGTGGGCGGAGAACCGCGGAACCCCGGACGCCTGGCGCGAGTGGTGGCAGGAGCCGACGGCCGAGCACACCTACTTCATGGGGAAGGACAACATCGTCTTCCACACGGTGATCTGGCCGAGCATGCTGCTCGGCTACGGCGAGGGTGGCGACTACGGCGCCGGACGGGGAGCGCTGAAGCTTCCGGACAACGTCGCGTCGAGCGAGTTCCTGACGATGGAGGGGAAGAAGTTCAGCGCAAGTCGCGGCGTCCAGATCCTCGTCCGCGACTTCCTGAGCCGCTACGACCCCGACGCGCTGCGCTACTTCCTCACGGCTGCCGGGCCCGAGACGCAGGACACGGACTTCACGTGGGCGGAGTTCGTCCGCCGCAACAACGACGAGCTCGTCGCGACCTGGGGCAACCTCGTGAATCGCACCCTGCAGAGCGCGTTCAAGAACTTCGGCTCGGTCCCGACGCCGGGGTCGCTTACCGCCGAGGACGAGGCGCTCCTGCGCGACGTCGAGCTGGGCTTCGAGTCCGTCGGATCCCTGATCGAGGCCGCCCGCTTTCGCAACGCCCTGCAGGAGGTGATGCGGATCGCAGGGCTCGGAAACCAGTACGTGGCCGAGCAGGCACCCTGGGCCAAGCTCGAATCGGAGCGCGAGCGCGCCGGAACGATCCTGTATGTCGCCCTCCGTGTGGTCGACAGCCTGAAGGTGCTGCTCGCGCCCTTCCTACCGTTCTCCGCGCAGCGGCTCCACGAGCTGCTCGGCTACGACGACGTGATCGCAGGCGAGCTGGGTTTCCGCACCGTCGTCGAAGACGGCGCGGAGCACGTCGTGCTCACCGGCGACTACGGTGCGTGGTCTGGTCGCTGGGAGCCGAGCCGGCTGCCGGCAGGACGGACGCTCCGCGCGCCGGCTCCGCTCTTCGTCAAGCTCGACGCCGAGCACGTCGTCGCCGAGGAGCTCGAGCGGATGGAGGCCGCGACCGTTACGTGACCGACGCGCACGCGCACCTCGACGCGTGCGACGAGCCCGCCGACACGCTCGTCGAGCGCGCGCACGAGGCTGGCGTCACACGGATCGTCACGATCGGCACGGGCATCGACTCTGGCCGGGCTGCTCTCCGGGTCGCCGAACGCCACCCCGATGTCTACGCGGCGCTCGGGATCCATCCGCACGAAGCCGCCGAGTCAGAGGCGGGGCGCATCGACGAGCTCCGAGAGCTCCTGCGTCATCCGAAGGCGGTCGCGGTCGGAGAGACCGGTCTGGACACGGTCAGGCGGTTCGCGACGCCCGAGCAGCAGCGTCGTCTCTTCGACGCCCACCTCGTGCTCGCCGAGGAGCTCGAGCTTCCGGTCGTCGTGCACAACCGCGAGGCCGACGAGGCCACAGCCGCTGCGCTCCGGCCGTTCGAGGGCACCGTGATTCTCCACTGCTTCTCCTCGCCGGCACTCGTCTCGGTGGCTGTCGAGCGCGGCTACTTCGTGTCCTTCGCGGGGAACGCGACCTACCCGAGCGCCGCGCCCTTGCGCGAGGCTGCGACCGTCGTCCCGGCCACCCGGATCCTGGTGGAGACGGACAGTCCCTACCTCGCGCCACAACCGGTCCGGGGGCGAGCGAACGAGCCAGCTCATGTCGTCCACACGCTCCGAGCGCTCGCCGAGGCGCGCGGGGAGGATGTGTCGGAGTTCGCAACTCGGACGCACGCAAACGCCGCGGCGGCCTTCGGACTGACGTAATGGTCGAGTCCAAGAAAGCGCTGGGTCAGCACTTCCTCGTCGACGAGAACATCCTCGGCGTCATCGGGCGGATGAGCGATCTCCGCGCAACCGACGTCGTGCTCGAGATCGGACCGGGGCTCGGCGTCCTCACGCGGTATCTCGCCGACCGCGTGAGCGTCGTCCACTCGGTCGAGCTCGATCGGTCGCTCGAGCCGGCTCTCGTCGACGCTCTGGGCGGACGACGGAACGTCAGGCTGATCTGGGCGGACGCGCTGCGGCTCGACCTCCGAGCGCTGCGGCCGAGCCCTTCGAAGCTCGTCGCGAACCTGCCGTACAACATCGCGACTCCGCTCGTTGTCGAGACACTCGAGCATGCGGCGCCCGTCGAACGCTGGTGCGTGATGGTGCAGCGAGAGGTTGCCGATCGGTTCTTCGCGGTACCGCGCACGAAGGCCTATGGAGCCGTGTCGGTTCTCGTCCAGGTCTCGGCCCGCAAGGCAGGGTTCCATGCGGTCCCGCCGACGGTGTTTCGGCCGCGACCGCGAGTCGAGTCGGCGCTCGTCGCCTTCGAGCGTGCGCCGATCGCGGCCATCTCCGACGTCCGGCCCGTCGTCGAGGCGGCCTTCGCGCACCGACGGAAGACGGCCGCGAACGCACTGGCGCAGGCAGGTCTCGTCTCCCGCGACCGAGCTGAACAGGCGATCGCGTCGATCGGCCATCCGGCGAACGCGCGGGCCGAGGAGCTCACGCCGCCGGAGTTCGTGCGGCTCGTCGAGGCGTTGCGGTGAGCACGGCGCAGGCGTACGCGAAGATCAACCTCGCGCTCGTGGTCGGTGCTCTCCGTCTCGATGGCAGACACGACGTCGTCACGGTGCTGCAGCGCATCGACCTCCACGACGCGATCACGGTCGAGCCCGCAGGCGTCCTTGTCGTCGAGGGGTTCGCAGAGGACACGATCGTCCTCTCAGCGCTCGAGGCGCTCGCGCGCGCAGCCGAGGGCGAGCCTCGCTGGCGCGTGGTCATCGAGAAGCGGATCCCGGTCGCAGCCGGCCTCGGCGGGGGCAGCAGCGACGCCGCGACCGCGATGACGCTCGCGAACTCGTCGCTCGAGCGGCCGCTGGCGCCTGCCGATCTCCACGAGCTCGCAGCGCGTCTCGGTGCCGACGTCCCGTTCTTCCTCGGCCCCGGAGCCCAGCTCGCGACGGGCGACGGGACGGAGCTCGAGCGTGTCGTCCTTCCGACCGGGTACTCGGTCGTCCTCGTCGTTCCCGACGGCCAGACGAAGGAGTCGACCGGCGCGGTCTACGCCGCTTTCGACGATCGTCGTGGCGCCGACGGATTCGCGGAGCGGGCACGCGGAGTGGTCGACGCGCTGTCCGCGGTCACCGTTGTGCGCGACCTGGCTGCGCTCCCGCGCAACGACCTCGCCTCGTCGCCGCTCGCGCGCGAGCTCGAGGCGGCGGGGGCCTTTCGGGCGGACGTGTCCGGCGCGGGCCCGACCATCTATGGACTCTTCGAGCAGCACGAGGCGGCACTGAGCGCGGCTGATCTCCTCGCGGACGCGGGTGCGACGTACGTCGTGCGTCCGGTCGAGGCGAGAGATCTCGCGTGAGTGGCAAGATGGCCCAGCTGTTGGGGCGTGGCCAAGTGGTAAGGCAACGGGTTTTGGTCCCGTGATCCCAGGTTCGAATCCTGGCGCCCCAGCCTCCGTGGCGGCGAACGGTCAAAGGACGCTCGGGGCGGTCGTGATGGCGGCCGGCCTGGGCACCCGCATGCGCTCCGAGATGCCGAAGCACTTGCACCCGATCCTCGGACGGCGAATGGTCGACTGGGTGCTCGCGTCGTCGCAAGAGCTCGGTGTCGATCCAGTCGTCCTGGTGGCGGCGCCGGCGACGGCAGCGGCATTCGACGGGATGCAGGTCGCCGTTCAGCAGGAGCCGCGCGGCACCGGAGACGCGGTGCGCTGCGCCCGCGAGGCCCTCGATGGTCGTGCCGACGACGTGCTCGTGCTCTCGGGCGACACGCCGCTCCTCACCGCGCGAATCCTTCGCGACCTCGTCGAGACTCACCGCCGCGCGGATGCCGCCGCGACGGTCCTCTCGTTCGAGCCCGACGATCCCAAGCAGTACGGCCGCGTCCTGCGCTCCGAAGACGGCACGCTTGCGGCGATCGTCGAGTATCGCGACGCGACCGACGAGCAGCGCGACGTGCGCGAGGTCAACTCGTCCATCTACGTGTTCCGGGCAGATAGGTTGTGGGCGGTGCTCGACCGGCTCACGCCCCACAACGCGCAGGGCGAGCTCTACCTGACCGACTCGGTCGGCATCCTCACTTCGGAGGGCGAACGAGTCGCGGTGCACAAGGGAGGAAACGCGGTGGAGACCGAAGGAGTGAACACGCGAGTGGAGCTGGCCGCCGCCGCCGCGGTCTTGCGTGACCGGATCAACGAGGCGCACATGCTCGCCGGCGTCACCATCGTCGACCCCGCGAGCACGTGGATCGACGCCGAGGCCGCACTCGAGCCCGACGTGGTCGTCCATCCCTTCACGGTGATCCGCGGTGCCACAAGGGTCGCCTCGCGCGCCGAGATCGGCCCGCACGCCGTCGTCGTCGATTCGACGATCGGCGAGGACGCGCTCGTGGGGCCGTTCTGCTACCTGCGGCCGGGAACCGTGCTCGAGGCGGGCGCAAAGGCGGGGACGTTCGTCGAGCTCAAGAATTCGCGTCTTGGCGAGCGCACGAAGGTCCCTCATCTCACGTACCTCGGCGACGCGGACGTCGGCCCGGACACGAACATCGCCGCTGGGAACATCACGGCCAATCAGGAGCACACGCGTGTCAAGGCACGCACCACGATCGGTCGCAACGTCAGGACGGGCGTCGACAATACGTTCGTCGCCCCCGTGTCGATCGGCGACGACGCATGGATTGCAGCCGGCTCCGTGATCACAGAGGATGTGCCTGCGGGCGCCCTGGCCATCGCCCGGGCAAAGCAGGTGAACAAGGAAGGGCGCGGTGGAAAGCGGGACGATTGAGCAAACGCTGCCCGGGCTGGAGGGAATGACACCCCAGCCCGAGCTCGAGGTCGGGCGCACGCTCGCGCTCGCGCCGCAGAAGCGGCTCATGCTGTTCTCGGGCCGTTCGAACCCCGATCTCGCGCAGCGGATCGCCGGGCAGCTCGACATCGAGCTCGGTCACGTGAAGCTCAAGACCTTCGCGAACGGCGAGACGTACTGCCGGTACGAGGAGTCGATCCGCGGCGCCGACATGTTCATCGTCCAGTCGGCGTGCGATCCCGTCGACCGGAACCTCATGGAGCTCCTCATCATGATCAACGCGGCGCGCCTCGCATCGGCGAAGCGGATCACGGCCGTCGTGCCCTGGTACTTCTACGCGCGGCAGGACAAGAAGTCGCGACCGCGCGAGCCGATCAGCGCGCGGCTCGTCGCGGACATGCTGCAGTCGGCCGGCGCCGACCGAGTGCTCACGATGGATCTCCACGCGGGCCAGGTGCAGGGCTTCTTCCATATCCCGGTCGACCACATGACGGCGATCCCGCTCTTCGCGCAGTACGTCCGAGACCTCAACCTGCAGGAGCCGATCGCAGCGGTTTCTCCGGACACCGGCCGGACGAAGCTCGCGGGCAAGTTCGCGGAGATGATCGGAGGCGACCTCGTCGTCCTGAACAAGGAGCGGCCGCAGCAGCAGGTCGCGCGAGTCACGACCGTGATCGGCGAGGTCGAGGGGAAGATCGCCGTGATGACCGACGACATCGTCGACACGGCTGGGACACTCGTCGCCGGAGCCGCGGCGTTGAAGGAGGTCGGGGCGGTCAAGGTCTACGCCTGCGCGACGCACGGCCTCTTCAACGGCCCCGCACTCGAACGGATCGCGGGCAGTGCAATCGACCGGCTGATCGTCACGGACACCGTCGCAATCGATCCCCGCACCAAGCCGGACAACGTCGAGGTGCTGACCGTCGCCGGCATCCTGGCCGACACGATCCGGAACGTCTTCGCCGACGACTCGGTCTCGGCGATCTTCGCCGGTGAGAATCAGCTCTTCTAAGTAATCCCGCTTGGTTGAGCGGGGCGTGGCGCTGCCGGTGCCAACCGGGGTCCCGCCGTGCTCCTTTCCCCGATGACCTGGACGTGCGGGACGCGCAGGTCTTTGCGCTGAGCTCCGATGCGGCCGGGCCAGCCACCCGACCCCCTTCGGGGAGAGGGAGGGTGACGCCAAAGACCGACCCGACCGCAGACCCCTTCGCGGGTCCGCGAGCCGACCCTGCTCTTTCTCCGATATCTCCCCCGGACGAGGTACGGGCAATCCGGCCGCGCTGATGACCAAGGCGGGTCACGCGGACATGAAGTCCACGAAGATCTCCATGCAGATTGCGGGCGTCGTAGCTCTTCTAGGAAGAGCGTGGTTCCGACCTAGCGACCGAAGTACGCCTTGTAGAGCTGTCGGGACTGAGACGTCGTCAGGCGCGGACCACCGAGCGCGTCGACGACCTCGTCGGCGAGCTGTCGCTGGTCATCTGGGAGGGTCGGCGCCACGTTCCAGCTGAGTCGCGCGCGGATGTTCTCGTGCACTCTCGACTTCGAGCGCGTGAGCTCGTCGGTGCGGCGATGCAGTTCGCGCACCTGGTCGAGCAGTGTCTGGAACACCTCGTCGTCGATCGCCGAAGCCTATCGTCGCTCGACGGGCACGTCGGCGACACGCACCGGGACTACGGACGAGTTCGCTGTTCTAGCGGCTCCTGCTGGGCGCGACGACGCCCTTGGCTACAATCCGCCGCCGTGTCTGGAGACAGGCTGAAACTCGAAGTGCGCGAGCGTGAGGATCTCGGCTCGCGCCGCACCCGCCGTCTTCGCTCGGAGGGGCTGATCCCTGGCGTCCTCTACGGGAAGGGTCACGCCCGAGCGATCGTCATTCCCGAGCGCGAGCTCCGCTCAGCGATGACGGGCCCGTCGGGCTTGCACGCCATCCTGGACGTCGTCATCGAGGGGCAGAAGACGGTCCATCCGTCGATCCTCGCCGACTACCAGCAGGATCCGATTCGCGGCACGATCTCGCACATCGATCTTCGCGAGGTGCGGCTCGACCAGCCGATTCATGCGACGGTCGCGATTCAGCTCGTCGGGGAGTCGGTCGGGGTCAAGGCGGGCGGCATGATCTCGCTCGTCACGCGTGAGATCCACGTGGAGGCGCTACCGGCCGACGTTCCGGAGCACATCGACGTCGACGTCACGCACCTGGAGGTCGGCGACGTCTTGCGCCTCGCGGACCTGGGCGCGATCGACAACGTCACGCTTCTCGACGATCCGCACGAGACCGTCATCGCGACCGTCGCGGTGCCCCGCGGGTTCGCGGAGCTGGAGGAGGCCGAGGCAGCCGAGGCAGCCGAGGCCGCCGCCGAGGCCGCCGAGGGCGAAGAGGGTGCAGCCGAGCCGGATGCGGAGTCCGCGGACTCCGACGAGAGCTCCGAGTCCGAGGAGTAGCCGTGCGCCTCTTTCGTCGAGGCGAGTCGGCCTCGACGCTCGACCTGCTCGTCGCAGGTCTGGGAAACCCGGGCCCGCGCCACGAGCGCGACCGGCACAACGTCGGTTCGATGGTGATCGACGAACTCGCGCGCCGGCACGATCTGTCGTTCCGGTCGAAGTTCAACGGCCGCGTCGCCGATGTGCGGATCGACGATCGTCGCGTCGCGCTGTTGAAGCCGGAGACCTACATGAACGAGTCCGGTCGTTCGATCTCGGCTGCCACGCGTTTCTACAAGTCGCCCATCGACGCCGTGCTCGTCGTCCACGACGACGTGGACCTCGACTTCGGTCGCTTCCAGGCGCGCGCCGGCGGCGGTCTCGCGGGCCACAACGGCTTGCGGTCGATCGCACAGGCTCTCGGCGATCCCGGGTTCCTCCGGCTCCGCATCGGTGTCGGGCGTCCCGGACGCGGTGATCCGCGCGATGTTGCGGACTTCGTGCTCGCGCCATTCGACGTGCACGAGGATCGAGACGCGGTGGTCACGCGCGCAGCTGAGGCCGTCGAGACCGTCGTGGTCGAGGGCCTCGAGGAGGCGCAGCGACGCTTCAACGAGCGGTAGCGACGGGTGTTCCTCGGCGCTGGTCGTCCAGCGCTGAAGACACCTCGGCGCGGCTGGTGACTTGGCGCACTCTTCTCGCGCTCCCGTGACCCACTCGTAGCTCCTGCGTCGCTACGGTGACCGTAGGGACACGGGAGTGCCCCTGGGGGTGGTTGTGGGTGGTTGTGAAAAGCGGGTCGCTGTGGGAGGCGCTCGGCACGTCCGGGAGTAGCCGGCACTGCTCGCTACAACCGACCACGCGGCTGAGCGCGACACCACGCTCGACCGAACGAGGACGCTACGATCACCCCGCGGGATGCAGATCCCGCCAGCCGTATGGACCCAGTCGCTTCACCACTCGCGGGACTCGTCGATGCGCTCTCCTCGAGCGATCGTTTCCGCGCGTTCGCGGACGACTTCCCCACGAATGCTCGGGTGTCCGAGCCCGCGCTGCCGCTCGTCCTCGCAGCCCTGCATCACGAGCTGGCGCGCCCGCTCGTGTGTCTCCTCGCTGAGGACGAGGAGGCGCGCGACCTCGCAGAGGCCGTCGGCTGGTACGGCGATCCCGCTCTCGTGGCGCTCCTCCCGAGCCGAGGCGTGCGTGCGGGATCTGGACTCGAGCCCCCCGCCCACCTCGTCGGTGAGCGCGCCAGGGCCTTCGACGTCCTCGACCGGGGTGGGCTCGTCTGCGTGTCCGCTCGGGCGCTCGTAGAGGGCGCGCCGCCTGCGGCGGACCGTCCCGGGACCGTGCGACTCTCACAGGCCCGCGGTGCGGGCCTCGACGAGCTCGTCGAGTCGCTCGCGCTCGCCGGCTACGAGCGCGTCGAGCGCGTGGAGGAGCGCGGACAGATCGCGGTGCGCGGCGGGCTCGTCGACGTCTTCCCGAGCACGGGCCGAGAGCCGCTCCGGATCGAGTTCTTTGGCGACGAGCTCGAGCAGATCCGAGCGTTCTCGCCGTTCACGCAGAGAGCGCTCCACGTCCTCGACGAAGCCGTCGTCTTCCCGGCCCGCGAGGCGCACATCGATGTCGAGCTCGCGGGCCGCGCCGAGCCGCACGCCGATCTCGTCCCACTGCTCGACGGTCCTCCGGACCTCGTGTGGCAGCTCGAAGACGTCGCCGACCTGTGGCAGGAGGAGGGCCTGACTGCGCCGGACGTCGCCGCTGCCGCCCGGCTCGACGCCCTTCCCCGCTCGCAGCAGCACGTGTTCGAAGCGCAGCGCCCGGCGATCGCCGCGCGCGGCCTCGCAGAAGCCGAAAACGAGCTCGCGGCGATGGTTCGCCAGGGAAGACGGGTGCTCGTGACCTTCCCGCATCAGGGAGAGGCATTGAGGACCCAAAGGCTCCTGCGCAAGGTCGAGGCCCGCGTGGCCGACGATCCCGGAGCCGTCACCCCCGATCCCTCGCTCACGTTCGTCGTCAGTCCCGCGCGTCGCGGCTTCGTCTGGCGCGACCTCGGCGTCGCGCTCTTGCCCGACGCCCAGGTCTTCCGCAAGCGACCGCCGCGAGCGGACACCCGGCTCGGCCGCGCGCTCCAGTCCTTCGCCGACCTTCGCGTCGGCGACTTCGTCGTCCACGAGGATCACGGCGTCGGGCGGCTCCTCGGCTTCGAGACGAAGGACGTGGCGGGCGTCACCCGCGACTATCTCTTCCTCGCCTTCAAGGGCGAGGACCGGCTCT
Source organism: uncultured Gaiellaceae bacterium (assembly GCA_963770715.1). Classification (GTDB taxonomy): domain Bacteria; phylum Actinomycetota; class Thermoleophilia; order Gaiellales; family Gaiellaceae; genus GMQP-bins7. Next base: position 234,030 of record CAVYQX010000006.1, read on the forward strand.
ACGTCCCGCACGAGCAGATCGCCAAGGTCTCGCGCTACATCGGAGCGGACGCGAAGGCGCCGGCGCTTTCCAAGCTCGGCGGCAAGGCGTGGCAGAACCTCAAGAGCCGCGCCCGCGCGTCGGTCCGAGAGCTCGCCGGCGAGCTTCTCGCCCTCTACGCGCAGCGACGACAGGCCCCCGGGTACGCGCTCGACCTCACGAGCGACTGGTTCGAGCGGCTCGAGAGCTCGTTCCCGTATCGCGAGACCGACGACCAGCAGCAGGCGATCGAGGCGGTGAAGGAGGACCTCGAAGCGGATCGGCCGATGGACCGCCTCGTGTGCGGAGATGTGGGGTTCGGGAAGACGGAGGTGGCGGTGCGCGCCGCCTTCGGCGTCGCGCTCAACGGTCGGCAGACGCTCGTCCTGTGCCCGACGACGATCCTTGCTGAGCAGCACTGGAATACCTTCCGCGACCGGTACCGAGACTTTCCGGTACGCGTCGAGATGGTGTCGCGCTTCCGCTCACGCGCCGACCAGACGCGGATCCTCGCCGAGTTCCAGGACGGGAAGGTCGACGTCCTCGTCGGGACGCACCGCATCCTCTCGCGCGACGTCATCCCGAAGAATCTCGGGCTCGTCGTTCTCGACGAAGAGCAGCGGTTCGGCGTCGCGCAGAAGGAGCTCCTACGGTCCCTGCGGCTCGAAGTCGACGTGCTCGCGCTGTCGGCCACACCGATCCCCCGGACACTCCACATGTCGCTCTCCGGTCTACGTGACATCTCGATCATCGAGACCCCGCCATCGGGACGCCGGCCGGTTCGAACCACAGTCGGCGAGTACGACGAAGAGCTGATCAAGATGGCGCTCGACCGCGAACACGCACGGGGAGGGCAGGCGTTCTACCTCCACAACCGGGTCGAGTCGATCGACGAAGCCCGGGAGAAGCTCGAAGAGCTGTGCCCCGGCCTTCGCTTCCTGGTCGCGCACGGGCAGATGTCGGAGAAGGAGCTCGAGGAGCGGATGCACGCCTTCCTCGCAGGTGACGCCGACGTGCTCGTCTCGACGACGATCATCGAGTCAGGAATCGACATCCCGCAGGCAAACACTCTCGTCGTGGAGCGGGCGGACGCGCTCGGGCTTGCGCAGCTGTACCAGATCCGCGGCCGGGTCGGCCGCTCGGACGTCCTCGCGCACGCCTACCTGTTCTATCCCGACGCCTCCGAGCTGACGCCGGAGGCGCGCGCCCGACTGTCGACGCTCGCCGACCACACGGAGCTCGGCTCGGGCTTCCAGATCGCGATGCGCGACCTCGAGATTCGCGGGGCCGGTGACCTCCTCGGCCCAGAACAGTCGGGACACGTCGCGGCGCTCGGGTTCGAGCTGTACGTCGAGATGCTCGACGAAGCGGTCGCGGAGCTCACCGGCCGCAGGCGCATGGCCGCCCGCCCCGTGCGCGTGGATGCGCGCGTCGACGCGTTCGTGCCTGCCTCGTACGTGGCCGCCGAGGCGCTGAAGATCGACCTGCATCGCCGCATCGCCCTGGCCGAGGACGAGGACGAGCTGCGCGAGCTCGTGTCGGCGACCGAGGATCGCTACGGCCCGCTCCCAGAGCCCGTCGAGAACCTCTTTGCGATCCAGGAGGCGAAGCTGAAGCTCGCACGACTCGGCGCCGACTACCTCGTGTTTCGGGGCGGCCGCGTCAGCGTCGGCCCGCTCGCGCTCGGGTCGGTCGAAGTGCGTGCGCTCGTCGCGGTCGCTCCGACTCTCGTGTACTCGACGCAGAAGCGCGAGGTGTCGCTGCGCGTCGATTCACTCAGGGATGCGCTCGAGCTGCCCGAAGCTATCGTCCAGGCCCGCGTGGCCGCCTAGATGCCGCCTTGCTCGTGGTCAGCCGTCATGAAACCCCGGCTTCTGAACAGTCCTCAACGTGTGCCTAACACCCTCTCGGCTATAAGGGACGAGCGCCGATGACCGCTGCCCGCCTCAGCCTCGTCTTGCTCCTCGCTTCCGTCGCGCTCGTCGCGACGGCGTGCGGCGGCGGCTCCGACAGCGTCCCCACGGGCGCCGTCGCCGTCGTCGACGGGACGGAGATCTCGAAGGCCGAGCTCGCGGAGTACATGGAGCTCTCGAAGAAGGGTTTCGCGAGAACGAACCAGCAGTTCCCGAAGGCGGGGACGCCTGAGTACCAGGACATCCAGACGCGGAACCTCGGCTTACTCGTCCAGCTCGTACAGTTTCAGCAGGCTGCCGAGGACCTCGGGATCGAGGTTACGGACAAGGACGTCGACAAGCTCGAGAACGAGACGATCAAGAGCAAGTTCGAGGGTGACCGCGCCGAGTACGAGAAGGCGCTGAAGAAGGCCGGCTACACGCCCGAGCAGTATCGGAAGACGGCGTACCTGTATGCGGTCCTGTCCTCGAGGATCTTCGAGGCGGTTACGAAAGACGTGAAGGTCACCGAGCAGGACGTCCTCGGCTACTACACGGCGAACCAGTCCCAGTACGGCACGCCCGAGACGCGCGAGGTCCGGCACATCCTCATTGCGGAGCCGACCGATCCAAGCTGCAAGAGCACCCGCACGGAGCCGTGTCCAGTCGACTCCGCCGCGAGCAAGCGGAAGGCCGACGAGGTCTACGCACAGCTGCAGGGCGGCGCGGATTTCGCGACGCTCGCGAAGAAGCTCTCGGGGGATCCCGGGAGCGCTCGTGAAGGCGGCAAGCTCACGGTCACCCGCGGTCAAACGGTGCCGGAGTTCGACAAGACCGCGTTCGAGCTCGACACGCATGAGCTCTCGAAGCCGGTCAAGACACGGTTTGGCTACCACCTCATCGAGCCGATCGCCGACGCGAAGAAGGCGACCGTCCAGCCTTTGGACAAGGTGAAGGCGTCGATTCGGGTGAGCCTCTTGCAGCAGAAGCGCAACGAGGTGGCCCAGAAGTGGATCGAGGACCAGAAGGCGGCGAACGAGGACAAGGTCAGCTACGCCGTCGGCTACGCGCCGCCGGAGGTCGCCGAAGCACCTACCGAGACCCAGTAGGGTCTCGTCGATGAGCCTGGCGGAGGCGCTTCTCGACCTCCAGGAACTCACTCGGCACCTCCGCCGCGAGTGCCCCTGGGATCGCGAGCAGACGGAGCGCACGATCGTCCCGCATACGGTCGAAGAGGCGTACGAGGTCGCCGACGCCGCCCTCGCGGACGATCGAGAGGCGTTGCACGGCGAGCTCGGCGATCTCCTCTTCCAGGTGTACTTCCTGTCACTCCTCCTCGAGGAGCGCGGAGAGGGCGATCTCGAGTCGGTCGCCCGGGACGTGCACGCGAAGCTCGTCCGGCGGCACCCACATGTCTTCGGCGACGCCGACGCACGCACGCCGGGGAGGGTTCGGGAGCGCTGGGAGGCCCTCAAGACCGAGCAGGAGGGGCGTGAGGGGATCTTCCATGACGTCCCGGAGGCGCTTCCCGCATTGCTCCAGGCGCGCAAGGTGCAGCGCCGCGCCGCCGCGGTGGGCTACGACTGGCCGGACCTCGCGGGACCGCTCGCGAAAGTTCGCGAGGAGCTCGACGAGCTCGAGGAGGCGATCTCACGTGCGGGAGCGCCCGCTCCCGAGACCGAGCCCGATGCCGACGTGGAGCACGAGCTCGGAGATCTCCTCTTCACCGTCGTCAACGTGGCACGGCGCCTCAACGTCGACCCCGAGCTCGCGCTGCGTGCAACGGCGCGCCGGTTCACGACCCGCGTCGAGCTCGCGGCAGAGCTGGCCGACGCTGCGGGATACGACTGGCGAGCGCTCGAGCTCGCCGCGCAGGACGCGTACTACGAGCGTGCGAAGGAGTCTCTCGCGTGAGCACCGCTCGCTGTCGGCTCGCGGTCAGGGGCGAAAGCATGTCTCCTCCGTGCGCACCCTTCTCGAGACCGTGGGGAACCTCCCGGTTCCCCTCGCCCCTCCACGCTCACGAGCGAGGATCTCGCGCGTGAGTGCGATCACCCAGGTGCACGGGCGCCAGCTCCTGGATTCGCGTGGCAATCCGACGGTCGAGGTCGACGTCCGACTCGAGTCTGGCGCACTCGGACGTGCGGCGGTCCCCTCCGGCGCCTCGACCGGCGAGCACGAGGCCGTGGAGCTGCGCGACGGCGACCCGTCGACGTACCTCGGCAAGAGCGTGCTGAAGGCGGTCGCCAACGTGAACGGCGAGATCGCGCTCGCTCTCGTCGGCTTGGATGCGAGCGACCAGCGGGCTCTCGACACCGCACTGATCGAGCTCGACGGGACCGCGACGAAGAGCCGTCTCGGTGCGAACGCGATCCTCGGGTGCTCGCTCGCCTCCGCAAAGGCTGCCGCCGCGGAGGCTGGTTTCCCGCTCTACCGGTGGCTCGGCGGCGACGCTGCGCGCACGCTGCCGGTGCCGCTGATGAACGTGATCAACGGAGGCGCGCACGCGCAGAACAGGCTCGATCTCCAAGAGTTCATGGTCGTTCCCGCAGGCGCCGAGACGTTCTCCGATGCCCTTCGCATCGGCGCGGAGGTGTTCCACACTCTCAAGGCCGTGCTGCACGAGCGCGGCCTCGCGACCGGGGTAGGGGACGAGGGCGGCTTCGCGCCGGATCTCGAGTCGACCGCGGCTGCGATCGAGGCGGTCCTCGAGGCGGCCGAGCGCGCAGGTCACCGCGAGCGTGTCGCGATCGCGCTCGATCCGGCGGCGAGCGAGGTCTTCCGCGACGGTGCCTACCACCTGCCCGGAGAAAGCCGAACGCTCACACCGTCGGAGATGGTCGGGTTCTACGGCTCGCTCGCCGATCGCTTCCCGCTCGTCTCGATCGAGGACGGGCTCGACGAGAACGCGTGGTCGGACTGGCGTGCGCAGACGGAGGCACTGGGCGATCGCATCCAGCTCGTGGGCGACGACCTGTTCGTGACGAACGTCGACTTCCTGCGGCGCGGCATCGACGAAGGAGTCGCGAACGCGATTCTCGTCAAGGTGAACCAGATCGGCACGCTGACCGAGTCGCTCGACGTGATCGAGATGGCCAAGGACGCGGGATATGCGACGGTCATCTCGCACCGCTCGGGTGAAACCGAGGACACGACGATCGCCGATCTCGCGGTCGCCGTGAACGCAGGTCAGATCAAGACCGGAGCCCCGTCGCGTACCGATCGGGTGGCGAAGTACAACCAGCTCCTGCGAATCGAGGAGGAGCTGGGCGATGCCGCGACGTATCCGGGCTGGTCCGCCTTCAGGTCGCGCCGCTAGCCTGCGCGAGTGCCACCACCTCCTGACCGCAGAACGAAGATCGTCGCGACGATCGGTCCTGCCTCCAACGACGAGGATCGGCTCGCCGCCCTCGTCGACGCGGGCATGGACGGCGTACGGCTGAACTTCTCCCACGGCACCCACGCCGATCACGAGCTGAGCGCTCGACGGGCGCGCGCCGTCCAGCAGGAAGCTGGCCGCCCGCTCGCGCTCATCGCCGACCTCCAAGGCCCGAAGCTCCGGATCGGCGATCTCGAGGCGCCGACCGAGCTCGAGCCGGGAGACAGGATCGTCGTCGCGGGGGAGAGTCTCTGCGGCGCGGGCGATTTGCCTGTCGCCCCCGACGTCCTCGGCTCCGTCCTCGAGGCGGGCGACGAGATCCTCATCGACGACGGCCACGTTCGGCTTCGTGTCGAGCGCATGGAGGACGCCAAGGCGCTGTGCGAGGTCGTGACCGGCGGGATCGTCGAGCCGCACAAGGGTGTGAACGTCCCCGGAGTGCCACTTCCCGTGGCCTCGCTGACGACGAAGGACCTGAGAGACCTCGAGTTCGCGCTCGGGCTCGGCGTCGACTACGTCGCGCAGTCGTTCGTCCGCTCGCACACGGACGTTGCCGCGCTGAAGTCCAAGATCGAGGCCGCCGGCTCGCAGGCGTGGGTGATCGCGAAGATCGAGCTCAAGGAGGCCGTCGACCAGCTCGAGTCGATCCTCGACACGACGGACGCCGTGATGATCGCGCGCGGCGACCTCGGTGTCGAGATCGGTGCGGCCGAGGTGCCCTTGCTGCAGAAGCGGATCATCCTCGGGGGTCTCGACCGCGGGAAGCCCGCGATCACGGCGACGCAGATGCTCGAGACGATGATCCACCGGCCCGAGCCGACCCGTGCAGAGGCGTCCGACGTCGCGAATGCGATCCTTGACGGCACCTCGGCGCTGATGCTCTCGGCCGAGACGGCCGTCGGCGAGTATCCGGTGGAAGCCGTCGCGACCATGGCGCGCATCGCCTGCGCGGTGGAGCCGAGCCTCGGCTACCGGCATCAGCTCCCGTCGGCACTCGAGGAGCCGACCGTGGGCCGTGCCATGTCGAACGCCGCGTGCGACCTCGCCGAAGCTCTCGGCGCGAAGGCGATCCTCGTTCCGACGTTCACCGGGCGCACGGCCTCCGCGGTCGCGCGGCTGCGCCCGCGTCGCCCGGTGGTGGCGCTCACGCACGTGGCCGCGTCCCTCCAGCACATGGCCATCGAGTGGGGTGTCACGCCGCTCGAGATCCCAGAGGTGACGAACGTCGAGGAGCTCTGGCAGCTCTCGATCGCAACTGCTCGCGATGCCGGCATCGTCGCAGCGGGCGACCGCGTCGTCCTCACGGCCGGGACGGCCGTGAACATCCCCGGCTCGACGAACGTCATCAAGGTCGACGTGGCCTAGGACTGGAAGGGCTGGCGGCCCCCGCGACGAACCTGGCGTCGTGGCAGGGAGGGCCCAGAAGCAGGTTCCCGCGAGGAGGCGCAAGGCGCGGCCGCGCATCGGCCGCCGAAGGCTACGGCTCCTCTGGTTCGTCGCGATCACGGGGATCGCCGTCTACCTCTACTACCGGCCGATCGCCTCCTACCTCGAGACGCGCAACGACCTGACGACGAGCCGCGTCGAGGTCGAGTCACTCCGGCTCGTCAAGGCCGAGCTCCAGCTGCGGCTCGTCAACTCGACGAGTGTCGACTCGATCGAGCGTGAGGCGCGCAGAATCGGGTACGTGAGGCCCGGCGAGCGCCTCTTCGTCGTGAAGGGCATACCCGCCTGGCGCAAGGCACGGAGCGCCGGTCGCGACAGCCGTCCCTAGTCTTCTTCGCATGGACGATCGAGCGATCGTCGCCATCCAGCTCGGCCGGCCTCCACGCGCGTTCGGGCGCGTTGTCGTTCGCTGCCCCTTCGGCCTTCCGGCCGTCACCGAGCAACTTCCGTACGACGCGCGAGGCGAGCCGTTCCCCACGACGTACTACGCCACGTGCCCGCATCTCGTCTCGGCGATAGCGCGCCTCGAGGCTGCCGGAGGCGTCGAGCGCTGGAGCGCCGCGACCGCGGAGGACGACGTGCTCGGAGAGTCGCTCATCCGCGCGACGGACGAGCAACGGTGGCTTCGTCGTGAGCTCGCCGGCGACGAACGCGGCTCGGACGACGGCGCCTCGCTCGACCTCGGTATCGGCGGCTCGCGCTCACCGGGGCACCTGAAGTGCCTCCACGCGCACGTGGCGTTCGCGCTCGCGCGGCCCGGGTACGAGCTCGGAGAACGCATCCTCGCGGAGGTGAACGACCCGTGGCCGCCCCATCGCTGCTGCTCCGAGAGCTTCCGCTGCGACGACTAAGGTCCCCGCTCGTGTCGGCCGACCTCGCGAGCGCCAGGCTGGAATGGGAGCACGCCTATCGCGATCTCCAAGAGGGCGCCCGGGACCCGGCTCTCGCGGACCGGGTTCGCACTCAGCTCGAGGCGATCACGGCGGAGCTCCGACGCCGTGTTGGCGGCACCTTCACGATCGGAGAGCTCGCCGACGAGTACACGCGCGCCGACGTGTGGGCCTACGACGTTCTCGCCGAGCAGGACGTTCCCGACTGGCCTCGGACGCTGACGCTCGTCGAGGGCGCCGCGTTCCATCTGTACGCGCGAGGCGCGGTCGACTACGAGCCATGACGTCTCTCGAGTCGCCACGCCGTCCGGCTCGGCGGAGCCGTCGAGCAACGATCGGACGCGTCGTGCTCGTCCTCGTCGGGCTGACGCTCGCGTTCCTCCTCGGGATGGCCTTTGCGCGGACGCTCGACGAACGACCGAAGTCGAGCGGCACCGAGTCGAACGTCCGCACGCTGACGCCGCTCCCACAGGACGCGCCGGGTCGGACCGTGACGGTCACGGTCACGGTGTCGAGCCCCTAGCTCAGAGCTCTTCGCTGGCTTCGAGGAGGCCCGCGAGGATGATTCCGACGGCGCAGGCGAGGCTGATCCAGATGCCGATGCCGCGGGACGCGAAGAAGAAGCTGTCGGGGATCGAGATGACGCGCACGAGAACGAGGATCGTGGCGATCGAGCCGATGCCGATCGCCACCAGGCTTTCCGGCACCGACGCTGGCATGCCGACTCCGACCTCCTGGAGGACCACGACGAGGACGGCAGCGAGGCCGAGGAAGAGCACGACCTTGCCGATCGTGCCCGTGTGCCAACCGATGACGGACACGGTCGTCCCGTTGCCCTCTCCGGAATACCACCCCGTCAGCGCGGACAACGCGAGCAGGAGCCCGAACAGGAAAGTGAGCCGCCCACCGATGCCTGAGAGCTCTCCGGCGCCGGGAAACGACATCCGACCACGACCGCTGGGGCGCTCCATCGCGGGAAGCATATGGCTTCGTCCCGACGGGACAGGCTTCACGAGGTGGAATGTCGATCCTAGAATTCGCCCGTGGCCCGTCCGGCACCTTCGCTTCCTGAGGAGCGCCTCGTCGAGGACGAGCCTCCGCTCGATCCCGACGCGATCCCGCGGTCGTACCGCCGGCATCGTGCGCGCCGAGCTGCGAGGGCAAAGCGGCATCGCGAGAAGCGTTGGGCGGGGATTCGCTTCTGGCTCGTCCTCGCGCTGGTCGTCATCGTGGCGGCGGTCATCGCCGCGCGGACGCTCGGTGAGATCGAGCGCGTCTTCGGCATCTAGCCAATGAGCGGGGGCAGAGCGGCCGGGGAGACGCCCGGGGCATTCGCGCTCGGCGCGCTCGTCTTCGGTGCCGGGATCGGCGCCCTCGCGACCGAGATCACCGCCTCGAGGCTGCTTGCGCCGTACTTCGGCTCGTCGACGATCGTATGGGCCAACCTCATCGGCGTCGTCCTGGCGGCGCTCGCGCTCGGCTACTGGCTCGGCGGGCGGCTGGCCGACCGGCGGCCCGAGCCGCGGCTACTCGGCACGATCGTGCTCGCTGCGGCCATGTTCGTCGCGATCATTCCCTTCGCGGCGAAGCCGTTCCTCGACTTCACCGTCGAAGGGCTCGACACGGCGTCTGCCGGCGCCGTCGTCGGGAGCTTCCTTGCCGTCCTGCTGCTGTGCGCCCCGCCGGTCGTCCTGCTCGGGATGGTGTCGCCATTCGCGATCCGCCTCGCCGTCTCGTCTATCGCAACGGCCGGTGCGGTCGCGGGCCGGCTCTACGCCCTCTCGACGGCGGGCTCGCTGCTCGGGACGTTCCTTCCCGCTCTCGTACTCATTCCCGCGATCGGGACGCAGCGGACGTTCCTCGTCATCGCGGTGCTCCTCGCAGCCTCGTCGTGCTTCCTTCTCGGCACCCGCTACCTCGTCGCACCGGCCGTGCTCGCAGCGCTCCTCCTCGTGCCTCCCGGCGCGATCAAGGGCGAGCAGGGACTGATCCACGAGGAGACGTCCTACTACCAGTACATCGGAGTCGTCGAGCGCCCGGACGGACGGCGGCTGCTGCACCTGAACGAAGGCGTCGCCGTGCACTCGCTGTGGCGACCCGACTCCGTGCTCACAGGCGGTGTCTGGGATGCCTTCCTCGCGCTCCCACCGCTCGTGGGGCGGCCGCTCGAACGCGTCGCGATCCTCGGAAACGCCGGCGGTACGACTGCGCGCGCTCTCGCCGTCTACTACCCGAATGCCCAGATCGACGGCGTCGAGCTCGACCCGGCGGTCAGCCGCGTCGGGCGCCGGTACTTCGGGATGAGCGAGAACCCGAGGCTGATCGTGCACGACGCGGACGCGAGGCCCTTCCTTCGCTCGACCGACGAGCGCTACGACCTCATCGTCGTCGACGCCTACCGGCAACCGTACGTGCCGTTCTACCTCGCGACGCGCGAGTTCTTCCGGCTCGTCCGCGACCACCTTCGGCCGGGCGGCATCGTGGCGCTGAACGTCGCCGCCGTGCCCGACGACGAGCGGCTCGTCAGCGCAGTCGGTGGAACTTTGGCGGCCGACTTCCCGCAGGTTCTCGAGTGGCCGGCGCTCCGCTTCAACACGATCGTCGTCGGCATGTCGGAGCCGCTGGCCGCGGACGAGCTGAGACGACGGCTCGGGTCGGGCCCGTCCGATCTCGCTCCTCTCCGCGAGCTGCTGGCACGCGACGCTCGCCCGCTGAAGGTCGCGGGACGACCCTGGACGGACGACCGCGCGCCGGTCGAATGGCTGACCGACCGGATGATCGTGTCCTACGCGGCCAAGGGCGGTCGGCTCGAGGAGGACTACCTGCCGACGAGGCCGACACCGTGATCTCCCTCGACCGGCGAGAGGGCCGACCGTTGCGCATCGGCCACCGTGGCGCCGCGGCGCTCGCCCCCGAGAACACGCTCGCGTCGTTCCGTGCGGCGGTCGAGGCGGGCGTCGATCTCATCGAGTTCGACGTGATCAGGCACGAGGGTGCGCTCGTCGTGGCGCACGACAGCAAGGACGTCGCGCCGGAGACGCCCAGCCTCGACGACGCGCTGCGCTTCTTCGTGAACGAGGCGCCGGAGATCGGCGTCCACCTCGATCTCAAGCTGACGGAGTGCGAGCGGGAAGTGGTCGAGTCGCTCCGTAGGCACGGGCTCGTGGGACGGAGCTTCGTGAGCTCGTACTACGTGAGAACAGCACGAGCGATCTCGATGGAGGGGGGCGACGTGCGAACGGGATTCACGGTCCCGCGCCGTCTCCTGCGGCTTTCGGAGGAGGGCCGCGGCGCGCCCGTCACGCGCGTCGGCCTCCGTGGGCTTCGTTGGGTGACCCCGTTTCTCGTGCGACCGCTGCTGGCGCTGACCCGCGCCTCGGACCTCGTCGCCCACCACTCGATCGTCACGGCAGGGTGTGTCCGCGCTGCGCACGCGCGAGGCGCTGCCGTCGTCGCGTGGACAGTCGACGATCCTCAGGAGCTCGACCGGCTCACGAGAGCCGGCGTCGACGCGGTCGTGACGAACGATCCACGGATATTCGCGTCGGCAACCGTGTCTACACTTCCGGCGTGACAGCGTCCGCTCGCACGCTGGGCGCGGGGCTCCTCGCGATCTGCGCTCTTGGCGGTTTTGCAGCTGCTTTCGGGCTGTCTGCGACTGCCGCCGCCGGTACGGCGCAGTCGAGCGATCCTCCGCCCACGACGGAGCCTCCCCCGACCGAGCCGCCCGTCGAGCCTCCGGTGGAGCCGACGACCCCTGCGCCGATCGCGTTCGGGGTGAGCGTCGGCGGCGTGACCGTGGGTGGCCTCATGCCGTACCAGGCGAGGAAGGCGGTCGACAAGGCCTACGCCCGTCCGCTGCCGCTGATCGTGGACGAGACGCGAACCGTCGACCTCGCTCCGGGCGACCTCGGAGCCAGCGCCAACGTCTCGAAGGCGATCCGCCGCGCCCGGTTCGCTCGACCCGGCGCCATCGTGCCACTCGACGTCGCGGTCTCGCAGGGACGCGTGCGCCGTTATGTCGAGCGCCTCGGGAAGAGCATCGACCGCGAAGCGCGCGATGCGCGCATTGCGCTCGAGGGGACGAAGCCGCGCGCGGTGAAGTCGCAGGTTGGACGGCGCCTCAAGCGCCTCGCCACGGGCCGCTCGATCCGAACCGCGCTCGCGACGAACAGCCGCACGCCGATCCGCCTCGGGTTCGAGATCACGAAGCCGAGGGTCGACACGGCCGAGCTCGACGAGGCGGTCGTGATCTTGCGCGGCTCGAACCGGCTCCTCTACTTCGACGACGCGAAGTTCGTCCGCTGGTTCGGGGTCGCCACGGGGCAGTCCGCGTACCCGACCCCCCTCGGCGACTACGAGATCGTGAATCTGCAGCGGAACCCGTGGTGGTATCCGCCCCCGTCGCCGTGGGCGACGGACTCCGAGCCCGTGCCGCCGGGACCCGGTAACCCCCTCGGCACGCGCTGGATGGGCATCTCCGCACCGTACGTCGGTATCCACGGGACGCCGGACGCGGCGTCGATCGGGTACTCGGCCTCGCACGGCTGCATCCGCATGCGGATCCCGGACGCCGAATGGCTGTTCCAGCACGTGGAGATCGGGACGCCGGTCTTCATCATCAGCAAGTAGCCGTGAGGTACCGCGCTCGGCTCGTGGCCCAGGGCGTGGCCATCGGCCTCGTCGCGTTGCTCTTCATCCTCCTCACGTGGTCCTTGCTGCACGACGAGGGCGGCGACCTCGCGAAGCAGGCGAACCGAGGTGAGCGCCCATCGGCGCCGGACTTCGCGCTCGAGCGACTGGATCGGGACGGCGAGCTCCGCCTCTCGTCACTTCGCGGGAAGGCGGTCGTGCTCAACGTCTGGGCGTCCTGGTGCATCCCGTGCAAGGACGAGGCGCCGTACCTCGAGCAGGTGTGGCGCTCGAACCGAGACCGCAACGTCGTCGTGCTCGGCCTCGACGCCAAGGACTTCCGCGCCGACGCGCGACGGTTCGCCGACCGCTTCGCGCTCACGTTCCCGCTCGTCTACGACGGTCCGGGCGACGCGATCGGCGGCTACGGCGTGACGGGATTCCCGGAGACGTTCGTCATCGATCGCGAGGGGCGGGTCGTGCGCGCCTTCGCCGGCGCGGTGAACGGGAAAGAGGAGCGCGCCGAGCTGCACGCTGCGATCGCGGATGCGCTGTCGTGATGCGGCTCGCGGTCATGCTGGCGCTGGCTGCAGTTGCGCTGGTCGTGCCCGGCGCGGTCTCGGCAGCCCCGCCGAACGCTGCTGACCTCGAGGCCGAGATCGTCTGCCCCGTCTGCGAGACGACGCTCGACCAGTCGAACGCGCCGATCGCGGAGCGGATGAAGGCGTTCATCCGCACGCGCATCGCGGCCGGCGCCTCCGAGCAGGAGATCAAGGACGCGCTCGTCGCGGAGTTCGGCGAGGAGGTGCTCGCGCAGCCGCCTGGCGGGGGCTTCGGCCTGCTCGCCTGGCTCCTTCCGCTCGCCGCGCTCGTCGGAGGCGCAATCGCGGTGGCATTCCTCGTTCGCACCTGGAGCAGGCCCCGCGTGACCGACACCGACGAGAATGCTCCCCTCGACCCGCAGCTCGAGCGTCTCGTAGACGAGGAGCTCGCTCGGTTCGACGGCTAGAGGCTGGTGTGTCGACCTCGCGCTCCACGTCGACGGCAATCCCCTGCCGCGTCAGCGGCCGCTTCAGAGCTGGTCGCGATATCGGATCTGCGTTCGTGGGAACGCGATCTGCGGGTAGAACGTGAGCTGGACGTCGGTCCCGGTCGCGTTCTTCGCCGGGATGGTCTCGTTCCTCGCGCCCTGCGTCCTGCCACTCGTGCCTGCGTACCTGTCGGCGGTTTCGGCCGTCGATGCGGACCAGCTCGGCGAACGGGGCACGGCACGCAGGGTCGTCACGGGCAGCGTGCCCGTTCGTCGTCGGCTTCACGGCGTTCTTCGTGCTCCTCGGAGTCGGCGCTGCGCTGGTCGGCGGACGCATCCTCGGCGATCAGTTCCTCCTGGAGCGCATCGCCGGGTTCGTGCTCGTCGTGTTCGGCCTCGCGTTCATGGGGCTTCTGCCGTGGCCCGAGCGCCTCGTCGGCGCCGGCCTGCTCCAGGAGGCCCGGGGCCGTGGATCGCGCGTACTCCTGGGAGGGGCGTTCGCGGTGTGCGCCGCGCCGTGCATCGGCCCCGTACTCGCCGCGATCCTCGTCCTCGCCGCGTCGTCGGACACCGCACTCGAGGGTGCGGCTCTCCTCGGCGTCTACTCGCTCGGCCTGGCCGTCCCGTTCGTGCTTGCCGCGGCCCTCTTTACGCGCGCGATGTCCGCGTTCCGCTGGCTGCGCGACCATTACCAGGTGATCCAGATCGGAGGGGGCGCGATCATGGTCGCGCTCGGCCTCCTGCTGTTCTTCGAACGCTTCTACGTCCTGCGCGTCTACCTGAACCGCTTCCTCGAGCGGCTCGGGCTCGAGCCGGCCTTCTGATCAGACGCGGGGGACGGGCAGCTCGAGCGATCCGCGAGCCACGAGGAAGCGCGCTTCCGCCACGTCGTCGAGCACGCGTGCGACGTCGACGCCGCGATGCTCCGGCGTGTACGGGCCGAGTCGCCGCGCAGCCTTCTCGAGCTGACGCTCGCACCCCGGGCCGTTGCCGCGCTCTGCATGGAGCCATGCGACGGCGACGTGGACGAGCCCCTGGAGGAAGTCGCGCTCGTCCGTCGGTGCAGTCCGCCACTCGTCCTCGAGCTCCTCGTGGGCGTCGAAGTACCGCCCTGCGCGGATCAGCTCCAACCCTCGAGCCAGGCTCATCGCCTCGATTATCGGCGTCCGCCGCGGATGCTAGTGTCGACGCGTGGCGACGATCCTGCTCGTCGGGGTCGACCTCTTCTTCCGCGGGAAACTCGAGGGCCTGCTCCCGGGGCACCGTCTCGTGACGAGGGACAGTGTGGACGCGCCCGATCTCGTGATCGCGGACATCGCCCGCGTCGACCCCGAGGAGGTCGTCGCCGCGTGGCCCGACATCCCGATTCTCGGGTACACGAACCACACTGACAAGTCCGGGCTGCAGCGCGCCCACACGGCCGGCTTCGACCAGGTGATCGTCAAGTCGGCGCTGGTCGAGAGAGCGCCCGAGCTGGTCGCCGAGCTCAGCGGCTCGGGCGTGACCGACCCCTCGTAGCCGGCGCTGACGCCGTGGCTAGACTCGAATCCCTGTGACGTACATCATCGCCGAGCCCTGCATCGACATCAAAGACCGCTCGTGCGTCGACGTCTGCCCGGTCGACTGCATCCACGAGTTCGAGCGGATCCTGATCATCGATCCCGAGGAGTGCATCGACTGCGGGGCATGCGAGCCGGAGTGCCCGGTCGAGGCGATCTTCCCCGAGGACGCGCTCCCGGACAAGTGGAACGCGTTCGTCGAGATCAACTACGCGTTTCCGGATCCGGCGAAGATCAACTCGCTCGTCGAACACGTACGCGACCGAGCACGACGTCCAGAACGAGCCGCTCGAATAGCGGCATCGCTCGGCAGTGACGAGGACCGCGCTCGCGCAGCGAGCGCGGTCTAGCGGGTCTTCGCGCGTCCGGAAGGCTCGCGCTCGGGAGCTTCCGGGCTGCGCACGTCATTCAGGCTGCAGGTAGGCGCAGGGGCGCGGATCGCCCGGGAGCGGCGACGGCGCGATCTTCGTCACGCGATACCGCTTCTCGCTGTCCTCGACCTCGGCGCCCGGGCGCGGCGGGTCCCCCGAACGTTCGACGAGCGTGTAGCCGGCGGGCGACCAGACGAAGAAGAGGAAGCCGCTCCTCCCGTTTCCCTCCACGTTGCGATCCTAGATGAACGAGCGGCAATTCCGCGCCGCGCGGGCGGTGGCTGCGTACGCATCGCCCCGCATCACCGCTCAGTCATCTAGCGATGGGCCGCCACCGGAGGCACGTCGATGCGGACCATGGATCCGCGCGGAAAGCGCACCTCGGAGCTGAAGCGGGCGTTCAGCGTCGCCGCTCGCTCGGCGAGCCCCTCGAGCACGGCGGCCCGTCTCTCGGGAGGGCCGTCGTCCTGCACGACGAGCTCGACACCCCCGGCATCGGTCGGATGGAGCGAGATCTCGATGCGCGTGAGTGTCCCGCGCTTCACCGCCTGCTCGATCGCTTCGCGGAGGATCTGGTAGAGCGCGACCGCGGCATTCTCCCCGAGCTCGTCGGCGGCCTTCATGTCGACGTCGATCTCGACGTGGTGGCGCGACGAGATCCGACGAGCGAGCGCCGCTGCAGCCGAGGCGAAGCCGAGCTGGTCGAGCACGCGGGGCTCGAGGTCGTCGCACAGCTGACGGAGATCGCGAGCGGCCTCGCGCGCAAGCTCGAGACCGCGTGCGAAGACCTCTCTCGCACGGTCGGTGTCGCCTCCGTCGAGGTCGGCCAGACCGGCATCGATCATCTGCGAGATCGCCGCGAGCTGTTGGACGGGGCCGTCGTGGATGAGCTCTGCGACGCGGCGACGCTCCTCCTGCTCGGAGAGCATGCGCTCCGCGAGGAGCGCTCGCTCCGCGTCGTTCGAGCTCAATCGATCATCGCCTCGCGGAGCGCGATTGCGACCGCCTGCGTGCGCGTGTCGGCCTCGAGCTTCGCGAGGATGTGCCGCACGTGGCTCTTCACCGTCTCCTGGCTGATGAAGAGCTTCGCGGCGACGTCCGCGTTCGACATCCCGTCGGCGAGGAGCTGAAGGATCTCGCGCTCGCGCGGAGTGAGGATGTCGGCCTGTCCCTGGCCGGCGACGAATTCGGCCATGAGGCCGGGGTCGACGAACGTCTCGCCGGCTGCGACCTTCTCGATCGCGCGAACGAGGGTCTCGTGCGGCGCCTCCTTGAGGATGTACCCGCGCGCACCCGACTCGAGCCCGCGCTGGAGGAGAGAGCGCTCGCCGTAGGCGGTGAAGATGAGAACGCCCGTGTCCGGGGCGCGCTCGAGAACCTGCTCCGTCGCCTCGAGGCCGTCCATGTCGGGCATTCGGAGATCCATGATCACGACGTCCGGTCGACGTCGCTCGGCCAGCGCAACGGCGGATGCGCCGTCGGCCGCCTCTCCGATGACGCGGATCTTCGGCGAGCGTGAGAGTGCGAGGCGAAGCCCTTCGCGTACGACCTCGTGGTCGTCCGCGATGAGGCAGGTGATCTCGTCGGCCACGGGGCCAGTCTACGGCGCGGACCCGGCTGATCCTTCCTGTGTCAGCCGCAGATCGGCGGAGTCCGAGCGGACTCCGCCGATCGCCAGACCCCTGAAGCGCGCTCGCACTCGCCAGCGCGGTCGAGGCGTCTACACGCTGAGGGTGAGCTGCCGGGGCTCCGGACGGGCCGGTGAACGCCGCGACGGGCGCGCCGAGGCCCTGGCCGCGTGGACGGGAGCGACGATCGTCGTTCGCGACCGCGGTCGGCAGGTACGCGCGCTGTCCGAACAGCGCCTCGTAGCGCTCGACCTGCTCCGGCCAGTCGCGTGCGAGCGCCTCGAGGAAGTGCTCGCGAACTCCGGGCCGGAGATGGACGGCGCTGGCCCAGATCGTCCGTGCGCCGGCCGCGCGCGCCGCGCGAACGACTGCCTGGAGCTGCTCCTCGCCGTCGGAGAGGCCGGGAAGGATCGGCGCCAGCCCGACGCCGACGTCGATCCCGGCGTCGGCGAGCACGCGGATCGCGCGCAGCCTGCTCGACCGGAGGCGCCGTTCCCGGCTCGGTCGTCCGCCAGACGCGCTCGTCGAGCGTGGGGAGCGAGAGGTAGACGCTCACGGCGACTTCGCGAGCCGCGTCGGCGAGGACGTCGACGTCGCGGACGACGAGCGGCCCGCGGGTCACGATCGAGAACGGCGTTCCCGAGGCGACGAGCTCGCCGAGGCACGCGCGCGTGAGTCGGAAGCGACCCTCGGCCGGTTGGTACGGGTCGGTCGCGGTGCCGAGCGCGACCTCCTCGCGGTGCCACGAGCGACGCGCGAGCTCGCGCCGCAGAACCTCGGCGACGTTCGTCTTCACGCGGATCGAGCGGCCGTAGCGATCGTCGGACGGCCGGTCGGCGCGTTGCTCGAAGTGGCGGACGTAACAGAACGTGCACCGGTGCACGCAGCCCATGTACGGGTTGAGCGACCACCGGAACGGCATTCCCGTACCTGCGTCAGCGCCGACTGTGCAGGGTTCGATTCGGTACTCGACCCGCATGCGACGAGAATAGAACATACGTTCGATCACGGCAAGCGCGACTCGAGGGCTCGCTCGGGTCGATGCCGACGGATGGGAAGGGCGCACGGCTGACCTCGGGCTAGAGTCGGGCGATGGACGAGCTCGGTGACGGGATCCGCCGCGTCACGCTGCCGCTTCCGACACGGCCGGGGCACGTCCACGCGTACCTGCTCCCCGGGCGACGACGGTTGGACGCTCGTCGACACGGGCATCGGACTGCCCGACGCGAAGGAGTCCTGGGCGCTCGAGCTCGCGCAGGCCGGCGGCGCGGTCGCGACCGTCTTCGTCACGCACTTCCACCCCGACCACGTCGGAGCAGCGGCCGACCTGCACGAGCTCACCGGCGCGCCCGTCGTCCAGGGAGCGCTCGACTACGCGCAGTGCGAGCTCGTGTGGGGCAACCCGGCGTGGTCGGAGCGGCTCGTCGACTGGTTCCGGCTCCACGGAGCCCCCGACGACGTGACCGCGGAGCTCGTCGGTCAGAGCTCCGTCTACAGGCCGTTCATCCGCTACCAGCGCGACCCGCGCCTCGTCGAGGCCGGCGAGTACGTCGACGGGTGGGAGCTCATTGCGGCGCCCGGCCATGCCGACGGCCAGCTGTGTCTCCTGCGCGACGGCGTGCTCGTCGCCGCCGACCATCTACTCGGACGCATCACGCCGACCGTGGGGTTGTGGCCGGCGAGCCGCGCCGACCCGCTCGGCGACTACCTCACGGCGCTCGACCGTACGATCGAGCTCGATCCGAGGATCGCGCTACCGGGTCACGGAGACCCGATCGAGGATCCCGCGCGACGAGCGCGCGAGCTGAAGGAGCACCATCGCGTTCGGCTGAACGACGCGGCCGGCGCACTGGGTGAAGATCCACAGACGGGGTATGAGCTGTCATATGCGCTCTTCGGCTCCGAGCTGCCGCCGGCCGGACGCCGTTTCGCGATCGCCGAGACCCTCTCGCACCTCGAGCGGCTCGTACGCGAGGGCGTCGCGGTGCGGCACGAGGCCGACGGGGTCGTTACCTATACTGCCGCCTGATCATCGTGGGCGACGACTACCCGCCGAGTACCTGCGCCCCTCGTGGGGCGTTTCCGTTCGAGCAGGCAATCCGCACCGCCGCCGAGGGGCGTGAGGGGGCATGAGCGTTCCGCTTCGTGTCATCGTGGTGCTGCTGCTCGTCCTGGGGAGCGCGGTGTTCGTCGCCGCCGAATATGCGCTGATCACGGCACGACGGGCGCGACTCGAGGAAGGTGCCGCGAACGGCAACCGCGGAGCTCGTGCGGCGCTGCGACTGATGGACGAGCCGGTCCGCTTCATCTCGAGCACGCAGCTCGGCATCACGATCTTCGCGATCCTCGTCGGTGCCATCGGTGAGCCGCTCCTCTCGGACCTCATGGAGCCGCCGCTCTCGAACACCATCGCATTCCTGATCTCGTTCGCGCTCCTCACGTACCTCTCGGTCGTGCTCGGCGAGCTCGTGCCGAAGGCGGTCGCGCTGCAGAAGGCCGAGGCACTCGCGATGGTGCTCGCCGTGCCGCTCGACTTCCTCGGGCGGATCGCACACCCGATCGTCTGGCTCCTGCAGGTGTCGGCGAATGCCGTCCTCAGGGTTCTCCGCGTCAAGCCTGCGCCGGCCGGGATGATCGCGTATACGCGTGAGGACATCCGTCACTCGGTGGCCGCGGCCGAGGATCACGGCGAGCTCGAAGAGGCCGAGGAGGAGATGCTCTACAAGGTCTTCGACTTCGCCTCGAAGGAGGTCTCGGCGGTCATGGTGCCGCGGCCGGAGGTGGTCGGGATCTCGGCGGACATGCCTCCCGAGGAGGCGCTTGCGCGCCGTCGTCGACTCGCCGTTCACGCGCTACCCGGTCTACCGCGGGTCGCTCGACGACGTCGTCGGCATCCTCCACGTCCGCGACCTCTTCGGGGCGATCCACGACCTCGGGATCGCGGCCGTCGAGCTCGAGTCGATCGTCCGGCCGGCGTACGTCGTCCCCGAGACCAAGGACCTCGCGGCACTCCTCGCCGACTTCCGTCGCGAGAAGCAGCACCTCGCGATCGTCATCGACGAGTACGGCGACATGGAGGGGATCGTCACGCTCGAGGACCTGCTCGAGGAGATCGTCGGCGACATCGAGGACGAGTTCGACCTGCCGGACACCTCGATCGAGCGCATCGACGATACGCACATCCGCATCGACGGCACGTACACGATCGACGACTTCAACGAGGAGTTCGACACCGACGCTCGAGCAGGAGGACTTCAACACGATGGCCGGGCTCGTGTTCGGCGAGCTCGGACGTGCGCCGGAGGTCGGCGACGAGGTACGAGCGGACGGCCTCTGTCCTCCGCGTGGTCGAGCTCGACGGCTCGCGGATCATGAAGCTCGAGGTCGAGTTCGGCGTAGACGACGAGACGCCGACCGACGAGCCAGCGGCCGCATAGGTTCGCTTGATGAGCACTGCCGGCGGTTCTGCGTTCCGGCACCGCGACTTCGCGCTCTTCTGGGTGTCGCTGGTCACGGAGGCGCTGGCGCTGCAGATGGCGGTCGTCGCGATCGGCTGGCAGGTCTACTCGATCTCGGGCAGCGCGCTCGATCTCGGGCTCATCGGCCTCGCGGAGTTCCTTCCGTTGCTGCTGCTGGCGCTCCCGGCCGGGCACCTGGCGGACCGCCTGCCCCGCAGGAACCTCCTCACCGTCATGGCGTCGTCGAACGCCGTCGTGCTGGCGGGCCTTCTCGCCGTGACCATCGCGGACAGCGGCCACGTGTGGCCGTTCTTCGCGCTCGCGTTCGTCCAGGGAATCGGAAGCGCGATCGGCGCGCCTGCCGGGCGTGCGCTGACGCCGTCGCTCGTCCCGCAGGAGATCCTCGTCAGCGCGCTCGCCCAGCGCTCGATCGCGTTCCAGGGCTCGGCGGTCGTCGGTCCGGCGATCGGCGGCATCCTCTTCGCGATCCAGCCCGAGCTCGTCTACGTCGTCGCGATCGGCCTCGCGTTCGTCGGGCTCGGGTGCATCCTCGCGATGCGCAGCGGCCGCGCACCTGCAGCCGAGGGCGTCGTCGGTCTCGACGAGGTGCTCGCCGGGGTTCGCCTGATCCGCCGCACGAACGTGCTTCTTGGCGCGATCTCGCTCGACCTGTTCGCGGTGCTCCTCGGCGGCGCCGTCGCGCTCCTGCCGATCTTCGCGAAGGACATCCTCGGAGGTCGGCCCGACCGGGCTCGGGTTCCTGCGCGCGGCGCCTGCTGTCGGCTCGCTCCTGTGCGCGCTCATGATCACGCGCTACCCGATCCAGCGACGCGCGGGGCCGATGCTCTTCGTCGTCGTCGCGGGGTTCGGCGTCTGCATGATCGCGTTCGGGCTGTCACAGACGATGTGGCTGTCGATGCTCGCGCTCGCGCTCGGGGCCGCGTTCGACACGGTGAGCGTCGTCCTCCGCTCGACGATCCTGCCGCTCGTGACGCCGGACGAGCTCCGCGGACGCGTGACCGCGGTCGAGATGGTCTTCATCAGCGCGTCCAACGAGCTCGGAGCGTTCGAGTCAGGCGTCGCCGCGGCGCTCATCGGCGCCGTGCCGGCGGTCGTGCTCGGCGGCGCCGCGACCGTCGTCGTCGCCGGAGCCTGGTGGAAGCTCTTCCCTGCGCTCGCCCGCGTCGACCGGCTGGACGAGCTGCGCCCGGTCAGCGTCTCGCCGAGCTGAGCAGTCGGCCCGCGCCGACGTTCCGGATCGACGCGTCGACGAGCTCGATCGGATGGAGCGCCGGCAGCGGCCGCTTCGCGCGGTCGAGCGCGGCCGAGATCTGCACGAGGCAGCCGGGGTTCGCGCTCGCGTACGCCTGCGCGCCGGTCGGCGAGGACGTGCGCCGCCTTGCGGTCACCGAGCTGCGCGCGCGGCGTCCGCCTGGACGACGTTGTAGATCCCGGCCGATCCGCAGCAGAGGTCCTGCTCCGCCGGCTCGACGACCTCGAGCCCGGGATCCGGCCGAGCGAGGCGCGCGAGGAGAGCGGAAGCTTCTGCGCGTGGCGGAGGTGGCACGAGTCCTGCAGCGCGACCCTCATCGGCGAGCGGATGTCTCCGCGCCGCGGCACGCGTCTCGCCGAGCAGCTCGCCGACGTCGCGCACCTTCGCCGCGAACGCCTCGGCGCGCTCGTCGCCGAGGAGCCAGCCGAGCTCCTTCAGGTGCGAGCCGCAGCCCGACGTGTTCACGACGACGAGGTCGACGTCGTCGAACGCGTCGATCAGTCGCCGCGCGAACGCCTTGCCCTCGTCGAGCCGGCCCGCGTGGACCGAGAGCGCCCCGCAGCAGCCCTGCGGCGGCGCGACGACCTCGAAGCCGTCGGCGGCGAGGACGCGCGCGGTTGCCGCGTTCACGTCGGGGAAGACGGCGCTCTGGACGCAGCCGGTGAGAAGCCCGACCCGCGCGCGGCGTGGCCCGACTGCGGGCGTCAGCGTCGGGCACGTCGCCGCGCCCTCGCCAGCGCGGCGCGATGTCGGCGAGCGGCTCGAACCGCTTCGGCAGCGGCGCGTGCCGTCCGAGCGGCGCGAAGCCGGAGCGCCGCGCGCATGCGGCGCGGATGCGGGAGGAGGCGAAAGAGGAGCCCGCGGACGAGGCGGTCGCCGAGCGGGCGCTCGAACTCGTCCTCGACGGCCGCCCGCGTCGACTCGATGAGCCGGTCGTAGCGCACGCCCGACGGACATGACGAGAGGCACGCCATGCAGCCGAGGCAGCGGTCGAAGTGCTGCGACGACGGTCGCGTTCAGCGCGATCGTGCCGTCGAGTCGCGCGTCGATCAGGTGGATCCGCCCGCGCGGCGAGTCCATCTCCTCGCGCCACAGCACGTACGTCGGGCAGGTCGGAAGGCAGAAGCCGCAGTGGACGCAGTCCGACGTGTACTCGCGGATCACGCGGCGAGCACTCCCCGGGATCGAGCTCGCCGGCGATCCGGTCGACGAGTGGCTGCCGACGCCGGCCTTGTGACACTGTGTCACTTGGTCGCTCGGCGTGTACGCGACGCCGGCGGCGAGGCGGACGATGGCCTCGCGAGTCTCCGCGAGCGTCGCGGCGAGCTCGCCCGGGGCGAAGCGCGACACGGCCGCAGCGCCGTCGCCTGCCGCGACGCGCGACTCGTCCCAGACGCGGCGTCGGCCTCCTCGCCGCCGACGAGCGCGTGCGCAGCTCGCGACCTGGGCCGCGACGGCACGCTCCGAGCCCTCGAACAGCACGGCGACGCGGCCGGGATGGAGGACGTCGAGCGCGCTCGGCTGGAGCTGCGAGCCGAGAAGCGTCGCGGCGACGTCGCGGCGACGTCGTCGGTCTCGACGACGAGCGTCCGCGTCGCCCTCGGCAGCGGGTGCAGGCGGAAGCTCACGCGGGCGATGAACGCGAGCCGTCCCTCGGACCCGCACACGAGTCGCGCGAGGTCGTAGCCGGCGACGTTCTTCACCACCTTGCCGCCCGCGTTCGCGATCGTCCCGTCGCCGAGCACGAGCGTCGACGCCGAGGACGAGGTCGCGCGGCGCGCCGAAGCGGTGACGCAGCGGGCCCGGAGACGTTCCGTGCGAGGAGCGCGCCGAGCGTCGGGTCGCCGGGCGGATCGAGCGAGAGCCGCTGTCCCGCGGCGGCGAGAACGGCTTGGAGCTCGCGAAAGCCGAACGCCCGCCTCGACCGTGCACGTCAGGTCGCCGGGATCGTGCTCCAGGATGCGGTCGAGGCCGCTCGGTCGTCAGGTCGACGCCGATGCGTAGCCGCCGTCCCTCCGCGTGCGCCGCCGCGAGGGCCGCCGACGCCTCCTCGATGCTAGAGACGCTCGGCAACGCCGATCCTCTCGAGTGCGTGATGCGCGATACGGGCCGGGCACCTCACCGCAGAGCCGCGGCGTCGGGATCACCTTGCCCGGGTTGCAGATACCGGTCGGGTCGAACGCGCGACGCAGCCGCTCGAACACGCCGAGGTCGCGCTCCGAGAACATCCGCGGCATCGAGCACGCCTTGTCCATGCCGACGCCGTGCTCGCCCGTCAGTGAGCCGCCGGCGTCGAGGCACGCGTCGAGGATCGCCTCCGCGAGCTCGCGCGCGCGCTCCGTCTCGCCGGCGCTCGCGTCGTAGAGGACGAGCGGGTGGAGGTTGCCGTCGCCCGGCGTGGAAGACGTTGCCGACCAGGAGGCCGTGCTCCTGCGGACAGCTCCTCGATTCGGCGAAGCACCTCCGGCAGCCGCGTACGCGGGACGACGCCGTCCTGGACGTAGTAGTCGGTCGCGACGCGGCCCATCGCCGCGAACGCCGACTTCCGCCCCTTCCAGAGGAGCGCGCGGTCGGCGTCGCTCGTCGCGGCGCGGATCTCGAACGCACCGCACTCGGCGCAGATCCGCTCGATCTCGGCCGCGTCGTCCTCGACCTGCTCGACGACGCCGTCGAGCTCGACGAGCAGCACGGCGCCGGCGCCCGCCGGATAGCCGGGCGCCACGGCGCGCTCGGCGGCCTCGAGCGTGAGCCGGTCCATCATCTCGATCGCCGACGGCATGACGCCTGCGGCGACGATCCCGGAGACCGCGGCGCCCGCCGCGTCCATCGTGTGGAAGCCGGCGAGGAGCGTCCGGATCGTCTGCGGCGTTCGGACGAGACGGAGCGTGATCCGCGTGACGACACCGAGCGTTCCCTCGGAGCCGACGATCACGCCGAGGAGGTCGGGCCCGTCCGGGTCGAGCGCCTTGCCGCCCGAGCTCGACGACCTCGCCGTCGGGCAGGACGAACGTCAGCCCGGTCACGTGGTGCGCCGTGAACCCGTACTTCAGGCAGTGCGCGCCACCGGAGTTCTCGGCGACGTTGCCCGCCGATCGTGCACACCTGCTGGCTCGACGGGTCGGGCGCGTAGAAGAAGCCGTCGCCGGCGACGGCGCGCGTGACGTCGAGGTTCGCGACGCCGGGCTCGACGACGATGCGCTGGCTGTCGAGGTCGATCTCGAGGATCCGGTTCATGCGCGCGAGCGAGACGACCACTCCGCCCGCCATCGGCGTCGCCCCGCCCGACAGGCCCGGTGCCGGCGCCGCGCGCGACGAAGGGCACGTTGTCTCGGGTGCATGCGCGGAGCACGGCCTGCACGTCCTCCGTCGAGCCCGGCAGGACGACGAGCTCGGGCACGGCGCGATGTCCCGTGAGGCCGTCGCACTCGTAGACGCGGAGCTGCTCGGGCTCGGTGATGACGTGCTCCCGAGCCCAAGCGCCGCTGCGCAGCTCGTCGACGAGTGCGGCGGACAGGCTCACGTGGCGAGCCTAGCTCGGCTCGAAGCGATAGACGAACGGGCCGCGGCCCTGGCGGTAGGCGAGCGCGAGAATGACCCGCAAGAACCCCTCGATCCACGGTGTGGCCTCGGACCCACCGACGTCGACGGGTGCCAGTCCGACGTCCTGGATCAGCTGCGCGGCGACTCCCTTGGCTCTCGCGTCGTCGCCGCAGTACAGGCAAGCGGCGCCTGCGTTAGGAGGCGTCTCGTGCATGAACGTGGCGAAGATGGTGTTGAACGCCTTCACGTAGGGCGCTTCGGGGACGAGCGCAGCGATCTCGAGACCCGAGGGTCCGCCCGAGACGTTGTTCGTCGCGTCGAGGAGCACCTTGCCTTCGAGGGAGCCGGTGTCGGCCGAGCGCTTCAGCGACCGCGGCGGCGGGCAGCGCGAGAACGACGACGTCGGCTTGCGCGGCGGTCTCCTCAACCGTCTCGCGAGTCGAGACGGCGACGTCGTGCCCCTTGTCCCGCCAGGACGCGGCGAGAGCGCTCCCTACGCGACCACCGCCGATCACGCCGATCTTCACGCCCGCAGTAGAGCACGCGTGCGACTCGCCGCCGAAGTAGGTTTCGCTCGTGCTCCCGATCGAGCGTCCCGGGAAGATCGTCTGCGTCGGTCTCAACTACCGCGACCATGCGGAGGAGCAGGGCGCCGAGCTCCCGCAGGCGCCGCTCCTCTTCGCGAAGTGGACGACGTCGCTGATCGGGCCGGGGAGCCGATCGTGATCCCGTCGATCGTCACGAAGGCGGACTACGAGGCCGAGCTCGGCGTCGTCATCGGCGAGCGCGTCAAGGGCGTGTCGAAGGAGAACGCCTTCGAGGCGGTGCGCGGCTACCTGTGCGCGAACGACGTGAGCGCGCGGGATCTGCAGTTCGGCGACGGGCAGTGGACGCGCGGGAAGTCGCCGGACACGTTCTGCCCGATCGGGCCGATGACGCCGCGCGACGAGATCTCGGATCCGCACGTGCTGCGGCATCCGCGCGATCGTGAGCGGCGAGGTGCTGCAGGACTCGACCACGGCGAACCTCATCTTCGGCGTCGACGACGTGATCGCGTACGCCTCGCAGACGACGACGCTCGAGCCGGGCGACCTCATCCTCACGGGCACGCCGGCGGGCGTCGGCGTCTTCCGCGACCCGCAGCGGCTGCTGCAGCCGGGTGACGAGGTGACGATCGAGATCGACGGTCTCACGTCGATCACGAATCCCGTCGTCGCCGGTTGACGGCGTGAAGCTCGGGCTGCTCACCGCGCCGTTCCCTCGCCGTTCGCTGAAGCAGGTCGCCGACTGGGCGGCCGGCGAGGGCTTCGAGATGCTCGAGATCGCGTGCTGGCCGGCCGCCGGAGGCGAGCGCCGCCGCTACGCAGGGACGTCGCACATCGACGTCTCGCGCGTCGACGTCGGTGCCGTGCGCGACGTGCTCGACCGCCGCGGGCTCGAGATCTCCTCGCTCGCGTACTACCCGAACAACCTCCATCCCGATCCCGCCGAGCGCCGCGCCGCGAACACGCACCTGCGGAAGGTGATCGACGCGGCTGCGAAGCTCGACGTCGGCATCGTCGGCACGTTCGTCGGGCGTGACAAGACGAAGAACGTCCGGGACAACTTCCGCGAGTTCCGCAAGGTCTGGCCGCGCCTCGTCGACTATGCCGAGTCCCGAGGCGTGCGGATCGCGATCGAGAACTGCCCGATGATCTTCAGCTGGGACGAGTGGCCGGGCGGCACGAACCTCGCCTCGTCACCCGCGCTGTGGGACGAGATGTTCGCGATCGTCGACAGCGACAGCTTCGGCCTCAACCTGGACCCGTCGCACCTCGTCTGGCTCATGATCGACTACGAGCGCGTGGTCCGCGACTACGCCTCGAAGCTCTTCCACGTCCACGCGAAGGACATGGAGATCGACCGCGACGGGCTCTACCGGCACGGGACCGGCTCGCTCGGGATGGGCTGGCAGGTGCCGCGGCTCCCCGGCCTCGGCGAGGTGCGCTGGGATCGGTTCATCGCGGCGCTCTACCGCGAGGGCTACGACTTCGTCGTCTCGATCGAGCACGAGGACCGGGCGTTCGAAGGAACCGAGGAGCTCGTGAAGCGCGGCTTCCTCATCGCCCGCGACGCCTTGCGGCCGCTCATCCACTGAGGGCGCGATCGACGAGGGCGCGCAAGCGTCGGACCACTAGCATGGACGACGTGGACGAGGTGAAGCCCGGTGTCTGGCACTGGCAGGCGCCGCACCCGGACTGGAAGCCCGGTGAAGACTGGGGCGAGCTCGTCTCCTCCTACGCGATCGAGGACGAGAAGCGTCTCCTGCTCTTCGATCCGCTGGCGCTCCCGAGCGCGCTCGAGGACCGAGCCGCCCTCCGGGAGACCGCGATCGTGCTGACCGACCCGTGGCACCGCCGTGATGCCGTCGACCTCGCTGACCGGCTCAGCGCCACGCTCTACGTGCCGCCTCCGGACGAGGGCGACTCGGACCCGGTCCCGGGGATCGTGTTCCGCGCCGGCGACCGGCTGCCCGTCGGCGTCGAGGCCTTCCCGGGGTTCGAGCCGAACGACCTCGTGCTCTGGGTCGAGGGCCATCGCGTGGTCGTCGTCGGCGACACCCTCATCGACCGTGGCGGTGGACTCGAGCTTCCGATCGACTGGCTGCGCGAGGGCGTCACCGTCGAGCAGATCCTCGATGGTTTGCGCCCCCTTCTCGAGCTGCTCGGTCGAATACGTGCTCGCGACGCACGGCGGACCCGCCGACCGGGCTGCGCTCGAAAGCGCCCTGTCGTAGGCGTCGAGGCTTACTCGAGCTCGTCCAGGAACGCGAACACGCGCTTCGTCAGCAACGCGGTCGCTTCGGGGTCGTAGGACGGCAGGCTCGAGTCGGCGAAGAGGTGCTTGTCGCCCGGATAGAGGAACAGCTCCGCGCGCTCGGTCGACTCGACGAGCTCACGCGCGGCGTCGACGTCGCCCTCGCCGGCGAAGAACGGGTCGGCGTCCATCCCGTGGATCTGCACCGGCACGCCCTCGGGCCACGACGTCCCGAACTCCGACACGGGAAGGCACGAGTAGAACAGCAGCGCTCCCTTCGCGCCCGGGGCGGGTCTGTGCGAGCTTCTGCGCAGGCACGACGCCGAGCGAGAAGCCGGCGTAGACGAGCTCGTCGGGCAGCTCGCTCGCGGCCCGCTCGCCACGACCGATCACCTCGCCGAAGCCGAGCTCGCCGACGTACGCCAGGCCCTCGTCGATGCTGTCGAACGTACGGCCGTCGAGAAGGTTCGGCGTGTGCACGGTGTGACCGGTCTGCCGCAGCTCGTCCGCGAACGCGTCGAAGCCCGGAGTCTGGCCCTGCACGTGATGGAAGAGCAGTATCTCGGCCACGGGGGCGTTCTAGCAGCTCCCTAGAAGTCGATGCGCATCACACCCTGCGCAGGGGCTTGTCGACCTCGGCGAACCCGGCTGCGCCGACACACCGGCCTCGACTCGCGCACGACGCAACGCTACTCGAGCAGTCGATCGAGCCCGCGCGTGAGCCCCACCCGGCCGGGCACCGCGCGGATCGCGAGGAGTGTCCCGGCGACGTACGGCGCCGGCGTCTCACCGGCATCGTGTCGAATCGAGAGGCGTTCGCCGTCTGCCGCGAATACGACCTCCGTCGAGACGACGAAGCTGGGGAGACGGACCGAGTGCACCTGCGTCCCGGCGACGGTCGCCCCACGCGCGCCCGCAGGACCTGACGACGTCGTCCACGGGAACTGCGACGCTCGGCGAGCTCACGTCGCCGAGTCGCTCGGCGAGCTCCCTCGCCGTCCCGCTCGGGGCGTCGGCTTTCCCTGCGCTCGCGAAGTCGATGATCTCCCAGGCACCGAGGTGTCGTGCCGCCGTCCGTCGCGGCGCGCAGCAGCATCGCGGCCGTGAGCGAGAAGTTGCCGGCGGCGACCACGCCGACACCGCGCTCCCGCGAGGCGGTGTCGATCTCGTCGAAGTCGTCGGCCGAGAGCCCGCTCGAGCCGACGACGGCGTTCACGCCGCGCTCGACCGCGCTCAGGACGTTGGCCTTGACTGCGGTGGCGTGCGTGTAGTCGACCAGCACGTCGGCGCCGACCGCATCCAGAGCGTCGGCGACCGACGAGTAGCTCTCGGGGTCGGAGCGGGAAACGCCCGCGACGAGCTCGAGGTCGTCCGCACGCTCGATCGCGTCCGCGACGGGCCGTCCCGTCCACCCGGTGATGCCGGCGACGCAGACGCGGATCACGGACGCTCCGACATCGGGCCGACGATACCGCGTCGTCCATCCTGAGTCCCCGACGCACGATCCACCGACCGCGCTCGCCGCCGCCGCAGATGCTCCGTGTTCGAACGGCCTGTACGGCGGTAGCGTCCTGCGCGTGAGGGTCACGTGCCGAGGACGCTCGTCGCTTTCTCGTCGCACGCCACGCGCTCGCGCCGGCGCGCTCGCTCGCCGGAGGGCCCGACGCGGTGCTCGAGGTCTTCCGCCGGCTCGGCTCGATCCAGTTCGACCCGATCGCGGTCGCCGGACGCAGCCACGATCTCGTCCTGCACGCGCGCGTCGCCGACTACGACCCCGCCTGGTGCGACCGTGCTCTACGAGCGTCGCGAGATCTTCGAGGCGTACAACAAGGGGCTCTCGTTCGTCCCGGCGAGCGCGTTCCCGTGGTTTCGCGGGACGTGGAGCCGAACGGCGAAGCGACGTCCTCGCCGAGAACGCCGACGTGGCCGAGCGGGTGCTCGAGCGCATCCGCGCCGAGGGGCCGCTGTCCGCGCTCGACTTCGAGCGCGCGCAGCGGGACGACGACCGACTGGTTCGGGATCCCGACGAACACCGTTCGTGCCGTGCTCGAGGCGTACACCGTCACGGGCGTGCTCGGCCTCGCGCGCCGCGACGGCAACCGACGCTACTACGACCTCCTCGAGCGACTGCTGCCGGCCGACCTGCTCGCACGGGACGTCCCGCTCGAGGAGCAGCTCCGTCACAAGCTCCTCTCGCGGTATCGCGCTCACGGCCTCCTCGGCGTCGGCGGAGGGGGAGACATCTTCGGCGGAATCGGTCCTGCCAAGCCGGATCCGAGGTTGCCCGGCCATCCGGGCAGAACGGCCGTGCGCGAGCGAGCTCATCGCCGACGGCGCGCTCGTCCCCGTCGACGTCGAGGGCGTGCGCGGGAAGCGCTTCGTTCTCGGCGGACGAGGTCGGCTGCTCGAGAGCGCCGCCGGAGCCGCCGCCGTCCGTCGCGTTCCTGCCTCCGTTCGATGCGCTGGTATGGGACCGCGCCGCTCCTCGGATCGCTCTTCGACTTCGACTACGTGTGGGAGCTCTTCGTCCCGCCGGACAAGCGCCGTTGGGGCTGGTACGTGCTACCGATGCTCTTCCGCGACCGCTTCGTCGGCCGGATCGAGCCGCGCATCGACCGCGCCGGCGGCCGCGTGGAGATGCTCGACCTCTGGTGGGAGGACGGCTTCGCGCCGCGCCGCGCCGAGGGCTTCGTCGACGCGATGCGCGACGCGCTCCGCGCCTACCTGCGCTTCGCAGGCGCGACCCGCCTCGAGTGGGCCGCCGCACCTCGCGACGGAGAAGCGGCTGTTCTCCACGCGTCCGTAGAGCCGCCACGTGCAGAGATCGCGACCGGGACGGTGTGGATGGTCCATGCGATCAGTCGAAGCCGAACAGCGGCGGGAGGACGACCACGACCGTGGCGGCCCACAGCGCGAACACGGGAAGGTAGGTCGTCTGCCAGCGCTCGAGCCGGTGGAGACTGCTGCGTCGTGTGAGGAATCGGGCGGAGAGCCAGGCGGCTCCGGCCAGGTTCACGAGGAGGACGAGGTTGAGGCCGAGCGCTGCCGTCCGGTTCGGGGTGAACCCGAGATCGCCGATCCGAGCGATCATCGCGCCGAGCACCATCAGGTCGAGCACGAGGGCGCTGACGACGGCGACCAGCTGGATGCCGTCCATCCATCCGGGTGACGACGTGGACGGGTCCGCGCGGACATCCCGTACAGGACGAGCGCGAGGACGACCACCAGCAGGGCGTCGAAGACGCTGAGGAGCTCGCGATCGAACGCACCGCCGAGCCCGGTCACGGCGTAGACGACGGCGGCGCAGGCCAGCATCACCGCGAACAGCGGCGTGAAGAGCATCGTGAGCACCGGCGCCATGTTCTCGACGACCCGTTGCTTCGACTCGACGAGCCAGGCGGCCACGATGACGGCACCGGCCGCTCCCGACGGAAGCACCCACGCGGCGATCCGCTCGACGTCGACCCCGGCGGGCTCGAGGATCGCCGCGGTCAGCCCCATGAGCACGCCGCCCCCGAGCGCGATCAGCACGTAGTAGATGAACCATTCGCCCGTGAAGCGGACGAAGTCCATGCGCCGCTCGTGCGATCGGACCGTGCCGCCCATGTACGGGTAGGCGACCACGAACCACAGCACGACGGGCAGACTGAGCATGACGAGGGCCTCGGTGTCCGAGTCCGCACCCCACGGGTAGAGGTTGACCACGAGCGCGGCGAGTACGAACGGCGCCGCCGTCAGCACCCAGCGCCGGGCGTCGAGCTGCCGTTGGCGAGCGAAGTACGCGGCAAGGAACGGCAACACGAAGAGAGCTGGCGTTCCGCGCCAGCCAGGTCGGCTCGTCGTCGGGGAAGCCGGCAGCGAGGCGTGCGACCTGGATCGCGACGGCCGCGGCCACGGCGAAGACGAGCGCCTCGAGCCAGCCGCTGGGCGCGCGCGCCGGCTCGTCGTCACCGCGCCAGGAGCAGCTGCTTCCACAGTCGGCCGCTGTGCTCGCGCGCGAACTCTCGGGACAGGCCGTCGACGTCGCCCAGCCGCTTCACGGCGATCAGGAACGCCTCGTCGGCCGTGAGGCCGGCCGTCGTTCAGCTCGGCGATCTGGTGACGAAGATGATCCTCGAGCTCGTCGACGTCGTGGCCGTTGACGCCCGGAGCGTTGGCGACGTACGCCCGCCACTCCGCGATCTGTGACTCGACGCTCTCCATGGCTCACGCCTCGCCGAGAGCCGTCAGCACGCACGCCGGGCCCGGCCAGACGTCGTTCAGCGCACGCGTGACGGCCACCCACTGCTGCTGCTGGTCTGCGAGTGCCGCTCGTCCCTCGTCGGTGATCGCGTAGTACTTGCGGCGACGCCCTTCCGGTGGCGTCCGCCACTCCGTCGTCACGTACCCGAGCCGACGGAGGCGATGGAGCAGCGGGTAGAGCATCCCGTCGGTCCACTCGAGCTCGCCGCCGGACAGCGCACGTACCCGCTTCAGGATGGCGTAGCCGTAGCTCTCACCCTCCGCCAGGATTGCGAGCACGAGCGGTGTCGCCGAGGCCGCGACGAGATCCTTGTCGATGTGCATGCCGCCTCCATGGCTCGAAGTACCATGCATAGAAGCACAAGGTAACACGACGCCGCAAGGCTTTCGGCCTCGCGCTCGTGAAGCGAACGCCTAGCCAGATGCAGCGAAGTAGGCTTGTCGCGTCGCCTTCGTTGCGCTTCTGCGACTCGAGCGAGGACGCGAATGGCCCCGACATCCGATCCCACAGCTCTGGAGACGCTGCCGTCCAGCGTACGAGTGCACGTGGTCGGCGCGGGACCCGTGGGTCTTCTGCTCACGGCGCTGCTCCAGTCGATGGAGGGGTTCTCCGTGCGGCTCTACGAGAAGCGGCACGAGTACACGCGCACCCGGATGGTTCAGCTCGCGCCGTACCTCGTGGCGGATTCGGTCGACGGCTACCGCACCGACTACATCGACGGGGACACTGTCGACGCCGTTTTCGAGCCGGCCGAGCTTGACGAGGGCCTCGCCTTCAGGCGAGCGATTCCTTCGGACTTGATGGAGCTTCTCCGCGACTGGACGTTGGGGTTCTGTCCGCTCAACTCGATCGAGCGGGCTGTCAGCGATCTGATCGATGCGCGCGCGTCGAATGGAGTGCGGCGCACCGCTGCCGTCGTGACTGCCGAGGACGCGATGGCCATGCTCGAGCCGGGAGACATCCTGATCGACTGCACCGGCAGCAATTCACTTCTCCGGGATCGCCTGACGACTGGCGCGGGCGAGACGGACGGAGCGAACACCCTCAAGATCCGGCTCGAGTATGCGCTCGTCATCACCTTCCTGTACGGCCAGCCGTATGACTGCAACGAGTACTGCAAGTACTACAAGAACGCCGGTAACGCGCAGTACAAGTTCATTCCGATGGTCCACCGCACGCACTACGACGGCAGCGTCAGCCACGTCACGGGAGTCGTCAACATCTCCGCCGAGGACTTCGAGGCGATGCCGCCCCGATTCGACGGCACGTTGCTTCGCAGCGACTTCCCCGGCGTGGCTCAGTCGATGGACCGGTTCATCGACAAGATCAAGGAGGAGACTCACGGCGAGATCCTCGGCGACCTCGAGGTCGTCCGGATTCCGCTTGACCTGTATCGCGCTCGCAATGCGACCAGCCGGCAGTGGCTCAGGGCGGGGCCAACCGACCATCCCTTCGCCACCGCACCGGTGTTCCTCGCCGGCGATTCGGCCATTGGCTCGCCGTACTTTCAGTCGATCTCGCTCGGTTTCGAGTGCGCGATGTATCTGGCGGGACTCATCGCCCAGCGTGACCTGCCGCTCCGAGAGATGCTCGATCGCTATGAGCTGTACAGCTACAAGCAGTGGCTTCGCGTCTACATGCGAAGCAAGATGATCAAGCACAACAAGGATCTCTTCGAATCCATCGACGACCCGTTCGCGCTCCTGGACAAGCTGCACATCTATTAGCCGCCCCAGTCGCGTGGGATGTTCACAACCAGGCTAGGCTGCGGCGCAGCCGAGACTCCTCGGACCGGTGTGTGCACCAGCGTTCGCGCAATGTCACACGAGCCGCGCTGGCGGGATCCTGTCCGTGTAGGTTCGGCAGGTGGTCGCGGGGCGGATCCGACACACCGTGGTGTTCACACTCTCCCATCAAGAGGGGTCAGCTGAAGAGCAAGGCTTCCTGGAAGCGGCTCAGCGACTCGCGGGGATCCCAGGCGTGGAGGCGTTCGAGCTTCTCTCGGAGGTCAGTCCGAAGAACAGCTACAGGTTCGGGATCTCGATGGAGTTCGCCGACCAGGCTGCGTACGACGGCTACAACGAGCACCCTGACCATGTGCGCTTCGTTCAACAGCGCTGGTTGGCCGAGGTACGTGACTTCCTCGAGCTCGACTACGCAGCGAGATAGGTTCTCCGCGTCACACGGCCGCCGCTCGGCCCAGAGATGACAACGCGGCGTGGCGTTCCACCGGTGACGGGGACCGCGTGGACCGCGACCGGTGCAGGGTCGCACCCGGGTAGCACCGGTAGACCGCGGCTGGCGTGATCGAAACTCGCGGCTAGCCCGGGTCATGCCGGCGCATCGCGTCTGACTATCCGTCGGACGCTGCAGTAACCGACGAGGGCAGGTCGAGGGCGCGCAGTTCGGCGTCGGGGACCGTCTGCTCGATCAGTGGGAAGAGCTCCCGCTCCTCGCGGCGAACGCTTGCATCGAGCAGGTCGGCAAGCTGCACCATGGTCTCGCCGCTGACGTCGCGCACAGCGGCTTCCTCTCGCAACGCCGACGCGAGGCCTCGCAGTTCTTGGTGCTCGATGAGCACCTGCTCGAGGAGAGGACTGCTGCCGGCATGGCGCACGAGCAGTGGGAAGAGTTGCTCCTCCTCGACGCGGAAGTGGCTCGCCGTCTCGGTGAAGAAGGCCGCGACGTACTGCTGCGCCGCGGCGACGCGCGCCTCGGCGACGTCGGAGCCGGAGGCAAGGCGAAGGCGCCGAGCTTGTACGAGCTCGGCGTGGTGATCGTGCGACAGCGGCACCAGTGCCGAATGACGCTTCACCTCAGATCTCCTTCCGACGCCCAGCGTCGTGACATACCGCGGCGAACCCTAGCCTTCGCACATCGTCGACCTTGGGGTCGGGCGGAAGTCGTCGCTCGGGCGCCACAGCGGTCGGGATGTCGCTTGGAGCGGAAGCGTCTCTACGCGGTCTGCACGCGCTGCGATGCTGATCGGCGATCGCCGAGCTTCGCGAAGATCACGGCTCCGATCCCGAAGGCGATAATGAACACGACTCCGCGTGCGAGCACTCCTCCATAGCCGTGCCGAGTGACATCGACGAACGGATACGGATACCAGTCGGTCGAAGCTCCACGTACGAGGGTGTAGGCGAACCACGCGAGCGGATACGCGAGCCAGGCGAGCGCGATCCTCGGTCCCAAACGGTGTCGCGGTGGGTCGATGAACCAGTCGACGAGGAGCACGACGGGGATTAAGTAATGGACGACGAAGTTCGTGAACGCGATGTGCGTGTCGAGTTCCTCCTGAAGGCCGGACAGGAACAAGGCGAAGACGACGAACGTGATCGTGATGTAGAAGGTCGCCGCGCCTCGCACCGCGTCGAATAGCCGCGACCGCTCGTCGCGGCGGACGAGCGCCGTCAGCACGAGCATCGTCGCCGCAAGGATGTTCGACTGGATGGTGAAGAAGCTGAAGAAGTTTCCGGGGCTAAAGCTCGCGTTCCCGTTCAGCGTCGCGAACTGATACGTCATTGCGACGGCACCTGTCACCGCAAACCCGATGCGGGCGATGTTGTGAACGAGGCCCCAGGTGCCCACTCGAGGACTCTACGCCGCCGTCGCTCAAGCAGCGCTGCAACGTCCCCGTCTGCTCACCTCGGCGGAAGACTGTGGCCTGCGCGAGTGCGCGGGAAGGTCCCTTGAGCGGGAGTTGCCCAGGCCGGTGGCTGGTCTTGGCTGTTACGGCAGCGGAAGGGTTCCGCCGCCCGCGAGGCAGTCGGCGAGGTAGAGCGCCGTTCCGGGGTCGCCGGTCCACAGGGTGTAACGCCCGCGGCCGAACTCCGCGCGGGCGCGGGCGACCTGGGCGACCGAGTGCATTGCGAAGGCGCGGGCACGCTCGAGCCACAGCTCATCGCGCGTCCGCTCGAACAGGGCCAGGAACGCATATCCGTTGCCTGCAGTGCCGTGGCAAAGGTTCGACCCTTTCGACAGCGGGCCGGCTCGCCAGGTGAGCTCGCCACCGGCGAGGAGCAGGCGCTCATGCTCGTCGTCGTCGGGCGCCAAGGGAGCAAGCGAAGCGACTACTCCGGGTGCACCGTGACACCACTGCGCCCTGATCAACCCGTCTCGATTGCCCTGGAGGCCCTCGACCGATGAACGGGACGGCCAGTTGGCGAGTCCGTCCTCCTCGACGGCGTACCGAGCCGTGGTCTCCGCCGCCCGACGATGAACCTCGTCGTCGGCATCACGAGACAAGGCGAGGACGCAGCCCGCGAACCCGTGTGCAGGACCGATGAACTGGTCCACCGTCCCGTAGAGGTGCTGCGTCCAGAGGCCCGTCTGCGGATCCCATTCGTCGCGGAGCCACGCGGCGCTCTCGCGCCAGAGCTCGAGCCACCTCGCCTCGCCGGTCGAGTCGTGCATGGCGGCGGCGGCGAGCATGGTTCCGGGACTGCCCCACATCAGCTCGCGGCGCTCGTCTTCCGCGTTGTCCGCGATCAGCTGCGCAAGCCTGTCGGCGTTCTCCTGCGACGGGGAGAGCTGCTGCAGCACGAGCCGAATCCCGGTCTCGCCCATCCAGAGACTGCGCTCCTGGTCCGCCTCGGGAAAGTCGGGCTCGTACCGATGCTCGAGATAGGGAACGTACGTCGCGCCGAAGTTCCACCAGTCCTCGACGCTGCAACGAGTCGAGCGCCTGAACGACGCCCGCACCACCCAGATAGACCGTCCGGAAGCGGCGCTCCCCGTCACCCACTCCATCACTGTCCTGAGGATGCGTCGGCCAGCCGTCGTCGAAACACTCCTCGGCGTCCTCAACGATCTCTGCGATGGCAGAGCGGACGCGATCTGGGTCCCACGCGTCCTCGATCAGCCGTTCGTGGGCCTGAGGGGAAAAGAGCACCGACCGAGACTAGAGGCCACCGATACACCCGTGCCTATCGGACAACAGCAGGCCTGACGGATCGCGGCCCTTCCGGCCGGACGACGGCTCCGTCGCCTACGGGCGGGTGCGGGAACGTCGCTCGAGCGCGCGTGCATTGCGCGCTCGTCGCCGTTGGCAGATGATCTCCCGGGATGCCGGGCGCCCAGGATCGGTTCGCCGAATGATCGCCGCGCTCGTCGGCCTGATCTGCGTCGCGGCGTCCGGCGTGATCCTGATCGCGCTGCATTTCTTGCCGACCGGGCTCGATCCGATCCGCTACGCCGTCAGCGACTACGGGTGGACCTCGTACCACGTTGGCTACCGCGCGATGGTCGTGTTGCAGGGTGTCGGGGCGCTCCTCATCGCTGCAGGGCTGGGGCAGCAGACCGACGTGGCGTCCCTCGGGTGGCTCTACGTCTACGGCGTCGTCCGACTCCTGGTCTCGCGGTTCATGACCGACCGCGAGCCGGAGGGTCTTCGCTCGCTCACACGCACCGGTCGCATCCACATGCTTCTCGCCGGCACAGCGTTCGCGTCGATCGCGGTCGCGGCGGCACATCTCGACTGGACGGGCAAGCCGGCCGTTCTCGGCCCGCTCGGGTGGCTCGTGACCGCGACCGCGATCGCGACCGGCACGACGCTCGTCGTCCCACCGATTCGGCGTGTCGCGCTCGGCCTGATCGAGCGAATCCACTACGCCGCTGCCATCACCTGGCTGATCGCCGTATCGGCCTCGATCATCTAGATCGGCACGACCCGGCGAAGAGGGGGCACGCCAGTCGGCTCGTCGAAGCCGGCGCACTGGAGACTCTGCGCCCCGTCCCGGTGGATGGTCCTTGAACCAAGCTCGCCGCCTGCCCTACGCTCCGTCGATGCCGCCCGATTGCACACACGCCTGCAACGGCGCAGGCAACCTATGACCACCCCTTCGGACTCAGGACACTTCGGGCCTTCCGACGAGCTCCGCTCGATCACCAGCCGACTCTGGGCTGCTTGGACTCGCGGCGACGTCGATGCGGTAGTGGGACGATTTTCGTTTCACGACGGCGTGACTCGCTTCGGCACGGCTCCCTTCGAGTTCCTCCATGACCCGAGCCAGCTCGAGCGCTACACAAGAGCCGAGTTCGACGACTTCGGTGGAGGATGGCCGCTCGGCGCGGCCGAGGTCGACGCGTGGGTCGAAGGCTCCGTCGGGTGGTCGATCGTGCATTCGGAGGTTGTCGCGGACGTTCCGGAAGGATCGAAGCCACTTCGCTGTACGTTCGTCTTCCACCTCGAGCAAGACGAGTGGAAGATCGTCCACCAGCACTGGTCGATCGGAGTTCCGAACGAGCCGGTCTTCGGAATTCGTGGGCCGCTCGAGGAGCTCGCCGTTGCGGTGCAGGAGGAGCGGCCGGATCTGACTGCCTCCGCGGCGCCGGACGGAACGCTGACGATCGCATTTACCGATATCGAGGATTCCACCAGGCTCAACGCCTCGTTCGGCGACCGCGCGTGGTTCGACGTGCTTCGCGTGCACAACGAGATCGTCACGCGGCTGACGACGGAGCACGGCGGAACGATCGTGAAGGGAAGCGGAGACGGCTTCATGCTCGCCTTCCCTTCGTCCCGTCGGGGCCTCTCGTGCGCGCAGTCCATCGAGGAGGAGATCGGTGCCACCTTCGACGATCCCGGATCGCCCATCAAGGTGCGAATCGGCATGCACGTGGGAGAGGTTGTCCACGAGTCGAGCGACTTCTTCGGCCACGCGGTGAACTACGCCTCGCGAATCACGAGCGCTGCACGAGGTGGAGAAGTCTTGGTCTCCGCGCTCGTCCACGATCTGGCGATGCCGACGGGCGAGTTCGCGTTCGCGGAGTCCCGGCAGATCGAGCTGAAGGGCATCGAGGGTCGGCAGACGGTGTATCGGCTTGCCCTCGCATGACCGGTGCTCGCCTGCGCCAGTTGCGGGAGTGCCCTGAGACGCGGACTATCGTTCACCGAATGAAGACTTTCAACCTCAACAGCGACGAGTGGGACGGGACGAGGGACCGCGAGGGCTGGCGCGTCAAGGGCGCACTTGTCGGCCAACACATCGGCGGTGAGTTAATCGGCGCGACCATGTCCGAGGTCGAGCCTGGCAACAGGCTCTGGCCCTACCACACGCACTACCTGAACGAGGAGTGGGTGATCGTGCTGCGCGGCGAGCCGACGCTGCGCACGTCCGAAGGTGAGCATGTGTTGAAGGAGGGTGACGTCGTCTGCTTTCCGCGGGGCAAAGACGGTGCGCATCAGATCAGCAACCGAACAGACTCGCCCATTCGCGTACTCATGCTCTCCTCGATGATCCGCGGCGAGATCATCGAGTACCTCGACACCGGAAAGGTTCTCGCCAAGGACGTCGAGGACGAAGACATCATGTTCGCGAGACCCGGATCCACGGTCGAGTACTGGGAAGGCGAGGACTAGCTCCGGGCGACGCTTTCGATCGACCTGGCAGCGGAGACTTCACTCGCCTTGCGGGAGGCAGTTCGCCAAGCCGCACCGAACGGTCATTGCTCAGACTCGCACTATGGGCGTAGCATCGAGTCAATCGTCCAAGGAGGGGAATATGGCTGTCGCCTACATCCAGGAGTTCCCGATCGAGAACCGCTCGACGGAGAACTACGACTTTGTTGCCGAGAAGATTGGTGATGGGCCGTTCGACGGTCTGATAGCGCACACCGCAGGCTTCGACGACGACGCCGGTGTGTTCAGGATCCTCGACGTCTGGGAGTCGAAAGAGCAGGCGGAGCGCTTTCTCGCAGAGCACATCGAGCCGCTGATGACGCTCGAGCCGGACGCTTTCCCGAATCCCACCACGGCCGCGCAACCGCCGACACGCGACGGCTTCTACGAGCTGCATCACGTCATTAGCCCTGCGCGCGCTCACGCGATCTCGTCCTAGACCGACGTTCGTATGAGTCCCCGTCCCGTCTCGACGGCGGGGCGGGGACAAGCAGGGCGCTGCGGGGTCTGCGCCAGGACGCTCGCGTGCGCCAGTGTGCGGGAAGGTCGCTAGAGCTTCGCTGGATCGGGTTGCGTCGATTTGTTGCTCGGACCGCACGGTCCTAGACTCTCCGCGTGGCCGAGTGCGCCGTCTGCGATTCGAAGATGCCAGCTCCTTCAGGTTCTGTCCTGAGTGCCCTGCCGTTCTGCGAGGCGGCTGCAGCTGCCGAAGGTTCACGCGACTCGAACTGATGTCCACGCTCTCTGGCGAGTCGCTCTACACCGCAGATGGTTTCGAGCGCTCGAGCGGCTGGTCGACGCAACCGGTGGGGCCGCCGTGGCCCTCGTGCGGATGGAGAAGTCCGTCGACCCAAGCCTGCTTGACTCATCGTCGGGTGCCAGCTCGAAGCGAGCGATAACTCCTGCGTCGCAAGGTGCAGGGTCTCTTGGGCGCAGCTCGGGAAGGAGGACAGCTAGCGTCTCTGCATGAAGGCTGTCCTCGTGACCGGGATGTCCGGGGCGGGCAAGTCGTCGGCTTTGTCGGAGCTTCGTCGTCGTGGCTATCTCACCGTCGACACCGACGAACCGGGCTGGACTGAGTGGTCAGACGTCGAGGGCGGATACCTCTGGCGCGAGGAGCGGCTGCTGGAACTTCTTTCCGCCCACCGCAAGAGGACGCTCTACGTTTCGGGGACCGTCTCGAACCAAGGCCGCTTCTACCCGCGCTTCGACGCGGTCGTGCTGCTCTCGGTACCGACCGAGGTGATGCTCCAGCGGATCGCACTTCGGACGACGAACGACTACGGCAAGCGTCCAGCCGAGCGCGAGGAGGTGCTTCGCAACCTCGCCGAAGTCGAGCCGCGCCTACGTGCGACCTGCACACATGAGGTCGATGCAAGCCTCCCGCTCGATCAG
Source organism: uncultured Gaiellaceae bacterium (assembly GCA_963770715.1). Lineage (GTDB taxonomy): Bacteria > Actinomycetota > Thermoleophilia > Gaiellales > Gaiellaceae > GMQP-bins7. The sequence continues at coordinate 274,982 of CAVYQX010000006.1, forward strand.
GTCGTCGACAAGCTGATCGACATCGGGTCCTGACCCCGTTCGGGCGTGAGAGCCGGCACCCGCGTGCGCCAGTGTGCGCGAATGTCACTTGATCGAGTACCTGCGTCTCGTTGAAGCGGAGGCGCCCGACGCGCCAGCTCGAGACGTCGTCGTCAGGGGGCGGGCATGACCTGGATCAGCACGTCCGGGCGCACCGCGAACTCTCCGTGGAACGGGCGTTCCTGGGCGGCGATCAACATCAGCGAGACCCCGACCGCAGCGGCGAAGATCCCCATTGCGAGAGCGGCGGTCAGGCGGTTGTCACTGTGAACGAACGCGATCGCGATCAGTGTCAGGAGTGCGACGAGGACCACGCCGGTCCACTTGACCCAGTTGAGGCTCGATTCGCTGACGATGATGCGCTGCCGGCGGGCGTCGAGCGCGGACTGGAGCGAATCGACAATCTCACGTTGTGCCGCCTTCTGGCCTTCGGTGCGCGGTGTCAGGCCGACGGCGAGCTGGAGTCCCTGCGCGAGCGAGGTGGAGACCACGCTCAGCGTCGCGCGCTGGTGAGCCATCGCCGGCCATTCCTCGTCGGCTGCCTCGCGAATGTGGCGGCGAACGAGCGCGTCCATACGGGACTCGGGCTCGCCGGGAAAGGCATGGACGAGGAGGACCACGGACCGCAGTGCGCTTGCCTCACGGTTGACCGCCTCCTGCGCCCGCCCGGCGTCGGTCCACACCTGCGCTGCGAGGAACCCGACGATGAGGGCGAAGAGCAGCCCCATCGGGGGCAGCATCCCGGGCGAGAACGCCTTGAACGCCTCTCCGCGCGCCCCGACGGCGAGCACCATCACGACGACGTAGATCGCCGCAGCGACGAGGAAGGTCGCGGCGAATACGGTGACGGCAAGGCCCGCGAGTGGCAGGTCCTGCAGCCAGTCCGTGATGCTCGCAGTCGCCCCGATTCCGCAGACACTATCGCCGTATCCGAGTGCGAACGAAGCAGCCCCGCTTGCGCGAGTGGTAGGAGCGTCGGTGGGTGCTCGGTGAGACGCGGCTGCGGCTCCTAGGCGCGACGCGCCCCCTGTGGCACGATCAGGATCAGTGGATCCAACCCAAATTGGAGCCTTCCCAATCTTCGCGGATCTTCCCGATACGGAGCTTGATGCGCTCGCGGAAGTGATGACGGAGGTCGGTGTTGACGCCGGTGTCCAAGTCGTCACGCTCGATGACTACGGAACCGCCGTCTATTTCATCGAACAGGGAGAGGCGGATGTTCGAACCGATAGCGGTGAGGCGGCTCAGGCGCTGGGTCCCGGCGACTCGTTCGGCGAGATCGCACTCCTCTTGACGGGACAGCGGACGGCAACGGTCGTCTCGCGCACGCCGATGCGGCTTCTTTCGCTCTCGGATCACGACTTCGAGCGCATTCGAGCCCGAGTGCCCGAGCTCGAGCTCACGCTGCGCCGGGTCGGCCTCGAGCGCGCACCGCAGTAGACGCCGCCGTCGCGTCGTTCTTGTTCGGAACGTGGAGGGCATACTCGGTCGGTGCGCATCGGCTTCGTGCCCGCGGATGCGGCTGACGACGAAGTGCTCGTTCAGCGCCTCACGGACGTGGTTAACCGCTCGTATGCGCAGGCCGAGGTCGGCATCTGGAGGAACGGCTACCTGCGTACTCGGTTCGACGAAGTCGCTGCAGACACTCGGCGTGGCTGGATCGCGGCAGCAGACGACCGCGAAGGCATCGCCGGGAGCATCAAGACCTACCTGCTTGACGACCAAACAGCGTGGTTAGGGGCTCTCGCTGTCGATCCGACGCGGGCTGGCCGTGGTATCGGCAGTGCCCTGGTGGCGTTCGCCGAGGACAACGGCGTACGGAACGGCGCGGCAGAGATGCAGATCGAGGTTCTCGCGCCGCGAGGCGGCCATGCACACACGGACTGGTTGCGCGCCTGGTACCAGAAGCTGGGTTACCAGTTCGTCGAATACCTCGATTACGCCACCCTCGATCCAGCAGGTGCGTCGTATCTCGCGCTGCCGATCGACATCGTCGTGATGAGAAAACGACTCACCGGACAATCACTCGGATAGAAACCCTCCCTGGTCTCCGGTCGTCTGGGGACCGTGCTTGCTAGGGGAACGCGACTGTTCCGGGCCGCACCGCTCGCGTGGCCGCGGCGTCTGTGGCTTGTCGCCATTGCTTCAGACGCCACTGCCGCCCGGAAGTCATCGGTGCCCCGTCATCTGGCCGGTTGCGCGGAAGGCCGAGGGCGCTCGCCTGCCCGAGTGTGCGGGAATGTCCCTGGAGCGGTGTTCTAGTCGCGGCTCTCCACAGCCGCCGCGCGCTCGAGGTTCCTCAGCGCGGCCTGAGTGTGTTCCTTCATGAACGCCAGCGACTCGGCGACGTCCGCGTCGTCGATGTGGTCGAGCGCAGCTTGGGCGGGGTTCAGCCTCGACGCGGCACTCCACGGTCCGACTACCTCGTCGCGGGCCCGCGCGACCTGGCCCTGCATCGCGCTGTAGGCGAACCGCACCAGATCAGCCGCGTCGCCGGAGAAGACGACGGGCGGGCAGAGCCGGTTCTTCTCCTCGTCGTCGAGGCCGGTCGACTCGACGACCGCGATCGTGGCGGCGCACCATGGTATGAGGCCCGTGGTCACGTACTGGATCGTGATGCGGCCCGGCTCGAACACCGGTCGCGGAACCGTGGGCCGGAACGCCCGCGGCCGTGCAGTCGACGTAGACCTCGCGCGGGCCGCCGGGGATGTCGCCCGCGTCGGTCGTGACCGTCGTCCGGCCGATGCTCCGCACCCGCCTCGCCCGCACGACGTGCTCGATCGTGCGGAGAGCGTCGATCTCGCGCGGGCTGACGGTGGCGCCGCGAAACGCCAGCGGCTCGATCGAGGGGTCGATCCGCACGAACACCCCGGCGTCCTCGAGCCGTCGCGCGAAGTCGTGGCCGTCCTCGGCCGCCGCCGCCGTCTCGACCCAGCGCGCCCGGAGCCGCATGATCGAACCGACCAGGTCGAGCGGCTGCATGAAGTTGCGGTCGTACTGCCACGGATCGCGGGCCCGTATCCAGCGGATGCGGTCGGGGTCGACTCCCGCCTCGAGCAGCCACACGCAGGTGTCGATCGCCGTCTTCCCCGCCCCGATCACCGTGAAGCGGTCGGCAGGCTCGCCGAGGTCGACGAGCTCGTTGGGCGGGACGAGCGTGACGCCCGGCTCGACCGTGAATCCGGGAACGTGACGCGACGGGATCTCGGACTGGACGTAGGTCGCGTCGACGACCTTGCGCCGCGGCTTTACAAGGATCTCGGAGCCGTCGAGCAGCGAGACGACGAGGTGGCCGTCCCCGTTCTTGCCGTGGTACTCGCTCGTGCCGACGAACCGCACCCTGCCCGTCGGCAGCAGGTGCTCGTCGAGCACACGCGAGTAGTAGTCGCAGATCTCGGGCGCACTCGCACGCTCGTAGAAGCCGGCGTTCGGCCCGTGCTCGTCGATGCGGTCGTTCCCGAGCGGCCGCGACTCGACGCCGTAGTACGCGGAGGGCTGGTGGAGGCGCACGAACGGATAGGCGTCCAGCCAGTGGCCGCCCGGCCGGTGACGCCGGTCGACCAGCACGATCTCGGCGTCCGTGTGCGCGACCAGCGTGTCGGCGAAGGCCATCCCCGACGCACCGGCTCCGACGACGAGGTAGTCGGTCTCGACTTCCCGCATCCCTGCAGGCTACGGCTACTCGGGCGCTCTCGTCGCGGTCGCGGAGGTCGGAGGGAGGGTGGACCAGCTTGGCGCGGAAGTCGACGTCAACGGTTCCACGGCAAGCTCGCCCGCGTGCGCGAGTGTGCGGGAATGTCCCTCGAGCCGCGTGGGCAGGAATCATCAGTCGTCCGATGCCAGCTCGAAGCGAGCGATGACTCCTTCGTCGCCGCCCTCGGGTACCGGGCGTTCAGGATGGCGTGTCGCCACCCAGGCAACTCCTCGCTCCGGGTAGGCGACGACATCCGGAAACCGCTTGCTCGAGATGCCGAGCATCCTCACAGGCTCATCCGTGGGGTTCGAGAACGTGTGCAGCCCGTCTGGGCCTTCCGGGAAGTAGACGACGTCGCCGGGTGATAGCTGCTCCTTTCCCTCCGGCGTGCGGACGGTCGGCGTCCCACTGAGGACGAAGAACATCTCCTCGACGCCGTAGTGCAGGTGCATCGGACTGTCGGGCGACCGAGGCAGATACTCGATCAGCGACGCCCCGAGCTGGTCGGCCCCGAACGGGTGCCCGAACCAGCGGGCGCGCATGTCGTCCTCCACCTCGTCCCAGGGCTCGTCTTCCAAGAAGTTCAGGCGGCGCATGCGCTCCTCCGTTTCCGTCGGCTCCTTGCAAGGAGATCATGCTCGCCTGGGCCGCCCGACGGGTGGGTTGGAGCGGCCCGTCTATGGTGCGGTGAACCGTAGAACACATCGAGGAGGGGTTCGTCGATGCCGCACATAGATCTGCCCGAGGGGATTCCGGGAATCCGAAGCGCGATGCAGTTCCGGCCCGAGACCGCAGCGCATCTCAACGCTCTCGCTGAGGAGTTGCTGCGCGCCGACAATTCCTTGCCGCGGGGTGACCGGGAGCTGATCGCGGCCTACGTCTCCAGCCGCAACAAGACCGTGTTTTGCGAGCACTCACACAGCGCCTTCGCTGCCGTCCAGCTCGACGGTGGAATCGATCTGGTGGAACAGGTCAAGAGCGACCCCGACAACGCGCCGATCGAGCCCAAGCTTCGCGCACTGCTTCACATTGCCGGCAAGGTCGCCGTCGACGGCAAGACCGTCACAGGCTCAGACATCGAAGCGGCACGGGTCGAAGGTGCAACGGATATCGAGATTCACGACACCGTTCTCATCGCAGCAGCCTTCTGCATGTACAACCGCTACGTCGACGGCCTCGATACCTGGCAGCCCACCGACCCGCAGGTGTACCGGGAACGAGCACACGTGGTCGTCGAACAAGGCTACGTCGGCTCCGTGCCTGCGTCCGGCTAGCCACGGGAGGTCGTCCTAAGACCAATTCCGCTTGCGAAGTCAAGGCCCGGTGAGGGACGACACTCCGGCCTGCGCGAGTGATGCTTCTATGCCTGTCAAGCCTCCGCAGCGCCTGGTCTTGCAGTAACCGGTAGAGGTGGCGGGCGAGGTAGCGCTTGAGCAGGCGGACTGCGTCGCGGCTGCTCTTGCCCTCGGCGATGCGTCGCGCGATGTAGTCCTTGGTCGCCGGGTCGTGCTGGCGGCGATGGAGGACGACGGTATGCAGAGCGCGGTTGAGCTGGCGATCGCCGCCGCGGCTGAGCCGATGCCGGGTTGTCTGGCCTGAGGAGGCGGGGATCGGCGCCGTGCCGGCCAGCCGGGCGAAGGCGGCTTCGGAGCGGACACGGCCTGGGTGTGACCAGGCGACGATCACCTGCGCGGCAACGATCGCTCCGACCCCCGGCTCGTCGAGCAGCGTGGGTGCGAGCGCGCGGACATGGCCGAGGATCTCGGCTTCGAGCTCGCCGGCCTCCGCTGTTGCCGCTTCGATGCGGCGGGCGAGTGAGCGCAGCACGAGCCGTGTCGCGAGCTCGTCGGCGCTTGCGCAACGTGAGCGGCGAAGGCGGCGACAGCGTTCGAGCAGCCGCCCCGCAGGCAGGCCGCGCAGGTCGTCGCGCAGCCGATCGGGAGCGGTGACGACCACGCTGCGCAGCTGCACGAGCGCCTCGCGTCGGACGTCGACCGCACTGCGCCGCGCGATCAGCAGCAGTCGCAACGCCTCGCGCCGCTGCCCTGCGCGGGGGAGCGCGAGCGTCTCGCTCGAAAGCAGCGCCCGCGCTGCACGGATCGCGTCGAGCGAGTCGTCTTTTCCGCGCAACCTGCGCTCGCCTCGTGGCTGGCGGCTGATCTCGAGCACGGGCTCGCCGCGGCCGGCGAGAAAGCGTGCGAGCCCGGCGCCGTAGTGGCCGACGCCCTCGACCGCCCAGACCCGCGCACCGGTTGCGTGCTCCTCGACAAAGCGCAATGCCTCCCGGTAGCCGCGTGCGTTGGCCGGCACCGCCTGCTTGGCAAGCACAGCCCCGGCGGGCGCAGCCAGCACCGCCAGCACATGCTCGTCCAGGTGCGTGTCGACGCCGACGACGTAGTCCAGCTCATCTGCAAGCATCCCGACTGATCCTCCGGCTTCGCTCGTAGGGTCCGGTGGTGCCGGTCTGAGCACAGGGAAACCGCGGCGGCAGGACGGTAATGAGTCACGCCGGAAAGGCGGACAAGCTCCTGATCAAGCCAGCAGCGGGCGCCAGACCGGCGCCGCCGCACTCGCGCGGACAGATCATTCCCAAGGCACACACACGGCGGCCAGTCACTTGACGAGTCACACGCGGCACGGCGAACACCAGGCTGGCAACGAACCCAGACAGACCCACCCGCCGAGTCTTACCGTCCCTTGAGCACCCGCACTATGTGCGTGTTCGTACCGCAGCGTCGACGGGACACCGAAAAGCGCGTGCCCCGTCATCGCTGTCAGCCACGCTAGGGGTGGATCATCTCGTGGACAGGGAACTCCTTGATGTCGGGCGCGCCCTGCGGTTGGACGCCCGCCGCTGCCATTCCTTCCGTGATCCGCACCGAGAAGACGTCGAAGTCCTCGCGCGACTCCCAGAAGTCGATGATCCCCCAGCCACCGTCGATCGGCCCAGACGCGTGAAAGACGAGCCCCTTCGGTGGCGTTCGATCGGGGTTGACGTGGTCGTGAGCCTTGTCGAACTGCTCCTGAGTGATCCCCGGGAGCTTGATGCGGATGCCGATAGCCATCCTCAGCCTCTCTTTCGGTAGGAAGCCCGACTCTACGCCTCCGAGAGAGACGTGCCGAGGGACAGCTGAAGGCCTGGTGAGGAGTCCGTCGCCTGCTCAAGC
>CAVYQX010000007.1:0-364486 GCA_963770715.1 uncultured Gaiellaceae bacterium
TTGTTGTTGCCCGCACCTTTGACACCTTGGGCGGCCATAGCGGCGGAGATACACCTCTTCCCATTCCGAACAGAGAAGTTAAGCCCGCCAGCGCCGATGGTACTCGGGGCGCAAGCCCCCGGGAGAGTAGGACGCCGCCCACCTTTTCGCAGGTCGGAAACTCGCTAGCGCGAGTTTCCGACCGCAACGTCAAAGACGCTCGCTGCATCCGTTCCTCCGCCACCGCGGGCCTACGGGACGTGGGGGCGAACGACTTGCGGCCGGGATGTTCTCTTTGCTACCGGGCGAGCTCCGTGATCGACGGCGGCAGGCGTCCGTTCGAGCCGGCGCCGAGCTCACGAAGACGGCGCACGCGCCCGTCGAGCGGCGGGTGCGTCTTGAACATGCGCGCGACCCCTTCGGCCTCGAACGGGTCGACGGGGTAGAGGGGTTCCGTCGCGGGTGACGCGGCGAAGTCGACGAGCTCGGCAGCGCGATCGAGCCGCAGCAGCGCGTCGGCGAGGTCGTGGGCCGCGCCAGTGGCGTGCGCGGCGAGCGCGTCGGCGTGCAGCTCGCGCTTCGGCGAGAGCAGGACGTGAACGAATGCTGCCCCGATCGGCGCGAAGACGTAGAGCAGGAAGCGCGAGAACCACCCACCGATTCGGCTGAGCTCCATGAGTGTCGTCGCGAACAGAACGACGAACGTCTGCGTCAGCACGTCGCGACGGCGAACGTGCGCAAGCTCGTGTGCGAGCGCGGCTTCGAGCTCCTCGCGGCGAAGTGAGCGGAGCGCGCCGGTCGAGATCGCGACGGTCGAGCTCGAAGGGCCGCGGCCGACCACGAAGAGCCGCGGGAACCCGTCGTCGATGAGGTAGAGGCCCGGGGCTCGCACGCCGAGCTTCGCGGCGATCTTGTCGGCCCCCGACCGCAGGACCGGGTCCTCTGCGAGGGCGAACGGGCGCGCTCCGAGCATCCCGAGGAGCGCGCGATCGCCGTAGCGGTACACGGCGGTCGCCGCCAGCAGCGAGCAGAACCCAAAGAGGAGGCCCGTGGTCACGCCGCCGATCAGCCAGCCCAGGCCGCCGAACGCCGCAGTGAGCAGCGCGACGAGGGCGCCTGCTTTCAAGAGATTCAGCGCGGCGGCGCGCGCCACGGGTTAGGAGTCTCCGGTGTCGTCCTCGATGAACCCGCGCGGGGGCCAGTCGGGCTCGGGCGCGTCGCACCGGCTCGAGCAGTGCAGCGACGCGACGTTCTGGAGTGGAATGAGGATGTGCCCGTTGAGCTCGACGTGGGGGACGTCCTCGAACGAACAGTACGCCGTGAGGACACCTTCCTGATACTCGCCGCCGAAGAGCGCCACCTCCACCTGCTCGCCCTTGTACTTGTTCGTGTAGTCCTCCAAGGCGCGGAGGGTAGCCGAATCCCGCATGGTTACGTGGTCGTCCCTGCCGTAGACGTCGCATAGAGCGGTGCTGATGTGGTCTCCGCGTGCTAGTCTGGCTTCCCGTTTCCTGGGTCAGGACACGTCCCTAACGACCATTTCGTCGCCCGAGCTCGAGCGGTGAGACAGCCCTGCCTAGTTGCAACCGACTCCGTCGCCGTCGCGGTCGAGATGATGCGGGTCGGCTCCCGAGACGAAGAAGGTCGTGATCCCGAGCGCTGCGAGGTCGGGAGCAGTCGACAGTCCGGCGGAAACGCCGGAATGCACGCGCCCGAATCGTTGGAGTCGCATGTTGGCGTCGGGGGCTTGAACACGTTCGACGCTGCGTCGCTGTCCGCTTGGAACGCGCCTTCGGACTCGAAGCGGAAGAAGAGGATCGCGACGATCAGGGCGACGGCCAGGACACCTACGAGCACAGCCGTCTCGGTCGTGGTCTGCCCGCTCTCGTCGCGGCAGGCGGATCCCGGCGGGGGAAGCACTCGAGCGATGGTGCGCAGAGCTCCCGGACTTGCAAGAGAACCTGCGGATGTTTCGTTTCGGAGACCTGGGGCGTGCGTGGGGCACGGGGACACGTCCCTTCCATCCTGTCGCCCGATCTCGAGCGCGTCATCGTGCCGATGCGGCCGGGCGGCCCCACTTGGTGAGAGCCGCGACGTTACGGCGTTCGGCAACCAGCCGGCGCGTCCGTAGCCGGCGCATAGGCCACCTTCTACTCAAAGGCGAGTTGACGGCCGCGCTAGCGCGTTGACGTGATCAGTGTGCGCACCGCAGGTTCCTGCGTCGACGTCGCGATTACGGCGTACGTGACGCCTGCCTGCGCCACGCGTAGACGACTCCGCTCGGGCTGAGCACGCGTTCGACGCGATGCGGCCCGAGGCGGAGCCGGCGTTGCTCGCCGAGCGCCTGGCGCGTCCAGTTGCTCAGCGGCTCGAGTCGGCTCGCGAAGAGGGCGAGGCGTGGCCAGCGGACGCTGTACCCGTCCAGGTTCCGCTGCACACGCGGGTCGCTGCCCGTGACCGGGCGCCGCGGCGGTATCAGGAGGCCGGCCGCAGCGTGTCCACCGAGCGACCGGAGCGACAGCGGTAGGCTCGCCGTCTCGCGCCCTGCGCGGAAGCCGCGCCCGTACGCTGACTGGACCGTCTCCTCGAGCTTCCGCGCCTCCTTTGTGAACCGCGTCGACTGCTCGGCGAACTGCTGGCCGATTGCGTGGTGCTCGTCGAGGATGCTCTTGTTCTGTGTCTGCAGGTCGTCCACCCGCTCGGACTGGCGGGCGTACGCGACGGCGAGGAGCATGAGCATGGCGAGCAGTCGTGCCAACGCGCTCGCGGCAAGCCAGGGGAGCGGCTCACGCCGGCCGCCCCTATCCGGCCAGCCCGCTGCCCGAGGTACTCGATCTTCACGTCAGTTCGAGGCTGTGGCCCAGGCGCAGTCGTCACCCGTCGCGAGCTTACGGCGGATGCCGGATAGCGACGCACAGCGCCCACGGCTCGCACGCCGATTGATAGTCCGGGCCTGCGAGCTCTCGGCGGCCTGCAGGTGACGGTGATGCTCGGGCGGATGCTGCCAGCGACGACGCTCGCCGCGAGCTTTCTCTCCGTAAGAGCGCCGCCACCGGATCCGTCCCCGGACTCGCACCGCCGCCGCCGATGCTGCCGACGATCGGGATGCCTCTTGCCCTGTCTCGGCGGTGCCCGTCCGCTGACCGGCGCAGCGGCATCCCTGCCTCGCTCTCGACCTCGTCCCCCTCGCGGAGGACTTAGCTTGCGCTCGTTCTCGATCTTCTGGAGGTGGCGTCAAGAGCGCGGGAAAATCTCGGGCACGAAGCCGAACATGAAACGAAGCTTGCGGTTTCTCAACGTGCTCTGAGGCTTTGCAAACAGCTTGATATGAGTCGATGGGTATGAGGATGATGATCGAGCGAGTCGGGCTGCCCACGTCCGACACCAAGGTGTCGTTCTCGTACAAGCCAGCCGGCACGAGCCAAAATGCGTTGGGGAGCCTCTCGCCCAGGTGTTGACGCTTCACCGACCGAGGCGAAGCCCTTGCCTGCCGGGCCCGACCGCCTAGCTGGTGAGCTTATCTTCGGCAAGCCGGGGGAGCGGATCGTGCGCCAATGCATCGGCGAGGTTCTCCGGGTGCGGTGACTCGGGTCCACACCGCTCGCGATACTCCGATCACAGTGGACGATCTCGTTCGTGTGGCGCTCGCTAACAACCAAATCGAGGCCGAGATCATGGTCTCCACGTTGGAGGCGCAAGGTATTCGCGCGATGTGGCGCACCACAGACTTCGGCGTCGCCTCGGGAGGGTTCCCCGTCGGAATGGACGGTGGTACCGGGTCGCCCATGGAAGTCCTCGTGCTGGCCGCGGATGCGGAGCTCGCCCACCAGCTCCTACATCCCTCGTGCGGTCACGTGGCGGCTTGTCTTGAGGGTGCCCCGGCACCAGCCCCGCCGTTATTTTTCTCTCCCCGCGCAACTCGGCGACGTTACGCAGCTTTCTTCGGTACGGCTTTGCCTGTGCCCTCGCACTCCCGGCACGCGTCCACGATGCGCCCGTCGTGGATGGTGGCGGGGACGTAGCACGATCCCTGGCACTCGGGGCACGCATCTTCCGCAAGGTCGTGGTGCCTCCTCCACGCGCTATACATCGAGTGGCCGCCAGCTGTCCTCGTTCGCTCCCTTGATCAAGAACGAGCTTGAGGCCGCCGCTGGCTCGGGCGTTGGCTGGTCGTCAGCGATCTCCGCGTCACTGTCATCGGTCGCTCGTACGTGACTGCCGACGTCGTAGTGGGTTCCGCTCATGGTCCATTGAGCAATCAGCTTCGTCGTATTCATCTCAGTTTGCGCCCCGCAGTGAGCGAGGCGACTTCTCCTCCCGTTGTGTCCCAGCGTTGTCTATCGCACGGTATCCCCCGCACGGGGCAGAGCACAATCCCTCGAACGAGCCTTCTCGGCCGACAGGATCCCTCGGGGGCGCGGTCTGGCGGACGACCCCTCGAGGCAGCGTCAGCGAGCGGTAGTCCCGATAGGAGCGCGTGGCCGCCATACAGTGGCGGCCCACGCGCCCCTGACCGGCTCGACCGGTCGAGCGACGTGCGCGAGGCCGTGGTGCAGCCCCGATCGCATCAACTATTCGGCGACCGCGAGACGCTGTTCGCCGCGTTCGAGAAGAGACCGCGCAGCACGTCTCTCAGGAAGAACAGTGCGATGATGATGGCGATCGCGAGGAAGCCGAGCAGGATTGCGTACTCGGTCGTCGTCTGGCCATCCTCTCGCTCCCGCAACTGATGCACCGCGACCTGCATCGCGATGATCGGTCGCAACAGAATGTCGGACATTGTTCCTACTCCCTGTTCGTAGGCAATCACTGTGATCGCCGTATCCCTCCAGCCTGTCGTGTCCTCGCCGCGCCCGCTAGGACCCAATTGAGTCAATTCCTTGGCGGCTTGCGCGTTCCCCGTCAGTTCCAGACTGGCGCGAGCTCGTCCGCAGTGGCGAGTACCTTCGTCGACGTGAAGTTCATCGCCGCAATCACGACGGTCTCTGACGCCGTGCTGGACATGATCCGCTTCGTCACGTACTTGCGCGATCCGTTCCGAAGGCTGAGGAGATGGCACAAGCCGATCACGGTAAGCATCGCGATGTACCGGATCCCGGCGCCCGGCGATCTGACCGGTGAGCACTTTCCTCAGGGCGCAGACCCTCGCGCGTGGTCGTGGCGAGCCGTGAGGACTCACCGCGTGCAGTGATCGTGCAGACCACGATCCGCGTCTAGCCGGATTCCGTCAGCTCCCGCTCGTCGATGCGCCACGCGACGGCAGATCCCCCGTTGGAGGAGCAAGTTCTCGTCCTCCCAGTCGTCCTACCCCGTGAGGGGAACGCAGCCCACACAGCTTGGCGGCGGTGGGGCTTGCGTTCCCCCGTGCCCCATTGATGCCGCGATCCACGGCTCGTCGACGACTGAGCCCATGCAGCCCCGCCCGCTGCAGGGGTGCGACGGGAGCGGCAGGCTCCGAGCGCCGGACTCACCCCTAGGCGCGCGCCCGTGCCTAGATGGCTGTTTGGACGCGACGGCGCCGATTACGACGTCACCCGCCGTGGCGCCGTCGGCACGTGGCCCGTCTGACGAGGGCCTTTCGGAGCCATCGCGCTCAGGCGCGCGCGCACGCGAGCGTCGATCTGCTTGCGGAGGACGTCGCGCTGCTCGCGAGTCATGCGACCAACGAGGCCAGCCGTTCTCATGGCGTCAACGGGGATTCCGTCGGAACGAGGACTGCCTTGAACTGAGCGCCCCGCCAGGAGACGCAGTCCACTCCGAGTCGCGTGATCTCGTCGTCCTTGACGCCGTACGAGCGCACGTAGTCGACAACGGCCTGGAGCGGGCTGACCGAGAACTGGGTCGACACCAACCGGCGTCCTGCGTGGATCTCGTACTTCTTGCTCGTGCTCCTGATGTCCGTCTCCTTCGGGACTGACCGGGCGGGACGAGATGGATCGCCCTGTCGCAGACAGCCTGCCCCTCCCTCGCCGCGCCCGAACAGCCAACCAGGTCGGGATCACCCTGACCGGACGGCTAGACGTCTCGGTCCAAGCTCGGCACCGAGTCGAACGCTTGGGCATCGCCGAGGGACACGGCGAGCGTCGCCTAGCGCCGGACCGACTACGTCGGTCGCGACCTACTTGGCCCAACCACGCGCACCGAGTGGTTCCCTGGGAACGTGGTCACCTTTCCTCCCCAGCCTAGGACCAAGTCGCGAATCCCCATTGACATCGCTTCCTCGTCGGCCTCCTGCCCCGGACTGGGCGCACCCCGTCTCTCCCCGAAGGACCGAGTGCTGCCCCGAATAGTCCGGGTGTCCCTATCGGACGCCACACTCGCATCATGGGTGGCGGTGGTGAAAAGTCATCCTTTCGGACGGGAAGTTCACTCGGCTGAGTGATTTAGCTACGCGGAACTGGGGCCAGCAGAGAGGCTGTCTTGCCCGTTCCTCTCCTGCGTGTGGACACGCGACAGCCGAACTTCGAAGATTCTCTGAACCTCACTTGAGGGAATCCGAAGCGCCCTCCCGGTTTCCTTCACTGCGCGGATCTCGCCGTTTCGCACCGCCCGGTAGATCGTGCTCACACTCATCCTGAGTGCGTCTGCGGCCTCGGCTGGAGTTACCAGCGTCGGAACCAGGTCCGTCCGCATCTGGTGTGTCTGCGACACGAATGAGGCGATGCTCTGCAGATCCTCTTCCAAGCCGACGACGGGCAAAGCACTCTCCGTGGGCTGTTCCGGTCTACTCTCGAGGGCCGCATCAAGGGCGCCTCGCATGCGACGAAGTTCTGCCGTCACCTGACCGCGCTGTATCTCGCCTCTCACTTGGCCGACCGTGTCAATTCCATCCCCGAACAACAACAGACGGAGCCTGAGGTCCGCCTTGCGATATGCATCCGCAGCTTCGCTGCGAGCATCGGTCATTGAGCCCACCTACCCAGTCCGCGTATCTCGCTACCCCCGTAGCAGCACAACAAGAGTAGAGGAAAGGGGTACGCCCGTCGCTTCGCTCGCCGGAATGCCGAGTCACCGCGCGTCACCCGTAGCTCGTTCCGGTTGTATGAAAGACCCGTAGGCAAATCGATCTCGCGTCAATCGACGCGGTCGAGATGTTCGTCCTGGATTGCGAACCGGACCATGGCGCAGTTCTCGAGCGGGCCGATCTGCTCCCGCAAGACCTCGTGTGAGAGGCCCGCGGCGGCCGCGAGGGCGACGCGGATCGGACCGGCATGCGTGACGCCGAGCACGCGATCTCCTGCATGGCGACGGCCGAGGTCGAGCAGCGCAGGGACGACTCGTGCCGCGAGCTCCTCGTTCGTCTCGCCGTTCGGCCAACCGGATCGCCAGGCGACGTCGGCTCGTTCCGGGAACCGAGCCCGTACCTCGTCCACGGTCATGCCTTGCCAGTCACCGACGTCGATCTCGCGGAGAGCCTCGAGCTCTTGCGCCTCGAGGCCCGAGCCGCTCGGCGACGATCCGAGCCGTCTCGCTCGCGCGTCGCAGCGGGCTCGTGTAGACGACGCTCAGGCGTTCGGAGCTGAGGGTTTCAGCGAGCTCGCGAGCCTGCCGGCGCCCGGCCTCGTTGAGAGGAGTGTCGGCGTGCCCCTGGAAGCGGCGCTCGCGATTCCAGTCGGTCTCGCCGTGTCGGACGAGCACGATCGTCGTCGGCACGCGGGATAGCCTAGGCACGTGGATCTCGGGCTCGACGGCAAGCGCTGCCTCGTGACGGGCTCGACCGCCGGCATCGGGCTCGAGGTCGTGCGCCAGCTCGTTGCCGAAGGCGCGCGCGTCGTCTCGTCCGGACGCCGTGACGCGCCGAACGTCGGCGAGGCGGCGCATGTCGCTGGCCGATCTGGCGCGGGCCGGTGAGCCCGAGCGGGCCGTGGGTGAGGCCGCGGCAGCTCTCGGCGGGCTCGACGTCCTCGTGAACAACGTCGGGATCGCGCGGCATCGCGCGCTTCGAGGAGGTCGCCGATGAGGAGTGGGACGTGTACTGGCAGCTCAACGTCATGAGCTACGTCCGTGCGATCCGCGCGGCGCTGCCGCATCTGCGCGACGGAGGAGGCTCGATCGTCAACGTCTCGTCGACCGCCGGCAAGCGGCCGTCGACCGGCATGCCTCACTACTCGGTGACGAAGGCGGCCGTGCTGTCCCTCTCGCGGCTCGTCGCGGACCTCTACGCGAGGGACGGGATCCGCAGCAACGCTGTGACGCCGGGCCCCACGGCGACGGACGCCTGGCTCGGGGACGGCGGTCTCGCCGAACAGCAGGGCGATCGCGAGGAGGTCCTGGCGAAGGTCGGCGCCGGCCGACCCCTGGGACGGCTCGCTCGCCCCGACGAGATCGCGGCCGTCGTCGTCTTCCTCTGCTCCGAACGAGCTTCGTACGTGACCGGCGCGGCGTGGAGCGCCGACGGCGGAACGGTGCCGATCATCCTTTGACGGGAAACGGTCCGCGGGCCGTCGGCGTCGCGCTGCTCGCCGCGCTGGCGGCCTCGCAGGCCGCGCTCGTCGTGCTCAACCCACTGCTGCCCGACGTCGCGAACGACCTCGGCGTCTCGATCGCGACGGCGGGCCAGCTGCGGACGGTCTCGGGGCTCGCGGCGGGCATCGCGGCGCTGACGGCAGGACTGTGGGCGACGCGCGCTCGGCCTCAGGGGAGCTCCTGCTCGGCGGCGTGGCGACGCTCGCGCTCGGCTCGCTCGTCTCCGCGGTCGCTCCGGACTTCCCCGTGCTGATCGCGGCGCAGATGGTCGTCGGGTTCGGCATCGGGATCTCGTACTCCGCGGCAGTCGCGGCGACGGCAGAGTGGTCGACGGCCGCCGAACGGTCGCGGGTCCTCGCGATCGCGCTTCTCGGACCGCCGCTCGCATGGATCGTCGGCATGCCGCTCGTGGGCGCTCGTGGGAGAGACGAGCTGGCGGCTCGCCTGGCTCGTCATCCCGGTCTGCATGGCGATCGTCGCGACCGTCCTCCTGCTTCGGAGGCCGGCGACACCTCCGGCGACCGCTCGCGCCGGGCTTCGCGCCGTGTTCACCTATCCGGGCGTCGTGCGCTGGTCGACGGGCGAGGTCCTCGCGTTCTCGGGTTGGGCCGGCGCCCTCGTCTACGTCGGTGCGCTGCTCGTCGACACCTACGACCTGTCGGTCGCCGCGACCGGTCTCGCGCTCGGGTTCGGCTCGCTGATCTACGTGCCCGGGAATCTCCTGTTCAGGCGCTGGGTCGACACGTACAGCAGGAGGCTGCTCGTCGCGCTCGCCGTCGCGGCGGCGGCGACGGTCGCCGTTCTCTACGCGATTCGGCCGACCGTGTGGTTCACGATCGCAGCGTTCGCGGCGCTCTCGTTCATCGCCGGCGGTCGCACGCTCGCCGGAAGCGCGCGCGGGCTCGGGCTGGCACCGGAGCTGCGCCTCGGCGTGACGGGCGTGCGGACGGCTGCTCTGCAGTCCGGGTACTTCGTCGGCGCGGCCGTCGGCGGCCTCGCGCTCGCCGGAGGGGGTTACTCGACCGTTGGCCTCGCGTTCGCAGCACTCTTCCTGGGCGCCGCGGTCCCACACCTCGTGCCTCTACGCTCGTCGACGTGATGTTCGCGGCAAGGATCCAGGCGCTCGAGGCGAGCCTGTCGCCGTTCGCGGTGCGTTCGCTCGAGACGGGCGGTCGCGAGCGTCCGGAGGAGCCCTGCGGCGTGCGCACCGAGTTCCAGCGCGACCGCGATCGCATCGTCCACTCGAAGCCGTTCAGACGGCTGAAGGGGAAGACGCAGGTCTTCATCGACCCCGAGGGCGACCACTACCGCACGCGCATGACCCACACGCTCGAGACGACGGCGATCTCGCGCGTCGTCTCTCGGGCGCTGAGGCTGAACGAGGATCTCGTCGAGGCGATCGGGCTGGGGCACGACATGGGCCACACGCCGTTCGGGCATGCCGGCGAGGACGCGCTCGACGCCGCTCTCCAGCGAGGCGGGTTCGATCGTCGCTTCCGCCACAACGAGCAGTCGCTGCGGATCGCGCGTTCGCTCAACCTCACCTACGAGGTCTGCGACGGGATTCTCACGCACACGGGCGAGCGCGAGCCCGACTCGCTCGAGGGCAAGATCGTGAGGCTCGTCGACCGCGTCGCGTACATCAACCACGACATCGACGACGCGGTGCGGTACGGGCTCCTCTCCGAGGACGACCTGCCGCGGCAGGAGATCGCGATCCTCGGGGGCACGGGCTCGGCGCGGATCGACACGCTCGTCCACGACATCGTCGAGACCTCGGAGAGCGTCGACGACATCCGCCAGTCGCCGTGGGTGGGGGATGCGATGCTCTCGTTGCGCGCGTTCATGTTCGAGCGCGTGTACCTCGGCCCGCAGGCGGCGCCCGAGCACGAGAGGGCGCACGAGGTCGTGGGCGCGATCTTCGACCACCTCGTCGAGCGGGGCGACGAAGCCGACGAGATCGTCGACTACATCGCCGGGATGACCGACCGCTTCGCGCTTACCTACGCCGACTCTCTCTGAGCACGAGCGAGCGCGGACTCGGCCAGGCCCACGTAGTACGTCGCGGCCACCGGCCTGTAGAAGGCGAGCGCTTTGCGTAACTCGACCTCCGCTTCGACGAACGTTCCCTGGTCGACGAGGAGTTCGCCGGCAAAGAGCCGTTGCCGCGCCTCGAGGGTCGGGTTCCCCATCTCGGCGAACAGCTCGGCCGCGCCGACGAAGTCGTCGTCGAGCTGGCGCAGGATGATTCGAGCCCAGGCGTGCGAGTGGGGAGTGCCTTCGACAGCGGCGCGGAGCTCTTCGGAGAGGCCGAGCGCCTTGGCATGCGGGGCGATGGCGGCCAGCATGCCGTGCGCGCCGTACTGCCGGATGCTCGTGATGCTGTCCGAGAGAAGGGCGGCGGCGGCCTCGAGCTCGCCCCGTGAGCAGAGCGTCGACCCGAGGAGGGACGCGGCCATGATGTCCTGAATCGAATCGCCGGTCTCACGCGCGAGCTCGACCGCCTGCGTGTGGTCGGCGAGAGCCTCATCGTGCGCGCCCCGACCGTTGAACACCGATCCGCGAATCATGCGCGCCATCCACTCCATCGTGTGGGGTGAGCCGGCTTCGCACTCCGCGATGAACGCGTCCGCCGCTGCGAGTGCGGAGTCCCAGCGCCCGCGCATGAACTCGATCCAGATGAGATTGCCCCGGATGAACCGCGCGCTCGAGCTGTCGCCGTAGCGTTCCGCCAGTCGCAGCGCCTCGAGGTACAGCTCCTCGCTGCGGACGATTTCGCCGTCGATGGTTGCGTACACGGCGAGGTTGTTGACCGTCGTCGCGGCGACGGGCGAGTCGATCGCCAGGGCGACCTCGAGCCCACGCTCCATGTCGGCGATCCCGGACACGTCGCCGAGGTCGTGCCTCGCCATTCCGACCGTCGTCAGGGCATGCGCGCGGAGCTCGTCGAGGCCGAGCTCGTCGGCGATCGCGAGTGCCGCGCGCGCAGCCACCAGTGCCTCCTCGGGCGCGCTCGAGACCGCGAGAAAACGCCCGGATTGTGCGAGCACGCGGGCGGACGCGGCCGAAACGCGATCACCCACGAGCTCCTTCGCGCGCGCGATGTGCTCGGCCACGAGGTCGCCAGCGCCGCGATCCCAGAACACGCGTGCGAGGAGCACCTCGGCCTCGGCGGCTCCGTCGCGATCACCGGAACTGAGCAACGCGTCGCGCGCGGTCGCGAGCACGGCCTCCTGGCGATCATCGTCGTACGCCCAGTGCAACGCCCGCGCGTAGCGGAAGAGGAGATCGGGTCGATCAGGGTCGTCCTCTGGCCAGAGCGTGAGGGCGTCCTCGTACTGTGCGGCCGCGACGCCGAAGCTGTTGAGCGCGAACGCCCGGTCGCCCGCGCTGCGAAGCGCCCGCCGTGCCGAGTCGACGAGCCCCAGGTCGTCGCTGCCGGAGGCACGCGCGAGCTCGAGGGCCGAGCCCCAGTGGTGCGCGAGCATCTCGGCGTGATCTTCCGGGCGCCCGAGCGACTCGATCCACCCGGCCACGCGTCGGTGCTTGATAGCCCGGTCGGCGCGGGGTATCTGGCCGTACGCCACATCGCGAACGAGCGCGTGAGCGAACGCGAGCTCGGTCTGCCCCTCGACCGACGAGCGACGCTGGCGGCGCACGAAGCCCTTGCGCTCGAGCGAGTGGAGCGTTGCGGTCGAGTCTTCGTCGTTCCGTCCGAGCGCCGCGGTCCAGAACACCTTGCCCACGACGGCGGCATCGAGCATGAAGCTCTTCTCGTCGGCTCTCAAGCCGTCGAGGCGTGCCGCGATGATGCCCTGGAGCGTCTCCGGGAGCGGAAGCTCGTCCGTCGACCCGCGCTCGACGTAGAGCTCCGCGAACTGCTCGGCATAGAGGGGATTCCCGCCCGCCCGCTCGAGGAGCGCGGTCTGCGTCTCGACCGCGAGCACGGGCGTGCCGAGGGCGTGTCCGAGCAGCTGGGCCGTCTGCTCGTCCGTCAGGGGCGCCAACGCGATCGTGGCCGCGTTGAGCTTGCCACCGCCCCAGTTCGGGCGGCGCTCGAGGAGCTCCGGACGTGCCGTCACCACGACAAGCAAGGGCACATCCGTGATCCAGTCGACCAGCTCGTCGACGAAGTCGAGCAGGCTCTCGTCCGCCCAGTGGAGATCCTCGAAGACGAGGACGAGCGGGCGCTGCTCGGCGAGCCCTTCGAGGAAGCGGCGCCACGCCGAGAACGCCTCGTTCCGGCGGTTGCTTCCGAGCTCGCCCTCCGCGGACAGCCCGACGAGCGCCAGGAGGTGCGACTCGACCCACGCTGCGTCCTCCTCGGGGAGAGCGTCCGTCGCAGCACGACCCAGCTTCTCGGCGACACCGCTCGGGGTGTCCTGCTCCGCGATCCCCGCCTGTGCCTTTACGATCTCCGCAAGCGCCCACAGGGTGACGCCGTCGCCGTAGGCAAGGCAGCGTCCCTGGCGCCACGTGATCAGCTCGGGGTCCGCTTCCACGATCTGTGAGAGCTCGTAGACGAGCCGACTCTTCCCGATGCCCGGAACGCCGACGAGGGTGAGGAGCTGCGGCGCACGCGCGTGGCGCGCGCGATCGAACGAGTCCCGGACCGCGGCGAGCTCGCGCTCCCGCCCCACGAGCTCGGATCGCGCCTCGTGCCCGACGTCGACTCCGAAGCGCGAATGCGCGGCGGCCGCCTTCCACACCGCGATTGGCTCGGACTTGCCCTTCGCGTCGACTGGCGTCGCTTCTTGGTAGTCGATGGCGGCCCGGGTCGCGCGATAGGTCGTCTCGTCGACGATGACGCCGTTCACGGGCGCTGCGCTCTGCAGGCGGGCTGCGGTGTTGACGACGTCACCCGAGGCCATGCCCTCGCCGGCGTCGGGACGCGCGTCGAGCGAGACGAGCGCCTCGCCCGTCGTGATCCCGACGCGTAGCTCGAGCCCCTCCTCGACGGCGAAGTCGCGGATCGCCAGGGCTGCGCGGACGGCGCGCTCGGGGTCGTCCTCGCGTGCGGTCGGCGCGCCGAACAGGGCCATCACGGCATCGCCGATGAACTTCTCGACTGTGCCGCCGTGACGCTCAAGCTCCGCGCGGACGCGCTCGTGGTACGGCCGAAGGATGGCCTCGACGTCCTCGGGATCGAGGCTCTCGGCGCGGGACGTGAACCCCACCAGGTCGCAGAACACGACCGTGACGACTTTGCGTTCGCGTCGCTGGGAGCTTCCCGTCACGGGCAAGAGCCTACGACCTGGCCGCTGAGTAGTCTCAACCGATGGCGCGGATCAAGGACTCCTCGGTGCGGGATGTCGTTGCCGCAGCCGACATGGTCGACGTCGTCTCCGGCCGCACCCAGCTGCGCCGCGCGTCCGGCTCCCGCTATACCGGTCGCTGTCCCTTTCACGAGGAGAAGACGCCGTCGTTCTCAGTGAACCCGGTCGAGAAGCTCTACTACTGCTTCGGCTGCGGGAAGGGCGGCGACGTCATCTCGTTCGTGCGCGAGACGGAAAGCCTCGACTTCGTCGGGGCGGTCGAGTGGCTCGCGGACCGGTTCCGCGTTCCGATCGAGGTCGAGGAAGCCTCACCGCACGTCGAGGTGGAACGGAGGCGTCGCGAGCGCCTGTACGCAGTCCTCGACCAAACTGCGGCCTACTTCGAGCGGCTGCTCTGGGATGGCGCCGCGGGTGCATCGGTGCGCGAATACCTGGCGGGACGTGGCCTCGGCGAGGGGATCGCGAAGGAGTTTCGGCTCGGGTTGTCGCCGGGGCGTGGCCTCGCGGAGAAGGCCAAGGAGCGCGGATTTTCGCTCGACGAGCTCAAGTCGGCGGGCCTCGTGACCACACGCGAGACGGACTACTTTCCGCAGCGCCTCATGTTCCCACTCGCCGACGCGCGCGGTCGCGTCGTCGGCTTCCAGGCCCGGAAGCTGCGCGACGACGACCCGCTGCGCGGGAAGTACGTCAACTCGCCGGAGGGTGATCTCTTCCACAAGAGCGCGGTCCTCTACGGGCTCCATCTTGCGAAAGCCGCCATCGGAAAGCAGGACTTCGCGGCCGTCGTCGAGGGCAACACCGACGTCATAGCGCTCAGGCAGGCGGGCTTCGAGCCCGCCGTCGCCTCGATGGGCACGGCGCTGACCGAGCGGCAGCTGCGCGAGCTCGGGCGGATGACGAAGAAGCTCTACCTCTGCTTCGACGCGGACGCCGCGGGGCAAGACGCGACGCTGCGGGGGATGGAGCTTGCGACGGCGCAGGGATTCGACGTCAGGATCGTCACGCTTCCGCGGGGCCAGGACCCGGCGGACGCGCCGGATGGCTTCGAGGATCGCCTGCGAACCGCTGAGAGCTACCTCGTGTACCGCGTCCGCCTCGAGATCGAGCGCTCTGCGGACCGGCAGGAGGGGTTCGTCCGCGCACGTGAGGTGCTCGCCAAGGCGGAGGACTCGCCGGAGCGCCAGGAGGCGCTACGCCTCCTCGCCGACCGGCTCGATCTCCCGCGCGACACGCTCGCCGGGCTTGCGCCGGCGCGGGGGGAGGGCGGGCACGCTCCGAGGAGGCGCCGCGGCTCCTCGACGCGGGCGACCGGCTCGAGCGGGACGTCCTCGCCGCATGCGTCGCGAGCCCATCGCTCGTGCGGGGTCTCGCCGAGCTGTCCTCCGAGCACTTCGACTCGGAGGTGAACCGCCGGTTCCGCGACGCGCTGGTGTCGGGCCGGGACGACGCGGAGTTGACGGCGCTCCGCGCAGAGCTCGACGCACGAGCCGCGCAGGAGGCGCTCGACGAGCGGACGGGAACCGAGCTCCTGCTCCGGCTCCGGGAGAGGAACCTGAAGCGCGACCTCGCGAGCGCCGACCTCGTGCGGACGACGGAGCTCCAGGCGCATCTCGCGAAGGTGCGTCAGGCGCTGGCCGAGTTGATGTAGCCGAGCTCCTGGAGGAGGCCACCGGCTTCGGCCTCCACGTCCTCGAGCTGCTCGGCGCTCAGGTCGTCCCTGTAGCGACCCACTGACGCTGTGTGCGCTCGCCCGAGCGCGGCCCCGAGCGGCTCGACTGGCACGACGAGGTGCGGCGCGAGCACGGCAGCCGTCGCGTCCGGGTCCGCGGTCATTGCCTCGTACCGGACCTCGACAGCCCCGGTCGCGCGGCGAGCAGCGCCGACGTAGCTCCGCCACACCCACGCGGCCCGGCGCGCGTTGCTCGCCGTCTCGAACTCGGCACGACGCTCGTGCTCGACCCAGAACCGCGCGTACGCGCCGTATGGGACGCCCGCGTCGTCGGCGTCCATCTGCTCGCTCCGGAGCCAGGGCTTTTCGAGGAGTGAGCAGACGACGTCGCGGCCGTCGCGCACGATGTGGACGATCAGGGCCCGGGGGAATGCCAGCGGGATCGCCGCGACGACGTGCGCCAGCTCTGGGGTCTGCTCGACGGCTCGCACGGACCCGACGAGTCCGACCCGACGGGAGACGTCGAGGATTCGGCGTAGTCGCCGTGCCGCCTCGTCGGGCGGGAGGGCCGCCAGCTCCGGAACAGCGGCCTTGACCGGCGGGACCTCGCCGAGATCCACGAAGCCGGGAAGCGACCCGAGCGCGCCGGCCAGAAACGTCGTGCCCGAGCGCGGCGAGCCGACGACGAACACGAGGCGGTCGTCCAGCCGCCCGAACCGCTCGCCCAAGCTCGCTCCACGCCTGGGCGCGAGGCGCTTGGCCACGCGGAGGTGGTTCGCGGCTGCGTCGACGATCCGGTGCACGCGGCGATTCTCGCAGCGGCGTGCAGTCGTTCCGTCGAGGTGCGGTCGGAGGCGTATGCTGCCGCGGTTCCCACCGAGGAGAGGAGGCCGCGATGCCGTACGTGTTGGTCGCCGACGGGATCATCACGCAGGACCAGTACGAGGAGTCCATTCGCAGGCTCACCGACGGCTCGAAGAGCCGGATCGAGTTTGCAGACGAGTGGCCCGTGCCGGGCTTGCTCTCGCACACAGGCGCTCGAGAGCTTCGGCGCACTTCTGCTCCCGGTCCTCGGGACATCGGCGCCAAGGGCGAGCCGGAGATCCACGAGGCGCACACCTACGTTTCAGCCTGACCGAAAGGAGAGACGATGGCACTTGCACGAGTGGTGACGTTCGAAGGGGTGGACAGGGACCGCATCGAGCAGCTGCGGCAGCAGGTCGAAGGCGGAGAGCAGCCCGAGGGGTTGAACGCAACCGAGCTCGTTGTCCTGCACGACGCGGGCGCGAACAAGTCGGTCTCGATCGTTTTCTTCGACAACGAGGACGACTACGCGCGAGGCAATGAGATCCTCGACGCGATGCCGAGAGACGACACACCCGGAGAGCGAACGTCCGTCTCGAAGTACGACGTCGCGATCCGGATGACGCGCTAGCGGCACCGATCGTCTCGAATGGCGCGCCGGACGGGCGCGCCATTCGGCGCGGGACAGCGGGCTAGCTCGAGACGGGCTCGGTGGGCACCTGCACCGCCTTGTACGTCGCGCCACGCCACGTGACTGCGTCAGGCCCCACCATTGCCAGCTCGCTGCTCTTGATGCCCATCGTCGTCAGGTAGTCGATCACCGCTTCCGCACCGGACCAGGCCTTCTTCACCGTCACCTGACGCCTACCCGAGTACACGGAGTAGCTACGCCTTCCGTCGGCTGCCATTCCTTCCTCCGTTGTGGGCGAGTATCCCTGCCGCAGTCCCACACCGATCGGGACTAACTGAATGTAGTCACGAGCACCCGGAGGTCATGCCCCGGGTGGGTGAGACGACTCCCCCGTTTCGGGTGACCGGGGTAACACGGTGCCTTGCCCCAGTCGCATTCAGAGTGCCATGGAAGCACACGGCGTTGTGCCTCCAATGACTGCCTACATCGACGGGATCACTGAGTACGACGTTCAGTGCCGAACGTGAGGGCGCCTCTCGGGCCGCCCTCGACGTTTCTATCCGCTTTGCAGGTACTTCCCAGCTCCCCCTCAGAGGCGCCGCGGCGAGCGGAACGGTGCCGGCCGGCAGCGGTTCATCCGGGGGAGGCGTCCCTGTAGGGAGCGCCGCTTCAAGCGCACGACCCAGAGGCCTAGGCCGAGCGGGAACGCCGCAAGGTCGAGCGCCGCCGCGAGGCTCGCCGAGCGATAGCGGGAAGGGGCGTGCCTAGCGGTCGTTGAGGTCCGGCGTTGCGCCCGGTTGTGGAGCGCGATCCTGCTCCTCGTCGTCTTCGTCTCGCGGCTGACGCAAGGCCTCGGGCGACTCGAGCGGGTGCTCTTCCTCTTCGCGTTCGTCGACGTGCTCTTGGGTTTCGTCGGTCATGGCTTCGAAATTCCCGCTCGAAGCCATGAGCAAACGACCTGACGTGGGGCGCGGCGAGCAGCGTGCGCCGCGGCTCGTCCCCGCGCGAATTGAGCGTGAAACGCGACCGGCTACTCGTGGAGCGGCCCGAGCGGCTAGTTCTTCACGAAGTCGTGCAGTTCGTAGTAACCCTGCCGACTCGGTTCCTGCGTCGCGGTGTCTGGACGCGGGAGCTCCTCCGGGGTGACCATATTCATCATGCGCTGCATGAACCGCTCAGCCTTCTCGCGTGTCTCCCAGACGTCGACCATTCGCCACACATTGCTGTCGTCATCGAACCCAGCCGTGTGCACGAGCAATCCGTCGATCTGCTCACCGGCCAGCTTGTCCTTCATGAAATCGTAGTTCTCGGTCGATCGATCGCCGATCGGGAACTCCTGAATGAACGCGACGGGCATGAGAGCCTCCTCGGTCTAGGTGCGGGGGATTCAATCGTTAGACCGATACCCGCTAGACCCTGCCCTCACCACCCGCCACTCGTGCTCGCGAAGCAGCACGCCCGCACTTCGGCTTAGGCGTACCGAATCGGCAGCCATCGCGCACTCCACCCGGCAGCGAGCGTGACCTCGAGTGTCGCGCGAATACCCCCGTCCCGCGGCTTGCATCCGTGCGTGCTCTGACGACCGCCTGGTCTCCGCTCGGGAGGAGAACGACATCACCTGGCTCGAGATTCGGTGCTACGCGGCCGGTCCGGCGCTCGGTTGGTCATCGACACGAGACAGCTGCGGCGTGAACGATCGCTTCCTGACCGAGTCGATCTACGTCTACGCCTGGGACAACAACTTCAAACGAATGATCCTGAAGGGGCGCCAGTGCCGAGTCGTCGCCCGCCGGTCGCTCTCAGCAGGTCTCGAACTGATCGTCTCCGGCGACGTCAACACTGCACCCAGGAGTGCTTGCGATGGCCGTGCTGCGGTGACCGTCATGAGCGACGGCCGCGCCGCCGTCCCCACGCGCCACGGCCGTGAGGTCGACACCCACGGCGGCCCCCGCGGTGCTGAAAGCTCCGGACGCGATGGCGCGAGAGTCGAGCGAGTTGACCACACCGGCGATGCTGCCCTCGCCGGAAGCCACAGCCGTCGTGCGCGAGGACTGCGTCACGCTAGCGCGACTGAAGTCCCCGAACGCGGTGAGTCTGTTGTTGTCGCCGAGAGCGGCAATCGCGGTGCTCCCCTCGCCGGATGCGACGACCCTGCTGTCGACCTGCCCGGCCGCGAGGGCGCTGCTTCCGTCTCCGGAAGCGACGACGCTGTTACCCGAACCGGCAGGGGTGTTTCCCAGAGAGTCCGCTCGCGCAGAACTGTCCTCGCCGAAGGCAATTGCTCGGTTCCTCGTGCCACCCTCGACGGTCGCGTTGCTCCCGTCGCCGAGCGCGATCGCGATGTTGCCCTCGCCCCCGTCGGTCGAGCACGTCGCCGTTCCTGACTGCACGCGCTCCTGTCCGCTGATCGCAATGCAGACGTTCGGCTCGGCAGCCGCTTGGCCCGGCAACGCGAGGGCCAGGACGACGGCGCATCCTCCCACAAGCACCTTCCCGAAAGCCATGACACCTCCTCGTCTGGCTTGCGCGATCTGCCGCAAACCTACTCTTGCGAGCAGACGGAGCACGCGCAAGAGACTCGAACCAGTAACCCTCCGGTTAACAGCTCGCCCGATGGGGTGCGCTCGGGTCAGCTTGGCTCTGCCAACCCGCCCGAGAGCGCCGGATGCCCTCCAGTCAGGTGAGATGGCTAGAAAGTTCGGTACAACGTGTGCCGCGCGACACATCCCGAACGGTCATCTTGTCGCCCGAGCTCGAGCGCGTCATCGTGTCGACGCGCCGGTCCGATCGGGTGGGGAGCCTCCGTGGGTTGGAAGCTAGGCGTCGTGCTGGCGGGCGAACTCCGCGGCCTTGGGCGGACCTTGCGTAAACCCGGCTTCCTGAAAGATCGCCGGGACCTCGGGGTCCGATGTGAAGCTCTGCCAGCCCTCCTCATCCCAGTCGAAGACCGCCCAAACCCGGTCGCTCTCGTTGGGATCCCGAAAGACGTGCGCCCCCTTGCAACCGTGCTGCTTTCGCTTCTCGGCGCCCTTGGTTGAGAACGTGTTCCAGAAGCGATCGAAATCCTCGACCTTCGCCGTCGCCAAGACCATCTGTCTCCTCCTCCGTGGGATGTGCCGTCGCGCTCGCGCGGCTATGCGCACGGTATCGCAGTCGTACTAGGTGCGCGGCGCACACGATCATCGAGACGAAGAACGGCAACCTGGCGGCCGCGAGCGTTGCAAGACGTCGGTCGCCCTCTCCCCGGCACGTTTCGCTCTGGCGGGGCCTCATCCGTTCAGCGGCGCGTTCAGTTCAGCCCGCCCGCCTCGAGCTCCCGCTTCTCGATCCGGAGCTTCCCCGGGAGGTCAACCCATTCGTCGGCCATTCGGACACGTCGGTTCTTGACGTCGTCGCGCCAGCAGGCGTAACGTCGGCGCCGTGACTTGCCGCGCCGTCTGCATCTCGCGTGTCGAGGGAGCGGGAGGTGCGCGTGTCGGACAGCTCGTCTCCGAACGGCTCGGATTTCTGTACATCGACGACGAGATCGTCGCTCGAGCGGCGACCAAGGGCGGGATGGCCCCCGAGGACATCGCCGATGAGGAGCGGCGCAAGTCGACGCTCAGTCGCCTGCTCCGGGACATCGGCAGAGGCGCCGCCGCGGAGAGCTACGGACTGGCGGGCACGGCCGGGCTGCAGGCAGAGGGTCCGACGCCCGACGCAATACGCGGCCTGATCCAGGAGGCGATCGAAGAGTTGGCAGGACGTGGCAACGTCGTCATCGTCGCGCACGCCGCTTCGCTCGCCCTCTCGCGTCGGAACGACGTGCTCCGTGTCCTCGTGACCGCCTCACCAGAGACGCGTGCGGAGCGGATCTCGGAGTCGCGAGACATCGGGGCGACAGAGGCCGAGAAGACGGTCAAGTCTGCCGATGCCGCACGAGCGGACTATCTCCGCCGGTTCTACAGCGTCGGGTCAGAGCTGCCGACGCACTATGACCTCGTCGTCAACACCGACGTCCTGAGCATGGAGCAGGCGGCCGACTTGATCGCACACGCGGCCAGCTGAGCTCATTCAGAGCGCCGGTACCGCCCAGCCCGAGCTCGTGCTCCTCGATCCGCAGGCTCACCGCTCGACTGAGGGCAGACGCCACGGGCGCGGTACGACGTTCGGTACGAAAGAGGACGCCCGGTGAGGCGCCCTCGTCGTTTCCACGCGCTTTGCAGGAGGTTCTTGACTCCCCGGACTGGACTCGAACCAGTAACCCTCCGGTTAACAGCCGGTCCAGGTGGGTTACTCGGTTCCGTCCGGTTCCGCCGAAATGCGGCAGTACCAGGGATTCCCAGAACGAGGGTGCGGCCGCGTGAAACCCGGTTGCGCTCCGGCGGAGGAAAAACGTGTGCAGGAGTGTGTGCAGGCGTGGGGAGAGGCGCCGCGCGTTCCGAGCGCCAGGGTCAGCGCCGGGTGCGGTCGTCACGAGGATCGCCGTCGTCGCCAGGACTCCACCTCGTAGTCCTCTAGGACACGCTCCCCGAGGACACGCTCTTCGAGTAGCTCCCACTCTTCGCCCTCCACCTCGTACACGCGCTCGACCAACCGCTCGCTGTACACGGGCTCGGTAACCAGCCGAGCCTGGGCGGCATCGAACAGATCCAGCGCTACGGCGGCGAGGTCCGTGTCGCCTGCCTCCTCCGCCATCTCGGTCGCGGTCGCCGCAAGAGAGCGAGCTTCCCGGTAGGCGTCCTCGGCGTCCTCGAGGTGCTCGCTCGCAGCCTCGAGGTGTGCGACAGCCTCTGGAGTGAGTTGCCGCTCGCCCTCTCGCATGTCGCGAGCCATCTGCCGAAGCCTCTCGCTCGCTTTGGGGGGCGGGTAGCCCTGCGGCCGTTACCGCGGTAACGGTCTTGGCCGCGAGGATGAGCTGACGACCTCGTGAGTCGGAGAACCCCCACCGCTCCTCGCAGTACGACCTGAACGTCGCGTGCGACTCTCGATAGAGGCGCGAGTCGCGGATCTCCTGGAGCGCGACTCCAACCTCGACGAAGGTCTGAACGCCGCGCGCCACCTAGTTCCGGCCGCCGGCCTGGAGCTCGCGCTCCTCGATCCGCAGGTAGCTCGCGAGGGCTCACGTGGCTTTCGCGGTCCCGACCGCCCGGTCGAACCTCAACGGTGGTGCGCTTGCCCACCTGGTTCGGCTCACCCGCGCTTACGACGTACCACGAACCTGCGTCCCGTTGCAGGAGATCACCCGGTTCGAACACCTGGTCTGTGAACCAATACTCCCGACGGCCGTTGGGATAGAGGATGGTGAGGGTGCGAGGCAACTTCTCTCCTTCCCGCTCCGCCTGGCGCATTGCATGTGTGCAGCAATACGCTGCGGACTGCTGAAGGATGGAGGGAGAGGCAGGCGGTTCCCCCTCCATCACTAGAGGAAGCGTGTCCTGTCCTCGCCTCGCCCGATAGGACACGTTTGGGTCTATTCCCCGGCGGTCTGTCGCGCCGATTCGAGCTCGCTTTCTCCAAGCTCGCGGTGACCTTGGCGATGTCACGCAGTCCGGGCGACCCCTCGGTCAGATAGCGAACGAGCCACCGCCTCGCCGCCGGCTCGGCCTTGGGTGAGCCGCGCTCGAAGTAGAGATGCACGAGCTGCTGCGCGTCCTCGAGGGCCAGGTTCGGGAGCTCGCGAGCGGCGTCCTCGGCCATCCACAGAGCGCGGCGCTCGATCGCTCGGAGGAAGCGGACACGGGCGTGAGGCGGTGCGGTCACGAACGTAGTTCTCATGACGACCGCTGCAAGGATCTTGAGCGATCCTTGAACTCCGAAGACAATCCTTCTCGGGATGCCGCTTCGAGTCGCCGCTCTCTTCGCCCTTTCGGCCGTACCTCCGCCGCTCGGATCTGCTGGCTTCACGCTCATGGCGCGGTCTTGAGGTGCCTGCGGAGGATGAAGGCGTGACACCGCGACGCACCATCCTGATGGGCCTAGCAGCCGCTCTCGTCGTGTTCGCGACGCCCAATACTCATGCGGCACCGCAAACAGGAAAGACGGGCGGCCTGATCGCGTTCGTGCGTCCGGTGCCTGAGTGGCCGAGAGAGGACTTGTTTCTCGTCAACGAGCTCGGCCAGCGTCTTCGACGTCTCACGCATCTGGCCGAGAGAATCAACGAGCCAGCCTGGTCTCCCGACGGCCGTCAGCTCGCGTTCGAGCTCATTGACGACCGTAGGAGTGGACTTTGGATCATGAACGCCGACGGCTCGGATGCGCGGCGCGTGGTGCAGGGTGAATCACTGACGTGGTCACCCAACGGCAAGCGGATCGCCTTCGCGCAGTACGACCGATTTGACGTTCCAAGTGTTTTCATTGCCAACCCAGACGGCTCGGCGCGTCGCGAACTCGTCGTCGACGCATTGGGGCCAGCATGGTCGCCCGACGGGCGATGGATAGCGTTCCTGCGCGACTTTGCTTCAGCCGGCGCAGCAGCGGACGACATCTTTGTGGCCCCCGTCCGGGGCGGCCGCCCCCGAAGACTCACCCGCACACCGAACCTCAGCGAGGGGCGCCCGTCATGGTCGCCCGACGGGCGACACCTTCTCTACGCCGCAGATCGCGGTTATGGCGACTACGCGCTCTACGTCATGAACGCCGATGGAGCGGATCGGCGGATGCTGATGCATGGATTTCACTTCAACGCCCCAGAGTGGTCGCCCGATGGGCGGAAGATCGTGTTCAGTAGCGCACCCAATCCGAGTTCCCAACCCAATCTGTATGTCGCGAATGCCGACGGAAGCAGTAAAAAGCTGCTGGTGCGCTTCGGCTTCGATCCGACGTGGCGGCCGGTGCCCTAAGACCGGACGACGTCGATCTTCCAAAAGACCATCAGTTCAGCCCGCCCGCTCGAGTTCCCGCTCCTCGACCCTGAGCTTGGCCGCGATCTCGGGCTCGTCGCCCCGAACCTCCTCGATGAATCGCTCGGCACCCTCGCGC
Organism: uncultured Gaiellaceae bacterium; assembly: GCA_963770715.1. Taxonomy (GTDB): domain Bacteria; phylum Actinomycetota; class Thermoleophilia; order Gaiellales; family Gaiellaceae; genus GMQP-bins7. The sequence goes on from CAVYQX010000007.1 coordinate 23,786, forward strand.
CGAATGAACACCTCGAGCGAATCGCCGAGCGGGAAGTCGGGCGTGAGGGCGTCGTCGACGACGGCGTAGACAGTCATGTGTCCGTAGCTGAATCCAACTGCGGCTCGTGGATTAGCGACTCAGTTCGCCGCGCACGAGACCGCGACCCCGGCGTTGCGATGATCGGTTGCTGGACGCAAGATTTGTCGCGTGACGGGATGGTCGGTCAGCGGCAGGCCTCAGTATCAGCAGAGACGTCGTCGGGACAAAGGTGCGCTGCAGCCGTGGGCGAAGTGATGCGCTGATGCGCCGCTCGATTGTGCTCGCGGGTGCCATCGCCGTTGTGGCCTTGGTAGGCACGGATGTTCCCACCGGCTCCTTGGGGGCGGTTGCTCCGGCATTCACGATGACCAAGCTCGGCCACGGGCAGGCCTGGGACATCAACGATCGCGGCCAGATCGTCGGCGTGTTCGGGAATCCGGGCGATTCCATCGACTTCAGGTTCCTCTTGGATGATGGAAAGGTCACGAACCTCGACACGCAAGGCCGCCGTTTTACTCCCTACGCGATCAATGAGCGCGGTCAAATCGCCGGCGTCGGGCTGTGGCCCTCCGGGCGAGGGCAGCCCCTGTCAAGCAGCTTTATGGGAGAGCGGGACGATCACGGATCTTGGCACGCTCTGCGAGTGCGGAAGCATCGCCTACGGAATCAACGATCGCGGTCAGGTCGTCGGTCGGAGCGGCCCGCACGCGTTCGTCTGGGAGAACGGGACGATCAGCGATCTCGGCACGCTCGGCGGCAACGTCAACGAAGCGCACGGGATCAACAACCGCGGTCAGATCGTCGGCTGGAGCGCTGGGTTCGGCACCCGCGGCTTCCTCTGGGAAAACGGGAAAATGACCGACCTGGGCTCGCTCGGCGCCGACTACCGGGGCAGGGTCTTCACCCTCCCGATGGGAATCAACGAGCGCGGCCAGGTCGTCGGCTACAGCGACGGCGGAGATGGCTTCTCGCACGGGGTCCCTGCGGGAGAACGGCGCGATCTCTGATCTCGCCCCGTTTTCTCCCAACGCGATCAACGATCGAGGCCAGATCGTTGGCACTGCCCCCGGAGGTCCCCGTGGTCGTCGTGTCCGTCATGCGTCCCTGTGGGAGATCGGGAAGGTCACGGATCTGGGGACAGGCCCCAACGATCGCAGCGAGGCGCGGGGGCTCAACGAGCTTGGTGGGATCGTGGGCTTTTGGAGCCGCCTCAACCTTGCGGATCTCGACGCGGTCGTGTGGTCGGGTGCAGCGAAGCCCGCGGCGCCGGGGGAGCGCGCGCCACGGCTGACCAACCGACGACCCGCCACCGCTCCGTCGTTGCGAGCTTCACGTCGCGGCACGCTCGCGGTGGTCGGAACCGCGGTCGGGGTCGACCGGCAGGCGACCTTGAGACTCACCGTGCGCGACCCCCAAAGCGGAGAACCGCTCGTCATGGAGGCGGGAACGAGGCTCGCTGCAACCACTCTCACGCGGCAGGTCGCCACCGTGAGAACCATGGTTGGCGCTCCCCGCATACTGAGGCTGACTCCGCCGCCCGCCGGACAACTCCGCCGCGGTGCCGAATACGAACTCCTGCTCACTGCCACCGGTGTGAACGGCAAGCGCAGCAGGCTCGTCATCGGATTCCTGGCCTGACGATGAGCAGGCTACGCGGCTGACTTCCGCGCTCAGTTCAGCCCTCAGCTGGTGGGTCGAGGCTCGCTCCACGTCCTCGCGCCGGATGAACACCGCGGGCTCGACGCAGAGAGGGTCGTCCGGGCGTCCGACGTTGCATCTGTCAGCGCGCCGACACTAGGCTCGGCGTGATGGAGTGGCGGCTTCTAGAGGCGTCCCGGCCGAGGACGTGCGGGAGCTCCTGTCGATCGCGCGACGGCGACGTTTCGCAAGGGCGAGGTCGTCTTTCACCGCGGCGATCCCGCGGACTCGCTGCATCTGATCTCGAAGGGACGCTTCAAGGTGCAGGTGCGGACGCCGCTTGGGGAGCGGCGACGATCGCGATCCGTGGGCAGGCGACGCTTCGGCGAGATGGCGGTTGTCGGCGCGGGCCAGAAGCGTTCCGCCACGGTCGAGGCGCTCGAGGACGCAGAGACGTTCTGCGTGATCGACGGCGAGTTCCGGCGGCTGCGCAGCGAGCACCCAGGCGTCGACCAGCTCCTCATCGACTTCCTCGCGACGAGGTGCGGATGCTGAACGAGCGCCTGCTCGAGGCCCTGTACGTCCCCGTGGAGAAGCGCGTGCTCAGGCGGATCTCCGAGCTCGCCGAGATGTACGGCAGCGGACACGCGGCGAGGTCGTGATCCCCTGACGCAGGAAGAGCTCGCCGGTCTCGCGGGCACCACGCGCGCGACGGTGCAACCAGGTTCTGCGCGCCGAGCAGGAGCGCGGCACGCTCGAGCTCGGTCGCGGCAAGACGGTCGTGCTCGACCCGGGAGCGCTCGCCGCTCGCGTCGGGTAGCTCGAGACACGAAACGGGCGGCCCGTGAGCGCCGCTCGCAGTGACGCTATGCGCACGCGTTTGTCTAGCCCCCAGCGATCGCAGCGCCTGCGCCATCGCCGCGAGCAGGATCGAGCAGGTGATGACCATGACGTTGAGCCGGGTGAGGTGCGTGCGGAACATGGGAGCCTCCTTGGAAGTGGTGGTCGACTGCATGGCTCCACTGTAGGAAGGCTCACCTTGCGCGTCGTTTCGCGCGTCCGACGTTGCATCTGTCAGCGTCCCGACACAAGATTGACCGCGATGACTGCGGTAGCTCAGCCCTCGGGAGAGGTGACGCTCGTCTTCACGGACATCGAGGGCTCGACACAGGCTCCTCGACGAGCTCGGCACGGACGCCTACCGCGACGCGCTCGCCGAGCACCGCCGGATCGTGCGCGAGGCATGTGCGCGCTACTACGGGCTACGAGGTCGACTACGAGGGAGACGCCTTCTTCTACGCCTTCGCTCGGCGCACGACGCCGTGTCGGCGGTGTGAGCGAGGCGATGGCCGGCCTGGAGGCAGGTCCGATCGCGATCCGCGTCGGCATCCACACCGGCGAGCCCGCTCTCGACCCGCCCAAGTACGTGGGCATGGACGTCCACTTCGCGGCGCGGGTCATGAGCTGCCGCGCACGGCGGCCAGGTGGTGCTCTCGGCCTCGACGGCCGCTGCTCGGTCGAGGTCGTTCACCTGCGCGACCTCGGCGAGCACCGGCTCAAGGACATCGACGAGGCGGTCCCGCTCTTCCAGCTCGGCGATGGCGCGTTCCCACCGCTCAAGACGATCTCGAACACGAACCTGCCACGTCCGGCGAGCTCGTTCGTCGGCAGGGAAGCAGAGCTCGCCGAGGTCGCTCGCGCGGATCGAGGACGGACGCCCGCCTCGTGACACTCACCGGGCCCGGCGGCACGGGCAAGACGCGCCTCGCGCTCGAGGCCGCCGCCGACGCTCGTGCCCGAGTACCAGGCCGGCGTCTTCTGGGTCGGGCTGGCTCCGCTCCGGGATCCGGCGCTCGTCACCGAGACGATCGCGCAGACGCTCGGTGCCCAGGACGCTCTCGCCGAGCACATCGGCGAACGCGAGCTGCTGCTCCTCCTCGACAACCTCGAGCAGGTGATTGAGGCGGCACCCGAGCTCTCGCGCGCTCCTCGAGCGCCTGCCCCAACCTCACTCTGCTCGTCACGAGCCGCGAGCTCCTTCGCATCCAGGGTGAGGTCGAGTACGCGGTCCCTCCGCTCGCCGAGTCGGAGGCCGTCTCGCTCTTCTGCGAGCGCGCGCAGAGTCGAGCCGTGACGAGATCGCCGAGCTCTGCGCGCGCCTGGACTCCTCCCGCTCGCAGTCGAGCTCGCCGCCGCGCGCACGAGGGCGCTGTCCCCGGCGCAGATCCTCGAGCGCCTCCCGCAGCGTCTCGATCTGCTCACAGGCGGCCGCGACGCGGATCCCCGCCAGCAGACGCTCAGCGCGACGATCGAGTGGTAGCTATGACCTGCTCTCTCCCGAGGAGCAACAGCTCTTCGCCCGCCTCTCGGTCTTCGCCGGCGGCTGCACGCTCGAGGCCGCCGAGGCGGTCTGCGCCGCCGACCTCGACACGCTCCAGTCGCTCGTCGAGAAGAGCCTCTTGCGCTTCTCGGACGAGCGCTACTGGATGCTCGAGACGATTCGTGAGTATGCGAGCGAGAGTGGCGGCGAGGACGTTCGACGGCGTCATGCCGTCTGGTTCGTCCAGTTGCTGACCGATGCCGAGCTCGAAGGAGCCGAGCAGGACCGTTGGTTCGATCGGCTCGAGGTGGAGCATCCGAACGTTCGCGACGCACTTCGATGGAGCCTCGATGTGGCCGACACCGACCTGGCACTACGGCTCGCCGGATCGAGCGCGATGTTTTGGTGGATCAGGGGGCATTGGATCGAAGGTCTCGCCTGGCTCTCGGAGGCGCTCGCACTCGAGGCTCCCCGGAGTCATGCGCTGCGCGAGCGTGCGCTGGAAGGCGCCGCCAATCTCGCAGCGCGCCAGCACGACTACGTGCGCGCCCACGAATGGGTGGACGAGGGCCTCGCCCTGTGCCGCGCGTCAGGAGACGAGCGCGGCACGGGTCGCCTTCTGCGCATCGCCGGACTCCTCGCCGCGGGGGAAGGTGACGACGAAGCCTTTCGGCGCCTGATCGAGAAGAGCGCCGAGCACGCCCGCGCCGGGGGCCGATGAGTGGACGCTCTCGATGGCTCTGAGCAACCTCGGGTATCTGGCGCTCGAAGCCTCCGACCTCGAGGACGCGGTTCGTCTCTTCGATGAAGCGCTTGACTTCGCGAGCCGTCGACGTGACATGCGGAGCGAAGCGTTCTTCCTCGAGAACCGTGGCCTCGCGAAGTTTGAGCTGGGGTTGCTGAACGAGTCGAGTGACGACTTCTTGGCCAGTCTTCGTATCGCGCATCGCCTCCACTACTGGGAGATCGTCTGCGAGAACCTCCTCGGACTGGGGCGATCGCGGCGCTCTCCGGCGAGCTGGAACACGCCGCTGTCCTTCTGGAAGGCTCGAACATGCTGCGCGATCAGCTCGGGATCGCGGCACTCGACACGGTTGAGGAGCGGATCAAGGTTCATGCACTCGCGGTGGTCGAAGCCGGCTTGCGCCCGGAGCGACGCGAGGCCGCCGTGCAGCGAGGGCGGGACACGATAACGCACGAGCTGGTCGAGCTCGCGCTTGCGTCGGCTCGATGAGGACCGTCCTCTCCGGCAGGTCACGTTCCTCTTTCGCGGACGTCGAGGGGTCGGCGCGGCTGCTCCACGAATGCTGTTCCGTCGCTCGCTCACGACCACCCCCGACGCGATACTGGAGCCGGTGGAGATCGTTGAGAACAGGTCTGAAACAACGCTCGGAGGCGTCACCGGGCGAGGCTTCACGCCCGGTCAATCCGGTAATCCGGGCGGCAGGCCGAAGGGGTTGGCGCGTCGAGTTCGCGAACTGGTCGGCGACAACGGCGAGGCGATCGCGGCGTTCATGTTCGAGCTCATGACCGATCCGACCGCCCGCAACGCCGACAGGATCGAGGCAGCGAAATGGCTCGGCGACCGCGGCTTCGGGAGGCCCGTCCAAGGTGTCGACCTGTCCGTGAATCAGGTCACCTTGGAGGACTTGTTCAGAGGTATGGCTTCCGAGGATCTCGATGCGATGATTGCGATCTACGAGAAGTACGGCATCGTCGAGTTGGTGGAGTCCGGCGAGGTCTCGCGTGTTGTCGATCGGCTCGAACCTCAGGCTCCCGCCGGTAGCGACACGAGATGGTGGCTCGAAGCGCTTCACGGACTCTGAGATTGCGGAGTTCGCGCAGGCACTTGGGGTTGAGGGCGCCTCCGCGGAGGCGATCGCACGAGCCCGAGCTGATCTCCGTCGTGCCCCTGCGGCTTGACCGCGAGGCGCTGAGCGAACAGGGTCAAGCGCTTTCGTGGTTGGCCGTGCTTAGCACCCGAGCGCGTCTCGCGTCTTGCCGACCGCGTCCACGACTTCCTCGTTGAACGAGTTGGGCCGCCTGCGCATGGCGTGTGTCGAGCGCCTCACACGTCGCTCGCTTCAATTCGGGAACGCGGTCTCCTCGAGGAACCACTCCTCGCAGTCAAGTTCCTGTTCATGCTCGGTTGCGTTCACCTCTGCGAGGTGCAGCGCGAGGTTGTTGAGAAGCAGGGGCGGATCTCCAGTCGCGACTACCGAGTAGTGCGTCCCATCGTCGGTTCTCCCGAACCTCGGCTTCTACGTCGGATCGGTTCGTGGACTGCTCAGTGGGGACCTGCGATGTTCCGCGAGGAGATGGTCGCCAACTATCCGATTCTCGATGTGGTTTGAACGCTGTTGTGTTTGCGTGCTTCGTCGCCGTTTTCGCGGGGATCGTCTGGGTGGTCCTGTCGCTGGTGAACCGAATGCGTTCGGGGTACCGCTCACTCCAGTCGAGTTTTCGTAAGTGTCCGTTCTGCCTGGAGCAGATGCGAGCGCAGGCGACCGTCTGCCCGCATTGCGGGCGTGAGTCACCACGCCGCAGCGCCGCGGACACATTGTGATCGTCTACGCACGATCGTCGACGACGCGCCTCTGCGCCCGACAATTCCCGCTCGCGTGACTCGCCTTGAGGTGCATTCATCCGGCCGCGAGGAATGCCGAGCGATTGGTGCGGGGACGATCCCGAGATCGCTGGTAAAGCACAGGATCGAGGAGCGCGAGCTCGAGGCGGGCGGGCTAGACTAGCGGGGTACCCACCGGTCCGGATCGGTCCGCTCCCCGTCGTGTTCAGACTCGCCGGGGTGTGGGTGGGCGGACTGTGAGGACGTAGGTCTGCTTCGCCGTCCGTCGCAAGCCGTCCTGTGCCTCGATCGTGACCCTGTACGTGCCCAGACTTGTGCGGCTTGCCGCTGAGCACCCCCGTCTTGGTGTTGAGACGCATGCCGATCGGGAGCCGGCCTGAAAGGGCGATGAATGTCACAGGCGAAACGCTGCCGCTTGCCCTGACGGTAGCTCGGTACGCCCGCCCAACTCTGGCGGGAGCCAGTCGCTTCGTCGCGAATGCGAGCTTGGGATGCACGCGCGATCGCAACCTCGACCGCGACCGCGACGCCTCGGCTATCGGTCGCCAAGCAGCTTGAGTAGGAAGACGCCAGGCGACTGATGGTGTGCCCGTGACCATGCCCGTGTTTTGACCCAGTGTGAGCCCCCGCGGAAGGGCCCCAGACCCAACGGACCATGTCTGCGTCCCGACCCCCTCGGCCCTGATCTGTACCGCGTAGGCCGATCCCACGGTCGCCGGAGGCACTGCCACCGTGATGATGAACTCACGCTCCGACTTCACTGGTTTGCACCACGCGGCCGAGGGTGGGTCCTCGTCACTCAGCTCGATCCAGAATGACCAGGTGCCCGCCTGCGTCGGAGTGCCGTGGACGAGCCCGTCTCTGTCCAGTAAAAGGCCCTGCGGCACGGTGCGGCTTAGCAACCTGAACTGGTAGGGAGGCCGGAGCGGGAAGTTCGGGTCGGGGCCGCACCCGCCCTCTCCGCTAAGCCGAATGGCATACGGGCTTCCAACTACTCCTACCGGACAGACGCGCGCGGAGCTTCAGCGGTCTCCACGCACGGCGTGTCCGCGAATCGCAGGGCGAACGCATCCGGTGTGGCGACTGCCGCGAAAGTGGCAGCGAGCAGCAGTACGAGCACAAAGCGCATCTGGGAGATTGTGCGTGCCGCAGGGGTGAACTCCTGCCACACGCGGATTACGGCAACGGTCCCGCAAGCGTGGGAACATATTCGTGACTGCTCAGCCCCACGCGCACGTCGCTTCCGCCGCGCGATCGAGCGCCGAGCGCTGTGGCTGGCCGAGGACGCGGCTGCGAGCTCCCGAATCTGCCGCTCGAGGACGCGCTGCAGCTTGTACATCTACTTCGAGCGAGGCTCATCGAAGGCTGAGCCCGCCGCTGGTGAGGCGGTGGCTAGTGCGCTACCTCACCGAGGGGACGCCCAGTCTGCGAGACGTGGCAAGGCTCACCGCGAGTCTGGCGAACCGGGCAGACGTGTCCTAGGCGGGGATTAGAGTTGGCGCGGTGGCAAGCGGCGAGAAGGACCTGACCAGCAACGGTCAACGCACTCGTCTACGCGTTCTACGGCCTCGGGGTGCTCGTCGTGATCGTGGCGGCACTTTGGCTGTTCGGCGTTGTGCCCGGCTGGGTTGTGCTGGCAGTACTCGTATTGGCGGTGATCGTTTTTGTCTTGTTGTGGCGTGCGTTGGATCGTTATCGCCGGACGCTTTCGAGTAGCTCTCCTTAAGAGGCTCCTTCCTAAGTCCCGCTAGCAGCGACGGATCGAGGGGCGCGAGCTCGAGGCGGGTGGGCTGAACTAGTAGGCCGAGGAACGCGCTATCCTCGTTGAGAAGCAGGCACAACGTCCGAGGGGAGATCCGAATGCGTTCTCGACGAGTCGGCCCCGTGATCGTCTTCCTGATTGTCGCCGCCTTGCTCCTCGGCACAGGCGTGGCGAGCGCACGGCCCGTTCAGGCCCGCGTTGATTCGGTGATGCCTGGCGGACATGCCGGTGAGCACTGTCACCCGGTGGCGCCGGACCCGCGACGTCTAGGTAGCGCTGCGAGACGTAGATTCCTCAGGGAAGGGTTCGCGTTATTAGGGCGCCCCCAGCTCGGCTCTACCGCTATGTCGCGCGGCGGCGAGCCATAGAGCTCGCGGGCGAGCTGGCCGATATGAGGAGCGGGACCTTGAGGCAGGCGGGCTGAACTAGCCCGAGGGCTTACGCGAATGACGTTGCGAGAGCGCCTTGTAAGAGCGGAAGGCTCGGACGCGTAGCGCTCGCGCAGTGCGTCCGAGTCCGCTGCCCGCGACGCTCACCTTGAGAATCGGCGACCATGACCAGCCGCGCGGTCTCACCTGCGCGCCCCGGAGTGCGTCGCCAGACACGCCTAGACGTGGCTGCTGTACGCGCTCACCGCCTCCGGCGTGTCAGGAGATCGCACGGCTTCGCATACGACAGGCGTCAACCCCCAATCTCCGAGAGATGCTCGACCCCGTCCAGTCGGTGTCCTCGGGAACGCCATGCAGGACTGCCGTGTTCAGTGCGGTCGGCGTCGCCGCGGACCCAAGCGCCTGAGCAACCTCGACTGCGTGCGTGAGGAATAAGACCGTCCGATGCGTCGCGTGCCGCTCCGTATATCCGAGCGGCAATCCCCACCGCGTGAGCGAAGTCCACGAACAGACGTTACGAGCGCCGAGTTCGCGAGCAACCCCACGAGCGGGGTACCCCTCACGGCTGCATGTGGGACGACGATCCCCAGTGCGGCGGAGGACGAGGAGCGCGAGCTCGAGGCGGGCGGGCTGACGAGCGCCAAAGCTTCGATGAAGCAGAAAGGCGAGGACCCGAGGACAGGTCATAGTCTCTGCGACGTGCCGCAAGTGAGCATCAGCGATGCCTTCGTCCCGGACGCGACCGTCGATGACGTGTTCCAGGATCTCACGACGCTCCTTGCGACGCAGAAGGGCATACGACTTGAGCGACCGGCACCCGACACGCTCGTCATCCACCACCGGTACGTCCCTGGCTGGGCGATGATTCTCGGCATCGTCGGGCTGCTCTTTTTCCTTCTCGGGCTGCTCTTCTTTCTCGTGAAGACGACTGAGACGGCCACGGTTCTCGGTCGCGACGTCGACGGCGGGGCGAGATTCACCGCTACCGGCTCGTCCTCGGACGGAGTCAATCGGGAACTTGGCTCGCGACTCATCAGTCCGCCAACCGGGATCGAACACGCTGGCGTGCTTTGGACTCGGGGAAGGTCGATGGATTGGCAGTGGTTCGACCCGGACGTGCAGGCGTGGCGCTGGTACAAGGACGGGACTCTGAGCAGCGATCTCTCGCAGGTTGCCAGCCGCCTCAAGAGCCGTGCAAACAAGCCGAGCAAGAAGATCGACCCGGAGTTGGTAAGCCCACCCTCGGTTCCGGAACCGGAGCCTCAGCCAACCGCCACCGCAGCGGTCACGGAACCCTCTTCGGAGGTCCCGTCAGCCGATTCGCCCGCGTTAGCCGCAGAGATCGAACGGCTTGCCGATCTCCACGCACGCGGCGTGCTCACAGACGACGAGTTCCAGGAGGCGAAGCAGAGAGTGCTGCGCGCCTGAGACGTAGATTCTCAAACGTGTGCGAATGTGTGTGCAGGCGGCTGCCTGCGATCCTTCCATGAGATAGTAGAAAGGCCCCGTTTCCAGGGCCTTTCTTCGACTCCCCGGACTGGACTCGAACCAGTAACCCTCCGGTTAACAGCCGGATGCTCTACCAATTGAGCTACCGGGGAAGGCAGCGGCGGGATTGTAGCCGCGGCCCTCCCGGGAGCTCGCCGGGAGGAAGGCGGGCGCAGCCGGCGAATCGCGACGCATGCGTCGCTTCGCCGTCGTTGGCGTCGCGGTGTCCATTGGTGTCCTCGCGTTCGCACCGAGCGCGGTCGCAGCCAGTGCTCGCGTCGCCGCTCTCCAGGTCGGGCTCCGGGCTCACGGGTTCGATCCCGGTCCGATCGACGGTGTTCGCGGCCGGCTGACGACGAATGCGCTGCTTCGCTTCCAGCGGAAGCACGGGATCCGACCGACGGGGCTCGTCGGTCGCGAGACGCGGCGTGCACTCGGCGCGCGCGGTCGCCCGCTGCTCGGACAACGCGAACTCGGGATCGGAGCGGTCGGGTGGGACGTCGCCGTGCTCGAGTTCAGGCTCCGCCGCTACGGGCTCGGCGCTCGCGCCGTGGACGGGCGGTTCAACCGCCGTACCGGCGTTGCGGTTCGTCGCTACCAGTCCCGCCGTGGCCTTGCAGCGGACGGCATAGCCGGCCCGAAGACGTTTCGGTCGCTGGCCGGCCGAACCGCGCGGGCGGCAACGGTGTGGCACGTTGTCGCGCCCGGCGAGAGCTTCTTCTCCATCGCTGCGCGCTACCACGTCAGCCCCTGGCGGCTGGCCCGCCGGAACCGGCTCTCGCTGATGACCGTGATCGTCCCGAATCAGCGGCTGGCGCTACCGAGGGGGGCGCGGCTCACGGCGCCTGCGGCGGCTGGTCCTCCGGCAAGCCGTGACGCGGTGCGCTCCGCGCTCGACTACTGGTCGCGCGTCTACGGCGTCGATCCGGCGCTCGCCCGGGCACTCGCGTGGATGGAGTCGGGCTTCCAGCAGGACGTCGTCTCGAACGTCGGTGCCATCGGCGTGATGCAGCTCCTTCCGGAGACGTGGGAGTTCGTCGACCTCGTGCTGCTCGGCGTGCGCACGCCCCGGAACTACCAGGGAAACGTGCGCGCGGGGGTGCGCTACCTTCGCTGGCAGCTCGACGAGTTCGGCGGGAACCGGAGCCTCGCGCTCGCAGGCTGGTACCAGGGTGCGCGCGCCGTGCGCGAGCGTGGGCTCTTCGACGACACGAAGGAGTTCGTCCGCATCGTGCTCATGCTCTACGGCTCCGTGTAGGGGTGCTGCTCACAGCCGCGAGATGGCCGCGTGCGCGCGCCGGGCAGCTTCGTCGGCTGGCAGCGCCCAGAAGAGGTCGGGCGTCGAGAAGATCTCGACGTCGAGGTAGCCGTCCCAGCCGGCGGCGCGGAGAGCTCCGATGTGCTCGGCGGATCGCGTGCCGCCTTCGCCCGGGAGAACGCGGTCTGTGCGCTCCGGCTCCGCTGGTACGTCGGCGACGTGGAGCCCGGTGACGCGGCTCGCGACCGCCGCGAGGGCGTCGGGCTTCTCGAGCCAGAGGTTGTACGTGTCGGCCATGAGCCCGACGTCGTCGAGGCCCGCCTCGTCGAGCAGTGCCAGCGCGTCGGCGATCCAGTTCACGAACGAGACGACCTCGTGCTGGTCGGGGTGCGCTGGCTCGAGACCGAGGCGGACACCGGCGAGGGCAGCTGCCTCCGCGATCTCGTGGAGGCCCGGCGATCACCACGGAGCGCGAGCTCGAGTCGATCGCCGGCCCGGTGAGGACGAGCACGCATTCGGGCTCGTAGGCGGCAAGGCGGTGCATGCTCGCGCACAGCGCATCGACGCGCTCGCGCGGGCTCGGTGGCCCTTCCATGCCGGGGATCCTCAGCGGCAGGATGGAGGGCACGGTCGGGACGCAGCTCGCGACGCCCAGGCCGGCATCGCGGATGAGCCCCACGTTGGCGGCGTCGTCGTCGGGCAGCTTCATCTCCCAGATCCCGATGCCGTCGAAGCCGGCTGCGGCGTACGCGAGCACGTCCTCCTCGAAGAGGGCGTTGACCGTCGAGATCTCGGAGAGTGAGAGCTTCATCGGTTGAGCACCGGAACCCTTGCAAGAAGGCGACGTGGAAGCGGCCCCTTCGTCAGCTCCTTGTACACGAGGTAGCCCGAGCCGGCGCCGAGCCCAGGGCCCGGATGTGTCGATGCGCCGACGTGCCAGAGGTTGTCGACGGGCGTCCTGTGGCCGGGCGCCTGCGGCAGCGGGCGAAAGAGGAAGTTCTGGTCGAGCGCGCACGAGCCGCCGTAGATGTCGCCGCCGACGAGGTTGACGTTCGTCGCCGCGATGTCCGCCGGCGAGAGGACGACCCGCTCGAGCGTCGCGCGCTCGAGGTTCTGGATGTGGCGCCCGAGCCGTGCCGTGATGCGGTCGGCGTAGGCCTCCCGGAGGCCCTCCGTCCAGGTGCCGTCCCCGACGTCGATCTCGCCCGCCGCGTCACCCTTGACGCGGCCAGCCGGCAGCTCCTGCAGCTGGATCCAGATGATCCACGAGCCCTCGGGCGCCCGCGACGGGTCGACTGCCAGCGGCTGGCCGCACGCGATGGTCGCCTCGGCGGGAAGGAGGCCGCGCTCGGCCTCGTTGACGGCACGTGAGACTCCGTCGAGCCCGGGTGTGACGTGGACGATCGCCGTCCGTCCGAGGCGCTCGTCTCCGTACCAGTCCGGCGGCTCGCTCATCGCGATGTGGATCTGCATCGCGCTGCGGCCGTAGCGGAAGCCCTCGGCGGCGCGAGCCACGGGTCGCGGCACGTCGCTGGCGCCGAGGAGCTGCCCGTAGAGCTGCGTGGGCGTCACTCCCGCCACGATCGCGCGCTCGGCGCGGATCGTCTCGCCGCCTGTGAGCCGCACGGCGGCCGCCTTTCCTCCGGAGACGAGCACGCGCTCGACCTCGACGCCCGTGCGTACCTCGCCGCCGGCATCGCGGACGATTCCCGCGAGGCCGTCCACGAGGACCACACCTCCGCCCTTCGGCACCGGCATCCCGCCCAGTTGCAGTGCGCATGCGATGACCTGGGTCATGAAGCCCGACGTCGCCTGATCCGGCCCGAGGCCCGTGTGCAGCACCCAGGGCGCGAGGAGCCCGTGCGCCGAGTCCGACTCGAAGGTCTCGCCGAGCCAGTCGCGGCAGCTCGCGAGGACGCCGCCGACGTACTCGAGCAGTCCGCGGCGACCGAACCGGCGGAGCGCCTGTCGCCCGAGAGTCAGGCCGCTGGGCGACCAGAGCTCCGTGCCGAGGACGCCGAAGGACAGGTCGGCATCGGTCATGAAGCCGTTGAACATTGCCTCCCAGGCAGGGCCGTCCGACGGCGCGTGCCGCGCGAGCTCGGCGACGTTGTCCTCGAGCGACGTCGTGAGGAACGCGGCCGATCCATCCGGGAAGGCTGCGCCGGTCGCGAGGTCCGTGTTCAGGTACTCGAGCCCACGTGCGTCGAGTTCCGGCTTCAGCTCGGCGTACGCCGGCGAGCCGGTGAAGAGGGGGTGCCATGACGCCAGCAGCTCGTGCGTGAAGCCCGGCACGGTCACGTCGGTCGACGTATGAATGCAGCCGCCGAGGTGCTCCTCACGCTCGAGGACGCACACGTTCCAGCCCGCCTTGGAGAGGAGCGCAGCTCCGGCGAGAGCGTTGATCCCCGAGCCCACGAAGATCGCGTCGAAGCCGGCCACGGGGCGGAAAGTAACCAATGCGGTACTCGCTTGACATGTCACGGCGTCGTGTGACTGAATCTCGCCATGCTCCTGCGCGAGGTCGAGTACGCACGCCCGGCCACGGTCGAGGAGGCGGTCTTGGTGCTCGCGGCGCACGAGGGAGCGCGCGCACTCGCCGGCGGGCAGACGCTCATCAACGTGATGAAGCAGCGTGCGGCCGCGCCGGACGTGCTCGTCGACCTAGCCGACCTCGACGAGTTGCGCGAGATCGGGTTCTCCTCGGACGGCATGCTCGAGATCGGCGCGATGGTCACGTGCGCCCAGCTGCAGGGCTCCTCGGAGGTCGACGTCGCTCGGCCGATCCTCGCCGAGGTGGCAGGGACGATCGCGGACGTTCAGGTGCGCAATCGCGGGACGATCGGCGGCAATGTCTGCGTGAGCGACCCGACGAACCACTTCCCGCCGCTCCTCGTCGCGCTCGACGCGACGTTCACGATCCGAGGAGCGGGAGGTGAGAGGACGGTCTCGGCCGACGAGTTCTTCGTCGGTGTGTACATGACGGCCGTGCAGGAGGGAGAGCTGCTCACGAAGATCAACGTGCCTGCGTCGAGCGGAGCAGGTGACGGCTACGCCGGGCTCACGATCGGCGCGCACGGCACGTACATCGTCAACGCCGCGGCGACCGTGTCCGGTGACGTGGCTCGGGTCGCGATCGGGTGCGTCGCGGCCTCTCCGATGAGGGCGACCGGGATGGAGGAGCGTCTTGCAGGCGGGGATTACTCCGAAGTTGCGGTACGGGCAGCGGCGGAAGGGCTCGGTGCCTCGCTCGATCCGCCGTCCGACGTCCACGGGTCGGCCGACTTCCGGCGTCATCTGGCGGAGGTCTCCGCCGTGCGGGCCGTCGGGCAGGCCGCGGGGAGGAGGAAGTAGGTGGCCGAACCGGTGACCAGCCGCACCGTCTCGCTCGAGGTCAACGGCGAGCAGATCGAGTACGACGTGCCGACGCGCCGGCTGCTGGTCCACTTCCTCCGCGACGACCTCGGCCTCACGGGGACACACATCGGCTGCGACACCGGCAACTGCGGCGCCTGCACCGTCCATGTGAACGGCGAGGCGGTGAAGAGCTGCATGCTGCTCGCGGTGCAGGCGGAGGGCACGAAGATCTCGACGGTCGAGGGGCTTGCCGCCGACGGTGAGCTGACGGCGCTCCAGCAGGCGTTCAACGAGCACCACGCGCTCCAGTGCGGGTATTGCACGCCGGGGATGCTCATGAGCGCGACGGACCTGCTTGCGCGCAACCCGCACCCATCCGAGGAGGACGTGCGCTACGCGCTGCAGGGGAACATCTGCCGCTGCACGGGCTACGTGAACATCGTCGAGGCCGTCGTCGCGGTCGGCTCCGCGGGGGGTCGGCATTGACCCCAACCCCAATGACCCCAAGTGACACAGTGTCACAAGGGCCACGAGCCACCGCGGTCGAGACCGAGCCTGCCAAGACCCTCGAGAAGGGATTCGTCGGTCAGTCGATCCCCCGCAAGGAGGACAGGCGGCTCGTCCAGGGCCAGGGCACGTTCTTCGACGACGTACGCCGCCACGGGATGGGCTACGTCCACTTCGTCCGCTCGCCGTACGGGCACGCGAAGATCGTGTCCATCGACGTGTCCAAGGCGCTCGAGCTGGACGGCGTCTACGGGACGATCACCGGGGACGAGGTCGCGATTCATACGGACCCGTTCTTCGAGATGTCCGTCGAGCCGGGCGGGAACATCAAGGACTACGCGCTCGCGGTCGGTCGCGTCCGGCACATGGGCGAGCCGGTCGCGGCCGTCTGCGCGGCGACGCGCGAGCTGGCGCGCGACGCGGCCGAGCTGATCGAGGTCGAGTACGACGAGCTGCCCGTCCTCGTGGACGCACAGGAGGCGCTGAGAGACGAGGTTGTCCTCCACGACGACGCCGGCTCGAACGTCGTCTGGTCCGGCGTCTTCGACTGGGGCGACGTCGACACCGCGCTCGCAGAGGCCGACCACGTCGTGAAGATCGACAAGCTGCACTTCCACCGCTTCTCCTCGACCCCCCTCGAGTGCGCCGGCGCGCTCGTCGAGTACGACAAGGGAACGGGCGAGTGGACGCTGACGTGCAACCACCAGATGCCCGGCGTGGGCGCGATCTGGATGGCGCCGGCGCTGCGAACGGGGATCGACAAGCTCCGCTTCGTCACGCACGACATCGGCGGCGGCTTCGGCAACAAGATCTGCCTGCACCCGCAGTACGTCGTCCTCTGCCTGATGGCCCGCAAGCTCGGGCGCCCGGTGCAGTGGACGGAGTGGCGCACCGATCAGCACACGGCGAACGCGCACGGCAACGAGCGCTGGTTCCTCGACGTTGAGGTCGGCGTCATGAAGGACGGCACGATGACAGGCTTCAAGGTGAAGGCGCTCGACGATTGCGGCGCGTTCCCGCGCTACGAACCCCTCGGCTGCATCATCTGGGCGCAGGTCACGCCCGGGATGTATGGATGGCGCAACATCCGAGTCGACTTCACGCAGGTCTGCACGAACAAGTCGCCGGTGTCGCCGAACCGCGGGTACTCGCGCATGCAGCACCTGTGGCTGACCGAGCGGATCATCGACATCGTCGCGTCGGAGCTCGGGTTCGACCCGGTCGAGATCCGCAAGCGCAACTACGTCCAAGCGGGCCAGATGCCGTACGAGACGCCGAACGGCTGCGTCTACGACTCGGGCGACTACTCCGCAGCGCTCGACATGGTGCTCGAGCTCATCGACACGGGCTCGATCGAAGAGCGGCGCGGGGACGCCGCGGCGCGGGGAAAGCTCCTCGGGCTCGGCATCGGCTCCACGCTCGACTCGGGGACGAACAACTTCGGTCAGTCGACGCTCCTGAACCCCGAGCTCCAGTTCTCGGGGAACAACGAGGCGGCATCGGTGAAGCTCGACATCTTCGGCGAGGTCGTCGTGACGCTCGGCACCGTCCCGCAGGGGCAGGGCCACGAGACGACGGCGGCGCAGGTGGTCGCGGACATCCTCGGCTGCTCGCCCGACCAGGTGAACGTGCGGCGCGGGCACGACACGTGGTTCAACTCGCACGCCGGCTTCTCGGGCACGTACGCGTCCCAGTTCGCGTTCACCGGCCTGGGCGCCGTGAAGGGCGCCGCCGAGCTCGTGCGCGGGGAGATGATCCAGCTCGCGGCAGCCGTCCTGCAGGCGCCGCCCGAGGTGATCGAGCTCTCCGAGGGCTTCGCGCGCATCAAGGACGGCCCACCCGAGGCGGCGCTCCCCTTCATGGCGCTCGGCGCGATCATCAACGCGAACAACGCTTTCCTCCCGCCCGAGTTCAACCCGACGCTCAACCACCGCTATGTGTGCCGCCCGTACTTCGGCATGGTCGATACGGAGAAGAAGACCGGGCAGCTGACGCTCACGTACGCGACGCAGATCCATGCGGCCGTCGTCGAGATCGACCCGGAGACCGGTGAGGTCGACGTCGTGGACTACGCGGCGGTCGACGACTGCGGCATCCGGATCAATCCGCAGATCGTCGAGGGCCAGGTGCACGGCGCGACCGCTCACGCGATCGGCGCGGCGCTCCACGAGGACTTCGTCTACGACGAGGAGGGGACGTTGCTGACCGCCAACTTCTACGACTACCACGTGCCCCACGCGATGGACATGCCACCGCTCAAGACGGGCGCGATGGAGTCGCCGTCGCCGGTTGCACCGCTCGGCGCAAAGGGCATGGGCGAGGGCGGCGGCGGAGGAATCCACTGCATCTGCTCGGCGATCCAGGACGCGCTGCGTACCGCGGGCGGCGCCATCGTCTACGACAGCTGCAACCCGGCGCATAGGGTGTGGTCGATGCTGCAAGACCCGGAGTCCACCCGCGCGAACGTCTCGGTGGCGTCGAAGTGATCGTCTCGGGGACGAAGGAGCTCTCGGCGCCGCGGGAGACGGTCTGGGGCGTCATCAACGAACCCGCCGAGCTGGCGAAGCTCATGCCCGGCGTCGAGTCCTTCGAGATCCAGGACGAGAAGCACTGGACGGCGAAGGTGAAGGTCCCGCTCGGGCTCGGCGGCCTCAAGATGACCATGAACTTCGAGAGGCTCGAGGAGCGGGAGCCGGAGTTCGCGTCGATGCGCGCGAAGGGCCAGGGCGTCGGTGCGCTCATGGACATGACGACGTCGTTCACGCTCTCCGAAACCGACGGCGGCACGTCGATGGCCTGGGAGGCCGACGTCAAGATCGCCGGGCCGGTCGGCGCGATGGGGCAGCGCGTCCTGCAGCCGATCGTGAACCAGCAGGTCTCACAGGTACTCGAGGCGCTCGAGCGGCGCGTCGCGGCCGCGTCCTAACACTCGGTGTCAGACACCTGGCCATCGACGAGTCCGACGTGGCCAGCCGGCACCTGACTGCCGTGGTCGTGGCCCTGCTTCGCGTGCGGCAGTGTTCGACCCGAATGGACTGTGGACGAATGAGCACGAATTCGGCACGCGCATCCCTTGACAGGAGCCGGTGTCTGACACCGGCGCTCGCCTAGACATGTCCCCGGCGTTTCGCGTCGGCGTGATGCAGCTGACGATGGAGCCGCTCGAGGAGATGCTCGAGTCGGCGCGCGTGATGGACCGGGCGGGCATGGACACGATCTGGCTCGCCGAGGCGTACCCGTGGTGGCGCAAGCACGGGATGGAGGCGCGGTCGTCGACGGTCGTCTCCGCGCTCATGGCCCGAGAGACCGAGCGCCTCACGATCGGCTGGGGGATCATCTCGCCGTTCACGCGTCATCCGGTGCAGGTTGCGATGGATGCAAGAGTCGTCCAGGAGGCGGCCGGCTCCGGAAGGTTCCTTCTCGGCTTCGGGACGTCGAAGATCTTTCTCAACAACATCCGCTCGCAGACCTCGAAGACGCTCGGCCCGATGCGCGACGCGGTCACGATCGTCCGGGGCGTCCTCGGCGGTGAGCCGTTCGAATACGAGGGCGACACGTGGAGCGCGTCCGTGCCTGGTCTGAGCTCCGAAGCCCACACGCCGCGGGAAGTCCCGCCGGTCTATGTTGCCGCCACGGCGCCGAAGATGCAGGCGCTCGCGGGTGAGATCTCGGACGGCTGCCTGACTCCGTCGATCACGACGCCGGCATTCGTCCGCTACACGCGCGAGAACGTGAAGGCGGACATCGACATCGGCTGCACGGTCGTCGCCTCGATCCACGAGGCGGACCGCGACGCAGGGCGCGACGGGGCGCGCGAGATCGCAGGCATGTACCTCGCGAACAAGTTCCAGAACATCCGCGGCTCGGCCGACACGCTGCTCGAGCTCGCCGAGATCGAGATGGACGAGCTCGCGCCCGTGGCCGAGGCCATGGAGCAGGGCGGGCGACTCGCGGCAAAGCAGCAGGTCACGGATTCGCTCCTCGACCGCTGCAAGCCGATCGCCGGCACACCTGACGACTGCATCGCCGCAATCGAGGAGTACCGCGAAGCCGGTTGCACGCACGTCATGCTCGAGCTCTGGGGCGACCGCCGGCACGACCAGATTCGCCTCTTCGGCGAGAAGGTGCTCCCGCACGTCCGTGGCTGACGTCCGCATCGACCGAGACCGGCTCGTCGACTGGGCTTCGCGCGCGATCGGGACGCCGAGCTTCACAGGCTCGGAGGAGGCGATGGCGGAGCTCATGCGCGACACGTTCCTCGACCTGGGCCTGCAGGTGCAGTGGCAGCAGATCGAGGACGGTCGCGCGAACGTGCTCGGTACCTCCGGGGGCGTGGGCGGCGGCCCGAGCCTCATGTTCAACGGCCACATGGACACCTCGTACTCGGGCCGTGAGCCGTGGCTCCGGCACGTTCCCGGCTTCCAGCCCAGTGCGTTCGTCGAGGACGGTCGGCTCTACGGCCTCGGGATCTCGAACATGAAGGGCGCGCTCGCGTGCTACGTCGAGGCGCTCCGCGCGCTGTCCGACGCCGGGGTGCGACTCCGCGGCGACGTCATGATCGCGGCCGTCTCCGGTGAGATCGAGAAGACGCAGTACGGCGACGCACAGGGCGCCGAGTACCGTGGCTACGCGGCCGGCTCGCGCCACCTCGTGTCGCACGGCGGCGTCGCCGACATGTGCATCCTCGGCGAGCCGACTGAGTCGAAGGTCGTCCTCGGGCACTTCGGCTCGCTCTGGCTGAGGATCTCCACGAAGGGCCCGTTCATCCACACCGCGTTCAGCGCCGGGAAGCTCGACGAGAACTCGATCGTTCGAATGCGCGACGTGCTCGACGCGGTGCTCGAGTGGATCCCGACCTGGGAGGACGATCCGGCGAACGCCTACCGCGGCGCGAGCGCGATCGTCAACGTCGGCGCGCTGCAGGGCGGGTTCGGCTGGCGGGTCTCGCGCACGCCGCACCGCACCGACCTCTTCCTCGACGTCCGCGTGCCGCCGACGAAGGCGATGACGGTCGCACGCACGCAGGTGCTCGACATGGTTCGCGGGCTCGCGGACCGCTTCCCCGAGCACGGAATCGAGGGCGAGGTGTACGTCACGGCACCCGGCGCCGAGATCGCGGAGGACCACCCGCTCGTGGGCGCGCTCGATGCGGCGCACGCCGAGGTGTTCGGGTCGGCGCCGGAGCGCGACGTCACGCGCTGGTTCTCGGACGCGTCGGTGCTCTCGCGCTACGGCATCGCGACCGTCAACTACGGCACGTCGAGCGGGCTCCTCGACACCGTGAAGGGCGAGAACCTCGAGATCGAAGGGCTCGTCAAGACGGCCGAGGTCTACGCGCGCGCCGCGATGAAGGTGTGCGGTGTCGCCTGAGGAGACGCGCGTGACGGCCGCGGACGACGAGAGGCTGGTCGTGCTCGACAAGATGGTCGAGGGTTTCAACGCGCACGACCTCGACGCGATCATGTCGCTCTTCGTCGACGACTGCGTCTTCGAGTCGCCTCGAGGCCCGGATCCGTGGGGCCGCCGCTTCGAGGGCCAGGCCGCCGTTCGCGAGGGGCTCGGCGCTCGCTTCACGACGATCCCCGACGTCCACTACGGCGAGGGCAGCCACTTCGTCGCCGGCGACCGTGGAGTCTCCGAGTGGACGCTCACCGGCACGACGGTCGACGGCGTGCGCCTGGAAGTGCGCGGTTGCGACCTCTGGACCTTCCGCGACGACAAGGTGGTCGTGAAGAACTCGTTCTGGAAGATCGTCGAGCAGTGAAGCTCGTCACCTTCGGCGAGGAGAGGCGCGTCGGCGTCCTCGACGGCGAGGAGATCGCCGTCCTCGACGTCCCGACGATGCGCGAGTACTTCGAGCGCGGCGGCGCCGACGAGACGGGCGAGAGGGTCGCGCTGGCGGAGACGCAGCTACGCGCGCCGATCGTCCCGAAGAAGTTCTTCCACACGGCCGGCAACTTCCGCGAGCACGAGGAGGAGTCGAAGCAGGTCGGCTGGACGCACGAGATCGCGCCGTGGATCGTCTTCTTCCAGAACGTCGACGCGATCGTGGGACCCGACGAGCCCGTGGTCTATCCGGAGCACCTGACCGAGGAGCTCGACTACGAGCTCGAGCTCGCCGTCGTCCTCCGGAAGCCGGGGAAGTGGTTCTCGCCCGAGGAGGCGGCCGACTACATCGGCGGCTACGTCATCTTCAACGACATCACGGCGCGCGACATCCAGCGGCGCGAGATGCGATCGGGCGTCTTCAGCTTCTGCAAGGCGATCGACACGTTCTGCCCGCTCGGGCCGTGGATCGTCACGCCCGACGAGATCCCGGACCCCCACGACCTCGCGATGGAGCTCCGAGTGAACGGCGAGTCGCGGCAGGTCTCGCACTCGGGCCGCATGTCCGTGACGATCCCCGAGATCGTGAGCCACTACTCGGCTCTCGGGTATTCGGCCGGTGACGTGCTCTCGACGGGGACGGTGTCCGGTGTCGCCGGCTTCTCCCCGGACGCGGCCTCGCTCTACCTGAAGCCGGGAGACGTCATGGAGTGCGAGATCGAGCGGATCGGCGTCCTGCGGAACCCGGTCGTCTCGTGGGAAGAGGCGCACGGCGAGCCCGCGCCTCCGCGCGTGCGGTGGTGAGACGCGGCGGCGCCGACCTGAACATCCTCGTGGGCGCGGTCGGGCTGTCCGCGCTCGGGGACTGGCTTGCCCTCGTACCGCTGACGCTGCACCTTCAGGAGGCGACGGGATCGGGGATCACGATCGCCCTCCTGTACATCGCGTTCTGGGCGCCGTCGGTCGTTCTCGCCGGCCCCGCCGGACTCCTCGCGGATCGCTACGACCCCCGCCGCGTGCTGCTCCTCGTGTCGGTCGCGCAGGCGACCGTGGCTCTCGGTCTTGGCCTTCGCCGGCGGCGGTACGGCGCTGATCCTCGGTCTGGCTGCGCTCCTCGGCATCGGCTTCGCAGTCGCGCAGCCGGCCGAGTTCGCGCTCGTGCCGCGCGTTGCCGGCGAGGCTCGGCTTGCTCTGGCGAACGGGAGGGTCGAGACGGCTCGCTACGCCGGCTTCGCCGTCGGCCCGCTGATCGGCGGGATGCTCGCAGCGGCCGGCGGCCTCGAGGTGCCGATGATCGTCAATGCGGCGACGTTCCTCGTGGTCGGGTTGGCGGCGACGGTCGTCCGATGTCCGCACTCCGAGTTCTGCCTCGCTCCCGAGCCGCCAGTCGGTCGCGCCTGGACGGGCGCGAAGTACCTCGTACAGGACCGAGTGCTCGCCGTTGTGATGTCGGTCGCGTTCGTGTCGCTCCTCTTCATGACGACGAACTGGGCCGCCAACGTGTTCTTCGCCAAGGACGACCTCGGGCTCGGGAACGTCGGGTACGGCTTGCTGCTGAGCAGCTGGACCCTGGGCATGGTGCTCGGCGCGACGCTGCTGCCACGTCGGGTCGGGTCGGGCGTGCTCGCGGCCGGCGCGCTGGTCGCGATCGTCCTCCAGGGCGCGGGGCTGGCCGGTCCCGCACTGTGGCTCGTCCCGGCGCTGGCGTTCACCTTCTTCTTCGTCGGGGGCGTGGCACACGGGACGAAGAACGTACTCATCCGCACCCTGATCCACGAGCGCGTGCCGAGCTCGCTCCACGGCAGGGCGTTCGCTGCGTACAACGGCCTGCGAAACGCCGCTGAGCTCGTCGCCCTCGTCGCAGGCGGTCTGCTCGTGAGCACAGTCGGCGCTCGCTGGACGATGCTTCTTGCCGGTGCGATTCCGATGATCGCCGGGCTCGTGGCACTCGCCGTCAGCCGGCGGCGCCTGGTGGAGCCCATGGTGAGCGAGGCACACGCGTAGTCGTTGGTAGCGTCCGCGCCGTGGCGGAGGACTTTCGGGTCGAGGTCGAGCTCGACGACGAAGCGCACGGCTACCCGCTCCGCGAGCGGCTTCGGGCGGTGAACCTGGACGACGAGGCGCGAGACCGCCTCGGCACGGAGGTCGTCGTGACGCGAGACGGGTCGCGCATCTTCGCGTACGCGTCGAGCGAGGTGCAGGCCGTCCAGGCGGAGCGCGTCATCGACGCGCTCGTGAGCGACGAGGGGCTCACGGCCGACATCCACGTTACGCGGTGGCATCCCGTGGCGGAGGAGTGGCGGGACGCGTCGCTGCCGCTGCCGAGTACCCCGGCCGACGAGCGGCGCGAGTACGAGGAGCGCGAGGCGGCGGAGGCGCACGAGGCTGGGGTGGAGGGCGAGTTCGACTGGCGCGTCGTCGCAGAGCTCTCGACCCGGGACGGCGCCGGCGACCTCGCGCGACGGCTGACCGAGGAGGGCTTGCCGGCGAAGCGCAGATGGCGCTACGTGATTGTCGGGATCGTGACCGAGGAGCGCGCCGCGGAGCTGGCCGAACGTCTTCGCGGCGAGCTCGAGGAGTCCGCGGACGTGTGGGTTCAGGCCGACATCGGCGACGTCGTCGCCGGGCCGTTTCAGTTCATCGGCTTCTGAGATGCCCTGGCCGCGCGACGACGCGAAGCTCGAGCGCGTGCGCTCCCTGATGGCGGATCAGGAGCTCGACGCGCTCGTCGTTCGCGCTCCCGACAACGTTCTCTACCTCACGAACTTCTGGGGGATGAAGGGCTACGACGCCTGCGTCTTTCCGCGTGAGGGCGAGCCGACGCTGATCTGCCTGGAGGCGTCCGAGGAGGACGCTGCGCGCGCCGCCTGGACACGTGACGTCCGTCTTTTCAAGGGCTACGACGAGCGCGATCCGCGCCCACCCGTTGCGCGCGTCCTCGAGCTCGCGCGCGAGACGGCGAGCGACGTACGGTCGCATCGGCCTCGAGCTCTCGCTCGGCACGCAGGCGTCGGACCGCATGGTCGGGGAGCCGACGACGTTCACGGCCGAGTGGTTCACGGCATTCGGGGAGAGCGTGGACGCCACGCCGCTGCTTGCAGCCGCGCGCGCTCTCAAGACGGAGCAGGAGATCGAGCGGATGCGCCTCGCGAACGACATCGCCGCAGCCGCGATGGAGCACTGCAAGCTCGTCATCGACGCGGGCATGACGGAGGCGCAGATCGCCGCAGAGTGGGAGGGGTTCGTCCACGGCGAGGGGACCGGCTGGGAGGGCAAGGTCGAGCTCGCGCTCGGGTTCTCCCTCGTCTGGTCGGGCCCGGAGATCAAGACGTTCACCGCGACGACATCGCGGCCCGTCGTCGAAGGTGAGCCGACGCTCTTCGAGATCTGGGTCTGCGCCGACGGCTACTGGTGCGACCACACGAAGAACCTCGTCGCTCGGCCAGCTCTCCCCGCGGTACCAGGAGCTCGAGCGCGGCCTCATGTCCGTGTACGACGACGCAGTCGCGTTCGCGCGGCCCGGCGCGAGCCTTGCGGAGCTCGACCGCCGGGTGCGAGAGGGCATCGCAGCGATCGGCTTCCCGGGCCAGCCCTCGCATCCGATCTGCCACGGCATCGGCGCGCGCGCACACGAGCCGCCGTACGCGCATCAAGCCGGAACGGGCGAGGTCGCGGCCGGCATGGTGCTTGCAATCGAGCCAGGATGCTATATGGAGGGCGGAGGCGGCCTCCGCGTCGAGGACAACTTCCTGATCACCGAGTCCGGCGCCGAGAAGCTCTCGCCGTTCCCGGATGGGATAGTCCCGGCGTGACACTCGACCGCTCGAAGGTCTGGACGGGCGATCTCAACGCGAAGGCGCTCGAGCCGCAGCCACGCGTGACGGTCGGTCTCTACGACACGACGCTGCGCGACGGCGAGCAAACGGTTGGTGTCGTATTTTCACCAGAGCAAAAAGTAGAGATCGCAAGTGCGCTGTCGGCTGCCGGAGTCGACCGCATCGAGGCGGGCTTCCCGCGGGTGTCGGAGGACGACGCGAGGGCGATCTCGCTCATCCTCGAAGCGCGGCCTGGACGCCGAGATCTGGGGCTTCTCGCGCGCCGTCCGGGCAGACGTCGAGGCGTTGGTCGAGCTCGGGCTCGAGGCGTCGGTCATCGAGAGCCCGATCTCCGACGGCAAGCTCGCCGCACTCGGCGTCTCGCGCGAGACGATGCTCGAGCGGATCCGCTCGGCGATCTCGTTCGCAGCCCAGGAAGGCATCCGGGTCGCGTTCTTCGGTGTCGACTCGACGCGCGCCGACCTCGAGTTCGTCCGCCGCGTGTACGAAGTCGCGGTCGAGGCCGGCGCCGAGGAGGTCGTCGTGGTCGACACGCTCGGGATCGCGACGCCGGAGGCCGCTGCGTTCCTCGTCAACGACGTCGTGGAGCGGCTCGACTACGAGGTTCCCGTCCACTGGCACGGGCACGACGACTTCGGCCTCGCGACCGCTGCTGCGGTCGCTGCGGTGCAGGCGGGAGCGACCTGGGTGCAAGGCACCGTCAACGGGATGGGCGAGCGTGCCGGGAACGCGGACCTCGTCGAGGTCGCGCTCGCGCTCGAGGCGCTCTACGGCATCCCGACCAGGCTCGACCTCTCGAAGGCGCGGGCTCTCGGAGAGCTCGTGCAGGGTCTCGCCGAGACGCCGCTCGCAGCCTGGAAGCCCGTGACGGGCGACAACCTCTTCACGCGCGAGTCGGGCGCCGTCGCTGCGCAGTTCCACGACCCGCCGGCGATCGAGCCCTACGCCTCCGAGCTCGTCGGCGCGGAGCGCGGGATCGTGCTCGGGAAGAAGAGCGGGCTCGACTCGATCCGGATCAAGGTCGCGGAGCTCGGCCTCGACGTGCCGGAGGAGCGGTACCCCGCGCTGCTCGAGTCGGTGAAGCGCGCAGGGACGAAGAAGCGCGGGCTCGTCACGGACGCCGAGTTCAAGCGCATCGCGCGCCGATCACGTGGAGCGTCATCTTGAGCCGCGAACGGCGACGAAGCCGCCGCATCGGGGGTCTTCGCGACCACGACTCCGCTGCCGCGGAATCGTGGTCTGCGGACAAGCTCAGTTGACTGACATGTCACCGCGCTGAGATACTCGCGGCGCAGCGTGGAACGGGTCTGCATCGTCGGGGCGGGCGTCATCGGGAGTCTCTTCGCGGGTCATCTCGCCCGCGTGTGCGAGGTCTCGGTGCTCACCCGACGCCGCGAACACGCGGAGGCGCTGAACGAGAGCGGGCTTCGCGTGACGGGGAAGACCGAGTACCAGGCGCGGGTCACCGCGTCCGACGATCCGACGCGCTCCCGCGAGTTCGACGTCGCGATCGTCGCGACGAAGGCGTCGGGGCTCGAGTCGGCCGTCGCGCTCGCTCGAGGGCCGCTTCCCGGATGCGACGGTCGTCACGGTGCTGAACGGGATCGGCGCCGAGGAGATCGTCCGCGCGCACGGCGCGTGGCCGATCGTCTCGGGCGTGACGTTCATGAGCGGCACGCACCACTCGGACACGCAGGTCGAGTACATCCTCGACACGGAGACCTGGCTCGGGCCGTACGAGGAGACGCCGTTCGAGGTCGTCCAGGACATCGCGGACACGATCGTCGCGTCGGGCCTGAAGGCGGAGGCGCTCCCCGACCTGCGACCCGCGCAGTGGTCGAAGCTGATCTTCAACGCCGTCGGTCAACCCGACCGCGCGCTCACGGGACTCCCGCACGACTTCCACTTCGCGCAGGAGGACGAGCCGGGCGACCTCGGCCACCTCGTCCACGGCCTCGTCGACGAGGGGAAGGCGGTCGCGGCGGCGGCCGGCATCGAGCTCCACGACGACCCGTGGGAGATGAACGTCCTCGCGACGAAGCGAGGGTCGGCGCACTACCCGTCGATGCTCGAGGACGTCGACGCGCACCGGGAGACGGAGATCGAGCTGATCACGGGCTCGCTCGGTCCGCGAGGCGGAGCGGCGCGACGTCCCCGTCCCGCTCCATCGATTGCTCTACGCGCTCGTCAGAGGAAAGGAAGCATCGTGGCAGGTAACCCAGGACCGACAGGAGGGCAGAGATGACGAAGCTAGGGAGGGCGGCGCTCGCTGCTCGCCGCAGTCGCGGTCGTCGCCGTCGCCGTGCGTCGGCGGCGGCACGGCCGCGTCGGCAGCAGGCGACGACGGTCACGATCGGCTGGGCGTACGACGGCGTCGGCGAACATGGCGCCGTTCGACGGCCCGGCGCTCGCGACCGCGAAGACCCGCATCGCGACAGATCAACAAGGCGGGCGCGACCGAAGGTCCGGCTCATCACGTGCAACACGCAGGGCAACAAGCCCGCGATCGCGAAGTCGTGTGCGCGCGAAGCTGCTCTGGGCAGGGCGCCGACGTGATCATGACCACGTGCGACGTCGACTATCGCGGCACCCGTCGTCCAGGAGTCGATCAACGCGGGCAAGCTGACCGTCGCGCCGTGCATCGGCACCGATCAGATGGGCCCGAAGCGCTTCGGGCCGAAGGGGCGACTCGCCTTCTCGTTCGGCAACGTCGCGCAGGACGAGGGCTCGGCGATGGCCGAGTTCGCGTGGAAGCGCGGCTGGCGAACGCCTCGCTCGCGACCGACACCGTCATCGTGTACTTCCGCAACGTCGTCCAGGCGTTCAAGGCCCGCTGGCAGCAGCTCGGCGGCAGGATCGCGCCGAGGAGACGTACCAGTCGGCCGGCGGAAACCCGGCGTCGTGGCAGAGCACGGTCACGCGGCTGAACTCGCGAGCAGGCGGACGTCATCGTGACCTCCACCGCCGCCGCGTTCGGCGCGCAGGTGCCGATCATGAACGGCCTCCGCACGCTCGGGAACAACACGCCGATCCTCAACTCGTGGGCCGGCGACGGCAACTACTGGTACACGCCGGACCCGAAGATCACGAACTACTACTACGTGACGTTCGCATCGGCGTTCGGCGACGACCCCGTCAGGGCGGTCAACGCGCTCGCGAAGCAGAACACGGCGGCGATCGCGAAGGCGCGGCAGCACGGGCGGCGTTCGTCACGGGGCCGGCCGCGATCGACGGCATCCTGGCCGCGATCAGGCGGACGGACGGGACCACCGAACGGCGCTCGCGCTCGCGGCGCAGATGGAGAAGTTCAAGAACGTGCCGACGCTCTCGGGGCTCGTCAGCTTCTCGCAGGACGCTGCACACGGTGTACGGCCGGCAGTACCGCGTGATCCGCGTGCAGAACAACACGCCGAGGGTCGTCGGAACGATCAAGGCCAAGGTCGTCCCGAAGATCTAGGCGGCCTTGTCGGAGCCACAGCCTGAGAGAGACACGGCGGTCCGGAGCATCGCTCCGGGCCGCCGCCGTCTCGCGCTCGTTCGCACGGTGTCCAGGCCCTCCGGGACGTCACGCTCGAGCTCCATCGACACGAGGTCGTGGGCCTCATCGGCCCGAACGGCGCCGGGAAGTCGACGCTCGTGAACGTCCTCACCGGCTTCGACTTCCCGGACGAGGGGTCGGTCGAGCTCGAGGGGAAGGACGTGACGCGCTGGCGGCCGCATCGGCGCGGGCGGGCAGGCCTCGCTCGCACGTTCCAGCACAGCCGCTCGTTCCGCGGGCTCTCCGTGCGCGAGAACGTGGAGGTGGCCGCGCTCGGCGTCGGCGCGGCCCTCGAGAGGCGCGACGTCGGGCGGACGCGCTGCTCGAGTCGCTTCAGCTCGACGCGGGTACGCGATGCGCCCGCCGGCTCGCTCCCGCACGGCGACGAGCGTCGGCTCGGCGTCGCGCGGGCGCTCGCCACCGATCCACGCTTCGTGCTGATGGACGAGCCGGCCGCCGGGCTGCCGGAGGCGGAGGTCCCGGCGTTCGCGGAGGTCGTGCGCTCCGTGCGCGACGACCACGACGCCGGCGTGCTCCTGATCGACCACAACATGGCGCTGATCATGGACGTGTGCGATCGCATCCAGGTTCTCGACCAGGGGCGGACGCTCGCCGAGGGCTCGCCGACGGAGGTTCGCGGCAACCTCGACGTCGCCGCCGCGTACCTCGGCGAGAGCGGCGGTGCAACGAGTGAGCGACGCTCGCGATTCGCGACCTCGAGGTGGCGTACGGGGGCGTGCGCCGCCGTGCGCGGGCTGTCGCTGGACGTCGCGCCGGCGAGATCGTCGGGCTGATCGGCCCGAACGGCGCCGGGAAGTCGACGACGCTGCACGCGATCATGGGGCTCGTCCCGGCGCGCGGCCGGCGAGATCCGCTCGGCGGACGGTCGCTTCGCGGGCGAGCGCCCGAGGCGATCGCCCGCAGCGGGATCGCGCTCGTCCCGGAGGGGCGACGGCTCTTCGCCGAGCTCACGGTCGAGGAGAACCTGCGGCTCGGGCTCGGCGGCCCGCTCGGGCTCGGCACGGCGTCGAGGAGGATCTCGCCGAGGTCTACGAGCTGTTCCCCGTCGTGCGAGGAGTTCCGGGACGACACGCGGGCGCGCTCTCCGGCGGCCAGCAGCAGCAGCTCGCGATCGCGCGCGCGCTCGTCGCGAAGCCGTCCATCCTCCTGCTCGACGAGCCGTCGCTCGGTCTCGCCCCGACCGTCGTCGATCGGGTCTTCGCGACGCTGCGGACGATCGCGCGAGCGCGGCCTCGGCGTCCTCCTCGTCGAGCAGCGCGCGCAGCGCACGGTCGCGCTCGCCGATCGGACCTACGTCCTCGCGAACGGCGAGCTCCGCCTGACGCTCACGCCCGACGACGCGGCCGACACCGATCGCATGGTCGCGGCCTACCTGTCGTGAACGCGGTGTGCGAGCGGGTTCACGGACTTCCTGCGCGACGCCGTCGATCTGCAGGTGCAGGTCGACGCCGATCGGCCTCGGCGCGATCTTCGCGCTGATGGCCGTCGGCATCGGCCTCGTTTTCGGCGTCATGCGTCTCGTGAACTTCGCCTACGGCCAGCTGATCATGGCCGGCGCGTTCGCGCTCGCGTTCGCGTCGGACCGCGACTGGCCGGTCGGTGTCGGGATCGCGCTCTGCTTCGCGGTCGTGCTCGCGCTCTCGCTCGCGATGGAACGCGTCGTCTTCCGGCCCCTGCGCGCGCAGTCGGCGGCGGTGATGCTCATCGCCACGTTCGCGGTCGCGTTCCTGCTGCAGTCGATCGCGCTCGTCTGGTTCGGACCGCTCGGGAAGACGGCGACCTCGCTCGTCCAGCTCAACCGCCCGGTCGAGATCGGCAGCGTCGACGATCCGCAAGATCACGATCGTCGCAATCGTCGACCGCGGCGGTGTGCCTGGCGCTTCTCGTCGCTGCTCTTGAATCGCACGTCGATCGGGCTGCACATGCGCGCGGCGGCGATCGACTCGCAGACCGCGCGGCTCCTCGGCGTGCGCGCCGAACCTCGTCAGCACGGTCGTCGGTGCTGATCGCCGGCGCGCTCGCGGCGGTCGTCGCGGTGATGCTGACCGTGCAGTTCCCGACGGTCACGCCGACCGTTCGCGCTGCAGGAGACGATCCTCGTGCTCGCGGGCGTCGTCGTCGGCGGGATGACCGTCTGCTCTCGGCGACGCTCGGCGGCTTCCTGATCGGCTACGTGTCCGGCCTCCTCGGCGGCGCGCTGCCGTCGAGCCAGAGCCAGTACCTGCCGTCGTTCCTGTTCGGCCTCGTCATCCTCGTCCTGCTCATCCGTCCCGACGGCCTCTTCACCCGCGAGCCGCGGCCTCGTGGAGCGGGTGTGAGAGCGCGGCGCACCGCGGTCGAGCTCTCGGCGCCGGCCTGCTCGTCGTCGCCGCCGGGATCGTCGGCGCGTTCGTCTCGACGACGATCGAGATCTACTTCGTCACGGCGCTCATCTCCGTCTCGACCGTCGTCGCGATCTACGTCTTCGTCGGCAACTCGGGCGTGCTCTCGTTCGGGCACATCAGCTTCTTCGCGGTCGGCGTCTGGGCGGCGGGCGTGCTCTCGATTCCGGAGGCGGAGAAGCCGGCGACGATGCCGTACCTCTTCGACTTCCTCAGCTCGACGACGGTCGGAAACGTGCCGTCGCTCTTGCATCGCCGCCGCTCGTCGGCGGCGTCTTCGCGCTTGGTCGTCGGGCTGCCGCTCATGCGGCTGTCCGGCCTGGCCGCCGGGATCGCGACCTTCGCGGTGCTCGGGATCACGAACAACATCCTCCGCTACTACGAGAAGATCGGGCCGGGGCTCAACACGTTCTCGTCGGTGCCCGAGACGACGGACCTCCTGCAGGCGACGGTCGGCGCGCTGCTCGTGATCGTCGCGGCGTTCGCGTACCAGCGGAGCCGCTTCGGCCGCCAGCTCCGCGCGACGCGCGAGGATCGCCGCCGCTGCGCGAGCCGGTCGGCGTTCGATCTACCGGCAGCGGCTCGCGCTCGTTCGCCTCTCGCGGCTTCCTCGCCGGGTTCGCCGGCGGGCCTCTACATCCACTTCATCCCGATCAACGTCGACGCCGTCTACCTCGACCTGACGTTCATCACGCTCGCGATGCTCGTCATCGGCGGCACCACGAGCCTGTGGGGCGCGGTCGTCGGTGCGCTCTTCGTGAGCGCGCTCGACTCCGTGCTCGCCGAGATGGAGGACGGGATGACGCTCGTCGGCGCGACCGTCGACCTGCCCGCCGGGTCGCGGATCGTCGTCGTCAGCGCGGTCATGGCGCTCGTGCTCATCCTCCGACCCGAGTGGCCTCACCGGCGGGCGAGAGTTCTCGCTCCCGCCAGGCTGCGTCCGGCGGTGGCGAAGTGAGGGTCTGCGTCGTGGGCTGCGGCGCCGTCGGCTCGCTCTTCGCCGCGAACCTCGCGCAACTCGACGACGTCGAGGTGTGGGCTTACGACGTGTCCCAGCCGCACGTCGACGCGATCAATGCGAACGGACTCCGGCTCGTCGGCGCGGGCGACGTGGTCGGCCGTCCGACCGCCACGACCGACGCGAGTGCGCTCCCCGCCTGCGATTTCGGGATCGTCGCGACGAAGGCGATGCACACGGAAGGCGCGATCGCGGCGACGGCGCACGCATTCGGAAACGGCGCGGTCGCGACCGTGCAGAACGGTGTGGGCAACGAGGAGGTCGTGGCCGGGCGTGTTGCACGTGTCATCCGCGGGACGACCTTCCCGGCCGGGAAGATCCTCGAGCCCGGCGTCGTGCAGTGGGACGTGAAGGGCGACACGACACTCGGCCCGTTCGAGCCGCAACCGGCGCGGAGCGAGGAGATCGCCGCGCTCGCGGATGCGTGCACGCGTGGCGGGATGCCCACGACCGCCGTGGCCGATGCGCGTCCGGCGCAATGGCGGAAGGTCATCTTCAACGCTGCGACCAACCCCGTCGGCGCGCTGACCGGGCTCACCCACGGACGCGTGTGCCAGCGCCCCGACCTGCGGGCGATCGTGAGCGCGCTCGTCGACGAAGGCAAAGCCGTCGCGGCAGCACAGGGGATCGTCCTCGACGCGGATCCCGAGGAGCTCATCGACCATGCGGCGAAGCCCGAAGTCGCGTACGGCCACAAGGCGAGCATGCTGCAGGACGTGGAGGCCCGCCGGCAGACGGAGATCGAGTTCCTGAACGGGGGCATCGGTCGCTTCGGCCGTGAGCTCGGTGTGCCTACGCCGTTGAACGACGCAATCACCCAACTCGTCAAAGCACTGGAGGACTCATGGACATCTCGCTCACCTGGCCGGTGACGCCTCCCAGCCGGCGGAGCCGGCCTCCGGCGCCACCTGTCGTCTCTGGCGGCAGGATGCTTCGGCCTCGGGCCTTGGTCGTACTGCGTGTACTGCCCTGCGGCCCTCGGCCTCGCCTCCTTTGCCAGCGACGACCCAGGAGACCGATATGACCGCACTGAGCTCCGAGCTGCAGCGCCGCCACGCCAACGTCCGCGCCGCGATGGCCGCGCACGACCTCGATGCGCTCGTCGTCTCGGGCAACGAGTACTCCGGCTTCGAGGGCGCCGTGACGTACATGTCCGGCTTCCAGATCGTCCACAGGTACGCGTACGTCGTCGTCCCCGCGGACGGTGACGCGTATGTCGTCTTCCCGACCGAAGCCCGCTATGTCGGCGAGCACGAAACGGCGCAGCTCGAGCAGGTCTTCCACGACCGCCCCGGGGAGCTCATCGCAGCGCGCGCCCGAGACGCTGGCTGGCGCCGTGTGGGCGTGTACGGGCTCGAGTACGTGATGGCCGTCCGCGACTTCCGCGCGCTCGAGGGCTTCGAGCTGATCGGGTTCGACGTCGAGTTCGACCTCGGGCGAGCGGTGAAGAGCGACGCCGAGCTCGAGTCGGTGCGCGATTCGGTACGGATCAACGAGCGCGGCTTCGAGATCTTCTTCGACGCGTACGCGCCGGGGAAGTCCGCTGCGGAGGTCATGGCCGCCGCGGAGGAGTGGTTCGTCGCCGAGGGCTGTGGGCGGCTGACCCAGAACATGGTGCTCACGGGCACGGACGCATTCGCCCGGCCGGAGTTCAAGATCGCGCGCAAGGAAGAGATCCTCCGCGAGTTCCTCCTGCCGTCGCTCGAGGTCGCGGGGCCGGGAATGCACTGGGTCGAGGTGTCACGTGCGGTCGCGTCGCGCGACGCCGTGCTCTCGGCGGACACCGAGCGCATGGTCGAGGCGTACGTCGAGTACTTCGAGTCCGCTCGAAGCGCGATGCGACCGGGCGCGAGCTGCCACGATGTGCACCGCGCCGTCTCGGCCGGGTTCACGGAGCGCGGGTACCACCTCGGCCACGTCACCGGCCACTCGATCGGGATGACGATGATCGAGTTCCCGAAGGTCGGCGAGGGGGTCGAGACGGAGCTCGCGGAGAACATGGTCTTCTCGATGCACCCGCACGCGATCGCCGCGAACGGCGAGGATTGCGTGTACATGCAGGACACCTGGCTCGTGACGGCCGACGGCGGCGTCCCACTGGCACGTCTCCCGATGCAGGTGTACAGAGCTGATGCCTGACGAGCCGAGGCGACCGCAGCCGCTTCGCGGCGGCGCTTCAGGGTCTTCGCGCGAGCGGAATCCGCGCTCGCGGTTTCCGCTCTGCGCACAGCTTCACCTAGACTGAGAACGTGAGCTGGCCGTGGCTCGTGTTGCTCGTCCTCGCGGCAGTCCTTGCGGTTGCCGTTGAAAGGCCGCGCCTGGAACGCCGTTTCGGATCTGTCGCACGGCGTGATCGCGAGCGGCAGCGGCGGAAGAAGCAGTTCAAGGTCATCACGCCCGAGGACGAGAGCGAGGAGTTCATCCGCTCCGTCCAGCGCGATCTCGACGCCCTCCCGACGATCGAAGAGCGGGACCGAAAGACCTAGCTAGCGGCGGATCGTCACGGTCGTCGCGAGCGTCCGCGTGTTCGGGAGGATACGAGGGACGTTCTCGGTGTTCTTCGTCTCCTGGTAGTCGGAGACGCGAATGCGAAGACGGTGGGTGCCGCTGGCGAATCCCGCGGTCCGAATCGAGATCACACCACGACGGTAGATCGTCCCCACGCTCGTGCCGTCGATCGTCGCGATGATCGAAGGTCGGTAGACGCCCGACCCCGCATCGGTGGCGCGGACCTCGATGGGCGCGTCCCCGGTCACCCGGGAGGTGCGGAGCTGAAGGCGCGGCGGCGTGACGTCGTTCACCCAGTATCGGAAGGCGAACGACCCCGCGCCCGCTCGACCCGCGCTGTCGAAGACGACCGCGTAGTCGCCGGGGCTGGGAGAGAGCGCGCCCGCCGCGAGGCTCAGTTGCCGGAATTCCTCGAGGTACGGATTGTGGGTCACCGGGAGCCCCGCGTAGCCCGTCAGGCGGTTCTCGTCGAGACCGGCGACGACACGCGGCTCGACCCGGCTCCCCGTACCGAGCCGGGTGATGACGACGCCAAAGTTGGCGACGCGCTTCGTGAGGTGGATCCGGAACACGCGCTCGGGACCGCGCAGGGTCGTCGTCACGCCCACGCCGCGCGGGGACTCCGGGTAGCGGTAGCGCGTGACGAAGGAGCGCTGTCCGCGGGTGGTGCTTCGGTGGATGCCGGGCCTGCCCAGGGTCTCCACCTCGTGACGTGCGAGTGCACCAGCGGTCACGCGGCCCCAGAGCGGGATCCGCCGTGTCTCTGCGCCTCGTCGGAGCTCGATGTACGCGTCGAGGTCACCCGGGCGTGCGCGCCGCGTCACCGTGGTCGACACGGAGAGCTCTCCGGGTACCGAGACGGTTGTGGGAAGCACGAGCCGGACTCCTGCGGGTGCGTTGCGAACGATGCGGGCGACCTGCCACGTCCCGGAGCCGCCTCCGGCGTCCTCGAGCCCGACCGTTCGGCTGAGCTCCTGTCCGCGCGCGAGGAGGCCGAACGACACGCCGGTTGGCGACGCGAACAGCAACGGCCGATCTGCGCGCTGGAGCGCGACGACGCCCCCTCCTTGGAAGCGTGGACCGGCCGCGCGACCGCTCCCGTCGACCGAGTCGACTCCGGACTGGACGAGTGCCGACTTGAGCTGCCCGACCGTCCACGCGGGGTGACGCTCGCGAAGCAGGGCAGCGGCTCCCGCGACGTGAGGCGAGGCCATGCTCGTTCCCGAGAGCTCGGCCCAGTCCCCTCCCGAGACGGACGACAAGACGTCCACACCCGGGGCGGCGACATCGGGCTTGAGCCGGAGCGAGATCGTCGTCGGGCCGACGGACGAGAACTCGGCATGCGTCCTCATCACGGGTGAGCCGGAGATCTCGACGGCGGCCACGCTGATCGCGTCGTTCGAGCTTGCCGGCGACGACACGGAGCCTGCCCCGAAGTCGGCGTACTCGTTGCCGGCGGCGATCACCGGAACGACGCCGGCCGCAGCCGCAGCGTCGAGCGCGAGGGCGACGATGTCGCGGCTCGGCTCGATCTCCGGCTCTCCGCCGGAGAAGTTGATGACATCCATGCCGTCTCTTACGGCGGCTTCGATCGCGGCGACGATCGCCGGCGAGTTCGCGTTCGGGCTGATCCCCGAGTCGGTCTGGACGAACACCTTGTAGTTGCCGAGGTACGCGCGCGGCGCCACACCCGAGGCACGGCCCCGGCCTGTCGCGGTGTCTGCGTTGCCCGCTGCGATCCCGGCGACGTGCGTTCCGTGCGACGAGTCGTCGTCGCTGAACGCGAGCCTTGCGATCGGCGCGATTGCACCGCGCTTCGGCGGGAAGGCCCGCGCGACGATCACCTTCGCAGTCGTGAAGCGTTGCTGACCCTTCGGGAATCCTGCAGGCATGGTGTAGCCGGTCGGGTCGAAGAAGGGGTGCGAGGAGTCGATCCCCGAGTCGATGACCCCGATCTTGATTCCCTGACCCGCGGTGTCGAGCGACTGGCCCCAGATCGCGGGCGCGCCGATCTCCTCCGGCGTCGAGGTGAGCCGCGGCTCGTACGTCGCGGTGGGGAGGACGTCGCGCACGCCGGGAAGGCTCCGGAGCCGCGCGCTCTCCGCTGCAGGGACCGTGACCGAGTAGCCGTTCGCGACGACTTGGTAGCGCCAGCCGAGCTGCGCCGCCGGCAGGCGCGCAGCCAGCTCACGCCGGAACACGCGCTGCTCGGCGTCGATGCGGCCGCCGGTGCCCGGAGCCTGCCCGAGCGGTGGCGACTCGAGCAGCACGACGACCTCCGTCGTCGCGCCGCTCGCAACGGGCAGTGATGGGCCGCCGACGGCGAGGATGACGGCCACCACGGCCACTGCGACGGGTGCGGACGCGAGACGGGTCACCGGGGACTGAGACGACCCGGAGCTAGAATCGTTCGTCCGCGCGGATGTGGCGGAATTGGTAGACGCGCACGGTTCAGGTCCGTGTGCCCGTAAGGGCGTGGAGGTTCAAGTCCTCTCATCCGCATGCGGCTTCCCGTTGTGCGCATGGCGGGGATTCGCTGAATC
This sequence comes from uncultured Gaiellaceae bacterium, assembly GCA_963770715.1. GTDB lineage: Bacteria > Actinomycetota > Thermoleophilia > Gaiellales > Gaiellaceae > GMQP-bins7. The sequence continues at coordinate 60,784 of CAVYQX010000007.1, forward strand.
GCGAATCCCCGCCGCGCGAGATCCCTGAAGCGGCCTCTCACGCGGCCGGTCGCAGCGACTGACGAGCGCATCCGTTGGACAGCCTAGCCCGCGCGTATCCGCGGATCCCTCGTTCGAGTGACGGCTGAGTCGGTGGCGACGACGACGACGAAGTGGTGGACGCGCCGCCTCTCGACCTCGTCCTCTACCTCCCGGTCATCGCCAGGGCGCGCTTGGCGGGCACGTGGGGCTACCTGCGCGGCGACAAGCGTGGAACAGGTTCGAGCGCAACATGCGGGCGGAGGCATGGTCGTTCCATGGCCCGTGACACTCGTTCTCAGCTAGCGTCCTCTCCGGGATGACGAGGGACTACGAGATCCGCTCGGGCGAGCGCGCCGTCTCGATCAGGAGCGGGCCGAGCGCGCAGCAGGCGTTGCTCGACTACGTGAAGTCGCTCGGCTGCAAGGACGCGGAGATCATCCGCCTCAGCACCGACGCGGTCGCCTGGCGCGGCGCGCGGTACACGGCAGTTCCCGTCGCGACCGGCGAGTAGTCCGCCGAGGGTTCCCTAGGCGAGCGACGCGAGCACGGCGTCGGCATGCTCGGCCGGCTTCACGTTCCGCATGATCTTCGCGACGTCCCCGTCGGCGTCGATGACGAAGGTCGATCGCTCCATGCCCATGTACGTCTTTCCGTACATGCTCTTCTCGACCCAGGTCCCGTACGCCTCGGCGACGGTGTGCTCCTCGTCCGACAGAAGGGTGAACGGGAGGCCGTACTTCTCGCGGAACTCGACATGCCTTGCCGGGCTGTCCGGGCTCACGCCCAGTACGACGGCGCCCGTGCGCCTGATCTCGTCCCACACGTCGCGGAGGCCGCAGGCCTGCGCCGTGCATCCGGGCGTGTCGTCCTTGGGGTAGAAAAACAGGACTACCGGTGACCCCTTGAGGGAGGACAACGTGAGTGTCTCTCCCGTATCGCTCGGAAGCGTGAAGTCCGGTGCGGTGCGTCCTTCCTCAACTGGCAAACGTTCCACCTCCAAACGTCGGGCTGACCGCGGCGGCAGGCGGTTCGGCTCGGGCTACGCCCAGACCCGCTGTGCGATGTCGCCGATCAGCTTGAGCTTCGCCTCCTGCTGGGCGGCGGTCATCACGCCGACCGCACCGGACGCGAAGCCGCACTGCGGGCTGACCGCGAGCCGCTCGAGCGGCACGTACTGCGTCGCCTCCTCGACCCGCGCGAGGAGGTCGTCGGCGTCCTCGAGCGTCCCGTCCTTCGTCGTCACGAGCCCCAGCACGACCTGGTGGTGCGGGAGGACGTCCGTGAGCGGAGCGAAATCCAGCACGATCGTGCTCCGGCCATGGCGCGCAGCAAACAGCGCTGCCGTGAGCCCGGCAGGTCCTCCACCCAGGACGGCAATCTCGTACTCCGACACCGGCGCTTCGAAGCATAGGCCCGTCGGCGCCGTCACACGGGTGAGCGCTGCGCACGTCTGGCGCCGAGGAGGGCAGGACGTCTCGGTAGGGTCCGGACGTGGTGTCCCTGCACGTCGCGCTCGGGGTGACCGTCATCGGCGTGTGCGTCGCCTCGGCTGTCCTGGCCCTTGTTGCGTACCGCAGGTCGGGGACGGGTGGAGCGTTCGTGTCGCACGCGCTCGTCCTCGCACAGACGCTCCTCATAGCGCAGGCTGCGGTCGGGCTCCTGCTGCTCTCGGACGGGAGTCGCGCGCCCGAGAAGCTCCATTACACGTATGGCGCGCTCGCGCTCGGGCTGGTGCTCGTGCCCTGGTTCTACGCACCTGGCACCGGGCCGAAGCGTCTCCTCTGGTTCGCGGTGACGACGCTCGTCGCCGGTGCCCTCGCAGTACGAGCGTTCATGTCGGGGTCATGAAAACGCTCTGGGATCGCATCCCGCGACTGGCTCGCGGTCTCGGAATCGTCGCCGTGATCGCCGCGATCGTCGTCGTGCTCTCGCTCGAGCCGGTCGTTGCGACGGTCGGCGGGATCCTGCAGATCGCGTTCTTCCTCGCGATCGCGCTGTTCCTGTTCATGGTCTGGCGCGAGCGCCGCGGTGACCTCGAGGCGTGGTCGGAGTGGAACCGCAAGCTCTTCTACGCTGCGGTCGTGCTCGCCGTGGTGGCGGTCGGTCTCGTGATCGGGTACGGGCTGCCCGGGACCCGCGACGCGTTCGCGCTGGTCGCCGTGCTCGGTGCCTGCGTGTACGTGATCGTGCGCGTCTGGCGCATCGAGCACCGCTATTGAGCTGCGACGCGCCGGCTGTCGCGCCTCAGGTACTGGGCGCCCGCTCCGAGCTCTCCCGCTTCGTCGTCGGGGTTGAGCAGCCCGCACGCGTCGATCGAGAGGCAGCCGCAGCCGATGCACGTCGTGAGTCGGTCGCGGATCGCGTGCAGCGTGGCGAGCTGGCGGTCCAGATCGTCGCGCCACGTGCGTGAGAGGCGTTCCCAGTCACGGCGCGTCGGCGTTCGACTCGCCGGGAGGGTGTCGAGCGCGGATCGGATGCGCTCCAGAGAAATGCCGGCGGCGCGGCCGGCCTGGACAAGAGCGATTCGCCGGAGCACGGAACGCTCGTAGCGCCGCTGATTTCCACTCGTCCGACTCGCCGTGATGAGCCCCTGAGCCTCGTAGAAGCGCAGCGCCGAGGTGGCGACGCCACTGCGGGCCGCGACCTCTCCGATGGTCAGCTCGTCGGGCACTTGACTTCAACAATACTTGAGGTTCTAGTCTGTGGAGGATGGCCGTCACCGACGTGGCTGCAGACCGCTTCGTTCCTGTCGCATCGCTCGCGGAGCTGCGAGCGGCGGGCAGGCTCGTCGTGCATCACGACCATCACGTCGTCTGCCTCTTCGCCGACGGCGACGAGGTGCATGCCGTCGACAACCGCTGTCCCCACATGGGCTTCCCGCTCCACCGCGGCAGCGTCTGCGACGGGATCCTCACGTGTCACTGGCACCACGCGCGCTTCGACCTGAAGACGGGAGGCACGTTCGACCAGTGGGCGGACGAGCTCCGAAGGTTCCCCGCACGGGTCGACGGCGACACGGTCCTGATCGACCTCACGCAGCCTGGGCGATCCGGTCGCCCGTCAGCGGGTCCGTCTGCAGGACGGGCTCGAGCGCGACATCCCGCTCGTGCTCGCGAAGGCGGTGCTCGTGCTCCTCGAGGCCGACGAGACCGGCACCGACATCGTTCGGCGCGGGGCTCGACTTCGGCGTGCGCCGGCGTGGTGGCGGGCTGGTTTCGCGGCCTGACGACGCTCGTCTGCTTCATGAACCTCACTGCCGCGGCTCGACGCCGACGACCGAGCGGCTGCGCTCTACCACGGGCTGGCCGACGTCGCCGTCGGACTCGGTCATGGGGCCACCGCACATCCCGCTCGACCCGCTTCCGGGTGTCGCACCGGAGGCGCAACGCCTCGCGCTCTGGTTCCGCGAGCTTCGTCGACGTGCGGGACGCCGAAGGCGCGGAGCGCGCGCTCGATCTCGGCGGTACGCGGCGGCGCATCGTCGAACGAGCTCGCCGACATGCTCTTCGCGGCGGCCACCGACCACCGCTACCTCGACGGCGGGCACACGCTGGACTTCGTGAACAAGGCGCTCGAGGCGCTCGACGTCGCGGGCTGGGATGCAGCCGAGGCCGTTCTCGCGTCGCTGCCCGCACAGCTGGCGGGCGCCGAGCGCATGGAGGAGGCGAATGCGTGGCGCAACCCGGTCGACATCGTCACGTTGCTCGAGGGTGCGTTCGCCGATCTCGGCCCGGCGCTCGCGGCGCGGCGTCCGCACGGGCCATGGCAAGGTCGCGCAGTGCTCGTCGACACGGTGCTCGACGGCGAGGCGTCGACGATCCTCGATGCGCTGCTGGACGCGCTCCGGGACGGCGCGACCGAGGTGGAGCTCGCCTCTGCCGTCACTTTCGCAGCCGCCACGCGGATCGCGCGCTTCCCGACGAGCAACGAGTTCGGCGACTGGGACACGGCGCTCCACACGTTCACGTTCGCGAACGCCGTCGAGCAGGGGCTCAGGCGGTCGCCGTCCGCCGGAGCTTCTACGGGGTGTGCTCGACGCGGCGATGAGCGTCCATCTCGACCGCTTCCTCAACGTGCCGGCCACGCGGCTTCCGACCCCGGAGCCAGGCGCAGACCCGGCTGCGCTGCTCGAGGCGCTCCCAGGCCTGCTCGATCGCCAGCAGCAGGTCGACGAGACGGGCCAGCTGGTCGCCTCGTACCTCGGCGCGGGCGGGGAGCCGGGGAAGCTCGTCGCCGCGCTCGGCGCTGCGCTCGTCCGCGAGAACCGCAACTTCCACACGATCCAGTGCGTCGAGGCCGGGGTTCGCCAGCACGAGCTGCTCGCAGGGACCGACGAGGCCGAGATTCCTCTCCTCGCCGCAGCCCGCTACCTCGCCGCGCACGCGACCACGACGCGCTCGCAGCGGCAGACCTTCGACATCGCCCGACGGCTGCACCGCGGCGAGAGGCTGTACGAAGAGGCGGAGGTCTAGGGAAGGACGAAACGCGGTCCCGCGCGGACGGTCGGAGCCGCCGGGTTCACCGGGTGGACGAGGCGGATCGTGTACCGGTACGTGCCGGGCGTGAGCCGTCGCGTTCCCAGATCCGCCTGGACCAGCTCGCCGACCTCGGCGGAGCCGTTGGCGGCAAGCCTCGTGGCGCGCGTCACCGCGTTCTCGAGCCGCACGAGGTAGCGGCAGTCGAGGTCACAGCGGAAGCTCGTCCGGAAGACGCCCCGCTTTGCCGCGGAGCGGGTGCCGAAGCGAAGGTACGAGGTGTGCACCGGAAGCTCGAGGCCCGGACAGCGCGTGACCGAACCGCCCGCGGTCCGGTTGAGCGACCTCGTGACGCGGCCCCGGCTCGTCTTGGGAGTCCCGTCGACGTAGTTGATCCCCGACTGCCACGCGCTACGGTTGCGCTCGTCCCGCGAGAGGAAGAGCAGCATGCCCTCGACGTTCGGCTGGCAGAACGCGAGCGCGAGCGCCTGCTGGTAGTAGGCGGCCTGCGTCGACTCGCTCACGGGCTTCGTCGTCGTCGGCTCGTTGCCCGTGTACAGGGACGACTTCGCCGGCGGGATTTCCGACTCGACCCCGAACTCCCCGTAGAAGATCGGGAGGTCCGATCCTTTCTGAGCCGTGCCGTCGAACGCGTCCCGCAGGAGCGCCACCAGCTTGTCGTAGTCCGCAATCGTGATGTTGGTGCCGAGCGGGTGGGTGGTCGTCGGTGGCTGGCTCGAATTGTCCATGTACGGGTGGATTGCGAGTATGTCCATCACCGGGCGCGTGCGACCGCTCGCCCGGAAGGCGGCTCCGAGAGCCTGGATGAACGTCGTCGGGGAGTGCGTCGGGCGTATGCCGTTGGGGCGATCGGTGCCACGCGGCGACACGGCGGCGCCGTAGATCCGGACGTCGGGGGACGCAGCCTTGACCGCGTCGTAGGTCTCCGCGAGGAGCGCGAGATAGGACGCCGGGGCTGCACTCGACCCGTCCACGTTGAACTGGGGGAGCCAGAAGCGGTTGAGGTTCGGCTCGTTGCAGACGATGAGGTCTTTCAGCGAGGGGATCCCGCGGACGATCGCAGCGGCGTACGCCGCGAAGTCCGCTCGTGCCTGGACGGTGAGCGGCGTCGTGGCGGAGCCGGGGCTCATCACCGTGAGGTAGACCGTGACGCCGTTCTGCAGGCCGGCATCCGCAACGTTGCGAAGGACGTTGAGCTCGGCCTCGCTCGGAGCGTTCTGCCCGGGGCGCCAGTAGCTCGTGATCCGCACTGCGCGAAACCCCGACAGCCGGAGATCGGCCATCCGGGCATTGGCCTCGACGAGCGTCGAGGTACGCACGTCGTCCTCCACCGCTCCCACGACGAGGCCGGGCCCGGCGTGCGCGAGCGAGGGCGCGACGAGCGCAATCAGGGCGCCGAAGGTCGCCAGGAGGGTTGAACGCATGGGGATACGCTAGCCCCGGAATGCGAGAAAATCTTGAAGGAAAGCTTCAGACGCTTCCCCGGAGTTCGGGCGTCTACATCTTCCGCGACGAGGCGGGCGACGTGCTCTACGTCGGCAAGGCGAAATCGCTCCGCTCCCGCGTCCGGAGCTACTTCCAGCGAGGCGACACACGCTTCGGCGCCACGCAGCTCGCGGAGCGCGTCGACGACGTCGAGGTCATCGTCACTCGGACCGAGGCGGAGGCGCTGCACCTCGAGCAGAACCTCGTCAAGCGCCACCGGCCTCCGTTCAACATCAGGTTGCGCGACGACAAGTCGTTCCCGTACATCGCGGTCACGCTGACCGACGAGTACCCGCGCGTCATGTTCACGCGGGAGCGTCACCGCCGCGGCACTGTCTACTTCGGGCCGTACGCGAACGCGAAAAAGGTGCGCGAGACGCTCGACGTCCTGAACCGCGTCTTCCGCTTCCGCCCGTGCGAGGGGCCCCGCCCGGGAAGGCACTCGGGCATCCCGTGCCTCGACTTCCACATCGACCGCTGCTTCGCACCGTGCATCGGCGCGATCTCGAAGGAGGGCTACGCCGAGGTCGTCGACGGCGTCGTCGGGTTTCTCTCGGGCGACACGAAGACGATCCAGGCCGAGCTCACCGAGCGGATGCGCGAGGCCGCCGCCGACGAGCGCTTCGAAGAGGCGGCGCGCTACCGGAACCGGCTGTTCTCGATTCGCCACCTCGCGGACCGGCAGGCCGCTGACCGGCGCGACGTGGGCTCCGTCGACGTCATCGGGCTCGCCGTCGACGGCGATCAGGCCACCGTCCAGGTCTTCCCCCTGCGCGACGGCAAGATGATCGACCGCTACGGGTTTCACCTCGAGAACGTCGCCGGCGAGGACGCACAGTCCATCCTCGAGGCGTTCGTGCTCGAGTACTACGGCGGGTCGCCGAGCGTGCCGCCGGAGGTGCTGATCCCGCCCGGGCTCGACGACGTCGCGGCGCTCGCGGAGTTCCTCGGCGAGCGCCGCGGATCCCGCGTCGTCGTCCGGACGCCGCTCCGCGGCGAGAAGCGGCGCCTCGTGGAGCTCGCGACCGAGAACGCCCAGCTCGCGCTCGAAGCGGATGCCGCCGTGCGCGAGGCCGCCCGCTCCAAGCGGATCGCCGCGCTCGAGGAGCTCCGCGAGGTGCTGAACCTCGAGAGCCTGCCCGTCCGCATCGAGTGCTTCGACGTGTCGAACATCCAGGGCGAATCGATCGTCGCGTCGATGACGGTCTTCGTCGACGGCAAGGCCAGGAACGCGCACTACCGGACGTTCGCGATCCGCGGGCTCGAGGGGCAGGACGACGTCGGGGCCATGCGCGAGGCGGTGTCCCGGCGGTTCGCGCGAATGCGTGCGGCCGAGGTGGACGAGAGCTTCTCGCGGATGCCCAACCTCGTCGTCGTGGACGGCGGCAAGGGGCAGCTCGCCGCCGCGCTCGGGGCAATGGAGGAGCTCGACCTGCCGCGTGTCGCGGTCATCTCGCTCGCGAAGAGGGAGGAGGAGGTGTTCGTCCCGGGCTTCCCGGCGGCGATCGTCCTCGACCGCTCGAGCCCGGCCCTCCTGCTCCTGCAGCGCATCCGCGACGAGGCGCACCGCGTCGCGCTCCGCTACCACCGCCGCAAGCGCGGCCGGCGCTCGATGGAGACGATCTTCGAAGGGCTTCCCGGTGTGGGGCCGGTGCGTCGGCGCGCGATCATCCGGCACTTCGGGTCCGTGGAGCGCTTCCTGCAGGCGTCGCAGGAGGAGCTCGAGGGTGTCCCCGGGTTGCCGCAGAAGACGGCCCGCGACCTCTACGCGCAGCTCCACAAGGCCGGCCCCTCCTGACTTGAGCGCAAGACCGGGAGCCCGCTAGCGCGGAGCTCCCGGTCGCGCGAAGATCCCTGAAGCAGCGTCCGCAGGCGGGCGCTGCTCGGATCGGCTACTCGGCCTCCGCGGTGGACGGGGGCGGCGGGCCGAGCGCCTTCTTGAACCGCACCGTCCGCAGCGTCAGCGCGATGGCGGTGAAGCCGGCGACGACGTTCGTGATCGTGATCGTCAGCTTCGCGCCGACGCTGAACGCGAGCAGGACGGATGCCGCGGCCACGCCGTTCAAGACGTAGAGGAGGAACGCCTGCTCGGTTCCGACACCGGCAGGCGTGATGGGGAAGAGGGTGGACACGCTCGTCGACACCTGTACGAGCCCCGCGTTCTCGAGCGTCTGCGGGATGCCGAACGCGGCGAGCATGAACCAGATCGTCAGGAGGCGAAGGCTCCAGTCGGCCGCCTGCCAGGGCACGACCCGGCGGAGGTAGCGGGTCGGCGGCGACAGGATGCGGAACGCCTGGGCGAAGCGGTCGCGGAAGTCCGCCACGTGGCCCGCGATCCAGTACGCCACCAGCCCGATCGCGACGAGCGTCGTCGCGATCGCGAGATCGAACAGCAGTGGGTGCGAAAAGAGCCACGCGAAGTCGAAGCTCTCGAGGCGCGAGAGGACGTCGAGGCCGGGGAGCAGGCCCATGCTCACTGCCCACGCGAGGAACACGCTCGCCGCGAACATGTCGAAGAAGCTCAGGACGAGGGTGCTCGAGACGACCGTCGTGTATGTGCTTCCCGGGATGGCGCGGTGAGCGAGGACGATCCGCACGGCGTCACCGGCGCGTGCCGGGATGATCGCGTTGATACCGACTCCGGCGAGGTACGCACCGTAGATCGAGATCCAGGGGACGCGGCTCTCCGGGTATGCGGCCGCGAGGACGTTGCGCCACGCGCGGCTCGTGCAGGCCAGCTTGAGCAGGTGACAGCCGATCGCGAGCGCGAGCGGCAGGAAGTGCACCGACCCGAGCTGGTCGAGAAACGCGTCGATCCCGTCCAGGACGCGGACGGCCACTACGTCGCCCTGCGCAAGCACCGCGGCCGCGAAGGCGGCCGCGCTTTAGGGGTCTTCGCGCGACCGGAAATCCCGCGCGAGCGGATTTCCGGTCTTGCGCAATTCATTCGCCTGGTGCGAGGAACGGGTAGCGGTAGTCCGTCGGTGGCACGAACGTCTCCTTGACCGTGCGCGGGCTCACCCAGCGCACGAGATTCCACATCGACCCCGCCTTGTCGTTCGTCCCGCTGGCCCGCGAGCCCCCGAACGGCTGCTGGCCCACCACGGCGCCGGTCGGCTTGTCGTTGACGTAGAAGTTCCCGGCCGCGTAGCGGAGCTTGTCGTGCGCGTCCTGGATCGCCGAGCGCTCCGTCGAGAAGACGGCACCCGTGAGTGCGTAGGGAGCGGTCTCGTCGACCAGTTCGAGCGTGTCGTCCCAGCGCTTCTCGTCGTACACGTAGGTCGTCACGATCGGGCCGAAGAGCTCGTCGCGCAGGAGCCGGAAGCCCTTGTCGTCGGTCTCGATGACCGTCGGCTGCACGAAGTACCCCTCGGAGTCGTCCGTCGAGCCACCCGTGACGATGTCGGCCCCGGCGGCCTTCGCCTCGGCGATCGCTTCCGAATGGGACTTGAAGGCGTTCGAGTCGATGACGGCGCCCATGAAGTTCTCGAAGTCCGCCGGGTCGCCCATCTTGATGGTGTCGACGTCGGCGACGAGCCGCTCCTTCACCTCGGGCCAGAGGTTCGACGGGATGTAGAGGCGCGACGCCGCCGAGCACTTCTGCCCCTGGTACTCGAACGAGCCGCGTACGACCGCCGTCGCGACGGCCTCGGCATCGGCCGACGGGTGCGCGAGGATGAAGTCCTTGCCGCCCGTCTCGCCGACGAGGCGCGGATAACCGCGGTAGGCGCCGGCGGACACGTTCTTCCCGACGGTCTCCCACATGCCGTTGAAGACCTCGGTCGAGCCGGTGAAGTGGATCCCCGCGAGGTCGGGGCTCTCGAGCGCGGCGCTCCCGATCGTCGCAGCCGGAGCCGTAGACGAGGTTGATGACGCCGTCGGGCAGCCCGGCCTCCTGCAGGAGGCGCATGTAGTAGTAGGCCGAGAGCGCGGCGGTCGACGCCGGCTTCCACACGATCGTGCAACCCATGAGCGCGGGCGTGGACGAGAGGTTCCCGCCGATGCAGCTGAAGTTGAAAGGGCTCACCGCGAAGACGAAGCCCTCGAGCGGCCGGTACTCCATCCGATTCCAGATCCCCGTCGGCGAGTGCGGCTGCTCCGCGTAGATCCGGAGGATGTAGTCGACGTTGTAGCGCCAGAAGTCGATCATCTCGCAGACGGCGTCGATCTCCGCCTGGTGGGCCGTCTTCGACTGGTTGAGGATCGTCGCGGCGTTGAGCGTCGAGCGCCAGGGGCCGGCGAGGAGCTCGGCAGCGCGCAGGAAGATCGCGGCGCGCTCGTGCCACGGCATCCGCGACCAGTCGTGGTGCGCGGCGTTCGCGGCCGCGATCGCCTGCTCGACGTGCTCCGGCCCGCCCTTGGCGACGTCGGCGAGAACGTGGGTCTTCCGGTGCGGCTCGACGGCCTCGAACGTCTCGTCCGCGTGGACGTCCTTCCCGCCGATGATCATCGGGATGGTGATCCGCTCGCTCTCCATCTGCCGAAGCCGTGCCTGCAGCTCGGCGCGCTCGGGCGTGCCGGGTGCGTACGAGAGGACTGGCTCGTTGTCGTGGAAGGGCGGTTTGAAGAAGCCGTGTGCGCTCATGAATCCTCCGCAGATCTCGAACCCGGGGGAGCGGCTTCGGGATCGCGACAGTCCCTGAAGCGGCCGCGTGCGCGGCCGATCACGATGAGGGACGTCGATGGCAGGGTTGACGGACGTCTCACTGCGGCGATTCTAGAGTGGTCTCGGTGGCCATCGTCGAGACGCGCTACGTCGTGCCCGGTTGGGGCGTGGCGAGATCTGGCGGGCGAACGGAGTCCTCGTCGAGCACGAGTTCCGTTTCGGGCACGTCGCGTCGGAGAGCGGCTTCGACCCGCTCGTGGATCGGTTCCACGCGTTCCTCAGCGGCGATCCCGTCGACTTCGGAGACGTCGAGATCGACTTGGACTGGGCAACGCCGCTCCAGCGTGCGATCGTGGACGCGCTCCGGTCCGTGCCGCGGGGCGAGGTCGTCTCGTACGGCGAGCTCGCCGCGCTCGCGGGACGGCCGAGGGCACCGCGTGCCGCGGGTGCCGTCTGCTCGGCGAATCGCTTCTCGTTCATCGTCCCCTGCCATCGCGTCGTGGGCGCGAACGGCATCGGCAGCTACGGCGACGCCGGAATCGAGGTCAAGCGGCGGCTGCTCGCGCTCGAGGGAGTCGTCCTCTGATCACCTCGGAGGACGTGCGCGAGGAGCTTGCGACGATCGCGCCGGACCGCGAGTGCGACCGCCTCGCGGAGCTCTCGGCGCTGTTCCACTCCGCGGGGAGCCTGCACCTGCGCGGCGCCGGCGACTGGGGACTGCATCTCGACCTCGGCAGCGGCGCGGCGGCGCGGCGCGCGTTCGCGCTCCTGCGCGAGTGCGGGATCCGGTCGGAGATCCGGACGTACCGGCGCCGGGCCTTCGACACCGCGACGAGGTACCAGCTCCACGTGGCAGGAGATGAGGATGCGCTGCGGGTCCTGGTGGACGCCGGCGTCGTCGACCGGCGCCACGCGCCGCTCGAGCGACCGCCGCGCCGGGTCGTTGCTCGAAGCTGCTGCCGGGCTGCGTACCTGCGAGGGGCGTTCCTCGGGGCGGGCTCGCTCTCGCTCGGACGCTCGCCGCACCTCGAGCTGCGCACCGCGTCGCTCGAGTCGGCTGCGCTCCTGGTCCGCCTCGCGCGCGGCGCTGGGGTCGAGCTCGCGATCGCCGACCGCGCGACCCATGCCGTTGCGTACGCGAAGAGCTGGGAGGAGATCGAGTCGCTACTCGCCCTCATGGGGGCCGCGGAGACGGTGCTCGCGCTCGAGGAGCGGGCCGTCGTCGCGGAGACGCGCTCGCGTGCCAATCGCCTCGCGAACGCCGACCACGCGAATCTCGTCCGCACGAACCGCACCGCGCGGAGGCAGATCGCCGCGATCGAGCGCCTCGATCTCGATGCCGTCCCGACTCGGCTGCGCGATGTCGCGGAGCTGCGGTTGCAGCACCCGACCGCGTCGCTTCGGGAGCTCGCCGCACGGGCGGACCCGCCGTTGACGAAGGCTGCGGCGCACCGCCGTCTGCGGCGGCTCGAAGAGCTCGCCGAATAGACTCGCTCGCGAAAACGGGTACCGAGAGACGGAGGAGAGCATGGGCATTCGTGTCGGCATCAACGGGTTCGGCCGCATCGGGCGGAACTTCTTCCGTGCACAGCACGCGCTCGAGTCGGATCTCGAGATCGTCGCGCTCAATGACCTCGGCGACGCGAAGACGATGGCCCACCTGCTGAAGTACGACTCGAATCTCGGTCCGTTCCCGGGCGAGGTCGAGCTCGCCGAGGGCGTCCTCCGCGCCGCCGGGGAGGAGGTGAGGATGCTCTCGGAGCGGGATCCCGGGCGCTCCCGTGGGGCGATCTCGGCGTCGACGTCGTGCTCGAGTCGACCGGCTTCTTCACCGACCGCGAGGGCGCGCAGAAGCACCTCGATGCGGGCGCGAAGAAGGTCGTCATCTCCGCCCCGGCCACGGACCCCGACATCACGGTCGTCCTCGGCGTGAACGACGACCAGTACGACCCGGCGTCGCACCACATCGTCTCGAACGCCTCGTGCACGACGAACTGCGTCGCGCCTCTGGCGAAGGTGCTGCACGAGCTGGGCACGATCGAGTCGGGCTTCATGACGACGATCCACGCGTACACGAACGACCAGGTCATCCTCGACTTCCCGCACAAGGACCTCCGCCGAGCGCGAGCCGCCGCGATCAACCTCATCCCGACGTCGACCGGTGCGGCCAAGGCGATCGGGCTCGTGCTGCCGGAGCTGCAGGGCAAGGTCGACGGGATCTCGGTGCGGGCGCCCGTCGCGACGGGGTCGCTCACGGACCTCGTGGTCACGCTCGGAAGGGAGACGACGAAGGACGAGGTCAACGACGCGTTTCGAGCCGCCGCGTCCGGCCCGCTCGTGGGGATCCTGCAGTACTGCGAGGATCCGATCGTCTCGACCGACATCAACGGCAGCGCGTACTCGTGCATCTTCGACAGCGAGCTGACGATGGTGCACGGGAGCAACGTCAAGGTGTTCGGCTGGTACGACAACGAGTGGGGGTACTCGTGCCGGCTTGTCGACCTGATCGGCAAGCTCGTCTCGTAGTGCACCGACCACGCTCCGTCCGCGAGGCCGACGTCGCGGGGAGGCGCGTCCTCGTTCGCGCGGATCTGAACGTTCCGCTCGAGGACGGCGGCGTCGCCGACGACACGCGCATTCGCGCGTCGATGCCGACCCTCGAGCTGTTGCTCGGCCGCGACGCCGCCCACGTGGCGGTGTGCTCGCACCTCGGCCGGCCGAAAGGCCACGATCCCGCCTTCGCGATCGCGCCCGTCGCGGCACGTCTTCGCGAGCTGCTCCCGGACGAGCGCGTCGAGGTGCTCGAGAACACGCGCTTCGACCCAGGCGAGACGAAGAACGACCTCGAGCTCGCACGTCGGCTGGCCGACGGGATGGACCTGTACGTCAACGACGCGTTCGGCTCGGCTCATCGAGCGCATGCCTCGACCGAAGGCGTCGCTCACCTGTTGCCGGCGTACGCCGGGCTCCTGCTCGAGCAGGAGCTCGAGATGCTCGGGCGATTGCTGGGCGACGTGGAGCGGCCGTTCGTGCTGGTCGCCGGTGGTGCGAAGGTCGAGGACAAACTCGGCGTCCTCGTGCACCTCGGAGAGCGCGCCGACGGCGTCCTCGTCGGTGGGAAGATGGCCGAGGAGCTGCGCGACGAGAATCCGCTCCCGTACGAGGCCGAGCTGCCGAGCGACGTGGTCGCGGCCGCCGCCTTCGACGCGGATGCAGAGAGCCGTATCGCGCCGTACGGCGATGTGCCCGAAGGCTGGCTCGGCCTCGACATCGGGCCCGACACGCGCACGACGTTCGGGGAGCGGATCCGCGCTGCACGCACGGTCTTCTGGAACGGCCCGATGGGCGTCTTCGAGTGGCCGCGTTTCGCGGAGGGGACGAAGGCGGTCGCGCAGGCGGTCGCCGACACTGACGCTTACACGGTCGTCGGAGGCGGCGACTCGGTGCGCGCGATCTCCGAGCTCGGGCTCGCCGACCGCGTGTCGTGGGTCTCGACCGGGGGAGGCGCCTCGCTCGAGCTCCTCGAGGGCAAGGAGCTCCCGGGTGTCGCCGCGATTCCCTCAGGCTGAAGCGTCGTTCAGTCCCGACACGTGCCGGCGGAGAAAGTCGAGCGCGATCCCCACGTGCGCGCACCTCCTCGTCGACGTCGAACGACTCGTGCCCAGTCTCGTAGACGACGACCTCGTGCGGGTGCTCGCGGGCGGCGAGCTTGTCGACGTAGGCCATCGCCTGTCCGTACGGGCAGCGCGAGTCGTTGCGCCCGATGAGGAACAGGACGGGGGCGCGCACGTGGTCGACGAAGTTGATCGCGTTCCGATCGCGCATCAGGTCGGGCAGGTCCGCCGGAGTCAGCCGCCGAGCAGTGCGCGATCGTACGCCTGGAGGACAGGCGAGCAGATCCTCGTACCCCGCCTCGTAGTCGCCCGACCGGAACTCCGGCGACTCCGCACGTCCACAGCTTCGGGTGCTTGCCGACTTCGAGGAGCGTGACGTAGCCGCCCCACGAGTAGCCTGCGATGACCGCGCGATCGGCGTCTGCAAGCCCGCGTGCGACGAGATCGCGGAGGCCGGCGTTCACGTCCTCGAGCTCGGGGCCACCGATGTTCCCGACGAGAGCGTCGCTCCATTCGCGTCCGTAGCCGATCGAGCCGCGGTAGTTCACGAGACCGACGACGAACCCGAGCGTCGACGTACGCCTGCGACCTCGGGCTGCCAGCGGTCCAGGTCGAACCAGGACGGGCCGCCGTGGACGAACATCATCACCGGGAACGGGCCACCGGAGTCGTCCGGCGTGACGACGAAGCCGTGCACGCCGCTGACCGTGCTCGTTCTCGAAGTGCCACGACTCGTATGGACGGCCGGCAGGCGCACGGCCGTCTCGGACGGAACGAGTTCGACCACCGGAGTCGTCGAGTGCGAGCCGTCGCCGGTGACCTTGCTCGTGCAGGAGCCAGATGCGGCCGTCCGGTCGCACCCGCGCCGTCCCGATGTAGCCGGGTCGGTCGGGATCTGCGAGAGCGTCGCCGTCTCGAGCTCGTAGCGATAGAGGCCGGCTGCGACCCTCGAACGATGTTCACGAGCAGCAGCGCCGATGCCGTCCGGCGACCAGTCGTCGGCGGATGACCATTCCGGCGAGGTCGATCGAGAGGTCCGTCCGCTCGTCCGGTTACGAGATCCCAGAGTTCCGGGCTGCGACGTCGCCGTCGAGCTCGTGCCTGAACGCGAGCCGCGAGTCTCCCGCGATCGGGAGACCAGCACTTCGCCTCGAGCGACATGCCTTCGTCGAGCAGCTCGCCGACGCGTCGTCCCGTCCGCGGGTCGACGACGCGGAGGCCGGGATGGATGAGGTCGCCGTGCTCGGCATGCTCGAGGCAGAGGAGCGCTCCCGTCCGCGCGACAGGGCGCCGCGCAGGCACCCGCCGTCGTTCCGCGCCGCCGAGGACGATCCACTCGGACGAGCGCGTGGATCTCGCGTGCCGGTGCCGCCGTCGAGCGAGACGTGGACGGCGAAGCCGTCGCGATCGGAGATCGCGGCAGCGACGACTCCGGGAGCCTGGGCGAGACCGTCGCTCCAGCCGTGGGGCACGCCGTGCGAGGAACGGCTGCGTCTCGCCGCCGTGGAACGGCTGGACGAGCCACTCCCCGACTCGTCGCCCGTCTCGTCCTCGAACCACAGGACGCCTTCGCCGTCGAGCGTGGGGAATCGCGTCGGTCAGCCCGACCGGTCGCTGTCAGTCACCTGGCGCGCCGTCGCCCGGCTCGACAGGTCCGAGGCGTGGATCTGCCAGACTCCGGACTCGTTGGAGGCCTACACGACGCGGTCGGGCGCACGCGGCGACCAGTCGGGCAAGGACGAGACGGGCGCGCGGAACCGCTGCTCCCAGGCTTCCATGGGCCGCGACGCTACCAATCCCACGATCGCACCCTGCCGCGAAGCGGCGGCACGAGCCTCTAGGATCGCGACGTGCTCGTCGCGGGGAACTGGAAGATGTTCAAGGGGGCGCACCAGGCGCGTGAGTACGCCACGCAGATGCGGCGCCTCGCGTCGAAGGGCGTCGACGTCGTGGTGTGCCCGCCGTACGTCTCGCTCGAGGCGACCTTGCAGGGCCTCGGTCCGGACAGCGGCATCGGCGTCTATGCGCAGAACGTCCACTGGGAGCTCGAGGGCGCCTTCACGGGGGAGGTGTCCGCCGTCGATGCTCGCCGAGCTCGGGGTGACGGGAGCGATCGTCGGGCACTCCGAGCGACGGCAGCTGTTCGGCGAGACAGACGAGACGGTTCGTCTGCGCGCGGAGGCCGCTCTCGAGGCCGGGCTCCACGTCATCGCCTGCGTCGGGGAGACCGAAGCCGAGCGCGAGGCGGGCGCGACGGAGACCGTGCTCGAGCGTCAGGTCACGGGCATCCCACGGGACGAGCGTCTCGTGATCGCGTACGAGCCGGTCTGGGCGATCGGGACCGGCAAGACGGCGACGCCGGAGATCGCCCAGGAGGCGCACGCGTTCGTCAAGTCGCTCCACGGAGCGCCGGTGCTCTACGGCGGCTCGGTGAAGCCGGAGAACGCCGCGATGCTTCTGTCGCTGCCCGACGTCGACGGTGCGCTCGTCGGCGGCGCCTCGCTCGACGTGCAGTCGTTCGAGGCGATCTGCCGAGCGGGCGCCGAGGCTGCTTGATTGTCCTGACGCTCTCTGGGGCGCCGCTCGCAAGGGAGGCGAGCGCGAGGGGCGCAGGACAATACTCGACGTACGCACAAGGCCCGAGCGCGAAGACTCCTGCCGCGAGCGGTGGCAACCATCGGCGAAGCCCGGCTCCGCCGGGCGGGAGCCGATGGTGACCAGAGGCGTCAGGAAGCTCGTCTGCCTGGTCGTCCTCGACGGCTGGGGGATCGCCCCGCCTGGCCCGGGGAACGCCGTGGAGCTCGCCGAGACGCCGGTCTTCGACTCGCTGTTGGCGCGATATCCACACGCGAGCCTCGGCGCCTCGGGCGAGGCGGTCGGGCTTCCCGCCGGGCAGATGGGGAACTCCGAGGTCGGTCATCTGACGATCGGGTCGGGGAGGATCCTGTTCCAGGATCTCGCGCGCGTGAACCGCGCCGTCGCCGACGGCTCGTTCGCACGCAACGAGGCGTTGACGGCTGCGTTTCGTCGCGCTCGAGAGCGCGGGAGCGACGTCCATCTCCTCGGCCTCGTCTCGTACGGCGGCGTCCACTCGCACATCGAGCACCTTCGCGCGCTCCTCGCGCTGGCGGAGAGCGAGGGCATGGCGAAGCGGACGTGGATCCACGCGTTCACCGACGGCCGCGACGTGTCGCCCCACGCTGCTGCGAGCGACCTCTCCGAGCTTCCGGCCGAGCGGATCGCGACCGTGTGCGGCCGCTACTACGCGATGGATCGCGACAGCCGCTGGGACCGGACCGATCGAGCGCTCGCCGCGATCGTGAACGGCGAGGGAGCGCACGCGAGCGACCCGGTCGCCGCGGTCCGCGCGAGCTACGACCGCGGCGTGACCGACGAGTTCATCGAGCCGGTCGTCCTCGACGGCCGACCCCGCCTGACGAAGGACGACGCTGCGATCTTCTTCAACTTCCGCCCGGACCGGGCGCGCCAGCTCTCGCAGCGTCTCCTGGAGGCCGGCTTCGACCTGACGACGATGACGCGCTACCGCGAGGACTTCCCGTTCCCGGTGGCGTTCGCCGAGCAGGAGGTGCGGAACACGCTGGCCGAGGTGCTCTCGCGCACGGCCTCCGCCAGCTCCACGCCGCCGAGACCGAGAAGTACGCGCACGTCACGTACTTCTTCAACGGCGGCGAGGAGAGGGAGTGGGAGGGCGAGACTCGGATCCTCGTTCCCTCGCCGCGCGACGTCGCGAGCTACGACCTGAAGCCGGAGATGTCGGCCGACGAGGTTGCGAGCCGGCTGTGCGACGAGATCGGACGGGGCTACGCGTTCGCGGTCGTGAACTTCGCGAACCCGGACATGGTCGGCCACACGGGGTCGATCCCGGCCGTCACGGCGGCGGTCGAGGCGGCCGACCGGGCGCTCGGGCAGGGTGCTCGAGTGCGTGCACGCGGCCGACGGTGTCTGTCTGGTGACCGCGGACCACGGCAACGCAGAGCACATGCTCGAGCCGGACGGGGTCAGCCCGCACACGGCGCACACGACGAATCCGGTGCCGCTGATCGTCACGAGCGAGGGTTTCGCGGCTCCGCACGGAGGGGCAATTGTCCGATCTCGCACCCACCATTCTGGGGATGCTCGGTGTGTCGATTCCCGTTGACATGACAGGCATTCGGCTCGCAACGACTCCGTAACTGGCCCCGACCGAAGCCTTTACAAGTCTCGGCCTATACTCGCCGCGCACATGTCGCTACCCCAGCCAGATCTCGGCGTTCTGCGCAAGGCCCAGCGGGGCGACGAGCGGGCGTTCTCGATCATCGTTCGGACATACGAGCAGCCCGTCTACAACTACGTCCTGCGACTGACTGGTGATCGCAGCCTCTCCGAGGACCTGACGCAGGAGGTCTTTCTCCGAGTCTTCCAGGGCCTCCCGAGCTTCTCGCTTCGCTCTCGCTTCACGACGTGGCTGTTCCAGGTGACGAAGAACCGCGTGCTCGACGAGCTGCGCGCGATCGAGCGCCGTCCACGTGCGGTCGTGAACATCGAGGACGCGCCGCCGCTCGAGGTTGTCGATGCACCAGCGGAGCGCGCCGAGACGATCGACGCCGTGTGGCGAGCCGTCGAGGCGCTCAATCCCGACCTCAAGATGGCGCTCCTCCTCCGCGACGTCGTCGGGCTCTCCTACACGGAGATCGCGGAGACGCTCGAGGTCACGCTGGCGACCGTGAAGTGGCGCATCTACAAGGCGCGCGAGGAAGTACAGGTCGCGCTCCATCGCGACGGCGTGGTCATCCCGATCACCGCCGCGCCCTCGGCCAAGAGCCGCTAGCGCGCCACCGCGCCGCCGTACGATGGCGGCTGTGCTAGACGAGTCCTACTGGCGCCGCTTCGCATGGGCCGTGGCCGTGTTCGCCGCCGTCCTCGCCGTTGGGACCGTCGGGTTCCAGATCCTTCTCGGTGAGGGGTGGGTCGACTCCTTCTACCGTGCGGTCGTCTCGACGACGCTCACGGGGCTGGACAGCGCTCCCGACACCGATGCGGGCAAGATCTTCACGGTCGTCCTGCTCTTCGCAGGCGTGGCAGTCTTCTTCTACATCGCGGGCGTCGTGGTCGACGCCATCACCCGCGGCGTCCTCAGCGACGTGTTCGGTGAGAGAAGGAGGCGGAGGGAGATCGAGGAGCTGCGGGATCACGTGATCATCTGCGGATATGGCCGTGTCGGCAGGAGCGTCGCCGCCGAGTTCCGGGTGACGAATACACCGTTCGTCATCGTGGACATCACGCCCGAGTCCGTGGCTCTGGCGCAGCGAGACGGATCGCACGTGGTGCTCGGTGACGGCACGGAGGACGACGACCTCGAGCGAGCCGGCCTCGAGCGGGCGCGCGGCCTCGTCGCATCGGTCGACTCCGACGAGAAGAACCTCTACATCACGCTTTCCGCTCGGGCCACGCGTCCCGACCTGTTCATCGTCGCCAGGGCCTCGAACGAGGCAGCGGCCGCCAAGATCCGTCTCGCAGGCGCGAATCGGGTGGTGCAGCCGTACTCCCACGCTGGACTGCAGCTCGCAAACCTCGTCGTGAAGCCACAGGTCGCCGACTTTCTGGACATCGTCGCGACCGCCGGAGGCCCGATGCCGGAGCTTCGCTTCGAGGAGCTCGAGGTGACGCGTGCGTCAGGGCTGGCGGGAACGACGATCGGGGATCTTCGCGCTCACGAAACGACCGGTGCGATCATCGTCGCGATCCGCCGGCTCGACGGCTCGTTCGAGGTGACGCCGGGTCCCGAGGCGCGCCTCGACGAAGGCGAGGTCGTGATCGGCGTCGGGACGGCAGAGGAGATGTCTCGGCTCGAGACGCTCTTCGCCTCCCGCGGGGCGCCGGTTGGCTGATCCCGTCGCACGCCTCGCCGACGAGCTCGCCCAGGTCGCGGGAGCTGCCGTCGAGCTCGAGCGACCCTCGGATGCGGTGCACGGCGACTACGCGACGAACGTCGCGCTCAAGCTCGCGGGGTCGCAGATGCGGCCACCGCGCGAGATCGCAGAGGAGATCGCTGCGCGAGCTGTCGAGCGAGGGCTCGCAGAGCGGGCGGAGGCCGCAGGGCCGGGCTTCGTCAACCTCTGGCTTCCGGACGCGTGGATCGCCGATGCGGTGGGCGAGGTCGTCGCCGTGGGCACAGCGTTCGGATCGGGGTCTTCGCGCGAGCCCGAGCGGATCCAGGTCGAGATGGTGTCCGCGAACCCGACGGGACCGGTCACCGTCGCCAGCGCGCGGAACGGTGCGTACGGCGACTCGGTAGCGCGCCTCCTGGCGTTCGCCGGGCACGAGGTTGCGCGCGAGTACTACTACAACGACGCAGGGGTGCAGATGGAGCGCTTCCGCGCGTCCGTCGACGCCGTGCGTCGGGGTGAGGAGCCGCCGGAGGACGGGTACCACGGCGACTATCTCGGCGAGCTCGCGACGCTCGCCGAAGATCCGGCGGCCGCGATGATGGAGCGAATCGAGGAGACGCTCCGAGCGCTTCCGCATCCACTTCGACTCGTGGACGCGCGAGACCGAGGTCGAGGCGGAGATCGCCGAGGCGGTGGCGCTCCTCGACACGTTCGAGGAGGACGGCGCGGTGTGGGCGAGGACGAGCGCGCACGGCGACGACAAGGACCGCGTCCTCGTGCGCTCGGACGGCGAGCCGACGTACTTCGCGAAGGACGCGGCCTACATGCGACGGAAGTACGCTGGCGGCTTCGACCGGCTCGTGTACGTCCTCGGCGCGGACCATCACGGCTACGTCTCCCGGCTCCAGGCGCTCGCGGAGATGCTCGGTCATTCCAGCGACTCGCTCGAGGTGCTCATCTACCAGCTCGTCCATCTCGTCGAGGGCGGCAAGGCGAAGAAGATGTCGAAGCGGCGCGGCGACGTCGTCTTCGTCGACGAGCTGATCGACGCGATCGGCGTCGACGCCGCGCGCTGGTATCTCGTCTCTCGCGGCCACGACCAGACGATCGAGCTCGACGTCGATCTCGCGAAGGAGAGGTCGAACAAGAACCCCGTCTACTACGTGCAGTACGCGCACGCCCGTATCGCCGGGATCCTCCGCAATGCGGAGGGGTCTGACCCCGGGTCTGACCCCGTTATCCACCAAGACACGTCGCTTGCGGTCGAGGAGCGCGAGCTCGTGAAGCGCCTGCTCGAGTTCCCGAAGGTCGTCGCCGAGGCCACCGAGCGCCGCGCGCCGCACGCGATTCCGATCTACGCGATTCGCGTGGCCGACGACTTCCACCGCTTCTACCACGAGCACCGCGTCCTCGAGTCCGAGCAGGAAGCGTTCCGGCTCGCACTCGTGTCGGCGGTGCAGAGCGTGATCGCGCGCTCCTTGGATCTCGTCGGAGTCGAAGCGCCGGACCGGATGTAGGATCGAGCGACGTGGCCGAGGTACCCGACAGGAACCTTGCGCTCGAGCTCGTCCGCGTCACCGAGTCTGCAGCCACGTTCGCGTCGCGCTGGATCGGGCGCGGCGACAAGGTCGCGGCAGATCAGGCGGCGGTCGACGCGATGCGCCTCATGCTCGACACCGTCGCGATGCGCGGCATCGTCGTCATCGGGGAGGGAGAGAAGGACGAGGCGCCGATGCTCTTCAACGGCGAGGAGGTCGGCGACGGCTCCGGGCCGGAGGTCGACGTCGCGGTCGACCCGCTCGAGGGCACGCGCCTCACGGCGCTCGGCATGCCGAACGCCATCGCCGTGATCGCCGTCTCGGAGCGCGGCACCATGTTCTTCCCGGGCGCTGCGCTGTACATGGACAAGATCGCCGCCGGGCCGGAGGCGGCCGACGCGATCGACATCGACGCGACGCCGACCGAGAACCTCGAGCGCGTCGCCGAGTCGAAGCGCTGCGGGGTGAACGACCTCACAGTCGTCGTCCTCGAGCGCGATCGCCACGACGACCTCATCGCCGAGCTGCGCGAGGCCGGCGCGCGGGTCAATCTCATCCGCGACGGCGACGTCGCGCCGGCGATCGCGGCCGCTCAGGCCGGTACCGGCGTCGATCTGCTCATGGGCATCGGCGGGACGCCGGAGGGCGTCATCTCGGCCGCGGCGATCAAGTGCCTCGGCGGCGCGATGCAGGGAAAGCTGTGGCCGCGTAACGACGACGAGCGCACACGACTCGTGGACGCGGGATTCGATATCGACCGCGTGCTGACTGCGGACGATCTGGTGCAGGGCGAGGATGTGTTCGTCGCGGCAACCGGTGTCACGAGCGGCGCGTTGCTGCGCGGGGTCCGCGTCGTCGGCGACCGGGTCGAGACCGAGTCGATCGTGATGCGGTCGCGGTCGGGCACGTTCCGCCGCATCGTCGCGTCCCATCCATTGACGAAGATCCAGAGCTTGATGAAAGGAGCGCGCTAGCCATGGGAGTGCACGAGCTGCACGAGACCGCGACGGCGATCGTCGCCGACCACAAGGGGATCCTCGCGGCGGACGAGTCCACCGGGACGATCAAGAAGCGCTTCGACTCGATCGGGGTCGAGTCGACCGAGGAGAGCCGGCGCGCGTACCGCCAGCTGCTGTTCACGGCCTCCGGCATGGAGGACGCGATCGGAGGCGTGATCCTCTACGACGAGACGATCCGCCAGTCGACGGACGACGGCACGCCGTTCCCCGAGGTGCTCTCCTCGAAGGGTGTGATCCCGGGAATCAAGGTCGACACGGGCGCGCACGACCAGGCCGGCTTCCCCGGCGAGAAGGTGACCGAGGGGCTCGACGGATTGCGCGGCCGGCTCGAGGAGTACCGGGAGCTCGGCGCACGGTTCGCGAAGTGGCGCGCCGTCATCACGATCGGCGACGGCATTCCCTCGGTGGGCTGCATCCGCGCGAACGCCCACGCGCTCGCGCGCTACGCGGCGCTCTGCCAGGAGGCCGGGATCGTGCCGATCGTGGAGCCGGAAGTCCTCATGGACGCCGACAACACGATCGAGCGCTGCTACGACGTGACGTCGCGCACGCTGAAGTGGACGTTCCACGAGCTCCTCGTCCAGCGCGTCGACCTCCGCGGGACGCTCTTGAAGCCGAACATGGTCATCTCGGGCAAGGGCTGTCCGGAGCAGGCGCCCGCGTCACGCATCGCCGAGCTCACGGTGCAGTGCTTCATGACCCATGTACCGGCGGCCGTTCCGGGGATCGTCTTCCTCTCCGGCGGCCAGTCCGAGGTCGAGGCGACGGAGAACCTGAACGCGATCAACCGGATCGGCGGACCGTGGCCGCTCTCGTTCTCCTACGGCCGCGCGCTGCAGGCGTCGGCGCTCGAGGCCTGGCGAGGAGATCCCGCGAACGTCGACGCTGCCCAGGCGGCGTTCGTCCACCGCGCACGCATGAACGCGCTCGCCGTGGCCGGCGAGTGGAACGCCGAGCTGGAGCAGCCGGTCGTCGTCTGATCCCGTCCTCTCCGCGGCCCGTGGCCGCCGAGCTCGACCCGCTCGAGGAGCACCTCCTCGATGCCCTGAGGGCGCTCGAGCCGAGCGGGACGCTCCGCACTGCGCCGCCCGAGGTCGAGGAGCTCTGGCGCGCGCAGGTCGACAGCCGCCAGGCCGACTACGCGGCGCGCTGGCTCCAGCAGCACGGTCGGAGCTTCTACACGATCGGGTCGGCCGGGCACGAGTCGAACGCCGCCGTCGCGCTCGCGCTGCGCGTGGACGACCCGGCGCTCCTGCACTACCGCTCGGGGGCGTTCTACCTCGCCCGTGCCTCGCAGGCCGGCATCGAAGGACTGCGCGACGTGCTGCTCGGGGTCGTCGCGGCCGCTGTCGAGCCGATCGCTGGCGGGCGACACAAGGTCTTCGGGCGAAAGGAGCTCGCGATCCTCCCGATGACCTCGACGATTGCATCGCACCTTCCGCGCGCGGTGGGGATGGCGCTCGCCGTCGACCGCGCGGCCCGCCTCGGGGTGACGAGCCCCTGGAAGGCCGACGCGATCGTCCTCTGCTCCTTCGGCGACGCGTCCCTCAACCACGCCACCGCGCAGGCTGCGCTCAACACGAGCGCGCAGATCGCCTTCCAGGGGCTCCCGCTGCCGCTCCTATGGGTGTGCGAGGACAACGGGCTCGGGATCAGCGTGCCGAGCCCGGCCGGCTGGGTCGAGTCGGCGCTCACCGCCCGCAAGGAGCTGCGGTACGAGGTCGCGTACGGCCACGACCCGGCAGAGGTGCTCGGCGTCGCGACGGAGCTCGCCGAGTGGGTGCGCGAGCGCCGGCGTCCCGCCGTGCTGCACCTTCGCTGCGTCCGGTACCTGAGCCATGCCGGCGCGGACGCGGAGATGGCGTACCGCGCTCCGCAGGCGATCCGCGCCGACTACGAGAAGGACCCGATCCTCGGGACGGCCCGCTGGCTCGTGTCCGCCGGCCGCGCGACGGGGCCGGAGCTCGCCGACGACTACGTCGCGGCGCGCGACGAGACACGTGAGCTCGCGCTCGAGGTGGCGACGCTTCCGCAGATGACGACGGCGGAGCAGGTCATGGCGCCGCTCGCCCCGCGCTCGCCGGCCGTCGTCGCGGAGAAGGCGGCGCGCGTCCGGCTCGCCTCGGAGGAGCCTCTCACGCTCGCGCAGGCGATCAACGCGGGACTCGCTGCAGTGCTCGAGCGCCACCCGAACGCGCTGCTCTTCGGCGAGGACATCGCGGTGAAGGGCGGCGTATACGGCGTCACCCGCGGGCTGCACTCCCGGTTCGGCGCCGGCCGCGTCTTCGACACCCTGCTCGACGAGACGTCGATCCTCGGGCTCGCGCTCGGCGCGGCGGTCAGCGGCTTCCTCGCGATCCCGGAGATCCAGTACCTCGCGTACCTCCACAACGCCGAGGACCAGCTCCGCGGGGAGGCGTCGACGCTCCAGTTCTTCTCGCAGCGCTCGTACCGCAACGGGATGGTGATCCGGATCGCCGGCTACGGCTACCAGCGCGGCTTCGGCGGGCACTTCCACAACGACGACGCGGTCGGGGTGCTTCGCGACATCCCGGGCCTCGTCGTCGCCTCGCCGGCCCGACCGGAGGACGCGGCCGCGATGCTCGTCACGTGCGCCGAATCAGCTCAAGTGGACGGCTCTGTGTGCGTCTTCCTCGAGCCGATCGCGCTCTACCACGCGCGCGACGCCTTGAGCGACGGGGACGACGGGTGGGTGGCCGAACTCACCGACGAGCACGTTCCCATCGGCTCCGCGCGGACGATCGGTGACGGGAGCGACCTGACCATCGTGACCTGGGCGAACGGGCTGCACCTCTCCGCGCGCGTCGTGGCGAAGCTCGCGAGCAGTGGCATTCGGACGCGCCTGGTCGACCTGCGGTGGCTCGCGCCGCTCCCGGTCGAGGACGTCCTCCGCGAGGCGGACGCGACCGGGCGCGTCCTCGTCGTCGACGAAACGCGGCGCTCGGGCGGCGTCTCGGAGGGCGTGATCGCCGAGCTCGTTGACGCCGGCTTCGAGGGGCGGATCGCGCGTGTCACGAGCAAGGACTCGTTCGTCCCGCTCGGCGACGCGGCACGGCTCGTCCTCGTCTCCGAGGACGAGATCGAGGCGGCCGCACTGCGCCTCGTCGGCTGAGCAGCTTCATGCGTCGGCGTCACCGCGACGCTGAAAAGCCGGAGAGCCTCACCGCCGCCGACGCAGTTTCAGGCCGTCGTGCCGCTCGTCTCCGCCCACGCCGCCGGCACGTCGGCGCCGCCTTCCTCGGCGATCCGCGGCCCGAAGCGGACGAACGCGGGATGCGACGCGATCTTCCCTGCGACGAGCGATTCGCCCATGCGAAACGACGACGCGCGCTCGATCAGCGGCGCGGGAGCGACCGAGAGCAGCTGGCCGACATACGCAAGATCACCGGCAGAGATCATCCTCATGAGAACGAGGTTGTCGCACTGGGACACCACGAGCTCGTTCACGCGCTGGGGGCGCTGCGTCGACACGAGCATGTAGAGGCCGAACTTCCTGCCCTCGGCCGCGATGCGCGCCGCATACTCGGTGGCCAGCGCAGTGACCGGATCGTCGGGCTCGCGCGGACACACGTTGTGCGCCTCGTCGATCACGATCAGCGTCGGCTCGCGCGACCCGCGACGGCGCCACAGTGCAGCGAGGACGCTCTCGGCGGCGATCGCCTTCTCGCCGGGCGTCTCCAGCGATCCGAGGTCGACGACGACGACGCGCGGGCCACCGGGCTGCACGAGGTCCTGGACCGATCCTTCGTCTCCGACCGACCAGATCGGCCAGCGGTGGAGGCCGAGGTTTCGCGTCCGCGCACCGAGCGCGTGCACGTGCGGGCTCGGCGAGGCGAGTGAGAGCAGCTGCGATGTCGCCCACGGTCCCCTGCTGTCGCTCGACACCTGCGTCGAGCAGATCCACGAGCGCTCCGTACTCGTCGCGGTCGGCGATCGGGTCGAGGCGGAGGACCGCGGCCTGCTCCTCAGCGTCGCAGTCGGTGAAGCGAACGTGGAGCCGGTCGCGGCCCGACAGGCCTCCTCGCCGTACCTCACAGTCGGCCGCGGCGGTCGCGGTAGCGCTCGGCGAGGCCGGACTCGACTCCCTCGCGGACGTGCCGGAGCTCCACGAAGTCCGAGTTCGGGTCGAGCACGACGATGCGGATCGTGGTTTCGAGAATCAACCTCTCGAGTACGGTGCCGAGCGCGTACGTCTTCCCCGACCCGGACTGTCCGCAGAAGAACGTATGGCGGTCGAATCCGCCGGAGTCGAGCGTGAACCGGATCTCGGGCTCGAGGACCATCGTGCCGACGTCGAGCGCCGCGCGCGACGCTCTCCCGCTCGCGAGATGCTCGTCGACGACGGTGCTCGCCGCGCGTGCGAACGGGACGTCGTGGAACGGCCTCGCGTCGGAGTCGAGCACGACCCCGTTCCCGCGAACGACAGCAACGCGCGAGTCAGAAGGCGACTCGACCCCGTCCGGGAGCGCCGCAGCGAGCTCGGCGCCCTCGACCCACGCGTGCGCGAGCTCGTGCACCTGCCCGAGCGTGTCCGAGCCGATCGTGACGTAGCCGCCGACTTCGACGTCGACCCCGTGGGCCGACCGCTGGAAGACGACTGTCCGCCCGTCGATCGACGACGCGCTTGCGCGGATCGACGCTTCGAGGTCGCGACGGGTGTAGGTCGTCACCCGCGCTGCCCGAAGATCGCGGTCGGCGAGCTCAGTACGCGGTCTGGTACCTGGACTTCGCCGCCCGGGCGCTGTACGTCGCGATGTCGGCGGCGAATCCGAGTGCGACGAGCAGCCAGCCCCACCCGCTCACGTCGTATACCGGCCCCCACGCGACCACGTATGCGAGCGTCGTCCACGGGAGGAAGATCAGCCCGAGGAGGGGCCAGATCCAGGTGTCGAAGGCGACGTCGACTTTGTTGCCGAAGATCCACCAGAAGAAGAGGGCGATGCGGGGCCCGAGGAAGCCGGCGGTCAGCGCGAGACAGCACATCTAGCGTCAACCCTCTCGCATGCGATCCGCGCCGTCAAGCGGTAACCGTCAGTCGTCGTCCGTGGCGTCGTCGTCCTCGGAGCGTCGGAACACGCGCATCAGACCCTGGCGTCCCGAGGCACGTCGCGCCTCCCGCTTCGTCTCCTTCTTCTCACGCCGGCCCTCGCTCATCTCCTCTTTCTTCACCTTCGCGTCGGAATAGGAGTCCTTCACGAGCTTCGAGCCGCCCTGCCAGCCGAAGACGACGCAGATGAGGAGTGATCGCGAAGCCGACGTTGAACGCCGTCGTGATGAGTTGCTGCCCGAGCGAGTACGCGGTCGCCGTCGTCCCGTCCGTGTAGCTCTCGAGCGCGAACGAGTTGAAGGCCTGGTTGACGCCGATCCCGCCGGGCGTGAAGGAGAGGATGTTCGCGAGCTGGTTCGAGCCGAGCACGCTCATCACCGAGCCGAAGGTCACCGGAATGCCGTAGGCGGCGAGGAAGACGACGATGACCATCACCTTCGCGGCGTAGCCACCCATCTGGGGCAGGAGCACCCACTTCACATACGCCCGGAGATCGGTGAGGATCGCAGCGCCCTCGACCGCCCTGGCCCACATCTTCTTGACCCAGGCCCAGAAGATGCGCAGAAGGATCGCGACGAGGAAGATCGCGCCGGCGGCGACGCCGAGGACAAGGACGGGATGATTGACGACCGCATCCTTCTCGTTGCCGAACTGAAAGTCGAACGAGCCGGCGACGGCACTGAAGAGGTAGATGTAGATCAACGTGCCGATGACCATGTAGAAGATCTTCTGGACGATGTAGCCGCCGAGCACGCCGGGGAATGTCGCGCCCCTGACGATCGCGACGTACATGAGGAGCATCACGAACGTGCCCATGTTCGCGGGTACGAAGTTGTTCAGTGCGACGCCGGTCGCGTACGCGGCGAGCACGGGCATGTAGGTGACGCCGCCGGGGTACGCGTAGCGGAGAATCCCGTACCAGCCGAGCGCGGTGAGCACGGTCTGGAGTCCCTGGAAGAGACAGCCCAGGATGATGTAGCCGATCGAGATCTCGGTGAGGGTGTCCCAGAGCTGGGTGAACCAGCCCCAGACGTCGATTCCCGCCAGGTGCAGGAGGACGAGGACGAGGAGCGTCCCGACGATCCAGGCCGAGATCCGCAGCAGCTTGTGCTGCCGCGAGTCCGCTTCAGGAGGCGGTTGCGCGACGGCGACGTCGGACATCGGACGAGCCTAACGCGCGGTGGCGATGGCGGCGACGAGCGGAGGGGAGCCGTAAGGCGCCCCTCCGCTCCGACGGCGCGCTAGCTCGCGGCCAGCGCCTTCGCCTTGATCGCGTCGAACTCGGCCTGCGTGATCGCGCCCGAGTCGAGGAGGCCCTTCGCCTTCTCGATCTCCCCGGCCGCGCCGCCCGACCCGGCGACGGTCTGGATGTACGCATCCGTCGCTTGTTGCTGTTTCTGGATATGCGCGAGGTTCCGGTCGGCCATCCCATCGTGATTCGCGATGAGGTAGATCAACACGCCGAGATACGGCAAGAGGATCACGAAGATGATCCACGCCGCCTTGGCGAACCCGGACGTGTCCTTCCGCCGGAAGATGTCCACGAACACCGTGATCAGGATCCAGATCCAGATCACGAACAGGAAGAAGATGAACATCGTCCAGAGGATGTCCAGGAACGGATAGTCAGCTGCGAGCACTCGTTCTCCTTTCACGTCGGTCGTGCGTGAACATCAGATGCCGAGGATCTGCTTCTTCTTCGCCTCGAACTCCTCGTCGGTGAGGATTCCCTGCGCCTTCAGCTGGGCGAGCTGCTCGAGCTCGGCGGTGTAGTCCGGCTGGGCGGGAGCAGCCGGTGCGGCCTGCGCGGCTGCCGCCTGCTGTGCCGCCATCTGCTGGTCGTATGCCTCCTGGTCCTGGGCGGAGTACTTCTGATCCTGGCGGTGCCTGACGGCACCGGCTGTGCCCGCGACCACCGCGGTCGTCGCGGCTGCGCGAACGAGACCTCCTCTGCGTCGGAACATCTCAACCCTCCTGTGTGGTGGCGGCGGCGGAGAGCAAGGCCTCGCGCGCCTCCATGACGACATCGTGCGGGATGCGACCGATGGCGACGAGCTCGCCGCCTGCGCCCCGGAGGGCGGACGCGAGCTCGGCTGCCCAGATGTCCTCCCAGAGGAGCATCGCTGCCGACGAGCCCGGCTCGAGCTCCTCGGCAGCGTCCATCAGGTCCTCCTCGCCGAGCAGCCCGGTCGCTTCGAGGCCGAGCGCCTCGAGGCCGCGCCGGACTTCCTCGTCGACGTCGCTGAGCTCGAATGCCGCGACGGCGCCGTCCTCATCCTTGCCCACGAACGCCAAGTCGATGATCCGGATCGTGTTCGACTCGACGAGCTTCCCAAGTGCAGGTGCGATCTCGCCTGTGAACCGGTTGCCGGGGAACGACACAATCATGTACTCGACGGGGCCGATCTCTTCCATCACTTCCTCCGTTTCCTGAGCGGCTGCGCTGGGAACTGAACCCTATTCATCTCACAGCCGCCGCGCGGTCCGTACGACGCTTGGCGATGAGACGACTCCCCAATGGCAGCGCCTAGGAATGGGCCGCGGAGCCGGGCGTATGCGGGAGTCGGGCTGAGACGACGTAGGAGACCACGACGGCGACGATGACGAGCGGCATCAGAGTCAGGCCGTCAGCCTGAAGGAACACACTCACGATGAGAACGGACGTGAGCGGCAGTCCCAGCATTGCGACCATCAACGCGCCGATTCCCATTGCCGCACCCGCGATCATCGGCAGGCCGGGAAGGTGGGAGAGCGCAATGCCCCCAGCCGCGCCGATGAACATGCTCGGGAAGATGGGGCCGCCTCGGAAGCTGCTCAGCGAGAAGCTGTACGCGAGGCCCTTGCAGAGGACAAGCATCAGCAGCGCCCCCACCGTCCAGCTGTCGGCGCCTTCGATCAGGCCTGGGAGCTGATCCTGTCCGGAGAAGAGCACCTCGGCCGAGCTTCTCCCTGTTGTTTCGACGAAGATCAGCACGACAAGACCGATCGCGACGCCGACGACGGGTGTCAAGAGCACCGTCCGGCGTTCGACGATCGGCTGGAGCAGCAGCGCCAGCCGCTTGATGACTGCGCCGAGGATCGCCGCGATCACGCCGATCACGAACGCCCATAGAAACTCGGACACACCAGGGCTGCTGGCCGGGGGGATGTCCGGGACCGCGAGCGAGAAGGTACCGAATCCAGTCCAGCTGCCGAGCCCGATGAAGATCAGCGAGCCGACACCGGCGGCGAGTAGCCCAGGCACGAGGACCACTCCGAGCATCGCGCCGCCGATCGGGGTCACCTCCATCATCAGGAACGCGGCCGGGAGAGGCGAGCCGAGGAGCGTGCTGATCGCGGCGAAGCTCCCGGCCGCCCCGATCACGACACTCACCATCTCGGGCGCGTCGCGCTTGACCAGGCGGACGATCAGGACTCCGATGCCGCTGCCGATCGCGATCAGAGGCGCTTCCGGGCCGAGGACGACCCCGAGGCTGAGAGTGGCGAACGAGGCAATGACGATCCCGGGGAGCTCGATCGGCGGCACGGGTCCGGATGCCTTGAACCCCTCTGCCGGCTTGTGCCCTGCAGTTCCCGGCAGGTACCGGATCGTGAGCGCCACCAGGAGGCCGCTCAAGGCAAGCAGCGGAATTGGCCACCACGCAGGCTGCGTGTCGAAGCCGAGGTCGCCGGGCAGGGAGTCGAACAGATACTGCTGCAGCTCGGTGACACCCTCGAGAAAGCCGTACGCGGCCGCCGCAACCGGCACACCGATGATCGCGCCGAACACGAGCAGCACGACGTACGAGTTGCTCCGGAGAAGCTCGAGCGGACTCGGCGTAGCCGGCGCCGCTGACCCCGTGTGCGAGGGGGGATGACCCTCTTGCTCCACAGCCGTGCTCAGCCCCTCTCCATAGCCGGCAACGCCGCGACAGTTCCGCAGAGGCCCCTGCCGAGGACGACCGCGTCATAGTCGACCTTCGCCACGTCTGTCTCCTCTCGAGGAGCTGGGCGTGAGTCTAGTGTGGGGAGGCGTGAGAAGATGCGGCGCTACGACGTGTTCACCACTGCATGCGGCGCTGGCCTCGCCGAGGACACGGACGCCGCGGCCGAACAGGCGTAGCGCCCTGCTCGCGCGATGAGCGACCTCCTCGCCGCGGAACTGGCTCGGGAGGATGCGCGCTCGCTCGTCCTCGTGTTTCTCTGCACGACGCTCGCGACGGTGCTGTCGCGCTGGCATCTTCGGCTCGTCCTGCCGACGGTCGTCGTGGAGATCGTGCTCGGCATCCTCATCGGGCCGGAGGTGCTCGGCCTCGCGACGGTCAACGAGTACATCGGCTTCATCGCGGACTTCGGCCTCGCGCTGCTCTTCTTCTTCGCCGGGATCGAGGTGATCGAGCATCGCGTCCCAACGAAGGTGCTGCGTCGCGGGACGCTCGGTTGGGGAATGTCGCTCGCGATCGGCATGGCGGTGGGCGTCGCTCTCGACGGTGCGGGCGCGGACGTCGAGTGGTGGCTGCTCGCCGTGGCCGTGTCGACCACGGCGCTCGGGACGCTCGTACCGATCCTGTCGGACGCTCGGCTGCTGCCCACGCCGTTGGGCCGGGCCGTCCTGGGCATGGGCGTCGCCGGTGAGTTCTGGCCAATCATCTTCATCTCGGTCTTCCTGACCGGCGTCTACGGCGCCGCGACGGAGTTCGTCCTCCTCGTCGTCTTCGGCGGGCTCATCGCGGGCGCGGCGAAGATTGCGCTGCAGGCACGCCCACCGCGTCTCCTGCGCATCGCACAGGACACGCTCCACACCACCGGACAGGTCGGTGTGCGCGCGTCGATCTTCCTCCTCGTGCTGCTCGTGTTTCTCGCCGCGGATGCCGGGTTCGAGTTCGTGCTGGGAGCCTTCGCGGCCGGAGTCCTCGTCGGCCTCGTGCTCGAATCGCCGGAAGGGAAGGTCGTGCGGATGCGACTCGAGGGGATCGGCTACGGCTTCCTCATCCCGGTCTATTTCGTCGTGACGGGGATGAACTTCGACGTCGACAGCCTGCTGACGGTCGAGGGTCTCGCTCTCACGGCGGTGTTCCTCGGCGTTTTCCTCGTCACGCGCGGGGCGTCGGCACTGCTGTGGCTGCGTGAGCTCGGACGGCGCGAGACAACGAGCCTCGCGCTCTTCGGCGCGACGGCCCTGCCTCTCGTCGTCGCGATCGTCGGGATCGCACAGGAGCGCGGCGATATCTCGAACGCCGTCGCAGCGTCGCTCATCGGCGCGGGCATGGTCTCGGTGCTCGTCTACCCGTTCGTCGCGACACGCCTCGCCTCGAAGTCCGAGTCCGGTTAGGGTGCCACCAATGGCCCAAGCCGCCGATCCGACCGCTGCTTTCTTCGCCGAGCTCGGTTCACGGTCGGACGAGCCGCTGCTGCGAAAGGCGACGGGTGCGACGAGGTTCGACATCGTCGATGGTCGCCGAGTCAGACGCTGGGTCGTCGCGGTCGACAAGGGGACGATCTCCGTCGGCACGAAGTCGAACGTCGCGACCTGCGTCGTCAGGGCCGACAAGGCCGTCTTCGACAAGATCGCTACCGGGAGGCTCAACGCCGTCGCCGCCGTGCTTCGCGGCGACCTCGCGGTCGAGGGCGACTGGCGGCTGCTGGTCCGCATGCAACGGCTGTTCCCGAGCCCGCCTCGGTCGCGGCGGAAGGCGCGCACGTGAGCGACGGTCTCGTCAAGATCCTCGACGGGAACACGTTCGTGGTCAGTGACGAACGCGGCGACATCGAGGCGTCGATGACCGATCCGACCGGTCTCTTCTCCTTCGATACCCGCTTTCTCTCACGCTGGGTCCTGACCGTGAACGGAGAGCGGCTCAACCCGCTGTCGGTGGACGACCTCCAGTACTTCGAAACGCGGTTCTTCCTCGTGCCCGGGACCGGCACCGTCTACATCGACGCCAAGCTGTCGGTGATCCGGCAGCGCGCGGTGGCCACGGGGTTTCACGAAGAGCTCACGATCCTCAACCACGCGGGCAAGGCGGTGTCGCTCGAGGTGCGAATCGACGCGGGCTGCGACTTCGCCGACCTCTTCGAGGTGAAGGACGCGCTGAAGAAGAAGGGCACGTACACCGCGTCGGCCGAGCGACGGAAGCTCACGCTCGGGTACGAGCGCGGGCCCTTCGCACGGGCGACCGAGATCACGGCGAGCGCGCCGGCACGCTACGACGGGAACGGGCTCACGTTCAAGGTCAGGATCCCCGCCCACGGCGAGTGGAAGACCCATGTCGACGTCGTCACGGCACGTCTGGGTGCCGGCCAGGCGCCCATCGAGCCGCAGGATCCGCAGCGCGCGCTGACGCGGATGCGGCGGAACCTCGAGCGCTGGCTCGAGGACGCCCCCGCGTCGAGTGTGAGCGGGACGGGCTCAAGGCGACGTACCGGCGAAGCCTCGTCGACCTCGCCGCCCTGCGCTTCTCGCCCCCGATCGCCGGAGGGCGGTCGCTGCCCGCCGCCGGGCTCCCATGGTTCATGACGATGTTCGGCCGCGACAGCATCTTCACGAGCCTGCAGGCGTTGCCCTTCACTCCCGAGCTCGCGGCAACGACGCTCCGCGCGCTCGGCGACTGGCAAGGTGTCCGAGTCGACGACTTCCGCGACGAGGATCCAGGACGAATCCTCCACGAGATGCGCTACGGGGAGATGACGGCGTTCGAGGAGCGCCCGCACTCGCCGTACTACGGATCCGTCGACGCGACGCCGCTCTACGTCGTGCTCCTCGACGAGTACGAGCGTTGGACGGGCGATCGCGCTCTCGTGCGCGAGCTCGAGATCGAGGCGCGCGCGGCGCTGAACTGGATCGACGAGTACGCGGACCTCCAGGGCACGGGGTACATCTGGTACCGGCGTCGCAACGAGGAGAGCGGGCTCGAGAACCAGTGCTGGAAGGACTCCTGGGACTCGATCTCGTTCCGCGACGGCTCGCTGCCGGGCTTCCCGCGTGCTACCTGCGAGCTGCAGGGATACGCGTACGACGCGAAGCTCCGCGGCGCGCGGCTGGCGCGCGAGATCTGGAAGGACGCCGAGCTCGCCGACCGGCTCGAGCGCGACGCGGCGGATCTCAAGCGGCGGTTCAACCGCGACTACTGGGTCGAGGACGACGAGTACTTCGCGCTCGCGCTCGACCCGGACGGGCGACAGGTCGACGCGCTCGCATCGAACAACGGCCATCTCCTCTGGAGTGGGATCGTCGACAAGTCGAAGGCGAAGGCGGTCGCGCGCCACCTCCTCGGCCCGCGTCTCTTCTCGGGGTGGGGAGTGCGGACGCTCGCGGCGGGCGAGGCCCGCTACAACCCGATCGGCTACCACACGGGAACCGTGTGGCCGTTCGACAACTCGTTCATCGCCTGGGGCCTGCGCCGCTACGGCTTCAAGGAGGAGGCGGCCGAGATCGCCGCCGGGATCCTCGATGCGGCCGAGTTCTTCGACGGACGGCTTCCGGAGGCGTTCGGCGGGTACCCGCGCAACCAGACGAAGTACCCGGTCCAGTACCCGACCGCGTGCAGTCCACAGGCGTGGTCGACGGGGACGCCGCTCCTCCTTCTCCGCACGATGCTCGGGCTCGAGCCCCAGGGAGAGCACCTCGTCGTCGATCCTGCGCTCCCGCAGGACATCGGCCAGCTCGAGCTGCTCGACATCCCCGGCCGCTGGGGCCGGATGGATGCATTCGGCCGCGGCCGCGTCGACGTCCGGCGCTAGCCCGAGCTCACTTCCTTCGTGTCGGGCACGCCGGGCCCGGAGTCGCTCTGCGGCGTGATCGTGATCGCGTGCGGTTCGCCGTCGCAGGCGACGACGACCGTCGTCGAGCCGCTCGGCCCACCGCTCTTCGGGGTCGCGGTGTCGACCGCGATCTCGACCGCTGTCGCGTTCTCGGTCTCCCACGTGACAGTGACAGGGCCGGTCGTGGCGGATCCGCAGTCGAGCTCCGAGAGCTCGAACGCCGTGACCTCGGCCTCCGCGACCTCGGTCGTCTCCGTCGTCTCGGTGTCCGTCTCCGTGGTGTCCGTCGGGGCGGGGCAGCTCGTGTCGTCGATCGTGCCGTCGGTCCGCGTCGTCCCGCAGAGAGTCGCGTCGGTGAGATCCGTGCCCTCGATCGTGGCGCCCGTGAGGTTCGCGCTCGTGAGGTCGGCATTCGAGAGATCCGTGTCGACGATCTGCGCGTCGCTCAGGTCGGCCTCCGTGAGGTTCGCCCCGCTCAGGTTCGTTCCCTCGAGGTTCGTGCTCGAGAGAACCGCGCGCGAGAGGTCCGCCCCCTCGAGGTCGGCGCCCGAGAGGTCGATGTTGGCGCACTGGGTCTCCGGCTCGATGACGCAGCCGTTCACGGTCTGGGAGTCCGATCCGCCGCAGCCGATGAGCAGCAGCGCAGTCACCATCGCCGTCACGAGCGCTTGTGCTGGAGCTCTCACTCTCGAGTCCTCCCCTTGGGGCCGCCGCTGCGGCCCAGATCATGACGGAGTTGCGAGAGGATGTCGCGGTGAGCAGGCCGCCCACGACCTTCCTCGTCGACGTCGACGACACGCTCCTCGACAACGACCGCATCCGCGAGGATCTCGAGCGCCACCTCGACCGCGAGTACGGGCCTGACGCACGCGCCGCGTACTGGACGATCCAGGAGCGGCGCTTCGTGGAGCTCGGCTACCGCGACTACCTCGGTGCCGTCCAGGAGTGGTGGGAGTCCGACGCGAGGGACCCGCGGCTGCTCGCCGTCTGCGAGTACCTCCTCGAGTACCCGTTCGCGGAGCGTCTCTACCCGCGCGCGCTCGACGTGCTCGGTCGGCTGCGCGCCGACGGACCGACGGTCGTGTTGACCGACGGCGACGCCGTCTTCCAGCCGAGGAAGGTCGTACGAGCAGGCATCGCGGCCGCCGTCGACGGCGTCCTCGTCTACGTGCACAAGGAGCACGAGCTCGACGACGTCGAGCGGCGGTACCCCGCCCAGCGGTATGTGCTCGTGGACGACAAGGTGAGGATCCTCGCTGCAGCGAAGCTGCACTGGGGAGAGCGCGTGACGACCGTGCTCCCGAAGCAGGGGCAGTTCGCGAACGACCCGGACGTTCTCGCCGCGC
Source organism: uncultured Gaiellaceae bacterium (assembly GCA_963770715.1). GTDB lineage: Bacteria > Actinomycetota > Thermoleophilia > Gaiellales > Gaiellaceae > GMQP-bins7. The sequence continues at coordinate 97,605 of CAVYQX010000007.1, forward strand.
ACCCGCCGCCCGACGTCACGGTCGACGCAATCGGCGACCTCCTCGACCGCGCAGGATCTCATCGGTGGCTAGCGGACGCGAGAAGCAGGTCGCCGCGGACGCGGCAGCCGAGCTCGTCGAGGACGGCATGCGCGTCGGGCTCGGGACGGGCTCCACCGTTGCGTTCCTGCTGCCGGCCCTGGCGCGGAGGGGGTTGTCGCTGCGCTGCGTCGCCACGTCGCTCGCGACCGAGACGGCGGCGCGCGAGCTCGGCCTGGCGGTCGAGCCGTTCTCGGGCGTGGATGCCCTCGCGGAGCTCGACATCGCGATCGACGGGGCGGACCAGGTCGCGCCGTCGGGCTGGGTCGTGAAGGGCGGCGGAGCGGCACACACGCGCGAGAAGGCGGTCGCAGCGGCGGCTCGACGATTCGTCGTCATCGTCTCGTCGGACAAGCTCGTCGAGCAGCTGATGCCTCCCGTGCCCCTCGAGCTCCTCGAGTTCGGCCTCGCGGCGACGCTCAGGCGGCTGGGCTCAGTCGAGCTCCGCGACGCTGTCCGAAGCCCAGACGGCGGAGTCATCGCCGACTACACGGGCCCTGTCGACGATCCGGTGGCCCTCGCGTCATGGCTCTCGACTACGCCGGGCGTCGTCGAGCACGGGCTCTTCTCGCCGGATCTCGTCTCCGACCTCGTCGTCGGCCGAGGTGGCGACGCCGAGCATCGGAGGTTCCGCTAGGCGCTCTCCTGCTGGCCGCGTCAATCCTCGACCCAGAGGCGGAAGCCGCCGAGGAACGCGTCCTCGTTGTGGCCGAGCCGGCAGTGCGGCGGGAGCTCGCCGAGGTTGCGCGCGTTCCCGCCCCCGAGGACGACGTAGTCCGGCTCGAGCGCGGCGGTGAACTGCTCGATGGCGTAGAGCACCATCTTCGTCCACCGCTTGTGACCGAGGCGCTCGAGCGCGGCCTCGCCGACGTAGTCCTCCCAGACGCCCTTCTTGTACGCGAGGTGGCCGAGCTCCATCGGCGCGAGGACCCCGTCGAGGATCATGGTCGAGCCGAGACCCGTCCCGAGTCCGAGGAAGAGCATGCGGCCGCCCTGGTAGCTCCCGAGCGCCTGCATGGTCGCGTCGTTGATGGCCTTCGTCGGCTTGCCGAAGGCCTTCTCGAAGTCGAAGCCGGCCCAGCCGGTCCCCAGGTTGACGGGGTCGTGCACGGGCTTGTCGTCGCGGACCGGCGCCGGGCAGCCGACCGAGACGCAGACGTAGTCCCAGTCCTTCGTCATGTCGAGCACGCCGTCGACCATCTCCTGCGCGGTGAGCTTGGGGCCGGAGGCGAAGCGCCTGCGCTCGTCGATGCCGTTCAGGACCGCCTTCACATGCGAGCCGCCGACGTCGACCGCGAGCACGGCCGGGGCCTTCGGCTCATACGGGTACTTGCGCGGGGTCTCGTCGCTCATGGCGTGGATCCTGCCGCAGCCGCGTCCGCGAGGACGAGCGCATTCTCCGTCGAGATCCAGCCGGCCGGAATCGACTGATCGCCGGCACGCAGCCGTCGCAGCGCATCGACCTTGTCGTCACCCGTGACGAGCCAGAGCATCTGACGCGCGCGATTCAGCGCGGGGTACGTCAACGTCATTCGCCTCCGTCCCTGATACGGGCCGGTGAGCGCGACATCGCGATCATGGACGGTGAGAACCGCGTCACCGGGCACGAGCGAGGCCGTGTGCCCGTCGGGGCCGAGGCCCAGATGCACGAGATCGAGTTGGTCGGGGAGGGCGTCTGCGTAGATCGCAGCGGCGGCCTCGAGGTCCTCCGCCCAGACAGGCATGGGGCGCACGTCCGCCGCGCCGCCCGGTGGGAGCGCGCGCTGGAGTTGGGTCAGATTGCGGTCGGGATCGTCTTCTGGCGCGATCCGCTCGTCGACCTGGAAGATCGTCACCTTCTCCCAGGGCATGCGCCCGTAGAGCGCCTCGAACATCCTCCAGGGGGTACGGCCGCCCGACACGGCGAAGGTGAAGCGATCGCGATTCGCCACCGCGACGGCTGCAGCGGACGCCACGATCTGCGCGCCGCGCTCGGCGACCGCGTCGGCGTCGGGCGAGGATCTCGATCTCGAGCGCCATCGTCGGTCACGCCTTCTTCTCGTCGTGGCCGCCGAACTGCTTGCGCATCGCGGACAGGAGCCGGTTCGCGAAGTCGTCCATGTTCCGGGACGCGAAGCGCGAGTAGAGCGCGGCCGTGAGCACCGGGGCGGGGATCCCTTCCTCGATCGCCGCGATCGACGTCCAGCGGCCCTCGCCCGAGTCGGAGACGCGGCCGGCGAACTCCTCGAGCGTGGGGGAGTCGTGGAGCGCGGCGGCGGTGAGGTCGAGGAGCCACGAGCCGACGACGCTGCCGCGGCGCCAGACCTCGGCGACCTCGGTCGTGTCGATCTCGAACTCGTAGAGCTCGGGCCGCTCGAGCGGCGCCGTCTCGGCGTCCATGTCGCGCTGCCGCTTGCCCATGTCCGCGTTCGCGATGATGTTCAGCCCTTCGGCGTACGCCGCCATGAGGCCGTACTCGATGCCGTTGTGGACCATCTTCACGAAGTGCCCTGCGCCGTTCGGGCCGCAGTGGTAGTACCCGTACTCGGCCTGGCTCGGGTCGCCGGTGCGACCGGGCGTGCGCGGCGCCGCGTCGACGCCGGGCGCGACCGAGGCGAAGATGGGGGAGAGGCGGTCGACGACCTCGTCCTCGCCGCCGATCATCAGGCAGAAGCCGCGCTCGAATCCCCACACGCCGCCGCTCGTGCCGACGTCGACGTGGTGGATGCCCTTCTCGCGGAGCGCGTTGGCGTGCCGGATGTCGTCGACGTAGTGCGTGTTGCCGCCGTCGATGATCGTGTCGCCGGGCTCGAGCACCTCCGCGAGCGCGGCGATGGTCTTGTCGGTGATGTCGCCCGCAGGCACCATCACCCAGGCCGCGCGCGGCTTCTCGAGCTTGGCGACGAAGTCCGCGAGCGACTCGCTTCCGACCGCGCCGTCGGCCTCGAGCGCCTTCACCGCGTCGGCCGAGACGTCGTAGCCGACGCAGTGGTGGCCGTCGCTCATGAGCCGCCGGACGATCCCGGCGCCCATGCGGCCGAGGCCGACCATTCCGAGCTGCATGGGAGTGTCCGTCGCCATCGCCTAGCTCCTCTCGTCGAGAATGAATCGCTCCACCGCGTAGGCGAAGCCGTCCTCGTCGTTCGTCGTGGTGACCTGTCTCGCCGCTCGCTGCACCTCGCGATGGGCGTTCCCCATCGCGATCGAGAGGCCCGAGTGCGCGAACATGAGGACGTCGTTCGGCATGTCCCCGATGGTCGCTATCTCGTCGGTCGAGATGTCGTAGCGCTCGGACAGGAACTTGACCACGGCGCCCTTGTTCGCCTGCGGGTGCGTGACGTCCAGGTAGTACGGCTGGGAGCGCGACGCAGCGACGTGCTCGCCGAGCCGCTCGTGGGCCAGGGTCTCCGCCGCGGCGACCGCGTCGTAGTCGTCGCTCACGCCGACGATCTTCGCGACCGCCGCGCCGTCCGTCGAAGTGCTCGACGACGGTCGGCTCGAACTGCACGGTGTGCGACTCGCGCGCGACGTGCGGCCCGTCGGGGTCGAGAACGAGCCAGTCGGCGCCGCGGTAGACCCAGACGGAGAGGTCGAACGAGTCGAGGAGCTCGATCGTCGGCGCCACCAGGTCGCTCGGGGATCGTGCGCTCCGCGACCACCTCCAGGTCGGGCTCGACGACGAGGCCGCCGTTGAACCCGGCGAGCGGTGACGAGATCGCGAGCGGCTCGACGAGCATCGCCATGCCGCGCGGCGGCCGGCCGCTCGTCACGGCGAAGTGGATACCCGCGTCGTGCAGCTTGTGCACGGCCTCGACGGACCGCGGCGTCAGCACCTTCTCCTTCGTGACGAGCGTCCCGTCGACGTCCGACAGCAGCAGCTTGATCACTTGAGCGACCGGTAGCGGCGGATGAGCGCGTTCGTCGAGGAGTCGTGCTCGAGGTCGGGCTCCTCGGCGGCGGTCAGCTCCGGGATGATCCGCTGCGCGAGCGCCTTGCCGAGCTCGACGCCCCACTGGTCGAAGGAGTTGATGCTCCAGACGGTGCCCTGGGTGAAGACGCTGTGCTCGTAGAGGGCGACGAGCGCGCCGAGCGTGAACGGTGTCAGCCGCTCGGCGAGGAGGACGTTCGACGGACGGTTGCCCTCGAAGATCCGGTGCGGGACGACGGCGTCCGCCGTCCCCTCGGCGCGCACCTGCTCCTCGGTCTTCCCGAACGCGAGCGCCTCGGCCTGCGCGAAGACGTTCGACATGAGGATGTCGTGGTGCTCGCCGAGCGGGTTGAGCGACTTCCCGAAGCCGATCGAGGTCGACCGGGATGAGCTTCGTCCCCTGGTGGATGAGCTGGTAGAAGCTGTGCTGGCCGTTCGTGCCCGGCTCGCCCCAGAAGACGGCGCCGGTCTCGTAGTCGACGTGCCGGCCGTCGAGCGTGACGCTCTTCCCGTTCGACTCCATCGTCAGCTGCTGCAGGTACGCGGGGAAGCGCTTCAGGTACTGGCTGTACGGCATCACGCCGACCGTCTGCGCGCCGAAGAAGTCGCCGTACCAGACGCACAGCAGGCCCATCAGCGCGGGGAGGTTCTGCTCGAGGGGCGTCTCGCGGAAGTGCTCGTCCATGGCGTGGAAGCCGGCGAGCAGCTCGCCGAACGCCTCGGGCCCGATCGCGAGCATCGTCGAGAGGCCGATCGCCGAGTCCATCGAGTAGCGACCGCCGACCCAGTCCCAGAACCCGAACATGTTCTCGGGGTCGATGCCGAACGATCGCGACCTCCTCCGCGTTCGTGGAGACGGCGACGAAGTGCTTCGCGATCGCGGCCTCGTCGCCGAGTGCGGCGAGCGCCCACGCGCGCGCCGAGAGCGCGTTGGTCATCGTCTCGAGCGTCGTGAAGGTCTTCGACGAGATGACGAAGAGCGTCTCGTCGGGCGCGAGGTCGCGTGTCGCCTCGACGAAGTCGGTCGAGTCGACGTTCGACACGAACCGGAACGTCAGGTCGCGCCGCGTGTAGTAGCGGAGCGCCTCGTACGCCATGACCGGCCCGAGGTCGGAGCCGCCGATGCCGACGTTGACGACGTTTCGGATCGGCTTGCCCGTGTGCCCCTTCCACTCGCCCGAGCGGATCGCGGTCGGAGAACGCCGCCATGCGGTCGAGCGTCTCGTGCACCTCGGCGACGACGTCGACGCCGTCCACGACGAGCGAGCGCTCCGCGCGGCATGCGCAGCGCGACGTGCAGGACCGAGCGGTTCTCGGTCGTGTTGATGCGGTCGCCGCGGAACATCGCCTCGGTGCGCTCGCGGAGCCCCGACTCCTTCGGCGAGTTGCCGCAGGAGCGCGAGCGTCTCGTCGGTGACGCGGTTCTTCGAGTAGTCGAGGTAGATCCCGGCGCCCTCGGCGGCGAGCCGCTCGCCCCGTGGTCGGATCGCCCGCGAAGAGGTCGCGCAGATGCGTCGCACCGATCTCCGCGTGGTGACGCTCGAGCGCGGCCCACGCCGCGCGCTCGCGAAGCGGCGTCATCGGGCGACGACCTCGCGTGCGACGTCGCTCACCGCGTCCGGCGTGAACCCGAACTTCTCGACGAGTTGCTTGAGCGGCGCGGAGGCGCCGAACGTGTTCATGGCGACGATGGCGCCGCCGTCGCCGACGTACCGCGCCCAGCCGAGCGCCGACGCCTGCTCGATCGCGACGCGAGCCTTCACCGCAGGTGGAAGCACCTCGTCGCGATAGGACTGCGGCTGGCGGTCGAAGAGCTCCGAGCACGGCATCGAGACGACGCGTGCGCCGATGCCGTCCGCTGCGAGGTCGTCGCGAGCCGCGAGCGCGAGGCTCACCTCGGAGCCGGTCGCGACGAGGATGACGTCGGGCTCGTCGTCGGAGTCGGCGAGGACGTACGCGCCGCGCGCGATGTCGGGCGCCGCGACGACCGAGCGGTCGAGCGTCGGCAGCGCCTGTCGCGAGAGCACGAGGACGGCCGGCTCGTGGTGGAGCTGCATGACGTAGCGCCACGTCTCGAGGACCTCGTTCGCGTCCGCCGGGCGGAACACGAGGAGGCCCGGCATCGCACGGAGCGACGCGAGCTGCTCGACCGGCTGGTGCGTCGGACCGTCCTCGCCGACGCCGATCGAGTCGTGCGTGAATACGTGGACGACCGGGATCTCCATGAGTGCCGAGAGGCGGATCGCCGCCGCGCGCGTAGTCGGAGAAGATGAGGAAGCCCGGACCAGAACGGGCGGAGCTTCGAGAGCGAGAGGCCGTTCGCGATCGCCGCGGAGCGCGAACTCGCGGACGCCGAAGTGGAAGTTGCGGCCCGAGCGGTCGTCCGGCGCGAAGTCTCCGGCTCCGTCGAAGCCGAGATGCGTCTTCGTCGAGGGCGAGAGATCGGCTGCACCGCCGACGAGCCAGGGGACGCGCTCCGCGACCGCGTTCAGCACCTGGCCCGAGGAGTCGCGCGTGGCGAGGCCCTTCGCGTCCGCGGGGAACGCGGTGAGCCCAGCGTCCCAGTCGTCGGGAAGCGCGCGGCGCTGCATGCGCTCGATCTCGTCCGCGAGCTCGGGGAAGGCTGCGCGGTACTCCTCGAACCGCGCCTCCCACGCCGCACGCGCATCTCGGCCACGGGCGCCGATGCCGTCGGCGAAGTGCTCGACGACCCCGTCGGGGACGAGGAACTCGGCGTCCTCGGGCCAGCCGTAGAAGCGCTTCGCCTCCTTCACGCCCTCGGGGCCGAGCGGCTCGCCGTGCGCCTTCGGCGTGTCCTCGACGGGCGTGCCGTAGCCGATGTGGCTGTGCACGACGAACGAGCGTCGGGCGCTCGTCCTCGGCCTTGAAGACCTCGAACGCGCGCTCGGCCGCCTCGAGGTCGTTCGCGTCGGCGATCGTCGTCACGTTCCAGCCGTACGCGGCGAAGCGAGCGGCGACGTCCTCGGTGAAGGTGAGGTCCGTGTGGCCCTCGATCGTGACGCGGTTCGCGTCGTAGATCCAGCAAAGGTTCGAGAGGCGCTGGTGCGCGGCGAACGAGGCCGCCTCGGACGCGACGCCTTCCATCATGCAGCCGTCGCCGGCCTGGGCGTAGACGTCGAAGTCGAAGAGCGTGAACCCGTCGCGGTTGTAGCGCGCCCCGAGCCACTGGCTCGCGACCGCCATCCCGACCGACGTCGCGACTCCCTGTCCGAGCGGGCCGGAGGTCGTCTCGACGCCGCTCGTCCAGCGGTACTCGGGATGTCCCGGGCACTTGGAGCCGAGCTGCCGAAAGCGCTTGAGGTCGTCGAGCGAGACGGCCGGCTCGCCGAGGATCTCGTACTCGGGGTCGACGGAACGGACGCCGGTCAGGAACAGCAGCGACCACAGCAGCGCCGACGCGTGCCCGGCCGAGAGCACGAACCGGTCGCGGTTCGGCCAGATCGGGTCGGACGGGTCGAAGCGCAGGAACCGCTGCCACAGCGTGTACGTGACGGGGGCGATCCCGACGGGCGTTCCCGGGTGGCCCGAGTTCGCCGCCTGGATCGCGTCGATGCAGAGCGTCCGGATCGTGGTGATGCAGAGGTCGTCGAGCTCGCGCGTCACGCCGCCGGCTCCTCCTCGAGCATCCGGTCGCCCCTCACGACCCAGAACTCGGGTCTGGCAGCCATGGATCCCTCCAGCCTCCGTAGTCGCGGGTGAGCTCGCTCGCCGAGTCGGGGCCCCAGGTCCCGGGCTCGTAGATCTCGACGGGCGGCGGCGAGTCGATGAGCGGCTGGACGACCCGCCACGTCTCCTCGACGGCGTCCTGGCGCGCGAAGTGGCTCGGGTTGCCGCGCATCGCCGCGTCGAGCAGGACCTCGTACGGCGTCGGCCCCTCGCCTCCGAACGCGGCGAACTCCATGTCGAGCTGCACCGAGCGGAGCGCCATCTCCTCGGGGTGCTTCGTCTGCATGCGCAGGCGCGCACCCGGGCGCGGCCCGACGCGCAGGACGAGCTGGTTCGCCTCCGGACGCGGAGCGCCTCGCGGAACGAACCCGAGCCAGGGCGTCGTGTTGAACACGACGCGGACCTCGGTCACGGTGACCGGGAGCGACTTCCCCGCTCGGATGAAGAACGGCACGCCGGACCAGCGCCAGTTGTCGATCTCGAGGCGCAGAGCACAGAAGGTCTCCGTCTGCGAGTCGGGTGCGACCCCGTCGACGTCGCGATATCCGCGGTACTGGCCCCGCACGTAGTGCGCCGGGTCGGCCTCGGCCAGCGCGACGAAGACGTCGCGCTTGCGGTTGTTGATGACGTCGATCCCGCGACCGGTCGGCGGTTCGAGCGCGACGTAGCTCAAGACCTGCAGGAGGTGGTTCTGGACGACGTCGCGCATCGCGCCCACCGGGTCGTAGAAGTGGCCGCGGTCCGCGACGCCGAAGTCCTCGCCCATCGTGATCTGGACGCTCGACACGAACTGCCGGTTCCAGAGCGGCTCCAGGATCGTGTTCGCGAAGCGGAGGTAGAGGATGTCCTCGACGGACAGCTTCCCGAGAAAGTGGTCGATCCGGTACAGCTGCGACTCCTCGATCAGTGCGTGCAGCTCTGCGTTGAGCGCACGCGCCGACTCGAGGTCGTGCCCGAACGGCTTCTCGACGACGACCCGCGCGTTCTTCGTGAGCCCTTCCTTGGCGAGCCCGCCGACGACGGTGCCGAAGAGCGAGGGCGGGATCTCGAGGTAGAAGACCGGGAGGGTCGCGCCCTCGATCGCCTTCGCGACCTGCTGGTACGTACCGGCGTCCGAGAAGTCTCCGTGGACGTACGAGAGCCGCGCTGCGAGCCGGTCGAAGATCTCCTCGTCGAGCTGCTCGCCCGTTGCGACGATCGAGTCGTGTGCGCGCTCGACGAGCTGCTCGAGCGTCCAGTCGTCGAACGCGACGCCGACGATCGGGCAGTCGAGGAGTCCCCGCGCCTCGAGCCGGTAGAGCGAGCGGTACGTCATGACCCGAGCGAGATCGCCGGTGATCCCGAAGATCACGAGAACGTCGGCAGGCTGCGGCCCGCCGTTCGCCTGCCGGTTCACGCGGTGGAGCATTTCAGCTGGCGGCGCTGCTGTTCAAGGTCAAGCGTCGCGAACCGGCGTGGATCGCATCCAGACAGCCCGTGAGCGCCCCGACTACGCTTCGAGCGAGGAGCCGCCACGAGCCGTGGCGCGCATCGCGAGGGTGAGGAGCCGCGAAATGACGGATGTCGAGGAGAAGCCGAAGCTGCAACTGCCGACCATCGTCGCTCCCAACGAGCCGGGTACGTTTGTCGCAGCGTCGCCCGAGCCGAAGGACGTTCTCCACTTCACCCCGGCAGAGCGCGCAGCACGCGGCAAGGCCGCTCGGCAGGAGCTACCACGCTCGGCCCACGGGACCTGGGAGCCCGTGCCGCAACGTCGGGATCCGATCGAGCTCCTCGAGGAGCAGGCGCACACGCGCCTTCCCGAGCTCGTTCCGATCCGCTACGGACGCATGCTCGACTCGCCGTTCGCATTCTTTCGCGGCGGCGCGTACCTCATGGCCGCCGATCTCTCGGCGGGACCGCGCACGGGCCTGCACGCACAGCTCTGCGGCGACGCGCACCTCTCCAACTTCGGCATCTTCGCGGCGCCCGACCGGCGGCTCGTCTTCAGCATCAACGACTTCGACGAGACGCTGCCGGGCCCGTTCGAGTGGGACGTGAAACGGCTGGCGGCGAGCATCGCCGTGGCCGGCCGCGACCTCGGGTACGACGAGTCGACGCGGCAGCTCCTCGTCACCGAGACGGTGCGCCAGTACCGCGAGGCGATGGCGGGCTTCGCGCCCATGCGCAACCTCGAGGTCTGGTACACGCGCCTGGACGTCGCGCGCATCGAGGAGCGTCTGAGCGGGAACGTCTCCAGCAAGCGCATGCGACGGCTCCAGAAGGGAATCGAGAAGGCGCGTACGAAGGACAGCATGCGAGCGCTGGCCAAGCTGTGCCACACGGTCGACGGCGAGCTTCGAATCGTCGGTCGCCCGCCGCTCGTGACGCCGATCGAAGACGTGCTGCCCGGCATCGAGCAGCAGCACCTCGAGGACGTCGTCAGGCGGATGATCCGCACGTACCGGCGCTCGTTGCCGCGCGATCGGCGCAAGCTGCTCGAGAGCTACCGCTACGTGCATGCGGCCCGGAAGGTCGTCGGCGTCGGAAGCGTCGGCACGCGCGCCTGGATCCTCCTCCTCGCCGGACGGGACGAGAACGACCCGCTGTTCCTCCAGTTCAAGGAGGCACAGCCCTCGGTGCTGGAGCCGTTCCTCGGCAGGAGCGAGTTCACACAGCACGGACAACGCGTCGTCGAGGGGCAGCGGATGATGCAGGCGGCTCCCGACATCATGCTCGGCTGGTCGCGCATCCTCACGATCGACGGCGAGGAGCGGGACTTCTACATCCGCCAGCTCTGGGACGCGAAGGGGTCGGCCGAGATCGAGCTGATGGATCTCTCCGGGCTCCAGGCGTACGGGCGCGTCTGCGGCTGGACGCTCGCCCGGGCGCATGCTCGCACCGGCGATCGCATCGCGATCGCCGCGTACCTCGGCGGCGGCGACGCATTCGACCGCGCGATGGCGTCGTTCGCGGAGGCGTACGCGGATCAGAACGAGCGCGACTACGCGGCGCTTGCAGGGTGCGGTTGCGTCCGGACGCGTCGTCGCCCAGACCGGGATCTGACGCCGAATCGCGTCGGGCTCAGCGGGTGAGCGCGGCTTCGATTCGCTCGAGCCGCTCGTTCATCTGCTGGAGCTGCTCTGCAGCCGCGACGTCCGCAACGGATGGTGTCTCGCGGGGGCGCGACACGAACGTGCTCGTGATCGCAGCGGTGATCACGGTCAGGAAGCCGATCCCCAGGAGCATCACGAGTGCCGCGAGAAGCTGTCCGGTGACATTCGTCGGGACGTTGTCGCCGTACCCGACGGTCGTCACGGTCTGGACGGCCCACCAGAGCCCGGACCCGAGGGACGGGAAGTTGTCGTGATCCACGACCGTCATGAGGAGCCCGGCCGCCACGGTTATCGAGGTCGACGCAATCGCGATGACGATGCCGGCGCCACGGGGCGTCGTCGCGCGGGCGATCATCTTGTCGAGCCGACGCTCGAGCCTCGTGTTGTCTCCCATCGACGTGACGTTCGCGCTTCCCCGCGCCGGACCTGCCGGACTTGGAAGGCGCGCCGTAGAAACCAGCTTGTGTGGCGATGCCGCGTCAGGTGAGCAGAACGCTGACCGCGTCGATGACGACGAGCGCGGCGAGTAGCAGGAGTCCGTAAACAGTGATCTGCGGTTGCCGGCGACCGACTTCATCCTGCGCGCCCTCCATGAGCTGGATGACGCGTGTACCGAGAAACAGGAAGAGGATCAACGGACCCCAGACGAGGGCGGTCGCGAGCGCGACGTAGACGACGACGAGCTCCGCTTGCTGGACGTCCCCGATGCCCGAGGTGACGATCGCCGTGGCGGCCAGGCAGGTCAGCACCAGTCGCTTCGGGCCGCCGATCCCGAGAAGGAATCCGGCGACGACGGTCGTGAGGATGCGCAACCGGCTGAGTCGTTCGAGCAGCGCCTCCGTCCGCGCCTTCGAGCGTTCGTTCGCGATCCGGCTTTCGGTCGCACGTGGGGGTCTCCGGTGAACCACGAGGGCCAGGGCGATCAACACGAGGGCGAGCGCGATCTCCAGCGCGGCCCGGAGACCGGGGTGAGCTCTCCCGGCTGAGGCCGGTGGCGGCGATCCCGAAGATCACGAGCGCGGAGCAGGTCAGGAGCTGCGCTACGACGAAGCCGGCGCCGAAGCCGAGCGCCTTCAGTCGTCCGGACGGCATCACCGCGAGCGTGGCTGCGAATCCGACCGCGGTGAGGCCTGCCAGGAGACCGTAGAGAACCACTTGAACCGCGGCGTGGAGCATCCGGAGGGAGGCACGGTACGCAAGTGGCGGCTCGGGAACATGGTCGGTCCCTGGGGGCCGTGCGATCATCACCTCCTACGGACGTGTCGACGGCGGACCATCACTCGGAGTATCTGGCCAGGGCACTCGATGCCCTGACGCCCGAGGGGCACAAGCGCGTGGACGAACTGCTGGACCAGCTCGCCGAGGTCGTAGGGGATCACGAGGCTGTTGCGAGCTTCGCCGCAGCTCGGAAGATCGAAGCCGACGTCGGCCGAGCGGAGGCCGCCGGCCCGAGCCCCGGAAGGGCGCTCAGCAGGCAGGAGTTGGACGTCCTGATACCCGGCTTCACGGCGATCCGTGATCAAGAGCCGCTCGACGACGTCGCGGACTGGGCGAATGGCGTCGTGGCGCTGCTCGAGGACGAAGCCGGCCGCAACCCCTCCGACTGACGCTCGATTCGCCGCTCGAGGGCCCAGCAGAGCGGCGTCCACCAGAGGTTCACCACTCTTCGCTTGGAGAACGCTCGCGCAGGCAATAGGCTGATCGGTGCCCTCAGTTCTCGCACGAGAGGCAGGCGCATGGTTTTCAAGGACGGCACGGTCGTGATCGGCCCAGGCTCACGCTCCCTGGATTAAGGGGCATCGGTGGCTACGGTTTTGGGAGAGCGCGGGTCTGCTTCGGCGGCGTTGACGGAGGCCAACGCACAGGGTCCGGTTGCGCACGCCGACGCCTGGTGGCGTTCTGGGTCGTTTCTGCGCGCGTCTGCGCTGATCGCAATCGGGGTGGCGGGGGTTGTCGCTACGGCTTTGACGGCCTGGGCGGTCTCGCGAAGCCCGATTCTGGTGGACCCGAAGAGCGTCTCGTTCTGGAGGAGCCTCGTGGTCGCGTCCTGGGTGGGGGTGGGGTTGTACACGTGGTGGCGTCAGCCCGGCAGCAGGCTCGGCCCGCTCCTTGTGGGGAATGGATTCGTGTATGCCGCGACTTCGCTCAATGCGTCGGGAGCGTCGCTGGCGTACACGGTGGGGATGGTGATGTGGGCCGTGTATGTCGTCTACACGGCGTATGTGTTGTTGTCCTATCCGCGGGGCCGTCTGGAGTCGGGGCTACAGCGCAAATTCATCCGTGCCTATGCGCTGAGCACAGCGGTCTTGACGGGGTTGACCCTGGCCCTATCGCCAACGTTTGCGGGGGCCGGCTCGTTCAACGACTGCGGGACGCGCTGTCCTGCCAATCCCCTGGCCGTCGGCGATGTTGGGATCGGGAGGGCGCTGAACTCGGCGTCGAGCATCGTGTTCACGATCGCGCTGATCGGCCTCGCGATGCTGCTACTGGACAAGGCGCGTGCGGCAGGGCCCGTGATGCGCCGCGCGGTTACCCCGGTGGCCGCCGTCTTTACCGGCGTCGTCGTTTGGTTTGTGATCTCCCTGTTCGTTCTCCCCGCGTATCCGGGGACACGGACGGCGGTGACGGTCGTCAATGGTGTGCTGGGACTGGCGGGTCCACTGGCGATCCTCCTCGGTCAGGTCTGGAGGGACCGGTTCGCGGCGATCAGCTTCGGGCAGATCGCTGTGCGCGCGCGCCACCGGCCGTTGACGCCTTCGGCTGTGCAGGAAGTGCTCGCCGATGCGCTCGGGGATTCGACCGTCAGGCTGGCGCTTTGGGATGCGGCCTCGGGTTATGTCGATGTTGACGGCGAGCCAGTGGAGCTCCCAGTCGAGCCGCAGGAGCGCGGGGTGACGCTTCTGAGCCAGGACAGCCGGCCGGTCGCCGCGCTGATCCATGACCCGATGCTCGATACCGACTCCGCGCTGGTCGAGGGCCTGGCCGCGAGTTCGCTGATGATGCTTGAGAACGCGCGTCTGATCGCGGAGCTGCGCGCGTCCCGCGCGCGCATTGTCGAGACGGTCGAGCAAGAGCGACGGCGTATCGAGCGCGATCTGCACGACGGCGCGCAGCAGAGGCTGGTGGCGATCCGGATCCAGCTGGGTCTCGTCGCGGATAGCCTCGACGACCCGAAGCTGGCCGCGCAGCTCGACGCGATCGGCACCCAGTCAGAGGAGGCAATCGAGGACCTCCGCGCGCTGGCCCACGGCATCTATCCGACAACGCTGCAGGATTTCGGGCTAGGCAGCGCGCTGCGCACATTTGCGATGAGCGCCGCGACCCCGGCGATGGAAGTCCACGACGAGGGCATTGGCCGCTGCTCGCCCATGGTCGAGGCGGCGATCTACTTCTGCGCAACGGAGGCCGTCCAGAACGCCACCAAGCACGCCGGCAGCCACGCGCGCGTGACCATCACGCTCGGACGTGACGAGCGGCGGGTTCACTTCGCCGTCGCCGACGACGGCGTGGGAATAGACAACACTTCGTCGGCCGACGGCGATGGCTTGACGAGCATGCACGACCGCATCGCTGCCGTGAGCGGCGAGCTTGAGATCACTTCGACGCCGGGCGACGGCACGACCGTCAGGGGATCCGTCCCACTCGAGCGTCCCGAGAGCGATCTCGAGAATGTCGTCGGAGCAACAGCCGTAACGAAGACCGCGATCCCATCGGCTTGGTCGAACGGGGATCCAGCGTGACGGCTGCTGCCTCGAGGGTCTTCAAATGCCGCGAAGCACGCGGGCACGAACGCGAGCGCCGGATCCGGGTGTGGGAGACCGTCCGCGTGTCAATCGGTGGCCGCGCGCGAAGGATTCGAACGATCGCCATGCTCGCTCCACAAGCGCCGCAGTGCGGCGGGCCCGAAGCGCTCCTTGCGAATGAACGCCGAGGCTCCGCACGATGCGAACCCGGGGGCCACGTCCTCTACGTTCGCCGTCGAGATCAGCACGATCGTCAAGGCTGGATGTGAGGCATGGAGGCGCCGCGCCGTCTCGACCCCGTCGATCCCTGGCATACACACATCGAGGAGAACGAGGTCGGGGCGTAACTCGTCCGCGAGTGCAAGCGCCTCTTCGCCACACGTCGCCTCGCCCAGATGCTCGAAGCCGGCCGTTGTCTCGATGACCTCTTTCGCGACTCGTCGGAAGACGGCCTGGTCGTCGACCGTCATCACCCCAACGATTCGCGGGTGCGTCACTGGTCCTCGCTCGCTCGTCGTCATCCGGCCTCGGACTGCGTCGATGTGGGTGACCAAGCCGTAGCGGTGCCTCCATAGGCTCGCTGGGCCGGACTGTTTTCGCAATGGCGCCGGCCTCTGTGTCCGCCGGTGTGTCCGCATGCGTCCAGGCGGGGATGTGCCCACCATGATCGTGCTGCGAACGGGCGGTATCGTGCCTCAATGGTGCCCCTGCGGGTCGTCATCGCGGACGACAATCTCCTCGTGCGCGAGGGTCTCGAACAGGTGCTCGCCCGGCAGCCCAACCTCGAAGTGGTCGGCTCGTACGCCGACCTTCCGTCGCTACTCGAGGCGATCGAGTCCGATCCGCCCGATGTCGTGCTGACCGATATCCGTATGCCTCCGTCGCTGAGCGACGAAGGCATCCGTGTCGCAAACCTCTTGCGTGACACTCACCCGGAAGTGGGGGTTGTCGTGCTCAGCCAGTACGCGGAGCCGATCTACGCGCTCTCGCTTCTGGAGGCGGGCTCGGATGGCCGCGGGTATCTGCTGAAAGAGCGCGTCCACGATGGCGCACAGCTTCTGTCGGCGCTGGAAACGGTCGCGGCGGGCGGCTCGGTCGTCGACACGCGGATCGTGGAGGTCCTCGTTGCGGACAGGACCCGCGGCGAGCGGTCCTCGTTGGCCGAGCTGACCCCGCGCGAGCGAGAGGTCCTGTCCGAGATCGCCCAGGGAAAGAGCAACAGCGCGATCGCCGACTCGCTCGTACTCACGAAACGGGCCGTCGAGAAGCACATCAACGCCATCTTCTCTAAGCTGGATCTCTCCGAGGCAGAGGACGCCAGCAAGCGGGTGAAGGCGACACTCGCCTTTCTCTCGGAGGACTCCGGAAACACGGGCTGAACGAGCCTTCACCGGCCGTCCGCAGCGGCGCGCACCCTCGCACAGCGGGGTGTGCACACCACCGCAGCTTCGGTGCACGCGTCCTTGTGTGAAGCAGGACCCGCGCGCTTGACTTGAGGCTGGCATTCGTCGGCCGCTCGAGAGGAGCCAAGTGCAGGGCACAGATGCGCGGCGTCCGCAGGTCGTAGTCCTCGGCGGGGGCTTCGCCGGGATCGGTGCCGCGCACGAACTGAAGAAGGCCGACGTCGACGTCGTCCTCGTCGATCGGCACGACTACCACACTTTCCAGCCGTTGCTCTACCAGCTGGCGACGGGGCTGCTCGAGACGACGGCCGTGGGGCACTCGCTCCGCGACCTCGTCAAGGACCAGGACAACGCCACGATCCACAAGGCGCCGATCACCGGGATCGATCTCGAGGCCAAGGAAGTCAGCTTCGACGGTCTCGCGCCGATCGCCTACGACTACCTCGTATTCGCCCTCGGGGCGCAAGTGAACTTCTTCGGGACGGAGGGCGCTGCCGAGCACGCGTTCCCCATGTACACGCTGCGAGACGCGCTCAAGCTCAAGGACCACGTCCTCGAGCGCTGGGAGGCGGCGGACAAGGACAGCGCGCTCGTCGACGACGGGGCGCTGACGGTCGTCGTGGTCGGAGGCGGGCCGACCGGCGTCGAGACGGCGGGAGCCCTTGCCGAGCTCTACCGGTCGAACTTCGTCACGGACTATCCGAGCCTCCCGCAGGAGAAGGCCCGCGTCGTCCTCGTCGAGGCCGGCGACGAGATCTTCGCGATGTTCAAGCCGAACCTGCGCGAATATGCGAAGGAGGCGCTCGAGAAGCGGACGGTCGAGGTCATGACCGGCGCCCGGGTGAAGTCGGTGTCGCCGACGCGCGTGACGCTCTCCACGGGCGAGGTGATCTCCGCGCACACGCTCGTCTGGGGCGCAGGGCTACAGGGCAACAGCCTCGTCCAGTCGCTCGGGATCGAGCTGCGAGCGGGGCAACCGGATCGCCGTCGGACCGGACCTCGAGCTCCCCGGCTCTCCGGGCGTCTTCGTCGTGGGCGACGTGGCGGCGATAACGGACTCGAAGACGGAGCAGGTGCTGCCGCAGCTCGGCTCGGTCGCGCTCCAGTCGGGCGAGCACGCCGGAGAGACCATCTCCCGCCGCGTCGCGGGCAAGTCGACGAAGCCGTTCGCCTACAAGGACAAAGGCACGATGGCGGCGATCGGGCGCAACGCGGCAGTCGTGCAGATGCTCGGCGGGAAGACGATGAAGGGGCACAAGGCTCAGTTCGCGTGGAGGACCGTGCACCTCGCGCTCCTCCCGACGAACGAGGACCGTGCGAAGGCAATCGTCGACTGGGCCGGGAGCGAGTTCACACACCAGCGCGTGGGCCGGATCAGCGTCGACGCGGACGAGTAGACCAAGGAACAGAGAGAGGGTGGGGGCATGAGCGCAACACAGGCGCCACAAGCAACCGGAACGAAGACGGACACTGATCCGCAGCCGGCCGACGTCCTCGTGATCTTCGGGATCACGGGCGACCTCGCGAAGGTGATGACGTTCCACTCGCTCTACCGACTCGAGCAGCGCGGGCTGCTGGACTGCCCGATCGTCGGTGTCGCGTTCGACGACTGGACGCTCGAGCAGCTCGTCCAGCGTGCACGCGAGTCGATCGTCGGCAACGGGCGAGCAGCTCGACGAGGAGGTATTCACGCGGTTCGCGAAGCGGCTCTCGTACCACCACGGAGACTTCACCGACGACGCCACGTACGCCGAGGTCGCGGAAGCGATCGAGGATGCGACGACTCCGGTCTTCTACCTCGAGGTCCCGCCGTCACTCTTCGGCACGGTCGTCGGCGGCCTGGCGAAGGCAGGCGTGACGTCCAACGCGCGAGTCGTCGTCGAGAAGCCGTTCGGGCACGACAAGGCGTCGGCTCGCGCGCTCGCCGAGGAGTTGCACCAGTACATCGACGAGTCGCAGCTCCTTCGCATCGACCACTACCTCGGGAAGATGGGCATCGAGGAGATCCTCTACATCCGGTTCGCCAACACGATGCTCGAGCCGGTCTGGAACCGGAACTACGTGGAGTCCGTCCAGATCACGATGGCCGAGGACTTCGGGGTCGAGGACCGAGGCCACTTCTACGACCCGGTCGGCGCCCTTCGCGACGTGGTCGTCAACCACCTCATGCAGGTGGTCGGCATGACGGCGATGGAGCCGCCTGCCGGAGGCGACACGAAGACGCTCCAGGACGCGAAGGTCGCCCTCTACAAGGCGATCAGCCCCGCCGACCCTGCGCACTACGTACGCGGTCAGTACGACGGCTACCTCACGATCGACGGCGTCGCCCCGGACTCGACCACCGAGACGTACACGGCGCTGCGGCTCGACATCGAGAACTGGCGCTGGTCGGGCGTGCCGTTCTTCATTCGCGCAGGCAAGCGGCTTCCGATGACGCAGACGGAGGTCAGGCTCGTCTTCAAGCATGCGCCCCGCCTCGGCTTCGCAGCGTTCGATCGACGCCCGGAGCCGAACCAGCTCGTGATCAAGCTCGATCCCTCGACCGGCGTGCGCATCGTCCTCGACGCCCGTCGCGCGGACGCCAAGACTGCGGCGCCGATCCTGTTCGACGTCGAGTTCTCGGAGATGGGCGGCGAGGGCGCAACGCCGTACGAGGTGCTGCTGCACGCCGCGCTGGTCGGAGAGACGACGCGGTTCACGCGGCAGGACGGCGTCGAGCAGACCTGGCGGATCATGCAGCCGCTCCTCGATGCGCCGCCGCCGGTGCACGTCTACGCGCCAGGCTCGTGGGGCCCGGCCGCAGGCCGACGCGCTCGTCAAGGGCCACAGCCGCTGGCACGAGCCGTGGATCGAGGCGTGAGCAGCGCACCGGGGGCGGAGGCGAAAAGTCCGCAGAGCGCCGCCGCCCCGTCGCCCTTCACCCCGATCGCCGAGTACGCGTTCCTCTCCAACTGCCACACCGGCGCGCTCGTGGCGCCGGACGGCGCCGTCGACTGGCTCTGCGTCCCGCGCTTCGACTCGCCGAGCGTGTTCGGCAGCCTCCTCGACCGGGAGGCCGGGTTCTTTCGCTTCGCGCCGTTCGGGATCAACCACCCCGCAGCCCGCCACTACGACCCCGGCACCAACGTCCTGATCACGACCTGGAAGACGCCCTCGGGCTGGGTCGTCGTTCGTGATGCGCTCACGATGGGGCCGCGGGAAGGCGACGACACGATCACGCCGCACACGCGGCCACCGGCCGACGACGACGCCGATCACCTGCTCGTACGGACGGTCGAGTGCCTCGAGGGGTCGGTCGAGATCGAGCTCGTCTGCGAGCCGATCTTCGACTACGGGAGAGAGCCGGCCGAGTGGACACTCGTCGACGACGGCCGACATGCGGCCGACGCCGAAGGCGCCGAGCAGGTCATGCGGCTGCATTCGGACCTTGCGCTCGGGGTCGAGGCAAACCGTGTCCGCGCCCGGCACGTCCTCGAGGCGGGCGACAGCGCCTACTGCGCGCTGTCGTGGGCCGAAGGCCTCGTCGGTCCCGGCGACGTCGCGGACGCAGGTGCGAGCATCGCGACGACCGTGCGCTACTGGCGACGCTGGCTCGGTAGTGCGCGTCTACCCGATCACATGTGGCGCGACCCGATCCAGCGCTCCGCACTCGCGATCAAGGGGCTGACGTACATGCCGACCGGGTCGACGGTCGCTGCGCTCACGACGTCGCTCCCGGAGACGCCGGGCGGCGAGCGGAACTGGGACTACCGCTACACCTGGATGCGCGACACGACGTTCACGCTTCAGGCGCTCCACTACCTCAACCTCGGTTGGGAGGCTGACGAATTCATGCAGTTCGTCGCGGACCTCGAGGCCAACGAGGACGGAGCGCTACAGATCATGTACGGGATCGACGGGCGCCGGGACCTGACGGAGTCGACGCTCGATCATCTCTCGGGATACGCGGGTGCACGTCCCGTGCGGATCGGAAACGGCGCCTTCGACCAGCGGCAGAACGACGTCTTCGGCGCGGTCCTCGACTCCGTCCTCCTCCATACCCGCCGAAGCCAGCGCGTTCCGCGACGGCTCTGGCCGATCGTCGAGGCCCAGGCCGAATGCGCGACGAGGGTGTGGAAGAAGCCGGACCAGGGCATCTGGGAGGCGCGCGGCGAGCCGCAGCACTACGTGTCGTCGAAGCTCATGTGCTGGGTCGCGCTCGACCGCGCTTCGAAGCTCGCCGAGATCCGTGGCGACGCCGAGTTGCAGTCGACGTGGGGCGCAACGGCGGAAGAGATCCGTGCGGACATCCTGGAGCACGGCGTGAGCGAACGAGGTGTTCTGCGGCAGCACTACGCGACCGACTCGCTCGACGCCTCGACGCTGCTGGCCGCGATCTTCGGGTTCCTCCCGGGCGACGACGAGCGAATACGGAGCTCCGTGCTCGCCATCGCGGAGGAGCTGACCGAGGACGGCTTCGCGCTCCGCTACCGGACGGAGGAGACCGACGACGGCCTCTCGGGTGAGGAGGGCACGTTCCTCATCTGCTCCTTCTGGCTCGTGTCGGCGCTCGCGATCGTCGGCGAGTCACAGCGCGCCCGCGACCTGATGGAGAGGCTGCTTCGCGTGGCGTCCCCGCTCGGTCTCTTCGCCGAGGAGTTCGACGTCAAGACCGGTCGCCATCTGGGCAACTTCCCGCAGGCGTTCTCGCATCTCGCGCTGATCGAGGCGGCCGGGCGCATCATCCTCGCCGAGCGAATCGACGAGATCTCGTGACCGCGGAACCAGGAGACAGGAGGTAGGCGTGACCACGACGGCGGTGGCGCCGAAGGCAATCCGCTCCACGATCCCGGCGCGGCTCGATCGGTTGAGCTGGTCGCCGTTCCACACCCGCATGGTCTTTGGCCTGGGGGCCGCGTGGATCCTCGACGGGCTCCAGATCACGATCGCGAGCTCGGTGACGGGCGTGCTCTCACAGCCCGACACGCTCGACATGAGCTCGACCGAGATCGGGTTGATTGCCTCCGTCTACCTGATCGGAGAGGTGGTCGGAGCGCTGTATTTCGGGAAGAAGTCGGACGCGCTCGGGCGCAAGCGGCTGCTGATGGTGACGCTGCTTCTCTATCTGTTCGGCACCGGGCTCGCTGCGTTCACGGTGAACGATGGAGGCTGGGTGTGGCTCGTGTACTTCTACTCCACCCGATTCATTGCGGGCATGGGGATCGGCGGCCAGTACGCAGCGATCAACTCCGCGATCGACGAGATGATGCCTTCGAAGTATCGAGGGAGCGTCGACATCCGGATCAACGGCTCGTACTGGGCGGGCGCAATCCTCGGATCGTTCGCGTCCCTCGTCTTCCTCAACGCGTTCGCGCCCGACGTCGGCTGGCGGCTGGCGTTCCTCCTGGGTCCGGTGCTCGCGCTCGTCGTCATCGTCGTCGCCCGCACGCTGCCGGAGAGCCCCCGCTGGCTCATGACCCACGGGCGGATGGAAGAGGCGGAGCGGGAGATGGCGAAGATCGAGGACGCTGTGCGAAAGTCAGGCCAGGTTGTCGAGCCCGTCGACGACTCGCAGGCGCTCGAACTCGTTCCCGAAAAACAGTACGGCTACCTCACGTTTCTGCGCCTCGTCTTCCGCGAGTACCCGAAACGGGCGATTCTCGGGGCGACGCTGATGATCACGCAGTCCTTCCTGTACAACGCCATCTACTTCACCTACGGACTCGTGCTGGTCCAGTTCTACGGCGTGAGCGCGGACATGGTGCCGCTGTACGGCCTCGCCTTCGCGGTCGGAAACCTGTGCGGCCCCATGCTGCTCGGCCCGCTCTTCGACAGCGTCGGACGGAAGCCGATGATCGCCGGCACCTACATCATCTCAGGCGTCTTACTCGCGGCCAGCGGCTGGCTCTTCGACCAGGGCTCCCTCGACGCGAAGTCGCAGACCTTCTGCTGGATCGTGATCTTCTTCTTCGCCTCTGCTGGCGCCAGCGCCGCGTATCTGACGGTCAGTGAGACCTGGCCGATCGAAATCCGGGCAGAAGCGATCGCCGTGTTCTTCGCGATCGCCCAGCTCTTCGGCGCGCTCGGCCCGGCCTTCTACGGTTGGCTCATCGGCGACGGCTCGAATCCGACGGGGCTGTACATCGGCTACCTCGTAGGGGGCGGGATCATGATCTTCGGGGGGATCATCGAGCTGATCTTCGGGATCAAAGCGGAGGGGAAGTCGCTCGAGTCGATCACGAAACCGATCACTGCTGTCGACACGCCGGCGACTGCTGCCGCCGAGACCTAAGGGAGAACACATGGACGCCTATGACGTGATCATCATCGGGACGGGCGCGGGTGGAGGGACGCTCGCGCGGCACCTAGCTCCCTCTGGCAAGCGCATCCTCCTGCTCGAGCGCGGCGACTGGCTTCCGCGCGAGCTCGAGAACTGGTCGGACCAGCACGTGTTCGTGGACAACCGGTACGTCTCGCCGGACACGTGGTACGACGCCAGCGGCAAGCCCTTTCAGCCGGGGGTGCACTACTTCGTCGGAGGGGCGACGAAGCTGTACGGCGCGGCGCTGTACCGGCTTCGCAAGGAGGACTTCGGCGAGCTGCAGCATCACGACGGCATCTCGCCGGCCTGGCCGATCTCCTACGACGAGCTGGAGCCGTACTACACGCTCGCCGAGCAGCACTACCACGTCCATGGCGCGCGGGGAGAGGACCCGACCGAGCCTCCGTCGAGTGCGCCGTACCCGCATCCCGCGGTGTCGCACGAGCCACGGATCCAGCAGCTCGCCGACGACCTCGCGGCCGCCGGCTACCGGCCGTTCCACGCGCCGTGCGGGATCATGCTCGACGAGTCCAACCCACCGTTCAGCACGTGCATTCGCTGCGCCACGTGTGACGGCTTCCCGTGCCTCGTGCACGCGAAGTCCGACGCCGAGGTGCTGGGTGTTCGACCCGCGCTCGAGCATTCGAACGTCACGCTGCTGACGAACGCGAAGGTCGCCAGGCTCGACACGAACGGAGAGGGCACCGCCGTCACCGAGGTCGTCGTCGATCGGAAGGGCGGGGAGGAGCGATTCTCGGCGGATGTCGTCGTGGTCGCCTGCGGGGCGGCCAACACGGCCAAGCTGCTCCTGGAGTCGGCGAACGAGAAGCACCCGAACGGGCTCGCGAACGGCTCCGATCAGGTCGGCCGCAACTACATGTTCCACGACTCGACGGCGGTCCTCGCGCTCTCACGCGAGGAGAACCTGACCGCGTACCAGAAGACGCTCGGGCTCAACGACTTCTACTTCGGCTCGGACGACTTCGAGTACCCGCTCGGGAACGTGCAGATGGTGGGCAAGTCGACGGCACCGATGTTCCGCGGCGAGCGGCCGCGGGACACGAAGCTCGCGCCCGAGTGGACGCTCGAGCGGATGGCACGTCACGCGATCGACTTCTGGCTGTCGACCGAGGATCTCCCGCGGCCCGACAATCGGGTCACGGTCGACGGCGACGGGAACATCACGCTCACCTACGCGGAGACGAACCTCGAGGCCAAGAAGCGGCTCTACGCAAAGGTGAAGTCGATCCTCGGCGAGCTCGACATGAACCCGGGCCACCTCATCCATCGCTTCGCCTACATGAAGAACGACATCCCGATCGCGGGCTGCGCGCACCAGGCGGGCACCGCCCGGTTCGGAACGGACCCGAGCGCATCGGTGCTCGACGTGAACTGCAAGGCCCACGAGCTCGACAACCTGTACGTCGTCGACACGAGCGTCTTCCCGAGCATCGGCGCCGTCAATCCGGCGCTCACGGCGATGGCGAACTCGCTCCGCGTCGGCGACCACCTGCTCGAGCGGCTGGCGTAGCTCCGGAGAGCGCGAGGGGGCTCGGTGGCGACGCAGACGGAGAGGACGGTCGTCTACGCCGCGGGCGTGGTGCAGGGCATCGCGCTCGTCACCTTCCCGGCGGCGAGCACGATCCTCACCGATCCCTCCGAGTACGACCTGTCGAGCACGCAGTACGGCACGCTGTTCCTGCCGCAGGTGATCACCGCGATCACGGCAGCGTTGCTCGGCTCGCGTCTCGGCGGCCGTGCATCGGCACGAAGCGCGTCTACCTCGTCGGGCTGTCGGCGAGCCTTGCCGCGATGGTGCTCCTCCTCGTGAGCTCGTTCCTGACGAGCGACGAGACGCTTGCCTACGTGCTCCTGCTCGCTGGCGACCGCGAGCCTCGGCGCGGGGTTCGGCTTCGCCGTGCCGGCTCTCAACACGTTCACCGCTGCCTTCAACCCCGGTGCAGTCGACCGCTCGATCCTCGTTCTGAATGCACTCCTCGGGCTGGGAACCGTGCTCGCGCCCGGTGTTCGTCGCGATCTTCGACGGGCTCGGCTTCTGGTGGGGGCTGCCGCTCGTCGTCGCAGCCCTCCTCGTGGTGCTGATCGTGGTGAGCCTGGGTCTTCCGCTTGCGGTCGAAACGCCCCGGGCCGTCACCGCAGTCACCGAGCGATTCGCGGATGCCGCGCGCGGTTCTGGGTGTACGCAGGCTTCGCGGTGCTCTACGGGGTCTGCGAGACGGTCAACGGCAACTGGTCGCAGCTGGACATGACGAGCGAGCTCGGTGCGTCGACGACCGAGGCCGCTCTTGCGCTGACGGCGTTCTGGGGGATGGTGACGATCGGGCGTGTCTTCTTCGCGGCCGTCCAGCGCGTCGTGCCGCCCAGGCTGACGCTACCACGTGCTGCCGTTCGTGCTCGCGGGGGCGTTCGTGCTCATCGCTCTCTTGCCCGACGACGAGCCGGTGCTCGGCATCGCTCGCCTTCGGCCTGGCCGGGCTCGGATGCTCGGCGCTCCTGCCGCTCACGATCAGCTTCGGCCAGGAGGAGCTCACGGCGGTCTCGGCGGCGGCGGCGGGCGGGGTGATCGCCTTCTACCAGCTCGGGTACGGGATCGCCGCGTTCGGAGTCGGCCCGCTTGCTGGACGGCGGCGTCGAGCTGTCCACCGTCTACGCGGTGGCGGCGGTCGTCGCGGTGGCGATGGGGCTCTCGTCCTTCGTCGTCGCGGGCGAGAGCCGACACCGTCGACCACTCACACCGCAAGCGGGCTAGGCGTGCCTACCTCCCTCCGGCGAGCAGTTCGAGATCACGTTCGGCGACCAGCGGGCGGTCGCGTCGAGGTGGGCGGCGGGCTTCGGACCTACTCCGTCGACGGCGAGGACGTCGTCGACGGCTACGGCGTCGACGAGATGGCGACGGGCGGGCGCGGCCAGGTGCTCATTCCGTGGCCGAACCGCATCCAGGACGGCAGCTACGAGTTCGAGGGTCGTCGCCACCAGCTGCCGCTGACGGAGCCGGAGCATTCGAACGCGATCCACGGCCTCGTCCGCTGGGGCGCGTGGCACGCGCGGGAGCGCGAGCCGCACCGCGTCGTGCTCGGGCACGTTCTCCATCGCGCAGCCCGGCTATCCGTTCTCGCTGGAGCTCGAGATCGAGTACGAGCTATCGGACGAGCGGCCTCACGGTACGGACGACGGCGACCAACGTCGGGGCTGCGGCCTGTCCGTACGGAAGTGGGGCGCACCCGTATCTGACGCTCGGAACGGAGACGGTCGACGACGTCGTGCTCCAGGTGCCGGCGCGAACGGCGCTCCGCTCGGACGATCGCGGCATCCCGGTCGGCACGGTCGCGGTCG
Source organism: uncultured Gaiellaceae bacterium (assembly GCA_963770715.1). Classification (GTDB taxonomy): domain Bacteria; phylum Actinomycetota; class Thermoleophilia; order Gaiellales; family Gaiellaceae; genus GMQP-bins7. Next base: position 123,173 of record CAVYQX010000007.1, read on the forward strand.
ACGGCACGGAGCTCGACTACCGCTCCGCGCGGCGGATCGGCCAGGCGAAGCTCGACAACGGCTACACCGACCTCGAGCGCGACGATGCGGGCATCGCGCGCGTCGTCGCCGAAGGCCCCGACGGATCGGGCCGGACGATGTGGGTCGACGAGGGCTATCCGTACGTCATGGTCTTCACGGGCGACATCCCGTCCGTGCAACGTCGTGCGCTCGCGGTCGAGCCGATGACATGTCCCCCGAACGCATTCCGCAGCGGAGAGGCTCTCGTCACTCTCGAGCCCGGTGAGTCGCACACGGCCGCATGGGGCCTGTCACCGACGATCGAGGTGAAAGAATGAAGCCGGCGTTGCCGCGTGAGCAGATGACCGGGCAGGAGACGTCGTGAGCTCGCTTGCGATCACGACCGTCGACCTCGCGCGCCTGCAGTTCGCGACGACCTCGCTCTACCACTTCCTGTTCGTCCCGCTGACGCTCGGCCTCGCGCCGCTCGTCGCCGTCATGCAGACGCATCTGGTACCGCGGCGGCGACGAGGCCTGGCTCCGGCTCACGCGCTTCTTCGGGACGCTCATGCTCATCAACTTCGCGATCGGCGTCGCGACCGGTCTCGTCCAGGAGTTCCAGTTCGGGATGAACTGGTCGATCTACTCGGAGTTCGTCGGCGACGTGTTCGGCGCGCCGCTCGCGATCGAGGGCCTCGCGGCGTTCATGCTCGAGTCGACGTTCCTCGGGCTCTGGATCTTCGGCTGGGACCGGCTCTCGAAGCGCGTCCACCTCGCGACGGTCTGGCTCTTCGCGCATCGGAAGCTGGGCGTCGGCGTTCTTCATCATCGTCGCCAACTCGTGGATGCAGCGGCCCGTCGGCTCGACCGTCACCGACGGCCGCGCCGAGCTGACGGACGTCTGGGAGCTCTTCTCGAACCGCTTCGGGATCTGGGCGTACGTCCACGTGCTGCTCGTCGGGCTCACGACGGCGGCGGTCGTGATCTTCGGCGTCGCCTGCTGGCACCTCGTCCGCGGGCGGAACCAGGAGCTCTTCCGGCACGCTGCGAAGCTCGCGCTGATCGTCGGCGTCCCGATCTCGGCGGTGAACCTCGGGGTCGGCAGCCAGATCGGCGTCGTGGTGACCGACTACCAGCCGATGAAGATCGCCTCGACCGAGGCGCAGTGGGACACGTGCCAGCCGTGCGCGTTCTCGCTGTTCCAGATCGGCGGCTTCACGGAGAGCGACCAGACACCGTCGTTCTCGATCCAGATCCCGCACCTCCTGTCGATCCTCGCGACCGGCTCCTGCGACGGCGAGGTGCAGGGGATGAACGAGCTGCAGGCGGCAGATCGAGCGCGAGTACGGCGCCGGCAGACTACATCCCGCCGGTGCGGACGACGTACTGGAGCATGCGGATCATGGCCTACGTCGGCACGCTCGTCTTCCTCGTCTTCGCGCTCGGCGCGTTCCTCTACTGGCGCGGGACGCTCGCGTCGACGCGCTGGTTCCTCTGGCTCGGCGTCGCGACGATCCCGCTCCCGTACATCGCGGCGCTCGCCGGCTGGGTGCTCTCGGAGGTCGGACGCCAGCCGTGGATCGTGTGGGGCCTGCTGAAGACCGCCGATGCCAACTCGCCGAGCGTCTCGACGGCCACGATCTGCCACCAGCCTCGGCGTCGTTCGTCGTCCTCTACGTCGCGCTCCTGATCGTGCGACTTCGTCCTCATGCGCCGCTACGCACGCGTCGACCCGCCCGAGGTCGGCGGCGAGGGCGACGAGTTCGCAGTCCCGGCGGTCACGTACTGATGGATCTCGAGACCTTCTGGTTCTGCCTCATCGTGGTCGTCTGGGCCATGTACTTCCTGCTCGAGGGGTTCGACTTCGGCGTCGGCATGCTGCTCCCGTTCGTCCCGCGCTCGGACGAGGAGCGCAGCACGATGCTGCGGACGATCGGACCGGTCTGGGACGGGAACGAGGTCTGGCTCGTCGTCGCCGGAGGCGCGACGTTCGCGGCGTTCCCGGCGTGGTACGCGACGATGTTCTCGGGCTTCTACGTCGCGCTGCTGCTCATCCTCTTCTTCCTCATCATCCGCGTCGTCTCGTTCGAGTGGCGCTCGAAGAGCGAGACGCCGGGCTGGCGGTCGACTGTGGACGTGGGCGAACACGATCGGCAGCTTCGGCGCCGCGCTCCTGTGGGGCATCGGGCTGTCGTACCTCGTCTACGGCATGCCCGATCGACTCGGACGGCGACTTCACCGGCGACCTCCTGGATCTCTTCAGCCCGTACAGCGTGTTCGCGGGCATCGCCGTCGTGCGCGCTGTTCGCGTTCCACGGCGCGACGTTCCTCACGCTCCGCACGATCGGTGACCTGCGCGACCGCGCCGAGGCCGTCGCCCGCAGGCTCGCGATCCCGGCTGCCGTGCTCGGGGCCGCCTACCTCGTCTGGACGGTCGTGGTGGCGATGGACCGCAACGACAAGGATCTCTTCCCGCCGGCGCTCCCGGCGGCGCTCGGGATCGTCGCGCTCGCGCTCGCTGTCGTGTTCGTCCTCACGGGGAGCTACGGGCGGGCGTTCGCGATGACCGGGCTCGGGGCGATCTCGCTCGTGGCGACGCTCTTCGTGAGCCTCTACCCGCGCGTCATGGTGTCGAGCACCGACTTCGAGAACAGCCTCACCGTCGACGGCGCGGCGTCGTCGCACTACGCGCTCGCAGGTGATGAGCGTCGTGGCGCTGATCTTCGTCCCGCTCGATCCTGCTGTACCAGGGCTGGACGTACTACGTGTTCCGCGCGCGCGTCGGCAGCGAACGAGTCGACGCCGTCTAGCCTCTCACGCGTGCGCGTCCTCGACCCGCGCCTCTTCCAGCGCGCGCGTGCCGTGCGAACGCTGCTCGTCGTCGACGCGGTCCTCGCGCGTCGTCGTGGCGCTGCTCGTGCTGGCGCAGGCCGTCCTGCTCGCCCGGGTCGCGGCGCGCGCGTTCGGCGGGCGTCTCTCGACGACGTCGCCCCGGCGCTCGTGCTGCTGTGCGCTCGTCGTCACGGCTCGGGCGGCCGGAGCGTGGGGGTTCGAGGTCGCCGGGCGGCGGGCCGCGGCAGAGGTCGTCTCGCAGCTTCGGCTCGACGTCGTCGACGCGCGGCTCCGTCGCCGCCCCGCAGCTCTCGACGGGACGCAGACCTCCGAGGTGACGACGGCGGCCGTGACGGGCGTCGACGCGCTCGAGACGACCTTCGCGCGCTACCTCCCGCAGATCGTGCTCGCCGTCGTCGTCCCGATCGCGGTGCTTGTCGATCGTGGTCGTCGATCGACCCGCTGGCCGCCGGCGTGATGCTGCTCACGCTCCCGCTCGTCCCGGTCTTCATGTGGCTCGTCGGCCGCCAGCACCGCGCGGAGGGCGCGCGAGCGCTGGCAGGCGCTGGCGCTGCTCTCGAACCACTTCCTCGACGTCGTGCGCGGGCTGCCGACGCTGCGCGCGTTCAACCGCGGGAGGCGTTCAGGCCGAGCGCATCGCGAGCGTGAGCGACGAGTACCGCCGGACGACGATGGGGACGTTGCGGATCGCGTTCCTGTCCGGCGCGATCCTCGAGCTCGCGGCGACGCTCGGCATCGCACTCGTCGCCGTGGTCGTCGGCGTTCGGCTCGCGGAAGGGAGCATCGGGTTCGAGCCGGCGCTGACCGTGCTCGTGCTCGCTCCCGAGCTCTATCTGCCGCTACGGAACCTCGCGGCCCAGTGGCACGCGAGCGCCGACGGCGCCGCCGTCGCGGAGCGACTGCTCGACCTGTCGGACGCGCCCGCGGTCGCGGTCGAGTCGGTGCAGCCGCCGATTGCGACGCTCGACGCCGATCACGTTCGAGCGCGTCTCGTTCCGGTACCCGACGCGCGAGCTCGACGTGCTCCGCGACGTCGAGCTCGTGATCGAGCCGGGCGAGACGGTTGCGCTCGTCGGGCCGAGCGGTCGCGGGAAGTCGCACGCTGCTGTCGCTCCTCATGCGCTTCGCCGAGCCGTCGTCCGGGCCGGATTCGCGTCGGCGACGACGACCTCGCGAGCCTCGATCCGAAGGCCTGGCGTCGCCTCACGGCGTACGTGCCGCAGCAGCCGACGCTCTTCCGGGGGACGGTCGCCGACAACATCAGGCTCGGTGCGCCCGATGCCGCTGGACGAGCAGGTTCGCGCGGCCGCGGAACTCGCTCGTGCCGACGGCTTCGTCCGCGCGCTTCCCGACGGGTACGAGACGGTGGTCGGCGAAGGAGGCCGCGCCGCTCTCGGCGGGAGAGCGGCGACGCGTCGCTCTCGCGCGCGCATTCCTGCGAGACGCACCGCTGGTGCTGCTCGACGAGCCGACGGCCGACCTCGATCCGGAGAGCGCCTCGCTCGTCGCCGACGCGGTCGACGCGCTGCGCGCGGGAAGGACGGTCGTGCTCGTCGCGCACCGACCCGAGCTCGCGGAGCGCGCCGACCGGATCGTCCGCATCGGCGCGGTGGCAGAGGCCGTCGCGTGACGACGACTCGCCGCCTGCTCCGGCTCGCCGACATGCCGCGCGGCCGGATGGCGCTCGCCGTCGGGCTCGGCGCGCTCGCCGTCGGTTTCGGGATCGCGCTGATGACCGCCGCCGGGCTACCTCATCTCACGCGCCGCCGAGCATCCGCCGATCCTCGCGCTGACGACGACGATCGTCGTCGTCCGCTTCCTCGCGCTCGCGCGGCCGCTGGCGCGCTACCTCGAGCGGCTCGCGTCGCACGACCTCGCGCTGCGCGCGCTCGGCCGGATCCGCTCGACCGTCTACCGGCAGATCGAGCCACTCGCGCCGGGCGAGCTCGATGCGTACCGTCGCGGCGACCTCGTGAGCAGGCTCGTCGCGGACGTCGACGCGCTCCAGGGGCTCTACGTGCGCGGGATCGGGCCGCCGCTCGTCGCGCTCGCGGTGTCGGTGGCGTGCGTGGCCGCGACGGCCGTCGTGCTTCCCATCGGCGGCGACCGTGCTCGCGCTCGGCCTCGCGCTCGGGGGGCATCGCCGTACCGCTGCTCGCCGCGCGGCTGTCGCGGTTTCGTGGGCCGGCGGCAAGCGGCGGCGACGGGGTGAGCTCGCCGCCGAGCTCGCGGAGATCCTGCGCGGCGCCCCCGAGCTGGCGGCGTACGGTCGCGAGGACGACGCGTTCGGTCGTGTCGCGGCCGCCGACGCCGAGCTGCGCCGCCTCGCCCGACGCGACGCATTCGTCGCCGGCGTCGCCGACGCCGCCCTGGTGCTCGTCGCCGGGCTGACGCTCGTCGGCGTGCTCGCGCTCGCCGTCGCTGCGCACGACGCGGGGACGCTCGATCGAGTGCTCGTGGCGACGCTCGCGTTGCTCGCCCTGTCGTCGTTCGACGCGGTGGCGCCGCTCCCGGCGGCCGCACGCGAGCTTCCGTCGACGCTCGCATCCGGCAGACGCGTCCTCGAGCTCATCGGCCGCGAGCCGGCGATCACGGACCCTCCGACCCCACTGCCGGCGCCGAGCGCGCCCGTGGCGGTCGCGCTCGAGGACGTGACCGCGCGCTACGGGCCTGACGGGCCGCCAGTCCTCGACGGCGTGAGCCTCACGCATCGAGCCGGGACAGCGCGTCGCTCTCGTCGGGCCGAGCGGAGCGGGCAAGACGACCGTCACGAACCTCCTCCTCCGGTTCCTCGACCCCGAGAGCGGGCGCGTCACCATCGGCGGGTGCGACGCGCGCGAGCTGCGCCTGGAGGACGTCCGGCGCAGCTTCGCGCTCGCCGGTCAGGAGGCGCACGTCTTCGCCTCGTCGATTCGCGAGAACCTCAAGCTCGGCCGACCCGACGCGACCGACGACGAGCTCGTCGATGCGCTTCGGCGTGCGCGGCTCGCCGACTGGGTCGAGTCGCTCCCGGATGGGCTCGACACGCTCGTCGGGGAGGAGGGAGGCCGGCTCTCCGGCGGGCAGCGCCAGCGGCTCGTCGATCGCCCGTGCACTCCTCGCCGACGCTCCCGTGCTCCTCCTCGACGAGCCGACGGCGCATCTCGACCCGGAGACGGCAGAGGCGCTCGTCGCCGACGTGTTCGACGCGGCAGGCGACCGCTCGGTCCTACTGATCACGCACCGCCCGGAGGGGCTCGACCTCGTGGACGAGGTCGTCTCGCTGGCGGCGCGCTAGGACTCGTCGTCGTCGCGCGGCCGAGACGCGATCCAGCCGCAGCTCGGGCAGGCGAAGACCGCGATGACGATGCCACCCAGCGGGCTCGTCTCGGCCTCCTCGCGCGTCGTGGGCTCGCGGAGCTTGTCGGCCTGGTGGTTCATCGCGGCGCCGCAGCGCGGGCACGTCATCTCGGGCTTCACGCCGGCGTCTCCGATGGTGACGTGCTCGCGGCCGTGGCGCAGCGTCTCGCGCCATCCAGACGAGCTCGTCGAGGAACTTGCCGACCGCGAGGAACGAGTCGTCGACGAGCGCTCCGCTCTCGTCGAAGCGCGTCCGCGCGTTGTTGACGTTCACGTCCCAGAAGATCGTGACGAGACCCAGCTCGCGCAGGACGGGGAGCAGGTTCTGGATCATCCGCGCGCCGCCGAAGATCCCCGCCGAGACCCCGACCACGCCGACCGCCTTGTGGATGTACTCGGGCAGGTTCGTGTCGAGGACGTGCTTGAGGAGTCCCGGGTAGCCGCGGTTGTACTCCGGGGCGACGATGCACGATCGCGTCGGCACGGTTCATCGCCTCGGCGAACGCGGGATCCTTCGCCGCGTCGCCTGCCTCGTCGGACGGGATCGGGAGCGTCGCGGCGTCGATCAGCTCCGTCTCGATGCCGGGACGCTTCTGGATCTCGGCCAGGACGACACGGGCGGCGTGCTCGCTCATCCGGCCCGTGCGCTGAGTGCCCAGGATGACGGGGATCGAGAGCGGTCTGACGAGGTCGTCGGCCATGCGCGTGACGTTACAAGCCCGTCCGGAATCCGTGTCGTTGCGCGCATCCGGGCACGGGCGTAGGCTCCTACGCCGTGGCCGAGATCCTCGCGCTGGTCGCCGCGTTCTTCTTCGCGCTCGCCGCGACGCTCCAGCAGAAGGGCGCGCTCGGCATGGGGGAGGTGTCGCTCGGCTCGCCGAAGTCGCTCCTGAAGCTCGCGGGCCAGAAGTGGTGGCTCGCCGGGACGGTCGCGCTCCTCTGCGGCTACGGGTTCCAGGCTGTCGCGCTCGCGAACGGCCGGCTCGCGGTGATCCAGCCGCTGCTCGTGACGACGATCGTGTTCGCGCTCCCGCTCGGGTACTTCTTCACGAGCCAGGCGATCAACCGCAGGGAGATCGGCGGCGCGGTCGTGGTCGTGCTCGGGCTCGCCGCCTTCATGGTCATCGGGGACGCGGCCGACGGCAACGACAATGCCCCGGCGAACGAGTGGGCGCTGGCCGTCCTCGTATTCGGCGCAATCGCCGCGGTTCTCCTCGTGATGGGGAACAGGGGGTCCCTCGTCCGCAAGGCGGGTCTCTACGGCGCGTGTGCCGGAGTCCTCTACGGGCTCTCCGCCTCGCTCTGCAAGCCGACCGTCGAGATTCTCGGCGACGACGGCTTCGGCGCGGTGCTCACGAGCTGGGAGGCGTACGCGTTCGCAATCGCCGGGATCCTCGCGTTCGTCGTGCAGCAGGTCTCGCTCGCGACGGGGAAGCTCGCGGCGTCGGTCGCGGCCGTGTCGGTCTGCAACCCGCTCGTCAGCATCCTCATCGGGACGGTCCTCCTCGACGAGCGACTCGCCGAGCCGACGTGGCACAAGGTGGTCGCCTACATCGCCCTCGGGGTTGCGCTCTTCGGCGCGGTCGTCATCTCCGCTCGCCACCGAAGGAGACAAGGAGAAGGACGCAGTCGCGCCGGTTCCGGCGCCTGCGACCTGAGCTCGCCGGCGGCCGCGGCGTGAACGGCCGCAGCTCGTCCTGACCGGCCTGGACGACCCCGTAGTGCGACTCGGGCACCTCGTTCCACGCGCCCACGAGGTCGCCGAGCGGCTCGGAGACGACGAGCCGCGACTCGTCCGAGACGCGCTGGAGGACCTCGACCTCGGGGTGCTGCTCGCGCAGCGTGTCCACGCGCGTCGAGTAGAAGAGCGTCCGCGACTTCCCTTCGCTCGAGTAGCGGAAGGCCCACACGCTGTCGCCGTCGGTCGTCGCGACGGTCATCTGGATCGGGTGCTCGACACCGTGGCCGCGGCCGACGTCCTCGATGAGCCCGACGGCGCGCTCGACCGCTCCGGGCGGATCGTCCTCGAGCCCGAGCGTCAGCGCGAGGTAGAAGAAGACCTCCGAGTCCGTCGAGCCCTCGATGGACGAGTACAGGCTCGGATCGACGGCGAGCACGAGCTCGCGCTTCACCTCGTGGAAGTCGGCGATGAGCCCGTTGTGCATCCACAGCCAGCGGCCGTGGCGGAAGGGATGGCAGTTCGTCTGCTGCACGGGCGATCCGGACGACGCGCGGATGTGCGCGAACACGAGGCCGGACTCGACGTGCGCTGCCAGGTCGCGGAGGTTGCGCTCGTTCCACGCCGGCTCGATCGAGTGGTAGGTCGCAGGCGTCTCGCCGACGCCGTACCAGCCCACCCCGAAGCCGTCGCCGTTCGTCGTCTCCGCCCCCATCGTCGAGTGGAGGCTCTGGTCGATGAGCGAGTGCTTCGGCTTGTAGAGGAGCTCCTCGAGGAGCACGGGCGATCCCCGAGTACGCCATCCAGCGGCACATCAGTGCGCGAAGGCGGTTCCGGACGCCGCGTCGTTCACCGGGGCGGGCTGCTTCTCGAGCCGCGGCAGCTGCCGCTCGATGTCGCGCGACGAGCATGTCGGCCATGTCGTGGGTGAAGCCTCGACGAACGACGACCCGGAGCGCCGCGAGGTCCGTGCGGTTCTCCGGGAACGTGTACGCGGGCACCTGCCAACCGCGCTCACGGAGCGCGTTCGACACGTCGAACACCGTGTAGTTCTCGACGTCGTCCTTGCAGCGTGAACGCGAACACGGGCAGCTCGTCACCGCGGGTCAGGAGCTGTGAACGGGCCGAGCTCCTCGAGCCTGGAGGAGAGCCGGGTCGCGACGTCGCGCGCATAGCCCTGCACCTCGCGGAAGCCGGCACGTCCGAGCCGGAGGAAGTTGTAGTACTGGGCGACGACCTGCGCGCCCGGGCGTGAGAAGTTCAGCGCGAACGTCGGCATGTTGTCGCCGAGGTAGTTGACCCAGAAGATCAGGTCCTCCGGAAGCGCGTCCGCATCGCGCCACACGACCCACCCGACGCCCGGGTACACGAGCCCGTACTTGTGGCCGGACGTGTTGATCGAGGCGACGCGGGGGAGGCGGAAGTCCCACTCGAGGTCGGGATCGAGGAACGGCGCGATCATCGCGCCGGAGGCGCCGTCGACGTGCACCGGGATGTCGAGTCCCGTCTCCTGCTCGAACCGGTCGAGCGCGTCCGAGATCTCCTTCACGGGCTCGTAGGCGCCGTCGAACGTCGAGCCGAGGATCGCGACGACCCCGATCGTGTTCTCGTCGCAGCGGGCCACGGCTTCCTCGGCCGAGAGCGTGAAGCGGTCGCCCTCCATCGGGACGAGTCGCATCTCGACGTCCCAGTAGTTCGCGAACTTCTCCCAGCAGATCTGGACGTTGATGCCCATGACGATGTTCGGCTTGTCGGCCGGCTTGCCCTCGGCGGCACGACGCTTCTGCCAGCGCCGCTTGAGCGCGAGCCCGCCGAGCATCGCCGCCTCGCTCGAGCCGGTGGTCGAGCAGCCGGTCGCCTCGTCGGCGTCGGGCGCATGCCAGAGGTCGGCGAGGATGTTGACGCACCGCACCTCGATCTCCGCGGTCTGCGGGTACTCGTCCTTGTCGATCATGTTCTTGTCGAAGCACTCGGCCATGAGCTTCTCGGCCTGGGGCTCCATCCACGTGGAGACGAACGTCGCGACGTTGAGGCGCGCGTTGCCGTCGAGCATCAGCTCGTCGTGGACGATCTGGTACGCGACGTCGGGCGGCATCTCGTCGTCCGGCAGCGAGTGGCGAGGGATCGTCCGCGTCTCGAGGTTGAAGTGGGGCGGGACCGCGAGGTCTGCGGCGCGCGTGCCTGGAGCCTTCGGGTGCTTGAGCGTCACGGTTCCCTCCGTTCGCAGTCCAGGCTCCGAGCCTAGTCGACAGACCCGATCCAGCCGCACCCGTCCGTAGCCTTCTGCGCCATGGAGACAACTGAAGCGCCCCGGCGGCGCATCGAGCTCCTGCTCCCGGCGCGCACGCTGCTCGCCATCCTCGCGGTCGTCGGGCTCGCGGTCGCGTTCCGGGCGATCGGCGACACGTTCCTCATCGTGTTCATCGGCATCTTCCTCGCGCTCGTCTTCGAGTATCCCGTGCGGTTCGTGATGGCGAAGACGCGGATGTCCCGCGGGCTCGCTGCGACGGTGACCGTCCTCGGCACCGCGGTCGCGGTCTTTCTTCTGATGCTCGTGCTGCTCGTCCCGCTTGTCAGCTCAGTTCGCGACTTCCTGCAGGACCTACCGCAGACGGTCGAGAGCCTGCGCGAGTCGGACGAGCTCCCCTCCTGGCTCGGAGACTCGGGCGCCGCCGAGAACGTCCAGGACGGCGCGCAGGAGGTGTCCGTCTCGGTGCCCGACGCCGTCTCAGCCGTTCTCGGCATCGCCGGCGACTTCTTCGGCGTTTTCCTCGCCAGCTTCACGATCCTCTTCATCTGCCTCTTCCTGCTCAGCGACATCACGAACCTCAAGCGCTCGCTCGCGAGCGTCCTCATGCCGGGCGAGGACGACCGCTGGCTCGACGTGTGGGAGCGCGTCACGACGTCGATCTCCCGCTGGGCGATCGGCGTCGTGATCATCGCGACGATCGCCGGCACGACACAGGGGGTTACCGCCTGGCTCCTCGGGTCGAGCTACGCGATCGCGCTCGGCGTCATCGCGGGATTGCTCGACATGATCCCGAACATCGGCGCGACGATCGCGGGGTTCGTCCTCGTCCCGACGCTGTGGGCCGAGGAGGGCGTCACGGCGGCGATCATCATGCTGATCGTCGTCCTCGCCTATCAGCAGGTCGAGAACAACATCCTCACCCCCAAGATCCAGGGAAAGGCGGTCGAGCTCTCCGGGTTCTTCATCATCGTCGCCGTAACGCTCTTCGGCGCGCTCCTCGGCGTGCTGGGCGCACTGACGGCGGTGCCGCTCGCCGCGACCATCCAGATCTTCATCCAGGAGCTGACGAAGGCGAGGCGCGAGAAGGTCGCGGAGGCGAGGGCGGTCGGGGAAGCTGGGCACGACACCGCGCCCGCCGGCGGCGTTCCCTAGGCGTTCAGGCTCACCGGCTGCATGGCCAGCCAGAGGGCCGTGCCCACGAACAGCAGGTAGCCGGCGACGAGGATCCCGATCCGAACGTCTGGGGACCGGAGCCTCATGCTGATCGCCGCGAAGAAGAGTGCGATGGCGAAGAGGACGACCGCCAGCATGTAGCGGTCCGCGCGCTCGATGTTGCGCGCCACGGCATGGCTGAACTCGCCTGCTTCGCGCTCGAGAGCATCCGCCTGGGTGGACGCGGCCAGTCGGTACTGCGGCATCACGAACGGCGAGAGTGGGGCGTTCTCGTTCTCACGCGGCCTGGAGGCGATCCACGCCTCGAAGGCCGGCTCGAACTCGGCCCGGAAGCGCTTCCGATAGAAGGACGCGAGGTCTCCCTGTCGTCGCGCATAGGCGTCGATCCACTGGGTGAAGAGCGCGAGGTCGACCTGCGCCTGCCGGTTCGCCACTGCGGCTTGGCGCGTCGACTCGACGCGGGCAGCGATCGAGGCGCTCTGGGCCTGCGCTTGCTTGCCCCTCCAGACCGACGACTGGTAGGTCGCCCACGCGGTCGCGATTGCAGCGAGGGCCAGCAGGATCGCGGCCGCCAGCTCGAGCCGATGATCGGACGCCGGCGGATCGCTCACGAGGATGCGATTCCCTGTTCATCGCAGGGGACGGGCGCGTCGTCGCCGATCGCGGCTTGCGCCTCACTGAGGATCACCAGCGTCCGCTCCATTGCATCCGGCTGGATGCTCCCGAGCCCCGGGCGGTACGGGTTGTCCAGCGCGTAGATGGCCAACACCGTGACCACGACGACCGTCGTCGCCGATCCGACGAGCATCGCCTGTGACCGCTTCATCTCTGCGCTGTCCGCGAAGAAGAGCATGTAGGCGAAGACCAGACCGGCGGTCAGAAGGAGGACGATCCATACCGATGTCGGCGTGATGCCGGCCGCGCCGTGGATCCGGTCGCGACGCGCTTCCTCCCGATCCGAGGTCTGGTCGAGCCACTTGGAGAAGGCCGCCTGCTGGGCGGACGTCGTCGCATTCGCCGCGCGGATCGTGTGGAACAGCGCGACGCTCCACGGGTTGATCGTGTTGGTCTTCACACCGGCCCGCATCTCGGGCCACTCCTGGTGAACGACGTGACGGGCGTAGCAGATGACCTCTCCCGACAGTGCGTCTCGAGACTCGTTCGGGAGGAACTGCGCCGTCTCGTACTGCTGCGCGATGATCAACGCTTCGGCGTCGGCGCCTGCGAGCGACTGGTCGTAGGTCGTGAACGCGAGGAAGATGACGAAGCCGGCGAAGATCGCGAAGCACGTCGCGAGCACGCCGAAGACGCCGGAGGCGCGATCGCCGTCGGTGAAGAAGCTCCCTTCGGGCGCGCGCCGACGCACGAGAAGCATCGCCGTGATGGCGATCGCGTCGACGACGACGACGATCAGGATGCCCCAGAGGAGACTCACGAGGCGTCACCCCCACGAATCGGCTCGGTCCCGGTCATGCTCGGCAACGCGGTCGAAAGACCCAATCGTCGACTAGCCGGCGCCCTGTAGCTGTTGGCGCCAGCCCCTCAGCAGGCCGTGAACGGCGGCAGCTCCGATGATCGGCTCATCCGGGCGTGAGAACGACACCGGGTAGAGGACGAACGGCCGCGTCTGCGGTCCGCCCAGTCCACCGTGGAAGCAGATCAGCTCCTCGAAGGCACAACCCTCGTCGAGCTGAGGGTCGTAGAAGCTCCCCACCATGATGTCCGCGACGTCGGCGAAGCCGTCGGTTCGGCGGAGGTGGTCGGCTGCGGTGGGCGAGAATGCCGCGAGCGGATCGTCCCCCTCGATGCGGTCGTCGGCGAGATAGCGACGACCGCCTCCACCGAGCGCCAGCGGCCCGTCCTTGTCGGACCGCACGAGCAGCCACCCGACGTGCGGATGCTCGCGGAGCGCGGGGATGAGCGCGGGGTGGCGTTCCTCGATCTCCTCGAGCGTCATGCGTCGTCGCTCGTCCATGAGGTAGATGAGCCCGAGATTGCCCGAGCCGAGGACGACGACCTGCCGGTCGGACACGTCGTTCTTCGGTCGCTTCTTGACACTGTCCGTCCCGGTCGCCTCGCCCACTGCGAGACCGACCATCGCGTTCTGCTCGTCCCCTCCGGCGAACCCGGTGACCTCGCCCGACGCAAGCGAGCGCTCGACGAGGTCGTCGAGCCCGTATCCGTTCCTCTGCTTGAACGTCGCACCCTGCGTCTGCCCGTGGTCGGAGAGGACGACGATCTCGTACGGTCGTGGTGAGTACCTCCGAGCGCGATCCACTCGACCGAACTGCTGATCCAGCTTGCGCAGCGCCTCGAGCGTGTCCGCGCGCTCGAGCCCCGAGTGGTGCGCGACCTCGTCGTAGCTCGAGAAGGTCGCGTAGATCGCCGGACGGCCCTTCAGCATGTCCGAGAGCACGCCGTAGACGATCAGGTCGCGGACGACCACGCACATCGCGGCGCGCATGAATGGATAGAGGCCTCCGCGATGCCCCCTTGGAATGACATCCCGGCGGATTGCGCGCAGCGCCGCCGTCCACTCGAGGACGACCTCCCAGAAGAACAGCACGAGGACGCGCGTGACGTTGAAACCGTTCGAGAAGAACGCGCGGTAACCGGGGTTCGCGCCCTTCTCCTTCTCGATCTTGCTGACGGTCAGGATGAGGTGGTCGGCCTCGCCCGAGAGGAGGTTGCCGCGGCTCGCGCCGCCGTCGGCGAGCAGTCCGACGCCCGTGGAGTGGCGACGCTCGATCTCCGCGCAGTCCGCGGGCGCCGAGCAGGTCATCATCGTCGCCGTCTCCTTCTCGACCCAGCGGAACGCCGGGATGTTCTCGTTCGAGCCGAGGAGGATGCCTGCCTGGCTCGCTCCGGTCTGGGAGGAGAGGTCCGGCTCCCACTCGGCGAAGCGATGGTCGCCGTCGGCGACCCAGCGGGCCATGTTCGGCGCGTTGCCGTCTCGCATCGCGCGCTGGAGAACGGGCAGCGCGAGTCCGTCGATCTCGAGGAACACGATCCCGGGCACGTCGGTCTCGACCCGCTCGCCCGATCGGCGCGCGATCCGCTCGATCACACGCAACGTGTACGTGTCGTCGTCATTCGTCCCGAACAGGACGTCCAGCACGACCGTGACGGCGGAGGCGATGAGAGCGGTCAGGAGAGCCCACCCGAAGCTGTCCACCTCGATCGCGTTGTCCGTGAGCGCAGACGCAGCGAGGAGCATGAGCGCATCGAGGACGAGGACGATCAGGAAGCCGAGAACGAGTGTCAGCGGCAACTTGATCGCCGCAACAACCGGAATGACCAGCGCGTTCAGGACGGCGATGACAAGGGAGGTGACGACAGCGCCGAGGAAGGTCCGGATCTCGACGTGCGGCACGATCCAGGCCGCGACGAACAGTGCGGCGGCGGCGACGAGCCAGGACACGAGCAGCTTGAACGGCTTGATCTTCGGCCGGACCATCCGCTGCTCCGTCGTCGTGGCTCGCGCGTCCAAGGGGGCTCCTCTCGATCGGTGACGTCCGCGGCGAATACTGACGGCTGCACGGCGATGCGTGCACGGATACCGGTGTCTAGCGAACCCTGCTACCCGGGGTGGGCGCGCGCCATGATCTCTGCGACCACGGCAGACTTGGCGTCCGCGTAGTTCTGGACGTGGCGCCACTCGCGCGCTGCGAGCTCCCGCTTCGCGGTCTCGTACAGCTCGCGGTCCTCGGCGTGCGTCCGCAGCCAGTCGCGGAACGCGACCATCCGGTCGACCTCGACGCAGCCCTTGGAGAAGGTGTGGAGGTTCACGTTCGTGTCAGGCCCCTTGAACAGCCGGTGCTCGTACCAGTCCGGCTCGCGGATGCGCAGGACGTAGCGTGCGGCCTCGAGACGCGGGACGTACGCATCCTCGTCCGACGAGTCGGGCACGACGAGGGCGATGTCCACGATTGGCTTCGCCGCCAGGCCCGGAACCGACGTCGAGCCCACGTGCTCGAGAAGCAGCGTCCGGTCGCCGAGGGCGTCCCGCACGCGGGCGGCCTCGCGCTCGTAGAGCGCGGGCCATTGCCGGTCGTACTCGGCGAGCTCGATCGTCGCGTTGTGCGGCGTGAGCTCGCCGACGGTCGCGGCTCGGATCTCCTCGTCGGTGAGCGGAACGTGGTCGGCGGCCACGGCCGCAGGCTACTCGGGGCGGGAATGACTTCCGCGTCCGACCGAGCTCGTCGCCGCCCCCGGCCCCGTGATCGTCTGAGCGAGAATGGGGCGGTGACGAGGTTCGTCATCGACTGCGGGGAAGCCACGCCGAGGGCCGTGACGCTCGACGACGGATCACGACGGACGCTTTCAACCATGCGGCTTTGGGCGGCCCGCACGCTCTGAGTCCGCATGTTCCGCCGGCGCATTTCGGCGCGTTTGTGGCAGAAAGGACAAGACGATGACCACCACGATCGACGACCCCATCGCGGCTCGGCAGGCCGAGCTCGATGCAGCCGCGGAAGCCGCGAGAGAGGCCAAGCGGATTCAGGGAAGACCGCCGGCCTGAAAGGGAAACCGAGAGACTGATCGTCCACAGGGACCGAGCCGTGGCTTCTGCGGAAAATCGGCGAGCCGAAAATGACTGGGCGGAGAGGGTCGCTAGCTACGCGCGTCGTGCTCGAGACGATCCGCCACGCTCCGAAGCACCTTCAGCGCGATCCGCGGCGTCGTCTCGACGACGTGTCGGAACGCGCGATCACTGATCACGAGCAGGCTGACCGGTGAGATCGCCGTTACTGTCGCGGTACGAGGTTTGTACGTGAGGATCGCGATCTCGCCGAACCAGTCTCCTGGGCCGAGGTCGGCCAGCTTCCTTCCGCCGCGTCTGACGACGACTGTTCCCTCGACGAGGATGAAGAAATCGCGGCCACGCTCGCCCTGCTCCGTCAGCCTTTCACCCTCTTGTGTGTCTCGCTCGTCCGCGCTGATCGCAACTTCGATGAGCTCGGCTTTCGTGCATTCCGCAAAGAGTGGAATCCGCTTGAGGAGCTCCACCTTCTCGTTCTTGCTGAGGGGCACACGGCGATCCTATGCCCGCTTGCGGTAGACCAAGAGGCGCGGTCTCCGCGCCCGATCGCACACGCCGCGCCGAGGCTGGGGCGCTTGAATCGCTGCCGTTTGTGGAGTGGTGCGAGCGCAGAGGTCCTGTTGTAGCTCTGTGCCTAGAGCGGACGACGGGGCTCGAACCCGCGACCTACGGCTTGGGAAGCCGACGCTCTACCAGCTGAGCTACGTCCGCGTCCGGTCAAGTCTAGCCCGGCCTTGACATCGTCCTCATGAAGCCGCCCTACAGTGGCGCCGTGCGTCCCGCGGTCTCCATCACGGTGCTCGCGCTCGCGATCGTCTCGGTGGCTGCAGCGGCTGCTCCTGCGGCCGATCGTGCGGACGCGTCCGTGTTCGGAGGTCTCGGCACGTGGGTCGACATCTACGACGGCGCCGTCTACGCGGCACCGGAGCGCGCGGCTCAACGCATCGCCTCGCGGAAGGTGAGGACGGTCTGGGTCGAGACGGCGAACGACGGGGCGCCGGTCGACGTCGTCGACCCCGTGCGGCTCGGGCGGCTGGTCGACGCCCTTCACGCCCGCGGCGTACGGGTCGTCGCGTGGTACCTGCCGGGCCACGTCAAGCCGGCGCTGGACCAGCGGCGCGCTCTCGCAATGCTCTCGTTCCGGACGGCGACCGGAGGGGAGTTCGACGGCGTCGCGCTCGACATCGAGTCGACGAAGCTGCGCAATGTCGCTCTTCGCTCGCGCCGTGCGGTGGCGCTGACGGGGCAGTTGCGGGAAGCGGCCGGCGACATGCCGCTGGCGGTCGTTCCCTTCAACCCACGCGGGCTCGAGCGTCGTCCGTCCACGTGGCCGCGCTTCCCGTGGGCCGAACTCGCGCAGAGCGCCGATGCGTTCGCGCCGATGGTGTACACGGGCGGCGGACTGAAGGGCTTCGATGCGACCTACGGCTACGTTACGCGCGCGCTTCGCCTGCTTCGTCTGAACACCGGCGACCCGGACGTGCCGATCCACGTCGCGGGCGGAGTCGCCGATCGGCTCGGCGCCGAGGAGCTCGCCGGCTTCGTGGCCGCCGTGGAGGACGACGGGGCCACGATCGGTGTCAGCCTGTACGACTGGATGACGACGCCGCCGCGCGCGTGGAAGGCGCTCGGGGCGCTCAGCGGCTAGTCATCTAGGCCAGGCTTCGCGCAAGCGGTCGCGCGTCTCGAGCAGGTGCTCGGGAATGACCTTCACGTCGGCGAGGACCGGCATGAAGTTCGTGTCGCCCGACCAGCGGGGGACGACGTGCTGGTGAACGTGCTCCGCGATGCCCGCGCCGGCGATGTGCCCGAGGTTCCAGCCGAGGTTGAACCCGCCCGGCCCGTATATGCGCTCGAGCGTGTCGATCGCATCGACGGCGAGCCGGTGGATCTCGAGCGTTTCCGGTTCCTCGAGCTCGGACAGCGCACCCACGTGTCGGCGCGGTGCGACCATCAGGTGCCCGGACGAATAGGGGTACTTGTTGAGGAGCGCGAGGGACGTGTCGCCGCGGAACACGGCGAGCGAGTTCTCGGGGGCCAGCGCATCCGCGGCCTCGTCGCAGAACACGCATCCGGTCTGATCGCCGGCCTGCGCGATGTACTCGAGGCGCCAGGGCGCCCACAGCGGCTTCGCCATGGGCCGTTTCTACCACCGCTTGCGCATCGTTCCGCCGTCCTCGTAGACTCATCGCCGGATGAGCTATGCCCTCAAGCTCGCAGGCGCCGCGATCCTCGTGCTCCTCCTCGGCGGGCTCGGGATCGTGATCTTCGCGGACATCTGGTCGCGGATCGGGATCGGTGCGGCGATCGTCGTCGTCTTCGGCGGGCTCCTGTTGTTCGCATGGAGGACGGACAAGAAGGACAAGGAGCGCCGCGCGGGCATCGACGAGCTTCCGCCCATCTGAGCTGAGAGCCCGCCTCGCAGCCTCGGTAGCCCTCGGTGCCTCGCTGGCGGTGGCCGCAGGTTGCGGCTCGTCCGGCGACCCTGCAGGGCCGACGAGTGCGGTCGTGGCGCGCCACGGCGACGGCGATACGCTCGACCTGCGAAGCGGGAAGCGCGTGCGGCTGGTCCAGATCGACGCCCCCGAGCTCGGTGACGGTGAGTGCTACGCACGGGCCTCGCTTCGGTGGCTGCAGCGGTTGACGCCGCCCGGTACGGCAGTCGAGCTCGAGGCTGACGCCCGGCTCGACGACGTCGATCGCTACGGACGGCTCCTGCGCTACATCACGGTCGACGACACGAACGTCAACGTGGAGCTCGTGCGCCGCGGGGCTGCGACGCCGTACTTCTTCCGCGGCGAGCGCGGACGACATGCGCAGGAGCTGCTCGACGCTGTCGCCGAGGCGCGCTCGCAGGCGCGGGGCATGTGGGGATCGTGCCGCGTCGTCTGGGCTCCCGGCGCGGCCGTGGCGACGTCGCCCCGCTAGGTCGTCACTCGTACGAGGGACGTTCGCGCGGCGAACCCAGACCTTCGGCGCGGCGAGTCTGGACCTCAAGCGGGCGCTGCGCGGAGCCGATGACGCTGAACTGTGACCCTGTAGTCGTAGACGAAGAGGGAGGCGCCGAGTGACTGCGGCCCAGTTCGAATTGATCGACGAGACGGAGGCAGAAGCGATCCTCAGGTGGCGCTTCGAAGAGCTCGTCCGCTCCGGTTACGACATCGGATCGGCACTCGTTCTCGCCTCTCACGTCGAGATCGATCTCCATGACGCGTCGGCGCTCACGCGCCGCGGCTGCCCTCCCGAGA
Source organism: uncultured Gaiellaceae bacterium (assembly GCA_963770715.1). GTDB lineage: Bacteria > Actinomycetota > Thermoleophilia > Gaiellales > Gaiellaceae > GMQP-bins7. The sequence continues at coordinate 142,258 of CAVYQX010000007.1, forward strand.
CGGCTCTCAGGATTCTCCTCTAGCGAGTGGCGGCACACGAGGTCGGGGCCCCGATGCGGCGGGGGACCCGGCCTCGTGTTGTTTGTCCGCAGATCGGAAACGCCGCGTGGCGTCTCCGATCGCGAGAGTCAGAGACGCTCGCTTCGCAGCTCTCTTCGCGCAACAGTCCTACGACGACGCGCTCCTAAGCGCCCGCTGTCGCGGGGCGATTCCGCTCGACTCCTTGCTACAGCCAGCGGCGCCAGCGGAAGAAGCTGATCATGCCGACGAGGACGGCGACGAGGACGGCGACGATCACCCAGAACGCCTCGGTCGTGCCTTCACCTGGGAACGCGACGTTCATGCCGAAGACGCCAGTCAGCATCGTCAGCGGAAGGACGATCACGGTGAAGACCGTGAGGAGCCGCAGGACGTCGTTCTGGCGGTGCGTCAAAACGGACTCGTTCGTCGACTCGAGCCCGTCGACGACCTCCTTGTAGTTGTCGAGGAGGTCCCAGATCCGCTCGGCCGAGTCGACGATGTCGTCGAAGTAGAGCTCGAGCTCCTCCGGGAGGAAATCCTCGACTCGGCGCTCGAGGACACGCAGCGTGGAGCGCTCGGGCTTGATGATCTTGCGATACGAGATGATCTCCTGCTTCACGTTCGAGATGTCGCGCACGACCTCCTGCGAGCGCCCCTCGAACATCTCGTCCTCGATCCCGTCGAGCTTGTGCGCGATCTTGTCGAGGATCGGGAAGCAGTAGTCGAAGAGGTCGTCGAGGATCTCGTAGAGCAGGCGACCGGAGCCGCGCGCCAGGAGTTGCTCGCGGTACAGGTCGTCTTCCTCGCAGCGCGCGAACAATCTCGTGACCGGCCGTAGCTCGCGGTTCGGGATCGTGACGACATAGTCGTGCCCGACGAAGAGGTCGAGCTCCGCGGCATTCAGCCGCTGGACCTGATTGTCGTAGAACGGGAAGTGGAGGACGGCGAAGAGGTAGCCGTCGTCCTCGTACGCGTCGACCTTGGGTCGCTGACGCTTGGAGACGATGTCCTCGACGTCGAGGGGGTGCCAGCCGAAGCGCTCGGCAAGTCCCTGCGCCGTCTCGACGTCGGGCGAGACGACGTTGACCCAGGTCAGTCCGCTAGCGGTGAGCTCGTGGACGACCGGCGTCGGCGCGAGGACCGGCGACCCGCCTCGGGCACGCGAACGACGGATGCGAGGGAGGCTCGGCATGGGTACTCAGCGGGTCGTCCTTCGTCAGCGCCATGTTCTCGATTGTAGTCGTCATGCCTTCAGGCGGACGCTGCCGCGGGAAGGGGCGTGCGGCGTGCGCGCGTCGCCACGATCAGTCCGGACACGCCGAGCTCGATGCCGCGGACGTTGTGCAGGTAGATGAACATGAACGGGATCACCATCCCGTTCCCGAACGCGTTCACGAGCCCGCCGACCGGGAGCGTCAGGACCGAGCGTGGGAGCGGTGGGAAGTACGTTCGGAGGAGGCCGCGCACCGTGGGACACTAGCCGGGCATGCGAGCGGGCTTTCTCCTCGACCCGGAGGTCGCGTACTTCAATCACGGCGGCTACGGCGCTTGTCCGATCGAGGTCTTCGACGAGTACCAGCGACACCAGCGCGAGCTCGAGCGCGACCCCACGGACTTCTTCCTCCGCCGGTTCGAGGTGGCGATGTGGGACGCGCGCACGGCATTGGCCACGTTCGTCGGAGCGTCGCCTCGCGACCTCGTCTTCATGCCGAACGCGACGGCCGCGCTCAACGCGGTCATCCGCTCGCTTCGGGTGAGGCCGGAGGAAGAGATTCTCACGACGAAGCACGAGTACGGAGCGATCCTGCGCACGCTCGGCTTCATTCGCGCCAACGTCGTGCTCGTCGAGCCGGACGAGCTGATCGAGAACATCTCGATCCGGACCCGCGCCGTCGTCGTGTCGCAGATCACCTCGCCGACCGCCCTCGTGCTCCCGGTCGAGGAGGTCTGCGACGCGGCGCGCAAGGCCGGCGTGCTCTCGATCGTCGACGGCGCGCACGTGCCGGGGCACGTGCCGCTCGAGATCGAGGCGATCGGCGCTGACGTCTACGCGGGGAACTGCCACAAGTGGCTGTGCGCCCCGAAGGGCACGGGCTTCCTGTGGGCACGACCCGAGCATCAGGACTGGATCGAGCCCCTCGTCGTGAGCTGGGGGTACCGCGAGGATGCGGGGTTCGGCGAGCGACATGGCTGGCAGGGGACGCGCGACCCGGCGGCATACCTCGCCGTGCCGACAGCGATCGCGGCGCACGCCACGTTCGATCGCCGGGCCGCGAAGGAGCTCGCCGACGAGGCCGAGCGACGGCTTGCACAACTCGGCCTCAGGCCGCTGCGTGGAGACCGGGCTCCGTTGATGCGGGCGCTGACCGTGAAGAAGCAGCACCCTGTCGCTCTGCAGGCGCGTCTCCACGAGGAGCACGGGGTAGAGGTGCCGGCGTACGAGTGGGAGGACGCGACGATCGTCCGCATCTCGATCGGCCCGTACAACGACGAGGCCGACCTCGAGCGGCTCGTCGACGCCATGCGGGCTACCCTCGCCCGGTGATCCAGACCGCGATCCAGACGCTCCTCGACGGGCAGGACCTCGGGCGGGGCGAGGCGCGCGAGGTGATGGGCGAGATCATGGCGGGAGAGGCGACCCCGGCCCAGATCAGCGGCTTCCTCGTCGCGCTGCGGGCGAAGGGCGAGACCGCGGACGAGATCGCGGGCTGCGCCGAGGCGATGCGCGCGCACGTGCTTCGGGTCCATTCGACACGGGAGGACGTCGTCGACGTCGTCGGGACCGGCGGCGACGGCGCGCGCACGTTCAACATCTCGACGACCGCGGCGATCGTCGCGGCCGCGGCGGGAGCCGCTGTCGCGAAGCACGGCAACCGCGCGGTGAGCTCGGTCTCGGGCTCGGCGGACGTGCTCGAGGCGCTCGGGTTCGAGCTCGAGCAGTCTCCCGAGCGGATCGCCGAGTCCATCGACGCGCTCGGGTTCGGCTTCATGTTCGCGCCGCTGCACCATCCCGCGATGAGGCACGCAGCGCCCGTGCGGCGCGAGCTCGGGACGCGCACGATCTTCAACGTCCTCGGCCCGCTGACGAACCCGGCGGGCGCACGGGCCGGGGTGTTCGGCGTGTACGCCGCCGACGTCGCCCGGACCGTCGCCGACGCTCTCGCCGTGCTCGATTCCCGCCGTGCATTCGTCGTCCACGGTGCGCACGGCGTCGACGAGCTCTCACCGGCCGGCCCGAACCTCGTCTTCGAAGTGGTCGAGGGAGCCGTCGACGAGCGGGTGATCGATCCCGTCGAGATGGGGATTCCCCGCTGCGAGCCGGCGGAGCTGGCCGGCGGCACTCCCGAGGACAATGCGCGGGTCGCGCGCGAGGTGCTCGCCGGAGCAGCGGGGGCGAGACGCGACGCGGTCGTCCTCAACGCCGCGGGCGCGATCGCGGCCGCGGGCCACGCGCACGACCTCGCAGAAGGGCTCGACGTGGCTCGCGAGGCGATCGACAGCGGTGCGGCTGCGGCACGGCTGGCCGAGCTCGCGGCGTTCTCGCGAGAATCTCCGTGATGGGACGGTTCGCAGACGCACTCGCACGGCCTGGGCTGACGGCGATCGCCGAGGTCAAGCGACGCTCTCCGTCCGCGGGCGACCTGAGGCCCGACGCCGACCCGCCGTCGATCGCCGCCGCGTACGAGCGAGCGGGAGCCGCGGCCGTCTCGATCCTCGTCGACGAGCGTTTCGGGGGCACGTGGGACGACCTGCGCGCGGCCCGCGCGGCCGCATCGTTGCCGTTGCTCGCGAAGGGCTTCTTCACGAGCGACGAGGACCTCCGGACGGCACGCGAGGCTGGGGCGGATGCGACTCTCCTCCTCCTGCGCGATCTCGACGACGACGCGGTCTCCCGGCTCATGGCCGTTGCGTCCGAGCTCGGGCTCGAGACGCTCGTCGAGGCCCACGACGCGGACGAGCTCGACCGGGCGGTCGGGCTCGGGGCACCGGTCATCGGGATCAACGCGCGCGACCTCTCCACGTTCGAGATCGATCGGATCGAGCAGCTGCGGCTCGTCGCGAGAGCTCCTCGAGATCGGGTCGTCATCGCAGAGAGCGGGATCGCGTCGCGTGCCCAGGGAGCGGCGGCGGAGCTGGCCGGCGCCGACTCGATCCTCGTCGGTTCGACTCTCATGCGTGCTCCCGATCCGGCCGCGAAGCTCGCCGAGCTGCTCTCGCGCCCGCTCGTGAAGATCTGCGGCCTCACGCGCGAGGAGGACGTGGCCGCTGCGGTGGAGGCCGGCGCAGACATGGCCGGCTTCGTTCTCGCTGCAAAGAGCCCGAGACGCGCTCCTGGCGTCCTTCCGGTGTCTGACACCTTGCTCACAGTTGCGGTGGTCGTCGGCATGGCTGAGGGGGACGGTGCCGACCTCGTCCAGCTCTACGCGGAAGAACAAGGAAAGGTGCGAGGCCGGGACGCCGTGCTCCTCCGCGAAGGCGACGAGGTGGCGCGCGTCGTCGACCTACCCTGGCATGAGGACGATCCGACACATCTCGAGCGTGCGCGCGCAACCGAGGGTCGCGTCATGCTCGCCGGCGGCCTCGGCCCTGAGAACGTCCGCAGCGCCATCGAGGCAGTGCGGCCGTGGGCCGTCGACGCGAGCTCGAGCCTGGAGCTCTCGCCGGGCGTCAAGGACCACGAGCGAATACGGGCGTACGTCGAGGCTGCCCGATGACGGCAACGACGTACGGCGCCTATGGAGGACGCTACGTGCCCGAGACGCTGATCCCGGCGCTCGACGAGCTCGAGCGCGGGTGGGAGGAAGCGAGCAGCGATGCGTCGTTTCGCGAGGAGCTCGACCGCCTCGGCGCTCGCTACGTCGGTCGCCCGTCGCCGCTCTACGAGACGGAGCGGTTCGCGCCGCCCGGCCGTCGCATCGTGCTCAAGCGCGAGGACCTGAACCACACGGGCGCGCACAAGATCAACAACGCGCTCGGCCAGATCCTGCTCGCGACGCGTCTCGGCAAGCGGCGCATCGTGGCAGAGACCGGCGCCGGCCAGCACGGGGTCGCGACGGCGACCGTGTGCGCGCGGTTCGGGCTCGAGTGCGTCGTGTACATGGGCGTCGAGGACATGCGCCGCCAACATCCGAACGTCGAGCGCATGCGGCTTCTCGGCGCCGAGGTCCGCGCAGTCGAGTTCGGGACGAGGACGCTCAAGGAGGCGACGAGCGAGGCGATTCGCGACTGGATCGCGAACGTCGAGACGACGTACTACCTCATCGGCTCCTGCGTCGGACCGGCACCGTATCCGAGCATAGTGCGTGAGTTGCAAGCTGTGATCGGCCGCGAGGCACGCGCGCAGATGCTCGAGGCGTACGGCCGGCTTCCGGACGCCGTCGTCGCGTGTGTCGGCGGCGGCTCCAACGCGATCGGGCTGTTCGCCGGGTTCGTCGAGGACGCGGAGGTCCGGCTCGTCGGCGTGGAGGCTGCGGGCGCGGCGAGTCTCGGGTCGGGGCGCGCGGCCGTCCTGCACGGCGCGCGCTCGTCCGTGCTCGCCGACGAGGACGGCCAGGTGCTCGACGCGCACTCGATCTCCGCCGGTCTCGACTACCCCGGCGTCGGCCCCGAGCATGCCGCGTTGCGCGACTCCGGCCGCGCCGAGTACGTGACAGCCACTGACGAGGAGGCGCTCGCCGCGTTCCATCGCCTCGCCGAGACGGAGGGGATCCTGCCGGCGCTCGAGCCGGCACACGCGCTCGCTCGCGCGCTCGACCTCGACGCCGAGCTCGTCCTCGTCGGCCTGTCCGGGCGCGGCGACAAGGATCTCGCCGAGGTACTCGGACGCTGAAGACGCTCGTCGTCTACCTCATGGCCGGCGCCGCGACGCCGGAGCTCGCGCGCGCGGCCGAGGCGGGCGGCGCCGATCTCATCGAGATCGGCTTCCCCTTCTCCGATCCGCTCGCGGACGGTCCGGTCATTCGTCGTGCTGCAGAGCGGGCGCTCGCCGAGGGCATGCGGACCGCGGCATGCCTGCAGTGCCTGCGTGACGTCCGCAGCCGTGTGTCGGTGCCGCTCGTACCAATGACGTACTCGTCACTCCTCGAGGCGTACGGCTGGGAGCGCTTCGACGCCGCCGCCCGGGAGTCCGGAGCGAGCTCGCTCATCGTCGCCGACCTCCCGATCGACGTGCACCCCGAGCTGAAGCGCATCCAGCTCGTCGCACCCACCTCGACCGACGAGCGGATCGCGCTCGCGGCGAGGGCGACGGACGGCTGGCTCTACCTCGTCACGGTCGCCGGCACGACCGGAGCCCGAACGGAGCTCTCGCCCGCGCTCGCCCCACTCGTCGAGCGAGCGCGGGCACTCACCGATATACCGCTCTACGCCGGCTTCGGGATCTCGACCCCGAAGCAAGCGGCCGACGCGGCGGAGCTCGCAGACGGCGTCGTCGTCGGCTCGGCGGCGCTCGACGCGGCGGAGGAGGGGCCTGCCGCGCTCGAGCGGTTCGTCGCTCAGCTTCGCGCGGCGCTCGCCTGAGCGAGCAGCCAGTCGCGCGCGACGCGCCAGGCCCGCGAGCCGGTGTCGATGTGCTCGAAGTGTCCTGTCTGGTTCAAGACGACGAGCTCGCACGGGTCCCCGGCGCTTCGGGCCGCGGAGACGTAGCTGGTCGCGATCCGCATCGAAACCGTGTCGTCCCGGTCGCCGTGGAGGACGAGCTGCGGCATGCCGAGCGGAAGGCGCTCCCGCGGCGATGCGAGAACGTAGCGCTCGTAGTAGACGACCGGATCGCCGAGCAGCGCTCGGGTGGGTGTCGACGACGGCATCAAGCCGGCCGCGAGGGTGAGGTCGAGCACGCCGGCCTGCGAGACCGCTGCCGCGATCTCGATGCGGGGCGCGCCTCCCGGCGCGTCCGCCGGGAGGCTCGGACGCGACGCGGCCCAGAGCGCGAGGTGACCACCTGCCGAGTGCCCCACGGCGCCGACGTGCGAGAGATCGAGCGGGGCATCGAGGTCGGCGAGGAGGTCGACGGCAGCCGCGACGTCGTAGAACGTGTCCGGCCAGCCGCCTCCTGCACCGACGCGCCGGTACTCGATGTTCCACGCCGCGAGCCCGTGTGCAGCGAGATCGGTGCACAGACCCTCCGTGAGCGAACGGTCGTGCTGCGCCTTCCAGTACCCGCCGTGGACGACGACCGTGACGGCGAACGGCCCCGAGCCCGCGGGGAGGAAGAGCTCGCCGAGCTGGCTCGGATGGTCGCCGTAGGAGTGTGTGGAGCGGGTCATGTGCCCGAGTGTGACGCGCCGGGCAGGTATGAACCCGCTGGCCCCGGCGTAGATTCTACGGCGGCGGTGGTGCCCAGTCCGGGGAGATCTCGTTCTGGTGAGCCGTCGTGAGCCGTCGAGTCTTGCCCGTCGCGAGTACGAAGACGTAGAGATCGGCACTGCGGCCCTCGCTAGCCCTCGAGAAGACGATGCTCGTGCCGTCGGGGGACCACGAAGGCGTCCAGTCCTCATGCGGGTCGTTGCTGAGATTCCGCAGACCGGAGCCGTCCGGGTTGATGAGAAAGACGTCGGTCTGCTCATCACGCTGGCGTTCAAACGCGATGCTCCCACCGTCGGGCGACCATGCCGGCGCGGCAGGCGACGACCGACAGGTCGTGAGTAACCGTGCATGGCTCCCGTCGGCGTTCATCACCCAGAGCTCGCTTCCGTTGTCGGGCAACGCGTTCTGCTCCTCGAGTTCGAGCCGCGACACGACGCTAGAGGCCGATCGGGCTCTAGCTCTGTGAAATCATGTTGGAGATCGGCGTCCGCCTGGAGACCAGGCAGCGAGGGGAATAGGATCCCAGCCCGCCGCCCGAGTGCGGGTGCTCGCCGCGGACTGCTACCGGCGGCGCTCAGACGAAGGTGGCGAACGGGGAGCCCGTCGTCGCCTGCGTAACCGATGACGATGCTCCTGCCTCGGGACGTTGTGAACGCGGCTGGCCATCGGCGGCGCCGGCGCTGTGCGGTCTGTCGCGTGTTGTGAGTGCTCTGAGAGTGTGCCGCCGCGAGGCCCGATGATCCACCTGGCCGAGCGCCAACCGTGAGGTCGGCTGGTACGCTCGACCTTGCGTTCGTCGGGTGACCAGGAGGGCGACGTGTGATCGTTGCATCTCCGGGTCGTCAATCGTCGTTCGTCGGTGCCGTCGGCCGACACGACGCAGATCTCGGCCCCGTGGATCGGGGCCGGTGACGGCGTGCCCGGGCGGTGAACGGAAGCGCTCTTCGCGCCGGACAGACTTGTAGCGTCGCGGGGCTGCGCGGCACTCGAAGCCGCAGCCCCGGCGACGGAGCGTCGCCAGACTGCAGCGGCGATGAACACCGGTCTCGCCGGGGATGGCGACGGCGCACAACCCTAGTGCGGCGCCTGACCAATACAAGATTGCGCAGATCAACGACTGCTCGGCGGCGGCAGACCTCGCCGTCTCGGTCGCAGCGCTCAAGGACTGGACGTTCCAGCTCGGCCCGGGCGCCATCGTCGGCGGGGCGAACGGCCTGACACTGGGTTGCCGGATGTACAGCTCCCGCCTCGTCCCGCGGGGCACGGCATGGCAGGGACTCATCGGAGGGCCGCTCATCGACCTCTCGGGGATCGGCAGCCGCGTCGGTTACTGGGACTCAGGCAGCACGATGCCGGCTATCACGGTGATCCCCAGAGTCCGGTGGCAGCTGTCCCGTCGCATCTACGCCCATGGTCTGGGGATTCCACGCGGGGTTCACCGATCCTTCGCGAGACGTTCCAGGGTACCTCCGACCAGAACGGTTCGGCCGGCGCGCCGGCGCGCTCGCCGCGCGATTGGCGCTACCGCTCGGCAAGCGTGACCCGCGTTGCGGAGTCGGCGTGCGGCTCGAAATGCGCCCGGCAGGATTCGAACCTGCGGCCTCGCGCTCCGGAGGCGCGCGCTCTATCCCCTGAGCTACGGGCGCGGGGAGCAGGGAGTGTAACCGCGGTCGAATAGGCTCCCGCCGTGGTCGTCGCGGACGTCGCGGAGCGGTACACGGATCTCGTCACGACGGTCTTCTCGTCGACGCTCGCGGCGAAGGCGTGGTTCGCGACCGCCGCTCTCGTGCTCGCCGGCGTGCAGGTGCTGACTGCGGCGCGGATCTACGGACGGCTGAGCTTCCTTCCCGAGCGTGGCCGGACGATCGCGCGTGTGCACCGCTGGTCCGGGCGGATCGCGTTCCTCTGCACGCTGCCGGTCTTCTTCCACTGCGTGACGATCCTCGGCTTCCAGACCCCCGATGCGCGCGTGGCGATCCACTCGGTCGTGGGGACGTTCCTGTACGGGGTCTTCGCCGCGAAGGTGCTCGTCGTCCGGGATCACTCGCTTCCGGGCTGGGCGCTGCCGACGGCTGGTCTGACGCTCGCGTCGCTCCTCCTCGTTCTCTGGCTGACGTCGAGCCTCTGGTACTTCACGACGGTCAGGTTCGGTTTCTGATGGGGCGTGGCTGGCGGCCCGTGCTCGTGGGCGGCGCAGTCGTCGTGGGAGTCTTCGCGCTCGCGCAGGCGCAGGTCTTCGCGCCGTCCGCGCCGGCCGGCGGGCCGTCGAGTGCGGGCAACGCCGACAGCGGGGAGGCGATCTTCCAGCGTGAGTGCTCGGGGTGTCACGGCGACGCCGGAGCGGGCGGCGGCGTGGGGCCGCAACTCGCCGGGTCGGGACTTGAGGCAGCCCAGGTCACGGCGGCGGTGCAGCAGGGCCGGGGCGTGATGCCGCCCGGCCTCGTTGCCGGCCAGGAGGAGGCCGACGTCGTCGCCTACGTCGTCTCCATCTCCAGCGGCTCCCAGTAGGTTCTCTGCATGGAGGTCGCCGCCAGGATCGTGCGCCTACAGCTCGCGCAGACGTTCGTCATCGCACGCGAGGCCGTCGACTACGCGGACGTCGTCCACGTCTCGGTGACGCACGGTGGCGTGACAGGCTACGGCGAGGCAGCGCCGGTCGAACGCTACGGCGAGTCGGCGGAGTCCGCGATCCGGTTCGTCGACGACCACGGGGCTCTCGTCGGCGACGACCCGTTCGCGCTGGAGGACATCGGCGAGCACCTGGCGGCGGTTCCCGGCGAGCAAGCGGCCAAGTCTGCGCTCGATGCCGCGCTCCACGACCTTCAGGGAAAGCTGCTCGGCGTGCCGACGTTCCGACTCCTCGGGCTGCCCCGAAACGGACCGCCGACGTCGTGGACCGTGTGGCTCGGCGACCCCGATGACATGGCTCGACGGGCGGAGAAAGCTGCGGCGACGTTCAGGCGCCTCAAGCTCAAGCTCGGGGGTGGCGACGGCCTCGACGTCGAGCGCGTGCGGGCCGTGCGTGGCGTCACGGACCTCCCGCTCATGGTCGACGTGAACGAGTGGTGGTCGCTCGAGGAGGCGCTCGATGCGCTTCCGCAGCTCGCGGAGGCCGGTGTCGAGTACTGCGAGCAGCCGCTCCAGGCGGGCGAGGAGGGTGGGCGCGAGCTGAAGGCGCGGTCGCCGATCCCGATCTACGTCGACGAGGACTGCCACACGCTCGCCGACGTCGAGCCCTGCTCGGAGATCGCCCACGGCATCAACATCAAGCTCGCGAAGTCGGGTGGGATCCGCGAGGCGATCCGCATGACGCACGCTGCCCGCGCGTTGCGGATGGGCGTGATGCTCGGCTGCATGCTCGAGTCGGGGCTTGCGATCGCAGCCGGCTGCTGCGTCGCGTCGCTCTGCGACCACGTCGATCTCGACGGGAACCTTCTCCTGCGCGACGACCCGTGGCCTGGGGTCGAGCTCGTCGACGGGATCCAGGTTCCCTCGCTGGAGCCGGGTCTCGGCGTCGCCGGGCGTGCGTAGCGAGATCGTCAGCCGGCTGTCCGAAGTCCGTGGTGTTCACGCGTACTCGAAGTGGGGAGGCGCGTTCTGGCGCCTGATCTCGCTTGTCGATCTCGGCGTCGAGGAGGGGCACGCAGGAGCTGTCGCCGCCGCTCACGCAGCGCTCGAGTGGGCGGCGAGCCCGCGCAGGCTCGCCGAGATCCACCGGCGACGGATCGACGGCCGGGTCCGGCTCTGTGCGTCGCAGGACGGGCAGGTGCTGCGCTGCTGCCTCGTCGTGGGGCTGCGCGGCGATCCGCGACTCGACACGCTGGCCCAGTCGCTCGTGGACACGCAGTGGCCCGACGGGGGCTGGAACTGCGACCGCAAGCCGCACGTCACCCACTCGTCCTTCAACGAGACGTGGGGACCGATCCTCGGGCTCGCCGCGTACGGCGCCGACGACGCCGTCGAGCGCGGCGCCGAGTTCCTGCTCGTGCACGGCGTGATCTACTCGCACCGCACCGGCGAGCTCGCGCACCATGTGCTCCCGCAGCTGCGCTTCCCGGCCTACTGGCACTACGGCCTCGTGCCCGGCCTGCGGACGCTGCGCGCGTGCGCCCGTCTCGACGACCCCCGCGCAGCCGCCGCGCTCGACCTGCTCGAGTCGAGACGGCGACCGGACGGCAGTTGGCGCGTCGAGGGGAAGTGGTGGAAGCGGCCCGGCTCGAAGGGGTCGACCGTCGAGGTCGTCGACTGGGGCGAGTTCGCGAACGAGGTGCTGACGGAGCAGGCGCTCGACGTGCTTCGCGCCGCAGGTCGGCTGTGATGGGTGACCGGCAATTCCTCGCCGCGCGGGAGGTGGCTGCGACGCATCGCCGGTTGGTGCCGCCCTCACTCCCCCGTATTCCCGATACGCGCTCGATCGGGCGGCGTCCCCGGCTCGGTCGCAGCCATCCCCGCATCGACGGGCATTGCCGGGCACCCATCTAGAGTCCTCGGGATGGCGGACCGCCGGATCCTCATCCTCGGCGAGGGCTTCTCGCACGACCCCCACTACGGCAAGACGATGCGCGGGATCATCCGCTACGGCCCGGATCCGGTCGTCGCGATACTCGACTCGAAGCGCCTGGGCGACGACCACGACGGGATCCCGATCGTGGGGACGGTGGGGGATGCGCTGCGGTATGCGCCGACCGTGGCGATCGTCGGCGTTGCGACGCAGGGAGGGCGCTTTCCGCCGGCGTGGCGCGACCTCCTCGAGGCGTCGATCGTGGCCGGGCTCGACGTCGAAAGCGGGCTGCACGAGTTCGTCTCGGACGATCCGGACCTGACCGTGCTCGCACGGGAGCATGGCGTCGAGCTGCGCGATCTGCGCAAGCCGCCGGAGGGACTGAGCGTCCCGACGGGAGCGAACCTCGAGGTCGACGCGACGATCGTCCTCACCGTTGGCTCCGACTGCGCGATCGGCAAGAAGACGGTGGCGATCGAGCTCGACCTCGAGGCGCGCAAGCGTGGGCTCGACTCGGTCTTCGTCCCGACGGGCCAGACCGGCATCGCGATCGCCGGGTGGGGGATCGCCGTCGATGCCGTCGTCTCCGACTTCCTCGCCGGCGCGGCCGAGTGGCTCGTCGTCGAGGGTGCGCGTCGCGGCGGCAAGCTGCTCTTCGTCGAGGGGCAGGGCTCGCTCGTCCATCCGCTCTACTCGGGCGTGACGCTCGGGCTCGTGCATGGCAGCGCGCCGCATGCTTTCGTCCTCTGCCATGCGGCCGGCGCGACCGAGATCGAGGGCTCACCCGGGCACCCGATACCGCCGCTGGCCGAGCTGATCGACCTGCACGAGCGCGTCTCACTGCCGGCGCGGAAGGCGACGGTCGCGTGCATCGCGGTGAACACGGCGTCCATCGCGCACGACGACGGTGCTCGACGAGCGATCGCCGAGATCACCGAGGAGACGCGCCTTCCGGCGGACGACCCCGTCCGCTTCGGAGCGCAGCGTCTTCTTGACGCGCTCCTCGCCCGGCTCTAGTCTCCCAAGCCGCTGCGGGCCGTGGGGAGTCCGGGCTCTCTGGATTGGGATGCGGTATCTCGCCCTCGCATCGGTTCTCGTGGCTGCGCTCCTCACCGGAGCGTCGGCAGCCGTTGCCGCCGACGTGGGCGCGAACGACGACTCGGCGAAGTTCGAGGACGACAGCGGCGCGGCGCTGTACGGGCGCATGGCAGGACTCGGTCTGCGCCAGACGGTGATCGGCATACGGTTCGTCCCGAGCGACGTGCTGACGATCCAGGACAAGCCGCTCCTCGACCGTGCGATCGCGAATGCGACAGACGCGGGCCTGAAGGTCGTCCTCGCCGTCTACCCGTACCCGCCGCGCGAGCTCGAGGCAGGGCTCGGCTCGCCGTCGCTCTTCGCCTCCTACGTCGGCGTCCTCGCGTCGATCTACCCGCAAGTACGGCAGTTCGTGATCGGGAACGAGCCCAACCAGCCGGCGTTCTGGCGCCCGCAGTTCGACGCGACGGGCGCGAACCTCTCGGCGCCGGGTTTCGGGCCGTATCTCGCGGCTGCCTACGACACGCTCAAGGCGGTAGACCCGGAGATCTCCGTCGTCGGCGTCGGCCTCTCGCCGCGCGGGAACGACCGGCCGACGGCGCGAAACAACATCTCGACCTCGCCGGTCCGCTTCCTCAGGGCGCTCGGAGCCTGGTATCGAAGGAGTGGACGCACGAAGCCGCTGATGGACGGCTTCAGCTTCCATCCCTACCCGAACGAGGCCACCGATCCGCTCGAGCGCGGCTACCAGTGGCCGAACGCAGGCTTCGCCAACCTCGACCGCGTCAAGCAGGCGCTCTGGGACGCGTTCGACGGCACCGCGCAGCCGACGACGCTCGACGGGCTGACGCTCCACCTCGACGAGGTCGGCTGGCAGGTCGACACCAAGGGGCGTGTTGGCTATCGCGGGCTCGAGAACGTGCCCGTGACGGACGAGGTGACGCAGGCGGCGATCTACGGGCAGCTCGTGCGCGACGCTGCGTGCGATCCGGACGTCGCGTCGGTCAGCTTCTTCGGCTTCCGCGACGACGGGCTGCGCACGGGCTTCCAGGCGGGCCTCGAGCGTGCGGACGGGACTGCGCGCCTCTCCGCTGCGACCGTCCGGACCGCGATTCCCGCTGGGTGTGGGGGTGCTGCGCGGGTCTGGGCGCCCGGCGCCGAGGTCATCGGTGCGAAGGTCCTGGTCGGCGGCAAGGGCTCGGAGGTGACCACTCGTGTCGCCGCCGGGGAGGACGCCCGTGCCAAGGTGTGCCTCCGAACGCTCTCCTCGACGCTCTCCCGCTGCCGGGCCGTCACCGTCGTGGGTCGGCGGTCGCTCGACGTGGCCGTGCGCGCTCCAGCGGGCGCGAGCGGCTGGGTCGAGGTCGCCGTGGAGTTCTCCGCCGAGTCGAACCGAGCGCGGCGGACGCGCGTCCTCGGGCTCGCCGTCGTTCAGCGCTGACGCATACTTGACATCGAACAGGTGTTCGTGTCATAGTGCGAACACATGTTCGGTCGCATCGTCATCGTCGTTCTCGTTGCCGTCCTCGTCTGGGCCGTCCTCGCGCGCGACACGGGGGCGAGTGGAAAGCCGCGCCACCACACGGTGCAGGCAGGCGAGACGCTGTGGGCGATCGCGGCGGCGCAGTACGGCGGCGATCCGCGGTCCGGCGTGTGGAGGCTTCAGCAGGCGAACGACTTGGGCGGCTCCACGATCGTGCCGGGGCAGCGCCTCGTCGTTCCGTGAGACGGCGCCGCGGTCGCGCCAGTGATATGAACCGCGCATGGCCTCCGAGCGCATCCTCGAGCTCCTCCGGCGGCCCGTCGACGTCGACGAGTACACCGAGATCCGCGAGCTGTGGAAAGCACATTCGATGGCGGAGGACGACCGCGACCTGCCCGGCCTGATCGCGACCCTCACGGAGGACTGCGTCTACGAGGTGATGGGGACGGGAGCCCGCTGGGAGGGCCACGACGGCGCCGCTCGTTTCTACACGGAGCTCCTCACGGCGTTTCCCGACATCCACTTCGACCTCGAGTACATCGTCATCGGGCCGCAGGGTGTCTGCGAGGAGGCGCGTGTCACGGCAACACACCAAGGACGCTGGCTCGAGCACGAGCCCACCGGCCAGCGCCTCGAGTGGAAGAACGCGATCTTCTTCCCGTGGGACCCCGGCGCCCGGAAGTTCAAGGGCGAGATGGTCTACACCGATCTTGCGTTTCCGTCAGACGGCGACCGCTGACGCGGCCGGACTGTCCGGCGGCAGGATCTCGGCCGGGCGGCGGCGCGAGATCGCAGCGAATGCATCGACGACCGCCGGGTTGAACTGCTTGCCACGTCCGGCATGGATCTGGAGCATCGCCTCGTCCATGCCGAGCGAGACCGCGTAGGGCCGGTCGGTCGTCATCGCGTCCCACGCGTCCGCGATCGCGATGATCGCCGCCTCGACCGGGATGTCCTTGCCGCTGAGGCCATCCGGGTAGCCGAGGCCGTCCCACCGCTCGTGATGGTGCCGGATCCCGGGAACGGAATCCTTGAGCGACGAGATGCGCGCCACGATCTCGGCGCCGCGCGCAGCGTGCTCGCGCATGACCTGCTGCTCGGCGCGGTCGAGGCGTTCGGGCTTCGTGAGAATCGAGTCGGGCATGCCGATCTTCCCGATGTCGTGGAAGAGCGCAGCCCTGCCGAGCGCGCCCATCTGCTTGGCGGAGAGCCGCAGCTCGCGTCCGATTGCGAGCGAGACCCTGCGGACCCGCTGGGAGTGGCCGGCCGTGTACGGGTCGCGCGCCTCCACCGCTGCGTTCAGCGTCGCGATCGTCTCGAGCAGGGTCGCCTCGAGCTCCCGGGAGAACTCCACGAGGTCGTGCGATCGCGCTTCGAGGTCCTCGTTCTGGGCGCGCATCCGTGCCGACGCGCCGCTTACGAGGACGACGAGCGCGAGCCAGAGGAGCCCGAACACGATCCCGACCGCATACCAGATCGTCCATTTCGCGTCGGCGATCGTGGCTCTGACGACCGTGCCGTCGAGCGTGAGCTCGGCTGCGCCGACCGCGCGCCCACGCGAGCTGTGCAGCGGCACCCAGACGCGCACGACCTCTCGTGCCTTCCCAACCGGATCGACGAGCGCGGCGCTCGGCTCGTCCGTCTCGACCACCGCCTTGAGATCAGGGCTCGTACGGCGCCGTCCGACCCTGTCCGGGCGTGTTGTCGAGAACACCAGTCGCCCGTTGCGAGAGTAGACATTGACGCCGCGGATGTCCTTCGGGATGCGGACGGTGCGGCGGAGGCGGCGCAGGGTGCGCGACGTCACGACGACGGCATTCCCGCGAACGACCGACGGCGCGAGCACGGCGTCCGTGTACGCGGCGGTATCGCGCGCGCTGTCTGCGAGTGCGGCGGTGCGGAGATGGCTCGAGAGCCGTGAGGACAGGACAATCGCGCCGACCGCGAGGATGACCGCGGACGCGACGACGAACGTTCGGAGCAGCGTCAGAGGGCGGCCGAGGCCGGAAGGCCGCAAGACACGGAGTCGACGCATGCAGCCTGTATCGGCGCGCACAAGGTCGAATTTGAGCGCCGTGATGCTACGGGAGAGATGTCGAGAGACGTCGGACCTGCAACGGGCGTGGATGCCGCCTCACGAGCGTCGTTCACGCACGCGACCGATAACCGCTTCCGCGGATTCTCGGTCTGCGCTCGATGACCGTACAATCGACCGCCGTGGACCTCGACGTCGTCTTCCTCGGGACGTCGGGATCGATGCCCACGGCCCGGCGCGCCCTGCCGGCGACGCTCGTTCGCCGTGGCGGCGAGCGGCTCTTGTTCGACTGCTCCGAGGGAACGCAGCGCCAGCTTCTACGCAGCGACGTCGGCCTCGTCGACCTCGAGGAAGTCTTCCTCACCCACTACCACGCCGACCACTACCTCGGCCTGCCGGGCATGCTGAAGACCTTCGCGCTGCGCGGGCGGGACGTCCCGCTCACGATCTACGGGCCGCGCGGCCTCGGTGACCTCATCGGGACGCTCCGAAGGGTGTTCGGGCGCCTCACGTACCCCGTGAACACCGTCGAGCTCGCTGCGGACGATCGGCTCGAGCGTGAGGGCTATGCGATCGAGGCGTTTCAGGTCGACCACGCTGTGAGCGCAGTTGGATACTCCCTGGTCGAGGCCGAGCGACCCGGCCGCTTCGACGTCGACGTTGCGGATCGGCTGGGCGTGCCGCCTGGTCGCGAGCGCGGCGTGCTCCAGCGCGGGGAGAACGTGACGCTCGACGACGGGCGAGTCGTCGAGCCGGCCGACGTGCTCGGTCCTCCGCGCGAAGGTCGCAAGGTCGTGCTGTCCGGAGACACAGCACCGACGACATCGGTGGTCGAAGCGGCATCCGGTGCCGATCTGCTCGTGCACGAGGCGACCTTTCTCGCCGACGAGCGCGCGCGGGCACGCGAAACCTCTCACTCGACAGCCGGGGAGGCGGCGCTCATCGCGCAAGAGGCAGGCGTCAAGCTCCTTGCGCTCACGCACGTCTCCACCCGCTACTTCGCGCACCAGGTGCTCGAGGAGGCGACACAGCTCTTCCCGGCGACGGTCGTCCCGCGCGACTTCGACGTGGTGACCGTCCCGTTCCCGGAGCGCGGTGAGCCCGAGCTCGTGCGTTCGGGTGCGCGCACGGGTCGAACGTCCGAGGACCCGGCCGGTACACTCGCGGAGCCAATCCTTTAACCCGGTCCAGCGAGGCCGGAAAGGAGCTGCTTTGACGACGCACGTCCCCGCCGACGCCACCGCGAGGCTCCTCCTCGACGGTGAGGCGATCGCGAAGGCCCTCTCCCGGATCGCGCACGAGATCATCGAGCGCACCGACGAGCTCGAGAGCGTCGCCCTGGTCGGAATCCAGTCGCGCGGGGCACCGCTCGCATCGCGTCTCCGCCGCCTGGTCGAGGACCGAAGCGGTGTCGCGCTTCCCGTCGGGGCGCTCGACATCACCTTCCACCGCGACGACGTCCACGTTCGCGACGGAGGACGCGCGCCGGGTCGCCAGCCGGTCGTCCGCTCCACGAGCATCTCGTTCCCGATCGAGGGAATGACGATCGTCCTCGTCGACGACGTCCTGTACACGGGAAGGACGATCCGCGCCGCGATCGACGCGCTGCTCGAGTTCGGGCGGCCGGCGCGCGTACAGCTCGCTGTTCTCGTCGATCGCGGCCACCGAGAGCTGCCGATCCGCCCTGACTACGTCGGCAAGAACCTGCCCACCGGGCGCGACGAGCGCATCCAGGTCGAGCTCGTCGAGATCGACGAGCTCGACGGCGTCTTCCTGATCGGCGAGAGGGAGGAGGCAGGCCGTGTCTGATCCCCGCGCCCCTGCGACACCGCGCGCGCATCTTCTCTCCGTCGCCGATCTCGGCCGCGACGACGTCGAGCGCATGCTCGACACGGCGTCCTCGCTGGCCGCCTCACTCGATCGCCAGATGAAGAAGCTGCCGACGCTTCGTGGTCGCACGGTCGTGAACCTCTTCTACGAGTCTTCGACCCGGACGCTCGCGAGCTTCGAGCTCGCCGCGAAGCGGCTCTCGGCCGACACGATGTCGATCCGGTCGTCGGGCTCATCGGTCGACAAGGGCGAGTCGCTAAAGGACACGGCCCTGACCCTCGCCGCGTACGAGCCGGACGTCATCGTCGTCCGGCACCCGTCCATCGGCGCGCCGCAACTCGTGGCGCGGCTGACCGACGCGCACGTGGTGAACGCCGGCGACGGCAAGCACCAGCATCCGACGCAGGCTCTTCTCGACCTGTACACGATCAGGGAGGCGCTCGGGCGGCTGGACGGCGTCCGCGTCGCGATCGTCGGGGACATCCTCCATTCACGCGTCGCACGGTCGCTCGTACAGGCGCTCGCGCTCGTCGGTGGCGAGACGGTGCTCGTCGGCCCGCCGACGCTCGTCCCGCGCGGCATCGAAGGGCTCGGTTGCACGGTTTCGCACGACATCTCGGCAGTGGAGGGCGCGGACGTCGTCTACGTCCTGCGTATGCAGCGCGAGCGGATGGGAGAGGCGTTCGTGCCGTCCCTCCGCGAGTACAGCGCGCTGTACGGGATCACGCCCGCGCGCGTGCGGCCGGCGCAGGTGGTCATGCATCCCGGGCCGATGAACCGCGGCGTCGAGATCGACCCCCGCGTCGCCGACTCCGAGCAGGCGCTCGTGACGGACCAGGTGCGCGCCGGGCTCGTGGTGCGCATGGCCGTCCTCTACGACGTCCTCACCGTTGCTCCCGTCGAGTCGCGCGAGCGGGCCGGAGTCGCCTGATGCTCGTCGCGCGAAACGGCCGCTCGGACTCGCTCACGCTCGAGGGGCGCGTCGTCGCGCCTGCTCAGGGCATCGACGAGTGCCTCCTGATCCAGGTCGTGGACGGGGTGATTGCGCGGATCGAGCCGGCGGAGACCGGCGATAGGGTCATCGCCCCGGCGTTCGTCGACCCGCACGTCCATCTGCGCACCCCAGGTCGCGAGGACGAGGAGACGGTTCGCTCCGGGACCGAAGCGGCCGCTGCCGGGGGCTACTGCGCGATCCTCGCGATGCCGAACACGGATCCGGTCGTCGACTCGGCGTCAGTGCTCGGTGCGCTTGTCGACCGCGCCCGCGAAGAGGCCGTCGTGCCGACGGGCTTCATGGCCGCGATCAGCAAGGGCCAGCTCGGCGAGGAATTGACGGAGATGGCCGAGCTTGCGGGCACCGGCGCGGCGGCGTTCACCGACGACGGTCGGCCCGTGGTGTCTGCCGGACTGATGCGCCGCGCGCTGCAGTACAGCGGGCTCACGCAGCTGCGGCTCGCCCTCCACTGCGAGGAGCCGTCTCTCTCGCGCGGGGGCCACGCGCACGAGGGAGCCGTCTCCGCCGAGCTCGGGCTCGGTCCGTACCCGTCGAGCGCGGAGAGCGTCATGGTCGAGCGTGATCTCTCGCTCGCGGAGGCCGAGGGCAGGCAGATCCACCTGATGCATCTCTCCGCTCGCGAGTCGGTCGCGGCGCTCGACGGCGCGCTCGCGAACGGCGCGAGCGCGACCGGGGAGGTGACGCCTCATCATCTCGTGCTGACTGACGAGGCGGTGCGCTCGCTCGACCCGAACGTGAAGATGAACCCACCCCTGCGCTCGGAGGGCGACCGCGAGGCGCTTCGCGACGCGCTGCGGCGCGGAGCGGTCTCGTGCATCGCCACCGATCACGCGCCGCACGCGCGCCACGAGAAGGACGTCCCGTTCGAGGAGGCGCCGTTCGGTGTCACGGGCCTGGAGACGGCTTTCGCGGCGCTCCACACGCACCTCGTCGTCCCGGGCATCGTCTCACTCGAGACGCTGCTCGAGCGGATGTCTGCGGGCCCAGCACGTGCGTTCGGCCTCGAGGAGCCGAGGATCGTGGTTGGTGCCCGAGCGAATCTCGTCGCGCTCGATCTCGACGCGGAGTGGACCGTCGCAGAGGACGCCTTCCGCTCTCTGTCGGCGAACTCATGGCTCCTCGGGGAGACGCTCCGGGGCCGCGTCCTCACGACCGTCGCGGACGGACGCGTGGTGTACAACGCGTGACGAGCGGTTACCTGATCCTCGAGGACAGCACCGTCTTTCGCGGGCGCTCGGTCGCGGCGGAGGGCGTCGCGTTCGGCGAGGCGGTCTTCACGACGGGGATGACCGGCTACCAGGAGACCGTGACCGACCCGAGCTACGCCGAGCAGCTCGTCTGCTTCACGACGGCGATGGTGGGCAACTACGGCGTCGCCGAGACGCGCGGGGAGTCCGGAGGGCCGCATGCCCGCGCCGTCCTCATGCGCGCGCTCGGCGGCGAGGAGTGGGCAGCGTGGCTGCGCGATCGGGGTCTCGTCGGGCTCGACGGGATCGACACGCGCTCGCTCGTCCTGCGCCTGCGCGACGCCGGCGCGATGCGGGCGGCGGCCGTGTCTCACGAGTCCGCACTCTCCGTCGACGACGCGCTCGTCCAGGTGCGCGCGCAGCCGTCGATGGAGGGCCAGGCGCTCGTCGCTCAGGTGTCGGCGCACGAGCCATACGTCTTCGCGGAGGCGGGCAGCCCGCACGTCGCCGTCGTCGACTACGGCGCGAAGCGCTCGATCATGCGGCGGCTCGCCGACGCGGGAGCCTCGGTGACGGTGTGCCCGCACACGACACCGGCGGACGAGCTCGCGCGCTTCGACGGGGTGGTCCTCTCGAACGGCCCCGGCGACCCGGAGCCGCTCGTCGCCGAGACCGCGATCGTGCAGGACCTCCTCGGCCGTGTCCCCGTGCTCGGCATCTGCCTCGGGCATCAGCTCCTCGGGCTCGCCACCGGGCATCGCACGTACAAGCTCCCGTTCGGGCACCGCGGCGCCAACCATCCGGTGCTCGAGCGGCGAACCGGTCGCGTCCTCGTGACGAGCCAGAACCACGGCTTTGCCGTCGAGGCGTCCGAGGATGCCGAGGCGTCGTATGTCTCCCTCTACGACGGAACCGTGGAAGGCTTCGACTTCTCCGAGTTGCGCGCGCGCTCGGTCCAGTTCCATCCCGAAGCCGGGCCCGGACCGCACGACGCCTGGCCGATCCTCGAACGCTTCGTCGAGGAGCTCCGCCGCTAGTGCCCCGCAGGACCGACATCGAGTCGATCTGCGTCATCGGCTCGGGCCCGATCGTCATCGGCCAGGCGTGCGAGTTCGACTATGCGGGCTGTCAGGCACTGAAGGTGCTGCGCGAGGAGGGCTACCGCACCATCGTCGTCAACTCGAACCCGGCGACGATCATGACCGACCCCGGATTCGCCGACCGCACCTACATCGAGCCGCTCGACCTCGAAGGCGTCGCCTCGGTGCTCGAGCGCGAGCGCCCGGACGCGCTGCTGCCGACGCTGGGCGGGCAGACTGCGCTGAACCTCGCGATCGCGCTCTCCGAGGCGGGCGTCCTCGACGACCTCGGGGTCGAGCTCATCGGCGCCCAGGTGGACGTCATCAGCCGTGCCGAGGACCGCGAGCTCTTCCGCGATGCCGTCCGCTCATGCGGCTTGCTCGTGCCCGCGTCGAGGATCGTCACCTCGCTCGCGCAGCTCGACGGCATCCCGCTGCCGGCGGTCATCCGGCCGGCGTTCACGCTCGGCGGGCAGGGAGGCGGGTTCGCCGACGACCGCGCGACGCTCGACTACCACGTCGAGCGCGGCCTCTGGGAGTCGCCGATCGGGCAGGTGCTCGTCGAGGAGTCGGTGCGCGGCTGGGACGAGTTCGAGCTCGAGGTCATGCGCGACCGCGCGGACAACGTCGTGATCGTGTGCTCGATCGAGAACCTCGACCCGATGGGTGTGCACACGGGCGACTCGGTCACGGTGGCGCCGCAGATGACGCTCTCCGACGAGGCCTACCAGGAGCTTCGCGACGCAGCCTGCGCGATCATCCGCGCCGTCGGCGTCGAGACCGGCGGTTCCAACATCCAGTTCGCGCGTAGCCGCGAGACCGGCGAGCTGCGCGTCATCGAGATGAACCCCCGCGTCTCGCGTTCCTCCGCCCTCGCCTCGAAGGCGACCGGGTACCCGATTGCGAAGGTCGCGGCCAAGCTCGCCGTCGGCTACACGCTCGACGAGATTCCGAACGACCTCACGAAGACGACGCCGGCGAGCTTCGAGCCGACCCTCGACTACGTCGTCGTCAAGTTCCCGCGCTTCGCCTTCGAGAAGTTCCCCGGCGCCGACCAGACGCTCGGCACGCAGATGAAGTCCGTCGGCGAGGCGATGGGCATCGGCCGTACGTTCTCGGAGGCGCTCCTCAAGGCGCACGGCTCACGTGAGCTCGAGAAAGGCGCGCCCACGCCCTGGCCGAGCCTCGAGGACCACGACCTGCCCGACGGGGCTCCATCCGTGGTTCCGGGCGGAGATCGCGAAGGCCCGCGAGGAGCTCGTGAGCGGCGATATCGCCCGGGCGAAGCGCGCCGGGTGGGGGGACGACACGCTCGGCGAGGCGCTCGGCCTGACGGGCACCGAGGTGCGCCGCCGCCGGCACGAGCTCGGTATCAGGCCCGTCTTCCGGCGCGTCGACTCGTGTGCAGGCGAAGTCGAGGCGGCATCGAACTACCTGTACTCGACCTGGGGTGAGATGGACGAGGCGCCACCCGAGGGAGATGCGCAGCGCGTCGTCATCCTCGGCTCGGGCCCCAACCGGATCGGCCAGGGCATCGAGTTCGACTACTGCTGCGTCCACGCCGCCCAGACGTTCCGCGCGCTCGGCTACGAGGCGGTGATGGTCAACTGCAACCCCGAGACGGTCTCCACCGACTACGACACCTCCGACCGCCTCTACTTCGAGCCGCTCTCGCCGGAGGAGGTGCTCGCCGTGTGCGACCGCGAGCAGCCCGTCGGCGTCGTGACCCAGTTCGGGGGCCAGACGCCTCTGCGGCTCGCTCGCGCGATCGAGGAAGGTGGCTATCGCATCCTCGGCACGCCGCACGAGGCGATCGACCTCGCCGAGGACCGCGAGCGCTTCGGCCTGCTCGCGGAGGAGGTCGGCGTGCGCTGTCCGCCGTGGGCGATCGCCTCCGACGTGCCGGAAGCGCTCGCCGCCGCCGACGAGATCGGCTACCCGCTCCTCGTTCGCCCCTCGTACGTCCTCGGCGGGCGGGCGATGCGCATCTGCTACGACGCCGATCAGCTCGAAGCCGCCATGGCCGCCCTGAGCAGCGATGGTCTGTCTCAATCTCGCGCGACCGGAATTCGCTTGGCGGATTCCGGGTTTGCGCAGGGAGTCTTGTTGGATCGCTTCGTCGAGAATGCGATCGAGCTCGACGTCGATGCGCTGTGTGACGGGACGGACGTGTACATCGGCGCGGTCATGCAGCACGTCGAGGAGGCCGGTGTCCACTCGGGCGACTCGGCGTGCGTCCTCCCGGCACCCTCTCTGACACTCGCTGCGGCACTCGAGGTCGAGCACGTCGTGAAGCGGCTCGGACCCGCTCTCGGGGTCGTCGGGATCCTGAACGTCCAGCTCGCGATCGCCGACTCGACCGTCTATGTCCTCGAGGTCAATCCGCGGGCGTCTCGCACCGTGCCGTTCGCCAGCAAGGCCATCGGGGTGAACCTCGTCGACGCGGCGTGCCGTCTGGCCGCCGGCGCCACGCTCGCGGAGCTCGACCTGCCCTTCCCTCGGCCGACTCAGGTCAGCGTGAAGGCTGCGGTCCTGCCCTTCGCGCGCTTTCCCGGTGCCGATCCCGTCCTCGGGCCGGAGATGCGCTCCACGGGTGAGGTCATGGCGAGCGCCGCGGACCTTCCGACGGCATTGGCCAAGGCGGAGCGAGCAGCAGGGCGCCCGCTGCCGACGTCGGGGACGGCGTTCCTCTCCGTCCGGGACGAGGACAAGCCGGCGGCCGTGCCCGTCGCGGCGGCGCTCGCCGGGCTCGGCTTCGATCTCGTCGCAACCGAAGGCACCGCACGCACGCTTCGCGCGGCCGGGCTCGCAATCGACGAGATCGCAAAGGTCGCCCACGCCGACGACGAGGAGGAGACCGTCGTCGACCTCGTTCGCAACGGCCGGTGCGACCTGGTCATCAACACGCCGCAGGGCAGCGGCGCCCGCGCCGACGGCTACCTCATACGCGAGGCGGCTCTCGTCGCGCGCGTGCCGTGCGTGACGACGATCTCGGGCGCCGCAGCGGCCGTGCATGCGATCGCGAACGCCCGCGCCGAGTCGGCGCTCTCGCTGCAGGAGCGCATCGGGATCGAGGCGTGAACGCCCGACGCGAGCGCCTCTCCGTGCTCGGCTGCGAGTCGATCGGCGCATACGCGCTGCTCCGTCTGGAACGCGGCGACCTCGAGCCCGGCATCCCCGGCCAGTTCTTCATGCTCGAGGCCCCGGGGCACGTGCTTCCCCGCCCGATGAGCCTCAGCCAGGCGCCCCCTGGTGAGCTTGCGTTCCTCATGGAGCCGATCGGGCCGGGTACGCGGGCGCTCTGCGCCCTCGAGCGGGGCTCGGCAATCCATGTCTTCGGCCCCCTCGGGAACGGCTTCGACCTCGCCGTAGAGCGGCCGCTGCTCATCGCCGGCGGGATCGGGATCGCTCCGATGCCGTACGTGCTCGACGCGCTCGGTGGTGACGCTCCCGCGATCCTCGGCTTCCGTTCGGATCGCCACGCGGAGGCCGCAACCCTCCTGCCGGGCGCCGAGGTCGTCGTCGAGCCCCGACTCGTGACCGAGCTCCTTCCCGAGGAGCCGCACGACGTGCTGGCCTGCGGCCCGGAGCCGATGCTCGACGCGGTTCGATCCCTCGTCCCGTCGGCCCAGCTCGCCTGGGAAGCTCCGATGGCATGCGGATACGGCGCCTGCTACGGGTGCGTCGTCGAGCGTGACGGGCACTACGTGCGACTGTGCGTTGAGGGGCCGGTCCTGAAGGACGCCGCGTGATCCCCATCCTGAATGCCTCGGGCTGCCTCGACGCCCTCACCGCGCCCGAGGTTGCGCAGAGCCTGGATGCCTTCGTCACGAAGACGGTCACGCCGCTGCCACGCGAGGGAAACCCACCTCCGCGCATCGCGGAGGTCGCGAGCGGGATGCTGAACTCGATCGGCCTGCAGAACCCAGGCATCGAGCGGTTTCTCGCCCAGAACCTGCCCCGCCTGGGCGAGCTCGGCGTCCCCGTCTGGGTCTCCGTGGGCGGATTCTCGGCGGCGGACTACGCGGAAGTGGGCGAACGGCTCGACGAGCGGACCGAGGTCGAGACGATCGAGCTGAATCTCTCGTGCCCGAACGTCGAGGAAGCGCCGGAGACCGCCGCGGAACTCGTCGCGGCAGCTCGCGCGGTGACGACGAAATCGCTCTACGCGAAGCTCTCGCCCGCGACCCGGGACATCGCGGAGTCGGCGCGCGCAGTTGCCCACGCGGGTGCGGACGGCCTCTCGCTGATCAACACGATCCGGGGCCTCGCGATCGACCCGAAGACGAGTCGGTCGCGACTGGCCCGAGGGCCCGGCGGCTACTCGGGGCCAGGGCTGAGACCCATCGCACTCGCATGCGTGCACGCGTGCGCAGATGCGGTCGATCTTCCGATCGTGGGGATGGGCGGCGTCTTCTCCGGGAGCGACTCGGCCGACTTCGTCAGCGCGGGTGCGAGCGCCGTCGCCCTCGGAACGGTGCTCTTCGTCGATCCTTGGGCACCCGCTCGCATCCGGTCGGAGCTCCGGGACTTCGATGTCTCGCCGCGGCTGGCGCAGCAGGCGATCGGGAGAGAACCGACGTCCTCTCCGCAATCGTACTCAATCTAGGCAACAGCAAAAGCCCTGCAAATCGGCCAAAACAGTTCCGCTTGACCGTGAGGGGAACATTGGTAGACTCGTCCGGCTCATGGTCACGACGAAGTCGCACGCACAGGCCCCGGCGCGCTCGCTCGACCAGAGGATGGAAGCGCTCCAGCGAGCGAACGACGTCCGGGTCCGGCGCGCGCAGCTCAAGCGCGACCTCAAGGCCGGTCGGGAGAGCATCGAGACGATCCTGCTCGACCCGCCCGAGTGGGTCGAGACGGCGAAGGTCTTCGACATGCTGATGGCCGTCCCGAAGTTCGGGCGCGTGAAGGCTGCGCGGCTCCTCAATCAGTGCCGGATCAGCCAGTCGAAGACGGTCGGGGGCCTTTCCGAACGCCAGCGGACCGAGCTCGTCGAGCTCTTCAACCACCGCGGGTAGGCGCAGCTGCCTCCGAGGCCCGTGTTCGTCGTAACGGGCCCGTCTGGGGCTGGGAAGGGGACGCTCATCAGGGGCCTGCTCGAACGCGTGCCAGGCCTCGAGGTCGCGGTGTCGGCGACGACCCGCCCACAGCGGCCAGGTGAGGTCGACGGCCACGACTACTGGTTCCTGAGCGACGAGGAGTTCACCCGGCGGGTCGAGAGCGACGCGTTCCTCGAGTGGGTCGACTACGTGTCGGGGCGTCGGTACGGGACACTGGGCTCCGAGCTGCACCGAATTGCCGACAACGATGCAGTCTGCGTGCTCGAGCTCGAGCTCGAAGGGGCGTTGAAGGTGCAGCGCGACGTCGCCCGGAGCACGACGATCTTCATCGCCGCCGACGTCGACGAGCTCGAGCGGCGGCTCCGCGAGCGGGCGACCGAGAGCACGGGGGAGATCGGGGAGCGGATCGCGCTCGCCCGCGAGCAGCTCGAGCGAGCCCACGAGTTCCGCTACATGGTGCGAAACGACGACCTCGAGCGGGCAACGAGCGCATTGGCTGCCCTCGTCGAGTGCGAGCTCGCAATCGCAGGTACCATGCCGCGGCGATGATCTACCCACGTCTCGATGACCTGCTCGACCAGGTCGGCGGTTCCCGCTACGCGCTCGTCCTCGTTGCCGCCAAGCGGGCCCGCCAGATCAACAACTACCACCACCAGCTCGGTGAGGGCATCGGCTTCGAAGAGGCGCCGCCCCCGCTGATCGAGTCCCGCTCGAAGAACTACCTCACGATGGCGATGGAGGAAGTCGCGAACGGGAAGATCAGGCTGCTCGCGCCCGCGAGCTGAGGCAGCGGCGCATGGCGCGCATCCTGCTCGGCGTGACCGGTGGGATCGCGGCCTACAAGGCCTGCACGCTCGTCCGGCTGCTCGTCCGCGCCGGACACGAGGTGCATCCCGTGGTCACGGCGAACGCAGAGCGGTTCGTGGCCGCCGAGACGTTCGCCGCGCTGGCGCGTCGTGCGCGGAGCGACGATCCGTACCCGCATCTGGGCCGCTTCGACCTCCTCGTCGTCGCACCGCTCACGGCGAACACGCTCGCACGTCTTGCCCATGGGCTCGCGGACGACGTTCTCACCGAGGCCGCACTCGCGCACACGGGCCCGGTGCTCGTCGCCCCCGCGATGAACACACGGATGTGGCAGCACGCCGCGACGCGGGAGAACGTCGCCACGTTGCACGGGCGCGGTGTGCACTTCGTCGGCCCCGCCGAGGGCGAGCTGGCCGAGGGGGAGGAGGGTGTCGGTCGCATGGCCGAGCCAGAGGAGATCCACGCGCGGGCCGAGGAGCTCCTGCGCGGCGCCACCGGGCCGCTCGAAGGGAAGCGAGTGGTCATCTCGGCCGGCGGGACACGCGAGCCGCTCGACGCGGTGCGCTACCTCGGCAACCGCTCGTCGGGCCGCATGGGGGTCGCTCTCGCCGACGAGGCAGGACGACGCGGCGCCGACGTCACGCTGCTCGCAGCCAATCTCGCGGTGCCCGCACCGGCGGGCGTGACGCTCGTCGAGACGCCGACGGCCGCCGATCTCGAGCGGGAGGCACTCGCGCGTGCGGACGCGGACGTCATCGTGATGGCCGCGGCAGTCGCCGACTACCGGCCTGCGGGACCACTCGAGGACAAGCGGGCGAAGGATGGAGGCGTGTGGGCCGTCGAGCTCGAGCCGACGACGGACGTCCTCGCGGCCATCGGCGCCACGCGAAGAGCCGGACAGGTGCTCGTCGGGTTCGCCGCCGACCGCGGGGAGAGAGGGCTCGCACGCGCGCGTGACAAGCGTGTCGCGAAGAATGCGGACCTGTTCGTCTTCAACGACGTGAGTCGCGCGGACATCGGCTTCGACGCTCCTGACAACGAGGTCGTCGTCGTGTCGGCCGATGGGGAGCGAACGATCGCGAAGGCACCGAAGCCGGTCGTTGCGGCGGCCGTTCTCGACGAGGTGGAGCGGATAATCTCGGAGAGATGACCGACGCCGCGCGCGCGGGTGGACCGGTCGCAGCGCGGTCGGCTGCGGAGGTCGTCGAGCGCGTCGTCGAGAACCTCGAGCGCTCCGTGCGCGCGCCGCGCGCGACGCTCGAACTGTGCGTGCTCTGCCTGCTCGCGGAAGGGCACCTCATCATCGAGGACTTCCCGGGCGTGGGGAAGACGATGCTCGCCAAGTCGGTAGCGCGCTCGCTCGACCTCTCGTTCTCGCGCCTCCAGTTCACGCCGGACCTTCTGCCGACCGACGTGACCGGCGTCAACGTCTTCAACCAGCGCTCGGGAGAGTTCGAGTTCCGACCAGGGCCCGTCTTCGCAAACGTCCTCCTCGTCGACGAGATCAATCGCGCGTCTCCGAAGACGCAGTCGGCGCTGCTCGAGGCGATGCAGGAGGCACAGGTGACCATCGACGGCGTGACGTACGAGCTCGTGCAGCCGTTCTTCGTCGTCGCGACGCAGAACCCGATCGAGTACGAGGGGACGTACCCGCTGCCCGAGGCGCAGCTCGACCGCTTCACGGCGCGCCTTTCCCTCGGCTACCCGCCGCACGGCGAGGAAGCGCGCATGCTCGCCGAGCAGACGACCAACCCGCCGCTCGAGCAGCTCGTGCCGGTCGCGGATCGCGACGACCTCCTCGGTGCCATCGATGCCGCACGGGCCGTCTTCGTCGAAGAGAGCGTCGGACACTACGTCGTCACGTTGCTCCGGCACACGCGGAACAGCTCGCTGCTCGCGCTCGGAGCGAGCCCTCGAGCGGGGATCGCGCTGCTCCGCATGGCGAAGGCTCGGGCCGTGGCGCACCGACGCGACTACGTCGTGCCCGAGGACGTCCAGGGTGTCGCCGGAACGGTGCTCTCGCATCGCGTCATCGTCGCGCCGGAGGCCCGTGCGGCCGGTGCTCGGGGCGAGGACGCCGTCGAACGGGCGCTCGCCGAGGCTCCGACGCCACGATGAGACGCTCGCCTGTGGCGTGGGACGGTCGATGAGCGCTTGGCGGGGAGGTCTCGGCCTCGGAGTGGTCGCGCTCGTCGCCGCGGTCGCCTCGGGATCGAGGCCACTCGGCGTCGTCGGCGTCGGGTTCCTCCTGGCGTGGGGTTCGACCTGGTTCTGGACGTGGCTCGCGGAGCGTCCGGTCGCGCTGTCGCTCGATGCGCGTCCGGACATCGCACGGGAGGGCGATCGCGTGAGCCTCAGCGTGGAGGTCCGTCGCACGTCACGTGTCCTTCTCGGGTCGGTCTCCGTCGAGTTCACGGTGGGCCGCCTCGGGCCGAGATCGCAGCGCGTGCGCGGGCGTGGGCGGCTCCTGACGGCCGAGATGGACCTCGGGCCGCTGCCGCGCGGCGTGTACGTGATCGACGATGCCGAAGTTGTGGTCGGGGACCTCCTGGGGCTCGCGTCGGTGACGCCACCAGTCACGTTCGCGAAGACGACGCTCGTCGTGGAACCGCGCCTCGTCACGCTCGACGGGCTCTTCTGCGACGCGGGCGCCGTCGGTGGTGACGGCCGCAGGCTGCTCCTGCGGCGCGCCGCCGGGTTCGACTTCCACTCCGTGCGCGAGTACGAGCAGGGAGAGTCGCTGCGGCGTGTCCACTGGCCGACGAGCGCACGCCGGGCCAAGCTCATGGTCAAGGAGCTCGAGGACACGTCCCACGACGGCGTCGTCGTGCTGCTCGACTGCGATCCCGCCGGCGACGTCGGAACGCCCCCTGGCTCGAGCTTCGACGTGGCGGTGCGAGCAGCGGGCTCGATCCTGCAGACACACGCCGCGCGCGGGCGGACTTCGACGCTCGTCTCGACGGGCACGGGCGGAAGCGCCGTTCAGGTGCGCTCTGTGCACGCCGAGTTCGGTGGCGCCATGGCCGCTTTGGCTGCGGCGATCGCGGATGCTCCCCGCGGCCTCGCCCGCGCGCTCGGGGAGCTTCCGCCGCGCGCGGGTGTCGGGGAGCTGACGATCGTCACAGCGACTCGCGATCCCGCCGCCTTCGCCGGTGTGCTGACCGTGGCCGCGCGTCGGCCCGTCTCGCTGGTGTGGGTGGACACGGCGAGCTTTACCGGGCGTCCGAACCGCGCCGAGCCCGGGATCCTGCGACTCGCCGCGCACGGCGTCCCGACGGCGGTCGTGCGTCGAGGCGACCACCTCGCGGCAGCCCTTTCACCGCACGTCCTGGGAGCAGCGGCGCGTGGCTAGGACGCTTATCGCGACGGCGGTCGCCGCGGTCGCCGTCGGCGCGGCCTGGCTCAGCCTCGAGGAGCCACGTCTCGTCCGCGACGCGATCGTGATCGCGATGCTCGCGATCGGACCGGCCCTCGTCCCCGCGGGGCGGGTACGCCTGCTTGCGATCGTTCCGAGCGCGCTCGGCGCCGCATGGCTCATCTTCGGTGCGCAACCCTGGGAGCTGGTGCCGTCCCGGGACGAGCACGTCCTCGCCCCGGCGCTGCACGACGCGAGCAGGGGCGTCGTCGACTTCTACGGCGTGTTCCTGCCGTTCATTCCGCAGCGGAACCCGGAGATGCACACGCTCGTCCTCTGCGCGATCTTCGGATTCACGTTCGCCGTCGGGCTCCTCGTCGCAACGCGCCATCCGATGGCAGCCTCGGCGGTGACGGTCGCCGGGGTCGGCTGGCCGGCAACCCTGTCCGGAGGCAGCGCCATCGCGTTCGGGACGCTCGCCCTCGTCGCAGCGCTCGCGATCCCTCTCGTCCTGCGCGCGAGCTCGGTCGGGACGCTTGCGGCCGGGACTGCGATCGCGGCTCTCGTCGTCGCAGGCGCGGCCTCGGCTTCGTCCGTGACCACCCTCGGGCACACCGCCGCGCTCGACTGGAAGAGCTGGGACCTGCGAGGACCTGCCCGCGAAGCGAGCTCCGTGCGGTTCGTCTGGAACTCGAACTACGCGGGCATCAGCTTCCCGCCGACGAAGACCGTGGTCCTACGCGTCGAGGGACCAACCGCGCCGTACTACTGGCGGACGACGACGCTCGATCTCGTCTCCGACGGGCATTGGTTCGAAGATCTGTTCTGGCTCGACGAGCTGGACCGCGAGACGCGCGCGTTGCAGCTTCCTCAGCTCGTGCCCCAACGCGCGCGCAATCCGCGCGTCTGGGTCGAGCAGCGCGTCCAGGTCGAAGCGCTCGTCGACGACCATCTCGCCGCTGCGGGGACGCCGGTCGGCCTCGACGCTCGGCGACTCGGGACGATCTTCCAGCTCTCGGGCGGGGTCCTGCGTGTCCGCAACCCGGTAGGAGCGGGGCAGCGCTACACGGTGTGGAGCTACGCGCCGGACCCGTCGCCACGCGCTCTGGCCTCGGCCCCGCGGCGCAGTCCCGCGGCCGTCGCGCGCTTCCTCGAGGTCGACGGGCACGTCTTCCCGGCGTTCGAGACGCCGGGACCGCGAGCGGGTGATGCGTGCATTCCTGCACGATTCGTCGTACGGCGGGCTCGGCTGGCACACGACGATGTGGAACATCGCACGTCGCGTCACTCGCAATGCGACGACGCCCTACGGTGCGGTGCTGGCGCTCGAGGCGTGGCTCCGCCAGACGGGAGGGTTCCGTTACGACGAGTCGCCGCCCCGCGTCGCCGGACCGCCGCTCGAAGTCTTCGTGAAGAAGACGAAGGCCGGGTACTGCCAGCACTTCGCCGGAGCGATGGCCCTGATGCTGCGGCTTCTCGGCGTTCCGGCGCGCGTCGCCGTCGGCTTCACCAGCGGGGCGAGGAAGGACGGGGCGTGGGTCGTCACCGACCACGACGCGCATGCGTGGGTCGAGGTGTGGTTCCCGGGCCAGGGTTGGATCCCATTCGACCCGACGCCTGGACGAGGGACGCTCGGCGGCGACTACTCGTTTGCATCGGGCTCACAGGAGGCGGTCGCTGCGCTGCGACGAGGGGAGCTGACGGGCAAGGTGCCTGAGCGACGGACTCGGTTCCCCGATGCGAGCGACCCCGGCGTGACGACGCAGGGAAGGAGCGAGCGGGCGCCATGGCTCGTGGGCGTGGGGCTCGTGCTTGCCGGCGTCTGGATGCTCGGAGTCGGGCTCGGGAAGGCCGTTCGTTCGCGGCTGCGGTACCTCACGCGCGACCCCCGTCGTGTCGCGACCGCGAGCCGGCAGGCGCTCGAAGGATTCCTCCGCGACCAGGGCGCAGTCGTCGAGCCGAATGCGACGCTCACGGAGCTGCGGGACGCCGTTCGTCAGGAGCTCGCTCTCGACGGCGGCGCCTTCGCCGTCGCCGTGGCGCGCGCACGCTACGGACCGCCGGAGACGGTCGAGCAGGGTGCGAGGGCTGCGCAACTGGAGCTCCGACGTCTGCTTCGGGACGCCCGCCGCGATCTCTCGATCTGGGCGCGCGTCCGCGGCTTCGTCTCGCTGCGCTCCCTGCGCTCGACGGAGTCGGCGTGAGCGAGACGTACGACCTGTTCCAGCTGGGGCGCAGCCACCTCCGGAACGGCATGCCGGCGCAGGCGACGGTGCCGCTCGAGAAGGCGAAACGGGCCGAACCGACGTCACGCTCGATTCGCGAGGCGCTCGGTATCGCGTACTTCCGGATACGACGCTGGGAGGAGGCGGAGGCGGAGTTTCGCGCGCTCGTCGAGCTGGCACCGTCGGACGAGTTCGCGCACTACGCCCTCGGCCGCGCGCTGGTGAACCAGGGTCGCCGGGAGGAGGCGACGCCTCACATCAAGCTCGCACACTCCTTGCGCCCGCGGACGGCCGACGGCGACACGCTCGAGTAGCGGTGCGGGCCGTCGTCCAGCGCGTCTCGGAGGCGTCCGTGTCGGTGGGGAACGACGTTGTCGGGAGCATCGGTCGCGGCGCCGTCGTGCTTGTCGGCGTCTCCTCCGAGGACGCGCCGGCGGACGCGGAGAGGCTCGCCGGGAAGGTCGCGCGACTGCGGATCTTCGAGAACGAGGAGGGTCGCTTCGACCGGTCGCTCCTCGACATCGCCGGAGAAGCTCTCGTCGTCAGCCAGTTCACGCTCATCGCAGACACGCGCACGGGCAACCGGCCGAGCTTCACCGACGCCGCGCGGCCGGAGCACGCCGAGCCGCTCTACGAGCGTTTCTGCGCCGTTCTGCGAAGCGCGGGCGTGCCGGTTGCGACTGGCGTATTCGGCGCACGAATGGCCGTCGCGCTCGTCAACGACGGCCCGGTGACGATCGTGCTCGAGATATAGGCCGTCCTTACGCTACGCCATTGCTGCAACCGCGCAGAACGGTCGTTGCGCCCGCGGCCGCAACGCGGCCGCGCTTCAGGGGTTTCCCGCGACCGGAATCTGCATTCGCAGATTCCGGTCTTGCGGAGACTGAGTGCTATCCTTCCCGCACCACATTTCACCGGCTTTACGAAATGGGCGCGTCGCGCCCATTTTTGTTGAAGGAGCAGTGCGCATAGAGCAGTGCGCAGAGAGCAGTGCGTAAGAGCAGTGCATACAGACCGTGTACACAGACCGATGACCACGACCTTCGCCAAGGAGCGCACGCTGCAGGACGAGATCGCACCCGCGGTCGAGTCGCGCGTGCCCGGGGTGGAGGTCCTCGCGGTCGAGCTCGTGTCGCCGAATCGATTCTGCGTCTACATCGACCACGAGGACGGCGTCGACCACGCGCTCTGCGAGCGCGTTTCGTACGCGCTCGACTCGTATCGCTCGGACTACACGATCGAAGTCTCCTCGCCCGGCCCGCAGCGCCCGCTCCGGAAGCCCGAGCACTTCGCCGACGTGATCGGCGCGCGCGTGTCGGTGCGCTTCGAGGGTGGGCGGAAGAGCCGCTACCGCGGACGTCTCACGGAGGCCGGAGACGAGACCATCACACTCGAGACCGGTGACGCCGGCGAGATCCACATCCCGTACGACGCGATCGTGCGGGCCAATCTGATCGACGAGGGGTTGACGACATGAGCCAGGAGATCATCGAGGGCATTCAGGCGATCGAGAGGGAGAAGGGCATCGAGGAAGGCGTGCTCATCACCGCCCTCGAGGACGCTCTCCGTGCCGCCTACAGGAAGACACCGGGCGCCACCCGGCATGCCGAGGTCAAGCTCGACGGCGCGGGCGAGTTCCGCGTGTACGGGATCGAGATCCCCGAGGACATCGAGACGCGGCTCGTCGAAGAGGCGCGTGAGGCGCGCATCACCGAGCTCGAGCACCTCGAGGAGGAGACCGGCGAGCGTCAGCACACGCTCATCACCGACGAGGATCTCGAGCTCGACTGGTCGCAGGTGCCGCCGGACCAGATCGTGCGCACCGACGTGACCCCGGACAACTTCGGCCGCATCGCCGCGCAGACGGCGAAGCAGGTCATCCAGCAGCGCATCCGCGAGGCGGAGCGGGCGATCATGTACGAGGAGTACGTCGACCGGCAGGGCGAGGTCGTCACGGGCATCGTCCAGCAGGCCGGCGATCGCAACAACGTCCTCGTCGACCTCGGTCGCGTCGAGTCGCTGCTCCCGCGCTCCGAGCAGGTCGACGGCGAGCGCTACGAGCAGGGGAGCCGCATCAAGGCGGTCATCGCCGAGGTGCGCTCCGGGACGAAGGGGCCGCAGGTCATCCTCTCGCGGCGCGACCCGGAGCTGATCCGCGCGCTCTTCGAGCTCGAGGTACCGGAGATCGCGGACGGGCTCGTCGAGATCCGTGGCGTCGCCCGCGAGCCCGGGTACCGCTCGAAGATCGCGGTCGAGTCGCACATGCAGGGCGTCGACCCGGTCGGTGCGTGTGTCGGCCCGCGCGGGTCGCGGGTTCGCATGGTCGTATCGGAGCTCCGCGGCGAGAAGATCGACATCATCCCGTGGAACACCGAGCCCGCGCGCTTCGTCGCGAAGGCGCTCTCGCCGGCGCGCGTGCGTGAGGTGTACATCGACGACGAGACGAAGGAGGCGACGGTCGTCGTCCCCAACGACCAGCTCGCGCTCGCGATCGGCAAGGAGGGGCTCAACGCGCGTCTCGCGACGCGGCTGACCGGCTGGAAGATCGACATCCAGTCCGAGCAGGAGTTCGCCCAGGCCGAGGCGGAGCTCGCGTACGCGGGCTCGGAGGACGGCGAGGAGTTCTCGGGACGCTGTGGGGCCGTGCTCTCGAACGGGAAGCGCTGCCCGAACGCAGCCCTCCCCGGCTCGCGCTACTGCGGCGTGCCGGCGCACCAGGCGCTGGCGAACCAGCCCGCGGCCGCCGAGGAGCCGCCCGAGGACGAGGAGGAGCTCGTCGAGGAGGTCGCCGAGGTCGAAGCCGTCGCGGAGGCGCTCGAGGAAGCGGAGGCCACCGCAGAGGTCGCCGAAGTGGAAGCCGAGCTCCAGGTCGCTGCGGTCGTCGAAGACGCCCTCGAGCACGAGGAGGAGAGCCGCGAAGAGGCCTGAGGCCTCCGCGGTTCTAGACTGGACGGCGATGGCAGACGGACGCAAGGGACCGAACCGCCCGATACGACCCCGCCAAGGCCCCGGCGGGCGCAAGCGGCGCGTCGTCATCGAGGGCGGCGGAGGGCGAAGCGCAGGCCGTCAGGCCCGCGATCGCTCGAGCGCGCCGCCGCAGCCGCGCCAGGCGCCGGCACCGCCTCCGTCGGGCCCGATCACGGTCGAGTCCGGCGTCACCGTCAAGGACCTCTCTCAGGCCCTCGGTGTCCCCATGCCCGAGCTCATCAAGATCCTGATGGGGCTCGGACAGATGCGGACGGCGACGCAGTCGCTCTCGGACGAAGAGGTCGAGATCATCGGCACCGAGCTCGAGCGCGAGATCACGATCAAGCACGCAGCCGAGGAAGAGCTCGAGCCTGCGTCGTACGACGACGCCGAGGCCGATCTTGCGCCGCGCCCGCCGGTCGTCACGATCATGGGCCACGTCGATCACGGCAAGACGACGCTGCTCGACGCGATCCGCGAGGCCGCGGTCGTCGAGACCGAGGCGGGCGGGATCACGCAGCACATCGGCGCGTACCAGGCCGAGGTCGACGGGCGTCGGATCACGTTCCTCGACACGCCCGGCCATGAGGCGTTCACCGCCATGCGCGCCCGCGGCGCCAAGGTGACGGACATCGCCGTGCTCGTCGTCGCTGCGGACGACGGCGTCATGCCGCAGACGAAGGAGTCGATCTCCCATGCCCGCGCCGCCGAGGTGCCGATCGTCGTCGCCGTGAACAAGATGGACATCCCCGACGCGAACGTCGACCGCGTGAAGAGCGAGCTCGCGGCGGAGGGGCTGCAGCCGGAGGACTGGGGCGGGACGACGCAGTTCTCCGCCGTCTCCGCGAAGCAGAAGGAGAACCTCGACGACCTGCTCGAGAAGATCCTGCTCGTCGCGGACGCCGAGCTCGACCTGCGCGCGAACCCGGACGCCGAGGCCTCGGGGGTCGTCATCGAGTCGCGGCTCGACGTCGGTCGCGGGCCGGTCTCGACGGTGCTCGTGCATCGCGGGACGCTCCACGTCGGAGACGCTGCCGTGGCCGGGGAC
Source organism: uncultured Gaiellaceae bacterium (assembly GCA_963770715.1). Classification (GTDB taxonomy): domain Bacteria; phylum Actinomycetota; class Thermoleophilia; order Gaiellales; family Gaiellaceae; genus GMQP-bins7. The sequence continues at coordinate 179,220 of CAVYQX010000007.1, forward strand.
GCGTCCGGCAAGGTGCGCGCGCTCTACGACTATCGCGGTGAGAAGGTGAAAGAGGCAAGGCCGGGTGAGCCCGTCGAAGTCCTCGGCTTCGACCATCCGCCGGCCGCCGGCGAGTTCGTCCGCGTCGTCGAGCACGAGCGGCAGGCGAAGCACCTCGCGAACGTGCGCGCCGAGCGGCTGCGCCGCGAGCAGCTCGCGCAGCGCCCGCGACGTCGCGTCTCTCTCGAGACGCTCCACGACGACCTGCAGGCCGGCGAGGTCCAGGACCTGAACATCGTGCTGAAGGGCGACGTCCAGGGCTCCGTCGAGGCGCTCCTCGGTGAGATCCAGAAGATCCAGCACCCGGAGGTGCGCGTCAGCGTCATCCACACGGGCGTGGGCGGCATCACCGAGAACGACATCAACCTCGCGTCGGCCTCCGACGCGCTCGTCGTCGGCTTCAACGTGCGCCCGAGCGCCGATGCGCGCGCAGCTCGCCGAGCGCGAGGGCGTCGACATCCGGACGTATCGCGTCATCTACCAGCTCACCGAGGACATCCAGAAGGCCCTCGTCGGCATGCTCTCGCCGGTCGAGACCGAGGAGACGCTCGGAGAGGCGGAGGTGCGCGCGCTGTTCCGCGTCTCGCGGCTCGGGACGATCGCGGGCTGCATGGTCACCTCGGGAGTCGTCCGCCGCGGTGCGCGCGTTCGTGTCGTCCGCGACGGGACGGTCATCTACGAGACGTCCATCGCCCAGCTCAAGCGCTTCAAGGACGACGCGCGCGAGGTGAGCGAGGGCTTCGAGTGCGGGATCCTCCTCGACGGCTTCAACGACGTGAAGGAAGGCGACGTACTCGAGGCCTACGAGACGCGTGAGGTCGAGCGCACCGATCTCGACACGCCCGCAGCAGCTACACCGCCTGTCGCCGACGCCGACGAGTAGCGCGGCCGAACCGTGGCCAACGGCTACGTCGGGATACTGACCGTCGAGCTCCACTTCCCGGAGTCGGGCTCGCTGAAGGGGAAGCGGAAGTACGTGAAGTCTGCGAAGGCGCACCTGCACGAGCGCTTCGGCGCGTCGGTCGCCGAGGTCGATCACCACGATCTCTGGCAGCGCTCGACGCTCGCGGTCGCGTGCGCGACGCGCGAGCACGCCGAGCTGCAGACGCTCCTCGATGCTGTCGAGCGGTACCTCGGCTCGCAGGGGTGGGAGCTCATGCGCTCCGACCGGGAGGTGGTCGTCCCTGGCGAGCAGTAGCAGCGGCGGAGGCGGGAGGAAGAGGCGCGTGAACGAGGCCATCCGTCACGTTCTCTCCGAGACCATTCCGACGCTGAAGGATCCTCGAATCGGCTTCGTGACCGTGACCGGCGTCGTGACCGCCACGGGCTACGAGCACGCCACCGTCTACATCAGCGTGCTCGGGAACGACGCGGAGCAGGAGCGGACGCTCGAGGGTCTGCGAGCAGCGCACGGAGTCCTCCAGACGCACGTCGCGCGTCGCCTCGGCACGCGTCGGACTCCGGTCCTGACCTTCGAATACGATCCTGCGATCGAGAGGGGCGTTCGGCTCACGAAGATCATCGACGAGCTCGCGCCCGCGGAGCCCGAGCCCGATGCCGAACGAGAGTGACATGCAGGCGGTCATAGCCGCCCTTCGCGAGAACGACCGCTTCGTCGTGACCTCGCACGAGGCGCCGGACGGCGACGCCCTCGGCTCGCTGCTCGCGACCGGGCCTCGCGCTTCGCGCGCTGGGCAAGGACGCCGTGATGTTCCTCGGCGGCCCGGCGCCGCTTCCGGGCGAGTACCGCTTCCTGGAGCTCGAGAGCCGTGGACTCGTGCGCGAGCGGCCCGCCGACTTCGGCGAGCGCGTGCTCGTCGCCGTCGACTGTGCGAGTGCGAGCCGGGTCGGCGCCGAGGCAGGTGTCGTCGATACCGCGTCGTTCACCGTGAACATCGACCACCACCACGACAACCCGCGGTTCGGAGACGTCAACCTCATCGTCCCCGACGCATCGTCGACGGGAGAGGTGCTCGCGGACGTCTTCGGCGAGCTCGGCGTCGCGCTCACGCCCGAGATCGCGGAGGCGCTGTACATCGCCCTCGTCACCGACACGGGGCGGTTCCAGTACGCGAACACCACGCCGAAGGCGCTTCGCCTCGCGGCGCAGCTCGTAGAGGCGGGCGCAGACGTCCACCGCGTCTTCCAGGGCGTCTACGAGAACGTCCAGTTCGCGAAGCTGAAGCTGCTGGCGCGGGCGCTCGAGCGCGCGCGGGTGCTCGAGGGTGGCGAGATCGTCGTCTCGCACCTCTTGCGCGGCGACTTCGAGGCCGTCGGCGCAACCGAGCCGTACTCCGAGGGGATCATCGACGTCCTCCGCTCCGTCGAGGGCTCCGCGGTGTCCGCCCTGATCCGCGAGCCGCCCCGCGACGCTGGGCCGGCGCGGAAGGTCTCCCTCCGCTCGTCGGTCGACGAGGTCGATGTCAGCGCGATCGCCCGCAAGTCGGGAGGGGGAGGGCACCGCGAGGCCGCCGGGTTCTCGAGCGACCTCTCCGTGGAGGAGATCACCGAGTTCATCGTGCGCGAGGTGACTGCACAGGTCGGATCGCCGACGGGGCGGTAGTGCCTCCCCGCGCGCTCACGCCCAGCGGTGTGATCCTCGTGGACAAGCCCGCGGGGCCGACCTCGTTCGCGATCGTCGCCGCGACGCGACGGCGGACCGGCGCGCGGACGGGTCATGCGGGGACGCTCGACCCCTTCGCGACCGGGCTCCTCCTCCTCCTGTCAGGCGCGTCGACGCGGCTGCAGCCGCAGTTCGTCGGCCTCCCGAAGCGCTACGAGACCGCGATCGACCTCGGCGCGCGCACGACGACGGGGGACCTCGAGGGCGAGCGGGTCGACGAGCACGAGCCACCGGGCCGCGAGGAGCTCGACGAGGCGCTCGACGGCCTCCGCGGCGCCGTCGATCTTCCGATTCCCGCCGCCTCGGCGGTGAAGATCGACGGCGAGCGCGCATACGCGCTCCACCGGCGTGGCGTCGCCGTCGAGATGCCGGTTCGCACGATGCACGTCCACGAGCTGACGCTGGCCGGATACGACGGCGGCGTCGCGCGCCTCGAGCTCCATGTCTCGTCGGGCACCTACGTCCGCTCGATCGCCGAGGCGCTCGGGGGGCACTGCGTCTCGCTCCGGCGCACCGAGATCGGCCCGTTCCACGTCGACGAGGCCGACCCGGAGCTGATCCTCGCGCCCGAGGACGCGCTCGCGCGGCTCTCGTGACCGTCGTCGACGACCCGGCACAGCTCGACGTGCGCCCGCGCGCGGTCGCGATCGGGAGCTTCGACGGCGTCCACCGGGGCCATCGGGCGGTCGTCGACGCGGTCCGCGCGACCGGCCTCGAGCCGACGGTCATCACCTTCGACCCGCATCCGCGGATCGCCCTCGGCAACAAGGTCGAGCTCCTGACGACTCTCGATCGCCGTCTCGAGCTCCTCGGTGAGGCGGGCGTCGCCGACGTTCTCGTCGCCGCCTTCACCCCCGAGCTCCAGCAGCTGACGCCCGAGGCGTTCGCCGAGCGCTATCTCCGCGCCACTGGCGTGGAGCTCGTCGTCGCGGGCGCGGACTTCCGCTTCGGCGTGCGCCGCTCGGGCGATCTCGCACTCCTCGAGTGCCTTCGGCTTCGACGTGGACGTCGTCCCCGAGCTCCCCGGCGTGTCGTCGACCGCGATCCGCGCGGCGCTCTCCGAGGGGGACGTGAAGACTGCAGCCGCGATGCTCGGCCGCCCGTTCGAGCTGGACGGCGTCGTCGTCGCGGGCGATCAGCGAGGCGGGACGCTCGGCTACCCGACGGCGAACCTCCGGCTCGAGCCCGACCTCGCGTGCCCGCAGTTCGGCATCTACGCCGGCTTCGGGCTCGGGCATCGCGCCGCGATCTCGATCGGGACGAACCCGCACTACGGCGGCTCCGAGCGCAGGATCGAGCCGTTCCTTCTCGACTTCGAGGGCGATCTGTACGGGAAGCGGCTGGTCGTCGAGGTGTGGGAGCGCCTTCGAGACGAGGCGGTCTTCGAGTCGGAAGCCGCGCTCGTCGAGCAGATCGCCCGCGACGTCGAGGCCACGAAGCAGGCACAACGGCCGTAGCTAACGTTGCGCGGGTGACCTCGCAGCAACGGGCAACCGCTCATCCACGCACGCGACCTCGTCAAGCGCTTCGGCGACTTCGTCGCCGTCGACGGCATCGACTTCGACCTGCAGCGGGGCGAGGCGTTCGGCTTCCTCGGCCCGAACGGGGCGGGGAAGACGTCGACGATGCGCATGATCGGCTGCGTATCTCCCGTCACCGAAGGGACGTTGCGGGTGCTCGGAATGGACCCGGCCCGCGACGGCTCGAAGATCCGCGGGCGCCTCGGCGTCGTCCCGCAGGAGGACACGCTCGACATGGAGCTCACCGTCCGCGAGAACATCGTGATCTACGGGCGCTACTTCGGCCTCGCGCGAAAGGAGCTCGGCCCGCGCGCCGACGAGCTCCTCGAGTTCGTGGAGCTCGCAGAGCGTGCGAACGACAAGGTTGAGGCGCTCTCGGGCGGCATGAAGCGCCGGCTGACCATCGCGCGCTCACTCGTCAACGAGCCGGAGGTCATGCTCCTCGACGAGCCGACCACGGGGCTCGACCCGCAGGCGCGCCACGTCGTCTGGGATCGCCTGTACCGGCTCAAGCGCCAGGGCGTGACGCTTCTGCTGACGACGCACTACATGGACGAGGCCGAGCAGCTCTGCGATCGCCTCGTCGTCATGGATCACGGGAAGATCGTCGCCGAGGGATCGCCGCGAGATCTCATCGAGCGCTACTCGACGCGGGAGGTTGTCGAGCTGCGCTTCGACGACGGGAACCGACCCGACGACCTGAGCTACTGGACGGAGGGCCTCGTCGAGCGCGTCGAGCCGCTCCCCGATCGCGTGCTGCTGTACACGGACGACGGCGACGCCGCGTCGCACGGGCTCCACGAGCGCGGTCTCGTCCCCGAGAGCGTTCTCGTCCGCCGCAGCACGCTCGAGGACGTCTTCCTGCACCTGACGGGCCGGAGCCTCATCGAGTGAGCTCACTCCAGCTCACGCTCAGGCCGCTCGAGTTCTTCTTCGCGCAGTACAGACGCGTCTGGCGCGGTTCCGCCGTGACCAGCGTGGTGACGCCGGTCGTCTACCTCCTCGCACTCGGCGTCGGCCTCGGTGTGTTCGTCGACAGGTCGACCGACCTCCCTGAGGGCATCTCGTACCTCGAATTCGTGGCGCCCGGCCTCATGGCTGCAACCGCGATGCAGCTCGCCTCATTCGAGGCCACATTCCCGGTGTTCTCGGCGATCAAGTGGGATCGGCAGTACCACGCGATGCTGGCGAGTCCGTTGCGGGTGCGTGATGTCATGCTCGGTCACCAGGCGTTCTTCGCGTTCCGACTCCTTCTGACGGCGACGGTCTACTTCCTCGTCATCACTGCGTTCGGTGCGGTCGACTCGCCGCTCGGCGTGCTCGCTATTCCCGTCACCGTCCTCGTGGGACTGTCCTTCACAGCCCCACTCGCCGCATGGGCGGCACAGACGGAGACGATGGTCTCGTTCATCGCGATCTTCCGGTTCGCGATTCTCCCGCTGTTCCTCTTCTCGGGGACGTTCTTCCCGACCTCGAGCCTCCCGGCCCCTCTCGAGGTGATCGCGTGGTTCACGCCTCTCTGGCACGGAGTGACGCTCTGTCGGGATCTGACGCTGGGCGACGTCTGGGTCGGCGACGTCCTCCACCTCGCGTACCTGCTCGCATTCGTGACGGTGGGGCTCTTCGCCGCGCGGATCACGTACCGCCGGAGGCTCGTTGTATGAGCGAGTCGTCGTATGAGTGAGCTCGTCGCACGGGCCCGCCTGACGGCGCCGGCCGCGCCGGCGCTCGGCGGCCTCCTGATCATCGAGCGCAACGTCATGGTCTACCGGAGGACGTGGATGATCCTGTTCTCCGGCTTCTTCGAGCCGCTGTTCTACCTCTTCTTCTTCGTCTATCCGCTGCAGGAGTTCATCGGCGACGTCACGTTCGAGGGGGAGACGATCGAGTACGCGGCGTTCGTCGCTCCCGCGCTGCTCGCGTCCTCGGCGATGAACGGCGCCTTCTACGACGCGACGAACGTGTTCTGGAAGCTGCGCGAGTCGAAGGTATACGAGTCGATCCTTTCGACCCCTGTCAGCCCGAAGGACGTCGCGGTGGGTGAGACGCTTTGGGCAGTCGTGCGCGCGATGCTGTACTCCGCGGCCTACCTGGTCGTCATCGTCGCGCTCGGGCTGGTCGAGTCACCTTGGGCGCTCCTCGCGCTCCCGGCGTGTTTCGTCATCGGCTTCGGGTTCGCCGGAGCCGGCATCGCAGCGGTGACCTGGCTGCGGACGTGGAAGGACTTCGACCTGCTCCAGCTGATCATGCTGCCGATGTTCATGTTCTCCGCGACCTTCTATCCCATCTCGGTCTACCCCGCGGTGCTCGAGTGGATCGTCCGTTGCCTCCCGCTGTACCACGGGATCGAGCTCGTCCGCTCGCTCACGACGGGCACCGTCGGCCCGTTCCAGCTCGTCAACGTCGCGTACCTGCTGGCGATGGGCCTCATCGGCCTCTGGCTCTCGTCGCGCCGGATCGACAAGCTGCTCCTGAAGTAGGGGCGAGGCTTGCCTCGCCTGGAGCGAGGCGCAGATCGAGGGCGACGCAAGCGTCGCCCCTACAGAGACATGGCAGCGCCGCTTCGGCGCGGGTCTCCTGCCGCACCGGCGCGCCCGACGCACGAGACGCCGCCGAAGTAGTGGTGGAGCCGATCCCAGCGGCGCACCGTGCGCCCGCTCTCCTCGAGCTGCGCGAGCGCGGTCTCGTCGACGCCGGGCTCGGCGTCGACGAGCTCCGGCGTGGGGTGGACGCGCGGCAGGCCGACTGCGGTCTCGGCGTCCCGGCCCTCGTCCAGGATCGCAGCGAGCACGGTCGCGAGCGCCGTGCGCAGGCGCGTCGCGCCCGCGGCGCCGATCGCCAGCTCGAGACCGTTCTCGTCGAAGGCGAGCGTCGGCGCCATGCGGCTCTCGAGCCGGTCCCCCGGGCCCGGACTGCCATGGGCGATGTCCGACTCGCCGAGGAGGTTGTTCAGCTGCAGGTCGAAGCCGGGAAGCCACACGCCGGCACCGACCCCGAGGGAGTGTGTGAGCACGCAGGCTCGACCGTGGCCGTCGACCGCGACCATGTTCGTCGTGTGCTCGCCGGCCGACATCTGCGGCTCGAACGCCGCGACGAGCGCGAGCACGCGCTCGTCGCTCGTGAGGTCGTGCAGCGTCGGCATCCGCGGGAGGAGCTCCGGGACTCCCGACAGGCCGCCGCGAGTCGCTATGCGTCGACCGGCGTACGAGACGACGACGGGGTCGCGCCACCGCGGGCGATACGACGCGAGATCGCCCGCGTCGAGGACGACTCCGTCGACCGCGAGGAGCGACTCGGCGAGCGAGCCGCGATAGACGCTCTCCGCGCCTTCCTCGGCGAGCGCCTCGAGTGCCTGCGACGAGGCCGGGCTGGTCGAGGAGCTCGCCCGCGCCGAGCGTCTCGCCGTCCCGCGTGTAGAGGTCGGCTCCACGCTCGAGCGAGTAGAGCCCGCCGAGCATCTGCGAGCGATCGCGCGTGCATCTCGGGGAGTGGGACGCCCGCCCGCGCAAGCTCCAGAGCGGGCTCGCAGAGCCTCGACCACGGCAGTCGACCGAGCCGTTCCCACAGCTCGCCCAGTGCCGCAGGCAGGCCGGGGACGGCGCACGACGCCGGGCCGATCGCGTAGACGACGGGCTCGTCGCCGAACGGGATCTCGAGGTCGGTGAGATCTCCCGAGCCCGTCGGGACGGCGGCGAAGCCGTCGAGGTTGCGCACGCGCGAGCCGTCGAACGCGATCGCGTGACAGCCCGCAAGGAGGCCGCTCATCACCGTCTCGGCGACGCACGACGCGAGCGCCATCGCGACGACGGCATCAGCGGCCGTCCCTCCGTCCGCGAGGATCTCCGCGCCGACGTCGGCCGTCGCCGGATGCCCGGCCGCGACACCAGCTCTCATGGACGCTCCCCAACCATGTGACACAGTGTCACAAGGGCCAATCGGCCGGTCGCGAACGGGGCAGCCGCGGTCAGTTGCAGTCGATCGGTCCGGGCGGCGCGCCCACGAACTGGCCGAGCCGGAAGCGTGATGTCGCGCAGCGGCCAGAAGACGGCGAACACCTTGGCGAAGATCGCGTTGCCGAGCACCGGGCCGAACGTGCGGCTGTCGATCGCCCCGGTGCGGTTGTCGCCGAGCAGGAAGTACTGCTCGTTGGGGACGGACACGCCTTGAACGGCGGCGTCGTGATGTCGTCGAGCTTGATGTCGTTGACGAAGACGGTCCCCGCGCGACCGACGATCACGTCCCCCGGGCCTGCAGCGACGCGCAGGACGAGCGTGCGGTCGTCGGCGTCCTTGTCGGGGATGACCTGCGCCGTCGTCCGTGACGGCAGCGTGCACGCGCGACGACGTCGCCGGGGCTCGGATCCGACCACAGTCGGTAGCGTGAGGCCCTGCGCGAGCGACGCGCCCGTCGCACGCGGGGATCGTCGTCGCCATCGACGCGGAGTCGTCCGGCCCGACGGGCACGAGAAGCTCCGCGAAGTCGAGGACGACGAGCGCCGCGACGGCGATGACGACGATCGCAAGGGCGCGAATGATCCAGCGGAGCACGGCTGCTACCCTTCCCCGAGCCGCAGTCGCGGCCCCGGCGTGTTTCTTCCTTCACGCGGGGCGGGGATTGCGGAGTCGTCTATCAGGAGGAGATGCATGAGCCTCACCAAGGAAGTCAAGCTGGAAATCGTCGAGAAGCACGGGAAGGGACCCGCCGACACTGGTTCGGCGGAGGTGCAGGTAGCCCTTCTCACGAGGCGGATCAACGACCTCACCGAGCATCTGCGGACGCATCCGAAGGACCACTACTCGCGGCGCGGGCTCCTGAAGCTCGTCGGCCAGCGACGGCGGTTCCTCAACTATCTCCAGAGAAAGGACATCGAGGGCTACCGCGCCCTCATCCAGGAGCTCGGCCTCCGCCGGTAGCGCTCCGAGACGAAGCGGACAGAAGGGAAGGTGGAAGTTTGAGCGAGTCTCGGCTCCGTATCGAGCGGTGAGACTGACTCAAACCTCCACCTTCCGCACACAACGGAAAGGTGAAGGGATACCTCACATGAGCACAACCGCAACCGGGCAGATCGCCACGGTTTCCGTCGACGTGGGCGGTCAGGAGATCGTCTTCGAGACGGGCAAGCTCGCCAAGCAGGCCGACGGCGCCGTCGTCGTCCGCTCGGGCGAGACCATGATCCTCGCGACCGCCGTCGGCAGGCCCGACGCACGGCCCGACGCGGACTTCTTCCCGCTGACGGTCGACGTCGAGGAGAAGATGTACGCCGCCGGCAAGATCCCGGGCGGCTTCTTCAAGCGCGAGGGCCGCGCCACCGAGCGCGCGACGCTGACCGCACGCATGATCGACCGCCCGATCCGGCCGCTGTGGCCGAAGGGCTTCCGCAACGAGGTGCAGGTCATCTGCACCGTCCTCTCGGCTGACCTGGTCACGCCGCACGACATCCTCTGCATCAACGGCGCGTCGGCGGCGCTCATGATCTCGCCGCTGCCGTTCCTGGGCCCGATCGGCGCCGTTCGCATCGGTCGCCTCGACGGACGAGCTCGTCGTGAACCCGACGCTCGAGCAGCTCGAGGAGTCGACGCTCGACCTCATCGTCGTCGGCACGAGCGAGGCGCTCACGATGGTCGAGGCCGGGGGAGACCAGATCCCCGAGGACACGATCCTCGAGGCGCTCGAGCTCGCACACGCGGAGATCCGCACGATCTGCGCGGCCCTCGAAGGGCTGCGCGAGCAGGTCGGCAAGGCGAAGTGGGTCGATGTCGAGCTCACCGCCGAGCTCGAGGCCGCGCACGGCGAGGCGGTTCGCGCCGCGATCGCCGAGCACGGCATCAAGGAGGCCGGAACGGTCGTCGAGGAGCTCGTCGAGAGCCTCTCGCCGGCGGTGTCGATGACCTCGACCGAGGAGGACATGACGAAGCGGGCGCAGATCCGCGCGAGCTTCGCCGCGATCCTCGAGAAGGCACGCCTCGTCGGCCGTCGAGGGACCGCTCCGCGAGCAGTTCCTCTCGGACGTCCGCGAGCCTGACCGATGCCGAGCAGGACTCGAAGGAGCTCAAGTCGGCCAAGCGCGACCTGCTCCTCAACCGGATCCTCGAGGAGATCGAGCTTCCCTTCCCGGTCGGCTCGCCGCCCGCGGAGGGTGAGGCGCCGGTCAAGGACTCGCAGACGAAGCAGTACGTCAAGCGCGCGTTCGACGCGGTCTACAAGGACCTCGTCCGCAAGAAGATCGCGGTCGACAAGCGTCGTCCCGACGGCCGCTCCGAGGAGGAGATCCGCCCGGTGTCGGCCGAGGTGCAGGTCAGCCCGCGGACGCACGGCTCCGCGCTCTTCACCCGCGGTCAGACGCAGATCATGACGCTGCTGACGCTCGGGACGATGAAGGAGGGGCAGCGCATCGACGACCTCTCCCTCGAGCAGAACCGCCGCTACATGCACCACTACAACTTCCCGCCCTTCTCGGTCGGGGAGACGGGCTTCATGCGCGGCCCGAAGCGGCGTGACATCGGCCACGGTGCCCTCGCACAGCGCGCGCTCGAGGCGGTCATCCCGCCGGTCGAGGACTTCCCGTACACGATCCGCCTCGTCTCGGAGACGCTCGAGTCGAACGGCTCGTCGTCGATGGGCTCGGTGTGCGGCTCGACGCTCGCGCTGATGGACGCCGGCGTTCCGATCACGGCGCCCGTGTCGGGCATCGCGATGGGTCTCGTGAAGGAGGGCGACGACTACGTCATCCTCACCGACATCCAGGGCGCCGAGGATCACCTCGGTGACATGGACTTCAAGGTGGCCGGGACGCGGGACGGGATCACCGCCCTGCAGATGGACATCAAGATCACCGGCGTCACGCAGGAGATCATGCGGTCGGCGCTCGAGCAGGCGAAGCGGGCGCGCGTCTCGATCCTCGAGACGATGCTCGCAGGCGATCCCGGAGCCGCGCGCCGAGATGCCGGGGCACGCTCCGCGCATCTCGACGATCAAGATCGACCCGGAGTTCATCGGGATGGTCATCGGCAAGGGCGGCGAGACGATCCGCGGCCTGGAGGCCGAGTTCGACGTCCAGATCGACATCGAGGAGGACGGGACGATCCTCGTGTACGCGACCGAGGGCGAGAAGGGCGAGGCGGCGGTCTCCGCCATCCACGCTCTCACCAAGTCCCCGGAGGTCGGCGACACGTACACCGGCAAGGTCGTCAAGACGACCGACTTCGGCGCGTTCGTCGAGCTCAAGAAGGGCACCGACGGCCTGCTGCACGTCTCGAACGTCGGCCCGGGCCGCGTCGCGCACATCCAGGACGTCATGGATCGTGGCGACGTCGTCGACGTCCTCGTCCAGGAGGTCGACAAGGAGCGCGGCCGGATCGGGCTCAAGCTCGTCGCGAAGCACGAGAACGGCGGGCTCGTCACCCCGGAGGAGCTCGTCGAGCGGGCGAAGGACGCGCCTCCGCGCCCGCCTCGCGAGGAGCGACCGCGCGGCGGTCGCGACCGCGGGCGCTCGCGCGAGCGGGCGTGATCTCGAGCCGGCGGGGCGACGCTCGTCGCCCCGCCGGCGTTCCGGGGTCAGACTTCAGTCGGACCCCGCTCCGTCTACCATCCGCCGGCGTGTCGAAGCACCGGCTGACCGAGCTCCCGTCGGGCGAACGCGTCATCTCCGAGCGCGTTCCCGGCGTGCGCTCGGTCGCGCTCGGGCTCTGGATCGGAGCGGGCTCGCGTGACGAGACCGACGCCCGTGCAGGCGTCTCGCACTTCATCGAGCACATGCTGTTCAAGGGCTCGGCGCGCTACACGGCGCAGGAGATCGCGGAGATCTTCGACGAGCTCGGTGGAGAGCTGAACGCCGCGACCTCGCGGGAGACGACGGTCGTCTACGCGCGGATCCCCGACGATCGCCTCGAGCGGGCGCTCGACGTGGTGGCGGACATGGTCTTTCGGCCGGCGTTCGTGGACGTCGACTGCCGAGCGCGAGGTCGTCCTCGAGGAGATCGCGATGGTGGAGGACACGCCGAACGACCTCGTCCATGACCTCGCGGCGGAAGCGGTCTTCGGCGCGCATCCGCTCGGCAGGCCGGTCATCGGGGCCGCCGACGTGATCTCCAGCGTCTCGAAGCGGGCGCTCGCCGGCTACCACCGTCGTGCCTACCAACCGGAGAAGATCGTCCTCGCGGCGGCGGGCAACGTCGATCACGCGGAGCTGGCGTCGCTGCTCGCCGAGCGCCGGGACGGCGCGGCGCCCGGCCCCGGCCTCGCTGCCCGCAAGCCGGCACGGCCCGACGGCAACCCGGGCGTCAGGTTCCTCCGGAAGGACACCGAGCAGTACCACGTCTGCCTCAGCGCACCGGGCATCTCGCGGACCGACGAACGCCGGTTCGCGGGCTCGCTGATGGATGCGATCGTCGGCGGCTCGGCGTCGTCTCGCCTCTTCCAGGAGATCCGCGAGAAGCGCGGTATGGCGTACTCGGTCTACAGCTACTCGTCGCAGTACGCCGACGCCGGACAGATCGGCGTGTACGTCGGCACGCGCGAGGACAACCTCGCCGAATGCCTCGAGATCGCGGTCTCCGAGCTCTCCGACATCGCGAGCGGCAACGTGCACGCCGACGAGCTCGCGCGTGCGAAGGAGAACCTCAAGGGGCGCATCCTTCTTTCGCTCGAGTCGACGTCCGCGCGCATGACGCGCCTCGGCAAGTCGACGATCACCGACACGCCGCTGCTCACCCCGGAGCAGGTCGTGAAGCGCCTCGAGCGGGTCAGCGCGGGAGAGGTGGCCGAGCTCGCCGACGCCCTGCTCGCCCCCGAGCGGCTCTCGGTCGCCGGGATCGGCCCAGACGCGACGCGGTTCGCCGAGGCGGTGGAGCGCGTCAACCCGAAGCTCGCCGCGAAAGCCGCCTGATGCGCGTCGCGCTGTACGGCGCCTCCGGGAAGGTCGGTGTGCTGCTCGGGCCGGCCCTTGCGGACGCACGGTCACGAGGTCGATCGATGCCCGTGAGGCGGGACCGTCCGGCTGCGACGCCGCGGTCGACTTCACGACGCCCGATCGCCGTCGTCGCGAACGTCGAGGCGTGCCTGGCCGCCGGTGTGGCAGTCGTCATCGGCACGACCGGCTTCGACTTCGGCTTCGTCGACGAGGCGGCCCGTACAGCAGCCGTGCCGTGCTTCCACGCGCCGAACTTCACCCAGGGAGCCGTGCTGATGATGCGGTTCGCGGAGGAGGCGGCACGCGTGTTTCCGCGAGCGGAGATCGTCGAGCTCCACTCGGACGCCAAGCGGGACGCGCCGTCAGGCACGTCGAAGGCAACCGCAGAGCGGATGGGTACGGACCCGACGATCCACTCGGTGCGACTCCCCGGTCTCGTCGCGCACCAGGAGGTCATATTCGGCGGCCTGGGGGAGACGCTCACCATCCGGCACGACACGACGTCGCGCGAGGCGTTCGTTCCGGGCGTGCTGCTCGCGCTCGAGCGGGTTCGCGAGCTGCCCGCGGGCCTGACCGTGGGCTTGGACGCGCTCCTCTAGCGCTCGAGTCCTTCCAGAGCGGCGAGGAGCTCCTGGTGCCGCCGCTCCTCGTCCGAGACGACGTCCTCCTCGGGCTTCCTCGTCAGCGCGCCCAGCGGCTTCACCACGAAGAAGAAGATCGCGGCGGCCGTCGAAACGAAGGTGATCGCAGCCGTGAGGAAGGCTCCGTACCGGTACACGGCGTCGTTGATCGTGAACGTGAGGCCGCTGAAGTCCGGCTTGCCGATGACCGTCGCGACGATCGGCATGATCAGGTCGTCGACGAACGACGTGATCAGCGCCGCGAACGCCAGGCCCATCACGAACGCGACGGCGAGCTCGACGAGGTTGCCACGCATGAGGAAGTCCCGGAACTCCTTGATCATGTGCCTGCCCTCCTGCCGTAGGATCAGGACGTGCTCGGTGAGATCCTGACCGCGATCTGCACGCCCTTCAAGACGGACGGATCGGTCGACTATCAGGCATTTCGCGCCCTCGCTGCGCATCTCGTCGCGAACGGGTCGGACGGTCTCGTCGTCACGGGGACGACCGGTGAGTCACCGACGCTCTCCGACGACGAGCGGTTCGGGCTGTACGAGGCGGCGCTCGAGGAGGTCGGCGACCGCGCGACCGTCGTCGCCGGGACGGGGACGTACTCGACCGCGCACTCGGTGCACCTGACGGCTCGTGCGCACGAGCTCGGCGTCCACGGCGTCCTCGTCATCACGCCCTACTACAGCAAGCCTCCCGTCCGCGGGATCGTCCGCCACTTCGAGGAGATCGCAGCGGTCTCGGACCGGCCCATCGTCGTCTACAACATCCCTTCGCGGGTGGTGCTGAACCTCGAGACGCAGGCGATAGCTCAGCTCTCGGAGATCCCGACCGTCCGGGCCGTCAAGCAGGCGAACCCCGACGTCGAGCAGGCTCGGGCCATCGTGGAGCTCGGCCTCGACCTCTACGCCGGAGACGACGATCTCGTCTTCCCGTTCCTCGAGGTCGGCGGCCGCGGCGGAGTCTGCGTGCACACGCACGTCGTCGGCCCGCAGGTCAAGGAGATGGTGCGCCGGTACCGCGACGGCGACGTCGAGGGCGCGCGTCAGCTCGACGATGAGCTCGCTCCCGCGATCGACCTGCTCCGCGTCGTCGTGAACCCGATCGCGATCAAGTGCGCGCTGAACCTCCTCGGGCACGACGTCGGCGGCCACCGGCTGCCGCTCGTCGAGGCCACCGACGAGGAGCGCGAGGCCGTGCGCGGCTGCCTCGAGCGGCTCGGTCTGCTGGCACCGGTTGCGGCCTAGCCGCTCGCCTCAGCTCGGCTCCGTAGACTCAGTCCGGTGAGCAACGCTCGTCTTCAACTCGCGTTCGCGGACGCCCCATGAGCGACTCACTCCGGATCATCCCGCTCGGCGGCCTCGGTGAGGTCGGCAAGAACATGACCGTGTACGAGCTCGGGGACGAGATCCTCGTCGTCGACGCGGGGCTCGCGTTCCCTCGCGACGAGCATCTCGGGGTCGACCTCCTCCTTCCGGACATCGGCTATCTCGAGGGACGTCGCGTTCGCGCGGTCATCCTCACGCACGGCCACGAGGATCATGTGGGCGGGCTCCCGTACCTCTTGCGAGAGGTGGACGTCGACGCGGTCATCGCGACACCGCTCACGCTGGCGCTCGTGAAGTCGAAGCTCGACGAGCACGGGCTCGGGCAGAAGTCCGAGCTCGTGGCGGCCGAGCCGGGGGACGATCCGCTCGAGCTCGGGCCGTTCCGGGTGGAGCTCGTGCGCGTCGCACACTCGATCCCGGACTCGGCGGCACTCGTGATCGAGAGCTCGGCCGGTCGGGTGGTGCACACGGGGGACTGGAAGCTCGACCACACGCCCGTCGACGGGCTGAAGACCGACGTCGGCAAGCTCGCCGAGATCGGGAATCGCGGCGTCGACCTCCTGCTCGGCGACTCGACCAATGCTGAACGTCCTGGGAACACCGGCTCCGAGCGACTCGTCGGCGAGGCCTTTCGCGCGATCTTCCCGCTCCGCCACGGGAAGATCCTCGTCGCCTCGTTCGCGTCGAACATCCACCGCATGCAGCAGGCCGCGGACGTGGCGGTCGAGTGCGGGCGCAAGGTCGTCGTGGTCGGCCGCTCGATGCGGAAGAACCTCAACATCGCGCGCAACCTCGGCTACGTCTCGTTCCCGGAGGACGCGATCGTGAATCCCGACGAGGCCGCGACGCTTCCGCCGGACGAGGTGCTCGTTCTCTGCACGGGGAGCCAGGGCGAGCCGATGTCCGCACTCACGCGCATCGCCTACGGCGACCACAAGGCGGTCGCGGTCGAGCCAGGCGACACCGTCATCATCTCGGCGAAGCCGGTGCCCGGCAACGAGTTGCGCGTGCACGACTCGATCAACCAGCTCGCACGCGCCGGTGCCGAGGTGCTGCACGAGGAGATCGCAGCGGTGCACGTCTCCGGCCACGCGTGCCAGGAGGAGCTGCGGACGATGCTCTCGCTGCTTCGGCCCCGCCACGTGATGCCGATCCACGGCGAGTACCGGATGCTCGCGGCGCACGCGAAGCTCGCACGCGATGCGGGCGTCCCAGAGGACCGGATCCTCATCGCCGAGAACGGCTCGGTCGTCGAGCTCGCTCGCGGCGGTGCGCGGCTCGTCGACAAGGTCGACGCGGGCGTCACCTTCGTCGACGGCCTCCGCGTCGGCGACGTGCAGGACGTCGCGCTGCGCGACCGGCGGCGGCTCGCGGACGACGGCGTGCTCATCGTCGTGACGACACTCGCGTCCTCCGACGGAGGCGAGATCGCGCCACCGGAGCTCATCGCGCGGGGGTTCGCCGAGTCGGACGACCTCATCGACGAGCTGCGCGACGAAGCCGATCGCGTCGTACGCGAGCTCGCCTCCGAGCACGTCGTCGAGATCAAGCTCCTGCAGGAGCACATCCACGACGCAGTCGGGCAGATCGTGTACGACCGCACCCGTCGACGTCCGATGGTTCTTCCAGTAGTCATAGAGGTATGACCACCGCTCGTCTTCGGCTCGCGGTCTTCCCCGTACCCCTCCACACTCTTGCAGCAGCTGGGGCTGCAGCATGACCACGGGCTGGCCGGCGATCATCGAAGGCAACGCGGCGAGCGAGCTCTCGGCGCGGCGTCTCGTCGTCCCAGCTCCGCGCCTGCGAGGTCGCTGCGCTCGCGTTCTGCCGGCTGCTCGAGCGCTGGGGCAGAGGGGACGCGATGCCGGCGACACCGGGTGCGCGCGAGGCTGCGCTCCGGCGTGCGGCCGACCGCGTGGAGACCGCCCTCGCCGGCCTCGAGCGGCCGCTGTCGCAGTACCTCCTCGAGCTCGAGCCGGAGCGCGCCGAAGGACGCTCGTGGTACGCGGGTCCCGGCGCCGGCGAGCTCGTCGAGTGGCGCCCGATCCTCGACCGAGCCGGCGTGCACGCATGTCCGAATCGCGTCACCGCGGTCTATCTCGAGCTGGCCGTGCTCGTCCGGGCGCTCGAAGGGCTGGCGACCGCCGCGAGCCTCGACGCGGCGCCCGACCGCTCCTCGCTCTGGGCCGGCCTCTTCGATCTCCAGGACACACTGCTCGGCTCCACCGTCGACGATCTCCGCGCACTCGCAGCCTGATCTGTGAGGAGCCCGGCACGTCGAACGGCTTCTCGGCGATCTGCGTCGGCCGGCCGTGCCCTGCGCGTAGCCGTCGCTGCCGACCGCTGACGAGGTGGACGCGATCCTCAGCTGACGCCGTCGAGATCGGCGACGAGTCGCTTCGGTGCCACGATCCGGTAGCTCTCCTCGATCCAGTCGCGCAGGACGTCGAGTGACACGCCCGGCGCCCGCAGCGGCACGGTGACCCACCCCGAGCGGCCGAGACCGTATCCCGTCGGCTGCGCGCCGTCGATCGCGAGCGCATGCGCGTTGGACTCGGCGAGCTTCACGGAGATCCGCCGCGAGCCGACCGGTCCGAGGAACACGAAGATCTTCCCGCGGACCTTGACGACCACGTCCTCCTCCCACGGTCGGTCCTCGAACGTCTCCGGGAACGTGAGGGCGAAGTCGAGGAGCTTCTCACGCGCGCCTGCCACCGCGCCGCACGATACTCCCGGCCGCGCACACGTCGATTAGCCTCAGGACGTGCCCGACCATGTCGTCGTCTTCGTGGAGGTGCCGTCGGGCTCGCGCAACAAGTACGAGCTCGACGAGGAGCTCGACGCCATCGTCCTCGATCGGCGCCTGTTCACCTCGATGGCGTATGTCGACAGCCTCGGCGTGCCCGACCACGTCGTCGTCTTCGTGGAGGTGCCGTCGGGCTCGCGGAACAAGTACGAGCTCGACGACGAGCTCGGCGCCATCGTGCTCGACCGGCGCCTGTTCACTCGATGGCGTACCCGGCGGACTACGGGTTCATCGAGGGCACGCTCGGCGGCGACGGCGACCCGCTCGACGCGCTGGTGCTCGTCGGCGAGCCCACGTTCCCCGGCTGCCGCATCCGCAGCCGCATCGTCGGCGTCTTCCACATGGCCGACGAGAAGGGCCCCGACGAGAAGATCCTCTGCGTGCCGCTCAAGGATCCGGCGTGGATGCGCGTGAGCGACGTCCACGACATCCCCGCCGAGCTTCGCAACGAGATCGAGCACTTCTTCCAGGTCTACAAGGATCTGGAAGAGGAAAAGGTCGAGACGCGCGGGTACGGCAACCGCGCCGACGCCGAGCAGGTCGTCGCCGAAGCGCGCGCACCGCGCGTCGGGCTGGACGCGCGAAGGAGCGCGCAGGTGCGCGTCGAATCGCGCGCTCATGGCTGCTCGCAGGAAGAAGCGGCCGCTTCGGCCACGCGTCCCCGCACGCGTGAAGAAGCGGACGAAGCGCTCACGCTCCCAGCACGAGAACGAGCTGCTCGGGCTCGCCCTTCTCGCGCTCGGCCTCGTCCTCGCCGCGATCCTCTACCTGGGGCTCGACGGCGGCGCCGTCGGCTCGTGGCTCGCCGGTGTCCTGACCGACGTCATCGGGAATGCGGCCTACGTGCTCCCGGTCGCGTTCGTCGCGCTCGGCGGCCTCCTGCTCGCGCGGAGCGACCTGCTCGGCGTGCGTCCGTTCCGGCTGGGTGTGGGGGTGAGCTTCCTCGGGCTCATGACCCTCCTCGGGAAGGACTCGGGCGGCTGGATCGGGATGGCGATCGGCGGCACGCTTGCCGCGCTCATCGGGCAGACCGGCGCGGCGATCATCGGCGGCGCGCTCCTCGTGGCGGGGCTTCTGCTCGTCACCGGCGCCTCGACGGGGGCGATCTTGCGCCGTACCGGCCACGCCGTGAAGCGCGCCGGCTCGGGTGCTCGCCGGGCGTTCGAGTGGCCTTCCAGCGAGTCGCAGACGGCCGAGGACGTGGACGTTCACGAGCCCGCTCCGACCCCGACCGTCGTCGCCACGCAGCAGCGCCTGCTCGACGGGGCGGAGGCGTACCCCGACGTCGTCGGTGCGACGGCACATTCGCAGGAGACGGCGCTTCTGCTGGCCCACGAGCCGGACGACGAGCTTGTCCTCGAGAGCATCGAGTCCGTCTTCGAGACGTCGGCGGAGCACGCCGAGTACCGGCTCCCGGACCGCACCCTGCTGCGACCGTCGCCGGACGGGAACACGTCGAAGGCGGACACGAGCGCCAAGACAGCCGACCTGCTCGTGCGCACGCTCTCCGAGTTCGGCGTCGATGCGAGCGTGACCGGGCAGATCTCAGGCCCGCGCGTGACGCGCTACGAGCTCCAGCTCGCGCCGGGAACGAAGGTGTCGAAGGTCGCCGGGCTCAAGGACGATCTCTCCTACGCGCTCGCGACGACCGAGATCAGGATCCTGGCCCCGATCCCGGGCAAGCAGGCCGTCGGCGTCGAGGTGCCGAACCTCTCGCCGAAGCTCGTCACGCTCGGCGACATCTTCGGCGATCTGCCGGCGACCGCGAGCCCGCTGTCGGTCTGGCTCGGCAAGGACATCTCGGGCAACGCGATCTGGACCGACCTCGCGCGCATGCCGCACCTCCTCATCGCCGGCACGACGGGCTCGGGGAAGTCGGGCTGCATCAACACGATCCTCACCTCGACGCTCCTGCGGGCGACCCCCGACGACGTGCGGATGATCCTCATCGACCCGAAGCGGATCGAGCTGGGCTACTACGAGTCGATTCCGCACCTGTTGACGCCGGTCGTGTCCAGCCCCAAGGAAGCCGCGGTCGTTCTGATGAACGTGGTCGCGGAGATGGAGCGACGCTACGAGCGGCTCTCCTTCGTGCGCGCCCGTAGCCTTCCCGAGGCGAATCGCGCCCTCCGCGCGCGCGGGGAGGTGCCGCTTCCCTATCTGCTCGTCGTCATCGACGAGCTCGCCGACCTCATGATGGTCTCTCCCCAGGCCGTCGAGGACTGTGTGATCCGACTCGCCCAGAAGTCGCGCGCCGTAGGGATCCACCTCGTCCTCGCGACGCAGCGCCCGTCCGTGGACGTCATCACGGGGATGATCAAGGCGAACGTGCCCTCCCGGATCGCCTTCGCCGTCTCGAGCCAGACGGACTCGCGCGTGATCCTCGACGGCGCGGGGGCCGAGAGCCTCCTCGGTCAGGGCGACATGCTCTTCAAGCCTCTCGGGACGTCGCGGCTCCAACGTCTGCAGGGTGCATACGTGAGCGAAGAGGAGGTCGCCCTCGTTGTCGAGCAGTGCCGCTCCCAGCGCGGTCAGGAGCTCGACGAGTCGCTGCTCGAGGCGCCCGAAGCGGCGTTCGAGGAGTCGGCGGAGGACGGCGACTTCGACCCGGACGAGGACCCGCTGCTCGACAAGGCGATCGAGATCGTCGTGCAGACGCAGACGGCCTCGGTGTCGCTCCTCCAGCGCCGCCTCCGCGTCGGCTACACGCGTGCCGGACGCCTCGTCGACATGCTCGAGCGCAGGGGCATCATCTCCGGCTACGAGGGCTCCAAGCCCCGGCGCGTGCTCGTGTCGGAGAGCGAGCTTCACACCGTCTGACAGCCGCCGACGCGCTACTCTTTCGTAATTGATTGTGCTTCTTCACAGCTTGTGAGGGGTCAAACCGCGGCTAGAGGAAGCGTCCAATCAGCGCGGCAGGCACATATTCGTAAGGAGGGCAAGTGAAGGTATCTCGTAGAGTGCGGATCGCTGCGGGCATTGCGGGCGCGTTCATCGCGTCGCTCGGGCTCGTCTCGATCGCGACAGGGGCGACAGCCGACAAGGACTACGGCGCGATCGTCACCGACACCGCCGGGTTGAACGACCGCTCGTTCAACTTCTTGGCGAACAAGGGCCGTCTTCGCGCTGAAGACGAGCTCTTTATGGACACGCGCGCCTTCATCTCGAAGACGAGTGCGGACTATCTGCCGAACCTCGCTGCGGCTGCGCAAGCCGCCGGGAGCGGCGGCGTCGTCGTCGCGAACGGGTTCTTGCTCGGCCCTGACCTGAACACCGTCGCCGGGCAGTTCAAGAACACGAACTTCGCGATCGTCGACTTCCCGTGGGGGGCTCTGGCCGACAAGCCCGCAAACGCGCTCGGGCTGACGTTCAAGGCCCAGGAGTCCGGCTACCTGGTCGGGTACCTCGCTGCCCTGATGGCGAAGGCGAAGGGTGGCAAGCAGGTGCTCGGCGCCGTCGGTGGCAAGAAGCTTCCATCGGTCGACAGTTGGATCGCCGGCTACCGGGCAGGCGCGAAGAAGGTCACGCCGAAAATCAAGGTCCTGATCGCTTACTCGGGCGACTTCCCGCCGTCTTCGGCTCCGAAGTGCAAGGAGATCGCGCTGGCGCAGATCGCCCAAGGCGCGCAGTCGATCTTCCAGGTCGCTGGTGGATGCGGCCTCGGCGCTCTCGACGCGGCGAAGCAGAAGAAGGTGTGGGGTATCGGCGTCGACGCCGACCAGTACTACCTGGGCTCGCACATCCTGACGAGCGGCGTGAAGCGCGTCGACACTGCCGTTTACAACGCCTTCAAGGCCTCGCAAGCAGGCACGCTGCAGGGCGGACGCGACCTCGTCTTCGACCTGAAGAACAAGGGTCAGGACGTCGGCAGGATAAGCCCGAAGGTACCGAAGGCGTTCGTCGCGCAGATGAACGCGCAGAAGAAGCTGATCATCAGCGGCAAGATCGTGCCGCCGGCAGTGCTCTAGCACTTCGAGAACAGGCAATGATCCGAGGGCGGGCCGCAATCCCGCCCTCGGCGTTTCCGGATACCTCACGTCCCGAGGCACCGTAGAATCGCGCGCGCGTGGCCGCGGAACCGGTTCTCGAGATGCGGGGCATCACCAAGCGCTTTCCCGGCGTCCTTGCGAACGACAGAGTGGACTTCGATCTGAGACGTGGAGAGGTGCACGCGCTGCTCGGCGAGAACGGAGCCGGGAAATCGACGCTCATGAACGTGCTCTACGGGCTCTATCACCCGGACGAGGGCCAGATATTCCTCAACGGAAAAGAGGTGTCGATCGGGTCTCCGAGAGTCGCGATCGATCTCGGCATCGGGATGGTCCATCAGCACTTCATGTTGATCCCGGTGATGACAGTGACGGAGAACATCGTCCTCGGGATCGAGCCTCGCCATGGCCGCCTTTTCCTCGATCACGCCGCCGCACGCGAGCGTGTCGTCGACCTCTCGAGGAGCTTCGGACTCGCTGTGGATCCCGACGCGCGCATCGACAAGATCACCGTGGGACAGCAGCAGCGCGTAGAGATCATCAAGGCGCTCTACCGCAAGGCGGACATCCTGATCCTCGACGAGCCGACGGCCGTACTCACACCACAGGAGGCGACCGAGCTCTTCGCGATCCTCGAGATGCTGCGCCGAGAAGGGTTGTCGATCATCTTCATCAGCCACAAGCTGAACGAGGTGCTCGAGATCGCGGACCGGATCACAGTCCTTCGCCGAGGTCAGCTGATCGAGACGGTGTCGGCGGTCGGAGCAACCGAGGAGGATCTCGCGCGGCGCATGGTGGGTCGCGAAGTGCTCCTGGAGGTCAAAAAGCGCCCCGCGACGCCCGGCGAGTCGCTGCTCGAGGTCGAGGACCTGCATGCGCTCGACGACCGCGGACTCGAGGCCGTTCGTGGCGTCTCGTTCTCGGTGCGTGGCGGTGAGATCGTCGCCATTGCGGGAGTCGACGGCAACGGCCAGACGCAGCTCATCGAAGCCTTGACCGGACTGCGCGGGAAGACGAGCGGACGCGTTGAAATCAACGGCCACGATGTCACGGGATCATCAGTGCACAAGATTCTCGCCACCGGCGTCGGCCACATTCCGGAGGATCGGCAAAAACGCGGGCTCGTGCTGGAGTTCGATCTCGCCGAAAACTTCGCGCTGCACGACTTCGACCGGCCTCCGAACGCCCGCTTCGGTTGGCTCCGACCGGGCAGACTGCTCGCTCGAGCGGCCAGGCTGGTCAAGGAGTTCGACGTCCGAGGCGGAGGCCCGCGAACCGCCGCTGGATCGCTCTCCGGCGGAAATCAGCAAAAGGTCGTCGTCGCGCGCGAAGTTGATGCCGACCCACGCGTTCTGATCGCAGCGCAGCCGACGCGCGGCCTCGACGTCGGCGCGATCGAGTTCGTCCATCGCCGACTTGTCGAGGAAAGGGATGAGGGGCGCGCTGTCCTGCTCGCCTCGCTCGAGCTCGAAGAGGTCCTCTCCATGGCCGACCGGATCCTCGTGATGTACGAAGGCCGCATCGTAGGCGAGTACTCGCCCGACGTCGCCGAGGAGGAACTCGGCATCGCAATGCTCGGCGGCACTAGCGAAGAGGCGGCGGCGTGAGCACCCCGGGTCCCGTCCCCGAGGCTGGGGAGGGGGATGGTCAAGGAACAGCGCAGCGGCTGGCGGTCTTGCATCGCGCGGGTGGGCTGGCGACCGCGCTCGTCACAACGCTACTCGCATTCTTCATCGGCGGGCTCGTTGTGCTGGTCACGACCGGAAGCAACCCGCTTTCCACGTATTGGGCGATCTTCAAGGGGACCGGCCTCAACTGGCTCTTCCCGTGGGTGCATGGAGACGAGCGGGTCAACGCTGCCTTGGATCTGCAGAGCACCTTGATACTGACGACTGCGCTCATCCTCACGGGACTCGCCGTCGCGTTCGCGTTCCGCTGTGGCCTCTTCAACATCGGCGGGCAGGGTCAGTACATGGTCGGCGCCATCACCGGAGTCTGGATAGGGTCGTCGCTGCCCGGCCTACCCAGCGCGGTTCACATACTTCTGGCGCTCGTGCTCGGCGCACTCGCCGGAGCGATGCTCGCGGGGATCGCAGGAATCCTCAAAGCGACGGTCGGCGCGCACGAGGTCATCGTCACGATCATGTTGAACTGGATCGTCTACTGGACCGGGGCGTACCTGCTCGGACTCGAGGGTCCGCTCCAGAACACCGTCGTTGGCGGCGAGACGAACCCCGTGTCAAACGACATCGTCGAGTCGGCTCACCTCCCGGTGTTCTGGGGAAATCCGGTGCTCCAGGGGCTCCACGTCGGGCTCTTCATCGCGATCGCCGCTCTCGTCGCATACTGGGTCATACTGAACCGGACGACCCTCGGGTACGAGGTCCGCGCCGTCGGCTACAACCCCGAGGCAGCGCGGTACGGGGGCATCAGCGTCGCGCGCAACTACTTCCTGGCAATGGCCATCTCGGGAAGCTTCGCCGGCCTTGGAGGAGCGATCGACATCCTCGGCTGGCAGTTCCGGTTAGCCGCCAATGACGTCCAGATCTCGACGATCGGGTTCATCGGGATCGCCGTCGCTCTCCTCGGGCGAAACACGGCGGTGGGCGTCGGATTTTCCGCCTTGTTGTTTGGCGCCTTGCTGACGGGAACATCGACCCGCAATCTCGACGAAGACATCTTCAACCCGAATCTCGCCGACAACTTGACGCTTCTGATTCAGGGCCTGGTGGTGCTGTTCGTCGGGGCGGACATTCTCGTGCTCTATGTGTGGCAGGCGCGCAAGAAGTTTCGTCGCCGCGACCGAGAGTTGGCGACGACATGAGCGCGCGCGCCGAGGCGGCCGACGGTGTGATGGCAACACGTGTCTCCGGAGCGAGATCGGCCGGTATCGCAGGCATCGCTCTTGGCGTCACCGCGGCAGTCATCGCTCTGCCACCGTTCGAGGTCCGGCAGATCTGGTGGCCCGCGGCCGTCGCGCTGCTCGGGTTGTTCGCCTCGGTGTGGGCAACGACCCGCGGTGAGCGCCGGCTGGGTCTTCTCGCGGTGGCCGCCAACCTCGTCGGAATGACGCTCGGCATGCTCGCGACGCAGTCGAGCGTCGAGAACCTCGACCTCGTCGTCGTCTGGTCGGCGCTCATTGCTGCAACGCTCCGTTACGCCACGCCGCTGACCTTCGCTTCGATCGGCGGGATGTTCTCCGAGCGAAGCGGTGTGGTGAATATCGGCCTCGAAGGGCAAATGCTCATGGGAGCGTTCTTCGCCATCTGGGGAGCGGATGTCACCGACTCGTGGCAACTCGGGCTCGTAATCGGAGCCGTCGCCGGAATGGGCCTGGCGCTTCTGCATGCGTTCTTTTGCATCACCCTGCGAGCCGATCAGATTGTGATCGGCACCGCCATCAACTTCCTTGCGCTCGGGCTCACGGGCTATCTCTACGTCGACATCTACGGGGACCAGGGCACGCCGACGACGATCCCGGAGATCCCCGACGTGAATATCCCCTGGCTCCAGGATCAAGGATTCTTCGGCGAGGCGATCGGGTCACTCAACTTCATGATCTGGCTGAGCTTCGCGGTCCTCATCGCCTCGTACTTCGTGATGTTCCGGACGCCGATCGGGCTTCGCATAAGGTCTGTTGGGGAGCACCCGCGAGCAGCCGAGACGGTCGGCATCTCCGTCTACGGCATCCGCTACGGGTGCGTCATGACATCGGGTGCGCTCGCTGCGCTGGGCGGCGCGTATCTCTCGCTCGGCCTCATCCACCTGTTCGACCAGAACGTCACGGGCGGACGCGGGTTCATCGCCCTCGCAGCGCTCATCTTCGGGAACTGGCGGCCTTTCGGCGCGTTCGCAGCGGCGCTCCTCTTTGGCTTCTCGAGCGCGCTCGCCGACCGTCTGCCCCAGTACTTCGAGCAGGGAAGCGCCGCACCACTCCTCTTCAATGCGCTCCCGTATGTGTTGACGATCATCGCCGTGGCAGGGGTCGTCGGGCGATCGACACCGCCGGCCGCCGTTGGGCGCCCGTACGTCAAGCAATAGCGTGGCGGAGAGTCGATCAGGCGCAGCGTGGGCGTCGCTGCTGGCGGGACTCGCTTCCGTCGCGACACTCCCGGTGGCGATCTACGGGACGCGCTTCAGCGACAGCTACGACCTGCTGCACGCCGGCTTCGCGATCCCGGTCGCGGCGGCTCTCGGCCTCGTCGCACTGGCGCTTGCGCGGCGTGCCCTTCTGCGCTCGTCGGTCTCCCTTGCCGGTGGGACTCGTCGCGGCGTGGCGACGGCCGGACGTGTGCTCGGGATCCTCGGCCTGTGCATGGCCGCGTCTGCGCTCGTCGCACTCGGCGTGTACGGGCTGCTCGAGTACGTCGGTTCGCGGGAGTAGCTCAGCCGAGGTCGCCTTCCTGTAATGGATGTAGCCACCAACTGATCGCGTCTACAATCCCGCCGCCATGTTCGACATCGGCTCCAGCCTCCGCGAGGCGCGACTGCGCCAGGAGCTCGACTTCCCCGAGCTCGAGGAGCGGACGAAGATCCGGCCGAAGTACCTTCGGGCGCTCGAGGACGAGCACTTCGACATCCTTCCTGCCCCCACCTACGTCCGCGGCTTCCTGCGCTCGTACGCAGAGGCGCTCGGCATGGACGGGCAGCCGTTCGTGGACGAGTACAACTCGCGCTTCACGGTGGGAGAGGACGATGCGCCCCTCCGCGCCCGTAGTGTCCCGCCGCCGCGGAGGGATCGCGGGCCACGCGAGTCACGCCTTGCGGCGGTCGCGCTCGTGGCGATCGCGATCGCGACGGCACTCATCATCGCCGCGTGGAAGTTCGGCGGTCCGGAGGGCGAGAAGGTTCCCGGGCTCGAGTTGGGGTCCACGGCGAACACGTCGACGCACGCACCGAAGGGCACCGTGCGCCTCGTCGTCCGCGCGACCGACGGGAGCTCGTGGATGGAAGTCCGGGCGAAGACGTCGTCGGGCAAGCTCCTGTACTCGGGGACACTCGAGGAGGGACAGCGGAAGTCGTTCGAGGGGAAGAGCCTGCAGCTGGCGCTCGCGAAGCCTCGGAACGTCGCCGTGCGGCTGAACGGCAACCGGGTCGAGCTTCCGCGGGGCACGACGTTCGTCGTGACCTCGAGCAGGGTCGTCCGAGCCACCTCTTGAGCCGTCCTCGCGCGGCGATCGTCGCGACCGGCTCGGAGCTCGTCCGCGGAGAGCGCCAGGATCGCAACGGTCCGTTCCTCGCAGCGGAGGCGGTTCGCCTCGGTCTCGAGCCGGCCTCGATCGTGATCGTCGGCGACGCCGTCGACGATCTCGAGCGCGCTTTCCACGAGGCCTTCGAGGCCGATCTCTGCCTCGTTTCGGGAGGGCTCGGGCCGACGCACGACGACCGCACGGTGGAGCTCGTCGCGCGTGTCGCCGGACGTCCGCTCGTCGTCGACGAGGAGCTGGAGACCGAGATCGGCACGATCTCGCGCACGATTGCCGAGCGACTCGGACGGCCCTATACCGATTTCGCCGTCGGGGTTCGAAAGCAGGCCACCCGGCCGGAGGGAGCCGTCTCGCTCGGACTTGCGGGCACCGCGCCGGGTCTCGTCCTCGATCTCGGTGCCAGCGTCGTCGTCGTCCTTCCCGGGCCGCCGCGCGAGCTCCAGCGGCTGTGGCCGCGCGCGCTCGAGACAGATGCCGTGCGTCGTGTGCTCGGGCGCGCTCCAGCCCGGACGCACCACGTGCTCCGCTTCTTCGGCACGCCCGAGTCGGCGGTCGCCGAAGCGCTCGCGGCCGCAGGCGGGGAGGGGGAGGGAGTCGACGTCACGATCTGCGCGCGAGAGTTCGAGATCCACGTGGATCTCTTCGTCGAGCCGCAGGCCCAGACGAGAGGCGTCGCCGTCGTCGAGTCACTGCGCGCGAGCCTCGGCGGCTACCTCTTCGGCGAGGACGAGCGCTCGATCGCGCGGATCGTCCTCGACCTCTGCACGAAACGCGGCCTCACGATCGGCACGGCCGAGTCGTGCACCGGAGGCATGGTCGCAGCCCGCCTGACCGCCGTCCCCGGCGCGAGCGACGCCTTCCGCGGGTCGGTCATCGCCTACGCGAACGAGGTCAAGGAGGAGAGCCTCGGGGTTCCCGCGGCGCTGATCGCCGAGCACGGAGCGGTATCCGCGGAAGTCGCCGCGGCCATGGCGCACGGTGTCCGCGAGCGGCTCGGCGTCGACGTGGGCGTGGCCGTGACCGGGGTCGCGGGGCCCGGGGGAGGGACGGAGGCGAAGCCCGTCGGCCTCGTCTTCGCCCACGCCGCCGGCCCGGACGGTGAAAGGGCGGTCCAGACGGAGCTTCCGGGCGACCGCGACATGATCCGGGGCCGCGCGACGGCAGCGTCGCTCCATCTCGTACGCCGATTGTTGGAGACCCGTCACACGTCGACATGAGCTCGCCGGGTACCGTCGAGAGCGATGAGCGGGTCCGGCTCTTCCTCGCGCTCGAGCTCCCTGCGGACGTCAACGCCGAGCTCGCGCGCTGGGGCAAGGAGCATCTCTCGTGCGTCAGGCCCGTCACGAGCTTTCACATCACTCTTGCGTTCCTGGGGAGCCAGCCACGAAGGGCGCTCGAGCCGATCATCGCTGTCCTTCGACGGGAGAGCGCGACCACCGAGTCGTTCGTCCTTGAGCCGGTTCGCTACCGGGAGACCCGCTCCGTCGGGATGCTCGTCCTCGCAGATCCGTCCGGACGGGCGACAGCACTCGCAGAGCGGGTGCAGAACGGCCTCGAGCAGCTCGGCGTGTACGAGCGCGAGCGCCGTCCCTGGCTCCCGCACGTCACCGTTCTCCGTTTCCGCGAGCGTCCGCGCCTCAGCCCGCCGCTGCCGGAGCTCCGGCCGTTCGTTCCATCCGGCGCCGCTGCTTTGCTGTCTCGCCT
Source organism: uncultured Gaiellaceae bacterium (assembly GCA_963770715.1). Taxonomy (GTDB): domain Bacteria; phylum Actinomycetota; class Thermoleophilia; order Gaiellales; family Gaiellaceae; genus GMQP-bins7. The sequence goes on from CAVYQX010000007.1 coordinate 207,973, forward strand.
GCACCCGTCGGGGGCGCGGTATGAGGTACTGGAGTCGTATGCGCTCGATGCGGAGCGCATCGAGCAAGGCACATAGGGCACACGGCACATGGAGACAAGGGCACAGAGAGCCGAGCTGAGGAAAGGATGAGACCATGAAACGCGAAGAAGCGCTGGACGTCGCACTGGGTCAGATCGAGAGGCAGTTCGGCAAGGGCTCGGTGATGCGCATGAGCGACCGGCCGCAGGTCGCCGTCGGCGCGGTCTCGACCGGCTCGCTCGCGCTCGACATGGCGCTCGGGATCGGCGGGCTCCCGCGCGGCCGAATTATCGAGATCTTCGGCCCGGAGGCCTCGGGAAAGACGACGCTCGTCTACCACGTGATGGCGGAGGCACAGCGCCGCGGGGGAATCTGCGCGTTCATCGACGCCGAGCACGCGATGGATCCGCAGTACGCGCGACGCATCGGCGTCGACATCGACCAGCTGCTCGTCTCCCAGCCGGACACCGGCGAGCAGGCGCTCGAGATCACGGAGCTCCTCATCCGCTCCGGCGCGCTCGACATCGTTGCCGTCGACTCGGTCGCCGCGCTCGTGCCGAAGGCGGAGATCGAGGGTGAAATGGGCGACGCGCACGTCGGGCTGCAGGCGCGGCTGATGAGCCAGGCGCTCCGCAAGCTCGCCGGCACGCTCAACCGCACGGACACGATCTGCATCTTCACCAACCAGCTGCGCGAGAAGATCGGCGTCATGTTCGGCAACCCCGAGACGACGCCTGGAGGCCGCGCGCTCAAGTTCTACTCGTCCGTTCGGCTCGACATCCGCCGTATCGAGACGCTGAAGGACGGCGCCGAGGCGTTCGGCAATCGGGTCCGGGTGAAGGTCGTGAAGAACAAGGTCGCGCCGCCGTTCAAGCAGGCCGAGTTCGACATCATCTACGGCTCCGGGATCCCCTGGGAGGGAACGGTGCTCGACGTCGGCCTCGAGACGAAGATCGTCCAAAAAGCCGGGTCGTACTTCAGTTTCGGCGACGAGCGGCTCGGACAGGGCCGGCAGAATGCCACGAGCTTCCTCGCGGAGAATCCCGATCTCGTCCAGCAGATCCTCGCGCGGATCCAGGCCGAGGCTCCCGACGACCAGATCATCTCGGCGCGACTTCTGCCGTCGCAGGCGGCGGGAGAGGCCGTCATCGAGGTCGATGCCGTCGTCGCCGAGGCGGAAGAGGCGGTTCCCGTCGAGAGCTGAGGTGACGACTCCGGCCGACGCTGCGCTCGAGCAGGCGCTCCGGGCGCTTCGTCATCGCGATCGCAGCGCGATCGAGATCGATCGTTTCCTCGAGAGCCGCGGCGTGGGCGAGAGCGAGCGCCACGAGGTTGTCGACACGCTCGTCCGCACTGCTCTGGTCGACGATCGAAGGTACGCGGAGTCGCGAGCGTTTGCGCTGGCGGAGCGCGGTGCCGGCAACGAGCGGATTCGTCGAGAGTTGGCGTTCGCCGGCGTCGAGGACGACGTCACGCAGGCCACGATCGAGTCGCTCGCGAGCGAAGCAGAGCGCGCGGAACGGATCGTCGAGCGACGTGGACCGACCGCGAAGACCGCCCGCTACCTGGCCGGGAAGGGGTTCTCGGACGACGTGGTACACGCCGTCGTTGCGCGTGCTCGCGACGAGGAGTTAGGATGAACGAGCTTTCACTCGATGTTTTTCCTGCACGCGAACGCTTTCTGAATCCATGATCTCGATGCCCCTCGATCTGTCAGCCCGCCGGGCACGCGCCCGACGACGGAGGACACCCAGCCACCCGACGTAATCCCGTCCGGCACCTCCGGCCGCGACCGTGCAGGTCGACGTCCGGGTGAGAGCACCCGCGGACGCGTCCGCGGCACCGACATCCTCCAACGGAGGCTCCATGCTCTCGGCCGGCGCAGCGCTCATCGGAATCGTCATCGGAGCCGTCGGCGCGTCGGTGCTGTTGCTCGGGTGGTCGCGTTCGCGCGTGCGGGCCGCGCATGTCGAGCGCGACAAGCTCCTCACCGATGCGGGACGGGACGCGGAGGCGATTCGCCGTGAGGCACAGGTCGAGGCACGCGAGCAGGCAGTCGCGTTGCGGAGCGAGATCGAGAGCGAGGTTCAGGACCGGCGCGTCCAGATCGCGAAGGTCGAGGAGCGCGTCTTGCAGAAGGAGCTCGACGCCGACGCACGGTTCACTGAGCTCGAGCGGCGCGAGCAGGGGCTCGGCGACCGCGAGGTGCACATCAAGGCGCTGCAGGAGGAGCTGCGAGACGCGCAGCGCGAGGCGCTCGCGGGGCTCGAGAAGATCTCCGGGCTCACGGTCCACGAGGCGCGCCAGCAGCTGCTCGACAGGTCGAAGGACCTCGTGCGGCACGAGCTCGCGCGCGAAGTGCGGCAGATGGAGGAGGAAGCGCGCTCGGACGCGCGTCGCCGTGCGCGGGCTCTCGTCGCCGATTCGCTCCAGCGCGTCGCCGCGAGCCACACCGCGGAGGCGACCGTCACGGTCGTCGAGCTGGCCTCGGACGACCTGAAGGGGCGCATCATCGGGCGTGAGGGCCGGAACATCCGCGCCCTCGAGCATCTGACGGGCGTCGACTTCATCATCGACGACACACCGCATGCGGTCGTCCTTTCGTCGTTCGATCCGCTGCGGCGTGAGACCGCGCGGATGACGCTCGACAAGCTGATCGAGGACGGGCGCATCCATCCCGCTCGGATCGAGGAGATGTACTACCAGGCGAAGGCCGAGCTCGAGGAGCACGTGCTCCAGGCGGGAGAGCAGGCGGTCTTCGAGGCGAACTGCGGCGAGTTCCACGAGGAGCTCGTGCGTATGCTCGGTCGCCTCCGGTATCGGACGAGCTACGGTCAGAACGTCCTCAAGCACACGCTCGAGGTCGTCCATCTCGGCGGGATCATGGCCGCCGAGCTCAAGGCGGGTGTGAAGACGACGAAGCGCGCGGCACTCCTGCACGACATCGGCAAGGCGGTCAGCCATGAGGTCAACGGCTCGCACGCCGTGATCTCCGCACAGCTCGCCCGGCGCTGCGGCGAGTCCGACGGCGTCGTGCATGCGATCGAGGCGCACCACTACGAGGTCCAGCCGCAGACGGTCGAGGCAGTCCTCCTCATCACCGCCGACGCAATCTCCGCGTCGCGACCTGGCGCGCGCGGGGAGAGCCTCGAGAACTACATCCGCCGGCTCGGGGCCCTCGAGGAGATCGCGACCGCGAAGAACGGCGTGGCGAAGGCCTACGCGTTGCAGGCGGGTCGCGAGATTCGCGTCATCGTCGAGCCGTCCGAAGTCGACGACGACGGCGCCGTCCTTCTCTCACACGAGATCGCGCGGGAGATCGAGGATCAGCTCGAGTATCCCGGTCAGGTCAAGGTGATCGTGATCCGCGAGAGTCGTGCGATCGAGGTGGCGAAGTAGACACGGAGGCTGCGGCGCGGCGCTGGGCAGAGGTGTGGGAAGCAGCGTGGCCACGCGAGGACGTCGACGCGATCGACGCCCTGTACGCGAGGGACGCCGTCTTCTACTCGCACCCGTTCCGCGAGCGGCAGGCACCCGCCGAGTACGTGGCCTGGGCGTTCCGCGCGCAACAGTCGGCCGAGTGCCGCTTCGGACAGCCGCTCGTGCAGGGAGCCCGCGCAGCGGTCGAGTGGTGGGGCGTCGTCACCTCGACCGACGGAGCGGTCGAGACGTTGGCGGGGGCATCGCTCCTCCGCTTCGACGAGACCGGGCTCGTCGTCGAGCAGCGGGACGTCTGGGCGGCACGGGAGGGTCGCCTGGAGCTCGCCGACTGGGCTCACGTGCCCTGAGCCGTCGTCGCCCTACACTTTCTCCTCATGCGCCGGTACCACGTGACGACCTTCGGGTGCCAGATGAACGCTCACGACTCGGAGCGCATCAAGGGCATGCTCGAGTCGCTCGGACTCGGCGAGGCGACCTCTCCCGACGAGGCCGACGTCGTCGTGTTCAACACGTGCACGATCCGCGAGAAGCCGGATACGCGGCTCGCCGCGTACCTCGGCAACGCAGGTGCGATGAAGCGCGAGCGGCCTGATGTCGTCGTCGCCGTCGGTGGCTGCTACGCGGAGGCTCAGCGCGAGCGGATCTTCGAGCAGTACCCCTTCGTCGACGTGGCCTTCGGCCCGGGCTCGATTCCGCACCTCGGCCGAGTGGATCGCTGCCGGCGGGTTTGCCGTCCCGCGCGGCCGCTTCGGCACGCACGAGCACTTCGCGGCGGACCTGCCGCTGCACACGGAGCGGCGATTCCAGGCCTGGGTGCAGGTGTCGATGGGGTGCAACTCCGTGTGCGCGTACTGCATCGTCCCGGCCGTCAGAGGGCGCGAGCAGAGTCGGCGCCCGGGCGAGATCGTCGCCGAGGTCGCGCGGCTCGCTGAGAGTGGCGTCCGTGAGGTCACGCTCCTGGGCCAGAACGTGAACTCCTGGGGCCGCGACCTCGCACCCGAGCTTCGGACCGAGTTCGGTGAACTGCTGCGAGCGTGCGACGACGTCTCGGGCATCGATCGGATCCGATTCACGAGCCCGCACCCGAAGGACTTCCGGGACCCGGTCATCGCTGCGATGGCGGAGTGCGCGAGCGTCTGCGAGCACGTCCACCTGCCGGCGCAGTCCGGATCCTCCCGCGTCCTGAAAGCGATGCGCCGTACCTACGATCGCTCCCGCTATCTCCGGCTCGTCGAACGACTGCGAAGCGCGATTCCCGACCTCGCGATCGGAACCGATCTCATCGTCGGCTTCCCCGGCGAGACCGATGCCGACTTTCAGGAGACCGTGTCGCTCGTCGAGGAGGTGCGATTCGACAGTGCCTTCACGTTCATCTACTCGCCACGTGCCGGCACCGAGGCTGCCGAGCTTCCCGAGCAGGTTCCCGACGACGTGAAGCACGAGCGCCTCGAGCGGCTGGTCGACGTGGTGCAAGAGCGCGCCGCCGAGCGCAACGCGCTCCGTGTCGGGCTCGTCGAGCAGGTGCTCGTCGAGGGGCCGAGCCGGACCGATTCCGCGCTCCTCCGTGGACGCACGCGGCGCAATACGACCGTGAACTTCGCGGGAACGGCGCACGCCGGGGAGCTCGTGGACGTCGTTATCGACGCGTCGACCTCGACGACCCTGCGCGGGCGCGAGGCGTCTCTCGTCGCGGCCTGACGACGAAGAATGCACACTCTCGACGCGGTCCGTGACCCACGCGTACGCAATTCGGCGATACGCTCGCAGCGGGTGGTGGGCCGGGGTGCCCCACGGGACGTGACCAAACTGGCCTATTCGGTCGTCGCCGTCTTCGGCCCGACGGCCGTCCGGCAAGTCCGCCGTCGCGCAGGAGCTGGCAACCCGGATCGGCACCGAGGTCGTCTCAGCGGATGCGCTCCAGGTGTATGCGGGCATTCCGATCCTCACGAACCAGGCGCCGACGCCGACGCGTCTCACTGCGATCCGCGATCTCTCGGAGGAGATGTCCGTCGGCGAGTACGCAACGCTTGCGCACGACGAGATCGACGACCTGGTCGGCGCTCACGGCACTGCCGTCGTCGCCGGTGGAACCGGCCTCTACCTGCGAGCTGCGCTTGCAGACCTTGCGATCCCCGCGTGCCGTGGAGCCGGAGACACGAGCCGAGCTCGAGCGACTCTACGACGCCGATCCGCATGCGGCGTACGAGCGACTCGCGCATCTCGATCCCCCTGCAAGCACACTCGTGCACCCGAACGATCGACGTCGCGTAGTTCGGGCACTCGAGCTCGCGGAGACGGGCGGCTCGCTCGTCCCCGCAACGGACTGAGCTCTGGTCGACGTCGATGCGCCATCCGACGCTGGTCGTGGGGCTCGACCTCCCGACCGACGAGCTCGATCGGCGTATCCGTGCTCGGGCGGAGATGATGATCGCCCGGGGGGCCGTCGCCGAGGCTCACGCCGCGATGTCCGCTCCGATCTCGAGGACGGCCGCGAAGGCGCTCGGTCTCACCGAGCTGGCGACTCTTCCGCCCGACGAGGCGCTCGAGAGGCTCGTCGAGCGCACACGCCGGTACGCGAGGTACCAACGCAAGTGGATGCGCCGCATCCCCGGGATCGAGCTCGTCGATGCGAATCGCGCGCCCGAGGAGGTCGTCGATGACGTCATCGACCTGGCACGCGCTCGGTAACACGTACGTCGTCGTCGAGCCGGACGAACCGCTCGGCGCAGCAGCCGCCTCCGTCCTCGCCCAGGGAACGGACGGCGTGCTCGAGGTGCTCCGGCGTTCGGCGACGTCCGTGTCGATCGCGATCTGGAACCCCGACGGATCGCGTGCCGAGCTGTCCGGCAACGGGACACGTATCGCGGCTGCCTGGCTCGCGGCGAAAACGGGCGAGTCGAACGTCACGGTCGAGGTGGCCGGCCGCGTCGTGCACACCCGACTGCGCGAGTCCGGCGACATCGAGCAGGACCTCGGGAGACGTCGTGATCGGCGCCGAGGAGACGATCGACGGGATCACGTTCGTTCCGGTCTCCGTCGGTAACCCGCATGCGGTCGTGATCGGGGATCCGGCGCAGATCGGGGCCGTCGGCCCGTTCCTCGAGACGCACGTCCGGTTTCCTGGACGGACGAACGTGCAGGTCGCGCGTGTGGACGGCCCCGGGGAGGTGACCGCGCGCGTGTGGGAGCGCGGAGTGGGGGAGACGCTCTCCTCGGGAACGAGCGCCGTCGCGGTCGCCGCCGCGACCCACGGCGAGGGCGATGTCGTCGTGCACTTCCCCGGCGGCGACCTGCGCGTCCGTCTCGATGCGGGTCGCGCGACGCTCTACGGCACGGCCGAGCGCGTCGCCTGAGTCAGCCCTGCGCCAGCTCGACGAGGCGACCGTCGGGATCGCGGAGGTACGCCGATCGTCCCCACGGGTAGTCGCGCGGCTCGAGCAGGAGCTCGCAGCCCTCGGCACGGAGGGCGTCGCAGGTCGCGTCGAGGTCGGCCACCGAGAGCGCGAAGTGGTCCTCGTTCGGCGGCCCGCCCTCGGCGCCGGCCGCACGCTCGTGGACGAGGATCTTCGCGTCACCGGCTCTGAAGAGTCGCTCCGCCCGGCCACTCGGCCACGGGCGCGGCGATCCAGCCAGCGATCGGTAGAACGCGGTCACCGCCGTGACGTCGTCGGTGAAGAGCGCGACTTCGGCGACGTTCCTCATGTCGCGATCTCGAACTCGCGGAGGACGTCGTTCAGAGACGTCTTGAGGTCCGTCGACTCGCTGCGCGTGCCGACGATGAGCGCGCAAGGCAGGTCGTAGGTTCCCGCGGGAAACGCCTTCGGCCTCGTGCCCGGGAGAACGACCGAGCGCGGCGGCACGTAGCCGCGATGCTCGACCGGATCCGCTCCCGTCACGTCGATGACGGGGACGGACGCCGAGAGCACGACGTTCGGGCGCGATCACCGCGCCCTCGCCGATCACGACGCCCTCGACGACGACCGCACGGGAGCCGATGAACGCTCCGTCCTCGACGATCACGGGCCGAGCCTGAGGCGGCTCGAGCACGCCTCCGATCCCGACTCCGCCCGACAGGTGGACGTCGGCACCGATCTGCGCACACGAGCCGACCGTCGCCCACGTGTCGACCATCGTCCGCGGGCCGACCCAGGCTCCGATGTTCACGTACCCCGGCATGAGAATCGACGCCCTCCGAGAGGAACGATCCGTAGCGCGCAACGCCCGGCGGAACGACGCGGACGCCGCGCGATGCGTAGTCGGACTTGACGGGGATCTTGTCGAGGAAGTGGAGCCCGCCGATCTCCATGGGCTCGACCTTTCGCAGCCGGAAGTAGAGGAGAATCGCCTTCTTCACCCACTCGTTGACGGTCCACTCGTCGCCTGCCTGCTCCGCGACCCGGACGTCCCCCGCGTCGAGGCGGGCGATCGACTCCTCGATCGGCTCGGCCTCGATCTCGCCGGACTCCCACAGCTCGTCGATGCGCTCGCGAAGCTCCATCACGCGGCATCTTCTCCGATCGGGCTCGTCAGGAAGCGCTCGAGCACCTCGTACGCGCGAACGAGCGAGCTGATCGCGACGCGCTCGTCGGCATGGTGGGCGAGTGCCGTGTGACCTGGGCCGAAGTTGACCGCGTCGAGACCACGCGCGGTGAAGTCCGCGACGTTCGTCCACGCCTGCTTCGGACGAAGGACGAGGTCGCCGGCGAGCTGCAGGGCTCGAACGGCGGGCGCGTCCGCGACGACGCGCGCCGGCGCAGCGTTGCTGACGATCTCGAGCGTCGCACCGTCGGGAACGAGGCTCGCGAGGTAGGTCTCGGCGTCCTCGGGTTCTCGGTCCGGCGGATAGCGCAGGTTGAGCGTCGCCGTCGCCTCGCCGGGAATGACGTTGTCGGCGATCCCGGCCTCGAGCCGGGTGACCGAGACGACCTCCCGGAACTCGAGCCCGCCGACGATCGGCGACGCGTGGCTCGAGCTCGAACAGGGGCGTGAGGCCCAGAACCGCCCGCTCGAGGGCGCTGTCGGCGAGCCACGGCCGCGCCGAGTGGCCACTCGTCCCGTGGAAACGTCAGTCGTGCGACGACGTTGCCGAGACAGCCCGACTGAAGTTCGAGGTCCGTGGGCTCGAGGACGACGGCGAGCCTCGTCTCGTGAATGGCGGACGACGCGTCGAACAGCGCGGGGAGGGGGTTGTGCTCGGCGGGAAGCTCCTCACGGCCGAAGAGGAGCAAGTCCAGATCGCAGGTCGCCGAGGAGAGGTCGAGGCAGCGGGCGAGCTCGAGCGCGACCGCGACGCCACCTTTCATGTCGCTGGCGCCGAGCCCGTGCACGTCTCCGTTCGCGATCCGGCCCGGGAGATTGCCCTGCGCGGGGCACGGTGTCGTAGTGCGCCACCAGGACGATCAGAGGGAGGCCCTCCCGCCGGGGCGAGAGGAACATGAACGCCTCGTCTCCCGCGTGCTCTGCGACCCATTCCGGCGGAACGAGACCGAGCACGTGCTCCCGAATCGCCGCCTCGTGGCCGCTCTGGGAGGGAATGTCCACGAGCTCGAGCGTCCGCGCGGCGAGGCGGTCGGCGAGCGCGGTCACCGCCAGGAGCGTACCGCGGCATAATCACGCGGTGACTGCGCGCCAGCCCGATCCCGCACCCGGGGCGGAGCCGGAGCGCGGGTTCCTTCTCGGCGTCTATCCGAAGGGCACCGACACCGCACGACGAGCTCGGCGAGCTCGGTGAGCTCGCGCGCACGGCGGGTGTCCTGCCGGTCGGCGAGCTCGTGCAGCATCGCGCGCACCCCGACCCGCGTTCGTTCGTCGGGAAGGGGAAGCTGACGGAGCTCAAGCAGGTTGTTCGGCGACGCGAGCGCCGAGGCGCTGCTCGTCGACGACGAGCTCAGCCCGACCCAGCAGCGCACGCTCGAGGACGCGCTGAAGACGCGCGTCGTCGACCGTACGCAGCTGATCCTCGACATCTTCGCCCAGCACGCTCGCAGCTCGGAGGGCAAGCTCCAGGTCGAGCTGGCGCAGCTCGAGTACAACCTGCCGCGCATGCGCGGACTGTGGCAGCACCTCGAGCGACTCGGTGGCGGAGTCGGGACCCGAGGCCCCGGTGAGAGCCAGCTCGAGACCGACCGGCGCCTGGCACGGACGCGCGTGTCGCTGTTGAAGAAGCGGCTGCGTACGCTCGGGAGCCAGCGCTCGACGACGGAGGAAGGAACGGATGCGAACGAGCGCTCCGACGATTGCCCTCGCCGGCTACACGAACGTCGGGAAGTCCACACTCCTCAATGCCCTCACCGGTGCGCAGGCAGTCGGTGGACGATCGGCTGTTCGAGACACTCGATCCGACCACACGTGGATTCGAGCACGACGGCAAGCGCTACCTCGTGACCGACACGGTGGGCTTCATCAGGCGGCTGCCGACGCAGCTCGTGGAGGGCTTCGCCGCGACGCTCGAGGAGACGCTCGTGGCCGATCTCGTCCTGCACGTCGCCGACGCGTCGCTTCCCGAGGAGCGTCTGGCGAGACGATCGCCGCGGTCGGCGGCGTGCTCGCCGAGATCGGCGCCGACGACATCCCGGTGGAGCTCGTGTTGAACAAGGTCGATGCACTGGATGCGCTCGCTCGTCGTCGGATCGAGCACGCGTACCCGCGCGCGCTCCTCATTTCGGCGAGAACGGGCGAGGGGCTCGACACGCTCGAGGACAGGATCGCCGAGCTCTTCTCGGATCGGTTCGAAGACGTTCGACTCCTCGTACCGTACGTCGACGGCAAGGCGCTTGCGGCGCTCTACGACCTCGGTGCTCCGATCGCCGAGCGCCGCGACACACCCGAGGGAGTTCGCGTCCGTGCGCGGCTCCCGCGGGCCGAGGCCGCCCGCTTCGCTCGATATCTCGTCGCCGGCGAGCACGACCTCGAGCCAGGTGTCCGCTCGGTGATCGACGTCGCCGTCCGCCGCCTTCGGCCCGACGCCCACCTGCCACGACAGGCCTACGAGGGCGACGCCGGGCTCGATCTTTCCGCCTGCGAGGGGGTGGTCGCTCGAACCCGGGCGAGCGGGCCGTCGTTCCGACGGGAGTCGCAGTCGAGATCCCCGAGGGGTATGCCGGATTCGTCCAGCCGCGCTCGGGACTCGCAGCGCGTCACGGCATCGGCATCGTCAACGCGCCCGGCCTGATCGATTCCGGGTACCGGGGCGAGATCCGCGTCGTCTTGATCAACACGGACCGCGAGCAGGCATTCGTCGTCGAGCCGGGCATGCGCATCGCCCAGCTGGTCATCGCGCCCGTGGCGGTCCGTCCGTCTCGTCGAGGTCGAGGAGCTCGCGGGCAGCGAGCGCGGCGTCTCGCGGCTTCGGGTCCTCGTCGAGCTGACGTCGGTGACCGAGCCGAGGATCCGCGTGTCGGCCATCCTCCGCTGGCGCGGGCGGATCCTCCTCGCGCGACACGAGAAGGCCGAGCGGTGCGGTGTGGCTCCTGCCGGGCGGAGGAGTGCAGGCGGGCGAGAGCCTCGTGCGCGCGCTCCAGCGCGAGCTGTGGGAGGAGACCGGCCTGTTTCCGGACGGGGTCGACGTGCCGCTGGAGGGACCGGTCGCGATCGTGGACTCCATTTCCCCGGAGAGCACCATACGGCCGGAAGCACGTCGTCCACGTGATCTTCGCCGCGGACGTGTCCGGTTCGCTCGAGGACGTCGTGTCGCGGGACGACGCGGTGCGCGGTCATCGTGCGTTCCTCGTCCGCGAGCTCGACTCGGTGCTGCTGCATCCACCGATCGCGCGCTTCCTTCAGCGCTGGCAGCCCGGCGACCCGGCGGTCTACCTCGGGGAGATGTGGGCTCCGTGAGGAGATCGGCACGCTTCCGGCACGGTCTCGCTCACCACACGTGAGCGGTTTCCCGGTTACGCTGGCAGCGGGTGGTGGGCCGGGGTGCCCCTCTGGAATTCCGCTCCGAGCACCTTTTGTCCCCTCAGCGCCGTCCGCCGCGCCGTCGCGCCCGCTCCGCGGAGACGCTGAACGCCTGCTCCTCGAGCACGTCGGGCAGCGCCGCGAGTGTCGGCGGCTCACCGGCGCCGGCATGCGCGAGGGCACGCGCCAGCAGCCAGTCCGCCAACCACGGGTTCCGCGGAAGTAGCGGGCCGTGCAGGTAGGTCCCGACCGCGTTCCCCAGCCGACAGCCCTCGAACCCCGACGCTCCGTCGTTCCCGAAGCCGTGCACGACCCGTCCGAGCGGCTCGGCGCCGGGGTCGAGAAGCGTTCTGCCCGCGTGGTTCTCGAACCCAGCGAGTCGTCGCCGCGCACCCGGGTCGAGCTCGCACTCGAGCAGGACGTCGCCGATCATGCGCCCTTCGCCGGCCACCGTCTCGTGCGGGAAGAGCCCGGCGCCCGGCATGAACGAGCCGTCGCGCCCACGGTAGCCCCGCCCGAGAAGCTGATAGCCGCCGCACACCGCGAGGAGTGCGACGCCGCGCGCGTGTGCCGCCCGGAGTGCCTCGCCCTTGGATGCGAGGTCGGGGGCGATCAGTGCCTGCTCGCGGTCCTGGCCGCCACCGATGTACAGGAGGTCGAACGCCGCGGGATCGAGCGAATCCCCGCGATCGACCGAGCGCACGACGAGCTCGTGGCCTCGTAGCGCCGCTCGCCGCTGCGAAGACGGCGAGGTTCCCACGATCCGCGTAGATGTTGAGGTAGTCGGGATACAGGTGGCCGACGCGAATCCTCACGAGCCCCCCTCCCAGTACGGACGCACCGCACCGCGGTCGGTGAGGATCCCCCGCAGCGCGAGCATGGCGGTGTAGGTCGGCAGGACAACGAGCTCCGTGCCCGCATCGACCAGGCCGAGGCCGCGATCGAGCGCCCTCTCGAGCGAAGGGATGACCTCGAGCTTCTCCTCGGCGAGCCCGCCGTAGGTCATGCGCAAGCCGAGCTCTGCCGCACGCTCGCCCGACGCGATCACGAGCCCCGCGTGCTCGAGGAGAGGCTCGAAGTCGACGTCCCAGATCCATGACACGTCCTGGCCGTCCGCGATCGCGTCGTTCAGCGCGACGATGAGGACGGGCGGGACGCCGGTCTCGAGCGTGCGGACGACCTCGTTCGCGCCGGCAGGGTTCTTTACCAGGAGGAGCACGACGGACTTGCCGCCCACCCGGATGCGTTCGAACCGTCCGAACGCGGCGCTGAACCGGGCCAGACCGTCGCGCACGTCGTGGAGCGAGGCGCCCACGGTCAGAGCGAGCGCGGCCGCAGCCGTCGCGTTGTAGACGTTGTAGAGGCCGGGGAGCGCGAGCTCGAGCCCGACCGACCCCTCGCGGGTCTCGCAGCGTGAATCTGGACGCCTGGAGTCCACGGAGCTCGATGTCCCGCGCGGCGATGTCGAGCCGTGGTCGTCCGTGCCCGCAGCTGGGGCACCGGTAGTCGCCCAGGTGCCCGACGTAGGCCGCCGCGAACTCGTACGGAGCTCCGCACCGCAGGCAGTACTTCGAGTCCGCCGCATGCTGCAGGGAGGGTCGAGCATGCGTCGGATCGTCGAGGCCGAAACGGATGGCGTTGTCTCGGTCGTCGGCCAGATCCGCGACGACCGCGTCGTCTGCGTTGACGACGAGCGTCGCGTCGGCGGGCAGCGCACCGACGGCCGCGCGCCAACGTTCGGCGACGAGCTCGAGCTCGCCGTAGCGGTCGAGCTGGTCGCGGAAGAGGTTTCCGAGTGTCACGACGCGCGGACGAAGCCGCGCCATCGCCTCCGGAAGCGCGCCCTCGTCGACCTCGAACAGACCGAGGTCGGCATTCGCGGGAGACGACGAGCGCAGAGGCGATCCCGGAGAGCAGGTTCGCGCCCGCGCGGTTCCACGCGAGCCGGTGCTCGCCGCCGAGGATCTCGGCCGCCATGGCCGTCGTGGTCGTCTTGCCGTTGGTCGCCGACATCACCGCGACGCCGTCGGCGAAGTCGAGCCGCGAGTCGGTCGACCGCCGTTCGGATCCAGCTTCCAGAGCGACCTTTCCCGGGATCGTCGTTCCGCCGCCGCGACGCGCGACGCGGGAGAGCCCGCCGAGCGCGCGCGCGGCCGACGTCTCGAGTGCGAGCCGGACGCCCATCGCGGGCGAGCGTACCGCGGAGGGGAGGGGGAGGCTGCTCTGGGGAACTTGCAGAATGCGCAGAACGCTCTAAGCTTCTTGCAGAGATGGCGCGTCCGCGTTCACGCAAGCGTGCTTCCGGTGCGGATCGACGAGGCCGAGCTCGCGGCCTTTCGCGCTGGCATGCGCCGGCGCTACACGGACGACGAGATCCTCGCCGAGCTCCGTTCCGCTGCCGAGCGCACTGGGGAGATCGCCGACGATGCGAGAGTTCGCACAGGACCCGGAGGCTCGTGTCCATCCGCAGACCGTCATCGAGCACTTCGGGACGTGGAACGCGGCCAAGCGGGCAGCGGGCCTGTTCCCGCGACGCTTTCTCACGCGGGAGGAGCTCGTCGAGCAGCTGCGCGACGCTCGGCGAGGACCTGGGCAGGACGCCGACGGCGCGCGATCTCGCCGCCCGTGGACGCTCGATCCCATCGGCGTCGCTCTACGCCCACACGTTCGGCTCGCTGGGGAACGCGCTCCGCGAGGCCGGTTTCGAGGTGCTGCAAGGCGAGGAGCGTCTCGACCGCGCGGTCGAGCAGGGCGCTCGGCTGGCGGTGGCAGCTCGGCCGCCTGCCCAAGATGGCCGACTGGGCGGAGGCTCGGCGTGCCGATCGCTCGCTCCTGTCGGAGTGGCAGGTGTACCGCCTGCTCGACGTTCCCGCGCGGTGCCTGGACCGCGTTCCAGTTCCTCGTTCGCGAGCGCTGCGCGACGACGGGGTCGAGGTCCGCCCCGACGGCTCGCTAGGCGGGACTGACTGAGGCGAGCACGGCGAGGCGCTCGAGGCAGGAGACGGCCTCGCGCGGAGCTCGCACCGGCGGGAGGTAATCGGACTCGCGGTAGTGCCGGTCGGGCCGGAAGCGACGCTCGCTTCACGACCCGTCCCGCGACGACGTGCAGGAGGCGTCCCTCGCGCAGCTGCGGTGACGTCGACCCGCGTCTTCAAGGCGGCGGCGGCAATGGTCAGCGCACGACGAGTCGAAGCGAAGTAGAGGCCGTGGCAGTGCGCCCGAGCCAGAGCGGGCGAAGGCGGCCGCGCGCGAGGTAGAGCGTCGTCGTCGTCGCGCTCGTCGAGCCAGGCCGCCGCCATGGCGCCGCGCATCTCGGAAAGCGCGCGGGGGTCGTGTCGCCGGCGTTCCATGAGCGCGAAGATCGCCTCCGAGTCGACGGTCATCTGCGGCTCGGCACGTTCGATCCCGTACCGGGCGAGGAGCTCGTCGTCGTTCTCGATCACGCCGTTGTGGATGCCGACGACGGTCCCGTGCCGGATCGGGTGGTTGTTCGCCTCGATCTCGGGATGCCCCTTCGTGAAGTCGCGGACGTGGATGAGTGCCTGGGCGGTCTCCGCGGGGACGTCGAGCTCGTCGAGGAGGGCGCTCGCTCCACCGCGGAGCTTCGTCACACGCGTCTGCCCGGAGGCGTGCCCGCGGTGCGCGTAGCCGACGGCGTCGGCGCCGCGCTCGGCGATTCCCGCGAGGAGCGCCTGGGCGGCCAGCGTCCGGTCGACGCTCGCGTCAGGACTGAGGCTGAATCCCGCTATGCCGCACATGAACCGCTATTCGACTCCGTGATCGGACGACACTCACACGGTAGACGACCGCCGTGACGTCGTGTTTGTGAATGCCGCGTTACACGGATCGGCTTCTGCACGCCGGCCGGCCGATCCCTCGCGGGAGCTGTCATCCCTCAAGCGGGGCAACTGTCGCAGCCGATAGACCAGCCGTGGAAGGCTACGCAGCCGAGCATCTCTTCGATCCGACGGACGAGGAGTCGACCCCCGTCGCGGACGAGCCGGCGACGCCGCGGGAGCTGCCGGGGCTCGCCGGACCGACCGCCGACGACCCGCTGAAGCTGTATGTCCGTCAGATCGGCGACGGGCGCCTGCTGACACCCGCGCAGGAGCGCGAGCTCGCGCGCCGCAAGGACCTCGGCGACGAGGCGGCGAAGCGCAAGCTGATCGAGTCGAACCTGAGGCTCGTCATGTCGATCACGCGTAACTACACACGAGCCGACGTGCCGCTCCTCGACCTCATCCAGGAGGGGAACCTCGGCCTCATCCGCGCGGTCGAGAAGTTCGACTACACGATGGGCTTCAAGCTCTCGACGTACGCGACGTGGTGGATCAAGCAGGCGATCTCGCGCGCGCTCGCCGAGCAGGGTCGCACGATCCGCCTCCCCGTCCACGTCGCCGACCAGGTCCGCAAGGTCACGAAGACTCGGCGGCTGCTCGGCCAGAAGCTCAACCGCGATCCGTCGCTCGAGGAGATCGCGGCGGAGATCGAAATGACGCCGGAGCGCGTACAGGAGCTGCTCGAGCTGATTCTCGATCCGGTCAGCCTCGAGACGCCGATCGGCGACGGCGACTCGAGCGTGGCGGACCTCATCCCGGACACGATGGCCCAGCAGCCGGAGGTCGAGACCGCCGACCGCGCTCGCTCGTCCGAGCTGCTCGACGCCCTCGCCAAGCTCCAGCCTCGTCAGCGCCGCGTCGTCGTCGAGCGGTTCGGCCTCGACGGGGTCCGGCCGCGCACGCTCGAAGAGGTCGGCGCGAACCTCGGGATCACACGGGAGCGCGTGCGCCAGCTGGAGGCTCGGGCACTGCGTGAGCTCCGCGCGATCGCGCCCGGGCTCGAGCTCTACCTCCGCTCGTAGCCCTACGTGACGTCCACCGACTGCATCTCTCGTAGAGATGCGAGCCGGCGCAGCGACTCGAGCTCGATCTGGCGCACGCGCTCACGCGTGAGACCCAGCCGGCGGCCGATCTCCTCGAGCGTCTGCGGCTCCGCACCCGTGAGCCCGTAGCGCATCACGATGACCTCGCGCTCGCGCTGGGGGAGGGAGGCGAGGGCGTGTCGGAGGGCCTCGCTGCGGAGATTGAGCTCGACCGTCTCCTCGGGGAGTGGCTCGTCCCCCGCCACGAAGTCGCCGAAGACCGCGTCCTCGCCGTCGCCGACCGGCGCGTCGAGGCTCGTCGACGCACGCGCGGCCGCGCGCACCTCGAGCACCTGCTGAACCGTCAGGGACGCCTCGTCGGCGATCTCCTCGAGCGTCGGCTCACGACCGAGCTGAGTCCAGAGCTGGCGGTCCGCACGGTTGATCTTCTGGAGCCGCTCGACGATGTGGACCGGCATGCGGATCGTGCGCGCCTTGTCCGCGAGCGCGCGTGCGACCGCCTGGCGGATCCACCACGTCGCATACGTCGAGAACTTGAACCCGCGGCGCCAGTCGAACTTCTCCACGGCACGGATGAGCCCGAGCGTGCCTTCCTGGATGAGGTCGAGGAAGGGAAGACCCTGGTTTCGGTAGTTCTTCGCGATCGAGACGACGAGCCTCAGGTTCGATTGGATCATCCGCTCCTTGGCCTCCATGTCCCCGCGTTCGATGCGCTTCGCGAGCTCGACCTCCTGGGCCGCAGTCAGGAGCTGATGTCGGCCGGCTTCCCGCAGGAAGAGCTGCAGCGCGTCGGTGGTCGTCTCGACGGGAGAGGTGAGCGCGACGACCGTCTCGGAGTGGGGCGGCTGCTCGACGATCTCGATCGAGCGCTGGTCGAGCTCGCGCAGGACGGCGTCCTGCTCGAGCTCGGTGAGCTCGTACGTCTCCGCGACCTCGGCGAGATCGGACGCGCGCACGTTGCCGACCTGCTCGGCGGCCTCCAGCAATTGCCGGAGCTCCTCGATGAGGAGGATGTGTTCGATATCGATCTGGGTCACGCGCGGCGGATGGTGCTTGGGCGGTAGGTGACAATCTCTCGCGTTCGCGCTCCCGTGTCTAGGGGTGCTGCGAGATTTCCCTCGTCCGGGTCAGGCGCCAGACGAGTCCAGGACCGGCTCAGGCGGCAGTCGCGATCAGGAATGCGAGCGTTGCGATCGTCAGGACGACGATGGCGATGAGAAACATTCGGACGCTCATGGCCAGCATGGCCCCACCCCCTCAGTAGATCGAGCGCACTTGCAACCCTAGCGCGTCAGGGGAGGGCTACCAAGTGCCCTGCGATCTGGCCCAACTCGACATGAACGCCGGAAGCAGCAGTTCAGGACGTGGGGTGGTCTTCCGTGTCGCGGTCATCTGTCGACGGAGGCTGAGTGCAGCTCGGCGTCTCCCCGAAGTCTCGATCAGACCTCGCCCGCGAGCAGCGCTCGCAGCGCGAACCCGAGAACGATCAGAACCTCCACCGCCATCCAACCTGCGGCTGCGCGGCCCCAACTCATTCGCCATCCCGTCACGGCATAGAGGATGTGGCCGCCGTCGGTGATCGGGAGAGGGAGGAGGTTGATGACGAAGATCGCGAAATTGACCGCGGCCAGGGATCCGAAGATCCAGGCGTACTCGATGGGGAGATACGCGAGGCCGATGAAGGCCGCGCACGCTAAGAGCGTGGCGAGCGGTCCGGCCACAGCGACTCTGCCGAGGTTCCAGTCCTCCCGTTCCCGCGAGGGGTGGCCCATCAGCACCTTCGGGCCGGTGATCTTCATCGTGAACCCGGCGTAGTCCCAGCCGTATCGGCGGCCGACGACGACGTGTCCGGCCTCATGCGCGACCAGGGAGGCTGCGAGCATGGCGAACCAGACGCCGAGCCAGAGGTAGGGGCTCATAGCTCGACCAGCGGGACATCCGCGCCAGCCCAGGCGCCCTCCCATAGGTCCTTCACCATCCAGGCCAGCAAAAGGCTGAAGCTCCCCAACATTCCCCCTCCCGCGGTGCTTCCACTATGCCAGGCACCCACCCAAAAGGCTAGGTGGGACCTAGACTCGCCCGATTAGGACCCCCCGTCTTAGGACCCCGTACCTGCCGGCCACTCCGCGTCGAGCGGGGGCGCCGTCGTGTAGATCGCGCTCACGCAGTCGTGCTGTGGCGTCCCCAGAGACGTCGTACCCCGGTCGATAGGGACGTGTCCCGCAGTGACAAGAAGGATCGCGTGAGCCAACTTGACATAACGCCGGAAGCAGCAAGTTCGCGCCGTTGTCAGGTTGGGTCCGGTGGCGGCCCGTAGTTCCGTCGGGACACTGGGCGTGCGCTCGTTCCGAACATAGAGGAACTGCCCCGCGACCATCGGGATGTCGTGCACGCCCTCGCGGCACATCTCTTGAGCAGGTTCGAGCAGGACGAGTTCGAGCCCTTCGATGACGACGGGCGTACGTTCCTGACCGTCGGCTACATGCAGCGCCGGCTCCGTGAGGTCGGAGCTCGCTGCACGGGGGAGAAGACAGCTGCGGCGGCGCTCCGCTGGCTCTGCTCCAGTGGGATCCTCGAAGACACGGGTGAAGTCAAGAAACCCCGGCACCGAGTGAAGGGAGCGGCCGCGCGTGAGAAGTTCCAGCGCGGCGAAGATTCAGGATCAGGAGAGGGAGGACGAGATGCACAACCCTCGCCCTCTCGTTCGTACTGGTGGCCCATCTACCGCGTCATTCCCCTCAGCGGGGTGTTGAGGACATACAAAGCTCTAGAGGGCGCGTACGCACGGCTCCTAGAGGTTCCGCAGCATCTAGCGTCTCTGTCCGCATGGGCCATTCGTCAAGGGCTGATTTCACGACGCCGCGGACGCTCGGGTTCCCTTCCAGGTTCGGTGCAGTATGCATTCAGGTACTCAGGCCCGCCATAGCGAGCGACCTTCGGTCACCGATCACAACGTAGTGGAGTCCGAGCAGACGATCCTCGTGAACGATGGTCCGGTCACGCTCGTACTCGACATCGAGTAGTGTCCCAACCGCACCGAGTACGGAGCTTCTGAGGTTGATGGCTCCCCGAGTGGCGATCGCGCAAGCGAAGGTCAGTCGGGCTGCCGGACGAGGAAGCCACCGCTCGGTGCATTTTCTTGTCCAGCCCGAGACATCCCTCTCCGAGTACCTCGCGTTCATCACGAACGAACCCAGGACAACGCCCGCTTCACACCTGGGGAATGCCAGCGGCCTCCACGTGGAGTCGGGACACCATCCTCATTCAGCTTCCGTGCGATCGCAGCAACGCTGAGCCCGGACTGATACAGCTCACCGATCTTCTGAACCGTTTCCGCGCTGATCTCACGCGGACGTCCAAGTTGAACCCCTTCTGCTCTCTTGACCGCCAGCGCATCTTTCGTTCTCTGGCCGATCAGCCTGCGCTCCATCTGAGCCATCGCGGCAACGACCGTGGCCGTCATCTCACCCGCCGGCGTACTCGGGTCGATGCCAAGATCCAGACACACGAGCCCACGCGGGAAGCGCTCCAGCATGCGTGCGAAGTCGGCGACCGAACGGCTTAGGCGATCGAGACGCAGGACGATGATGCAGTCCACCTCTCCGCTCTGGACGGCCTCCAGCGCACGTCTGAGTCCCGGCCTGTCGGCCTTCGCACCGGAGGCGATGTCCTCCTCCACGCGCACGAGCTGCCAGCGACGCGTCGCGCAGGCGGCCTCGATGGCACTGCGCTGCGCCTGAAGCCCGAGCCCGCTCTCGCGCGGCGATGCAAGTACCTGTGTACGGCACCGAAGTGGCGATCGAAGATCGGCTCGAACGCCGTCGGTTCACTTAGCGAACGTGCTAGGTAATCAGCGTCCGAAGAAACGGCGTCCACACCCTGACTGTGCCCGAAGTGCAATCAAGGGTTTCACCGACAGGGCTTGCGGAGGCCATCGCGAGCTACCTGCAGATCGAGGAGCGGGAGCTCGCGGCGGGTGGGCGGAACCAGCCGGCTGGACGTTGACGTCTCACGGGCCGTAGCCTTCGAGGTCTGTGAAGGTCGTCATCACGCTCACGAATGGAGAGACGCACGATCTGCTGCTGGGTGTCAGCGACGCCAATGAGTGGATTAGGAGATTCGGGGCCATAGGCACCTCGGCACTCGGCGATTGGGTCGAAGTTGTGCCCGAAGAAGGAGCAGGCCGTACGTTCGTCCGCTCATCCGAGGTGGTCACGGTCCAGCTCTTCGACGATCAGGAGGACAACCCGCAAGTTCCTCAGCCATAGCTCGCGAGCTATCTGCGGATCGAGGGCGCGCACCGAGGAAAGTTGGGTAGAAAGTCTCTGCCGGGCCATGCCTCGATCATGAAAGCGCTGAAAGCGTCCACACTCAGTTCGCTGAATCCGCTGCTGGACGTTCTTCGCGCACATCCGGCGCTTCGGGAAGTCCGTCCCGCTGAGTTCGCGTTAGACGGCAAGGATTTCGTGCACTTCCACGAGGACTCGGACGGCGTGTTCGCAGATGTGGGCTTGAAAGAAG
Source organism: uncultured Gaiellaceae bacterium (assembly GCA_963770715.1). Taxonomy (GTDB): domain Bacteria; phylum Actinomycetota; class Thermoleophilia; order Gaiellales; family Gaiellaceae; genus GMQP-bins7. The sequence goes on from CAVYQX010000007.1 coordinate 228,735, forward strand.
GGCGCGTGCACATGCCGGTGTCATCCCCCGCCCAGCAAGCGGAGTTTCTTGAGCGTATAGACCCAACTCTCGAAGCCCTAGAGCTGCGCGAGGAGATGCGAGGACGGAGGGGCGCTAGGCCCACTTAGGTGGACGCCCCCGGGCTCGCGGCGTGTTCCGGTGCTGGGCCGGCGCGTCGAGCCTTCCCGTCGTCACCGACTCCACGATCTGAACCGTCCCGCCGACGAGCCGGAGTGACGCTCCTCGGGACTGCTGCTCTGGGAGGACCCGTGGACGGAGTTCACGGTCGCCGCGGAGGAATCGAGGAACCAGCTGGGCCAGGCGATTGACGAGTACGGGGTGGACGTCGTGATCGTCGGCCCGTTGACGGCGGCAGGGATGGATGCGGACGGAACCTTGCAGGAGACGCGTGACTTTCAGCGCTGGATGGCCGATGTGCGCAAGCGCTCGAACCGTCGCGTGATGTTTCTCTTGATCCATCACGCCAGCAAGCAGGGCAAGGTGTCAGGTGCGTGGGAAGGGACGGTCGACACCCTCTGCGACGTTCGCGCCGCGGGCCAGCGCAAGACTCGCCTGGTCTTTGAGAAGGCTCGCTGGGCAAGCGACTTTCACCGCAAGGCGCTGAAGCTCTGCTGGTCCGAGGGCGAGAGCTTTGATATCGACCAGGAGCCTGAGTCAGAGCTGCCTGCCCTCGAGGACTATCGAAGCGTGCGAAAATCGAAGGAAGCGTGGCTCAGTGGGGCGTTATTCCGTCGATCCGAGTGCCGGACATGGGCGAGGCGCTTGCCTTCTACGTCGGGGTGCTCGAGTTCACCCTCGACAGCGGCGGTGAGGCTGCAACCAATTCGTCTCTCACACGCGGTGACGCCCACCTGATGATCGAGACGGCGGCCGACCACTTCGGCGACGAGTACAACGCTGCGATCAAGAGCCGGCTGGGGACACCGTCGAGCACCGCCCTCTACATGGAAGCCAGGGACCTCGACGCTTTCCAATCCCGGCTTCAGGCGGCCGGTGCACAGATCATCGATCCGCTGGCTCCACGGCCCTGGGGACAGGAGGAGTTCACCGTGGAGGACCCCGCCGGGAACTGGCTCACCTTCTGGCACAAGGTCGACCAAGACTGACCGAGGGCACCCAGCCCGATAGACGAGGGGATCTCAGTTCGGCGGGTGCCGGTCGACGGAGTGCCCGCCGCGCCCCTCCACACTCACCTCGGACGAGGGATGCCACCTTCGTTCTCCGAGCCGACAAGAGAGTGGCCCGACTCCCCCCTGCGCCTCCGAGTGGCCGCGTCGCAGCGGCAACTCGTTATTCCTGACATCGCCCCTCGATTGTCGCTGGAGCCAGGACGTTTCGATCTAGCTTGCCTCGGGAATCGTGGTCCGCCAGGTCGTTCTCGCGCTGATTCCCTTCCCCTCAACAGGATTAGCGCACGTCGGAGAGGCGACCTGGCAGTCTCGGAAGGTCCACCACTGCGCGAGCTCGTTGCAGACGACGTGCGTGGGTTGTACCCGTAGAACCGCTGCGGGTCGCTCGAGAGTCGGTAGATGACGCCCATGTCGTCCTCGCGCACGATCTCGCCCGCGTGGTCGCGGACACGTACAAGGCTCGAGAGCGCCTCCGAGCGACGGACGAGCCTCGCGGCCGCGTCGAAGAGACGGCCGGCGACCCTGTCCGAAGGGGCTGCGAGGAGGATCTCGGGACGACCGGCCGACGTGAGCAGCCGGTAGAGGGAGAGAGCCGCGAGGATTGCCGTCTCCCGTTCTTGCGCGGGGCGACGATCACGACACTGCGCGACGTCGGCAAGCCGTCCTCGTCGAAAGCTAACGCCTCGCCCATCATCCTGCGTTGCCACGGCTCGAGGCTGAGCGGCTTTCCCTCCCAGCGGTCCTCGCTCTGGACGAGATGCTCCTTGCAGAACTTCGCGAAGTGGTCGACCTCGGAGCCTGCGGCGTACGAGCGCCACGCTTCAGTGGGCCGTTTCATGATGCTCGTTCCTTGTGTCGAGAGGCGCATACTCTCCGCTAGATCGGGCGCAGGCCTCCTCGTGGGGGGACACGTTGGCGCACGAGGATTGACGGCCTGCGGCACGTCTGTTCCAGCGCCCGGTCTTATCATCAGAGGCCGGGTTCCCTCGCTTACTAGCCATCGCGTGTCTGTGACCCGAAGGGGGCATGATCGCCACAAGGCCGACGCTGCAAGGTGTGCGAAGAGGTCGGGCGTGGTCTTGCCCCCGTGGGGGGCAGGAGTAACGAGGGGGCGGTTGCCGCAGCTACGCCCTCCTCCTGCGCCCGACCTCACTACGTCACCGCCCGGAGCTTCGCGGCAGGCGACTTGCCGATCGAGGGCTTGAGCACGGCCGAAGGCTCGGGGCCGCGGTGCCGTCTTGAAACCACGGCCCCAAGTCGATCGACGAGTAGATCATGCTCGCGGAGCATCTTCAAGTAGGGGTGCTCGCCGAGTTGGCCGGTCGAGCCGGTCGCAAGCAGTGGCGAGCCGTCCGCTTCCCATGCGTCGCGGATCGCGTCTCGTCTGGCAACAGCCTCGAGGTAGTGCTTCTCGGCGTCGGCCGAAAAATCGGGGCTTACGAAATCACCGGAACGAAACTTTCGGATTTCGAGGTGGCGGGTTGCCGACTGCGAAAAGTCGAAGAGCGATTCCGAGAACTCCCCGTCTCGGAGCTCCTCGGTGCGTCGACGACTCCGTGACAGTGCAGGCAAGCGCTCCGCGTGTTGTCGAGCGTGGCACGGCGATGGGTTCTCCCTCGAGCTCCACCGCCCGACGTGAGGGCCGCGTAGGCACGACGCAGGTTCGGCGTCCTGCGGGTCGCAACCCCTGGGACGTTCAGCGCCACTTGAACGACGGCCTCGACCAGCTTCTCGGCTTGACACTCGGCCGGCAGTCAACGAGAGACTCCCCGGACGGGGGACGCCGACCGCCTTGTGCGTGTCGACAGTGCGGGAACCCAATCCCCAGCACTTCCCCTGAGTGGCCGCTTGCGGCCACTCTTCTTTTCTCGGAAGCGCAAGTTTTCGCCGTGCCATGCATCTAGGTATCTGCGGCGATGCGGGGCAAGCGAAGAGAGTTGGTGGGGGGCGCGGAGCGGCGGCACGCCGCCTGATCCGCGAGGGCGAGGATCCAGTCAGGATGCTCCTCGAGGTCGTGTGGCCCGGGCACGAGTGGGCCGAGAGTGCTCTACGTACGCGGTTCACGAGCTGCCCTCTCTGCACGGAGGACACGATCGGTTGCGAGGAGTGCCTCGGGACCCGGCTCGTAACGACTGGACGCCACAAGCTGCTCGCGATTGAAGCGCTCGCAGAGCGCTACGCGCTGCAAACGGCGTAGGCGAGCGGTTCACGACGCGTCTCCCCGCACGCGCAAGTTTCCCTGCTACTGCGCATCTTTGGGGGTGACCGATCAAAACGATCCCCCTCCCAGGGAGGAGACATTCCATGAAGATCAAGCTGGTTCTTGCGAGTCTGGCCGTCGCGGGTCTCGCTGTTTCTTCTGCGGTGGCAGCGCCCCCAGAAGGAAAAGGCAAGCTTGGGACTGGCGACGGCTGCAAGCCGAAGGTCGCGGTGGTCCTCAAGGGCACGCTCGTGAGCGCATACACGACCTTGCTCAGCATGAATGTCACCGGCTCGAACCGCTGGGGACGCGTATACGGTGCGACGGCGACTGTCACGCTCGACACCAAGACGAAGGTTCGCGGCGGCGGCATGAAGACGGTCGCCCACCTCGTCGCCAAGCTCAAGGCGGGCGACCGCGTTCTCGTCCAGGCTCGGGTGTGCAAGGACGACTTCAAAGACCCGACCGCGAAGCCTCCTCTGACGGCTTCAAAGGTCATCGGCCACCCTGCGAAGGCCGAACAAGAGAACGACGACTAAAGCAGTTTCCCTGGGAGGGAACCGCAGCAGGGGTGACAAGCCAGTGGCGTGGCGGGGCGGCCGCCGCGCCACTGCGCGTAGGACTCGAGGGCGAATCTAAGGAATCCAGGCATGCGTTCGACGGTCGGCCGGCGTACATCCCGTCAGCCGCACTAGTCCGTGCTCTGTGGCTGCTCGTGCTCTACCTCGTCGTCTTGTACGTGGTACTCCGCTTGGGCGCGACCGGGACAGGCGACGTCCGCATAACCGACTAGCGCGGGATTCGTCGTGAACTCAACGCACGGCTTGCCCCATCGTCACGGTCGCCGCGTTCATAGCCACGATCACGCCGGCCCGCACCGACACATCCGGTTCGGCTTGCTGCGATCCGAGCCAACGCATGACGACCACGGCTCCGGTCATGAGCACGGCCACTCCCATGGCCTCGTAGATCGGCTCCATCGTCCGCTCTCGGGCGGGCGTGCGTGCGGTTCTGATCAGCCTTGCGGTGCTCACGGTCGCGGCGGTGATCCAGGCGCTGATCTTCGTCGTTTCGGGCAGCGCTGCGCTTCTCGCCGATCTGATCCACAACTTCGGCGACGCGCTCACTGCGGTGCCGCTTGGGATCGCATTCGTGCTGCGCAGCGCGAGGGGTGGGCGCTGGGCGGGGTACTTCGTGGTGCTTGTGATCTTCGTGAGCGCGTGCGTCGCCCTGTATGAGTCGATCCACCGGCTCATCCACCCCGAGGACCTAACGCACCGATGGGCGCTTGCGGCAGCTGGCGCGGTGGGCTTCATCGCGAACGAGTTCGCGGCGATCGCGCGTTTACGGGCGGGACACAGGCTCAAGAGTCCCGCGCTCGTTGCGGACGGCTATCACGCTCGAACGGCGGCTTCGTCTCACTCGGTGAGGCGTACCTTCACCCGTCGATGGATGACCTCACTGCGGCGATGAGGAGCATGGGGGATGGCCGTGAGCCGAAATGAAGTAGCAAGTTCCCGCGAAGTCGATTTGGCTCAAGGAGGGCGCTCCCATGAGTCAACTTGACATAACGCCGGTTATCGTGCGTTCGAGGGAAGGCGCCCAGAAACGGTGCGGGTGCGGGAAAGGCCAACGCACGACTTCAGTGGAAGCGCACGTGCGCGTCGGGCTCGGCGGTCACGAGCGGGTGTTCGCATGATTCGGTGTGCGACTTCAAGGCGGGAGGTCGACACCCGTTTCGGACGTCGCGTGTCGGGTATCCAGACGCCATGCCCTTCTATTCCGTGAACGAGGCCGGCCGGCGACACGCCGAGAAACTGATCCGTCAGCGCCAGTACGTGCTGCGAAGCGAATGGGGCGAGGCGCAGCCGCGCACTGCGCAGGAGAACGAATTTCTCGAATCACATTCCTGGGACGAGTACGGTGCCTGGCACCTGGGCTTGACGGAGGGAGCCACGGACGAGACGAAGGGACGCTACGGATTCGTCTTCGGTGACTTCCGCCGCTTGCACCGGTCTGGCCTTATCGCTTGCCAGTATCGGGCGAGTGAGTGGGAGCACAAGGAGATCGAGCTCGCAGCCCACGAGCTGCTCCAGCTTCTCGACAGCCGGCGCTCGAGGCGTACGAGGCGGCGCGCGCGCGCCTAGTTCAGCCACCCGGCTCATCACGCCGCTGCGTCTGGGCCTCGTCTAGTCCGGTAGCGTCGCGGCGATGCGGATCGCTGGGGTACGACTGGGAGCGCCGGTTGCCCGCGTGCTTTCGGAGATTCTCGAACGTGAGGGCTACCCTGAGACCGGACGCAAGATCGCAGACGCGATCGAGCGGCGGATCACCGTCGAAGCGCCGCTGACGCTCGCTGACTACGAGGCGATCTCCACGGCACTCAGCCGTACTTGCCCGGCGTCGCTCTACGGGCTCCGCACCGAACTCCTCGAGGAGCTGCGACGCCTTCGCCGTATCACCGGCGGATAGCGCGAGCAGGAGTGCCGGGTGCGCGAGGGGCTCGTCCAGGGACGACCGTGTTTGGTGGCTCGACGCGCAGGGCAGGCTTGAACCAGGAGGTGAGTCATGCCCCTGAAGGCATACGTCATCCGCTTTCCCAACGGCGACTTCGAAGTCGACGTGTCGAATGGCGAAACTCCCACGGTCGATCAGACCGTGCGGCGTCGTGGAGTGCTCTGGAAGGTGACTCGCACCGCGCGAGACGTGGTCTCGACGATCCATGTCGAACGTGTGGCCCGGCGGCGGACCGACGGCCCGTCCCACGCCATGTGATGCGGTCGCCTAGAGGTCGGCTGGATCCTGGACGACCGGGCCGCGCCTCATGCGGCACTCGCCGTCGTGCATGAGCGCCTTGGCGGGTGTGGTCGCGGGCGTCATGAGCTTCGCGGCGGGTCGTTCCTGCGCAGGACGCGCGCCCGCGGCGCCTGCGCCGACGAGCAACACGAGCATCACCAATCCGACTGCCGAGCCAACTCGTGAAGAACGCATCAGAAGCCTCCTTCTGTCTGCGCCCTCGACAATACGCTGCCGAGGCGAGATCGGCAAGAAGCGGCGGCCTCAGAACGTCGCGTCGCGCACGCCCGTGACGATCGCGAGAAGCACGATCGCGGCGACGACGAGGCGATAGACGACGAAGACGCCGTAGGTGTGGCGGCGGACGTATCCGAGGAGCCATTCGATCGCCACGAGCCCGCTTCCCAGCGCGGCGAGAGTTCCGACGAGGAACGGCCCGGTCCACCCCTCGGGGAGGTCGCCGAAGACGACGTCCTGCAGGCCCTTGAGGATCACCGCGCCGAGCACGGTTGGCAGCAGCAGGAAGAAGGAGAAGCGTGCGGCGCTGTCCCGGTCGAGCTTGAGAAAGCGGCCGGCCGTGATCGTGATCCCCGAGCGCGAGACGCCGGGCGCGAGCGCGAGCGCCTGTGCGAACCCCATGAGCACCGCGTGCCCGAGCCCGAGATCGGACATCGAACGCGTCTGCGGCGAGCGATCCGCAGCCCAGAGCAGAACCGCTCCGACCGCGAGCAGCATGAGGATCTGCCACGGCTCGCCGAGGTGGTCGGCGATCGCGTTTTCACCGGCGAGCCCGATGATGCCCGCCGGGATCGTCGCGACGACCACGAACCAGGCCACCCGCTCGTCGGACCCCTCGATCCGCCGGCGACGGACCGAGCCGAACCAGGCGCGTACCAGCCGGACGATGTCGCGCCAGAAGTACGCTCCGACGGCGACGAGCGTCCCCAGATGCAGCGCGACGTCGAACGTCTGGTTGAAGCGATCGTTCTCCATCAGGTACGTCCAGTCGGCGCTCCACGGAACGAGGATGAGGTGCCCCGACGACGAGACTGGGAGGAGCTCTGTCAGCCCCTGCACGATGCCGAGAACGAACGCTTGGCCGTTCGTCAGCGCGTCCGGGTTGTCCCCCACTCCAAGGATCGTGAGCACGGCCGAGACCGCGAGTGCCGCCCCCGCGACGCTGTACACAACGGAGCGGCGCACGGCGGGATCCTAGCCCGGCTCAGAGCGAAGGGTGCGAGAAGAAATAGGGCGCAAATTGCGGCAATCCGGCAAACACGGCGCTTGACCCGTCCGGGCGTGTCCCATAGGTTCCTGCTTGCACCGAGCACGGAGCGCGACTAGGTCGAAGCTCAGCTCGCAGGCTCTACGCGGAAGCGGACGGTCAGCGGGTCGAGTGGACGAAAGCGCCACCGGCTCGGTGAATTCTTGGTCCGGCACGCTGTAGGATCGCCGCGATGCACCTGCGAGCCCCGAGTATCGACCAGGGCGTCGAGGCGTTCGTCTGGTCGGTCGTGTTCTTCCTCTACATGTGGCTCGGCGCGCTCGCAGTCGATGTACCCGGCGCGATCGCGTTCGTCGTCTCGCTCGTCGCGGCGGCGGCGATCTTCATGTTCGTCCGCCTGCGGGGCGGACGATCAGTCTGAGTTGCGCAGCTCGGCAGGCCGCTCGCGCGTCCTAGTGCGCAGAGATCCCTGAAGCAGCCGCCGAGCGGCGGCTGGGTGGACGAGTCCCCCTCGGCCGTGAAGCGCCTAGGGTCGGGCGGGACCCGACTTCTCGCTCAGCGCGGCGACGAGGCGGTCTGCGAAGTCTCGGCCAATTGCCTGCTCGAGGCGCTCGAGAGCGGACCCCTTCGGAGCCCGATCCGATGCGACGAGAGCTGAGACGTCTGCGAGGATCCGCGTCGAAGCTGCGGGAGCGACCTTCGTGAGCACGGCGGCACTCATGGAACGGGCATCGGCGGTTCTGCACCGGCGTGCGATCCCTGGCGGGAGTGAACGGCTCTCGTGCCTGTATGGGGCCATGGACTCCTTGTAGGAGAGCGCCCGGACGACACACCCTCTAGTAGTGGATGAGGGAGTTCACGTCGTAGCCTGCGAGGCGCTCGCGGCCGTTCAGGAAGTCGAGCTCGATGACGAAGAGCACGCCCGCGACGATCCCGCCGAGGCCCTCGACCAGTTCGACCTTCGCCCGGGCAGTTCCCCCCGTGGCGAGCACGTCGTCGAGGACGATCACGCGCGTCCCCTCCGGGATCGCGTCCTTGTGCACGTGCAGGCTGTCAGTGCCGTACTCGAGCGCGTACGTGGCCTCGACCGTCTCACGCGGGAGCTTTCCCGGCTTCCGGGCAGCGATGAAGCCGGCGCCGAGCTCGTATGCGAGGGCTGCCCCGAAGATGAACCCACGTGCCTCCGCGCCGAGGATGAGCTCGGGCTCGCGTGGTCGCGCCCAGTCCGCGAGCTGCCTGATCGTCTCCGCGAAGTAGGCCGGGTCGGCGAGCAGCGGCATGAGGTCCTTGAAGACGATCCCTTCGCTCGGGAAGTTCGGGACATCACGGATGCGGTCTCGGAGGTCGAGCTCGGTCACAGCCCGGCCTCCGGGCTGTGAGCGTGGAGGGGTGTGGGGAACAGGGAGGTTGCCCACGTTCTCCAGAAGAAGGGGGCACGCGGGGGAAACATGGTTTCCCGCGCGACCGCGAGCCGAAGGCGAGCGGTGGTCATCCCGTGCGTTCCACGGTCGCGCGCAGATCCCGGACGAGCAGGAGATGGGACAGCTCTTGTGCCACCCGCGAGAGCGCCTCCAGGTCCTCGAGCGCGTTCTTGCGTCGTTCTGCGTTGCGTGAGCGCAGTCCCGGCGCCACGAGCTGCTCGATGAGGGCGGCCTGTCTTCCGGCCCCGGTGAGGAACGTGCGCAGGTGGCGCGCGTCGATCCCGAAGCGGGCGAGCCGCGCGCACGCGGCTGCGACGTCGGCGTCGGTCTCGCCGTAGACGCGGTCCCCGGCTTCCGTGCGTGAGACGAGCAGTCCGAACTCGTCGAGCTGTCGGACGAAGTCCGGCGAGACCGATGCGCGTTCGCACAACTCGGCCTCGTCGATCTCGTCCTCGTGACCGAGGACTCCGACGGTCCGACGGCGTGAGCGATCGCCGGCCGCGCCTGGGCCGTCGAGCTCCTCCCGGATCACGCGCAGCGGAAGGAACTCGTCGCGCTGAAGGCGCAGGATCGTGGTCAGCCTCTCGATGTCGTCCGGTGCGAACAGCCGGTACCCGCCGCGGGTACGACGCGGTGAGATGAGGCCCTGGTCCTCGAGGTAGCGGATCTTGGACACCGACACGTCCGGGAACTGCTCCCGGAGCTCCTCGCACACGGAGCCGATGGTGCGAAGCCGCGGCTCGGCTCCTCCCCGCTCCCGTCTTGTCGCGACAGTGCTCATCTCTGGAGGAAGGTGAGGCGGTACTTGCCGATCTGCACCTCGTCGTCGTCCTCGAGGACGACCGACTCGATGCGCCGCCGGTTGACGTAGGTGCCGTTCAGGCTGCCGAGATCGCGGATGGAAAAGGTCTCCCCGTCGCGGACGAGCTCGGCATGGCGGCGCGAGACGGTGACGTCGTCGAGGAACACCTCGCATTCGGGCGAGCGGCCGATGAGTGTCCTGCCCTCGTCGGGTTGGAACGACTGCCCGGCCATGCCGCCTCCGGAGCGCACGACGAGCGCTGGGCCCTTGATCCCCAGCGACTCGAGGAGGTCGATCTCGTCGCCGTCCTCGGCCATGTCGAAGCTCATGGTCGTCTCCGATCCGGTCTCGGTGGTGAGGAGCGCGCCGCAACGCGAGCAGTAGTTGGAAGCCTCCGGATTCTGGAAGCCGCACTCCGGGCAGTAGACGTGACTCACTCGTCTTCCGTCGGGGCGGCCTTCGCGGTGAGGATCTCGCTCAGTCGCTCGACGTCGGCGAGCTGCGCCTCACCGGCGCTCACCTGCTCGCGCAGGCGTGCGACGAGCTCTGCCCGCAGGATGTCGATGCGCCCGTGGAGCACGCGGCGACGGAAGGAGATGTCGTCCTCCTCCTTCTCGAGGTCGCGGATCATCGCGCGAAGATCGTCGTCGGTCAGGGTCGAGAGATCGGGAAGTGGTTCCACCGGCGGCCTTTCCTCGAAGGAGAACGGAGTAAAGCAGCACCCCCGGAGAGGGGTCAACCTCAGGTTGAGACTTCAGTCCCCTAACGTTCGTGCTCGACTCGAGAGTCCCTTCCGCGGTGTGTGTGCCTCCACGCCCGAAGGCCGTACTGCACGCCGGCGCCGAGCGACAGTACAACGCCCGTCCAGAGGAGGACGATCGGCCAGTCGGTGCCCTCCGGCGTGACCAGCACGAGGCACACCGACGCGTAGAGCACCCACGTCGCGAGCTTGCCGAGGAACGTGACCTCGAGCTCGTAGCCGTCCGGCGACAGGATGCGGTAGCCGAGGACGAGCGCGACATCACGACCGAGGATCACCAGGGCCGCGAGAACCGGGATACGCCCCGTCGCGAGCATGAGGATCGCAGCCGCGCCGATCATGAGACGGTCGGCGAGTGGGTCGGCGACCTTGCCGAAGCTCGACTCGACGTGCCAGCGGCGCGCGAGGTAGCCGTCGAGCTGGTCGGTGAACGCGGCGGCCGCGAAGAAGATCCCAGCCCCCCAGGCGGCGCCGTCGCCGGCATCGAGGTACAGCCAGACGAAGACCGGGATGGCGACGAAGCGCGCGATCGTCAGCGCATTCGGGATCGAGCGGCGAAGCTCCACCCAGGACACGGCGCAACACTATTCGGGGCGCACACCGGAAGTCGGCTCGCGCGTACACCCTCCGAGCGGCCGGGGCCGAGGTCTTTGGACCCTGCTAGCGTCGCGCGCGTGGCGGGCGAGCTGCGACTTCCGGGCTTCGTGAACGCCCACAGCCACACGTTCCAGCGCGCCATGCGCGGAAAGGCCGCCGGAGGCGACTTCTGGGCGTGGCGCGAAACGATGCTCGCCACGGCTGAGCAGCAGACGCCCGAGCTCGTGCGCTCGGAGTACGAGCGGACGTACCGCGAAATGCTGGGGGCCGGATACACCGCAGTCGGTGAGTTCCACTACCTCGGCGTCGCGGAGGCGCATGCGGCTGCCGAAGCCGCCCAGGCGGCAGGCATCGGGCTCGTGCTCCTCCACGTCGCCTATGCCCGCGGAGGTCTCCCGCGCTTCCGGCAGGAGTCTGTTGCCGAGTTCATCGAGCAGGTCGAGGGCCTGCGCGCCGCGGGCATGAACGTCGGCGTCGCCCCCCACTCCGTCCGGGCATGCCCGGCGGACTGGCTCGAGGAGATAGGGAGCTACGCCACAGCCGAGGGACTACCGCTCCACGTCCATGCCGACGAGCAGCCGAAGGAGATAGAGGAGTGCCTCGCGGAGCACGGGTGCCGCCCGATCGAGCTCCTCGCCCGCTCCGGGTGCCTCGGCGAGCGGACGACCGTCGTCCACGCGACACACGCCGATGGCGCCGAGCTCGACCTCCTCGCGGCGACGGGCGCGACGATCTGCGCGTGCCCGACGACCGAGGCCGACCTCGGCGATGGCTTCCTTCCGGCCGAACGCGTTCGTACGCGTGGCGTTCCGATCTGCATCGGCTCGGACTCGAACGTACGGATCGACCCGTTCGAGGAGCTTCGCGAGCTCGAGGGCATCGCGAGGCGTCAGACGGGCCGGCGCGGTGTGTTCTCGACGGCGGAGCTGTACGGGTTCGGACGCGATTTCGGCGCTCGCTCGCTGGCCCTCGACGCGTGGCCGGACGTCGAGATCGACCTCGGCAATTCGTCCCTGACCGACGTCGAGCCCGAGCACGTCCTGGCAGCCCTGCTCGCGGGTTGCGGTGCCGACGTCGTCGTCCGGGAATGACCTGCGTCGTCCGGCGCGTTTGAGGTCGCGTGGACGTCACGGAGGCGAGCTTCGAGAGCGACGTCATCGAGCGGTCGCGCGAGTGCCCGGTCGTCGTCGACTTCTGGGCCGCGTGGTGCGGACCGTGCGGGGCTCTCACACCCGTACTCGAGGCTCAGATCGCCGAGCGAGACGGCGCCGTCGAGCTCGCCAAGGTCGACGTCGACGCCAATCCGGGCCTCTCGGCGATCTTCCACGTCCAGGGCATCCCTGCGGTGAAGGCGTTCAAGGACGGACGGGTCGTCTCGGAGTTCGTCGGCGCCAGGTCGCCCGTCGCCGTCGCGTCGTTCCTCGACGAGCTCCTCGCCCCGCCGCGTACGGCGGGCGTCGTGGACTCGCTTCGCGAGAGCGGAGAGCTGGCCGACGTGCTCGGTGCACTCGAGGCGGGCGACCCTGAACGTGCGCTCGACCTTCTCCTCGCGGACATCCCCGATGCATCGCCCGAGCGGCGCGAGTGGCTGCGTGAGCTCGCGCTTGCGATCTTCCACGACCTCGGGCACGAGGATCCGGTGACGGTCGCATATCGCCGCCGGCTCGCGACCGCGCTCTACTGAGTCGGAAGCCCCTGCAGGCGCGCGGCCCAGCGCGCTGTTGCAGTGAGGTATGCGCGCTGCGCGGCGACGCCGCCCTTCCCCCATGCGCCCTCGTAACTCGGCTTGCCGACCGCGGTCCTGGCCGGCTCGATCTGCGTCCCCTCCTGCCACTCGTTGTAGCTCGTGACAGTGACGAGATCGGGATTCGCCCTGAGCGCGGTCTTCCACATCCGGTCGTAGGTCTGGCCGTCGTTGCGCGGCCGCACGGACTCCAGGCGCGTCGCGAGCCGCGCGTCGTAGCCGGGGCCCACCGATGGCGCACACAGGAGACCTGCCGCATGCGCCTGAGTGCAAAGGCGCCGGAAGAGCGACCCGTTCCACGTGACGACGTCGTAGGTGTAGAGGCCGTCGAAACCGGACGCCTTCGCTCTGCCGACCAACGGCGTGTGGCCGAAGACACGCACGCTCGCCAGAGGAGCGAGCGCCTCGGCCCACTCGGAAGCCGGATCGCGGTCGGCGTCGTAGACGTAGAAGTCCGTGATCCCGCGTTCTTCGTGCAGTCGTGCGATGTCCTCCGCCGCACGCGCCGGCGTCCTTCCGCGATACGGCTCGATGTGGAGCGCAATGTCGAGGCCCTCTCGCGCAGCCGCTCGCTCGACGATCGACAGGCGATCGTGCTCGGGCGAGTCGAACCCCCACCAGGAGACGACGAGCGCCCCGATGCCAGCGGTGGCGATCTCGCGCATCTGTGAGGCGACGATCTTGGCGTTGGACGACGAATACAGCCCGCGGCTCGGAAAGTACGGCGTCGAGAGGACCGGCGTCCCGTCGTGCTCGACGTACCAGTGGGCCCAACCGCCGTCCTTCGCCGGGTTCGAGTACCAGGGGTAGTAGAAGATCGCGACCCGGTCGTTCCCTCGTTGCTCGTCTGCGCCGGCCGCAGGCACGAAGACGCAGGCCGCGGCGATCGCCGCGGCAACGATCGCCGGTAATCGTCGTCGGGTCAAGGGCCGCGCGGCACGATACCGCGCGCACACGACCGACGTGGCTACGATCGCGGGTGGATGGGGGCCTACCGGTACCTGATCGTCGGCGGCGGCATGACGGGGGACGCCGCGTGCCGAGGTGTGCGGGATCACGACACGGAAGGCTCGATCGGCATGTTCGCCGCGGAGCCGCACGATCCGTACGCACGTCCTCCCCTCTCGAAGGGGCTCTGGAGCGGCAAGGAGGAGAGCAGTGTGTTCCGCGGGACACCGGACCTCGGCGTCGAGCTGCACACGGGGCGCCGCGTCGTCGCCCTCGATCTCGATGCCCAGACCGCGACGGACGACACGGGCTCGACGCACTCCTACGAAAAGGTGCTCCTCGCGACGGGCGGCGTGCCGCGGCGGCTCCCGTCGGGAGGCGACGCCGACGTCGATCTACTTCCGCACGCTCGACGACTACCGGCAACTGCGGAGCCTCGCAGGCGACGGGGTGCGCGTCGCGGTGATCGGAGGCGGCTTCATCGGCTCCGAGGTGGCGGCTGCACTCGCCTCGAACGGCTGCGCCGTGACCATCGTCTTCCCGGAGGCGGGCATCGGCGCGCGCCTGTTTCCGGAGTCGCTCGCGTCGTTCGTCAACGACTACTACCGGGAGAAGGGTGTCACCGTCCTCTCGGAGCAGCTCGTCGAGCAGGTCTCTGCGGGATCGGTGACGACGAAGGACGGGACGACGATCGAGGCGGATGCGATCGTCGCCGGACTCGGCATCGTGCCCGCGACCGATCTCCCCGAAGAGGCTGGGCTCGACGTCGACGACGGCGTCCTCGTCGACGAGCTCGGGAGAGCCGGGGGCCGCGAGGACGTGTTCGCCGCGGGCGACGTCGCGCGCTTCCCGGTTCCCGTACTCGGCGGAACGCGTCGCGTCGAGCACGAGGACCACGCGAACACCCACGGGCGGGTCGTCGGCGCCAACATGGCCGGTGCCGGGCAACCGTACGACCACCTCCCGTTTTTCTACTCCGATCTGTTCGAGCTCGGATACGAGGCGGTCGGGGACGTCGACTCGCAGCTCGACACCGTCGCCGAGTGGGCGGAGCCGAATCGGAAAGGCGTCGTCGCCTACGTCGACGATGACGGCAAGGCGCGTGGGTTCCTGCTCTGGGACGCCTGGGGCAAGGTCGACTCTGCGCGCGAGCTCATCCGAGCCGGGGCCGTTGTGGACGCGACGGACCTCCGTCCTCTCCTCGACTGAAGCACGGCCGCCGCAGCTGCGAGCTGCGCGATGAGCGTCAGCGCCAGGACGTCGAAGACGACGTAGCCGCTCGCCACCCCGCTGGGCGGGTTTCCCTGCGGAATCCCGAGCCCCGGAACCACCGGCTGCCAGGTCCACGTTCCCACCGCCGTCCCGTAGATCTCGAGCGCCGCGACCACGACGAACACGCCCGCGTACACCGGCCTGCGAGTCACGAGGAGAACGACGACGAGAAACGTGCAGCCGATCGCCCCGGAGACGTCAGTCGCAGGCAGCACGCTCAGCCCGAGAACCGCCCACACCGTCGCGCCCGCGATGGCCGCGGCGAGAAGGACCCGCAGGACGCCGCGCCGCGAGCACCGCCAGGGACATGCCGGCGAGATAGACGAGACCGTGCCCGGGTGGCACGAACGTCGGGAGGTTCTCGAGGCGATACGTGTACACGCCCCAGATGATCGAGCCGACGACCTCGCCGAGGGTCGCGATCCCGACGACCGCAAGCGTCTGCAGCCTGACGGCCGGCGGATGCAGCGCGAGGAGGGTCAGGAGCACGCCCGCGGTGAACACGCCGAGCGCGAGTTGGCCGGAGCGGTCGACGTGCTGGTCGGCCCACAGGCCGCCGGCGGTCCAGGCAGCGACGACGAGGAGCGTTACGACGGGAAGGCGGCGCACCATGCGCATCTTCGCCGATCGGGCGGCGGCGGTTCGATCGAGGGATCCTGTTCATGCGCAGCCGAGCCGATGCGTCATCCATGATCTGGCCAGTTGCGGCACTGGCGGTCCTTCTGCTCGGCTTCGTGGTCGTCTACGGCTCGCGGCTCCAGGCGCGACTCGAGACGGAGCTCACGGCCTCGGGGCAGGGCGACTCCGGCGTCGATTCCGACATCGCCTAGCCTCGACTCCGGCAGCCGGGCTGTACGCTGCGCCGCATGATCCCGTGGATCATCTTCGCGGTCGTCGTCGTGCCGCTCGTCGTGGTCGCGTTCGTCGTCTCGCGGCGTAGGACCGCGGCGGGCGAGGAGTTGGCCGTCGAGGACGATGCTGCCCGCGCGCGTATTGAGCAGGAGTTCGCCGCGGCCGAGGCCTACGAGGCAACGTGGCACGAGGCCGACAAGGAGCGCTACCAGCAGGAGCGCCTACCGTAGGCGAGAAATTCGGCTGGCAGCTCTCGGGGCCGAGGCGTCGAGAACCGCCAGCACTACCTACTGAGACGGTCGGGGCGACTCCTCGATAGCGGTCTTCACGTTCTCCGAACGGAGTCTTCGTCAAGATTTCGCCCCGAAGGAGACCGGACCGGCCACCCATCGTCCTCCCCAGGGGAGGGAAATGGAGGACGCCAAAGCCGGCCCGGCCCATCGAGCTTCGCCTTTCGCGCGGAGAACCCTGCGGACGCCTCGCCGACCGGCTCGCGGCCCGCGCGGCGACAACATGCCCGACCTCGCCACAAGCCCGCCCATGGTGAGCTCGGGGACGCGTAGTCGGCGCGCGCGGCGGTCCTACTTGGCGTGCGCAGATCGCCAGAGGAGGACGACGCCGAGCGTCAGGACGATCCCACCGAGCATGTCGTGGGAGTGAATGCCGTGACCACGCGGAAGCGTGACGACCACGGTGTCCCAACGACTGGGATCGAACGCGACGATTGCGGCTCCGACGTAGATCGCGACCGCTGCAAGAACCTTGAGCATATGTCGCGGAGCCTAGATCGGCGTACCAGCAGGAGTACCGAGATCGCGCATCAGGTGGTCCCCCGTAGGGCATTACACGCCGACGTAGCGTCCCTCGATTTCGGTGCCGGTCCTACGGACAGTCGATCGGGCTGCGGTTGGCTCGAGCCGTGGCGGCATGCTCGACGGGCCCTGACCGTACCGGGAGCTAGGTGCGAACTGGACCTTCGACAAGAGCGATGGCCCAGGCGACGGGTTAGCGTCCAAGCCGCACCTTGCGGTCGGGGGTCAGGGGAAGGGGGAACCCCCAGCAGCTGGGTGATTCACCGAATCGCCCGGGCACACGGAGTCTACGTGGCCTCACTCGGTCAACCCCTCGACCGAGGGGGGCCCGCCAGGCTCCGGAGTCCGGGTTTGCTGGGCGCCCGCTTCCCAACTTCGACGGCTTCGGGAGGCGGGCCGCCAGCATTCGGAGACTACGTGCGACGCTCGAGTTCAGAACGTCCGACTACGCCCCCGTCACGTTCTCAACGCGATGTGGAGCTCGACGTCCTCACCGAGCTCGACGATCACTCCCTCGGCCGCGAAAATCCGCGGCTGCAAGTCCGTGAAGTCGATTGGCGAATCGCCAGCCAGGTACTCGCCACTCTCTTTGCGAAGTACGCCTGTCGCCGACATCTTCGAGGCAATCACGCCGCCAGAGAGAGTGCACTTCTCGACGAGAACGGGCTGGTCGATGTGGTGGTCGAGCCATGCCTCGAGATCGTGACGCGTCACTGTGGGCCTCGACCAGAGCATTGGCGACTCTTTCCGAGCCGGGACCCCCCGTTTGGCGGTCATAGGTTCGACCAAACGTCAATCGGACACTCGTCCACCTCAAGCGAGGCTGGGTTCTGCCGATGAACCATGTATGGCAAGACGCTCGCTCCGTGGTCTGCTTCGAAAGAAGCCCATCGCTACGTCAGATAAGAAAGCGATGACTCCGAAGATGCGCGACCTCATGGCCGCCCACACGACGCAGGCTCCCACGCACGTCAAGCCAGGTCACTAGGCCCTCCGAGCGCCTCGCCCGAGCGCTCGGTTTCGCTTGGAGTCGGGGAGGCCGGATTTGAACCGGCGATCTCGTGTCCCCCAGACACGCGCCCTAACCAGACTAGGCCACTCCCCGAAGATGCTGACTAGATGCTGACTGAGTGCCCTATCTCGCCTCCAGTTTCCGCTTGCCTGAGCCACATTCGGGGTGGGTACCTCCCGGCCCCCAGCCGGGCGCGCTAACCAGGCTGCGCTACGCCCCGTGGCGTCGGAACCTTAGCCGCTCTCGGAGATTGCGCCGCGTGGCAACTCGCTCGCCGGAGTTCCGCGACGCGCAGAGGTAGCTCAGCTGAGGCGCTTGTACAGACGGTCGATGAGCTCGGGCATCGCCTCGAGCTTGTCTGTGATCACGCGGATCCGGTACTCGCGGAAGTGCTCCGGCTCGACGCCGAGGGACTCGGCGATGCGTGCGATGACATCGTTGGACGGCACCGGGCGGTTGCCGTGGACGATGTGGTTGAGGTACCCGGCCGAGAGATCGGCCTTCACCGCGAGCCCGCGATAGGTCGTGCCCGTCTCCGTCATCAGCCGCTCGATCGTCGGGCCGAACGGATCGTCGCTGTATCTCCGCCGTCTCGCCATCAGGCGTCCGCGACCCATTTCAGCACGTCTTGCGTCGGCACGCGGTCCTCGGCCGACCCGTCGCGGCGACGAACGTCGACAGCACCGTCGTCGAGCGTCTTCTTGCCGACGATCACCCGCACCGGGGATCCCACCAGATCGGCATCCGCAAACTTCTCGCCCGGACGCTCGTCGCGGTCGTCCAGGAGCACGTCGAAGCCGGCCCCGGAGAGCGTCGACGCAACCTTCTCGGCCTCGGCGAGCACCTCCGGCGCCCCACCGTGAAGCGCAAGGACGTGGATGTCGTAGGGCGCGATCGACGCCGGCCAGACGATGCCGTTCTCGTCATGGGACTGCTCGACGGCAGCAGCCATGACGCGGGCCGGACCGACGCCGTAGCTTCCGCCGATCAGCGGCTTCTCGGTGCCGTCCTCGTCGAGGAACGTCGCCCCGAGCGGCGTCGAATAGCGGTCGTTGAACTTGAAGATATGGCCGACCTCGATCGCGATCTGGAAGCGGAGCGCGCCGCCGCAGACGGGACACCGGTCACCCTCTCGGGCCTCGCGGATGTCCGCGAAGCGCGGCTCGTAGTCACGCGCTGCCTGGACGCCGAGGAGATGCCAGCCGTCCCGGTTCGCGCCGGCGACGAACTGACCCTCGCGCAGAGTGTCGTCCGCGACGATCTGGAGGCCGACGCCAACAGGTCCGAGCGAGCCGCCGCCGGCGCCGAACGCCGCGCGGATCTCCTCGTCGGTCGCCGGCCGATAGTCGCTCCCGAGTGCTGAGATCAACTTCGGCTCTGAAAGCCGGTCGTCGCCACGAACCAGACCGAGCACGAGGGTCCCGTCCGTCGTTGCGACCGGCATGGCCTTGGACGTCGCTGCGGGATCCATGCCGAGCATCTCGGCAAGCCCCTCGATGGTCGTCACGCCGGGCGTTGCGACTTCCTTCGGCTTCTCGAGGGCGTCCGGGAAGTCGGGATCTCGGGGTACTCCACGCGCAACTTCGAGATCCGCGGCGAAGTCACCCTTCTCGCAGGTGACGAGAGTGTTCTCGCCGGAACCCGACGGCGCGAGAAAGTCGATCGACTCCTTCCCGCCCATCATCCCCGACTCCGCCTCCACGGCGGAGTACTCGAGCCCCGCTCGCTGGAACATCCGGTGGTACGCGCTCTCGTTCTTCCGGAATGCGACGTCGAGGCCGGCCTCGTCGCGATCGAACGAGTACGCGTCCTTCATGATGAACTCGCGTAGCCGGAGAAGGCCGCCGCGAGATCGCGGCTCGTCGCGCTCCTTGATCGAGAAGTGGTAGAGCAACTGCGGCAGCCGGCGATACGTGGCGATCTCCTTGGCATGGAACGTGACGGTCTCCTCGTGCGTCATCGGCAGCACGTAGTCGCGACCGCTCCGATCCTTGAGGCGGAAGAGCTCTTCGATGTGGTCGCGCGTCGTCTGTTGCCACAGCTCGAGCGGAGTCAGGACCGGCATGAGCATCTCCTGGCCGCCGATCGCGTCCATCTCCTCGCGGATGATCTGCACGATCTTCTGGTGCACTCGCCAGCCGAGCGGCAGGAAGGTCCACACGCCGGCCGCGACCTGGCGGATGTAGCCGCCGCGGACGAGGAGCCTGTGCGAGACGGCCTCGGCGTCCGCCGGCGCCTCGCGCAGGGTCGGGATGAAGAGCTGGGACTGCCTCGCAAGCATGAAGCCGGGAAGGCTAGTCGAGCGGAATCAGAGAGGCCTCGGCCATCGCCAAGGCGGCCGGCTTCGCCATCTTGAGCCGCTTCGGGCGCTTCATCCCGTCGGCGAGCCAGCGGTCGATCTCGACGAAGAGCTCGTCGATGAGCGTCTCGGACGGCACCTTCTTGAGGACGCGTCCGTGCGCGTAGATGAAGCCGACGTCGCGTCCACCCGCGATGCCGAAGTCGGCGTCGCCGGCCTCCCCCGGTCCGTTCACCGCACAGCCCATGACCGCCACCTCGAACGCCTCCGGGTACGAGCGCAGGCGGTCCTCCACGACTCGCGCGAGGCTCTCGACGCCGACGTTGTCGCGCCCGCACGAGGGGCACGCGATCATCACCGGGCCACGCTCGCGGAGTCCGAGCGCCTTCAGGATCTCCCAGGCGACCTCGACCTCCTTCACGGGATCGGCGGTGAGCGAGACCCGCATCGTGTCGCCGATCCCGTCGGCGAGGAGCGAGCCGATGCCGACCGCGCTCTTGATCGCTCCCGCGAACTCGGTGCCGGCCTCGGTCACACCGAGGTGCAGTGGATACGGGACCCGCGCGGCGAGCATTCGGTACGCGCGGATCATCGTCGGCACGTGCGTCGCCTTGACGGAGATCTTGAAGTCGCGATACTCGAGCCTCTCGAGGAGCTCGACCTCCTCGAGCGCCGCCGCGACGAGCGCCTCCGCCTGGTCCTGCTGCGCGAGGGAGTGCAGGTGCTTCGGCAGCGATCCGGAGTTGGCGCCGATCCGCATCGGGATGCCGGCTTTCTTCGCGGCGCGCACGACCTGCTCGACCTTGTCGGGGCCGCCGATGTTGCCCGGGTTGATGCGAACGGCGGCGACGCCCGACTCGATCGCCTTGAGCGCGAGCGAGGCGTTGAAGTGGATGTCCGCGACGACCGGTATCGGCGAGAGCCTCACGATCAGCGGCAGAGCGGCTGCGTCCTCGTTCTTCGGCACCGCGACCCGTACGATCTCGCAGCCCGCCGACGCGAGCGCTGCGATCTGCGCCGTCGTCGCCTGCACGTCGTGGGTCTTCGTGAGCGTCATCGACTGCACGACGACAGGTTCGCCGCCGCCGACGAGCACGTCTCCGACGCGGATCTGAACCTGGCTGGGCACCTACGAAAGTTTGCCGATGTCGTTCGAGAGCCCGACGAAGAAGAGGAGCAGAACGACCGCGAGGCCGACCATCGAGACGCGCTCGTAGATCTCGCGGCGCAGGAAGCGCCCGCGAGCGCCCTCGATCAACGTGAAGAGGATGTGCCCGCCGTCGAGCGGAAGGAGCGGAAGAAGGTTCAGGAGCGCCAGCGAGAGCGAGATGAGACCGAGCACCCACAGGTAGCTGCTCGCCCCGCGCTCGACCGCGTCCGAGGAGGCTCGCGTGATCCCGATCGGGCTCGAGACCTCGTCGCGCCCCTCTCCGGTGACCAGGCGCCCGAGCGACTTCACGATTTCCTTGGAGACGATCCCGGTCACCTCGACGGCGCGACCGACGGCGGCGACAGGCCCGAGGCCCTCGCCCTCGAGGCTGAACCCGAGCCGGTAGCGACCCGTCGACGAGCTCCGGCGAGACGGGCCCAGCTTCAGCTCCTCGCCGTTCCGAACGATGGTGAGCGTCAGCGCCTGCCCGTCGGAGTCGCCGATCGTCTGCGCGATCTCGTCGGCCTTCACCGGCTGAGCCGTCGATGGCGACGATCCGGTCCCCTCCCTGCAGCCCGATCGACTGCGCCGGAGACGTCTGCCCAGCCTGCAGCTCAGGCGCAACGGTGCCGATCGTCCGCGTCGCCTCACCTGCGACCGTCATGAAGAGGATCGTGAACAGGACGATCGCCAGCAGGATGTTCGCCGCGGGGCCGGCGCCGATTGCGACCAGGCGCTTCCAGGTCGGTGCCTTCCAGTACGCGTCCGGGCCGAGAGCGTCGCGCAGCTCGATGATCCCCTTCTCGGCCGAGGCGCGCGCGGCCGGAGACATCGTGTGCGCGGTCAGCTCCTCGTCGAGCTCGTCGACCGCCCGCTGTGCGTCGGTCAGGTCGCTTCCACTCCCCTCGAGCGCCCGCTTCACACGATCGACGACGCCACCGAGCGTCGGTGCGTCCGCGACGGCCTGCGAGAGTCGCCGCTCCGCGTCGTGCGGAATCGGCCGGTGCATGCCCGGGATGGTCACGAAGCCGCCGAGCGGGATCGCGCCCAGGCCGTACTCGATCCCGTTCCGCTTCGTCGTGGCAATCGCTGGCGGGAAGCCGACGTAGAAGCGTCGCGGGCGTAGTCCCACGGCGAGCGACGCGAAGAAGTGTCCACACTCGTGGACGAGGATCAGGAACGCGAGCCCGAGGATGGCGATGAGGAGACTCACACTCGCGCCAATCTTCCCTGCGCGAGTCCCCGGGCCTCCTCGTCGGCCTGCCACGAGCTCCGGCGAGGTCGCGCGCAGGAGCCGCCGTCGACCGCCTCGAGTGCGTCCTCGACGAGGGGGGCGATCTCGACGAAGCGAATGCGGCGGTCGAGGAACGCGTGCACGGCGACCTCGTTCGCGGCGTTGAAGGCGCACGGGTACGTCCCGCCGCGCTCACCCGCCTCGCGCGCGAGCCCGAGCAGCGGGAAGCGCTCGAGATCGGGCGGCTCGAATTCGAGCGTGAGGCCGGCCGAGAAGTCGAGCGCCGGCACCTCCGTGGCCCGCCGGTCGGGATGGGTCAGCGCGTACGAGATCGGGCACACGCATGTCCGGGTATCCGAGATGCGCGAGCGCGGCGCCGTCGCGAAGGCGGACGAGCGCATGCACGACCGAGGTCGGGTGGACGACCACCTCGATGCGCTCGTAGTCGAGCCCGAAGAGGTAGTGCGCTTCGATCAGCTCGAGTCCCTTGTTCGCGAGCGTCGCGGAGTCGATGGTGATCTTCGGTCCCATGGACCACGTCGGATGGGCGAGAGCCTCCTCCACGGACACTGATTCGAGCTCCTCGTGCGATCGGTTTCGGAACGGGCCGCCCGAGGCGGTCAGCACGACGGAGTGGACGGTTCCGGGGCCGCGGCCCTCGAGGCACTGGTGGAGCGCGGAGTGCTCGCTGTCGACGGGGAGAAGAAGGCCCTCCGCCTCGGTGCCAGGCGGCGAGTGCGAGATCTCCGGCCGCGACGAGGCTCTCCTTGTTGGCGAGCGCGAGCGTGACCCCGTTCTCGAGCGCCCACAGCGTCGCGCCGACTCCGGCGAAGCCGACGATGGCGTTCAGGACGAGGTCGGGCTCGGCGCGCTCGAGGAGCTCGGTGACGTCACCGCCGACCTGGACGTGCTCGACGCCGAGCTCGGCCGCGAGCTCGGTCGAGCGGCTGCGAGCCGGACGAGAGCGCGCAGACGGAGAGGTCGGGGTTGGCGTCGATCACCTCGAGCGCCTGGCGGCCGATGGAGCCGGTGGCGCCGAGGAGCGCGATTCGTCTGGTCGGGCACCGTCGAAGGCTAACCGCGGACGTGTTCAGGCACGGCTACGCGTTTCCGAACGCGAGGATCGTGAAGTAGGCGGCAGGCCCGGCCCAGAGGAGCGAGTCGAGACGGTCGAGCATCCCACCGTGGCCGCCGAGGACGCGGCCCGAGTCCTTCACCTCGAGGTCGCGCTTGACCGCGGACTCGAACAGGTCGCCGAGCACGGCCGCAAGAGCGATGACGAGGCCGAGGACGAGCGACTCTGGGATCGTCAGGAACTCGTCGCGGTCCTTGTACAGGATCACGAACGACATGCCGACGGCCGCGAGCACACCGCCGACGAATCCCTCCCACGACTTCTTCGGGGAGATCGCAGGGGCCATCCGGTGCCGCCCGAGCGTACGGCCGACGAAGAACGCGCCGGTATCGGCCGCGAAGACGGTGAAGAGCACCGCCATGACCGCCCAGAACCCGAACTCGGAGATGTCGCGGATGAGAAGCAGGCAGCCGAGTCCCGCACCCACCCACGCGACCCCCAGTACGGTCACGCCGAACGACATCGTCGCCGACTGCCTCACTCCTCCGAGTCCGTAGACGACGAAGGCGAGGACGTACGTCGCGAGCAGCCCGCCGAGCATCCAGTCGATGCCCCCGAGCTGGAGACCGAGCAGCGTTGCGACGAAGCCCAGGTATCCACCCAGCACCAGCGGCCGCAGCTCTCTCGCCATCACGTACAGCTCGTGCAGCGCGAGGAGGCCGCCGACGAGCGCGAGTGCGAAGAGCCACCAGCCGCCGAGGTAGACGAGGCCGATGACGACGGGCAGCAGGACGGCCGCGACCAGGACGCGCGAGACGAGTGGGCTCACCGCGTGCTCCGCACGCGGTGAGCGTGGAGGGGTGTGGGGAACCGGGAGGTTCCCCAAGCTCTCGGGAAGAAGGGGGCACGCGGGGGAAACATGGTTTCCTCCGCGACCGCGAGTCGAAGACGAGCGGTGTTCACCTCGCGCCGAACCTCCGCCCGCGGCTCGCGTACTCCTCGACGGCAGCGCGCAGCCGTTCCTCCCCGAAGTCGGGCCAGTACGTGTCGTCGAAGACGAGCTCCGCGTAGGCCGACTGCCAGAGCAGGAAGTTCGAGAGCCGCTGCTCGCCGGACGTGCGGATCACGAGGTCGGGGTCGGGCAGCTCGGGCGCAGAGAGATGGGCGGCGATGTCCGCCTCGGACAGGTCGTCCGGTGCAGTGCCGTTGCGAAGGAGCGCACGAGTCGCCTCGACGAGCTCGGCGCGGCCGCCGTAGTCGAACGCGATCCACAGCTGCAGCCGGTCGAGGTGCGCGGTCTCGGCTTCGAGCGTCGCCATCTTCTCGCGCAGCTCCGTCGTCACGCGGTCGCGCCGGCCGAAGAAGCGCGTGCGGACCCCCTGCTTCGCGAGGTCCGGCAGCTCGCGGTCGATCGTCTCGTCCATGAGCTCGATGATCGATTCGACCTCGTCGGGCGGCCGTGCCCAGTTCTCGGTCGAGAATGCGTAGACGGCGAGCGACTCGATCCCGAGGTCGATGGCCGCCTCGACCGTGCGGCGGAGCGCTCGCGCCCCTTCGCGATGCCCCTCGGCGACGGGTAGGCCGCGAGCCGCCGCCCAGCGCCCGTTCCCGTCCATGATGATCGCGACGCTTCTCGCTGCCGCTTCTGCCTCGTCGGGCAGCGTCAGACCTCCATGATCTCGGCCTCTTTCACCTTCAAGAGGTCGTCGATCGACTTCGTGTGCTCGTCCGTGATCTTCTGCACCTGCGCCTCGGCGCGACGTTCCTCGTCGTCTCCGACGTCGCCGTTCACGACGAGCTCCTTGAGGTGCTGCATGACGTCACGGCGGACGTTGCGGATCGCGACCTTCCCGTCCTCGGCGACCCGGCGCACGACCTTGACGAGGTCCTTGCGCCGCTCCTCGGTCAGCGCGGGAATCGGAAGTCGCACGAGCTTGCCGTCGTTCGAAGGCGTCAGGCCCAGATCGGACTCCTGGATCGCGCGCTCGATGTTCTTGATCGACCCGGGATCGAACGGCTGCACGACGAGCAGACGCGACTCGGGAGCCGAGATCGAGGCGAGGCTCTTCAGCGGCGTCGGCGTCCCGTAGTAGTCGATCGTGACGCGGTCGAGGAGCGCCGGAGAGGCACGTCCGGTGCGGATCGAGTTGAACTCGTGGTGCGTCGCCTCGATCGACTTGTCCATGCGCCTCTTCGCATCCGCGAGGAAGTCCTCGATCGCAGCCATGCGCCCTCCTTAGGGGGTCCGGATGATCGTGCCGACGCGCTCGCCCGCCGCGACCCGGCGGATGTTGCCCTGGGCGAGCTCGAACACGAGGATCGGCACACGGTTGTCCATGCACAGCGAGAGCGCGGTCGTGTCCATCACCTTGAGGCCGCGCTCGATCGCCTCGAGGTGCGTGAGCTCGGGAATGAACCGCGCGCTCGGATTCTCGTTCGGGTCTCCGTCGTACACGCCCTGCACCCTGTTCTTCGCCATGAGGATCGCCTCGGCGCCGATCTCGAGCGCGCGGAGCGCCGCGGCCGTGTCCGTCGTGAAGAACGGGTTGCCCGTGCCGGCAGCGAAGATGACGACGCGGTCCTTCTCGAGGTGTCGGATCGCGCGGCGTCGGATGTACGGCTCCGCGACCTCGGACACTGCGATTGCGGACTGGACGCGGGTGTGGACGCCCTGCCGCTCGAGCGCGTCCTGAAGCGACAGCGCGTTCAGCAGCGTCGCGAGCATCCCCGCGTAGTCGGCCGTCGCCCGGTCCATCCCTTCGGCCGCCGCCGCCATGCCGCGATAGATGTTCCCGGCGCCGACGACGACAGCGAGCTGGGTCCCTGCTTCGTGCACCGCGACGATCTCCTCGGCGATCGCCGTGACCGTCTGCGGGTCGATCCCGTACTCACGACCGCCGAGCAACGCCTCGCCGGACAGCTTCAGGAGCGCCCGGCGAAACTGGGTGCCGCTACCGGCGGATCGAGCCTGTCGCGACCTCGTCGGTCGTGGTGTTCACGAGCCGGCTCTCGGCTCGTGAACGTGGAGGGGTGTGGGGAACCGGGAGGTTCCCCACACTTTCGAGAAGAAGGGGGCACACGGGGGAAACATGGTTTCCCCCGTGACCGCGAGCCGGAGGCGAGTGGTGTTCACGAGCCGCCGACGGAGATCCGCACGAACCCGGCGACCGAGGCGCCGGCATCGGCGAGCGCCTGCCCGACCGTCTTCGAGGGCTCGTGGATCCACGCCTGCTCGACGAGAGCACCGCCTGGCGTGGCCGCGAAGAAGCGCTTGTTGAGCATGCCGTCCACGATCTTCTCACGTGCGGCCTCGGGCTTCGACTGCACCTCGTCCGAGTTCTCGTAGATCGAGCGCTCGGCGGCGAGGACATCCGCGGGCACGTCGTCGCGCGTCGTCCACTCGGGCGACGCGAACGAGATGTGCATGGCGAGTTGTCTCGCGAGCTCCTCGGTGCCTCCCTCGAGTTCGACGAGTACGCCGATCTTGTTCGCCGGCGGATGCGCGTAGGCCGCGAGGACGTTCCCTGCCGGCGCCTCGAAGCGGGTGGGGCTCACGATGACGATGTTCTCGCCCAGCTTTGCGATGAGCTCGATCCGCTGCTGCTCGAACGACTCGGCAGCCTCGGGGCCGCCGGCGTGGACGCCACGCAGCACGGCGATCGCGAACTCCCGGAACTCGTCGTTCTTCGACACCGGCTCTGTCTCGCATCCGAGGCCGACGATCGAGCCGACGCCGTCGTCGATGATGAAGCCGACGAGTCCCTCCGTCGTCTCGCGACCCGCCCGCTTGCCCGCGGATGCCATGCCGCGCTCGCGGAGCAGCGTACGTGCGGCCTCGAGGTCTCCCCCGGTCTCCTCGAGCGCGCGCTTGCAGTCCATCATCCCGGCGCCCGTTGCGTCGCGCAGCTCCTTGACGAGCGATGCGCTGATCGTGGAGCTCATGGGTGCACCTCTCCATGAGCGGCGAGGGGTGTGGTTTCCCCCGCGACCTTGAGCCGCAGGCGAGAGGTGCTCACTCGGACTCACTCCCTTCCGCCACCGCGGCCGGCTCGAGCTCGGGCTCCGGCGCGGCTTCCTCCGCGGGAGCCTCCTCGGGCTCCGAGGCCGGCGGGCGGCCGCCGACATCTCGGCGGTCGTGACCTTCGACCGCCCGGCGGCGATGCCGTCCGCGATCACACGCGCGACGAGGTCGCACGAGCGAATCGCGTCGTCGTTTCCGGGAATGACGAAGTTCGCCTCGTCGGGATCGGCATTCGTGTCCACGAGGCCGATGACCGGGACTCCGAGCCGGTGCGTCTCGCGCACGGCGAGCTGCTCCTTCTTCAGGTCGATGACGAAGACCGCGTCGGGCTGGCGCTTCATGTCGGCGACGCCGCCGAGGTTCGCTTCGAGCTTCTCGAGGTCGGCCTCCATCGCGATCCGCTCCTTCGACGGCAGCAGGTCGAGCTGCCCGTCGGCCTTCAGGCGCCGGAGGTCGTGGAGGTACGCGATGCGCTCGGAGATCGTCTTCCAGTTCGTGAGCAGGCCGCCGAGCCAGCGGTTCGAGACGTACGGCATGCCGACGCGCGTCGCGTGCTCGGCGACCGCGTTCTGAGCCTGCTTCTTCGTCCCGACGAAGAGGATCGTGCCGCCGCGCTCGGCGACGTTGCGCGAGAACTCGAACGACTCCTCGAGCAGCTCCAGGGTCTTCGTGAGGTCGATGATGTAGATCCCGCCACGCTCACCGAAGATGTAGCGGCGCATCTTGGGATTCCAGCGACGCGTCTGGTGGCCGAAGTGGACGCCGGCCTCCAGCAGCTCTCGCATCGAGACGACTGACACGCGATCAGCCCCTTTCGGGTTGGTTGACAGTGGTTCGCCGACGGGCCGGGCGGAACCGCGCTCACAGCGACGGCACCCCCGCCACGGCTGGTCGCCGGGTCGAAGGGACGTAAGACCGTCGGGCAGTGTAGCTACCAGCTCGTTCCGACGATGATTTCGGCAATGGCGGAATTGCGGCCCGACCAAGTCGAGCTCTTCGAGCGCCACCGCGAACTCTCACGCGACGTGCTGCGGGACGTCCTGACGACGTACGACGGCCGGACGAGCGTACGAGACACGGAAGCGGGTCGCCAGTTACTCGCCCTGCCCCGGCCGCTCCTCGTCTCCGTGGCCGTCGCCTGCTTCGCGATGGGCATCGACCGCCGTAACCGCGCATGGCAGGAGGCGCATCGGACGCGGAAGCTCCACCTCGACCCCGTCGACACGTTTCCCCTCGAAGTGATGCGAAGTCTCCGCCGGCTGAAGCTTCCGTACGACCCGCCGGAGGTCGAGCTCCTCGTCGATCTCAGCCCTGCCCGCAGCTGGTTCGACGAGACCCTTTACGCGATCGCCGCTGCCGGGCGCGTGCTCGCAGAGTCGCCGGGGTCGCCTGCCGTGCTTGCCGGCCTCGAACGTCTCAGGGCTCGTTTCGACGAGACGCCGGATCAGTCGCACGTCGTCGGGTACCGCGACGCGGCCGCTCGCATCGCTGCGCTCCTCGCCGGCCAGGCGCCGGGCGGCCTCCTCGATCTCTCCGTTCTGGACGACCGCGACGGCTGGGTCGACACGGCGCGGGAGGTGCTGCGCGCCCATGCAAGCCGTCGTGACGGAGTCCAGGAGGTCCTCGCGCACCTCGCCGCGGCTCGCGGCTCCCACCCCACCAAGCGCTGGGCAGCACGAGCCGAGGAGCTGCTGCTGAGTGCGGACGCGGAAACCGCCCAGCTCGTGAGGGAGCTCCTCGAGCCGGTGCCCCACGTGGAGCTCGTACCGACGCCGGAGGACGTCTGGTGGCCACCCTCGTGGCTCCTTGCGCCGGGGAACGAGACGATCCTCCGTGGCGCGGCCTGGACGCTACGTGCGGTCGATGGCCCGTGGGTCGTTCCGCTCCTGGGGCGACTTGCCCTACGCTGCAGCGCGTCGTCGCCCGACGCAGCGGTGACGACCGCCCTCAGCGCTGCGGTGGGCAATGCTGCGATCGACTCGCTCGTGGCGCGAAGCGCGACCGACCTCGACGCCCGTGACGAGCTGGTGCGACTCCTCGGTGAGATCCGGCGCCGCGACGTCCTGAAGCGCATCGCGACCGCAGTCGCCGAGGCGCCCGAGCAGACGAAGGCACGCGACGAAGCGGTTCGAAGGCAGAAGGAGCGCCTCGTCCGTGCGAAGGCGAATCAGGCTCCCGCCGCGGAGCAGCGTGCGGCCAACGAGCGCGTCGGCGCCGACCTGGCGCAACGCCTGCGGGAAGCGGGATTCACCACGAGGCGTGGTCGAACGTTCTGGAGGCACCAGGCCAACCGCGTCGAGATCGTGCATGTCGCCTCGGTGCGGGGCGCACCTCCGGCTCCGGGCGGGCGTGTGGTTCGCGACGCCACGACGGCTTACACCGCCGCCGGCGAGGAACGAGCAGCCGCTGCCGGAAGAGGCGTACTGCGACCTGCGCGCGACGTTCGACGCGGACGATCTGGTCGAAGCAGCCCTGCGTGCGGAGTCCTGGTTCCTACGCTGGGAGGAGCTCGACGGAGTCCTCGGCTTCCTGCTCTCCGCGGACGTCGACGACACGACCTGGGGCCACGGCACTTTGGGCTCTCCGACGAGGAACTACCTCATCGGGTACCTCGCGCGGGAAGCGGGCGACGGACGCGTCGCACGGGAACACCTCACGCAAGCGGCGCGGTGGTTCCGCGGAAGTCTCGAGGAGCACCGCTCGTCGTACTCGCCCGAGGTCATCTCCGCTCACGAAGCCTGGATCGCCAGGATCGACGCCGACGCGCTCTCAGCTTGAACCGTCGCGGGCGCGCTCGAGCGCGTGTACGAGATCGGGTGGAGCCGGCGATTCGAAGTCGACCTTACTCCTCAGTCACAGGGTGCGTGAAGCAGAGACGATGGGCGTGCAGGAACTGGCGGTACAAGCCCAGATCCTCCTTCACTCCGTAGATCGGGTCACCCGAGACCGGCAAGTCGATCGCCGCGAGATGGACGCGGATCTGGTGCGTGCGGCCCGTCTCGAGCGAGACGTCGAGGAGCGCGTGGGCGGGCATGAGCTCCCTGACCTCGAACCGGGTGACCGCATCGCGCGGCTCATCCGTATCGAGCGATCGCCGCGTCGGATCGCGCCGGTCGCGCCCGACCGGCGCCTCGATCCGGCCGGTCCGCGAGCGTGGACGCCCGCGGACCAGCGCGAGATAGCGTCGCTCGACCTCGCGGTCCCGGATCGCACGCTTGGAGCGCGACGTAGGCGCCCTCCGAGCGCGCGACGACGAGGAGGCCCGACGTGTCGCGATCGAGCCGGTGGACGATTCCCGGTCGCTCCCGATCGTCTCCACCCGCCGCGCCGAGAGTGAGCAGTTGCCCGGCGAGCGTCCCGGTCGACGTGCCCGCGCCAGGGTGCACGGTGATGCCCGCCGGCTTGTCGACGACCACGAGGTGGTCGTCGTCGTAGACGACCCGCACCGTTACCGGCTCCGGCTCCAGTCCGGCTGCAGGCGCGGGAAGACGCACCTCCACGACGGCGCCTGTCTCGAGCCGGTGGCTCTTGACCTCCGCGGCGCCGTCGACCGTCACCGCGCCGTCGCGAAGCAGCCGCTCGGCGAGCGAACGCGTCCCGATCTCGTCTCGTTCGGCGAGCGCGCGGTCGAGACGCGACCCGGCCTGCGACTCAGCGACGCTGAAGCGAAGCGTCGCCACCGCGCGCTCCGTGCATGCGGTGCGGCCGATCGGCGAGGACGAGCGCGCCGAAGAGGATCGCGACGCCGACGACGATAAAGGTGTCCGCGAGGTTGAACGCCGGCCAGGCGACGAGATCGAGGAAGTCCGTGACGTGACCGAGCCGAACGCGATCGACGAGGTTCGCGATGCTCCCTCCCAGCACGAGACCGAGAGCGACGGGGAGCACGGGGTGGCGGCGCCCCGAGCGTGCGAAGAACACGAGCATCGCGCCGACTGCGATCGCCGTAACGACGATGACGATCGAGGTCCGGCTACCGAAGAGACCGAATGCGATCCCCGAGTTCTGAACGTGGTGGATGGAGAACGGCCCGACGATGTCGACGCTTTCGCCGAGCCCAAGCGTCCGCCCGACCACCTGCTTCGTGAGCTGGTCGGCGACCACTGCCGCTCCCGCGACGAGGAGGAGGATGATCCACTGCGCTCTCCCTGCAGCGAACGAGCGCTCCGCCGAGGAGACGGGCTGCAGAGCATTCGCGGTCGAGCCGATGCGGACGTCGACCGTGGGCGCGTCCGTGCGTGCCGGCTCGCTCATCCCGAACGCTCCACGGCACGCTTGTCGTCGATGCACAGCGTCGCGTACGGAACGGCCTCGAGCCGCTCCGCGCCGATCGGGCGGCCGCAGACTGTGCACAGGCCGTAGGTCCCGTCGTCGATGCGCTCGAGCGCCGCGCCGATCTCGACGAGCAAGTGCTCGGCGTTCTCCTCGAGCCCCTCGTCGAGCTCGCGCAGGTACGTCTCGGTAGCGCTGTCGGCGATGTGATCGCCCGAGCCGATCGCGAGGTCGCCGGTCTCCTCGAGCAGCGACCCGTCGTGGTGCACGGCCTGCGCTGCGTGCAAGAGACGGTCCCGCTCGCTCTCGAGGACGAGCCGGAAGCGCTCGAGATCCGGGCCGGCGGTCACGGCCGAAGGATAACCAGGTGTCTAGCCGGCGACCTTCCGGATCCCACCGTCCGTGACCTCGCCGACGGGAGTCGGCCGGGTGACCGCGGTTGCGGCCTCCTTCTCCTCGGCGGGCTTGTCCCCGGGCCACTCGCCGAGCGACTCGAACGCAGCGCGGAGCTGCGCGCGGATCCTGACGATGTCCTCCTCGAGGCGCCGCTTCTCGGCGGCGGCCTCGCGCGTCACGCGACGGGATTCGGCGTGCGCCTCCTGGACGATGAGATCCGACTCACGGCGGGCCTGCTCCTTCATGTCCTGCGCCGCGCGCTCGGCCGAGACGAGCGTCGAGCGCAGGAGAGCCTCGAGCTCGCGATGCTTCGCGGCTTCCGACTTCGAGCTCCTCGAGCCGGTCGGAGAGGTCGGCGCGCTCGCGCCACACCTCCTCGAAGCTGTCGGCGATCTCGTCGAGCAGCTGGTCGACCGGCTTCCGACGGTAACCGCGGAGCCATGCCCGGTTGAGATCGACGTGTCTGACTTCCACGGGTGTGAGCGGCATGTGACCTCCTACAGGAGACGCCCTGATCAGGGCATTGACGACTTGTGCCGCAACGAGCAGGACGACCACGGCCACGATCGGCGACAGGTCGAGTGGCCCGAGTGTCGGGATCCGGCCCCGGAAGAGGCCAAGGTACGGGCTGACGACTTCGTCCAGGAATCGTTGCAGAGTTGCGGCCACGCTGGAATAGGGCAGGTGAATCCACGTGAGCAGCACCCACGCGAAGATGAAGAGGATGTAGATGGACACGAACACGGTCACGAAGCTCTGCAGCGACGAAGCCGTGTCCGCGAGTAGGCCGAGAGAGGCGTACGCGCCCATCGGACGCGTGTTCGCCACCGAGACGATGGTTCCTACGGCAGCCTAGGACTGCGATCCCGCTCGCGCCTGTGCTGCGCGCGTCTTGACGTGAGCGTCTGGAATCCCGCACTCGCGGGATTCCGGCCTGCGGAGGTATTACGCCTGGTTGTAGAAGCCGCCGCGCTCCATCGCGCGGGCGCGCTCCTCGGCGGAGAGCTCGACGTCGCGCGGCGTCAGAAGGAAGACCTTGTCGGCGACGCGCTGCATGCTCCCGTCGAGCGCGTAGGTGAGGCCGCTCGCGAAGTCGATGAGCCGCTTCGAGAGCTCCGTGTCGGCGCTCTGCAGGTTGATGATCACGGGGATCTGGGCCTTGAAGCGGTCCGCGATCTGCTTCGCGTCGTTGAACGCGCGCGGCGCGACGAGGTGCACCTTCGCCGGCGCCGGGGCCGAGACGCTCCGCAAGCGCGACGAGCGCTCGCGCCTCGGTGCGCGGCTCGGGCGACTCGTCGGACTCCCAGCCCTCTGCTTCGACCGTGCTCGGGAGCCGCCGCACGTTCTGACGGTCGCGACGCCTGTAGCTCTCCTCGAGCTGCTGCTCGCTCGTGGAGAGCTGATCGTCGTCCCACTCCTCGTCCTCGGCGATCCCGAAGTACACGAGCGTGCGATTCCAGAGGTCGCTGAACCCCATGACCGCGGGATGTTAGCCCCGATCGGGCGCGAAGATCGTCGACCCGACGCGGACGAAGGTGGCGCCCTCCTCCACGGCGACGCGATAGTCCTGCGAGGTGCCCATGCTGAGCTCGGCCAGGCCGTGCTCGGCCGCGAGCTCGCGAAGGCGCCGGAAGTACGGTCGCGACGCCTCGGGGTCGAAAGAGAGCGGCGGCATCGTCATGAGCCCGCGGATGAGCGGGTAGCGATCGACGTAGCCTGCGATCTCCTCCGGGGCGACGCCCGACTTCGAGCCCTCCCCGGAGAGATTGACCTCGAGGAGCGCCGGCACGGTCAGTCGCCGGGCGGCCGAGTCCGACCCGAGCGAGTGCACGAGCTCGCAGAGGGCGTTCGCGACCTTCACCTTGTTCGACTGCAGGTGCCCGATGAAGTGCCAGCGGAAAGCGTCGCCGAACGCGGCGTGCTTGTGCTCGAGATCCTGCGCGCGGTTCTCCCCCACCACCTCGACGCCGGCCTCGGCCAGCGCGCCGAGCTCGTCCGCGGTCACGTACTTCGTCGCGACGACGACCGTGACGCCCGGCCCGACCTCCTCGCGGACGCGCGCGTAGCGCTCCGCGATCTCCGCGGCGGACGCGACACTCATGCGGGCAGGACTGCCGTCGCGAGCTCGCGCGCCGCGGCGAGCTCGTCGTCTCGTCCCTCGAGCTCGCCGTTGAGCTTTCGCCGGCGGAGCTCGCCCGAGGATCTCCCCGATTCGGGGCGACTCCGAGAGTCCGAGCGCGATGAGGTCCGCTCCGCCGATCTCGAGGCGCACGTCGCGAAGCCGCTCGAAGTACTCGCGAAGCTCCGGCCGGTCGTCGCGGGCCAGTGCGAACAGCGGTGCGTCGGGGGCGAACGGCTCGACGAGCGCGACGACCTGAGCCGGCTCGAGCTCCTCGGAGCGTAGGCGCTCGACGATCCGCGGCGCGACCGTGACGGCGCCGACGATGCGCTCGACGTCGCGGCGCCGCACCTTCAGCCGCTCGAGCCAGTCGTACGCCTCGTCCGAGGTCAGCTCCCTGGCGAGCGCGGCGATCCCGATCCGCCATGCGGGAATCACCGACGCCGAGCTCGTCGCGCAGCTCGAGCGCGCGGGCGAAGAGACCCGCGGCGACCTCGTCGCCCTGAAGTCGCGAATGGATGGCGCGATCCGCACCCAGCTCGCCGAGTCGCCGGATGCCGTCCGCCGCGCCGGGATCCTCGAGGAGAGCCACGAGCTCGTCGCGGAGCCGGGAGGACGAGAGGTCGCCGACGAGCCCCATCTCGATGCAGCCCCGGAGAAGGCGAGCCGAGTGCTCGTCGAAGCGGAGCCCGTACCGCGCCTCGTAGCGGATGCCGCGGAAGATCCGCGTCGGGTCGTCGATGAACGACAGGTTGTGCAGCACGCGCAGCAAGCGTGCCTCCAGGTCGGCGCGGCCGCCGAACGGATCGACGAGGCGTCCGAGGTCGTGCGCGGCGAGCGACGCGGCCATCGCGTTGATCGTGAAGTCGCGCCTGAAGAGGTCCTCGCGCAGGCCCGCCCGCTCGACGGTCGGGAGCGCACCGGGCGCATCGTAGAACTCGGTCCTGGTCGTGACGACGTCGATGCGCTCGCCGTCGCCGTACGACACGATCGCCGTCCCGAACTTCCGGTGCGGCGTCGCGCGACCCCCGAGGGCTCGCGCAAGTGCGTACGCGAACTCGATCGCGTCGCCCTCGACGGCGATGTCGACGTCGAAGCTCTCCTCGCCGAGGAGGATGTCCCGAATCGTCCCGCCCACGAGGTAGACGCCGTCGGCGCGATCCGCGAGAGCACCGACCGCCTCGAGCACTGCCGCCAGCCGAGGCGACGCGCGAAGCTCGCTGGCGATGCTCGAGGCGGGCTCTGCAGGCGTCGCCGTCGTTCCCTCGAGCTCGCGGAGCAGGTCCGCCCGGCTGACGACTCCGACGAGCGCGTCGTCGCGGAGCACCGCGACGCGACCGTCATCGGCTGAGGTGACGAGCGTCCGCAGCTCGGCGAGCGACGCGTCCTCCCGCGCGCTCACCACGTGGCTGCTCATGATCCCGCGGACGGGAGCGTGCGCGAGGTCGTGGCCGACTGCCTTGTCGAGGTCCTCGCGGCTGACGCCGCCCACGAGGCGGCCGTCCTCCACGACGAAGACGCCGCTCTGGCCGTGCCGCTGGCAGAGCGTCATCGCGTCCCGGACGGTCGCGCCCGGCTCGACCGTTCGCGCCGGGGTCGACATGACGTCCCGCGCCGTGCGGTAGCCGCCGGAGGCCTCTGCGAGGACGTCGAGCACGCGGCCGCGCGCGGACTCGAGGTCGGAACGCGCGATCGCAGACGCCGCCTGCGCGTGGCCACCGCCACCGAACGCAGCCGCGACGGCGGCCGCGTCGAGCGACTCCGTACGACTCCGAACGACGACGAACACGCGCTCGTCCATCTCGACGAGCAGCACGAGCGCACGCGCGTCCGTGAGGTCGACGATCTTGTGCGCGAGGTTCGACACGCCGTCGACGTACTCGGGCCACTGCAGCGCAGCGACGAGGACCTCCTCGCCGTGCGCGACGACCGGCTCCAGGCGCTCCATCAGGGCCTTGAGCAGCTCCCGCTCACCCGCAGCGAGCGGCGTGTGCAGGTACTCGTTCACGAGCTCCTGGCGCGCGCCGTGGCGGATGCACCACGACAGGGCGTCGACGTCGCGCTGCGTCGTCGTCGCGTACGTCAGCGAGCCCGTGTCCTCGTGGATGCCGAGAGCGAACGCCGTCGCCTCGAGCGGCGTCGGCTGCAGCTCGCGCTCCGCGACGATGCCGACGAGCGTCGTCGTGAGCGCGCCGTCGGTCGAGAACATGCCGCGTCGGCCGACACCCAGTCGGGCACGTCGTGCTCGCCGTGGTGGTCGAAGAGCACCGTCTCGACATCGGGGTCGAGCGCGACCGCTTCGAGCTCGCCGAGACGTGACGCGCTCGCCACCTCGACGACGATCAGCCGCCGGATCGCGTCGAGCTCGAGGCGGCTGACCTCGGCGATCGCTCCGAGCTCCTCCGCGTGCAGCCGGTAGAAGTCGCGGACGTTCCGGTTGAGCGTCGTGACGGCGACGACGGCGTCGGGATACAGAAGGCGCGCAGCGAGCATCGCTCCGAACGCGTCGAAGTCCGTGTTTCCGTGCGTGGCGATGACCTGCTCGGCGCGCATCGGCTCATTGTCGCTTCTCCGCCGCCGGTCGCTGAGGGGCCGTCCTCGGCCACGACGGATGCGGCCCGAGAGGCGAGCGTCTGGTTCGGTTTCGCGCGACCGGATCCGCTCTCGCGGATCCCGGTCAGGCGCACAGCTCAGACGTGGCCGACGGCCTCGATCTCGACGAGGGCGCCGCTCGGCAGGCCGGAGATCTGCACGGTCGAGCGCGCGGGCGGTCGATCGCCGACGTGCTTCGCGTACACGTCGTTCATGGCCGCGAAGTCGCCGAGATCCATGAGGAACACGGTCGTCTTGACGAGCTTGTCGAGGCCGCTTCCCGCCGCGTCGAGGATGGCGCCGAGGTTGGCCATGATCTGCTCGGTCTGCTCGGTCGACGCCTGCGCCGGCGAGCGCGCCGGTCTCGAGCGAGATCCCGAGCTGACCGGCGACGAAGACGAGATCGCCCACGCGGATCGCCTGGTTGTACGGCGCGCCCTGGAACGGCCCGGGCGCCCGATCGGTGCGAATGACGTCCTTCTCGGCCACTACCCGTCTCCTCTCGTCGCGTTCGCGAGCGCGATGCCGAGCGCCTTGAAGATCGCGGACAGCACGTGCTGCGAGTCTTCTCCCTCGATCAGGCGCACGTGGATGGTCAGACCGGCCGCGTCGGCGAGCTCGTCGAGGAACGTCGCGGCGAGGTCGCTCTGCAGCCCACCCGCGCGCGTCGACGTGAGGTCGGCGTTCGAGACGACGAGCGGTCGTCCGGACGCCTCGACGACGACCATCGCGAGCGCCTCGTCCGCCGGAGCGAGCCCGGAGCCTCGCCCGGCACCTTCGGCAGCGAGCAACGGCGCGAGTGCATCGCCGAAGCGCCTCGCCGGCGCGCCCGACCTCGGCCTCCGGATCGTCGGGCGCGATCTCGAGCTGGACGCCGAACCCGCCTGCCCCCGCCAGCTCCTCGAGCAGATGGTCGAGGACCGCGACGCCGGTGGCGATCTGCCTGGCGCCCCCGGCAAGGTCGATGCGCGCCGCCCCGGCGCTCGTCACAGCTCGGTGCGCTCGATCGAGGCGCCGAGGTCGCGCAGTCGCTCGTCGATGCGCTCGTACCCGCGGTCGATCTGGCGGATGTTCCCGATCGTCGACGTTCCCTCGGCGCAGAGCGAGGCGATGAGCATCGCCATGCCGGCGCGGATGTCCGGGCTCTCGAGGCGCTCGCCGTAGAGCGTCGCCGGGCCGGTCACGACGACACGATGCGGGTCGCAGAGAATGATCCGCGCTCCCATCGAGACGAGCTTGTCCACGAAGAACAGCCGGCTCTCGAACATCTTCTCGAAGATGAGGATCGTCCCTCGGGCCTGCGTTGCGACGGTGACGGCGATCGACGTGAGATCGGCCGGGAAGGCCGGCCAGACACCGCTCTCGATCTTCGGGATCTGTCCGCCGAAGTCGTCTTCGACCAGCAGGTGCTGGCCTGCGGGGACGCGGACGCTCGAGTCCGAGATCTCCATCTCGACGCCGAGCTTGCGGAACGCCGGCACGATCGAGATGAGGTCGTCGGGCTCGACGTCGGTCACCACGATCTCGCCGCCCGTGGCCGCCGCGAGTCCGACGAAGCTCGCGACCTCGATGTGGTCAGGGCCGATCCGGTACTCGCCGCCTCCGAGCTGTGCGCGCCCCTCGATGTGGAGCACGTTCGACCCGATGCCCTCGATGTGCGCGCCGATCGAGACGAGGAAGCGGCAGAGATCCTGGATGTGCGGCTCGCAGGCGGCGTGGCCGAGGACCGTCTCGCCTTCCGCGAGGACGGCGGCCATGATCGCGTTCTCCGTCCCCATGACGGACGCCTCGTCGAGGTACATGCGCGTGCCGCGCAGTCCGTCGGCGGTGAGCTCGTAGACGCCGTCGATGTGGACGTCGGCGCCGAGCGCCGCAAACGCATGGACGTGCGTGTCGAGCCGGCGGCGGCCGATGACGTCGCCACCCGGCGGCGGGACGGTCACGCGGCCGAAGCGCGCGAGGAGCGGTCCCGCGAGGAGGAACGACGCGCGGATCTCCCGCGCGAGCTCGGCGTCGAGATCGGTCTTGCCCATGCCCTCGGGATCGACGCGGACCTCGTTCGGCCCGACCCACTCGACGTCCGCGCCGAGATCGGCGAGGAGCTCGACCATCGTCTCGACGTCGCGGATGCGCGGGACGTTCGTGAGGTGGATCTCCTCCGACGCGAGCGCGCATGCGGCGAGAATCGGCAGCGCTCCGTTCTTGTTGCCCGACGCGCGCACCGTCCCCGACAGCGGGCGGCCGCCTTCGATCACGAAGGACTGCATCGCGCGCGCAATGCTACTCGCGGTCTTCACGGGCTCCAGGCTACTCCGGGAGGTTGACGATCACGAGTTTCGGGATCGTCGCCGGCGGGCTCGAAGCCGAGCACCTGCGCGTAGAACGAGAGCTCCGCCTCGAGCGAGCCGGCGATGTTCTCGGCCCTGCGGAACCCGTGTCCCTCGCCCTCGTAGAGGAGGTAGGCGTGCGGCACGCCGCGCTCGCGCAGCGCCCGCACGATGAGCTCCGCCTGTGACGGCGGAACGATCCGGTCGTCCGTGCCCTGCAGCACGAGCATGGGCGTGGAGATCCGGTCGGTGAAGTGGATCGGGCTCCGTTCCCTGTAGAGATCCGCCTGCTCGGGGTACGGCCCGACGAGCGTGTGCTCGTACTGGAGCTCGAACTTGTGGGTCTCACCGCCGCCGAACTGCTCGAGGTCGGCGATTCCGAAGTACGTCGAGCCGGCTGCGAAGACGTCGGTGAAAGTGAGCGCGCAGATCGTCGTATATCCACCGGCGCTTCCCCCGGTGATGAGGAGGCGGTCGGGGTCGGCCTCCCCCTGGTCGACGAGGTACCGCGCGGCGTTCACGCAGTCCTGCAGGTCGACCACCCCCCACTGTCCGTTCAGGCGCTCGCGGTAGGCGCGGCCGTATCCCGTCGAGCCGCCGTAGTCGACGTCGA
Organism: uncultured Gaiellaceae bacterium; assembly: GCA_963770715.1. Taxonomy (GTDB): domain Bacteria; phylum Actinomycetota; class Thermoleophilia; order Gaiellales; family Gaiellaceae; genus GMQP-bins7. The sequence goes on from CAVYQX010000007.1 coordinate 268,425, forward strand.
CGACCGCGAAGCCACGACTCGTCCAGAACTGGACGCCGAGGCCGAACAACGCGGTCGCGTTCCCGGTCGGGCCACCATGACTCTCGACGATGAGCGGCGGTCGCTCGCCGCTCGGCGCCTCGAACGCTGCGTTCGTCGGCGGATAGAAGAAGGCGTATGCCGTCAACCCGCCTTCGGTCGGGAACTCGACGGCTCGCGCGACGGAGACATCCGCATCGGAGAGCGACACGTCGACGCTCGTTCGCAGCGTCTCCTCCGTTCCTCGCTCGACGTCGAGCGAGCACCACGGCGCTCGGCCTCGTCGTCGAGCCGGCGACGATCACCGCGCGTGAGCCCTCGGCGACGACGTACGGCGACCCCGTGAGCGAGTCGACCTCGAGGTCGAGCGACGTCAGCTCGCCCGACTCAGGATCGAGCGTCGCGAAATGCGTGAACCCTCCCGAGTCGTAGCAGCAGACGATCCGACCGTCTCCGAGGAACGCGAACGAGCGCGCGCCGAAGGCCCACGCCGGATACCCGAACTCGGCGTCCGCTGCGTGGAGCACCTCCCGCGCGTCACCGCGGATCCGCTCGAGGTTCCACCAGCCGGTTCGGTCGCTCGCGAATACGAGATCGCCGTCGGAGCTCCACTCCGGCTGCCATATCGACTCCTCCCCGTCGGAGCCGGCGACGCGCTCCACGCCGGTCACCTCGACCTCGGGCGTGAGCTCCGCAACCTGCAGCTCGCAGCCGTCCCAGGGCATCCACGGCAGCTGCCACGACACGAAGCAGAGCCGAGACCCGTCGGGCGAGATGCGCGGCGCAGCGTAGAAGTCCCGGCCCTCGACGAGGACGCGCGGCTCGGCAGATCCGTCGGTGGGAACGACGACGAGCTCGTTGACGACATCCCGGGAGCTGTCGCTGTCCGTATGACGCTCACGGACGCCGATCCAGAGGCGACCGTCGGGCGTGACGCGGCCATCGGCATAGCGATGGCGCCGACCGGCGACGGCGGGTGTGATCGCCACCGCAGCGCCACTCTGCTCGATCCGGTAGAGGCGCTGGTCGTCGAAGCTCGAGCAGAACGCAACCCCACCGTGGATGCAGTAGGCGCCTCCCCCGTACTCGTGCACCGACGTGCGCACGTTGAAGTCCGTCGGAACGACGTCGGAGACGCTTCCGTCCGGATCACGCCTGACGAGGACGACGCGTCCAGCCTCGGCGGCGCGGCCCTCGAGCCACCAGACGACACCGTCTTCGATCGACGGCGCGGACAGGCGCACGCCTGCCTCCGCGACCATCGCGGCAGAGATCTCCGACGACCACGTTCCGAACGCGGCGACGGTCTTCTGAGTCACCTGGGGCTCCAACGGCGGCGGCTATGGTACTTCGCCATGCGGGCGACCAGAGCCGAAGCGTGGGAGACGCTCACGGAGTACACGAAGAGCGAGGCTCTCCTGCGGCATGCGCTCGCGGTCGAGGCGTCCGTCGGCTTCTACGCGCGGCTGTACGGCGAGGACGAGGAGCTCTGGCACGCGACCGCGCTCCTCCACGACTTCGACTACGAGATCCACCCGACCCTCGACGAGCATCCCCAGGACGGCGCGCCGATCCTGCGCGAGGAGGGCTACCCGGAGGAGCTGATCGAGTCTGTCCTCTCGCACGCGGAGCACCTCGCGATGCCACGCGACACGCAGCTCAAGAAGGTCCTGTTCGCGTGCGACGAGCTCTCCGGCTTCGTGCACGCGTGCGGGCTGGTGCGACCGACTGGACTCGAGGGGCTCGAGCCGAAGTCCGTCAAGAAGAAGCTCAAGCAACCTTCCTTCGCCGCGGGCGTGCACCGCGACGAGGTGTACGCGGGAGCCGAGCTCCTCGGGCTCTCGCTCGACGAGCACATCGCGAACGTCGTCGTGGCCATGCGGCCGATCGCGTCAGAGCTCGGGCTGCGTACGGCCGACGACGCCGTTCAGGCGTAGCGGTCGAGGAACGCGAGGACGCGGGTCCACGCGTCCTCCGACTCCGAGGCGAACTCCTCGTACTTGCGGTCGAAGAAGCTGTGTGGCGCGCCGTCGTAGATCACGACCTCGTGCTCGACGCCCGCCTCGGAGAGCGCCCGGTCGAACGCTTGCGAGTCCTCGACCGGGATCGCGGGGTCGTCGCCACCCTGGAGGGCGAGAATCGGCGCCGTCATCTCCCCCGCGCGCTGGATCGGTCCGGGCGAGCCGTCGTTGCCGGGCCCGGGGCGCCCGTAGAAGCCGATCGCACCAGCCAGCCCGTGGCCGCTCGCGGCTGCAAGCCACGAGTTGCGACCGCCGAAGCAGAACCCGACGGTGAAGACGTGCTCGCACCCGGCCGCGCGGAGATGCGCCACCGACGCGGCGACATCGGCCTGGACGCCGTCAGCGGTCGTCTGCGGGACGTGCGGCATGTACTCGAAGTCGTCGTCGCGCTTCTCCGTCCCGGCCGTACGCCCGAAGTAGTCGAATGCGACCGCCGGGTAGCCGCGCTCGGCGAAGCGCAGCGCGAGCTCCTCGTAGAACCGGTACAGGCCACGGACGTCCGGGAGGATCACGACGCCGACGGCAGAGGGCGCGTCGGGCGTCGCGAGGAACACAGCAAGGCGGTTCCCGTCCGCCGCCTCGAGCACGAGATCCTCGTGCGAGACGGCGGCGCCCGAGATGGGTGGAATGGGCGGCGCGGAATCGAGGTCGAAGCACATGCCCCGAGGCTACAACGCCGCCACGAGGCGGTCGAGATCCGACTCGTCGTTCCACCAGCCGACGGACGCTCGCACGAGGCCGCGCCCGGGCAGGTCGCGCACGACCACGTCGACCTCGGCCAGTCGAGCGACGACGTCCGCCGACTCGTCGGCGGGAACGCGCCACGAGACGAGTGTCGCGCGCTGCTCGGGCACGACGACATCGAAGCCCGCCTCGCGAAGAGCGGCCCGGAAGCGCTCGGCCATCTCGGACGCGCGCTCGTGTGCCCACTCGGGGATGGAGGAAATCGCAGCACGAAGGCCGGCGACTGCCGCCTTCGGCGTCAGGTTCGGGTCGAACCGCGCCGCACCGTCCTTGGCCTGGAACGCCCCGTCGGGCTCGTATCCCTGCTGGGCGAGGTAACTGGGCCGCGCGATCCGTAGCGCCTGCGGTTCGGCGACGACGAGTGCGCCCGTCCCCTCCGGGCCGCACAGCCACTTCTGGCCCGAGACCGTGTAGTAGTCGAGACCGGTCGCGTCGACGTCTAGGACGCCGACCGACTGCGCTCCGTCGACGAGAATGGGCAGCCCCGTGTGCGCTCGGAGCTCGTGAACCGGCAAGACCGCGCCGGTCGTCCAGAGGACGTGCGAGAGGGCGATGAGCCGCGTCCTCGCAGTCACCGCCGCGGCGATCAGCTCCGCATCCGGCTCGACGACGACGACCTTCGCCCGGGACGTGTGCAACGGCCCGATGAGCCCGAAGTGCTCGTCGGTCGTCGTGATCACCTCGTCTCCCGGCTCGAGCCCGAGGCCGGCGAGGACGATGTTGCAGCCGTCGGTCGTGGAGGCCGTCAGCGCGACCGCGTCGGCGGTGACGCCGACGAGCGCTGCGATCTGCCCGCGGAGCTCGTCGCGCTCCTCGAGGAGTCGCGCGAACTGCGCGGCCGAGCCGCGCCCGTTCTGCAGCCCGTCTTCCTCTGCCGCGTGCATCGCGTCGATCGTCCCCTGCGCCAGCGGCCCGACGCTCCCGGCCTGCAGATAGGCGTACCGCTCGAGCACCGGGAACTGGGCGCGCGCGTCCTCATAGGTCACGCGCGGGATTCTGCCGACACCGCGTCTAACGTTCGGCCGATGCGTGTCGTCATCGCCGACCCGCCCGCGTACACGCCTCCGTACGACCGCTCGCTCTCAACTGCTCTCGCGCGTGCAGGCGCGGACGTCGAGCTCGTCACCTCCCGCTTTCGCTTCGGCTCGGTCGCGCCCGCCGAGGGCTACGAGGTGCGCGAGTGGTTCTATCCGCTCTCGTCGAGGATCGGCGGAAACCGCGCCCGGCTCGCCGTGAAGGGCCTCGAGCATCCGTTCGGGATGGCGCGCTTGGCGTTCGCCAAGCCCGACGTGATGCACGTCCAATGGCTCGGTGCGCCCGAGCTCGACCGCTGGCTGTTTCGCCCGCGGGGGCCGGCCGTCCTCACGGCGCACGACGTCATCCCGCGACGCACGCTCTCGAAGACGGCGATGTGGCGGGCGGTGTTCGGGCGGTTCGACAAGGTGGTCGTCCACTCGCAGCGCGGTCGCGGGCAGCTGCTCGACTTCGGGGTCGCCGACGAGAAGATCGCGGTGATCGGACACCCGGTCTTCCGCTCCGAGGTCGACCGACGCGACGACGGCCGAACCGCGCTCTGTCTCGGCTTGATCCGCCCGTACAAGGGGACGGAGGACGCTGTCGAGGCGGTGCTCGGCGTCGACGACTCCCGGCTCCTCGTCGTCGGGGACCCGCGCGTGCCGCTCGACGGGCTGAAGGCGATAGCAGGCGACCGTGCCGAGTGGAGACTCGGATACCTCCCCGACGCGGAGCTGCGGCAGGCCCTGTCCGAGGCAACAGTCGCCCTGTTCCCGTACCGGGCCGAGATCGACGTCTCAGGCGCGCTCCTGCAGGTGCTCGGCGCCGCCGTGCCCGCGATCGTCTACGACATCGGCGGCCTCGGCGAGGTCGTGGGTGCGTTCGGCGCGGGCGCGGTCGTCCCGCCCGGCGACGTCGAGGCGATGGCGGAGGCTCTGCGCCGCATCACGGCCGACCCCGAGGCGCTGGCCGCCGCGCGTCAGGGCGCAGAGCGGGCACGCGAGGAGCTCACCTGGGACGCCTCCGCGGCCGCCCATCTCGACCTCTACCGCGAGATCGCGTGATGTTCCGGCGGGGGAGGTTCCACGACCTCGTCGAGCGGCAGCTCGACGTCTTCGCGAGCGACGAATCCGCGCTGCTGGCCGAGGCCACGGAGGCAGACGCCGCCTGGACGAACGCCGGCGCCAACGAGTCCGAGGAGCTGTACGGTGACTACCAGCTCGTCGTCGATGCGGTCGGTGAGCGGCTCTACGAGATTCGCGAGACGTATGCGTCATCGCTCGATGTGACCACGGCCGACGAGTACCGGGCGGCGTTCGATCGCGCAGCACGGAAGCGCTTCGGCGGCCGCTACACGACGTTCATGGACGAGGCGCACTGATGGCACTCATCGAGGACTACGGGCTGATCGGAGATCTCCAGACGGCTGCGCTCGTGAGCCGCCACGGAGCGATCGACTGGCTCTGCCTCCCCCGCTTCGACTCGGGAGCGATGTTCGCGGCACTGCTCGGCGACGCCGAGAACGGACACTGGACCATCCAGCCCGCAGGAGAGTTCCGGCCGGCGGGTCGCCGGTACCGCGGGGACACTCTCGTCCTGGAGACCGAATTCGCGAGCGACGACGGTGTCGTCCGGCTCATCGACTTCATGCCTCCACGCGAGACGAACCCGGATCTCGTTCGCATCGTGGAGTGCGTGCGCGGCCGCGTGGAGATGGAGATGGAGCTGGTCATTCGCTTCGACTACGGGAGGATCGTGCCGTGGGTGCGAACGCTCGAAGGCACGCTCGTCGCCGTTGCCGGGCCCGATGCCGTCGTGCTCCGCACTCCGGTGGAGCACGAGGGTCGCGACCTGAGGACGGTCGCGTCGTTCACGGTCTCGGAAGGCGACCGGGTGCCGTTCGTGCTGAGGTGGTTCCCGTCGAACGAGTCACCCCCCGACCCGATTCACCCCGAGGATGCGCTCGTCAACACCGTGTCCTTTTGGGAGGACTGGGCGGAGCGCTGCACCTACGAAGGCCGCTGGCACGACGCCGTCCACCGTTCGCTCCTGACCCTGAAAGCGCTCACGTTCGCCCCGACCGGCGGGATCGTCGCCGCACCGACGACGTCGCTCCCCGAGTGGATCGGCGGTGTCCGCAACTGGGACTACCGGTACTGCTGGCTGCGCGACGCGACGCTGACACTGCTCGCGCTCATCCGCGCCGGCTATGTGGACGAGGCGGCGGACTGGCGAGACTGGCTACTCCGTGCGATCGCCGGCTCGCCGGAGGACCTCCAGATCATGTATGGCGTCGCGGGCGAGCGACGCCTGACGGAGTTCGAGCTCCCATGGCTCGCCGGCTACGAGGGATCTCGGCCCGTCCGGGTCGGAAACGGCGCGTCGAACCAGCTGCAGCTGGACGTCTACGGCGAGGTGATCGACGCCCTGTACCAGGGTCGGCGCCAGGGCCTCGTCCCGTCCGACGACGCATGGCGGCTCACGGGGAGGCTCTTCGACTGGCTCGAGTCCGCCTGGCTCGAGCCCGACGAGGGAATCTGGGAGGTGCGCGGGCCACGCCGCCACTTCACGCATTCGAAGGTCATGGCCTGGGTGGCGTTCGACCGTGCGGTGAAGACGGTCGAGCGCTTCGGGCGCGACGGCCCGCTCGACCGCTGGAAGGCTGCCAGGAAGGCGATCAAGGACGAGGTGCTGCGCGAGGGCTACAACGCCGAGGTCGGCGCGTTCACGCAGTTCTTCGGCTCGGACCGTCTCGACGCGAGCTGCCTCTTGATCCCGCTCGTCGGGTTCCTGCCCGCGACGGACGAGCGCGTCGTCGACACCGTGCGCGCCGTCGAGAAGGAGCTCGTCCGCGGCGGCTTCGTCGAGCGCTACCGCGCCGACGAGGAGAACGCCGACGTCGACGGCCTACCGCCGGGTGAGGGCGTGTTCCTGCCTTGCTCGTTCTGGCTCGCTGCGGTCCTCCACCAGCAGGGACGCTGCGACGAGGCGGTCGAGCTCTACGAGCGCCTGCTCGCGCTCCGCAACGACGTCGGTCTCGTCTCCGAGGAGTACGACCCCGAGCGCGGGCGACTCGTCGGCAACTTCCCACAGGCGTTCACCCATATCGGCATCGTCGAGACAGCGTTCACGCTCTCCGGCTAGCTCTGCACGGCGAAGAGTCGCCACTCGCCCGGGATGCCCTTGAGCTCGGCGGTTCCACGGTCCTGGAACCCCAGCCCGGACCCGGCGACCAGGTCCTTGACGGTGCCGGACACGAACACCTCGCCGGCATTCGCCCGTGCCGCGACGCGTGCGCCGATGTTCACCGCGACCCCCGCGACCTTGCCGTCGGCGAGCTCGACCTCGCCCGTGTAGAGACCGGCCCTCACGTCGAGCCCGAGCGGCCCCACGGCCTCGACGATGGACTGGGCGCAACGAATCGCACGAGCAGGCCCGTCGAACGTCGCGAAGAAACCATCGCCGGCCGTGTCGATCTCCCGCCCGTCGAAGCGCGCGAGCTCACGCCGGACCGCAGCGTGGTGCTGCTCGATGAGGTCCCGCCAACGGCGGTCTCCGAGCTCGACGGCCTGCTCCGTCGAACCGACGAGATCCGTGAACAGGACCGTCGCGAGCACGCGGTCAGGTGATCCTGCCTCGCGTCGCCCGGTGAGGAATTCACGGATCTCGGCGAGCGTATCGTCCGGCTCGAACCACGGGACGTGCTCGTTGCCGGGACGTTCGACGTACGTCGCCCCTGGGATCCGGCGGGCGAGGATAGCGGGCGTTCTCCACGTGGCAGACCTGATCCCCAGCCGCGTGGACGATCAGGGTGGGCACGTTGATCGACGGTACGACGTGCCGGACGTCGATGTCGAAGGCCATTCGCATCGAACGCCTCGGCGCTGGCGGGCGTGTGCGCGTGGAGCTGCACGCGCCCGCGCCATGCCCTTGCCCACTCCTGCCCGGCAACGCTCGGAGCGATGAAGTCGACCCCCACTCCCTTGCCCCAACGCTCCGGCAACGTCGCCATCGACGCCTCGAACCCCTCCTCGGAGCTTTCTCCCCACGGCCACTCGTCGTCCGTGCGCTCGCGGACTTCCGCACCCTGGAGGATGAGCGCGACCGTTCGCTCCGGGTGCGCCGCGGCGAAGAGCATCGCGAGCGGACCTCCTTCGGACTCGCCCGTCACCGCTGCCCGCTCGCTGCCGACCGCGTCCATCACCGTGCGGATGTCGTCCATCCGCTCCTCGAGCGTCGTCGCGCCCGGAACGCGGTCGGACATGCCCATCCCGCGTTTGTCGAACAGGATCAGCCTCGTGAACTCGGCGAGCCGCTCGCAGTAGCGCCGGAACTGCGGAAGCTCCCAGTAGATCTCCAGGTGCGTATAGGCGCCCTGGGCGTACACGAGATCGACGGGACCGTCCCCGACGACGCGGTAGGCGATGTCGACGTCGCCGCTCCGCGCGAAGCGCACCTCGGTCATGCGGCGAGGATAGAGGGCTATCTGCGCCCGAAGGAGTGCGGCCGCGGGAGCGACTCCCACACGGTGTCGTCCTTCGCCACGCGGCGCGCCAGCGGGCCCAGCGACTCGAGCGAGGAGACGAGGACGTTGCGGTTCTCGCCCACCCGCTCGTAGCGGCCCCGCGCGAGAACGAGTGGCTCGGCGCGCACGGTTGCACGGTGCCGTTCGTAGATCTCGGACGGGACGATCAGGTTCACCTGGCCGTGCTCGTCCTCGAGGAGCATGAAGACGATGCCCTTCGCGGTCGACGGGCGCTGGCGCGCGACCGTCATCCCGGCGAAGGCGACCTGCCTGCCGTGTCGCGCGATGTGAAGCTCCTCGCTGGAGAGCGTCCCCGGGGGGAGATGCGGGCGGAGGAGTGAGAGCGGGTGCGTCTCGATCGACATGCTCGTGTGGCGATAGTCGGCGAGCATGCGCTCCCAGCGCGTGAGGTCGCGGAGAGGCGGCGTCTCGGTCGTGGGCTCGAGCTCGAGCGGGAGCTGCTTCAGCTCGCCCTCGGACCCCGGCACGGACTGTGCGCGGAAGACGAGCCCGAGCTCCCAGAGGAGGTCGCGGCGCGGCTTCCAGAAGCCGTCGCAGGCGCCGCCCTTGACGAGCGCCTCGAGGCCGTCGTACGAAAGACGTGACCTGCGGGAGAGATCCGCGATGTCACGGAACGGCCCGTACCGCCGCTCGGCGACGAGCGCCTCGGCGTCCTCCTTCCCGACCGAGGAGATGTAGTTGAGGCCGATGCGCACCGCCTCCCACTCGACGACGCACCGTGCGCCGCTCAGGTTGACGTCGACGGGAAGCACCTCGACGCCGTGGCGCTGCGCGTCACGAACGAGCGTCGAAGGCGGGTAGAAGCCCATCGGCTGCTCGTTCAGGAGCGCGCACAGGAACTCTGCCGGGTAGTAGTGGCGCAGCCACGTCGACTGGTACGCAAGGAGCCCGAACGCAGCCGCGTGCGCCTTCGGGAAGCCGAAGCCCGAGAAGCCGACGAGCTTGTCGAAGACCGTGTCCGCGATCGAGGCGTCGACGCCCTTCCCGGCCGCGCCCTCGATGAAGCGCTCGCGGAAGGCCTCGAGCGCGTCGTGGCTCCGCTTGCGGCTCATCGCGCGCCGCAGGCCCTCCGCCTCTCCGACCGTGAAGCCGGCCAGCGCGATCGCCACCTCGAGCACCTGGTCCTGGAAGACGACGACGCCGAACGTCGAGCGGAGCGGCTCGCGCAGGAGCTCGTGGTCGACCGGGAAGACGTAGGACGGGTCCTCGCGCAGCTTCTGCCTCGCGTCGATGTACGGGTGCACAGCCTTCCCCTGGATCGGGCCGGGCCGCACGAGCGCGACCTGGACGGTGAGGTCGTCGAGGTTCGCCGGCTTGGTGCGGAGAAGGCTCTGCATCTGCGCGCGGCTCTCGATCTGGAACGTGCCGATCGTGTCCGCGCGCTTGATGTCGTCGTAGACCACCTCGTCGTCGAAGGGGATGCGCGAGAGGTCGATCACCTCGTCGTGTGTCCGCGCGATCTGCTCGACGCAGTCCTCGACCGCCGAGAGCATCCCGAGACCGAGGAAGTCGATCTTGAGAAAGCCCGCGTCCGAGCACGAGTCCTTGTCCCACTGGCAGAGCTGGCGCCCGGCCATCGCAGCGGGCTGAACGGGGACGAGCTCGATCGAGCGGCCGCGTCGAGACGATCATCCCGCCCGGATGCTGCGAAACGTGGCGCGGCAGCCCTGAGATCTCGCCGGTCAGCCACGCGAAAGCTCGCCAGCGCTTGGACCTGAGTTTCTGCTCGCCGTCGGGCAGCCGCGCGACCTCCTCCCCCACGCGCTTCGCGTTCCAGCCGTCCGAGAGGCGCGCGAGCCGCTCGAGCTCCGCGAACGGGAGGCCGAGCGCCTTCCCCACGTCGCGGATCGCGCCGCGTGAGCGATACGTCGCGAAGCTCGCGACGAGCGCGGCGTGCTCGCGCCCGTACCGCTCGGTGACGCGAACGATGAGCTTCTCGCGGATGTCGCGCGGGAAGTCGAGGTCGATGTCCGGGACGGACGCGAGCTCGCGGTTCAGGAAGCGGCCGAGCGAGAGCTCGTTCGAGACGGGATCGACGTGCGAGAGCCCGGTGAGGTAGCAGACGATGGAGCCGACCGAGCTTCCCCTCCCCCTGCCCGGCGGGAGGAAGCTCCGCGGCGAGTCCGTCCCGCGCACCTCGCGCGCGCACTCGCGGGCGATCTCGAGCACTTCGTGGTGGAGGAGGAAGAAGCCGGCGAGCCCGAGCTCGTCGATGAGCGCGAGCTCGTCTTCCAGGCGTCTAGATGCTGCTTCTCGCAACGCCGAGGGCGAGGCAAGCCTCGCCCCTACGGGAGCTTGTAGGGGCGAGGCTTGCGTCGCCCTCGAACCGCCGTAGCGCTCGGCGACCGCTGCCTGGCAGATCGCCGCGAGCTGCCGGATGGCCGGCTCCGCTCCGTCCGAGAAGTCCGGGTAGCGGTAGCCGAGCTCCTCGGTGAGATCGAACTCGAGCCGTTCGGCGAGCGCGACGCTTCGCTCGGCTGCGGCGCGGTCGGAGGAAAATCGCTCGAGCATCTCCTCGGGCGGACGCAAGTAGCTCTCGCGGTTCCCGCGTCGCTCGGGCTCGCAGCCCTCGAGCGAGGTGCGGCAGCGGATCGCGACGAGGACATCCTGAAGGAGTGTGCGCCGCGGGTGGTGCGCGTGGACGTCGCCGGTCGCGACGGTTTCGACGCCGAGGTGCTCGGCGAGGTCGCGCAGGAGCCCGAAGCGCCGCGCGTCTCCCCGTTCGAACGGCCGCTGGAGCTCGACGAAGAATCGCTCGCAACCGAATGCGGTTGCAAGGCGTGCCGCCGCATTGGGATCGAGGAGCCCGAGCCCGCGCCGCGCGCACCCCGAGAGGCAGACGAGCCCCTCGTTCGCCTCTGCCACGGCTTCGAGAGGCACGGACGGCGGCAGCGGCTCGCGGTCCTCGCGGCCGGCGCGCCGCGTGCCTGCATGCGCAGTCGTGAGCAGCCGGCAGAGGTTTGCGTATCCGCGCCGTGACTCGACGAGCAACGTGACGTGCGCGCCGCCGTCGAGCGTCACTTCCGCACCAGTGATCGGTCGGATGCCGAATGTTTTCGCCGCGTGCGCGAACTCGAGCGAGCCGTAGACGCCGTCGTGGTCGGTGAGCGCGAGCGCCTCGTACCCGAGCTCGGCCGCGCGGGCTGCGAGCTCTTCCGGCTGCGACGCCCCGTCCAGAAAGCTGTAGGCCGAGTGGCAGTGCAGCTCCGCGTACTTCATAGACTGACCGCGTGGAATCGATCCTCGTCGTCGACAAGTTGGAGCGGACGATTCACATCTGCGTCGCGAGCGAGCAGCTCGTCGTCACCGAGACGCGTTACCGAGCCGGTGAGCACGGTCCCGAGCCTCACGTCCACCACAAGCACGCGGACTGCTTCTACGTCCTCGAGGGCGAGATCACGCTCTCGCTCGAGAGCGGCGAGCGCACGGTCGGCGCGGAATCCTTCATCCTCGTGCCGCCCGACGTCGTGCACACGTTCCGCAACGACGGCCCGGACGATCTCCGCTTCTTCAACTTCCATGTCCCAGGAATGAGCTTCGACCGCTACCTCCAGGGGTTGTACGACGAGGAGCTCGTCGGGGAGCCGTTCGACCAATACCCGGCTCCGGAGGGAGGCGGTCGCGATCCCGACCTCGTGACAGCCGGCTCGGGCGAGCTGGTCACCAAGCGCCCGTCGCTCGAGGTCGTCCTGCTCGGCGACTCCGAAGAGCTCGCCATATCGTCGACGCGCGTCGAGCCCGGCGTCCCGGGACCCCCGTCGCACTTCCACCCGCGGCACGCCGAGACGTTCTACGTGCTCGAGGGCGAGATGACGTTCACGGTGGACGGCGTCCAGGCCCCTGCGCCGGCCGGAACGTGGGTGCACGTGCCGCCACGCACCGTCCACACCTTCTCGTTCCCGGGATCGGAGGACGTCCAGTTCCTCAGCGCGCACACGCCGAGCTCCGGCTGGGCGACCTTCCTGCGCGCGCTCGACAACGCCCGTGGCGAGGCGGAGCTCGCAGCAGCGCGTGAGGCGTTCGAGCAGGTCGTGGCGACCTAGGTGGACGAGCCGATCGTTCTCGGTCCCGGTGAAGGGAACCCCGTCAAGGCCGATCGGCCGGAGCTCGCCCTCCTCGAGATCACGTTCGACCCGGGAAGCGGCGTCGACCCCCACTTCCACAAGCTGCACTCGGACTCGTTCTACGTCCTCGAGGGGGAGATCGAGTTCCACGTCGGCGACGAGGTCGTCCACGGGACGCCCGGGACGTACGTCCTCGCCCCGCCGAACGTCGTCCACTGGTTCCGGAACGTGAGCGGTGAGCCCGTGCGGATGCTCAACCTGCATACGCCCGGCGGCTTCGTCCAGTACCGCCGAGAGCTCCGCGAGCTTCGCGCACAGGGCATCGATCCGGATCGCGAGTTCTTCGAGAGGCACGACGTCTTCGACGTCTAGGCGTTCTGGGTGAACCAACAGCCCATCTCGGCGTCGCGGTAGACGCAGACGTTCCGGCCGCCCTCGAGGACGACCTCGAAGTAGTGCCGGTCGACGGGCTCGTCCGTCCACCAGCGGTCGACGACGCGCCACTCCTCGCGCACGAGCGTCACGTGCTCGCGGTTCACGACGCGCGGCGTCGCACCCGGCCCCGTCTCGACGAGCGCCGGCCGCGGCGCATTTAGTCGTCCCGCGGAACGACGAGCGCTCGCGCTTCCGGAACTCGCGACCACGGCGCAACCTCCACCACTGCGCACACCGACCCCGTCCCCGTGCTCGCGCGCACCTGGCGCAGCCCTTCGCGCAGGCGCACGACCGCCTCCTCACCCGCAGGCTCGACGAGCGCGAGCTGCTGTCCCGTGTGCTCCGCGAGCTCGACCGCCTCGACGCGCAGCTCCACGATCGGCGCGGGGAGCTCCTGCAGCTTCGGCCCGAGCGCGGAGCGCAGCCGGCCTGCCTCGGCCGTCGCGTCGCGCAACGTCGTGACCCGCCGCCACGATCCCCCGTCGACGAGCCGGGCGACCAGCGCGAGTTTTCGAAACGGCCGCCCGGCCCGTTCTGGACGCGCGAGCAGACGCTCGAGGAGAGAGCCGAGCGCCCGTCGCAGCGTGAGCTCGTTCGCGATCGCCTCGGGGAAGGTGAGCACCTCGATGAGCTCCGATGCGGGCCTGCGCCCGCGCACGCGCGTCTTGCGACCGCCGCGGGCAAGCCGCTGCGCCCGTCTCCCCTCCACTCCCAGCCGCTCCGCAACCGCGCCGCTCGGCAGCTGTGCGAGCTCGCCGAGCGAGCGCAGCCCGAGCCCTTCAAGCTCCGCGTAGCGGTTCGACGCCATCGGCAGGAGCGAGAGCGGGAGCGGCTCGAGGAATGCCTCCTCCTCCTTCGCCGCGACGAGGAGGATCTGACCGGGCCGCGTGACGCTCGCCGCCGCGAGCGCCGTGAAGCGCCTCGACGCCGCGCCGATGCGCGGATCCCATGTCGATCCCACCGCCGCGAGCGCGCGTTCGAGCGCCGGCTGCACGCCGCCGTAGAGACGTTCCACGCCGCGCGTCTCGAACACGACCGCGCCCTGCTCCACCGGGTCGACGGCGAAGCCCGCGTCCTCGAGACGCCGCAGGACGCCTTCCCACTCCTGCTCGACCGCTGCCGGGTCGCGGTCGACGAGGACGAGCGACGGACACGTCGCGAGCGCCTCTCCGAGCCGCATCCCCGGCTTCACTCCTGCTGCCTCCGCCGCCGCCGTCACCGGCCCGAGGAGCGGCTCCTCGCCCGCCTCCGGCGCGAGCGCCGCAGGGACGAGCGCAAGTCTCGGGCGGGTACGAAGCGCCGCTCTCAGCTCGAACCCCGGAATGAGGAGACACGCGACCATTCGAACACATGTTCTATACGAACACATGTTCTCCTGTCAAACCCGAGATACGCTCTCGGCCGGTGATTGCGCTCGTCGAGGCCTATCTCTACGCCGGGATCTGGAGCTTCCTTTCCGGCCCACGTGCAGGACGCCGACTCGCACACACCCGCTTCGCTCGCTGGGTCGAGCGAAAAGCGAACGAGCAGGAGCTCGAATGAGCCCCGACTGGGACTGGACGCGGATCGTCTTCGACCACGTGCACATCCGCGTCGAGGACGCGAAGGCGAGCGTCGCGTTCTATCGGGCGATCCTCGAGCCCCTCGGCATACCGGCGGTCTGGGAGGGCGACCGCGGAGCGCAGTTCGCCAACCTCGTCGTCACGGACGACGAGCCGCGCACGAGCGGCCCGGTGCACATCGCATTCGTCGCCGACTCGCGCGAGCAGGTCGACGCGTTCCATCGCGCCGGCCTCGACGCCGGAGGTCGCGACAACGGCGCTCCGGGCGTTCGGGAGCAGTACAGCTCCGACGAGGGAGGGCGCTACTACGCAGCCTTCGTGCTCGACCCCGACGGCAACAACGTCGAAGCCGTCCGCCGCGAGTTCTCCTAGTGCGCAAGACCGGAATCCGCTAACGCTGGATTTCGGTCGCGCGAGGATCCCTGAAGGCAGCCGCTGCGCGGCTGCATCGCGGCATCTCCGTCAGCCTGCCTGTGACAGTGCGGACAGACAGCGCGACCGCCGTCGCGCAGTCGGCGTAGAGCGCTACGTCGCCCGGCGCTCGGCGCGGAAGCACTCGGTGACGTAGGCGAGTCTCACTCCCTCGGGCGCAGCGGTCTCGTCGTAGAGGCGACCGACCGCAGCCAGAACGGGCTCGCGCTCCGGCGGCGGCAGCTTCGCGAGGTAGCTGCGCGAGAGGACGAGGTCGAGCAGCCCATCGCGATCCAGTGTCTGCTGAAAGGCGAAACGCGCCGTCTCGACCGCTCCGAACAGCGCACTCGCGTCGAGGACGGGGACGACGTCGGACTCCTGAATCGTCTCGTTACCGATGATCGCGCTGAGGCGCGCCATCCATGGATCGCGGTCGTCGCGTGAGTTCCAGACGAGGGCGATGCGGCCTCGCGGGCGGAGGACGCGGACGATCTCAGGCAACGCGTCGTCGTGGTCGAACCAGTGGAACGCCTGCGCCGACGTCACGACGTCCGCCGACGAGTCCGGGAGCGGAATGGCCTCGGCGCTCCCGGCGACGGCGTGCACGTCGGGGAGTATCGCCTCGAGCTCCGCCCGCATCTCGTCGAGCGGCTCGACCGCCGTCACCCTGTGTCCGAGGCCGACGAGCGCGCGGGTGAGCTTCCCGGTGCCCGCGCCGAGATCGACGACGTCACAAGGCTCGAATCCGGCGAGCCAGTGGACCGCATCGTCCGAATAGCCGGGACGGCCGCGCTCGTATGCCCCCGCGACCTCCGCGAATGCCGTGTACGGGCCTCGCACCTCCGGATCGCGGTTGACGATCACCGGTCGAGTGTAGACAGGCTCCTACCCGGCTCGATTCGACCAGTCGGGTGATCCCGCGAAACGCCCTCAGACGACGATCTCGGCCGCGCCGTCGCGCATCGCCACGAAACGCGGCACGACGTCGAGGACGCTCTCGCGCGAGCAGAACGGGATGTCCGGCTCGAGCTCGGGCGCGTTCGCGATGAGGTTGCGGCCGCTCCGCGATGCCCGCAGCGCGTCTTCCGCCCCGCCCCACGTCGACACGAGTCGTGCGGCCACCTCGGCAGCATCCGTGCGCTCCCAACCGAGGAGCTCGACGATGCGACCTGCGACGTACGTGTCGTCGAGGTTCGGCCTCCCCTGGACGCCGGCGCACAGGACGAGGACGTCGTCTCCGTGCGAACGCGCCGCCTCGACGACGGCCGCGAGGTTCAGGAGCGCCGCGATGTACACCCTCTCGCAGCGTGCGGCTGCAGCGACCACCGCGCGCGTGCCGTTCGTCGTCGAGAGGACGAGCGTTGAGCCGGCGGGCTCGACGTACTCGCGCGGCGAGTTTCCGAGATCGAAGCCCGGGATCCGGACCGCGTCGCGCTCGCCGCCCAGCACGCCCTCTCCGAGCGTGTCGCGGAGCGCGCGAGCCTCCTCGACCTCGGCCGCACAGAAGACCCGCTCGTAGCCCGCTGCGAGCGCTTGGCAGATCGTCGACGTCGCGCGGATGACGTCGATCACGAGTCCGGTCGGGGCCGCTCCGGCCTCGTCCGGAGTGAACACGACGTCGACACGCACGCGGGTACGCTAGCCGCCCGTGGCGGAAGCCCTTCGTTGCTACAGGCATCCCGACCGTGAGACGTACGTCTCGTGCTCCGACTGCGGACGCGGCATCTGCCCGGACTGCATGACCTACGGGCCCGTCGGCATCCGCTGCCCGGACCACGCGACGACCGGAGGGAAGACCGCGGCGCCGAAACGGGCAGCGCGCAGCGCAACGCGCACCCTCTCCCTGTACGGGCCCTTCGTCACGTTCACGCTCATCGGCATCAACGTCGGCGTGTACCTCGTGCAGCTCCTCATGGGAGCTGGGCTCAGCGCGAACACCGGCTGGATCTACGAGCACGGAGTTCTCGTCTCGAGTGCGGTCGACTCCGGCGGACAGGTCGTCGGCGTCGCGGAGGGCGAGTGGTGGCGACTCCTCACGGCCACGTTCCTGCACTACGGGATCCTCCACCTGGGCATGAACATGCTCGTGCTCTGGTTCATCGGGCCTTCTCTCGAGGAGTACTTCGGCCACTGGCGGTACCTGCTCGTGTACGTCGTCTCCGGACTCGCAGGATCGGCCGGTGCGCTCATCTGGTCTCCCAACGCGCTCACGGTCGGTGCGTCCGGCGCCATCTGGGGGATCATGGGCGCCGCGCTCGTGCTCGAGGCACGTCGCATCTGGGTCTTCGGCGGCCAGGCGATGGGGCTCGTCGTCTTCAATCTCGCGATCACGTTCATCATCCCCGGGGTCTCGATCGGGGGCCACGTCGGCGGTTTGATCGGCGGCGGGCTGTGCGCGCTGGCCTACTCGAGCTTCAGGCGCTCACCGGCGGTCGCGACGCTCTCGATGGCGGCCGTCGGCGTGCTGAGCGTCGCGGTCGCGGTGCTGAGCGTCGCCTAGCCGCCGACGGCGACGGCCGTGACACCGGCCTCGGCGAGCGCCGCCTGAGCTGCCGCGAGCCGCGCGAGCGGCACGCGGTACGGCGAGCACGACACGTAGTCGAGCCCGAGCCGGTGACAGAACGCGACCGAGCGTGGCTCGCCTCCGTGCTCCCCGCAGATCCCCAGCTTGATTCCCGGCTTCGCGCCTCTCCCTCGCTCGACCGCGATCCGCATGAGATCGCCGACGCCGTCTTCGTCGATCACCTCGAACGGGTTCCGCTCGAGGATCCCGTGCTCGAGGTAGTAGGTGAGGAACTTGCCCTCGGCGTCGTCGCGCGAGAAGCCGAGCGTCGTCTGCGTCAGGTCGTTCGTGCCGAAGGAGAAGAAGTCGGCCTCCTCGGCTATCTCGTCTGCGCGCAAGGCCGCGCGCGGGAGCTCGATCATCGTGCCGCACAGGTATTCGACCGTCGGCTCCTCGGCCGCGACGCGCTCGGTCAGCTCGCGAAGGCGGACGAGTTCCTCGGTGAAGCCGACGAGCGGGTGCATGACCTCGACGAGCGGCGCCTCGCCCGTCCGTTCGTGGACGGCGCGCGCGGCGCGCACGATGGCTCGCACCTGCATCTCGTAGATCTCCGGGAACTGCAGCCCGAGCCGGCAGCCGCGCGTGCCGAGCATCGGATTCGCCTCGTGCAGCTGGCGGATGCGGTCGCGCATCGCGTCGGACGTCGCCTCCTCGAGCGGCGGCAGGAACTCGTGGAGCGGCGGGTCGAGGAGACGGATCGTCACCGGAAGGCCGGCCATCGCCTCGAAGATCCCCTCGAAGTCGCCCTGCTGCATCGGCAGCAGGCGCTCGAGCACCGCGCGCCGCTCTTCCTCGTCGCGCGCGAGGATCATCTCGCGCACGACGGGCAGCCGGTCTTCCCCCATGAACATGTGCTCGGTTCGGCAGAGACCTATGCCCTCGGCGCCGAACTCCCGCGCCTTTGCCGCGTCCTCGGGTGTGTCCGCGTTGGCGCGCACGCGAAGACGGCGCAGGCCGTCGGCCCACTCGAGGATCGTGCCGAAGTTCTCGTCGAGCGCCGGAGGCACGAGCGGCACTGAGCCGACGATGACACGGCCGGTGCCGCCGTCGACGGTGATGACGTCTCCTGCGCGAAGCTCGTGCGCTCCGAGGCGCACGACGCCCGCGGCAACGTCGATCGACAGCTCCTCGCACCCGGCGACGCACGGCTTGCCCATGCCACGAGCGACGACGGCCGCATGCGACGTCATGCCGCCGTGGGCGGTCAGCACCCCCGCCGCATGGATGAGACCGTGAATGTCGTCCGGAGTCGTCTCCCAGCGAACGAGGATCACGTCCTCGCCCGCCCTGCCCCGCTCCTCGGCCGTGTTCGCGTCGAGCACGATGGCGCCGGATGCCGCTCCGGGTGACGCATTGAGGCCGTGCGCGGCCACGTCGACGCTCGCGGACGGGTCGATCATCGGATGCAGGAGCTGGTCGAGCTGGCCCGGGTCGATGCGGGCTACGGCCTCCTCGCGGGAGATCAGCCCCTCGTCGACCATCTCCGCAGCGACGCGCAGGGCGGCGGCGGCGGTTCGCTTGCCGGTGCGCGTCTGCAGGAGGTAGAGCGTCCCTTCCTCGACCGTGAACTCGATGTCCTGGAGGTCGCGGTAGTGGGTTTCGAGCCGCTCGAGCGTGTCGACGAGCTGATCGAACGCCGCGGGCATGCGCTCCCGCATCCGCTCGATCGGCTCGGGCGTGCGGATCCCGGCCACGACGTCCTCACCCTGCGCATTCGCGAGGAACTCGCCGTACAGCCGCCGCTCGCCGGTCGCCGGGTCGCGCGTGAAGCACACGCCGGTGCCCGAGCGCTCGCCGCGATTTCCGAAGACCATCTGGACGACGTTGACAGCCGTCCCCAGGTCGTCGGGAATGTCGTTGGCGCGGCGGTAGACCTGCGCGCGAGGGGCCTTCCACGACTCGAAGACCGCCCGATAGGCGCGGCGGAGCTGCTCGCGCGGGTCCTGCGGGAAGCCCGTCCCGGTCTCGTCCTCGTAGATCGTCATGAACGTGGCGACGAGCTCGCGCAGGTCGTCGGCGGTGAGATCGACGTCCTGCGTGACACCCCCGCGCGCCCTTCAGGTCGCTCAGGGCGTGCTCGAAGCGCTGCCCGTCGACTCCGTCGACGACCTCGCCGTACATCTGGACGAGCCGTCGGTACGAGTCGAGCGCGAAACGCTCGTTGCCCGTCGAAGCCGCGAGCCCGTCGGCGGCGGCATCGGAGAGGCCGAGATTGAGGATCGTGTCCATCATCCCCGGCATCGAGATCGCCGCACCCGAGCGCACGGAAACGAGGAGCGGGTTTCCTTCGTCGCCGAAGCCCTTCCCCGTCCGCTTCTCCAGGCCCGCGAGGTGCTCGTCGACCTCTGCGTCGAGACCCCGAGGGACCTCGCCACCCCCCGCGAGGTACGCGCGGCACGCCTCGGTCGTGATCGTGAACCCGTCGGGCACGGGGACGCCGAGCTGCGTCATCTCGGCGAGGCCGACTCCCTTTCCGCCGAGGAGCTCGCGACCGCCGCCCGAGTCCTCGCCGAAGTCGAAGACGTAGCGCATTTGCGGGGGAATCTACCCGCACCAGGAAGGGGGCGGAAACCCGCATGGCTATGTGGTCGTCCCTGCGCTATGTGACGCCGAATCGCGTGCTGGTGAGACACGGGTGAGACACCGAAAGTGTTGTCACTTCTGTAACGCAGCCGAAATACGACGGCCCGGGTCCGACTACTCGTCGACGACGGCAGCGACGCGGGCGTCAGCGAGTCGTTCAGCGGCGATCTGCGCGGACAGGCGTTCATACCTCTTGACCGCGCTCTCACCCAGCTTCGTCGACTCCCCTAGGGCGTCAAGGACAGAGACAAGCAGGTCGAGGGCTCGCGCAATCGTTTCGACGGTGTAACGGACCCGCTCACGCGAGCTGTGTCCGCCGGCAGGGTGCGGCTCAAGGGGACGGGTCTCGGAGTCGGGGTGAAGAGCGGGATCCCGACGTTCATCGAAGAGCCATGTGAACTCCGAGCTCCACGCGGCGCGTTGCGTTCCGCCGGCGAACTTCATCGTTTCGAGGATCCGGTACTGCCTGGGCGTGCGGTTCCGTGCCCACGCGACTCGAACGTCGTGAGGAACGCGATCCATCAGCTCGCCATATAGAGCGTCGAGCGCATGCGCCACGGCAGTCACGCCGACGAGCCCGGACTTGTACAGAGCACGTCGCACTTCGGCGTGCCCAGGAAAGGGCATGGATGTGCCGAACTGCCACAACCGTGCTCCATCTTCTCGTCGCGCTACGGGGGCTTGGGCGGGCAGTCGTCTCGGTCTGGCGCGATCCCGAGACGAAGGCGTTGCCGTTCATCGTTGGCATCCTGCTGCTGACGGGGACGATGTTCTACTGGAGCACTGAGGACTGGACACTCATCCAGTCCCTCTATTTCTCGGTCGTGACCCTGACCACCGTGGGCTACGGGGACTTCTCCCCACCAGCGATTTCTCGCGGATCTTCACGATCATCTACATCTTCATCGGACTCGGGCTGCTGGTCGCCTTCCTGAGTTCGATCGCCCAGCACTACATGGCGCAGAAGCTCGACGATGCCGGCCGCGTGCGAACGCATCTGAGCGCCCATTCACGCCACGCACAGCCGCCTGATGAGGGCAGACCGCAGTAGAGCCGTCGATGCGGCGCTCAGCTACGGCACGCAGCCGAGTCCGATCGCGATCCCGATGAGCTCGTCGACGGATAGCTCGGACTCGTAGAGCCACCACGCGACGAACTTCTCGCGCTCGGCCTCGGTCATCACGGTTGCCGGTCGCCGGCAGGTCATGCACTTCGGCGAGGTCCCCGCCATGCGGTGCGCGTACTCGCGCCTCACGCTCAGGTCGAAGTGTTCGCCGCAGTCGACGCATTGTGGATGAGCAGACCTTCGATCTCCACGTCACCGAGCTTCTCCTTCAGGAACTCGTAGTTCTCGGTCGATCGGTCGCCGATCGGGAACTCCATGATGTAGGCGACGGCCATGCCAACCTCCTCGGTCTAGGTGCGGGGATTCAATCGTTAGCCCGATACCCACTAGACCAGACCCTCACGCATCCGCCACTCGTGCTCGCGAAGCAGCACGCCGCGATCCTCTACTTCGGCTTAGGCGTACCGAATCGGCAGCCATCGCGCACTCCACCCGGGAGAGAGCGTGACTTCGAGCGTCGCGACAAACGCCTCCGGCCTGCGGTCGGCATCAGTGCGTGCTCTAACGACAGCCTGGTCTCCGCTCGGGAGGGAGACGAGATCACCTGGCTCGAGGTTCGCTGCTGGGTGATTGAGAGTCCCGAGGTCGCCGCCGGTCGGATCGTGGAGAAGGTAGACGGCCATGCGAGCAGAGATATCGGCTCGTCGGCACCATTCCACGACACCCCGACTAATGATTGTGTAGGCGCCTCGTTACACGAATCTCCTTACGACCGCGGAGCTCTCCGAGCACGCAGTCGGATTGTCGGAGCCGACCCGAGCGAACCCGGCCTCGCCGCAGCAGGCCGCGGGTCTTTCGAGTCGGCTCCGAGCGCCCTCCCCCTGTCTCGAGGGTAGCCTCGGTCACGGGCGCCTCGCCTCGCCGAAGGTCTGGAAGAACCCCGTCTTTCGGGCCGACACGCGAACGAACGAAAGCTGGGGGACCGCGGCGGGTGGTGGGCCGGGGGATTCCAGGGGAAGGGATCAACCGGCTTCGCGACCTGCGGCCCGCCGCGGACGCGGGACTCTACAGATCCCGCGCGTGGATACAACTCGCCGCAAGCGCTTGTCACTCGCGGCACCGAGGTACGTCGGTAGCGCCGGGGCTCTGCCGCAGAGCCCCGGCCGTTCGGGGCGGGCTCTCCTGACGGTGGACCTCTAGGCAGCGATCCGCTGCGTTGCCCGCGGGCCTTGCAGTCCGTACAACTCCTCCCGGAGAGCGATGACCCTACGGGCGATGCGATCGCGGATTAGTGCGATCTGCACGACTGGGTTCACCTCCGTCAGATCGTCGCACGGAACACCCATCTCGCTCGCGATCGCGCGTGCCATCTCGAGCATGGCGGTGGTGTGCATCCTCAGTTACTCCTTGGTTGATTGACGTGCCGAATCGGCTCTGCCGACGTGGAGACGACGGTCCGTCCCCCTCATCCGACTCGGACGAAAGTCGGGTGCTTCCCGCCTTCAGGTCCTGATCTGAGCGGGCGGAGCTGGTTGGCCAGAGGATGCCGCGCGCGTAGGTGTGGGCTTGAAATCGAAAGTGCGCCGCAAGCCCGCACGTGTCACGCCCCTGTCATCCCTCGTCCGAGGGATCCGCCGTGCGAACGCTCGTAGTTTTCGCGGCGAGCGCCTACGCTCAGGTGATGCCCGGGCGCGTGAGAGCTCTAGCGGTGGTCGTGGCGGTCTGTTCGCTCGTGATTGGCTCGACCGCGGCGCAGGCAGCCGCGAAGCCAGGAGCCGGCCCGTTCGCGGAGTTCAGGGCGTGCATGAAGGCTCACGGTGCGCCCACCTTGGATCACAAGCTCTCGGCGGAGGAGCGGGCCGGGCTCAGGCGGGCGTTCGCAGCGTGTCGCGGGTTGCTACCGAAGCCGGCGCGTCCGAGCGCAGCGCAGGTCGCTGCGTTCAAGACGTGCATGGCCGGGAAGGGCTTCTCACGGTCATCGAGGCCTGACCTACGCGACCCGGCCGTACGCACGGCGTTGAAGGCGGCGCTGAAGGCTTGCCTGCCTCTCCTGAAGCCAAAGCCGGCCTCGACCGGCTAAGCCGGCGAGCCCTGGCAGCTCGGCTGCGACGACGGCCCAGACGAGGTCGTCCACGCCGCCACCGCTGATCGAGGAGGCTTCGCCTAGCTCGGTGCTCTGGAAGCCACGAAAGGCGGATTTGCGGGTGTCTAGACTCGGCCCGTGAGCGGCCAGATCCTGGCGATGGGCGGCGGCGGGTTCATGGCAGAGCCCGACTCGTTGCTCGACTCGTTCCTGCTCTCGCTCTCGGACGCTGCTCGTCCGCGCGTCTGCCTCGTGCCGACCCCCTCGGGAGACGGGGATCGGGGGATCGCGGCGTTCTACGAGGCGTTCGCTGCCCGCGACTGCGAGCCGAGCTGCCTGCGCCTCTTCGGCACGCCCGAGCGCCCGGCCGAGCACCTTGCCTCCCAGGACGTCATCTACGTCTCCGGCGGCAATACGGCGAACGCGCTCGCGATCTGGCGCCTGCACGGGATCGACCATGCGCTGCGCGCAGCGTGGGAACGCGGCGCTGTCCTCGGCGGCGTGAGCGCAGGCGCGAACTGCTGGTTCGAGTCGAGCGTCACGGACTCGTTCGGTCCCGGTCTCGGGCCGCTCCACGACGGCCTCGGAATCCTGCCGGGGAGCTTCTGCCCGCACTACGACGGCGAAGAGCTCCGTCGCCCGGCCTACCGTGAGCTCGTCGACGGCGGCTTCTCGCCCGGGCATGCAGCCGACGACCACGCGGCGTTCCACTTCGTCGGAAGCGAGCTGCGCGAGGTCGTCAGCTCACGGCCCGATGCCAAGGGCTATCGCGTCGAGGCCGGAGGGGAGACGCCGATCCTCGCGCGCCTCCTGTCCTAAGAGTCTGTAAAGGCCGGAGAGAACCGCGCCCGCCGTCAGTAGCCTGCCGACGTGGCGCGCGCCGCCCGGGTCATGGGAGTCCTCGCCGCCGCCGGCACGGCGGTCCTGGCTCTCTCGGTGGCCGCCGCACCGGCACCGAGCCGGGCCGTCACCGTTCGCGTCGACGCTCGCGACTTCTCCTTCGCCCTCTCGCGGAAGTCCGTGCCGGCGGGATCCACGGTCCGGTTCGTCGTGCGGAACCGCGGCGGGACGACCCACGACTTCGTGGTGAAGAAGAAACGAACGCGCGTCCTTCGCCCCGGCCAGACGCAGACGATCACGGTCGCGTTTCCGCGGAAGGGCCGCTTCGCGTTCCTGTGCTCCATCTCCGGACACGCACGGCTGGGCATGAAGGGCGCGTTCGGCGTGTCGGTCAAGCCCATGGAGGAGCCACCGGCGAAGCCACCCGTCGACGCCTCCGATCTCGTATCGCTCACTCGCATCGGTGCATTCGACCGCCCGGTCCTCGTCACCGCGCCGCCCGCCGACAGCCGGCGGATCTTCGTCGTGGAGCAGACGGGAACGGTGCGGGTCGTTCGCGACGGCGAGATCGTCCCGACGCCGTTCCTCGACCTTCGCGAGAAGGTGAAGGTCCTGAGCGAGCCGGGGCTCCTCTCGATCGCGTTCGCGCCGGACTACGCCACGAGCGGGCTCTTCTACGCCTTCTACAACTCCACGGCGGGGAACGGCGACACCCACATCTCCGAGTTCCGCCGTCACCCGACGGATCCGGACCTCGCCGACCCGTACTCCGAGCGCCTGCTCCTCACCATCGTCAAGCCGTGGGAGAACCACAACGGCGGGATGCTCCAGTTCGGCCCCGACGGCACGCTCTACGCCTCGGTCGGAGACGGCGACAGTGGCGTCCTCAACCCGCCGGGCTTCTTCGCCCAGCGCAAGGACAGCCTGCTGGGCACGATCCTGCGGATCGACCCGCGACGAGGCGACCCGTACGCGGTTCCCTCGGACAACCCGTTCGTGGCCGATCCGGCGGCGCGCCCGGAGATCTGGGCGCTCGGGCTCCGGAACCCGTGGCGCTTCTGGATCGATGCCCCATCCGGCGCACTGTTCGTCGGCGATGCCGGGAACGCACGACGCGAGGAGATCGACCTCGCGAACACGGGCCGGCCCGGGCCCAACTTCGGGTGGCCGTGCTTCGAGGGCTCTCTGCCCTTCGACACGACGAGAACGTGCACTGGCTCGACGCCACCGCTCGTCGAATACCCGCGTGCGGACGGCGCCTGCGCGGTCATCGGCGGCGTCGTCGTCCGCGACACGCGCATTCCCGAGCTCACAGGCCGCTATGTCTTCGGCGACTACTGCTCGGGGAAGGTCACCGCCCTCACGGTCGAGAGCGACCGGGTCTCCGCGAGCGACGACCTCGGCCTCGGGGTGCCCGAGCTCACGAGCTTCGGCGTCGACGGCCTCGGACGGATCTACGCGACGTCGCTCACCGGCGACGTGTACCGCTTCGACCGCCGCTAGTGCGGTGCAAGCGAGATGCGCCTTCGTCGGTCAGCGTCGCGCGCGCGAACGCAACTCCGCGATCCAGGCTGCCGCGCGAAGGCCGAGCCAGATCGGCGTCAGCACGACGTAGAAGACGAGGTCGCCGAGCAGAAGCAGGAACCACCAGAGCGCGAACCAGTGGGCCGGCACCCAGCCCTTCTCGCGCAGGTCTCCATGCCCGCCGGGCGGAGGCCGGAACGGGTGTCGCAACGGCGGCTCTCCGGGGGCGCCGTACGGGTCTGGCGCACGAGGCTCCTCACTCATGTGCGGGCCGCTGCCCGCCGACGCCGCTCGACCAGCCGGATGATGCGCATGGCCGTCTCCTCCACCGAGAGCTCCGTCACGTCGATGACAGGGCAGCGGAGCTTCTTGTGGAGCCTGGACGCTTCCTCGAGCTCCGAGTAGACGGCGTCGAGCTCCGCATACCGCTTGCGCGACGCGCCCATGCTCTTCACTCGGGCCGTGCGGATGTCGGCGAGCCGATCGGCACCGATCGTGAGGCCGACGATCTTCGCCGGGTCGATCTCGAACAGCTCCTCAGGAGGGTCGATTCCGCGGACGACGGGCACGTTGGCCGCCTTGTGGCCCAGATAGCCGAGGTAGATGGAGAGCGGCGTCTTCGACGTCCGCGAGACGCCGACGAGGACGACGTCCGCCTCGTCGAGCCCTCGGCCCACGCCGTCGTCGTACTTCACTGCGAACTCGATCGCCTCGATCCGCTTGAAGTACGTCGCGTCGAGCGGTGCACGCGCGCCCGGCTCCATACGGGCTGCGACTCCTGCCACCCGCGAGACCGAGTCGATCGGATGGCCGAGCAGATCGCAGTAGTGGACGCGGGCGCGCCGGCAGAGCTGGCGCATCGCGTCCCGCATCGCAGGCTCCACGAGCGTGTACACCATGACCGCGGGCCGTCCGCGCGCCTGCTGCACGGCGATGTGGAGATCGTCGACGTTCTCGATACGCGGATGCCGGATCTCCTCGAACGGCTGGTCGGGGAACTGGGCCTCGAGGGCGAGGACGAGCCGCTGCGCCGTCTCCCCCGTCGAGTCCGAGACGATGTGGAGCTCGACGGGGACGCGCTCGTCGCTCATCGGCGGCAGGCTAGCGCCCGCGAGGTCGTATCCTCACGGAGCCGTTCCACAAGGAGGAGACATGGCATTCGCAGAACTCAAGGCCAAGCAGAGTGTGATGTGGGGCAACGGTCCGTACGAGCGCGTCACGAACACGCTGCGCGACATGCACGCACTCACGATCGAGCGAGCCGACCCGCAGCCCGGAGACCGCCTGCTCGACGCGGCCACCGGGACCGGGGCGGTCGCGATCCTCGCCGCGAAGCGCGGGGCCGACGTCGTCGGACTGGACCTCGCGCCCGTGCTCATCGAGACGGCGCAAGAGCGGGCGGCGGAGGAAGGCGCCACGGTCGACTTCGAGGTCGGCGACGCCGAGGAGATGTCGTACGAGGACGCGAGCTTCGACAAGGTCACGTCGACGGTCGGCGTGATGTTCGCCCCCGACCACGCCGCAGTCGCGGGCGAGCTTGCACGAGTCACACGACCGGCCGGCCGACTCGTGCTCGCGTGCTGGACGCCCGACGGCGGCCTCGGCCAGATGTTCGGGATGATGCGACCCTTCCTACCCCCGCCGCCGGAAGGCGCCGGCAGCCCGTTCACGTGGGGCGACCCGCGATCACGTCCGGGAGCTCCTGGACGAGACGTTCGAGCTCGAGTTCGAGGATCACGACTCCGTGCTCGCAGTCCCGTCCGGAGAGGACTACTGGGAGCTGTTCTCGTCCTCGTACGGCCCGACCAAGACCGCGGCCGACAATCTCGATGCGGACCGCCGCGAGGAGTTCCACCAGACGTGGGTCGACTTCTTCGAGCAGCGTCGGGAGGGCGACCACGTGGTTCACCACCGCGAATACCTGCTCACGGTCGGCACGCGTCGCTGAGTCAAGGCATCGTCGGCGCCAGTAACGTCTGGCGCGGATGTCCGACGTCGTCACGATGGACAAGATCGTCTCGCTCGCGAAGCGGCGCGGCTTCGTGTTCCCGTCGAGCGAGATCTACGGCGGCCTCGGCTCCGCGTACGACTACGGCCACTACGGGGTCCTCCTCAAGGAGAACGTCAAGGCGCGCTGGCTCGAGGCGATGGTGCGCGAGCGGGACGACATCGTCGCCCTCGACTCGTCGATCATCCTGCACCCTGCCGTCTGGGAGGCCTCGGGGCACGTCGCGGGCTTCTCGGACCCGCTCGTCGACTGTCGGTTCTGCAAGCGGCGCTACCGCGCCGACCACCTCGAGGACGCGCAGTGCGGCCAGAAGCCGAGCAAGCGGCCCGGCGGGACCGAGCAGTGCGACCTCACCGAGCCGCGCCAGTTCAACCTCATGTTCTCGACCCGGATCGGGGCGCTCGAGGAGTCGGGCCAGGACGCGTACCTGCGGCCGGAGACGGCCCAGGGCATCTTCGTCAACTTCAAGAACGTCGCGCAGATCGCGCGCCGCAAGCCGCCGTTCGGCATCGCGCAGGTCGGCAAGGCGTTCCGCAACGAGATCACGCCCGGGAACTTCATCTTCCGCACGCTCGAGTTCGAGCAGATGGAGATGGAGTACTTCGTCCCGCCGGCGGAGGCGACGGAGTGGTTCGAATACTGGGTCGAGCAGCGCGTCGCGTGGCACCTGCGCTACGGCATCCGGCAGAGCCACCTCCGTGTGCGCCCGCACGATGCCGAGGAGCTCTCGCACTACTCGTCGGCGACGAGCGACATCGAGTACCTCTTCCCCATCGGCTGGTCGGAGCTCGAGGGCATCGCGCACCGCGGCGACTTCGACCTCACCGCGCACACCCAGGCGTCGGGCACGAAGCTCGAGTGGGTCGACGGTGACGAGCGCTACACGCCGCACGTCGTCGAGCCTGCACTGGGAGTCAACCGCTCGCTGCTCGCCTTCATGGCCGACGCGTACGACGAGGAGGTCGTGGCAGAGCGCGAGCGCACCGTGCTGCGCCTCCATCCGGCGCTCGCCCCCGTCAAGGTCGCCGTGTTGCCGCTCGTCCCGCGCAGCGACGACATGTCGTCGAAGGCGCGGGCGCTGTACGAGGAGCTCCGCCGAGCCCTCGTCGCGGAGTACGACGACTCGGGCCAGATCGGCCGCCGCTACCGCCGCCAGGACGAGATCGGCACGCCGTACGCGCTCACGATCGACGACCAGACGCTCGAGGACGACACGGTGACGATCCGCGACCGCGACTCGCTCGAGCAGGAGCGGATTCCGATCGTGGGCGCCCGTGCCTTCGTGCTCGACAAGCTCGCCGGGGACTGGAAGACGCCGAAGCGCGACTAGGGACGCGCCGAGGCGGCATGCGCCTCAGGCGCCGCGCGGGTTCCCGGTGCGCTCGAGGGCTCTCTCGCTCGGCTTCGTGAAGCCGAACTTGCGGTAGAGGTCGTGCGCGTCGCGCGTGTGCAGATACCACTTCGTCCCTGCGAGCGGCCCTTCCTCGACGGAGAAGCGGACGAGCTCCACGCCGAGACCTCGCCCACGGTGCTCCTCGAGGACGTACACGTCCGCGAGGTAGGACTGCACGTGCCCGTCCGAGAGAGCGCGTGAGAAGCCGACCTGCTCGCCGCCCGAGTAGAGGCCGACGACACGAGCGGCGCCGTCGATGAGAGCGTCCTGGACTTCGCGAGGACGCCCCTCGGCCCAGTACGAGCGCACGAGGTACGCGTGCACGGCCCCACGATCGACCCGGCCGGGATCGTCGTCGAGCTCGTACCCGTCGCCGAGGTCCCGCCTCATGCCGTCAGCGTGCGAAGGCGGAACCCGCCGTGGAACTCGTACGTCGCCACGACGACCGCGAGCGTGTCGCGCAGCGCGCGCTCGCCGAGCCCCAGGCCCTCGGCGTCGCCGAGCGGGCTCCAGATGAGGGCACGCATCGCTCGGAAGCCCTCGGGCGAGACGAACACGGTCTCGTCGGGCGCGCACGGCGCGCAGACGGCGCCACCCGAGCGCGGGAGGTAGCCGACGAGCCCGTCGACCCCACCGCACTCGACACAGCTCTCGAGGTGCGGCACGTACCCGGAGAGCCAGAGGAGCTTGAGCTGGAAGGCGAGCGCGAGCGGGTCGAGCCCGGCGCGCCCACGCGTCCCGGCGGGGATCCCGTCGACCGCGGCGAGGAACCGCGTCAGCGCCTCGAAGGCACGCTCGTTGCGCTCCTCCTCGACGTACAGCCGCAGCATCGCCTCGGCCCCCACGAGGCCGACCGAAAGTCGGTAGGGGTCCTCGCGCGTCGCTCGGTGTGCGTCGACGAGCGAGACGCCCGTGACCGTGTGGAGCTCGCCGGACCCCTGGTGGAGCATCAGCTCGACGTGCGAGAACGGCTCGAGGCGCGCGCCGAAGCGAGACTTCGTCTTGCGCACGCCCTTTGCGATCGCGCCGATCCTGCCGCGGTCCGCCGTGTAGACGTGGAGGACCCGGTCGGCCTCCCCGAAGCGGAACGACCGCAGCACGACAGCCTCCGTCTTCACCGTTCGGCCCATACGCCGAGTGTAGGCCCCGTGCCCGTCGTGTCCGGCATCGAGAGGCGCGATGTAAGGCTCCCCTTACACGAGCGCGCTGGTCCGTCTATGCTGCCGCAATGCGCTCACCACTTCCGCTCCGTTTCGCTGCCGTCGCGCTCGTCGCGGCAGCCGCCATCGGCGTCGGCGCCGGCACTACCGCCGCTGCTCCGACAACGCCTGCCCAGCGCGCGAACCTCGCGCCCACGAAGACGTACCTGGTCCAGCACACCGCAAAGCTGCGCGGATTGACGACGCGGTTCAGGCAGCAGACCGACCGCTACTCCGCCCTCGCCAAGCGCTCCGGCTACGACTATGCGGCACTCTGGCAGACGAACCGCTCGGAGGTCACGTCGATCCTCGCCCGCTCGAAGGCACTCTGGATCGAAGGGAACCCGTACTACGAGCAGGTCGAGGGCGTCGTCGCAGGGACGCCGTCGCTGGCGGTCTACGACGTGATCCTCGACGCAGGCTCGAGCGCGCAGGAGGATCCGGCGAGCGCCGTCCCGTTCGACCTGAAGCTCTCCGACGGGCGTGTCCTCGAGAAGCCCGGCAACCTCTTCAACCTCACCGAGGGGATGCTCTGGGGAACGCTGCCCCGGTACACCGCGAAGGGCGTCCGCGCGGACTTCGATGGGGACGGAAAGCTCGAGTTCGGCGAGGTGCTCCCGGACGCGCGCGTGCTGGACGCAGCCGCCGACGCGTTCGTGCTCTACGCGGGCAAACTCGACGCCGCGGCGCGCGCGTGGAAGCCGTCCGCGTCGGATGCTTTCACCGCTGTCGTCGTAATGGTGCCGACCATGAGCGAGTACTTCGGCCAGTGGAAGGTGTCGCGGTTCGTGCTCGGCAACGGTGCGCGCGGAGACGCCTTCAACGTCGTCTCCCGGCTCTCCGACATCGGCGACATCCTCGGCGGGCTCCGTGTGATCTACGCGGGCATCCAGCCGGCGATCGCGACCGTCGACCAGCAGCAGGCGGCCCAGACCAAGCGGGAGCTCGACAGTCTGTGGTCGTTCGTGGCCAAGCTTCGCAAGCAGGAGCGGACCGGACGGCGATTCACCCCCGAACAGGCGGACACGCTGGGGCGTACGGCACAGGAGCGCGCCACCGCCATCGCCGGGCAGGTGACACAGTCCGCGGCCCGACTCAAGGTCAAGATCGTCCAGTAGCGTGAGAGCGCTGGCGTTCGCAGGTGCTGTCGCGGCGAGCCTCGCGTTCGCCGCTTCGGCGTCGGCGGCCGACCCGGCGCCGTGGAAAGCAGCAACCGAGGTACGCCAGGCTCTCTCCGACGCTCAGGCTTCGCTCGTGCTCGGAGAGAGAGAGCGCGCGCGCTCACGCGTCGCCGGTGCACGGGCCGGCGTCTCGCAGCTCCTCGCATCGGATCGCACCGCAACGGCGCCGTTCGCGGCAGCCGAGCGTGCGGTGGAGACCGGAGACGCGCCTGCGCTCGCCGCCGCCCGCAGCACGCTCTGGGCCGCGATCCTCGCACGCGCGTTCACGGAGGCGACGCAGGCGACGCAACGGGGCGACGTGGCAACCGCTCGGAGCTGGCTGCTCGTCCGAGAGTTCCGTCCGCCGACGCGCTTCTCGCGCGCGAGCGACGGTGCGACCATTGCGCTCGGCCGGCTCGAAGCGAACGCGATCGCCCCGCGGCGGGCCGCAGCGCTCGTGGGCCACGACCTGCTCGACACCTATGACTACCGCCTCCGAACGGCGCTGGCGGATCTCCGGGATGCGTGGGAGCTCGGCTACACCACGAGTACGGCTGAGCTCGGCGCCCTCGCGCGCGGGTACTGGACGCTGGTCGGGCGTGCCTATCGCACTGAGCGAGGAAAGGCAGATGCGCGCCGGATGACGCGCGCGCTCACGGCGATCTCCGCTGCGGCCGCCGACGGCCGCCTCGACCGCGCAGCAGTGCGACACGTCGAGCGAGCTCTCGAGGGTTTTCGTGCCGCTCCCCTCTCGGAGGAGGAGCTCGTCCGTAGCGCGGGCCAGCTCGAGCGCTTCCTGAGGCTCGTCCCCATCGAATACGGCCGCGGCGTCTCGGACGGGCGCGTGACGCTCGACTTCGAGATCCAGGAGGCAGTCACCTTCCGTGACGGAGCGGAGACCGCCTACGTGGACCTGCTCCCGGCGCTCCTCGCGATCGACGGACCGAGCGCACGCGGTCTCGGGAGACACCTCGACACCCTCGAGGCGGATCTCGCAGATGCCTCGAGAGGCGATGTCGTCGCCGCACCGGAGGACGTCGAGGCCGCGACGAAGAACGCCCTCGGACTCATCGGGGCGCTCTATCCGGAGCAGTGGAAGGAGGCCGCGAAGACGGCCGACTTCGACGTGATCTCCGCAACGTTGGACCGCCTCCAGTCCGCCGCGGCCACGGGTGACTGGAAGGGCGCAGAGTCCGCCCGGTTCGAGGCCTACGGCATCTTCGAGCTCGGTCCGGAGCAGCGCCTGCGCGGCCTCGGACCCTCGCTCTTCCAGGAGGTCGAGGGATACTTCTGGTACGGCCAGGGCGATTTCGACGGGCTCGTCCAGCTCATCGCCCGGCGGGCACCCGAGGCAGAGCTCGCTGCGACACGCGCCGCGCTCGACGACGCGCTCACCCGCTCGGAAGAGCGGATCGGCAGCGGCCCGCAGTCGGACGTCTCGGTCGCCGCGAACTCGGCGATCATCGTCTTCCGCGAGGGCCTCGAGGCAGTCCTCATCCTCGCCGCTCTCATGGCGAGCCTCGTCGGCGCGCAGCGACGGTATCGCCGGCCGATGTTCTTCGGCGTCGGGCTTGCGCTGATCGCGAGTGCGATCACGTGGGTCGTCGCCCAGACCGTGCTCACGTCACTGCAGCGCTACGGGGAAAAGCTCGAGGCGATCGTCTCGCTGGTCGCGATCGGTGTGCTGCTCCTGATCCTCAACTGGTTCTACCACCGCGTGTACTGGCAGGAGAACCTGCAGTCACTCCACCAGCGGAAGCGGCGCGTGCTCGCAGGAGCAGGCCTCTCGCTCGCGACGGCACAGGTCGCGGGCCTCGTGCTCCTCGGCTTCACGAGCGTGTACCGCGAGGGCTTCGAGACCGTGCTCTTCCTGCAGGCGATGACGCTGGAGGCAGGTGCAGTCACGGTGCTCGAGGGCGTCGCTGCTCGGTTTCCTCGCCGTCGTCGCCGTCTTCGTGCTCGTCGTGGCCCTCGAGCGGAAGCTGCCGCACAAGAAGATGCTGATCGCGACCGGGCTGCTCATCACGTGGGTGCTCGTCGTGATGGTCGGCACGACGGTGCAGACGATGCAGAAGGTGGGCTGGGTCGCGGTGACGCCGGTCGAGGGGCTCGAGCTGCCGTACTGGGCCGGTCTCTGGCTCGGCCTCTATCCGACCTGGCAGGGGATCGGCGCACAGGCCGCCGCGGCTGTGTTCGTCGTCGGCAGCTACTTCGGCGCGGAGGCGCTCAGGAAACGGCGCCGAGCGCGCCGGCTCGCGACCGTGACGCCCGACGTGGGCTCGGCGTCCGCGGAGCCAAGCGACGTCCGGCTTCCAACCGTCGAGCGCGTCGGCGAGCCCGTGGCGACGCGCTAGCGCCTCCACGTCATTCCGGGAGCGGCTGGCAGCGGGGGCAGAACCACGTTCCCCGGCCGCCGACGCGCGTCTTCGCGATCGTCGCTCGGCAGCGCCGGCACGGCTCGCCGTCGCGACCGTAGACGCGGAACTCGTCCTGCATCGACCCCGACGGCGCCGTCGGGAGCGGCATAGTCGCGAAGGGTCGAGCCCTGGCGGTCGATCCCGGTGCGCAGCGCCGCGCGGATCGCGCGCGTGAGGCGACGCACCTCCTCGTCGTCGAGCC
This sequence comes from uncultured Gaiellaceae bacterium, assembly GCA_963770715.1. Taxonomy (GTDB): domain Bacteria; phylum Actinomycetota; class Thermoleophilia; order Gaiellales; family Gaiellaceae; genus GMQP-bins7. The sequence goes on from CAVYQX010000007.1 coordinate 302,278, forward strand.
CGTTCGCCGGTCGCAACGGGTTGAGCCGTGCACGCCAGAGCGCCTCGTCGGCGTAGATGTTCCCGAGGCCGGCGACCACACGCTGGTCGAGGAGCACCGCCTTCAGCGGCGCCCTCCGTCGAGCGAGCTGCGTCGCGAGCCAGCGCGCCGAGAAGCGCGCGGCCGAGCGGCTCCGGCCCGTTCTTCGTCGCGAGGTACGACGTGACGTCGGCGTCCTCGAGGACGAGCCAGGTCCCGAACCGCCGTACGTCCCGGTAGACGAGGCGCGAGCCGTCGTCGAGCTCCAGCACGGCGCGCTCGTGCGGGACGGGCGCGAACCCGAAGCTCCCCGTCATCCGCAGGTGTACGAGGAGGCCGAGCCCGCTCTCGAGCCGAAGGAGGAGGTACTTCCCGCGCCGCTCGACCGCGACGACGGTGTCGCCCTCGAGCTCCTCGGCGACCTCGAAGAGGTCGTACGGTCGCGTGAGTCGCGGATCGAGGATCTCCACGCGGACGAGCGTCCGGCCCTCGAGGCGTGGCGCGAGCTGCGCCCGGATCGTCTCGACCTCCGGCAGCTCCGGCACTACGCGACGACGTCGAGCAGGATCCCGTGCACGTGCGGGGCCTCGGCTCCGATCGCGTACGCCGCCTGCACGGCGCTCGCGGCGACCGTGGCGGACTCCTCGTCACGCGCGTGCACCTCGGCGAGGACGTCTCCGGCCACGACGGTCTCGCCGCGCTTCAGCGCGACAGACGACGCCGACCGCATGGTCGATCGCGTCCTCCTTCGTGCGTCGCCCCGCGCCGAGCTCGAGCGCAGCGTGACCGATCGCCAGCGCACCGAGGCGGACGACGATCCCGTCGTGGGGCGCGACGACCTCGTGCACGACCGGGGCCTCGAGGGAGCGCGGAGGGATCGGGGTCGCCACCCTGGGCTCGGATCCAGCGCTCGTATGCGGCCGTGGCCGATCCGTCCTCGACCGCGTCTTCAGCGAGATCGACGACCCTCCTCGAGGTCGACACCGAGATCGGAGAGCGCGAGCAGCCGGGCGCAGGCGTCGAGGACGAGCTCCGTGAAGTCGGGCGGTCCCTGCCCGTCGATCGTCTCGACCGCCTCGCGCACCTCGAGCGCGTTGCCGACCGCCCGACCGAGCGGCTGGTCCATGTCGGTGAGGAGGCAGACGACCTCGCGGCCTTCGCGGTGCCCGAGGTCGACCATCTGCTCGGCGAGGATGCGCGCGTCGTCGAGGGTCTTCATGAACGCGCCGTCGCCGACCTTGACGTCGAGGACGATCGCGTCGGCGCCGGCGGCGAGCTTCTTCGACATGATCGACGAGGCGATGAGCGGGACGATGTCGACCGTCGCGGTGACGTCGCGGAGTGCGTAGAGCTTCTTGTCGGCGGGACGAGGTCGCCCGTCTGGCCGATGATCGCGAGACCGATCTCGCGCACCTGCTCGACGAACGCGTCGATGTCGAGCTCGACGTCGAAGCCCGGGATCGCCTCGAGCTTGTCGAGCGTGCCGCCCGTGTGACCGAGCCCGCGGCCGGACATCTTCCCGAACGGCACGCCGCACGCCGCGACGATCGGCCCGACCGCGAGCGAGGTCTTGTCCCCCACGCCGCCCGTCGAGTGCTTGTCGACGACGCGTCGGCCGAGCGCGCTTGCCGAGGTCGAGCGTCTCGCCCGAGCGGATCATCGCGTCGGTCAGCGCAGTGCGTCTCGCGACCGGACAGCCCCTTGAAGTAGACCGCCATGCACCACGCGGCCATCTGGTAGTCGGGCACGTCGCCGCGCGTGAAGCCGAGGACGAGCTCCGTGATCTCCTCGTCGGAGAGCTCGCTCGCCGTTCCGCTTGCGCTCGATCAGGTCTGCGGCGCGAATCGCCACGCCGACGATCATGCCGAATACCGCGAGTCGACGGCTCGCGTCAGGCGTCGCGTCGACCGATGACCCAGAGCGGCGACGACGAGCGCGACGACGCCGTACGCGCAGACGACGGCCAGCCCTTCCGCCGGGCTCGAGCGGGATGTTGTCCGGGCGCTCGAAGGTCTGCTGCATCGCGAGGCCCGCACCCATGAGCGAGGACTTCTCGAGCGGCTCGGCGAGGTTCTCGGGCAGGAAGCCGATCGCGATCACCGGAGCGAGGACGGCCGCGAGCACGATGGTGATCGCAGCCGCCGTGTGCCGCACGATGGCACCGACGCCGAGCGAGAAGAGCGCGAGCAGGCCGAGGTAGAGCGCCGCTCCCGACGACGGCGCGGAGCGCGTCGCCGTCGGCGAGCGTGACGGCCGGATAGCCGCCCTCGTAGTTGAACCCGTTCCCGCGCAGGAGCCACTGGCCGACCTGGAAGCACGCGGCGCTCGTCGCCAGCCCGACGACGAGCACGACGCCGCTCACCACGATCGCCTTGGCGGCGAGCACCGTGCGTCGCCGCGGGTTCGCCGCGAAGGTCGTGCGAATCATGCGCGTGCTGTACTCGGACGTGATCGCGAGCACGGCGAGCACGGCCGCCGCGATCTGCCCGAACCAGATGCCGGCAAGGCTGTCGAGGACGATGTCGTTGTCGCCGCGATTGCCCGGGCTCCCGCCTTCGGTGCTCGACCCGCCGGTCAGGACGGACGTGAACAGGATCGACACGCCGGCGAGGAGGAGCAGCGACCAGAAGGTGCTGCGCACGGTCCGGAGCTTCACCCACTCGGAGCGGAGCGCCTGCGGTCGCTCCGGCGCGCGCGACGACTCCAGCGAGCGCCGTCGTGCTCATTCTTGCCGTCCCGGGCGCTCGGCGACGTACTCGACCGCGTCGCGCGTCAGGTCGATGAACGCGTCCTCGAGCGACGCGCGCTCGCGGTAGAGCTCGTCCAGCCGCAGCCCGCGCTCGGCCACGAGCTCGGCGATGCGCTCCGGCTCGAGGCCGGTCACGACGAGCGCGTCGGCGCCCGTCGACGTCACGGTTCCCCCGGCGCCGGCCAGCGCGGTCATGACCTCGGTGACCTGCGGCGTCCGGACGTGGACACGACCGTCGGGCCTGCGACGCGAGGAGCTCGCTCACGCTCGTCTGGGCGATCAGCCGCCCGCGACCGATCACGACGAGCTCGTCCGCGATGCCCTCGAGCTCGCTCATCAGGTGGCTCGACACGAGCACGGCGCGTCCCTCGGCGGCGAGCGAGCGCAGAAAGCCGCGGATCCAGCGGATGCCGTCGGGATCGAGCCCGTTGATCGGCTCGTCGAAGACGAGCACGCGGCGGATCGCCGAGCATCGCCGCCGCGATCCCGAGCCGCTGCGCCATGCCCAGCGAGAAGCCGCCGGTGCGCTTCCGTGCCGGCGTCGGACGAGGCCGACGAGCTCGAGCACCTCGTCGACGCGCCGGGACGGCAGGCGGTTGCTTCGCGCGAGCCAGAGCAGGTGGCTGCGCGCGCGCCGGCCGGGATGCGTCGCGCCGGCGTCGAGGAGCGCGCCGACCTCGCGAGAGCGGCGCCCGCAGATCGCGGTAGCGCATGCCGTCGACTCGGAACGTCGCCCGCGTCGGGAGCGTCGAGCCCGAGGAGCAAGCCGCATCGTCGTCGACTTCCCGGCGCCGTTCGGCCCCACGAAACCCGTGACGCGACCCGCCTCGACCCGGAACGACAGGTCGTCGACGGCGACGCGTGCGCCCGTAGCGCTTCGTGAGACCGTGCGCTTCGATCGCGGTGCTCATGCCGAAACACGGTAGGAGCGCGAGGCCTCGCGCTGTCGTCGCGCCCGAGAGCCGTCTTCGCCGGCGCTCCGAGCGGTGACGGCCCACTGCCCCTGTCACCCCGCGCGGGGGACGCGCAATCTCGCCGGCGCGGACGACGCGGAGTCGGTGCCGCCCGAGGCGACAATGGCTCGGTGAGCACGACTGCAGCGCGACCCCATCGACGAGCTCGCCGACGCTCGCCGCGCGGGCCGCGAAGCACGCGCGCGCGTGCTCGAGGGGCCCGACGGGCCGCTGGCGTTCGCGCTCGTGCTCGGCCTGGTCGCGATGGCGGAGGTGACGCATCTACGCCGACGACGATCGGCGCAGGCGATGATCGCGAACCTGCTGGCGACGCTCCCGCTCGCGTTCGCGCGTCGGCACGTCGCGTGGGCGACCGGCGCGATCGTCTTCGGCGTCCTGCTCGCGATCGCCGCGCGACGGAAGCACACTGACGATCGCCGCGCTCCTCGGGCTCGTCGTCGTGCTCTACCTGTTCGCGCTCCACCTACGGACGCCGCTGGTCGGTGCTCCCGGCGCTCCCGTTCCTCGTGAACGCGATCGAGCCGTTCACGGGAGACGACGCTCGGGCTTTCCGGCGTGCTGCTGCTGATGGTCGTCGTCGCTGCCGCTGGCGCTCGGCGACTCGCGCCGGCAACGCGGCGAGGCGCTCGCCGAGCGGGACGAGACACGGCAGGCGATGGTCGACACGCTCCAGGATCAGGCCGCGATGGACGAGCGTGCGCGCATCGCGCGCGACCTGCACGACGTCGTCGCACACCACGTCTCGGCGATCGCGGTCCAGGCCGAGAGCGCGCGCCTGACGACCGAGGGCCTTCCGGAGGAGGGTCGCGCACACTTCGAGGCATCGGCCAGACGGCGCGCGACGCGCTGACCGAGATGCGCCGGCTGCTCGGCGTCCTCCGCGAGGATGCGAACGCGGACGCGACGCGCGACCCGCAGCCGAGCCTCGCGCGCGTCAACGAGCTCGTGGAGACCGCTCGCGCTGCCGGCTCACCCGTGACGCTCACGCTCGAGGGCGCGGTGGCGCCGCTGCCGACCGGCGTCGACCTGTGCGCGTACCGGATCCTGCAGGAGGCGCTCACGAACGTCCGCCGGCATGCACCGGGAGCAGCGGTGGAGGTCGAGCTCGAGTACCAGCCCGACGCGCTGCGCCTCCGCGTTCGCGACCACGGGCCGGGCGCCGCCCTCGCCGGATCTCGACGGGCACGGCCTGCTGGGGATGCGCGAGCGGGCGATCATGGTCGGCGGCACGCTCACGCGCCGGGCCGGCGGACGGCGGCGGGTTCGCGGTCGAGGCGCGTGCTGCCGATCGCCGGAGGCGGCGGCATGACGATCAAGGTCGCGGTCGTCGACGACCAGGAGATCGTCCGCGCCGGGTTCGCGGCGCTGCTCGGCACCCAGGAGGACTTCCGCGTCGTCGGAACGGCGGCCGACGGCGAGGAGGCGGTGGAGCTCTGCCGCAACGAACGCCCGCACGTCGTGCTGATGGACGTGCGCATGCCGGTCATGGACGGCATCGAGGCGACGCGCCGGGTGACGTCGAGACGGCAAGCGCACGCCGCGAGTGATCGTCCTGACGACCTTCGACCTCGACGAGTACGTCTACGACGCGCTCGGCGCCGGCGCGAGCGGCTTCCTGCTCAAGGACGTCACGGCCGACACGCTGTTCGACGCCGTGCGCGTCGTCGCGGCGGGCGACGCGCTGCTCGCGCCGACCGTGACGCGCCGCCTCGTCGAGCGAGTTCGCACGACTGCGGCCGAGCGTGCCGAGCCGTCCCGAGCGCGCTCTCCGAGCTCACGCCGCGCGAGATCGAGGTGCTGCGCCTCGTGGCCGAGGGCCTCTCGAACGGTGAGATCGCCGAGCGGCTCGTCGTCAGCGACGAGACCGTCAAGACGCACGTCAGCCGCGATCCTCGCGAAGCTCGACGTTCGCGATCGCACGCAGGCGGTCGTCGTCGCGTACGAGTCCGGGCTCGTCACGCCCCGCGCACGCGAGCCGGTCTGACTACAGCTCGATCGGGCGGCCGGGGAGGCGCTTCCCCGGCGACTTGCCGCCGAGCCAGGCGTTCACGGTCGCGCCCACGTCCGCGAACTCGCCCTCCTCGTGGATCCTGCCGGCGGCGTTCCGGCCGGCCGCGTACGCGAGCAGCAGCGCGTGCTCGCGCGAGTGGTCGGTCGACTCGGTCGTCGGGTCGCAGCCGTGATCGGAGGTGATGACGAGGAGGTCGCCCTGCTGCAGCGCCTCGAGGATGTCCGGCAGCCGCCGGTCGAAGTCCTGCAGGCAGCGGTGGAAGTTGACCGGGTCGTTGCGGTGGCCCCAGAGCATGTCCGTCTCGACGAGGTTCACGAACACGAGACCGCCGTCGACGTTCTCGAGCAGCTCGATCGTGCGGTTGATGCCGTCGACGTTCGACTTCGTCGGGAACGAGTCGTCGACGTCGCAGCCGGCGAAGATGTCCGAGATCTTCCCGACGCCGTACACGGTGTTGCCGGCGTCGCGCACCGACGTCAGGTAGTTCGGGCGGCGCGGCTCGAGCGAGAAGTCGTGTCGGTTCGGCGTGCGCTCGTAGTTCCCGGGCTCGCCGACGAACGGGCGAGCGATGACGCGCGCCGACCGCATGCCGCCCGGTGAGGATCTCGCGCGCGCACGCGACAGCCGTCGTAGAGCTCCTCGAGCGGGATCGTCTCCTCGTGGGCCGCGATCTGGAAGACCGAGTCGGCCGAGGTGTAGACGATCCACTTCCCCGTCTGCTGATGCTCCTCGCCGAGCTCCTGGATGATCTCCGTCCCCGACGCCGGCTTGTTGCCGAGGACGCCGCGCCCCGTCTGGTTCATGAACGGGTCGATGACGTCGTCCGGGAAGCCGTGCGGGATACGTCGGGAACGCCGTCGGCGTGACCACGCCCATCATCTCCCAGTGCCCGGTCGTCGTGTCCTTGCCCTTCGAGCGCTCGAGGAGACGGCCGGCCACCGCCGGGGCACCCGGCTGCGGCGGGCAGCCCTCGAGCGGCATGACGTTCCCGAGCCCGAGGGCCTCGAGGTTCGGCAGGTCGAGGCCGCCGACGGCGCTGGCCGTGTTGCCGAGGGTGTTCGAGCCTTCGTCTCCGTACTCCCCTGCGTCCGGCAACTCTCCAGCGCCGACGGCGTCGAGAACGATGACGCACGCCCGCGGCATAGCGCGGGCTATTCTACGGCCGCCTTGAACGACGCCCTCGGACTACTACTGCTCGTCGTCTACATCGCGGGCATCGTCGGCATCGCCGCGGCGATCACGCTCGCCGTGATCAAGGTCTTCCCGACCGAGCGGAACCCGAAGAGCCCCGACAAGCCGGACGACTCGACCCCGGCTCGCGGCACCGAGAGCACCGGCGGCAGCCTCTTCCGCCGGTCGAAGCGCGCGACGACGTAGCGCGTATGGCCCCGCGTGTGGTCGCGGTCGTCGGGGCCATGATTGCGCTCCTGACTTTCAGCCCGGAGCCCGCCTCGACTGCCGCACGTTCGAGCCGAACCATTGCATTCGTCAACCTGGCAGGCGGCCTGTCGCTCACGGAGAACGGGCTCGTCCAGCATCCGCTCCTGCGAACCCGTCGCGTCGGAGTCTTCGCGTGGTCTCCGGACGGCAGCCGGATCGCGTTCACGGCAACAGGCGGCGCCCTCAAGGTCATCGACGCGGATGGCTCCGGTCTGCGAACCATCCGCACCAAGGGGCTCTTGGGTGACTTCGCATGGTCGCCCGACGGGCGGCGACTCGCCTATACCGGCGTCGGTCGCTCGAGCGTCCAGATCTACGTCGTGAGCGCGTCCGGTGGAAGACCGCGACCGCTCATCCCGATGGTGCCCGGGTCCGTCCTTCCGACGTGGTCCTCGCGCGGACCGATCGCCTTCACGAGTGCCAGTACCAACGCTGCTCATATCTACAGCGTCGAGGCCGATGGAAGCCGCCTGCGGATACTCGTACGCAACGCCGCCGACTCGTTTCCGTCCTGGTCTCCGGACGGCCGATTGCTCCTCTTCCAGCGGGGGGACTGCTCGGGCGGAGCATGCGGTACGGCGATCTCGGTCGTCCGGGCCGACGGTACGAAGCTGCACCGAGTGGCCTTCCTTCCGAATCACGCGCTCGGCGACCTGGCCGCAGTGTGGTCGCCGGACGGAAGCCGGATTGCGTTCGAACGTCCTCGCTCCAAGGGATTTGGCGACGAGATCGCGGTGGTGAGGGTCGACGGAAGCGGACTGCGAAGTCTCACGAAGGGCGTCGCCGACGCATCCGGAGCTGCGTGGTCTCCAGACGGTCGGACCATCGCGTACACGAGCTCGAGCTCGATCTACCTGATGAACGCGGACGGAAGCAACAAGCGACGCTTCGTCGACCTCGGTGGAACGCCCGCCTGGCAGCCGTCCCGCTGACTCAGAGGCCGTCGGCTACGCGGCGAGCGCCGCATCGAGCGGCGTGTACGGCATGTCGTGGGCCTCGCAGACGGCCGCGTACGTGACCTTGCCCGCGATCACGTTGACGCCGCGCGCGAGCTCGGGGTTCTCCCTCACCGCAGCGACCGCGCCGAGGTCGGCGAGCTGCTCGATGTACGGCAGCGTCACGTTCGTGAGCGCGCGCGTCGACGTGATCGGCACGGCGCCGGGCATGTTCGCGACGCAGTAGTGGATGACGCCTTCGACCGTGTACACGGGCTCGTCGTGCGTGGTCGGACGCGACGTCTCCGCGCACCCACCCTGGTCGATCGCGACGTCGACGAAGACCGAGCTCTCCTTCATCGTCCGGAGCATGTCGCGTGTCACGAGCTTCGGCGCGAGTGCGCCGGGGATCAGCACGGCGCCGATCGTCAGATCCGCGTCCTTGATCGACTCCTCGAGCTGCAGCGCCGAGGACATGAGGAGCTGCACGCGTCCCGACAGGATCTGCTCGAGGAAGCGCATGCGCTCGACGGAGCGCTCGAGGATCGTCACCTGCGCGCCCATGCCGAGCGCGATGACGGCCGCGTTGTAGCCGACCATTCCGCCACCGATGACGAGGACGCGCGCGGGAGCGACGCCGGCGACGCCGCCGAGGAGGATCCCACGGCCGCCTTTCGGCTTCTCGAGATGATCCGCGCCCGCCTGCGCCGACAGGCGACCGGCGATCTCGCTCATCGGCGCGAGCAGCGGCAGCGCGCCGCGGTCGGTCTCGACGGTCTCGTAGGCGATTGCCGTGATGCCGGAGTCGACGAGCGCCCGCGTGAGCGGCTCGTCGGCCGCGATGTGGAGATACGTGAAGAGCGTGAGCCCTTCGCGCAGCCGCGGATACTCCTCGGCGATCGGCTCCTTCACCTTGAGCAGAAGCTCGGCGGTCCCCCACACGTCGTCGACCGAGGAGATCACTGCGCCCGCGCGCTCGTAGGCCTCGTCCGGGAACGCGCTCCCGACCCCCGCGCTCTCCTCGACGACCACCTCGTGGCCACGCTGCACCAGCTCTCGCGCACCGGCGGGCGTCAGCGCGACTCGATACTCCTGCGGCTTGATCTCCTTGGCGACGCCGATCCGCATGCGCGCGGGACGATATCGGGTCAGACGCGGGCCAGACGCGCGACGTAGGCGCGCTCCTCGGCTCCCAGCCAGGGCGGCTCGCCCGCGACCGCGTTCTCCCGAATGTGGTCCCGACGCCGGGTCGCGGGAATGGCGAGATCGACCCTCGGGTCCGAGAGCACCCACTTCAGGAGCGCCTGCGCCCACGTCTCGACACCGAACGCGCGGAGCGGCTCGAGGTCGTCCGCCGAGGGCGGGCGCCGGAGGAGCGGCGCGCCCGTGCCGCCGAAGGGCCGCATCACGATGACCGCGACTCCGAGCTCTTCGACGAGCGGGAGCAGCCGCTGCTCGGCCTCGCGCTCCCCCGGGTTCAGCGGCAGCTGGACGACATCGAAGCGCCCCGTACGCAGCGCGCGCTCGAGCTCGGCGAACGATCCAGCGCTCCAGTGGGTGACGCCGACACGATCGATCCGCCCAGCCGCCCGCTCCTCCTCGAGCCACGGGAGGTGCCGCTCCCACGCGACGAGGTTGTGCACCTGCTCGATCTCGACGCGCTCGAAGAAGCGCGCGCTGGGCCTGATACTGCGCGCGTCCCTCGTCGAGGCTCGGCGTCCAGATCTTCGTCGCAACCGTCGCTCCGTCGCGTCGCGCTGCAAGGGCGGCACCCAACGACGCCTCCGCGGCGCCGTACATCGGCGACGAGTCGAACACCCTCGTCCCGGCATCGAGGGCCGAGTCGACGACAGCCTGCGCTGTAGCGATGTCGTCTTCGAACGTGCGGTAGGTGCCGAGCCCGACGACGGGGCCGAGCCGACGCACCTCCACCCTCTAACCGGACTCGCGAGCCGCGTCGACGAGTGCAAGCGTCACCTCGACCATGCCCTCGAGGTCGGCGACCGCGATGTGCTCGTCCGGCGTGTGGATCTCCATCATCCCGTTCGCGAGATTCACGCACTGGAGTCCGCGAGCGTTGAAGACGTTCGCATCGGCGCCGCCTCCGCTCAGCGCGTACGACGGCCTGTATCCAGCACGCTCGAGCGCCTCGGCCGCGAGTCGCACGGGCTCGTCGCTCTCGCGGAAGCGATACCCGGGGAAGCTCGGCCGCACCTCGGACTCGACCTCGCAGTCCGCGAGGCTCGCCGCGAACGCTGCGCTCTCGACCATCTCGCGCGCGAACTCGATCGCCTTGCGCTCGTCGTGCGAACGCACCTCGGCGGTGAACGAGCACCACTCCGGGACGACGTTCCGCGCGGTGCCGCCCGTGATGACCCCGACGTTCGCGCTCGTCTCCTCGTCGATGCGGCCGAGGCGGAAGTCCGCGATCGCGCGCGAGGCGGCCGCGATGGCCGAGCGACCGTCCTCGGGGTGCATGCCCGCATGCGCTGCTGTTCCGTGGAAGCGGAAGTCGAGGAGCCGGCCGTGGGGTGAGCCGAGGACGATCTCGCCGATCGGCGCGCCCTGGTCGTAGACGAACCCGGTGGTCGCGACGAGCCGCGTGTGGTCGAACGCATCCGCGCCGCGGAGCGACACCTCTTCCTGGGGCGTGAAGAGGAGCTCGATCCCGGCGTGCTCGCGGCCCTCCGCGAGCACGCGGCGTACGGCCTCGAGCATGACCGCGACCGCCGCCTTGTTGTCGGACCCGAGAATCGTGCCGGCGGCGTTGCGCACGATGCCGTCGTCACCCACGACCGGCTCGATCACCGTTTCGGGCGGCACCGTGTCCGTGTGCGCACAGAGGAAGATCGGCGTCCCGCCCGCGCCGTTCGTCGGCGGGATCCCGCAGTAGACGTTTCCGGTATCGCCGTCCAGGCTCGCGGCCGAGTCGTCCTCGTCCCATTCCAGGCCGAGTTCCGTGAGGGTGCGGGAAACGCGATCCGCGACCGCGCGTTCCCTGCCCGACGGGCTCGGAATGGCGCAGAGCTCGAGGAAGAGGTCGACGAGCAGTGAGGTCAGCTGCGGCTGCTCCACGGCGCGCATCCTAGGTCGTCACTCGCCATTGGATGCCCCGGTGGCCTCGAGGGGACGGCGCCGTGTACCTAGCCCGACGCCGTCATTGCGCCCGTGCTGGCGCGCGACCTTGACCGCTCGAGCGCCGCCACCACGAACTCGCGGAAGAGCGGCGCGGGCCGCGTGGGACGCGACTTGAACTCCGGGTGGAACTGGCTCGCGACGAACCACGGGTGGTCCGGAAGCTCGACGATCTCGACCAGCCGTCCGTCCTGGAACGTCCCGGAGACGACGAGGCCGCCGTCGACGATCCTCTGGCGCAGCTCGTTGTTCACCTCGTAGCGGTGGCGATGCCGCTCGTGGACGACGGGCTCGCCGTACGTCTCTCGCGCGCGCGTCCCCTCCTCGACCTCGACCGCCTGCGCGCCGAGGCGCATCGTGCCGCCGAGGTCCTCGATCTCCTTCTGCTCCGGGAGCAGGTCGATGACCGGGAACGGCGTCTCCGGGTCCATCTCCGTCGAGTTGGCGCCGTCCATCCCGCAGACATGGCGCGCGTACTCGGAGACTGCGACATGCATTCCGAGGCAGATGCCCAGATACGGGATCTCCTGCTCGCGCGCGACCTGGCACGCGAGGATCTTCCCCTCCCACCCGCGCGAGCCGAACCCACCGGGAACGAGCACGCCGTCGGCCCGCTCGAGCTCGTGGACGGCCTCCTCGTACGACATGTTCTCGGCGTCGACCCAACGCACGTGGACTCTGCATCCGGCGTGGACGCCGGCGTGCTTGAGCGCCTCGTGCACGGAGAGGTACGCGTCGTGGAGCTTCACGTACTTGCCGACGAGCGCGATCTCGACGTCCTCGCGGAGCTCGCGCGTCCGGTCGATGAGCTCCGACCACTCGCCGAGCTCGGCGGGCGGAGCGTCCAGGCCGAGCTTCTCGCACACGAGCGCGTCCAGTCCCTCCGACTGGAGCACCTCGGGGATCAGATACACGTCGGGAACGTCCGGCGACCCGATGACCGCGTCTCGGTCGACGTCGGCGAAGAGCGCGATCTTCTCGCGGATGTCGTCCGACAGCGGCTCGGTCGAGCGGCAGACGACGACGTCGGGGTGGATTCCGATGCGGCGCAGCTCGTTGACGGAGTGCTGGGTCGGCTTCGTCTTCAGCTCACCCGCGGCGTCGAGGAACGGCACGAGCGTGACGTGCAGGTAGAGCACGTTCTCCGGGCCGACCTCACGGCGGAACTGTCTGATGGCCTCGAGGAACGGCAGCGACTCGATGTCGCCGACGGTGCCGCCGATCTCGGAGATGACGACGTCGGCGGGCGCGACCTTCTCCGCCCGGCGGATGCGCACCTTGATCTCGTTCGTGATGTGCGGGATGACCTGGACGGTCGCGCCGAGGAACTCGCCCTTCCGCTCCTTGCGCAGCACCGTGTCCCAGATCGCACCGGCCGTGTGGCTCGCGTTGCGCGAGAGGTTCTCGTCGATGAAGCGCTCGTAGTGGCCGATGTCGAGGTCGGTCTCGGCTCCGTCCTCGGTGACGAACACCTCGCCGTGCTGGAACGGGCTCATCGTGCCCGGGTCGACATTCAAGTACGGGTCGAACTTCTGGGCCGAGACGGAGAGGCCACGCGCTTTCAGGAGGCGGCCGAGCGAAGCGGCCACGATGCCCTTCCCCAGCGCGGAGACGACGCCACCCGTGACGAACACGTACCTGGCCACGGGGTCTCACCGTAGCAGGCCGCGGGGTCGGAGAACCGAGGGCGAGGCAAGCCTCGCCCTTACGCGCCGGATAGAGCTCGCCGGGGAGGGGTGACCTTGGGTCGCCCTCATCCCTCCGCGATGGTCGCGACGAACTCGGCTCCGCCCGCCATGCGCTCGATCTCCCCGCGCCGCAGAAGGTCGTCGAGCTCCTCGATACGCGTATGGGTCGGATCACCGGAGATCTTCTCCACCCGAAAGTGCGCGTCGGCCACGCTCGCGATCTGCGGGAGATGCGTGATCGTGAGGACCTGGGCGCGTTCGGCGAGCCGCTGAAGCGTCGCGGCGACCGCGTGAGCGGTGACGCCGCCGATGCCGGCGTCGATCTCGTCGAACACGAGCGTCTCGCCTCCCGCGACTGCAGCGAGCGCGAGCGCGATCCGCGAAAGCTCGCCCCCCGACGCCGTGTCGGCGATCGGTGCGAACGGGAGGCCTGCGTTCGGCCTGATGAGAAAGGTCGCCTCGTCGACTCCCGTGGGTCCGACCTCGCGCTCGCGGAGCTCGACGAGGAACTCGCCGTCGCCCATCCCGAGCGACGCGAGCTCCGCAGCGACGGCGTCGCCGAGCGCCGAAGCATTGGCCTTTCTCGTGTCGCGGAGCGCGCGGGCGACCGTGTCGACGCGCTGCTCCGCTTCCGCAACGGCCGCAGCCGCTGCCTCGACGGGATCGCCCGTCGCCGCCGACTCGCCGAGCTCGCGCTCCGCCGCCGCGACGCGCTCGAGAAGCTCCTCGTACGACGCCACTCCGAAGCGGCGCCTGAGATCGGCGATCGCCTGCAGGCGTTCCTCCACGACGTCGAGCGCGCCGGGCTCGGCCTCGAGCGTCGCGACGAAGCGGTGGAGGTCGGAGCCGACCTCGCGCAGCCGGACGACGAGGTCTCGGAGCTCCTCTGCGCTCGCGCCGAGCTCGGGCGCGATCCGCTCGAGAGGAGCGAGCGAGCGCTCGGCGAGCGCGGCGAGCGCCGCCGCTCCGTCGCCCTCGTCGGGCGCGATCGCAGACGCAGCCGCCGTCGCCGCCTCGGCGAGCTCTTCGACATGCCGAAGACGCTCACGTTGCGCCAGTAGCCGCGACTCGTCGTCGGGTGCCATCCCCTCGGTCCCGTCCACGAGCGCCTGCAACTCGGCGAGACGGAACGCAACCGCGTCGGCATCGCGCGTCAGCTCCTCTTGACGCCGTCGCGCTGCGAGCAGAGAGCGCCAGGCATCGCGCGCCTCGCGCCGCTGCTCGAGCTGCTCATGACCGCAGAACGCGTCGAGGACGTCGAGCTGGAACGACGGCCTTGCCAGGCGACGCTGCTCGAATTGGCCCGACATCGCGATCAGCCTCTCTGCGGCGGCCGCGACGTCCTCGCGCGCGACGGCTCGTCCCCAGGCGTACGCGCGGGTACGCCCGTCGCCGAAGACCCGGCGCGCGATCACGAGGCCCGCCTCGCCCTCCGGTCGCAGCTCGGCGAGCGACGCGGGCTCCTCCTCGTCGAAGAAGCCCTGCGGCACGTCGAGCTCCGCCTCGACGTATGCCTCCGCGCCGTCCGAGCCGACGGCGGTCGCGTCCGCGCGCGCGCCCAGGAGCAGCCCGATCGCCTGCGCGAAGATCGTCTTCCCCGCCCCGGTCTCGCCCGTGACGGCGTTGAGCCCTGGCTCGAACGTCAGCTCCGCCTCGCGAATCAGCACGAGGTTCTCGATCCGGAGTCTACGAAGCAAAGCTCTGGCGGTAGCGGCGAACGAAGGTCGCCTCCGGCAGTGTCGCGAGCAGGGAGCGCTGCGCGCCGATCCGGACGACGGCACGGTCGGCCTTCCCGAGCGCCGAGACCCGGTGGCCGTCCACGAGCACGCCCGCCTCGACATCCGCCGAGCGGTTCCAGACGATGACGTCGGAGCCCGGCGGGACCACGAGCGGACGCGCGCGGAGCGAGTGCGCTGCGACGTAGGTGAGTGCGATCGCCTCGAGCCCCCACATCAGGACCGGGCCGCCGTTCGAGAGGTTGTACGCGGTGGAGCCGGACGGCGTCGAGCAGATGATCCCGTCGCACGGCTGCCGGCCGAGCTCCTCCCCGCCCACCGCGAGCTCGAGCTCGATCATGCGCCCGAGCGATGCGCTCGAGACGACGACGTCGTTCACCGCGATGGTCCGGCCGTCGGGGTGCTCGAGCTCGAGCGTCGGGAGCTCGACGACGTCGTACTCGCCGGCGAAGACGCGGCCGAGACCTTCCTCGAGGTCCCGCTTGCCCATCGAGCTCAAGAAGCCGACCCGCCCGAAGTTGACGCCGATCACCGGCACGCCGCTGCCGAGGAAGCGCGCGAGCGCGCGCAGCACCGTGCCGTCACCTCCGAGGACGACCGCGAGGTCGGCGCCCGCATCGTCGGTCGCGTCGACGCTGTGCTTCAGTGCCTCCTCGTCCGAGAGGACGAGCTCGACGCCGTGCTCCTGCGCGACGGCCTGGAGCCGTGCGAGGCCCGCGCCGATCTGGCCGGGCTTGCCGTGGGTGACGACAGCCGCGCGAGCCACGCGCCTACCCGACGGCATCGGCGATCCAGCGCTCTGAGTCATCGGGGTTCGGTTCGCCGGGTCCGTGTCGAAGATGGACGAAGAACTCCCGGTTCCCCTTCGGGCCGGGCAGCCCGGAGTCTACGACGCCGACGGTGTCGCCACCCCACGCGTGCGACGCTTCGATGACCCTCCTGAGCACGTTTCGTTGCACCTCGGGGTCGCGGACGACGCCCTTCGCGACCTCGCTCCGGCCCGCCTCGAACTGCGGCTTGACGAGAACGAGCGCCTCCCAGCCCGGTGTCGCCAGCGCGAGCACCGGAGGGAGGGCCTTCGTGACGCTGATGAACGAGACGTCGCAGACGACGAGATCGGGCGCGAACGGGAGCTCCGTCAACGCGCGCGCGTTCACGCGCTCGAGCACGACGACGCGCGAATCGGATCGCAGCCGCGGATGCAGCTGCCCGTAGCCGACGTCGATCGCGACGACGCGTGCCGCCCCTGCCTGCAGCAGGCAGTCGGTGAACCCACCCGTCGAGGCGCCGACGTCTGCGCAGTCACGACCGACGACGTCGAGACCGAGACCGTCGAGCGCGTTTTGCAGCTTCTCGCCTCCGCGAGAGACGAAGCGGGGCGGCTGCTCGACCTCGAGCTCGACGTCATCCGCGACCTGCTCGCCGGGCTTCGCGTGCCCGCGCACGAGCCCGGCCAGGACGAGCGCCTGCGCCTGCGAGCGCGACTCTGCAAGCCCGCGCTCGACGAGGAGCACGTCGAGGCGCTTCTTCACGCGCCGAGGCTAGCTACCTTCAGGCGGCGACGACGCGGCGGGCGCCGATGAGACGGGCACCGTAGTTCGAGGTCGCGAGCCGCACGACCTCGACGTTCCGTCCGGTCTCGGGCGCGTGCACCATCCGCCCGCGGCCGAGGTAGAGCCCGACGTGCCCGAAGCCCTCGAAGAAGAGGATGTCCCCGGGCGCCATCTTCGATTCCGCGACACGCCTGCCCTTGCCGTAGAGGGCGTATGAGTTGTGCGGCAGCTCGATGCCGACCCGCAGGTAAGCCCAGCGCACCAGCCCCGAGCAGTCGAAGCCGCTCTCGGGCGACTCGCCACCCCAGCGATACGGGACACCGACCTCGGCGAGCGCGAAGCGGGCGGCCCGTTCGGCTTTCGTCGGAGGCGGCGGCTCGAGAATCGGAAACGGGTTGGGCATGATCTCGCCCGACGCCGCCATGCTCGGGAACGCCAGCGACGCCACGAGCGCTCCGACGAGACAGAGCAAGGGCACGCGGCTGCGGGGAGTCGTTGGCATGGGGGGAGATCGGACGGTCCGCGCACGTGCGCCATGGAGGTGCGCCAGGCAGACCTGGTCTGTTCGGGACTCGCCACACGGTAGCCACGAAGGTGGCTACGTCTATCCCTCAACCGGTCCTAAAGGTCAGAGCGTCGAGGAGGTCGCGCAGCACGGTCGTGTCGCCGCCGAGGGCGTCGAGCCTCGACGAGGCGCGCTCGGCAACCTCGTCCGCAAGCGACCTCGTGGCCTCCGGGCCGAGCCGCTCCGCGTAGCCGTCACCGTCCAGGAGGTCGTCGACGACCTGGAAGAGAAGGCCGACGTCCTCGCCGAATGCGATCCACGGCGCACGTGCATCGTCCGGCACGCAAGCGACGTCGAGTCCGATGCCCACGGCGGCGACGAACAACCGCCCTGTCTTCAGCCGATGGAGGTCCTCGAGGTCTTCGGTGTCGCCCGTGATGTCGCGGTACTGACCGCCGATC
Organism: uncultured Gaiellaceae bacterium; assembly: GCA_963770715.1. Lineage (GTDB taxonomy): Bacteria > Actinomycetota > Thermoleophilia > Gaiellales > Gaiellaceae > GMQP-bins7. Next base: position 319,483 of record CAVYQX010000007.1, read on the forward strand.
ATCCCGAGCGTGGCGGACGCGAGCTCACGTGCGACCTCGCAGCTCTCGTAGGTCAGCGCGAGCCGGAACGCCTCGGCGAGCAGCGCGTCCCCCGCGAGGAGTGCGACGCCCTCGGAGAAGGCAACGTGCGCACTCGGCCGTCCACGGCGCTCGTCGTCGTCGTCGAGCGCCGGGAGGTCGTCGTGGACGAGCGAGAATGTGTGAACGAGCTCGACCGCGGCGGCCGCGGGAAGCGCGTCTTCGAGAGCTGCGCCGTTCGCCTCGGCAACGGCCAGGCAGAGGAGCGGCCGGACGCGCTTGCCGCCCGACTCGAGCGAGTAGCGCAGGGCGTCCTCGAGGCCTCCGAGCTCCGGCGCGAACGAGATCGTCGCCGAGGTACTCCTCGACGGCGTCGCGGAGCTCGTCAGCCGTCCGCATCGGCCAGGTTCCGCGCGCGCGTCAGCTCGGCCTCGATCTGTCGCGCGAGCTCGGCGAGCTCGGCGATGAGATCGACGGCGGCGTCGCCGTCGACGTCGTCGGCCGCCGCGAGCCGCTCGAGCTCCTCGCGCCGCGCGTTCAGCTGCCCGAGCAGCTCCTCCGCACGTCCCAGCGCCTCGTCCACCGAGCTCACCGGTCGCTCCGCGGCCGGGGAAAGTGACGGCGGTCATGCGGCCTCCTGCTCGCGGGCGACGCGTCCGAGCACGCCGTTGACGAGGCGTGCAGCCTCCTCGGTCGCGTAGCGCTTGGCGAGGACCACCGCCTCGTTGATCGCGACCTCGCGCGGGACCGTCTTCTCCTCGAGCTCGTACACGCCGACGCGCAGGATATTGCGCTCGAGCGTCCCGAGCCGGTCGGCCGGCCAGTCCGACGACGCCTCCGTGATCCGAGCGTCGAGCGCCGGGGCGCGCGCCGCGACCGCCTCGGCGAGCGAGAACGCGAAGTCGTCCGGCTCGCCCTCGAAGAGCGACGCCAGCTCCTGTCCCGTGAGGTCCCACTGGTAGAGGAGGAAGAGCGCCTGGCGCCGTGCCGTCTTTCGACTGGTCGCGGGGCTCATGCCGGGACGAGCGAGGGCAGGCGGCCCTCGAGCTCCGTGAGCGTGGACGTCGAGTAGTCGCCGCTTCGGAACTCGGCGGATGCGAGGACGTCGAGGGCGAGGTCGCGCGTCGTCGGGATGCCCTCGACGACGAGCTCGCGCAGCGCCCGCTCGGCGCGGGCGATCGCTGCGTCCCGTGTGTCGTCGGAGACGATGACCTTCGCGATCATCGAGTCGTAGTACGGCGGGATCTCGGTCCCCGAGGCGACGGCGGTGTCGACGCGGACACCAGGGCCGAGCGGTGGCACGAACCGCGTGACGGTGCCCGGCGCCGGGAGGAAGCCGCGCGCAGGATCCTCGGCGTTGATGCGGATCTCGATCGCGTGGCCGGACCGAGCCGCGCGGCCCGTCGCCGCGAGCCGCTCGCCGGCGGCGATGCGGATCTGCTCGCGGACGATGTCGATCCCGGTGACGAGCTCGGAGACCGGGTGCTCGACCTGGAGCCGGCAGTTGACCTCGATGAAGTAGAAGGCGCCGTCGGGGCCGACGAGGAACTCGAACGTGCCCGCGTTGCGGTAGCCGATCGCCGCGCACGCGTTCGCGACGGTCGACTCCATCGCCTCGCGCGTCTCGTCGTCGAGCGCGGCCGACGGCGACTCCTCCACGAGCTTCTGGTGGCGTCGCTGGATCGAGCACTCGCGCTCGCCGAGCGTCAGCACGCCTCCGGCGGAGTCGCAGAGCACCTGGATCTCGACGTGCCGTCGCGGGCGAGACGAGCTTCTCGACGTAGACCGAGCCGTCGCCGAACGCGGCCTCCGCCTCGGCGCTCGCGGCGCCGAACGCGTCCTCGAGGTCGTCCGGGTCCGAGACGAGCCGCATTCCCTTCCCGCCGCCGCCCGCGGTGGCCTTCAGAAGAACGGGAAAGCCGGCGTCGCTCGCAGCCCGGCGGAGATCGGAGAAGCCGACGGCGCCGTCGGAGCCGGGCACGAGCGGAACGCCGGCCGCCCGCATCGCCTCCTTCGCGCGCACCTTGTCGCCCATCTGCTCGACGACCGCGGCGGTGGGGCCGATGAACACGAGCTCGTTGTCGTCGCACGCGCGCACGAACTCGGCGTTCTCGGCGAGGAAGCCGTAGCCCGGGTGCACCGCGTCGCAGCCCGTCGTCTCCGCGGCCGCGACGACGTTCGAGATCCGGAGGTAGCTCTCGCCCGCGGCGGGCGGGCCGATGCACACGGCCTGGTCGGCGAGCTCGACGTGGAGCGCGTCGCGGTCGGCGGTCGAGTACACCGCGACCGCCTCGATCCCGAGCTCGTGCAGGGCCCGGATCACGCGCACGGCGATCTCGCCCCGGTTCGCGACGAGCACGCGGTCGAACACGGCGGCCCTCTAGACGGCCGGTGGCGTGAGGACGGGCTCGAGCTCGAACAGGAGCTCGCCGTACTCGACCGGCTGCGCGTTCTCGACGTGGATCGCGCGCACGACGCCGGCCGTCTCGGCCTTGAGCTCGTTGAACAGCTTCATCGCCTCGAGGATGCAGAGCACCTGACCCGGGACGACGGTGTCGCCGATGTCGACGAACGCGGGTGCGGCAGGGTCCGGGGCGCGGTAGAAGACACCGACCATCGGCGACTCGATGCGCGTGACGCCGTCGGCCTGCGGCGCCGCCGGCGCCGCGCCGCCTCGGTCTCGAGCGTCGCCGAGGCGGGCATGGGGATCGCCGCCAGCGGCTCGTCGGCGCGCCGGACGGACACGCGCATGCCCTCGTCCTCGATCTCGATCTCCCCCACGCCGGACTCCTGCACGATCTTCACGAGCTCGCGGATCCGCTCGCCGCGCTCGGCGTCCGCGTCCTCGGCGACGAGGACCGAGCCGCGGTCGTGGCGCGCGCGGATGACCTTGAGGAGCTCCTCGGCGTCCGAGCCGAACATCGCGATGAGGACGAGCTCCTCCTCGCTCGCCGCGAGGCCCTCGGCCTGCTCGCGAACGTCCTCGGTCGTGACCGGGTCCTCGGCGAGCTGCGTGCGCGGCGCGAGCAGCTCGACGGCACGCTCGACTGTCGGGTCGATCGGCTCCGGCGTCACGCCGTAGCCGCCCTGCACGAGCTCGCGAAACTCGTCGATGACCGAGCCGTAGCGCCGCGACTCGAGGACGTGCAGGAGCGCCTGCGACGCGAGGATCTGGCCGATCGGCGCGGCCAGCGGCGGCCAGCCCGCCTCTGCGCGGACACGTCCCACCTCCTCGAGCACCTCGAGCAGTCGGTCGGCGGCGGCGTGCGCGCGGAGATGCACCTCGAGCGCCGCGACGAGGCCGGCCGGCAGGTCGTACTCGGCGGCGCGGACAGCGATGCGCGGCGACGTCGGCGCGACCGGCTCGTCGCCGATCCACTCGTCGATGACGTCCGCGGCCTCCCAGAGCTTGTCGACGTCGAGACCGGTCGCGTGGCCGAAGCCCTGCAGCGACTCGGCGACGGACTCGCCCGAGACGCGGTGGAGCGTGAGCGCGAGCGGGTAGACCGCGGTCGCGATCAGGTCGGCGCCCGAGTCGACCGCCGCCAGCGCGGAGGCGAGGCCGATGCCCGCCGAGCCCTGCACGTAGAAGCCGACCGGAAGCCCGCTCGCCTCCCTGATGCGCACGACCAGCTCCTGGGCGCGGTGCGGGACGAGCGCGCCGGTCGGGTCGTTGACGAGGATCCGGGTCGCACCGAGTTCCGGCAGCTTGCGCGCCTGCTCGACGAGGGTGTCGGTCTCGCTCTCGCCGGTGCGTCCGGGGCTGTACACGAGGCCGGCGTGGAACGCGCCGCCGGCGCTCGTGATCGCGGCGCCCGCCTCGCGCAGGTTCGAGACGTCGTTGAGCGGATCGTGGAGGCGGAAGACGTCGATCCCGTTCTCGGCCGCACACGAGACGAAGCGGCCGACGATGTCGCCGCTGACGGGCCGCGAGCCGACGAGGAAGCGGCCGCGCAGCGCGATGCCGAGCGGCGTCGAGACGCGCGCCTTGATCGCGCGAATCCGCTCCCACGGGCTCTCGACGCGACGCCGGACGGTCGCGTCGAACACGCCCCCACCGGAGACCTCGAGACAGGCGAACCCGGCCCCGTCGAGGATCTCCGCGACACGGAGCACCTCGGCTGTCGGCAGCTTGCCCGCGAGCGGCTCCTGCGAGAGCAGGCGGATCGTCGTGTCGACGAGCTTCGGCACGTCGGGGACCTTAGCGAGGCACTGGGCGACGCGAGGTCAGGTTCCTGACGTTCCTCGGGCGTCGCCGCGCCGGCGAGGGACGTCAGGCTCTGCTGATGTAGCGACCCTCGCGGGGGTCGACCTTGATCCGCTCGCCGGTGTCGACGAACAGCGGGACCTGGACGACGGCGCCCGTCTCGAGTGTCGCCGGCTTCGTCACGTTCGTGACGGTGTCGCCGCGCACAGCGGGCTCGGTCTGCGCGACCGCGAGCTCCACCGAGGCCGGGAGCTGGATGCCCGACGGCTTGCCGTCCACCTGGAGCATCTGCACCGAGCTCGACGGGGGCAGGAAGGCGAGCTCGTCCGCGACGTCCGCGTGCGGGAGCCCGAACTGCTCGAACGTCTCCTCGTCCATGAAGTGCGCCTCGGAGCCGTCGTCGTAGAGGAACTGGATGTTCTTGACCTCGGTGTGGACGCGGGCGAACTTCTCGCCGGCGCGGAACGTCCGGTCGACGACCGAGCCGGACTCGAGCGCCTTCAGCTTCGTCCGCACGAAGGCGCCGCCCTTGCCGGGCTTGACGTGCTGGAACTCGACGATGCGCCAGACGGCGCCGTCGACCTCGATGTGCATCCCGTTGCGGAACTGGTTCGTGGAGACGGTGTCGGCCATGAGCGCGCCGAGTGTAGTGCAGAGCTGTGTGCAAGCCCGCAATCCACTGACTCATAGACTCCGGCCCTTTTTCTCTGCCTGAGAACAGGGACAACTTGAAAGCTGTCCCTGTGGGAAAGCGCTGTTGTATGTGGAAAAGTGAGCGCGGTTCGTGCGACTACTACGTTTCGCGCTGAGCGTGAACCTCGTGTTCCAGCTGCTGGCGCTCGCGGATGTCTGCCTGAGCGTCTCGTTCAGTGGCCCTGTCGTCCCGCGCCGAGGCGGCCTCTTCACGGGTAGCCAGGCGTTCGTCGCGCGCTTCCAGACGAGCCTCCCGCTCGTCCAGCTCCCGGTGGCGCAGATTAACCCCCTCTTGGCTGTAGAGCGAACGCTCGTTCTCGCCGCGCGCCTCGGCCACCATCTGGCGGGCCGTCTCGAACATCGTCGAGATCACCTCTCGGTTCGTCACTGAGCTCGGATTGTCGAGTTCGGCTTCGACCTCCAACTCAGCCCGATTCGACCAGAGGGTCTCAATAGGAATGGTGAGGGACGCCTTCATCGCGTCTCCCTCCTGCAACGCGGGGATATGTGAATGGTCTTCGTGCCGCGTCGCGCGTCTCACAGCGATGTTAACTCCCAAACGCGGGCCATGGGAGGGCTCATGCCGCTGCATCTCGTCGTACGCCGCGATAAGGTCGGCTCCACCCCACCAGGAGGAAAGCAATGAGCATCCTTGTGCGCTTCACGGGTGCGCCAGGCATGACGGCCGAGAAGTACGACGACACGCTCCCGCTCATCGAGGCAGCGGGTGAGTTTCCGCCGGACGGGCTCGAGTACCACGTCGCGTTCAGCACCGGTGGCGACTTCCGGGTCAGTGAAATCTGGGACTCCAGAGAGCAGTTCGAGGCGTTCGGTGAGCGCCTGATGCCGCTCCTCGCCGCGAACGGTGTCGAGCTCGCTGGTCCACCTGAGGTGTTGGAGGTCCACAACATCATCAAGCGGTAGGTCCCGCTGCGCCTCACCCCTAATCACTACTAGATGGCCCCCTGGGGTCCTATTCGTGCTTACTCACACGTGGATTGCGACGCACGAAGATCCCCAAAGCGGCCGCATTCGCGGCCGATCTGGTCGACTCCCGAACCTATTCGACGGTAAGGAGCTCCTTCGTGAACTGCGTGAGCCGCTCGGCGCCGTCGTCGGTCACGACGACGAGGTCCTCGATCCGCACGCCGCAGCCCTCGTCCGGCAGGTAGATCCCCGGCTCGACGGAGACGACGTTCCCGACCGCGACGACGTCCTCGGTCTCGGGACGCAAGGACGGAGCCTCGTGGATCTGCAAGCCGACGCCGTGGCCCATCCCGTGGCCGTACGCGTGGCCGAGCCCGGCCGCCTCGATGAGCGACCGCGACGCGGCGTCCGCATCTCGCCCTGGCACGCCGGGCGCGACGGCTGCGAGGCCCGCGAGCTGCGCCTCGAGGCACAGCGCGTGCAGCTCGCGCAGGCGCTCGGAGACGTCTCCGACGGCGAACGTACGCGTGCAGTCCGAGCAGTAGCCGTCGACGACGCACCCCGCGTCGATCGTCACGAGAACTCCCGGCTCGATCGGCTCGTCGCCTGGCACGGCGTGCGGAGACGCAGCTGTCGCGCCCGCCGCGACCACGGCCTCGAAGGAGACGCCTTCGGCACCTGCGTCGCGGAAGCTGCGCTCGATCCACCACGCGAGCTCCTTCTCGCTGCGGCCGCTGAAGCGCTCCTCCGCGAGTGCGCCGAACACCTCGTCCGAGAGGGCGCTGCCGCGGCGCATCGTCGCGATCTCGTCGGCGTCCTTGACGGCGCGCAGACCTTCGACGAGGCCGGCACTCGGCACCGCGTCGACGCCGGCGTCGACGAGCGCCCGATAGAGCGCGTGCGGGAGGTGCTGCTCCTCGAACTGGATTCGCCTGCCGGACAGGAGCTCGCCGATCGCGGGGATGAGCCCGCGCGCGACCTCGGCGACCTCGACGCCGTCGAGCGCACGTGCTCGGTTCGCGTAGCGGAAGTCCGTGTACAAGGTGGCGCTCCCGTCCGGCTCGACGAGCAGCGCCGAGTTCGAGCTCGAGAGACCGGTGAGGTAACGGACGTTCGCCTGCCCGCCGAGGACGTACGGCGGCCCCGCGACGAGGAGCGGTTCGTCGAGGAGCGCCGCGAGCCGTCCGATACGGCTCACGCGCCGGCGCCCCCTCCGACGAGGAACTGGATCGCCTCCCGGTAGCCCTCGGGCCCCTTGCCGATGAAACGCGCCGCGACGACGTCCTCGAGAACCGAGAAGCGACGCCACTCCTCACGCTCGTTGATGTTCGAGAGGTGGACCTCGACCACCGGCGCCGTGAAGAGCTCGAGCGCGTCGTGGATGGCCCACGAGTAGTGCGACCAGGCGCCGGGGTTCGCGATCACCCCGTCCGCCCACTCGTATGCCTCGTGACACCAGTCGACGAACTCGCCCTCGTGGTTCGTCTGCCGGCAGCGAACGGTGCACTGAAGCTCGACCGCCCACTGGTAGATCCGCGTCTCGAGCTCCGAGAGCCCGAGCCCCCCGTACAGCTCCGGATCGCGCAGCGAGAGCGCGTCGAGATTGACGCCGTTGAGCACCACGATCCGCACGCGCGTGACCCTATGCGATGAGGGCGTCGAGAGCGGCTCGCACGTGCTCGGGCTCGATCTCGGCCGTCACGCGCGGCTCGCCGGGGCGATTCAGCAGGACGAGACGGACACGTCCTCCGATCGCCTTCTTGTCGCGCTGGAGCGCGGCCCAGGCACGATCGCGGTCGACGGCGACCGGGGTCGGCGCGAGGACGTCCTCCACGGCACGCGCGTCGTCGCCGAGACCCGACAGACGCAGCGCGGCGAGCAGACCCAGAGCGACCGCCCGTCCGTGCGGCACGGCGTAGTCGGACGCCGCCTCGAGCGCGTGCGCGAACGTGTGCCCGAGGTTGAGCTGCGCACGATCTCCCCGCTCGTAGGGGTCGCGCAGGCAGACCGCGGCCTTGAATGCGGCGCAGCGCCGCACCTGCTCCTCCGTCTCGAGCTCCCAGAACGGCTCACCTGCGAGAAGGCCCGTCTTCACGACCTCGGCGAGGCCGTTTTGGCGCTCCTCGTCCGGAAGCGTCTCGAGAAGCGACGTGTCGATCACGGTCGCCGCGGGCCAGTGGAACGCGCCGACGAGGTTCTTGCCCTGCTCGACGTCGATGCCGACCTTGCCGCCGATCGACGCGTCCACCTGCCCGACGAGCGTCGAGGGCACCGCGATCCAGTCGACGCCGCGCATGTACGTCGCGGCGACGAACCCGGCGAGGTCGGTCGTCGTTCCGCCCCCGACGGCGACGAGCGTCGAGGAGCGATCGATCCGCAGGGCGTCCCAGAGCCGCTCCGCCTCGGCGAGAGTCTTGCTCTCGACGAGCTGCTCGGCTGCGATCCCGTGCGCCGCGGCGGCGCGCGCGTCGGCCACGAGTGCGTCGCCGCGTACGTCGGCGTGTGGCCCGAAGCGGATTCCCGCCGCGGCGAGCAACGCTCCGTCGAGGTCGTGCGCGCTCGCATCCGCCTCCGCGTACAGCGGGGCGCGCTCGTCGTAGAGGGCGAAGAACGCCTCGCGGTCGCGGGCGAGCGGACGCCCGCTCCCGGAGACGCGCTGCCATGCCTCCTGCGGCTCGACGTCGAGGTGGAGCGTGAGCGCATGCTCGGCCAGCGCAGAGCGGGTGCCGGCCGAGCCGAGCGCGCCTCCTCCGAGCTCGACCACCGCCGGAGGTCGCCGCGAGAGGACGTCGAGCGCAGCGTGTTCCTCGAGCTCCCGAAAGGCAGCCTCGCCGCGCGTCTCGAACACGTCTGCGACCGACGTGGCGACACGCTCCTCGACGACCGTGTCGATCGAGACGAAGGCCCGTCCCAGTCGCTCGGCGAGCCGAGGCCCGAGCGTCGACTTCCCGGCGCCCATGAAGCCGACGAGAGCGAGGTGCCGGTCTAGGGCGTTGTGGAATCCCACGCGATCCGCTCGAGGTACGCCGCATGCGCGCCGACGAAGTCCGTGAGGGCGTCGCCCCCGAACTTCTCCCGCGCGGCGCGCGCGAGCTCCCAGGCGACAGCCGCCTCGGCGACGACGGCGAGCGCCTCGACCGCCTGGACGTCGCTCCGCTCGACGAGCGCCGTTCCGGCCTCGCCGGTCGAGAGATCGACGGAGCGGAGCGGCTGCATGAGCGTCGGCAACGGCTTCATCGCGGCGCGGACGACGACGGGCGAACCGTTGGTCACGCCGCCTTCGAGGCCGCCTGCGCGGTTGGTCGCGCGTCGGCGATCCGGCTCGATCTCGTCGTGCGCCTCCGAGCCGCGCACGCGGGCGAGCGCGAAGCCGTCTCCGATCTCGACGCCCTTGACCGCCTGAATGCCCATGAGCGCTCCGGCGAGCCGCGCGTCGAGACGATCCGCCTTCTCCGCGTACGAGCCGAGACCCGGCGGCACGCCGTCCGCGACGACCTCGACGACGCCGCCCAGTGTGTCGCGGTCGGCACGCGCGGCGTCCGTTGCATCCTTCCACCCGGCTTCGGAGTCGGCGCCGCCGATCTCGACGACGCGACCCGAGACGGCGATGCCGATCACGGCCAGGAGCGCCTTCGCGACGGCGCCGGCGGCGACGTGCACGGCCGTCTGCCGCGCGCTCGCCCGCTCGAGCGCGTTGCGGACGTCGTCGTGCCCGAACTTGAGGACACCGGCGAGGTCGGCGTGGCCGGGCCGCGGGAGCGTGACCGGCTTCGCGCCCTTGCCCTCCGGATCGCCCTCGGGCGGCCACGGGCTCATCCCCCACTCCCAGTTCGCGTGATCGCGGTTGCGAACGACGAGCGCGAGCGGCGTGCCGAGCGTCACGCCGTGGCGGAGACCGGCGAGGACGTCCACCTCGTCCGCCTCGAACTTCTGTCGCGGGCTGCGGCCGTAGCCCTGTCGACGACGCTCGAGGTCGCGCGCCATCGCTTCTCGATCGAGCCGGAGCCCGGCCGGAAGTCCGCTGAGGATCGCCACGAGCGCGGGCCCGTGCGATTCGCCTGCGGTGATGAGCCCGAGCGTCACGCGGGGAAGCCTAGGGCGTCCCTCATGACGTCGACCGGAGCCTCGACTCCGGTCCAGAGCTCGAACGAGGCGACACCCTGTGCGAGCAGGACCTCGAGGCCGGAAACGACGCGTGCGCCGGCTCGCCGCGCGACCGTCGCCGTCGCCGTCTCGGGGTACGGAAGGTCGACGAGCGTCTGGCCCGCTTCGAGCTCGACGAGGACCTCGTCACGCTCCGAGGTCGCGTTCACGACGACGTCGGCCTCACGAACGTCCGGCGGCCACGCGCCGCGCCGCGAGAACTGGCGCGCCCGCGGCAGCGCCTGCACGAAGGCCGCTGCCGTGCCCCCGTCTCCGATGACCGCCGGCCGCTCGGCCCGGAGACCGGCGAGGACCGCGGCGTCGGTCGTCCGCCCCTCGATGCGCCCGTCGCGCACGACGAGGGTGTTCACCGACGGCGCGTCGGTCTCACACAGTGCCGTCACCGCGAGCTTGTGCGGCGTCGTGACGTTCGCCCCGGCGAACCCGAGCGCGGCGAGCCCGCGGACTGCGTCCTCGAGCCGCTCGGGCGGCGTCGGCAGCGCGACGTACGCCCAGTCGAGCCCGAGCGCCGCGAAGGCCGCGTTGTGCATGCGAGGCGAGAGCGAGTGCTCGACCGGCCAGCCGATGATCCCGACGAGCCGCGTCGACCCCGAGATCCCTCGCGCCCCGTCATCGCTCAGCAGCCGCCGTAGCCGTACTCGAGCGACTTCTGGCAGAACTCCGACTCGCTCGCCGTGAAGAAGTGGTGGACGCCGTCGGGCTTGCGCACGAAGTAGAGGTAGTCGACCCGGGCGGGACGCGCCGCTGCCCGCATCGACGCGAGGCCGGGGTTGGAGATCGGCGTCGGGGGCAGCCCGAGGCGCTTGCGCGTGTTGTACGGGTTGTCGCTCTCGATGTCGGACTGCTTGAGAGGCTCGGTGCCGGGGACGTCGCGTCCGTACCGAATCGTCGCGTCGATCCCGAGCGGCATGCGGTTGCGGAGGCGGTTGTAGACGACGGCGGCGACGAGCTTCCGCTCCTCCGGCGCGACCGTCTCCTTCTCGATCATCGACGCGATGATGAGGACGTCGTACGGCGTGAGGTTCTTCGACCGCGCGTAGCGCAGATCCACCTTGCGCCAGTTGCGGCGAAACGCCCTCAGCTGGTCCCGAACGAGACGCGCGGACGAGGTGAGCTTCGTGAACTCGTACGTCGCCGGGAAGAGGAAGCCCTCGATCGAGCTCAGCTTCCAGTCCTTCCGGAACTCGGCCGGCGGCACCGCGGCCCCGCTCGCCTCCAGGTAGCCCGTCCTCGTCAGCCGCGGTGTCACGCCACGCTTGTCGATGGCGATCTGACGCACCGCCGCGACCCTGTCGGCCATGTCTCGCCGGGTGAACCCCTCGGGGAAGATGATCCGCAGCGTCACGAGCGGCGGCGTCGTCTCGACGGGAGGCGGTGGATCGTCTCCGCTCATGCAGCCGGCAGCTGCGAGCACGAGCGCCACCAGCACGGCGACCGAGAGCAGCGGCTTCATCGGTCGCTCCGCGTGCTCGAGGTAGCTCTCGAGGAGATGCGCGGCCGCACGCGCGTCCTCGTCGGCGTCGCCGCCGTGACGTGCCGCAAGCGTGGTCGTGAACCGCTCGTCGTACGTCTCGACCGGGACGTCGACGACGGCCCGCAGCCCCTCGACGAACGCGTCGGTCTCGACGGCCTGCTCCCCGCGCTCGCCACGGAGCGTCAGCGGCATCCCGACGACGACCAGCTCGGCCTCCGTGCTCGCGAACGATGGCTCCGAGCTCGGCGAGGCCGTCCTCCGTCGCCGCGCGAGTCACGACGCCGAGCGGCCGCACGATCGTCCCGGTTGCATCCGACACGGCGACGCCGGTTCTCGCGGCGCCGTAGTCGAGCGCGATCACCCTCACAGCGCGGAGAGGATGAGCCGCTCCGCCTCGGCGAGCGCGTCGGGCAGCTTCTCGGGATCCTTGCCTCCTGCGCGCGCCATCGTCGGGCGACCGCCTCCGCCGCCGCCGACGATCGCGGCGGCCTCGCGCAGCACGTCGGACGCGCTCACGCGCTCGGCCACGGACGCGTCGAAGTTGGCGACGAGGTGCACCTTGCCGTCCTCCTTCGAGCCGAGGACGACGGCGGCCGGCGCGTGCTTCTGCTTGTAGCGATCCGAGAGCTCGAGGAGCGCGTCTGCGTCGAGGCCCTCGATCGGCTGGACGATCACGTTGACGCCGCCTTCCGCGCGCACGTCGGGGTCCGGAACCTCGACACGCACCTCCGTCGCGGCAGTCTTCGGCGCCTTCCGCAACCGGTCGACCTCGCCACGGAGCGCCTCGAGCTCCCGCGCCCGCTCGTCGAGAATCGCCCACGCGGCGCCGGACGTCACCGCCTCGACGCGGCGCACGCCTGCGCCGACCGAGCTCTCGGACAGGAGCACGAACGGCCCGATCTCCGCGCTCGAGGACACGTGCGTGCCTCCACAGAGCTCGACCGAGTAGCCCGGCACCTCGACGACGCGGACGATGTCCCCGTACTTCTCCCCGAACAGCATCGTCGCGCCGAGCTTGCGAGCCTCGTCGATCGGCGTCTCGAAGATGTGGACGGGTCGGTTCTCGAAGACGAGCTCGTTCACGCGGCGCTCGACCGCATCGCGCTCGTCGCTCGTCAGCGCCTGGTCGTGGGTGAAGTCGAACCGGAGCTTGTCCGGCCTGACCGCCGAGCCGGCCTGCCGCACGTGGTCGCCGAGAACGTCTCGGAGCGCCTGGTGGAGCAGGTGCGTCCCCGTGTGGTTCGCCATCGTCGGGAAGCGAACCGTCCACGGCACCCGGGCGCGCACGCGGTCCCCCGACGCGAACCCCGATCCGCGGAAGAGCAGCACCTGGTCCGCCTCCAGACGGTACGCATCGACGAGCTCGGCGACCGTCCCCGAGTCGTCGTCGAGCTCGATCGTCCCCGCATCGGTCACCTGGCCGCCGCCCGCCGGATAGAAGGGGGACTCGCGCAGCTTGGCGAGGAAGTGGCCGTCGTCGAGCTCCTCGAGCGCGCCGATCTGCGTGAGGACGTCGGTCTTCGCGTACCCGACGAACTCCGTCGTGAAGTCGGCGGCCCGCGCGAAGTCGACGGCCCGCTGGAGCTCGCCGGAGCCGCCGGCTCGCGACACCTCACGGTGGCGCTCCATCTCGACGCGGTAGCCGTCGACGTCGACGGCCTGGCCGCGCTCCTCGGCGAGCTCGACGGTGAGCTCGAGCGGGAACCCGTAGGTCGCAGCGAGCGTGAACGCCTGCTCGCCGGAGATCGCCTCCTGCGAGCCGAGCTCCTCGAAGAGCTTGAGCCCGCGCTCGAGCGTCTCGAGGAAGCGCTCCTCCTCGAGGCGCAGGACACGCTCGATCTCCTCGGCGTGCTCCTCGAGCTCGGGAAAGGCGCCGGCCGTCTGCTCGGCCACGACCCCGGACAGCCGGTGGACGTCGTGGAGGCCGATCCGCTGCGCCTGCTGGACGGCGCGACGGATGATGCGACGCAGCACGTACCCGCGGCCCTCGTTGGACGGGGTCACGCCGTCGCTCACGAGAAAGGTCATGCCGCGACCGTGGTCGGCGAGGATTCGATGCGCCTTCGTCGCCGTCAGGCGAGTCGCCGTACGCGACGCCGGACTCGGCCGCGATCCAGTCCATGATCCGCTGGTAGCCGTCCGTCTCGTAGACGGAGCGGACGTCCTGCAGGATCGCAGCGCCGCGCTCGAGGCCGAGCCCGGTGTCGATGTTCTGCTTCGGAAGCGGCGTCAGCGTGCCGTCCGCGTGCTGCTCGTACTCCATGAAGACGAGGTTCCAGAACTCGAGGAACCGGTCACAGCGCGTGCAGGCGGGCGCGCAGTCGGGCTCGCCGCACCCGTGCTCCTCGCCCCAGTCCCAGTAGAGCTCGGAGTCCGGGCCGCACGGACCTGGCCCGCCGACCGACCAGAAGTTCTCGGCCGTCGGGAGCGGGACGATCCGCTCGATCGGCATGCCGGCCTTCTGCCAGAGGTCGATCGCCACCTCGTCGGGGCCGAGCTTCAGGTGCGGGTCGCCGGCGTGGACCGTCACCCACACGCGGTCCCAGTCGAGCTGCATGTGCTCGAGGACGAACTCGCGAGCGAACGCGATCGCGCCCTCCTTGAAGTACTGGCCGAACGAGAAGTTGCCGAGCATCTCGAAGAACGTCAGGTGGTGGCCGTCGAGCCCGACCTCGTCGATGTCGACCGTCCGGAAGACCTTCTGCGAGGTGGTCGTCAGCGGTGCGGGCGGCGGCTCGAGCCCGAGGAAGTACGGCATCTGAGGCTGCATTCCGGCGGTCGACGAGGAGCGTCGAGTCGTCGCCTGCGCGCGGGACGAGCGAGTACGACGGGCAGCGCAGGTGGCCCCGCTCCTCGAAGAACGAGAGGAAGCCCTCACGCAGCTCGGCGGTCGTGCGCATCCCGGAATTCTACGAGCGGGGTCGGGAGCGATCCGAGCGGCTACGCGGCCGGCGGCGGGCTCTCGCGGCTCCGCGTTGGCCGCGCTGCGGAGCTCCTCGTCGAGCTCGTCCTCGCGCCGTGCCGCGGCGTCCTTCGCGACGCGAACCGCCTCGCCCGCGTCGCGCCGGCTGCGGAACGCGGAGACACCGTGCGACACGCCGGCTGCGAGCCCGCTCACCTTCTTGACCGGAGTCGTGATCACGGTCGAGACCGCCCGCACTGCGGTGTCCGCGCTGTCGGCCATCGAGACGGCGCTGTCCGTGACGGTGTCGAGCTTGTCGAGCTGATCGTTGACGCGGTCGACCGTGCCTCCCGCCTTCACGATCACCGGAAGGAGATCGCGCTCGGAGCCCTTGATGAAGGACGAGAGCCGCGCGAACGTTCCGCCCATGCGGACGAACAGGTAGAGGAGCCCAGCTCCGCTGGCGACGAAGAACGCCGCGAGCGCGTAGTCGAGGACGTCTCCGGCCGATGTCGCGAGCACCGTCACGGCGGGCAATGCTAGTTGCTCCGTCTAGCCGACGTCCGCGATCGCGCCCGCGCCGACCACTGCGTCGTCGTCGTACAGCACGGCGAACTGGCCGCGCGCAACCCCGAATGCGGGCTCGTCGAGCTCGAGCCGGAACCCGTCCGTCGTCTCCAGGACGGACGTCGGGATCGGCTCCGAGCGGTAGCGCACCTTGACCTCCGCACGCTCGACCGGGACGTGGAGCCGTCCGCGCGCGTCCACCGTCGAGATCGCGAGCGCCTCGCGCGGGCCGACCGTGACGGTGTTCGTCGCGGCGTCGGTGCCGAGCACGTAGAGCGCGCGCCCGCCGTCGAGGCGGAGCCCGCGACGCTGGCCCGGCGTGAACCTCCAGTGGCCCGTGTGCGAGCCCAGCGCCACCCCGTCGCGGTCGACGATCTCGCCGACGTCGCCGCGAACGCCCTGGCGCTCGAGGAACGAGCGGTAGTCGTCGCCGCCGAGGAAGCACGCCTCCTGGCTCTCCGTACGTCGTGCGGCGGCGAGGCCCGCCGCAGCGGCCTCGGCACGCGTCTCGGCCTTCGTCTGCTCGCCGAGCGGGAAGCGGACGCGTGCGAGAAGCGACGGATCGACTGCGGCAAGCATGTACGACTGGTCCTTGTGCGGGTCCGCGGCCCGGCCGACGAGTCGCATGCCCTCCCGTTCGACGACGCGCGCGTAGTGGCCCGTCCACAGCTCCTCCGCGCCGGCGCGCTCCGCGAACGCCACGAGCTCGTCGAACCGGAACGCGCCGTTGCAGCGCATGCACGGGTTCGGCGTCTCCCCGTCCGTGTACGCCTGCGTGAACGGGTCGACGATCGCGTGCTTGAACTCCTGGCGCCGATCGAGCGTGACGTGAGGACGACCGAGCGCGTGACACGTCGCGCGAGCGGCCGCGACGGCCGCAGGCGAGCAGCACGCGCGCTCCGTGTCCGGCGCCGCCGGGTCCTGCCAGAGTCGAAGCGTCACGCCGATCGCGTCGTCTCCGGCTCGCAGCAACGTGACGGCGCTGTCGACGCCGCCGCTCATCGCGACCGCGACGCGACCCTGTCGAGGCTCCGCCTGGAAGACCTGACCGAGCGCGGCCGCGAGCGCCTCGACCGCGAGAGGGTCGCCGCCCACGGCGGCAGCCTCGATCAGGGTCAGCCCGGCGATCGGCCGCTCGAGTCCCTGTGCGTCCGCCTCGACGATCGTGTCGCCGTCCACGACGAGCCGTACCGAGGCCCACTCGCCTCCGCGCGTCGCGTCTCCGAAGACGTCCCGAACCATCGAACCAGGCTAGCGATGAAGGTCCGGCGCGATCCGGTCGCGAAGCGACCGGCTTCAGGGATCTCACGCGCGACCGCGAAATCCGGCGCTAGCCGCGGTTTCCGCGGTCTTGCGCCCTGAAAACAGATGCTCCACCCTGCCGATGAACTCCACGGCCGTTGCGAACCTGGCGAGCCAGGTGGGTGCCGTGCGAAGCGTCGGCAACGCCTAGCTCCGACGCCGGCTCCCTTTACGTGTCTGTTGGTTCACGTATGAGCCGTGGCCACGCACAGGGTCGAGCACGTGGATCGTACTCCTTATGCGCGGCCGCCATGCGGCCGCGGTCGCAGTGTCGACCCGGTGTCAGCTGCCGCTCGTGGTGGCGAAGCGCCACTCGAGCTCGACGGTGCCGTCGATGCCGAGCGTCGTCGCGAGCGCGTCCGTCACCTCGAGCTGCCGTCCCGGCTCGACGAGCGCGTTGTCGATCACCTCCGTCAGCACCTGCTTCTCGCCGGAGCGAAGGATCACCTTCGCCCCGCACGGCAGGACGGGATGCGTGACGCCGAGCGACTGCGGCGCGAGCACCTGGCCGCACGTCGTCCGCTGCGCGTCGCCCGTGGCGCCGCGCGAGCCGGCGAACGCGACGTTCCAGCCGGCGGGCGCGGGTGCACTCGTCAACGCGGCCGCGCCTTCGTCCGTTCCGCGCTGCGCGACGATCGCCATCGCGGCGACCGCCGCGAGCAGTGCGATGGCACCGAGCACGGCGAGGCGCTGGGCGAGAGCCGGTGGCACGGGGATTAGTGTGGCTGACGGCGCGGCTACGCGGGCGATTCGTCGATGAGCCGGATCCCGAGCTCGCGAAGCTGCTCGTCGCCTGCTGGAGCGGGAGCGCCCGTCAGCGGATCGGAGCCGCTCGAGACCTTCGGGAACGCGACCACCTGCCGGATGTTCGGCTCGCCGGCCATGAGCGCGACGAACCGCTCGATTCCCATCGCGAACCCCCCGTGCGGAGGTGCACCCATCGCGAGCGCGTCGAGCAGGAACGCGAACTTCTCGCGCGCCTCCTCGTCGCTCATCCCCATCGTCCGGAAGACGTCCTGCTGGACGTCCGGGCGGTGGATCCTGATCGAGCCCGAGCCGAGCTCCCAGCCGTTCCAGATCAGGTCGTAGTGCTGGCTCAAGGCGTTGCCGGGATCGCCGGCGACGCGGTCCTCGTGACCCGGGATCGGCGCCGTGAACGGGTGGTGGAGGAACGTCCAGTTGCCCGTGTCCTCGTCGATCTCGAACAGCGGGAAGTCGACGACCCAGTGGAAGAGCTCCTCGTCGGACGCGAGCTCGAGCTCGCGTCCGAGGTGGATACGCATGCCGCCCAGGACACGCGCGACCGTCGCCTCGTCGCCGGCGCCGAAGAGCACGGTCGAGCCCGGCTCCGCGCGGAAGGCGTCGAGCTCCGCGTCCGACAGGAACTTCGCGATCGGCGAGCGCACCTCGTCACCGTCGTAGACGATGTAGGCGAGGCCCTTCGCGCCCCACTCCTTCGCGATCTCCTCGAGGCGTTGCAGCTCGGCCCGCGAGAAGACACGAGGCGCGACCAGGAAGCGGACGGTCTCGGCGCCGGCGAACACGCCGAACTCGGAGCCGCGCGTCACCTCGGTCGCGTCCTGGATCTCGAGGCCGAACCGGAGATCCGGCTTGTCGGTGCCGTACCGCATGAGCGCGTCGGCGTACGTGAGCCGCGGGAACGGCCGCGCGGGCGCGTCGCGGCCGAGCGCGACGAACGCGTCGACCACGACCTCCTCGAGCACGTCCAGCACGTCCTCGCGCTCGACGAACGCCATCTCGAGGTCGAGCTGCCGGAACTCGAACTGCCGATCGGCGCGCAGATCCTCGTCGCGCCAGCACGTCGCGATCTGGTAGTAGCGGTCGAGCCCGCCGATCATGCAGAGCTGCTTGAAGATCTGCGGCGACTGCGCGAGCGCGAAGAATCGACCCGGCTGGAGCCGCACGGGCACGAGGAAGTCGCGCGCGCCCTCGGGCGTCCCGCGCGTCATGCTCGGCGTCCACACGTCGATGAACCCGCGGCCGTCCATCGTGCGGCGGATCGAGGAGATCACGGCGTGCGCCAGCCGCATGTTCCGCTGCATGCGCGGAGTGCGGAGGTCGAGCCAGCGATAGCGGAGCCGCAGCGTCTCGTCGACCCCCTCCTCGTCGAGCTGGAACGGGAGCGGCGTCGAGCGGGAGACGATCTCGAGCTCGTCCACCTGCAGCTCGACCTCGCCCGTCGGCATCGCGGCGTTGACGGTCTCCGGTGCGCGCGCGACGACCTCGCCGCGCGCTCGGAGCACGAACTCGTTGCGGATCTCCTTCGCGAGCTCGGCCGCCGCAGGTGAGTGCTCGGGATTGACGACGAGCTGTGTGACGCCCGTGTGGTCGCGCAGGTCGACGAAGACGAGCCCGCCGTGATCGCGGCGCGTGTCCGCCCAGCCGCCGAGAGTCAGCGTCTGCCCGACGTGGTCGGAGCGCGGGTCGCCGCACATGACGTCGCGCCAGCTCATCGAAGTCTGTCCGGAAGCTCGTCGTGCGAGACCGCTTCGTCGGCCTGCCCCGAGCTGCGGATCGTCGCGCTCTCGGCGCCGACGACGACCACGGTCGCGGCCCCGCTCCGGCCGGCCTGCGTGAGCTGGCCCTTGAGCGAGCGGCCCGCGTAGTCCGTGTCGCACGAGACGCCGCGCGCGCGCAGCTCCGCGAGCCAGCTCGAGACGCGCTCGCGCGGCGCGTCCGGCTCGAGCGCGAAGAAGACGTCGACCGACGGCACCTCGGCGCTCGCGACACCCTCGGCCTCCAGCGCAAGGATCAGCCGCTCGATGCCGGCGCCGAAGCCGACTCCGGGCGTCGGCGGCCCGCCGATCTCCTCGACGAGGTAGTCGTAGCGGCCGCCCCCCGAGAGCGTCGCGTTCTCGTTCTCGAGCGGGCCGACGAACTCCCACGTCGTCCGCGAGTAGTAGTCGAGGCCGCGCACGAGCGTCGGAACGATCCGGTAGTGGACGCCGACTGCGTCGAGATCCCTGCGGACGACCGCGAAGCGCTCGGCGCACTCGGCGCAGAGCGACTCGCCGATCTTCGGCGCCTCGTCGAGCGCTGCGCGAACGGGCTCCGGCTTGGCCTGGTAGTTGTCGAACACGCGGAGCGGGCTCGTGGCCGCCTTCTCGCGCGTCGCCTCGTCGAGCCGCTCGACGTTCGCGTCGAGCCACGAACGCAGTGACTCGAGGTACGCCGGACGGCACTCACGGCAGCCGATCGAGTTGAGCTCGAGGTGGTACTGCGTCACTCCCAGCCGCCCGAGAAGCGCGTCGTAGAGCTGGATGAGCTCCGCGTCGACCGACGGGTCGTCGCTGCCGATCGCCTCGACGGACGCCTGCCAGTGCTCGCGGTAGCGCCCCTTCCCGGGTGCGCCGTAGCGATACATCGACCCGATCGTGTACAGCTTCGCCGGCTGCGGCTCGCGCTGGAACCCGTGCTCGACGTACGCGCGGCAGATGGGAGCAGTGCCCTCGGGACGCAGCGTGAGCGAGCGGTCCGAGCGGTCGGAGAACGTGTACATCTCCTTCTGCACCACGTCCGAGCCGGCGCCGGACGTCCGCTCGAAGAGCGCCGTGTCCTCGAACACCGGGGTTGTGATCGATCGGTAGCCGTAGAGGCCACACAGGCTTTCGATCTCCGCCGTCACGCGACGCCACAGCGGCTGCTCGGCCGGGAGGACGTCGTGTGTGCCGCGGGGACGCTCGATGCGCGGGGGACGACTCACCCCGCTGGCTCCGCTCGGAGCTCGGCGAGAAACGGGTTTCGTGCAAGCTCGGCCCCGAGCGTCGTGGTCGGGCCGTGGCCGGGATAGACGACCGTCTCGGGCGCGAGTGTCTCCACGAGCAAGCGGAGAGAGGCGACGAGGGTATCCCAGTCCGCGCCGGGAAGATCGGTCCGGCCCACCGACCCCGCGAAGAGAACGTCTCCGGAGAACAGACACCCGTCGGCGTGGTAGGCGAGGTGCGCCGGCGAGTGGCCGGGAACCGCCAGCACGTCGAACTCGATGCCGGCAAGCTCGACCGTCTCGCCTCCCGAGAGCGTCACCTCGGGTACATGCGCTCCGACGCCGCTCCCGACCGGTGCGAACGCCTCGGGCTGCTCGAGCAGCATCCGCTCGGCCTCGGGCATGTGCACAGGGGCGCCGGTGCCCTCCGCGAGACCGGCGACACCGACCAGGTGGTCCCAGTGCCCATGGGTCACGAGGATTGCCGTGCAGCGTGCACCCAGCTGCGCGAGCGCCAGGCGGAGCTCCGTCGCGTCGCCGCTCGGATCGACGACGACCGCCTCGTCAGCGGTCGTGTCCGCGCGGACGACGTAGCAGTTCGTCCCGATCGGTCCGAGCGACAGCTGGTCGACGCGAAGCGGCACCGCTCTCAGTGCTCAGCCCCCGCGCCGGCCGTCGGACTGCTCACGGCGCGCCGCGCGGCGCTGGGCCGAGCGGTAGAAGAAGCGATCGAGGAAGTAGCTGAAGGGGATGAAGATCGCGACGATGAGGAGCGTCTGCGTGATCTTCGTCACCGTCGGCAGGTTCGGCGACAGCAGGAACACCGTGCCGAACATGATCGGAGCGAAGATCGCGCCCCGCCTGAACGTCCGCTGCCACGACGGCTCCTGCGGATCCCGGCGCGATCCGACCGCCTTCGAGGACCGCTTCTCGGGCGTCGCGTCGGGCGGGTCGATCTCCTCCCCCTCGTCGTCGACCCACACGTAGTCGTGGCGATGCTCCTTGGCGCGCCGCCGTCGCTGCTTCTTCGTCGCCATTGCGGCGATTATGCCGGGCGCCTCGAGGCGATCTCCCCGCCTGCGATCACGGTGTCCACCACAGGGCCGCCGAGGTGGTACGCGAGATGGCGCCAGTCGTCTGCGGCGACGAGGACGACGTCGGCGTCGAACCCCGGTGCCAGCCGCCCCTTCCGATCGGCGCGGTCGAGCACGTGCGCCGCGTTGACCGTGCATGCGGAGAGCGCCTCCTCGGGGGCCATCTTCATCTGCGTGGCCGCGAGCGAGCAGACGAGCGGGAGGCTCTCGCAGAAGGCGCTGCCCGGGTTGAAGTCCGTTGCGAGCGCGACGGCGGCGCCGGCGTCGATGAACGCGCGAGCGGGAGGGAACGGCCGGTTCAGGAACAGCGCGCTCGCGGGGAGCAGGACGCCCGTGACGCCGCTCGCAGCAAGTGCGGCGACGCCCTCGTCCCCCGTCGCCTCGAGATGGTCGACCGAGCGCGCGCCGAGCTCGATCGCGAGCGGGATCGCGCCGGACTCCGTGAACTGGTCGCCGTGCAGACGTAGAGCGAGCCCCGCCTCGCGGCAGCCCGTGAGGTAGCGCCGGGCCTGCGCCGCGTCGAAGGCGCCGCGTTCGAGGAAGACGTCCGCCGCTTCGGCGAGCTGGGCGGCCTCGGGAAGCACGTCGTGCAGGAGAAACTCGACGTAGGCGTCGGTGCCCGCTTCGGCGAACTCGGGCGGCACGGCGTGCGCGCCGAGCCAGCTCGCAATCCCGCCCGCGTCCGCGATCGCGCGCAGCTGAGCGAGCTCGGTGTCGTGGTCGAGGCCGTAGCCGGACTTCGCCTCGAACGTCGTCGTGCCCGCCTGCCTCATCCAGCCGACGTGCTCGGCGAGCTCGGCGGTGAGCTCTTCCGTGCTCGCCGCCCGCGTCGCGCGGACGGTCGAGAGGATCCCGCCGCCGCGCGCGTGCAGCTCCTCGTACGACGCGCCTCCGGCGCGCAGCGAGAACTCGTCGACTCGGTCGCCCGCGAAGCATGCGTGCGTGTGGCAGTCGACGAGACCCGGGATCGCGGAGAGCCCTCGGCCGTCGACCTCGCGCACGTCGCCGTCGAGCGCGTGCAGATCCCGCATGCGGCCGACTGCTGCGACTCGTCCGCCCTCGCAGAGGACGTACGCCTCGGCGATCACGTCGACGTTCCGCAATGCCGCGCCGCGAAGCGGCGCGGCCGTTCCCGCAGGCGAGGCCACCTGCGCGAGGTCTCTGATCAGCAGCGTCATCGAGGAACCGGCGGCCGAAACGCCTTGTGACACTGTGTCACTTGGCCACCGAAGGCAGGTCGAGCTCCCCGCTACGTGCCGCGTCGAGCGCCTCCTCGTAGCCGGCATCTGCATGACGCGCGACCCCCATCCCCGGGTCGGTCGTGAGGACACGCTCGAGCCGCTCGGCAGCGGCGTGCGTGCCATCGGCGACGACGACCATCCCCGCGTGGATCGAGTTGCCGATCCCGACCCCACCGCCGTGGTGCACACTCACCCACGTCGCACCTGCGGCGACGTTCACGAGCGCATTGAGGATCGGCCAGTCGGCGATCGCGTCCGATCCGTCGCGCATGGCCTCTGTCTCGCGATAGGGCGACGCGACCGATCCGGCATCGAGGTGGTCGCGGCCGATCACCACGGGAGCCGAGACGGCGCCGCTCCGCACGAGCTCGTTGATCGCGAACCCGGCCTTCGCGCGATCCCCGAAGCCGAGCCAGCAGATCCGCGCCGGGAGCCCCTGGAACGCCACGCGCCCAGGAGCCAGCGCGAGCCAGCGTTGGAGAAGCACGTCGTCGGGAAAGAGCGCCGTGAGCTCCCGGTCGATCGCGTCGATGTCCCCCGGATCTCCGGAGAGCACCGCCCAGCGGAAGGGCCCGATCCCCCGACAGAAGAGCGGCCGGATGTAGGCGGGGACGAAGCCCGGATACGCGAACGCGTCCTCGAAGCCGGCGTCGCGGGCTTCTCCGCGGAGGTTGTTCCCGTAGTCGAACACGTGACAGCCGGCGCGGGCGAACTCCGTCATCGCGCGAACGTGCGCCACGATCGACTCGCGCGCCAGCCGGACGTACCCGTCCGGCTCGCGCGCGCGGAACGCCTCCGCCTCCTCGAACGGCACCTCGGCGGGCACGTACCCGGTCAGCGGGTCGTGTGCAGCGGTCTGGTCGGTCACGAGGTCGAAGTGCTCACCCCGCGCCGCCAGCTCCGGGAAGACGGTCGCTGCGTTCCCAAGGAGGCCGACAGAGAGCGCGCGGCCCGCTGCGGCCGCGCCACGGACCCGTGCGAGGGCGTCGTCGAGCGAGTCGGCGACCTCGTCGAGGTACCGGGTCTCGAGTCGGCGCGCGATCCGGCTCGGGTCGACCTCGACGCAGAGGATCGCCGCACCCGCCATGGTCGCTGCGAGCGGCTGTGCGCCGCCCATCCCGCCGAGGCCGGCCGTGAGGATCGTCCGCCCGCTCAGGTCCGCCGTCCCGAAGTGCCGCTCGCCGGCGGCGGCGAACGTCTGGTACGTGCCCTGGAGGATCCCCTGGGTGCCGATGTAGATCCAGCTCCCGGCCGTCATCTGGCCGAACATCGTCAGCCCCGCGGCCTCGAGCCGCCGGAACTCATCCCAGGTCGCCCAGCGCGGCACGAGCAGGGAGTTCGCGATGAGGACGCGAGGCGCCCACTCGCCGGTCCGGAACACCGCGACCGGCTTCCCGCTCTGGACGAGGAGTGTCTCGTCCTCGCGTAGGCGCAGGAGCGTCCGGACGATCTCCCGCAGCGCTTCGTGACTCCGCGCGGCGCGCCCCGATCCGCCGTAGACGACGAGCCGCTCCGGATGCTCGGCGACTTCGGGATCGAGGTTGTTGAGGAGCATCCGCAGCGGCGCCTCCGTCTGCCAGGAGCGCGCGTTGAGCGTCGACCCTCGCGGCGCGCGGATCGAGCTCAGGTCGCCGCACAGCTCCTCGACGAGGGCCTCCGTCATGCGAGTGGGCCTACCTGCGACTCGGCAGCCCCGATGATCGCGCCCGAGCGGATCGCGTCCGCGACGAGCTCGATGTCGGCGCTCAGCGAACGGTCCTCGGTCAGGCGCGGTGAAAGCGCTCGCACCGCGTCGTGAACTGCGCGCACGCCATCGCCCGGCTGCAACGGCGCGAGGAACTCGATCGCCTGGGATCCCGCGAGCAGCTCGATCGCGAGCGCGCGCTCCGCGTTGTCGAGCACGCGCAGCGCCTTCAGGCCGGCGGCGTTCCCCATCGAGACGTGGTCCTCCTGGCCGGCGCTCGTCGGAATCGAGTCGACGCTCGCCGGGTGCGCGAGCACCTTGTTCTCGGACACGAGCGCGGCCGCGACGTACTGCGGGATCATGAACCCGGAGTTGAGCCCGCCCTCCTCCGTCAGGAACGGTGGCAGCCCCTCGGAGAGCGCCGGGTTGACGAGCCGTTCGACGCGACGCTCCGAGATGCTGGCGAGCTCCGCCACAGCCATCGCGAGCGCGTCGAGCGCGAAGGCGAGTGGTTGGCCGTGGAAGTTCCCGGCCGAGACGATCAGCTCGTCGTCGACCAGCACGAGCGGGTTGTCGGTCGCGGCGTTGAGCTCGACCGTGACCGTCGCCTCGACGTAGTCGAGGAGGTCGCGGCACGCGCCGTGCACCTGCGGCGCGCAGCGCAGGGCATACGCGTCTTGCACCTTGTCGCACCAGCGATGCGACTCGATGATCGCCGAGCCGTCGAGGAGCCGCCAGACGTTGGCGGCCGCATCCTGCTGTCCCTTGAGCGGACGCGCACGGTGCACGGCCGCCAGGAAGCTCGTCCTCGATCCCTGGAGCGACTCGAGGGAGAGCGCGCATGCGAGGTCGGCCGTCGCTGCGAGGTGTCGCGCGCGCACGACGCCGAGCGCGGCCATGGACGCCATGAACTGCGTCCCGTTGACGAGCGAGAGCCCTTCCTTGCTCGCGAGGCGTACCGGCTCGAGGCCGACGGCGCGCAGCGCGGCCGCTCCGTCGAGGAGCTCACCCTCGACGGTCGCATGCCCTTCGCCGACGAGCGGGAGCGCGAGATGCGCGAGCGGCGCAAGGTCGCCGCTCGCCCCCACCGAGCCACGAGCCGGAACGAGGGGCAGGACCCCGCGGTTCAGGCACTCGAGCAGGAGCTCGACGGTCGAGATCCGCGCGCCCGAGAACCCTTTCGCGAGGGTGTTCGCGCGCAGCAGCATCGCCGCTCGGACGACGTCGTCCAGGTACGGCTCGCCGACGCCGCACGCATGACTGCGCAGGAGGCGGAGCTGGAGCTCCTCCGCGAGCTCCTCCGGGATGTGTGCCGACACGAAGCGACCGAACCCCGTGTTCACGCCGTACGTGTGCTCGCCCTGCACGCCGTCGACGAGCTCGCGAGCCGCGACCATGCGATCCCTGGCCGACTCGGAGAGGCTCGCGGTCGCCCGGTCGACCGCGACCGCCCACACGTCCGCGAGCGTGAGGTCGTCTCCCGTCAGGACGATCGGCCCGGTCACCCCGCGAGTCTAGAAGCGAGGACCCGCTCGAGGATCCGCGTCTCGTCGACGCCCGGCAGCTCCACGCCGGCAGCCGTCGCAGCGTCGACGACGCGCTCGGGGATCAGCCCGACGAGCTCTCCCGCACTCACGTCGACGCCCCGTGCGCGTGCCTCGGCACGAACGCGCTCCACCACCTCGTGCAGCGGCGCCGCATCGACGTCGATCACGTTCACGCTCACCTGCACGCGACCCGACTCCGGAAGATCGAGGCCGATCGCCTGCACGCCGGGGATGCCGCCGCTCGACTCACGCACGACCGCGGCGATCTCCTGCGCCGCCGCGACGTCGCGCGTCGTGAGCTCGAGGTTGTAGGCGATGAGCACGTGACGCGCGCCCACGAGCACCGCTCCTGAGCGCAGGTCGATCTCGTGCGGCCCCCTGTCCGGGACGAGCTCCCCAGCGGCCACACGGGCACGGAGTTCGTCGAGCCCGCCGCGCCGGAAGTACGCGGGGCGTCTCCCCCCTCCCACCTCGCCGTACAGGAAGACCGGAAGCGCGAGCTCTGCGCCGACTCGCTCGGCGACGGTGCGAGCTGCCCGGGCCGCATGCTCGATCTCGTCGGGGACGAGCGGAACGAGCGGGACGACGTCGGCGACCCCGACGCGAGGGTGCACGCCGACGTGCTCGCGCAGATCGATGCGCTCGACCGCGGCCGCGATGCCCTCGAGGAGTGCGTCCACGAGCGCGAGCTCCTCGCCGACGAGGGTGAAGACCGACCGCTGGTGATCTCGGTCCGAGTGGACGTCGAGGAGCTCGACCCCGCTCGAGAACGCGCGACCGATCGCCGCGACGACCTCCGAGCTCCCGCCTTCCGAGACGTTGGGCACGGCCTCGAGCACGATCCGTACCCTACGAAGCCGTGCCCGACGGCGAGCCTCGAAGCGCTGCGGAGAGCGGGTGGCGCACCTTCGTGCGCCTCCTCGGCTTCCTTCGCCCGTATCGCGCCTCGCTGATCGTCTCGTCCGCGCTGGCGATCCTCTCCCAGCTCGCCGGCGTCCTCGTGCCGGTACTGACGGGCGTCGTCATCAACGAGATCGACGGCGACGCGGACACGCGGATGCTCGTGCTCGAGATCGCGGCGATCGTCGCTCTCGGGCTCGTCCGCGGGGCACTCATGTACGGGCGACGCATCATCTCCGGACGGCAGGCGCTCGGCGTCGAGTACGACCTTCGCGACGAGCTGTACTCGCACTTCCTCCGGCTCTCATTCGGCTTCTACGACCGCAGCCAGACGGGCCAGCTGATGTCGCGGGCGACTATCGACCTCCAGGCCGTCCGCTTCTTCCTCGGCTACGGGCTCATCTTCTTCGCGCAACACGTGGTGACGATCGTCGTGGTCACGGCCGTCCTGTTCCTCTACAGCTGGAAGCTCGCGTTCGTCGCGCTCGCGATCACGCCGATCATCGCCGGCGTGGCGTACCGCTACAGCCTGGTGTCGCAGCCCGTGCTGCGGGAGGTGCAGCAGAACCTCGCCGACGTCTCGACGGTCGCGGAGGAGTCGATCACCGGCGTCCACGTCGTGAAGTCGTTCGCGCAGGAGTCGAGACGCGAGGAGCGGTTCGCCGAAGCCGCCGACACCGTCTTCGAGCGGACGCTCGCCGCGAATCGGCAGCGGGCGCTCTACGTGCCGCTCCTGACCTTCCTCCCGCTCGTCGCGCAGGCATTGGTGCTGCTCGCCGCAGGTCGGATGGTGGTCTCGGGCTCGCTTTCCGCTCGGAGCCTTCTTCACGTTCAACCTGTTGCTCGCGATGCTGGTCATGCCGCTGCGGATGCTCGGGATGTGGATCGGCCAGGCCCAGCGGGCGATCGCCGCCGGCAGGCGGATCTTCGAGATCCTCGACGAGCCGGAGGAGGTCTCCGATCGCCCGGACGCGGCTCGGCTCGCCCCGGGGCCGGGCCACGTCGTGTTCGAGGGCGTTTCCTTCGGCTACGACCCCGACCGGCCCGTGCTCGAGGACGTCACGCTCGACGTCCCGGCGGGCCGCACGATCGCGCTCATCGGGCCGACGGGCTCGGGGAAGACGACGCTCGCGGCACTCGTCCCGCGGTTCTACGACGCGACCGCCGGTCGCGTCCTCGTCGACGGCGTGGACGTGCGCGACCTCGCGCGACGGTCGCTCCGTCGCGAGATCGGGGTCATCGCACAGGACCCGTTCCTCTTCTCGGCGTCGATCCGGGACAACATCGCCCTCGGGATGCCGGACGCGCCGCACGAGGCGGTGGAGGCAGCGGCGCGAGCCGCGGAAGCCCACGAGTTCATCCTCGAGCTCCCGCACGGCTACGAGACCGTCGTCGGCGAGCGTGGAATCACGTTGTCCGGCGGGCAGCGCCAGCGCATCGCGATCGCCCGAGCGCTCCTCATCGACCCGCGGATCCTCATCCTCGACGACGCCACGGCCTCGGTCGACGCCACCACCGAAGCCCGCATCCGTGCCGGTCTGCGCGAGGTAATGCGCGGCCGGACGACGTTCATCATCGCGCACCGTCTGTCGACGATCGCGCTCGCGGACGAGGTCGTCGTCCTCGACCACGGGCAGATCGCGGCACGCGGCACGCAGGCTGAGCTCCTCGAGGCGAGCGCGGTCTTCCGCGAGATCCACGAGCACGGGCTATTGCAGCAGGTGGTGGCGGGATGAAGGTCTGGCAGTACACGAGCCACCTCCTGGACGAGCGCGGCGCCCGCGTGGAGGACTGGTCGTGGCGGCAGACGAGACGCCGGATTCGCGTTCTCCTCCGCCTCGCCCGCCCGTACCGCGGCCGCACGACGCTCGCGATCGTCACGCTCGTCGCGTACACGGGCGTCGCACTCCTCCCGCCGTACCTCGCCAAGCTCGCGATCGACGACGGGATCACGCCGGGTGACCTCCGGGCACTCAGCATCGTCGTCGCCGCGTTCTTCGCGGCGGGCGTCGCGTCGTTCGTCCTCTCCGGCGCCCAGACGTACTTCACCGGCTGGGTCGGCGAGCGGGCACTCGCGGACCTTCGCATCCAGCTCTTCAGGCACCTTCAGCGCCTGTCGCTCGGCTACTACGAGCGGAACCGCACCGGTGCCATCGTCAGCCGCATCACGAACGACGTCGAGGCGCTCGACCTGCTCGTGACGGACGGCATCTCGAGCCTCGTCCAGAACTCGCTCGTGCTCGCCGGGACCGTCGTCGTGCTGTTCCTCCTCGACTGGCGCCTGGCGCTCGCGACCCTGATCGTCCTCCCGCTCATGGGGCTCGCGACCGCGTGGTTCCGGTCACGCTCGAACCGGGCGTACAAGAGCGTCCGCGAGCGGCTCGGCGTGGTCACGGCCACCCTGGCCGAGGACATCTCGGGCATGCGGGTCGTGCAGTCCTTCACACGCGAGCCCGCGAGCCAGACGACGTTCCGCGGCGTGAACGAGCGCTACCGCGAGGCGAACTTCGAGACGGTGGTCCTGAACGGGATCTACTTCCCCGCGGTCGACATCCTCTCGTCGGTCGCGACGGCCATCGTCCTCGGCGTCGGCGGCTGGCTCGTCGTCGAGGGGAACATGACGATCGGCACGCTGCTCGCGTTCACGCTCTACCTCGGGAACTTCTTCGACCCCGTGCAGCAGCTCTCGCAGCTCTACAACACCTTCCTGTCGGCGACGGCCGCCCTCGACCGCATCACGACCGTGCTGGACGAGGAGCCCGACATCGTCGACGCGCACAACGCGCGCACGCTCGAGCGCGTCGGCGGGCACGTGCGGTTCGAGCACGTGCGGTTCGGCTACGGCGACCTCCCGGACGTCCTTCACGACTTCGACCTCGACGTGCCGGCGGGCACGACCGTCGCGCTCGTCGGCCATACCGGCGCCGGGAAGTCGACGATCGCGAAGCTCCTCGCGCGGTTCTACGACCCGCGCGACGGCCGCATCACCGTCGACGGCACGGATCTCCGCACGGTGACGCAGGCGTCGCTGCGCAGGCAGCTCGGAATCGTCCCGCAGGAGGGGTTCCTCTTCGCCGGCTCGATCGCGGACAACATCGCCTTCGGCCGCCCGACCGCGTCACCGGCGGAGATCGAGGCGGCGGCCGCCGTCGTCGGCGCCCACGCGTTCGTCTCGGAGCTCCCCGAGAGCTACGACACGCAGGTCGGCGAGCGCGGGTTCAGGCTCTCACTCGGGCAGCGTCAGCTGGTGGCCTTCGCGCGTGCCCTGCTCGCCGACCCGCGGATCCTCATCCTCGACGAGGCCACGTCGTCCGTCGACATCGGGACCGAGCGCAAGATCGAGGTCGGCCTTCGGCAGCTCCTGCGTGGCAGGACGGCCTTCATCATCGCGCACCGCCTCTCGACCATCAGGCGGGCCGATCTGATCGTCGTGCTCGATCACGGCAGGATCGTGGAGCGCGGAACGCACGACGAGCTCATCGCTCGCCCTGGCTCGTATACGCGGCTGTACGGCGACTGGGCCGCCGAGGTCGCGTAGGCCCCGACCGCACACGACCTTCTAAGCTCACGCGATGGCTCACACCCCCGAGCCGGACGACGTCGTCGAGGTTCCACCGACCGACGTCGTCGCGGAGGCCAGGCTCACGCCGTCCGAGGCGATCGAGCCGATGCAGGTCCGCCTCCCGGCGCGCGGGAACCGGAAGCTACGCCGCGTGCTCGAGAAGGTGAACGCCGATCCGCAGCTCAAGGCGTGGTGGCATGTGGCGAACGTCAACGCGGTGATCCGGCTGCAGATCAACGACCACTCCTGGGTGCACGTCCAGATCGTCGCGAACATCGCGCTCAGGCTCCTGCGGCTGCTCGTGAAGCACGGCGTGCAGCCGTCCGCGCAGCGCGACTTTCGCATGAGCGCCGACGACTCGGAGGTCATCGTCGTCCTCGCGGCGCTCCTGCACGACGTCGGCATGTCGATCCACCGCCGGGACCACGAGGACTGGAGCCTGTTCCTCGCAGAGCCGAAGATGCGCGAGCTGCTCGAAGGCGTCTACTCCGAGCCGGAGCTGACGGTCGTCGTCTCCGAAGCGCTCCAGGCGATCACGAGCCACCGCGCCGACGGCGAGCCACTCTCGCTCGAGGCGGGCGTCCTCCGCGTTGCGGATGCGCTCGACCTCGCCAAGGGTCGATCGCGCATCCCGTTCGAGCGCGGATCGGTGTCGATCCACTCGCTGTCGGCCGCCGCGATCGACGAGGTGCGCATCGGCGACGGCGGGACGCGCCCGGTCACGGTCGAGATCGTCATGAACAACTCGTCGGGCATCTACCAGGTCGACGGCCTTCTGAAGGCGAAGCTCCGCGGGTCGGGTCTCGAGCCGTACGTCGACGTCGTCGCGCGCATCGACACGGAGGCCGAAAAGCGGCTCGTACCCACCTACCGGCTCGAGCTCGGCGAGCCGAAGTCCTCGTAGTCGACCGGTACACTCCACCCGCCGTTGCGGGGTCGTCTAACGGCAGGACGCCTGGCTCTGGACCAGGAAGTTGGGGTTCGAATCCCTGCCCCGCAGCCTAAGGGGCCTTGTTTGGGGAGGACCGCTCAGGCGATCCTCGCGTGCGCCAACGTGCTCCGGCCAATCGGACATCCGGTCGTCAAAGCGCCTAATGCGCGGGCGTCTCTTGTGCTGTCCGAGCGGATTCGTCACGGCCGGGTAGCAGCGCATCAGACTCGACGAGACCGGATTGGTACGCGAGCACAACTGCCTGTACGCGGTCGCGGACCCCGAGCTTTTGAAGAATGTGCGTGACGTGAGTCTTGACGGTGGCCTCGCTGATGTAGAGCTCGTTAGCGATCTCAGCATTCGAGCGGCCGCCGACCATCAAGCGAAATACGTCTCGTTCCCGCTCACTGAGTTCCTCGAACTCAGTCGGAGGATCCAGACGTGGTGTGCGGACGAACTTCTTGATTACGCGTGTCGTGACTGCCGGTGAGAGGAGCGCCTCGCCACTTGCGACCGTACGGACCGCGGCGATCAGCTGCTCGGGTGAGTCGTCCTTGAGAACGAACCCGCTCGCGCCCGCGCTCAACGCCTTGAAGACGTATTCGTCAAGGTCGAACGTCGTAAGAATCAGAATCCGCGCGGCGCTGTTGGCCGCCAGGATGCGTTCGGTCGCCTGCAGACCGTCCAGCTCGGGCATGCGGATGTCCATCAGCACGAGGGAGGGATTGAACTGGGCGGCTTTCTGCACGGCCTCGAGCCCGTTGCTCGCCTCGGCGACCACTTCGATGTCCTCCGCGCGTCCGAGCAGTACGCGAAAGCCGGCCCGAACCATCGACTGGTCGTCAGCGACGAGGACACGGATCGTCATCTTTCGTCCTCGGCGAGCGGGAGGCGTGTGCTGAGGACGAAGCCGCCGTCGACGGATGTTCCCGCGGTCATCCTGCCGCCGTAGATCATGACGCGCTCGCGGATGCCGATGAGCCCGTGACCAAGACCGCCGTTGGTCGCGCTGCCCTGGCCGTTGTCACGTACCTCGATCTCGAGCTCGTCTGGCCTATAGCGGACGGTCACGTCTGCGTCGCTGGCATGCGCGTGCTTGAGAGCATTCGTCAGGCCTTCTTGAACGATGCGGTAAGCAGAGAGGTCGATCCCTCTGGGAAGCGGGAACGGCGTCCCGTCGACATGTAACTCGACCGGCAGACCAGCGCGGCCGACTTCGTCGAGCAACGAACCGAGGCCGTCGAGCCCAGGCTGGGGCGAGAGTTCAGCTTCGTCCCCTTCGCGGCGCATGGCAGCGAGCAGACGGCGCATCTCGGCCAGCGCAGTCCGACCGGCTCGCTCGACGCCTGTGAGTAGATCGTGGTCCTCGGATGCAGCAGAGAGGTTGTGCCTGACGGTGCCGACCTGGAGGACCATGACGCTGACCGCGTGGGCAACGATGTCGTGCATCTCGCGCGCGATCCGCCCGCGCTCCTCTGCGACCGCGACCCGCGCTGTGAGCTCGGCGTGCGTGGCTCGCTCTTCCGCCGCCTCGGCCTGCTCGGCTCGCTCACGAAGCGCGAAGCCTGCGGCCCAGGCGATTCCGAACTCGACGGGAATCAGGATGAGCTCTCCAGTCGTGTGGCTGGGGATGTTGTAGACGACCGCCGTAATGCCTGCGAGGACGATCGCCAAGCCGGTCCACGCCTGCCTGGCGTTGGGCAGGTTCCCAAGGAGGGCAGCAGACGCCAACCCAACGAGGACCAGGCTCTCGATCGACGGTATCAGCATGCCGTCGATGAAGGACAGCGCCGCCGCGAGGATCCAGTAGGCGGCCGGAGCGCCGAAGGGAAGCCACCGGCGGGTGAGGAGCACCAGCAGCAGGACCGCCGCTGCGGGTACGGCGAACCACATGCTCGAGGTCGGCGCGCCGGGCGAGCGAAGGATGATCAACTCGAGCATGCCGGCGACCGCCAGAGCCGCGACCAGCAGCTCGAACCAGTACTCGTGCGCTCGGTGTCGGCTCCGGCTCACGCACTGAACGTACCGCACCCTCCTTTGGGGCGCCTCCGACGCGAGTCGGAGTGCGAATCATCATGTCGGCGGAGTTCGATTCCGGCTTTCTGCCGAGGCGCTGTGAGTAACCGCCTCCTAGCGTCGAGCACTGGAATCGACCAGGAAGGAGGACGCACATGAGCGTCTCGTACCCACTCACAGCCACTGCCCACTCTGACGCCGCCGTTTCGAGCGTCGAGATTCCGCAGCTGCGGATCGGCAGGATCTTCGCCGTCTGGGCGGCCGCCGCACTTCCGATGGCAGCGCTCGCCTGGCTCCTCGCGCCAGCGCTCGCCGACCGCTTCGCCGGCGCTGGTGACGTGCCGATGGCGAAGGCGCTGATCGTCTCGCTCGCGATCGGCATGGTCTGGCAGTTCGTCCTGGTTGCGATCCTCGTCGGTCGCGAGCAACGGACCCTTCGCTGGTCGACGGTCCGCGAGGCGCTTTGGCTCCGCTCTCCGCGGAGCCCGCGCAGCGGCCGCGTCGGTGGTCGCGTGTGGCTCGTCGTGATCCCGCTGATCCTCGCGTTCACCTTCGCGCAGGAGCTGCTCGCGATCGTGCCGGCACCCGACGACCGGGAATTCGCCACGCTCCTCGACTCGGACGCGGGCAAGGCGTTCCTGGACGGGGCCTTCGGCTGGTACGGCCTCATCCTCGTGATGTTCTTGTTCAACACCATGCTCGGCGAGGAGCTCCTGTTCCGCGGGTACCTTCTTCCGCGCATGAACGGCGCCTTCGGGCGCGGTGACTGGGTGGCGAACGGCCTCTTGTTCGCCGGCTACCACCTGCACGTGCCGTGGGCGATCCCCGGGACGCTCCTCGACATGTTCACGATCGCGTACCCGACGAAGCGCTATCGAAGCGCCTGGATCGGGATCGCAGTGCACAGCGCCCAGAGCGTGTTCCTAGCGATATTCATTTTCACGCTCGTCGTCTGAGAAAACGCACGCTCCTTTGACGCCTAGCCCTGCGAGCCCGTCTGGCTCACAGGGCTAGGCGCTCTCCGACGAGGGAGTGTCCGAGCTCATCCTGGCGCGCACACGCGCCCACGCCCACCGCCGCGAGCAATGTTCGACCGTCGGGGTTGGTCGGGGACACCAGCTCCGATTTCCGAAACGACCCCGGACTACCTCTCGACGAGAGCAGCCGCGGACTGCGGGGAGGGAAACTGCGGCGTGAAGCTTTCCATCGCCCGGAGGAAGCGGCCATAGCCGACCCGATAGTGGACGGTCAGAGCAGCTACGGCGAGCAGTCCGCCGGCGATGAGGGCGGTTGCGCGGGGCGCGAAGATGTCGAGAGCGATGCCGGCGAGAGCGCCCACCACCATGCTGTTAATGAGAGCGATAACGCTCGCGATGCTGAAGAACGGTCGCCACGGTGACGGGGACAAGCCCATGTTGGCGAGACCGCCTTGCATGTCGTCGTGGCCCCCAAGGGCGAAATAGCGAGCATCCTCACCCGCGAGCTCGAGGTAGTAGTGACGGATGCGATTGATCGCCTGCGCGTAGATGGCATCCTCGATCCCTGTCTCGACCACGCGTACGAAAGTCACCGTGCCCAAGAAGACGAGCGCCGGAAGGATCACGAGCGCGAAGAGGCGGAAGTCGTCCAACGCTCTGCCTCCCTGAAGGACAAGCGCAAGTGTGACGAGGCTCGCGGAGAGGCTGCCCAGGTAGATCGTGGATCTACCCAGACTCTCGGTGATCGTTCCGGAACGGGCGCCCTGTAGCGTGAAGTGTTCCGTCGTGAGCACGGTCAAGAGTGCACTCGGGTCACGAGCGTCCGACTCCATCGACGAGAGAGGATGAGCGTTCGGTCGGCTGGGCGGTGTGCCCATGCCGGCTTCTTGGAACGTCGTGCGATCTGCTACCTCGGATGTCATCGTCCGGCCGTGATCGTCTACGCCGTCGTCGACGACGCCCTCTCGCCCGACTTCCGGCTCGGCGTGGAGCTCGTGGTGTTCGTCCGGCGCGAGGACACCTCGCGTTAACCATCGATCGAGGCATGCACTACGAAACGTGACTCCGTTCGCCGACAAGAGGGACTCCTGAGAGTGCGCACAGAGCGACGGCTGCGCCCTTGCAAGCGGGTCACGCCACCCGGTGACGACCGCCGATGCCGGTACCACTCGAGCCCGCCCATGGAGATGACCGGGCGTTTGGGCACTAGATCGGCTCCAGTGCCCAAACAGGACCTAATCGACCACAATCCACAACAATCCGCGTCGTGGCCAGGCGAGCGTTCGCAAGCCGCAGACCGCACGGCTAAGCCACGAACCGGTGCTTAGGCGGCGGAGCAGGGAGCTTCCTCTGGACCAGGAAGTTGGGGTTCGAATCCCTGCCCCGTAGCCTCAACAAGGCCGCGGCGAGTCACAGTTCCGTCCGAACACGCGACCGTATTCGTGCCGCGAACCAACGCCGCGACCGCTGATCTGACATGGGTCTGACGTGCGCCGAGGAGGCATCTGTCCATCGAGGATCCCGAGCGGCCTCCGACCATGCATGCCGGACGTCACCCGTACGTCCTTCAGGCCATCGCAGGTACAGATGGGGGAATGACCGCTTCCGCGCGCCGCTCGCGTGCCCGCCACCGCTCGATGAGCACGGCAGCCACCGCGAGACACACGAGAGCAGCCGGTCCTACCGGCGGCGGATGGATCGCGAATAGCGCAGAGAAGCCGACGAGGATCGTCGTCGGCCAGCCGGCGCCGACCCGTCGAAGGGCGACTGCGGCCGCCATCAAGGCCACGACCCATCCGAAGAAGCCGAGCAGGAGCGAAACGGAGGCCGGGTCGCCGAGCAGGTAGCTCTGGTTGTAGTCCTGGATCGCGTCGGCGACCACGGCTTGCTCACCGGCAGGGAGTCCGTTCGTGTAGTCGACGAGAATTCCCGTGCCGACACCGATCGTCACTTCGTACGCGGTGTAGAAGACCAGGAAGAACACGAGGGAGACCCGGCTCACGGTTGCGGCATGGCTCTTCACGCCGTCCAGTAGCAGGTACACGCAACCCGCGATGAGCGGGATGAAGAAGAGAAAGACGGTGTGCACGAACATCCAGGCACCGATGTCGTCGCGCACGTCCGCGTAGATCTCGTCACCTCCGGGTGGATGCCACCACAGGACGACGGCGAGCGAGAGGGGCGTGACGACGAGGAAGACCTGGCGCAGCAGAGGGGTCATGGGTGTCCTCGTTTCAGTTGAGTGGTTCGGTCCTCAGCGGTGGCCGATGGCGGAGAGTTGTTCGGCCAGCCTGCGGCGGAACGCCGGTACGTGTGCGAGGAGACGTAGCGCCCCATTGCGCAGCGGGCGGACCGCACTGGGGGCGGTGGCCAGTCGGGTGAGCCGGTGGGCGAGCGCCACCACGTGCATGGCCTCGGCGCGACTGCCTGCCGCATACTCGTCGAGCTCATCCTCGCGACCTTCCCGCAACGCGACCGACAGCGCATCACCGAGAGTTACCGCATCGCGCAGGCCGAGGTTCATGCCTTGCCCACCCGCTGGGCTGTGTGCATGTGCGGCGTCGCCAGCGAGGAGTACCCGCCCGGACCGGTACTGATCGGCGACACGCTCGTGGATCCGGAACCTGGATCCCCAGATCACTTCGGTCACCTTCACCGTCGTGCGACGCGGTCCCCGGGTGTCGAGCAGCCGCTGCGCAAAGGCGACGTCGGGCTGCTCGGGCGCATCGTCGACTTCGGCCACGAGCCGGAACGATCCGTCCGGGAGCGGTGCCACGACCAACATGCCGGGTTTGGAGAAGAACAGCAGGACCTCGGCAGCCGGCAGTCCGCCATCGACCCGCACGTCAGCCAGCGTGAAGGACAGCGACAGTGCATCGTTGCCGTTGTGCCCGAGTCCGGCCAGGTCGCGAATCGTGCTGTGCATGCCGTCGGCCGCAACGACGTACTGCGCCTCGATCATGTCGCCGCTGTCCAGCGTGACCTCGGCACGATCCGCGTTCTGGCTGATGCCGGTGGCGACGCAGGGGCGGTGGACTCTGCCTCCGAGTTCCTCGAGGCGGTCCAGCAAGACCTGCTCGGTGATGTTCTGCGGCACCATCAGCGTGTACGGATACTTCGTCTGAAGACGGTCGAACCGGACCGGCACGAGCTCGCGATCGCCATCGCGGATGCTGAACTGCGAAGCCTGGATGCCGAGTCCCGCCAGTCGATTCGAGACTCCGATCCGCTCGAGCATCTCGAGCGTCCGGGCGTGCACGACAGCGGCGCGCGAGGTGTTCGCCCCCTGCGCCTGCCGATCGACCACCGTGACGTCATGACCATGTCCCGCCAACGACGCGGCAACGGCCAACCCCACAGGACCAGCACCAACCACGAGCACCTCGGTTCGACTGGGAAGCTGTTCACTCATCACGATCTCCCTTCTCGTTGTCGGAACGGCCGTCCCGTGCCGAACCCGCGCAGATGCGCCTGCCTCGGTCACGACTTCGCCTGCAAGTACTCGTCGAAGAAGCCGATCACTCGCCGCTCGTACTCCGCCGGATCGGCCTCGATCCCGCCGGTGTGCCCGGCCTCGGGCACGCCCCAGATCTCCTTCGGCTCGCGCGCGGCGTCGTAGAAGGCCCGAGTCGGCTCGGCTTCGCCGCCCTGACCCCGCTCGCCGTAGACGAGGAACACCGGAGTGCGGCGCGATCTTCGGCGACGAGGTCCTCAGGCTCGGCGGTGGCAGGTCGTTCGTGAAGAGCGCGGTCGCCGGGGTGACGACTGCGTGCGGCAACGAGCCTTCGATGCGCATCCTCGTGTCGGGATCCGCGAGGCTCTCGCGGATCGAGCGGATCGCCCGCGCCCTCGGAGACGATCGCCTTGAGGCCGTCGGACTCGGCCGCCGCCTCGATCATCATCTCGCCGCCGACCGAGAGGCCGATGCCGCCGATCCGCTCGGGGTCGACGTCGGAGCGGCTGCCGGAGGTAGGCGACGGCCGCGTGGATGTCACGCTCGCCCTGCCAGCCGAAGGTGTTGGGATCGCCCTCGCTCTCGCCTTCGCCGCGACGGTCGAAGAGGAGGACGCCGTAGCCGTGGCGGGCGAGCATCCGCGCCGTGCGTCTGCGGTCCGCAGCGGCCGGGGAACGCGATGACGGCGGCGCGGTTCTTCGACGGGATGTACCAGCCCTCGAGCGTCGAGCCCGTCGCTCGTCGTGAACGCGACGTCCTCGTAGGCGGCGCCGAGGTTCGGCGCCGGCACGATCCGCGCGCCGCGTGCGTGACGACGTACGCGACGGAGAGCGGGAACGAGGATGAGGTACGCGACCGCGATGCCCGGCGACGACGAGCAGCGAGCGCCGGAGGTACCGGCGCACAGGCGACTGTCGTC
The DNA here is from genome assembly GCA_963770715.1 of uncultured Gaiellaceae bacterium. Lineage (GTDB taxonomy): Bacteria > Actinomycetota > Thermoleophilia > Gaiellales > Gaiellaceae > GMQP-bins7. The sequence continues at coordinate 357,786 of CAVYQX010000007.1, forward strand.
GGTTCGACGCGATCGCCAGAGCGTGACGACGCCGACGCCGAGCAGCACGAGGCCGGCCGAGAATGCGAGCAGGACCCGGTGAAGTCGTCGCCGGACGGACCGCCGTTCGTCGTGTAGTAGACGGCCTCGGTGCCGGTGACGACGCCGAAGAGCCCGAGGAGGAGCGCGATCGTCGGCCCGGACGCCGGCGCGCAGGCGCGGGTAGCGCCCAGGCCGCGAGCACGAGCACGGCCAGCGGCACGAGCCCGCTGACGAGGTGGTCCGCTCGCCGAGGTGCCCGGCTGCGGCTGGAGGAAGTTGTCGTCGACGACATGGAGCGCGACCACGCCGACGGCCACAAGGAAGACACCGCGACTCGGCGCGGTCGACCACCCTTGGCGAATCCGCCGTCACCGTCACGGAGCGGTCGGTACGGACCCGCTCCGCCGGGTCGAGATGGCCGACGGACGCCCTCGCTCGAGGGTGCCGTCGACGTCGTCTGCAACGGGCGCCGGCACCGTGCTACGACGCCGGGTCGGTCGCGGGCGCGGGCGGGAGCACGACAGGTCGGCGTCGACTCGCCGTGCTCGAGATGAGGCAGCCACTCGAGCCAGCTCGGCAGGTACCAGTTCCAGTCGCCGAGCAGCTTCATCGACGCGGGGAGCAGGACGGCGCGCACGATCGTCGCGTCGATCAGGATCGCGGCCGCGAGCCCGACGCCGATCTGCTTGAAGATCATGAACGAGAGCACGCCGAAGACCGAGAAGACGCAGACCATGACGAGCGCGGCGCTCGTGATGACGCCCGCGGTCGTCTTGATCCCGTGCGAGACGGCTTCGTCGGTGGTGGCGCCGCGGTCGTAGGCCTCTCTGATCCGGCTCAGGATGAACACGTGGTAGTCCATCGAGAGCCCGAACAGGATCACGAACAGGAAGATCGGGAGGAACGGGACGATGCCGCCCGTCGCGTCGAAGCCGAGCAGCTGCTTCCCCCAGCCGTGCTGGAAGACGAGCACGAGGATCCCGTAGGCGGCCGCGACGGAGAGCAGGTTGAGGACGATCGCCTTCGCCGCGATCACGAGCGAGCGGAAGGCGAAGAGCAGGAGGAGGAACGCGAAGCCGAGCACGAAGGCGAACACGAACCAGACGACCGACTTCATGTAGTCGTTGAAGTCCTTCGACTCCGCGGCGAACCCGCCGACGGCGACCTCGACGTCGGGGACCGACGCCGATCGTCTCGGGGACGATGTCGCGCCGCAGCGCGGCGAGCGCGGCGTTCGACGGTCCGTCGTTCCCCTTGCCGGCGATCGGGATCGCGACGTTCGCGACGGTGCGGTCGCTGTTGACGTCGACGAGGATCGGCTGCTGCATCAGCCCGGTCGCGACGGCTCGCCGCTCGAGCTCGCCGATCGCGCTCCTGGACCTCGGGCGACGTGACGTCCGGCCGCCTCGACGACGACGTTCGCCGGGATCTCGGTGCCCGGGAACGCCTGCTGGAGTCGGTTGTACGTCTTCAGCACGTCGAGCCCCTGCGGGTAGGTGTCGATCCCCGGCTCGGCGGTGTGGAGGGTCAGCGCAGGCGCCGCGATGAGCAGCAGCAGCCCGCCCGAGAGCGCGGCCGAGAGCGCCGGGTCGGCGCAGGACGCGGTCGACGATCGCGCCCCAGACGCGACCCTCCTCGCCGTCGCGTCGAAGGCGATGAACGAACGGCACGCGCAGGCGCTCGACGTTGTCGCCCAGCGATGAGAGGACGGCCGGCAGCACCGTCAGCGAGCCGATCACCGCGACGGCGACGACGATCATCGTGGCCACTCCGAACGGCGCGAAGGTCGTCGCCGGCGAAGAGCATGCCCGCCATCGCGATGATGACGGTCGCCCCGGAGATGAGCACCGAGCGCCCGGACGTCGCGGCGGCGATCTCGAGCGCCTCCTCGGGGCTCCGCCCGGCGGCGCGCTCCTCGCGCTCGCGCTTCAAGTAGAACATCGAGTAGTCGACTCCGACGGCGAGCCCGATCAGGAGCACCATCGCGTACAGCGACTCGTCGCTCGGCCAGATCTGGCTCGGGATCGCCCACAGCCCGAACGTCGCGAGGACGGCCGTCAGCGCGAGCAGCAGCGGGATCCCGGCCGCGACGAGAGCGCCGAAGACGACGATCAGGATGATCAGCGTGATCGGGACCGAGTAGAGGCCGGCCTTCTTGAGGTCGTCCATGAAGGCTCCCTCGAGCTCCTGGTCGACGCTTGCGTCGCCGAACGTCGCCGATGAAGACCTCCGGATGCGCGGCCTGCGCGTCGGCGATCGCGAGGAGGATCGGATCGATCTTGTCGACGGCGAGATCGGCGTCACCGCGGATCTGGAACTCGACGAGCGCCGAGCGGCCGTCCGCCGAGATCTGACCCGCGTTCTCCGCGTCGAGCGGCGAGCGGATGTTCGTGACCTCGGCCTCGCGACCAGAGCGCTGCGACCACCGCACGCGTCGCGGCGACGAACTCCGGAGTCGCTCGCTTGCAGCGAGTCGCTCTGGATCAGGACGGTCTCTGCCGCCGGCTGCTGGAAGCCCTCGTCGAGAATCTCGAGCGCGCGGCCCGATTCGCCTGGGCCCGAAACGTCGGTTGCCTGCTTCGGCGCCGATGACGAACGAGCCAACGAAGAAGGAGGCGAACGACGAACGCGAGCCACCCGAAGATCGCGGTCTTGCGGTGACGTGCGCTCCAGCGGCCGATGCGGCCGGCCAGGTTGGTCCGATGACACGGCGCGACATCGTCGCAAGCTGGATCCTGGTCGTACTGCGCGGAATCGATCGTCATCAGACTGCGCTCCTTTCAGTGAGGTTCAGCGGCTCCAGATCGCCGCATTCGCGCGTCCCGCAGCCGAAGCCGAGACCCTGGACAGCGGCGTACGCAAACGGGTGGTGGAAAGCATCGAGCGCGCATGCACCCGGGATATCGAGGTGGAACTCGTCGTCGAGTCTCTGGCCGACGACAGCTACCCGGATCTGGTTGGCCGCCGGACTCCAGGAGAGCGAAATTACGAGGCCCACGCATTCCCGGCTTGCGAGCTCCGTCCAGTCGGTGATGGCGCTGGTGGTCACGGTCGAGCCCCCTTGATCCGTTGACTCCGGTGGGAGCTGCTGGTCATGTCAGCCACCGTATGAGCGGCGGCATCGACTCGCATCGGCGGAATCGCCGGTTGGTCGCCCGTGTCTGTGCGCGCGTTGCGGTCAGCGATCGGCGCGACGTGCTGAGTGTGTCGCACGCGCGAAACCGCCGAATCCGCCCAGCCCGAGAGTTGGGCACTGCCGGAAGCGGCAGTACGATACTCGTCTGGATCCGCACAATCCTTACCTCTTCCGCCTCGAACGCCGGGGCGTCGTGCGCCGTTCTGCGTGATGGGCGCCGCGGCGCGCGAGGCAGCGACGCTCCTCGGGCGTGACGAGGAGCGCACCGCGATCGGTGTCTTGCTCGACGGGGCACGGAGCGCGAAGAGCGGGGCAGTCGTCGTCCGAGGCGAGCCCGGGGTCGGCAAGACCGCCCTCCTCATAGATGCGCGTGAGCGCGCGTTCGACATGCACGTCCTGAGCGCACGCGGCGTCGAGTCCGAGTCCGAGCTTCCATTCGCCGCGCTCCATCAGCTCCTGCGCCCGGCTCTCGAGCACCTGGACAAGCTTCCTGACCCTCAGGAGAGGGCGCTGCGAAGCGCGCTCGGCCTCGACGATGGCGTAGCCGGCGAACGATTCCTCGTCTTCGCCGCCTGCCTCACGCTCCTCTCGGAGCTGGCCGAGGAGCGCCCTGTGCTTTGTCTGATCGACGACGCGCATTGGCTCGACGTCAGCTCGAGCCGACGCGCTGCTGTTCGTGGCGCGGCGCATAGACGCGGAGGGGATCGTGATGCTGTTCGCCGCGCGGGAGGGGGACGTGCGACGCTTCGACGGGACCGACGTCCAGTCGATCATGCTCGGCGGTCTGGACGAGGAGGCCGCCGCGGCGTTGTTCACCCGCGGAGTAGGCGGTGATGCGGCACCGTTGGTGCGCGACCGTCTCACCGAGCTGGCGGCTGGGAACGCACTGGCGCTTCTCGAGCTGCCTTCGGCGCTAACTCGAGGCTCAGCTCGCTGGAGCTGAGCCACTGCCCGAGGCCCTGCCCTCTCACGCAGCACGTCGAAAGCGTCTTTCTCGAGCGTCTCCGGCGGCTATCGGACGAGTCGCAGCAGCTCTTTCTCGTCGCTGCCGCGGACGACACCGGGAGCCTCACTGTCGTCAGCCGTGCTGCGGCAGCGGGTGGTGTGCGCGTCGACGGGCTGCTCGAGGCTGAGCGGGCCGGCCTGGTAACAGTTCACGGTGACCGGCTCGTGTTCAGGCACCCGCTCGTGCGGTCAGCCGCGTACGCAGCGGCGACGTCGACCGATCGTCGCGCTGCCCACGCCTCGCTCGCTGCTGCGCTCGTCGGCCGAGGAGTATGCGGACCAGCGCGCCTGGCATCGTGCCGCTGCCGCGCTGGGGCCGGACGCCGAGACCGGGGACGCTCTCGAGAAACTGGCCGAGCGCGCCCGGCTGCGTAGCGGCAATGCGGCGGCCGCGACCGCTCTGGAGCGCGCGGCGGACCTCAGCCCCGACGCCGAGTCGAAGGCTCGCCGTCTGGTCGGCGCGGCCACGGGCGCATGGCATGCCGGCCAACCCGGAGCGGGCCTCAGCGCTGCTGGAGCGGGCGGACCCGACTGTCACGGATCGACGGCTCCGTGCGCAGCTGACCTCCGTTCGAGGCGAAATCCAATTTCAGTGTGGCGACCTCTTCGTCGCCTGCGAGACGCTGATGAGCGGAGCCGCTGAGATCGCGGCCCTGGATTCGCGCAAGGCGCTGCAGATGCTTTTCGATGCCGCGAATGCGGGCGACTGGGCCGGCGATTATGGCCGCGTCGCCGAGGCCATCAGGCGTGCTGCGACTCTGCCTCGAAGCGGGGATGACGGCGAGGCACTGCTCACGGACATGCTCATCGGAGTTGGAAGCTTCCTCGAGGGTGCGTCTGCGCGGGAGATCGCGCGTGTCCGCGGCGTCGTCGATCGCGCCGACGACTTCGACGAGCCCATCTGGCTCCTTTGGGCGGCGTGGGGTGCGGGAGCGATTGGAGACGACCAGAGAGCCGAAGAGCTCCTACGCCGCTCTATCGCGCTCGCCCGCGCTTCGGGCACGGTCAACAAGCTCACGCACTCTCTCATGATCGTTGCGCTGGAGGGAATTTTCGCTGGCAGATGCGCCTTGGCCGCGGAGGCGATGGAAGGCTTCAAGTTGGCCCGAGATGCCGGCCTGCGAAACACCGCGAGCGTACTACTCGCCGAGCTCGCGTGGTTCGCAGCCGTCAAGGGCCAGGACGACGAGTGCCGCGCGTACGTCGCTCAGGTCACGAAGGACGCGCGAGAGACCCGCATGGCGATTGCAAACACAATCGCACGATGGGGACTGGCTCTCGTCGATCTTGTGCGCGGTCGGCCCGAGGTCGCCGCGGCGCAGTTGGAGGAACTGCGGGCGTCGCCACCGGGAGTTTGCCAGCCGCACATTGCACTCATGTTCACGCCGGATCTCGTGGAGGCCTGCGTCAGAGCCGGTTTCGAAGACCGGGCCCAAGTGGCATGCGCTGCCTTCGAGAGCTTCGCGGAGCCCGGAGCGCCGACCTGGGCGCTCGCTCTCGCCCACCGCTGCAGGGCGCTTCTGTCCGAGGACGCCGACGACATCGAGCGCGAGTTCACCGAGGCGCTGCGACTTCACGCCCGGAGCAACCGACCTTTCGACCGCGCACGAACCGAGCTTCTCTATGGAGAGCATCTGCGTCGACAGCGCAAACGCGTGGAGTCACGAGAGCATCTGCGTACGGCGTTTGCGGGCTTCGAAGCGCTCGGCGCCGAGCCCTGGGCAGAACGCGCGGGGGCAGAGCTGCGCGCATCAGGTGAGACAGCCCGCAAGCGCGATCCGAGCACCATCGACCAGTTGACGCCACAGGAGCTGCAGATCGTCCGCTACGTCGCTGAGGGGCACTCGAACAAGGAGGTCGCCGCCCAGCTCTACCTCTCTCCGCGCACGATCGACTACCACCTGCGTAACGTCTTCGCCAAGCTCGGCATCACCTCACGCACGCAGCTCGCGCATCTGCTCGTTGACGACGCTACTGTGACCACGCCGGGCGTACTTGCCCACGTCTGACGGAGTACCGGCCGCGGCGGCAGGAAGACTCCCGCGGCCACGTCTCCGTCACGCACCCGGTGACGACAACCTGCGCTTGTACCGCTCGAGCCCGTACGTAGAACTGACCGGCGTTTGGGCACTAGACCGGTTCCAGTGCCCAAACAGGGCCTAATCGACCGCAATCCACAACAATCCGCGTCATGGCCAGGCGAGCGTTCGCAAGCCGCAGACCGCACGGCTAAGCCACGGACCGGTGCTTAGGCGGCGGAGCAGGGAGCTTCCTCTGGACCAGGAAGTTGGGGTTCGAATCCCTGCCCCGCAGCCTCAAGGAACCCGCTAGAAACGGCTGGTTTCTTGTTCACTCAGAGGGTGGCCGTCGGCTTCGCGGTGCCGCCGTCCCCGAGCGGCTTCGCGTGGCGAATCAGATGCCGAGACAGACGCGCCGCACCTCGGCGTCGTCGAGCATGGTCTTTCCGGTCCCCGAGCGCAGGATGGATCCTTCGTTCAGAAGGTATCCGCGCTGCGAGATTACGAGGCCCTTCTCATGC
>CAVYQX010000008.1:0-42786 GCA_963770715.1 uncultured Gaiellaceae bacterium
CGTTGGAGAGCAATCGTACGAAGAGGTCGATGTCGAGCCCGCTGGCCAAGGAAACAAGAACTATGGTTGGCGACTGAAGGAAGGGATGCACTGCTATATCCCTGCCAACAATTGCGATCCGACTGGCATCACGACGGACCCGGTCGTCGAATACCAGCACGGCGGTGGCAACGGAGGCTGCTCGATCACGGGCGGTTACGTGTATCGAGGCTCTCAGATCCCGGCACTGCGTGGGACCTACCTCTACAGCGACTACTGCAGCAGCTTCATCCGCGGATTCAAATGGTCCGGCGGGAGCATCTCGGACGAGATCGATCTCACGAACGATTTGCAGAGCGGCTCGATGTCAGTCACGTCGTTCGGCCAGGATGACACCGGAGAGATCTACGTCGTGGATCTCAATGGCGGGGTCTACAGGATCGACGCCGAGTAGAACTCTCCGCGTTGGGCCGCGAGCTGCCCCAAACCCCACTTCGCTCCGCGAAGTCTCACCGCCCAACTTGGCGTTCGAGCTGTTCGAACTCACGCGCATCGTCGGATGCAAGCGCAATCTCGCCTTGCGCCAGGATCGCCCGTGCTTGTTCGAGCAGCAACTTCGCTCGAGCGTTGTCGCCGCGCGCAGATGCGACGGCCGCTCGATTGAAAGTCCGCAGTGCGAGGTCGTACGCATCGTCGGTATCGCCGGCCAGCGCAGCACTCTCCTCGAAGCAACGCTCCGCGGTGTCGACCCTGCCGCGCCGAAGTTCCACGTGCCCAAGGTTGTGAAGCTCGACGATTCGCATCCGCCATCGAAGTCTCCGGTTCATCGCGAAGGCTCTCCTCGAAGAGTGCCGCGGTCTCGTCCAGCGTCCCCGTGAGCCGCGTCGCCTGCGCCAGCATGTGGAGCGGCGCCTGGCCGTAGGCCGCGTCGAAATCGCGCAGGAGCGCGCGGGCTCTCGCCGCGTGGTCGCGCGCATCGGCCCCACGGCCGTCGGAGAGGTCTACGCGGCTGAGACCGAGGTGCGCCAGGCCTTCAGCTTCGCCGTCCCTCGACATCCGGGCGGTGTCGAGCGCAGCCTCGTTCCGCGCACGGGACTCGGCGAGAGCGCCGAGCCGGAACGCGAAGAGACCGTCGCCGTACAACGCAAGCGCCCGAAAACGTGTCGGTGCGCTCGCGCCGGGTGCATCGAGCACGCTGGCGAGGAACACGCGGCCGTTCGCGTCGTCCCGAGCGAGCACCCAGACGCGCCACACGTTGGCTGCGAGCTCGGTCGCTGAGGCGTGCTCTCCGTGACGGACGAACCAAGCCGCGGCGGAACCAGCGCATCCCGTTCGTTCACGAGGCGCTCCGCCCACGGCGGCGTATCCTTCATGACGGGGCGCCCCAATGACGTAGGGAATGCCCAGCGAGCTTCGCGCGACGCGACCAGAAGCCGATTGGCGCCAGCGCCTTCGTTCACCGAGGGTTGCTGAATCGAGGGCATCACACCTTTTCCTGTTGCGAGCGCGCCCTCCCCGCAGGCCACGACGCCGACGCATGCGATCAGGCAGGTGATGGACGCGAAGCGCATCGGCGAGCGATGGCTGCCTACGGCGGCGCGGCCTGGATGACAAGCCTGCCTCGCGGAGGGGGTGCTCGCAGTCGAGGGGGGCCAGCCTCGTGGGAACCAGGCACGCGTCGCCTACGGGACGACGTATCCGATCACGCCGAGGTTGCCATACCCGCTGGGCTCGGTCGAATCGTTCAGCTGATAGTAGCGGTCAGCGGTCGTCGGACTGGCGAATTTCGAAGAGCGGCAGAGTTCCCGGCGTTTGGTCGCAGGAGACGTCGAAGTCCGCGCCCAGGCTCGTCCAACCCTGGGCGAGGAGTGTTTGGTGGGCAGCGTAGGTGTCGAGACTGTAGACCCAGACGCCGAAGGCGTTCACGGCTCCGGCCGACCAGAGGGTCCGCCGACCATTCTCACAGTCCGCCGCGCTCCCGGACGCAACCATCCCGTGGAAGCGGTGTCCGAGATCTCGCTGCAAGCGGGATTGCCGTTGCAATGAGCGGCGAGGTTCGACGTGAACAGGTGCGTCGTCCCGCCACTCTGGACGATGCCCAGGTCGTGCACGCTCATAGCCCATGGGTCCTGCGAAGCAGGAGGCGGAGGCGGGCTGCCGCCGCAGACGCCGGCGTCGTCGTAGCCGGGCGTCGGCGAGCACACCGGGATCTCGGCGAAAACGGTCGCGCCGCTACCGCCTGCGTCGGCGTTGAACTCGTCCCAGTTGTCGTACCTGCAGAATTGCTTCGTGGGAGCGTTGGCGAAGGCCACGGCGCCGTTGTCGGGAGACCCTAGGACACGGAAGAAGCCATGGTTTGGCGGGCACGAATGCGCCGGACCGTATCGGCACGGACTGTTCTCGACGTAGTTGGCGGGAGGCATGCAGGTGGGGGCCGTTTGGAACACGAACGACGACTGCCCCGGCGTGCTCCGCTCGAAGTTCTCCCAGCTGTTGTAGATGCAATATTGGCCGCTCGCGCTGCTGGCGTATCCGATGCCCGCGGGCGCGCCCGGAGGATGAAAGAAGCCATCGGTGCACGTCGTGGGTTCGGAGCCCGAAAGGCTCGTGTACGCGCCGTATAGGTTCCAATGACCCCACGAGTCCTGGAATGCGAGACCATACGGCGCGCCGAAGCCGATGAAGATCTGCGCCGCCGTCGAATCGATGTAACCATCGGGTGTGCCCTCGACGCCGATGTTGTTGCTGTAGTTGGGCGCAGTGCCCAAGACGGTAGCGTCCGTCCACGCAATTCCGTCGTCGGACCAGCGGTAGCTGAGCGGAGGATTGGGCGTGTGGCTGGCGAGCTCGATCATCACGTAGCGCCCGGTGGCCGTGTCGAACTTCACGTCGACCGATGCAGCACCGCCGCCACGGACGGTCGTGAACACGTGGTTCGCCCAATTGACGCCGTTGTTGCTTTTCGCGTACCAGATCCCTGATCTCTCCAGCGCGGTCGTGTCCGTGTACCACATATGAAACGCGCCATCGCGAAGGACGACGGTCGGTTGTCCCGCGCCGTAGCACGACCCGCCGCCGTCGCCGTTGCAGGGAACTCGCGGCGTGAAGAGCCGCGCCGGCGCCACGCCGTCGCCCGCCACCCAACTCGCCGGATTGGCCGGGTCGCCGCCGACGTAGTTCGCGAATCCCGCTGGGTTCGAGAGTGGCGAGCGCGAGACTGCAATGAAGCCGCCCGTCGTCGGGTCGGCGCCGCCCCAATAGAGGTAGTAGTAGCCACCGTAGAAGACGACTGCGGGGTCGCAGGCGAACGGATGGTTGCCGAGCGCCGCATGGGTCAGGACGACCGAAAGGCGCCGCCCAGTTCACCTGGTCGTCCGAATAGGAAAAGCGGATGACGTCGCCGCCTGTCGGGCGGGTGCTGCACGCCCACACCAGACTCCGCTGACCGGTGCGGACCATCGCCGGCCCGTACGCGTAGCCGTTCGGGGAGACGTCGACGATGAGCCGCTCGCTCCAGACCGCGTAGTTGGCCGAGCCGATTGACTCGGTTCGGCCGTCGCTTTGCGTGCAGCTGAGGGCCGCGGCCACAGCGGGGAGGAGCGCGATGCAGAGCTCCCGAATGCGGCTCATCCCCGGGCGCTTACCCGCGCCTCGCGCCGTCTCGGTCGGGGACGCGTTCACACCTTGGTCGAAACCTAGTCTTTGCATCGGTCACTCCCACGCGCGGCATCGTCTCCGCCGCTGACTGCCGCTCCGCACAGCATGTTGCGTGCCTCAGCTGCGGGCCGGCGTCCTTCCCCATATTCGCGAAAGTGACTGCTGGTTCTGGGGCCTCGTCGATCCACATTGGGGGGCGTGCCCTGCACCAGATCCATATTGGGACGAACCGAGAATCGCTGCCGCGTCACGATGTGACGTTTTCGTCGCATTGATGTCGATTTGTGGTCGCGCGTGCCTCTTGATATTTCTCGAGTGGCGCGCCGAGCACCGACGCGCGATTGCTCGTGTCGTCGAGAATCATCGGGGATCTCGCGACGAATCATCGCGAGACGAGCCATGCAGCTCACCCAAGGTTGCGCCATCTGTCAGCGGTCCGCCAACACGTGGGACAGCGACGTCGCACGTGTTCCGCTGCCCGCAGCGCCACTGCGACGGGCAGGTCGCACCTGAAGGCTCTTCAGGCTATCTCGCGGGTCATTCGACCGATGACGTTCGGCGGCGCTGGAGCCATCGAAGCTTCACGATGTACCGAGTACCATCGGCGAAGGGACGTTCGAGGCTCGGCCGCAGTGCCATGCTGCTCTTCGGCGCTCGGTGAGGTTCAAACCAAGGTCAGGCCGAAGCGGCGGAGCGCTTAGCCATTTCCAGTGGAACGCGGGTGGGAGGGCCCCCGCCGAACTTGCTTCGGCGGGGAGGAGGGTCGCGAGACCCTCCTCGGGCCTAGAGGTTGCTCTTCAACGACAGCCCCGCGCCGTCCGTCGATGCCCACGGCCCAATGGTCAGCGCCCGTCCAGGGCGAGGGCTCGCACTGAGAGACTTGACGATGACGACAGCCGCAGTGTTCGTCGCAAGGCTGGGCCCGGTGCCCTAATCCCAGCCCGCGTGCCTCATTCCGCGAAGGTCCAGGTTGGTACGCGCGCCCTCAACCTTGCAGCGTCTGTCGCCCAGCTGGAACGCTGGATGACGGAAGGGATTATCGGTTCCGGGAGCCTGGCGCCCACCGTCCAACTCCAGCCCCAAGAGACCCCGCCGACCGCTCTGACACTCTGGCCCTCGACTTCCACAGCGTAGCTTCTCGCGAGCCATCGACGCGTGCCGCCCGGCTGGCTCGCGTCGGGCGCTTCCGGCCAAGCTGGATTGTCCCAGAACCTTCCGTCGGTGCTCCCGTTGATGAACGGCTGAGCCTTGGGACGAAGGCTCTCCACCATATCCAGGAATATCCATGGGAAGGTCGACTCGGTCAGTTGCCAGGTTTGCTGCCCACGCAGTCCCTCGGGCACCGCCACATTGGCTTCGACGATCTGAATCCACCGCATCCCTGGGGGGATCGTGGCCTCGATGAACGGGAAATGACGACTGGGGCAAGGTGAACCGCCGCGCGGCACAAACCGCACTTCGATGTCGCGCGACGACCCGTCCCACATGGGAATCGTAGCGTTGAGGGCACTCGAGTCCTCTCGGCATGCGGCAACGTCGGGGTTGCTATTGACGATCGGAGGGTCTGCAGACGTGTCGGACTTGCACGACACGAGTACCACGAGGAAGCAGAGGCCCCGCGTGAGTCCGAGCGCGACGAGACGTTCGCCAGGTAGGTGCTGCGTCCCCATGCGACTCGTTCGCAACGTACCGGCGTTTCCGTGCGAGTGCGAGGCGGACCTGCGACCGACACGCCTGTCAGGCGCTGGGCCGCGGTGACCTAGCGCGCAAAGCCGTGAGTCGCCGTGCCAGCGTGCCGCGAGCTCGAGGACGCGCGCGTTCTCGGGCACGGCTCCAGTCATCGGCAGGACAGGCGCGTCCTGTAACCGGGCGCTTCCTTATCAGTGGCCGGATGTTGACGGCGTGGCCAGCCTGTCGAGAAACGGCTCCATCGCTCGGCAACGGCCTTCGGATCATCGAGCCACGGCGTGTGGCCCGCGCCGTGGAGCACGACCACCTCGGCGCTCGGCAGAGCGGCGCGCACGCGCGACGGAAAGCCAGCGTCGGCGAAGGTGTCGGCGTCGCCCCAGATCCAGAGCGTGGGCGGCGCGAGGCGGCCGATCTCGGCAGCGCCGGGACCGACGCCCGGCTTGGCGCCCGACGAGTCGAGAACGGTCGCGATGAGGGTGCGGAAGCTCTTGCCGGCGCCGGGGATCGGCGGCTGCGTGGAGCGCCGCATCGAGGAGCTCGGGAGACGCGCGGTCGACGGCGCGCTGGCCCAGCGACGACGCCATTCGCGTCTTCATCGTCTCGAGGTCCGGCGTCTTCATCATCATGAGCTGGCCGAGACCGGGAGACTCATCATCCGCATCGGCTTCGGCGCGGTCGTCTCGAGGGTGACGGCCGGCGTCCCCGGCAGCACGATTCCGGCGACGCGCTCCGGGTGCTCGAGCGCGAACCAGATCGAGAAGAGGCCGCCCATGGAATTGCCGACCAGCACCGCGCGCTGCAACCCGAGCGCGTCGAGCGTGCCCCGCACGAACGCCACCGCACTCTTGCGAAGATCGGTCTTCGAGTAGTCGGCGCCGTCGGTGAGGCCGCAGCCGGGTCGATCGACCGCGATGATGTGGCGCGGCCGAGCTCGGCGACGAGCGGGGTCCAGACCGCCGCGGTGGAGCCGCCGCCATGGATGAAGACGACGGGCGCAGCGCCGGTGCCCGACTCGTAAGCGTGGGCGCGCATCGGCGGGTCTCGCAGCTCGAGCACGCGGTCGGTCGCCTGAACGCCGGCGGCGGAAAGCGCTTTCGATTGGGCGGCGGCGTGGCGATTGCCTCGGGAGACTCGCGCGAGCGCGTCGCCGGCGAGCGGACCTCGCTCGCGCGCGACGGCAAAGGCGACGACGATAGCGACGATGCCGGCCAGGACGCCGATGACGAGAGAATGATCTTGCCGACGCGCATCGCGTGGATGTTACCGGAATGAACACGGCGTAGGTGTTCGCTGGAGCGTACCGGCGTTTAGCTGACCGGCCTCGATTCCCCAACCGGTGTGCAGCGCGAGCGCCCACCGTTCCGGGCTCTGGTGCGCATGCAGCGAGTTGATGAGCTACGCTCATCACATGAACGAGGCAACAGCACCAGGACCGCCGCCGGAACGCACCGCCACGGCGACTTCCGCACCGCCGCTGCCGACGGCGCCACCAGCGGTCCTCGATGCGTACATCAAGACCAAGAACCATGACAGGGTGCGAGTGATGACCGAGCGGTGCTGCTGGCAAACTCGATGCGCCATTGGGCTCGCAATTTCGCTGGTCGCTTGTGGCGGGGATGCGGAGGTGCCTGGCACAGGCGGCACCGGACACGGTGGGGCGGGACATGGTGGCGGCGGTGCAACCGGCACAGGAAGCGGCGGAGCGGGGGATGAGTGCGGTCCGGGCGAGTGCCTGCTCGTCTCACCGCTCTGCTGCACCAAGTGCGAGCCACACTTGCCGACTTCGGCGCCCGTCCACGAAACTGAGCTCGAGGCTTTCAATCAGCAGAAGTCGAGTCAGTGCGCCGCCGTCGACTGCCAGGATTGCGACGATCCCGTCCTCTCGGAGTTGTCGAATTTGGCGGCCATCTGCAGGGACGGCGCGTGTGCGGCCATCGACGTGCGCCAGGACTTGGTGTCCGAGTGCCGCGTCGATGCCGACTGCCACCTTCGGTGGGGGACGGCGTGCTGCCAATGCGGTTCTGGCGACCCACAAACGCTCGTAGCTGTGGTCGCCGACTTCGACTCATGGGTGTGCAAGGCCGACGGGTGCCTGGACAAATGTGCGCCTCCCGAAATCCCGGCCAACGCGCACGCCGCATGTGTCGCGGGTCATTGCACCGTAGAGTTCCTGGAGTGGAGCCGCCGCACCAATTTACAGGAAGAAGGGAAGACGGCAGCTCAGAACAAAACTCTCTTTCTGGTCTTCCGTCTTCCCTTCTTCCGTCCAATTTCGACGCCCCCATCGGTGATCTTGGTCGAATCGAGTTCGACAGGCTTCATCCGCTGCCCCGCCGACCGTGCCATGCCACCTGATCGCGTTCGGTCAGAGAGCGAGCTTCATGAGAACGAGGTCGCTGTCTCCGGCGCTCACCAGCGGTGGGCAGCCGTCGAGCGTCACGGTCGACTTGAAATCACCGAACACGAACACGCCAGAGTCGGTGAATGCGACACCCTCCGCATCGTCGCTATCGGCAACCCGAATCCGACGACCAGCTCGCGCTCGAGCATGGAATCGAGCTTCACCACCACGCCATCGTTCTTTCCCACCGACTCGATCGGACCGCCGCCCGAATCGATGGGAGAGCGTGAACTCCGAGGCGACGAAAATGTCCGCCTTGGGGATCGGTCGGAACCCGAACGTCCCGCTATGTTCGCGAGGGCAGCGCTCGCGACATAGCCCGCCGGCGGGGTCGAGCCTCGCCATGAACAAGCCGTCCGCAGTTCCGAGCGCCCCTCCGACCGAAGTCCATCGTTCCTCGAAGCACGCCGGCCACCAGGATGTCGTTCAGTACACCGGGTGGATGGCGACGTTCCTGGAGATCGTGAGTCCCGCTGTCACCCCCAGGGTTCCGCCCAGCTCGCCTCGCCCGCCGCGTCGTACACGGCTACAAAGCGTCGCTCGTGGGATTGTTCGGATACGTTGGCGGTCCGTCCCAGGGTGATCGTCATGTCGCCCTTACCGAGGTCGATCGACGCGCTGTTGCTCGCGCCACCCAGGACGATCCGCCCAACACCGTCGACCGCGACGCCGTTGGCCGTGTCGTTCCAGGCGCCACCGAATCGCCTGCTCCACAGGTGCTGACCTGCTCCGTCACAGGCCAGCCATGAAGACGTCCTGAGACCAGAGCTCGTGAGCGACGGGCCGCCGAAGGACACCTCGCCATGGAAGGCGCCGGCGACGATCACGTCGCCCGAGCGCTGGTCCACCGCGACACCGGCGGCGATCTCGAAATCGGATCCTTGCGACATCCACGTCCACGTGTTGGCGCCCGCCGGATTGAAGCGCGCGACGAAGGCGGCGCCGCCTATTGCTGACACCGCACCAGCGCCGAAGTCGATGGTTCCGCGGCAGGCTCCAGCGAGCAGGACGCCTCCGTCCGGAGCTCGCGCCAGCCGGAGCTGATCGGTCTGGTCGAGCGCGTTGCCGAAGTTCTTGCTCCAGAGGTGGTGACCATCGCCGTCGAAGCGCGCGAGGAACATGTCGTGGCCACCATCGCTCTGGAGCGGCGGAAAGCCGAAGTCGAGCACCTGCAGGAACGTGCCGGCGACGTAGACGCCGCCCACGCCGTCGGCCACCGCCGCGAACGACTCCTGCGGTGCGGCGTCACCAAAGCGCTTCGCCCAAAGCACTCTGCCGCCGTCGCACCCGTCGGGCTCCCCACCGCCCGCGCCTCCGCCGGCAGAGCCACCGCCGCCGCCACCTCCTCCGCTGGCACCGGCTCCACCCTGCCCACCTGGGCCACCTGGGCCGGCGCCGGCCGCGCTCGATTCATCGTCGACGAGCCTTCTCTCGGGCCCGAGGACCACCACCGCACACGCGCTCGCCAGGACAGAGAACGAGAGCGCGAGCGGGGGTCGAAAGGACATGGGCCGCGCTCGAAGACTACACAACCGAGGGGCGCGCCGCGCCATCCCGCGGGATGGCACGATTGCTTTCATGCGCCCTGCAGATCCCGAGAAGCCACCGAGGCGGCCTGCCAGTCCCCTGGAAACGGAGTTTCTAGGGGACTTCAACGAGACCCGTCCTCGAACAGACGGGTGGCTATGCCGAGAATTTCGTCGGCCCTTGCCCCGTCAGGGGCCGACGAAATTCGACAAGCAACCACGGTTCCAGGGGACTTTAGACTCAAGCTCGCTTGAGTTGACCCACGTGACGAAACCCGGAATGGCTCAGAGCTCACCGTTGGCCGGGCTTTTCGCCGCCTCGCCCCAACGGGGCGGCGACAAAGCCTGGTCAATACAGGTGAGCTCCGGAATAGTCTGAAGCCAGGGAATGTCGATGGACGTCGCGGCCGTAGGGGTGCCGGCCGAGGGCACCGTCATTGCGGAAAAGTACCGCGTCTGCTCGGTCTCGGGAGCGGGGGCATCGGCGGCCCGGTGGAGGCCGAGCAGCTCCTGAAAAAGACGGTCGCCATCAAGTTCGTGCTTGCGAACCGGAGCGGCTCGGCCCGGCGGCGCCTGTTTCGCGAGGCGCGCGCGGCGCAGGCGCTCTCGAGCGAACACGTGGTGCGCGTCTTCGACCTCGGGGTGCACGACGGACGCGCCGTACATCGTGATGGAGCTCCTCAAGGGCACCGACCTCGCCGCGCGGGTCGACGCCGAAGGCGCCTGCGCCGCGACCGAGGACGCCGTGGACTACGTGCTCGAGGCGTGCGAGGCGCTGGCCGAGGCGCACGCGCGCGGCATCGTCCACCGCGACATCAAGCCGGCGAACCTCTTCTCGCCCGCGCGCCGGCGGCGGCGAGATCTGGTCAAGGTGCTCGACTTCGGCATCTCGAAGGTGCCCGACGCGCCCGGCGACGACTGCCTGCGAGAAGACCGCCGAAGACGCCGTCCTCGGCACGCCGTATTACATGTCGCCCGGAGCAGCTCCGGAACCCGACCAAGATCGACGCGCGGGCCGACGTCTGGGCGCTCGGCGTCACCTTGTTCTATTTGCTCTCCGCGGACCATCCGTTCGGCGGCGAGACACCGCGCGAGGTGATGTCGGCAATCTTCACCGACCACCGCTCGATCTTCGCGCGATGCGGCCCGACGTGCCCGAGGCGTTGTGCCGCGCGGTCGATGCGCCATGGAGAAGCGTCCCGAGCATCGCATCGCGAGCGTCCCGGCGCTGGTGCAGGCTCTGTTGCCGTTTGCCTCGAGACGCGGGCGGCTCGCGGCCGATCGCGTGCTCGCGCTGGGCGAATCGGCGCCGCGCACGCGCGGTCCCGACGCTCGCTGCCTCGCGCGCCGTCGCCACGATGACGACCGCCGACGGCTTGTCCTCGACCCTCTCGACGACCGAGCACGATGGCAAGCGTGCGACGACCGAGACGTCACCCCCCAGAGACCCAAGCCCCAACGCCCCGGCGCGACGGCTTCGCATTGCGGCCCTCGCATTGGTTATCGCCATGGGCGCCGTCCTCACCGCGTCGGTGCGGAGCGCCGATTGGGAGCGCGTGAGTGCGCCGGCGACAGCTTCCGCCACGCCCGTGGCCGCATCCGCCGTCCAGCCCACCCCGATGGCCTCTTCGACGGCAATCGCCCCCGCCGTGTCGGGCGTCGTTGCCCAAGCCGCGTCGGCGTCGGCGTCGGCGGCCGGCTCGCTCCGCCGCAGCGCAAGCTCACACCGGCTCGCGCTGCAACGGGGCCCGCTGCATCTGCCGTGACACCACCGCCCCCGGCCGCGCGACGGGACATCGACGGTGTGCCCATCGTGGATTGAGCTCCGGTGACACGCTTCGCATTCCCGCTGACCCTCGCGCTTTCGTGCCTGAGCCCCTCCGCGCGCGCCCAAGACGCCGATGCTGGACCGACCGGCATCCGAGCCCCAGACACCGCTGCAAGAGCGGACGTCCTCATCGCGGAGGGTGTCGAGCTTCGTAAACAGGGCAAAGAAGGCGAGGCGCTCGAGAAGTTCCGCCAGGCCCACGCCCTCGCCCCATCCCCGCGCGCCCTGGGGCAGATGGGTCTCGCCGCCAAGTCGATCCGGCTCTACGTCGAGGCCGAGCGATACCTCGAGGCCGCGTTGGCGGCGTCCGGAGGACGCCTGGGT
Source organism: uncultured Gaiellaceae bacterium (assembly GCA_963770715.1). Taxonomy (GTDB): domain Bacteria; phylum Actinomycetota; class Thermoleophilia; order Gaiellales; family Gaiellaceae; genus GMQP-bins7. The sequence goes on from CAVYQX010000008.1 coordinate 11,405, forward strand.
AAGGCAGAACCGCGAGGCGCTGGAGCTGGCGCGCGAGATTCGTCGCGAAGCAGCTCGCCACCCTCGACGTTCACGTCGACGTGCCGAGCGGCGAGCTGTTCGTCAACGGCGCGCTGGTGGACAAGCTCCCGCTCGAAAAGCCGGTGCGGGTCCCGGCCGGCGCCGCGCGCATCGAGGTGCGCGCCAGCGGCCATGCGCCTTCCCGTTCCGACGTCACTCTCCCCGCAGGATTGACGACGGAGCTGTCGCTCGAGGTCGAGCGGCTGCCCACCAGCATGACGGAGCCAACACTTCCCGCCGCCGAGCGCCCGTCGGGTCGGATCGCCGTCGATGCGCCGGCGAACCTGCGTCCGTGGATTTACTCGTCCGCCGGAGTCGGCGTGCTGGGCGTGAGTGTCGGCGTCGTCGCCGCCGCCGTCACGTTCTCGAAGAAGGCGCAGCGCGACGAGCTGTGCGGCGCCGCCGAATGCCCGCGGACCAAAGACGGCGAAGATGCCGTAGCGCTGGATGGCGAAGCGCGCACCGCTCTCGTCGTGTCGCAGATTGGTTTCGGCGCCGGCATCGTTGGCGCAGGTGCCGCCGTCGTTCTCTGGCTGGTCGAGCGCAGGATGTCGAGAAGAGCGTCACCCACACCGGGCTTTACCGCCCAGGTGTCGTCCACCGGCGCGACCGTGCACGGCGCGTTCGGCTTCTGATCGTCCGCTACGAGGACGCGCTGCGAAGCTCGGGCGGCAGATGGTCCACACAGATTGGAGCGCCGTTCGAGAGCGCGGTCGCTACGTCGAGCGTTCGCGCGAGCTCACGGATGTTGCCGCGCCAGCCATGCCGCAGAAGGGCCCTTCCCGCGGCCACGTCGATCTCCACGCCCGTCCGGCACGCCGCCAGCAGGAGTGAGCTCACCACAACGCCCAGATCCCCCATGCGCTCCCGCAGCGGCGGGATCTCGCAACGGAACCCAGAGAGACGTCCGAGCAGGTCGCCAGGGAACCTCCGCTCGAGCGCGGCCGGGGGCTCGAGGCTCGTGGATACGATGCGCACCTCCGTCGCCGACTCGAGCGCAGACGTTAGCCTCGGCGCTGCTGCTTCGGTCACGCGCTGCAGGTTCTCGAGGACCAGAGTCCCATGGCGAGCGCGCTCGAACGCTCCCGAGAGCCCGTCCGCGGCTGCGAGAGTGGTCGCGTCGAGGACGATCAGCGGCCCGCGCCGCCCGGACAACCGATGGAGAGCTTCCGCAGCGTGCGACTTCCCCACGCCGCTCTCGCCGGTCAGGAGGATCGGGACATCCGACGGCGCGATCGGCTCCAGGTCCGCGCCAGCGCCGACAGTTGCGGGACCACCGTTGGCAGGACCGCGTTGACCGCTCCACGTGAATCGCAGTCGGGGCCGATATGGGGCGTCCGCGGCTCATTCGAGAACCGGAGCAGCGTGCGACGACACTCGACACGGTCACATCGCCGGGATTCAGCGAGCACTTCTCGATGCGCTCGCCGTTCACGAATGTCCCGTTCCTCGAGTGTTCGTCGAGCAGGATCCATTCGGCGGGCGTGCGGACGATCCTCGCGTGCTTGCGCGACATGCGGGTACCGGGCAAGACGACGGTGAGCGTCCGCGTCATCTCGCTCGAGGCGCGCCCGGTTCGCCGCGCCGAGCCACGAACGATCAGCACCTCGTCGACCTCGGCCAGCGACCACCCTGCGCCCCCGGCATCAGGCTCCTCGCAATGCAAGACCGCGAAGAGGCGCGGCGCAGAGCCGAGGTCGGCCGAGCGAGGCGCTTCGTCCTGCGACGTCTCCACCATCGTGGTGCCGGCCCGTGCACCCCCCACTGTTCGAACCGCCGCTGAAGGGTCGCGGGCCCCCGGCGGTTCCGACCCGACGTGCGATGTCGCCACGAATTGCAGGCCTTTGCCTCGAACGGTCCGGATGGCCCGCTGCACTTCTGGAGAGTCATCGAGCGTCCGTCGTGCCAGGCTGACCGCCTGGCTGAGCGAGGCCTCGGTCACCGTAACGCCCTGCCAGACAGTTTCGAGCAGTTCGTTCTTGGTGACCACCCGGTCGCGATGGCGCGCCAGGTAGAGGATGAGCTCCAGCACCTTCGGCTGCACCTGCGAGCTGGCGCCACGCTTGCGCAACTCGAAGCGCGCCTCGTCGAGCTCGAAGTCGCCGAAGGTCAGCCGGAGCATGGCGTTGGGCCCAAGGCTACCTGAGCAAGCTACGCTGAGGAACCGCTGAGGGTCCGCGGCCCGAACTCCGAGAACGCTCAGGCTCCGCTCAAGCGCCGCGGGCAGTGGCTCGCTACGAGGGGAGAGGAGCCAGATGACCCAGCCACAACGGGCCTTGATGCGCCGAATCTGCGACGCCGCTCGCCTCACGCCCGCCGAGCGCGAAGTGGTCGATTCGGTCTGCAACGACGCGATGAGCGTCGACCGCGCGATCCGCCACGCTAGCGCCGCTATCTCGGAGCGACAGCGCGCTGACGGGAGTTGGAACTGCGACACCGATATCGGCCCGATCGGGCTCGCCACCCAGCTACTGGTCGAACGGCTCTTCGGCCCTCCGCGCGCCAGCGAGCTCGGCCCGGTCGAGCGCTACTTCGAGCACTGGCAACGTGACGACGGCTCGTTCCCCGAGCACCCCCACGCGCCGTCGGGATTGGCGTCGACGACCGCGCTGGCTTGGGCAGCGATGCAGGCGTGCGGCGTCGGAGCTGGCCTGTGCGCGACGAGGGCGCGAACGTATCTGACGATCACGGTGGGATGGCGCGTGTCGCCCTGGGCTTGCGTGATTGCGGAGACATCGCCCCCCTCTATCTCTTGGCGCACGGCCATGTCCCCGCCACTGGCCTGCCCACACTCCCACCTGCGTTGGTCCTGGCGCCGCTCCGCGGAATCCTCGATGGCCGCATCGATCCGGGCAACACCATGGTGATGCTCGCCATCGCCGCGATTTCCGACTGCTACGGCAACGCGGAGAGCGGCGGCTTTTTCCGCGCCGCGCGGCGCGCGCTGGAGCAGGCCGCCATCCGCGAGTACCTGCTCCGCTGGCAGAACGCCGACGGGAGTTGGAACGGTTCGCCGCTCCAGACGACGCTCATGATGCTGGGCTTGCACGCCGCGGGCGCCACCCGCGCTGATGCACCTATCCAGCGGGCGCTCAGCTGGCTCGATGGGATGAAGCGATTGGTCGGTGACCGTCTCGATGTCTGCGCCATGGAGAACGACGTCTGGAGCACCGCTCTGTGCGCCATGGCGCTCGCCGCCGCCGGCGAAACGAGCGAGGGGCCCATCCTCGCTCGGGCCTACAGCTACCTGCTCGGCGCGCAGACCCGCAGTCCGATGCTTCCGGAGAACCAGCGCAAACCACGAGCCGCGCGCACCGGTGGCTGGCCGTTCCAGCGCGGCAACAGCACCATGCCCGACACCGACGACACCGGCGTCGTCCTAACCGCGCTCGCGCCGCTCGCCCGCGATCGCGCTCCGCGTGAGATCTTCACCGCCATCGACGACGGCGTCCGGTGGGTACGCGACATGCAGAACGCCGACGGCGGGTTTCCGACCTTCGCGTGGGGACTGCCCTCCAAGGAACCTGGTCCGATGTTCCAGCGCGACCTCAAGGCGGGCTTCGACTATTCCGCGCGCACTGGTGTCGGCCTTCCTTCGGCCTCCCCCTGAATACGGGGATCCTCGCTCGAGGGCGTCACCGGCCGCGTGCTCTGGGACTCGGCGAGAGCGGCGTGACCCGCGACGCATCCGGCCGTCTGCCGCGCCGTTGATTTCCTCCGAGCGCAGCAATGCGACAACGGCGCCTGGTGGGGCCGATGGAAGGCCTGCTACCTCGCCGAAACCGCCACCATCTTGCTCGGCCTCGCGGCGGTGCACGAGGACATGGACGCCCAGTATGTGCGCCGCGCGCTTCGCTGGGTCCTGTCACGGCAGCTGCTCTCGGGGGCGACGTGGTTCGGCGTTCGCGCCTGGGATCCGACGCGCACCGGCGAGAACTACTCCTGGTTCGGCCCGCTCGGCCTCTTCCTCGTCATCGGCGTGGGCATAGCCGCGGTCGTGCTCGTCCGCCGTCGAAAGCTGCCTGCTCGCGCAGTCCTCTACGCGGCTGCACCGCTCGTCTGGCTCGTGCTGCTCGTCGCGACCATTGAGTACAACCCGTGGCACGGTCGCCTCTTCATCTTCCCGGTCGCCTTGTCGGCGGCCCTGTGGGGCATGAGCATGAGGGTGCGACTCGTGGTGTGGGCGATCGTGACGGTCGCGCTTGCGACCACGGTGCTCTCACTCGTGAACAACGCATCGAAGCCGTCGGGGATACGGCTCATCGAGCCGAATCCGCCCGCGTCGGTGTGGACGATGGACAGATGGGAGGTGCAGTCGATTCAACGCCCGGGCGTTCGCCAGCTGTTGAGATTCGTCGAGCAGCGCATCCCGGCCTCGGCAACGGTCGCGCTCGCGCTGGGTCAATACGACTTCGGCTATCCGCCGTTCGGTCCGACGCTTGCGAGACGAGTCGAGCTGGCCGCGCAGGGCTCCGATGGTCGCGACGTGCTCGACGCCGACTGGATCGTGGCCACCTCCGCCGGGCGCGCTCTGATCGATCGAGCGTGCTGGCATGCGGAGTTCGACGACGGAGAGCGGGCAGTCTTCCGTCGTCGGCCGGGCACGTGTGCGAGCTGACACGCTCGGACCGCCGACGTGCGCAGCAGGGGGCTTCACTAGACTCCTCCGCCAGACGTGACGAGCCAGGACGACTCCGTCGGGATAGCCGTGCTCGGAGCAGGCCCGGCGGGGCTGACGGCGGCATACGTGCTCGGCCTACGGGGAGTCCGTGGAACGGTCTACGAGGCCGACGGGGTCGTCGGCGGCATCGCCAAGACGGTCGAGTACGACGGCTACCGCTTCGACCTCGGCGGTCATCGGTTCTTCACGAAGCTGGCCGAGATCGAACGCCTCTGGCAGTCGATGCTCGGCGACGACTTCCTCGTCAGGCCCCGCCTCTCGCGCATCTATTACCAGGGGAAGTACTACGCCTACCCGCTCGAGACGCGCGACGTCATCGCACGTCTCGGCCTGCTCGAATCGGTTCTCTGCTCGCTCTCCTACTTCCGAAGCCAGCTGAACCGGAACTGGAAACGAATGGACAGTTTCGAGGACTGGGTGACGGCGAACTTCGGTCGTCGCCTATACGACGCGTTCTTCCGTTCCTACACGGAGAAGGTGTGGGGGATTCCCGGCTCCGAGATCCGAGCCGAGTGGGCGGTGCAACGGATCAAGGACTTCTCGTTTCGAAGCGCGCTGCTCTCGGCGTTGCACCTCACGCGTTCCACTCCGACGACGCTGATCGAGGAGTTTCAGTATCCGCGTCTCGGGCCCGGCCAGATGTGGGAGGCGTTTCGCGCGCATGCGGAGGAGCGCGGCGTCGAGGTTCAGCTCAACCACCGAGTGTCGGCGATTCAGCACGAGCACGAGGTCGTTCACTCGTTGACGATCGAGATCGACGGCCGGTCGACGGACGTCGGCGTGGACGGCGTTCTCTCGAGCATTCCGCTCAGCGACCTCGTTCTGAGCCTCGAGCCGGCCCGTGCCCGCGGAGATCCGCGACGCCGCAGAGATCCTGCGCTACCGCTCGATGTGCCTCGTCGCACTCGTGATCGACGACGACAAGCCGTTCCCGGACAACTGGATCTACCTGCACGACCCGGGAATCCGAGCGGGGCGGGTCCAGAACTTCGGGGCCTGGAGCCCCGACCTCGTGAAGCCCGGGAAGACGTGCCTCGGCGTCGAGTACTTCTGCTTCGAGGACGACGAGATCTGGACGATGTCGGACGAGGACGCGGTCAGCCTCGCGACGGACGAGCTCGCGCGCATCGGCCTCGTGAATCGCGCCGACGTCATCGACGGCGTGAAGGTGCGCGTGCCGAAGGCCTACCCGATCTACGACCACAACTACCGGCAGGCCGTTTCCGTGCTGCGCGGGTACCTCGCCGGCTTCGAGAACCTGAAGACGTTCGGGCGCAACGGGCTCCACCGCTACAACAATCAGGACCACTCGATGTGGACGGCGATCCTCGCCACTCTCAACCTCGTCGACGGCACGGATTACGACGTGTGGTCGGTGAACACCGAGGCCGAGTACCACGAGGAAGGAGAAGCGGTCGAGGCCCTGCTCGATGTCGACCTCGTCCACTGACGTAACGCTCTCCGTCGTGGTCGGCTCGAACGGTGCGCCCGGCTCGATCGAGACCTTCCTCGACACGCTCGGCCCGCAGCTCGACGACGAGGTCGAGGTGCTCGTCTGTGAGAACGACGCGAGCCCGGACGCGGTGCGGCTGCGCTTCTTCCGATGTTCGCTTCCTCGAGCGTCCGGGCGCTGCTCGTGCCCGAACTGTGGCGGGACGGCATCGACGAGGCGAGGGGTGCGGTGGTGCTGCTCACGATCTCGCCGATGCTGCCCGCGCCCGACTGGATCGCGACCGCGCGGCGGCTTTCGCAGGAGGCAGACGCAGTCGGCGGTGCGATCGATCCGGCGGATGGCCTCCGAGTCCGGGACTGGGCCGAGTACTTCTGCCGCTACGCGCGCGACATGCGCCCGTTCGAACCGCACGCATGCGCGGACCTCCCGGTGACAACGCCGTCTACGCGATGGCTGCGCTCGCGCCGATCCGCGACGCCTATCGCTCTGGCTTCTGGGAACCGGTCGTGCACCGCGCGCTTCTCGATCGCTCGCCGCCGGCTTCTTCACGACCCGTCCCTCGTCGTCTACCAGGGCCGATCGGCCGGCATCGGAGCATTTGCACGCCAGCGCTCGCGACACGGGCGCCTTTACGGTCACCAGCGCGGTTCCGGGTTCAGCCCCACCCGCAATGCGCTCGGCGTCATCGGGGCCCCGCTCGTCCCGTTCCTCATGACGTATCGCGTCATCCGGCAGGTGGCGGCGAAGCGGAGGCATGGTGGTTCCGCACTGGTGGCGCTCCCGCTGATCGTCTTCTTCAACGCCGTGTGGGCGTTCGCAGAGGCACGGGGGCACCTCGATGAACTCACGCAGCGTGACTGACCCCTCAGCTCTCGGTCGTCATCGCGTCCGTGAACGGGATGCCCTCCTCGGCGCCTGCCTCGACTCGCTGCGCGAGCACGCTCCCGAGGCCGAGGTGATCGTCGCTGACTGCACGGAAGCGACAACTCGCGCCGACGGTGCGAGCGCGACTGGCCATTCGCAACGGTGCTCGCGTTCACCGAGCCGACGACGATCCCCGCCCTGCGTGCGGCAGGGATCTTCGCCGCGTCGGCGTCCACCATTGCGGTCATCGAAGATCACTGCGTCGTCGGCGCGGGATGGGCGAGCGCGTTGCTGCGCGCCAGGCAGGACGGTCATGCCGTGGTGGGTGGCCCGATTCGCGGCGGCGTCGGCGCGCGCATTCGAGATTGGGCTGCCTTTCTCTTCGAGTACAGCGCGTTCCTCGAGCCGTGCAGCGCGGCGCGACCGACAGCCTGCCCGGGATGAACGTCTGCTACGACGCAGAAGCGATTCTCGAGATTGCTGACCTTCTGCGTGCGGACAAGTGGGAGTCGTGGCTTCACGGCCGCCTACGTGAGCGTGGCTTCGAGCTCTACTGCGAGCCTGACGCCGTGATCGAGCATGAGATGGACTTCGGCATCCGCGACTTCATTGCTCAGCGATACCACTACGCGCGCGCCTACGCAGCGATGCGGACTCCGGATCTTCGACGGGCGACGGATCCTCTACTGCCTCGCAGCGCCGCTTCTCGTCCCACTGCTGTACGGACGCATCGCCCGCAACGTCGTTCGGACTCGGCGGAACCGGGCCAAGCTCGTGCTGGCCACGCCGTTGATCCTCGCCTATACGGTCGTGACCGCGGTCGGTGAGTCCGTCGGATATGCCGCCGGCGCGGGCACCAGCTTGCTTCGGGTCAAGTAATGAGGCGTCGGAATCGACGGAACCGGCTGGTCGAACCGGCGTGGCCATGGCCGCTTCACGCGCAACGTCGTCGGTCGTCTCGTCGAGGCCCACGGTGACGCGACCTATGTCGTCTACGTCGACGAGGCGTCGATGCAACAGTTCGAGCTCCCGTCGAATGTCGAGGCGCGCTCGGTCGCGCTCTCCCGCGCGTTGGTCGAGGCCGACTCTCGCCGCGGGATCCGCGATCTCCTGCGGCTGTCTCGGGCGGTATCGCGGGACCGGCTCGACGTGTTCCTGTTCCCGTCGCTCTACACCTACTTCCCCGTGATCGGCGATGCCGACCGTCGTCGGCGTGCACGACACCATCGCCGAGGACTACCCGCAGCTCACGCTGCCGACTCGGCGGGCAAGGACGTACTGGTCGGCGAAGCGGAGGCTCGCGCTGCGTCGCGCGACCAAGCTCTTCACTGTCTCGCAGGCGGCGCGAGCGGCGCTCGTCGAGCGCTTCGGCCTGCGCGAGGATCGCGTCGCCGTCGTCCCTGAAGCGCCCGCTCCACCGTCTTCCGTCCGCACGCCGCCGGCGGAGGTCGAGACCGCTGCTGGCCGCGCTCGGTCTTCGCAGCGCGGTCGTACTTCCTCTCTGCCGGCGGCATCAGCCCGCACAAGAATCTCGAGACGCTGCTCGATGCCTACTCGAAGCTGCGTCGGGCCCGAGACGCGGTACCGCCGCTCGTGCTCGTCGGCGACCTCGACGACGAGTCGTACCTCTCGGCGGCCGATCGGTGCGCGAGCAGATCGCGACGCTCGAGCTCGGGCGAGCATGTTCGACTTCCCGGGTTCGTGCTCCGACGAGACGCTCGCGTGCCTCTACAGCGGCGCGACCTGCGTCGTACTGCCCTCACTGGCGGAGGGATTCGGCCTTCCAGCCGTGGAGGCGGCAGCGTGCGGTGCGCCGCTCGTTCTCAGCGACCTCCCCGCGCATCGCGAGACGCTCGACGGCGCGGCGATCTTCGTTCGCGCCGACCGACGTCGACGGGCTCGCGGCGCCGCTCGAGCGTGTCCTCGACGACGCAGAGCGTAGCGGACGCCCTCGCGCGCAAGGCTCAGGAGGCTGTCGCGGCATCTCAGCTGGGACGCCGCGGCCGACGGCTGCACGGCGCTTCTCGCAGGAGCGCTGTCGCGGAGGCCGGGCGCGCCATGTCTGAACGAGCCGCTCTCCGTTCTGCATGGTGACGACCTTCTACCCGCCGTACCACTTCGGCGGCGAGGCGATGTACCTCTACCACCTCACGAACGAGCTCGCCCTCCGTGGCCACGAGGTGACCGTCGTGCACTGCATCGACTCGTTCGACGTGCTCACGTCCGAGCCCCCGCGAGGCGACTTTCCTCAGCCGGCGAACGTGACCGTCGAGCGCTTGCACAGCCCGCTCGGTTCTCTGTCGCCGCGTCGTGACCTACGTCGCCGGAACGCCGGGACTGAAGGCGCGACAGCTGAAACGGATCCTCGCACCCGGGCGCTTCGACGTCGTCCACTTCCACCTCGTCACGCTCGTCGGAGGCCCCGGCGTCCTGCGCTACGGCGACGGCATCAAGCTCTACACGACGCACGACCACTGGCTGGTCTGCCCGATGTACGACCTCTGGCGGTACAACCGCGAGCTCTGCGATCGCCAGGAGTGCCTGCGCTGCACGCTCTCGTTTCGACGGCCACCGCAGCTCTGGCGGTACACGCGCTGGAGGAGACACCTCGCGAACGTCGACCTCTTCCTCGCTCCGAGCCGCTCGACCATCGAGCAGCATCGCGCGGCGCGGCTTCCCCTACCCGATGCGGCATCTGCCTTACTTCCTGCCGCTCACGGCGAGTCGGCCGAGCCGGCTCCCGACAGGCCCGGACCTGCCCGCCCGTACTTCCTGTTCGTCGGGCGGCTCGTCAAGCTCAAGGGCGTCCAGACGCTGATCGAGGCGTTCCGGCGGTACGACTCGGCGGATCTTCTGATCGCAGGGGACGGGGTCTACGGCGACGAGCTGCGACGCCAGGCGCGAGGGCTCGAGCACGTCAGGTTCCTCGGCCGCGTGCATCCGCGAGACCTACGTGCACTCAACGCGGACGCCGTCGCAGTGCTCGTTCCCTCGCTCGCCTACGAGACCTTCGGCCTCATCGGTCTCGAGGCATTCGCGCAGCGGACGCCGGTGATCGCCCACGGCCACGGCGCGGTTCGTGAGCTCGTCGAGGAGAGCGGGGGAGGTCTCACGTACAGCTCGATCGACGAGCTCATCGCCGCTCTCGGGCGTATGCAGGGCGACCCCGAGCTGCGACGCGAGCTTGGCGAACGTGGCTACGGGGCGTACCAGCGGCTCTGGACGGCCGGACCGCATCTCGAGAGGTACTTCGCCGCGATAGACGAGGCGCGCGAGCTCCGGCGCTCGCGTGTCTCCAGCAACGACCGCGCATGAGTCGCGACGGCGCACTGATCGTCACGTACCACGCGATCGAGGAGGGTTCGTCGCCGCTCTGCATCGAGCCGAGCCTGTTCCGCCGGCACCTCGATTGCCTCGCCGAGCTCGGGGCGACGACCGTGACCGTCGCCGAGCTCGCGGCGTGTATCCAGGCCGGCAAGCTCCCACCTCTCGCAGTCGCGATCACATTCGACGACGGGTGTGCGAGCGCCGTTCGCGTCGCTGCTCCGCTGCTCGCTGAGCGGGGCCAGAAGGCAACGTTCTTCTGCGTCGCGGGACATGTGGGCGGCGCGAACGACTGGCCGACACAGACGACCGGCATTCCGCGGCTCGAGCTCGCAGCCGCCGACGAGCTTGCCGAGCTGTCGGCGCTGGGCTTCGAGATCGGGGCTCACGGCATGGATCACACACCGCTCCGTGGGCTTTCCGACGCCGATCTCGACCGGCAGATCCGCGAGCCCCGAGCGAAGCTCGAAGACGCGATCTCGACCGAGGTCCGCTGCCTCGCTTATCCGTACGGCGTGATGCCGGACGCGGCGGCCGCGCAGGTCGTCGCGGAGGTCTATGCCGCGGCCTGCGCCACGACGCTCGAACGGGTCACGTCCTCCTCTGACCTGTTCGCCCTCCCACGCATCGACGCGCACTACCTGCGACGCCGCGGCGTCTTCCGCCGTGTGGCGGCCGGAGGGCTCGACTCCTACGTGCGCGTTCGGCGTTTCGGGCGCCTGGTCGGACGGAAGTCATGAGCGAGGTGGCGACCGTCGACGCGCAACGCGGTTGGAAGATGATCGCGCGGCGCTTCGCGGCGCTGTTTGCCGGTGAGGGGGTCGCGCGGGCAGTCGGCTTCGTGCTCGTTCTCGTGCTTGCGCGCCGGCTCGAGCCTGACGGCTTCGGAGTCGTCACCCTCGGGCTCACGCTCGTCGCATGGTTCACGTTCGCCGTCGACTCCGGCACCGAGCTCCTCACCGTTCGAGACATCGCTCGCACTCCCGACCGGTTCCGCCAGATCGCGGACAACGTGCTCGGACTTCGGCTCGCGCTCTCGTTGGTCGCTGCCGTTGTCTTCGTCGTCGGCGTCGAGGTGTTCGCTCGCTCTGTCTATACACGCGACGCGGTTGTCCTGTTCGCACTCATGTTGCCCGCGATCGCGCTCAACCTCCGGTGGATGGTGCTCGGGGTCGGCGGCTCCCGGGGAGTCGCGGTCGGGAACGTCGCGTCGCGCGTCGTCGTGCTGATAGGGGCCCTCCTTCTCGTCATCGATCCGAGCGACGTACGGCGAGTCCCGATCCTCGAAACGGCGGGCGAGCTCCTCTACGCGCTGGTCATCCTCGTCTATGTGTCGCGTCGCGTCGGCTTGATCAGACCGGGCTTCGACTTCGGTGCCTGGCGCCTGACCCTTCGCCAGAGCCTCCCGCTCATGGCGAGCGGAGTCGCCCGGGCGACCATCTTCTCCTTCGACGTGATCGTGGTGAGCCTCGCGCTCGGGCCGCACGACCTCGGCATCTATGGCATTGCTTTGCGTCCGGTCGACTTCGCGGCCGGTGCGGTGGGGCTGTTCTCGCTCTCGTTCCTCTCTGCCTTCACCGCGACCACCCACGAGGACGCGGCGGCCTTGCACGGCCGCGCCCTGCGCGTCTCGGTCGCGGCGTGCTGTGCTCTCGCCTTCATGCTCAGCCTGGGCTCGCTGCTGGTCCCGTTCGTGTTCGGTGACGACTACGTCGCCGCGGTACCAGTGCTTGCGATCCTCGCATGGCGCATCCCATTTGCCGCCCTCTCCGGCATGTACACGTCGGTGCTCGTTGCACGCCACCGCCAGCGGACCCTGATGTGGAACGCCGTTGCAGTCGTGCCGGCTGCAGTCGGCCTCGACCTCGTTGCGATCCTGCTCTTCGGTCTGATCGGCGCGGCGGTAGCGAGTATCGGCGTCGCCGGGTTGTTCGCTTTCGTCAACTACCGCAGCGTTGCTCGCGACCACCCCGAGCTGAGGCTGCAGTCGGCGTGGAGCCGTTGACGCTCGGCATCGACGGTTGGCGGCTTCATGGTCAGCTGACCGGGGTGGGCCGCTACATCTCGAACGTCCTCAGACATTGGACGAAGGAGGCGGTCGCCGATCGTTTCGGACGGGTGACGCTCTATACACCAGCCCCAATCGATCGGACGGTCATCGACCTGCCCGGCGCAATCGAGGAATCCGTGCTGGGGCCGCACTGGCGCCAACTTCTCTGGCAGAACGTCCGCCTCGCCGGCGCGGCCGGAGACGACATCCTCTTCTGCCCGTCCTACGCACGGCCGGTCGCAGCCCGTGGGAAGACGGTCGTGACGACCTTCGAGGCGACGCAAAAGCTCTTTCCCGAGCTCTATCCGATGCGCACGAGGCTCCTGAACGCGCCGCTGTACGGATGGAGCGCGCGCCGCTCGGCGCTCGTGATCACGCCGAGCGTCGCCGCCGCACAGGACATCGCCCGCGCATATGGCGTCGATGAACAATCGATCCGGGTCGTTCCCCTCGCACCTGCTGAGATCTTTCGGCCGTTGCGGAACGATCCTCGGACGCCCGAGGCGGTTCGCCGATACCTCGGCGCGCCCGAGCCGTATTTCCTCTATGTCGGAAAGCTGACGGCGCGACGCAACCTGCCGATGTTGGTGCAGGCCTTTGCGGAGCTCAAGCGCCGTTCGCCGAGCCGGCACAAGCTGCTGGTGATCGGCCTGAATACGACCGGCGTCGACCTCGAAGGGATCGCGCGGGGCGAAGGGAATCGAGAACGACTTTCGCTATGTCGAGTACGTGTCAGATGAGGATCTCAGCCTCCTCTACTCGGGGGCCGAGGCTTTCGTTCTGCCCTACACGTATGAGGCGCTCTCACTCACTGCGTTGGAAGCCCAGGCGGCCGGCTGCCCCGTGCTCACGGTCGATACACCCGGTCTTCGGGAACAGACGGGAGGCCACGCGCTGTTCATTCCGAAGGCCGATACGCGAGAGCTCGTTGACGCTATGCAACACCTCGGCGACGACGATGCGCTTCGGCACGCGCTCGTCACAGGCGGCCTGGCACATGCCTCGCGCTTCACATGGGAGCGCTGCTCGCATGCCACGCTCGACGTCCTCGCCGAAGCTGCTTCCCTCTAGGGTTCGACCGATGCCTGGCCAAGCGTCGATACCCGAAGGCGCCGTGGCCGGCCAGAGTGTGCTCGTCACCGGCGGGGCGGGCTTCATCGGCTCACATCTCGTCGAAGCGCTCGTAGCTGGAGGCGCGCGGGTGACAGTCGTCGACAATCTGACGAAGGGCCAGCTCGAGAACCTCGCAACCGTCCGCGACCAGGTAAGCCTCCGCACGCTCGATCTCCGGGACGCGTCCTTTCCGGAACTGCTCGAGCAGACGATGCCGGACACCGTCTATCACCTCGCCGGTTTTGCGTCGGTTCCTGACTCGGTACACGCCGTGCGCACGCGACTTCGAGCAGAACGCCGAGGCCACGCTCGACCTGCTCGAGGCCGTGCGTCGCTCGGCACCGGATACCCGAATCGTCTTCGCGTCGAGTGCTGCGGTGTACGGGGAAGGCTCGGACGCGGCGCTCGAAGAGACGGGCGCAACGGTTCCGCTAGCGCCCTACGGGGTGAGCAAACTGGCCGCCGAGCGCTACATGCACGTCTACGCGAAGGTGTTCGGCCTACGGACGGTCATCGCCCGTCTCTTCCCGGTCTTCGGACCCAGACTGCGACGTCACGTGATCTGGGACCTGATGTGCAAGCTCGACGCGAACCCTCACGAGCTGTCGCTGGAGGGCGACGGAACGCAGGTCCGCGACTTCGCGTACGTCGCGAATGCGGTGACGGCGCTCGTACTCCTGGCTGACCGGGCTCCCATGGAGGGTGAGGTCTACAACGCGAGCGACGGGCGGCCGGTCACGATCCGCGAGCTCGCGGAGATCCTGTGCGAGAAAACGGGCGTCTCGCCGCGCATCACGTACACCGGCGAGATCAGACCTGGCGTCTCCCGTGCCTGGATCGCGGATACGTCACGCTTGCGAGAGGCTCGGCTTCCAGCCGCGAGTTGTCCTGGAAGAGGGGCTTGCCGAGACCGTTGCGTGGTTCAAGGCTGAAGCAGCTCGCCGCTGAAACCTCGCTGGCGCAGTTTGGGGACGATCTCGTCGTAGTAGTTCCAGGCGAAGAGAATTCCGACGTCCGCCGGTCGTCGGTCCGTGAAGAGGAGCTCCTCGTCGACGATGGGGATGTGCACGCCCGGGCAGGTACTTGCCGATGCGAAGCGGGTTCACCTCAGTGATGTACGCGACCAGATCCGGCCCGAGCCGACAGTAGTTGCAGACCGTGGCCGCCTTCGCAGGAGCGCCGATGCCGACGATCTTCTCGCCGCGGGCTGGCGCGTGTAGACGGCGTCGAAGAGGTCGCGACGTCGCTGCTCGACCGCCTCCGCGAACCGGCTCCAGGTAGCTTCGTCGTAGAGGCCCTCCGCCTGCTCGACTGCGAGCAGATTCGCGCACTCGCTCCGAGATCGGACGGGCGCCCTTCCGGCAGCCGAACACCGGATCGAGCCGCCGTGGACATCGGAGCGGCTCGACGTCGAACACGTCGATCCCGTACTCGTCGTAGAGCCGGAGCAAGGGCTTGACGGAGTAGTAGCGCAGGTGCTGGTGGAACATGTTGTCGTAGTGCAGCCGCTCCACCATGTCCAGCCAGTACTGGTTGTCGGTGAGCGAAGACGCCCGCCCGGCGCGAGGAGCGTCTGCACGCCGCGCATCACGCCGCCGAGGTCGGCGATGTGGCCGAAGACGCCGGCAGCGGAGATGGCGTCGGCCGGCCCGTGGTCGGCGCGGATCTGCGCGGCCGATTTCCTCGTTGAAGAACGCGTGCAGCGTGCGGGATGCCCTGCTCGTTCGCGATCAGCACGGGGTCGCCGGCAGGGTCGACGCCGAGGAACCGCACGCCATAGGGCAGATATCCCTTGAGCAGCGTGCCGTCGTTCGAGCCGATGTCGACGGCGAACGAGCCCTTCGCGAGCGGCGTCACCTCGACGAGTCGCTGCGCGAGCGCCTGGAGGTGCAGGGTCGCGGTGCTGGGTCGTGCCGCTGACGAACGGAAAGTTCCTGTAGACGATCTTCGGGTCGACGGTGTAGCCGAGCTGGGTGAGCCCGCAGTCCGGACAGTGGTGCAGCTGCATCGGATAGAACGTCTCGGGCTCGTTCAGCTGCGCGCGTGAAAGGATGAGGTCGCCCACCGGCTGGTGACCGAGGTCGAGGCCGGGGACCGTGGGCGTCTGCAGATCTGGCAGCGGACTGGCGCGCGGTGCCGATCTCCGAGCGCGGGACGGCCGAGCCGGGAGTCCGTGTCGTCACGACGGCCCGGCGAAAAAGGAGTGGAATCGCGCGATGACGTAGTCGACGTCGTCGTCGATCAGCTCCGGCTGGCAGCCGACGTAGAAGGCGTCTCGTTCAGTCGCGCGGCGATCGGATAGTCGGCGTCCAGATCGCCGAACAACCGGCGGTAGACGGGCTGGTTGATGAGCGGCAGCAGGTGGCGGGTCTCGATACCGCTCCTTCGAGGTGGTCGACGAGCCTGTCACGTGACTCGGAGGCATCGCTGGACGACGATCGGAAAGAACATGAAGGCGTGCTCCGCTTCCGGCCGGGGCCGCGGTAGCTGCAGGTATCGCTCGAGGCCGCTCAGGCCCTCCGTGAGCCGCTGGACGACCTCGGCCCGGCGGCGGGCGCGCTGCTCGTGCTCTTCGAGCTGAGCAACGCCTAGCGCTGCTTCCATCTCCGTGCAGCGGAAGCTGTGGCCGAGGCGGACGAAGGAGAAACGCCGGCCGGGATCGTCCAGCTCGAGTGCGCGCGTCGACGCTCGGCGTCGTCGTCGATGCGGGTGTAGATGGAATCCCGACCGTGGTTCATGAGGCTCTTCATCACGGCCAGGAGCTCGAGATCGTTCGTCGTGCACAGGCCGCCGACGCCGGTCGAGATCACATGCGCGACGTAGGTGGAGAAGCAGCCGACGTCTCCGAACGATCCGACCGGGCGGCCCTTGTAGTGGACGAACATGGCCTCGGCGGAGTCCTCGACCATGCGCAGCTCGTGTTGCGCAGCGATCTCGAGGATCGGGTCCATGTCGCACGGTGAGGCCGGCGACGTGGACGGGCATGATCGCTCGCGTGCGTGGCGTGATCCTGGCCTCGATCCCGGCAGGGTCAAGGCAGAAGTAGTCGGGCTCGACATCGCAGAAGACAGGTGTGAGGCCGTTGAAGAGAACGATGTTTGCGGTTGCGACGAACGTCACCGCGGGCACGAGCACTTCGTCGCCGTCCTCCCAGCCGTTGCGCTCCTTGAGCGCCGCAAGTGCGATGTGGAGCGCGCTCGTGCCGCTGTTCGACATCAGACCGTACGCACAGCCGTGGAGAGCAGCCACCTCGCTCTCGAACCGCGCCATCATCGGCCCCGCCGAGAGACGGTTCGAGTCGAGTACCTCGCGCACGAGCGCTTTCGCCCGGTCTGAGATGTCACAGTCGCCGATGCCGATCTGCCTCTCGGGCGGAGCTGGGAGACTTTCGGGCTGATGAGGCATGCTCGTAGAGGCGGGGAGCACGTCCGAAGCTCACCGGATGCGACCGTGCTCAGGCAACCTTAGTGCATGACACGGTCGACGCAGACTGCGCCCGATCTTCTCCGCGAGAGGGTCGTCCGCGGCGTTGGACGTCGTGCAGTGAAGCCGTGAAACGGGTCCTACCGGTAGACGCCAAGGCCGAAAGCAGCAGGCTCGAGGAGCCGTGGAAGAGCCTCAGACACCGACGAATCGACCAGCTCGTCCGGGAAGACGTCGCTATGTCGAGCGCGCCGATCACCGCCGAGACATTGCGCGGGCTGGGCTTCGACGTCCACCTCGTCACGGAGCGTGAGCCTCGAGCTGGCACCCGACCGCCTCCTGCTCGTCGCCGGCAACCCGCGCGCGTACAGGGGCACCCTGGAGCGGCTCGCGTCGACGGATCCTGCCAGGCGCCCGACGACGATCGTCTGGCACACCGAGCCGCTTCCCATGCCACGAGCTGCCGGGCTCAGGCGAGAGCTGTTGACGACGCGCGAGCTGGCCAAGATCGTGCTTCGGGATCGGAGGGTCAACGACCACTACTCGAACGCGAGGTACCTGAAGGGTCTGGCGCGCTCGAATGTTGTCGACGCATTCGCGGTCGCGACCCACGCGTACCAGGCCTATCTCGTGGAGCAGGGCGTGGACGTCGCGTTCGTCCCGCTCGGACACCATCCCGCCTTCGGGGAGACCCTCGATCGCGAGCGCGACATCGACGTGCTCTTCCTCGGCGACTTCCGGCTCCGGCGTCGGCGGCGGATCCTGCGCCGCTTGCGACGCGACGGGATCGACGTCCTCACCCTCGGCGACTATGCGGACCCGCGCCTCTGGGGCGAACAGAGGACCGAGCTCATGAATCGCACGACGATCGCGCTCAACATTCCACGCCTGGAGGGGCACCTTCCCGACATGCGATTCGTCGTTGCGATGGGGACCGGCGCGCTGCTCGTGTCCGAGACCGTGTATCTGCCCGATCCCTACGTGCCTGGGCGGCACTTCGTCGAGCAGCTTCGAGCGACGAACTCGCAAACACCATCCGTTCGTATCTGGCCGACGCGGACGCGCGGCGAACGGTCACGGAGGAGGCGCACCGGCTCGTGACGACCGAGCTCACGCTCGAGGCGTCATACCGGAGCCTCCTCGATCTGGCGGCGGCCGGGGTCGCGCGGAGGGAGACGTGAAGGATGTTCCGGCGGACTACTACCGCAGGCTCCGCGCGGTCGAGGAGCAGCACTGGTGGCAGCACGGCATGCGCGAGATCGCCGGCTCCCTCCTCGGCGCGCGCCTTTCGCGTCCGCACCAGAGCCTGCTCGACGCGGGCTGTGGAACAGGCGGGTTCCTCGGCTGGGCCTCCGCTCGCGGGTCCTTCGACCAGACCTGCGGGGTCGATCTCAGCTCGGAAGCGGTCTCGCTCGCACGAGAGGCCGTTCCCGGCGCGAAGATCTCCGTCGCCCCGGTCGACGACCTGCCCTTCGACGCGGGCGCATTCGACCTCGTCGCGATGAACGACGTTCTGCAGCACGTGGAGGAAGCGGCCGTCGCGGCGAGCATCGCCGAGGTGCTCAGGGTGCTGCGGCCCGACGGCGCCCTGCTCGTGAGGACCAACGGCGGGCGGACGATGAGACGGGAACGCTCGGACTGGCGCCTGTACGACGAGCGCTCGCTCCGCGCAGCAGCTCGAACGTGGCGGCTTCCGGATCCTGCGAAGCACATACGCGAACCTCCTCCTGTCGCTGTGGGGTGCCGTCAGGGGGAAGGCGCCGAAGGCTCCGAGCGAGTCGACGTGTGGCATCCCGGAACCCGCGCGGAGTACGTCGAACGCGATCGGTCGCGCGGTTCTGGGGCAGGAGGCCCGCTACCTGCGCGGGCCGCGTCGACGTCTACCGTACGGACACACGCTCTTCGCTCTCGCCGTTCCGCCGAGAGAGTCGATGACGCCTACCGCGGAATCCCGGCTGTCCGCGGAGGTGCAGGCGTATTTCGACACGACGGCGGCGAGCTACGACCAGGCCTACCGGAACCGCGGGCCGGCCGGCAGAGTGCTGCGGCGACGCGCGGCAGTAGTTCTCGGGCTGCTGGGCTCCGTCCCGGGCGAGGTGCTGGATGCCGGTATGGGAGCCGGGTTTCTCTGCGCGGAGCTCGATCGCCGTGGCTGGGTCGTCTCGGGCGTCGACATCGCTCCGGCGATGGTCGAAGGCGCCCGTGCTCGCTTGCCCCACCGGCGCGACAGCCTGGTCCAGGGATCGATCCACTCGCTGCCGTTCCAGAGCGAGCGATTCGACGCGGTTGTTGCCACGGGCGTGCTCGAGTACGCGGTCGACGACCTCGAGGGCGCGGTTCGCGAGCTGGGACGCGTGCTCGAACCGGGCGGTGTCGCGGTCGTGAGCTACCCGAACCACCGAGCCCCGACCACGGTCTGGCGCGGTCGTGTCGTCTACCCGCTCGTTCGTGCCGCCAAGCGTGCGCTCCGGTCCGGGCGGCCCGGTCCCCCGCGGGTGACAGCCGTCCCGTTCGGCCGGGTCGAACAGGCGCTCGCGGCCGAGGGCATGACGATCGAAGCCGTCGTCCGCGTCGGAGTCCGACCCGCTCCCGCTCGCCTGGCCGAGCGGATCGAGCGCGGCGACTCGTGGCTTGCGCGTGCGCTCGCCGTCCAGTTCGTGCTGCGAGCACGCAAGGCGCGATGAACATGCGCGTGCCCGGCTGCCGTCTCGTGCTCCTTCTCGGCATCGCGCTCTCGAGCGGCGCCGCCGCTCGCTGCTGCCGGCATCGAGCAGCAGCCGACGGTCGTCACGGTTGCCGGCTCGGGGATCGACGGGCATACGGGTGACGGGGGCCCGGCGCTCGCGGCAGCAATCGCTCACCCTCGGGGGATCGCGTTCCTCCGCGACGGGAGCTTCGTCTTTGCGGAGCCGTTCGCGAACACGGTCAGGCGCGTCGCACCCGACGGAACGATCACGACGATCGCCGGGACGGGCGAGACCGGCTACTCCGGTGACGGTGGGCCGGCGACCGCAGCTCGGCTGTTCCTCGCGCACGGTGTCGCGCAGCTGCCCGACGGGAGCCTACTGGTCGCGGATGCGGGCAACAATCGCATCCGTCGCATCGCCGATGGGATCATCACGACGGTGGCCGGGACCGGCGCACACGGCTTCTCGGGCGACGGAGGACCGGCGGTTCTGGCGAGGATCGCCAACCCGCGAGGAGTGGCTGCTCTGCCGGACGGCGGCTTCCTCATCCCGGACACGGACAACAATCGGGTCCGGCGCGTCTTTCCCGATGGGACGATCAAGACGGTTGCAGGCACCGGAACGCCCGGCTTCTCTGGTGACGGTGCGTCTGCGCTCGCGGCGGAGTTTCGGAGCCCCTTCGGCGTCGCGCCGATCGCCGACGGCGGCTTCCTCGTGGTCGATGCCGGGAACTCGCGCATCCGACGCGTGTCGCGGGACGGGACCATCGCGACGGTCGCCGGGACCGGTGTGAACGGCTTCTCGGGCGACGACGGCCGGGCCACGTCTGCCGAGATCGACCAGCCGCACAACGTTGCGGTGCTTCCCGACGGCGGGTTCATGATCGCCGACACGTTCAACAACCGCGTGCGCCGTGTTTGGCCGGACGGCACCATCACGACGGTCGCAGGCGATGGCGCTGCAGGCTTCTCCGGCGACGGCGGCGATCCCCTCGCAGCACGCTTGAACCTTCCCAAAGCACTGGCGGTACGTCCGGACCGGTCGGGGTTCCTCGTCGCGGACTCGCAGAACAACCGTGTTCGCCTCGTACCCTTCCCCCGCGACCTCCCGCCGAGGATCGTGGCGGCTAGTTCTCCGGCGCGGCGAGGTCGACCAGAAGCCGGGCTACGTACTCAGCCTGCGAGCGTGCGACGACTCGCCGAGCGAACCTCGTGGCACAGGTGGTCGTGCGTGTCCAAGGTGTGAGTACGAGGACGACGTCGTTGGTCGCGCGAAGGCTCGCCTCGAGTGCTGGAGGATGCCGGCCGTACCGAGTTTCCTGGCATGGTCGCGCGCCGATTCCGCCGGCTCGCGTCACTGCACGAATACGCGTCCGGGACGCCAACGGTACATGGAGCGACGCGGTCGTCGGCTCGGCCTGATCCGAGCGACGCCCAGTTGGCAGCCGCCTATGAGGCCGGTGAGGCCTCGGTCACCTGATCCGGCTTGGCGAGCGCCCATGCATGCGGCAACCCCACCCAGCGATGCAGTTGTGCGCGCGGGTGAAGCGAGCGTGCGCCGGCGGCGCCTATGCCCCGCCGGAGGAAGCACGGGCCGCCGGACTGCAGCACCCTGAAGCCGGCGGAGGTCAGGAGACGCTTGTGGGCCGCGAGATTCGGCGTCCACCAGGTGAGGCTCGTCGACACCCGCGAGTTCCGCGCGGGTCGAAATGGACGAAGCGCCGTCAGCGTGAGCGAGAGGACGTCGACGGAAAGGAGGCGGCCTCGTGCGACGCCGCGGAGCGCATTCAGAGCGCGGACGGGATCGCGCAGGTGGATGAGGAGAGAGCCGATGTAGATGAAGTCGAAAGAGCCGATGAGAGCGGGCGACGCGTCGTAGACGGAGGCGTTGGACGTGCTCGACGCTGGATCCAAGTGCTGCCCGCGCTATTGCGAACCCTGGTGCACGCTGCCGGCGTGACGCCAGCGCACCATCGTCCGGACTGCAGCGAGGCCGGCCAGTCCCACGCAGCGGGGTCAGAGATGTCGAGAGCGACGACCTCGTCGGCACCCCGCCGCTCCATCTCGAACGCCCAGAAGCCGTCCCAGCTCCCGACGTCGAGGCAGCGCTGACCGGCAAGACTTGCGGGAAGGGGCACGCGGGGCAGCAAGCTTCGTGCGTCCCACCGACCTGGAGTAACGACTCCACCAGGAAGCTCGATCGTGTGATACCAGGGAACGCCGCGAACCGCGTGCTCGAGCTCGCCCGTGACCGGTGCGTCTCTCATCAGCAGTCGTGGGCATCCGTCGACGGACGCGAGCCACCACCCGTTCGCCGGTCGCCGCGGAGCGGTAGGCGGGCCCGATCACTCGCAGGCCGTCGCGGGCCCTGGGCGCCACTCGACGGCGGCTCGAGCCCTTCCTCGAGCGCGGCCGTGATCTTTCGGAAGAGCGCGCCCGTCGCTGCGACGGCTGGGTCACGCGGGTTGCGGGCGAGCGTCTTGCGGCGAAGGCCACGCTCCTCCCGAGCGGTGCCCCCGCGGCCCCTGACGAGGCGGAACTCCGGGGCGCCCAGCGCGCTTCATCCCGGCCTGCACGTAGACGCGGCCGCCGTGCGATGCGCGAAGCGACGCCAGCTCGCAGTCGGCGCGGAAGCTCGAGGTACCTCGTCGCTGCGCGGCACAACCGGTCGATGGTGATCTGGCCGAGCCGTGATCCCGGGAACTCCAGCGTCACGAGGTGGATCGCGTCCGCGTCGTGCGCGGGGTCGAGGCCGCTCGAGTGCCTGGCGTACACCGCCTCGGGCAGCGTGCCGTAGAGGTGCAGGAGCAGGTCGACGAGGTGCACGCCGCCCTCGAACAGCGTTCGGTTCGGCATCGCGGCTCTCCACGGCGTCTTCTCGTCCCACGGTGGGAGATCCATGAGCTGCCAGAGCTGGCAGAAGACGAGTCGGCCGACGTCCGGCGCCCCGATCCGCTCCTTGACCGCGCTGAAGATCGGCTTCTCGCGGTACTGGTGGTTCACCGCGACGTACCTGCCCGCGGCCGCTGCGGCAGCGAGAACCATGTCGGCTTCCTCCACAGTCGAGACGAAGGGTTTCTCGCAGATCACGTGCGCTCCACCCTGAAGCGCGGCGATGCAGAGAGCCGCATGTGAGTCGGGCGGCGTGCCCACGACGACGACGTCAGGCTGTGTGGCGGCGAGGAGGAAGCTCGTCGAGGCTCTCGAACGCCGGAGCGCTCGGTGCGCTCCGTCCAGGCCGATCGTTGTACCTCGTCGGCGTCCACGCCCCCGACGATCTCGGCGTTCGGGTCCCGGTCGAGAGCGCCGGCAGGTGATATCCACGGGCCGCCCACCCAAGCCCGACGAGCCCGAATCTCGATCGCTCGAGCCTAGCCGCGTGTGTCCGTATCGTGAGTGAGGAGCACATCGATCCGCTCACGCTCGCACCACGCGGCCAGTTCGGGCGCCATGGCGTTCAGCTCAGCCCTCGAATGGGCGGCATCGCCGGCGAGCAGAGCGTTCACGCCGTCTCCCTACGCCTACCGCCCAATGTGTCCGGGGGCATGGCGGGGAGCGGGAGAAAGCGAGAAAGGGAAAAAGGGAGAGAAGAAGGAAGGAAGGAAAGGAGGAAGAAAGGAGGAGAGGAGAGGAGGAGGAGGAGGAGGAGGAGGAGGAGGAGGAGGAGGAGGAGGAGGAGGAGGAGAGAGAGGAGGAGGAGGAGAAAGGAGGAGGAGGAAGAGAGAGGAGGAGGAGGAAGGAGAGAGGAGGAGGAGAGAGAGGAAGGAAGGAGAGGAAGGAAGGAGGAGGAGGAGGAAGGAAGGAAGGAGGGGAGGAGGAGGAAGAGGAGAGGGAGGGAGGAGAGAGAGAGAGGAGGAGAGAGGAGAGAGAGGAGGAGAGGAAGGAGAGAGGAAGGAAGGAAGGAAGGAGGAGGAAGGAGTGAGTAAAGGGACCGGGAGCAGCGATCTGACTCCTACGAGGTCGTGCGAGCTCGGAAACGGGCCAACGCCGGGGCCGCTGTCGAAGTCGACGATGCGAGGACGGACACCGGTCGGCCAGCGATGCGGGATGTAGCCGCGCAGGTGGCCGCGGATGCCTTGCGCCCGCTTCCACTCGACACGCGTGACGACGACCTCGGCCTGTCCGAACGCGGCGACGTTACCGACGTGGTCGGTGTGGAGGTGCGAAAGGACGATCCACCGGACGTCCGCAGGGTCGAGGCCTCGAGCCGGCAGCTGGGCGGCGAGCTCGTCGGCCGCTTCGAGCTCGAAGCGCGAGGTCCATAGGAACGGATGCCAGCGCTGGTGGTAGCCGGACGTCGCAGCGCGGGCCGTCTGCCCTGTATCGAAGAGGCAGAGGCCGTCCGGATGTTCGATGGCGAACGCCCGCACGGGCCGCGTGTCGGGGCTCCAGCCTCCTGGGAGATAACGCAGCGGGCCATGCGCCCGCGTCTTCGAGCGGACGCGGCCCGTCTCGAAGGAATGCAGGCGCAGAGTCGTCATCGTCGGCGGAGCAGATGAAGGACGACGCCGACAGGTGCCGCGAGTACTCCAGTCACGTGATGGACGGCATGGAGGAGCACGCCGGCCGCTGCCTCGAAAGGCCCACGACGCCGCAGGAGGAGCCTGTAGAAGGGCGCGTTCAGCACCACGAGCGCAGCGATCGCGACCGCGGCGCCGCGCGGCTTCCGTCGAACGACGCCGACTGCAGCGACGAGGGAGACCGCGGCGCTTGCCCGGTGCCGCCACGCGAGGTTCAGCTCCGTCGACGTGCCCCGGTGCCGAAGCATGAGGTCGACCCACGGAATCCCGCGCCTCGCGAAGTCGGTCCGCACCATCTCCCCGAGACTCCAGTGCTTCAGGTGCGTGCCCTGGACGGCGGGGTCGAGCACGATCCGAGCGCCGCGAGCCGAGAGCCGGATGCCGAGATCCACGTCCTCGAGCCACCGCTGGTCGGGATCGAAGCCGCCGACCGCGAGAAACGCGTCGCGCCGTACGGCTCCGAGCCCGGTCCAGAACGTCGTCGCAGGCCCGGCCGAGGACTGGTGAACGTGGTGGTGGAGCAGATTTCGGAACACCGACGCCGTGCCCGGCGCAGCCGGCGAATCGTCGTACGACCCGAAGAGGCCGGTGAGATGGTCGTCGTCGTCGAATGCGCGCCGGATGCGCGCGAACGCGTCGGCGTGCAGCACGACGTCGGCGTCGACGAAGACGAGCACATCGCCGCTCGCGTCCTGCGCGCCCGCATTGCGGGCCGAGGACGGCGCACCGCCTTCACGGATGACGATCAACTCCTCCGGAGGCTCGTCCGCCGACTCGATCGCCGCGACGCACCTCGCCAGCGTCGGCGGCGAGTCGGTAGCCGGCACGATCGCCGTCAGGCGTGGCACCGGCCGATTCTACGGACGCGAGGTCGGCGGCTCCGTGAGCTGCGCCAGCGTTCCCTCGTTGACCATGACGATGCTCGGGCTCAGGTCGTTGAACGCCCGCACCCGCGCTGACGCCTCGACGAGCCGTGCCGCCGCGATCCGGCAGTCGTCGTTGGGGAGGTCGGTGTTGTCGAGGAAGACGTAGCCGCCGGGCTTGACGAGCGCGAGCGCGACCTCCAGTGCAAGGTCTCGCCGGGCGCCGTCGACGAGTGCGAGGTCGAACGCCGAGTCTCCGTGGTCCGAGATGGCGCCGCTGTAGTCGGGGTCGCCATCGGCCGTCGCGGAGCACAGGCGGCAGTCCACGTTCTCGAGGCCGGCACGCTCGAGATGTACGCGGACGTTCGCGAACCAACGGCGGTCGGTCTCGAGAGAGAGGACGAACGCGCAGCGCCGCGCGAACCAGCTCGTCGACATGCCAGAGCCGAACTCGAGAATCCTCCAGTCCGGCTCGATCAGCTCGTCGAGACACTTCACGGCCCGGTAGCCGAGCCACGGCCTTTCCGGCCGACGACCTGTCAGCTTGAGCCAGATCGTGGTGGCGACGCTGTGCGGCAGATACACGAGACCTCTGGCATCGATGCGCTTGCCCTTGTGGTTGTGCAGCCTCGATCGCCGTAGAGGAGTCCCCTTGAAGAGATACGTCGTCAGTGACTGGATGCGAGACCTAGGGCATGTCGTCATCGTCGAAGATCCGCATGGTCGGACCGCTCGCCCTGTACGAGAACCAGGTTACGGTGGGAGTCGTAACCGGCTCCTTGTGGGCGATCAGGTACGCGGCGAAGGCTCGCACGAACTCCTCCCCGTAGCGTCCTTCGCCGATGAGCATCGCGCGATCGTCGACCGTCACTCGTCTCAGCTCCAGGGACGCGGCATCTGTGCCCTCCTCCAACTGGTATGCCAGCCTCTGCTGCGAGGCACGATCCCGACTGGCTCTCGTTCCAGTCCCGTGGTGCTCCTCCGAGCAGGCTCGACTGCAGAAGGGGTCGCGCATCCGCAAGGAGACCTCGGGGAGTCCTCCGCCGCAGACGGAGCACCGTGCCAGTGTCGCCGCTGTCACGACGTTTGCTCCTGGGCGGCTCTCATCCATGACTCCGAGTATCTACGAGGTCGCTCGGACGGAAGGGGCTAGCCGTGCGGCAGCCTCGTTGTCTCGGGAATCCGGGAGTGACCCTACTCGGGCTGGAACAGGGCGATCGTATTCCCGTCCGGATCCTTGAACCACGCCGACTTCCCGATCCCGGGACTCGTTCCGATCGAATCGACAGTCTGGAAGGCAGGGAAGTCGTACTCCTCGAAGACGACACCCCTCTCCTTCAGGTCCCGGACGTCGGTGGCGACGTCGCTGGTCCAGAACCGCACCTGCGTATGGTCGGCTTGGTTCGGGTTGCCGCGCCCGTAGACGAGGAGAGTGGTGCCATCTCCACACTCGAACACGAGGTGGTTCTCGATCGTCTCCTGGGAGAGCGTCAGCCCGAGCTTCTGCTCGTAGAACTCCTGGCTCCTGGTGAGATCAGTCGAGCAGAGAACCGCCGAGATCCTGTTGGCTGCCACCACGTTGCACACCTCCAGGCTTGAGATGAGGACATTGCTGCGTGCGTGTGATACCTGCCACTCCAACCTATCGCCCGTGGTCCCTGAGCCGGACGCGACCTGTCAGGATGATGGAGAGCGGCAGCATCATGCCGATGCAACCCGAACACAGGAGGCACTTTGGCTTTTATGGTTCATCACCTCAAGGTCGACGACTTCGACGAGTTCAAGTCGTTGTTCGATTCGGATCCGGTCGGCCGCAAGCAGGCGGCGAAGGGCCACCTCATGCTGCGCAGTCTTGACAACCCGAACGAGGTGTTCACACGGGTGGAGTTCGAGTCGCTCGACGAGGCCAAGGCGTTCAGAGACCGTCTCCTCGCATCAGGCGCGCTCGATAGGACGACGGTATTGACACCGCCGACGGTCGTGGAGTTGGTCGAGAACATCACGTACTAGCGGCCCACGCGGACGCTCTCCGGGGGGAGCTTCCGTGACGGGCCAGACACCACGGCGAACTCCCCCCAAGAGCAGACGTTCTGATGACGAAGACGCGACGAGCGCCGCGCGTATTCCCGCCTGCGGTGTGTACCAGCGTCTAGTCGAGGCTAGGCTCCAGCCGTGTCCGCGAACGAAGGAATCGTCGTTCAGCCCGGCGACGGCGAGCGGCTCTCCCGCGGCCCTCGTTACCACCGCATCTTGGCGGAACTTCCCGAACTCGAAGTGGTCGACTTGCGATTCGGCCCGAACTTCGAAGGCGTGCCTTCACATAGTCATGCAGACCAGGTCGATTCCTTCTACGTGATCGAAGGCGAGGCGGAGTTCATGGTCGGAGACGAGGTCGTGCGCGCTGGGCCGGGCACCTTCGTCGCCGCCCCCCTCGGCGTCACTCACGGCTTTCGCAACATCGGCGACGGCGAACTGCGGATGCTGAACATCCATGCGCCGGGCATGGGCTTCGCCCGCCGCTTGCGCGACGGCTAGTCTCGTCGCCACATCTGGCTACTACTCGGCGACGAGGCCCCGTCGTCCATGCGGCAGGAACCCATCGTCAGTCACCGAACCGCGTTCGCTGTGGACAGCTACTGGGGCACCGGCCGCATGGAGGCGTTCAGTGACGGCGTCTTCGCTATCGCGATCACGCTGCTCATCCTCGAGATCAGCGTTCCCGAGTCAGAGTTCAACGATCTCTGGAGCGGTATCGCCCACCAGTGGCCGTCCTACCTCGCCTATGTGACGAGCTTCATCACGATCGGAGGGATCTGGGCTCGCGCACCACGGCATCTTCCGGCGCTTGCAGTACGCGAACAGACAGCTGATGCTGATCAACCTCTTGCTGCTGATGGCGGTGTCGTTTCTGCCCTTCCCGACGAAGCTGATGGCCGAGGCGATCCATGACAATGACGCAGAGCGAGCAGCAGTGATCTTCTACGGCGGGACGCTGCTTGTGATCTCAGCCCTCCTCGGGGTCATGTGGGCCTCGATTGTGCGCGACCGCCACGTCCTCAAGCCCGAGGTGACCGAGAAGGAGATCACAGCGATCACCCTCGCGACCACGCCGAACATCGGCTTCTACGTCGCGGTGATCGTCCTTGCCTTCATCGCTCCCAAGGTCGCTGCCTTCGGCTATCTCGTGATCGCTATCGTCGCTCTGCTTCGGACGCGCGGGGATGAGAGGCCCGCAGGCACGACGGCGGGGTAGCGGCGTGTGCCCTGGCTCCTAGCCAAGTTCCGGCATCGTTCGCACGCGGCCGGGCTGAACCAGAGCACGGGCACGACTTGGGCTCCAGACCACGCGACCAGCCAAGCCGACGTGATCCAAGTGGGAAGATGTGAGCCACGTCTGCGTCGTAGACTTCGATCGCGAGTCGAGGCATGAGACACGGATGGTGCGAGACCGTCGATCCGGGCCCGTGTCTGGCGATCTAGAGGAGAGGCTCATGACAGGTGGGATTGAGACGGAGCGAGACGCCGACGAAGCGACTGCCGGACGAAGAGAACGAAGAGCGATGGAGGCCCCCGCCGTCGTAGAGCACCTCACGGAGGCCGAGCGCGCGGCGCGCGGCCGAGCAGCGCGCGCCGAGGCTCCCCGCGCGAGTCACTCCATTCTTGAATCCATCCCGGACCGGAACCCGGTGGGCCTGCTCGAAGAGCAGGCCACCTCGCGCGTCCCCGAGCTCGTTCCTATCCGCTATGGCCGGATGCTGGTCTCTCCATTCACGTTCTACCGTGGGGCCGCGGCGATCATGGCCCGCGACCTCGTCCCCACGCCGCGCGCCGGCCTGAAGGTTCAGCTGTGCGGCGACGCGCACCTCTCCAACTTCGGCGGGTTCGCTTCGCCGGAGCGCTCGCTCGTGTTCGACCTGAACGATTTCGACGAGACGCTTCCGGGACCGTTTGAGTGGGACGTGAAGCGCCTCGCGGCGAGCTTCGAGATCGCGGGCCGCGACCGCAACTTCTCGGACACCGAGCGAAGGACGGCAGTCTTGAGCGTCCTACGCTCGTATCGCGAGGCGATGCGCAACTTCGCGACGATGGCAAACCTCGAGCTCTGGTACTCGCGGCTCGACGCCGAGGCGATCGCAGCTGGGCTGCAGGCGGAGGTCGACAAGAAGCAGGCAAAGGCGACCGCCCAGACGATCGCGAAGGCACGGTCGAAGGACAGCATGAAGGCGTTCGGGAAGCTCACGCAGATAGTCGACGGCGAGCCGCAGATCGTCTCCGACCCGCCCCTGATCGTTCCGATCCGCGAGCTCGTTGCGCGCGCGCCCGGCCGCGATATCGAGGCGGAGATCCGCGCACTCCTGCGGGTCTACCGGCGCACGCTGCAATACGACCGTCGCCTTCTGCTCGAGGAGTTCCGCTACGCAGACCTGGCGCGCAAGGTCGTGGGTGTCGGCAGCGTCGGCACCCGTGCCTGGATCATGCTCTTGCTCGGCAAGGACGAGAGCGACCCGCTCTTCCTGCAGGTCAAGGAAGCGCAGGCCTCGGTGCTCGAGCCGCACCTCGGCAGGAGCGAGTTCCGCAATCACGGCCGGCGCGTGGTCGAAGGTCAGCGGATGATGCAGGCCGCAAGCGACATCTTCCTCGGCTGGGTCCGCAACCCCAAGGGGATCGACGGCGTCGCGCGCGACTTCTACGTCCGTCAGCTGTGGGACTGGAAGACGTCCGTCAATCTCGACGCGATCTTGCCACGAGGACTCGAGCTATACGGAAGGGCTTGCGGCTGGACGCTCGCACGGGCGCACGCACGCTCCGGCGATCGGATCGCGATCGCGTCATACCTCGGTAAGAGCGACGTCTTCGACCGCGCCGTTGCCGACTTTGCGATTGCATACGCGGACCTGAACGAGCGCGACCATGCCGCATTGCGGGAGGCTGTCGACTCCGGCGACATCAAGGCGGAAGAGGGAACTTAGCCTCGGTCAGCGCGTTGCTTGGCGGCGACATCGGGCTGTTCTTGGCTCTCTGGATGACGCCGCTAGCCGCCCCAAGCTCGCGCTCTCGATCCGCAGATCTGAGGCCCTCGACACCAACGGCCCGCCGTAGCGAGCCGAAGGTGGGTGCGCGCTTCTTCGCGCGCGACTAGCCCTTACGTCTCGTCGACCTCGAACTCCTCGAACTCGGCGAGCTCATACGCAGCTCCCAGCGCGCGGAAGATGTTGCCCGCCGCGTGGACGAGGCGCGGGGTGCCGACGATCGGGGCGACGGCGGCAAAGACTCCGCGGATGTCGTCCAGGTCGATGCCCAGCTCGGAGGCTGCTCCGAGATTCACCAGGTACGAGGCCGGAGGAGCGTCGACCGCAACGAGCGCGGCGATCCGAACGAGCATGAGCTCCTTCTCATCGAGCGTCGATGCCTCGATCGAGTCCTTCGTCATCGTCTTGATCAGGTCGAGAACTGGGGTTTCGGTTACCGGTGTAACCATGAACTCTCCTCTCGTCGAGATTGTCACCATCGACGCTACGCGCAGAGCGGGCGAAGGGCATCGGTAGTTCTCCCCGTGGTCGAAGCCTTTGCGGGCCGACCCCCCAGAGAGCAGGCCCCGTCGTCCCAGGCTTCGCGAGGGGAGGGTGCGTCCTACGATCTCCTACTGCGCGAGTGGACCCTCGGTTCCGGCTCAGTCACCTTCGCATCTCCCTTCAGGAGAGGGAAGAAGTGATGGGCGACATCCCTCAGCAACGGCACGACGCTGCCCGGCTTTAGTTCCATCTCCTTGGCCTTCGCGATAAGTCCGGGTCCAACCGCCTTGCCGAGCTGGCTCAGGCTCTCGCCCACGGCCTCGATGTCCATCGTCCACTCGGGCACCGGACGGGCCTTTGAAGTCCGCCATCGGTCCCGTGATGTCCCTGTCGATCCAGCCAAGGACACCCTCTTCCGCCCATCGGCGCTCCGTGCTCACGGCTTCATGCCTTCCATCAAACCCTCCGTTCCTTCGGCAGTGGTGAGAGGTTCCCCGATCTGCACGGGCATGCCTTATGAGGCGCTGAGTGCTGCCGCACCCAGTGAACGCCCAGCCGCCGACGATACGCCGGAGACCAGTTCGATGCCCGCCAGCTTGACCACCTCTCTCGGGTTGCGACCGGAGCTTACGAAGGTTCGCATGCCTCTGCACCGGAACCGAACCGCTAGGGCCGGCCCCCTAGTATTCGCCGGTCTCGCCGAGCCGTTCGGGCGGTCCCGCCCGGCGAGGGACCAGGAGGCTCCGCGAGAGGTTGACCAACGGGAGTTGACAACAGCTCGGTCGCAAACGAAGAAAAGAAAAAGGTCCGCGTTGCGGGCCTTTCTGCGCAA
>CAVYQX010000009.1:0-97009 GCA_963770715.1 uncultured Gaiellaceae bacterium
GTTCTCGGATTCGTGCAGCGTCTGGTGTCGTTCGATTTTCGAGGTAGATCGTCGCAAGACCACCGACGAAGACCGCCACGAGCACACACGCCCCAAATGCGACGTTGTCCAGATTCTTCAAGAGCCATCGGGGCTCGCGGCGTCTTGGGCTGTCCTTCGGGCGAACGAGATGCGTCGCCCTGGCTGCTCGATGAGATAGAAGCTGAGGGTCGAGATGACGAGTGTGAGGGCGACGATCACGACGCGGGTCGTGAACTCGTTGCTCCTCGTCGGGTACAGGGCTGCTGCAAAGACGATCAGCGGCCAATGCCAGAGATAGAGCGAATACGAGATTCGACCGAGGAAGCGCAGGGGGGCGAGCGAAAGCGCCCGATTGGGTAAGGGCGGCCTTGCCGACAGCCCACCCACGATGAAGAACGCGGCTGCGAACGTGGGGAGAAGCGCCGCCGTTCCCGGGAAGGCGGTGCTCGTGTCGATGAGAACACAGCCGATGAGGAGAAGTGCTGCGCTGGCAAATGACGAGAGTGTTGCTAGCGGTCGCGAGAGCTGCGTCGCGCGCGTCGCAGTGATCCCGATCAGTGCGCCGAGTGCCAACTCCCATGCGCGGGTGAACGTCGAGTAGTAGGCGCTGGCCGGATCGTTCGCGGTTGCGACAATCGACCACGCAAGCGATGCGACGCCGACGGCGCCGATCGTGACCCCCACCCGGACCCGCCAGCCGATGGCAACGCCGAACACGTGGAGGCCGTGAACCATCGTGACGAGTAGGAAGAGCGCCGGCCAGACAAGGTAGAACTGCTCCTCCACCGCGAGCGACCAGTAATGCTGGTACGGCGACGCGGCGAGCCCCTGAGCGAAGTAGTCGGTCGCCTGATTGATGGAATTGAGGTTCGAACCGAAGAACAACGCCCAGAGTGCGTCGTGCTGGATCTGACCACCCGCAACGGGTTCAGCAGGAAGCCGGAGGCGACCACGACGGCGAGGATCACGGTCACCGCAGCCGGGAGGATCCGTCCAGCACGCCGCAGGTAGAAGCCCGGGATCGAGATCGACCCGTTCCCGTGGCGGTCGTCGGCCCTCTTTTGTGCGTACTCGGCCGCCAGCAGGCTCGTGATCAGGTAGCCCGAGATCACGAAGAACACGTCGACTCCGACGAAGCCACCGTGAAATCCGGGAACCTGCAGGTGATCGAAGATCACTAACAAAACGGCGACCGCGCGTAAGCCCTCGATGTCAGGTCGGAAACGGATCATCCCATTGAGCGTGTCGTCCCGCCGACAAAGCCGCGCGCCTTCGCAGTGAACCCGATGGCGTAGCCTAACGAGAGCTTGCATCTAGACACGCTGTTTGCCGCTGGCCCCTTCCGCACCCCCTGGCAGGTCGCGTGGTCGGCGTCGAAGCCGGCGCGGACAGTGTCGAGCGTTGCCTGTGCTTCCGCGATCCGTTCGTGCCCGAGCCTTCCCCAACGGCCGCGGACGCCGCTCCGATCAACTCCTGATCGACCTCGGTCAGATTGAGGTCGATGTGACGTGGCCCTGTCCTCGGAGCCTTGGCGCGGCTGCGCTGCACAGGCGAAGACGAAGGGCGCGATCGGCCAGGTGGTCGGAACAACTGCGACAAGACACCAAGTCCGAATCATGTCCGACTACCGCGTCGACTGACAACCGGCAGAAGGATCAGCGGGGTCGGAACGCTCGACGGGTTCTGTGGCGCCGGTACCAACCACGCGATTCGTTGGCTCGCAAGCAGGAACAGAAGACTCCAAAACCGTTTGGCTGACCGGGCGGGGGTGCGATTCGAACCCACGAGGCGCTTGCACGCCCAACGGGTTCCAGACCGCCCCGGGGCATAGGGTTGGCATTCGTAGCGATGGTACGCAGGTCGTGCGGGTGGCGGTGGACCATTCCCTTTTCCGCGCGGGAACTAGCTGCACCGGGCGGTCGATGTCGTCGATCGTCAGCCCTCCAACGGCTGGCGAACGTTCGAGGCCTCGTCTTCCGTTGCCGGCACGCCGTCGAGCTGTTCGAGTGCCTCGACGATGAAGCCGAGAGCTGCTTCCGCGTTTCCTCCAGCGCCGAACGCTCGCGTTCGAGCTCCTCCACGAGTTGAGATTGCTCTTGAGCGGCCGCCGTGACGATCCGCGCAGCCTCGCGTGCTGCTTCCTCCCCAGCTCCTTCGCCTCATGGCGCGCGGTCTCGGTTATCGCGGAGGCCTTGCGCGTGGCCTCTGCCTCGCGCTCGCGCACCAGGGCCTCTCGTCGTTCCTCGGCTGCGACGAGTTGGCGCTCGGCTTCCCGCACGGCGTCCTCGACCTCCGCCAACGCGCCGAGCTGCGTCCGCGTCTCTTCGGCGCGTGTACGCCCATCTCTCGGGACTTCGGCTGTGGCGGTCCTCGCGGGACAGGCGAATACGCTCGATGAGGTTCACCGTCGCACGCACCACGCTGATCGCAACGAGCAGGAGTCCCGCAACCGCGAGTCCGATGAGCACTGCGGTGAGTTCGGAGTTCATATCGTCACGGCGCTACTCGGATGACGTACGGCTTCATGTTCTGCACTTCCTGTCGCGGGCCGACATACCGGTGGCTCGCACTCTGCCAACCCGAAGGAGGCTGGTGTGACAGCTGCAGCCCGCACCCCCGGAGCGCTGCGGGGCTCTCATGCGAAGCGTGCGCGGGCACGTTCGGCGTCCGCGAGGCACCACCGACCGCGCGAGTCGACCCTTAGGCCGGCGGCACCGAGTCCCTTGACAGCGAGGCATCGTCGCCCACCCCGCCAGTCGGCGCACGCGCGGTCTTCGTCGGATGTCGCCGAGTCCGAGCCCGAGGCGCCGGCGTCCTGATCGTTTCGGGAGGCAAGGGCGGTCATGCCGATCCGGTTTGTCCTCACTGGCACATGGCTCGGCACGGGCCAGCAGGATCGAGGCAGTCAGCCAACTCGTATCTAGGGGACACTCCGTGCACTTGACTTTCGCCGGTCGAGGACCGATGAAGTCAGAGGTCGAACGGGCACTTCGTCACACTCGAGGCGGGCTGGGTTTTCGCTCAGCCCGTCACGTATCGAGGTCGCGCGAAATCCGTCGAGAAGACGACGCCGGCGCGAGGCGATGGGGCGAGACTCCGTGTCGATGAGCGCGAGCCACTCCCTCGGACGAGTGAATCCGCCTTATCCGCCGCAAGCGCTCAGCCGATTGGAGCAACTGAACCTGACGCCTAGAGGAAGAGGTCCTCCTGCCCTCGTTTACGCGTGTTGCGATCGGCTTGCTCGTGCTTACGCTGATGGTGGTCGGACGCGATTCACCGTCGGCAGGGGCGAGCCCGGGCAGTACGACGCCAGCCCTAATCGGCGTCCACCAGGATGTGGTGGCGCACTCGTACGACCATGCACGAACAGGCGATCGCGGCAGCGCGTGACGTCCTGGGTGCACAGGTGTCTCGAAGTACGCTTCGCTGGAACATTCGTGGAGCCCACTCAGGGACAGCTCGACTGGAGTCACGCCGACTTCGTCGTCGGCCAGCTGAAGGCCGCCGGGATCGAACCCCTCTTCGCGCTGATCGGCTCCCCAACCGTGGGCGAACGGAGTTGGCGCGGACGTTCCGAACCACGAACTGTACGTGCCGACAGATCAGGCGTCGTTCGACCGGTGGCTGACCGAGTTCACCGCCTTTGCGCGTGCGGCAGCGCGGCGCTACCGCGATGACGTGCGCCTCTGGGAGGTCTGGAACGAGCCGAACGAGCACTTCCTCTGGTTGCCGGAGCCGAATACCGCGCGCTACGCCCAGGTCTACCGAGCGGTCAGCGATGCCATCCACTCGGAGAATCCCGGATGCGCGGGTAGCCGTCGGTGGGTTGGCGGGGTGGGAGCCGGTTGCTGCATCACGGGGCTCGAGTTCACCCGGAGCCTGATCGCGGCGGGCGTTCCCATGGATGCCGTCGCCATCCACCCTTACTCGAGGCATGCGCCGGACGTCCACGTGCAGTGGCAGGGCAATTTCGACGACATAGGCGCAGTGCGGCAGCTCCTCGACACTTCCGGGCAGTCGGCGGGTCGAGGTGTGGGTGACTGAGTGGGGCTGGTCGTCGTCTGCGGTTGGTTTGGAAACGCAGGCAGCCTATGTTCGCCGGTCGCTCGAAATGCTTCGTGACCAGTTCCCGTACGTGACTGTCGCGACAATGTTTCTCGACGCGGATCGTCCAGGGGAGTACGACGACGGCCTGCTGACTGCGGACTTCACCCCCAAGCCGGCAGGGACCGCGTTCGCCGCCTTCATGCACGATCGCAGCGCTGTCTCTTCAACCCCAACGCCTTCAACCCCAACGCCTTCAACCCCAACGCCTTCAACCCCAACGCCTTCAACCCCAACGCCTTCAACCCCAACGCCGTCAACCCCAACGCCTTCAACCCTCGACCCAACGCCGTCGAACCCAACGCCGTCGAACCCAACGCCGTCGACCCCAACGCCTTCAACCCAACGCCTCGACCCAACGCCTCGGACCGGGCCATGCGTCCGGCTCCGCCGGCCAACCGGTCGCTGCTGCTTACGAGCAGCCGGGTGGCGTTTGCCCCCAAGCCCGCGAGACCCGGCGAAGCTCTTCGCCGCGAGGATGCGCGTCGTATGGAGCCATACGGGCAAGTCCCTCTCGCGCGGCTCGATCACTGCAACCGCCAGGGCTGGACACAGGCGGCTCGACCTGGTGAAACGAGGGTGGTACCGGTCCAGGGTGCGTGTTGCGTGGCGAGTGCCGGCGTGGGCACACGGCAAGACAATCATCGCCTCGATCACTGTCCGAAATCGCGGTGCGATGATCACGAAGCGGTTCAGCGCACACGTGCGCCAACTGCGGCATCGCTGGGCACTCAGGGTCCGGGTCGCCCCTAGCCCGCGCGAGACACGGCAAGCTCTTCGCCGCGAGGATGCGCGTCGTATGGAGCCATACGGGCAAGTCCCTCTCGCGCGGCTCGATCACTGCAACCGCCAGGGCTGGACACAGGCGGCTCGACCTGGTGAAACGAGGGTGGTACCGGTCCAGGGTGCGTGTTGCGTGGCGAGTGCCGGCGTGGGCACACGGCAAGACAATCATCGCCTCGATCACTGTCCGAAATCGCGGTGCGATGATCACGAAGCGGTTCAGCGCACGCGTCCGCTGACGCCGAGCAGTCGGCGTGCAGACCTCGTGCTCGGCAGAGTCTTTGCTCTCGACGTCGAGCGTCTCCTGCTGGAGTTGTTCTCCCGGGGCTAGCACCTGCCGACTACGGGCGGACTGGCGGAAACGGGTGCGTCGTGACCGTGGTTGTTCTCTGCTCGATGCAGGCCGAGCAGAAAAGAGCGGAGGATGTCTGGCCAAGTCTCAGAGATGGCCTGCGCCGAACGACAGCGATCGTGACTCAGAACCATAGGATGCGACGGGAACCATGACTGTCGACCCGACGAACAGCACGGTGACGTCTGACTTGACCACACCAGTCGTAGACCAGGACTGCGAACCGGGTCTCGGCGGATCCGGCGCTCGCTCGACAGGAGATCCACACCCCGCGCCGGAGGTCGCGGATCGGCGCAACACGACTCTCATCTCTGCGTTGGTCAGGGGTGCGCGCCCTCAACAGTGGTCGAAGAATCTCCTGGTTTTCGCGGCACCTGCGACCGCCGGCTTATTGCTGACCCCGGATGTTCTAAAGCGATCTGTGATCGCGTTCGCCGCTTTCTCGCTCGTGTCGAGCGCCTGTTACTACGTAAACGACGTCGTGGACAGAGAGGAAGATCGCATTCACCCCAGCAAGCGACTGCGCCCGGTCGCAGCGGGGCTTATTTCTCCGCGCCTCGCGCTCTTTACCTCATTGGTGCTCTTCTTCGCTTGGAGTTGCCCTCGCGATGGTCGGAGGGATGCCCCTGCTCGTAGCCATCCTTTGCACGTATGCAGTCCTCACCGTCGCCTACAGCGTCGCGCTCAAGAAGATCCCGATCATAGAGCTCGGTGTGGTTGCGTGCGGATTTCTCCTCCGCGCCCTCGCAGGTGGCGTCGCGGCCGATGTGTTCCTCTCTGACTTCTTCTTGCTTGTGCTGACGTTCGGTGCGTTGTTCCTGGTCGCGGGAAAGCGTCATGCGGAGCTTATAAGTCTCGGCACGGGCCACATCGAACACCGACAAACCCTGGGCGACTACTCGGAAGGATTCCTGAGCCATGTCCGGACGATGTCGTCTGCAGTAGCGATCGGAGGCTACAGTCTGTGGGCGTTCCGGCGCGGAGAGGCGATCGACTATCCGCTATTCCAGCTTTCTGTCATACCGTTCATACTCGCCTTGCTTCGTTACGAGTTGCTCGTCGAGCAAGGGCTTGGAGGCGAACCGGCAGATGTCTTACGACGCGATAGGACGATACAGATACTTGGATGCGCTTGGATAGTGTTGGTAATCACCGGCGTTTGGGTGGATCCAAATCCAGGGGAGCCGATCGACTTCTGACATCAGAGCTGTGGTCCGACGAGGCGGTTCGTCGTACGATTGCGAAATAGTGAAGCCTTCCGCCGAAGAAAATGTCGTAGACCAGCGGGTAGAGCTTCATGGTCTGATGCTCCCGCTCGGGCGTGAGTCCGTGCGTTGCCCACAAGTTCTGACCATTCCGATCTGCTTCGATATCGCCCCAAGACCGGTACGCCGTGCGGCATGTTGCGCGACCCAGTCGAGCAGGAAGATACGCGTCTGAGCGAGCGAGCCCTCCCGCTTATGATCCTTGACGATCACCAACCTGCGCGACACGCGCACGGACTCTGCGAGCAGCGATGCTCGTCATCGGCGTGATGGAGGACGTCGAGCAGCATGACGATGTCAAATGACTGGTCATCGTAGGGCAGCAGCGTCCCGTCATATGTATCCACGCTGATCTTGGCGTCGGGTCGCGGACGATGCTCGATGCCGATGATCTGAACCGACTCGGGGCAGGCTGGCGAGTCGAGAATCGCGCGTGCGACCTCACCGGATCCGCACCCGACATCGAGGATGCGATCCTCATCGCGAAGTATTGGAACGATCAATTCGATCAGTACACGCATACGCGTTTCATACGCCGGACGGTGAATCATCCTGAGCGCTCGGCCGCGAGCGTCGCGCTATCAGGCCGCCAAACACGGTTCTGTCTCGACTTCGGCGTTCATGGTGATTCTTGGCACGATGCCTCGCTACGCATCAAGAGCGCGAGCGCCTCGAGCGCCGCTGCCGCGTAGTAGAGTTGTAGCCATTCGACATCGAGCTTGTACCGAATGTAGTGAACTTGGGTTAACCCGTAGGCCACTGTGAAGAACGACAAGAGTGCCTAGGATTCGCCAACGCGAATCCCTGTCCTCCTTCTGTAGAGAGCGAAAAAACCTACGACGCGTGGCGAGGTTGAGAAGGAACACGGGTGCCTTCCGCGCGATTACGAATGCTGACGCTGTTGTCGCTGATATCCTTTGGAGGCACCCACCAGTAGAGGCCAGCCTGCACGAGAGTCTTTCGAGCGTACAGCGCAGGGTGGTCTTGAATGGCGTGACGTACTGCATCTCGATATTCTGGCTCCATCTCGATATCCGTTCGGGCTTGTTGAAGAAGCAGCAATCCTTCGCTGCGTCTGCAGCGGAATGACGTAATAGCGACGCATGAAGGAATGATCCGACCCGATGACTCGCACTCCTCCGATGATCTTTTCGGGCTCACGCTCTCCACCGAGGAAGCTCTGCGGCATGAAGCCTCCATAGAAATTCCACCAGAATGGAGACTTCGTGACCACGACCTTGTCAAGGACAACGTAGTTGCGGACAACCCATGGAGCAAACGTGATCACGATAATCGCTCCGGCAACGATCGCTTGGCGCCACAGGCGCGCTCGGACGATCACGATTCCTAGAGCGACAACGACGGGTCCAACCGTGATGGGCTGCGTCATGATGAGAACTCCAGACGACAGACCAATCAACACGGCTGACCACCAAGAGTCTCGATGCTTGAGAAAATCGACGAACGCAATGCTCCAGAGAATCGAGATCGGAACGACTAGGTTCGTTACCTCCAGGCGCGACGGGTAGACGAAGAAGCTCGGATGCATTAAGAACAGAATTCCCGCGATCACGCCAAGTCGCTTCAGACCGAGAGTCGTTCCGAGCCAGGCGATTAAGATCGGGACTACGGCGAACATCGTGTGCTGTGCAACCACGATTGCCCACTGATCGGCTTCGCCGAATATGCGCACAAACAACGCCAGGAATAGCGGATAGACAGGCGTCTTGATCGCAGTCGGCCAATCGTACTGCTGGTATCCGTGGCCCGCGGCTAGATTCTGCGCGATCTGATAATCCTCCGCCGAGACAAAGTCGCCCGGAGACATCGCGACGTAGGCAAGGCGAAGTACGAACCCTGCGGCACAAAGCCACAGCAGCAGAGGCCAGTCGATCCACGCAAGCGGTTCGTCCCAGTCGAACGTCACCCGTGGTGTGTCTCCTGTGTGCGATGTGCTCGCCATAGCTGCGCCCCCCAAAGCGTCAATGTCACTTATCTCATGGTCAGTCACGCGTAGCAAGCGAGGTGTCTGAGCCGCGCTCGTCCTATCCGGGCTGTCTCAAGTCAAGCTGCGAGATAGGCGGGATGTACGGAGCACGCGAGTGGTGAACGAGATAGCGACCCCCGTTAGTCGGTGCTGCGACTGTCGTGGCCGATCGCTCGATGCTGCGTCGAGTCACGCTGAAAGGTTCGCCGACCGATCTCGGTGTATCCGCGGACATCCCATGACCATGTACCGATGGAAATGCTCGCCTGGTCGGACTCGTAGACATTGAATCCAAGCGCTTCTCCACGGCGCCGCGGCCTCGGCCGGCCGAAGCCAGGCGCCGTTGCGAGAACGAGCGAGGGAAGCCGATCACGCTCGCTTACTTCGAACTCTCGACGCTCGGCGACTGCGCCCTGATGGACATGACCGCTAAGAACGAGCTCGACCCCCGCAGACGCGAGTCGCTGCAGGGCGAGGTCGCGCTGGTGCAGAGGGCGCTTGTGCGAGGCACGCCAAGGGGGTGCCGCGAGATGATGGTGTAGCGCGGCCGTTCGTAGCGCCCCAATCTGCGCACCTTCGAGCTTCGACGTCAGGCCGTCGAGTTGGGATGGTTCGAGTGCCCCACCCTGGTGACGCCACGGGCGGACTGAGTTGAGGCCGACGACAGCAAGCCGATTTGATGTGTAGGTGGGCTCAGTGGTTCCGAAGACACGTTCCCACTCTTCGCGAGTCCGCGTGAACCGGCTGGGAAAGGCGTACGGGATGTCATGGTTCCCCGGAACGGCGAGAAGCGGGAGATCGAAGCTGTTGAGCAGCTCGTGCGCGCGCTCGAGCTCGGCCCGGCGGCCGCGGTGTGTGAGGTCGCCCGTAACCACCAGGATCTCGGGAGCTAGACCGGGAATCAGCTCTAGTAAAGCCGTGAGTGGCTCGGACGTGGCACCGCGCCCGAGATGGAGATCCGAAATGTGGAGGATCCTTCCGTCACTGCCAGGCGCAGATCGTCGGACGGACGTGGACCAGCCACGTGCGGTAGTCATCCTGCTGCCCTTCTATTGCCGCCAACGCGGCGCACAATGTTTGGCGCGCCGTGTGCCGGTCCAACACGGTGTGGGAATCTCCAGGAAACACCATGAGCTCCGGACGACCAGTCGGCACGGCGGACGAATCATCGTAGCCTCGAGGACGACGACGGCGAGGAGCTCGAGTCATTCAGCCCAGTCGCAGTGCAGCCGACGCCCCATGAAGCACGCCACGCGCGCGCGAGCTTTCTCATCGCCGCCGGCGTCACTACCAAGCCGCTCAGCACGTACATGGGCACGCGTCCATCACCATAACGCTCGACCGCTACGGCCACCTCATATCCGGAAACGAGGCCGAGGCTGCGCAATAGCTCGACGCTTACGTCGCTCGAGCGAGAGAAGCGAACGCGGGTTGATGGACCTTCCCCGTAAACAACGACGGATTATAATCAGTCCATGGCGGTGGCGATCATTTACTAGCTCACGGTTCTCGACGCACTCGAGCCTTTGCCAGGAGATCGGCAGAGAACTAGATGGACATTTGACGAGTGCAAACCGGATCGGCGATCACATCTGGTGATCGGGCGCAACGCATCGCTTCAAAGCGATTTCCCGAGTGGCGTGAACTCGCACGGTTTCGGAGATCGCGACAGAGATGTTCGAGGTCAATGCAACACGGTGGCCGGCAAGTGATTGTACGAGGGCCTGGCCCTGGAGGCGGATACTACGCTGATCCACTTCACAGCGTCCGTCACCCCAAAGCACGTGTTATCGCGCCCAATGCCTCCACATCACATCCTTCGCCCGAAGTTCTTGATACTTCCTACGGCTATCGCGGCAATTCGCGGGAGGAAGGGAGATCATACGACCTCGTCACCGCGACCGCCGACGCGCTGTCAATGAAGACAATACGAACTGACCTTCATCGAGCGGCCCGGCGCATCCGTACACGCGTCATCCCCGGGCTTCGCTACCTTGGTTCGAGCGACTGGCGGCGTTGCGGCTGTTGCGAGCGCAAGACAATTGTCGTAGCGCTATCCTCAGGAGACGAATTCCGTCGTTGCATCCGATGTGGCGCCAGCCTCCGCTATGAGCTACTCGCCCAGTGGATCCGGGCGAATGTGCCGTGGCCTGCTGATGCCGTTGTTCTTGAGCTCGATCCGGACTCGCCGTTGCGGCCATGCTCGCCGGCTCAGCGGTCACATACGCACCTACTTCGACGCTCTCCAGGAGCACCTCGTCGCCGGGCGGGCGCGGTCAATGAGGACATACAGGCGCTATCGCTGCCCGACGCAAGCATCGATCTAATCGTCTCGAGCGAGGTGCTCGAGCACGTTCCCGACCTCGATGCGGCGTTCGCCGAAACCTATCGCGTGCTTCGACCGGGCGGAGCGCATGTATTTACCGTCCCTCGCGTGGACGGACGCTGCGCCGGGCGCAACTCCTTCCCGATGGCTCCGTCAAGTTCGTGGTGGCCCCCGAATACCACTCCGACCCCCTCCGCAAGCAGGGCATCCTTTGCTACTGGGATCTCGGCATCGTCGACGGAGGGGAGCGTTTTGGTCGGCCGGGACTTCCGCTCGAAGTCAGCGTTGGCCCCATCGGCCGTGACGGCAGAGTCGTCTGGGTTGCC
Source organism: uncultured Gaiellaceae bacterium (assembly GCA_963770715.1). Taxonomy (GTDB): domain Bacteria; phylum Actinomycetota; class Thermoleophilia; order Gaiellales; family Gaiellaceae; genus GMQP-bins7. Next base: position 11,165 of record CAVYQX010000009.1, read on the forward strand.
CATCGCATCTAGCGCCAAGGGGCGTCGCCCCTTCGACGCTCCGGCACCCTCCTTCTCCAGGCTTGGAATTTCCGCGATCAATTCCTCACGCCAGCTCGACCGGCGACGCTGGCAACCCTCCCCCGGTGACGCAACAGCACCAGGCCGACGCCCTGTAGACGGGCTCCTGGCTGCGACAGGTAGACGGCGACACCCGGTAGCGAAGCAGGCGACGAGCAGCACGATCCACTTCCTGCGCCAGAGAACACGACGGTAGTCGCGCAGCGTGGCAGCGTGATGCCCGTCTTGTCGCACTTCTCCCCTTTCCGCAGACGCAGCTCTCGTCCCAGCTTCCCCTCGAGAGCTAGCGTCTAACCTAAGACCCGGCTTCCCAGAACGCAACCTTCCCAGAGCAAATCTGGGCGCCGAGAACTAGGAACGAGCAGCTCTAGCGAGGTCGGGCGAGTCCCGACCACCGGCTTATTAACCTTTCGTTTGCCCGTCCGTGTGACTACGTGGGTCAGTCACTCGACAGCGCGCGCTGTCCTGCCAGGTACCCGTCGAGCAGGTCGGCAGCCTCGGCCTCGTTGCCGGGGAACAAATGGCCGTAGCGGTCGAGCGTGATCGTGATCGACGCATGGCCCATGTAGGTGCTCACTGCCTTCGAGCTGACGCCCGCGGCGATGAGAAGGCTCGCGTAGGTGTGCCGGGCTTCATGCAGCGTGATCGATGTCAGTCCGGCCGTGTGCCAAGCCTTCTCCGCTCGTATCTTCAGGGCGCGGTCGTCGAAGGGCCTCGTTGCAGTGCGACCGAAGAGAAGTCCCGTACCTCTGCCTAGCCGCTTCCGGTGCGCTGCTAGGTGGCCGCGGAGTTCCTGCGTCACCGGGACGCGGCGTGTTCCCGCATGACTCTTTGGACTGATGTACTGGCCGGCTACCGGGTCGTAGGATCGCTCGACCTCGATCGTGCTGGCGACGCCGTTGGTGTCGAACACGTGATTCACGTCGAGTGCCATCAATTCGCCGCGTCGTAGTCCTGCGAAGAACGCCGTCGACCACAGCGCTCGATCACCAGCGGGCAGCGCCGCGAGCAACTTGTCGGCCTCGTTCACTGACGCGATGCGGTCACGTCTGCCACGAACCGCCGGAAGCTGTAATCCGGCAGTCGGGTTCACCGCAACCTCCCCGCGTGCGACGGCGCGCCGGTAGAGGGCTCTGACGCCCATGAAGGTGTTTCGGATAGTCGAGGGATCGTGACCGTCGGCGAGGAGCTGATCGGCCAGGTCTTGGAAGTCGCGAAGCTCGAGGAGGGACACCTTCACGCCTTCGAGCACCGGAAGGACGCGTGCCTCCATCCCGAGGTCATACGACCGCAGCGCAGAGGGCTTGTATGGATCGCCTGAGCGGGTACGGATCGTGCCGGCCTTCGCTCCGTCGAGCCAGACCGTCCATGCCTCACGCAGCGTCGCGCTCGACGCAGTGCGACGGTCGCCGCCGCGAATCTCGCCTCCGGAGTCGCGTCTCCGACCCTCGATCAGGGTGGCGACGATGCGTCGGATCTTGTGACTCTGCCCCGCCGCCTCATGGCAGTCACAGCGGCCACCTCGCGTCGTCGCGCACGAGCGGTCGTGTCGAACGCGGATCCCTCGGTGGGTACGGTGTTGATGCATGGGAGCTGATACCTCCTGTGCCGGGGGCGGGCCGTTCGCGCGGTGCCGCCCCATTTGCTTGTCGCAGCAGATCATGCCTGATTCAGCGAGAGCGAAGTGTCGATTTCGGGGCCTTTCGAGGCCTGAGTTGAGCCACTTCGGAGTACGCAACTGCAGAGTGTCCCGAGACGCCTAGAAAGCACTGCTTTTGCAGGCACTTCTTTGTCAGGTCCAGACTAGAAAGGTGTATGCAAGTGTAATGTGTTTCGTAACGGCGGGGGTGGGATTCGAACCCACGGAGGTTGCCGCCAAACGGTTTTCAAGACCGCCCCGTTCGACCGCTCCGGCACCCCGCCGAGGGCGCATTGTGACCGACCGCTAGGCCGGAGCGGACTTCGGACGGCGCGCCGTACCGGTGCAGCACCTCCGGCACCGCGCCCTGGAAGTTCTCGAGGATCGAGAGGAGCGCTCGGTCCGTGACCATCGTGCCGTTCAGCGTGTGCGGGGTCTCGAGGCCGCTCTCCGCGCGGTAGCGGATGCCGAGCCGGCGCGGCTGGTAGTCGGTCGTGTTCGAGCAGGACGTGACCTCGCGATAGCGCTCCTGGAACGGGAACCACGCCTCGATGTCGTACTTCTTCGCGGCGGGCGCGCCCAGGTCTCCTGCGGCGACGTTCATGACGCGGTAGGGGAGGCCGAGAGCCTGCATGAAGCGCTCCTCGAGGTCGAGCATGCGCTCGTGCTCGTCCCAGGACGTCTCGGGCTCGACGAAGACGAACATCTCGACCTTGTTGAACTGGTGGACGCGGAACATCCCGCGCGTGTCCTTGCCCGCGGCACCCGCCTCGCGACGGAAGCACGTCGAGAACCCCGTGTAGCGCAGCGGGAGCGTCTCGAGCCTCTCACCCGTGTGGAGCGCGGCGAGCGCGACCTCCGAGGTGCCGGTGAGGTAGAGGCCGTCCTCCTCGAGCGCGTAGATGTTCGAGCGCTCGGTGGGGAAGAACCCGGTTCCGTACATCGCCTCCTCGCGCACGAGGACGGGCGGCAGCACGGGTGTGAAGCCGGCCTCGACGAGATGGTCGAGCGCGAACTGGTAGAGCGCGATTGCGACCCGGGCCGAGTCGCCGATGACGTACCCGAAGCGCGCGCCGGAGACCCGCGCTGCCCGCTCCATGTCGAAGCGACCGATCTCGGTGTGCTCTCGCGGCTCTGCGAGGACCGGCGGCTCGCCGACCCGCCGAAGCTCCTCGGCGTCGTCCTCCGTGTCGCCGTCCGGTGCCGACGGGTGCGGCGGATTCGGGACGAGCCCGAGCGCCGTGTCGCGCGCGGTCTCGGCTGCTGCGAGCTCCTCCTCGGCCTCCTTGAGCGCCGCCTTGACGGGGCGGAGCGCCTCGAGCTGCTCCTGGGTCGGCTTTCCGTCGAGCTTCATCTTTCCGCGGAGCTCGTCGACGCGCGGGACGAGCGCACGCCAGCGCTCGTCCGCCTCGAGCAACGCGTCGAACTCCTCGGCCGCGCCCTTGCGCGCGAGCGCCTGACGCCACGCGTCGGGATCGCTGCGGGCAGCCTTGAGGTCGATCACGAGCGTGGAGTCTAGAGAAGGCGCTCGGCGCTACTTGCCGGCGACCGAGGAGACGTACGCCGCGACGTCCGCCCGCTGCTGGTCGCTGAGGCTCGTCTCGAACGCCGGCATGCCGCCCTGCCCGTTCGTGACGCGGTCGTACGCGAGCTCGAAGCTCGGCATCGCGTCGTCGAGGTTGGGGCCGACGGTGCCCGTCGAGCCTGCGTCCGCGAGTGTGTGGCACCCGGTGCATCCCGAGGCGCCGAGGAAGATCTCCTTGCCGGCGACCGGGTCGCCCTCCGGCGTTCCGCCGCCGGTCTCGGTCGTCTCGGTCTCCGTGGACTCGGACTCGGTCGTCTCCGTCTCGGTGGTCTCGGTCTCCGTCGTCTCGGTCTCGGTCGTCTCCGTCTCGGTCGTCTCCGTGTCGGTGGTGGTGACCTCGCCCTCGACGGTCTCGGGCGTCGCGGTCTGCTCCTGTTCCTGGCCGCAGCCGGCCGCGGCGACACCGAGTGCCGCGACGAGGAGACACAGCAGGAGGGCCGTGCGGCGCATCGAGGCGATCCTATACACGCCGCACGGCCGGAAGCACGGGACAGCGTCAGAGGGCCGCGAGGCGCCGCCGGAGCCCCTTCAGCTTGAACGCGACGAAGATCTCGGTGATCCCGCGTGCGAGGGCGATGATGCCGACGTAGATCACGAGCAGGATCGCCTTCTCGCGGAAGTTGCCGGCGACCCAGAACGCGAGCAGGAGCTCGATCAACCCGACCATCAGCTGCAGCCACCAGAGCTCGAACTCGTCCTTCGTGATGAACGCGACGGTGACGTCGAAGACGCCCTTGATCAGCAGGAACACGCCGACGAGCGCCGCGAGCGTCGCGAAGGTGTCGTACGGGTTCCACAGCGCGTAGATCCCGACGAGCACGAAGAGCACGCCGAGCACGCCGTGGATCCACTTCCAACCCCGTCGTCGAGATCGAGATCTCCATGAACTCGTTCATGCCGGCGACGATCGCGACGACGCCGAAGAGGATCGAGATCGCGTAGACCGTCGTGTAGTCCCACTGGAACACGAGTAGCGCGAAGACGAGCCAGGCGATCCCGGTCACGAGGAAGATCCACCAGCGGTCGGCGGCCTCCTCGAGGATCTCGCGCTCCGCGAACATCTGGTTCATCGCTCCTCCCTCGGTGGTTGTGCGGTCGCGGCGCGATTCTCCCAGGCGGGCCGGACTCCTCCCGTAGGATCCTGAGCAGTGATCGTCGAGCGGAGCATGCACCCGGGCTGGCTCTCGAACGCCTTCCTTCTCGCCGACGAGCCCGGCGGGACGGCCGTCTTCGTCGACAGCGGCGCGCCGCTCGAGCCGCTCCTCGAGGCGGTCGAACGCGAGCGCGTGACGCCGACGCACCTCCTCGTCACCCACGGCCACGCTGATCACGTCGCGGGCAACGACGAGCTCGTCGAGCGCTTCGGCCTCGAGATCGTGACAGGCCCGGTCGAGACGGGCGGGCTGCAGATCGATGCGCTCGCGACGCCAGGCCACTCCGACGACGGCGTCTCGTTCGTCGTCGGCGACCTGTGCTTCTCGGGCGACACGCTCTTCCGCGACGCCGTCGGCGGAGGGCCTGCCGACGAGATGCGCCGGTCGGTCATGGACGTGCTCATGGCGTTGCCGCCCGACACGCGCGTGCTTCCCGGCCACACGGACGAGACGACGATCGGCCGCGAGTGGGAGCAGAACCCGTTCGTCCGCTTCTGGCGCGGGCTCGACGGCGAGGACGGCCGCGCGTGCACCGTGCACGGCGACGCAGCGACCATCGTGGTCTGGTCGCCGGACTACGACGGGAAGGGCAAGGCGCTCGTCCGGCTCGCGGACGGCTCCGAGGCGATCGTGGGCGCCTCCCGCATCGAGATCAGCTAGATACCCACAGGGGGTATACTCCTCTCAGGAGTCGATTCCGAGAGGAGTGTGGTTGAGCGAGACCGTCGCCTACAGCGTCCCCGCGATCCATTGCGCGCACTGCGCACTGTCGATCCGCGAGGAGGTCTCCGAGGTCGAGGGCGTCGAGAACGTCGCGGTCGACCTGGAGGCGAAGATCGTCACCGTCAGCGGCCGAGAGCTCGACGACGATGAGCTCCGTGCGGCCATCGAGGAAGCGGGGTACGAGGCCGCGTGACGACGACCACGACGCATGAGCCAGAGGCGCGAGTCGATCTCGCCCTCGAGGGCATGACGTGCGCCGCGTGCGCGAACCGCATCGAGCGCAAGCTGAACAAGCTCGACGGTGTCGACGCGTCGGTCAACTACGCGACCGAGCAGGCTGCGGTGCGCTTCGATCCGCAGCGCGTCGCCGTCAGCGACCTGCTCGGGGCAGTCGAGGCGGCCGGGTACCACGCGGAACTCGCAGCTGACGCGCGCGAAGCGGTCGATCGGGCGGACGCGATCAGGCGCCGGCTCGTCGTCGCCGCCGTCCTCAGCGCGCCGCTCGTGCTGCTCGCCATGGCGCCGCCCCTGCAGTTCGACGGCTGGGAGTGGCTCGCGTTCGCGCTCGCGACCCCTGTCGTGTTCTGGGCGGGCTTCGGCTTCCACCGCGCGGCGCTCCTCGAACGCGCGCCATGGGTCGGCGACGATGGACACGCTCATCTCGATCGGCACGCTCGCGGCCTGGGGCTGGTCGGTCGCCGCGCTCCTCCTCGTCGACGACGCCGACGTCTACTTCGAGGTAGCGGCCGTCATCACGACGCTGATCCTGCTCGGCCGCTACCTCGAGGCGCGGGCCCGACGGCGCTCGAGCGCGGCGATCCGCGCCCTGCTCGAGCTCGGCGCCAAGGAGGCCCGGGTTCTGCGCGACGGTGTCGAGGTGTCGGTGCCGATCGCGGAGGTCGCCGTCGGCGATCTCTTCGTGGTCCGTCCAGGGGAGAAGATCGCGACGGACGGCGTCGTCGTCGAAGGGGCGTCGGCGATCGACCGCTCGATGCTCACCGGCGAACCGGTGCCGGAGGACGTCGCTCCCGGCGACTCGGTCGCCGGCGCCACCGTCAACACGTACGGACGCCTCGTCGTGCGCGCGACGCGAATCGGCGAAGAGACCGCACTCGCCCAGATCGCGAGGCTCGTCGCGGAGGCGCAGTCGGGGAAGGCGCCGATCCAGCGGCTCGTGGACCGCGTGTCCGGCGTCTTCGTCCCGATCGTGCTCGCGCTCTCGCTGGCGACGTTGGCGGGCTGGCTCGTCGTCACGGGCGACGCGACCGATGCCTTCTCCGCCGCAGTCGCCGTGCTGATCATCGCGTGCCCGTGCGCGCTCGGACTCGCCACGCCGACCGCGCTGATGGTCGGAACCGGACGGGGCGCGCAGCTCGGCATCCTCATCAAGGGGCCCGAGGTGCTCGAGCGCACGCGCCGGATCACGACGGTCGTGCTCGACAAGACGGGCACGGTGACCGAGGGGCGCATGGCTCTTGCCGACGTCTCGCCGCTCGACGGCGCGAGCCGTGAGGACGTGCTCCGCCTCGCAGGGGCGGTCGAAGCCGCGTCCGAACACCCGATTGCCAGAGCCGTGACCGACGCCGCCCGTCGCGAGGTCGGTGAGCTTCCGGCCGTCAGCGAGTTCCGGAACGTCGCCGGCGTCGGTGTCGTCGGAACCGTCGAGGGTCACGCGGTCGAGGTCGGGCGCCGAGGCGGCGTCGTCACGGTCTCGTGGGACGGCGTGCCTCGGGCGACGCTGTCCGTGCGCGACACGGTCAAGCCGACGAGCGCGGAGGCGGTCGCCGCCTTCGAGGAGCTCGACCTCACGCCGATTCTCCTGACCGGTGACTCCCGAGCGACCGCAGAGCGCGTTGCCTCCCAGGTCGGGATCGAGCGAGTCGTCGCGGAGGTGTATCCCGACGACAAGATCGCCGAGGTACGTCGGTTGCAGGAGGCCGGCGAAGTCGTCGCGATGGTCGGCGACGGGATCAACGACGCGCCCGCCCTCGCGCAGGCGGATCTCGGGCTCGCGATCGGCACGGGCACGGACGTCGCGATCGAGGCATCGGACATCACGCTCGTCTCCGGCGACCTTCGCGCGGCGGCGGACGCGATCCGCCTCTCCCGCCGCACGCTCGCGACCATCAAGGGCAACCTCTTCTGGGCCTTCGCCTACAACGTCGCGGCGATCCCGCTCGCGATGGCGGGCCTCCTCAACCCGATCGTCGCCGCTGCAGCGATGGCGTTCTCCAGCGTGTTCGTCGTCACCAACTCCCTCCGGCTCCGCCGCTTCCACTCTGCGCGGGAGGTAGCAGCATGAGCGAGCACACGCACGGCTACTCGGCCGACAAGGAGGCGCTCGTCCGTCGGCTCCACCGCATCGAGGGTCAGGTACGGGGCATCGAGCGCATGGTCGAGGAGGATCGTTACTGCATCGACGTCCTCACGCAGATCGCCGCGGTGAACACGGCGCTCGAGAGCCTCGCGTTCCGGATCCTCGACGACCACGTGAACCACTGCGTCGCCGGCGCGCTCGCGTCCGGTGATGCGGTGGAAGCCGAGACGAAGAGCAAGGAGCTCCTCGACGCGGTGCACCGCTTCGCCCGCGTCCGCTAACGGTCGCGCGGAAGTATCGCCGCACGCGCGTCGTTGACCACCTCACGGTGGGGCGGTCTCGCGCGTTGGACGGAGTGGTGAACGCTCGCGCGCACCTCTCGCTACTCGTAGTGGTCGTCGTCTGGGCGGGGTCGTTCTCGGTCATCAAGAAGCTGCTCGACGACGGTGTCGCCGCGGGCGACATCGCGATCCTCCGCTACCTGGTCGCCGCTCCGGGCTTCGCGTACATCCTCTGGCGTGCCCGCGGGCTCCCCGGACTGACGCGCGCCGACGCGGTTCGCGTGGCCTCGGCCGGGCTGCTGGTCGTCGTCGGCTACCACATGTTCCTGAACATGGGCACGCGGTACACGACGGCGGGCATCGCGGCGCTCGTCGTGGCGCTGGCACCGGGTCTGACGATGCTCCTGGCGTTCGCGGTGGGCCTCGAACGCATCAGCAAGCGACGCGTCGTCGGGCTCGCGGTCGCGTTCGCCGGCGTCGCGATCGTCGTTGGGCTCGGCGCGAACAGCGACCTGTCGTTCGCGAGCGCGAAGGGCCCGCTGATCGTGCTCGGAGCGCCGCTCGCGTTCGCGCTCTACAACGTCATCCTGAAGCCGCTCCTCGGCCGCTACGACCTGCTCGCGCTGACGGCGGCGACGAGCCTCGTCGGCACGCTCGGCCTCGCGCCGTTCGTGCGCGGCTCGACGGTCGACACCGCGGTCGATGCGACGGTGAGCGAAGGCGCGCTCCTCCTCTACCTCGGAGTGCTCGCCACGCTGCTCGGCTACATCTTCTGGAACGCGGGCCTGAAAGGGCTCGGCCCGACTCGGGCGGTCACGTACGCGTACGCGATCCCGCCGCTCGCGGTGACGTTCGGCGCGGTCTTCCTCGACGAGCCGGTGACGATCTGGCTCGCACTGGGTGGAGTGCTCGTCGTCGGAGGGATCGCCGCGGCTCAGGGCGTGCAGCTCTCGGGCCGGCTGGCTAGCGTCCGGCCGTGGCGGAGCGCACGCTCACACGGCGCGAGCTGAACCGCGCACTGCTCGCCCGGCAGCTCCTGCTCGAGCGCGTGAGCCTCCCGATCCCGCTCGCCCTCCAGCGGATCGGCGGCATCCAGGACCAGTACGCGCCGAACGCCTACATCCGCCTCTGGTCATGTCTCGAGGGCTTCCGGAGGGACGATCTCACGCGTGCGCTCGAGCGCCGCTCGGTGATCCAGGCGACGCTCATGCGCGCGACGATCCACGTCGTGTCGCGGCGCGACTACTGGCCCCTCGCCGTCGCGATTCGGGGCCCGCAGCGCGACTGGTGGCTGCGCGTGCAGAAACCACGTCCGAAGGAGCGAGATCTCGAGCGGCAGGCGGCCGACCTGGACGCGCTCATGGCGGACGGGCCCCGTCGCCACGAGGAGCTCGTCGAGGTCGTGGGGCGCGGCTGGGGGGCGGTCGGGCCGTGGCTCGAGCTGGTACGCGTGCCGCCCTCGGGGACGTGGGAGAAGCGTCGCGCGCATCTCTTCCAGACGGCCGAGCGTTGGGTCGGCCCGGAGGACGTCGAACCGGCCAGGGGTCAGACGCGGCGTCTGACCCCTGGCGCGGCGCTCGACCATCTCGTCCGCCGCTACCTCGGCGCGTTCGGACCGGCCTCGCGCGCCGACATCGCGCAGTGGGCGGGCATGCGCCTCGGCGACGTCGCACCGGCGCTCGAGCGACTGACACTGCGGCGCTTCCGCGACGAGTCGGGCGGCGAGCTCCTCGACCTGCCGCGCGCTCCTCGGCCCGACCCCGAGACTCCGGCGCCGGTGCGCTTCCTCCCGACGTGGGACGCAGTGCTCCTGGTTCATGCACGACGGGCGGGTGTCCTCTCCGAGGAGCACAGGGCGCGGATCTTCCCGACGACGATGCCGCAGTCGGTCGGAACCTTCCTCGTCGACGGCACGGTGGCGGGCACGTGGCGGTTCGACGACGGCCGCGTCGGCTGGGAGCCGTTCGGCCGCCTCGATCCGGCGACCCGGCGAGAGGTCGAGGACGAGGCGGAACAGCTTGCAGTGCTGTACCGCTGATGAACACAATGGCGCCGTGACCGAACCCGTCACGCCCGAGCGCGACCGCGAGCACGAGCACGTCGACGAGCACGAGGAGATGTGGCGCGCCGTCCTTACGGGCGACCTCGGGTCGCTGAAGTACTTCCGCGCCGTTCTCGGGAAGATTCCCGCAGGGCCGCGCTGCAAGCTCTGCGCCGCGCCGCTCAAGGCGCCGGGCAGCGTGATCCTCAAGCCGTTCGGCTTCGGGCCGTCCAAGCTCAACCGCCGGCTCTGCCGCGCGTGCTTCCGCACGGTCGACAAGAAGCCCGGAGGCGCGGAGATCGAGCTGTCGCTGCTCTTCGCGGACGTTCGCGGGTCGACGGGGCTCGCCGAGCGGATGCCGCCGCACGAGTTCTCGCAGCTCATCTCGCGGTTCTACGGCACAGCGGCGCGGGTCATCGACGAGTGGGACGGGATCGTCGACAAGTTCGTCGGTGACGAGGTGGTCGCGCTGTTCGTCCCGGGCTTCGCGGGGGAGAGGCATGCGGAACGTGCGGTCGAGGCTGCGCGCGGGCTGCTCGAGGAGACCGGCAACCGTGGTGACGAGCCGTGGATCCCGATCGGCGCCGGCGTCCACACGGGCATCGCGTACGTGGGGCGCGTCGGCGAGGGCGACGCGTGCGACTTCACGGCGGTCGGCGACGCGGTGAACACGACGGCCCGGCTCGCGTCGTCGGCCGGCGCGGGCGAGATCCTGGTCAGCAAGGCGGCTGCCGATGCCTCCATGCTCGACGCGACCGGTCTCGAGTCGCGGACGCTCACGCTCCGCGGCAGGGACGAGATGATCGACACGTTCGTTCTCGCCGGCGCTTAGCTCTGCGGCGTCGAGGCGAAGCGCCGAAGCTCCTCTTCCACCAGCGCGACCCAGCGGTCGGCCTTCGGCAGCGCGACGAGCTTCCCCCACGGCGAGCGGAGCGCGATGCCGTGCATCGCTCCCGGGACGAGGACGTAGCGGCCCTCCGCGCCGCGCTCGCGTGCGCGATCGAAGCCCTTGCGGGAGTGAGACGCGGAGACGCCTGGGACTCCCGGCAGCCAGCGGTCGAGCGATCCGTGGATCACGCTCAGCCGCTTGCCGCGCAGCGTCGAGACGTCCAGCTCGTCGGGGATCCACGGCGCGAGGCCGATCACCTCCTCGACCTTGGGCTCGGCCGCGATCGCGATCGAGACGGCACCGCCCATGGAGAAGCCGACGAGCGCAACGCGCGGCGCGCCTACCTCGTACACGGCGGCGCGTGCATCCTCGACGCACGACTCGAGCCGCCGCCACGACTTCACCCGATAACGCACCTCCGCGAAGGCCAGCTCCGGCAGGCGCGGTGCGAGCCGTTGGACGAGCCACTCGACCGACGCGCTCCACGTTCCCTCCACCTCGCGGTGCTGACCTCCGTTCACGCAGACGACGGCGCGCTCGCCGACGGAGCCCGTAACGCGGAGCTCCGCGCCCGTCGCGAGCCTCACGCCGTGCCGAGTGTGTCGTCGAGCCAGCCGGGAAGCTCGCGAGCGAGTTCCGGGTCGATCGAGTGGGCCATGTGCGGCGACTCGTGGTAGCTGACATCGGCGCCGGCCTCGAGGAGCAGCGTGTGCGCGCGACGTCCCCACTCCACCGAGATGATCGGGTCGAGCGCGCCGTGGCCGACGACGACGCGCGGAAGCGGCGGCGAGAGCTCGAGCGGGAGGCCTGGGACTGTCGGAACGAAACCGCTCAGGGCGATCAGGCCGGCGGGTCGCTGCCTGCCCACGCCGAGCCCGAGCGGGTACGTCATGACCGCGCCTTGTGAGAAGCCGCCGAGCACCGTTCGGTCGTAGGGGATGCCGACGTCGGTCGCGAGCGCGTCGAGCCACTCCGAGGCGAGTCTGAACGTCTCGCTGAACGTCTGTGGATCCGGATACCCGATCTCGTGGACCGCGTACCAGTGCGCGCCGCCGGGCGGCAGCTGGAGCGGGCCGCGCGGCGTGACTCCCAGGAGCCGTCGCGCCGGGTCGAAGAGGTCGAGGAGGGGGAAGAGGTCGCGTTCGTCGGCCCCGCGACCGTGGAAGAGGACGAGCATGCCCTCGGGCTCCCCCGCAGCCGGGCGTGTCAGAGAGCGCAACGAGTCGACGGCCACGTCTCGCGGGACGTTATCTGCGCCGGCTTCGCCCCCTGCCGAGGCGACGATGTGCACGAGGGGTCAGACGCGGCGTCTGACCCCTGCGACCAGCCGGCTCGTGTCTACCAGCGAAGCACGGAAAGGGGCAGCAGCCCTTCGAGAAACGCGCGCCCGACGATCGCTCCTTCGCAGCCCGCGGACTCGATCGCTGCCAGGTCGTGCTGCGAGCGGACGCCGCCGGCCGCGAGTACCGGGATCCCGGCGCGCTCGCAGATCCGCTCGAGCAGCTCGACGTCGGGGCCGTCGAGCGTCCCGTCGCGGTCGATTGCCGTGCACAGCACGCGCGGCACTCCGGCGTCGCGACAGCGATCGGCGGCCTCGTCGGCGGTGATCGTCGTCGTCTGCGTCCATCCGCCCACGGCGACTCGACCGTCACGCACGTCGATCGCGACGACGAGCCGGTCTCCGAGAGCGTCCGCGTAGCGCACGAGCGCGCCGTCGTCGGCGAACGCCGCCGTCCCCACGACGACCCGCACGGCGCCCGCGTCGAGCAGGCGCTCTGCGTCGGACGGCGAGCGGATGCCTCCCGATGCCTGGACGCGAGCCGGAGCCGCAGCCGCCGCCGCGCGATGGATGAGGTCGGCGCGGATCTCGCCGGCACGTGCTCCGTCGAGGTCGACGAGGTGGATCAGCGCAGCGCCGGCATCGCGATAGCTCTCGACGAGGGCGAGCGGATCGGAGCGCCGGTTCGTCACCTGGTCGTAGTCGCCCTGTCGCAGCCGCACGGCGTCCTCCCCGAGAAGATCGACCGCCGGAACGGTCACGAACGATCTCTGCTCTTCTTCGTGGCGTGTTAGCACGCTACCATGCTACTATGCTCCAAGAGCAGGCGGCACGGCCTATCGACGATGAGCGACCTTCCACACGAATGGCGGACGAGCGAAACCAGGGACCTGTTCGAGGCGATCCTCAGCCTCCGAACCCTCGACGAGGCGGAGCGGTTCTTCCGGGACCTCTGCACGCTCGCGGAGCTCGAGGCGCTGACGCACCGCTGGCAGGCGGCGAGGCTGCTGGACCAGGGGCTGCCCTACCACGAGGTGGCGGCGAGAACGGGCGCCTCGACGACGACGGTGACGCGCGTCGCTCAGTGGCTGAAGCGGGGCGCGGACGGCTATCGCCTGGTGCTCGACCGGCGGAAGCGCGCGTCCGGCCGGACCGCCTGACGATCGCCGTCCCGGCGAAGGGCCGGCTTCGCGAGCCGGCCGTCGCGCTCCTCGCCGACGCAGGGCTCGGCCCGGAGCAGCCGGGTGAGCGAGCGCTCGCGTTCCCGTGCCGGAACGCCCCCGTCGACGTCATGCTCGTCCGCGCCGCCGACATCCCCGAGTACGTTCAGGACGGCGTCGTCGACTGCGGGATCACGGGCGCGGATCTCGTCCGCGAGAGCGGAGCGGAAGTCGACGAGCTGCTGACGCTGGGCTTCGGCGCGTGCACGCTCGAGGCCGCCGTCCCGGCGGAGTCGCCGGCAGCGGAGCTCGACGGACCTCGACGGGCTTCGCGTCGCGACGGTCTACCCGCGGCTCGCGGCCGAGCTTCTTCGCGAGCGCGACCTCGACGTCGAGCTGGTCCGCGTGACCGGCTCGGTGGAGGTCGCGCCGCGACTGGGCCTCGCCGACGCGATCGTCGACCTCGTCTCGAGCGGGAGCACGCTGCGCACGAACGGCCTGCGCTCGCTCGGGTCGCTCTTCTTCTCGGAAGCGGTCCTCGTGTCGCGCGTGCAGGGAGATGGCCGCGCGCGCGAGCTCGCGGCGGTGCTGCGAAGCGTCGTCGACGCGCGCGAGACCCGCTACCTCATGCTCAACGCGCCCGAGGACGCGGTGGCCGAGATCGCGCGGCTCGTCCCGGGATCGGGCTCGCCGAGCGTGCTCCCGCTCGCCGAGCCCGGCATGGTCGCCGTGCACGCGCTCGTTCCCGCGGCGGACGTCTGGCGGCTGCTGCCGAAGCTCGAGGCCGCGGGCGGCTCGTCCATCCTCCTCGTCCCCGTCGAGCGGATGGTGCCCTGAGGTGACGAGCGTCGCTGCCATCGTCGAGGACGTCCGCGTGCGCGGCGATGCCGCACTTCGTGAGTGGTCGGTTCGGCTCGACGGCGTCGAGCCCGCGCGCGCGGAGCCGTCGAGCGGTCTTCCGGAGGAGGCCGTGCTCGCGCTCGCCGAGTCGGTCCGGCGCTGGCACGAGGCGCAGCGACCCGCCGATCTCCGCCTGGAGGTCCAGCCGGGTGTCGAGCTCGAGCGGCGCTGGCTGCCGCTCGCCTCGGTCGGCATCTACGTCCCGCGAGGGCTCGTCTCGACGCTCGTCATGTGCGCGGTCCCCGCGCTCGTGGCGGGCGTCGAGCGCATCGCCGTCGCCACGCCTCCCGACGGAGCCGGGCTCGTCGCCGCAGCGGCCCGGCTCCTCGGGGTCGACGAGGTCTGGGCGCTCGGCGGCCCGCCCGCGATCGCCGCGTTCGCGTACGGGACGGAGACGATCCCGCGCGTCGACAAGATCTGCGGCCCGGGCAGCGCCTACGTGAACGAGGCGAAGCTCCTCGTCTCGCGCGACGTCGCCATCGACCTGCCGGCCGGCCCCTCCGAGGTCGTCGTGCTCGCCGGTCACGGCGCCGATGCAGCCGTCGCCGAGCTCGAGCTCGCGGCGCAGGGCGAGCACGGCCCCGACTCGGTGTGCCGCCTCGTCTCCGTCGATGGCGATGTGGCCGCCGCGCTGGCAGAGGTGGACGAGCTCGCGCCCGAGCACCTCGTCGTGCTCGGCGACGAGGCCGAGGAGCTCGCCGGGCGTGTCCGTCACGCCGGTGCGATCTTCGTCGGCGAGTGGTCGTCGGTTGCGGCGGGTGACTACGCGACCGGCGGCAACCACGTGCTTCCGACCGGCGGCTGGGCGCGAGCCGTCGGCGGCATCGGCCTCGAGACCTTCCTGAAGCCCGTGACGATCCAGCGCTTGACGGAGGAGGGGCTCGCCCACGTCCGGCCGACGGTCGAGGCGCTCGCGGCAGTCGAGGGCATGCCGGCGCACGCTGCGGCGGTGCAGCGATGAGAGCGCTGTCGCCGAGCTTCTCCGAGTACCCGTGGGCGCCCTCGACGGAGGAGATCGCGAGGACGTTCGAGCTCGATCCGTCCCAGGTCGTCCGCTTCGACGGCAACGTCCCCGCGCAGCCGGCTCCGTTCGCGCGCCCGGGAGCGATCGCGCGCGCGCTCGCCGAGGTCAACGGCTACGCGCACGGCGGCTTCCCGGCGCTCGTCGACGGGATCGCGCGGTACGCGGGCGTCGCGCCGGAGAACGTCGTTCTCGGCGCGGGCGCGGACGACCTGATCCTGCTCTGCGCGCGGACGTTCGCCGGCCCGGGGGACGTCGTTGCGATCGCCGACGAGCCGACGTACCCGCTCTACCGCATCGCCGCGTAGCTCGCCGGCGCCGAGGTCGGCGATCGCCGATCCGGTCGTGACGTTCTGCTGTCGGCCCAACAATCCGACGGGCGCGCTCGGCGAGCTCCCGGCCGCGCGCCCGCTCGTCGTCGACGAGGCGTACTTCGAGTACTCGGGCGAGACCGCGGTCGGGCTCATCGACGACGGCGTCGTCGTCATCCGGACGTTCTCGAAGTCGTTCGCGCTCGCAGGCGCTCGTGTCGGGTACGCGCTCGCCGACTCGGAGACGGCGGCCGAGCTGAACCGACGCCAGGCGCCGCAGCCGATCTCGGGCGATCTCGGCAGCGCTCGCGCTCCTCGGCGCTGTCCGATCCGCCCGACGTCGGCCCGCAGGTGGAGGAGCGCGAGCGCTGTGCGCGAGCGCTCGTCGCACTGGGTCTCGAGCCGCTTCCCTCGGCGACGAACTTCCTGTTCGTCCCGGTCGACGACGCCGAGGCGCTCGCGAGAGGCGCTCCTGCGCTCCGGGATCGTCGTTCGCGTGTACGCGGACGGGATCCGCTTCAACGTGCGGGACCGCGAGGACGACGACTTCCTGCTCGCGGCGCTGGCGCGTGCACTCGGTCGTCCGGCTCCGGTTCCGGAGGCGGCGGGGCGCACGGTCAGGCATCTGCGAGCGACCGCGGAGACCCGGATGCGCGTGCGACTCGGCCTCGACGGCGCGAGCAGGGTCGTGGTCGCAGACCGGCGCCGGGCTCTACGACCACCTGCTCGAGCAGCTCGCGTTCCACGCCGGGTTCGACCTCGTGCTCGAGGGCGTCGGCGATCTCGAGACCGGGCGAGCATCACACGGCCGAGGACGCGGCGCTCGCGCTCGGCGAGGCGCTCGACCGTGCGCTCGGCGACCGCCGCGGCATCGCCCGCTACGGCGACGCCGTCGTTCCGATGGACGACGCGCTCGCGCGCGCAGCGGTCGACCTCGGCGGCCGGCCGGCGGCCGAGCTCCGGCTCGAGCGCGACCCCGGTCTCGCCGAGCACTGCTCCGGAGCCTCGCGCAGGCCGGACGGCTGGCGATCAACGTCGAGGCGAGCGGCCGCGACGAGCACCACGTCGCCGAGGCCGCGTTCAAGGCCGTCGGACGCGCGCTGCGTGCGGCCGTTCGGGTCGAGGGCTCGGGCGTCCCGTCGACGAAGGGCGTCGTGTGAACGTCGCGGTGTGCGCGTACGGCGCGGGCAACGTGCGCTCGGTCGTGGCCGCCTTCCGGCGGCTCGGCGCCGACGCAGCGGTCACATCGAGCGCGGCGGACGTCGCGGCGGCGGACCTCGCCGTGCTG
Source organism: uncultured Gaiellaceae bacterium (assembly GCA_963770715.1). Classification (GTDB taxonomy): domain Bacteria; phylum Actinomycetota; class Thermoleophilia; order Gaiellales; family Gaiellaceae; genus GMQP-bins7. Next base: position 27,813 of record CAVYQX010000009.1, read on the forward strand.
CCGGGTGTCGGCTCGGCTGCCAGCGCGATGGAGGGCCTGCGCGAGCGCGGCCTCGACGTGCGCTCTGCGACCGGGTTGCGGCAGGCCGGGCGACGCTCGGCATCTGCCTCGGGCTCCAGCTCGCGCTCGAGGAGTCCGAGGAGGACGGCGGCGTCAGCCGGGCTCGGGATCCTGCCCGGCCGTGCGCGCCGGCTCGCGCGACGGCCGCGTCCCGCGGATCGGCTGGGCGACGGTCGAGCCGAGCGGCGAGGCGTTCTACTTCGCCCACTCGTACGCGGCGGAGACGCCGGCCGCGACGGCGCGCTCGGAAGGGATCGTCGCGATCGCGGAGTCGGGGAGCTTCGTCGGCGTCCAGTTCCACCCGGAGAAGAGCGGCGCTGCCGGTGCGCGCTTCCTCGAGCGATGCCTCTCCCGCGCCTGATCCCGTGTCTCGACGTCGCCGGCGGGCGCGTCGTCAAGGGCGTCCGCTTCGAGGGGCTCGCGGACGTCGGCGATCCCGTCGAGCTCGGCGCCGCGTACTCGGACGCGGGTGCCGACGAGCTCGTCTACCTCGACGTGAAGGCGACGCTCGACGGGCGCTCCGCGCTCCTCGCGCTCGTGGCACGGATCGCCGACCGGCTCGCGATCCCGTTCACCGTCGGCGGCGGCGTGCGCTCGGTCGCCGACGCCGAGGCGCTCCTCGAGGCCGGCGCGGACAAGGTCTCGGTCAACACCGCCGCACTCGAGCGTCCGGAGCTCGTGAGCGAGCTCGCGCCGCGCCTCGGCTCGCAGGCCGTCGTCGTCGCGGTCGACGCGACGAACGGCGAGGTGCGCTCGCGCGCCGGGTCGTCGCCGACCGGCCGCCGCGCGGTCGACTGGGCGCGCGAGGCCGAGCAGCGCGGCGCGGGTGAGATCCTGCTGACGTCGATCGACGCCGACGGCACGCGCGACGGCTACGACCTCGAGCTCACGCGGCGCGGTGTCCGACGCGGTGTCGCTCCCGGTGATCGCATCGGGCGGCGCGGGCTCCGCTCGCCACGTCGCCGATGCTCTCGAGGTCGCGCAGGCCGCGCTCCTCGCCTCGATCCTCCACGAGAACCCGGTCCGCCTCGAGACCCTTCGCGCCGAGCTGCGCGAGCTCGGCGTCCCGCTCCGCGATGCAGCCTGAGCTGACGCCCGCCATCGTCCAGGACGCGGAGTCGAACCGCGTGCTCATGCTCGCGTGGATGGACGACGAGGCGCTCCGCCTCACGCGCGAGACCGGCGAGGCGCACTTCTTCAGCCGCTCGCGCGAGCGGCTCTGGCGCAAGGGCGAGACGTCGGGGAACACGCTCGCCGTCGAGGAGCTGCGCGACGACTGCGACGGCGACGCGATCCTCCTCCGCGTGCGCCCGGCCGGGCCGGCGTGCCACACCGGATCGGCTTCGTGCTTCGCGCCGTGGCTCTGGCGGCGGGTCGTGGAGCGCGCAGCGACGCAGCCGGAGGGCTCGTACGTCGGCTGCGCTCCTCGCCGCAGGGGCCGGCCGCGGCCGCACGCAAGGTCGGCGAGGAAGGCGTCGAGGCCGCGCTCGCAGGGGCGGGGGAGAGCGACGAGCGGCTCGTCTCCGAGATCGCCGATCTCTGGTTCCACACGTACGTCCTCCTCGCGGCGCGCGGCCTCGACCCGGCCGCCGTCGAGCGCGAGCTCGAGCGGCGCGCCGCGGCGGGCTGACGGCGCGATCGTCTAGCCTCGACGGTCGTGAGGTGGGGGCGGCCGGGCCAACTCGTCGAGCGCGCGCTCGCGATCGGCGCCGATCCGGCCGACTCGGCGGACCTGCGCTTTCGCAAGCGGCTCCTCGTCGGCGTCGCGCTGATCATCCTGCCGGCCGGCTTCACGTGGGGGCTCCTGTACTGGCTCGTCGGCGAGACCGCGGTCGCGCTCACCCCGTGGGGCTACGTCGTCGGGTCGATCGTCAGCCTCGTCGATCTTCGCGCGGACACGGAGCTTCGCCTTCCTGCGGACCGCGCAGCTCCTCCTCATCCTCATCGCGCCCGCGCTCGGGATGATCATGATCGGCGGCCTCGAGGAGTCGAGCTCCGTGATCCTGTGGTCGCTCCTGGCGCCGCTCGGGGCGGTCGCGTTCGGCCGCCCGGAGCGCGCATGGCCGTGGTTCGGCGCGTTCGTCGCCACGATCGCGCTCGCGCTCGTCCTCTCCGAGGTCGTTCGGCCCGACGGCGCGGATCTGCCGAACGCCTTCGTCCGGACCTTCGACGTCCTGAACATCGTCGCGGTCTCGTTCGTCGCGATGCTGCTGCTCGTGACCTTCGCCCGCGGTCGAGATGCGGCGCAGGAGCGCGTCGAGGCGCTCCTCCTCAACATCCTCCCGGACGAGGTCGCGCGAGCGACTCCAGCCGGATCCGAGCACGATCGCCGATCACTTCGACGAGGTGAGCATCCTCTTCGCCGACGTCGTCGACTTCACGCCGATGTCGAGCCGGCTCGACGCCCGCGAGGTCGTCGGCCTCCTCGACCGCCTCTTCACGAGCTTCGACGAGCTCGTCGACCGCTACGAGGTCGAGAAGATCAAGACGATCGGCGACTGCTACATGGTCGCCGCCGGCGTGCCGACGCACCGTCCGGACCACGCGCAGGCGCTCGCGGACCTCGCGCTCGAGATGCGCGAGTGCGCGCACGACGTGCCTCCCGGAGTCGAGCGCGCTCGACCTCAGGCTTCGCATCGGGATCAGCTCCGGCCCGGTCGTCGCCGGCGTGATCGGCCGCAGGCGCTTCCTCTACGACCTCTGGGGCGACACCGTGAACATGGCGAGCCGGATGGAGTCGCACGGGACACCGGACACGATCCAGATGACGCGCTCGACGTGGGAGCTCCTCGCGGACGACTTCGTGACGGAGCCGCGCGGCCTCGTCGAGGTGAAGGGAAAGGGCGAGGTCGAGACGTGGACCTCGTCGGCCGCAGCGGCTGACCGGCGCGGCTACGAGCATCGCGCTCGATGAGCGCGAACGTCGAAGCCTTCGACGCCTGGATCCGCTCGACGTTCGTCGAGCTCAACACGGCGCTCGAGGAGCTGTACTTCGCGCAGGACGGACCGCGCGAACGTCGAAGGTGTCGGCGACGACCTCAAGCAGCGGATCCTCGAGGAGGGACGCGTCTTCGTCCGCGCGCTCGCGGACGAGGGCAACACCGACGAGGGGTTCGACCAGGCCTTCGACGTCCTCGGCGATCTCGGCCTGTACATGGCGTCGCTCCGCCGCCACGAGCTGACGAACCCGGCTCGCGAGCAGCGGTCGCCGCACGAGGAGGCGACCGCGCTCGGGCTCCACATCGGCGCGTCGGTCGGCGTCGTCCCGCGGTTCGCGACGAGCCACCTCGCGACGCACAACCTCGCGCGCGACGGACGCCAGAAGAGCTTCACGTCGCTTCCCGACGAGCTCCTCTTCCTCGACTACAACACGCGCGGGATCCTCGCGTACAAGCGCGCCGCGGACGCACTGACGCGCATCGCGCCGCTCGGCATCTCGCACGCCGTCGCCGAGACGCTCTTCGACGACGCGCGCGACGCGCTCGAGGACGTCGGGCGGTTCAACGACGTGCTCTTCGCCGAGCTCGACGTCGACCGCTTCTTCTACAGCGTGCGCCCGTACTACAAGCCGTACCGCGTCGGGCCGCCAGGAGTACCGCGGCGCGAATGCCGGCGACTTCTCGGGCATCAACGAGATCGACCTCCTGCTCGGGCTCTGTCGCGGGAACGATCCGTACTACTCGCAGCTCCTCGTCGAGAAGATGCTGTTCATGCGCCCGGAGGACCAGGAGAGCCTGCGGGACTGCCTGCGCCGGCGGAGCTTCCTCGACCAGTTCCTCGACGCGCTCGGCGCGAGCGGCGAGCAGCGAGTGGTTCCGGCGAAACGCCGCCGCGTTCCTCCGCGTGTGCGAGCAGCACGGCCGCGTCGCCGCGCAGCACCACGACCAGCTCGTCGCGCGGTTCATCGAGCAGCCGTCGAACGCGCTCGACGAGAGCCACCTCGAGCAGATCACCGCGAGCGGGCCGCCGCTGCCGGCCCTGCTCGCGTCGCTCGAGGTGTTGCGCGACCTGCGCCTCGCAGCACCGCGCGACGACATCCCGTCGCGCCACGCCGACGTCGAGCGGTTGCGTGCCGCTGTCGGAGTCGCCGCCGAGCTGACGCCGCTCAGGCGATCTTGCGGAGGTGGCCCGTCTCGTCCTCGATCGCGAAGGCCGCGTCGATCAGCGCGTCCACCGCGCGACGCCCGCGGTCGCGATCGTGAGGCGAGAGGAGGTGCTCGATCGTCTCGCGGAGCTGATTGCGCGGCATGACGGCGAGGAGTGTCGCGGCGCGCTCGACGAGCTCCGGCTCAGCGGCGTCGTCGTCGGCGACGACCTCGGGCTCCCAGGCCTCGTACGCCGCGAGCCGCTCGGCGACGCCCCGTCACTCGGAACTGATCTCCGTCCTTCCTGCCTCTCACTCCCCGTCCCCTCTCCCCGAATCGCCGGTGAAGTGTCGCAGAGAAATCGGGGGGCCGCTACGACCGGCAGCTCGTCGATCAGTTCTCGTCGAGGTAGGGGCGGATCAGCGCGTCGATCTGGCGGCCCGTGGCTCGACCTTCGAGCCGCTGCACCACCGACCCGCCGTGGAGCACGAGGAGAGTCGGTGTACGGGTGACGCCCAACCGCCGCGCCACGCCGGGGCTCCGGTCGGTGTCCAGGTCAACGACGCGGAGGCGCCTTTTCTGCGTCACCTTGACCCACGCGATGAGGCTCTCCATGCGTCGCGACGCTCCGCAGCGCCTGCTGCCGGCGAACACGAGAGTTGGGGGCTGTCCGCGCTGCATGACGGAAGGGGTTCCCTGGCTGCGCCCGGGCGAAACGGTGCGTTTTGGCGGGTCGAGGACGGGGAATGCCTTCCTCTTCACTCTCGAGAGGAGACAACGATGGCAACTACCGCCGTGAAGGACGTCATGACACCTCAGCCGACGGCGATTGCGAGCGATGCGCCCGTCGTCGAAGCGGCTCGCCGAATGCTGTCCGACGACGTCGGGTCGCTTCCGGTCGTCGACGGCGACAAGCTCGTGGGCATGGTCACGGACCGCGACCTCGTCCTGCACGTCGTCGCGAAGGACCTCGACCCGCACAAGGTTCCCGTCTCGGACGTCTGCTCGGAGAACCCGGTGACCGCGGAGCCGGAGGAGTCGCTCGACGACGCTCTCCAGCGAATGGCGGCCGAACAGGTGCGACGGCTTCCGATCGTGTCCGGAGGGCGTCTCGTCGGGATCCTGGCCCAGGCGGACATCGCACGGACGTCGCGGCCGGAGTCGACGGGCCGTCTCGTCGAGGAGATCTCGTCGTAGAGTGACGTCCGGGGCCGGCGACTCGCTAGCCGGGCCGCTGCGAGACGACGAGCGTGAGCCACTCCGCGCCGTCACGGCGCTGGGTGGCGACCTCGTCGACGAGGCGAGAGAGAACGCGACCGAGCGCTGGATCTTCGCCACTCCCGTCGCGGACAGGCCCGATCGCGATCTCGAGCCCCGCATCGCTGGTGTCGACCTCGACGGTCACCTCGTCCGCACTGCCCGCATCGAGCGCGCTCAGCACCGCGAGCTGCAAGTCGTCCGTCCGCTCGTAGGCAAGGTCCGCTCGAGTCCCGATTCCACCGATGACGAGCGTCGCGACACTGCGAAAGCGGGCCTCCGCCGGGATCGTCAGGACGATGCGGTCGCCCATCAGGACCTCCGGGCTGCCGGTGGGTTGCGCATGCGCGACCATCTAGACTCGCTCACAGTGGCCACGGCGGGCGATTTTGACGTGCGGAGCGAGACGCTGCCGGAAGGTGTGCACGCGGTGCACGTCTCCGGCGAGCTCGACCTCGCGACGGCTCCTCGGCTCGAAGAGGCGCTCGAGCGACGTCTCCGCCGAGATCGTCGTGATCGACCTCTCGGGTTGCACGTTCCTCGACTCGGCCGGTATCCGCACGCTCATGGGAGCGGCACGAGAGCTCTCCGAAGCGGGCCGCACGCTCCGGCTCGTCACGGCCGATCCCGGAATCCTTCGCTTGCTCGAGATAACGGGCGTCGACACCCTCATCCACGTTCATCCCTCCCTCGACGCTGCGCTCTAGCCGGCCGCATCCGCAGGGGCGCAGGCTGCCTGAGCGCTGGTCTCGTGGAGGTCGAAGATCGTGTCGAGCATCGTGATCTCGAAGATGCGGCGGATCTCAGGGGTCGAGACCACGAGCTCGAGCTGTCCGCCATCGGCGTCAAGCCGCTTCTTCGCGGCCAGGATCACCCCGAGCCCCATCGAATCGAGGAATGTCGCTCCGGACAGGTCGAGGACGACCTTGCGAGCACCCGCACCCGCGAGCAAGGCGAGCTCGTCGCGGAGGATCGGCGCCGAGTGGAGATCGATGTCACCCGCGGCGGTCACGATGGCCACGTCCGGTCGTCGCTCGACGTCGACATCGAAGCTTCCTCGGCTCTCGCGCATGCTCGCGGTATCGCTCACTGCACCGTTGGTCGTACCCGGCGCGGAACTGCCTGAAACATCGCTGGTTGCTCGCCCTGCGTCAGAACACGACGATCGTGGAACGCGACCGCCCGGTGTGAGCCCTGGCCTACGGATAGTGGTTCCGCCGATTCGCGAACCGCGGATCGCGTAACGATTCCGCCGGCGCCGAGCAGCTCGGCGCCGGCGGATGATTTCCTACCTCTGACATGCACGGCGTCGTCACCGAGCAGAGCGGTCGTGCGAGTGTCCTCCGCGCAACGGGAGAGCTCGACGCGTTCGCGGCACCCGATCTCGCGTCGGCGTTCCTCGAGATTCGTGGGGCGGAGCGAGCGCTCGCAGATCTCACCACCGTGTCGTTCATCGACTCGACGGCGCTCGGCGTGATCGTCCGGGCCGTTCGCGAGCTCGAAGAGGAGGGGGCACACGTTCAGGTGGTCCTTCCGACCGGCTTCGCCCGGCGCATCTTCGAGATCACGACGCTCGACCGGGTGCTCCCGGTCGCACCGACGCGACAGGCGGCGCTCTCGGCGCTCGAGGCGTGACTCGGGGCGCGGGCTGGTCTCTACTGCGTCTCGGGAGTTGCGAGGTGCTTCGTCATGCGCACGACCGTGCCTCGGCCGTCGGCGCCGGAGCGGATTTCGAGCTCGTCGACCACGGCGCGGATGATCGACATGCCCATGCCGCTCTCCCCGGCGTTGGCGGCGCTCTCGCTCGGCGACCTGTGTGTCGAGGCCGGTGCCCTGATCCTCGACGATCAGCTCGATTGCGCCGCCCCCGACCGCATAGGCGACGGACACGTCGCCCGGGCCGTCCGGGTATGCGTGCCGCACGGAGTTGCCGCATGCCTCCGTGATCGCGAGCTTCAGATCCGCGAGTAACTCCTCGGAGACGGCCGCGGTCCGCCCGATGCCCGAGAGCGCGAGACGCGCGAGCAGGAGGTAGTCCGGCTTCGCCGGGAACGTGAGACGAACGACGCGATCAGCCATTCGCAGCCTCCGCTTCTATCCGCCCGCGCATCGTCGTGAGCGCCCGGCGCAGGAGACGGGACACGTGCATCTGCGAGATGCCGATCTCGGATGCGATCTGCGACTGCGTCAGCTCGTGGAAGAAGCGAAGTTCCACGATGCGCCGCTCGCGCTCGTCGAGCGCGTCCAGACCGGCGGCCACGAGCGTCCCGTCCTCGACCTCCGCATAGCCACGCTCGTCGCTTCCCAGCTTCTCCGTGAGACTGTCGTCCGAGCCCTCGTCGAAGGGCGCCTGCAGCGAGCGCGTCGAGTACGCGTTCATGGAGTCGAGCGCGTCGATCGCCTCCTCCTCCTCGACGCCCGCTGCCATAGCGAGCTCGGCGATGGTCGGCGAGCGACCGAGTTCGGTCGTGAGTTGGTCGAGCACCCGGGAGAGCCTGAGGCTGAGCTCCTTGAGGCGGCGAGGCACGTGCATCGCCCAGGCCTTGTCGCGGAAGTGACGGCGAATCTCACCCACGATCGTCGGTACCGCGTAGCTCGGGAAGTCGACGCCACGATCGACGTCGAACCGGTCGACGGCCTTGATGAGGCCGATCGACCCGACCTGGACGAGATCCTCGAGCGGCTCGCCCCGGCCCGCGTACCGCAGCGCGAGCGCCCGGACGAGGGGCATGAGCTCGATGAGGGCCTGATCGCGGGCGGCTTCGTCCCCGTCGCGATGGTAGGCCACGAGCAGTGCTGCGACTTTGGTGTCCATGACGCGAGTCATCTCCGTGGGTTACACGGTTGAGCGTATGCGCTGGGGCGCCCCTCGGCCCTTGTGCTCAGAATCGCAGGGCCTCGTCGCGCGAGGCGTAGACGTCGAACCCCTGGCTCAGGAGCGTGACATCGAAGAGCCGCCGCAGCTCGGGTCGCGCGCACACGACCGAGAGCGTGCCCCCGAGCGAGCGGACGTGGCGTCCGCAACGATGAAGGACAGTCAGCAGCTCGGAGCTGGCGTCCGCGCGCTCACCGAAATCGACGACGACGTCGACCTCGCCGGCGCCAATCGAGCTGCTCAGCAGCCGCGCGAGCTCCGTCGCCGACTCTCGCTTCACCTCGACCACGACGGCCGCAGTCGATCCCGCTGTAGGTGGCTGATCTCGATCACCGAGAATCTCGTACCCGTTCTCGGCGCGCGTAAACCTCCTCAGCGACGGCCGCCGAGCGCACGTTGCAGCTCGGCCTTCGTCATGCGCGAGCGCCCGCGGATGTTGCGCTGCTTCGCCTCTTCGTAGAGCTGGTCTCGCGTGCGCCCCCGTGGGCTCTTTCGGTGGCTGCGGATCCCGCCGCGCCGGCCCGACGAGATGTCGCTGCGCGAGAGCTTCGACGACTCCCTCGCCTCGCCGTTCCTCGCGCGCTCCTTGTTGACGGTCCGGGCCGCGATCTCCTCGGCCTCGTCCTCCGACCCGCCTCGGTCGACGATCGAATCCTTGATGTGCTCGTATTGCCGAGCTCGCTTCGTGCCCTTCTTCACTCCACGTGGCGGCATGCTCTTGCTCCTCCTCGATCGTGTCCGCTGGGTTCGTCGAGTTCGTACCCGCGAGCCGACGCCCGCAAAACACTCCGAGGTTTGGGTCGGCTGCGCGAGCGGGAATAGCCGTGTCTGGTCGAACCACGAAAGGAGGGGCGATGTACATCGGAGGCGGAGTTCTCGTACTGATCGTGGTCGTCCTCTTGCTGATCTGGCTGCTCTAGGAGGGCTTGGCGAAACAGACGCTGTGTCGCCGGAGCAGCGCTGGATCGCCGCAAGGCGGCGTCCTCGGTCGCCCCAATACGTCAAGTATTGGGGCTCCCTGCGTCCTTGCCTCGCGACGACCAGCGGCAGTCCAGCGACGAGGCCCGTTTCGCCAAGCCCTCCTAGTCGACGGTCAGTCGGCAGAGGCCGACAGCGTCTTCTCGAGCGTGACCGTCGTGCCGGCGTCGCTCTTCTCGATGCCGACGGAAGAGACGAGCGACTCCATGAGGACGAGGCCGAGCCCGCGGTTCGCACGACCGGAGGGCTCAGCCCAGCGCCCGGTGTCGGCGACCGATCACCGCCAGCCTGGAGTCCTCGAGCCGAGCACGGACGATCACGATTCGCTCGGTCGGCTCGATGGCGTGCTCGATCGCATTCGCGCACGCCTCCCAGGTGGCGAGGACGACGTCCTCGACATCCGATCGCTCGAGGTCGACTCCGCGTAACCACGCCCGCATCGCATCGCGCACGAGGTCCATCGAACCGAATTCGGCAGCGATGCGGAGGTCGAGCGGGCGCGGGGCGACCGGGAGGACGCGTGCCGCGAGGAGGGCGATGTCGTCGCCGCGCTCGTCGTTGCCGACGACGTGCTCGAGGATGTGCTCGAGGAGCCGGTCGGGATCCTTGGGTGCGTCGGCGATGGCGCTGCGCAGCGCGTCGAGTCCCTCGTCGATCGATCGGCCGCGACGCTCGACGAGCCCGTCCGTGTAGAGCACGACGACGCTACCGGCGGGCAGCTCGAGCGTCTCCTGCCTGTACGAGGTCCGGATCCCGGTGCCGAGCGGCAGCCCGCGGCCGTTCTCGACCAGCTCGACACGTCCGTCGGGGTAGGCGATCGCCGGCGGCGGGTGTCCGGCGGAGGACAGTCGGCAGGTGCCCGTGTGGGGCTCGAGCGCCATGTAGGCGAGCGTTGCGAACGACGTGTCGAGGAACTCGTCCGCGAGCCTGTTGAGCCGCGCGAGCACCGATGAGGGCTTCAGGCGCTCGACGGAAAAGGCGCGAATCGCATTTCGGAGCTGTGCCATGCTCGCCGCTGCCTGGACGCCCTTTCCGACCACGTCGCCCACGACGAGGCCCAGCTTCCCGTCCGGCAGCTGGAGCGCGTCGAACCAGTCGCCGCCGACGTCGAGCTGCGTGCTCCCGGGGAGGTAACGGGCGGCGAGCTCGACGCCTTCGACGCGTGGAAGCGAGCTCGGCAGCACGCTCCGCTGGAGCGTCTCCGCGATCGTCTGTTCGGCCTCGTACTGGCTCGCCCGCTCGAGTGCCTGGCCGCACTGTGAGACCATCGACTGCAGCCACGCCCGCTCCTCCTCGGCGAACGTCCGCGGTGAACGGAGTGAGACCTGGAGCGCACCGCGGACGCCTTGTCGAGTCGCCAGCGGCAGCGCGATCCATCCCTTCGCGCTCGTCTCCTGCACGTCGGCGAAGGGCGCCATCTCGTCGCTCGAGAGCGCCCAGATCGGCCGGCCGGATGCAATCGCATGCGCGAAGGGGACCTGGGCGTCGAGGTCGAACGTGCGCCAGGCCTCGAGCTCATCGTCGGCGTAGCCGGAGCTCGCGACGAGCTCGACCACCCGCGTGCCGGCGGGTCCAGTGAGGACGACGAAGCCGGCCTCGGCCCCGACCGAGTCGAGCGCCTTCTCGAGGCAGGTGTTGCTCACGTCGAGGGTGGTCGTCGCAACGGAGAGCGCGGCGGTCACCTCCTGCAACCGGCGCGTCGCGTCCGCCCGACGAGCCGCCTCGGCCTCGGCGCGGCGCCGCTCCGCCTGTTCGAGCGCGAGGGCCGCCTGGTCGGCGAAGCGCCGAACGACCGCGATCGTCGCTGGGTCCGGCTCGGACACCACGGCCTGCCAAGAGATCGACAGGACGAGCTCGCTGGCGCCCGAGATGACAACCGGAGTCCGCAGGGAAGAGCGAATCCCGAGCTTGCGGACGAACTCGTTTCCGTCGCCGTGCGTCGACTCGAGCACATCCGGCACGAACGAGGTGCCCAGTCGGTCGATCGCCTGTCGGAGACGGGGAAAGTCCGCGAGTCGGAGACGTGTGTCGGCCAACTCGGGTCGAGGCGGGTCGATCGCGAGCAGGTCGAGCCTCTCGTCTCGTACTCGCCAGAGCACGGCGTAGTCGGCACCGAACGTCGAACGCGCCTCCCTGCAGATGACGTCCACGACACCGTCGGCGTCCTCCGCGAGGAAGCGCGGCGCGACTTCGAGGATGCGATCGAGCGCCCGCCGGGACTCGTGCTCGGACTCGTACAGCCGTGCCCGCTCGAGCGCCTGGCCGGCAAGATCGACGACGATGCGCGCGAGCCCGACCGTGTCACTGTCGAGTGGCGTCTCGCGCTCGAAGAGGAACTCGACGGATCCGATGACCGAGCCCTCGGCGCGCAACGGGAGGGCCAGCGCTCGCTCCACGCGTGCCGGCAGCGTCGCGTTGCTCTCCGGATATGCGCGCTCGAGGTCGCCGCGATCCTCCGCGACCGCGATCGAACCCGTTCGTGCGGCCTCGGTGAGCAGTGACTCCGCGCGGAGTTCGAGCCTGCCCCCCGCGGGTCGGGCATCCGCGCCGAGGCCCGAGGGGTCGACGATCGCGAGCTCTTCTCCGTCGACGAGGCCGAGGGTCACCCCGCTTGCCGAGAGGACTTGCCCGGAATGGGACGAGACGGCGCGTGCGACATCCGAGGACGACACCGCTCCCGTGAGGGCGATCATGAGCTCCTGGAGCGACTCGATCTCGCGGATATCCGATCGGGCGGTGTCCGCCGCCACGGCGCTGCGCTCCTCTCGAATGCGCACGAGCCCGCCGATCCCCGCGATGACGAGGACGAACGCCAGGTTGATCGACCAGCGCACCATGTCCTCCGTGTCGCCGAAACCGAGCTGGCCGCGCGGCTCGTCGAGGAGCAAGAGCGCCGACGTCCAGCACAACGCGATCGCGAGCGCCGACGGGCCGAAGCCTCCGTACCACGACGTGAGCGCGGCCGCGGCGAGGAGCGGGGCGTAGATCGGCTGTTCGCTGACGCCAGACTCGAAGATCGCCTGCGCGATCAGGACGCCCGCGATGGAGGCGGCCACCGCCACCAGATAGCGGAGGAGGGCCGGTTTCGGGGCACGGATGGACGCGCGGCGGCGTCTCGTGTGCTCGTCTCGCGAGGTCACGTGGTTACGTCTCGTCGGCTCGGGCCCAGTCTCGCACGCGACGACGGCCGAGGTGGCCCGCGTACTCAGGCGATGAAGTAGGCGACTGCCGCGAGTGCGACTGCGACCGCGACCAAGCCGGCGATGACGATGATCACGGAGCCGAGCGCGACGACAGGTGTCGCCTCGTCCTGACCGGATGCGAGCTCTTGCTCGACGTTCCGCCGCTCGTCAGCCATGTCGACCCCATACCCCGTCGGCCCTCTCTCGTAACGCGGTTTCGAGGCTTGCGCCGCGGGTACGGAGTCGGACGAACGCGGAACCTCGAAAGGAGGAGACATGCAGAACGTCACGATCCTGGACCTCTGGACCTATCGCGATCGGTCCGAGCTCGGCTCGAACGTCGTGGACACCCGCGCGGACATCTCGGGCTTCGGCGTCGAGGCGGTGGACGGGTCGATCGGCAAAGTCGACGAGGCGACGTACGACGTCGGCCGCAGCTACATCGTGGTCGACACGGGCCCGTGGATCTTCGGAAAGAAGGTCATGATCCCGGCTGGAGTCGTACGCGGAATCGACGAGCCCGAGCAGCTCGTCTTCGTCAACCGGACGAAGGAGCAGATCAAGCACGCCCCGGAGTACGACGAGTCGCTCGTCGACGACACCTACCGCAGCGATCTCGGCGCGTACTACGGGCCAGGTGGGTCCGGCTACCGCGACTGGGACGACTCGCTCTAGCCGCGCGCCTCGACCAGGCGCGAGACGCCTTCGGAGGCCGGGCTCGCCACCGCACACCCGGCCTCCGAGGCACGTTCCCTGAAAGGGGGCAGCGCGGCACGTCGAAAGGCGGGCAGCGCGTGCACGTCGCCGCCTCGTTCCGGAGCGAGGCGAGTGTGGTCTCCCTCCTGTCAGGCGCCGCGGGCGGAGCCGAAGCTCCGCCCGCGTGTTCGTGCGTCGCTACGAGCGCGCGCGCGTCCGCGCCCTTTGTCCGTTCCCCGATGAGCCGCTCGCCTCCTTGAAGAGGCGCTTCGAGATCGTCTCCACCGTCTTGAGCGCTTCCTTCTCCTGCTTGAGGTTCTTCTGGAGAAGCTCGACAGCCTCAGGCTCCTTGAGCGCCCGTGCCTGGCTCACGAGGCCCGTGTACGCGGCGATCTCGTAGTGCTCCGCGCGTGCTGCCGCTCCCGTAAGGAAGGCGTCGAGCATGTCGGTGCTCGGGCTCGACGACTGTACGAACTCGTCGTGCTCCTTCTTGATGCCCTCGATCCCGGGGCAGGGAGTCGCCTGCGGGGTCTTGCCGATCGACCGGAAGACCTTCTCGAGATTGGCGACGTGTCCCTCCGTCTGCTTGAGGTGCGACGTGAATGCTCGCGAGAGCTCGCGGTCGCTCGCCTCCTCGGCGAGCTTCGGCAGGACCTTCGTGAGCGTCTTCTCCGCGTAGTACATGTCCTGGAGCTCGTGCTCGAAGAGCTGCTCCGGCGACGTGACTGCTGTCATGCCTCCTCCTTCAGCGTTTGCATTGGCGAGGTGTGGCTACCCACGGGCGTGCTTTCCAAACGACGAGCCGACGGGGCGCTGCGCCGCCGCGCATACTTCACCCACCATCTCCGGCTCCTCCGACTCCCCGTCGAGCGAGCGGCTCGCTCGCCGCTGGTTCGGGGCGGTGACGCGCGGCGCCTTCGACGAGCTTCCTGAGCTCCTCCACGAGGAGGTCGAGCTCGTGTCCAAGATCCGCACCGGTACCGTCGTCCAGGGCCGCAGCGACGTCGTGCACTTCATCCGCGACGCCGTTGCCCCGCACCTGTACGACGCCGCGGTCGAGGTGTACACGACGCTCGACGAGGGCAGGGTGATCGCCGAGGGCCGTCTCCGTTGGATCGACGACGAGCGCGTCATTCGCGACGACCCCGTCGTGTGGGCGCTCGAGTTTCGCGACGGTCTTCTGCTTCGGTTCGTCGCTGCCCGGAGCACGCTCGACGCCGAGGCCCTTCTCGGCGTCTCGCGCTGAGGTCACGCGCTCGCTCGGACGAGACTCCGCGGTGTGAGGTCGCGCGCCTCGGACAGCAGCTCGCGCGCGTAGAAATCGATGAAGCCTTCCTGATCCGGACCGACCTGGTGCACGTAGACGTGATCGAAGCCCGCGGCCGCGAACGCCTCGATGCCCTCGAGGTGCGCGTCGAGATCGGGCCCGCATACCACGGACTCCGCGACGTCCTCCTCCGTGACCATGGTGGCGGCCTCCTCGAAGTGACTCGGGAGCGGAAGCTCCTGTGAGAGCGTGCCGTGGAGGCCGGCGTTCGGCCACCACTCGAGCGCGGTGTCGCGAGCCTCGCGCTCGGTGGACGCCCAGCAGACGGTGAGCTGGCCGTATCGCGGCCCCTGCCCGCCTGCCTTCACGTACGCGTCGACCAGCTCGCGATCGGGCGCGGTGCTGATGAGCGCGTCTCCGAGTCGTCCGGCGAGCTCGGCAGCCTCCGGCCCGCCTGCCGCGACGGCGATCTGGATCTCGTCGTGGGGCAGCGTGTACAGCCGAGCGCGGTCGACCGTGTAGTGCTCGCCCTCGAAGCTGAAGAGATCGCCCTCCCAGAGGCCGCGCATGACCTCGATGGACTCGGCGAGCATCTCGCGGCGCTCGTCGGCCGACGGCCACCGATCGCCGAGGATGTGTTCGTTCAGGTTCTCCCCGGCGCCGACACCGAGGAAGAAGCGCCCCGGCATGAGAGACGCCGCAGTCGCTGCGGCCTGGGCGACGATCGCGGGGTGGATGCGAATGGTGGGGCAGGTGACGCCTGTTCCGAGGCGCAGCGTTCGAGTCGAGACGGCGATGGCGCCGATGACGCTCCACACGAAGGGGCTCTGGCCCTGCCGGTCGATCCACGGATGAAAGTGGTCGGAGATCAGGGCGAACTCGAATCCGGCCTCTTCGGCACGTCGTGCGTCGCGCACGAGGTCGACCGCTGCGTGCTCCTCGCTCGAGAGTGCGTACCCGATCTCCATGAGCTCGCTAGCCGCGCTGGCTCGCTCGAGGCATGCGCACGATCCCGCTCCCGCTCCCGGTCAAGGCCTCAGTCCGCGTTCGGGCGACCGCACGCTCGCGCGCCGCACGGGGCAGCTCGGCGAGTCGGAGGAGCACGGAGGCGCGATCCGGCTCCGGGTCCGGCATCGGGGCCGGGTCCGGAAGCGGCGGCACGGGCTCGCCGGGGGTCGGGCTCGGGTCCGGAGGGATCGGCATCGGGGGATGCGGACTCGACCCATGCCTTCCTCCTCCGCGTCATGGTCGTGTTCATGCATCCAGACTGCCCCACGGGGACGAGGACGAAACGCCGGACTCCGAGCTACACCCTCGCTTCTCCGCGTAAGACCGTGGCGAGCGGCCGTGTGTTCACGACCGCCGCGTTCGTCGCACCGCCCTTCCGGGCCGTCGCGAGCGCGAGCTCGAGGCTGCCGAGACCGGTCGGCGAGTGCGCGTCCGAGTTGAGCACGAGGTCGACGCCTGCGGCCAGCGCCTCGCGAACGTGGACCGCCGAGAGGTCGAGCCGGTCGGGAAGGCCGTTCACCTCGACCGCGACGCCGGTCTCCTTCGCGACGGCGAAGACCTCGTCGAGGTCGAGCGCGTTCTCGGGGCGATGGTTGAGGATGCGCCCCTTCGGATGGCTGAGGGCGCGAACGGCGGGATGCCGCATCGCCTCAGTCACGATCCTCGTGAGGTCGTCGCGCGATCGTCGCTGGCCCGCGTGCAGGCTCAGCTGCACCCACTCGAGCTCGTTCAGGACTGCGTCCTCGACGTCGAGCGAGCCGTCCGCACGGATGTCGCACTCGACGCCGCGGAGGATGCGGAACGGCGCCAGCTCGGCGTTCGCACGGTCGATCTCCTCCCCCTGCCGCCTGAGCTCGTCGGCGCCGAGCCCGGTGACGACCCCGACGTTCGGCGTGTGGTCGCAGATCGCGACGTAGGCGTAGCCGCGATCTCGTGCCGCGGTCGCCATCTCGTGGACGGACGCCCTGCCGTCCGACCACGTCGTATGACAGTGGAGGTCACCCCGGATGTCCGGCAGATCGACGAGCCCGTCCGGGGGCGTCGCGCCGGGAAGCTCGCGAAGCTCCGGCGGGCAATAGGGGAGGCCGAGCGTGGCGAACAGCCCCGCCTCGTCCGCGACGTCGGGCAGGGGGCCGAGCGCCTCGACGTAATCGCGCGAGCCGGTCACGCGAACGAGCTCGGTGCCCAGGGTCTCGCGGGTCGCGACGACGAGGGTGACGGGGATGCCGTCGAGTGTGAGGCCGACCGCGCGCCGCTCGGATCGTTCGAGGAGCGTCACGATCTGCGGCAGCGCGGCGAACGTCTCGATCGAGGCGTCCGGTCGCTCGGACGAGACGACGACACACAGCTCGAACACGAGCTCGCAGAATCGTCGTGCAGGGCCTGCGACGTGCCCGTCCACCGCCCGCGCGAGCTCATGACTCAGGCCTCGGCTGCGGGTGACCGTGAGCCCCCGCGCTGCTTTGGGCGGGCGAGCCAGAGCCGCGGCGATCTGCGACTCCGTCGCCGGCCCGATGCCGGGAACGTCGCGCAGCCTGCCTGCCGCGACCGCGGCCTCGAGCTCGGGCACGGTCGTGATTCCGAGCGTGCGGGCGATGCTCGTGATCCGCTTCACGCTCACGCCGTGGAGCCGCCCGTAGCTCACGAGCTCGGGCGGGAGCTCAGCCTGCAACGAGCGGAGCTCCTCGATCTCGCCCGTCGTCACGAGCTCGCGGAGCTTCGACTCGATCCCTGGGCCGATTCCGCGCAACTCGCGAATGCGGCCCTCGCGAACGAGCTGCGCGACAGGGGTCGGTAGCGAACGGACGAGCTCTGCCGCGCGGCTGTACGCGCGAACCGCGAACGGGCTCGTCTCGGCGAGCTCGAGCAGCGCTGCGAACAGGGAGAGCCGATCGGCGATCTGCGCGTTCGTGAGATCCGAGGTCACAGCGCGAATCTTCCTGCCTGTGGCCTTCCGGAAACGGTGCGAACGGCTCAGGAACGTTTGCCGCGACGCCCGAGTCGGGTACCGATACGTGCATGCCACGCGCCATCTGGTCCGGGAGCATCTCGTTCGGGCTCGTGAATGCGCCCGTGAAGATGTACAGCGCGATCGACGAGCACGACCTCGAGCTCCATCTCGTCCACGAGAAGGACGGTTCGCCGATCGGCTACCGCAAGGTCTGCAAGAAGGAGGACAAGGAGGTCCCGGCGGACGAGATCGTGAAGGCCTACGAGGTCGCGGACGGGGAGCTCGTCTACCTCACCGACGAGGACTTCCGTGCGGCCGAGGAAGACACGTATCGCACGATCGAGATTCTCGACTTCGTCCCACACGACCAGATCGACCCGATCGTCTTCCAGCGCACGTACTACCTCGGGCCGGCCGAGGGGGCGGAGAAGGTGTATGCGCTGCTCGTCAAGGCGATGGAGGACTCAGAGCTGTCCGCCGTGGCGCGCTACGTCTTCCACGACCGGCAGCAGCTCGGCACGCTCCGCGTCCGCGACCGCGTGATCACGCTCGAGAGCATGTACTTCGCGGACGAGATCCGGCCGACCGAAGGCATCGTTCCCGGGAGGCGCCCGCGCGTCGACAAGCGGGAGCTCGAAATGGCCGAGACGCTCATCGAGCGGTTCACGTCCTCGTTCGACCACTCGAAGTACGAGGACGAGTATCAGGCGCGGCTTCGCACGGTCGTTCAGCGGAAGCGCAAGGGCAAGGAGGTGCACGCGCCCGCCGCGGAGGAACGCGAGGCGCCGAGCGACCTGCTCGAGGCATTGCGTGCGAGCGTCGACGCCGCCAAGGGCTCGACGAACGGGCGAGCAAAGCGCTCGAGGCGAAAGCGCGCGAGAAGCGCGTCGAGCTAGCGGGTTCGATGCGCCTGGAACTACACGAGCCCGTCGAGCCTCAGTTCTCGCGAAGACGCGGGGTCTTCCGACGCCGTGCGACGTTCTGCGGCGGACCTCGGAGCCCCACCCATATCCGGCCCACAGCGCACCCGCGACCTCGCGAAGCTGGACGAGCGTGAGGCCGGACTCTTCGATCCACCAACGCACGTAGCGCTCGCGCTCGGCGACGGTCATCTGGACCAGCGCAGCCGGCATGCGTCCTGTTACGCGGCGGTTCGTGCGCCCTGAAGGACGTCTTCGAGGACCGCGCGAAAATCGAGCATCGCCTTACGGAGATTCTCCGTGCTCGGAGCGCCGTCGACGCTCTCGAGCAGCGCGTGGCCGTGTCGATAGCGGTCGGCCACGTCCGGATGATCGGCCGAGACGAGTGATACGAGCCGCTTGTCGTCCTCTTCGTCGGGATAGCCGCGCTCGTGTAGGACACGGACGACGAGGCGCTCCGCGGCGCGGGTGGCGTCGCGAGGGTCGCTGACGAAGCGTGCCTCGGCCTGTCTCCACTCGTCGAGGTAGCGATCACGCGTCGCCGGCGGTAGGTCGCGAAGGCTCAAGTTCTCTCGCTCGCTCTCGATCTCGCTGAGTTGCGACTCGGCTGGTCCGACACCCTGGTCGGCCACCGTGCGCTGGTATTCGAGTCCGAAGCGCTCCTTGAGGTGCGAGCGCTGCCTTCGGATCCGGATGAACGCGAGTGCCAGCAGCAGCGCGGCGCCGATCGCAGCGGCGACGACGATCCATTCCCAGGTCTCCATCGTTGCTCTCCTCCGTCGCTGTCGAAGAACGCCTTTCCCGTCCCCGCTGCAGCGAGAAACACCTGATGAAGGTGCGGTAAGCACTCGGTAAGGACTCCGGGAACCCGTCTTGGGAGTGGGGGCGCCCGGGTATCCGCCTCGGGAGCCAACGAGGGAAGGGAGACTCGAGATGAACAGACGAACAACGCATCTTCAGCGCATCTACGTCGCGATCGTCGGGGTAGCAGCCGCCGTCGCGGTCCTCGGCGGGGTGTTCGCCGTGTGGGCTGCCGACTCGTCGGCGGCTCCAGCCGTCGCTCCGCAGAAACGTCGGCGAGCCGCGCGTCTCCGGCACGACTCGCGTGGGTCAGGTGCTCCGGACGACGCAGGGGTACCTGGACGGGCACCGAGCCCATCGACTACGCGTTTCGCTGGTATCGCTGCGACGGTTCCGGCGCGCCGGACGCATCGGACTGCCGGCGCATCTCCAACGCACCGGACAACACGTACGTCCTTCGCGAGGCTGACGCGGGGTTCCGGATCCGCTCACAGGTCGTCGCGACGAACGTCGACGGCACCGCTCGCGGAACGTCGAACCCGACGGCCGTCGTGACCTCGGCTCGACCGACGAACACGCGGGAGCCGAGCATCTCCGGTACCGCCGCCGTCGGCAGCCGGCTGCAGGCCAACCGGGGCGAGTGGGCCGGCGACCAGCCGATCACCTACTCGTACGTCTGGCTCCGCTGCAGCACGAAGGGCGACAACTGCAGCGAGATCCAGGGTGCCACCGACACGGACGTACGAGGTCCGCGACGCCGACGGCGGGCCGCACGATCCGCGTTCGCGTCATCGCGCGCAACGACCGCGGCTCGACGTCCGCGATCTCGAATCCGACCGGCGTGGTCGGTGGGGACGCCGAATCCGACCGGCGCGTCATCGACGTCGGTCAGCTGCAGGCAGCGGGCGACCGGCTCGTCGTCGCCCAGGTGCTGTTCTCGCCCGAACCCGGTGACGAGCAGCACGACGCCGATCACGGCGCGCGTGAAGGTCACCGCGCGCGGCGGTCGTCCTGTCAGCGGTGCCCGCGTGTTCATGCGTGGCGACGCCGCGCGTCGTCGCAGGGTCAGACGCAGGTCGACCGGCGGTGACGGCTGGGTGACGCTCACGCTCGTCCCGAACGGGCAGTTCCCGCAGCCGCGGAACGGCTTCAACGTGCAGTTCTTCGTGAAGGCGTACCGCGCCGGCGACCCGGGGCTCGGCGGGATCGCGGGCTACCGCCTCGTGCAGGTCCGGCTCGCGAACGCTGCGTAGCCGAACGTGCAACACAGCGTTCGCCGAGGGCGGCGTCCGTAGATGCCGCCCTCGGCGTGTTTGCATGGCTCGTGCCCGGCGGGCACTCAGACTCCGACTCAAGCGAACGAGAGGAGCGAGCGGTGGACAGCGATCGTGTGAAGGCAAGGCGAAGGAGACAGAAGGCGAGATCCAGCAGAAGTGGGGCGAGGCGAAGGACAAGGCTCGCGACACCTGGGAGGACGTGAAGGACAAGGTGGAGGACATCGGCGACGACGCGGAGGACCGTTTGGACGAGGACGGCGAGCGCGACGAGGAGCTCGAGCGGACCATCTAGGTCGCCTGGGATGAGGAACGAGAGAGGGCCGGCGACGCCGGCCCTCTCTGGCACCTGGCACAGGGCGGTGCGGCGCCCTACTCGACGGGTGCCTCGAGCAGCTCGAGGAGGGTGCGCTCGGACACGCTCAGCCCGCGCGGCGCAGAACCGTTCGCCGACCGGAAGTCGTCCAGGGTGCGACCGGCGAGGTAGTGCCCGACGACGACCGGGCTCACGTACGAGGTACGGGCTACGGCGCCGTGTTGCCCAATTCCTCGCCGACGCGAGCGCGGTGATGCGCTCGAGCTGCTCCTCATCCGTGATCGCGGATCCGCGCGAGTCGACGTATCGGAAGCGCTTCGCCCTAGACGACGCCAGCCGGACCGACGCATCGGGACGTGCAGCGAGTGGGACGAGGCATGTCCGAGGGTTCCCGGCCGGGGTCGAGACGAAACTGGTTGAAGTTCGCCGCGAGCGGGTATTCGACACCCAATGGCCCGCATCGTCGTCGTCGCAACATCGCCCGTCGAGCGAGAGGCGCTCGCGGAGTACGTGGATCCGAGCGACGAGCTCGTCGTGGTCGCGCCGGCCGTGGAGCAGTCGCGCCTCGACTGGCTCGCGAACGACGAGGGTGACGCCCGCGCTCGCGCGCGGTCGGTGGGCGAGACCGTGGCGGCGGAGGCGCCAGCCGACGCGACCACGGTCGAGGTCAAGCCCGACCCGCCGATGCAGGCGATCCGGGACGCGATTGCGGAGCACGATCCCGACCGCGTCGTCACGGTGGTGCGGCGCGGAGAAGAGGCGACGTGGCTCGAGGACGGCGCGAGCATCCCTGCTGCCGTCGACGGCGTACCGGTGACGCTCGTCGAGCTCGACTCCTAGTCTGCTCGACACACTTGGCCAGGAGGGAGTCGGTTTGCCGCCGGACTCAAATGGGGACCTACCCGGGACGTGACTCGTGCCAGCGCCAGTGATGAGCAGCCCGTGTCTGCCAGCCGGCGTGAAAAAGCCCCACAGCCGCAACCGGAGCACGACGAGCCGAAGCTCCGGGACCCGTCACCAGTCGAGCTTTCACTGCGCGACTATCGGGCGATCATCGTCCGGGCTGGCAAGGAGGCCCTCGACGACCACATCACGAACCTCGCGGCCGCGATCGCCTACTACTCGTTCCTGGCGGTTCCGTCCCTGCTGCTCGTCGCTGTCGGCGCGTTCAGCCTGTTCGCCAGCCCGGATGCGATCGGGACGATCACCGAGAAACTCGCAGGCGTCGTCCCGCGCGAGGCGCTGACTTTGGTCGACGACAGCCTGACGCGCGTTGTCGAAAACAACGCGAGCTCGGGGATCGCGATGGCGGTTGTCGGCACGGTGCTTGCGGTCTGGTCGCTGACGGGCGCGATGCAAACGCTCATGTGGGCGCTCAACAGCGCGTACGAACGAGACGAGACGCGAGGCTTTCTCAAGCGCCGGCTCACTGCGCTGCTGATGGTGATCTTGATGCTGTTCGCGTTTGTCCTCGCCTTTGCGCTTCTCGTGCTCGGCCCGCACCTCTCGGGCTGGATCGGCGACGCCGTTGGCATCGAGGCCGTCATCGATTGGCTGTGGTGGACAGCACAGTGGCCGGTGCTGATCCTTGGTCTTCTCGTCGCGTTCGCAACGATTCTCTATCTCGGCCCCGACGTCGACCATCCCCGCTGGCGGTTTCTGACCTTCGGTACGGCGTTGGCGGTCGTCGTATGGCTCGTTGGATCGGGAGCTTTCGCCTTCTTCGTCAGCCAGTTCGGCTCCTACAACAAGGCTTGGGGATCGGTTGCCGCAGTCATCGTCATGCTCACCTGGCTCTGGCTGAGCGCTCTCGCCCTCCTCTTCGGCGCGGAACTCAATGCGGAGGCAGAGCGCAGCCGGGAACTGCGTCGCGGAGAGCCTGCCGAGGTTGTGCTCCAGGCCCCTGCGCGACACTAGCGGCGCAGTTCGCGAGGGCAGCTCTACGAGTAGCTCCTCATGGGAGGGAGGTTGGGGCTCCGCCGGTCATCGAGTCGCCGCTGCGGCAGCGGGTCGTCTCGCGGCGGAACCCCGACTGAGCGCGCTAGCTCGCTGTGGCGAACGACGCGAACGACTCGTTGCTGATGCGTGTCGCGAACTTCTCGACTTCGCGAAGCGCTTCCTTCTCCTGCGCGAGGTTCTCGTCGAGGAGAGCAACGGCCTCTTCTTCACCGAGTGCCTTCGCCATGCGACGGAGCCCCTCGTAGGCCGCGATCTCGTAGTTCTCGGTGCGTGCCGCTGCGCCGAGGTCGACGAGGTCGATCAGTGACGAGGACGACTCCTTCGTCATCTCCTCATGCTCCTTTTTGAGTCCCTCGAAGGCGATGCACTCTTCCTCGTGCGGCGTTTCCCCGAGAAGCTCGAAGACCTTCTCGACGTTCACGACATGGCGCTGCGTCTGCTCGAGGTGCTCCTCGAGTCCCGACTTGAACTCGGGATCTTGCACCTCGTCAATGAGCTTCGGCAGTGCCTCGTCGGCGAGCGAACGCTCGACGTAGAGAATGTCTCCGAGCTCGTGCAGGAACAGGTCGCGGGGGTTTTGAATCTCACTCACTTGGACTCCTTTGGCTCGATTGGGGTGTGCGAGTACCCGATTGACGGGCGCGCCTAACGCGCGGCGTCGATCGACTGTGCGTGGCGCTCTCTTCTTCTGGCTCGACCGGCGTCTCCGCCGCCCACCCAGCCAAATGGGTGATCCAGATCGCATAGAGAGACATGAGTCCCACGAACCACAGGTCGTTGCGAAGGACGATCCAGAGTACGAGTCCGGCCGTGAACCAGAGGATCGTCAACCAGTAGTGAGCAATTCTTCGCTGCTTCGCACTCGTACGGTCGATGACCCACTCGCCGGTGAGGAGATCCCTCACGGTTCTAGTACCAGCGGCCACGTGCGAAGCCGCCGAATGCGAGCAGCCCAACGAGCGCGACGATGACTCCCAGAACGACGCTCCAGAAAATGGCGATCAGGATCCCTGCGATCACTATCCCTCCGCCGAGCGTGAGTCCTACGCCACCGGTTGTGGTTCGGTCTGCCATGGCTACCTCCTGGATGAGAACTGCAGCGGAAACGCAGCGGGATACGTTCCCTCTGGCGCCCCGACTCAAACAGTGGCGACGTCGATCCTCGCGGCCACCAAGCCCCATCCGAGGTGTCAGGAACGCCCCGCTGAAACTGGTCTCGGCGCCGTCCCGTATTGGAGAAGAGATGCTCCGCTGTCTCGCCGCTCTCGCCGCAGCGACGATCGCCGTAGGCGCCGCCAGCGCCGCGCCGTCAACCGAAGGCCAGCGGCTCCGTGTTCGCGAGTTCCGCGTCCCGGCGGGCACGCATCCCCACGATGTCGCTCCTGCCCGCGACGGTGGCGTCTGGTACACGGCACAACACACGGGCCAGCTCGGCTGGCTCGATCCGAGGAGTGGGCGCTCGCGCCTGACTGCACTCGGTGAAGGCTCGGCGCCGCACGGTGTGATCGTCGGACCAGACGGAGCACCGTGGATCACGGATGGCGGCCTCAACGCGATCGTGCGCGTCGATCCCCGAACGCGGAAAGTCCGACGCTTCCCGCTGCCGACGAGTGCCTATGCGAACCTGAACACCGCGACCTTCGACGCGCGCGGCGTGCTGTGGTTCACGGGGCAGAGCGGGATCTACGGCCGCCTCGATCCGACCGTCGGCAGGGTGCGTGTTTTCCGGGCACCGCGCGGTGAAGGCCCCTACGGCATCACGACGACGCCGTCCGGGGCCGTGTACTACGCGTCGCTCGCCGGGAGCTACCTCGGCCGGATCGACGTCCGCACGGGCCGAGCGACGGTGCTTCGGCCGCCCACCGCAGGACAGGGTGCCCGACGCGCGTGGTCAGACGTGCGCGGGCGGGTGTGGATCAGCGAATGGAACGCGGGACAGGTCGGCGTGTACGACCCGCGGACGAAGCGCTGGCGCGAATGGCGTGTCCCAGGATCGAGTCCGATGATCTACGCCGTCTACGTGGATGAGCGCGACATGGTCTGGCTCACAGACTTCGGCGCGAACGCGCTTTGGCGGTTCGACCCCGCGGCGCAGCGCTTCATGCGTGTGGATCTGCCGACGTCGGACGCTGAGGTGCGTCAGCTGCTCGGCCGTGACGGCGAGGTCTGGGGCGCGGAGTCCGGCACGGACAAGCTGGTCGTCGTTTACACCCGCTGACCGAGGAAGGGCCCGCGAGGAAGCCGACGGCGAAGGACCAAGGCTCAGGTCTTCGCGCCCGACGTCTCCCGGCTCCCCGCAAGCGGAGTGACGGGGTGGGGTGAGCCACAGAGAACCCGCCGTTTCCAGCGGGTTCTGAGGTGGAGCTACGCGGACTCGAACCGGGGACCTCCTGGGTGCGATCCAGGCGCTCTCCCAACTGAGCTATAGCCCCCGGGGGACGCTCGATTGTAGCCGCGGCTGTCTCTCTCCTTAGGGCCGATGCGCCCCCGGGGACGTCGGCTCTGCGGGCGGTGCCTTGCAGAAGCGGGCGTCCTCGCCCTGCGGCAAGACGCGCGGCGTGTCCTGCGCATGCGGGATGGCCGCGCCGCCGATGAGGATGCCGAGAACGACGAGCCACATCGCGGCGGTCACACGAGCCCAGAACGGGTACGCCCGGTGAGGTCGGTCAGCCTCCGCCGGCGATGCCTCCGCGGTGCGCGGGAACGGCCGCGCCGGCGCCGGGTCGGGCAGAACCGCACGCGCCCGCGCGTCGAGATCGGGGTCGATCAGCGCGAGCTCGGGACTGACGAGCTCCATGGGCATTCTCATCGGGATTCTCGCTGAAGTCCTTCACCCCTCGCGCCGAGGCCGGTCTCGAGACCTGGCCTCGAGGCGCTCTCTGAGCTGGTCGAGCTCGGCCTCGAGCGCGCGATAGCGCTCCCAGCGGTCGCGCGCCAGCGTTCCGTCCGCGAGTCCAGCACGAACCGCGCAGCCGGGCTCGGTCTCGTGGCGGCAGTCGGAGAAGCGACAGTCTGCGGCCAGCTCGGCGATGTCCTCGAACGCGGCCTCGAGTCCCTCGTCTGCCATCCACAGGTGCAGCTCGCGCATCCCAGGGTTGTCGATCAGGACCCCCGCGCCCGGGAGCGTCACGAGCTGCCGTCGCGTGGTCGTATGACGGCCCGACCCGTCCGAGCGCACCTCTGCCGTCGCGAGCAGGTCGTCGTCTCCGGCGAGTCGGTTGACGAGCGTGGACTTTCCCACGCCGGAGGGCCCGAGGAGGGCGCCGGTCACACCCGGGCCGATCAGGGCGCGAATCCGGTCGACGCCGACGCCGGTTCGGCTGGAGACGAAATGGATCGGGATCGCTCCGCCGATTCCCTCGAGCTCGGCGGCGGCCGACCCGGGATCCGTCTCGAGATCGGCCTTCGTGAGGACGATGACGGGTCGCGCTCCGCTCTGGAGAGCGAGCGTGACGTAGCGCTCGAGCAGGAGCGAGTCGAGGTCCTGCCCGAGTGCTGCCGTCACGAGAACGACGTCGACGTTCGCTGCGACGACCTGCTCTCGGGCCGCCCTCGCTCCCGCGTCTGCGGCCGCACGGCGGACGAATGCCGTCCGGCGGGGGAGCACCGACTGGATGACGTCGTAGCCGTCGAACCGGACCCAGTCGCCGACGACCGGGAGCTCCGCCGGCGCCGATGTCCGGCGCAGGCGCGGCGCGATCCGTGCTCGCACCTCGCCGTCCTCGGCCGCGAGGTCGTAGGCGCCGCGGTGCTGGACGACGACCCGGCCGGGTCTCAGCCCTTCTTCGCGAGACCCTTCGAAGGCCGCATTCCACGCGTCGTCCCACCCGAGCGTTGCGAGGTCCGGCATGCGGCCATTGTCCCCGACGATGCGCTCAGTCGGCGAGAGCGCGCTCGAGTGCGTCGTCGATCGTCGGCGCTGAGAACTCGAACCCCTCGTCGAGGAGCCGCGCTGGGAGCGCACGCTGCCCGAACAGCAGCACCTCCTCGCCCTTCTCGCCGAAGAGAAGCTTGACTGCGAGGGCCGGTGCCGGGAGTACCGCAGGTCGTCCGAGGGCACGTCCGAGCGCCTTCGCGAACTGCCCGCTCGTGACCGGGTTCGGCGCAGCGAGGTTGACGGGGCCCGCGAGGTCGCTCGCGAGAATGCGCCGGTAGGCGGAGACGGCGTCGGCCAGAGACGTCCAGCTCCACCATTGTCTGCCGCCACCGACCGGGCCGCCGAGACCGAAGCGGAAGAACGGAAGCATGCGTTTGAGCGCGCCACCGTCACGCGACAGCACGATGCCCTGACGGAAGTTGACGACGCGAATCCCGGCCTCCCGCGCGGGGGCGGCGGCGGCCTCGGTCTGTCGCATCACCTCCGCAAGGAACCCGCTCCCCGGCTCGGACTCCTCGGTGAGGATCTCATCTCCGCGATTTCCGTAGACGCCTGTCCCCCCCGCGCAGACGAACGCCGAGGGCTTCGAGTCGAGCTCGGCGGCGACGGTCGCGAGGAGTGCCGTCGTTGTCGTACGGGACTCGAGGATCTCTCGCTTGCGCGGACTCGGTCCAACGCCGGTCGAGGTTCGACCCGCTCAGATTGACGATCGCGTCGGTGCCCGCGAGGTGCCCGGGGTCGAGCCTTCCGGCGGCCGGGTCCCAACGGCACTCGCCGTCCGACGCCGGCTCCCGCCGTACGAGTCTGACCACCTCGTGCCCGTCGGCTCGTAGCGCAGGGACGAGTGCCGAGCCGATGAGCCCGGACGCCCCGCTGACGACGACCTTCACGTCACTACGTTACCCCTGTGCCCGAGACCGACACTTCCGTGCTGCGCATACGTGACGGCGTGCGGGCGGCGCTTCCGCTCGCGCCGAGCCCGATTCTCTTCGGACTCTCGTTCGGCGTCCTCTCGGAGGCGTCTGGGTTCGGCGGCGCGGCGGCGGTCGTCATGTCCGCCACGACCTTCTCCGGCGCGGCGCAGTTCGCGTCCGTTTCCGTCCTCGACGCCGGCGGGACCGTCGCGGCGGCAATCCTCGCCGCGGTCTTCCTCAACGCGCGCTACATCGCGATCAGCATGACGGTGTCGTCGATCTTTCCCGGCGGGAGAATTCGCCGGCTCGTCGAGTCGCAGTCGATCGTGGACGAGTCATGGGCGATCTCCGGCCGGACTGGGCGCTTCGAGTGGCCGATCCTCGTCGGCGCCGGACTGTTCTTCTACGTCCTGTGGGTCGCGAGCACCGCGCTCGGCACGGTGCTCGGCGGCGTGCTCGACAACCCTAATGCGCTTGGGCTCGACGCCGCCTTCGCGGCGTTGTTCCTCGCCCTGGCCGTGCCATACCTCCGTGACCGGCGCGCGCGCGAGGCCGCCGCGCTCGGAGCGGGGATCGTCCTCGTGTTGATTCCCTTTGCGCCCGCCGGGGTGCCGATCGTCGCGGCTGCGGCCGCGTGCCTGCTCGGACTCAGACGATGACCAACGCCTGGATCGTCGTCGTGGTCGTCGGCGCCGCGACCGTCGCCTCCAAGGCTGCCGGACCGGTCCTCGTCGGGCGGCGCGAGCTGCCGCCGAGGTTGCAGAGCTGCATCGACCTCCTCGCACCGGTGATGCTGATCGCGCTCGTCGTCACTCAGACGTTCGGCGGCGACGAGGAGATCGAGGTCGACGCGCGCGTCGTGGGGGTCGGCGCCGCCCTCGTTGCAATCGGACTGCGCGCGCCCGTGATCGTGGCGATGGCGGTCGCCGCGCTTTGCACCGCGCTCCTGCGGCTCGCTGCCTAGGAGCGACGAGGTGAGCCGCCGCGCCAGAAGACGGCGGCCGCCGCAATCGCCTCGGCGACGAGGCTGGCGAGCCCGATCAGGAGAAGCCACAGTCGAAAGTGCCGCATTGGCCTCTCATCGACCGAACTGGACCTCCGCTGAAGTGCTGCGGCGATGCGGCGGCGGAGCCGCCGCCTTCAGGGATCTTCGCGCGTCGGGATTCGCGCTCGCGAATCCCGACGCGCGCAGGGCCTACTCGGGCGGCCGGAAGACCGCGAAGGGGTCGGTCACCTCGAGGGTGCGTGCCCGGAAGCGGTAGAGCTCGGCCGGCCGTCCGCCCGCCGGGCCGTGCGCACGCCGCTTGCCGACCGCCTCGATTGCGCCGCGCCGCAGGAGGACGCGCTTCAGGTTCGTCGCCGACACCTCGTAGCCCAGGGCTGCCTCGTAGACGTCGCGCAGCTCCGCGAGCGTGAACGTCTCCGGCGCGAGCGCAAAGCCGATGTTCGAGTACGAGAGCTTCCCGCGGAGGCGATCGCGGCCGGCGAGGACGATCGTGCCGTGGTCGAAGGCGGTCTCGGGGAGCGCGTCGACCCGGTGCCAGCGCGTGTCCTCCGGGACGCGTGGATCCATCCCGAGCGGGACGAGCCCGAGGTAGGCGGTCGCGAGCTCCCAGCGGTCGGGATGCCGCGCAGGTGCGCTCCACGTCCCGAGCTGCTCGAGGTGTGACACCTCGCGCACGTCCACCTTGGTCGCGAGGTGTCGCAGGATGGAGGCCTCGAGCGTCTCGCGCGCGACGAGGGTCCCGCCGGGCAGTGCCCAGGCGCCGGTGAACGGCTCGCGGGCGCGCTCCCACAGCAGCACGGTCAAGGCGCCGTCACGAACCTGGAAGACGGTGGCGAGCGCGACGTGCGCGGGAGTCGAGAGGGTGGGGTGGTAAACTCAGCCACGAGGTTATCGCCTCAGAGGCTAAAACTACCATGATCGATTCCGGAAAGACACGTTCCGATCGCGACATCGCGCTCGTCGTCGTCGGCGGGGGCGTGGCGGGACTCTTTGCCGCGCTGTGCGCTGCCGCTGAGGAGAAGGTCCTCGTCCTCACGAAGGGGCCGCTCCTCTCGTCGACGAGCCTCCTCGCACAGGGAGGCATCGCCGCCGCGGTCGGGGACGACGACGATCCCTCGCTCCACGCCGAGGACACGCTTCGGACCGGCCGTGGCCTCTGCCGCCCGAGCGCGGTGGAGGTCCTGACCGAGGAGGCTCCGGCACGCATCCGCGACCTCGTGGAGCTCGGCGTCGAGTTCGACGAAGGGCTCGGCCTGGAAGGGGGCCACAGCCGACGCCGCGTCGTTCACGCGGGTGGCGCGGCGACGGGGGACCGGGTGGCACGCAAGCTCGCCGAGCGCGTGCTCGCGCACCCTCGGATCCGGGTCGCGGAGGGCGAGCGCATGCTCTCGATCTGGCGTGACGACGAGCGCTGCGTCGGCGTGGTCACGGACCGCCGCACCGTCGCGGCGCGCGCGACGGTGCTCTCGACCGGCGGTGCGGCAGCGCTCTGGGAGCGGACGACGAACCCGGCCGGCGCAGTCGGAGAGGGCATGTCGGCGGCGTACCGGGCTGGCGCCGCGCTCGCGGACCTCGAATTCGTGCAGTTCCACCCGACGACCCTCGTCGACTCGTCGCTCCTCCTCTCCGAGGCGCTGCGGGGTGAGGGTGCGCTTCTGCTCGACGAGCAGGGCAACCGCTTCACGGACGAGCTCGCGCCCCGAGACGTCGTCGCGCGGGAGATCGCGGCGCGCGGAACGGTGCTGCTCGATCTCCGGCCCATCGACCGCGGTCGCTTCCCGTCGCTGATGGGCAGCCTGCTCGACGAGGGGTACGACCCCTCGCAGACACCGATCCCCGTCGCTCCCGCTGCGCACTACCTGGTGGGCGGCATTCTCACCGACCTCGACGGACGCAGCGAGCTTGCGGGTCTCTACGCCGCAGGCGAGTGCGCGGCCACGGGCGTGCACGGCGCGAACAGGCTCGCGTCCAACTCGCTTCTCGAGTGCCTCGTCTTCGGCCGGCGTGCAGCCCTCTCGGCCCTCGCCGAGCCGTCGCTCCCTGCACGACTTCCCGACGTGCCCGCCGAGCCCACACCCGAGCTCGTCACGCCGGAGCTCCGTCACTCGCTCTGGCGTGATTGCGGCCTCATTCGCGACGCCACGGGTCTCGAGCACCTTCTCGACGCCCCGCATCAGCTCACGCGGCTCGTCGCGCGGAGCGCGCTCACGCGCGAGGAGAGCAGGGGCTCGCACTTCCGGGCGGACTTCCCGTCCGAGAGCGAGGTCCTCGAGCGGCACGTCGTCCTGCGCTCGGGCGAGGAGCCCGTCCTCGAGAAATGGCTGTAGCGACCGACACGCTCGAGCGCGCCGTGCTCGCGGCCCTCGCCGAGGACATCGGCGCAGGTGACGTCACGACCGAGGCCACCGTCCCGGACGACGCCGTCGGAACCGCCGAGCTCCTCGTGAAGGAGAGCGGCGTCGTGTGCGGTCTTCGCGCTGCCGAGTCGACGTTCCGCGCGCTCGACCCCGAGGTCCGCTTCGAGGCGCTCGCAGGTGACGGCGACGAGGTCGACCAGCCGCCCGCGGTCGTCGCCCGCGTCACCGGCTCGCTGCGCACGATACTTACGGGAGAGCGCGTGGCCCTGAACTTCCTCGGGCGGCTGTCGGGCATCGCGACTCTCACGCGGCGTTACGTCGCGGCCGTGGACGGCACGGGCGTGGCAGTGCTCGACACCCGCAAGACCACTCCCGGCCTCCGTGCGCTCGAAAAGCACGCGGTCGTGTGCGGGCGGGGCCGCAATCACCGCTTCGGGCTCGACGACGCCGTCCTGATCAAGGACAACCACCTCCGCGCAGCCGGTTCCCTCGAGAAAGCCGTCCGGCTCGTCCGCGCGGCGAGCGATCTACCGATCGAGGTCGAGTGCGAGACGCTCGGCCAGGTCACCGAAGCACTCGAAGCCGGCGTCGACGCGATCCTCCTCGACAACATGACCCTGGCCGAGCTGCGCGAGGCCGTCGCGCTCACCGCGGGCCGCGCTCGGCTCGAAGCGTCGGGCGGCGTGAGCCTCGACACGATCCGCGCGATCGCGGAGACGGGCGTCGACGAGATCTCCGTCGGCGCGCTCACCCATTCCGCACGCTCCCTCGACGTCTCACTGGAGCTCACATGACACTCACGCTGACACCGAACGAGATCAGCACCATGCAGGAGGAGATCCGCGCGCTCGCCGCCGAGCGTGGCGCAGTGATCCTCGCCCACAACTACCAGGTGCCCGAGGTGCAAGACGTCGCAGACTTCGTCGGCGACTCGCTCGGCCTCTCGCGCGAGGCTGCCGCCACGGACTCCGACTCGATCGTCTTCTGCGGAGTGCACTTCATGGCCGAGACCGCGGCGATCCTGAGCCCGCAGAAGACCGTGCTCATCCCGGACCTCGACGCCGGTTGCTCGCTCGCAGCCTCCATCTCGGCCGACCAGCTACGCGCGTGGAAGGCCGAGAACCCCGGCGCGATCGTCGTCTCGTACGTGAACACGACCGCCGAGGTGAAGGCCGAGAGCGACTACTGCTGCACGTCCGGCAACGCCAAGGGCGTGATCGAGTCGATCCCGGAGGACACCGAGATCCTCTTCCTCCCGGACATGTTCCTCGGGCTCTGGCTCGAGAAGGTCACGGGCCGCAAGCTGCGGATCTGGATGGGCGAGTGCCACGTGCACGCCGGGATCCGCCCGCAGGACATCACGCGCTGGCAGGCGGACGCGCCGGACGCCGAGTTCCTCGTGCACCCGGAGTGCGGCTGCGCGAGCCAGTGCATGGCGTTCGGCAACGAGAAGACGCACATCCTCTCGACCGAGGGGATGATCAAGTTCGCGAAGTCCTCGCCGAAGGAGCGCTTCCTCGTCGCGACCGAGACCGGGATCATCCACCGCCTGAACAAGGAGGCGCCGGAGAAGCGCTTCGAGGCCGTGTCCGAGAAGGCGATCTGCCGCTACATGAAGATGATCACGCTGCCGAAGCTCCGCGACTCGCTGCGCGACTGGAAGTACGAGGTCACGGTTCCCGAGGAGATCGCCGAGAAGGCGCGGGGCGCGATCGACCGGATGGTCGCGATCTCGTGAGAGCGCTGAGCGCCGCCGAGCGAGCGTTCCTCGAGAATCCGTACGTCGGCGTCGTCACGGACCTCCGGCCCGACGGGTCGCCACACTCGACCGTCGTCTGGGTCGACGTCGACGACGACGGCGTGTCGTTCAACACTGCGCGGCCGCGTGCAAAGCCGCGCTACCTCGACGCGGACCCACGGGTGTCGCTCGTCGTCCTCGATCCCGCACGACCCGTATCGCTGGATCGCGATCACCGGCACGACGACCCTGGTCGACGAGGGCGCGAACGACCAGATCGACCGCCTTTCGCAGAAGTACACGGGGCGCGAGAAGTACGCATCTCATCGTGAGGGGGAGACGCGCGTCAGCGTACGCATCTCCCCGAGCTGGATCGAGTCTCGCGGGCTGGGCCTGTAGGGCGACCCTTGGGTCGCCCGGGCGAGGCAAGCCTCGCCCCTACGCCGCGCGCACCGAGTGGACGGGCGGCAGCTTCGTCGCCGCCGTGAACCACGTCTTGCCCGCGTCGCCCGAGCCGAAGACGTCGCCCGACGTCGCGCCGAAGTAAAGGCCCATGCCCGCGCCGGAGCCCTCGCCGCAGAACGCCTGCCGCAGGATCGTGAGGTAGGCGTTCTCCTGCGGGAGCCCCTCTCCGCGAGGGGTCCAGCTCGCGCCGGCGTCGCGCGTCTCGTAGACGCGCACCTTGCCCTCGGGTGTCGTGCGGTCCAGATCCGCGACGAGCGGGATGACGTACGCGCTGTCCGGGTCGTCCGGGTCGACGACCATCGGGAAGCCGAAGTCGGAGGGAAGGCCGTCGGCGATCGACGTCCAGCTCTCGCCGGCGTCGTCGGAGCGGTAGACGCCGCCGTGGAACTGCATGAAGAGCCGCTCCGGCCGAGCCGGGGCACGGTGCATGTTGTGGACGCAGAGGGTGAGCGTGTCCTCGCGCGCCTCCTCCGGCATGTAGCGCGGGTAGAGGTTCTTGTTGCCGTTCCGCCAGGTCTTGCCGCCATCGTCGGTGAGCCAGACGCCGACCGCCGAGATCGCGAGGGCGACGCGGGACGGGTCGCCGGGCCAGGTCGCGATCGAGTGCATGCACATGCCGCCGGCGCCCGGGCTCCATTCGGGCCGTGTCGGCTGCTCCCAGAACGACTGGTTCAGCTCCCAGCTGACGCCGCCGTCGTGGCTCTCGAAGAGCACGCCCGGTGCGCCGCCCGCGTAGAGATGGTCGTCGTCCTCGGCCGGGACGATCGTCCAGAGCCGCTCGAGCGGCGTCTCGGCGTCCTCGGGGAGCTCGAGCCCCGCGGCCTGTTCCCACTCACCCGCGGGGTCGTCCGCGTAGAAGACCTTGGGGCCGTAGAAGGCGGAAGTGACCGCGGCGAGCCAGCGTCCCGACCGCGCGTCGCGCGTCGCGAACTCGACGGGCTCGCCCGCGAACGCGCGGGACGTGATCTCGAACGGCGAGCCGGCCTTGCCCTCGAGCACGAACAGGCCCTTCTTCGTCCCCACCAGAAGCTGCGTCATCTCATCCTCCCGAGATCGCGGGCAACACGTGCAGCCGGTCGTTCTCGCCGACCGCCGTGTCCACGCGTCCGTAGTCGCGGTTCACGAAGACGTTGATGTGCTCGCGGATCGCGCCGTGCTCGTCGAGAATCCAGCCTCTCACGTCGGGGTGCTCGCGCTCGAGCGCCTCGAGCACCTCACCGACGGTCGCACCGTCGAGCTCGAGTTCCCGGTTGCCTCCTGCGAGCTCCGACAGCGGAGCCCGAAGCCTCACGACTGGCATGCGTCGATCCTAGATCGCATCGTCGTATAGACGACGAACGAGACCGAAACTCATCGACAGCTACGGAACGAGATCGAGAACGCCGTGCGGTGCGCCGTACTCGGCGAGCTTGTCGAGGAAAGGCTGGGGCGGGAGGGCCTCGGGGCCCAGGACACCCGTGCCCTTCCACGCGCCGCTCTCGAGCAGCTCGAGGGCGACGACGGGGTTGATCGCCGTCTGCCAGACGACGGCCTGCGAGCCGTACTCGCGCATCGTCGTCTCGTTGTCGGCGACGTGGTAGAGGTATGTCGTCCGTGGAGCGCCGTCCTTGCCGAGCCCTGTGACGAGCGTTCCCGCGCACGTCTTGCCCGACATGCGGTCGCCGAGTGTCGCTGGGTTGGGGAGCGCGGCGGCGACGACGTCGCGCGGCGCGACCTCGACGCCCTTCACGGGGATCGACTCCTTCGAGTCGAGCCCGAGCTTGTTGAGGGTCTTCAGCACCTCGATGAACTCGTCGCCGAGCCCGTACTTGAACGTCACGCGGTTGCAGTCGATCCAGCGCGGCACGAGGAGGACTTCCTCGTGCTCGACGTTGACGCACTCGACCGGGCCGATGCCCTCCGGGAAGTCGAAGACCTCCGGCTCGGAGAAGGGGGCGGTCGTGAACCAGCCGCGGCCCTTCTCCCAGATGACGGGCGGGTTCAGACACTCCTCGATGGTCGTCCAGATGGAGAAGGTGGGCGCGAAGTCGTAGCCCTCGACGACGAGGTTCGCGCCGTCGCGGATGCCGACCTCGTCGATCTCGGAGAAGAGCTCGTCGGCCGCGTAGCGCGCGAAGACGTCGGCCGCGCCGGGCTCGATGCCGATGCCGACGAGCGCGAGCAGGCCCTTCTCCTCCCACGCGTCGGCGCGCTCGAACTGATAGTCGCCGAGCTTCACGCCGACCTCCTCGTACGGGGTCACCGGATGCGGCTCGGAGAGCGTCATCGCCATGTCGAGGTACGTGACGCCGGCCTCGAAGCAGGCGTCGAAGATCGGCACGTTGAAGAGCGGATCCACCGAGTTCAGGACGGCGTCGGCGTTCGTCTCGCGGATGAGCGCGACGACCGAGTCCTTGCTCGAGGCGTCGATCGCGTGAGCCGAGAAGCGGCCGTCGTCGAGTCCCTCCACGACCTCCGCGGGGCGCGCTGCTTCGTAGTCGGCAAGTGCGCAGTGCTCGAAGAACGAGCGGCGCTTCGCGATCTGCGCGAAGGCAGAGCCCACACCCCCCGTTCCCACGACGAGAATCCGCACGGCGCAGGGGTTCTACACGAACGGCGTGGTTGTGGCGTCACCTCGAGCGGCGTTACGCTCCTATCGATTTCAGCGAATGGAGGTCGGACGTGAGCGTTGCGGTTACCCAGCAGAAGCAGTTCATCGGCGGGGAGTTCGTCGAGTCGTCGTCGGGCGAGACGATGGAGGTCCTGAACCCCGCGACCGGCGAGGCGATCGCGGAGGTCCCGCGTGGCTCCGCCGAGGACGTCGACCGCGCGGTCGACGCGGCGAAGACGGCGTGGGAGGAGTGGCAGTCGAAGACGCCCAAGGACCGCATGGAGCTCCTCCTGAAGCTCGCGGACGTCATCGACGAGAACGCCGAGGAGCTCGCGCGGCTCGAGTCGCTCAACGTCGGCAAGCCGTGGTGGGTGGCGGTCGACGAGCCCGGCGTCATGTCCGACAACCTCCGCTTCTTCGCGGGAGCGGCGCGTAACCTCGAGGGCAAGGCCGCGACGGAGTACGTCGAGGGCTACACCTCGATGATCCGGCGCGAGCCGCTCGGGATCGTCGCCGGCATCTGCCCGTGGAACTACCCGCTCTTCATGGCGATGTGGAAGATCGGCCCCGCGCTCGCGGCCGGGAACGTCCAGATCATCAAGCCGGCCGAGCAGACGCCGCTCACGATGCTCCGCTTCGTCGAGCTCGCACAGGAGGTCATCCCGGCGGGCGTGCTCCAGGTCGTCACGGGTGACGGGATCCCGGTCGGCGACGCGCTCGTCCGCCATCCGGAGATCCGCCTCGTCTCGCTGACGGGCGACACCGCGACGGGGAAGACGATCGCCGCGAACGCCGCGCAGACGGTCAAGCGCGTCCATCTCGAGCTGGGTGGCAAGGCTCCGATGGTCGTGCTCGACGACGCCGACCCGGCGACCGTCGCCGAGGCGATCAAGATCGGCGGTTACTTCAACTCCGGCCAGGACTGCACGGCCTCGTCGCGCATCCTCGTCAGCGAGCGGATCTGGGACGACGTGCTCTCCGCGACCGTCGGGGCGGTCGAGTCGCTCACCGTCGGCGATCCCGCCACGGACGAGGAGATCGGCATGGGCCCGGTCATCTCGGCCGAGCAGCAGGAGCGCGTCCTCGGCTTCCTCGAGCGAGCGACCGACGCGAAGGCCACGATCGTCACGGGCGGCGAGTCGGTCGGCGACCGCGGCTTCTTCGTCTCACCGACGATCGTCACCGACGTCGACCAGAAGGCCGAGATCGTGCAGAACGAGGTCTTCGGCCCGGTCGTGACGATGCAGTCCGCTGCGTCCGACGACGCCGCGATCGAGATGGCGAACGACGTGCGCTACGGCCTCGCGGCCTCCGTGTTCTCGGAGAGCGTCGGACGGGCGCTGAAGGTAGCTGCGAAGCTCGACTTCGGCACGGTCTGGGTCAATGAGCACCTCTTCCCGCTCACCTCGGAGATGCCGCACGGCGGCTTCAAGGAGTCGGGCTACGGGAAGGACATGTCGATCTACTCCATGGAGGAGTACACGCGGATCAAGCACGTCTGCGTGAAGCTCGCCGAGTGACGGGCGCCGGGCCACCCCGACCCGAGCACCAGCACCTGCCTCACGTCGAGGCGGGGGAGCTCGCGCACGATGCGATCGGGTTCCGGGAGGCGCTTTCGGTCGGGCTCAATTCGACGGCGCCGGCCTACTCGCTTGCCGCGGTCATCGGCTCCGTCACGGTGATCGTCGGGTTCCAGGCGCCGGGAGCGCTGCTCGCGTCGTTCATCCCGATGTTCCTGATCGCGGGCGCGTTCTTCTACATGAACCGTGCCGACCAGGACGCCGGGACGACGTTCTCGTGGGTGACACGCTCCATGGGGCCATGGCTCGGTTGGCTCGGAGGGTGGGCGGTGATCACGACCGGGATCCTCGTGGTCGGGTCGCTCGCCGACGTCGGCGCCCGGTACACGTACGAGCTCTTCGGGATGGAGGACGCGGCCGCCTCGAAGACCGCGGTCATGCTTCTCGCGATCGCGTACATCGTCGTGATGACGACGATCTGCATCATCGGCACCGAGCTCGCTGCCGGGCTGCAGGACGTGATGGTCGTCATACAGGTGGGGGCGCTCCTCCTCTTCGCCGGAGTCGCCCTGTACAAGGTCTACGACGGCACCGCACCCGAGGGCTCGACGAAGCCCGAGCTCGACTGGCTCTCGCCCTTGGCCATCGACTCGACGTCGACGCTCGTGTCCGCGCTCCTGATCGGCGTCTTCATCTACTGGGGCTGGGAGAGCGCGGTCAACCTCACCGAGGAGACGCGCGACTCCGCACGCGCGCCGGGACTGGCCGCCGTCCTCTCGACGGTGATCCTGCTCGTGACCTATGTCGGAGTGTCGACGGCCGTGGTCGCCTATGCGGGGCTCGATACGCTCGCGGAGTACGACGACGACGACGCGATCTTCGCCGTGCTCGGCGCAGACGTGCTCGGGTCTCCCTGGGACAAGATCGTGATCGTCGCGATCGTCACGTCCGCGATCGCCTCCACGCAGACGACGATCATCCCGTCGTCCCGCACGTCCTTTTCGATGGGCCGGCAGAGCGCCCTGCCGCGCGTGTTCGCGGCCGTCCATCCGCGCTTCCACACGCCCTGGTTCTCGACCGCGGTGGTCGCCGGCCTCGCGATCGCGTGGTACGTGCCGCTCAACATCTTCTCCGAGAACGCGCTCTACGACTCGGTCACCGCGCTCGCGCTGATGATTGCCTTCTACTACGCGTTGACGGGGTCGCGTGTGCGATCTACTACCGCCGCGAGCTCTTCAAGTCCGTGAAGAACTTCATCTTCATCGGCGTCGGCCCACTCGTGGGCGCGGCCATCCTCGGCTACCTCTTCGTCAAGTCCGCGATCGACTTCTACGACGTCGAGAGCTCGTACACCGGGCAGAGCATCCTGGGCATGGGCGTGCCGTTCGTCATCGGGATGGGATTCCTGCTCATCGGCTTCGTCCTGCTCGTCGTGTGGCGGCTCCTCGGCAACGAGCGCTTCTTCGGCCGTCGCGCATTCGAGGCCGTCGATCCTTCGATCGCGAGCGGGCAGTGATGAGCACGATCGTCGTCGGCACGACCAGCGAGCGGCCGATCACCGGCCTCATCCTCGGTTCGGTGCCGCACAAGCTCGTTCACCGCTCGCCCGTGCCCGTGCTCGTCGTGCCGCCCAACGACTGACAGCGAGTCAGCAGACGCCCTTTGCAGGGCTGCCGACACCGCGATACGCTCGGCCCTTGTCAACGACCGAAGCGGCGGCGGACGTTCGCCTCGAGAATGTCGTCAAGACGTTCGACAACATGGTTGCCGTCGACGGCATCTCGGTCGAGATACCGCGCGGGTCGTTCTTCGCGATGCTCGGGCCGTCGGGCTGCGGCAAGACCACGACGCTCCGGATGATCGGCGGCTTCGAGGAGCCGACCGAGGGGCACATCTACCTCGGCGACCAGGACGTCGTGGGACTGCCCCCGTACAAGCGGGACGTGAACACCGTCTTCCAGAGCTACGCGCTCTTCCCACACATGACGATCGAGGACAACGTGGCCTTCGGGCTCGAGCGCAAGGGCGTCCCGAAGGACCAGCTCAGGGGCCGGGTCGCGGAGATGCTCGAGCTCGTCGGCCTCTCCGGATTTGCGAAGCGGAAGCCGAAGCAGCTGTCCGGCGGCCAGCAGCAGCGCGTCGCACTCGGCCGCGCGCTCGTGAACCACCCACGCGTCCTGCTCCTGGACGAGCCGCTCGGTGCGCTCGACCTGAAGCTCCGCAAGAACATGCAGATGGAGCTGAAGCGGATCCAGAGCGAGGTGGGCATCACGTTCGTCCACGTCACGCATGACCAGGAGGAGGCGATGACGATGGCGGACACGATCGCGGTCATGAACGCGGGGAAGATCGAGCAGCTCGGCCCGCCGACGGAGCTCTACGAACGTCCAGCAACGGCGTTCGTCGCCGGCTTCCTCGGCGCCTCGAACCTGCTCCCCGGCACGGTGGAAGGGCCGGACGCGATCCGCCTCGACGACGGGACGCTCGTGCGGGCGAACGTGAACGGTCAGACGGGGCAGGTCGCGGCCGGCGTCCGTCCCGAGAAGATCACGATCGGTGCGGGCGGCGGCGCCAACGAGTTGGCGGGGATGGTCGCCGGAGACGGCGTACATCGGCGTCGCGACCCAGGTCGTCGTGCGGACGGCCGCCGGCACCGTGCAGGTCTTCGCGCAGAACATGGACGTGGGTGGGCGCGTGCCCGCGCCAGGAACCAATGTCGTGCTGAGCTGGGCACCCGAGTCGACGTTCGTCGTCGACCGGGCCGGCACCGCCGGCGAAGAGGAGGAGAACGCATGAACCCACGGCTGACCCGACAAGAGCTCCTGCGACGCGGCGCGGCCGGTGGAGCGCTCATGGCGTTCCCGTCGCTGCTCGCCGCGTGCGGCGGTGGGGGCGGCGGCGGCGGCGAGGCGAGCGGGGAGCTGAAGGATGTCCTGAACTTCGAGAACTGGCCGTACTACATGGACACGAAGCAGCTGCTGACCGCGCAGGGGATCACTGCGCCGACGACGCTCGAGCAGTTCACCGAGAAAACGGGGATCAAGGTGAACTACTACGAGGGCATCGACTCGAACGACGGGTACTTCGCGAAGGTTCAGGGCTCGCTCGCACAGGGCGACGGGATCGGCCG
Source organism: uncultured Gaiellaceae bacterium (assembly GCA_963770715.1). Taxonomy (GTDB): domain Bacteria; phylum Actinomycetota; class Thermoleophilia; order Gaiellales; family Gaiellaceae; genus GMQP-bins7. Next base: position 68,039 of record CAVYQX010000009.1, read on the forward strand.
CGACATCATCGTCGCCACTGACAACTCGCAGTTTCCAAGCCTCTATGTCTCGGAGGGGTACGTCCAGAAGCTCGACAAGAACCGCATCCCCAACTTCGACAACCTCATCGACGCCCAGACGAGCCCGGGCTTCGACCCGAGCCGCGAGTACTCGCTTCCGTGGCTCACCGGCATCGACGGGATCGGCTGGAACGAAGACATCACGGGTGGCCCGGTGACGAGCGTCGAGCAGCTCCTCACCGACCCGAAGCTCAAGGGGAAGGTGACGATGCTCGGCGAGATGGCCGACACGGTGGGGCTCGTGCTGCTCGACAACGGGGACGATCCGGCCAACGTGAGCGACGAGGCGTTCGACCGTGCCATCAAGTCCGTCCAGGACGCCGTCGACTCCGGCCAGATCCTCAAGTTCACGGGGAACGACTACGGACCGCCGCTCGTCAGAGGAGACTTCGCGGCGTGCATCGCATGGTCGGGCGACCTCGCACAGCTCGTCCTCGAGAACGACAACCTGAAATGGGCCGTTCCGGAGAAGGGCGGAATCATCTGGACGGACAACATGTTCATTCCCACCGGCGGCAGCGTGCCGACGGCGTCCGAGTACATGAACTTCGTCTACGACCCGGCGATCTCCGCCCAGATCGCGGTCGCCACGGGCTACATCTCGTCGGTCAAGGGCGCCAAGGAGGAAGCGGTGAAGTTGAACCCGGACGCGGGTGCGAACCAGCTCGTGTTCCCGAGTGACGAGACCCTGGGGAATCTCCACATGAACGACCCGAAGATGGTCTCGAACGCCGACTTCATCACGACCTGGCAGGCCGTGAAAGGGCAGTAGCGAGGACGACGTCCTGGGCTCCTTCCTGCACCGCCACCCGCGGCTGACGCCGTACCTGCTGCTCCTGCCGGGGATCGCCTGGCTGGGGGTCTTCTTCCTCGTCCCGCTCGGCTTCCTCGGGTACCAGTCGCTCCAGTCGGGGAGCTATGGGAACTTCGAGTTCACCTGGGAGTTCTCGAACTTCACCAACGCCTTCTCCGACTACCACGAGCAGCTGTTCCGCTCGTTCCTCTACGCGGGCATCGCCACGACGGTCGCCCTCCTGCTCGCCTACCCCCTCGTCTACTGGATCGCGTTCCGTGCGGGGCCGTGGAGGAACCTCTTCCTCCTCTTCATCGTCGCACCCTTCTTCGTCACCTATCTCGTCCGTACGCTCGCGTGGCTCAACATCCTGGCGGACGAGGGCCCCGTCATCGGCTTCCTCCGCGGCATCCACGTCTTGGGCCCCGACGAAGGGCTCCTGTACTCGACCTTCGCCGTGGTGTCCGGGATCACCTACAACTTCTTCCCGTTCATGGCGCTGCCTCTGTACGTCGCGCTGGAGCAGATCGATCCGCGACTTCTCGAGGCCGCGAAGGATCTGTACGCGAGCTCGACGCAGGCATTCCTGCGAGTGACCCTGCCGCTCTCTGCCCCCGGAATCGTCGCAGGCACGCTCCTGACGTTCATCCCGGCCGCCGGGGACTTCATCAACGCGGCGCTCCTGGGCACGACGCAGCAGACGATGATCGGGAACGTCATCCAGGCCAAGTTCCTGACGTCACTGGACTATCCGACTGCAGCGGCGCTCTCCTTCATCCTCATGGCGATGATCCTCGGCGCGCTCCTGGTCTATGCGCGCGTGGTCGGGACGGAGAGGCTCACCGGATGACGAGCGCGCCGGAGTCGCTCGGAAGGGATGTGCGGCCACGCATTGCGGCCCGCGCCTGGCGGGCCGTGAAGCGGCACGCGCTGACCGTGTACGCGTTCCTGGCCATCGGCTACCTCGTGCTTCCGATCGCCGTCGTCATCCTCTTCTCGTTTAACGCCCCGAACAGCAACTTCAACTACGTCTGGCAGGGGTTCACGCTGGACAACTGGATCAACTGGGACGAGCCTCTCGGTATCCGAAGCTCCATCCAGACGTCGCTCGAGATCGGCTTCCTGGCAACCGTCGTCGCGACCGCCCTCGGCACGCTCATCGCGCTCGCGATCGTGCGTCATCACTTCCGCGGGCGCGGGGCGACGAACGTTCTCGTCTTCCTGCCGATGTCGACGCCGGAGATCGTGCTCGGCGCCTCCCTCCTGACGCTCTTCCTCAACACGACGGCGATATTCCAGCTCGGGTTCTGGACGATCTTCATCGCACACGTCATGTTCATCGTCAGCTTCGTCGTCGTAACGGTGAAGGCGCGTCTCATCGGGTTCGACCGCCATCTCGAGGAGGCTGCGATGGATCTCGGCGCGGACGGCATCACCACGTTTCGGAAGGTCACGTTCCCGCTCATCGCTCCGGCGATGCTCGCGGCCGCACTCCTCGGATTCGCGCTCTCGCTGGACGACTTCGTCATCACGTACTTCAACGCGGGCAGTCAGACGCAGACCTTCCCGGTGTACGTCTGGGCGACCGCCCAGCGAGCGCTCCCGCCACAGATCAACGTCGTCGCGAGCGCCATCTTCATCGTGGCGATCGCCATCGCCCTCGGTAACGTCCTCTGGGAATACCGCAGCGCAAAGCGAACACGAGGAGCCACATGACCGCCGTCGAGTCGATCGACCTGCAAGTCGCCGCCAAGGAGCACCTGGGGTTCGGGGGTGCGCAGGTCGTAGGCGTTCACAGCGGATCCTCGATGCCATCGGACACGAGGCCCAGTTCGGCCGCGTAGTTGCGCACCTCGACGGCCGGTAGGGCTCTGACCCGCCCGCGTCCGCCCACGCCTGCCACGCGGCGTCCGCCGCGTTCACCTCGCCCCCGAGCGCGATCACGCCCGTCACACCGTCGGAGAAGTCGAGCTCGGAGCCGTACCGCCAGAGCGACTGGCCGCGCGCCCGGGCGGCCGCGTCCTCGGGGGTCTCGAATCCGTCCTCGTGCTCGTCGTCGAAGTAGAGGCTGCCCGCGTCGCTCATCACGTAGTAGCGGCCCGGCAGTAGCGCGTCGGGATCGCCTCCGCAACTGCCGGGCAGGCCGCGCTGGGACGGATCGGGCCGGTGGTGTCGCTCGCGCCCGATGCGTCAAGTATCGCCCGTTCAGGCAACGACGCTTCCGTGCCTCAGTCCATACCCGCGGGCCACGCTTCTGCGTGGATTCGTGACTGATCTGAGCCCACCGAGCCGTCCAGCCCGAACTCGCCGGCGAAGGAGTGGTGACGTGCCCGATGCCGCCCACCGCTGTTCCAAGCTAGACGGTGAGCAGGAACTCCTCGACCGCCGCGGCGAAGCCGTCGACCTCGGCCTCAGCGAGTGGAAGCGAGAGTGCGATGAAGCCGCGGCGCCCATACGAGAAGCCGCGCTCGAGCATGTGCAGGTGAAGGAGGGCGCGCAACTCTGCCGACTCGGGCACGTCGCCTTCGTTTCGCACGGGTCCCAGGGTGAAGTGCAGGCCGACGAGCGACCCGTACCCGGTCGCGCAGAATGAGAGTTCGCGCTCGGCGGAGAAGGCGTTCAGCCGATCGCGCAGCCGATCGCCGAGGTCGTTCAGCCGGATTACCTCCGCTTCCGTCAGGACCTGCGTCAGGCCGGCGGCTCCCGCCGCCATCGTGAGCACGTCGTTGTTGAAGGTCCCGCCGTGCTGCAGCGCGTCGGGCTGAGAGGGGTCGAAGCGGCGCATCAGGTCGGTGCGCCCGCCGAAGGCGCCGAACGAGAGACCTCCGCCGACGAACTTCGCGAGCGTCGTCAGATCGGGTTCGATCCCGAAGAGCTGCTGCATTCCGCCGGAGGAGAGACGGGCGGTCATTACCTCGTCGAACACGAGCACCAGGTCGTGCGCGGCTGTCGCCTCCCGGAGCGTGCGCAGAAATTCGTGATCTCCCGGGATCACCCCCGCCGCCCCTTGCAGCGGCTCGACGATCACGGCGGCGAGCTCGTGCGCATGTTCCTCGACGAGTCGTGCGGCCTCGGCGGCGTTGTTGTACTCGCCGACGACCCAGGTGAAGGGCGGGTTCAAGGGCGAGATGCCGTGAGCGAAGAGCAAGATGCCGCCGTGGTAGGCGCCGGCGAAGACGAGCACGCCAGCCCGTCCCGTGAGGGCACGGGAAAGTGACAGCGCGAGCAGGTTTGCTTCCGTTCCCGAGTTGCAGAAGCGCACGAGCTCGATCGACGGGAAGCGCGTGCAGATCGCCTCGGCGAGCACGGCTTCGTACCGGTTTGGGGCTCCGAGCACGAACCCGTCGGCGAGTGCGCTGCGGATCGCGCCCACGATGACGGGATGTGAGTGGCCGTAGAGCCCCGCGGTGTACTCACCGAGGAAATCGACGTACTCATGGCCATCTGCGTCGGTCACGCGCGCGCCCTCGCCGTGGACGATCGTCAGCGGGAAGGGCGGCTGGTGGATCGTCGTGCGCGTGTTTCCGCCCGGCATGAAGCGTGCTCGCTCCTCGTGGAGCCGGCGCGACTCGGGATTCACCGCGACGTATCGCGCCTCCGCCTCCGCCAGCCGTGCGACGAGATCGACGACTGCGCGCATGCCGCGATCCTACGCCCGTCGCGGCTGGGCGCCCGAAGCCGCACTCATCTCGGAACAGGGCAGTCTCAGCGCGAGCGAGTATGCCGCCTAGTACTCGACGTCTATCGTGATCGCGCTCGACCGGCTCCGTACGTACTACTAGTGGCGCCGGGCAACGGCGGCGTGCTCGACCACGGCGGCGAGCCTGGCCCGCACCTCGGCGGCGACGGCTGCGAGCTCGTCGTTGCCAACGATCGACAGCATCCGCTCCGCGTCAACGGCGGAGATGTGCGTCTCGCTGGCGCGCTCGTAGACGACGACGTTGCAGGGTAGGAGCACGCCGAGGTCAGGCTCTGCCTCGAGGGCCCGGTGGGCGAGCGGCGGGTTGCAGGCTCCGAGGATCACGTAGGGCTCGCCCTCGACACCGAGCTTCTCCTTCAGCGTCGCCTGGACGTCGATCTCGCACAGGACACCGAAGCCATTGTCCTTCAGCGCGCCCCGCACACGCTCGACTGCGTCTGCGAACGGGAGCTCCGTCGTGGCGCTCAGTGTGTAGCCGGTTGCAAGCATTTCGCACTCCTTCTCTAGGTACCGGCGGCGCGCCTTGATCGCCTTCAAGCGGTGCTCCTCGGCGCCCGGTGGTTCGGCAACCTGTCGGTTGAGGTAGGCGCCGATCGCGTCCTCGCCTACCAGGGCGGAGCCATTCTCGAGCACCAGGGCAGGGATCACGTCGGAGCCGGTCGCGTCGCGCAGCGCGGCGCGAGCATCCCTTTCGACCGGCACCTGGCGCGTGAGGTGGTCGACGCCGAGCTCGGTGAGATGCTCGCGCACGCGATGCGAGGCGGGACACCACTCGGTCTGCCAGACCTCGAGCATCAGGAGTGCCCGAACTTCACGTCGGGCAGGACCCGGCTGAGCCAGCGCGGCGAGGCCCAGGCCGCGTGTCCGAACACCCTAAGGAGCGTCGGGATCAGGATCAGGCGGACGAGCATCGCGTCGAGCAGGACGGCGATGCCGAGGATCACGCCCATCTCCTTCGGCGGAAGCGGACCGGAGAGAGCGAAGGTGAAGAACACCGCGACCATCACGGCAGCGGCGGCAAAGATCACGCGTCCAGAGTGGGCGAGCCCGTTGATCGAAGCGTCGCGCGGGTCTCCCGATTTGTCGTAGTGCTCCTTGGCCGAGGAGAGCAGGAACACGGTGTAGTCCATCGAGATCGCGAAGATCATCGCGAAGAAGAAGACTGGTCCCCATGCGTCGAGGAAGCCCTGCGGCTCGAAGCCGAGGAAACCCGCGCCGTGGCCGTTCTGGAAGATCAAGCGCGCGACGCCGAAGGCTGCCCCCACGGCGAGCAGGTTCGTGGCCACGCCGAGCGCCGCGATCAGCGGCGCCTGCAAGGCGACGAGCAAGAGCAGGAAGCCGAGCGTGAGCACGACACCGATCACGAGCGGCGTCTTCGCGGCGAGCGCCTGCTCGAGGTCATAGTTCTCGGCCGACGCGCCGCCGACGAGCGCGCGCGCTGGCAGAGCCGACCGGAGTCGGTCGACGGTATGGCCGACGGCCGGGCTCGACGGGTCTGCGTTCGGGGTCGCCTGGATGAGGACGAGCCCGCCGCCGCCTGGCTGTGCGGCTGAGACTGACGCGATCCCGGTGTCGCGGCGAACAAGGCTCGCGACGGCTGCCGCGTCCCGCCGGGGGGCGACGATTTGCAAGGTGCCGGGGGCACCTGCGCCGAACGCCTGCTGGACGTGCACGTAGCCGACCCGCGAGGAGTCCTGCTTCGGCACGACCTTGATCGAGGGCATGCCCGTCTTCAGCCCCAGCACCGGCAGGGCGAGAAGTAAGAGTACGAGCGTCGCCGCGGGGCCGTAGATGTGCGGCTGCCGCCACAACCGCTCGCCCCAGCGGGCGAACGCCGGCGACCGATGCTCGCCCGAATGCACCCACTTCAGCGGCAACGCGTCGACCTTCGAGCCGAGCTTGGCCAACACTGCGGGAAGCAGTGTCAGCGTCGCCGCAAGGACGAAGAGCACGCTGAGCATGATCCCGAGGGCCATCGAGCGAAACGCTGGGCTCGGGACAAGCATTACTGCGGAGAGCGAGATCAGCACGGTGACGCCGGAGAAGAGGACCGCCTTGCCGGCGGTGTCCATCGCCACGGCGACTGCGTCGCGCGCGTCGAGCTTGGATCCGAAGTAGGCGCCGCGGAAGCGGTTGACCACGAACAGCGCGTAGTCGATCCCGAGCGCGAGGGCGAACATGAGCGCGAAGTTCATCGCCCAGATCGAGATCTCGAAGCCGTGCGTGAGCAGCGAGAGTGCTCCGGCGGAGGCAACGAGGCCGAGGATCGTCAGCATCAGCGGCAGCCCCGCGGCGACGAGCGAGCCGAACGCGAGCACGAGGATCGCGAGCGTGACCGGCCAGCTGAACAGCTCCGACTTCATCATTGCGGTGCGGTTGGCCGTGTTGAAGTCGCTCCACATGCCGGATGCGCCGGTGAGCGAGACGCTCACACCGGAGGCGCCGGCGTCCTGCAACTTCGCCTTCAGTGTGTCGGCGACCGCGACCATCGCGGTCGGGTCGCCCTTCGCGCCGGCCATCACGATCGCCGTGTGGCCGTCGGCGGAGATCGTCGATCCGGGGTGCGGCGCAACGACCGTGTCGACCATGGGGCTCGTGTGGAGCATCTGCTCGACCCGCGAGACGGTGGCACGGAAGGCCGGATCGGTGGCTGTCCGGCCCGGCGAGTGGACGACAATCATCAGCGCCGAGCTCGAGAGTCCGCCGAAGTTAGCCTGGATCAGCTGTCGCGCCTGCACCGACTCCGAGCCGTTCGCCTGCCAGCCCGCCCCGGAGAGCGCGGTCTCGACCTTGGGTGCGAAGAAGCCGAACCCGACCGCGACGACGACCCAGGCCATCGCGACGACGCGGAAGTGATCGGCAGTCCAGCGGCCGAGCCGGCCGATCGGGCCGACGGTCTCGGGGCGCTCGGCTGCAGCGACCCCGGGGCGGAGCTTCGCCGCGACGGTGGTCACGAGCCCACCGCGCTCATCAGCTCGTTGAGCGAGGCAAGCTGCCGCTGGAGGGAGCCGCACACCTCCTCGCAGAGGGCAAAGACGCCTTCGTCCACGACGCTGTAGTAGACCCGGTTTCCCTCCTTGCGGCGGCCAATGATGCCGACCTCGGCTAGCACCGCGAGATGCTTGGAGACGTTTTGCTGCGAGGCGCCGAGCGCCTCCGTCAGCTCGGTCACGGTCGCCTCGCCGTCACGCAAACGGTCAAGCAGCCGGATCCGCATCGGCTCGCCGATCACGCGGAAGCGTCGCGCGATCACTTCGGCGAGGTCGTTTGGAAGTGGGTGCGGGAGTGACAACAGTGATGCTCGACTTGCGTTAAACAGTTATATAGTTGTATATCATGCGATCACCACCTACCGCAAAGGAGGACTGAGAACGATGGAAGTGACAACCGAGACCTTCGACCGTGATGTGATCGAGCGCTCCCGTGAACTGCCCGTCGTGGTCGACTTCTGGGCCGGCTGGTGCGGGCCGTGCCGGATGCTCGGTCCGGTGCTCGAGCGCGAAGCCGGGGCGCGAGCCGGTCAGTTCGAGCTCGCCAAGGTAGACGTCGATACGAACCAGGAACTCGCGGTGCGCTACCGGATCCAGGGGATCCCCGCCGTCAAGGCGTTCTACGACGGCGAGGTCGTGGCCGAGTTTGTCGGCGCCGTCCCGCCCGCCGTGGTCGCGCAGTTCCTCGACCACCTAACCTCGAGCTTCGAGCGCCAGCCGGCCGAAAGCGTGTCGTGATAGCGACTGCGGAAAGCACGACTGGCGCAGTCAGGGCCAGGGAGTTCCACTGCCCGCTTTCGGTCGAGTGGATCGGTTGGCCGGGTCACTGCCCAACCGCCTAGATGAGAGGCTGCGCGAGGCGATCGACCCGCGTCTTTGACACATTTTCCGCCGAGAGGTAGTGGCCGTCGGGGTAGCGCGACACACGAGCCGAACGCACGAGCCACGTTTCTGCATTCCCGCGTAGACGTGGGCGATGCGGTCATGGCTTCGGCGAAAACCGCACGGAGCCTGACGGAGCCGGCCCGTCCGAGCATCGGTGAGGGTCGCCGTGGAGTACGGGATTTCCGCATCTGTCGCGAAGCGACGAACTCCGCGAAGGCGGGCGGAGCTTGCCGATCAGACCCGGCTGGCCGTGTGCGGTGTGTGACCGCCAGCCGGGTCTTGGGCTCCTACGTAAAGACGATCTGGCCGCCTGCTGCCTTCTCGTAGAACTCGCCGACGCTGATGATCTCGTCGACCTGGGGGACGAAGTGCTCCATGGTCAGGCCGAACATGTCGACGGTCGCCTTGCAGGCGTAGAGGCGGGCGCCGGAGTCGGCGACGAGCTCGATGAACTCGGGGATCGGCGGGATGTCGATCTTCTCCATCTGCCGCTTCATCATGCGCGTGGCGAGCGCGGAGAAGCCGGGGATCGCGCCGACCCAAGTAGGAAGGTGCATGCCGGGGTTGCCAACGGTTGCGACCTTGATCTTCTCGTAGCGGTCCTTGCGGATCGCGTCGAGACCGAAGAACGTGAAGAAGAGGTCGGCCTCGATGCCCTCCATGCGGGCGCCGTTGGCCATGATCAGTCCGGGGTAGATCCCTTCGAGCGACCCCTTCGAGATCACGATGGCCACCTTCTCGATCGTCGCCGGCTCGGCGAAAACCGTTGTCGGTTGTTCGAGTAGCTCGGTCATGGTGTGCTCCTTCCTAGATGCAGCCCTTGGGCTTGGGGATCCCGCCGATTTTTGCGGCGAGCTTGGCCGGCCCTTTGGGGAAGAGCTGGTAGAGCTCCTTGACGGGGACACCGGACTCCTTGCCGAGCGAGCGGATCGAAGGCGCCGTGCCCGTCGCGAGGTAGCGCTCGCGCATGAACTTGACGACCAGCCAGTGCCGGTCGGTCAGCTCCGGGATTCCACTTTCCTGCGCGATCGCTCGAGCGATCTGCTCGTTCCATTGCTCCGGGTCGGTGAGGAAGCCTTCTGCGTCAACGTCGACGGGCGCTTCGGCGATCAGGGTCATGGTCATTTTCGTTCCTCCTACTCAGGCGTGGACGGTTGCGTGCTTCTTGCCGGATGTCGGCATCGCGGGGCCGATGCCGGGGATCTCGCGCCCCGGCAAGAGGGCGTGCCAGTACACCCACTGGAAGGCCAGCTTGCCGAGATGATTGAGCCGCGACTCGCGCAGGAGCGGGAGCCCGAAGGCCGTGGGGAAGTGGCCAGGCAGCGGCTCGGTTTCGTAGTTGAAGTCGATCAGTAGGGCCTTGTGAAAGCCGGTCTCGATGAAGCAGTTGGCGTGTCCGTCGTAGCCGGCGTCGAGCTCTTGGTCGGCGAGGTAGCGCGCGACGTTCTCGGTCAGCACTTCGGCCTCGAAGTGGGTGACGGAGCCGGCTTTCGAGGTGGGCAGGTCGGTCGCGTCGCCGAGCGCGAAGACGTTCGGCTTGACCGGTGTCTGCAGCGTGCGCTTGTCGGTGGGGACGAAGCCGAGCGCGTCGCCGAGTCCCGGTGAACGCTCGACATAGGGGGCGCCGCCGTGGAGGGGGATCGTGACGAGCAGGTCGAAGTCGAGCTCGCGGCCGTCGTACGAGGTGAGCGTGCCGCCGACGCCGTCGACCTCGCCGGCGTTGAACTCGGTGACGAGCTCGATCTCTTTCTCTGCGAGGAGCGAGCCGAGGCGCTCGGAGGCGATCGGCTTCGTGAAGGCACCGTCGAGCGGTGTCGAGTAGACGAGTTCGGTGCGCGCGCGAATACCACGCTCGCGCAGGTACCAGTCGGCGAGGAAGGCGAACTCGAGCGGAGCCACCGGGCACTTGATCGGCATGTCGACGAGATTGACGACGAGGCGTCCGCCCTCGAAGCGCTCGAGTGCGCCGTGCAGTGCCTCCGCCCCTGCCGGCTCGTAGAAGGTGAAGACGCGCTCGTTCCAACCAGCAGCCGTCATCCCTTCGGTCTCCTCGGGCTGCAGACGCACACCCGTCGCCACGACGAGCACGTCGTATGGGAGGACAGCGCCGTCGTCGAGAAGCACCTCGTCGCGCTCGATCCGGACCTCCGCGACCTCGTTCTGATGGAAGACCACGCCGTTGCGCAGCTGGCGCCGACGCGGTCGCACGATCTCGTCCACGTGTGCGAGGCCGAACGGGACGAAGAGCAGCCCAGGCTGGTAGACGTGGCGGTCGTCGCGGTCGACGACATGGATCTCAGCCTCGCCGGGGTCGAATCGACGCCGTAGTCGATTCGCAGTCATAGTGCCTCCCGTTCCACCGCCGAGGATCACGATCTGCTTCTTGCTCACGATGCACCTCTTGCCGCCGCGAGCCGACGGCCGGCTGGATCCGTGGCCTCGATCGTCTCTGCGAACTCGAAGCCGGCCTCGATCGATCCCCGGACGGGGCACGAACGCGCGACCTTCTCGAGGCGCGCGAGCTGCGCGTCATCGAGGTCGCCGGTGAGACGGATCGAGACGTCGAACCTGCGCGGCGTCGAGCGGTTGTCGTAGTCCACTGCGACGAAGACGTCACCCAGCCCCCAGCCCTTCGTCCGCGCATACATGACGAGCGTCGTCGAGACGCAGGCGGCGAGCGCGGCCGGAAGTAGCTCGTGCGGCGCCGGTGCGCTCGCGTCACCACCGAGCCGTACGGGCTCGTCGGTGATGAGGCGGTGCTGACCGTCGATCACGACCTCCTGCCTCAGCGTGCCGGGAATCGAACGGGCTGTCGCTGTAAGACTCATTGTCCGTACACAGCCTGGCCCTGCCGTGCAACCACGCCATCGGTGGCCGCGCGGAGCGGTGTGCGGACAAGTACGCACAGTTGTAGTCGTCCGCAAATAAGCGTCGCTGCGGTGGATGGCGATCTGCCCGAGCGGTGCATGATGTCGGGGCTCGCTGTAGTCGGGCACAGGCCGGGCACCGGCCGTTCTGGCGCTAGTCGCCCTCGGCGGCGCATTCGAAACCGTTATGGAAGCGACGACGAGCAACGACCCCGCACGCCCTTTCGCGGGACGGCTACTGCGGGGCGGCCGGAATGGACGAAGCCGCGCGAATGGCCTCCAGCGCATCGCACGCGCGCCGGCCTCGTTGCGCATCGACGGTCGCCTCCATAGCCTTGGAGCGCATGTCCGGTACAGACGGCCTCGCCGAATCCGCCGTAGGCGACGCCCAGTCGCAGAACCTCGTGGATCTTCTCGCCGAGGCCTTCCGGCAGGAGCCGAGTACGCCTGCGGAGGTGAAGCTCGGCAGCGGGATCACCGCGGCCGCGTACTGGTCCTTCGCCCCCAACATCGAGGTTGTCGTCGCACGCGCAGATCGGCCGCCCGCGGACGGGCATGCGCTCGCGGCCTGGAAAACCCGGCTCGGCCGCAGGCCGATCCCGCTCGTGCTTCTCATCGAGTCCAACGGGCGCGCGCTCGTCGTAGGCCCAAGCGGAGACCCACCACCGGTGGTGAGCCTGGACGCGCAGCTCATCGTGTCGGATCTCGCCGAAGCGGCGGAGCTCGACCCGCACGACGTGCGCGCCAAGCTTCCCCGCGCCTGGGAGAGGGCCCGTGGCGCAGGCGGCCTCACCGGCCTCCGGAACGTCGGTCTCTTCTCGACGCACTACCTACGAGCTCGGGGGCGAGACCTCGACTGCGCGGCGGCCGGGGGCGAGCTCCCCGTGGCAGCGCTCCTGCGCGAGATGGAGGCCGCGAACGCAGAGTGGGGAATCCTCACGACTGGCGACGTCTGGCGCCTCTACTCGGCCAACCACCCGTCGCGGACGACCTCGTTCGTCGAGCTCGATCTCTCGAAGCTCGTGGAGCCCGCGTACTACGCGGCGCTCTTCTCCGCGGAGGCGCTGCAGCAAGGTGGCCTCGCCCAGGAGATTGCGTCTGGCTCGCGGGACTTCGCGGTCGATCTCGGCGACCGCTTGCGCGAGCGCATCTATCTCCACGTGGTGCCGCGTCTCGTGCGCGCCGTGGCGGACGAGCTCGATCGGTTCGGGGAGCCCGCCACGACGAGGGAAGAGCTCGAGGCGGTCTACGACGCCACGCTGACGCTGCTGTACCGGCTTCTCTTCGTCCTTTACGCCGAGGCGCGCGAGTTCCTCCCGGTCAACAGCTCGGCGGGATACCGAGAGCACTCGCTCCGGGGACGCCTCGACTCCGTCATCGCGACCGTCGAGGCGGGTCGCGGCTTCGACGCGTGCGCGACCGACATCTGGAGCGATCTCGTCGAGACCTTCGACGCGATCGCCGAGGGACATACGGAGTGGGGGGTGCCGCCTTACGACGGCGGGCTGTTCGAGAACGAGCCCGAGACACCATCGGGACGTCTTCTCGCGCGCATCAAGCCCTCGAACGCGGGGCTCGGGAAGGCGCTGTACCACCTCGCCTACGACGAGGACGATGACGACGCCGGGCGCATCGACTACTCCGACCTCGAGATCCGCCACCTCGGCGACGTCTACGAGGGGCTGCTCCAGTTCGAGGCCGATCGGGCGCGGGAGGATCTCGCATACGACTCGTCGAGTGATGCGTACGTCCCCGCCGAGGAGGGGGCCGGACGCTGTAGCTTCGGGAGAGGAATGGGCAAGGTTGAGGAGTACCGGCAGAAGCTGCGCGAGCTGGACGAGTGGGAGCCCTACCTGCTCAAGCATTCCGGACTGCCTGCTCAAGCATTCCGGACTGCCCGGGCCTAGGGGGAACCTGGAGCTTGCCGCTGCCGTCGCCGAGGAGGCGGACGAGGCGACCTTGTTGCGGTGGACCGCTCTCGGGCGGACCGAGGCGCCGTTCGGCAGCGCCGAGGAGTTCTTCCGGTGTGCGGTGTCGTGGGTCTCGGGCGGCTGCTTACCGCCGGGGACGCTGCGGTGCTCGCGGATCTCCGTCGACTCGCCGCCGATCCTCGCTGGCGGATTCGGGAAGCCGTCGCGATCGCCCTGCAGCGCCTCGGCGACGCCGACTTCGCCGCGCTGCTCGGCGAGATGGTGCGCTGGTCTCGTGGAACGGCGCTCGAGCGGCGGGCCGCGGTCGCCGCCCTCTGCGAGCCCAGGCTGCTCAGGGAGCCCGGACCGCGTCCAGAACGTGCTGGCGCTCCTGGACAGCGTGACGGCAGAGCTTCCCGAGCTCGGCGATCGCCGGAGCGACGAGTTCCGGACCCTACGGAAGACGCTCGGCTACGCCTGGAGCGTCGCGGTGGTCGCCCTTCCCGACGAGGGGAAGCCGCTCTTTGAGCGTCTGCTCGGAAGCGACGATCCAGACGTGCACTGGGTCGTCCGGGAGAATCTGCGCAAGAAGCGTCGGGTGCGCATGGACCGCGAGTGGGTCGAAGGGTGTTTGTCCGACATCACGAGCGAGACAGGTAGTCCGCGACCGCAGAGCGCAGCGTTGGAAAGCGACGAAACTCCGCGATGACGCCTGCAGCCACCGCCCGCTTGAAGGCATCGTGCACAGGGCCTTTGAGCCGCGCGAAGACGAGCTCGACGCCGAGCTCGTCGAGCTCGTGTTGGAGCTCGGCGAGCATGTCGAGGCCCGTCGTGTCGACATACGTTATGGCGCTCGAGTCGACAATCACCTCTCGAATGGGCGGCTCGGTAGCGGCGACGAGCTCCCTGATGTGATCGCGGAAGAGCGCGGCGTTCGCGAAGAAGATCTCCTGGTCGAAGCGGAATATGACGAGACCGGGGTAGGTCTCGCCGCTGGGATGCCGCGAGAGGTCGCGGAAGCCGAAGTCCTCGTCGCCCTCCTCTCCCCCGCGCAGCCGCCCGAGTACCGCGACGTGCGGCGTGAAGCCGCGATAGACGATCGCAGCGAGCGACGCGATCACGGCGATCACGATGCCTCCGAGGACTCCGGCGACGAGCACACCCATGGCGCAGAGCGCCCCGAGCGCGAAGTCGACGGTGTCGAGACGCCAAAGCCGTCGAAGCTCGCGGGTATGGAGCAGCGACAGCACGGCCGCTGTGACGATCGCCGCGAGCGTGGCCTTCGGGAGGTCCGCGAAGAAGTTCCCGAGCGCGAAGATCGCGACGACGACGAGACCTGCGTTCAGAAGGCCTGCGAGCTGGGACTTCTGCCCCGAGCGCTGGGCGACCGTGGTTCGCGAGACGCTGGCGTCGATTGCGAAACCCTGTGTGACTCCCGCGGCAACGTTGGCCGCACCGAGGGCGACAAGCTCGTTGTTGGCGTCCACCTCGTAGCCGCTCTGCTGGGCGAACTTGCGCGCAGCCGCGATTGACTCGGCGTAGGCAAGGAGCGCGATGCCGAGTCCGCCATAGAGGATGCGGCGATAGTCCGCGAGCGGTACGTCCGGCAAGCCGAGTGTGGGGAGAGCTTTCGGAAGGGGCCCGACGACCGCAACTCCCTTGTCCGGGAGGTCGAGCGCCCGGCTCACGAGCACGCCGAACACGACCGCAACGAGCGCACCCGGGGCGCGAGGTACGAGGCCCTGGAGCACGAGCACGAGGACGAGCGATGCGATCCCAATGGCGGCGGTCCGCCAACTGATCTCCCCGAGCTCGCCCACGATCTCCCAGAGCTTCTCGAAGAAGCCTCCGTTCACGGCAGGGATTCCCAGCAGCGCGGGGAGCTGCGTCAGGATGATTGTCAACGCTAGACCGATGAAGTAGCCGGCGAGCACCGGGCGCGCGATGAACTCCGCGACGAAGCCGAGACGCGCTATGCCGCCCGTGACGAGGATGAGTCCGGTGACGAGAGCCAGACCGGCTGAAAGCGCGAGGTATCTCGCTCCATCGCCCGCAGCGAGAGGCGCCACCGTCGCGGCGGACATCACCGCGACGCTCGAGCTCGGCCCGACGTTGAGCTCCCGGCTCGTCCCGAGCAGGCCGTAGAGAAGGAGCCCGACGATCGCCGCGTAGAGGCCGTAGACGGGCTGAACGCCGGCGAGCGCCGCGTACGCCATCGACTGCGGGACGAGGACAGCCCAAACCGCGAGCGCGGCGACGACGTCGCGCTTCCAGTTTCGACGCCAGTCCGGAAGCCATCGGCTCGCGGGTACCACCTGCCCGAGGACGTTCCGCCAACGCAAGCGCGATTCCATGACGAGACCCTAGAACGGCACCCCCCGGCGTCCTCTAGCGCTACAGCGCGGCGGACGCGTTGGGTCAGGAGCTAGACGTTGATGCCGAGCTTGCGTAGCTCGATGATCGCCGATCTACGCCATCGGATCGTGTCGGGGGAGAAGGGCAGCATGAAGGGCATCCCGTTCGCCTTTCGAAGCGGCTTGCCGTCGCGCAGTACGCGGTAGTGCCCTGGCGTGGCCTCGACCGTGAAGCCAACAGCCTCGAGCCGTCGAATGAACTCGCGAACGTCCTTTCTCACCTGGGCACGTCGAATCGCAGGGGTTGCATGATCTCAGGTGTCAGTCTCCCAATGCCGAAGGCGTCGCCCCCGCGGTCGTGGGACTGGCAGGTCGGTGCCGCGGAGTCTTCCGACGGAAAGGAACGAGAGCGAAGACTCTCGTAAAGTGCGCCAGTTCTCTTAGGTCAGTGCTCGACCGCTAAGCGGGTTGTCCCTTGGCCGCCGATACCCGAGTACGGAGTGTCTGAGGTTGATGGCTCTCCGAGCGGCAACCGCTTCGGCGGCGCTCCCCCGGACGAGGTCGCCACCGGCTGGGTGCAGTTTTCGTGGTCCTGCCCGTCGAGCCGCTCCTTTGCATGCAGCAAGAATTCGTGCTCGCTCCGATGAGCGGTTGCATGGCAGGCAGGTAATTGCGAGTGGGAGTTCAGTGAAGGCTGCTCCGACATTCGCGCGCGCGAAACGCCTGAGTGCCTCTGTTCTCGTGAGTCCCGTCTGCTCGCAACTGAGTGGGCTCGTCTGGCGGCTGGCTCACCAAGGCCCGTAGATGCCGCTGTTGGCCTCTCGCAGCGCGCCGACGTAGCCCGCTCGCTCGTAGGCCGTCTCGTCCGTGCCGGGCGGCACGGCGAGCATCCCGCGCAGCTCGTCGACGGCAGCGAATCCCTTGCGTGCCATCCAGTCCGACAGGCCGTCGAGCAGCACGGTTGCATGCTCGGGGCCGTGCCGCAGCAGCGCCGAGGCGGTCATCACGACGTCGGCGCCGGCGAGGAGGTACTTGGCCACGTCGGCCGAGGTCTCGACGCCGGTCGTCGCCGCGAGCGAGGCCCGCACCCGTCCGTGCAGGAGCGCGATCCACGTGCGCGGCAGCCGGGCCTCGGCCGGGCTGGAGAGGCCGACCTGTGGCACGACGGCGAGCGTGTCGGGGTCGATGTCGGGTTGCAGGAACCGGTTGAACAGCACCAGCGCGTCCGCGCCCGCCTCGTCCAGCCGCAGCGCCATCTCGCCGGTCGAGCTGAAGTACGGGCTCAGCTTGACCGCCACCGGCACGCTGACCGCGTCCTTGACCCGCGTCAGGACGTCGACGTGCCGCTGCTCGACGTCGCGGCCCGAGATGCGCGGGTCGCCGGGGAGGTAGTAGATGTTCAGCTCGATCGCGGCGGCGCCGGCGTCCTGCATCGCGCGGGCATAGTCGACCCAGCCGCTCGGCGTGACACCGTTGAGGCTGCCGATCACCGGGACGTCGACGGCGGCGGCGGCGCGCTCGAGCAGGCTCAGGTAGCGCCGCGGGCCGGCCTCTTCTTCGGCGGCGGCCGGGAAGTAGGAGAGCGACTCCGCGAAGCTCTCGGTGCCGGCGTCGACCAGCCGCGCGTTCTCGGCCGCCTCCCGGCGCAGCTGCTCCTCGAAGAGCGAGTAGAGGACGACCGCGCCGACGCCGGCGTCGGCGAGCCGCCGCACGCCGTCCACGGTCTGGGAGAGCGGGGACGCCGACGCGACGAGCGGGTTGCGCAGCGCGAGGCCCATGTAGCCGGTCGAGAGGTCCATCAGCGATCCTTGCGCGCGTCGGCGGCGAAGTGCTGCGCGCCGCGGGTCGCCATCTCCTCGTACACGTCCCAGCGCTGATCGACCGCCTGCTCGGCCAGCCCGTGCAGCCGCTCGGCCTCGGCCGGGTCGGTGTTCGTCAGCGTGCGATAGCGCAACTCCCGGTTCGGTGTAGTCGGCGAGCGGGATGCGTGGCCGCGGCGAGTCGAGCAGGAACGGGTTGCCGCCGGCCGCGCGGAGCACCGGGTCGTAGCGGATCAGCGGCCAGTAGCCGCTGGCGACGGCGCGGTACTGCTGGTCGAGCCCGTCTCGCATCTCGATCCCGTGCGCGATGCAGTGGCTGTACGCGAGCACCAGCGAGGGGCCGTCGTAGGCCTCCGCCTCGCGGAAGGCGCTCAGCGTCTGCTGGGGATCGGCGCCCATCGCGACGCGGGCGACGTAGACGCTGCCGTAGGCGATCGCCTGCAGGGCGAGGTCCTTCTTGGGCACGGTCTTGCCGGCGGCGGCGAACTTGGCGACCGCGCCGAGCGGGGTCGCCTTCGACATCTGGCCGCCGGTGTTGGAGTAGACCTCGGTGTCGAGCACGAGCACGTTGACGTTGCGCCCGCTGGCCAGGACGTGGTCGAGCCCGCCGGAGCCGATGTCGTAGGCCCAGCCGTCGCCGCCGACGATCCAGACGCTGCGCCGGACGAGGTGATCGACGACGCTCTGCAGGTCGGCTGACGGCGGCTCCGTCCAGCCCGTCGAGCCGCCGCTTCAGCTCGGCCACCCGCTCGCGCTGCGCTCGCAGCTCCGACTCGCGCAGCTGCGGCGCCTCCAGGATCTCGTCCACGAGCTCCGCGCCGACCGCGTCGCGCAGCTCGGCGAGGCGCCGGCGGGCCAGCTCGGTGTGCCGGTCGGCGGCGAGCCGGAAGCCGAGCCCGAACTCGGCGTTGTCCTCGAAGAGGGAGTTCGACCAGGCCGGGCCGCGCCCGTCGGCGTCGGTCGTCCACGGCGTGGTCGGCAGGTTGCCGCCGTAGATCGACGAGCAGCCGGTCGCGTTCGCGACCATCAGCCGGTCGCCGAAGAGCTGCGAGAGGAGCTTCAGGTACGGCGTCTCGCCGCAGCCCGCGCAGGCGCCGGAGAACTCGAACAGCGGCTCCAGGAACTGGGTGCCGCGCACCGTGCCGAAGTCGACCCGCGACCGGTCGCTCGCGGGCAGCGTCTCGAAGAACGCGATGTTGTCCCGCTCGGCGGCGACCAGCGGCTCGCGCGGCTGCGAGGTTGATCGCCTTGCGGACCGGGTCGCCCGGCGCGACGACCGGGCACGCCTCGACGCACAGCCCGCAGCCGGTGCAGTCCTCGACGTAGACCTGCAGCGTGTAGCGGGTGTCGGGCAGGCCGACGGCCTCGAGCGGCGCCGACCGGAACCCGTCCGGCGCGCCCTCCAGGCGGGACTGGTCGTAGTACCTGGAGCGGATCACGCTGTGCGGGCAGACGAAGCTGCAGTTGCCGCACTGGATGCAGAGGTCGGAGTCCCAGACCGCGACCAGCTCCGAGATGTTGCGCTTCTCGTAGGCCGCCGTGCCGCTCGGATACGTGCCGTCCACCGGCAGCGCGCTGACCGGCAGGTCGTCGCCCCGGCCGGCCAGCATCTCCGCGGTGACGGTGCGAACGAACTCGGGCGCGTGCGCGGGCACGACCGGCGGCAGCCCGCGGCTCGCCGTCACCCGCTCGGGCACCTCGACCCGGTGCAGACCGTCCAGCGCGCGGTCGACCGCGGCCTGGTTGCGCTCGACCACCTCGGCGCCGCGGCGGCCGTAGGTCTTGGCGACCGCCGCCTTGATCCGCTCGATCGCCTGCTCGCGCGGCAGGACTCCGGAGAGGGCGAAGAAGCAGGTCTGCAGGACGATGTTGGTCCGCCCGGCGAGGCCGACCTCGCGGGCGATCCGGCCGGCGTCGATCGCGTACACGTCGATGTGCTTGGCGAGGATCTGCTCCTGGACCGGGCGCGACAGCGCATCCCACACCTCGTCCGGCGGGTGCGGGCAGTTGAGCAGCAGCGTCGCGCCGTCCGCCGCGCGGCCGAGCACGTCGACCCGGTCGAGCAGCCCGAACTGGTGGCAGCCGACGAAGCTCGCCTGCTGCACGAGGTAGGGCGCCCGGATCGGCTGCGGCCCGAAGCGCAGGTGCGAGACCGTCTGCGAGCCGGACTTCTTCGAGTCGTAGACGAAGTAGCCCTGCGCGTGCAGGCCCTCGTCCCCGAGGATCTTGATCGTGTTCTTGTTCGCGCCGACCGTCCCGTCCGAGCCCAGGCCGAAGAAGATCGCGCGCACCGTCTCGGGCGGCTCGATGTCGAGCGCCGCGTCGTAGTCGAGGCTCGTCCCGGAGACGTCGTCCTTGATGCCGATCGTGAACCGGCGCCGCGGCCGCTCTCGCGCCAGCTCGTCGAACACGCCGGCGACCATGCCCGGCGTGAACTCCTTCGAGGACAGGCCGTAGCGGCCGCCGACGATCCTCGGCATCACCGCCCGCTCGCCGTCGCCGAACGACTCGGTCAGCGCCGCGACCGTGTCGAGGAAGAGCGGCTCGCCGATCGAGCCAGGCTCCTTCGTCCGGTCGAGGACGGCGACGTGGCGCACGGTCGCGGGCAGCGCCTCGACGAGCGCCTGCGCCGGGAACGGCCGGTAGAGCCGCACCTGCGCGACGCCGACGCGCTCGCCGCGCGCGTTGAGCGAGGCCACGGTCTCCTGGACCGTCTCGCCGCCCGAGCCCATCACCACGAGCACGCGCTCGGCCTCCGGGTGCCCGATGTAGTCGACGACGTGGTAGCGGCGGCCGGTGCGCTCGGCGAGGAGCGCCATCGCGTCCTCGACGACGTCCGGCACGCGGGCGTAGAAGGGGTTCACCGTCTCGCGCGCCTGGAAGTAGACGTCCGGGTTCTGCGCCGTGCCGCGGATGAACGGCCGCTCCGGCGAGAGCGCCCGGCCGCGATGCGCCCGCACGAGCTCCTCGGGCACGAGCGCGCGCAGGTCGTCGTCGGAGAGCAGCTCGATCGTGTTCAGCTCGTGCGAGGTCCGGAACCCGTCGAAGAAGTGCACGAACGGCACCCGCGTCCGGAGCGTCGCGGCCTGCGCGACGAGCGCCAGGTCGTGGGCCTCCTGGACCGAGGCCGAGGCGAGCAGCGCGAAGCCGGTCTGGCGGACCGCCATCACGTCCGAGTGGTCGCCGAAGATCGACAGCCCCTGCGCCGCGAGCGACCGGGCGGCCACGTGCAGCACCGCCGGCGTCAGCTCGCCGGCGATCTTGTACATGTTCGGGATCATCAGCAGCAGGCCCTGCGAGGCGGTGAACGTCGTCGCCAGCGCACCGCTCTGCAGCGCACCGTGCAGGGCGCCGGCCGCCCCGCCCTCGCTCTGCATCTCGACCACCGCGGGCACGGTGCCCCAGACGTTGGGCCGCCCCTGGCTCGCCCACTCGTCGGCCAGCTCGGCCATCGGCGACGACGGCGTGATCGGGTAGATGCAGCAGACCTCGTTCAGCCGGTAGGCGACCGAGGCCGCGGCCTCGTTGCCGTCGACCGTCGCCCGCATCTCAGTCGCGCTCCGCGACCATCTCGATCGCGTGCACCGGGCACTGCTCGAAGCACGCCCCGCAGCCGGTGCAGCGGTCGTAGTCGAACCGGTAGCGGTGCCCCTCGCCGAGCTTGATCACGGCGTCCTCGGGGCAGGCGCCCAGGCAGCCGTCGCACTCGAAGCAGTTGCCGCACGACAGGCACCGGCCCGCCTCGTAGACCGCCTCCTCGGCGGAGAGGCCGCCGACCACCTCGCCGAAGTCCGCGATCCGCTCCTCGGGCGGGAGCTCGGGCTGCTGCCGGCGGGCGTTGTCGCCGAAGTACCAGAGATGCAGCTTGTCGAAGCGTCGCCAGCTCGTGCTTCGGCGGGCTCACGGCGGCGGCGCTGCGCAGCCAGGCGTCGATGTGGCGGGCGGCCTTCTTGCCGTGGCCGACGCCGACCGTCACGGTCTGCTCGCTCGGCACCATGTCCCCGCCCGCGAACACGCCGGGGCTGCCGGTCTGGAGCGACGTCGACACCTGCACGGTCCCGTCGCGCTCGAACTCCACGCCCGGCACCTGGCGCAGGAAGGCGGTGTCGGACTCCTGGCCGAGCGCCAGGATCACCGTGTCGGCGGCGAGCGTCTCGAACCGGCCGGTCGGCTGCGGGTAGCCGGACTCGTCGAGCTCCATCAGCTCGACCTGCAGCTCCGGGCCGTCGAAGGCCGTGATCGTCCGCAGCCAGTGGATCCGCACGCCTTCCCGCTCGGCGTCCTCGGCCTCCTCGAGATGGGCGGGCATCTGCTCGCGGGTGCGCCGGTAGACGATCAGCGCCTCGTCCGCACCCATCCGGCGGGCGACCCGGGCGGCGTCCATCGCGGTGTTGCCGCCGCCGTAGACCGCCACGCGCCGGCCGATCACCGGCCGCTCGCCGGAGGCGACGCTGCGCAGGAACGACACCGCGTCGACGATCCGGCCGGCATCGCGGGCCGGGATGTCGACCCGCTTGGAGAGGTGCGCCCCGACCGCGACGAAGACCGCGTCGAAAGCGCCCTCCTCGCGCTCGGCGACGAGGTCCTCGACCCTGTGCCCGCAGGTCACCCGCACGCCCATCGCCGCGATCCGGTCGAGCTCGCCGGTGAGCACGTCGCGGGGCAGCCGGTAGGCCGGGATGCCGTACCGCATCATCCCGCCCGTCTCCTCGCCCGAGTCCCGGATCTCGACCTCGTGGCCGAGCCGGCTCAGGTGGTAGGCGGCCGACAGACCGCACGGCCCGGCGCCGACCACGAGCACCCGCTTGCCGCTGCGGACCGGCGGAGGGTCGAAGTGCCACCCCTGCTCGAGCGCGAGGTCGCCCAGGAACCGCTCGACCGAATGGATCGAGACGGCGCTGTCGAGGTCGGCGCGGTTGCAGACGCTCTCGCACGGGTGGTAGCAGACCCGCCCGTGGATCGCGGGCAGCGGATTGTCGGCGACGAGCTGACGCCACGCCTGCTCGTGCCGGCCCGCCTGGGTGTGCGACGAGCCAGGCCTGGATGTTCTCGCCGGCCGGGCAGCCGGCGTTGCACGGCGGCAGCAGGTCGACGTAGACGGGTCGGCGCTCGCGGACCGGGCCGGTGTGGGAGCGCCCGTGCAGCAGGTCCGGCAGCGGCGTCACGTCCCGCATCGGGTCGCTCATGCCTGTCGCCGCGGTCGGACAACCATGGCTCCCAGACTAACTCGCGGGCTCGCGCTGTTGATCCGAGTCCGACGGTGACGCTCGTCTCGGCCACGTCGAACGAGCCCGACAAGGCGCCCGGAGGCGCCGATGGGAACACGACGAACGACGTCGTTACCGTCGACCAGGACACGCTCAGGCTTCGCGCGGAGCGAAGCGAGTACGGAACTGAGCGCATCTACACGACACCTGCAGCGCTACCGGACGACTGCGGTAACGCGACGACGCGATCAGCGACTGTGCGGGTACCAACCACCCACAACTAGCAATTCACGGGAGCCCCGTTCAGGAGCTCCCGAGCTCCTGTGCCCGACCGCTTTGCAAGCCGGGGGTCACCAGTTCCTCCACCAATGAAGGCCCTTCAGCTAGCCGAGGCCCGATCTCGGATAAGAAATCGCTCTAGGCGGTGTGGGCCGCCGTCACCCCTTCGAATATGGCGATGAGATTCTGCGCATTTGCAGGCAATTCGCATGCGCCCGGGAGGATTCGACCTCCGACCCGCGGATTAGGAGTCCGCCGCTCTGTCCCGGCAACTTCTATCTGGGATTCCGGAGCGTCGGCTCGCATAACCGATACTCGCCGAAGAGCTGCATTGCGGCAGGTGCGCGCCACACAGCGCCAAACCGGGCGACCCACATGGTCACGCTATTGCGTGAAGGCGTGGCTCTATTGCGCGTGGGGTGACGAGGCGAGGCGAATCGTGCCCATCCGGGCGCACAGAAGCGCGGTCGCCTCGCCGATACCATATGAAAGCCCCGATCACTGACCGATCGACCACAACACTTCATGGTTGGTGATTGAGTCGAACTCGACGCCCGCGGCCTCCAGGATCGGGCGCTGGGCGAGCATCGCTCGCAGCTCGTTCATCGCGCGGGCATGCTCGATGGTGTCCCATACGCTTGTGTTCGTGACCGTCCCCTGGTCCCGGTCGATGCCGACGTAGTAGCGCACGAGCCCAGGCAGCTCTTGCAGGGCATCGCGGAGCGGGTCCTCGCTCGCGACCAGCAGGCGCTCGACCTCATCCACTCGCTCGAGCCCGAATCGCCCTCGCGAGATGCGAACGATCATCGCTGCCCATCCTCGGGGCTGCGGACGACCTGGATGTTGAAGTATCCCGTCCCGAGCGCTCCCCACAGACGGATCCAGAGGGGGAGGTACATCTCGGTGCCCCGGGCCGAGCTGATCCCGCCGAGGTCGCGGATGCGCTCGCCCGGCCAGCCGAAGCTCCGAAGCAGCTCTCCGACCTGGCGCTTGGCATCGGCGTCCTCGCCGCAGACGAAGACGTCGTGCTCGCCCGGCACCTTGGCCGGGTCGATCATCACCTCGCAGTTCATCGTGTTCAGCGCCTTTACGACCCGCGCCTGCGGGAAGCGGCGCTGAATCTGCTCGCCGAGCGAGTCCGTGTTGCAGACGAAGAGCGAGGGGGGGAACCCCTGCGAGACGTCCAGCGGGTTGGCGATGTCCACCAGCACCTTCCCGGCCAGGTTCTCCTCGCCCGCTGACTCGAGCATCGCGACCGAGCCGACACCGTTCGTGGCGTTCACGATCAGCTCGGCCGCGGTCACCGCCTCGGCGGGCGTACCCAACGCGACCAGCGGGTGTGCTTCGAGCCAGACGCCGAAGGGCGGGTTGCCGAGGGAGTCGGGCTCACTCCTTGCCAGAGTCGCCTCCGGATCCCGGGTCCCCACCACGACTTCGTGGCCGAGCTCGGCCAGCTTGCCTGCGAGTGCCTGGCCCACCATTCCTGTCCCGAGCACTGCGACCCTCATCTCGATCCTCCTGTCTCCTCGTCGTCTGCGCCCGTGGAAGACCCAGCGTCACCCACGAAGCTTCCCGATTGCTTCTCCGGCCAACGCGACGTCCTCTGTCGTCCAGAGCCCTGCTGTGAAGAACATGAGCCCGTCGAGACCCGCGTCGAGCAGGAGCCGTGCCTGCTCGGCGACCTCGTCCGGGTCGCCGATGATGCACCGCGAACGAAACGTTTCCGCGTCCATCCCGATTGCCTGCCGGGCGGCAGCTGCGCGTCGCTCGGCATCGGCGGGCGTGGGGGCGACGATCAGCATGCCGGTACGCGTCTTCAGGATCTCGGCCGGGTCGCGGCCGATCTGGTCACAGTGCCGCTCGAGCACACTGAGCTTGTGGCGCACGGTCGCGGGGTCGCCGAAGACATTGGCGATGTCCGCGTAGCGTGCGACGAGCCGCAAGAGCCTCCGCTCGCCGGCGCCGCCCACGAGGATCGGCGGCCCGCCATGTTGCACGGGCCGAGGGACGTTGAGGGCTCCGTCGAGTCGGTAATGGCGACCTTCGAAGTGCGCCTCCGTTGCGGTGAACATCGCCTTGCAGACCTTGAGCGCCTCCTCGAGCCGGTCCAGCCGCTCGCCGATCCGCAGGA
Source organism: uncultured Gaiellaceae bacterium (assembly GCA_963770715.1). Taxonomy (GTDB): domain Bacteria; phylum Actinomycetota; class Thermoleophilia; order Gaiellales; family Gaiellaceae; genus GMQP-bins7. The sequence goes on from CAVYQX010000009.1 coordinate 93,035, forward strand.
GCGCGTTGCCGAAGCCATACGACCGGTACTCATCCTCCTGCCACGACGCGCCGATCCCGAGGTATGCCCGCCCGCCTGAGACGACATCGAGCGTCGTCACCATCTTCGCCAGCAGCGCAGGGTTGCGGTAGGTGACAGCGGTGACGAGTGTGCCGAGACGGATCCGGCTCGTCCGCGCGGCGAGTGCGCCGAGGAGCACGTACGCCTCCGGGATCGGGTCGGTGCGAGCCATGTACGGCGGTATCTGGTGGACGTGGTCCATGACCGACACCGCGTCGAAGCCCGCCCGTTCGGCCGCCTCCACAGCGGCGACGATCCGCTCGAACAGATCCTCCGAGCCACCTTCCGTCCGGAAGTCTGCGATGTGCAGATCGAAGTGGGTCATCAGCGTGTGCCGCCCGGACGCCGGCTGTCCACGCGCGGCGAACGTCCGACCGGATAAGGCTCGCTGCAAGTCGACACCGAAATACGAGAGATATTCAACTGTTGGCGAGCCTACACTACTGGGCACGACCGTTGCCCGAACCTCGAGGCCGCGTTCCGCGTTCTCGGCAAGGTCGCGAATCTCGACGTGTTCGAGACCGAGACAATCAGCCACTTCGTCGAGGTCGCCGCGGATCCCGCGAGATGGGAGACGCAGCTAACGAGCGAGGCGCCAGCCGAGGGCGTCGTGCTCGACCACCACGCCGTCGGCCCCGACGTCGATCCAATCCTCGCAGGTGCCAACCCGCACAACGCGCGCTGTGTCCGCGCGCACGGCGACTCGATCGGGGAGCACGCGGAAGTGGAAGGCGACGTCGTGGACCATGACCTGGAACTCCAGCGCTTCCCAGCCGGCCGGCAGACACGGGTGCAGCTTCAGGTTCTGACCGTGAAGCTCGAGGCCGGCGATGCCGTGGACGAGAGCGTGCCAGACGCCTCCCATTGCAGCGACATGGAGACCGTCGCGAGTGTTGCCGTCACGATCATCGAGATCGATCGTCGCGCTCTTGCGAAGGTAGGGAAGCGCGCCGTCGAGCCGCCCGGCCCGCGCGAGCACCGCCGCGTGCACCGGCGCCGAAAGCGATGAGGCGTGTGTCGTGCGGGGCTCGTACCAGTCGATATCGGGGCCGAGCGAGCCTGCGCTAACGACCTCCGGGATGAGTAGGTGGAGCATGAGAACGTCCGCCTGCTTGACGAGCTGGGTCCGCTGCAGGTGCTCTGCGCCGAGCAACTGAACGGGATCGACGCCCTGCGGAAGGTCGGCGACGGTAAGCGGCTCGAGGCCGAAGTAGCCTGCGAACTGCTCGTGAGGGCCACCGGTCGGATCGTGCCCGTCAGCGAGGGCCGCGGCGCATCTGCGCCAGTGGCTGGCCTCCTCGGCGCCCGACCGCCCGACGTCAGCGGCGTGCAGCAGATTCCAGCGCACCATTGTGTTCGTGAATGCGTTGTCATCGACGTTCTCGTGGTATTCGTCGGGGCCGATGACGCCGTCGATGTGTGCTACTCCGCCAGAGTCGAGACGTATGCGCGACGCCCAGTAGCGCGCCGTTTCGCATAGGAGCTCGCGGCAGGCGCCCAGTGTCTGCGCGTCGCCGCTCCAGCTCTGGTACCGAGCCACGGCCCAGGCGACGTCGGCGGTGATGTGCTCCTCCTGCTCGCCAGTCAAGACATGGAGCGGATTGCCGCTCGAGTCCGTGACCCACGTGGGGGTGACGTCCTCGCCGGTATCGGCTGATTCCCACGGAAAGCGGGCACCGTCGAACCCGCCGCGGGCAGCGGCCGCCCGCGCCGCATCGAGGCGCTGAACGCGATAGCCCACGAGGGCGCGGGCGGCTGGCGGGTGCGTCGCGGCCAGGAACGGCAGTACGAAGACATCGGTGTCCCAGAAGACGTGTCCGCGATAGCCAAGGCCGCTGAGCCCCCTCGCACCGAGTGCGGCCTCGGGCCGGTCGGCAACCGAGGCCATGAGGTGGAAGAGGCAGAAGCGCACAGCCCGTTGCAGCTCCGGGTCACCTTCGATGCGGATGTCTGCAGCGGACCAACGGCGCGCCCAGGACGAGCGCTGCTCAGCGAGCAGGTTCTCGACTCCGAGCCGCTCCGCGGCCTCGAGGGCTTCCAGGGCAGCCTCTGGCCGAGGCGCCTGCCGCGGGTCGGTGGCGTAGGCCACGAGTCGCTCGAGCCGCAGCCGAGCAGCCGCCATTCGCACAACTCGCTCGGACGCTGCGACGGCCACGCCGCCACTGCCGTGGACGCGTGCCCACCAGCGGGCGTCCTCACGGCCGTGCTCGGCGGCGGGAGGAACCCTCAGCGGTTCCGTCCGGTCATCCTGGAAGGCGGTACTCTCGGCCACGAGGACCGCGGTGCCCGGGCTCGCGAGAGACGCGAACGCCACGGTTGTGGCCTCGCCGTCGGGCGTGTCGAGCTCCATGCGCAGGGTTCCATCCCGCAGGTCGAGCACCCGGCGCCGGGGAGTCGCGTCCTCGAGCGGAGCCCGGTTCCAAACCGGGAGCGGCGCAAGCGCCGTCTCCGGCCCCTCGCCCTCATAGATGCCCGCAGCAAACACGCCCGCGCTCTCGGTGCTGGCGGACGAGTCCGCCCTCGTCCCGACGATCCCATCCCCGAGGGCGAGGATCACCGCGCGCGCCGGCTCACGGGCGGGATCGACACCCTCGATCTCGACCAGCCACGCCCGCGTTTCATCGTCACTCCCTGGGCGGGACTTCTCCGAGGAGGCACGGTCGGGCGGCTGGGCGCTCACCGGACTGTCACCAGACTGGTTACCACCGTCGCTGAGGCCGATGGCCTACCGTTTCGACATGGTCGGCCATGTCCCTCTGCAGGCAGCCATCTTCGACGTGGACGGCGTACTCGTCGACTCGCCGCACGAGCAGGCTTGGCGCGAGACCCTCGACCGGCTCTGGCCGGCCCCTGGCCCGCGAGCCGACGCCTTGGACGATCGGACGCGCCCCGGTCAGGCCGCAGAGCCCACCGCTTCGCCACTTTCCGCATCGAAGAGCAGCAGGTGGTGGAACGGCACGGCGAACGTCTCTCTGCGGCCGGTCTCGAGCGCTGGCCCGAGCGGGAGCTTGGCGACGATCTCGGCGTCGCCGAGCCGCAGGTACGCGAGCTGCTCGTCACCGAGGTACTGGACCACCTCGATTGTCGCGTCGTAGTGCGCGCAATTCGGCTTGCCGTTTCCGAGCTGCACATGCTCGGGGCGGAACCCCACGAGCTGCCCGGAGCCCCCGATGCCGACGCCAAGGGCACCGGAGGGCAGAAGGTTCATCGCGGGCGATCCGATGAACGTCGCGACGAAGGTGTTCGCGGGACTCATGTAGAGATCCTTCGGCGGGCCGATCTGCTGGAGGACACCCAGATTCATCACGGCGATCCTGTCGCCCATTGTCATCGCCTCGATTTGATCGTGCGTAACGTAGATCGTCGTGGTTCCGAGGTGGTCCTGGAGTTTCAGGATCTCTGCCCGCGTCTGGACCCGCAGCGCTGCGTCGAGGTTCGAGAGGGGCTCGTCCATGAGGAACGCCGCTGGCTCGCGGACGATCGCGCGGCCGAGCGCAACCCGCTGGCGCTGTCCCCCGGAGAGCTGCTTGGGCTTGCGCTTTAGCAGCGGGTCGAGCTCGAGGATCGCGGCGGCTTCACGGACGCGCCGTTCGATCTCCTGCTTCGGGACGCCGAAGTTCTTGAGGCTGAAGGCGAGATTGCCGTACACCGTCATGTGCGGGTAGAGCGCATACGACTGGAACACCATCGCGATGTTGCGCTTCCCCGGAGCGACGTTGTTGACGATCCGCTCGCCGATGAGGATCCTCCCCTCGGTCACGTCCTCGAGCCCGGCGAGCATCCGCAGCGCAGTCGTCTTCCCGCAGCCGGGATGGACCGACGAGGACGAGGAATTCCCCGTCGACGACGTCGATGTTCAGATCGTCGACGGCAGTCGTCTCGTCGAAGCGTTTCGTCACGTGCTCGTACGTGATC
>CAVYQX010000010.1:0-132559 GCA_963770715.1 uncultured Gaiellaceae bacterium
GCAGGATCGGGGCCCAGCTCGCCTGGGTCCGTGATTACCTTTGACCCGAATCGCCTAGCGCAGCGGCGCGGCGAGCTCGAGGAGGCGATGGGGGCGCCCGGGTTCTGGGACGACCAGTCGGGCGCCACGCGCATCTCCACCGAGCACTCTCGCGTCACGCGCAAGCTCGAGCGCTACGAGCGTCTCCAGGGCGAGTACGACGACGCGCGCGAGCTCCTCGACTCGGCGAGGACGAGCCGGAGATCGGCTCTCGTCGCCTCCCTCGAGGGCGAGCTCGGGCGTCTGCAGGAGGACGCGCTCTTCGACGGGCGAGTACGACGCCGGTGACGCACCTCGAGATCGACGCCGGGACGGGCGGCACGGACGCCCAGGACTGGGCCGACATGCTCCTGCGGATGTACCTCGGCTGGGCCTCCGATCGGGGGTTCGACACCGAGGTGCTGGAGGCGAGCCCGGGCGAGGAGGCCGGCCTCAAGTCGACGACGGTCGCGGTCAAGGGCGAGAACGCGTACGGGACGCTGAAAGCCGAGCGCGGCGTCCACCGGCTCGTGCGTCTGTCGCCGTTCGACTCCGCGCACCGCCGCCACACCGCGTTCGCCCAGGTCGTCGTCGCCCCGCTCCTGCCCGACGACGTCCCGGTCGAGATCGACGAGGCCGACCTGCGCGTCGACACGTACCGCTCGAGCGGCGCGGGCGGGCAGCACGTGAACAAGACCGACTCCGCTGTGCGGATCACGCACCTTCCGACGGGCATCGTCGTCCAGTGCCAGAACGAGCGCTCGCAGACGTCGAACAAGCAGACGGCGATGCGAATCCTTCGCTCACGGCTCGCCGAGCTCGAGGAGGAGAAGCGAGAGGCCGAGCTCGCGCGCGAGCGTGGGGCTGCGCAGGACATCGGCTTCGGGAGTCAAATCCGCTCCTACGTGCTGCACCCGTACCAGCTCGTCAAGGACCACCGGACCGACTTCGAGGTGGGGAACACGCAGGCGGTCCTCGACGGCGGCCTCGACGGCTTCGTGCACGCCTACCTCCTCGCCAAGGCTGCAGGTCAGGTGGTCTAGACGATGGGGATTCGATCGCACCCGGCCGCGAAGCGGACGGCTTCAGGGGTCTGCGCGAACGGGATCCGCGCTCGCGGATTCCGTTCTGCGCGGGCGCCGTGCACGCCTATCTCCCGCCAAGGCTGCAGGTCAGGTGGTCTAGACGATGGGGATCGATCGCACCCGGCCGCGAAGCGGACGGCTTCAGGGTCTGCGCGAACGGGATCCGCGCTCGCGGATTCCGTTCTGCGCGGGCGCTGTGCACGCCTATCTCCTCGCCAAGGCTGCAGGTCAGGTGGTCTAGACGATGGGGATCGATCGCACCCGGCCGCGAAGCGGACGGCTTCAGGGGTCTGCGCGAACGGGATCCGCGCTCGCGGATTCCGTTCTGCGCCGGGCGCTGTGCACGCCTATCTCCTCGCCAAGGCTGCAGGTCAGGTGGTCTAGACGATGGGGATCGATCGCACCCGGCCGCGAAGCGGACGGCTTCAGGGGTCTGCGCGAACGGGATCCGCGCTCGCGGATTCCGTTCTGCGCCGGGGGCAGAGTGCAGGGAAAACGTCGGCTACACTGCAGCGTTCTCAAACGAGCCGGAGCGGCCCGCGCGGGCTGCGTCAGCTGACGCCCGGTGACGGATGACCCCTCGCACAGAGACATGACGGCCCTCGCCGAACCCGATACCAACGTCGAGCTGCAGCCCGCCGCCGAGGGGCCGAGCGGCGCGGCGATGATCGTGTTCGAGGACGTCAAGAAGGTGTACGAGACGAACCACGTCACCGCGCTCGACGGTGTCTCCTTCGTCATCGACAAGGGGGAGTTCGTCTTCGTCGTCGGCGCGTCGGGCTCCGGCAAGTCGACGCTCATCCGCCTCCTGCTGAAGGAGGTCGAGCCGACGGGCGGACGCATCATCGTCGGCGGCCGCGACCTCGGACGACTGAAACGCTCGAAAGTGCCGCTGCTCCGACGGAACCTCGGCTGCGTGTTCCAGGACTTCAAGCTCCTCCCGAATCGCACGGCGGCCGAGAACATCGGCTATGCGCTGAGGGTGCAGGGCCAGTCGGATGCGCTGATCCGCAAGAAGGTGCCGGAGGTCATGGACCTCGTCGGCCTCGCCCACAAGATGAGCTCGCGACCGGAGGAGCTCTCCGGCGGCGAGCAGCAGCGCGTCTCGATCGCGCGCGCGATGGTGAACCATCCGTCGCTCCTCGTCTGCGACGAGCCGACGGGGAACCTCGACCCCGACACGTCGGTCGGGATCATGCAGCTCCTGTACCGGATCAACCGCACCGGGACGACCATCCTCATGGTCACGCACGACCGCGAGATGGTGGACAAGATGCGCAAGCGCGTGATCGCGCTGGAGATGGGCAAGCTCGTGCGCGACGAGCGGCGTGGGGGGTACGCGGAGGATAGCCGCTCGCTTCGGCTCGCGGTCGCGGGCAACGCCCCGCGTGCCGGGAGCGTGGGGCCTCCGGTTCCACACCCTCCACCGTCATCGGCCGAGAGTCGCGATGACGAGAATCCGCACGCTCTTCGCCGAGGCCCTCCGCTCGATCGGCGCCAACGTCTCGACGACGGTCGCGTCGGCGCTGTCGGTGCTGATCGGGATGTTCCTGATCGGCGTGTTCATCGGGCTCGGCACGTGGCTCGTCTCGTGGTCCGACGACAAGAAGCGCGAGCTCGCGGTGCACGTCTTCGTCGCCGACGGGGCGACGAGGAAGCAGATCAACGCGTTGCGCATCCACCTCGAGTCCGACGAGCGTGTGAAGCAGCCGGGTGGCATCACCTTCATCACGAAGGAGAAGGCGCTCGAGATCATGCGCAAGCGCAACCCCGAGCTGACCGCGAACCTCGCGTCGAACCCGCTGCCGGCGTCGTTCGACGTCGTCCCCACGCGCGGGGAAGACACGGAAGCGATCGCCATCTCGGTCCAGAAGGCGAGGCTTCCTGCGGTCGACCAGGTGCGCTACGGGAAAGAGGTCTCGCAACGGATCCTGCAGATCGCCCGGGGTATCCAGGTCGTCTTCGGGATCATCGTGATCATCCTCCTTGCCGCCTCGACGATCCTCATCGCGAACACGATCCGCCTGTCGATCTTCGCGCGGCGTCGCGAGATCGAGGTGATGAAGCTCGTCGGCGCGTCGAACTGGTACGTCCGGGGTCCGTTCATGCTCGAGGGCGTGCTGACGGGTCTGGCCGGATCGGTTGCCGCCGTGCTGTTGCTCTTCGTCGGACGCGAGGTCGCGATCCCGCAGGTCCTCGGCCACATCCAGGACGACCCGGACGTGCGCGCGATGGCGTTCACGTGGACGGCGACGATCCTCGTCCTCGGCGGCCTCGCCATCGGCGCGCTCGGCTCGGGTCTGACGCTGCGCCGCTTCCTCCGGGTCTAGTCGCCCGCGTGAGCTCAAGGGCGTCGGCCGACGCTCGAACGCGGGCGCGAGGCGTATGCGAGGCGAGCCTGGAGAGAGACGCATACGATCCTGCTGTCGTCGGCCGCATCGACGCCGCGACGCCGCTCAGCCGGCCGATCTCGAGCTGCTCGCGACGACGGCGTTCATGCTCGGCCGCGACTACGAGTACGTGAGCACTCCTCGACCGCGCCCACCACGCGTACCTCGAACAGGAGGAGCTGCTATCTGCGTCCGCTGCGCCGTGTGGTGCGGCTTGACCTCCTCACGACGCGAGGCGAGATCGGGCCCGGCGGCGCGTGGATCGGGCGAGCACAGCGGCTGCTCGAGCGCCAGGGGGCCGGCCGACTCCGCGGCGACGCGGCTACGTCCTCATGCCGCTCGTGTTCGAGGCACGAGGCAGCGGGCGAGTTCGAGACCGCGGCGGCGTCGCGGCCGAGGCTGTGTCGATCGCGGAGCGCTTCGGCGATCCGGGACGGATTCGCGCTCGCGAGCCACGCGCAGGGATACATGCTGATCAAGGCGGTCGAGTGGCGCGAGGGCTCGCTCTTGCTCGACGAGTCGATGCTCGGCGGTGACGACGGATCGCGGAGCTGTCGCCGATCGCGACGGGCATCGTGTACTGCGGCGTGATCCTCGCGTGCCAGGAGGTCTACGACGCTGCGGCGCGCGCAGGAGTGGACGGCTGCGCTCGACGGCGCTGGTGCGAGGGCCAGCCGGATCGTCGTCGCCTTCACCGGCCGCTGCCTCGTGCATCGCGCTGAGATCCTCCAGCTCAGCGGCGACTGGCCGGACGCGCTCGAGGAGGCGAAGCGGGCGAGGCGGCGCTTCATCGAGGCGGAGAATCTCGGACGGGTCGGACTGGCGTTGTACCGCGAGGGCGAGCTTCAGCGGCTGCTCGGCGACTATCGAGGCGGCCGAGGAGGCGTACCGGAGGCGAGCCGGTCGGGGCTGGGACCCTGCAGCCGGGGCTGGCGCAGCTGCGGCTCGCGCAGGGCCGGCTGGACGCGGCGGTGGCAGCCGATCTTCAACGCGTGCTCGGCCGAGACGCGCCGATCCGTTGAGGCGAGCTGGGACTGCTTCCTGCGTACGGTCGAGATCATGCTCGCCGCCGGCGACCGTCGAGGACGCCGGTCGCGCGTGCGCGCGAGCTCGAGGCACTCGCCGGGCGCTATCGAGAGCGCGATGCTCGGGCGCAATGGTCGCCTACGCGCGAGGCGCGGTGCATCTCGGCGAGGGCGATGCGCAGGAGCCGCGCTGATGGCCGCTGCGCCACGCGGTCGAGGGTCTGGCAGGAGCTCGAGGCGCCGTACGAGGTCGCGCGGACGCGAGAGCTCGTCGGTCTCGCGTGCCGGGCTCTGCGGCGACGACGACGCTGCAACACTCGAGCTCGGAGGCCGCACGTGCGGCCTTCGAGCAGCTGAGGGCCGCTCCGGACGTCGCGCGCGTCGCCGCCCACCTGCCCGCACGGGCACCGCTGCGCCCGACGGTCTGACCCGGCGCGCGAGCTCGAGGTGCTCGCGTCTGCGGCGCTTCGGGCGAGATCGAACACGCGAGATCGCCGCAGAGCTCGTCATCAGCGAGCACACGGTCGCGCGGCACACTGCAGAACATCTTCGCGAAGCTCGACGTGTCGTCGCGCACGGCCGCCGCATCGTTCGCGTTCGAGCACCAGCTCGTCCGACTCCGGACGAAATGGTCAGAAATGACCACAGCTGGTCCGTCGCGCAGTTGGTTGCTTCCCGCGATGAAACCGCAGCGGCATCGGCCTACCGTCGTCGTGTCGAGCGTGAAAGGAGAAGGAGATGGCGACGGATGAACATGTCGAGACGGTGATCATCGGCGGCGGTCAAGCGGGTCTCGCTGTCGGCTACCACCTCAGGTCCGCAGAAGCGCGCATTCGTGATCCTCGACGCGAACGAGCGCGTCGGTGATTCGTGGCGCAAGCGCTGGCCCTCGCTTCGGCTGTATTCGCCCGCGAGCTTCGACGGTCTTCCGGGCATGGCATTTCCGGCCCCGCCCCATTCGTATCCGACCGGTCTCGAGATGGCGGACTACCTCGAGTCCTACGCGAAGCGGTTCGAGCTACCCGTCCGATCCGGGATCGCTGCCGATGCGCTCGAGAAGAGCGGAGACGGATATGTCGTGACCGCCGGCGATCGTCGCATCGGCGCGGACAACGTGGTCGTCGCGACGGGTGTGTTCCAACACGAGCGCCCGATCATTCCCCCGTTCGCGGCCAAGCTCGATCCCGCGATTCGGCAGCTCCACTCCGCTGACTACCGCGGACCGGAACAACTGCAGGCGGGGCCGGTGCTCGTGGTCGGTGCGGCGCACTCGGGAGGCGACATTGCCTTCGAGGTAGCGCGCGCGGGGTATGCGACCGTTCTGTCCGGAAGGGACACCGGCCAGATTCCCGTCCCCCTCGAGAGCCGGCGGATGCGCGTGGCATGGCCCGTACTGCGCTTCCTCTGGACGCGGGTCCTGACCGTCAACACGCCGATGGGCCGCAAGGTGAAGCACGAGATCCGCTGGGGAGGAGGGCCGCTCATCCGGGCGAAGCGCCCCGATCTCGAAGCTGCCGGCGTCGAGCGTGTCCTCGACCGAACGGTCGGGGTCGAGGACGGGATGCCGGTGCTGGCCGACGGTCGCGTCCTCGACGTCGCAAACGTCGTCTGGTGCACCGGGTTCCGCAACGACTGGGACTGGATCCGGTTTCCGGTGCCACGAGAGGACGACGGGTACCCCGACCAGAAGCGGGGTGCTGTTTCCTCAGTGCCGGGCTTGTACTTCGCGGGCATGCCGTTTCTGCACTCGTTCAGCTCCATGCTCGTCCTCGGCGCCGGCCGCGACGGAAAGCGCATCGCGAAGCACATCGCGTCGCGGACCTCGAGCAAGCCCGCGACTCGTGGGGTCAAGATCGCCGAGGCGACAGGGTGAAACGGACTCCGCGTCAGACGGCGCCGGCGCCGGTCGAAAGTCGGCACGAGCGATCGCGCGAATCGAGCGGTCGGCAGACCCTCCTCGTCTGGAACGCGCGAGTGGCGAGCATTCGTGCTGTGCCCGAAACGGCGGGTCGCGAGCCGAGCTCCCGCGACGCGAAGGTGAAGTGACGGCCGAGGGCGTGGTCGGGGTACCGTGCGGCCGATGCGCGCACGGCGCCCACCACGCGGCCGCCAGAAGCGGCCGAGCCGCTCCGATCGCGCGCGCCGCCGCAGTCCCGCACAGGCTGTGAAGCAGGCGGAGCGCCGCGTCGCCGTCTCGCTGCCCGTCCGGCAGACCCAGCCCGAGCGGGTCGTCGCGCACCTGGGCCCGACGAACTCCGGGAAGACGCATGCCGCTTTGCAGGAGCTGGCCGAGAAGCGCTCCGGTGTCTACGCGGGGCCGCTGCGGATGCTCGCGCAGGAGGCGCACCGCCGGCTGGGAGAGTGGATCGGCGCCGAGCACGTCGGCCTCGTCACGGGCGAGGAGCGGGTCAACGAGCACGCGCCCGTGATCTGCTCGACGGTCGAGATGGCGCCCCAGCGCGGCGAGCTCCTCGTCCTCGACGAGGTGCAGTGGGCCGACGACACGGAGCGCGGCTCTGCCTGGACGCGGCTGCTGCTCGCCGGCGAGTACCGCGAGATCCTCCTCCTGGGTGCCCTCGACGCGCTCCCGCTCGTCGACCGCGCCTTTCCGGGTCACGAGCTGAAGATCTTCGAGCGCAAGCTCCCGCTCGAGTTCGTCGGCGAGCGCACGCTTCGTTCGCTGACGACGGGCACGGTCGTCGTGGCCTTCAGCCGGCGAGCGGTGCTTGCGCTGGCAGGTGAGGTGAACCGGCTCCATCCCGCGCGCGTTGCCGTCCTGTACGGCGCGATGCCGCTGTCCTCGCGGCGCGAGGAGATCGACCGCTTTCTCTCCGGCGCAGCCGACGTCTGCGTCGCCACCGACGTCCTCGGGCACGGGGTGAACCTCCCCTGCGAGACGCTCCTGTTCGCGGAGACGACGAAGTTCGACGGCGAGGAACGGCGCGACCTCCTGCCGTGGGAGCTGGCGCAGATCGCGGGACGGGCCGGTCGCTTCGGCCTCGTGGAGCGCGGGCACGTCGGCGTGCTCGCCGGTCTCGGCTGGGGAACGGCCGATCCCCAGCTCGTCGAGTCCGCGCTCGAGCCTCACGTTCCGCTGCCCGGCGGTCACCTCGGCTATCGCGCGGTCGACGAGGCTCGCATCCGGCCGCAACTCGCGGATCTCGGGGTCGAGGATCCGCTCCAGCTCGATGCGGCCCTGGTCGCGTGGCATCGGGTCGCGCTGAGGGAGTGGGCCCACGAGAGCTGGCTCGCCGTCGAGACGTTGCAGCCGCTCCGGCTCCGACTCCAGGCCGTGCAGCGACGCCTCGCCGACCGCGGCCGCCGACTGTCACTCGCAGACAGCTGGAAGCTCGTCAACGCGCCGGTCGACGAGGACAACCTCGAGCTCCTCGCGACGCTGTCGCTCGCGATCGCGGGCGACCGGATCGCGCGGCCACAACTGAATTTCCTGCTCGACACCGCCCGACTCCGGAACGCGCCGCTCGAGGACGCGGAGCTGGCGGGCCGCGAGGCGAGCATCCTGCGCTGGTTCGCGCTCCAGTACCCCGGTGTCGGAGGCGTGACGATCGAGCGGGCGGCCGCGCTCGAGGAGACTGCCGCGCAGCGGGTCGTCGCCCGCCTGCGCGTCGAGGTCGAGTCGCCGACGATCGGCCGCTGCCGCTCGTGCGGGCGGTCGTGTGCGCCGTGGTTCCCGCTGTGCGATCGCTGCGCCGGGATCACCGCCCGCGCGTGATATGAACTCGCACGTGACCGTCGACGAGCTCCGCGCCATACCACTGTTCGAGGGGGCGAGCGACGGTACCCTCGAACGCTTGGCCACGGGATGCGGTGAGCTCGTCAACAGCGCCGGTCAGATCGTCGCGCTCGAGGGAGACCCGGGATCCGGGATGTTCGTCATCCTCGAGGGTACGGCGAGCGTCGAGTGGCGCGGCGGCTCCGTCGACCTCCACGCCGGCACGTTCTTCGGCGAGCTCACGCTCCTCGCGCCCGGCGGAAAGCGGAACGCGCGCGTCCGGGCGGCGACCGAGATGCGCAGTCTCGCGATCCCCCGGGACGTCGCGCTCGAGGTGCTCGAGTCCGAGCCGTCGGTCGCGCTCGCGATGCTCCGCGAGGTCGCGCGTCGCTTCGCGTCAGCTCTTCCCGACGACTAGCGCGCGTGTGCCGAAGGGTGGACGAGCGGCACGGCGCCACACCAACCCGACCTGAGGACCGAGACGAGCGAGACCGGCGTCAGCACGCGCGCTCGACCGCCCGGCGGCCTCGACGTCCGGTCGACATACCCGGCGGGCGTCCAGCGGAGAAGTTCCGAGCCCACGACCAGCCAGGGAGCGCCGTCTCGCAGGACGAACGAGCCGATGGGCAACGTCGGGTACGGCGCCTCGTGAGTCCGTCGGGTGCGGTCGACCTTCATCCGCTCCTCGTGGAGCTGGAGGTCGATCGCATCGGCGCCTTTCTGGCGCGGATACAGCTCGCGCCAGAGCTCACCGAAGCGCACGTAGTCCTCGCGCCGACACAGCGCGCACGGACGATGGCCCGCCGCCAACGCCGTGGCTTCGTCGAGGAAGAAGAGCTCGGTGAACTTGCCGGGCTGCAGCAGGCGCTCGCGCTGCCACCCGCGAAACTCGAGGCGGCATGAGATCCAGCGCCTGCCGTTGTAGCTCCGTCGGATGCGGCCGGCGTCGTCGTGCAGGCAGCCGCGGTTCCCGTACACGAGGCCGCGCGCCGAGTCGGCGACGAGCTCTCCGAGCGGCGTTACGCGGTTCTGGAGCGGCATGTCGGGACGGTACCCAGCTCGCCTCCCTCGACTTCTGGCAGGAGCGGGATCCGCTGACGCGCGGATCCCGCTCGCCAAGACCCCTGAAGGCGGCCGCTTTCGCGGCCGCATCGCCCCGAACCTTCGGCGTTCGTCGCCCGCCTAGACTCAACGACGTGGCACAGGACGGAACCAAGCTGATCGCGGAGAACCGCCGCGCGCGGCGCGACTACGAGCTCGTCGAGCGAGTCGAGGCAGGCATCGTCCTCACCGGCAGCGAGGTGAAGTCGGTGCGGGACGGCCAGGTGCAGCTCGGACAGGCGTATGCGGACATCCGCGGCGGTGAGGCGTGGCTCGTCGGGGCGTCGATCTCCGAGTACGCCCAGGCCGGCATGCTCGGCCACCAGAGCGATCGCGACCGCAAGCTCCTCCTCCACCGAGGTGAGATCGACTCGCTGTACGGCAAGGTGCGGGAGAAGGGGCTGACCCTCGTCCCGACGCGCATGTACTTCAAGGACGGGCGCGTCAAGGTCGAGATCGCGCTCGCGCGCGGCCGCGAGCGCGCTGACAAGCGCCGCGTCGTCGCGGCGCGCGACGCGCAGCGCGACATCGAGCGGGCGCTCAAGCGGCGCCGCTAACCGGTTGGGAAAGTGGCCCGGGGTCTACGCCTGCCGCGATGCCGCGAGGTCCTCCAGCTCCTGCAGGTCGATCAGCTCGCCCGGGATCACCGCGATTCGGCTGCGCGTTCGGGCGCTGAGCGTGGCCGTGCGCGTGCCCCCCTCGAGTAGCGCCTTCTCGCCGACGATCGCGCCGGGCCCGATCTCGGCGACCTCCTCGCCGTCGATCACGACACCGAGCACGCCGTCGAGCACGAGGTAGAGCTCGTCGCCCGGAGCGCCCTGCTCGACGAGCGTCTCGTCCGGCTCGAGCGTTCGCCGCTCGGGGATCATCTTGCCCGCCATGAGCTCGCGCGAGATCTCTCGCTCGAGCGCGCTCTCGGCGGCCGTGACGAAGGCGTCCGACTCCTCGTCGCCCCATGGCGTTCGCTCGCCGTGCGCCTCTCGGTACCAGGTCTTGAAGTCGATCGTCCCCGACTTCGCGTCGAGATTTCCGTCACGGTCGTAGACCCAGTGCCGGGGGAAGGTGCTCGCTCCGACGAGTTCGTGCGCCGAGGAGCCGTCCGCTCGAATCGTGAGCGCGAGCGTCGTCCAGGCGGTGGCCGAATGGATCCGGACGAACGGTCTTCCCGTCACCCTGCGCGGAGCCGGGAAGCCGGCGCGGCCGCCCACTGTCTGCACGAAGCGGACGCTGTCGTCGCGTACCTCCGGCTCCTGCCGGAGGACCTCGAAGGCGACTCCGGGGATCGTGATGTCCGTGATCCCGAGGCTGAAGGTCGTCGAGCCGACGAGACCCGTGCCCTCGTATTCGTGACCGACGATTCTCCCGTCCTCGACCTCGATGGAGGCGACGAGGTGGTTCGCCTCGCGAAAGCGATCTTCGGAGCGCAGGCGCTCGAGGTCGCCCTCTTCGAGGTGATCGGGCGGCGGCTCGTCGTACTTCGCCACGCCGAGCTCGAACGGAAGCTTCGGCATGCCCTCGATCGCATCCGACGGAATCCAGGAAATCGCGGTGACTGATGACGCGATGCGCATTCGCAACCCCCACTGTCGACCCCTCCACGCTAGAGCATCCGATGGGCGTTGGCTAGCTCGCGCAACGCACGGTGGCGGAACGCTCGTCGCCGTACTACGCTCGCGGGACATCGAGCCGAAGGGAGAGTCGATGCGACGAGTGGCGCTGACTGCGAACGGCGTACGCCACGACCTCGAGGTCGAGCCGCGTGAGCTTCTCGTGTACGTCCTCCGCGAGCGACTGGGCCTCACCGGGACGAATGTCGGGTGCGACACCTCGTCGTGCGGAGCGTGCACCGTGCTCGTGAACGGCGAGTCGGTGAAGTCGTGCACGATGCTCGGCGTCCAGGCCGACGGGATGGAGATCACGACCATCGAGGGGCTCGCGACGAACGGCGCGCTCCATCCGGTTCAGCAGGCGTTCCACGACCACCACGCGCTGCAGTGCGGGTACTGCACGCCCGGGATGGTCCTTGCGGCGGTCAGCCTCATCGAGTCGGGTGCTGCGACCGACGAGGCAGCCATCCGCGAGGGGCTCGAAGGAAACCTCTGCCGGTGCACCGGCTACCACAACGTCGTGCATGCGGTCGCGGCGGCGGCGGGGGTGGCTTCATGACCGCTCTCGAGACGTCGGCCAAGGTGATGGGAACGTCTGTCAAGCGCAAGGAGGACGCTTCCCTGCTTCGTGGCAGGGGCACGTTCGTCGACAACCTCACGTTGCCGGGGACCGTCTACATGGTCGTCGTGCGCTCGCCGTATCCGCGTGCGCGCATCGTGAGCGTGAACCTCGACGCCGCGCGCGCAGCGGAAGGTGTCGTCGCGGCGTTCTCGGGCGCGGACCTCGCCGACGACTGGACCGGCGGCATGCCGTGCGCCTGGCCCGTCACCGAGGACATCAAGATGCCTCCGCACTTCCCGCTCGCCACCGAAGAGGCCCGGTACCAGGGCGACCCGGTCGCCGTCGTCGTCGCCGAGAGCCGCGCGCTCGCCAAGGACGCGGCCGAGCTCGTCGAAGTCGACTACGAGTCTCTCGCGTCCGTCGGCGAGGTCGAGAAGGCGCTCGCTGACGGGGCGCCGCTCGTCCACGAGGACCTGGGGACGAACGAGTGCTACGTCTGGAAGCTCGAGAGCGACGGCGTGCAGGCGGCGATCGACGCCGCGGACGTCGTCGTCACTCGACGCTACTTCCAGCCGAGGCTCATCCCGAATGCGATCGAGCCCCGAGGAGTGCTCGCCCAAGTCGGGCCGACGGGCGACGTGACGCTGTGGTCGGCGACGCAGACGCCGCACATCATGCGCTTCGCCCTGCAGCTCGTGCTCGGCATCCCCGAGTCGAAGATCCGCGTGATCGCGCCCGACGTCGGCGGTGGCTTCGGCTCGAAGATCCAGGTCTACGGCGAGGGCCCGATCGCGATCGCCCTCTCGCGCCGTCTTGGACGCCCGGTCAAGTGGACGGAGGAACGCGCCGAGAACTACGTCGGCACGATCCACGGACGCGACGTCGTGCACGAGCTCACCTTCGCCGCGACGCGTGACGGGGACATCACCGCCGTCAAGTCCGAGGCCTGGTGCGCGATGGGCGCCTACCTCGAGCTCGTCACGCCGGGGATCCCGCTGCTGGGCGCCTGGATCTACTCGGGCCCGTACGAGATCCCGAACTACAGCGTCACCTTCACAGGGGTGTTCACGAACACGACTCCGACCGACGCCTACCGCGGAGCCGGCCGGCCGGAGGCGACCTACGTCCTCGAGCGCACCATGGACGCGCTCGCGCGCGAGCTCGGCATGGATCCTGTCGCGCTGCGGAGGAAGAACTTCGTCACGGAGTTCCCGCACACGATGGCCTCGGGCCTCACCATCGACTCGGGCGACTACGAGGCATCGCTCGACAAGCTCCTCGAGCACCTCGATCTCGCGTCGATCCGAGCAGATCAAGCGAGTCGGCGCGAGAGCGGAGGCGCGAAGCAGATCGGGGTCGGCTTCTCGACGTACAACGAGATGTGCGGCCTCGCGCCGTCGCGCATCCTGGGCGCGATCCGCTACGCCGTCGGGGGGTGGGACGCGTCGACTGTGCGATTCCAGCCTCTCGGCTCGGTGCAGGTGGTCGTCGGGACCTCGCCGCACGGCCAGAGTCACGATACGACCTTCGCGCAGATCGCCGCCGACCAGCTCGGCGTGAGCGTGGACGACGTCGAGGTGATTCACGGCGACACCGCCTCGTCGCAGCTCGGGATGGACACGTACGGCAGCAGGTCACTCACGGTCGGCGGGATCGCGCTGTACCACGCGTCCGAGAAGGTCATCGCGAAGGCACGCAGGATCGTGGCTCACCAGCTCGAGGTGTCCGAAGACGACCTCGAGTTCGAAAGCGGGACGTTCTCGGTCAAGTGGCTCGCCCGACCGGAGCATGACGATCCAGGCGGCCGCCTTCGCGGCGCATGCGGCGCACGATCTCCCCGACGGGATGGAGCCCGGGCTCGAGGAGACGGCAGTCTTCGACCCGCCGAACTTCTCGTGGCCGGCCGGCGCGCACGCCGCCGTCGTCGAGGTCGACACGGAGACGGGCGACACGCGCCTCCTGCGCTACGTCGCCGTCGAT
The DNA here is from genome assembly GCA_963770715.1 of uncultured Gaiellaceae bacterium. Classification (GTDB taxonomy): domain Bacteria; phylum Actinomycetota; class Thermoleophilia; order Gaiellales; family Gaiellaceae; genus GMQP-bins7. Next base: position 13,502 of record CAVYQX010000010.1, read on the forward strand.
GACGTCGGCAACCCGGTGAACCCGCAGATCATCGACGGGCAGGTGCACGGCGGCGTCACGCAGGGCATCGCGGCGGCGCTCTACGAGGAAGGCGTGTACGACGAGGAGGGCAACCTGCTGACGACCACGATGGCGACGTACCTCGTCCCGTCGGCGGCGGAGCTGCCGTCGTTCGAGACGGATCGCATCGAGACGCGCGCCGACAACCCGCTCGGGGTGAAGGGCGTGGGGGAGACCGGCACGATCGCCGCCGCGCCGGCCGTCATCAACGCCGTCGTCGACGCGCTGTCGCACCTCGGCGTGACCGACGTCGGCCTACCGGCCACGCCCGAGCGAGTTTGGACCGCGATCGAGGAGGTGAGGTCGTGATTCCCGCGCCGTTCGACTACGTCGTCGCCGAGCATCCCGACCACGCGATCGAGCTGCTCGGCAAGCGAGAGGACGTGAAGCTGCTCGCAGGGGGTCACTCGCTGATCCCCGCGATGAAGCTGCGACTCGCGCGGCCTGCGCTGCTCGTCGACGTCGGCCGCATCGGCGACCTCTCGTACGTACGGGAGGAGGGCGACACGATCGCGATCGGGGCGCTTACGCGGCACAAGGACGTCGCAGCCTCGTCCGTGCTCCGGGAGCACTGCGCGATCGTTTCCACGACAGCGGGTCAGGTCGGCGACCCGCAGGTGCGACACCGCGGGACGATCGGCGGGTCGATCGCACACGGCGATCCCGGCGTCGGACCTCCCTTCCGTGATTCTCGCCCTCGACGCGCGAGCTCGTCGCTCGCGGACCAGGCGGTGACCGCTCCATCCCTGCGCGGGAGTTCTTCACCGGCGTCTTCCAGACTGCCCTCGCGCCCGACGAGATGCTCGTCGAGATCCGCGTGCCGAAGCTGGGGTCGGCCGGCTGGTCGTACACGAAGATGAGCCGGCGGGCCCAGGACTGGGCGACGGTGGCGGTCGCCGTCGTCGTCCACGGGAACGGGTCCATCGAGCGGGCGTCGTCGCGCTGACGAACATGGGCGGCACCGCGCTGCACGCGCGCGAGACGGAGCAGGCCCTCGGCAACGGTGCGTCGATCGAAGATGCCGCGGCCCTGGCCGCAGAGAGCACTGATCCTCCGTCGGATCATGCGGCGAGCTCCGACTTCCGCCGTCATCTGGCACGCGTCCTCACACGACGCGCGCTCGAGGAGGCGGCGAGTCGCTGAGGCCGAGCGCTGGCTCGTGAGGGGCCGGAGCGATCCGGCCCCTCAGGCAATCAGCCGGCTAACGGATGTAGGCGCGCTGGGGCACGGGCACCTGCTCGAGCACCGTGCGGAGCACGTCGTCTGCGCTCCGGCCCTCGTCGAGGATGATGCGGTGCTGCAGCACGTAGGGCGCCATCTCCTGCACGTCCTCGACCGTGACCTCGTCGCGACCGGCAAGGCGCGCGTTCGCGCGCGCTGCGCTCGCGAGGTGAATCACACCGCGTGAGCTCACGCCGAGCTCGACGCCGGGGAGGTCGCGGCTCGCACGCGCGATCGCGACCATGTAGCGGCCGACCGCCTCGGGAAGATCCGTCGAGTCGAGCTCGTCCCGCGCGCGATCGAGGCCGACGACGCCGAGGAGCGGCCGCACTTCGCCGAGCATGTCGGGCGCGATGCCCTTGTGCGGCAGATCGAGCATCTCGTACTCGCTCTGCGCGTCCGCGTAGTCGAGCTCGAGCTTGAAGAGGAAACGATCGAGCTGCGACTCGGGAAGCTCGAACACGTCGCGGTGCTCGTACGGGTTCTGCGTCGCGATTACGAGGAACGGGTCGGGGAGCCGATGCTGCTTGCCCTCCACCGTGACCTGGCGCTCCTGCATCGCCTCGAGCAGCGCTGCCTGCGTGCGCGGAGGCGTGCGGTTGATCTCGTCCGCGAGGAGGACGTTCGTGAAGACGGCGCCGGGGAAGAAGATCTGCTCGCCGGCGCGAATCGCGTTGACGCCCGTCAGCTCGGCGGGGGTCGTGTCCGGCGTGAACTGGATGCGCTTGAACGACGCGCCGAGCATGTGCGCCGTCGCCCGCGCGAGCAGCGTCTTCGCGCTCCCGGGTGGGCCCTCGAGCAGGACGTGCCCTCGAGCGAGTGCTGCGACGAGCAGCAGCTCGACCGCGCGCTCCTGTCCGATGACCACCTTCGTGATCTCGGCCTTCGCCCGCTCGCGCAGGTCGATGAGGTTGTCGTACGGCGCCTCCACAAGCAGTGCCACGATCGCTCCCTCCCCGTTCGGCTCGGTGATCGGCCGCCATCGTAGCGCGGTCCGAACGAGGCTCCCAACCGGCTCCCCAGCCAGCTGCCTCTCTCTGACTATCCGTACCCCTTCGGAGGGAGTCAAGTCCCTCTTTTGCGCAGAACGGAGTCCGCGATCGTGGATTCCGTTCGCGCATCACGTCCAAGACGCTCGTTACGCGGGGGCAGCTCGCCGCCACAGTCCAGATGGCCGCTCCGCAAGCGGTCGTTACGCGGGGGCAGTTCGCGGCCACAGTCCTAGAACGACCGATCGACCGACCCGACCGAACGGCCGACCGCTTGGCGGTCGGGTGCCGCGTGGGGAACGGCTATGAGACGGGCGAGATGGGCGGCGGAACGGCGCTCGGGACGCTCGACATCGCATCGAGCAGCACGGTGTCGACGCTCATTCCCTCCTCCACCGAGATCCGGTGTCGGAGCACGAACGGAGCCATCTCGCGCACGTCCTCCATCGTGGCCGTGTCCCGACCGTTGAGGCGCGCATTCGCCTTGACGGCCATCACCAGATGGATCATGGCGCGCGAGCTCACGCCGAGATAGACGCCGGGCATCTCCCGCGTCCGGCGCCCCACGGCGACGATGTATCGGCCGATCGATTCGGGAACGTCGGTGTGCTCGAGCTCCTGCCGGGCCTTGTCGAGGCCGACGACGCCGAGCAGCGGCCGAACCTCGCCGAGCATGTCCGGCGCGATGCCCTTGTGCGGGAGGTTCAGCATCGAGAGCTCGGATTCGGCGTCCGCGTAGTCGAGCTCGATCTTGAAGAGGAAGCGGTCGAGCTGAGCATCGGGGAGGGGGAAGACGCCTTCGTGCTCGAACGGGTTCTGTGTCGCGATCACGAGGAACGGGTCGGGAAGCTTGTGCGCCTTGCCGTCTACCGTGACCTGGCGCTCGCCCATCGGCTCGAAGAGGGCTGCCTGGGTGCGCGGAGGCGTGCGGTTGATCTCGTCGGCGAGGAGGACGTTCGTGAAGACGGCGCCCGGCATGAACAGGTGCTCGCCGGCCCGGATGACGTTCTGCCCGTTGAGCTCGGTGGGCGTCGTGTCCGGCGTGAACTGGATGCGCTTGAACGAGGCGCCGAGCATGTGCGCGACGGCGCGGGCGAGCAGCGTCTTCGCGCTCCCCGGCGGACCCTCGATGAGGACGTGGCCGTGAGCGACAGCTGCGATGAGTAGCAGTTCGACCGTCCGGTCTTGGCCGATGACGACCTTCGACACCTCCGCCTTCGCCCGCTCGCGCAGGTCGGCGAAGTCGTCGTACTTCTCCTCCATCATCAGCGCCACTGCGGTGTCCTTTCGCCTCGCTTCCCAGACGTGGCCCGTTCTCTCGCTGTGCCGCAGCCGGGCCGACACGCTTATCGGCAGCTATCCTCGATTCCTTGACACACATACGGGGGCGACCAGGTCTCGACGTGGTCGGTTCTCCGGCAGAGCTGCGAGCCGAGGTCGCCGGTTGGCCTCGTAAATCAACCGGCACCAAAGCAAGTGCGAACAAGAACGAACTCGCACTCGCCGCCTAGTCGAAGCTAGGTAAGGCGACGTCGACCCGGGTTGGGCCCGAGGCCCGGAGTTCGGCGCCAACAATCGGGCTCGGCGCGAAGGGAGTGCCATCGCCTGACGCGTGACGCCTAAAGGATGGCTGGCCCGTCGGTTGGTCGTCCGTGAACCGGCCGGCGGGCGAGATCAAGCACGGACTACGCTCGTAGACGCTCTGTTCGGTGCGACCGCGGACGCGGGTTCGATTCCCGCCGCCTCCATGATTGGCTAAACGATGCGGTTTCCCGCCGTAGGCGGGGGGAATAGTTGGTGGCGGGCGGAATGGTTGTCCGCAGTCACGAGAGCGAATCCATCTGGGCCAGCGCACGCTCGAGGTCGACGTCGTCCAGGTGTCCGTAGATGTTCCATCACGCCCCTCTCTGGGTGCGACTTGTACGCGCTGCCTGAAGAAGAACGGCGCAAATTGCGCCATTTCGATCCGCTCCAGGCTTGACCAGATCGGTCTCGACGCATAGCTCCTTCCTCGCACCGAGCACGGAGCGCGACTAGGTCGAAGCCCAGCCTGAAGGCTCTACGCGGAAGGCCACCGGCTCGGTGAATCCTTTCGGGCGTCGCTCGCCTCCGACGCGGCGCGCTACTCACGTGGCTAGACGGAGACGCTGACCGGCGAGGTCGCGATCCACACGGCGGTGAAGACGAAGACCGCGCAGCCCATGGAGAGCATCACGACGCGCAGTCTCGCGCGAAGCCAGCTTGGTGCTCATGCCGGCGAAGAAGAGCGACGACGCGAACAGGACGACGCCGAGCACGTAGTTCGACGCGCGCTGGATGTCTCGCCGCACTTGTGCCGCGTAGACCTCCGCTTCCGCGCTGAGCCGCTCCGACTCCTCGCGCGCCTCGAGCTTGTACTGCGGCATGGCGAACGGTGTCGGGGGAGCGTTCGGGTTCTTGAGCGGCCTGGTCGCGATCCAGGCGTCGACGGCCGGCTTGAACTCCTTGCGAAAGCGCGTGAAGTAGAAGTCCGCCAGCTCCGTCTTGTTCTCGGCGTAGGCGTTCACCCAGTCCGTGAAGACCGACACGTCGACGATCGTCTGGGTGTTCGCGAGTCCCGCCAACTTGGCGGACTCGATCCGCAGCGCGTTGGCGCGTGCGCCCGCCTTCGCCTGCTCGCCGTTCCATCTGGTCGACTGGTAGCCGCTCCAGGCAGTGGCAACCGTCGCCACGGCGAGGAGCACCGTGGCAACGAGCTCGACTCGATCGCGACCGCCGCCCTCGGCATTCACGAAGACACCGGAGTCCCGGCTGCGTCGCAGGGGAGCTCCACCTCGGCACCGACCGCGCTCAGAGCTTCGTCGATCTGTCGCAGCGAGCGCTCCATGGCGACCGGTTGCAGTCCGCCGACGCCGTCGTGGAACGGCGAGTTCAGCCCGTTGAGCAAGAGGAGCAGCACCGTGATCACCGACACCACGGAGCCGATCAGCATGCCCTGGACGACCGCACGCTCGCCGCGGTCGGCGAAGAAGAGCATGAAGACGAAGATGACGATCGCGATGAAGAAGAGCACGATCCAGAGCTGAATCGGGATGACGCCGACGGCGCCGTGGACGCGATCACGGCGTGCTTCCTCGCGCGCCGAGGTCTGCTCGAGCCACTTGTCGTAGGCGGACTGCTCGGTCGCGGACTGAGGCTGCACGGTCTGGAGCGTGCGAAAGAGCCTCACCCCCCACGGGTTGATCGCGTCGCCCTGCGTGCCCGCGGTCATCCGGTCCCACTCGTCGTTGACGACCGATCGCCCGTAGCAGACGAGCTCCGCGGTCAGGTCGCCCCGAGCCGCTTGCGGGAAGAACTGTGCGTTCTCGACCTGCTGCACGAGGATCAGGGCTTCCTGCTCGGCTCCGGCGCGCGATTGGTCGTAGCTCGCGAACGCGAGGAAGACGATGAAGCCGAGCAGCACCGAGAACCCGGTCGCGAGCACTCCGAAGACGCCTGCCGCGCGATCGCCGTCCTCGAAGTAGCCGCCTTCGGGAGCTCGACGGCGCACGAGCAGCAGCGCCGCCACGGCCACTCCGGCCACGGCGGCCGTGATGAGGATCGCCCAGACGATGTTCATGGCCGACGCTGGGCGCTAGAACGCGGCATCGGAGTGCAGGGCCATCGCTACGCGGGCTGCCCGACGGGTTCGGCCACGTCCACCGGTGCCTCCTCGCGCTGCGCAGCCTCGACCCGCCCGTTCTGGAGCTGCTGGCGCCACCCGGCGAGGATTCCGTGCACGCTGGCGGCGCCGAGGATCGGGCCGTCCGGAACCTCGAGGTGCGCCGGGTGGAGGATGAACGGCCGCGTCTGGAGCCCGCCGATGCCACCGTGGAACGAGATCAGCTCCTCGAACGCGCAGCCCTCGTCGAGATCGGGGTCGTAGAAGCTCCCGACCATGATGTCGCCGACGTGCGTGAAGCCGTCGGTGCGGAGCAGGTGCTGCGGCGCGTGGGGCGAGAAGTGCGCGAGCGGGTCCTCGCCTTCGACCCGGCCCTGGGCCAGGTAGTGGGTGCCGTTCGCGCCGAGCGCGACGGCGCCGTGCTCGGACGAGCGAACGAGCAGCCAGCCGACGTGGGGGTGCGAGCGGAGAGCCGGTAGGAGCTGCGGGTGTCGCTCGTCGATCTCCTCCATCGTGAGCCGGCGGCGCTCCTCCATCAGGTAGATGAGTCCGAGGTTGCCCGAGCCCATCACGACGACGTCGCGATCGGACACGTCGTTCTTGGCCTTCTTCGCCTTCTTCCCGGTCGCTTCGCCGACGGCGAGGCCGACCATCGAGCCCTGCTCGTCCCCGCCGGCGATTCCGTCGACGTTGCCGCTGGCGAGCGAGCGCTCGACGAGCTCGTCGAGGCCGTATCCGTTGCGCTGCTTGAAGGTCGCACCCTGCGTCTGGCCGTGGTCGGAGAGGACGACGATCTCGTACGGCCGAGGCGCGTAGCGGGACGCGAGCTCGATCTGGCCGAAGTGGTCGTCGAGCTTGCGCAGTGCCTCGAGGGTGTCGGCGCGCTCGAGACCCGAGTGGTGCGCGACCTCGTCGTAGCTCGAGAACGTCGCATAGATCGCGGGGCGTCCACGCATGAGGTCGGTGAGCACCCCGGACACGATCAGGTCGCGCACGAAGACGCAGAGCGCTCCTCTCATCAGGGGGTAGATGCCTCCCCGGTGGCCGCGTGGCTGCACGTCCCGGCGCTTCGCGCGCAGGGCGGCCGTCCACTCGAGGATGACCTCCCAGCCGAAGAGGACGAGCGTGCGGATCGCGTTGTCGCCGTTCGCGAAGAAGGCTCGATAGCCGGGGTTGGACTTCTTCTCCGCGTCCATGCGGCTGACCGTGAGGATCACGTCCTCCGCCTCGCCGGAGAGGAGGTTGCCGCGGCTGGCGCCGCCGTCGACGAGCAGGCCGATGCCGGTGCCGAGCCGACGCTCGAGTTCCGCGCAGTCCGGGGGGGCGGAGCACGTCATCGTCGTCGCGGTCTCCTTCTCCACCCAGCGGAAGGCCGAGATGTCCTCGTTCGAGCCCAGGAGGATGCCCGCCTGGCTGGCACCCGTCTGCGACGAGAGATCCGTTTCCCACTCGGCGAGCCGGTGCGTCTCGCGCGCCCAGCGCGCCATGTTCGGGCGCATTGCCGTCGCGCATCGCGCGCTGGAGCACCGGCTTTGCCAGGCCGTCGATCTCGAGGTAGACGATCCCGGGGACGTCGGTGGTGGCGATGATCCCCTGGCGCTTGGCGATCCGTTGCGCCGTGCGGATCGCCCCCATGTTGTCCGAGCCGAGCAGCACCGCGAGCACGAGGCTCACGGCCGCGACGATGAACGCGGCGAGGAGGGCCCAGCCGAAGTTGTCGACGCTGAACACGCCGTCGGTGATGTTCAGCTCGGCGGCGAGCTGAAGGATGAGCGCGTCCGCGATGAGGACGAGGAGGAACCCGAGGACGAGCGTCAGCGGCAATCGGATCGCGGCGAGCACCGGCGGGATGACCGCGTTCAGCGCCGCGACGACCGCCGCGACGACGAGCGCACCCCAGAAGGTCCCGATGTCGACGCCGGGAAGTGCCCACGAGGCCACCATCAAGGCGACGCCCGTCGCGAACCACGACACGAGCAGCGGGAACAACTTGATGCGCGCGCGTTCGGGCTGCCAGTCCGTGGAGCCCTGGGTCGGTTGAGAATCGCTAGCCGTCATGGTCTTCTCCCTCTCCGACGGCTGATGTCGATGCATCCTCCGCGGCTCCGTTGTCGTGGTGGCGATGGAACAGTCCTCGCCCGGACTCTTCGCGCTCCGCCTTCTTCTCCGCCTTCTTCTCGGCGTGCGCTTCCTTCTGCTCGGCGACCTTGACCTTCGCGTCCGCGTACGACTGCGTGACGAGCTGCTTGCCGCCCTTCCAGCCGAACACCGAGACGACGAGCAGCAGCGCGAAGAGGACGTTCCAGGCCGTGGTGATCAGCTGCTGCGCCGTCGAGTAGTCGACCGCGGTGTCACGGGCGACGTCGCAGCACGTGTCGAGCGCGAGCGCGTTCGTCGCCTGCGTGATGCCGACGGCGCCGGGCGTGACCGAGACGACGTTGGCGAGCGAGCCCGATCCCGTCACCCACATGACCGACTCGAACGTGACCGGGATCGTGAAGGCCGCGAGCATGACCGCGATCACGCCGAGCTTGCACAGCCAGGAGGCGAACGAGGGGAGAAACGAATGCGTGAAGTACTCCTTCGGGTGGGCGAGGATCGCGCCACCTTGCTTGGCCTTCTCCCAGAGCTTCTTCAGCTGCTTCCAGAAGACCTTGGCGAGGATCACGATCAGGAGAGACCGCGCCGGCCGCGATGAGGATCGTCCTCAGAGGATCTTCGGAGACGTTGCCGAGGCTCTCCGTGAAGGATCCGGGCACGGACAGGAAGAGGTAGAGGTAGACGAACGTCCCGGCGACCGTGAAGAAGATCTTCTGGACGAGGTAGGCGGCGAGCGCCCCCGGGAACGTGCAGGCCGGGATGATGGCCGTGAACATGACCAGCGTCGCGAACGTGCCGATGTTCGCGGGTAGGAAGTTGTTCATCGCCACGCCGACCGCGTAGGCGGTCACGATCGGCCAGAACTCGACCTGGCCCGGATAGGCCGCGCGCAGGATGCCGTAGTAGGAGAGCCCGGCAAAGACCGTCTGGCCGGTCTGCAGCGTGAGCGCCGCGACCAGGTAGCGGGCGGGAATGTCCTTGATCTCGTCCCAGAGGTCCTGGAGCCAGCCGACGACGTCGATCCCGAGCACGTTCAGCAGCACGACGACGATCGCGATGCCGACGAGCCACCCGCCCACCTTCACCAGGCGCTTGCCGCGCGAAGGCTCGTGGAACGGGTGAACGGCCGAGGGCTGGACGGCGATCTCGCTCATCGACGCCGATCCTCGTCTCGGGCTAGTGGCGCCGCATCATCCGATCGGGATGAATCGTCCCGCTCTCGCTGTGGCGCTGCGATTCACCCACATCGGACGATGTCGCTCCGTTGCTGACGCGCGAGCCTCTCCGCACCAACACCGATTCGTTCGAAAGGAGCAATTGCCATGGCATCACAGGACGCGTGGAGCGGGTGGATCGTCTTCGGCGCCTTCGTGCTCATCATCATCGGGGCGATGGATGCGCTCCAGGGCGTTGTGGCGCTCTTCAGGGACGAGTACATCGTGGCGACGCCCAAGGGCGTTGCCCTCCTCGACATAACCGCGTGGGGATGGTGGACGCTCCTCTGGGGCGCGTTGCTCTTCTTCACGGGGCTCGCACTGCTCGGTGGGGCCGGCTGGGCTCGGTGGCTCGCCATCGTCGGCGTGGGCATCAGCGCGATCCAGCAGGTCGCCTTCATGGCGAACTACCCCCAGGCGTATCCCCTCTGGAACATCCTGATCGTGGCGCTCAGCGTGCTCGTGCTCTACGCACTCACCGCTCGCTGGCAGGGCTTCCAGGGCTCCGTCAGGGAATCCCAGGCCTGACCGGGGACTCTGGACCGGATCGAGGGAGGCGGCGGTCTCAGCACTCCCTCGATCCGGCCCCGGTCCGGGGTGCGGTTGGGCGACTGGGGCCGGTCGCTGCCGCTTGAGTCTAGCGGGCCGTCGGCCGAGCTCGCTGACCAGCGGGGCCGGGCTCACGGCTTCAGCCGCCGAGAAGAAGTCGAGTGCCTTGCGGGTCTTCGTCTCCTGCGCGCCGTCGAGATCGACGCCCTGCCCCGTGAGGAACGCCCGCGTCTCCGCGGCTGCCTGGAAGGCCTCGGCGGGGGCGCACTTGGTCGAGAGCTCGAGAATGCGCGAGCCGTCCGGGTAGAGCCACATCTCCGCGACCAGCCTGCGGTCGAACGCCTCCGGGGCGAACTTCAGCTTGAGGACGAAGATCGGGCCGAGAACCGAGAGGTCGTCGAGCGCGAGGCCCTCCGGAGCGTGCTCGGCGTAGAAGGCCCGCTGCTCCTTCGAGAAGAGCTTCTCGTCCGCCCTCCGCCCATGATCGTCTCTCGGACGTCCGCCTTCGGTACCCCCTTCAGCGAGCCCGAGCAGACGTAGCCACCGGGCATCGCGTCCACCTCGACGCCGAACTCGGGCAATTTGCGGACACCGCTCGGGAGCTGCGTCGGGACGACGGGGCGCAGCTTGACGACGGAGTCGTCGCCCTTCTTCTGCACGCGACGGGCGCGAACGACCACGCCCTGCTCGTACAGCGTCAGGTCGGGGGTGTCGAAGAAGAACACCTGACGGATCTGGGCGTCGAGGGGATCGATCCTCAGCGCCGCGACCGTCGAGCTGTGCTCGGTCTCGGGGATCGTCAGCTTCAACTCGACGCTGTCGGAGTCCTTGATCAGTTCCAGTACGCGCGACGTCCTCGTCCGAGAGACGTGATTCGTGCTCGCGGGTTGCGGGCGACAGGTAGATCGCGCCGTAGGTGTACCGCAGCCGCTCGTCGAGCTGGCTGTAGTTCTCGGTCTCCTGGCTGGGCTTCACGAGGATCACAAACTCCCAGCTGGTGCCCGGAAACGGCGTCGGGTCGGTCGTGCGCTGGGAGACCTCGTACATCACGTTGCGTGCCATCGCGTCGCCGAGCGCGGCGGCCTCTTCGAGGATGGCCGTCTGCCGTGAGTCAGGCTCGAACGGCTTGCCCTTCTCGATGCCCAGCGGCTTGAGCATCGCCATGAAGAAGCGGTCGTGCTCTTGAACGGGGTTGTTGTCGATGACCGTGGCGAGCCGCGCCCAGTACTCGATGCCTCCCGGGGGCGTGGTGTCGATCAGCGCGCCCGAGATCGAGACGAACTTGTTCGGCGTGGGGTTTCGCGCTCGCTCCACGGGTAGACCCTGCGTTTGCCGGACGCGCTCCACGGCGTCGGACACGTCGTCTTGTCGACGATGATGCCGCGGACCAGAAGATTGTGGTTGTGCATCGTGGCGTGAAGGACGTAGTAGCCGGACGCAGGAACCTCGCCGTCGTAGTCGGGCGGCAACAGCAGGAACGTGCCTCCCTTCCCCGCGTCGGGCCCAGGCAGGCCGACATCGGTGACCGAGCGCTGCCAGAAGTCGTCCAGTAGGCCCACGATGGCTCCGGGTGGGATCTCGATGGCGACCGGCTCGTCGGTCAGGTCGATGTTGACGAAGGCGTAGATCGTCGTGTCGTTCGCGGTCAGCCAGCCAGACTTCGGGTCGACGAAGTTGTCGGCGATCCCCAAGTCGTTGTAGTCGATGCCCAGGTCCTGCTTGGCCGTGACCCGAATGGACTCGAACGACACGGCGGGATAGCCCCACAGGTAGGCCTGCACCGCTCGCTGGAAGTCCATCTCGTCGAAGAGCTTCTGCGACGTTTCCGGGGTCGGGAAGCCCAGCTCGTACTGCAACGTGCCGACACGTGGCACTTCCACGCTGGCTGCGATCGTGGCGTTTGGGTGTTCTACAACGGTCACTGACGTGCCCTCCCATCTTGTCCAGGTCGGCGACTAGGTGACAGGCTCGATCTCGCTCGGCCGCCAGGTCTTGTCGAAGAACGGCTGGAGCGGGTTGTAGAGCCTGAGAATCGTCCACCAACCCTTGCCGGGAACGGTCTGAAGCCAGTTGTCCTCCTTTCCTTCCGGCGCCTCCGGGCCGAAGTAGATGTCGGTCGAGCCGTCGGGGTTCGTCTCGACCGTCCCGGACTGGCTGCCGAGGCGCGGCAGGGGTTGATCCGTTTGCAGCATGGAGCGTGTCTGGCGGTCGTAGAGGATCACCGACCAGAAGCGGCTCTCGGGAACGTCGGGCGGAAGCGTGAGCCGGTAGTCGCGCGCGCCGTCGAGGTACTCGCCCTGGCTGTCGCGCATCGCGTAGATGTACTGCGAGCCGATGCCGGTGAGGCGCATGCACATCGCCGGTGTGATCCCGGTGGCCATGTAGAAGAAGTTGGTGCGGGAACCGAGCTTGCGGGCACCGTCGCTCGCGGCCGCGACCACGCCGTCCGCGGTGATCTGCGGCGGCGGATCGAGGAACTCGTAGCCACCGATGAAGAGCGCGCTCTCCCACGCCGAGCCCGGGTAGAAGGCGAAGCCCTCCTCGGGTCGTCCCGCGAAGAGGACGGTACGGGCGGTGGCGTTGCCGACCTCGACCGCCTCTTCGAGGATCTTGCGCATTCGCGCGTCGGGCTCGAACGGCTTGCCGTGAACGATCCCGACGGAGGCAAGCAGGCCGAGCAGGTCCGGATCGCTCGCACCCGGCGGCTCCTGCTGCACGAGCTCGTCCACCAGCTCCCAGAACCCGAAGTCGTTCGGGTACACGGTGTTGAACGACTTGCCCGTCGCCTCGACGAAACGCGTCTCCGGCACCGGAGCGACCGCCCCCAACGGCGCTTCACCGGCGAGGAACGTGCCGACCGCCGTCCCTTGTGCACCCGGGACGTAGGGAGAGACACGAAAGCCGGTCCGGATCACTTCGACTGGGACCGTGGGATCGTTGTCGATCATGAACGCCCGGCCGATCACGGTCGCGCGCGTCGTGCGAACGTGCGAGACGTGGAAGCCGCTGTCGGGCAGCGCCCCGTCGTAGCCTGGCCCCACCAAGAGATAGCGACCGCCCTGGCCGCGGTCCGGGCCGGACAGGCCGAAGTCCGTGACCCACCGGAACCACATGTCGTCGATGCGTCCCCAGGACCCCCGACGGCGCCTCGATCGACGGCACGTCGATCACCATCGGCCCGTCGGACAGGTCGACGAAACCCCAGAAGTAGACCGTGTCGCAGTTCGCGGTCAGGAACACCGACGCCGAACCCATCAGCTCCGGGAAGAACACGAAGTCGTTGTCCTCCGCCCCTATCGAGGCGTACCCGCGACGGATGGCAGCGAGCGATGCGCCCGGCAGCGCACCCAGGAACGCCTCGACCCCGTGGACGAAGTCGAGATGGTCGTAGATCAGCGCGGCCGTCGCCTCCGATGGTGCGCCGTCGTCGAACTCGAGTGTTCCGAGCCGACGTCTCGACCTTGTCGGGCGTCGTGATCGAAGCCAGCATGTCCGCGGTCGTGCTCATCCCCAGCACCTCCTAGGTGCGATTCGTTCCCGCACCTTCCGGGCGGGTCACGAGCAACGTATGCCTCGGCGGTTCCGACTCGCGTCATCCGGATCGGATGAATCTGGTCAGTCAACGGGTGTCGGTGGCGGCCCACGCCGCGAGACCGGTGAATCACCCGGTCTGGATGATGTCCGACGCTCGCGGACCGGCCACGCTCGTGCCGTGATCGGCTACGGCGAGCTCCGGGGGTAGAGCCATGAACGCGCGTACCCAAACTCGGAATCTGGTCCTGGAGCTTCGTGGGAGTCGTTGCGGCGACCGTGATCGTCGTGATCGCATTCGGCGCGGTGAGCGAGATCGTGCTTCCCCTGCTCTTCGCGGCCGTTCTCGCCGTCGATCTTCAAGCCGCTGGTCGGGAATCTCGAGCGCCGCGGGCTGAAGCCTACGCTCGGCGCCGGTCCTGTCGTTCTCGGCCTGCTCGCGCTGATGGCCCTGGTCGTGGTGGCCACCGTGCGCGGCGTGATCCAGCAGACCGACGGGATCGGTGACTCGGTCGACGCCGCCATGGAACAGGGCAGCGACGAGCTCGACGTCGACGAGGAAGCGCTGGAGGATGCCCGCGCGGCGGCGGAGGAGACGTCTGCTGCGGTCGCCGAGGGCTTCGTCACGAAGGTGGTCTCGGGCGTCGACGCGCTGATCGGCCTCGCCAGCGGCCTGATTCTCGGCTCGCTGATCATGTACTACCTGCTCAAGGACGGCACGAGCATCAGGCGCTCCGTCGTCTCGCAGTTCTCTCCCTCGATCCGGGACGAGGTCGACGCCTTCGTCACCGACGCGTGTCAGATCCTGCGCAGCTACGGGCGGGGCCGCACCGCGATGTCCGCGATCGTCTCGGTGGTCGTCGGCATCGCCAGCTTCCTGATGGGCCTTCCGCTCGTGTTCACGATCGTCGTCGTGAACTTCATCGGCGGCTACATCCCGTACATCGGCGCCTTCCTCGGCGGCGGGCTGGCGGTGATCGTCGCCTACGGCGAAGGCGGGATCGGCCTGGCCGCCCTCATGCTCGTGGTGGTACTCGCCGCGAACCTGCTGCTGGAGAACTTCGTCGAGCCGAGGGTGATGGGACGCACGCTCGACATCCACCCGATGCTCGTCATCATCGTCACGGCGCTCGGCGGGTTCCTGTTCGGCATCGTCGGCCTCCTACTCGCCGTGCCGTTCACCGTGATCGCCGGGAACCTCATCGGCCGCCTTCGCGCCGGAGGCTTCTTCACGCTCGTGGCCGAACAAGCCGCAGCCGGCCATGAAGAAGATGCTCGACACACAGGGAAAGGAGAGCGCCTCGTGACCAGCTCTAACGACCAGCCTTCCAATTCATCTCCAACCTTCCCGAATCGATCTCGTCGACGGCCGGACTCGTCACGAGCGGCTGGAAGAAGTCGCGGATTGCGTGGATGTGGATCACGATCGCGCTCGTCTCTGGAGTCGCCTCGCTCGCCGGTTACGGCCTCTTCCAGAACTCCTCACCGGACACCGTCGCCTTCGTGCTCGCCTTCGCAGCGGGCGCATCCTCACCATGCTCGCGGACACCACGATGCCCGAGGCGTTCCAGCACGGAGGCAAATTGGTCGGCGTCATGACGACGCTCGGCTTCGCGGTTGCGTACACCATCCACGCGCTCGACTGAGGAGGTAGCTCGAGATGGTCGGGGAGACACGATTCGAACGGCGACTCGAACGTTGGATCGACCGTGCAACGACACCGCGCGGCGCGGTCGCAGTGATCGCCACCGCGTCGATCGTCATCACCCTCGCGGCCGGCCTAGTGATGACGCTAGTAGACCGCGACAATTACCCGTCGATCGGAGAAGGGCTCTGGTGGGCCGTCCAGACGGTCACCACGGTCGGATACGGCGACGCCGTTCCGACGACGGTCTCGGGGCGGTTCGTCGCCGTAGTGGTGATGTTCTTCGGGATCGGCTTCCTGACCGTCATCACCGCCGCGATCACCAGCACGTTCGTCGAGCGCTCGCGCGTCGAGCAGGAGCAGGCGGAGCCCGCGACGCTGACGGTGGAGCACTTCCAGCAGCTCGATCGACGGCTCGAACGCATCGAAGCGGCCCTCGCCCGTTCCTCGTCCCTCGAGTAGCTCCCAGGCAGCTTGCCCTTCGGTTCTCGCCGCCGCCGAGGAGCGCTCGAGCAGTCGAGCTGAGACGTGTGGGCGAATTCATCCCGTCGGTATGAGGAATGCGAGCACGTTCGCGCTCAGACTCCCACGGGACAGCGGGGTCCCACGACGGAAGAAGCGCAGATGAGCGAAGACACTGCAGAGACGGTCGCCGCCACCGAGACCCGAGCGATCGAGCCGGAGGACGGCTCTCGTGCGACCGCCCAAGCCCCGGTCAGTGATGGCGCGTCCGACGAGACCAAGAGCACGGCGACGAGTTCCAACGACGCGACCGACAGGCACATCGCGGTCGCTGTCCCGATCCGGGCAGTGGAGCGAAACAAGCGCGTTGCGGCAAGCGTTCTTGCCGGGGGAGTCGCGTACAAGGTGTTCCTGTGGCTGCTGCCCTTCGGCCTCATCGTCGGAGGCGCGCTTGGCCTCTCGAACGCAGATGACGCCGAGGACGCGGCCGCGGGCGGCGGGATACCGGGCGCGATCAGCAACGCGATCGGGGATGCTGCGCGCTCGGCCGATTCCGAGTCGTGGTGGCTCTTCGCGGTTGGCGTGCCGCTCCTCCTGTGGGCAGGATTCACAGGGGCCAAGGCGGTTCAGCTCGTCCACGCTCTCGTCTGGGATGAAGCTCCACCGAAACCCAAACCGCTCCAGGCGTCTCTTGCCTTCACTGGCATGGCGTGTGCGGCGATCGCTGTCGTGGCAGTTGCTGCGCGGCTCGGCGACGAGAGATGGCAGAGCCTCCTCGCCTCCGCGCTGACCATCGCACCGATCGCTGGGCTATGGCTCTGGGCCTCACTTCACCTTCCCCATCGCGACGCTCCTTGGAAAGCACTGCTACCGGGCGCGCTCCTCGTCGCGATCGGATTCGAAGTGCTTCACGAGGTCGTCGACACGTTCCTCGTGTCCCAGCTGGAGGACGCGACCGCGCTGTACGGCGCTCTCGGAGCTGTGACGACGTTCATCTTCTTCATTTACGTCCTCGCGCTGCTCGTCGTGAGCGCGCCCATTCTCAACAGCTCGATCTACGAGGAGCTACAGGTCAGGCGCGACGACGTTGATGACGCGATGACGACCGAGATCGCCCCAACGGCATGAGGCCGGGATCGATCGACATGTGATCGTGCCCAAGTGAACACGACCTACAAAGGAGCCCACATTGAGCCCTGATCGCCATGCCCGCACGATGTTGCCGATCCCCGACCGGCCGGCCCCGGGTCTGATCACCTACGACGCGAAGGATCCGGATACGTCGTTTCCACCGATCGAGCCGCTGCTGCCGCCCGAGGGGGCACCGAACGTCCTCATCGTGCTCGTCGACGATGTCGGCTTCGGGGCGTCGAGCGCGTTCGGCGGGCCATGCGCAACGCCGAACGCCGAGCGGCTGGCAGCAGGCGGGCTGCGCTACAACCGCTTTCACACGACGGCGCTGTGCGCGCCCGACTCGGCAGGCGCTGCTGTCCGGGCGCAACCACCACTCGGTCGGTATGGGCTCTATCACCGAGACGGCGACATCGGCGCCGGGGAACAGCTCGCTTCGTCCGAACACGAAGGCGCCGCTGGCGATGACTCTGAAGTTGAACGGCTACTCGACGGCTCAGTTCGGCAAGTGCCACGAGGTGCCGGTGTGGCAATCGTCCCCCATGGGACCGTTCGACGCATGGCCCTCGGGCGGTGGCGGCTTCGAGAAGTTCTACGGGTTCATCGGCGGCGAGAACAACCAGTGGGATCCGGCGCTGTACGACGGCACGACGCCGATCGAGCCGCCGGCGACCGAGGAGGAGGGATACCACCTCACGGAGGATCTCGCGGACCACTGTGTCAGTTGGATTCGTCAGCAGAAGGCGCTGATGCCGGACAAGCCGTTCTTCATCTACTTCGCGCCCGGTGCGACGCACGCGCCGCACCATGTGCCGAAGGAGTGGGCGGACAAGTACCAGGGCCAGTTCGACGACGGCTGGGACGCGCAGCGCGAGCGAACGTTCGCCCGCCAGAAGGAGCTGGGCGTCATCCCGGAGGACGCCGAGCTGCCCGCCCGGCACGACGTGATCCCGGCCTGGGACGAGATGCCCGACGAGCTGAAGCCGGTGCTCGCGCGCCAGATGGAGGTCTACGCCGGTTTCCTCGAGCACACCGACCATCACGTCGGCCGCCTGATCGACGCACTCGAGGACCTTGAGATCCTCGACGACACGATCGTCTACTACATCATCGGCGACAACGGCGCCTCTGCCGAAGGCACCCTGCAGGGGGCGTTCAACGAGATGGCCAACTTCAACGGCATGGCCGAGCTCGAGACCCCGGAGTTCATGATCTCCAAGATGGACGAGTTCGGCTCACCGAGCTCGTACAACCACTACGCGGTCGGCTGGTCGTGGGCGATGAACACGCCCTTTCAGTGGACCAAGCAGGTCGCTTCGCATTGGGGCGGCACCCGCAACGGGACGATCGTGCACTGGCCCAGCGGGATCGAGGAGAAGGGTGGTCTCCGCTCGCAGTTCTCCCACGTCATCGACGTGGCTCCGACGATCCTGGAGGCCGCCGGGCTCCCCGAGCCCGCGATGGTGAACGGCGTGACGCAGTCGCCGATGGAAGGCACGAGCATGGTGTACTCGTTCAACGACGCCGAGGCCGACGAGCGCCACGACCTGCAGTACTTCGAGATGTTCGGCAACCGCGGCGTCTACCACAGGGGCTGGAGCGCCGTCACCAAGCACAAGACGCCCTGGGTCATGGTCGGCGGCAAGATGCCTGCGTTCGACGACGACGTGTGGGAGCTCTACGACGGCAGCAAGGACTTCAGCCAGGCTCACAATCTCGCGGCCGACGACCCGGAGATGCTCGCCAAGCTACAGCGCCTGTGGCTCATCGAGGCGACGAAGTACAACGTGTTGCCGCTCGATGACCGCAGCGCGGAGCGCCTGGAGCCGACGACCGCGGGTCGGCCGACGCTCATCCGGGGCAACTCGCAGCTCTTCTTCGCGGGCATGGGACGCCTGTCGGAGAACAGCGTCGTGAGCATCAAGAACAAGTCGTTCTCGGTCACTGCGGAGGTTGACGTCCCCGACGGTGGTGTGAGCGGCGTGATCATCGCGCAGGGCGGCCGCTTTGGCGGCTGGACCGTCTACTTCAAGGACGGCACGGCCAAGTTCGTCTACAACACGCTCGGCATCCACACATACGCCACCACTGCGGACACCGCGATCCCGAGCGGCGCGCATCAGGTGCGTATGGAGTTCGCGTACGACGGCGGTGGGCCGGCCAAGGGCGGCGACGTCACCCTGTACTACGACGGCAAGGCGGTCGGAAACGGCCGGGTCGAGCACACGCACCCGATGATCTTCTCCGCCGACGAGACGACCGACATCGGCGAGGAGACCGGCACGACCGTCACCCCGGACTACACCGCCCGGGACAGTCGATTCACCGGAAAGATCAAGTGGGTGCAATTGGACGCCGGTACCGACGATCACGACCACTTCATCGAGCCCGAGGAGCGTCTCCGCATCGCGATGGCTAGGCAATAGCGCGATGGCGATGGCGGTCGACGTTCAGCGGCTCGAACGGGGGGACGTCGTCCTCGTAGACCTTGACGATGGCTCGGGGGAGGTCGAGGCCAAGGTGGTGCGCCCGATCGATCGCACCGAAACGTCCGTGCGCGTCTCGCTCCGAGTAGAGGGGCGCGAGGAGTTCGTGAAGGAGTGGGACCTCGGCGAGCAGGTGATCGTCGTGCGCGGCCCCTGAGACGGGCGCCTAGTTCACTCGGCCTCGGCCTGGTCGCCCGCTCGCTTGGGCGCTGATGCGCGCACGACGCACCGGAAGCCGAGGTGCGTCGTCGACGAGTCGATGGCCTGTCCCTGTCGCGCGGCCGGTCTATAGCGGAGGCAGTAGCTCGGTGCGCAGAGGTGTGAGCCGCCCTTGATCACTCGACGCGGGAGCGCCTCACCGGGTATGGCCTCGGGCGACGAGACCCGCGGGTTGCGCGGCACGCAGCACGGGCTCTCCACCTCGTCCGGGTGGCGCTGCGTGAACCAGTCCGACGTCCACTCCCAGACGTTTCCGGTCATGTCGTGCAAGCCGTATCCGTTCGGTGGGAACGTGGCGACCGGCGACGTCCCCGCGTAGCCGTCGAGCTCGAGGTTCTGCCAGGGGAACTCGCCCTGCCACGTGTTGGCCATGGCCCGGCCGTCTGGGAAGTGCTCGTCACCCCAGGCGAACGCCGCACCTTCGAGGCCGCCGCGTGCCGCGTACTCCCACTCCGCCTCGCTCGGGAGCTCCTTTCCCGCCCAGGCCGCGTAGGCGTCCGC
This sequence comes from uncultured Gaiellaceae bacterium, assembly GCA_963770715.1. Taxonomy (GTDB): domain Bacteria; phylum Actinomycetota; class Thermoleophilia; order Gaiellales; family Gaiellaceae; genus GMQP-bins7. The sequence goes on from CAVYQX010000010.1 coordinate 33,250, forward strand.
ATCCTCGTAGGCGACGTGCACAACCGGATGGCGGTCGCGGCCGTTGACCGACGTTCCCTTCCCACCCGGCCGCTTCCAGTACGCGCCAGGGACGTACTCCCACCAGTTGCGGTGGTCGTTCAGGTCGACCGGGCCGGTGGTAGCGCGAAAAATGAGGGAGCCGGGCACGAGCAGCTCGGGATCGGCGTCGGGATAGAGCGCCCCGTCGAGCGGCCGCTCGGCCAGCGTCACGTACTTCGTCTCACGGACGAACTGGCGGAACTGCGCCGCCGTTACCGGTGTCTCGTCCATCCAGAGCCCGTCGACCGAGACACGATGGATCGGGCGCTCCTCGGGATAGAAGTCCTCGGAGCCCATCGCGAAGGTGCCCGCCGGGATCCAGCGCATGCCCGGGGCAGGAGGCGGGCCGATGTCGGGAGTGGGGGTGGCTGCCGAAAGGTCGCGCGGCCTCGCGGACACGGTGCCTCCTAGTCGAGCTGCGGTGTCTCGCGCGCGACGATACCCCGCAGCAGGCCGACGACGACAGGCGCGATCACGTCTCCGTCACCGAACCGTCACGTACCGGTGCGAGGTCGCGTCGGTGCGGGCAGATGGGCTCACGCCGGCTCCGGACTCGGGCGCCGTAGTCGTGCCAGCCCGTCGTGGTTTCCGTCGTGGCAATGGACCTCGTCCTCAGTACGCCGCGACTGCGGCGGTCCTGTCCGAGACCATGTACGCGACGATCAGCGCGGCAGGGAAGAAGACCAGGCTGAAGACGAAGTACCAGAAGAAACTGTGTCCCTTTCGGGCGGCAACGCGAGCCGGCCAGAATGCGATCGCAATCCAGATGATCGCGGCCAGAATCGACCAAAGAACCATCTCCTACCTCCGATGTAGTGGTGCGTCTCCGCTCGGTCCGAGCGGTCACGTCAGCCGCCCCTCCGAAGAGGAGCGGCTCCCGTGAGCGCTGTTACTGGTTGTCCTGCTCCTCCTGCTCCTCGTACTCCGCGATCTCGATCGCGACCTCGAGCGCGTCGGCGATCTTGCCCGTGGCGGAGGCGACGCGCGCAGTCCCGACGATTGGTGCAATCGCGGCCAAGACACCGCGCACCTGCTCGGCGTCGACGCCGATCTGGCTCGCAGCACCGATGTTCAGCAGGTACGAGACCGCGGGCGCGTCGACCGCGGCGAGCGCCGCGATGCGAACGAGCATCAGCGTCTCCGCGTCGAGGCTCGATGCCTCGAGGGAGTCCGCGGTCATGCTTGCCAGCAGATCGAGGACCGGTGTATCGGTGGTCGATTCGGACATATGCCTTCCTTTCGGTCGACGGTCGTTCCAGGTCACACGGAACGGCGCAGTATTGGCGCTCCGCGCATCCGGGTTCCTCATACCGATGGCATGAAATGAGGGGCGTATGAGGAGGACGGGTCGTTTACCCGGTGTCGTTGTGGGCAATTAACTAGGGTCTCTCTTGGCATGGCGACCGTGCAGGCGCCTTTCGACCTCGTCGAGGTCAAACTCAGTGCGCCGTTCAAACGGGCCGGCACGCTGTCGAAGGCGGACCTGATCGCACGACTACGCCGTGCAAGCGCGCGATTCGTGAGCGTGGTCGCGCCGGCCGGGTATGGCAAGACAACCTTTCTCGCCCACTGGGCCGAGGCGGATCCGCGCTCGTTTGCGTGGGTGGCGCTCGACGGGCGAGACGACGACCCGTTGGTTCTCCTGCGGTACATCGCGGCCGCGATCCATCGGGTCAAGTCCGTGCCATCCACGGTGTTCGATGCGCTGTCGGGTCCCGGGGCTTCCACGCGACCGCTGCTCGTCTCGCTCGTCGGAGGCGCACTAGCCGAAGGTGAAGGCTCGACGGTGATCGTGCTCGACGATTTGCACCTGGTTGGCAATCCGTCTTGTCTGGACGTGCTCGCGGAGCTCTTCGGGTACGTCCCTGCCGGGTCGGCGATCGCGATTGCCAGCAGGGAGGAGCCGCAACTCCCGCTTGCCCGCTGGCGCGCGCAGGGACTGGTGCACGAGATCGGCGTCGACGAGCTGCGGCTGGACGAGCAGGAGGCCGCGTCGGTGCTGGACGACGTAGGAGTCGAAATCGACGCAAGCGAGCTCTCCGAGCTGACGGCGCGGACCGAGGGCTGGGCGGCCGGGTTGTATCTCGCGGGACTTGCGCTGCAAGCCGGCGGAACCCGCCCGGCGAGCGACTCCGTGTTGAGGTTCACGGGCGACGACAGGTTCGTATCCGACTACTTCCGGTACGAGCTCCTGTCACGGTTGCCCGCCGAGGAGAAGCAGTTCCTGACGCACACCTCGGTCCTCGATCGCATGTGCGGCGGCCTCTGCGATGCGGTGCTGGAGACGAAGGATTCAACGAAAATGCTTCAGCGGCTCGCGCGGACGAACGGCTTCGTCGTGCCCCTCGACCGGCGGAGTGAGTGGTATCGCTATCACCACCTGTTCGGCCAGCTTCTGCGGGACGAGCTCGAGCGGAGCGAGCCGGATGTGGTTGGTGCCCTCAACCGCCGTGCCATGGACTGGTGCATCGCAAATGACTCGCTAGAGGAGGCGATCTCGTACGGCCATGTCGCGGGCGAGACGAGCACCGTCGCCGGCTTGGTCGACTCACTCGCCCTGGCTGTTCACTACGACGGCCGCATGGAGACCTTGGAGGAGTGGCTGTCGTGGTTCGGCGAAGACGAGCTCGTCAACTATCCCGCGCTCGCGGTCTACGGAGCGTGGGTGCGCGCACTCACCGGGAGGCCGGTCGACGCTGAGCGGTTGCTGGCACTTGCGGACGGGGCGCCTTCGGCGATCCCACTCTCGGACGGCAGCCCCACGATCGACCCCTGGGTTGCCACTCTGCGGGCCCACATGATGGCGAATGGGGTCGACAAAGCGTTGGCAGACGCCAACACTGCGCTCGAGCAACTCCCTCCGGACAGCGTCTGGATCACGACAGCGACGCTTGCGCGCGGCGTTGTGCACGCGCTGCTCGGCGCAACGGATCGTGCGACGGACGACCTCACCGCAGTCGTCGCGCTGGCGCAGGCACGTGGCGCGCCCGAGGAGGGCTACCTGGCGCAAGGACAGCTCGCACTTCTCGCCGCCAGACGAGGCGCCTGGCACGAGGCACGGCAACGCGCCGACGCGGCACAGGCATTCGTCGACGAGTACGGACTCGGCGACGTGTCGTCGAGCGCGCTCGCGCATGTCGCGACCGCCCGCGTCGCACTCCATGAGGCAAGGCATGCGGATGGTCACGCCTCGCTGGCACGCGTTCATCGTCTGCGCCCTATGCTCGATCAGGGCCTTCCGTGGGTGACCATCGAGGTCGGGCTCGAGCTCATACGCGCCCATCTCGCTCTCGGCGAGTCGACCGCCGCACGCACGATTCTCACCGAGACCGACCGAGTGCTCTCGCTCCGCCCGGACATGGGCTTCCTCGTAGAGGACGCGCGACTGCTGCGCGAGCAGGTGTCGGCGACCGAAGGACCGGCCGGCGCGTGGGCAATGAGCTTGACGGGCGCCGAGCTTCGGCTCCTTCCCTACCTCGCGACGCATCTCACGTTCCCGGAGATCGCGACCAGGCTGTTCATCTCGCGCAATACGGTCAAGACCGAAGCGGTCTCGATCTACCGCAAGCTGACGGCTTCTTCGCGCAGCGAGGCGATCGAGCGTGCCGTCGAAGTGGGGCTCCTGGAGGGTTCGATCTACCCGCCGCGGGCAAATCTCACCCAGGAAGGATGAGGCGAAAGCTAAGCGGCTTGAGGTCGGATGTGTGCCGACCCCAATGGACGCGTACAAGGAGCACCTCCGTCGGCTCGCCGTGCACGACGACGCCTTCGTCAGCCTGCTTCTCGGAGAAGAGGAGAACTCGTCGATTACCTCGGTCCTCGACGCGAAGACCGCGGCACTCGTGCGCATCGCCGCGACGATTGCGGTCGATGCGGCTCCCTCGTCGTTTCAACACGCGATATCGCACGCCCTCGGCTGCGGGGCAACCTGTGGCGAGGTCGTCGCGACCCTCGAGGCAGTTGCACCGGTAACGGGTGCGGCGCGAGTAGTCGGATCCGCGCCGAAAGTCGCACTCGCGCTCGGCTACGACGTCGAGGATGCGCTCGAGTGACCAACGGCTCCCGGAGAGCCCACGACCACGACAGGGAGGAACGATGCCGGACGTGCCTGTAAGCCTGTACATCGCGACCTATTCCGATCCGAACGCCGCCCAGCAGGACTGGGACGGCATCAAGCAGCTCGCCCGCGACGGTGTGATTCGTGGACGGCCTCGTTCTCGTCAGCCGCGACGCCGACGGGAAGATCGATGTGAAGGACAACGCCCACGACTTTGGCAGGGGAGCCGCGCTCGGTGCGGTCGGCGGCGCGATCGTCGGCCTCATCTTCCCGCCGGCCTTCCTTGCGTCGGCCGTCGTCGGCGCTGGCGTCGGAGCGGGCGCAGGGGCAATGCTCGACCGCCACGACAAGAACGAGATCAAGGCCGACGTCGAAGACGTGCTTCCGCCCGGCAGCTCCGGGATCGTCGCGCTGTTCGAGGAGCAGTGGGTCGCGGACGTCGAGAATGCGTTGGCGAACGCCGACAACTCGACCACGCACGAGGTCGACAGCAAGAGCGCCGAGCAGGTCAAAGCGGCCGCGACGGGCTAGGGCGATTCATCCAGATTCGACGAATGCCTTCGGCTCCGGCGCGAATGGGGGTCCCTGTCTTGAACCAACGGACAGGAGTCTCCCGAGCCGCGCGTTACGACCGGAAACGGCATGCATGTTTGCGACGCGAACGGGGTAGCGAAGACATCGACCCCTTTCGCGGAAGGAGGGCGCGAGCCTCCGTGCCAGCGACGGTCGATGCGTTCTTGGACCAGTACGTCCGTTGGTACTCGGAGGGAGATGTGGAGGGTGCGACCGAAGTCTGTGTTGTGCCCTTTGTCGCGGTCAGGGACGGCGTGGAGATCCACCTGCCGGACCGCGACGCTGTGCGCGACCACGTGGCAGCGGTGACCGACGCGTTTCGCGCGGACGGTGTCGCAACGTGGACACGAATCGAGACCGAGCTCAACGAACTCGGCGACCACACCATCTTCGCGACCGTGCGCTGGAACGGACTCGATTCGGAGGGTGAGGTACTCCGCGAGATCAGCACGACCTACCACCTTCTTCGGACACGCGACGGCATGCGCTTCGTGTCGTACACGAATCACTTCACGGGGGCACCGGGCCAGTAGCCCTCGCGGCCACTACTCCCCGCGTCAGCGGAACTCCGTCCGGCCAAGCACCTGTGTCATCAGCGCGACGTCCCCTCTCGCTTGTTCGAAGCACCATGGCGGCGCAACCGCCTGCCTGCTCGTGCCGATGGCCAATTTTCATCCCATCGGTATGAGGAACGGCGGCGTCTTCCAGCCCAGACTTCTCTGCGTTCCGCGGTGAAGCGAACCCGGGCAGCGACGAAAGGGAGCACGGTCATGGCAGTAGTCGAAAAGAAAAAGCCGTTCTGGAAGCGCCACGGCACCCTGATCCTCGTTGGCTTGGCTGTCCTCCTGGTCGTCATCATCGCGGGCCAGTTCATCGAGGACGGCGACATCTCCGAATGGCTCGCCGACGTGCCGGAGCAGTGGGCATACGTCATCACATTCCTATTCATCTGGTTCGATGCCGTCATCCCGATCTTCCCCGGCGAGACGACGCTGAGCGCCGCGTCGACGCTCGCCGCAGCGGGAGAGCTCAATCTCGGAACCATCATGGTTGCCGGCGCGGCCGGCGCGATCGTCGGCGACTCCTCGCTGTTCTGGATCTCCCGCCTGAGCTCCGCCAAGATGCAGCCCCACCTCGATAAGGCGCTGAAGGACGACAAGGTTCGCGTCGCTTGGGACGCGCTAAACCGATCTCCGGGCCTCCTGATCGTCGCCGGCCGCTATGTCCCCGGGATGCGCTTCGTCGTCAACGTATCGATGGGGCTCTCCGACATCACCTATCGTCGCTTCCTCGGCTGGTCGGTCGTGAGCGGGATCCTCTGGTCGGTCTACACGTGCGGGTTGGCCTACTACGTTGCGACCACCCTCTCCGGTTATCCAGTCGCGTCGCTCGTCATCTCCTCGGCCATCACGGCAGGTGCGTTAGCGCTGGTCTTCTTCGTCGCGCGCAACAAGAAGCGCAAAGCAGACGCGGCAGCGGCTTCGACCAACGTGAACGCGGATACGGCGCTTCCGGACGGAACCGCGGGATCCGACGCGTGAGGGCGATAGGGACATCGCCTCGCCGGCGCGTGCGTCGGAGCTTTATCGTCGCGTTCCTCGTCCTCATCCTCGCCGTTGCCGCAGTGGCATCGGGCTGCGGCGGCAGCGACGACGAGACGACGACCTCTACGGAGACTTCTGCCACCGCTGAGTGGGCTGACGGCCTGTGCGGTGCGATCAGCACCTGGAAGGGCGAGCTCTCGAGCATCGCGAACCAGTTCACCGACCCGTCCTCGCTCACGGAAGACGGGCTCCAAAGCGCTGCCGACGATGCGAAGGACGCGACCGACACGTTCCGCGACGACCTCGAAGGGCTCGGCACACCAGATACGGAGTCCGGCGAGGAGATCAAGTCCTCGGTCGACGAGCTCTCGACGACCGTCGAGACCGAGGTCGACTCCATCGAGACGGCGGTCAGCGACGTTTCCAGTCTTGCGGACGTGCCGACTGCAGTGACGGCCGCCACGGCATCGATCGAGACGATGAACACTGCGCTCTCGTCCACGATCACCACGATCAAGGCTGTGGACGTACAGGGCGAGATCAAGGACGCGATCGACAACTCGCCCGATTGCGCGAGCGTCACGAGCTAGCACATCACGAGCAGGATTTGATACGCGTCAAGCGCGGAGGGAGGGGGCGCTACCCGTCTAGCGCCGCGACAGCTGGGGCCCGAAGAAGCGCTCTGCGCACCACGGGCAATAGACGAAGGTCTCCATGTAGTCCTCGTCCAACTCCTTGCCATGGAGTGCTCGCCAGCCCCGCGCTCGGTCGTCGGCCTCGCGCCCACACTCTTCGCAGCGGAGCCCTTCGAATGTCCCCCGATCAGGCTCCTCGTGGGAGTGCGTGCTCTCGTGGCGATGCGCGCTCACTGCGTGCACCATTCGTCGCTGGTGAACCAGAGGTCTCGGCACCAGCAGACGTCCATGTGATCTCGATGCATTGGGTTACACGGTGTCGCGCTGACAGGTAAGCGCCATCCGTAGAAGCCCCGATTCGCGTCTCGGGTAACGCGCACAAGCGCCGACGACATCCGGCGTGACAACTTTCCAACTAGGCACGTGTCTTTCCTCCGTTTGAACTACGCCGACAAGAGGACGGAGGGAGAGGCATGGCGTGCGTTCCCCCTCCATCCCTAGAGAGCGTGGCCCGACCTCGCCTTGCGCGATAGGACACGATTGGGTCATTCCGCGTGGCCCCCCCGACGATGCCGACGCTGGGCTGCCGCCTTGCTCGGACGCGCTTTCTGAACCGCGCTAGGGTCCCGCTTGTGTCGGACGAGCCCGAGCACTCGGACGACCAAGACAGCGAGGAGTCGGTAGCCGAGCTCGTCGAGCAACTCGGGCGAGACGCGAGTCGACTGGCGTTGCGCGAAGCCGCGCTCGGTGCGTCGCGGCGTGTCCCGGAGCCCCGCCGGGTGGCTCTTGCTGCTGCGGCGGTGATCGTCCTCGTGCTGGCCTTCGCCGCCGCGTTCGCGCTGGCGAACTGGGCTGCCGTGAGCGGTCTCTCCTCCATCCTTCCAACCTGGCTCGCGGCGCTCGTCATGGCGGGGTGCTGGCTTGCCGTCGGCACCGTGCTCATCGTCGCGCTCGTCCGCAGAATCGGAGATTCCTCGAGCGTCATGTGGTGGCGGATGATCGGCGCAGACCGTCCCGAAGCTGTGCGCACGATTCAAGAGTCGCGTGACGAGGCGGAGCAGGCGCTACGCGACACGTTCGATCGCCTCTCCGGTGCCGTTGTCCATGCTGCCGCGGGCCAGGTCGCGGACGCAGTCGAGTCGCTGGGGGACGCCGCGGCTGAGGTGGGCAACGAGCTCCTTGAGGCCTCCGAAGAGATCATCGACGGGATCGAGGAGCAGTTGCCTGCCGGCGGTGCGGTTCTCAATCAGGTGGTCGACATCGTCCTCTTTCCGGGGCGCCTTGGCCTGAGGATCGCGACCACGGTCTTGAGGGGGGATTCGAAGGCGACATCGAGCTAGCAACGCGGAGAATCCCTCGGCGACGGACTCATCGAGATCCACCCCTGCGGCGAACTCTGGGAGACGACGGTCAAGCGGAGACAGATCGTGCGCGAGGGTGCTCAGCTCAAGTTGCCGATGCCCGCGGAGTAGGCGCCCTTCCTGGGTATCACCGGGGTATGCACCGCACGCGACTTCAGGGCATCCCCGGCACACCTGAACCGCATACCTAAGCCAACTTCGCTCAACAATGCGGCCCCAAAAGGCCCATACGGGGCTTGAACACTCCTGGTAATCGCGATTTTCTGCGCTCAGGGTGTGCACGGGGGTGTGCACCGTGAGAGCACGTGCGGTCACGTTTTTCCATTCCTCGCCGCCACAACTCACGGAGAGTGGAACCATCGCGGAGTCAATCTCGACGCCCTGGATTCGGGTCTGCGGTGCGCTCCTGGGTCGTGGTCGATGTCGAACCACATCGCGAACCCGTGGAACCGCGGCGGGTGGGTTCTGGAGGCGGCAGCCCAACAGAGCCAGCCCGCCGCAGTTGGGGCCACCCTCTCACAAACCCGTGGAGCCGCAGCGGGCGGGTTCCGAGGGTCATTCGGGGGACAAAGGACCCCCCGCCCGCCGCAGTAGAGCCACCCTTACACATTCGACCTGAGCGCGAGGTGAACGATGGCAACAGTTGAGAAAGACGAGCTGCGAGGACTCGATGACGGGTCGCTGCGACGGATTGCCAAGCAGGCTCGGGACCGCTTCCGCGCCCTCGCGGACGCTCCCGACCCGGGCGTGCCCGAAGAGCGCGAGCGCATCCTCGAGGAGATCCAGGAGCAGGGCTCGCTCGCGCAGGCCGCGAGTGGCGAGTTACAGCAGCGCGAAACGAGGCGCTCGATGGACGCCCACAAGCACGCGCAGGCCGAGCGCTGGGCGTCCTCGGACGAGAACCGCCGCCCCGGCGAGGCCGCGAAGAAGGCGCTCTGGCTCCTTCGGAATACCTTGCCGCCCCCGCTCACGCGAGAGGACTTCAGGTTCGACCGGCTGAGCGACAAGGAGGGCGGCGAACTGTTGACGCTCACGCGGGAGGTATTCGCCCGGGGCTCGCTCCCGGGTCGAGGAAGTGGCGGCGCTTCGAGGAGCTGCTCGAGAAGTGCGCGGATCGTCCTGGGGCGATCGAGGCCGCGCGCACCCCCGCCGCCGTGCCCGCCTTTGCCGGAGATGCTCACGCGGGACGTGGCCCTGCCGAGCTATCTGCTCGCATGGATCGTGGCCGACCCCAGAAAGACCGGGCTGGATTCTCTCCGTGTCGGCGTTCTCTGGAAGATCGTGGCGGGGCTGGAGAACCGGCAGCCGGTCCTCGTCGGCTCACGCATCGAAGAGGTGGACGGCGAGCCGTACATGGTCGTCGCGTCGACGGATCGGCTGCGCGTCGATGCCGGCGACGGCAGCCTTGCCCAACCCGAGGCGCTGCGCTACCTCGCTGCCCAGGGGCTCCTCGTGGTGCAGCGCAAGGAGGGCGAGATCCACGTTGGGCTCGGGCCGAAGCTGCGGAAGTTTCGAGACGCGGAAGGAGGTGACAACGATGGGAACTGAGACCAAGAACCTCCCCGTTACGGAGGCCGAGGCAAGGCTCGCGGCGCAACTCGAGCCGCGCTCGGAAGGCGCGAGCGGCGCTCGGGGTGTCGATCAGAACTACGAGCAGGCATTCGAGGAGCAGGTCGGGCTGGAGAACGTGTACCAGTCCGGGCACGACGGACCAACCACCAAGAGCTAACGGACACGCGGCGCGGTGGCGGTCGCGGAGGCGAAGACGTGGCAGGAGCCCGTAGAGACGGCAGTCGTTCGCTGTCCCTCGTGTCTCGGGTTGCGCACCCTCGCTCGCAACCGCGACTCCGCCGCCCTCTGCCCGGACTGCCGCCGAGGCGAGGTCGTGCCCCGCGAGACCTACCACGCCTGGTGGCTCGAACGCTTCAGCGCTGAGGAGTGCGCGGCGATGGCTCGCTCGATCTGGGGCGCCGGTCAGCATCTCAACCTGCCATAGTCGAGTTGTGGCCGAGGCGAGGAGCTATCACACCGTGTGGCTCACTTTGAAGGACTCGGATACGGTCGACGAGTTCTACAAATACCGCGGCGAGACACTTCCCAAGGCAGGCGAGGTCATCGACGTCGTCCGCTTCCTGCGCGATCGCCCTACTCGTGCTCGCGTGACCCGCGTCGATGCCCTCCTCCAGCCCCGGATCTCTGCCATCCAGATCGATTAGCTCGGCCGCGGTGGGGAAAGGCGGCTCAGGATGACGGACAACCCTTGCGATAGCCACCCCGCGCTCGGCCGAGCGCGGGCCGTACCGCTTGTCGCAGAGGTTCTCGGCGTAGAATCCTGCCAAACGTGACGACGCGAGAGGACATTGCCAGTGTCGCCGCGCAGTTGGCCGAGCTCACCCACACGGTCGAGGCGATGGCGAAAGATCTCCAAGCGATGACGACAGATCTCAAGGCGATGACCGAGCGCGCTGATCGCCAACAAGCGCGCGCTGACAGCCAGCAGGAGCTCGTTGACCACCAACAAGAGCGCGCGCAAACGCAGCAAGAGCGCATCGACCTAGCTGCACGAGAACTAGCGGACGTCAGTGATCGTCTACAAGCCGCGGCGAACGCGCTTCGAGATTCGATCTGATCGTTCGGGACTTCGGACCGGCAGATGATGCACCGCGACCCGCGAACCGGATGCGAGGCAGGGGAGTAGAGGCATGAGGGCGTGGCCCCAGATTCTGTTGGGTCAGGGGCCAGCCGTCATCCACATCCCCTGAGGCCGTTCGGGACGTGTCCTTTCGAGGTGTGCACCGGGGTGTGCACCACACGAGCATTCGGGACACTCCCTGCACACATGAACCGCATAGCTAAGCGAAATCGGCTTAGCCATACGCCCCCAGAAGGCCCATACGGGGTTCATACCTCCCTGCAAACGGCACATTCTCGCGGGCGATGGGGGAACCGGTGGGGGGACAGGGCGCGGGCCCTGCCCCCTTCTGTCAGGCCAGGATGAGTGTGTCATCCGGTCAGACCACGCTTAGGCTCCGTGAGCGGTGCGCGACTATCACTTCACGCCGGAGAGCTACTTGACGATGATGCGTGAGGCCGTACCCGGTTACGACCGCTTGGAGGACGAGACCTTGACCGCGACGGGTGTCGGTGCCAAGTCGGTTCTCGAGCTCGGAACCGGGACGGGTGAGACGGCCCGGCGAGTTCTCAACCGTCACCCCGACGCGCAGCTAATCGGCATCGACGCGAGTCCCGGAATGGTCAAGGTGGCCCGTGCCAGCCTGCCTGCCGATCGAGTCAAGCTGCTCGTAGGGCGACTCGAGGATCCCTTGCCGGAAGGGTCCTTCGACCTCGTCGTATCGGCTCTTGCAGTTCATCACCTCGAAGGCACAGGCAAGGCTGATCTCTTCCGACGCATCGCCAGCAATCTCGACCCGGCCGGCCGTTTCGTCCTCGCCGACGTGGTTGAGCCTGTCAATCCCTCGTACGTTGTGACGGCAATTGACCCTGAGGTCGATCACCCCTCCAAGCTCGATGAGCAGCTCGCCTGGCTGGAAGCCGCGGGTCTGTTCCCGGAGGTCACCTGGACTCACCGAGATCTCGTGGTGATAGTGGGCAGCCCGGGCTAGGGCTCAGGCGGAATGACAGCAGGCTGTGCGAGCGTGCGGGAATGACGCTTGAAGGCGACGCAACGGCTCGTTATCGTCGCCGCTAGCTCAGTTGGCAGAACTGCGGACTTCCCGCGGCCCACTACCCGCCTATCTGGAGGTCACAGTGAGCGATACCGGTAACGGCAAGGTGGTCGTTAACAGGGCGATGTCGCTTGACGGCTTCATCGCCGGTCCCGGCGATTCGATGGATTGGGGTCCAACCCTCCTGCCGCCGGACGATGTCGCAGCGATTGCGGCGGAAACCGGAGCCATGCTCGTGGGTCGCCGGACCTGGGACGTCGGCGACAAAATGAAAGCGGAGGATCCCGGCAGTACTGACTACCCCTTCTCCGGGGCGATGTTCCTCCTCAGCCATAGGCCACTGGATCCGCCGGATCCTGGGGTGAGTGTCCTCAGCGGTGACATCGGTGATGCGGTCGCCACGGCGCTGGACGCCGCGGGCGGCAAGAACTTGGAGATCTTGGGCGCCGTCGTTGCGGCCCAGTGCTTCCAGCGGGGACTCGTCGACGAGGTCCTGGTCTATGTACTGCCGGTGCTGCTCGGCGACGGCGTTCGCTTCTCTGCTCCGGGCATGACAAGAACAGAGCTGGAACCGCTCAGCAGCAGAGGGTCAGGAGACACGACCATCCTCCGGTTCCGCGTCCGCAAGTAGTGATCTGTCCGACCAAGGAAACAGAAATCATCGGTTGGGCCGGAAACCTCCGCTCGGGTGTGCGAGCGTCCTCTCGCCGGAGAACGGATTCAGTGGACTCTTTACGCCACCCTGAGCTGGGCGGCGGGAGTGCGAAGCCGCTCGGCGATCACGCGCTCGTAGTCGACCTCGCGCTCGTCCATGAGCACGTGCGTGTACGTGTCGGCCAGCACCCTCGCCGAGCGGTTTCCGACGAGCTCGGCGATCTCGGCCCAGGAGTAGCCCCGCGCGTGGAGGAGCGAGATGCGCCGGTGCTTGAGGTCGTGCGGCGACCAGAGCGGCGTCCCCGTTGCCCGGCAGGCCTTGTTGATCGCCGTCCGCATCGCGTTCGACTTCACGCCCGGGAACAGGGGCGCGGAGAGGTCGCGGTCGTCGCGCGGAGGCAGGGAACGCTCGATGGCGTCGGCCAGAGCGGGCGGCACTTCGCGCCAATGCGCCCGCCGCGTCTTCGTCGTTTCGGCCCGGGCTCGCACGCGGCTTCGGGCTGCATCCCAGTCGCCCACGGTCACCTTGTCGACTCCGGCCGTCACGCGGTGCGCTGACCAGTCGAGCCAGAGCACGGGAAGCACGTACTTCGCGGGGATGACCCAGAGCGGGGCCTCGACGTGATCGGCGGTCGGCGGGTCGATCTGCTCGGGCTCCTCGCGGGGGAGCTTGACCTTCGGGCTCCGCGCCGGGTTCGGCTGTACGCCCACGAAGTCGAGCACCTGGGCGAGCGTGCTCTTGGTCTTGCGGATCGACTCACGGTCGAGCCCCTCGCCGTCGGCGTGGAGCTCGTTGACGAACGCCTGCACGTCCTCGGTCGTGAGCGCGGCGGTGGGCCTCGTCCCCAGCACCGGCAGGATGCGACCCAGGTTCACCGCGTAGGTCTTGTCCGTCCCCTCGGCCACGTCGATGCGCGATGCCCGCCACCGCTCGGCGTCCTCGGTGAGCGTGTTCGCCAGTGTGGGCTCGGGCTCGACCAAGTGCAGGTCGGGGACGCGGAGCGCCGCGAGCTCGCCCCTGATCCACGCGGCCCTGACGTTCGCGTCGGCCTTGCGCGGGAAGGAGCCGCCATAACGGCCCCGGCCGCCGAGCGTCCACTTGACCCGGTAGCGGGTCTTCCCCAGCGGGGTCGTGAAGGTTTCGACCCAGGCGCTCATCGACGGGCGGTCCCGGGTCGTCGTAGGGTTCTCATGCGGTCAGGCCTCCTTGCAGGTCTGCTCCGAAGTCCGAGCTGGGGTCGTTGACGCGGCCCCGCTCGGGCGCTCCCTTGAACGCCTGCTGAGTATGACTCACGACCTCCGCCTGTCTCGCTGCGTGGGCCGAACGCGGTCGCTGCAGCGGTCGCAGTAGGGCGAAAGATCGCTTTCCGGAGCACACGAAACGGCAACAGGGATATCTACGTCATGAACGCCGACGGGAGCGGCAAGCGGAACCTCACACGAAACGCGGCGTGGGACAGCCGCCCGTCGTGGTCACCGGATGGCCGAAAGATCGCGTTCGTCAGCAACCGCGACGGGCGTCTCGAGGCTCACGTCATGAACGCCGACGGGAGCGGTCAGCGGAGTCTGGCGCTCCAGGAGAGATGAGGGAGGTCGCTGCGGGAGCGTCCCGTCGCCCGAGCGGACTAGGGCTCTCGAGCTCGGGCCGACGCCCTCGGACTGCGGCGGCGACGAGGAGGGAGAGCTCCACGACTCGAACCCTACGACGACCGGCTGGCGACCTTGCTCAGACTGACCGTTGCCATGACGTGAGCGATGTGGGCGACGATCACCTCGGCCGCAGCGAGCTCGTAGGCCGGCGGCTGGTCGTCGTCGCGCTGCTCGTCGTCGCGGGCAGCGTCCTGGTGGGCGCGACCCGCTGAGGTCTCACCTCACGCTCGTTCCGGCGCGTAGCGAAGCAGCACCACACCCGAGTCGTATGTCTCCGTCCCGAGCAGCCTCAGCCGGAGCTTCTCCTCCTCCCAGAACGGCCGCTCGCCCTTGCCCCAGACGGCCGGGTGCACCGAGAACCAGAACTCGTCGACGAGGCCGGCCGCGAGGAGATTCCGCGTGAGCTCGCCGCAGCCGTTCGTGATCAGGTGTCCGTCGCGCTCCGCCTTCAGCTTTGCCACGGCGTCCTCGAGCTCGCCTTTCAGCAGCGTCGCGTTCCAGGTCAGGGGCTCCTGCAGCGTGCGCGAAGCGACGAACTTCGGCATGGGGTTGAGCAGGTCCGCCCACTCTCCTTCCGCCGCCATCCAGTAGGCGGCGAGCCCTTCGTAGTTCTTGCGCCCGTACAGCAGCGCCGTGTCGCCCTTGAACAGCCGCAGCGACGCCTCCATGTGGTCGCCTTCGGGCACGAACCACTCCTCGACGGTCATGACGCCGTCGACCGTCATGGCCGTCAAGACGATCAGTCTGCTCATCGCTCCTCCTGGGGGTGCTCGTCTTTTCGATTAGACACTTCCTTGGACGCCTCGGAAGCCTGGAATTCATCGCCGGCCCTGGCTGGAAGCAGGGCGCCTCGGTCGCGCACTTGAACACGTCGTCCCAGATGTCCGAGCCGGGGTAGCGGAACACCAGGAAGCCGACACGACTGCAAGGAGGTTGAAGCCTTCGAGGGCCTCGGCGTCGAGCGAGCCCTTCGGGATCGGGTACGCCCGCTCGCGCTTCTCGACCTCCCCCGCCCAGCGTGTCGCGCTCTTCTCGAAACGGTCTGCGGCGTCGTCCATCGTCGCGATCGTAAGCGGGCCTAGATCGGCATGCTCCACTCGGCGGGTATCTGGGTCCCCGCCCGGAGCTCGCAGGCCGTGACGAGGCGGGGGAGAGCGAGAAAGCGATGGGGGAACCGATGGGGGAACACCCCGCCATGCGAGGTCGTTCCCGCGACCCCTGTCTAGCTTACCCAAGCCACTTCCGCTTGCCCCGGAACCCCGAAAAGGCCCATACGGGATTCGAACCTAGGGCTCTGTCGGCCGTGCATTCGAAGCAGCGCCGCCACGAAATCGCCTGAAGCGACGTCCTGTAGACGATCAGCCTCTTCCGTAGTGAGCAGCGCTCGCGTTGGAGCGGATCCCGCGATGTTCCCCACAGAAGCCAGCCTCATCGCGAAGGACACGAAGTGCCGCGCGCGAAGCACTTCATCCACATGTCGTGGCGACCGGGCGAACTGTGGTTCGACGTAGACGTGCTCTGGTTCCGCGAACGGCCACGAAGTCTCGGGGCGCTCGCAGTCGCTGGCGGTGCGATCGACCTGCCGCGGTTCGATACAGGGCTCGGGGCGTCCCGACGACGGCGCTTCGCGGCTGAAGCGGCGAGGAAGCGCAGATTCGCCACACGGACGATGCCCGCCGCCGCGGTCGTTATCGGATCGAGTGTCGTGCTGCCCCTGTCGGCGCTCAGGCAGCGCGGTGTGACGCAGGACGGCCCGCCCCTATCGGACGATCCTCCGAGCCTCACGTTCCGGCTCGAGCATCCGGTTCGGGCACCCACGCCGAGACCGCAGACAGACCCAAGCACTGCAGAGTTGCCTCGCATCGCGTGGCATACGGCCACATCCATCGGCCTTCCGTACGGCGGCTATCTGCGCGCCGGCACCCAGCTCCCGGTCGAGGGTCCCGATTGGGTCACATGGAACCCGAACACCGACTCGCGCCCCAACCTGCCCGGGAGGCTCTACGGCCACGAGCACACGATCCGGACGATCATCAAGGTGCTCGCTCGGTACCGAGAGGCGCACCCGAAGGCCCCGCTGGTCGTGGTCGGTGACGTCAGCCTTCGGGACGGCGGTGTCATGGATCAGCACGTCTCCCACGAGAACGGGCTCGACGTCGACATCTACTACCCACGCCGCGACGGATGGCTGCAGGCACCGACTTCCACCGCGCAGATCGATCGACGTCTCTCCCAGGAGTTGCTCGACGTCTTCGTCGCCGCAGGCGCGAGCAAGATCTTCGTCGGCTACGCGACCGACCTGCGCGGACCGCGTGACATTGTCACTCCGTATCCGAACCACGAGAACCACATGCACATCCGCTTCCGAAATCCTGGCTGACACTCGACGAGCCGTTAGAGGTCAACTGCGGGACATGCCGCCGATCCGATCGGCCCTCCGAGGCACGTAGTACCTTCGTAGCCATGAGTTCGGGGCGGCCCGCGACCCGACTGTTTGCACCCGAGGACGACTGGTTCGTCGAGACAGGCGGAGGACGTTCCCCGGCCGCCGACGACGAGACCGAACTCCGCGAAACGCGTCAGTCCGCGCAGGGCGAGGGCGAGCCGCGTGCCGCCATCCGTGCTCGCGAGGGCGAGCGGAGCCGGAGGCTAATCGTAGGTGCCATCGTCGGCGCAATGATCCTCATCGTCGCCGGCGCTCTTGCCGGTGCCCTCGTCTCGCGCTCGCTCAACGGCGGCGTCGAGACAACGACCTCTCTGGTGACGACGACGGCAACGCTCACCACGACGCTGACCACGTCCACCACCCCGTCGACCACGACCTCGTCGACGCCGACCACCGCCACGCTGCCGGAAGGCGTGGTCCTCCGCAGAGGGGCCAAGGGCGTGGAGGTGAGGCAGGTACAGGAGGCGCTGGTCGCGCTCGGGTACTCGACAACCATCGACGGGAAGTTCGGGCCGGCGACCGCGCAGGCCGTCAAGTCTTTCCAGGCGTCCTCAGGCCTCACCGACGACGGCGTCGTCGGGCCGGCGACGCTGTCGGCTCTCTCGGCGGCGGTCAACGGGACTTAGCCTCGCGCACCCCCGCCCCTCGGCGCGTGCCGCTCGTCAGGCCCCACGTCCTCGGTCGCAGCCGATCCAGGGGGTGGGGCTGGGTTGGCTGGATACCTATCCGTGAGCACAAGGCCAGCCGCCTTCACCCGGGCGGCGGGAATGTCACGCGGGTTCGATCCCGCCGCCTCCATGCCCGCTCGGTCGAACGAGGAACTATGTGAAGGACAACCGCTTGGGCGGCCAGTAGGTGAGCGTCACCGGGACGAAGTCGCATACCTCACACGCGACGTAAGGGCACCCTTACAGATTGGCTACCGTAGGTTGGTGGCTGTCGTGAGCGCACCACCAAGGGACGAGGAGGCGCGGCGTGCCTTCTGCGCCGGCGTTTCGAGGGCAGCCCAGGAGCCGCTTGTAGCGACTGCGAGCCGCATCGACCACTGGATCCTGATCGAGTACCGCGGGGCCTGGACGCGGGACGTGCTCGGCGGGAGCTTGCTCTCGCCAGAGCTGAAGGCGCACTTGCGAGGACAGCTCGCCGCCCTCGAGCACTCACGGCTCCTGTTCGTCAAGAAACCCGAGCGCCGCTCGCAGTCCGGGCGCCGCGTGTTCTTCGGTAGCTCGAGACCCGGCGACGAGCGGGTCTTCGAGCTCGAGGTCGAGCACCAGGACGACGTTCGCGGACTCGACTTCGCGGCAGCTCTCACCTCCGACGGCGCTCCGGCGACGCCCGTCGAGGGGCCATTGCTCATCGTCTGCACGCACGGCAAGCGTGACCGGTGCTGTGCGACGCACGGAGGCCCGCTCTACGACGCGCTGCGACACGAGACCGAGACCGGCGGCGTGTGGCAGTCGACGCACGTTGGCGGCGACCGCTTTGCGGGCAACGTGGTCGCGCTCCCGCACGGCCTGTATTTCGGACGGGTAGGCCCGGGCGACGCAGGCGAGCTGCTCGCGGCGTATGCCGCCGGGCGCGTCGACCTCGACCGCTACCGCGGGCGCAGCGCCTACTCGTTCCCGGTGCAGGCTGCGGAGCAGGCGATCCGGGAGTCGGAAGGGCTCCTCGGAATCGGCGATCTCACCTTCCTCGGCTCGAGCTCGCAGGGAGACGAGGCGTGGCGTGTCCTCTTCCAGGCTCCAGACACAGCGGTCCACGAGGTCGACGTCGTTGCGACGATTGCGGACGAGTCCGTGTACCTCACATGTGATTCAGCCGAGCCGAAGCGAGCACGTCGCCATTCCGTGACCGCGCACCGCGTGCTCAGCCGGTAATCCGCAGGAAGCCTTCCCGCACGAGCCGGCGGACGAGGACGAGCCGCCCGTCGATGTCGAGGTCCCCGGCCAGGTCGGCGATGCCGAACGGCTCCTCGCTTTCGAAGCACGCCTGAAGCTCGGGTGTCGCGTGCGCGGGGAAGCGAACCTCCTTCCCCTGGAAGACGAGAGCGAGGCCGCCGGACCATTCCTCGAGGTCGGCGATCACCGTCTCCCTCCGTTCAAGCCGCGCCCGGGTATCCAGCCGCTTGAGGGCGCTCAGCTGCGAGAGCCCGTCTTCGAGGATCGGCCGGCGCGAGTCGAGGAACCGTCGCCGGCGTCGTTGCTCCACCCGTCCTGGCTCCAGCTGCTCAGCCAGGAGGTCGACGAGGCCGTCGACTGCACTGTTCCCGACACCGCGCCTGAACGCGATCTTGTCCTCGCACGCCTCGAGGGCGTCCTTCACCGCGTCGAGCCACGTGTGTGCCGCGACACCAATCGTCAGGTGGAGTGAGTCGGTCGCGGACGTCTCGGCCTGGTGCAGCCACCCGCGCGGGAGGTAGAGCGTGTCTCCGGCCCGGAGCACGAGGTCGTCGGTCGGCTGGCCGTGCGCGCCGATCGCCGACGAATAGCGCTGGTGCTTGAGCGGCAGCTCGAGCAGCGGCTCGTACAGGAGCCACCGCTTCTCGCCCGCAACCTGCAGGACGAGGACGTCGTGCGTGTCGTGATGCACGGCGAACCCTTGCGACCCGCGCGGGGTGTAGTAGGCGTTCGCTTGCACGCCGAAGCCGAGCGCCTCCTCGAGCAGGCGGCAGAACACGGCGAGCGGGTGCCAGTTGACGTGGAGCGCTTGGAGGACGATCGTCGCCCCGGCTTCCCACGCGGCCAGGACGCGGGGAACGTCGGCGATGCTCGTGAACGGCGGGCGCCACGAGAAGTCGCTCGTGTACTCGCCAACAGCCAGCTGTTGGCCTTCGCGCACGAGCCGCAAGGCCGGATACCGGATCGCCGTCGAGCAGACGAGCCGCTCGACGTCGGCTTCCGAGAGCAGATCATCGAAGCGGCCCGGCTCGTGGCGCGCGACGACGAGCGGACGCCGCTCCCAGTGCTCGGCGGAAAAGGTGCCGGCGTCGAACGGGTCGAGGCAGCGCGCAAGCGCCGCCTCGGCCGCTCTACGCGGCGTCCGTGCCGTCCGTGTCTGCGTCGTCGGCGTCCGCGTCCGCGTCGGTCGAGTCGGAGTCGGCGTCGTCGGCGTCCGCGTCGGTCGAGTCGGAGTCGTCACCGTCGGCGTCCGCCGTCGGCTCGAGCCGTTCGCTCGCGAGGGTCACGATCTCGTCGTCACGCAAGGTGGTCATCGTTTCCTCCTCGTCCGGAGTACGGACGCAACGCTACCTGGTCACCCGACCAGCAAGCGAGCAGCGCGACGTTCGATCGTGCACCCTGCTTCTCATGTCCCCTCCGAGGCGGACTCGCCGAGCTCTCTCGCTCGCTGCGCCGTTGATCGCCGGGAGCGCGACGAAGCTGCCTGGGGAACGAAACGCGGGTTCGATTCCGGCCGCCTCCATGCCCCCGGCCGACCGACCGAGGACTAGAGGCTTGATGTGAATAGCGGCCGTCGTAGGCGGCGAGGGCGCGTGCGGGTCGTCCGAAGCGAGGGTGTTCGAGCAAGATGCCGAGGATGGAGGCGCGAGCAGGCGCTGCGCGATCTGGAGGCCTAGTCGCAGCAGCGTATGTCTTGGCGAGAGTGCCCGGTTCGAGCTCGATGCGGCCCTTCAGGTCGGAGAAGACGCTCTCGATCGCGAGCGAATGGAGGCGAGGCGCCGCTCGCCTGCTGCGGCGATGGCGAGTCCTCGATCCGTTCCTTCGGCCGGGGTGATCGAGCTCGGCTGGTACGCGCGCCTGCCGCGAGCCGCTCGCGGTAGCAACGCGGCGCCCACGAGCCTTTGTCGAGCGATCACGATCGGTCGCTGCGGCGGTCGCCGGCTGAGCAAGTCGGCGAGCGGTTCGTACATCCGTCTCGCCCGCAGGCACGAGCGTGCTACGCCGAGCGGCAGCTACCGCGCGGATGCGGTGAGCAGGACGAGTTCGCACGCTCCACACGAAGCGGTGGTGAGACTTCTGAACAGCCGTAGCGGGCGAAGCGCGCGAACTCGTCTTGCTCGACGCGCAGCCGGGGTAGCTGGCGCACGGCGAGGACGCGTGCCGTGCGGCAGAGGCGGATGTACGCACCGTGTCGACTTGCTCAGCGGGCGAGCCGCTGCAGCGACCGACCGCGATCAGCTCGACGAGCGCGCGCAGGCGCCGGTTGCTACCGCGAGCTGGTCGCGGTAGCGTGCGTCGAACCATCGCCCCGGCGAAGGATGCGCCCCACCAAGCCGAGGAAGCTGGCGATCCGAGCGAACTCGCCTCCATCGCCGCCTGGCAAACGGCGAGGGCGACCAGCTCAGCGTCGAAGTGACCTGATCGCCGGCTCGACCGGCATCGAGCCAGGGCACCGGCTGGACTCAGCCGCGCAGACATACGCTGCTACGACAAGGGCTTCCAGATCGGCCGTCATCCTCGAGCCTCCAGCTCGACGGACACGTCCGGAAGACCCGCCTGCGCGCTGGCACGGCGGGTCCCTGCGTCGGAACCCGCGTTTCACATCAAGCCTCTAGTAGGGGTCAGACGCGGCGTCTGACCCCTTACTTAGCGGAAGGACAAGCGCTTGGGCGGCCAGTACGTGAGCGTCACCGGGCCGATCAGGTTGTCGCGGGGCACCGTTCCCCACATGCGGGAGTCGCAGGAACGAAGGCGGTTGTCCCCGAGGACGAAATAGTTACCCGGTGCAACGCGCGGCCAGCTGCCGTACGCGTGCCCTCGCCGAGACGGAGCGACATAGGGCTCGATGAGGCGCTCGCCGTCGATGTGGATGACCCCCTCGCGCTCCGCCACGACTTCGCCAGGGAGTCCGATGATGCGCTTGACGAACGCAGAGCCTCCGTCGCCAAGTCCACATCGGTCGGCCGCCGCGGGTGCGTTGAACATGACGATGTCTCCGCGCTCGGGGTCGCGAAATCTGTAGGCGAGTCGGTTGGCGATCACGCGGTCGCTGAAGCGTCCCTCGCAGTACTCGACGGGCTTGGCGCAATGGAGCGTTGGCTCCATGGACGGCGACGGGATGCGGTACGGCTTGGCTACCTCTGCCTGAAACGCCAAGACGAAGGCGACTGCCATGGCGATAGTCACGAGCCAGTCGATGATCGTCCGCCACGGCTGCGGGATCCGGCTCTCGGTGCGATCGAGGACCCTCATGGTCACATCGACATTGTGCGCCTGAGCTCTGCCGATGTGGGTAGCGGGCATGCTCACGGTGACGCCCTCCGCGCTGCGACAATCGTCGCCTCTGTCGAGCCCATGGGTGGGTCAACCTGTGACCCACCCAAGCGGGCGCGTCCGGCTAGGTCTTGCCCGGCGCGATCTTCACCGGCGCGAACTTGTGTGTGCGTGCGCCGCCGTACATCGTGAAGGCGTCGAAGACCTCGTACCGCCACATGCCGGCGTCCGGGAACACGACGCGCGCGCGGTAGACGCCAGCGCGACTTGTCGGCCTGGCCCTGAAAGTCAGCGACGATTTGACTGCCGCGCTCGTGGAGCGGGCCGGCGAGACCCTGCTGATCGTCACGGTCGGCTTCAGACAGCAGAGCGGTTGGCTGGCCAAGCCATGCTGAAGCACCGTGATGTTGACGACCCACGGCTCGTCCGTGGACATGCCCTTCGGCGACGAGCTGAGCCGCACGGTTGCCCAGTTCCCCGCGAGCGCTGTAGTTGCACACACGAGCGCCACGGCTCCGGCGACGATGAGTGACCTCCGCACGAGCGACCTCCTCTTGTTCGGATGCCGCGTATACACCGGTCCCCGACCGCGGGTTCCACGCGGACTCCCGGGGCGAGTCCTACTGCGCCTTGCCTATCAGGTGGTGCCAGGGGCGCCACCAGCGGGTCAGGCCAGCGTGGTCGCTCCCGCCCTCGCGTGCGACGACGATGATGTCACGATGGGTCGGCTGCGCTAGGCGTTGGTGCGTCCAGACGGCGACGGCATCGTTGCCGTCGAAGTAACAGAAGATTCTTCCACCCGGCTTGTCCGGGCCATGGAGCCACGCGCGCTCGCCACCCCAGGAGAACGCGTTGCACTTCCCGCTGTCGGACTGGGTTTCCGGGCGCTTGCGAAGCTCCCCGTCGTAGGCACTGGCGAGGGCGTCGCCGTCGGGGTAGGAGGAGATCTCCCAGCGGTCCGGCATTCCACCGGCAGGCAGGCACACCGCGGTCTGGAGCGCCGTCGGGTTCGCGACCGTCTGGAGCCGGCAGTCCTTCCAGAGTGCCGCCGGCATGATCGCGTCCAGCCCTGCGTCAGCGGCGAGCACCTCCGGTTCCGTCGTGACGGGGAAGGTGCTTCCTGGCGCTGCTGTCCCAGCGTCCCCCCGTCCCCGGTCGTGAGGTAGACGACACCTGCGGCTGTGAGAGCCGCCAGGGCCACGACCGCGGCGCCAAGCTTCCACCCGAGCTGCTCGCGGGGCTTCCCGAAGAACATCAGCACCGAGTTGCTGGTGCGTGGCGCGTCGAGCTCCGAATAGACCTGGTAGACGTGAACCGGTTCGGGGATGCCCTTCAGACGGACCCGGCCTCGGTCGCTGTACTGAAGACCACCGAGTCTTCCGGCGATCCGGACTGTCGACGCGCTGACGAGGACGTCTCCGCCGTGGGCACGGCCGCAGAGGCGTGCGGCGACGTTGAGCGATGCGCCGCGAAAGCCGTCGGCGACCTCGACCGCTTCGCCTGAGTCGATGCCCATCCCCACCTTGAGCGGTACGTCCGAGTTCGCCCCTGCTTCGTCGCCGAACCGCGCCTGGAGGTCCACAGCCGCGCGGATCGCCTGCCGAGCCGACGTGAAGACGACGAGCGCTTCGTCTCCTCGCAGCTCGACGAGCTGACCGTCATGGGCCTGGACGCCGTCCGTGACGAGCTCGGCGAACTCGGCGGCGAGCTCGGCTGCCGCTTCGTCGCCGTACTCCTCCGTGTACCGGGTGTACCCCCGGATGTCGGCGATCAGAAACGTGCGCAGAGCGGACGGCGTGTCGCTCACGTCAGCAGTATGCCCCTCCCGGTTGTTCTCCCGGAGCTCGGGGATCAAATGCGTGCCCGAGCGCGTCACGGCGGCACCTCGTGCCCCGGCCCGACAGGATACGAGGATGGACGAAGGGCTGGTCCTCCTCGTTGTCGGCGCGATCCTGGCTGCGAGCGCGTTCGCTGCGCTCGCAGCGGCACGCACCGGCGTCCCGGTGCTGGTCGCGTTCCTGGCGCTCGGAATGTTGCTCGGCTCGGATGGGCCCGGAGGCATCGACTTCGACGACGCCGAGCTCGCACGTCAAGTTGGCGTCGTCGGCCTCGCGCTCATCCTCTTCGAGGGCGGACTTCAGACGTCGTGGCGGCGCCTGCGAGCCGTCGCCGCGCCGGCGGCGATGCTCAGCACGGTCGGCGTGGTCGTCACGGCGCTCCTCGTCGGTGTCGCCTCGCAGGCGCTGTTCGACCTGTCGTGGCTCGAGTCGATCCTGCTCGGCGCCGTCGTCGCATCGACGGACGCGGCGGCGGTGTTCGCCACCCTCCGCTTCACGCACATTCGGCGACGCCTTGCGCGCACCCTCGAGGCGGAGTCGGGGGGCAACGACCCGATGGCGATCGCTCTCACCCTGGGCCTGATCGCGTGGATCGAGAGCCCGGACACCTACGGCTTCGAGAATCTCGTGCTCGTCGTCGTCCGGCAGCTCGGGCTCGGGCTGCTCGTCGGGATCGTGCTGGGTGCGGCCGCAACGTGGGTCTTCGCCCGGCTCCCGAGCTCGATCGGCCCGTTCGCGCCGGTCGCGACGCTCTCCGCGGTCGGAATCTCGTTCGGTGCGGCCGACGTCATCGGGGGAAGCGGGTTCCTCGCCGTCTACCTCGTCGGCCTGGCCATCGGGAGCACGCCTTCGCCGTATCGCCGCCAGCTCGTGGGCTTCCACGAAGGGCTCGCGTTCCTCGCACAGGTGGGTCTGTTCATCGTCCTGGGCCTGCTCGTGTTCCCGCACGAGCTCACACCCGTCGCGCTTTCTGGCCTCGGCCTTGCCCTCCTTCTCGTCTTCGCGATCCGGCCCGTCGCGGTGTGGGCGTCCACCGTGATGTTCGACTTCACGACGCGCGAGCGTGCGCTCCTCGGCTGGGCGGGCCTCCGCGGCGCGGTCCCGATCGTGCTGGCGACCTTCGCCCTCTCCTCGGACGACGTCGCGAACGCCGACACGATCTTCAACGCCGTCTTCTTCGTGGTCGTCGTCTCGGTGATCCTGCAGGGGACGACGCTCGAACGCGTCGCCCGCCGGCTCGAGGTCGTCGTGCCGTCCCCACAGGCGCACCAGCCTCCTCTGGAGGTCGGCGCGCTGAGCGAGCTCGACGTCGTCGACTTCGTGGTCGCACCGGATCATGCGATCGCCGGCTCCGCCGTCCGTGAGCTCGGACTGCCGCGCACGGCGATCGTCGCCGTCGTCGTACGCGGCGACGACTCGATACCGCCGCGCGGCAGCACCGTCATCGAGCCGGGCGACCGCCTCTACGTCCTTGCGCCCCACTCGGATCAGCCCGCAGTCGAGGACGTCTTCGCCCGCTGGCGCAGGCGTGTATAGGGAGTCCCAGAGGTTTTGGTAGACACGACCATAACCAGGTGCTATCGTAACAGTCGTAATGACCAATACCAACACCGCTGAGGCCGACCGCGCCGGCGCTGCGCCGCCGGACTGGGCGCCACCCCACCGGCAGCCGCGTCCGGCGCGACACGCTGGGCCGGGCCCGCGACTAGCTCGCTCCGCGCGGACCCCGACCCGCTGATCGAAGACGCATGACCGATCGCATGCACGCCATGGACGTGCCGGCGGGCTACGACCCGGCGGAGTTCCCGGCATTTGCCGTCACCGTCGACATCGTGATCCTGACGATGGCCGACGGCCGGCTGCAGGTGCTGCTCGTGCGCCGCGGCATCGCCCCTTTCGAAGGCATGTGGGCGATCCCGGGCGGCTTCAAGCGTCCGAACGAGACGCTCGACGAGGCGGCCACGCGCGAGCTCGCGGAGGAGACCGGCGTGGAGCGCCGCCGCGGTGCTCAACCAGTTCGGCGCGTACGGCGATCCTGGCCGCGATCCGCGTATGAACGTCGTCACGGTGGCGTACCTCGCCGTGCTCCGTGACCTGGGAGACGTCGTCGCCGGGACCGATGCTGCGCACGCCGCGCTCGTTCCGGTTTCCGACGCACTCGACGGGAAGCTCGAGCTCGCATTCGACCACGCGCCGCATCGTGCGAGACGCGGTCGAGCGGGTCCGCGTCGACCTCGAGCGCCGGGGAATCGCGACCGCGTTCGTCGGCTCGACCTTCACGCTCGCCGAGCTCCGCGCCGTCTACGAGGCCGTCTGGGGCGTGCACTTGGACGGCGCGAACTTTCGACGCAGCATCCTCGCCGAAGAGGGGTGGGTGATCCCGACCGGGCGGCGCGCACGCCCGGGAGCGACCGGCGGCAAGCCGGCGGAGCTGTATCGCGCGGGGCGGATGTGGCAGCAGGGCGGCGGCCCGATCCGTTTCCCGCAGCCGAGCGAGAAGAGGAAGGGGAAGAAGTGAGAGCAGTCGTTCGCGACACCTACGGGCCGCCGGAGGTCCTGCGGATCGAAGACGTCGAGCGTCCGGTACCGAACGACGACGAGATCCTCGTCCGGGTCCATGCAACGACCGTCAACCGGACGGACTGCGGATGGCGCAGCGGGAGCCCGTTCTTCGCCCGCTACTTCACGGGCGTTCGTCGGCCGAAGTGGCGCACGCTCGGGATGGAGTTCGCCGGCGAGGTGGAGGTTGTCGGCTCGGCCGTGACGGAGTTCGACGTCGGCGACCGCGTGTTCGGAGTCAAGGGCCACGGCGCCAACGCGGAGTTCGTGTCCGTCCGAGCGAGTGGAGCGGTGGCTCACATGCCGACCGGCATGAGCTTCGAGGAGGCCGCCGCCATCTGCGACGGCGCATGCATCGCGCTGTCCTGCCTGCGGAACGCCGACCTTCGCGAGGGCCGAACCCTCGTCGTGTACGGCGCCTCCGGCTCGTCGGCACGGCCGCCGTGCAGCTCGCGCGCCACTTCGGCGCGCACGTCACGGCGGTCTGCACCACGAAGAACGTCGAGCTCGTCCGCTCGCTCGGCGCGGACGAGGTGATCGACTACCTGCGGGAGGACTTCACGAAGAACGGCAAGACCTACGACGTCGTCTTCGACGCCGTGGGCAAGCACTCGTATCGCCGCTGCCGGCGCTCACTTGCACCCGACGGAAGCTACATCGATACGGACCTCGGGTTCATGTGGCACGTCCCGCTGCTCGCGCTCACTACCAAACGGGTCACGCTCGGAATCGCGAAGTACACGAAGGAGGACGTCGTCTTTCTCAAGGATCTCGTCGAGTCCGGCGAGTACCGCGCGGTGATCGACCGCACCTATCGGCTCGAGGAGGTCGTCGAGGCGACGAAGTACGTCGAGACGGAGCAGAAGACCGGCAACGTCGTCCTCACGCTGGACGGCGCGACTCGATGAAGGCGGTGATCCACGAGCGCTTCGGATCGCCGGAGCGGGCGGTCGAGGTCCGCGAGCTGGAGAAGCCCGAGCCGGGCCCGGACGAGGTGCTCGTCCGCGTTCGCGCGGCGTCCGTCAACATCGCCGAGTGGTACGCCGTGACCGGGCGACCGTGGATCGCGCGTTCGACCGTTGGGTTCCGACGGCCACGCGAGACCCGGCTCGGCGCCGACTACGCGGGCGTCGTCGAGGCCGTCGGGAGCGAGGTCACGCAGTTTCGGCGCGGCGACGAGGTCTTCGGCGCGCGCACCGGCGCGTACGCGGAGTACGTGGCGGTGAAGGCCGACCGTGCGATCGCGCTGAAGCCCGCGAACGTCACGTTCGAGGAGGCAGCGGCGGTCGGCGTTGCAGCGACCACCGCGCTGCAGGCGCTTCGCGACAAGGGCGGGCTCGAGGGGGGCCAGCGCGTCCTCGTCCACGGCGCGTCCGGCGGCGTCGGCACGTTCGCGGTTCAGATCGCGAAGGCGCTCGGGGGCGAGGTGACCGCGGCGTGCAGCACGCCGAACGTCGAAATCGCGCGGTCGCTCGGAGCCGACGTCGTCGTCGACTACACGCAGGAGGACGTGACGCGCGGCGACCGGCGCTTCGACCTCGTGATCGACATCGCCGGGACGCGACGATTCTCGGAGCTGCGGCGCGTTCTCACTCCGCATGCGACCGTCGTCGTGGTCGGAGGGCCGAGGGCGAATCGCCTGCTCGGCCCGCTGGGCCACGTGATCGCTTGCCGGCTCGCGGCGCTGTTCGCGAGCCAGAAGGCGACGTTCTTCATCGCGAAGCTCAACGAGACGGACACGGAGACGCTGCGCGAGCTCCTCGAAGCAGGGAAGCTCCGGTCCGTCGTCGACAGCGTCTATCCGCTCGAGCGAATCGCCGACGCGCTGACACACCAGGGCGATGGGCATCCCCGCGGCAAGATCGTCGTCACCATCCCCGACGCTTGACGACACGTCGGTCGGGCGGGCACGCTAGTCGGGCCGATGCTCCGCCTCCTCGCCGTCCCGCTCGCGCTCGTCGCGCTTCACCAGGTCGAGTCGTCGATCCGACCGCTGCCGCAGTCGCTGAAGTCGAACCTCGAGCACGGTCAGTGGCGGCCCGGCTGCCCGGTCGCGCTCTCGGACCTGCGGCTCGTGACGGTGCCCTACGTCGACTTCGACGGCCAGACGCGCGAGGGGCAGATCATCGTGCACCGGGACGTCGCGGGGTCCGTGTCGAAGGTGTTTCGAGAGGCTGTACAAGCTGAAGTTCCCGATCCGGCACATGCGCCTCTCCGACATGTACGGACCGCCGCGCGCGATTCCCGGACGACGAGGACGTCACCGGCTCGTTCTGGTGCCGGGACTCGGTCCCCTCACCGTGCGTCGGCGGTTCCGCGAGCGGTCACTGGTCGAATCACGCCTACGGGTACGCGATCGACATCAACCCGATCGAGAACCCGTACATCGGCTGCGGGAAGGTGCACGACCCGCGCATGCGGCCCTACGTCGACAGGTCGCGGCTGAAGAAGGGCATGGTGACGCCGGCGGTCGTGCGCGCGTTCCGCTCCATCGGCTGGGGGTGGGGTGGCGACTGGTCGAGCGGGACGAAGGACTACATGCACTTCTCGACCAACGGCCACTGAGCCCGCGGCCGGTCGGCCGCGTCGGCCTACGAGGGCCAGCGCGGCGGAACCGGGTGCGCTCGCTCGAGAGCCGCCCAGTCGTCGCGCGGCGGCGAGAAGACGTCGAAGACGACGGCGCCCTCCGGACCGGTGTGCACCTCGTGCGGACGTGTCGGGCGGGATGCGCCACGTCCCTCCAGGCCCGAGCTCGCGCACCTCGTCGCCGACACGGAACGACACGGTCCCGCTCACGACCATCCCGAGCTGCTCGTTCGGGTGCCGATGCTCCGGTACGACGCTGTTCGGATCGAGCTCGACGACGCCGAACGAGCATTGCCCGCCGTCGACCGTGCGCGCGAGCACGCCGTCCCAGATGTCGATCGGGCCCATCGCGTGCGAGGTCGTCGAATGCAGACATACGCACTAGTCTCTCACGCCGTGGAGATCCGTGACCTGCGCCCGGACGAGACGGAGTTCCTGCTGCGAGATGCTGTACACGGCGCTCGCGTGGCGCCCTGGCGTGGAGCTTCCTCAGCGCGAGTGGGTGCTCGAGCATCCGCAGGTGGCGCCGTTCCACACGGCGTGGGGGAGGGAGGGAGACACGGGCCTCGTGGCCGAGGAGGACGGCTCGCGCTGCGGGCTCGCGTGGTACCGCTTCTTCACCGAGCGACGAGCACGGCGAGGGATACGTCGACGAGGCGACGCCCGAGGTCGCCGTGGCGGTCGTGGACGGGCATGCGCGGACGGGGCATCGGCGGCGCGCTCATGGTCGCGATCCACGATCGTGCGCGCAAGCAGGGCGTCGAGCGCATCTCGCTGAGCGTCGACCCCGACAACCCCGCGAAGCGCCTCTACGTCCGGCTCGGCTACGTCGACCTCGAGCCCGGGGACGAGAACGGGAGGATGATCCTCGAGCTGGCGTAGGGTCTCGCGCGTGGACGCCCTCGTCCCCATTCCGCGAGACCGGCAGGACCTTCCGCGTCGCGTACACGTGCGTCTCTCGGACACCGACGAGACGGGCCGGCTGCGACTCGACGCGGTCGCTCGCTACCTCCAGGACGCGGCGATCGACGACGTCCAGGAGACGGGCTGGGGTGCTCCCGAGCACCTCTGGGTCCTGCGCTCGGTGCGGATCGACGTCCTCGCACCGTTCCTCGAGGACCGCGGCGTCGACATCGTGACCTGGGGAAGCAGCTTCTCGGCGCTCGCAGCCGGTCGACGCTGGTCGCTCAGAGGAGACGCCGGCGGCGCGATCGAGGTCGACAGCGCCTGGATCCACCTCGGCCCCGATGCGCGCCCGGCACGCATCGGGGAGGGCTTCGACGGCTACGCCGAGGCGGCGCAGGGGCGCGTCACCTCCACGAAACTCAGGCTCGAGGCGCCGCCGATCGGCGGCGAGCGACGGACTTGGCCGCTCCGCCTCACGGACGTCGACCGCATGGGCCACGTGAACAACGCCGCCTACTGGGCTGCCGTGGAGGAGCGGCTGCCCGCCATCGGCCTCGATCCTCGCGGCCGGCTCTGCGCGCGTCTCGACTATCGCCACCCGATCGATCTCGGAGAGCGCGTCGAGCTCGTGGAGAGCGTCGAGGACGGTCGCTACGGGTTCGCGTTCGTCGTCGACGACGCGGTCAGGGCGGTCGGCCACGTCGACCAGATCGCCTCGCCCTCCTAGAGAATCGCCAGACCGCTCTCAGCGGGCTCTTAGGCGGTTTCTCTACCTTCTCGTCATGAACGACGACACGGGCGATCGCCACGACTCGCTGAGCCGGCGCAGTGCACTCACGAAGCTCGGCGGCCTGGCCGCCGTCGCGCTCGGCGGAAGTGCGCTGGGCGCGCGCGAGCTTCTCGACGCCGACGAGGCGGGCGCGGCGGGCGCCGGCCCGGCCGCCGTCGCGTCGGGCTCGTGTCGTGCGTGCTCGCGCCCGAGCAGACGGAAGGGCCGTACTACGTCGACGACGCGGTCGTCCGCCGAAACGTCACCGAAGGGAAGCCCGGCGTCGCGCTGACGCTGCGGCTGACCGTCGTGAACGTCGCCAACTGCAAGCCGATCACGGGTGCCGCCGTCGAGATCTGGCACTGCGACGCGGGAGGCGTCTACTCGGGCGTCCAGGGCGACACCGGGATGTTCCTCCGCGGCGTCCAGCGGACCGACGCCAAAGGCGTCGCGATCTTCCGCACGATCTACCCCGGCTGGTACCAGGGACGCACGGTGCACGTCCACACGATGGTGCATCTCGGCGGCAACGTCGTGCACACGGGCCAGCTCTATTTCCCGGACGCGGTCACCGATGTCGTCTACAAGCGGAGCCCGTACAACCGGCGTCCGAGCCGGGACCCGAGGAACTCCGGGCGACAGCATCTACCGCAACGGCGGAAAGCGGTCGACGCTCAGGCTCGTCCGTACCGGCGCGGCTTACGCGGGCTCGATCACCATGGGTGTCCAGCGGTCGTAGCCCAAGGCCGATCAGTGCTTCACTGCCCGCTAATGCGAAACCTCCACCGTGCGTGCTTACGTATGAGACCTCTGAGCCGCGAGAGAAGGGACGACGAATGACCGAGAACGTGGAGCGGAGCCGCCCTGACGCCGGAGCAGGCGCAGGAGCAGCTCGAGCAGGCCCTCTTCGAGATCCGTCGGATCATCGCCGGGCAGGACGCGATGCTCGAGCGGGTGCTCGTCTGCCTTCTTGCGCAGGGCCACCTCCTCATCGAAGGCGTGCCCGGGCTCGCCAAGACCCTGACGATCAAGACCACCGCGGGTGTCCTCGGCGGATCGTTCGCGCGCGTCCAGTTCACGCCGGACCTCGTTCCCTCCGACCTCGTCGGCACGCGCATCTACCGCCCGCAGGAGGGCACGTTCGACACGGAGCTCGGCCCCGTGTTCTGCAACTTCCTGCTCGCCGACGAGATCAACCGTGCTCCGGCGAAGGTGCAGTCCGCGCTCCTCGAGGTGATGCAGGAGCGACAGGTGACGATCGGGCACGAGACCCACCCGGTGCCCTCGCCGTTCCTCGTGATGGCGACCCAGAACCCGATCGAGTCCGAAGGCACGTACCCGCTGCCGGAGGCTCAGATCGACCGCTTCCTCCTGAAGGTGCTGATCGGCTACCCGCAGCACGACGAGGAGCTCACCGTCGTCCAGCGCCAGCTCGTCGACCATCCGGAGCTGAAGCAGGTGCTGTCGCTCGAGGAGCTCGCGGCTCTTCAGCGCGCCGTCTTCGACATCTACGTCGATCCCTCGCTCGTGAGCTATGCGGTCGACATCGCGACCGCCACGCGTGAGCCGGAAGCGCATGGGCTTCCCGACCTCGCGCAGTACATCTCGTACGGCGCCAGCCCGCGCGGCCCGATCAGCCTCGTCCAGGGCGCCCGAGCGCTCGCGCTGATCCGCGGTCGCGAGTATGCCGTCGTCGAGGACATCCAGGCACTCGCCCGGGACGCGCTACGGCACCGGCTCGTGCTCTCGTACCAGGCACTCGCGGAGGAGGTAACCCCCGACTCGATCCTCGACCAGGTGCTCGCCGTGGTCCCGACGCCGCAAATCGACCTCGCGCGAGCCACCGCCGCATGAGAATCGCGTGAGGAACGCGGGCGCGCTCCTCGCGCGGCCGACCGCGGCCCGCCCAGGCCCCGGCCCAATGGCCGAGGGGCTGCTTCGCGCGCTCGACATCTCGATCGGCCGCCGCGTCGAGGGCCTCCTCGCCGGGGACTTCCGGTCGAACCTCCTCGGCACGGGCACCGAGCTCGCGATGATCCGGCCGTACGTTCCCGGAGACGACGTCCGGCGAATCGACTGGGCGGTGACGGCGAGAACCGGGGAAACGCACGTGCGCGTCGACCTCGCCGAGCGCGTGCTGGTGACCTGGCTCGTCCTCGACGCATCCGTCTCCATGCATTTCGGCACGGCCGATCGCCGGAAGGCCGACGTCGCGGAAGGCGTCGCGGTCGCGATCGGGCACCTCTCGACGAGGCGGGGTAACAGGCTCGGGGTGGTCACCTTCGGTGGGGAGCAGTCCCACGCGCTCCCACCGCGTCAGGGACGCGTCGGGCTCGTGGGGCTGCTGGCAGCCCTTCGCACGGAGCCACCCGCTGACGGGCCCGGCTCGACGACGCTCGGGAGCGCCCTCCGCCACACAGGCGCTCTCGCCCGCCAGCGGTCGCTCGTCGTCGTGGTCTCGGACTTCCGTGGCGGTCAGGAGTGGCGGCGCCCGCTCCTCCAGCTCGCCGGACAGCACGACGTCGTGGCCGTCGAGGTGCGAGACCCACGCGAGCAGGAGCTTACGAATGTGGGGCTCCTCTACCTCGTCGATCCCGAGACCGGACGCCAGCTGCGCGTCGACACGCGGAGCCGGCGCCTGCGCGAGCGCTTCGCCGTCGCGGCTGCCGCGGAGCGCGCGGACCTCTCGCGCTCGCTCTCGTCGGCCGGGGTCCGCCATGTCGTCCTGACGACGTCGGGCGACTGGCTGCGCCCGCTCGTCATCTTCCTGCGGAGGAGCCGCTCGTGAGCTTCGACTGGCCGATCGCGCTCGCTGCGCTCGCTCTGCTCCCGGTCCTCGTGGCGCTCTACATCGACCGCGATCGCCGACGTGTCGCCTCGCAGGCCGACTTCGGGAATCCCGACCTGATCCCCAACGTGGTCGACCGCAGTCCCGGCAGGCTGCGTTACCTCCCGCCGATCACCTTGCTCGTCGCGCTCGTCTTCCTCATCGTCGGCGTTGCGCGGCCGCATGCGACCGTCAGCGTGCCGCGGGAAGAGGCGACGATCGTCCTCGCGATCGACGTCTCCCGCTCGATGAAGGCGAAGGACGTCGAGCCGACGCGACTCGACGCCGCGCGCGTAGCGGCCAAGACCTTCCTCGACGAGGTGCCGGAGAAGTTCCGCGTCGGCGTCGTCTCGTTCGCGACACGCGCGGTGGTGGGAGTGGCGCCGACCGAGGATCGGAAGCTCGTCACGACCTCCCTCGACACGCTCAAGCCGGGCGAGGGAACCGCGATCGGCGACGCCGTCGCACTGTCGCTGCTCGTCGGTCAACCGAAGGAGGAAGGAGCCGTGGCGCCGCCCCGCGCGGTCGTGGTCATCTCCGACGGCGCGCAGGACGGCGGGCGGATCCAGCCCGACGAGGCGGCGAGGCAGGCGAAGAAGCTCGGCGTGCCCGTCTACACGGTGCTCGTCGGCACACCGGAGGGCGTGGTCGAAGAAGAGGTGACCGGAGGGTTCCGAAGGATCATCAGGGTCCCGCCCAACCCGGAGACCCTCCAGCTGGTCGCGAAGGGATCGGGCGGAGAGTTCTTCGCCGCTCCCGACGCAGACGGGCTCAAGCGTGTCTACGAGGAGCTCGGCTCGCGCCTCGGCAGCGCACAAGCAGGACCGCGAGATCACCGATCTCTTCGCCGCGCTCGCTGCCGGTCTCCTGCTCGTCGGCGGCGTGACTTCGGCATTCTTCCTGAGAGGCGTCTGGTGAGGGTCTTGAGAGCGCTCTGGGCGGTCGGGGTGGCGGTTGGCGTACTGGCCGTCGCATGCCCCCGCGGGCGCCGCGAACGAGTGCGACGGGTTGCATGATCTGCGTCTCCGTCCCCGGACCGTGGGTCGTGGTCCCTGCGTCGACCGGTGCCGCCCGCACGCCCGTCGAGTACCAGCTCACGTGTCCGCGCGGGCACGTCGTGGGCGGTCTCGACGCCCGGCTGAGCGTCCGTGGCATCGACGTCCAGTTCCTCGGGAAGCTCGGGAGCCCCGTGAACCCTGGCATCTCGACGACGCGCTCCGCGGTCTTCCGGGCGACGTACGTCGGACAGTCCGATCGCGCGGCGACGTTCAAGCCGTTCATCGGCTGCATCCCCGCCGCCGGTGGCGGCACCCGCGTTCCGACGTCCGTCGGGGTGTTCCGGCCGGGGGAGCCCGTGACGCGACGCGTGCGCACCGTGCGGATCCGGCCCGGCGCGACGACGATCGTTCAACGCTGCACGTCCGGCGAGCGCCTCGTCGGCGGTTCGCACGCCTTCGCCTTCGCAACTCGCAACGCGCCGAGCGCGAGCCTCGTCTCGAGCGTGTCCGGCTCGGAGGCGATCGGCAGCGCCGGTGTCGTCGTTCGCGTCCGCGGCGACGCCGAGCTCGCGGGCGTACGCGCGCTCGTCCAGGTCCACGCGCTCTGCACGAGGTCGAGATGACGTTCAAGAGCCCCTGGCTGCTCCTCGGCCTCGTCGTTCTCGCACTCGCGATCGGGCTGTGGCTCCTCGCCGACCGCCGGCGTGCGCGCTACACGGTTCGCTACACGAACCTCGACGTCCTCGCGACCGTCGTCTCAGGACGTTCCTGGTGGCGGTACGTGCCTTCGGGCCTCGTGGCGCTCGGTCTGGCCGTCCTCCTCGTCGGCCTTGCCCGCCCGGAGGTGAAGCGCACGCTGCTCGGGGAGCGCGCGACGGTGATCCTCGTCGTCGACACGTCTCGCTCGATGCAGGCGAAGGACGTCGAGCCGACGCGGCTCGGCGCCGCCCAGGAGGCGCTGCAGACGTTCCTCGACAAGGCGCCGCACGACCTTCGGGTGGGCCTCGTAGTCTTCGCCGGCGAGGCGCAGGTCGCAACGCCGCCGACGAAGGACCACGAGCTCGTCGAGACTGCGATCACCGACATCGACCAGTTCCTCGTCTACGGCGGAACGGCCATCGGCGACGCCCTCCAGACCGCGGTGCTGCTGGGCCGGCAGGTGACCGATCTCGCGCCGACGGACGACGACGGCGTCGCGGCCCCTGCGAGCTCGCCGACCACGCGAACGCTTGCTCAGTCCTCCTCGTGTCCCGAGGAGAAGAGCCCCGTCTCGATCCTGTTCCTCTCCGACGGTGCACAGACCCGCGGCCTTCTCCAGCCGCTCGAGGGAGCGGCGCTCGCGAAGGAGGCCTGCTTCCCCGTCTTCACGATTGCGCTCGGCACGCCGGAGGGCGTCATCGAGCGGGGTCCGTTCGGCGGCATTCCCGGCTCGAGCGACGCCCAGGTGATCCCGGTGCCGCCCGACCCGGAAACGCTGCGCTCGATCGCGAGGACGACGGGCGGCGAGTTCTCCGAAGCTCGCACGGCCGAGTCCCTCGAGGTTGCCTACCAGAATCTCGGCTCGCGGCTCGGCCGCGAGACGGGCCAGAGCGAGATCACGTGGCTCTTCGTTGCGATCGCAGCCGCACTGCTGCTCGTCGGGACGGCTGTCGGCGCGTTCGTCTCGCCGCGCCTCCCCTGATCAGACCACGACGATCGTGAACGGGAGGTCGACCTTGTCGTCGCGACCAGCCGGGTGCATCACGACCCGAAACACGCCGCCCGGCCCAGCCTGAACGCTCGCGAGTGCGTCGCCGGTGGCGCTGACGACGGCGCTCGCACCCGAGATCCCGACGAAGCGCACCTCGAAGACTCCGAGCTCTGCGCGCCGCGCCTGCACGGCCCTCCCGGTGCAGTTGAACTTCCGGCCGAAGAGGTTGCCCGCGGCCGTGAAGCTGTCGGGGAGGTTCGCAATGCCTTGACTCGCGACGCCGGTGACGACCGCGACGCCTCGGACCGCGCCGTTCGTGCACCGCTGCTGCGCGACCGAGGCGCTTTGGACGCGCTCGCCGACCGCGAGCGCGGATCCCCCGAGCGCGAAGAAGAGCGCGATCAGCGCGATCGCGGTTCCTGGCGTGATCGAGACTCGACGAATGCGCCTCATCGGTGCTCCTTCCCGGTGCGGTTGACGGTTGCACGGTAGGTTCCACTCGATGTCGGACGGCACCGCGACGCGCCGCCGGGGGCTGACGAAGAACCACAAGCGGATGCTCGGCGCGGCCGGCTCGATCGCGGTCGTCGTCCTCGTCTTCGCCTTCGTCCTCCCGCGGATCGCCGACTATCGCGATGTCTTCGACGTCGTGCGGGGTCTCGGCTGGCAGGACTGGGCCCTGCTGGCGGGCGCGGTCGTGCTCAATCTCGCGACTTTCCCTCCGCCGTGGATGGCTGCGTTGCCGGGCCTCGGTTATCGCGAAGGCATGGCGATGACGCAGGCGTCGACGGCTCTCTCGATCGTCTCCCCCGCGGGTGCCGCCGTCGGCATGGCGGCGTCGTACTCGATGCTGCGCGCGTGGAAGTTCCCGCCGGCGGCCGTCGGCCTCGCCGTCGCGATCACCGGTCTCTGGAATCAGCTCGCCAACCTGGCGTTTCCCGTGGTGGCGCTCGCGCTCCTGACGCTCGAGGACGAGACGCACCGGGCGCTGCAGACCGCCGCGCTGATCGGCCTGGCCGTCCTCGTCGTGGCGGTGGCCGGATTGGCGCTCGTTCTCTCGCGGGCCGAGCGGGCGCAGCGCATCGGCGACCTCGCGGCGCGGCTGGCAAGCCGTGCGCTGCGTGTCGTCCGCAAAGGCCCGGTCGCCTGGGCAGGCGAGTCGTTCGTGCGCTTCCGGTCGCGGGCGCTCGGCCTGCTCCGGCGCCGGTGGCACGTCATCACGATCTCGACGCTCGTGGGTCATCTGACGGTTTTCGTGCTTCTCGTCGTCTGCCTCCGTGCCACAGGCGTTTCGAACTCGGAAGTAACGGGTGTCGAGGCATTCGCGGCATGGGCGCTCGTGCGGATTCTCGGTGCCTTGCCCCTGACGCCTGCGGGCGTCGGGATCGTCGAGGTCGGCCTGACCGGTGCCCTCGTCGCCTTCGGGGCACCCAATGCCGAGGCGGTCGCCGCCACGCTTCTGTACCGCGCATCGACCGTCTTGCCCACTCTGGCCCTGGGCTTGCTGGCTGCTGCCACTTGGCGCACGCACCACCCGGGGGAGTCGATAGGCTCGCCGAGTGATCCCTGACGAGGGGCAGGATCACTGAATCGAGGGACGACACGTCACTCGATTTGGGGAAGGATCCCGGTCGGAGCTGAGGCATGGTGCGAACCGTGACCTCTGTGGCTGCGGCAGCCCCGGTCCGTCTCGGCGCGACCGCCCTCGCGATCGTGTCCCTGCTCGCCGTTCTCGTCGCCGGACGAGCCGACGGCTCGCCACGTGCCTGGAGTGCGTACCTCGCGCCCGACAGCACGTGTTCTTCAGCGAGCGACGCGAATGCTCCGGCAGCCGTGCAGACGCAAGCCATCGTCTGCCTCGTGAACTGGGCCCGCGCGCAGGATCGCCGCCAGCACCTCGTGCAGCGCCCGAGGCTCGACCTCGCAGCCGAGTTGAAGGGCCAACGGGTCGCTTCCTGTGGCCAGTTCTCACACACGCCGTGCGGGGCGGCCGTCACGTCGTCCGTGAGGGCGGCGGGCTACCGCTATTCGAGGTTCGCCGAGAATCTCTTCGTCGGGACGTGGGGGCGCTTCTCCGCCCGGGACGCCGTCAGCGCATGGCTACAGTCGCCGCCCCATCGCGCCAACATGCTGAACGGGCACTTCCGTGACTTCGGCGCTGCGCCCGTGCGTGCGACCGGCCTGCTCGACGGCGCGGATGCGGTCGTGTGGACGGCGACGTTCGGCTCCCGCCGCTAGCGCTCCTCGCAACGCAGGACTCAGACTCTCCGGCGGGAAGCTCCGGCCATGCCGGAAGAAAGCCACCTCGACGAGATGCGCGACGCGATCCGTCGCGACTTCGAGCGACTCGCCGAGCGTCGAGGAGAGCAGGGGCTCCTACGTGTGAGCCGAGCCCGCGGTAGCGGCTCGCGACGAGCCGGAGCCCGAGGTCGAGCCCGAGCGGCGCTGGTGGTTCGCACGGCTCCTCTCGCCCTGACTCGGCGCCGGCCAGCTGTAATTCGGTCGTGGACAAGGCCGAGCGCGACGCGATCCTGCGCCAGGGAGTCGTCCTTCCCGAGACGCCGCGCCAACGCCGCGAGCTCGCAGCGCTCGCCGAGGACCTGGAGACGATCCCCCTCACGGGAAAGCCTCTCCCCGTTCGACTCCGCGCGTTCCGCCCCACTGCGGAGGCCTACCTGGTCGCGACGCGCGGCCCGCTCCCGTACATGCTTCGCTTGCGCGAGATCGAGCAGGGCACACACGAGCTCGAAGCTCGCTGCGCGAGGCATGGGAAGCGCTCGCAGCAGAGCGCGAGACGGATCCGCATCGCTTCCACCGCGAGTGGACGACTCGGGCGCATGCGCTCCGCTTCGACGACCTCAACGACCTCATCGAGCGCCACAACCTCTGGTATCCCGTCGAGTCGCGTCTCCCGATGGATCCGCGCACGGGCGACTTCGCGCTCGTGAACGGACGCGACTATCGGCTCGCCCCGCTCGACGCACGCTGGGTGCTCGAGCGCTTCCCGGCTGATTTCACCCACGTTGGTCGGTAGCTGCGACGCGGCCGCGCAGCGGCCGCCTTCAGGGGTCTTCGCGCGATCGGGATTCGCGTGAGCGAGTCCCGAGCTTCCGCGCACGAACGAGCGCGTCGATCGCGTCGCGTTCTTCGCCGTGGACGTCTCTCAGGACGCGCTCGGCCTTTTCGATCTCGAGATCGGGAAGCTCGCTGGCGATCTCGTCCGGCGTGAAATGGATCGCGGGGTCGCTCGGCCCGCCGACGCCCTCGGTCATGTTCAGTGTGTCGTGACCGATGAGCAGGAACGTGCCTCCCGGCGCCAGGGCCGCGGCCGCACGCCGGAGAACGCCGCGCCGCTCGTCTGCCGAGATGTGCAGGTAGAGGATGACGACGAGATCGAACGCGAGCGGCTCCGGCTCGTACGTCACGAGATCGGCGCACACGAACTCGACGTCGGACTCCGTCACGCTCGGCCCGGCGCGCGCGCCTTCGAGATCGCGACCTCGGAGTAGTCGACTCCGGTGACGTCCCAGCCGAGCGTGGCCAGCCAGATCGCGTTCTGCCCTTCGCCGCACGCGAGGTCGAGCGCCCGTCCGGGCTGGAGATCGCCCACCTCGGCGACGAGAAACCGGTTCGGCTTCGCCGCCCACAGGTTCTCGACGGCGGCGTACTGCGCGTCCCAGTCCTCACGCCTCACGCGGCCTCAACCTCCCGGCGACGCGGTACGTCGCACCTAGGGTCAGCGCACAGAGCGTCGCGCCGACGAGGTACGGAGCCGCGTCGCCTGCGGACTCGGCGAGCGCTCCGCCCGCGGTCGGCCCGACGACCTCGCCGAACGCCCACGAGGTGTTCATGACTCCGAAGGCGAGTCCCTGTGCGAGTCCGGCCGCCTCGGCCCGATGAGACGTCAGCGCGATGCCGGGCGTGTAGAAGCTGCCGAAGGAGAGCGTCGCGACGACGACGAGCACGGCGACGACGGCCGCACGCGAGCTCGCCGCCAGCGCGACGGCGACGACGGCGGACGCCGCCAGCGCGACCCGGATCGGCAGCAGCCTGCCCGCGCGATCGGTGAAGCGTCCGAGCAACGGATTGAGGACGACCTCCGTCAGGCTGGCGGCGAAGAAGACGACCGCGATCGCGAGGGTGCTCCAACCCGCTTCGTCGAGCGTGAGCGGCGTGAGAACGATGAGGACCCCGAAGAGGAGCGCGGGCAGCATGCTCAGCCA
Organism: uncultured Gaiellaceae bacterium; assembly: GCA_963770715.1. Classification (GTDB taxonomy): domain Bacteria; phylum Actinomycetota; class Thermoleophilia; order Gaiellales; family Gaiellaceae; genus GMQP-bins7. The sequence continues at coordinate 73,483 of CAVYQX010000010.1, forward strand.
GAGGCCGCCGACGAAGCGCGGGTCGCGGAACGCCTTCGCGAGCCCTCCGAGCGCGAGCGTCTCGCGACGCCCCGATCGTGCGAGCCCTGCGAGCCCTGCAAAGGCGAGCGTGACCACGCCGACGATGCCGAAGGACAGGCCGACGCCGGCGAGCTCGGCGAGCCCGCCGAAGACAGGGCCGAGAACCGCACCGAAGATGGCGACGCCGAACGTCGTGCCGATCACCTCGCCGCGCCGCTCGCGCGGCGCCTCGACCGAGATCCACGCGAGGGCGCCCGCCCAGGTCGCCGTGCTCGCGATGCCCTGGACGAAGCGCGCGGCGCCGAGTGCAACCGCGCTGTCCGCCGAGGCGAACGCGAAGCTCGCGACGGCGAGCAGGAGGAGCGCGCCCACGACCCCGCGCTTCGGCCCCCATTTGGATGCCGCGAGGCCGCCGGGAATGCCCCCGAAGAGCGCGCCGGCGCCGTACGCGCCCACGAGGAGGCCCGCCCCCGTCTTCGAGAGGTCGAACTCCTCTGCGTACGACGGCACGAGAGGCGTCAGCGCCGTGAAGAGGAGCGCGTCGACGAAGATGATCGCGCTGACGAGTGCGAGGAGGCGGCGCATCTCGACGAGACTAGCCGCGCAAAGAAAATGCACCGAGCCGGTGGCGCCCTCGTCCGACCTTCCGACTGACCACCGCCGAAGCGACAACCACTCGGAGAGCCATCAACCTCAGACACTCCGTACTCGGTGCATCGCGGACTCTATGGATCGGATGGCAACCGGTCAAGCACCACTCGGACGGAATTCGCCGCAATTTGCGATCTCACCCGGGCAGCGGCTTGCACCGCGGTCGCAAAGTGCACGGATCTCGCCCGGAGCTTCCCGCGCCGGCACCGCGGCTGGACGCTGGTTGACGGGGGAGAGGCGTCGCGTTCCGGAAGCGAGTGCCGGACCACGACGAAATGCACCGAGCCGGTTGCGCCTTCGTCCGGCTTTCCGACTGACTGCCGCCGAAACGGCCGCCGATCGGAGAGCCATCAACCTCGGACGCTCCGTACTCGGTGCATCGCCGACTCTAGGGGCACCCCTTGGGCCGGTCAAGGCTTCGGGATTCACAACTTCGTCGCAAATTGCGCTCTTTTCTTTTCGCAATGGCCTGATTGCGACTCGAAGAGCCTGCTCTAGGTCGCGAGGGACGAAAAAAGGCCGGGCACCAAGGCCCGGCCGCAAGAATTCGCCGAGCCGGGAACGCTTTCGTCCACCTTCCCGACGAACCTTCCGCTTCCGCGTAGTGCTCCTCGGGGGGCTTCGTCCTACCGGCGCCCCGTGCTCGGCGCAGGGAGGAATCTAGGAGATCGGACCTGTCCACGCAAGGGGGTCCGGCGAAGAAATCTCTCGCTATTTGCGATCAGCCGATCCAGCCCTGGCCGCTCCGGTCGGCGCGGCGCCGGTTGCACGACGAGCTTCACGAGACGCGGTCTAGGCTCCGCCGCATGCGTGAACGCGCACGCGCCGTCGTGATCGGGGGCGGAGTCGGCGGTTGCTCGATCCTCTACTGGCTGACGCGGCTCGGCTGGGAGGACGTCGTCCTCGTCGAGCGCGCCGAGCTGACGAGCGGTTCGACGTTCCACTCCGCCGGTCTCGTCGGGCAACTGCGGAGCTCGCTGTCCCTCACGAGGATGATGATGGAGAGCGTCGACCTCTACCGCTCGCTCGAGGCCGAGGTCGGGCTCGAGACGGGCTGGCACGAGGTCGGCTCGCTGCGGCTCGTGGAGCGGGCCGCAGCCCTCGGCTTCACGCCGATGACGGGCTCCGAGCTCGAGTTCTACCTCCTCCGAGAGACCTACGAGGAGGCCTGGGCTCACCGCTACGAGGATCTGACTCCTTCGGTTCCGTACATCCTCGACTACCACATCCTCGCCACGACCTACGACGAGGCCCTCATCCGCCAGATTCGCAACGGCATGCACGGCGCCGGCATCAAGGTGGAGACGTCGAAGGGGGAGGCGTGGCCGGGCCAGCACGAGATCAACTTCCGCTTCGCCGACGCGCTGACGATGGCCGACAACCACGCGATCTACAAGAACGGCGCCAAGGAGATCGCCAACCTCAACGGCTGCTCGATCACGTTCATGGCCAAGCCGTTCGAGTCGTGGATCGGGAACTCGTGCCACATCCACGCGTCGCTCTTCCGTGACGGCGAGCCGGCGTTCCGCGATGATCCCGCGCTCTTCGACTGCTTCCTCGCCGGGATGATCGCGTGCTTCAAGGAGCTGGCGATCTTCCTCGCTCCGACCATCAACTCGTACAAGCGCTACGCCGCCGGGAGCTGGGCGCCGACGACGCTCGCGTGGGGGAACGACAACCGCACGTGCGGGTTCCGGCTCGTCGGCCACGGTGCGTCGCGGCGCGTCGAGACGCGGATCCCCGGCGGTGACGTCAACCCGTACCTCGCGTTCGCGGCGATGATCGCCGCGGGCCTGCACGGGATCGAGAACGAGCTCGAGCTGCCGCCCGGTCTCGAGGGGAACGCCTACGAGTCGGACGCCGAGCGCTTCCCGGCGTCGCTGCGCGAGGCGATCCTCGCGCTCGAGCTCGGCACGACGGCACGTGGTGCGTTCGGCGACCAGGTCGTCGACCACTATCTGAACTACGCGCACACGGAGCAGGCGCTGTTCGACAAGGTCGTCACCGACTGGGAGCGGATGCGGCTCTTCGAGCGCGGCTAGGGCGTGCGCGTCGTCCTCATCTCGGAGATCGCGCCGGCGGTCCAGGGTCTGTCGGAGCTCCTTCGCGCCGAGGGCCACGAGCCGGTCGCGCTCCTCTGTGTCCGGCGTGACGCCGAGCGGTACACGGAGATGAGCGAGCTCCTGGCCGCTGCGCCGCCGGAGATCGACGTGGTGATGCCTGCTGCGCGTAACCGGATCGGGCCGCTGCTTCGACTGTTCGAGCCGGACGTCGCGCTGTGCATCGGCTTCCCGTGGAAGATCCCGCCCGACGCGCTCGCGGTGCCTCGGCACGGCATCGTGAACGGCCACCCGTCGCTCCTTCCGCGCTATCGCGGGCCGAGCCCCGTCTCGTGGGCGATCCGCAGCGGCGACGAGGAGGTCGGCTTCACGTTCCACTACATGGACGCGGAGCTCGACACCGGGAACATCCTCGGTCAGGCGCGTATCCCGCTCGACGACGAGCACTCCTGGGACGAGCTGACGCCGAAGCTCGCGGAGGCTGTCGGCACGCTGCTTCCCGCTGTGTTGGCGCGCGTGGCGAGCGACGATCCGGGCGATCCGCAGGACGAGAGCCAGGCGAGCTACCTCGGGCCGTTCGAGCCCGAGTACGTGCAGATCGACTCGTCGAATCCGGCAGCCGAGATCGAGCGGCAAGTCCGTGCGTGGCGCTTCCACGCGGCGATACCCCGCGGCGGTGCGTTGGCGGAGATCGACGGCGAGCTCGTCCGGGTGCTACGCGTAACGCGGGCGCCGGGGGAGGGTCGCGCACTGGCCTGCGCAGACGGCACACTCTGGATCGTGGAGACGGAAGCGCCTTGAGGCCGGTCATCGGGATCACGTCCTACGCCCAGGAGGCGAGCTGGGGGGTCTGGAGACTCCCCGCGGCGCTCGTGCCGCTCGCGTACGTGGATTCGATCGAGCGCGCCGGTGGGCGTGCCGTCGTCATCCCGCCGGTCGAGGAGGACGTCGAGGAGACGCTCGACGCGCTCGACGGCATCGTCTTCTCGGGAGGTGTGGACGTCGATCCTGCGCACTACGGCGCGGAGGCGCATCCCGAGACGGACGTACCGCAGACGCGGCGCGACGCGGGTGAGATGGCTCTCCTGCGCGCTGCGCTCGAGCGCGACCTGCCGACGCTCGCGATCTGCCGTGGGTTCCAGCTCCTGAACGTCGCGCGCGGGGGAGACCTGATCCAGCACCTTCCCGAAAAGGTGGCCAACGACGTGCACAAGCAGGTGCCGGGCGAGTTCGCCGTGCATCCGGTCGAGGTGAAGGAGGGCTCACGGCTCGGGACGATCGTCGGGTCGACCCGCGACGTCACCTCGCATCACCACCAGGCGCTCGGTCGCGTCGGCGACGGTCTGGTCGAGTGCGCATGGGCTGCCGACGGCACGCTCGAGGCGGTCGAAGATCCCTCGCGCCGATTCCTCGTCGGCGTCCAGTGGCACCCGGAGGCCAGCGAGGACGCAGCGCTGTTCGAGGCGCTCGTGGAGCAGGCACGCGAGTATCGGTCGGCTGGGACTCAGTAGGCTCCTCGCCCCACGTGAAAGGGAACCGGTGACTTACTACTACGTCGGATTCGGCGTGATCTACCTCGCCCTGTCGGTCGTCTTCATCGCCGACGTGCTTCGCCAGCCCGCGACGGCGCTCTCCGGGGCGGGCAAGGCCCTGTGGATCGTCGCTCTGCTCCTGGTTCCGGTATTCGCCTGGGTGATCTACGGCACCTGGCGGATGCGTCAGGGCCGCGGCCTGTAGTCCCGAAGGTGTTTGAATCCGGGCCGTGACGCTGACGGTCCTCAATCCTGCGACGGAGGAGCCGATCGCCGAGCTCGAGCAGGCCGGCGTGGACGAGACGGACGAGGCGGTCGCGCGAGCGAAAGAGGCGTTTCCCGCCTGGCGCGCCGTTGCTCCTGCCGACCGCGCACGACTCCTGCGCCGCGTCGCGACGCTCGTCGAGGAGAACGTCGAGGAGCTCGCACAGATCGAGTCGCGTAACGTCGGCAAGCCGATCGCGGGCGCGCGCGGCGAGATCGGGATGGTCGCGCAGGTCTTCCACTTCTACGCCGGCGCGGTCGACAAGCACGGCGGCGCGACGATCCCCGTCGCGGGCGGCGTCGCCGCGACGTTCCGCGAGCCGCTCGGCGTCGTCGGGCTCATCGTGCCGTGGAACTTCCCGGCCAACATCGCGAGCTGGAAGCTCGGGCCTGCACTGGCCTGCGGGAACACCGTCGTCCTGAAGCCTGCGGAGCTGACGCCGCTCTCCGCTCTCCGGCTCGGCGAGCTCTGCCTCGAGGCCGGCATCCCGGAGGGCGTGGTGAAGGTGCTCGCCGGCAAGGGCTCGGTCGTGGGACAGCGACTCATCGAGCACCCCGACGTCGCGAAGATCGCGTTCACCGGGTCGACGGAGGTCGGACGGCTCGTCATGCAGGGAGCAGCCGGGACGATCAAGCGCGTCACGCTCGAGCTCGGAGGGAAGTCGGCGAACGTGATCTTCGAGGACGCCGACCTCGAGAAAGCCGCAGCCGCTGCGCCGTACTCCGTCTTCGACAACGCCGGCCAGGACTGCTGCGCGCGGTCGCGGTCCTCGTGCAGAGGTCGGTGTACGACCGCTTTCCTCGAGCTGCTCGTGGACGCGACGCGCGGCGTCAACGTCGGCGACCCGACGGATGACGCGACCGAGATGGGTCCGCTCGTTTCGGCGCCGCATCGCGAGACCGTCGCGTCCTTCGTCGAGGGCGAGCCCACCTTCCGTGGCGACGTGCCTGACGGTGCCTGGCTTCTGGTACCCGTGCACGCTCGTCGAGGCGACGAACGAGGATCGCGTCGCGCGCGAAGAGGTCTTCGGGCCCGTGGCGGCAGTCATCCCCTTCGAGGACGAGGCCGACGCGATCCGTATCTCCAACGACACGCCGTACGGGCTGTCGGGCTCGATCTGGACGCACGACGGCGCTCGGGCGATCCGGGTCGCGCGCGCGACGGACGCGGGTGTGCTGTCGGTGAACGCGAACACCTCGGTGCGCGTGCAGACGCCGTTCGGAGGGTTCAAGCAGTCGGGGTTCGGCCGCGAGCTCGGGATGCATGCGCTCGAGGGCTACTCCGAGGTCAAGAGCGTCTTCATCTCGACGGAGGGCTAGCGCCTCCTCCCGCACCAGTTAGGGCGATTCTGGCGCGCGATCTGCGGCGCCCCGCGGCGTCCTCGGTCGCGCCCATGTCGTCTGACATGAGCGCTCCCTGCGTCCTTGCGGATCTTGCATCTGGCACGCCAGAATCGCGAAACCGATACGGGAGGAGGCGCTGCCATGGGAAGACTCGACGGGAAGGTGTGCGTCATCACGGGCGCCGGTGGCGGCATGGGGCGCGAGGCCGCGATCGTGTTCACGCGAGAGGGAGCGAAGGTCTGCGTCGCGGACCTCGACGAGGAGCTCGCCGACGAGACCGTCGCAGAGTGCTCTGGGGACGCTTTCGCGCTGCGCGTCAACGTCGCCGACGAGGACGACGTCCGGCATCTCTACGCCGCGACGGCTCAGCGGTACGGCGGCATCGACGTCCTCTACAACAACGCGGGCATCTCCCCGGCCGACGACGCATCCGTCCTCGACACGTCGGTCGAGGCGTGGCAACGCGTGCAGGACGTGAACACGAAGGGCGTGTTCCTCTGCTGCAAGCACGGGATTCCGTACCTGCTCGAGCGGGGCGGTGGCTCCGTCATCAACGTCGCCTCGTTCGTGGCGATCCTCGGGGCCGCGACGTCGCAGATCTCCTACACCGCGTCCAAGGGCGCGGTGCTCGCGATGTCGAAGGAGCTCGGTGTGCAGTTCGCACGCGACGGAGTCCGCGTGAACGCGCTCTGCCCGGGGCCAGTGGAGACGCCGCTCCTGCTCGCGATCTACGGCGACGACCCGGCAGCCTTCAAGCGGCGGCAGGTGCACTGGCCGACCGGACGCCTCGGCAAGCCCAGGGAGATCGTCGACGCCGCGCTCTTCCTCGCGAGCGACGAGTCGTCGTTCGTGAACGCGTCCGCGTTCGTCGTCGACGGCGGCCTGACCGCCGCCTATGTCACGCCGGAATGAGGCCGTAGGGGCGAGGCTTGCCTCGCCCTCGAATCACACGCCGACGACCTGGACGAGCCAGCGACGATCGCGCTCGCGATCGAGCTCGAGGAACAGCACGCGTTGCCACTGCCCGAGGCAGAGCTCGCCTTCGCGCACGGGGATCGACTCGCCCGCGGGGCCGAGGAGCATGGACATGCAGTGCGAGTGGCCGTTGCCGACCTCCATGTCCTCCTCGCAGACGTTCTCGGTGCGGCGGTCCCAATCGTCGTGCGCGTAGTAGTGCTCCGTCGGCACGAGGCGCTTCAGCAGGACCGCGAAGTCTTCGAGAAAGCCGCGCTCCCACTCGTTCACGCGCACCGAGCACGTCGTGTGCGGCGAGTACACGGAGCAGACCCCGTCGAGGATCCCGCTCTGGCGTACCGCCTCCTGCACGTCCTCCGTGATGTCCGTGACGGTCAAGCCGCCGGCCGTGCGGAGCTGGTGCTCGAGCTGGAACGTCTTCACTACGCGAACATTCTGTCAGTCGCGCGGCAGGCTGCAGCGCGGAACCGTCCGTTACCCTCCGCCGCGCGGGCCCGTAGCTCAGCTGGTCAGAGCAGCCGACTCATAATCGGTTGGTCCCTGGTTCGAGTCCAGGCGGGCCCATTTCAAGCCCTGTGGTAGAGCCAAATACGCATGGTTGATGCGGGACGGGTGTGTCGGCCAAGTCGGTTTCGGCCGTCGCGTGCCTACCTGGGTGCCTACCTGGCTCGAGGTGCTCGAGCTCGGGGATCGGCCGGGACTGAAAACGTTCAATTCGGACCGAAACGTCTGCGATCTCGAGTCTCCTCGAGGAAGCATCTCGATCGTCGCCGACGTAGTGCTCGAGCACCGTCTCGAGACGGTCTTCGGGACCCTGGAGCCCGAGCTCGCCGGCGGCGAACTCGCCGCTCAGTCTGCGTCCCGCGCCGACAACCAGGACTCGTCGTACAAACCGCGGAGAAGACCAGCGGGTGACGACTTGTCGCCAGGGAGGCTGACCAGGCCGCCGCCGATGGGCGTCCAGGCTCACGCCGTAGGAGAGCGCGAGCGTGATTATGAGCCGGCCGAGGTAGGCCAGCTTGTGCCCAGGTTTCAGCGCGGCCACGACCTCGAGCGGCACGGAGAACTCGTCGCCCCAGCGTGCCTCCACTGCCTCCTCGAGCTCCTCGTCGTACCAATGCAGGTCGTCCCTGGTGGCCTCGAGAAGGAGTCGGAGCGCCACCTCCATGTCGGGGAAGCGGCCGTCCCACTCGCCCCACGGGACCGCTCCCCGGATCGCCCGGAAGGCGGCCGGCAAGTCCCAGTCCTCCCTCATGCTGACTCCCCGTCGTCGTCGATGCGAAGGTCGTATATCCGACGACGGATACGCGCGGAGCTAGCCTCGCGTGCGAGCCTTCGGGCGCTCGTCCCACTCGTCGCCCCACTCGGCTTGCTGGGCTTGAAGACCAACTTCTGCGTCGTGCTCCACTATGGCGCGCGCGAGATCCTCGACGGCCTCAGCCTCCAGGGTCAACCGCTCCGCGGGTTCTCCTCCAGCATGCGGTCGTAGAGGGCTTCAGCCGCGTCACGAGAGAGCTCGATACGGGATTCGAATTCGGCCGCCCGTCAGGCGGAACGTCACGCGGGTTCGATTGCCGCCGCCTCCACTCAAGTCGCGGCCTGGTTCAGCTCGGACGCGCGTTCGGGTTGTCGAGGAGAACGATGAGAATTCTGCGGGCCTCGAAGCTGCCGGACCCGCAGAGGATGCCGTCGCCGTGCGTGTCGATCTCACGAAGCCACGGCAAGAGGCGAGCCGGTTTGCCGATCGCCATCCGGACGAAAGCTGACCTTCCGCGAGAAACGAAGTCAACGGGAAGCGCCTTGGACCGACGAGCTGCATCGACGCCGGCGATCTCGGACACGGGCGCACCTCTCGAAGCGCGCTCCTAGCCGCGCGGACCCTCGACTCTCGCGATCCAGTAGTCACCCGACTCCGCGAGGCGGTCACAGATGTAGTCGCACTCCTGGGTGCGCCCGAAGGCGATCGCACCGACCGGCGGGATCCCTCCGTCCGGAAGCCGAACGACACGCGACTGATCGATCCCCTGCTCGAGCGCGTACCAGCGCGCGAGCCCGAGCGGCTCGAGGTCGTCGTAGTCGACGTACGCTGTCCCGTCGCTCGCCCAGGCCAACGTAAGTAGGTCCGGGATGCCTGCCTCGAACCTCCCCGTGCGGAGCGGCCCCTCGGTTCGGTACGTGTCGACGAAGAGCGCGAGCTGAAAGGCGGCGAGCGCGGCGAGGACGACTGCGAGCACGCGAGCCCAGCGCGCTCTGGTCACGGCATCCCTCAGGGCTGTCAGCGCCGGAATCGCGACGACGACGAGCATGATCGCGAACGGCGCGAGCCGGACCGCGTGGTGTCGATCGATCGTCACCGCCGCCGGGATCGGCGACACGAGTAACGCTGCCAGCGCGTAGCGCCAGAAGGGGTCGTCGCGGTAACCCAGCAGGATGAGCACGAGGCCGGCGACCGAGAGCGCGACCGAGACGCCGAGCAACGCGCTCGTTCCAGGCGTGTGGGCGTACGGCTTGATGTCGCCCGACACGACGTAATGCCAGAGCTGGAGGTCCTGTAGGTAGTTCACGGTGCCGCGCCAGGCGACCTCCCAGAAGGACATGTCGTCGGTGACGAAGGTCGTCGCCTCGTAGCGGCGCGAGAGCGCCCCAGGATGGGCGCGGATGTATAGGAGAAGGGGTACCTGGGTCAGCGCGAATCCGAGCCATACCGTGACGACCCACTTCCAACGCCGATGCCCGACCACGGCCAGGGCGGCGCCGAGGAGCGGTGCGAGTAGCCGTCCGCCGGCGTACACATAGGTGAGGGCGCCGAGCGCGAGCGACACCGGTATCGCAGATGCGACGCCCCAGCGGTCGAGCCGGCTCGCACGTTCCACACCGAGCAGAGCGAGGCACAGGAACAGCGGCTCCATGGCAACCTCGAAGGCGACTCGTCCGAGCTCGAAGAGGCATGGCGATGTGCCCGCGAGGACGAGGGTCGCGACCCCGACTGACGCCCTCGACGAGCGCCGATACGCAAGCCAGCCGAGAAGGAGGACGGCGACGAGAATGCAGGTCGCGGCGAATCCACGCGCAACCTCGCGATCCGCACCGGTTACCAGGAACACCGCGGCGAGGCCGTAGACGAAGATCGGGCTCTTGTAGTCGAGAAACGACGAGAAGTAGAGCGGGAAGCGCGCGCCATACTCGTCGCGCCCCTCGCTCGCAATGGTGTGCGCGTTGTACGCGATCGCCGCCTCGTCCCGGAAGAACCCCGGCGGATTGTGCGGCGAGATCCAGAGGTGAAATGCGGCGACGCCGATAACGACGCCCAGCCCGATGAAGACACGCCAGTGCACGCGTCAGGGACGGACTGCGCGGACGAGGCGGTAGTCCTCCCATCTCGCGATCTCCTCGCACTCGTCAGCGCAGTCCTGGCGTCGGAGGAAGTCGAGTGAGGCCGGAGGTGGGATTCGGCCATCCGGGAGGATCACGGCGCGATTCGAAGGCAAGACCATCATGGCGCTGAACGTAACAGCGCCCCGCCATGCGACGATTGCGTCGTGAGCGATGAAGGCGTCGCGGCGCGAACGCCTCGGGTCGGCACCGGTCTCTTAGGCTCGAGCTCCGCCTGGTTCGTGCTCCTCGGAATGTTGTGTGGCTACTTTGCTCTGTTTCTCGCGCTGGGCGGCCACGCCGAGTGGGATCGGCTCGGTGTGCCCGCCGTTCCGGGGGGCTTTTTCGATCTTCGATCGGTTACGTCTGGGTGGGACTGCGCTCGTCAACACTGGGGCGAATGGCCGGTCAACCCGTGCGATCCGGGGGGCCGACCGGAGAACTATCCGCGAGTGTGGATGGCCGCCTCGATCCTCGGCCTCGGGGAAGACGACACGCATGTCATCGGCTTCCTGCTCGCGGCTACGTTCTTCCTGGCTGCGATCCTTGTCTTCCCGCGCAATGCAACGGTCGGACAGGCCGTCATCTATGGGGTAGCGCTCTGCTCGCCGGCAGTCATGTTCGGCGTCGAGCGGGGCAACGTGGACATTGGAATGTTCAGCATGGTCGCAGCAGCCGGCCTCGTCATGCGACGTACGCGCTACGGCCCGCCGGCAGCGTCGGCGCTAGTCCTCGTCGCCGCCGTCCTGAAGCTCTTTCCCATCGCCGCAATCGGGATGCTTGCGAGGCTTCCTCGGCGAGCAGCCGGCACCTGCGTTTCGTTGGTCCTCGGCATCTTTGCCGTCTATGCGGCGGCGACACTCCGCGACATCCAGACCATCGAGCGCGTGCTACCCCAGGGGGACGAGTACGCGTTCGGTCTTCACATCTCTGGCGGCTGGCTGGGGCGTCTCGTTGGGCCAGGACGGATGTGGGACGCTGTTCTCGTCGCGGTAGCGATTGTTGCCGCGACTGCGCTCCGCCGAAGGCTGCGTAGCCAACTCAGCACCGGTCAATCACGAGAGCTCGACCTCTTCTGGGCGGGTGCCGGCATCTATGTCGCGACCTATGCGCTCGGGCGCAGTTCCGACTACCGGCTCGTCTTTCTCCTCCTGACAGTTCCCCAACTTGCCCGCTGGGCATCGGCTCGCCACGCACTCCCGATCGTGACGCTCTCCGGCATCCTTCTCACGCTCTGGCTCCCCAGCCCCTGGAGCAACGTGCCGGGTCTCAACGACCTGATCCGTCGCTGGGACGAGATGACCCTCGCCGGCGGCAACCCTTTGCCCATCGCGGCACCCGCCCAGGTCATCGCGTTCATCGGACTTGCCTGCCTGCTCGCCGCCACACTCCCACTAGCTGGAGAGAGGCGATCGACGGTCTCCCGAGCCGAACCTCGACTGGCCTAGGCGAGCGTAGCGGGCACCGGTGCGAGTTCAGAGTAGGTGGCCCCAACCTGCGTATCCGTCACCGACCTTCGTTGGCGCGCACGTCGATCCGCGGCGTCAACCCGCCGCCTGCATGCATCAATTTCGAGATTGGGAGCTAGGAACCGGGGCTACGCGCGGAAACCGATCAAGCTGCCCGAGGAACACGAGCGGGCGGTGCCCGTACCCTGAGGCGACCCGTGCCCGTGACGCTCGAAGATGTGCGCGACCTCGCGCTGAGGCTTCCGCGCAGCTATCAGGCGGTGGTGCGCGGCCGCGTGAAGTTCAGGGTCGGCCAGATCGTCTATCTGGCCTTCTCCCATGACGGGGAGACGGTGGGCTTCGGCTTCCCGAAGGAGTTACGCGACGCGCTCGTGCAATCGGATCCGCACAAGTTCTCGCTGCCGAGCCAGTCGGACATGCGCTTCAACTGGGTGCACGTGCGCCTGGCCACGATCGACGCCGACGAGATGCGTGACCTCGTCGAGGGTGCGTGGGCGATGTGCGTCCCGAAGCACGTCGCCGCAGAGTACGCGGCCTCGCAGGGATACCAGGTGGAGAGACCATGACCGTGCCGCTAGGTGCAAGCAGCGAGAGCGTTCGATCGCCTCGAGTTCGCGCTCCTCGATCCGGCGGGGAGGCGTCCTCGCGCTTCGGCCGCGTCGAGGCAGACGGCGGGCACATTACGCGGGTTCGATTCCCGCCGCCTCCACTAAGTCGCGATTTGCCGGGGCTTCGCGAACGCGCGACGCTGAATCCCGCCTACCGGCCCGTCCGGAACGCTAGGCCGCCCGAGGCGGCAGCACAGTCGCTCGTTCGGACATGTCGAAGGTGCCTTGCGGGAGGAGACGATCCTCTTGCTCAGCTGATGCGGATCAGCTTCTTGTTGACGAACTCGTCGGCCCCGTAGCGGCCGAGCTCGCGTCCGAAGCCAGAGCGTTTCGTGCCGCCGAACGGCAGCTCGGCCGCGTCTGCGCCGACGATGTTCACGTAGACCATGCCGGCGTCGATCCGGTCCGCGACGCGCTCGGCCTGCTCCGGGTCGTTCGTCATCACGTATGAGCCGAGCCCGAACGGAGTGTCGTTTGCCAGCGCGACCGCCTCCTCCTCCGACGGCACGCGATAGACCTGGGCGACCGGGCCGAACAGCTCTTCACGGTAGATGTCGTTCTCCGGCGTGATGTCCGTCAGCACCGTCGGCTCGAAGTAGTTGCCGTTGCGCTTGCCGCCGGCGACGACCGTCGCGCCCTGCTCGACCGCGCGCCGGACCTGATCCTCGAGGCGGTCGGCCGCGACCTGAGAGGACAGCGGCCCGCACTCCGTCTCGCGCTCGCGCGGATCACCCTGCTTCACGGCGATGAGCCCGGCCGTGAACTTCTCGAGGAACTGCTCGTAGAGCTCGTCGATCACGATGAACCGTTTCGCGCCGTTGCACGACTGGCCCGCGTTGTCGATCCGCGCGGCGACAGCGTCCTCGACCGTCTTGTCGAGGTCGTCGGTGCCGAGGACGATGAACGGGTCGGAGCCGCCGAGCTCGAGAACGACCTTCTTCAGATGCCGGCCAGCGATCTCCGCGACGGCGGCGCCGGCGCGCTCGGAGCCGGTGACGGATACGCCGCGGACGCGCGGATCGGCGATTACCCACTCGATCTGCTCGTTCGTGGCGTAGATGTTCACGTATGCGCCGTCGGGGAAGCCAGCGTCGCGGAACATCTGCGCCATCGCCTCAGCCGACTGCGGGCACTGCGGCGCGTGCTTCAACAGAAGCGTGTTGCCGATGATCAGGTTCGGCGCCGCGAAGCGTGCGACCTGGTAGTAGGGGAAGTTCCACGGCATGATCCCCAGCAGGACGCCGAGCGAGCTGCGGCGGACGACCGCCGACCCCTCACCCTCGAGGAGCTCAATCGGCTCGTCTGCCATCAGTGCTTCCGCATTGTCTGCGTAGAACCCGTAGATCGACGCGCAGAAGTCGACCTCGCCCCGCGCTTGCCGTACCGGCTTGCCCATCTCGGCGACGATGATCTCCGCAAGCTCCTTCCGCCGTTCCGAGTGCAGCTCGCCGACGCGCCGCACGAGCAAGGCGCGATCAGCGACAGTCGCAGCTCTCGACCACTCGCGGTGTGCCCGGTCGGCGCGGGCGATCGCGTCCCGCAGCTCGTCGTCCGTGATCGTCGGGTACTCCTTGAGCGTCTCGCCGGTCGCGGGGTCGACAACTGCGTACATGCTCATCACTTCGCTCCTCCGTCGGTCGGACTGAGGCCGACTCTACGCGCTCGAGTCGGCACGATGATGTCGACCACCCCTCATGTCGGCGCGTCCCGTGAACCGTCGCGCGATACTCCTGGTGTCCTCGCTCCGGACGCTTACGACGCGAGCGGAGCCGCTCGTCCTCGTCAAGCGACATTCCCGCACTGTGAGTGTGCGGGTGTCCCGTCTGGGGCTGTTGCCAGGGTGGCGCCGGTGCTCTTTGTTCGTGACTCGATTCCCGAATGACCCCGGGAGTGGGTGTCTTTCCAGTGATGTGTCCGGGCGAAGAGACCGGTGCCGGCCTGGCGCCCGCTTGCTGGCCTGATCAGAAGCCTGTCCGCCCCGTGGGGCGTGACCCGTCACAGTCCTGCCGCTCGCGGTCTTCACCCCCAGACCGGCCACCGGAGATGTCCCTTGCAGCCTGGCTGCCCGCATCAGCGAACTCGACGAGGAACGCGACCTACCGCATCGACCACGTCACAGACGGGGACACCGTCGTACTCCGGAACGGCCAGAAGGTTCGCCTCGTCCAGATCGACACGCCCGAGGTCTTCTTCGGCACCGAGTGCTACGGGCGGCAGGCCTCCGTCACCACGAAACCGTTGTTGCCCGAGGGAATGCGTGTGCGACTTGCGATCGAGCCGGCCACCGATCGCGTAGACGACTTCGGCCGGCTTCTCCGCTACGTCGTGCGGGCTCGTGACGGCGTAAACGTCAACGTCCGACTTGTCGCGCTCGGCGCGGGTGCTCCGTACTTCTACGCCGGCCGTCGAGGCAAGTACGCGAACCAACTCGATGTGCTCGCGAAGCGGGCGAGGGCGAACAAGCTCGGGCTGTGGGGCGCCTGCCCGCGCACCGTGTACGACCCCTACCGAGGCATCGAGACGCGCCGTTAGGCATTCCGCTTCGCGCGACTAGACGTCCGGGTCCGGTATCACCGGGTGGCAGTGCTCACCGCTATGCCACATCGGCGTCACCGAATCAACGCGGGCCGGAACGGGCCGTGCGCTCGCCATACCCGTGCCAAGAAGTAGGGCGGCGACGAATAGGAAGACGATCACGGAGCCGACTCGTTGAAAGCGCATTCGGGCCTCCACTCGGACGTTGCGCCTCCTCGACGATAGCGCGTTCCTCGGAACGTCGGGGCAGCCGGGGGCTCTCAAACTCCGTTGCGCTACGGCCCTCGGCTGGCGAGCTCTGACGGAGAGGGCAGTCCCTCATCAGACACTGCCCTCCCCCGAAGTTGCCTTACAGCGTGTCAAACAACCGTCACTTGCACGTGGGATAGCGGCTACGCGAGCCCCTCGCGGGCACGCCATTCATGCTCGGAGAGCAGTACTCCGCGAAGTTCTGCAAGGGCGTCCGTTCGGACATCGTTGAGCGCCCACAGGATGCGCTCGCGATCATCGATGGTGAGCGCGACGACTCCAGTCTCGAGCGCGAGCGACTTCTCGAGAAACGAGCGCGTTGGCTCATCCACGAGCCGTATGAGCTCGCGGACATCGGCGTCGGGAACCTGCAGGCCCGCGAGGTACACAGAGGCGAAGGTACCCCATGAGCGAGCGTCTCCTAACCGCCGTGCTCGGCGAGCTTCCCTGGCTTCCGTCGGGTCCAGGCCCTACCAGGAGGGGGCCGGGCGTTGGGGAACGCGAAGGGGTCGATGCCCGCCGAGGGAACGGCTCGAACGGCATGAACGCCCGGCCCGCTTCACGAGGATAGGCCCGTCCGCGAACTCTGGGCAAGCGGGCTAGTGGACACTCGCGCTTCCGATACCCCGCCTGCTGGGTCGAACTTGTAGAGATGCCGTAAGGATGCGTCGCAAGAGACTGCGGCGGCGGCTGGCGGCAGGCACTCTGGTCCACATGGAAGCGATATGGCTCTCACTCTTGCTCGCGTCTCCCTGGCTTGTTGCGATCGCCTGGACGTGGTCGCAAGCCCCGCGCTTGGACACCGTGCCGCCATCGATGGCCGAACGGATGCGCCAGCGCCTCGACTCGGCCTAGCGCCGACCCATCTCGACTTCCGCGAGGCTCGCCGTGACCTTGGCGACGTCCTTCAGACGGCGTGCCTTCGCTAGGTAGCGCACGAGCCGCCGCCTCGCGGCCGGCTCAGCCTTAGGCGAGCCGCGCTCGTACTAGAGATGCACGAGCGCACCGCGTCCTCGAGCGGGAGGTTCGGCACGCGAGCGGTTGCTCATCTGAAACGAATCTGAAACACCCGCAGCGCATCGTTCGCGCCAAGAGTTCGTGCGCTACAGAGGAGGAGCACGATGTGGAGGTTCGCCAACATGGGCAACCTTGCCAAAGTCGCTAGCGCGGCAACCGCCGTGATGGTCGGGGTCGTCGGCATCGCGCTGCTCTTGCCTTCGTCCTCGCCCTCAGCGACACCGCGACCCAACTTCACCCTGAGAGGAACCCAGGGAGGAGCCGTACCTGCGGGGGCAAGGTTCGTCGTGACCGAGGCAGGCGTTCGCTTCTCGTTCAGAGTGCCGACAGCGGGGTGGGAATGGTTCAAGAGCGTCCCTACCAAGACGTCTCCTAGGGGGCCGATCTCGCTCAACAAGTCCATCGTGGGGCCGCAAGGTGCAGAGGCCATCATCTACTGGACGAGCTTCCCCGACGGCGACTACGCCGATCCGTGTGCCGATCTGCTGGCCCCGTCAATTGGCCGATCCGCCGCCAACCTCGCAGCCGCCGTGTCGAGAGCGTCCGGCACCAAGCTCGTCGAGGGGCCTTCGAAGGTCACCCTGAGCGGACACGCCGCGAAGCACGTGGTGCTCAACGTTCGCGAGGACGTCGGCTGCGACCCGGGGTTCTTCTACAGCTGGAACGAGGTGCCGGGCGGTGCGTTTTGGCGGACGACGGCAGCGGGCTCCACCATCCGGGTCTGGATCGTCTCCGTGGACGGGACGCGCCTCTTCATCGCAGCCGCAACGATCCACGCCGCTCTCAAGACGCAGATCCAGCAGATCGTCGAATCGATCCGCTTCGACTAGCCAGCTCGCGCTCCTCGATCCTGAGCTTCGCTGCGGCGTCCGTCCAACCGCTCGGTCGCCTAAGCGCCCGGAGACAAGTCTAGGATCGGCGCGGCCATGAATGATCGGGGTCCAGACGGAGGCCTAAGTTGTCTCGGTTGCGGGGGGGTGCCTGTCCCTATTCGTGCTGGTCGCGAGCTTGGCTTTCTTTGCGATCGCAGGCACGGACTGGCTCCTACAAGCGATCGCGGTGGCGATCGTCGTGGCGTTCCTCATTGGGATCGTTGCATTGGGGAGGGAAGGAAGGAACTAGTTCAACCCGCCCGCCTCGAGCTCACGCTCCTCGATCCTGAGCTTCCCCGCCACCTCGGGGTCGCCGCCTCGACGTTTCTTTGAGCTGTTCTTGAGCGACGATCGGATGCTTACAGAGTGTCTCCCGGTCTCCCAATGCTCGTGCTGGCTAGCCTCGTAAGCGCCGCCGTCGGCTGCGGCGGATCGCAGCCCGGGGACAACCCACAAGGAACGATCGTGTGGTCGAGTGGCGATCGCCTCGTCGTCAGTGACCTCTCGGGTGCCGTTGTCGGACGAGTACCGATCAGCGAGGACGAGAGCGTGGCGCTCTCACCCGACGGGACGCAGCTCGCAGTTTCGGGGGCAGGACTCCGACTCGTGAACATCGCGTCTTCTACGTCAACGCAGCTGCTCCCGCCGACCGCGTCGATAGAGGAGCTCGGCGTGCCGGTGTTTTCGCCCAGTGGCCGGTACCTAGCAGTGTCCAGCAACGATCCTTCGTGCATTGATCAGCAGCGTCTGGCAGGCGTTGCTCTCGTCGATCTCGGCGATCAGACCGGCACTACGTCACACGCATGGATGCACCCGCAGTCCTGGCGGGAAGGGGACTTCACGCGCTTCGTCGACGTCTACGCCGTCTCGAACGACGGTGACCTCGGTGTCGAGGAGACCCGCTTCACGGATGGGGAGTGCCGCTACCAGGAGCTCCGGCGCGAGCGCTACTGGCGGCTGCCGCATGGTGCGGCAGAGCCGAGCCTCGTGCTCGACGAAGCTGAGCTGGGCGCGATCGAGCCGTCACCCGACACTACGCGCATCGCCTACGCGACCGGCGGCGGCGACGAGTGCGACCTGCAGATCACTGACGAGCGCGGGGAGGCACGAGAACTCGTCGCCCACCAAGACTTCGTCCCGCTTGGATGTTGGACCGGTGGCTTTGGCGTGGCTTGGTCGCCGGACAGCGGAACGCTCTACCACAGCCACGGAACGAGCGTCATTGCGCGGGATGTCAGAGCAGGCGAAGAGCGCCTTCTAGCCACGCTGCCCGAGATCCCGACGGACTGCGAGTATGGGCAGTCCTGCCTCCGACCTCGGGTGCTCGACCGCTCGAACGATGGACGCTGGCTCCTCGTCGCGCATGATGACCCGTGGGACTATGCGGCCGCACCAAAGCTGTACCTCGTCTCCACCAAGGACGGCGAATTGCGCCCCATCCAGCGACCCGAGGGAAGTCGAGAGCCCGCGTCAGCTGTGCTCGACTGAGCCGCTGGGATGCGATTGCAGTGATCTTCAGACGACAACGGGTCGCGTGCGTAGGCATCGGACTCGCGCTCGCGGTGGGCTTGCTTTTGCTCGCAGGCTGCGGTGGCTCGTATGCAGCTGAGCCCCGGTGCGAGCCAGTGACGATGGAAAGGGTCACTGGCCTCGACGAGGCGATCCTCCTGGCGGCCGATTCCTCCGGTCCTACCGAGGTCTGGGCGGTCGGCTCGTCGGAGCACTTGAGCCCGTCGCAGGTCGCCATTGCCTTGCGCTGGGACGGACAGCGCTGGACGCGCACAACGGTGGCAGGCGCTGAGACGCTGCACGACGTGACCGTGATCGGACCGCACGACGTCTGGGCGATCGGGACTCGCGGCGTTAGTGAGGACGACTGGCTCGGTCGATGGGACGGCGCACGCTGGTCCGAGATGCAGCCGCCGCCGAGATGGAAGCACGTAATGGCGGAAGCAATCGACGCAGTTGCACCTGACGACGTGTGGCTCGTTGGGACCGACTGGGGTAGCACGGGCAACCACGAGTCCCCGTATGTCGCGCACTGGGACGGGAAAAGCTGGAGCCTCTCCGATGTCAATCGCCGGCTATATCGCCCTCTACAGCGCGGAGAACGGGCGCGCGAAGGGGATCCTTCTGTGGGAAAGCAAAGAGGCTGCGGAGACAGCGGAGGAGACGCTCGTTGAGCGGCGTCCGGGAATGGCCAGCAGCGCGGGTCTCACAGTCGAATCAGCGGATCTCTACGAGGTTCCGGTCTTCGAGGTGTAGCCAGGCTCACACTTGTCGCTGGTGCTTCGCCAGGCTCGCCGTGACCTTCGCCACGTCACGGATGCTCAGCGTGCCTTCGGTCAGGTAGCGAACCAAGCCACCGCCTCGCCGCCGGCTCAGCCTTCGGTGAGCCGCGTTCGAAGTAGAGATGGACGAGCTGCAGCGCGTCCTCGAGCGGCAGGTTCGGGAGCTCGCGAGCGGCGTCCTCGGCCAGCCAGAGTGCTCGGCGCTCGATCGCTCGGCGGAAGCGAACGTGTGCGTGGGGCTGGGCAGTCACGAACAGATGTTCTCATGCCCTTTTGACTCTCGCCCATCTTCGGCTTAGTGTCGCTTGATACATAACTAGGAGGGGGAGCATGAGGAAGATCGAGCTGAGCCACGCTGTCCGTAGGGCTGCCCTGCTCGTCGGGCTGCTGCTGGTGCTCGTCGCAGCAGTCGTCGCGCCGTCCGCAAGGGCAATCGTCAACGGGGAGCTGGCGGGCGACAGGTATCCAGCGGTCGGGACCGTGGTGTTTCAACCAGGCGACGGATCGCCGATGTTCAACCTGTGCTCGGGGTTCCTCATCTCCAATCGGGCATTGGTCACCGCTGGACACTGCGCGGTCGAGGCGCTCGGCCTCCAACAGCAGGTCGGGGGCTCCATCGGCGTGTCATTCGACCCCCGCTTCGGTCCGACCTCACAGTTCATCGCGGCAACGGACGTCACCGTCCATCCCGAATTCCTCGACAAGCAGCTCAGCTACAAGACCCCCGACATGGCCGTCTTGACGCTTGGCGAAGACGTCGAGGGGGTCGATCCAATCGATCTGCCCGACGAGGGTCAGGCGGACAACCTCCAAAACGGCGACCTGCTGACCACGGTCGGCTACGGGCTAATCCAGCAGTGCGATACCGCCCTTGGCCACTGTCAGCTCGCCTACGATCCCGCGCGCCGCTTCGTGACCGAAACGGTCAAGTCGGTCAGCCAGTGGTTCCTGACTGTAGGACAGAATCCGAACTCCGGTGGGACGGGTGGCGTCTGCTACGGCGACTCCGGAGGACCGCACCTGCTGGCCGGGACGAGCACCGCGGTCGCGCTCACGACCGCAATCTTCAGCAAGTTGTGCTACGCGACGACTCGCGACATCCGGCTCGACACAAAAACCGCGCTCGACTTCCTGATGCCCTACCTCGACTCGTAGCAACCTCGCTCCTCGATCCGCAGGCGAGGCTGGACGCATGTAACGAAAAGCGCAAAGATGCCCTCGGTGACTTCTGGTTCGCGATCGACGATCTTCACTGCGAGCGTCGGGGCACTGACGTTGTGCAGTCTGCTGCTACTTGCGTCGTCGGCCTCTTCCGCCAGCTTCTACGTGGGCTATCCGAACTCGATTGCCGTGCTCGGCCATTCAGGAGCGACCGGCGAGAGCTCCGACCCGAACAAGCCCCTTCACTACGAAGCACGCGAGAACTCCTGGGCGACCGGAACCAATCCAGCGGTGAAGAGCCTGTACCTCAGGCTGCTGGCCGTGAACCCGAAGATCGAAGGACACAACTTCAACCTCGCGCAGGGCGGCGCGGACGTCCGCAAGCTCTACAAGCAGGCGACGGTTGCTGTGCCGAAGCTGAGCCCCCGCCCCGACCTGTTCGTGATCCAGATCATGGACAACGACATCCGCTGCAACGGCACCGACGAAACAAACTTTCCGAGATTCCAAAGGACCGTCACGAGCGTGCTGAAGGCGCTGGCAAAGGGAGCGCCCAACGCCCACATCTTTGTCGTCAGCCAGTTCGGCAGCCCTACCACGGCCATCGCAAGTATGACGCTCGCGCAGCGCAAGCAATTCGGCGGCGGCAAGGGCCCTTGCGATGCGCTCACCTCCTCCGGCCAGATCATCACTAAGAAGGTGGCCTACCTCGAGAGCGTGATCCACGGCTACGAATCGGCGCTCGCGGCTGCATGCAAGCAGGTCGCCGTCTGCAGCTACGACGGGGGAGCATTCGGTCGGATCGTGGACCGGGTGGAGTACGTCGCGAGGGACGGGAACCACTTCTCGATCAAGGGCCACGCCAAGGCAGCAGCCGTCGCCTGGGCGGCGATGAAGCGTGCTGGCCTCGTACCTCGCTCGGGCTAGTTCAGCCCGCCTCCCCCCACGGATGTCTCGGGCATCAGCGAAGCGTGTGCCTTAGTGGTCGATGACTCCGCTGAACGTGCCGGTACTCACGCCCGTTGCTTGGGTGAGGATGATTTCCCCCGTGAAGATGCCGGTTGCGTCGGCGAAGCGTCCCGTTCCGCCTGTGATGGTGTAGACCTCGACGATCGAGAGCACGCCTGGAGTTATCAGGGTCGAGCGTCCGACAACGGTCGTCGTCAAGGTGTCGCCGTTCGCCGCAGTGAACGTTGCGACCCCTGTCGCAGTCGGGGGGGTCGCCAGAACGTTGACCCGCAAGATCACTTGCGATGTGTACTTGCCGAGATAGGTGGCGGTGCCCGTGCCGTTCCGAGTGACCGTGACGATCGGGAAACCCTGGCTCGTCTCAACAGCGTTGGCGGTTCCTTTGAATGGCGTCTCAGCGGCCACGGCGCTGACCGCGATGCTCGCCAGCGATACCGCGGTAGCAGCAACCACTGCAAAGAACAGCGGACGACGAATCTTCATTTCCGTTCCCCCCTTTGCCCGACGGTTCGCGACCACCCTCTCAAACGCTCGTGACAATTGCAACACGTCGGCAGAACGCTAGTTCGGCCCACCCGCCTCTAGCTGTCCTGCCTCGGGACGTTGTGAACGCGGCTGGACGACGTACGGTTTGAGCGTTCCTTGAACGCTCCTTTCCACTATTGGCGGATCGATGGGAGTTTAATGAGAGATCGGCTGCCAATTCGGGCGGCGGTGCTCACAGTCGTTGGGCTGGTCACGTTCGGCCTCGCGCCGCTCGGAGTCGACCGTGGGAGTCAGGCACGAGCCGCGTTTCCCGGCCAGAACGGGAAGCTCGCGTTCGTCCGTTCGTTCGACATCTGGGTCGCGAACCCGGACGGTTCGAACCCAGTTCAACTCACCACGAGCCCAGGGCTCGACCGGTCGCCGCGCTGGTCACCTGACGGGACGAGGATCGCATTCGCTAGTAGTCGTAGCGGCGGCTCCAAGATGTTCGTTATGGACGCCGATGGCAGCGACCAGCGCCAGCTCACGTTCACGTCGGCACGCGATCGCACCAGCGCGTGGTCTGCGGACGGCACGAAGGTCCTATACGACAGGGAGTTCTCCGAGATCTACGCGATCAACGCCGATGGAAGCGGCGGCGAGCGCAAGTTCACAGACGGGTTGTTCCCCGGCACCTCGCCATATGGCGACAAGGTTGCCTTCACCGCGAGCGCCGTGGGTCTCATCACGATGAAGCTCGACGGGAGTTCGCGATTCCAGGTCACCCGCGGCGATGCGGACTGGAGCGCCAACTGGTCGCCGGGAGGGACGGATCTCGTCTTTACCCGCCCGGTGACGGAAATGGACCGAGACATGTTTCGCGTTCATGCCAACGGCCTCGGCATCGCCCAGTTGACCAGCACGCCAAGCCGAGTGGAGGTCGGGCCGGTCTGGTCGCCCGACGGCCTCAAGATCGCCTTCCTCGGATGCTCGCTCCCGCTCGGTGGTTCCGACTGCGGGATCTACACCGTGAACCGCGACGGGAGCGGCGAGACGCAGGTCCCGAACGTCTCCGCGTCGTTTGCAGAAGCCAACCTGGACTGGCAGCCGCTGCCGCCGTTTCCGCAGAATGGCGCGCCTACAACTCTGACCGTGGCCCTCGCCCCTCGTGGAGCGGGCGTCGTGACGAGCGCGCCCCAGGGACTCGAGTGCCCGTCGGTCTGCTCCGCGGAGTTCGACAGAGGCTCGAGTGTTCGCTTGGACGCGCGGGCGACCGGGGGCCTTGCGTTTCTCGGCTGGACTGGTGCGTGTTCAGGTCGGAGTCCGTCGTGCAGCGTGTCGATGGACGGCGAAAAGCGCGTCGGCGTCTCGTTTGGACGAGATGTGTTCAAGCTCACCGTCTCAGTGAGGGGTCCCGGGCGCGTGATGAGCGCGCCACCGGGGATCGCGTGCGCGCCGCGGTGCACGGCCACATTCAGCCGCGGTGCACGCGTTGTTCTCCGGTCGCGACCGGCGGAGGGGGCGAGGCTTGTCCGGTGGGGCGGCGCTTGCAAAGGCTCGCGGACGTGCACGCTGCGAATAACCGCGGATCGTGTGGTGACAGCGCAATTCCGTCGCTGAGGAGACAAGCAGCCAACCGGGAGCACAGGGCAACTGGGCTTGAGCCGAGCGCGAATCCTGAAAATTGATGCATGCAGGCTGTGGGTTCAGCCGTCGCTCTCGCAGTGGCACGGATCGCCATCTGCATCAAACAAGCCGCATCGAGGCACGGAAGTAGCTCAGCTGTCGTCTCGCGCCCGCCGATCAGAGTGGATTCGGTAAGCCGAATCCTGAAGATAGATGTATGCAGGCTGCGGGTCTGTCTCGGTGGCTGTCCCGCACTCTGGTCGGGAGTGACTGGACACGCTGAGCCGTGAACGGCACTCGTGCGTTGAGCCGGCCTTGAGGATTCGGGATCATGCTCCGCCAATGAGGTGGTCGTTCGCACTCCTAGTGTTGGCGGCTCTCGCAGTGGTCGGACTCGGAGCAAGTTCAACCCTCGCGTGGCATCCATGGTCATCCGGGCGCGGCACCGAGCCAGTACTCGTTCCGTCGAGCCAGCCAGTCGCCGCATGGACAACCAACGGCGAGATCCATGATGTTGCCCAGGCGGGCGGGAAAGCCTTCGCGGCGGGGACCTTTACTCGCATGACCCCCTGGACAGGCGGTCTCGCCGCGACTGACACCGGTCGGGGACGGGTCGTCGGCGGCCTTCCCTGGGTTGAAGGCGAAGTTGCGACCGTAGTCGACGACGGTTCGGGTGGCTGGTACGTCGGAGGCGAATTCGACCGCTCCGACGGCGGGCGTTGTCCGAATCTCGTCCGTGTCCTTGAATCGGGCGGCCTTGACCCTCGCTTCTGTGCGCACCTCGACGGCGTCCAGCACTTGGCGCTCGCGGGCGGACGCCTCTATGTCGCTGCGGGCGGATACGACGACAGCCCTCCGGAGCTCGTGGCCGTCGATCCGACGACAGGACGCGCGCTCGGCTGGAGCCTCGAGGCCGAGGGTGGCTACAGCGACGACGCGGACCAGGGCCGTAACGCGACCGACGCTGGGTTCCACGCGCTCGCATCGGATGGCGAGACGCTGTACGTCGGCGGGTACTTCGACGGGCTGAGCGGACGGGCGCGCACACACCTCGCTGCCGTAGAGGGCAAGACCGGAGACTTGCTTCCGTGGACCCCTCGTGTCGAGAGTGACGCCGACGGGCTTTCACCGTCAGACCAGGCGACCGACGAAGATGTCCCGTTTCCCCAGGCGTACATCGGCGCGCTGGCTATGGCGGATGGACTGGTCTACGCCGGCGGTTCGTTCGATCGCGTCGACAGAGAATCCAGATCGTCACTGGCCGCATTCGAACTTGCGGGAGGAAACATCTCGCCCTGGGCTCCCGACGCACGATCCCTCCATGGCGGGGTGGAGGCCATTGCGGCGAGCGAGCAAGGAGTCGCCGTGGCTGCGGGGCTGTTCTTGGATGGAACCACGATCCTGCGGTTCGCTGACCACAACAACCCGACGCCACGCTGGGCCAGCCTGGTCGACGACAGCGTACGCGCGCTCACGTTCGATCGCGGTGGCCGCCTTGTGGCCGTCGGCGAGTTCTCCGAAGTCGCTCATGTGTCGAGATCGCACGCGGTGATGCTCACAGTCGACGGGAGAGTGACGGCCTGGGATCCCGCTCCTACGAATGACGCTTTGGCTGTCGCGACCGACGGCAACACCGTCGTTCTTGGTGGTCATTTCTCGGGGCTCGGCGGTGCCAAGCGGAACGGACTCGCGGCGTTCGCTGCCCGATCCGGACAGCTTCTTCCCTGGAGTCCGTCCGTGGAAGACGTCGTCTACGCCGATCGGATAGATGCGGAGCAGCGTGCACCGTACGCCCTCGCGGCGACAGAGGAGCGTCTGTACGTGTTCGGCGACTTCACGAGCATCGACGGTTCTCCTCGGAACCGATTGGCTGCGTTTCGGATGTCGAGCGGTGCCCTCGAGGACTGGAGTCCCGACGTCGTGGAAGACGGAGTGATCTACGAACCGGCAATAGCCGCTGCCGACGAGGCGACATACCTCGCCTACTGGTTCTGGGAAGGGCCAGATGTCTTCAACAGGCGGCTCCGATACGTGCTCGCATCGCTAGACGGACAGGGCGACACTCGCTGGTTCGCGCCGGACACATGGAGCTTCGATACAAACGCACTCGTCGTCCTGGGAGACGAGCTCTGGATCGGAGGGGACTCACCGCCCTATCTCCTGGCACTTGATGCGGACACCGGAGCGCCCATCTCCACGGATCCGCCGGTCTTCGACTCGGAGCACTATGACCATCCGTGGATCGACGCCCTCGATGCACATGGCGGCGTGGTGTACGCGGCCGGAGTCTTCGATGCGGTCGACGGGTCGGCTCGACCAGGGCTCGCGGCCTTCGAGGACGGTGCTCTCACCGAGTGGGCTCCGCAGCTAACGGGCGAGTTCGAAGTGGATGAGACAGACGGCGTCTCTGCGTCGGCCGGATACGTCTACATCTCCGGGGACTCCTTGTCGTTCACGGCAGTAGCGGGCCAGCCGCGCGCTGGCGTCGCAGCCGTGACCGTGGACTCGGCGAAGCCCATCGACTGGCCACCCAGCGGTCTCGTGGAACACGCCCTGGCCGAGGCGGGCTCAGATGCAGTTGTCGTGGTTGGTGGCTACCGAAGCTCAGAGACTCCGACTCTGGCGATCTTCCCACTACAGCGAGTCGCTGCCAGCAATTGATCATGACTGATTGATTCGACCTTTCTTTGATCCCAATCCTTAAAATTGATGTGTGCAGGCTGGGGGTTTAGGGCCAGGGCTTCTCTTGAAGTGCTTCTCCTCCGCGGCGCCAGCTTGTTGTCAGGTGGCCTGCAGGAGAAGATCCGGAGATGCTGTTGCACGCAAGGCGCGTGGTGGAAGTGTGTGGCATGGCCTGCGTGCTTGCCTTGGTCTCAAGTGCCTCTGCCGCCCCGCCACCGCTGCTTCGGTGGGCCCCGCCCACATACGGGGGGACGCTGGGATCGGCGGCCTGGGCATCGGAGTTGAAGACCGTCGACATGAACGGCGATGGGCTGCGTGATGTGATCGTCACGCAGCAATTCGTCAGCAAGGACGAGACGCTGCCTGTGGACGTGCTCCTGAATCGGGACAACGGGAAGTTCGTGCTCGCCACGAACTCGGTGTTTCAACCGGAGCCGATCAGGACGCAGTGGGCAAGAAAGCTGGTCGTCGCAGACTTCAACGGCGACCGTCGACCAGACCTCTTCATTGCCGACCACGGAACCTCGACTGAGCTGCCGGATGACCCACGGCGCGGCTACCAGAATCAACTCGCTCTCTCAAACGACTCCGGGCAGCTCGTCGACGCGACCTCGAACCTTCCGCAGCACTCTGATTTCAGCCATTCGGCGACAGCAGGCGACATCGACGGCAACGGGACGGTTGAGGTGTTCGTCGCCAATCTCAACTGCTGCGGGGACAGGACGCAGCCGGAGATCCTGCTCAATGACGGCACGGGTCACTTTCGAGAGGCGTTCGACCGCCTACCCGACGTCCCGCGCGACCAGTATGGAAACTTCGTCTACACGACGAGTGAGCTAACCGACGTGAACGGAGACGGGTCGCTCGATCTCGTCCTCGGTGCGATGGAGAACCGATCGCGCTCAGCGGTGTTGCTGAACGACGGCCGGGGGACGTTCCACTACCTTGCCGACTTGCCGCCGAAGCTGTACGGCTCGCGGGCAGAAGTGATGGACGCCGCTCCTGTCGAACTCAGCGGCGATGACGCAGTCGACCTCATCGTGGTTGAGACCCAGACGAATCCGTACTACATCGGTACGAGGATCCAGCTCCTGATCAATGACGGTAGCGGTCGTTTCCGCGACGAGACCTCAACGCGGCTTCCGTCGCAGCCGAACGCCCAGAGTTGGCCGAACCGCGTCCTGGTCGAGGACTTCAACGACGACAACAAGCCGGACTTCGCGATCCAGTACGCCCCGCCGGGAAAGGTCCCCAGCCAGATCCCACGCCCTTCTACCTCAACCGTGGCGACGGCAGCTTCACAAGGATTCCCGGAGCAAGTCACGGAGCGTCGCCCGATCAGCGCGGGCCTGTCGGCTTCGTCAACGGCGCTGGTCCCCACGCGATGATCTCGGTCGCCACGAGGGAAGGGACGATCGCGTCGTACTTCATCAGCCCGCAGCTCGTGAAACTCTCCGCGCCTACGAGAGTAACGGCGACTCGAGCGCCTCGGCGTGGCGTCCGGATCCGCTGGCGCGTCGTCGATGGAGCAGTCCGCTACGAGGTGTGGCGCTCGACGACGGCGCAAGGAAGGCGGTCGCGGATTTCTACAACGACTGCGACGACCTTTGTCGATCGGATGGCGGTGCGAGGGCGCAGCTACAGCTACGCGGTACGGGCGATCGCACCGGGGCAAACTGGGCCGTTCAGCGTCGCTTCGATCGGACGCTGACCTCGAACACTCGAGTGAGCCATCGCGGGGAGCGAATGCGTCGCCCGAGCGTGAAAATTGATGTATGCGTGCCGGTTCAAACGGCGCACGGCGTCGATACCACCTCGGGATGCCGAGATCCTGCACCGTCTGCGTTCACGCCTCGCGTACCGCCATCGAGCGGGCGATCGTGGCGGGCGAACCGATCCGGCCTCGATTGAGCACGGACTGTCGATCGCTGCGCTCAGGCGGCACCGCGACGGGCACCTGCGAAAAGCGCTGGCTCGGGCGCTGGAGAAGGGCGAGGTCGAGGTGGACGCCGACCGCCTGATCTCGTGGACGCACACGTTGCACGCGCGGACGCTCATCATCCTGGAGAACCTCGACGGATTGGGGAGAGAGCTTCTCGTAGTGGATCGTCCCTGGGAGCGGTGCGCGGTTCGCCAAAGCAGGCAACACGATAACGCCGATCGCCGACGAGGGTGACGCGGATCCGTGGCCGCTACGCGCCTACCTGGGTGCCTACCTGCGACGCCGGAAATGTGCGATTAGCAGGGGTGTCTGAGTCCAGGCGGGCCCATTACGCCGAGCGTTTTCGTCGAGGAAGTGCGCGGGCGACGATCCCGAGCTCGCGAGCTACCCGCGGGGATCGAGGAGCGGGAGCTGGAGGCGGGCGGAATCAACGAGAGACCGTGTGGGCTTCATGCGAAGGCGGCCCTAGGACGGCCGCGGCCGCATCGATTCCTCGGTGTCTTTCCGCTCTTCTTCGCCCGTGGGATGGCGCATGTCACCGGAAAAGCGTTGCCACGCGGACTGCCTGGTAATGCCCAGTGCGTCTCCGATTTCCGTCCAAGTGTGGCCCTCGTCTCGAGCCATGTGCACCGTCTGCCACGTCGCCTTCTGCAGCGCAGTTGCCGCTAGGCGGCACTCGGATAGGGCGCTGATCGGCTGTTTCTCCAAATCCC
The DNA here is from genome assembly GCA_963770715.1 of uncultured Gaiellaceae bacterium. Classification (GTDB taxonomy): domain Bacteria; phylum Actinomycetota; class Thermoleophilia; order Gaiellales; family Gaiellaceae; genus GMQP-bins7. The sequence goes on from CAVYQX010000010.1 coordinate 102,301, forward strand.
CGACAGCGCGAAGCTGAACGGCAGGCCGCGCTACGGACCAAACCTCACCCCAACGAAGGAACAGTTCGCTTACCTCGAGCCCGGCGCCCGCGAGCTCGGCGATGAACGTATCGGGGACATACTCGATCTTGTGATCGCTGTCCCAATATCCGAGCAGTCCGACCTCATCGCGTAGCGGGACAGTCCAGTCCCGCTCGTACACGGGCACCCGAAACAAGAGGCGGTCCGGAGTTGCCGACCTAACGACGCCGCGAAGGAACTCGGGACGCCCGTGCAAGTGCTCGAGGACGTTCGACAGGACAATCACGTCGAAGTGACCCTCGGGAATCGACTCGAGGACGTCGGCCTCGAGGAACTGAAGATTCGGATGCGAAAAGCGCTGCCGGGCGAAGGCGAGGTGGTTGGGGTCGTGGTCAACGCCAACAACGGTCGCACCGGCAGTTGCAACGAGATCGTACGCGAGCTCTCCCTTTCCGCTTCCGATGTCGAGGACCCGGTCGCCCGCGTTCACGCGCTCGACGAAGAAATCGTGGTAGCCCGTGAGGCGGTGCTTAACGTGAATACCGCCGTCGTAACGGATCGCCGCTTGATCGACGGCGCGGTACGTGTCGTCGTGGGAGATAAGGAGATTTCTCACTCCCCGGCGGGTATCCCGATCGGCTGCTAGCACCGAGAGCCAGAAGCGAAAAGTGCCTCGCCAGAGCATGGTCGGCATGACCCAGCGAAATGGAGTACGAGGCACTCGCCGATACGCAGCGCCCGCCACGCGGCGCGGGGTTAGCCGTCGTGTCGGTCCGATGGACGACACAGGAAGTTCAACCACCACGTCGTTGCTCACGTGCCGTAGAGAGGCCGGCTCTGACCGCGCCTGAGCACGTGCGTCCTTGTCGCGTATGGCACGTCGTGCTTCAACGGGAGCCGGATGCTGCCTTCGACCGCGCGACAGCAAAGGTGAGAGCGCCCAGACGGCGCCGAGGCTTGACAGCAAGGCAAGCGCAACCACCTGGGGCCATTCCCAGCCGCTCAAGATCCAGTCGCGGTCAGTCAGCGCCTCGAAGACGAGCGCAGTCAGAAATGCGGCGGCCACGCCAGTCGCCGCTACGACCGCAACATTGGCGTGTCGGTGAAAAGCCGACGTGCCACCGTCCATGCATTCAGGCTAGCCGAGGCGCTCACGCAAATCAGTGAGGTGCGAACATACGTTCGTGACCGCCCAACCTCACGCTCACGCCCGCTTCCGCCGTGCGATAGAGCGCCGATCCCTGTGGCTGGCCGAGGACGCCGCCCGCGAGCTCCCGAACCTGTCGCTCGAAGACGCGCTTCAGCTCGTCCATCTCTACGCCGAGCGGGGGTCACCGAAGTTCGAGCCGGCGGCGAGGCGGTGGCTCGTGCGCTATCTGACTGAGGGCACGCCGAGTGTGCGGGACGTCGCAAAGGTGACTGCGAGCCTGGCGAAGCTCAGCGCGTCGTAAGCGCGTAGACGTAGAGAGAGCAAGCCCGAGCACGACCACCGCCGTACCGAGTGCGACATGCCTCATTTGCAGCGATGTTCTAGGTCAGGCGGGCCGAGGAGCCGTGCTCGTCGAGCCTAGGTCGGCCGGTCGGGTGATGCGGTGAACGCGTCGTGTCGGTCCGGCTGGCCGGCGCTGGTTGTCTTCGGCTGGCGGCTGTCGAGTCCGGGCAGGCGTTCGGACCGAAAGCCGCCAGCACTACTCCGTTGGACGGCGGCTGCCGCCGATCGCTAGCGACTTCACCGTCTCCGAACACGACCTTCGCGAAATCTACCCGGGGCGTAGCCCGTTCTCTCGTCGACCGCATTCGCGATAGCGATGCAGAGAGCTCTCGACTCTCCCACGGGCTCACCCAACGAGAAGGCAGCGCGACGGGGCAGGCTCGCGCTTGCTCGTCTCGGTTGTGTCTTTCGGTGCATGCTTTCCGCGAGGTCGGGCGTGGCTGGCCTGTCACATGAGGGAGCCACGGCCAACGAGTCCTGTCAGCCCCGCCCGCATTTGGGGCTGACCGACTCTTGCCCCCGACCGTTGGAGATCGGTTACTCGCCTCGCTCGTCGTCTCGACGAGATTCCTCGTCCAAGTCCACCCAGTAGTCGAGATACCGCAGCGCTTTCTTGTTCAACCTTCGCGCGAGCGGCACGACCTCGACCCAGGCGATCTCCTCGCCCCGACCCATCCGAGCGTTGAGAAACCCGGCCATCGCCAGTGCATCGTCACCGTCGGTAAATGCCCAGGTCGCCTGATCGTGCGGGGCGATTCGAGGATCGAGAACGACAACCGAGATGTTGGCCACCTCTCGTGACCATAGGTCGTCACCCCCCTTTTGGGTATCCCTCATGCGAGGGTCGCCGAAGGGGTCTACCGTGCCGGCGGAGTGTCCGAGCTCAGAGGCAGCGGAGCCTGACTTGACGCTCAATGCGCGCCTCAGGCGAAACCATCACCCCGACGCCGACGGTGGTCGCCGAACGTCATCGACGTGCTGCTGGAACAATGGAAGACGCAGGCGCGTTCACGCGTCTCGTAGGCAGGGTGACTCGAGGACGAGTGAGGTCTCGCGCGCCCGGAGAGCGGGGCTCAGCCCCGGAAGGAGGCAGGAATGGGTTTGACGATCAACGACACCGCGCCGGACTTCACGGCGCAGTCGACCGAGGGCGAGATCAGCTTCCACGACTGGATGGGCGACTCGTGGGCGATCCTCTTCTCACATCCGAAGGACTTCACGCCGGTGTGCACCACCGAGCTCGGCTACATGGCGAAGATCAAGCCTGACTTCGACCAGCGCAACGTGAAGATCATCGGCATCTCGGTCGACTCGACATCGGACCACGAGGGCTGGGCGAAGGACATCGAGGAGACACAGGGCGCTGCGCCCAACTACCCGATCATCGCCGACGCCGACTTCGCCGTGTCCAAGCAGTACGGGATGCTGCCGGCCGAAACGGGTGGCGAGGCGTCCGATCGGACGGCCGCGGACAACCAGACGGTGCGGAACGTCTTCGTCATCGGCCCGGACAAGAAGATCAAGCTGATCCTCGTCTACCCGATGACGACGGGCCGCAACTTCGACGAGGTGCTGCGAGTCATCGACTCGCTGCAGCTGACCGCGAAGCACCGCGTCTCGACGCCGGTGAACTGGAAGCAGGGCGAGGACGTGATCATCGCGGGCTCGGTGTCGAACGACGAGGCGAAGGAGATCTGGCCCGACGGCTGGGAGTCGCCCAAGCCGTACATCCGGATCGTGCCGCAGCCCGAATCGGCCGTCCTCGCAGAGAGCCGTAGCTGAGGAAGTGAGGCAGTCAGTCGCTGCGACCAGCGATTGCGCAGCAGGCGCGCTTCAGGGATTCTCGCGCTCGAGAACCCGCGAGTAGCGGGCTCTCGAGCTGCGCAAGAGACCCGGGTGGACGGGTCTCTTGCTGAGACGGTGCAACGTGGCCGGTCAGTAGCACCGACCAGCGGCTGCGAAGCAGCCGCGCTTCAGGGATTCTCGCGCTCGAGACCCGGGTGGGCGGGTCTCTTGCTGAGACGATGCAACGTGGCCGGTCAGTAGCACCGACCAGCGGCTGCGAAGCAGCCGTGCTTCAGGGATTCTCGCGCTCGAGAACCCGCGAGTAGCGGGCTCTCGAGCTGCGCAAGAGACCCGGGTGGGCGGGTCTCTTGCTGAGACGGCGCAACTTCGGGGTCAGGCGGATGCGCCTGCGGGGAGAGGAGTCGCGCCGGTAGCCCGTACCTATTCCACATCGTGCGGACGGACAGGACTTTCTCCACGCGATTTCCACACCGCGAAGCCGCAAAATGCACGAACTGCGTCGGGCTATCCACCGGGGTGTGGATAGTTGGCCCTGGCTAGACTGCGTCCGTGGCCGAATACGGGACGCTGAGGGTCAAGACGGGCCTCGCCGAGATGTTGAAGGGCGGCGTCATCATGGACGTCGTCGACGCCGACCAGGCGCGCATCGCGGAGGACGCCGGCGCCTGCGCGGTGATGGCGCTCGAGCGCGTTCCTGCGGACATCCGCCGTGACGGCGGCGTCGCGCGGATGAGCGACCCGGACAAGATCAGGGAGATCCAAGAGACGGTCACGATCCCCGTGATGGCGAAGTGCCGTATCGGGCACTTTGCGGAGGCGCAGATCCTCGAGGCGCTCGAGGTCGACTACATCGACGAGTCCGAGGTCCTCACTCCGGCGGACGTCGAGCATCACGTCGACAAGTGGACCTTCACGGTGCCGTTCGTCTGCGGCGCGACCAACCTCGGAGAGGCGCTGCGCAGGATCGCGGAGGGCGCGGCCATGATCCGCACCAAGGGCGAGGCGGGAACGGGCGACATCGTCAACGCCGTCACCCACATGCGAGCAGTGTTCGGCGCGATCCGCGCGCTCCAGGCGCTCCGCGAGGACGAGCTCTACGCGGCCGCGAAGGAGCATCGCGCTCCGTACGAGCTCATCCGTTGGGTCGCCGAGAACGGGCGGCTCCCGGTCGTGACCTTCACGGCAGGCGGCATCGCGACCCCGGCCGACGCGTCGCTCTGCATGCAGCTCGGAGCCGACGGTGTCTTCGTCGGCTCGGGAATCTTCAAGTCGGGCGACCCGGAGACGCGCGCCAAGGCGATCGTCGAGGCGACGACGCATTTCGAAGACGCCAAGGTGCTCGCCGACGTCTCGGCCGGCCTCGGAGAGCCCATGGTCGGCATCTCCGCGAGCTCGCTCACCGAGGACGAGCGGCTCGAAGTCCGCGGCTGGTAGCGCGCGAATTGGCGAGGTCGCTGGTCATCGGCGTCCTTGCCCTGCAGGGCGCGTTTCGAGAGCACGCCGAGGCGCTACGCAGGCTCGGCGCGGACGTCCGAGAGGTGCGCCTGCCCGAGGAGCTCGAGGGACTGGACGGGCTCGTCGTCCCGGGAGGAGAGTCGACGACGATCGTGCGGCTTGCAGAGCTCTACGGCCTCGACGAGGCGATCCGCGCGTATGGCGGCCCGGTATTCGGAACGTGTGCCGGGATGATCGTGCTCGACCGCGCGCACCTCGACCTTGCGGACCTCGTCGTCGATCGGAACGCATTCGGGAGGCAGGTCAGGAGCTTCGAGGCCGAGGTCGACCTTTCCGGAGACGCGATCCCGCTGCGGGGAGTCTTCATCCGGGCACCGCGCATCCGCTCGCTCGGCGGCGCCGTGGAGGTGCTCGGTGAGCTCGACGGCGAGCCCGTGCTCGTGCGCGACGGTCGCTTCCTCCTCGCTTCGTTCCACCCCGAGCTGACCGACGACCTCCGTGTGCACGAGCTGTTCCTGACGATGGTCGAGGAGGCGAGCAGTGTCCGGGCATAGCAAGTGGTCGTCGATCAAGCACAAGAAGGGCGCCGCCGACGCCAAGCGCGGGCAGCTCTTCTCGAAGCTCTCGCGCGCGATCATCGTCGCCGCGAAGGAGGGTGGGGCCGATCCCGCCGGGAATCTCGCACTCCAGAACGCCATCGAGAAGGCGCGCTCGTACTCGATGCCGAAGGACAACATCGAGCGTGCGATCGCGAGGGGATCCGGCGCAGACGCGGAGGCGGCGAGCTTCGAGACGGTCGTCTACGAGGGCTACGGGCCGGAGGGGGTCGCGGTCCTCGTCGAGGCGCTGACCGACAATCGCAACCGCACCGCATCGGAGGTGCGTCACGCCTTCACCAAGCACGGCGGCAACCTCGGGACGACGGGAGCAGTCGCATGGCAGTTCGATCGGCGCGGAGTCGTGCTCGTCTCGACCGTCGGTGCAGACGAGGACGGTGTCGTCCTCGCGGCTGCGGAGGCGGGAGCCGACGACGTCGAGCTCGACGGCTCGACCTTCGTGATCACGAGCACGCCCGAGTCGCTCTCCGACGTCCGGCGCGCCCTGGAGGAGGGGGGTTTCACCGTGGAGTCGGTCGAGCTCGCGATGGTCCCGAAGACGACGGTCGCAGTCTCGGACGAGTCCACCGCGCGTCGGATCGTGAAGCTCGTCGAGGGCCTCGAGGACACGGAGGACGTGCAGGACGTCTATGCGAACTTCGACATCCCCGAAGAAGTGCTGGAGACGGTAGCCTCGTAGGACCTGTGGCGATCGTGGCGGCGGACACGGCAGGAAGGCGAGCGGACCGGATCGAGGCGCTGCTGTCTGCGCGCCTGTTCGTCGAGCCCCAGCTCGCGGACGACCGGATCACGTTCGTCTCGAATCTCTCGGGCCATCTGAGCCTGTACGCGATGGACGTGTCCGGCGGAGTGCCGGAGCCGCTGTTGCCGCCACAGATCGCGCTCCAGAACCCCGAGCTCGTGGGCGGCGAGCTCTTCCACGTGCTCGAGAGTCTCGGCCGGATCGTCGTCATGATCGATGCGGACGGAGACGAGAACTACGTCCCGTACGTGATCCCGATCGACGGCGGCTTCCCCGAACCGCTCGCCGAGGAGACGTTCGCGGGCAAGCGCTCGCACCTCATCGACGTGGACGGCACGAGGCACATCGGGTACTTCCACGTCGAGTCCCGTGAGGAGTCGCTCATGTCCGCAGTGCGGGTCGACGTCGCGAGCGGTGAGGCGGAGACGCTCTGGCAGAGCCCCTACGGAGCGTTCGTCACCGCCTGGTCACCCGACCACTCCCGCGTCGTGATCGCCGACGGATACACGATGGGCGACGTCGTCCTCTACGAGATCGACGCGGGTGAGCGCCGTATGCTCGCCGGGACGCCGATCGACGAGCGCGACCCTGGTTTCGACACGCCACCGACCGGCTTCAGGGGGACCTACGGGACCGCGTCCGGGGCGGGCCTGCTGGTCACGACGACGCTCTTCGACGACACCGGCTCTCTGGGCTTCCTTCCTTTCGACCAGCCCGATCAGGTGGTCTCGGTCTCGCTGACAGGACTCGTGCACGAGGGCGCCGGCGAGCTCGAGGGCCTCGACCATCTCGAGGACGACCGCTACGCGCTGACGTACAACATCGACGGCTGCTCGTGGGTGTATGCGGGCACCTTCGACGAGGCGTCGGCGTCGTTCGCAGTCGATCGGGTGCTCGTCGGCGAAGGGGAGCTCGACAACGGTGTTCTCCACGGTCTCGACTACGACGCGGCGAGCGGTCGCATGGTCGTCGCGTTCTGCAGGGCGACGAGCCCGACGCAGCTCCATGTGCTCCCGGCTGCGGACGGGCCTCCCATCGCGTTGACACGTGAGCGCGCGCTCGGTCTCGCGCCCGATTTCCTGTCGTCCGGTGAGGACGCGTCGTTCGATTCGCACGACGGGCTACGGGTCTCTGCGCGCCTCTATCTGCCGGCGCCCGATCTCGGGTTCGAAGGGCCCCGGCCGCTCGTCTACTACGTCCACGGCGGACCGCAAAGCCAGGAACGCCCGGACTTCGCTTGGTTCTCGATGCCGCTCGTCCAGATCCTCACCCTCGAGGGCTTCGCGGTCTTCGTGCCGAACGCGCGGGGCTCGACCGGCTACGGCCTCGACTACACGAAGCAGGTCGACCGCGACTGGGGTGGGCTCGACCGGCTCGACCACGTCCATGCGATGACCGGGGTCCTGGCGCGCGACGACCGCGTCGACGTCTCGCGGGCGGGTGTCGTGGGGCGCTCGTACGGCGGCTACATGACCCTCATGCTCGCCGCACGGCACCCCGAGCTGTGGCGGGGGGCGGTCGACATGTTCGGCCCCTACGACCTGTTCACCTTCATGGAGCGGCTTCCGGAGACCTGGAAGCCGTACTTCGCGCTCGCTGTCGGCGATCTCGAGAAGGACCGCGACTTTCTGATCGACCGCTCGCCCAAGACGCACATCGCCGACATCTCGTGCCCGCTCCTCGTCATCCAGGGGCAGAATGATCCGCGCGTCGTGGAGCGTGAGTCACGCGACGTCGTCGAGCAGCTTCGCGACCTCGGACGCGACGTCGACTACCTCGTCTTCGACGACGAGGGCCACGACGTTCTCAAGCTCGCGAATCGCGTGCGCTGCTACGACACGATCGTCGGGTTCTTCGCGCAGCATCTGTCGTAGATCGCTGTTAGTGTCCCGCGCCGTGCGCTGGTTCGCGATCCTCGTGACGGCCCTCGCGCTCGTCGTGGCCGGGTGCGGTGGCGGAGACGACGAGTCCGCCGGCTCCGACGAGACGACGATCGAAGAGACGACGTCGACAGACTCCACGGCCGGAGAGACGACCGAGGAGACGACGGGCACGGGCGACCTCTCCGGCATCCTCGACGACGAGGACTGCCTGAAGCTGGCCGGAATCGGCGCGTCCTTCGCGCAGGCGATCACGGGCGCGACCGACGAGGAGGCCGTCGAGGCGTTCCAGAACCTCGTGGAGGAGGTCCCGGACGAGATCAGGGCCGACGTCCAGGCGCTGGCCGACTGGTTCGCCGATTACAGCGCGAAGGTGGAGGACATCGGCATCGAGGCGGGCCAGACCCCGACTGCCGAGCAGATCCAGCAGCTTACGGCGGCACTCGCCGACACGAATCAGGAAGAGGTCACGGCTGCGTCCGAGCGACTCAGTACCTGGGCCAACGAGAACTGCTCGGCCGCCGGCGGGTAGCCCGCGCGCGCACTGCGCGAGAGGGGACGTCCGGACTCCCGCGTAACTTCCATTCGTGAAGGTCCTCGGCATCGACCCAGGGACGGCTGCGTGCGGGTACGGGATCGTCCACGGAAGCGACGGGCGCCTCCGGGGGGTGGCGTCGGGATGCTGGCGGACGTCCGCGCGGGAGCTGCTCGACGTGCGGCTGCTGACGATCTTCGAGGGAGTTCGGGAGCTCATTGCGGCGCACGAGCCCGACGCCGTCGCGCTCGAGGAGTCCTACGTGGGTGCCGACGCCCGCATCGCGCTCTCCGTCGGGCAGGCACGCGGCGCCGTCCTCGTCGCAGCCGCCGAGGCCGGGCTCGCGTGCGCTGAGTACGCGCCGGCGCGCGTCAAGCAGACCGTGTGCGGCTATGGACGAGCAGACAAGGGGCAGATGCAGCGGATGGTCAAGGTGATCCTCGGCCTACCCGAAGAGCCCCGCACGTCCCATGAGGCGGACGCATACGCCGTGGCAATCTGCCACGCGCTCGGCTCCCCTCTCGTGGAGGCATTGCGGTGATCTCGCGGCTTCGAGGCATCCCGGCGGGGAGGACGGTCGACGGACTCGTCGTCGACGTCGGCGGCGTGGGCTACCTCGTCAGCGCGACGCCCGCCGTGCTGCGACGCGCAGACGGTGCCTCCGAGGTGACGGTCGAGACCTACCTGCACGTGCGCGAGGACACGCTCCAGCTCTACGGCTTCGCCGACGCGAGTGAGCGCGCGCTCTTCATCCAGCTTCTCGGCGTCAGCGGCATCGGGCCGAAGGTCGCCCTCGCGGTCGTCTCGAGCGCCTCCCCGGAGGATCTCCAGCGCGCGATCGCGCTCAAGGACTCGGCGCGTTTCCAGGCGATCCCCGGGATCGGGAAGAAGACCGCCGAGCGGATCGTGCTCGAGCTCGAGGGCTCGTTGGCGGAGGCGACGCCCGCGCCCGACTCGGGCGCGCCGCGCGAGCTCGTCGCGCGAGATGCGCTCGTCGAGCTCGGCTACTCGCTCGTCGAGGCCGAGCAGGCGCTTGCGGCCGTCGATCCCGACCTGCCCGTCGAGGAACGTGTGCGCGAAGCGCTCAAGAGCGCCGCATGAGTAGCCAGTTCCTCGCACCGGCGCTCCGCGAGGGCGACGAGGAGGTCGAGCAGTCGCTCCGCCCGAGGCGGCTCGACGACTTCGTCGGACAGGAGCGGACGAAGGAGCAGCTCGAGATTGCGCTCGAGGCGGCGAAGGGCCGCGGGGAGGCGCTCGACCATGTGCTGCTCGTCGGCCCGCCCGGCCTGGGGAAGACGACCCTCGCGACGATCATCCGCGAGGAGCTCGACGTCGGCATCCGCACCGTCGCGGGGCCTGCGCTCGAGCGGAAGGGCGACATGGCCGCGATCCTGACCGGGCTCGACGCCAAGGACGTCCTCTTCGTCGACGAGATCCACCGCGTGAACCGAGCCATCGAGGAGATCCTCTACCCGGCACTCGAGGACTTTCGGCTCGACATCGTCGTCGGACAGGGCGCGGGGGCGCGAACGCTCACGCTCGACCTGCCTCCCTTCACGCTGGTCGGCGCGACGACACGGACAGGACTGCTGACGACACCGCTTCGCGACCGCTTCGGAATGACCTTCCGGCTCGGGTACTACGAGCAGCACGAGCTCGCAACGATCGTCCGCCGGTCGGCAGCGATCCTCGCGGTCGAGATCGCCGACGAGGCTGCCGACGAGGTGGCACGTCGAGCGCGCGGGACGCCGCGAGTGGCGAACCGGATCCTTCGCAGGATCCGCGACGTCGCCGAGGTGCGCCACGCCGGTGCCGTCACGATCGAGGTCGCCCGTGAGGCGCTCGAGCTGCTCGAGGTCGACGAGGCGGGACTCGAACGCGTCGACCGCGAGCTCCTCTCGGCGATCGCCCACAAGTTCGGCGGCGGCCCGGTCGGGCTCTCGACGCTCGCGGTGTCGCTCGGCGAGGAGCCCGACACGATCGAGGACGTCTACGAGCCGTACCTGCTCCAGCTCGGGTTTCTCCAGCGGACGCCGCGCGGTCGCGTCATCACGGAGCTCGGCCGCGAGCACCTCGGCGTGGAGCGAGCTGCCGGCGGGTTGTTCTAGATGTCGACGCACGTCTGGACGCCGGGAGCCGCGGGGCCGCTCGACGAGTTCGTCAGCCGGCTCACGCGGATGGTCACGGTGTTCGCGAGCGAGCACGAGCTCGAGCAGGCAGAGGTGTGCGTCGAACTCGCGGACGGGTCGCGCTACTCCCTCGCCACCGCGAGCGCAGAGCCGGGTTTCGGGTTCTTCTCCTTCACACCGCACCGCGACTCGGGAGACGAGCCGCGGAAGCTCATCGTGCCGATCGGCGCGGTTCGCTCGATCGAGATCTCGGCGCCCGACCCCGAGCGGCCGTTCGGGTTCGTCGATACAGAGAGCTAGGCGTCCGGCGTCGGGAAGAGCGGGCTCAGTCCGGTCGACACGTTTCCGATCTGCTTCTTCGCCCAGAACGCGAAGAAGAGGATCGAGACCAGGAAGAAGATTGCTCCGAGCGCGAGTGCCGCGCCGACGCCCACATCGAGCCCGAGCCCGGCGATCCCCGCCGCCGCTCCGGCCACGACCGAGTCGATGACTGCGATGACACCGGGAACGGCGATGAAGGGCTGCAGCCGTGGCAGAGCGCGGTGTGCTCCGAGAGACGTCACGAGGACACCGGCCTCGTCGTCGTAGCGACTCGCGACGAAGTACGGCTCGAGCTCGGGCACGAGTTGGAGGTACGCGTTGCGAATCCGATTCATCCCCTGCACCCAAAGCCTGTTCTCGTGGTTGACCTGAGCGAGGCGAGCGATCGTCACGACGCCGAGGAAGTACACGACCGGCAGCAGCACGAGCGCGAACGCGACGAAGCCGGACCCGAAGTCCGTCGCCTGCGCCACGAGAGCGAGTGCTACGACCGCGCCCGAGAGGGCGGCGATGAACATCGACGCCCGGCTCATGGCCTCCGTGTAGACGAGGCTGCGCGCCGCGAGCAGGCTCCAGTGCTCGGCGGTCAGGATCTGGAGCGCGTCAGGCCCGAACCCGCCTGGAGCGCCTTCTGGAGGCGGCACGCGAACGGTCGAGTCCGGCTCGAGCACGCTCTAGCCTCGGTACTGCAGCTCGCTCCAGGAGGGAACCGGAGCCAGCTCGAGCAGCGTCCGGCCGCCCTGGGGCTCTGCGTAGCCGAAGTCGCCCGTGTCGTCGATCCACGAGACGTCGAGGAGACCCTCCTTCACACGGTGGTCGAGCCACGCACCCCGGAACACGAGCTTGCGCAGCCAGTAGACGAGCGACTCCCCGTTCTGGAGCGAGACGTGTTCCCAGTGCCGGACGATGTAGAGGCCGAGCCCGCTCCTGGGATCCTCGATGCGTCCGTCCGCGACGAGTTCGACCAGATCGGCGGCTTCCTGATCGTCCACGTCGTTCGAGCCGATGAGCTCGATGCGGACGGCCGCGGCGATCACGCGCTCCTCGAAGTCGCGTGCGGAGAACTCGAAGCGGTGGCCGAGGAACTCGACGACGAAATCGTCTCCCGAGCGGTAGTTGGCTGCAAGCACAAAACGGAGGGTATCTAGGCTTTCCGACGTGAACGATCGGCGAGTGTGGGCGGTGATGGGCATCCTCGTGGTTGCGATCTGGCTCGTGGGCGCGGCGGTCACGAAGTACTCGCTCGAGCAGATGGCGTACTACACGCCTATCGCGGTCGTCGTCGTGGGGGCGACCGTGGGGCTCGTGGTGCTATGGGTGAAAGTCGTCGTCGACTCACTCCGGCGCCGGCGCGAGTCGCGCTCCTGAGGGCGTCCGACCGCCTCCGTACCGTCACCGTGCGTGACGAGTCCCTGGACGATTGCCCCGTTGGACGTGCATCGAGCCCGCCGGCTCGCGGCCGACGCCGGAGTGAGCGAGATCACCGCGTCGGTCCTCGCCCGGCGCGGCTACGACGAGCCGGAGACGGCACGGAGGTTCCTCGACGCCGAGGGTCCCCGCCACGATCCGGCGCTCCTGGGCGACATGGACGTCGCGGTGGAGCGCATTCGCCGTGCTGTGTCGGCGGGTGCCCGCATCTGCGTCCACGGCGACTACGACGTGGACGGGATCTGCGCGACCGCGCTCGCCGTCCTCTTCCTTCGCGAGCTCGACGCCGACGTCGTGTGGCATCTGCCAAGCCGGTTCGAAGAGGGCTACGGCGTCTCGCGCGAGACGCTCGCGCGGCTCGCGGACGACGGTGTCGGGCTCGTCCTCACCGTCGACTGCGGGATCACGGCCGTCGAGGAGGTGGCCGAGGCGAGGCAGCGCGGCCTCGAGGTTGTCGTCACCGACCACCATCGCCCCGGAGATGTCCTGCCCGACTGCCCGATCGTGGCGACGCGGCCCTCGACGTACCCGTTCCCCGAGCTCTGCGGAACGGGCGTGGTCTACAAGCTGGGAGTGGCTCTTCTCGGCTTGGACCACCCGGCCGTGGGCCGCAGCCTCGATCTCGTCGCGCTCGCGACCGTCGCCGACGTCGTCCCTCTGGTGGACGAGAATCGTGCGCTCGCATCAGCGGGGCTCCGTGTCCTCGCCTCGACGTCCCGCGTCGGTCTGCAGGCACTTATGCGCAGCGCTCGTGTCGATCCGGCAGCGGTCGACGCCGGCGCAGTGGGCTTCCGGCTGGCCCCGCGCATCAACGCCGCCGGGCGACTGGGCCGTCCCGATCTCGCCCTCGAGCTCGTGCTCACCGAGGACGCGGACGAGGCGCGGCACCACGCCGACGCGCTCGAGGAGCTCAATCGCGATCGACAGGCGGTCGAGGACCGCATCCTGCGACAGGCGCTCGAGGTCGTGGAGTCGATGCCCGAGCCGCGGCGACGACGGCGTGGCTACGTCCTCTGGAGTGAGGACTGGCACGAGGGCGTGATCGGCATCGTCGCGTCGCGCCTGGCCGAGAGGTTCCACCGGCCCATCGTCCTCGTCACGCGTTCACAGGACTCCTGGAAGGGCTCGGGCCGCTCGATCTCGAGCTTCGACCTTCATGGCGCGCTCGCGGCCTGCTCCGAGCACCTAGAGCGTTTCGGCGGACACCGAGCAGCGGCGGGCCTCTCGATCGCGGAGGAGCACCTTCCTGCCTTCGCGGAAGCCTTCGCAGCGCACGCCGACGACCACATTGCTCCCGACGACACGTTCGAGGTCGTCACGGTCGACGCGGTCGTCTCCGCGCGCGACCTGACGCTCGATCTCGCCGAGGAGCTCGCGCGGCTCGCGCCCTTCGGCCTCGGCAACCCCGACGTGACCCTCCTCGTGGCCGCGACGGAGGCCGTGACTCCGTCGACGGTGGGCGAGGGAAAGCACCTCCGCTTCAGAGTTCGCCAGCACGGACGCGACGCGGGCAGCGCGATCGCCTTCGGGCAAGGCTCCCAGCTCGACCGCCTTCGTGCCGTGGGTCTCTTCGACGTCGCGTTCCGACTGAAGGAGAACCACTGGAACGGGACGGTCGCGCCGCAGCTCGTCGTCCGCCAGATCTTCGACACGATCGACGGGTACGAGGAGCTTCGGGCGCACCTCGTCGATCTGTGGCGACAAGGTGAGTCCGCGTGGACACCGGAAGCGCAGCGCGTCTTCGCGGAGCTCGGTCTCACTGCAGACGGAGCAGTGCGCCGTCAGCTGCTCGAGTCGGAGTCGTTCAGGGCACTCCTGCTCGAACGGGAGATGCCGCGCGCGGCGTAGTCGATTTCAGCCGAGACCCGGCCGTGACGGTACGAGCGCGTCGCGCATCGCGAGCGCGAGGCGCCGGGCGTTGCGCCGACGCCACCAGCGGCGGAAGCTGCTCATGGACGGTCAGAGTTCGCGGGCATGTCCCTGCCTCCTTCCCTTCTTCGGCGGGAAGGGACGTGAAACCACGCTCAGTACACTGATCTCATGACCACCGCTCGCCTCCGGCTCGCGGTCGCGGGGGCAACCATGTTTCCCCCGCGTGCCCCCTTCTTCTGGAAGTCATGGGGAACCTCCCGGTTCCCCATGCCCCTCCACGGTCATGCGCTGAGGGCCAGCGCATGACGGTCCTCGACGAGAGACGCCACCGCGAAGACCTCGTCGAGGAGCTCATCGCGGAGGTCGAGGCATACAACCCGGACGTCGACAAGGAGCTCCTGCGCCGGGCGTTCGAGTATGCGGAGCGCGCGCACGCCGGTCAGACGCGCAGGTCCGGCGAGGAATTCATCCACCATCCGCTCGGTGTCGCGCGCATCTGCGCGGAGCTCCACCTCGACGAGCAGACGATCGCGGCCGCCCTGCTGCACGACGTCATCGAGGACACCGAGTCCGAGGTCGACGAGCTTCGTGCCGAGTTCGGCGCGGACGTCTCGCTGCTGGTCGAGGGCGTGACGAAGCTGACGCGAATCAGCTTCCAGAGTCGCGAGCAGGCGGAGGCCGAGAACTACCGAAAGATGATCGTCGCGATGGCGCAGGACGTGCGCGTCATCCTCATCAAGCTCGCCGACCGCCTCCACAACATGCGGACGATCGAGTACCTCGGCAAGCAGAAGCAGGCGCAGAAGGCGCGCGAGACGCTCGAGGTGTACGCACCGCTTGCGCACCGGCTCGGCATCCATGCCCTCAAGTGGGAGCTCGAGGACCTCGCGTTCCAGACGTTGCACCCACGCAAGTACGCGGAGATCAAGGCGATGGTCGCGGATCGTCGCGCGGACCGCGAGGAACAGGCGGAGAAAGCGGCCGAGATCCTCGGGGAAGAGCTCGAGAAGGCGGACGTGCCGGCCGACATCACGGGCCGCGCGAAGCACCTCTACTCGATCTACGACAAGATGGCCAAGCGCGGTCGCGAGTTCAACGAGATCTACGACCTGACCGCGCTCCGCGTCATCTGCGAGCGCTCGGGTGAGGAGGGGACGCGCGACTGCTACGCGGCACTCGGTCTCGTGCACTCGCTGTGGAAGCCGATGCCGGGACGCTTCAAGGACTTCGTCGCGATGCCGAAGCTGAACCGTTACCGCTCGCTACACACGACCGTGATCGGGCCCGAGGGGAGGCCGCTCGAGATTCAGGTGCGGACGCGCGAGATGCACGAGGAAGCCGAATACGGCGTCGCGGCGCACTGGGTGTACAAGCGAGGCAGCAGGGCGAAGGTCGGAGACGACGAGTGGCTCACGTGGGTCAAGTCCCTCATGGAGGGCCAGCAAGAGGACCAGGACCCGGGCGAGTACATGCGGAGTCTCCGCACCGACCTCTTCGCTGAGGAGGTCTACGTCTTCACACCGAAAGGCGAGGTGAAGGTGCTGCCGTCTGGCGCGACCCCGATCGACTTCGCCTATGCCGTCCACACGGATGTGGGGCATCGCACGGTGGGCGCGAAGGTCAACGGCCGCATCGTCCCCCTGCACTACCGACTCCGAAGTGGCGACTTCGTCGAGATCCTCACCTCGAAGTCCGGGCGGGGCCCGTCCCGGGACTGGCTCGCGCTGGTCACCTCGTCGCGCGCGCGCAACAAGATTCGTCAGTGGTATCAGCGAGAGACGCGCGGCGAGACCGAGGCGAAGGGCCGCGACCTCCTCGACCAGGCGCTGAAGGCGCAGAAGCTGCCGTACCGGAAGCTCCAGGGCTCGAGTGTGCTCGCACAGGTGATCCGCGAGACGGGCTTCAAGAAGGCCGAGGACTTCTATGTCGCGCTCGGTGCCGGGAAGCTCTCACCGGCGCAGATCGTCAACAAGGTCATCCAGCGACTGAAGACGGACGAGGTCGCCGCCGAGCCCATCGTCCCGACGAAGCCGGCACGTGCGCGGAAGGCGGTTTCGAGCGACCGCGTCGGCATCAACGTCATCGGCGTCGAGGACGTTCTCGTGCGCCTCGCGAAGTGCTGCACCCCGGTTCCGGGCGACGAGATCGTCGGCTACATCTCCATGGGGCGCGGCATCACCGTGCACCGGGAGGACTGCCCCAACGTGCGGGCACTCCAGCGCAACCCCGAGCGCTTCACGGCGGTCGAGTGGGAGGGAGGTGCGTCCGCCGGGTTCCTCGTCCAGATCGCTGTCGACGCGTGGGATCGCGCGCGGCTGCTCGAGGACGTGGCGCGCACGTTCGCCGAGCACGGGGCGAACATCGTCTCCTACGGCGGCACTGTCGAGGACGGCATGGCGAAGAACTGGTACACGGCCGAGGTGGGGGAGGTGAAGGAGCTGCGCTCGCTCCTCACCGCTCTCCGCAACCTCGACGCCGTCTTCGACGCCTATCGCGTGACGCCGAGCTAGATCTGCCAGTCGGCACGCGTGCGCAGCAACGCGAAGTCGTCGTCGCTCGCGGCGTACGGGCGGAGTTCCGGATTGAGCTCGACCGCACGGCGGATGTCTGCGATCGCTTCGTCGGGGCGGTCGAGGAGTACCTTCGCGCGCGCGACGTTGTAGAGGATCGCCGGGTGGTCCGGACGTCGCTCGAGAGCCTCTTCGAGCTCCGCAAGGTAGGCGTCGTAGTCACCGGCGTTACGGTGACGCGTCGCAGCGAAGAAGTCCTCCCACGGCGATGGTTCGTACGAGCCCGCTCGCGGTCCACCGACGGCGAGAACCTGCGTTCCGGGCTCGTCGGCGCGCGCGTGTCGCACGACCGCCGGATCGCGGATGAACACGACGGTGCCGGCCGGAGCATCGAGTGTCTTGCCCGCGAGCGTGAACGTTGCGCGACCGCTGAGCACGATGTACACCTCTTCGTGCTCGAGGGTGCTCTCCTCGTGCTCCTCGACCACGTCGTCGCCGGTGTTCGGCGCGATGTAGGCATTGATCCCGAACGCGCCGATGTCGAGCGTCCGCCGGATCGGGCGCCAGAGGAGCGTCCCGTGGACGACGGAGATCGGTTCGATCTCCTCGAGCCGCACGCTTTCCCAGCCGTGCGGCATCAGGTCCGCTGCTTCACGGAGACGGGCCGTGCGTAGACGAGGTAGCGCTGGCTCGCGAAGAACCGTGGATGGCACGCCTGCAGGACGAGCTCCTCGTGGTGCGGCGACTCGAGGACGGAGACGTCGTTGTCGTCGACGATCCGGTGACGCGTGACGCGGTATACGACCGTCGCGTACGGCAGCTCTAGCGTGATTGGATCACCGGGTCGAAGCTCGTTGATTTGCCCGAAGGGCGCGGCGTAGGTCGTTCGGTGCCCCGCGACGTAGACGAGCTCACGCTCGCCCGGCATGAAGGAGTCGAGATGACGGCCCGGCCCGCGCCGGAGGTCGTCGACCGCGGTGCCGTTCACCACCACAACGCTCACTCCGAGACGCGGGATCTTCAAGCGTGCGATCGCGTCGCCATCCTCGCTTGCCAGGCGGTACCGCCTCGCCTCTCGCTTGACGTTGTCGTACGGGCGAGGCTTGGGCTTCCCGGGCTGCGCCACGACCGGGGTGCGGAGCGGCTCGTACCTCGCGAACTGCTCGTCGAGCTTCGACGCGAGCCGCCGCTGTTCGTACGCTGTGTAGGCCGTCGTGAAGGGGTCCTTCCAGAAGTACACGGTGGCGGCCCAGGCGAGGATGCCGACGCCGATGACGAGGAGCAACGTGCCGACGCGATGTCCCATGACGGATCACAGAGTAGGTGGCTGACCGGAGCAGCGGTCTCGGCATGACGAGCATGACGAGATCGCAACGGACGTACGTCGTCGCGGCAGCCGTCGCGGCGATCGTGACGGCAGCGAATGCGAGCCAGGGCGCGTACTTCTCTCAGTCTTGGGGGTGGGTGGCGCTCGCGTTCCTCGTCCCGACGACCGTTCTCCTCATCCTGGATCGCGTTGACGCGCCGGGACGGCTGCGGGTCACGTTCGCCACGTTGATGGTCGCACTCGCGGCGTGGATCGCCCTTTCTGCGACCTGGTCGATCAGTACGCCGGCATCCTTGCGCGAAGCCGAGCGGATGCTCGTCTACGTTGCGGTTGCGCTCGCCGTCGCACTCGTCCTACGGCGCGGCGACGGCCCAGCCGTCCTCGCGGGGATCGTCGTCGGCGTGACGCTGATCTCCACGTACGCGCTGGCGACGCGCCTCCTTCCGGACCACCTCGACAGCTACGACGACCCGGTGGCCAATTATCGGTTGTCGACGCCGCTTGGATACTGGAACTCGCTCGGACTTCTGGCGGCGATCGGCGTGATCCTCGCGGTGGGGGTCGTCGCGCACGCGCGGCATCGTCGCCACGCGGTCCTCGCGGCGGCCCCCATCCCCGTGTTGGTGATGACGATCTACTTCACGTTCGCTCGCGGGCCGTGGGTCGCGCTCGTACTCGCGCTCGTCGCGACGATTGCGCTGGACCCGCGGCGTCTTCGTCTCATTTGGTCGCTTGCCGCCCTCACTCCCATCGCCGTTGCCGTGGTCGTGATCGCGTCCCGTCAGGACGCTCTGACGACGGAGGACTCACCCGTGGCAGCGGCGACCCGCGAGGGGCATCGTCTCGTGTGGGTGGTCGGAGTTCTTGTCCTCGGCTCGGCGGCCCTCGGCTGGCTTGCGCACCGCGTCGCCCACGCTGTGCCTGTGGATCGCCGACGCCGGCGTCTCGTGGATGTCGTCTTGGCGACCGGCGCCGTCGGTGCGCTTGCGATCGGTCTCGTTGCGGCAGGCGGGCCTGCTCGCGCTCTCGACCGTCTTCAGGCCCAGTTCCAAGCCGATCTCGCTTTCGGCGCGAACCTCAACGACCGTCTCTTCAGCATCTCCGGAAACGGCCGAGCTGAGCAGCTAGGCGTCGCGTGGGATGCGGGCATCGAGCGACCAGCACTTGGCAACGGCTCGGGGACGTTCGAGTACCTGTGGTACGAGCGTCGTCCGAGCACGGACGTCGTACGCGACGGCCACTCGCTCTACGCCGAGACCTTCGCGGAGTTAGGTGTCATCGGGGTCGCCGTCCTTCTGGCGATCCTGGGGTTCCCGCTGGTGGCGGCCATTCGCGCACGCCGCGGCCACCTCGTCGCGGCGTCGTTCGGTGCGTTCGTGGCCTGGTGCGCGGCCGCCGCGCTCGACTGGCACTGGGAGATGGTCGCGGTCACGGCGACGGCGTTTCTCGCGGGCTCGGCTGCCCTGCTCGCGGCCGAGCGGCGCACACCGAGGAGGATGCCGACGCGCGCGCGCGTGGGCCTGATCGCGGGGACGGTCGTTCTCAGCGTCGCCGCGACCTGGAGTCTCGTCGGCAACCAGGCGCTCTTTGCAGGTCAAGAGGCGCTTGCGCGCGAGGAGTGGCGGGAGGCGCGCGACCACGGATTGCGTGCCCGTGCGCTGCTCTTCTGGTCAGCCGAGCCCGACGTCGTGCTCGGTGATGCTGCCGCGGGACTCGGAGACCGCGAGGCGGCGCTGAAGGACTACCGCGCTGCGGTAGCGGCTGATCCACGAAGCTGGGCTGTGTGGCTTCGTCTGGCGCAGGTGTCGCGAGGGGCTGAGCGCGCCGCCGCATATCGACGGGTACACGAGCTCAACCCCCGCGAACAGGAGTTGCCGGGCGAGTGACGCTCCGAACGCCGGGTTAGTTCTTGCGCTGCTCGCGCCGCCGCAGGACGAGCCCGCCAGCGACGAGTGCGCCGCCGAGAGCGACGACTCCGAGGAGCGAAAGACCGGTGTTCGGAAGCGCGTCCTCGGCAGCAGCGGAGGCGGTATCGCCGCCCGCGGTCGCCGAAACCTTCACGCCCTTCACCTGGGTGCCGTACTGATGCGTGGCCGAGGACGGCGACGACGCGTACGCCGCGCCTCCCAGCGCCAGGAACAACCCGACAACCAGTGCTATGTATGCAGCCGCGAAGACGAACGCGGACGAACGACTTTTACCCATTACCCTACCTCCCGCTTCGCAGCATACAGAGGCGGGCGGGGATGTCGACACTAACCCATGGTCTAGGTGACTACCTAGACCATGGTGGCTGGTTCTCACGGCCTGACGCCGAGCGTCACCTCGAGCGTCCGCCGAGAGCCGTTCCGCAGGACCGTGAGCGGCACCGTGTCACCCGGTCGGCGTGCGTCCACCGCGCTTTGCAGCGCGACGCCGGACGTCACCTTCTCGCCGTCGAACTCGACGATGACGTCTCCGCCGGTGGGCTGCTGCTGACCGTCGACGACCGTCGTCCCGGTCGCTTCGCGCAATCCGATCTTCTCCGCCGGCGTCCCGGGAAGGACCTCCGTCACGGCGACCCCGTCGGACGCCGGAGCCATACGAATCCCGAGGTAGGCGTGCTCGACCTCTCCGCTCGCGATGAGTTGCCTGACGATGGAGCGCACGGTGTTCGACGGAATTGCGAAGCCGACACCGTCCGAGCCACCCGATTCGCTCTCGATCTGGGCGTTCACGCCGATGACGCGCGCCCGCCGATCGAGAAGCGGGCCGCCCGAGTTTCCGTGGTTGATCGCCGCGTCCGTCTGGATCGTGTTCGTGATCGTGAAGTTGTTCGGGGCAGTCATCTCGCGGTACAGGGCGCTGACGATGCCCGCGGTGACCGTGCCCTCGAGCCCGAACGGGCTGCCGAATGCAAGCACCGGGTCGCCGACGTCGACGGTGCTCGAGTCGGCGAGCCGGAGCGGTACGAGCAACGAGCGCGGCGCATTCACGCGGACGACTGCGAGATCCGTCGAGGGATCCGTCCCCACGAGCGTCGCATCGAGCTCCACCCCGTTCCAGAAGCTCACCGAGATCGACGAGGCGCCGGCGACCACGTGCTGATTCGTGACGATGTGGCCGTTCTTGTCGTACACGAACCCGGAGCCCTGAGCGCTCGGCTGCGAGCCGACCCCCGAGCCGCCGGAGGCGGAGATCTCGACGACGCCCTTCGCCGTGCGGTCGTAGATCGCGGCGGCCGGGAGATCGCTCGCTGCGACCGGCTCCGAGCCCTCCACCGTCACCTGCCGCACGATGGTCGTCCCGTCGTCGAGCACCGCGAACGCCGCTGCGCCAAGACCGAGCCCGAGAACGAGCATCGATGCCAGTGCGGCAACGAGGAGCGACGGACGGGAGCGGCGCGACATGCTCGTCTCAGTGTGGCGGAACGTGTCGTGTGTCGGCTGAAGAGCCTGTAAGGACGGGCTAAGAAGTCGCTAAGACCACGGGCCCGTGCAGGCGCAGATGCGCACAATGCGCGTGCGATGAAGATCCTCGTGGTCGACGACGAGCGAGCCGTTCGCGAGTCGCTCCGTCGTGCGCTCGAGCTCGAGGGGTACCACGTCGAGCTGGCCGAGGACGGGGAGGGCGCGCTCGAGCAGGTTGCCGGCTCCGCCGCTCCCGATGCGGTGATCCTCGACGTGCTCATGCCGGGGATCGACGGCCTCGAGGTGTGCCGGCGGCTTCGCGCCGACGACAACCCCGTTCCCGTACTGATGCTCACGGCCCGCGCCGAGGTCGACAGCCGTGTCGCGGGTCTCGACGCAGGGGCGGACGACTACCTGCCGAAGCCCTTCGTACTCGCCGAGCTCCTCGCGCGCCTGCGTGCGCTGCTGCGGCGCGCCGGGAACGGTGACGACGCAGCCGACGTGCTGCGCTTCTCGGACCTCGAGCTGGACCTCGGGACGCGCGAGGTCCGGCGTGCCGACGTGGCCATCGATCTCACGCGCACCGAATTTGCGCTGCTCGAGCTGTTCCTGCGCAACCCGCGTCAGGTGCTGACGCGGTCGATCATCTTCGAGCGTGTGTGGGGCTACGACTTCGGCCCGACGTCCAACTCGCTCGACGTGTACATCGGTTACCTTCGCCGGAAGACCGAGGAGGGTGGCGCCCCGCGGCTCATCCACACGATCCGCGGTGTCGGCTACGCCCTTCGGGAGGCTTGATGTGAGCTTCCGAGCGCGCATCGCGGTCGGCTCGGCTGCGGCCGTCGCACTCTCGGTCGTCGCGGCTTCCGTGGCCGTCTACCTGATCGCGCGCGAACAGCTCAGAAGGCCCGTGAACGAAGCCCTCGAGGCGCGAGCAGCACAGATCGCAGTTCAGAGGCTCGGTGTGATTCCCGGCCAAGGGGGCGAGGCCCATCTCGCGGTTCTTCCGGAGTTCGGGGAGGCGCGCGGCTACGTACAGCTCGTTCGGACCAACGGTGACGTCCTCGTCCCGCCGCAACAGAACATCAAGCTGCCGGTCGACGACCACGTGCTCGACGTCGCAGGCAACGGCCGCGCAGCCTTCTGGGACGACGTCACCGTCGACGGAACGCATCTCCGCATGCTCACGTTCGCGTACGGGCCGGATGCGGCCATTCAGGTGGCGAGGCCGCTCACCGAGGTCGAGCAGTCCCTGAACCGCATCGGTCTCTTCCTCATCCTCGTCGCGCTGGGCGGGATCGCGGGTGCGGCTGTCCTCGGGCTGCTCGTGGCGCGGGCGGCGCTGGGCCCGGTCCGGCGATTGACGTCGACCGTCGAGCGCGTCACCGAGACGCAGGACCTGTCCGAGCGGATCGACCTGGACGGGAAAGACGAGCTCAGCCGCCTCGCCGCGAGCTTCAACACGATGCTCGCTGCTCTCGAGGAGTCGACGCGGGCCCAGCGTCAGCTCGTCGCCGACGCGTCTCACGAGCTCCGCACCCCGCTGACGAGCGTCCGCACGAACATCGAGGTGCTCGCCGGCGATCGAACACTCCCGCCCGAGGAAGGGCGCAGGCTGCTCTCGGATGTCGTCGAGCAGCTCGGCGAGATGACGACGTTGATCTCGGAGCTGATCGAGCTCGCGCGCGCCGAGCAGCAGAGGGTCGATCCCGAGGACGTGCGGCTCGACGTGCTCGTTTCGGACGTCGTCGAGCGCGCGCGTCGAAACCGGCCCGAGGTCACCTACTCGGTCGAGCTCGAGCCGACAGTGGTGCAAGGTGTTCCTGCCACGATCGAGCGTGCTGTCGGAAACCTGCTCGACAACGCGGCAAAATGGAGCCCGCCGGGAGGGGCCGTCGAGGTCGAGCTCCGCGGCGGACGGCTCGTCGTTCGGGACCACGGCCCGGGCATCTCCGACGAGGACCTGCCATACGTCTTCGACCGCTTCTACCGCGCACGGGCCGCACGGGGGATGCCCGGATCCGGGCTCGGCCTCGCGATCGTGAGGCAGGTAGCCGAGTCGCACGGCGGCGAGGTCGTCGCCGAGCAGGCCGAAGGTGGCGGCACGCGGATGGTGCTCAGGCTCGGCGCCGAGCCGGCCGTCGCCGGCGTCGGATCTTCTTAGCCGCTTTTCACCGATCTCTTAGGGATGGGTGGTCAGATGAGCCACGTGATGCGACGCAGATGGATCACCTTCCTCGCCGGCGGTGCCACTGTCGTCCTGCTGCTGGTCGCCCTCGGCGCCGCAGGCGCGATCGCAGCGTCGCGGATCCTGTCTCCGAGCGACGAGAGCAAGGCGGTCATCGACGACGCGGCTGCGCAGCTCGGCGTGACGCCCGAGGAGCTCTCGAATGCGCTCGAGCAGGCGCTGAAGAACCGCATCGACGAGGCCGTCGACGCCGGGAGGCTCACCCAGGAGCACGCGAAACGGCTCAAGGAGCGGATCGACTCCGACGAGTACCCGTTACTGCTCTTCGGGCACGGCGGACGTGGCTTCGCCCCTGGATTCGGCCACCGCTTCGGTCCTGGCCCCCACGGGGGATTCGCGATCTTCGAGGCGGCTGCTGCCTATCTGGGCATGAGCGAGGCGGATCTCCGTGAGGCGCTCGAGGACAAGACGCTCGTCGAGATCGCCAAGGAGACGGGCAAGAGCGTCGACGGGCTCGTCAAGGCGCTCGTGGCCGCCGAGGAGAAGAAGATCGACGAGGCTGTCGCCGACGGGCGGATCACCAAGGCGCAGGCCTCGGAGATCAAGTCGAGGCTCGCTGAGCGCACGGAGGCGCTCGTCAACGGCGAGCTTCGCCACGGCCACGGCTTGCACCGCGGGTTCTGGCGGGGTTCGGGCTTCCCGCGCGGGCCACCACCGGCTTTCGGCCCGCGGGCCTAGGCAGGCGAGTCGAGAGGTCGGACGCAGTCCGGCCCCTCGACGTTTATGGGCCTGGATACAGCTTCGCTCTAGGACTGTGGCAGCGAAGTGGCCTGCACCACGAGCGTCTCTGACGCTCGCGCCTCGGAATCCGCGCTAGCGGATTCCGAGGCTGCGGAATAGCGGATTCCGAGGCTGCGGAAACGCGGGGAGAGCGGCGGTGCCCGACCAGGGGTCGGGGCTATACCGCGCGCTCGTCCGTACGGACGAGCGCGCGGCTCCCTTCCCCTCTCCCCAAATCTCGTTGTAATCACCCGATTGGGGGGTTCAATCCCTCGATCCAGTGATACTCCCTCGATCGAGGGATGCCAGGGGGCCTGTCACGGGTCCCACTTCTCACCGCCCGTGTCCCAGCCGAGGAGGACGTACGGCCCGATCAGCGCGGCGATCCGCTCGAGCTCGTCGCGCTGGACGGCTCCGTCGGCCCAGAGCTCGCCCACGACGGCGCCCTCGTACGCGATCGGGACGCGCTCCCGGCGCTCGGCGTTCGGCTCTCCGTCGACAGGGCCGAGTCGGAGCGTGTCGTCCTCGGCGAACGCGATCCCGGCCCAGCTGATCTCGGGACTCGAGGCGACGGATGCGACGACTGCGCGCAGGATGTCGTCGACCTCGCCCTCTTGCTCGACGATGCGGCGGACTGCCTCGCTGGAGCTGTTCACGCCTCGAGATCGTCTCCCTCGAAGCGGCTGATCGCCGTTCGGAGCTCGGACGGGACATCGACGGGTCGCCGCCTCTCGCGGTCGACGAGCACGAGCGTCTGGAGTGCAGTCACCATGAGCGTGTCGTCGGGCTGTCGGTACGCGGCGCACTCGTAGGTCATGCTCGAGCGGCCGATTCGGCTCACGCGTACGAATGCCTCGATGAGGTCGTCGAAGCGGGCAGGTGCGTGGTACTCGACGTTCGACGCCCGCATCACGAACTCACGGCCCGGTGTCGCGACGCCGCCGAGATGCCGGTGGTATTCCGTCCGCGCGTGGTCGAAGTATGGGAGGTAGCGCCCGTAGTAGACGACGCCCTGCGCATCCGTGTCGGAGAACCACACGCGCGTCAGCGCCGAGTACTTGAACGGTGGCCGCCGGTCGGTGACTCCGCCGAGCTCGGGTACGTCCGTCACGAGCGGATGAGCCCGAGTACCTCGTCGCGCTTCTCGATCATGCGGCTCTCGGAGAGGGCCTCGAGGTTGAGTCGCAGCAGTGGCTCGGTGTTGGACGGGCGGACGTTGAAATGCCAGTCGTCGAACTCGAACGAGATCC
This sequence comes from uncultured Gaiellaceae bacterium, assembly GCA_963770715.1. Taxonomy (GTDB): domain Bacteria; phylum Actinomycetota; class Thermoleophilia; order Gaiellales; family Gaiellaceae; genus GMQP-bins7. The sequence goes on from CAVYQX010000010.1 coordinate 128,043, forward strand.
CGTCGAGATGGGAGACGCGGCCACCCTCGGCCGAGTATCGCTCCTTGAGCTCCTGGAGCTTCAAGGGAACATCGGCCACCGGCGTATTGATCTCGCCGGTGAGGAAAAAGCGCTCGCGGTAGGGCCGGAGCAGCTCGGACAGCTTCGTCCCGCTTCGAGAGAGGAGGTCGAGCATGACGAGGAACGGAACGACGCCGGTGTCGGCCTGCGAGAAGTCGCGGAAGTAGTAGTGGGCCGACACCTCGCCTCCGAACACGGCGCCCTCCGCGCGCATGCGCTGCTTGATGAACGCGTGTCCCACGCGGTTCACGAGAGGGATGCCCCCCGCGCGCTCGATCGTCTCGGGGACCGCCCAGCTCGCGCGGACGTCGTAGATCACCTTCTCACCCGGCGCGCTCGCGAGCATCGTCTCGGCCATGAGTGCCGTCGCGAAGTCGCCCGGTACGAACTCGCCCGTGTCGTCGATGAAGAAGCAGCGGTCCGCGTCTCCGTCGTACGCGATCCCGATGTCGGCGCCCTCATCCGTGACCTTCCGCACGATGAACTCGCGGTTCTCGGGGAGGAGCGGATTCGGCTCGTGGTTCGGGAAGCTCCCATCCGGCTCGAAGTAGCAGCGGACGACGTCGAGTTGTGGGAGGGCCTCGAGCACCGGCGGCAGCATCACTCCCGCCATTCCGTTCGCCGCGTCGATGACGACGCGCAGCGGCCGGATTTCGTCGACGTCGACGAACGAGAGGACCTTCGCGACGAAGCTTGGCCAGACATCCGCGCTCCGTAGCGAGCCGCGTTTCTTCCCGTTCGTGAGCCCGCCTTCGGCCAGCGCGCGCACCTCGGCGAGCCCCGAGTCGCCCCCGACGGGCAGCGCGCCCCGACGGACGATCTTCATCCCGGTGTACTCCTTGGGGTTGTGCGACGCGGTGACGCAGATGCCTCCGTCGAGGCCGAGCTCGGTGACTGCGTGGTAGAGCATCTCGGTACCGACGAGCCCCAGCTCGACGACGTCCGCGCCGGCGTCTGCGATCCCGTCGGCTGCAGCCCTCGCCATCGACGGGGACGAGAGGCGCATGTCGTGGCCGAGGGCGACGGAGCGCGGCTCGAAATGAGCCGTGTATGCGCGCGCGACCCGGTAGGCGCCGTCCTCGTCGAGCTCGGACGGGTAGAGCCCTCGCACGTCGTACGCCTTGAAGACGGAGGGATCGAGCACGGACGGGATGCTAATCGCGGCCCGCTCCGGCGGGATGGATGCCGCGCCCGCCGTCGTTTCTAGAATTCACACGTGGAGCGAAAGCTCGCATCTGTGCTGTTCGTCGACATCGTCGACTCGACGAGACTCGTCACCGGGACCGATCCGGAGGTCGTGCGCCGCCGCGTCACGAGGTTTTTCGAGACCGTCTCGCAGTGCGTCGTGCAGCACGGTGGCATCGTCGAGAAGTTCGCCGGCGACGCAGTGATGGCCGCCTTCGGTGTGCCGCAGGCACACGAGGACGACGCCCACCGCGCCGTCCGCGCCGCGCTCGCTATGCGCGCGGCGGTCGACGAGCTCGAGCTCGAGGCCCGCATCGGAATCGAGGCGGGCGAGGTCGTGGTCGACGGCGCGGAGTCGACATTCGCGACGGGCGAAGCGGTGAACCTCGCGGCGCGCCTCCAGGAGGCCGCGCGCCCCGGCGAGATTCTCGTCGGCCCCACCGCGTACCGGCTTGCCGCTGGGAGCCTCGTCGTCGAGGACGCCGGCCCGCTCGAGCTCAAGGGGATCGACGGGCACCTGCGCGCGTGGCGGGTCATGGACATGCTGGACGGCCCTGGTCGTCCGCTCGGACCACGGGCACCGCTCGTCGGCCGTGACGCCGAGCTCGAGCTGCTCGAGAACACGTTCAACCGAACCTTGCGCGACCGTCGCGCGCACCTCTTCACGATCTACGGCGAGGCGGGAGTGGGGAAGAGCCGTCTCTCACGCGAGTTCCTCGACGGGGTCGAGCGGGCAAGCGTGCTCATTGGCCGTGCGCTGCCATACGGCGAGGGAGTCACGTACTGGCCGCTCGGCGAGATGGTGAAGGCCGCGGCCGGCATCTCGGACGACGACCCTCTCGAGGAGGCGTTCGAGAAGCTGCGCGAGTGCTGCGCCGAGGAGGCCGTCGCGGACGTCCTCGGACTCGCTGCCGGCCTCATGGAGGCCCTCGAGGGCGAGCGCAGCCCGCAGGAGATCGCGTGGGCAGCACGCGAGGTCATGCAGGGGATCGCCGACGTGCAGCCGCTGATCCTCCTGTTCGAGGACATCCACTGGGCCGAGCCGCCTCTCCTCGACCTCATCGAGCACCTCGCGGACTGGGTGCGCGCGCCGGTTCTCGTTCTCTGTCTCGCGCGGCCCGAGCTCCTCGACGCGCGTCCCGGCTGGGGAGGGGGTCGTGTGCGCTCGACCGCGATCGAGCTCGACCCGCTCTCCGAGGACGAGAGTGCGGAGCTCGTCGAGCAGCTCCTCGACCAGCTCGCCGGAGCGTCCGGCGAACGGCCCGTATCGCTGCCGCAGGAGGCGCTCGAGCGGGCTGAGGGGAATCCGCTCTTCGTCGAGGAGACGATCCGCATGTTCCTCGAGAGCGGGACGAGCGACGACTCGGCCGATCGTGTCCCCGACACCCTCCAGGCGCTCATCGCCGCCCGTATCGACCATCTCGCGCCCGACGCAAAGACGGTGCTGCAGCGCGCGTCGGTCGTCGGCCGCGTCTTCTGGAAGGGGGCTCTCGAGTACCTGTCACCCGACGTGCCTGACCAGGAGGCGCTCATCGACGACCTGCTCCAGCGCGAGTTTCTCCTGCGCGAGCCGCGGTCGTCGATCTCGGGCGAGACCGCCTACCGCTTCAAGCACGCGCTCATCCGCGAGGTGGCCTACACGGGGCTCGCCAAGCTCGCGAGGGCGCAGTACCACGCGCGCTTCGCCGAGTGGCTCGCGGAGCGCACGGGTGAGGAGCTCATCGAGATCCGTGCGTACCACCTGGACCAGGCGGTCGAGTTCCTGACGGAGCTCGAAGGCGCGCCGCCCGAGGAGCTCGCACACGAGACTGCTGCGGCGCTCGTGAAGGCCGCGAAGCGCGCGATCGCGCGCGAGGCGTATGCCAATGCTCGGGCGCTCGGCGTGCGTGCGCTCGAGCTCCGTCCGACGCTCGACGCTCGCTACGTCGCTGCTCGCGCCGCGTGGCGCCTCCAGGACTGGGGCGCGGTCCAGGTCGAGATGGCGAAGGTCCGAGATCATGCCGGACAGGAGGGCGACCGGGTGTACGAGGCGCTGGCCCTCACCGCTCTCGGCGAGGCGGCGCTGAAGCGGGACGGCGACGCCTCCCGCGCGCGGGAGCTGGTCGACGAGGCTCTCGGGCTCCTCCCGAGCGACTCGAACGCTGTCGCCCACTTCGACGCGCTGACCGTACGCGCGATCGTCGGCGCCTGGCTGGGGGCGGACGAGGACTACGTTCGCTACATGGAGCGCGCCTACGTCAAGGCCCTGGACGCGGGCCGGAAGGACCTCCAGACGATCGCTGCGCAGGCGCTGGCGTCGATGCACATCATCCGGTTGGAGCTCGACGAGGCGGAGCTCCTGCTCACGCGCGCCCTCGAGCTCGCCGGGGAGAGCGGGAGCGTCCGTGCACGGATCAGTGCGACGCTCGCGTACGCCGGGTTTCTCAAGGTGAAGGGCGAGCTCGCCGCGGCCCAGACGATGATGGAGGAGGTTCGGGGCACCGCCGAGGAGCTCGGCGTCGAGCCCGGTGCTGGCGGCCTCGCTGCTCAAGCTTGGCTGGCTGGCGCGCGCTCGTGACGACCCGGCGCTCGGAGAAGCTGTATCGCGAGGCGCTCCGGATCACCTCCACGCGCGGCGATCGCGGGCTCATCCCCGACTACGCAGGTCGCTCTCGCGACCACGTTGGCGCACCTCGGAAAGGTCGACGAGGCCGAGCGGCTCGCACTCGAGCTCGTGAGGACTCGGTCCGGACGACACGAGCTGCCAGCTGTTCGCGCTGACCGCGCTCGGGATCGTCCGCGCCGCCCAGGGACGGGACGACGAGGCGGAAGAGTTGCTCCACTCGGCGATCGCGCTCGCGAGGAAGTACCGCTCTTGCTGCTCGAGCTGCACCCGCTCGAGCGCCTCGTCCGGTTCCTGCGCGATCGCGGGCGCGAGGACGACGCTGCGGCTACGAGGCGCGGCTGGCCGAGCTAGCTCCCGCCGCCGACTCGAGCACCGAGCGGATCGCCTGACTCGACTCCTCGTCCGGCGACTCGGAGATCACGGTCGTCGGGCGGTCGAAGGACGCGAGCGCGTCGCGGAGCGGCTCTGCCCGCAACGTTCCCTCGCCGTACGGCAGGTGCTTCGTCTCGTTGCGATTGGCGAACGCGATGTCGGAGAAGTGGATGTGGAACGGAGCGTCGTCGGCGAGCACTCCGTCCGCGAGCTCGAGCGCCTCGCGGAACGGCTCCGGCTCGAGGTAGGCGCCGTCGCTCGTCGCATGCATGTGCGCGAAGTCGAGGACGGGCCG
>CAVYQX010000011.1:0-25527 GCA_963770715.1 uncultured Gaiellaceae bacterium
CCAACCGCAGGTCTCTCGACTCACGCGACGCTGGTGCGCTCTCCCAGGTAGCTCGCGACGAGCAGATGCCGGTCGCGCCGGAGCTCCCCGGCGGGCTTGTGCAGGACGATCTCGCCGTGAGAGAGGACGTACCCGCGGTCGGCCACCTCCAGCGCGAGGTGGACGTGCTGCTCGACGAGGAGCACTGCGCAGTTCGACTCGCGAGCGTAGTCGCGGACGATCGGCAGCAAGTCCTCGACGATGACCGGGGCAAGCCCGAGCGAGAGCTCGTCGAGCAACAAGCAGGCGCGGGTGACGGGCGAGCGCTCGTCCGATGGCGAGCATCTGCTGCTCCCCGCCGGACAGCAGGCCGGCGCGACGGTCGTGCAGCGCCTCGAGCTTCGGGAAGTACTCGTACGCAAGCGCCGTGTCGAGCTGCTCGCCCCGATGGCCAAGACGGAAGTGCTCGGCAACCGTGAGGCCGAAGAAGATCCCTCGACCCTCGGGGACGTGCGCGATGCCGCGTCGCGCGCGCGCGCTCGGCGAGGACGACGCGAGATCGTTGCCGTCGAGCGCAACCCGGCCGGTAATGGGCTTGACGATCCCCGACACCACGCGCAGGGTCGTCGTCTTGCCTGCGCCGTTGGCGCCGAGCAACGCGACCACCTCGCCGGCGTCGACGGTGATCCCGACGTCGCGGATCACCGGCGCCTGGTCGTAGCCCGCCGTCAGCCCTTCGATCTCGAGCGCAACGCTCACGAGGCACCAGGCTCCGTGCTTGCGAGCCCTGCCGTCACCTCTGCCCCGGCCTTGCCGAGGTACGCGGTGATCACGTTCGGGTCACCTCGCACGACCTCGGGCGCGCCGTGTGCGATCACCTCGCCGAACTCGAGCACGACGACGTAGTCGGAGATCGACAGCACGAGGCCCATGTCGTGGTCGACGAGCAGCATCGCGGTTCCTCGATCGACGATCTCGCGCAGGTGGCGACCGAGCGCTTCGCTCTCCACCGCGTCCAGCCCGGCCGCGGGCTCGTCCAGGCAGAGAAGACGGGGCGTCGCCGCATACGCGCGAGCGACCCCCACGAGCTTGCGATCGCCTTGTGACAGCTCGCTCGGCATCGCGTCGCCGTGCTCCTCCAGGCCGAAGACACCGAGCGCTTCCTCGGCGCGGTCGATGCGTCCGGCCGGCCGCGAGACGACGTCGCGCAGCGCCCTGAACGCCGACGGCTCCGCGGCGACCGCGACGTTCTCGCGAACCGTCAGGTCGTCGAACAGCTCGACCGACTGCCACGTCCGGGCGAGCCCCAGCCGGGCGCGTTCATGCGGCGCCTTTCCGGCGAGGTCGCGGCCGTCGAGCAGGACGCTGCCCCGGTAGCGGACGAATCCCGTGATCGCGTCGATGAACGTCGTCTTGCCCGCGCCGTTCGGGCCGATCAGCCCGAGCAGCTGCCCCGGCTCGAGCCGAAGGTCGACGTCGACGAGGGCATGGACGCCGCCGAAGCTGACCGAAACGCCACGTGCCTCGAGAACGGGTGTCTCCGCGACCATCCGGACTCGGGACGCTATACGTGCTGCGGCGCGGACGCGCTGAGAACAGGATTGTCAACAGGATTGAAGATCACCTGGGACGATGTTATCGTTGCCTCGATCCTGGGGGGCCGAGCAGGCAAAGCCAATTTAGGAGGGCACCGAATGGAGATCTCACCCACGCCGAGGCTCCGCGCCAAGAGCCGACGTGCCGTCGTCGTTCTCGCAGCGCTGGCAGTCGCGCTCGGTCTGATGCTGCCCGTTGCGCTCGGCGGGGCAGCCGCTCCGGCAGCGGTCACCAACTATGCGAAGTTCGTGGGCGTGACGCCCGGCAAGGCAAACCCGAGGCTCAAGCCAGTCGTGATCGGCCTCGTCAACCTCCAGGGCGGCCAGGTCCAGGTCGGGCCGCTGTGGACGCCGGCCGTCGAGACTGCGGTGAAGTACGCGAACGCCGAGCTCAGAGGCGCAGCCGGACATCCGATCGTGCTGAAGAAGTGCTTCATCAAGTCGACCGAGGAGGAAGGCACGCGTTGCGGTCAGCTGATGGCGAACGACAAGCGCGTCTCGGTCGTGCTGTGGGGTGGCGTCGTGATCGGCAACCAGTCGTTCTACTCGGCTCTCGGCAGGAAGCCGGTCGTCGGCGGGGTGATGGTCCCCCGATCGACGAGACCTACAAGACGGGTGTCTACGGCCTCTTCGGCGGACACGTCCGTGCTCACCCCGTACGGCACGTTCGCGCGCGACATACTCAAGGCGGACACCGCCGCGGTCGTCTACCCGACCATCCCCGGCATCGCCGAGACCGGCGTCGCGATCGTCGACGCCATGAGGAAGGCCGGACTGACGGTGAAGCAGGTCGTCCTACGACCCGAACACGACCGACCTCGTCGGCCCGATCACGGCGGCCGGCGGTCAGACCGCCGACATGTTCGTGGTGCAGGACGTCGCCTCGGGTTGCGTCAACATGGCGAAGGCGCTCGCGCAGCTCGGGCTCAACAAGAAGGTGCTCACGAACCCGCTCTGCCTCGACCCGCGCGTCGCGGCCGGGCTCGGTGGCGACTACCCGAAGTGGACGTTCGCGATCGCGTCGTCGCTCGGCTTCGATCTCACCGACAAGGGCGTGCCGCCGTTCCTCAAGGTCTTCAGGAAGTACGCGGCCGAGCCGACGATCACCGCCGACCCCTGGACTCCGGTCGGGTTCGGGCAGACGCTGACGCTGATCAAGTGGCTCAACAAGATCGGCTACAGCAAGATCACGCCGGCAGCGATCAACAGGCAGGCGAAGGCCGAACGCGGCCCGGTGCCCCTGGGCGCCCCGACCGTGAGGTGCGGGAAGTACCCGGCGATCCCGGCGGACTGCAACGACCAGACGCAGTTCTTCGAGTACCAGGGAGGCGTCAAGTTCAAGCGCGTTTCGGGCTGGCTCAAAGGCCCCGGGACAGTCAGGCGCCTGCGAGCGTTCTGAGTAGTACATCGCGCAACGGGCCCGGCCGTCGAGTCGGGCCCGTCGGCGTCCCACTAGGCTTCCACGACGGGGGCGTGAGCTGGACGAGATCCAGCAGATTTGGCAGTTCGCCCTGCTCGGCCTGGGCATCGGGGCTCTGATCGCCGGCATCGCGCTCGCCGTCGTCCTCTTCTACCGCGGGTCGGGCGTGATCAACCTCGCGAGCGGCGGCATCGCGATGTTCGCCGGCTACACGTACTGGGCACTGCGGACCGGCCTCTTCGGGCCGGACATCCCGACGGCGCCCGCGCTCGTGATCACGTTCGTCGTCATCGTCGTCTTCGCCGTGGCGATGGAACTGCTCGCCTTCAGGCCGCTCCAGGCCGCATCGCCGCTCGCGAAGCTCGCCGCCTCGCTCGGTGTGCTCCTGACCCTGCAGGCGTCGATGCTCGTCGCGTTCGGCGACACGCCGAAGCCGCAGCCTCCGGTCCTGCCGCAGAACCGCCAGGTAGAGCTCCTGGGATGCCTTTGTCGGGCTCGACCGCTTGCTGATGGCGGGGATCGTCATCGCGGCCGCGGCGGTGCTCGCGGCCCTCTACCGCTGGAGCCGTTTCGGCCTCGCGACGCGGGCGGCGTCGGAGGACGAGGTCTCGGCGACGCTCGCGGGACTGTCGCCGAACGGCCTGTCGATGATCAACACCGTGCTCGCCTGCCTGGTCGCGGGCGGGCTCGGCGTGCTCGCCGCGTCGATCACGTGCTCTACTGGCAGACGCTGCCGCTGTACATCGTCCCCGCGCTCGCAGCCGCCTTGTTCGCGCGGTTCACGTCGTTCGGCATCGCCTGCTCCGTCGGGCTCCTGCTCGGCATGGCCCAGTCGGTGCTCCTCTACTACGTCGCGCCGAAGTCGTGGTATCCCGACCGACGCCATCGGAACTCGCGCTGCCCGGCGTCTGGGACCTGTTCGTGTTCCTCGTCATCGTGATCGCGATGTTCTGGCGCGGTGCGAGCCTGCCCGGCCGCGGCGAGCTGATCGAGAAGCGCCTGCCGTTCGTTCCCCGGTCCGAGCACCTCGGGACGCAACGCGCTCGTCGGGGCCGGAGCGTGCGCGGCGGCGCTCGTCGTCTTGCCCTGGGACTTCCGCCAGGCGCTGATCGTCTCGCTCCTCGCCTCGTTGATCTGCCTCTCGTACGTCATCATCACCGGCTTCGTCGGGCAGATCTCCGTCGTGCAGGTCGCCCTCGCCGGAGTGGCCGGCTACACCGTCTCGCACATGGCGGTCGACTTCGGCATCGAGTTCCCGCTCGCGCCGCTCATCGCCGTGGCGGTGGCGACGGTGCTCGGGGCTGCTCGTGGCGGTGTCCGCGCTCCGCGTGCGCGGCGTCAGCCTCGCCGTCGTCACGCTGGCGGCGGCGGTCGCGATCGAGAAGTTCGGGTTCGCCAACTACGAGTGGGGCGGCGGGTCGGGCGCCTCACCCGTTGCCGCCGCCGAAGCTCGGCGACTTCAGCCTCGGTCCGGACTCCTCCTGGCGTGGCCTCGACGGCAAGCTGCCGAGCCCGGTCTTCGGCTTCTTCCTCCTCGTCGTGATCGTCGGGCTCTGCCTGCTCATCGCCAACGTGCGACGGTCGACCCTCGGCCGGCAGATGCTCGCGGTACGCTCGAACGAGCGCGCGGCGGCCGCCGCCGGCGTGAACGTGACGGCGGTCAAGCTCATGGGCTTCGGCCTCGCGGCGTTCATCGCCGGCGTCGGCCGGCGTCATGTACAGCTACGAGTTCGGAGGCGTCGCCGCGACGAAGTTCGGCGCCTTTGCGGCGCTCGGCCTGATCGCGTTCGCGTACGTCGGCGGGATCACGATGATCTCCGGTGCCTTCGTCGCGGGCCTGATCTCGACTTCGGGTCTCGTCTCGTACGCCCTCGACAAGTGGTTCGGCCTCTCCGGCAACTGGGCCCTGCTGTTCGCGGGGGTCGCGCTGATCGTGACGCTGGTCATGAACCCCGAGGGCGTCGCCGGAGCGAACTACAAGAAGGCGCAGCAGCTCCGCGCCAGACGAGCCCGCCGCGCCTCGACGCCCGTGCCCGAGACGACGCCGAGCTCCTGAGGAAGGGAGGGCATTCTGAACACGTCGACACCCATCGGATCGTTCCCCAGCCCCTACGAGGTCGAGACGCCGCCGGGCTGCGAGGGCTGGGAGGAGATGTACCCGTACTACGCGCTCTTCGACGAGCGCCGGCGCGATGCAGGACGAGCAGCGCTTCTGGTTCTGGAACTCGATGCACTTCCCGGTGCCGATGCCCGCGTTCGACCTCGTCTGCTCGGACGTCCCCTACATGGGGATCGCGAACTGGCAGAACCGCGTCTTCGCGGTTCCGCCCGCCATGGGCATCGACTACCGGGTCGTCAACGGCTACATCTACATCTCCGGAAACCCCGTCACCGATCCGGCCAAGATCGCCGAACGCGCGGAGTTCTTCCAGAAGCGCGCCGGCTACTACTTCGAGAACTGGAACGACCTGTAGCGAGGTCTGGAAGAAGAAGATGGAGACGCTCATCGCCGACCTCACGGCGTCTCGAGCGTCCCCGAGCTACCCGAGTACGAGTCCGACGCGTCGTGATCCACGAGGACGGGCGCAACACCGGCTACGTCGAGGTCCTCGAGGCATACGGACGCCTCCATCGCTATCTCGAGCTGATGTGGCAGCACCACTCGGAGTTCCTGCTGCTCGGCTACGGCGCGTACGCGACGTTCGTCGGCTTCTGCAAGGGCGCCCTGCCCGACATCCCGGATCAGCACATCGCGCAGATGGTCGCCGGCATCGACGTGCTCCTGTTCAAGCCGGATGCCGAGCTGCAAGCGCCTGGCGCGGCTCGCGCTCGACACCGGGGTGGACTCGGCGTTCGTCGAGGGCCGCTCACCGCAGGAGATCGACGATGAGCTCGCCCGGAGCGAGGCCGGCCGAGGCCTGGCTCGCGGAGCTCGAGGAGGTCAAGGACCCGTGGTTCAACATGGCCACGGGCGACGGGCTCTACCACTACTACCGCAGCTGGCGCGACGACCCGAGCATCCCGTACGCCTCGCTCATCGGCTACGTGGACGCGCTGCGTGGGGGCCGGGAGATCGAGCGCCCCACCGAGGAGCTCGTGCGGGAGCGCGACCGGCTCGCGTCGGAGTACGGCGCCCTCCTCGACGAGGAGACACGGAAGGGCTTCGACGAGCTGCTCGGGCTCTGCAGGCTTGTCTTCCCGTACGTCGAGGAGCACAAGTTCCTCTGCGACTACTGGTTCCTCACGACCTGGTGGAACAAGGTGCGGGAGTTCGGCGCCCTCCTCGTGGACCACGGCTACCTGGAGGACGCCGAGGACGTCTTCCAGCTCTCCCGCACGGAGCTCCAGTCCGCGCTCGACGAGCTCGTCCTCGTCTGGGCCACAGGCGGCGAGCCGCTCGGCCCGAAGCACTGGCCCCCGATCGTCGCGCGTCGCAGGGAGATCATCGAGCGGCTCGGCGACTGGACTCCGCCGCCCGCGCTCGGTGCCATGCCCGAGGAGGTGACGGACCCGGTGCTGAACATGCTCTGGGGGATCACCACCGAACGCGTCCGAGCGTGGGCACGGAGCCAGGACGGGGGACCAGAGCTGAGCGGGGCGCCGGCATCGCCGGGCGTGGTCGAGGGCGTCGCGCGGGTCGTCAAGACGGTTCGCGAGATCGCGGACGTGCGCGACGGAGAGATTCTCGTCTGCAGCATCACCTCTCCCGCCTGGGCGCCGATCTTCACGAAGGTGAAGGCGGTCGTGACGGACATCGGCGGCGTGATGTCGCACGCTGCCATCGTCTGCCGCGAGTACGGGCTTCCCGCCGTCGTCGGCACCGGCCGCGCGACGTCGCAGATCCGGACGGGCCAGATCGTCCGCGTCGACGGCTCCGCGGGCACGGTGACCACTCTCGACTGACAGCTCCCGAGCGTCCGCCACTCGAGGGTCAGCGGGCGAGGACCTGCGAGCGCGGCGCGAGTGTCAGCGGGCGAGGACCTGCGCGAGCGCGGCGGCGAGCTCGCGCTCGCCGCCTTGGCGTGCCTCACGAGCCCGCCAGGCGATGAAGCCGTCGGGGCGGACGAGTACCGCGCCTTCCGCGCCGACGCCGTAGGCGTCCTCGAAGCCGGACGACTCGATCCGATGAGCGTCGATCGACGCGGCCTTCGCGGCGCGGCACCAGTCGTCCGAGGCGGAGAGGGCGACGAAGTCCTGCCCGAAGAGGTCGAGCGTCGAGCCACCGTCCAGCGCGACGTGCGGCGCACGCGTTCCCGGCCGCCCGGAAGGCTCGTGCGGATTCTCGTGGATCGCGCCGTCGTCGTCGCTCTCGGCGACTACGGCGGACGAGTGATAGCGGTGACCGAGCTCGATCGGAGGGTCCGGGACGAACGGCTGAATGTCGTCCGTGCCGAGCTCGGGGTCGAGCCGCACGACATAGCGCGTGTACGCCTGCTCGACCGTGAGCTCGGCGACCGGTCGCCGCTCGGCGTCGTACGTCTCCAGCAGTCCGGGCCCGGCGCGGCCGTCGAGCACCAGCGCGAGCTTCCAGGCGAGGTTGTGCGCGTCCGCGACGCCCGCGTTGCCTCCGAAGCCTCCCGTCGGAGGCATGTTGTGGGCGGCATCTCCGGCGAGGAAGACACGCCCGTCCTGGAACCGCTCCGCCCAGTCGGCGCAGGCGTTCCACTGCTGCACGTTCTCGATCTCGATCGCGAGTGCGGGCGCGCCGAGTGCCTCGCGCACGTACTCGACGCACTGCTCCTCGCTCACGTCCGCCGTGACGTCGCGGTTGCGGCTGCCGTCGGCGTCGGTCGTCGAGTTCACGACCAGGAAGCCGGCATCGCCCGCCAACGAGAAGCGGAAGAACCCCTGCAGCGTCGGGCCGAACACGTAGATCACGCTCAGGTTGCGGTCGCCGAGGAGCGGCTTGACGTCGGCGCGGAAGTAGATCGTGATGCACTTCGAGAAGCTGGGGTGGCCCTGGAGGCCGATGCCGAGGCGCTCGCGCACCGGGCTCTTGCTCCCGTCCGCACCGACGACGTAGCGGGCGCGAACGGTCCGCTCCGCTCCCGTGTCGCGGTTCCTGACGAGAGCGCTGGCGCCTTCCTCGTCCTGATCGATCGAGACCAGCTCCGTCGAATAGTCGAGCGCGTGCGCCGAGCTCCTCGGCGCGGCTGCGGAGGATCGGCTCGAGGCCGATCTGGGTGATGAACAGCCGGGGGGACGGGCTCAACGACTCGTAGCCCTCGTTGACGTTGCGGAAGTAGTACTCCAGCTCGCGGCCGGCGAGGCTCTCGACCGAGACGATGGCGCCGTCCTGCTCGAACTCTCGGCCGGACGCTTCGACGATCTCCGCTTCGAGACCGACGCTTCGGTAGACCTCGATCGTCCGCTGATTGAACATCGCGGCGCGCGGGTGGATCGCCGTACCCGGGTGCCGCTCGACCGTAAGCGATGGGACACCCTTCGAGGCGAGGAGGAGCGAGGTCGACAACCCGACCAGGCTGCCTCCGACGATCAGGACCGGAACCTCGTCGTCGTGGCTCGTCGTGAGCTCCTCCTCGTCGGCTAGAGCTGCTCGAGCGCGCGCCGGACGAGCACACGAGCGAGATGGGCGCGATACTCGCTGCTGGCGTTCACGTCACCCGGCGGCTCGGTGCCCTCGGCGGCTCGCTCGGCCGCCTCTGCTGCCGAGGCACCGCCTGCAAGCGCCTCTTCGACGGCGGTCGCCCGAAGCGGCGTCCCCCCCATGCTCGCGAGCCCAACGTGCACTCGCCCTCCCACGTCGGCGGCCGCGACGCCGACCGTCGCCCAGTCGCGCGCCGAGCGCTGGTACTTGAGGTACACGCCCCGCTCGATCGCCGGGACGCGTATCTCGGTGAGCAGCTCGCCCGGCGCGAGCGCGTTCGTGAACGGCCCGGTGAAGAACTCCGTCGCCGGGATCGTGCGTTCGCCGTCCGGCCCGCGTGCGACGAGCTCAGCGTCGAGCGCGACCACGACCGCGCCGAGATCGGACGCCGGATCCGCGTGTGCGACCGAGCCACCGACGGTCCCCCGATGGCGAATCTGCGGGTCACCCACGAGCTCGGTCGCCTGCGTCAGCACCGCGCAGCGGCCCGCCAGCACCGGGTCGCGAACGAGCGTCGCGTGGCGGGTGAGGGCCCCGATCGCGATCCGGTCGCCGTCCTCGCGCACGTAGCGGAGGTCGTCGAGCCGGCCGATGTCGACCAGCACGCTCGGGCGTGCGATACGGAGCTTCAGCGCCGGAATCAGGGACTGCCCTCCGGCGAGCAGCTTCGCATCCTCGTCGCGGCCGAGGAGCTCGATCGCCTCCTCGATCGACCCGGCCCGCTCGTACGAGAACGCCGCTGGGATCATGCACCCGCCCTCGCCGCCGCCTCGACCGCGCGGACGATGTTGTGGTAGCCCGTGCAGCGGCAGAGGTTCCCTTCCAGCGCGCGTCGGATCTCTCCCTCGGACGGGCTCGGGTTCTCCTGCAGCAGTGACACCGTGGCCATGACGAAGCCCGGCGTGCAGTAGCCGCACTGCAGCGCGTGCTGTTCGTGGAAGGCCTGCTGGACGGGATGCAGCGCGCCCTCCGAGGCGAGGCCTTCGATCGTCGTCACCTCGCTGCCGTCGGCCTGAGCGGCGAGCAGCGCGCACGACTTGACCGACTCACCGTCCACGAGCACGGTGCACGCTCCGCAGGAGCTCGTGTCGCAGCCGACGTTGGTCCCCTTCAACCCGAGCGTCTCGCGCAGGAAGTAGACGAGCAGCTGCCGCGGCTCGACGTCCGCCTCGTGCGCCTCGCCGTTCACGGTGAGCGCGACTTTCGTCACGCCTTCGCCTCCTGCAGCGCGCGCCACACGTTCTCGCCGTTGCACGGCATGTCGACGTGTCGCACGCCATAGGGAGACAGCGCGTCGAGCACGGCGTTCCAGACGGCGGGTGTGGCGCCGATCGTCCCGGACTCGCCGATTCCCTTCACGCCGAGCTCGTTGGCAGGCGTCGGCGTCTCCATCTCGATGGCCTCCCACGCGGGAAGGTCCGCGGACGACGGGAAGGCGTAGCCGACGAGCGTGCCCGTGAGCGGGTTTCCCTCCTCGTCGTACACGAACTCTTCGTAGAGGGCCTGCGCGACGCCGGTGAAGACACCGCCGTGCACCTGGCCCTCGGCGATCAACGGATTGACGAGCGTCCCCGCGTCGTCGACCGCGACGAGGCGCTCGAGCTCGACCTTCCCCGTCTCGATGTCGACCGCGACGACCGCGATATGGCAACCGAACGGGAACGTCGGAGGCGCCTGGAAGTCGTGCTGCGCCTTCAGCTCGTCGAGCCGTGCGTCGGCGGCCGCTCGCTCGGCGAGCTCCGCCCACGAGAGTGCAGCCTGCGGCGTTCCGACGACATGGAACCGTCCCAGGGCAGTGTCGAGGACGACATCCGCGGCGCTCGCTTCCAGGTAGTCGCCGACGAGCCCCTTCGCGCGCTCGACCACCTCGTCGGCGGCGCCCCGCGCTGCCATCCCGCCGATCTGGGTCGACTTCGACCCGAACGTGCCGGTGCCCCTGGGCACGTCGTCCGTGTCGCCCGCGACGACCGTGATCTTCTCGATCGGCAGCCCGAGTCGCTCTCCCGCGATCATCGCGAACGTCGTCTCGTGACCCTGGCCGTGCGAGAACGAGCCGGTGTGCACGATCGCGCCCCCGTCCGCCGTGATCTCGACCTCGCCGTACTCCTCCTCGCCCAGCGGGTTCGTGACCTCGGTGTACGAGCTGATCCCGATCCCCAGCTCGATCGTGTCGCCGTCGTCGCGGCGGCGGCGCTGTTCCGCACGCAGCTCGTCGTAGCCGACGGAGCGCAGCGCGAGGTCGAGCGCCCCCTCGTAGTCCCCCGAGTCGTACATCGCACCCGAGGCGGTCTGGTAGGGAAAGGCGTCCTTGGCGATGAAGTTCTTCCGCCTCAGCTCGGCGGGGTCCATGCCGATCTCGGCTGCGAACAGATCCACCATGCGCTCGATCGCCTGCGCCGCCTCCGGCCTCCCGGCACCGCGGATCGTCGTCATGGGAGTCGTGTTCGTGACGACCGAGACCCCCTCTACCTCGATGCGCGGGATGGCGTACACCCCGCTCGAGAGCAGCCCGGTCAGGTTCGGCAGAAAGGCGCCGACACCCGGGTACGCACCGGCATCCGCCAGGATGTCGATCCGGTAGGCGAGCAGCGTGCCGTCGCGCGTCCCGCCGAGCGTGAGCTCGAGCCGCTGGCCGCGGCCATGTGCGAGCGCGATCATGCTCTCGCTCCGCGTCTCGGTCCAGCGGACGGGCTTCCCGAGGTGACGGGCGAGCCAGACGATCAGCGCTTCCTCGGCGCCGAACGCGCTCTTGGCGCCGAAACCGCCGCCGACGTCCGGGGCTATCACGCGCAGCTCACCGGGCTCCATGCCCAATGCGGCCGTGATGCCGAAGTGATCGCGGTGCGGCACCTGCGTGGAGAGCCATGCCGTCACGCGGCCGTCGGGGTCGACCTGGGCTGCCGCCGAGCGCACCTCCAGCGGGCACCCGGCCATTCGCTGGCTGACGAGTGTGTCGGAGACGACGACCTCGCACCCCTCGAAGAGGTTCTGGTCGTGGTCCATGCGGCCCGCACGGCCGGCGACGTTCGTCCCCACTTCGGGGTAGAGAAGGACCTCGTCCTTCGCCGCCTCGACCATGTCCACCACGGCGGGCAACGGCTCGTACTCGACGGACACGAGCTCGGCGGCATCGGCGCCCGTGGCCCGGTCCGGGCTCAGGACGATTGCGACGATGTCGCCGACGAAGCGAACGACGTCCTTCGCGACGACCGGGCGCCTCATTCGCTGCTCGAGCACCGGGATCGGAGGCGGCCCCGTCGTGACGTCGATGTCGGCGCCCGTGAGGACCTGCACGTCCGGGAGCGCCTCGGCCGCGGACGTGTCGACTCCGACGAGCCGGGCGTGCGCGAGCAGCGAGCGGACGAACGTGACCGCAAGCGCCCCCTCGAGCGGCAGGTTCTCGGTGTACGTCGCCTCGCCGCGGAGGAAGCGCGGGTCCTCGACCCGCAGGACGCGATTGCCGAGGATGCTCATCCGGCCGAGCCTAACGTGTTGAGGCTGGCTACGAACCCTCGAGCAGCACGACGCTCTCCTGCTGGTTCGGGTCGGTGCGCGCGAGGACGGGGGGCCGCGAACCGCCGTTTCCGTTGCCCCGAGCCACGAAACCCGCAGCGACGAGGGGCACGAACGTGCCCCTCGTCAGTTCGAGACGCGGTCGATCATCCCGCTACGACCCCACCTCGGTCGGGGTCGCGTCGGGCACGTCGATCTGCAAAGTGGGGTCCGCGGCCCGAACGGGTGTGGTCGGAAGGCCGAGCTCGTCGCGGACGATGTTCGCACCCTGGACGAGTGCCGCGGCCTTGTAGAAAGCGATCGGACGCGGTACTCCCTGGCGACCGAATCCGCAGTCCGACGAGAGCACGAGGTGCTCCGGCTCGATGTACTCGAGCGCGAGCCGAATGTCCGCCGCGACCTCGTCCATCATCTCGACCTGTAGCGCGCGATGGCTGATCATCCCAACGGCGATCTTCTTGTTGAGCTTTCCCTTGTACGGTCCGAACTGCGGAAGAAGCTGGTGTCCGTTGTGCTTCGACTCGATCGTCCAGACGTCGGCGTTGATGCGCTCGAGGTAGATCTCGAGGGACGCCTCGTACGTGATGCTCGGCTGGAAGCAATGCTGTGCGCCCGGGTTGCCCCAGCACGTGTGCACCCAGATCTCGGCGTCATCGAGCCCCTCGACGGTGTAGTTGAAGAGATCGACGTAGAAGTCGAGCGTGCCCTGGTCCGCGCCCCACGCGGCGGCGCTGTGGATCGCGGGCTCCTCGATCTGGACGACCTGGCACCCGGAAGCGACGAGCTGCCGCAGCTCGGCGTTGAGGATGCCGGC
The DNA here is from genome assembly GCA_963770715.1 of uncultured Gaiellaceae bacterium. GTDB lineage: Bacteria > Actinomycetota > Thermoleophilia > Gaiellales > Gaiellaceae > GMQP-bins7. The sequence continues at coordinate 12,930 of CAVYQX010000011.1, forward strand.
GAGGTCCCACATCAGCTCGCGCTTGTCGTCGTCGTAGACGTCGGTGCGTACCGTCAGGACGGTCGACGCGAGGTCGGCCGCGATCGTCCCGAACTTGACGGGCTTCTCGGTGCGCGACTGTGCGATCCGCCAGATCTTGTCGAACTCGAGCGGCACACGTGGCCCGATCTTGTCGACGATTGCGTGGTACTTCCAGCCGCCGACGATCTCGTTCAGCCACGTGCCGATGGGGTAGGTCCAGCCCGCGGTGGTCTCGGTGTCAAACTCGGAGACTCCGCTCACGCGCTCGCTGGGATACGAGAACCAGGACCGGCCTGCGAGATCGAAGTCGAGGTGGTAGTCACCGTTCGTCAGGATGTCCAGGCCGGCGAGCTCTTGATCTGAGATCACGGTGGCCACCGCGTCGAAGTGCTGCTCGCGAAAGTCCACGTCGCCCAACCCCGTCGAGTACGGCCGCTCGAGCAGGTTCCCCGTGTACCACCTCGGACGCGGCCACGATCCGGTCACCGTGGTGGGGAGCATCAGATCCTTCGTAGCTGTCAACATGACGCCTCGACTCCTTTCGGTCCGAAGACGCGTTCACGGGTCACTGCAACCGCGCTGAACGTAACAGACGTCCGACCGCGACCGGGGTCTGCCTCCTGACCCGACGGCCTAGCGGACGACCAGTGTGCGGGCGGCCGCGACGACCTCGGCGCGGCCGGGGAGGTACGCGTCCTCGAGCGGCGGGCTGAAGGGGACGGGCGCGAACGGCGCGCCCACCCGCTCGACCGGCGCGTCGAGATCGTCGAACGCGGCTTCCTGCACCTGGGCCACGATTTCGGCTCCGAAGCCTCCATGTGCCACCGCCTCGTGGGCGACGACGAGCCGGTGCGTCTTCCGCACGGAGGCGACGATCGCCTCGAGGTCGAGGGGAACGAGGGACCGCGGGTCGATCACCTCGGCCTCGATCCCCTCGGCGGCGAGCTCGTCGGCCGCGGCAAGCGACTCGTGGACCAGCCGCGAGAGGGCGACGACGGTGACGTCGTGCCCCGGCCGCGCAGTGCGCGCGCGACCGAGCGGAACCGGCTCCGGCTCGTCCGGAACCTCCTCCTTGCGGAAGTAGAGCGTCTTGTTCTCGACGAACACGACGGGATTCGGGTCGGCGATCGCCGACCTCAGCAGCCCGGCCGCGTCCGCTGCCGTGCTCGGCATCACCACCTTCAAGCCGGGCACATGGGTCAGCCATGCCTCGAGGCTCTGCGAGTGCTGGGCTCCCCCGCGCTGACCTGCGCCGCCCTGTGTGCGCAGGACGAGTGGCACCCGAAGCTGGCCTCCGGACATGAAGTGCGCCTTCGCCGCCTGGTTGACGAGCTGGTCGAGCGCGAGCGTCACGAAGTCGACGAACATGATCTCGACGACCGGGCGAAACCCGGATTGCGCCAGTCCGATCGCGACCCCGGCGATCGCCGCCTCGCTGATCGGCGTGTTGCGGACGCGCTCCTCACCGAGCTCCTCGGCGAGCCCTGCGGTCGACCCCCAGGGGCCTCCTTCCGCAACGTCCTCGCCGAGCACGACCACGCGTGGATCGGCGCGCATCGCCTCGGTGAGCGTGGCCGTGATCGCCTGCAGGTAGGTCGACTTCCGTCACGTCGCGTAGACGAGATCAGCGAGAGAGGAGGGATCCGGGAAGGGGCTCTCGCGCGCGAAGCCGACCGCCTCCTCGACCTCGGCCCGCGCCTCCTGCTCGAGACGCGTCGGGACCTGCTCGTCGAGCCAACCCTGGTCCAGTCCCAGGCGCTGGAGCCGCAGGATCGGATCGAGCTCCTGCCACTCCGCCGCGGCGAGGGCCTGGCGGTAGCGCTGCGGGTCGCCCTCGTAGTGGCCGCGCAAGCGGTGCGTCAGGCATTCGAGGAGGAACGGCCCTTCCCCCCGCCGCGCCTCCTCCACGTACCGCGCGCATGCCTCGCGAACCGCGACCACGTCGTTTCCGTCGACGGTCTCCCGCGCGAAGCCGTAGGGCGCAACCACGTCGCTCACGCGCTCGACGACCGTATGGGCGAAGCGAGGCGTGAACTCGGCGAAGCCGTTGTTCTCGCACACGAGAATCAGCGGCGCTCGCCAGAGCGCGGCCAGGTTCACGGACTCCGCGAAGATCCCGCCCTGGACGGCGCCGTCACCGAAGAAGACGACCGCGACCTGGTCGCCGCCCGAGAGCCGGCTCGCCAGCGCGCTACCGAGCGCGAGCGGCACGTTGCCGCCGACCACGCCCGTCGCGCCGAGGAAGCCGTGCTCGACGTCGACGAGATGCATCGAGCCACCGAGCCCGCGGCACAGGCCGTCGCTTCGACCCATGAGCTCCGCCATGACGCGGCCGAGCGGAGCGCCCTTCGCGATCGCATGCCCGTGCGCCCGATGGTTCGAGTAGACGGCATCGTCGGCGCGCAGCAGTCCACAGACCCCGGTCGCCACGGCCTCCTGGCCGACGCTCAGATGAACGAGGCCGTGCACCTCGTTCGCCCGCGTGAGCTCGCCGACCCGCTCCTCGAAGACGCGGATGCGCCACATCGTGCGCAGGAGCTCGAGGCCGACGTCTCCGTCGAGCCGGCCGCCGGCGCGGCCGGCTACGGGAGGGCCGGACAGATCCGGCCCCTACGCGGCGACGGTCGCCCCGACCGCCGCCTGCACTGCCGCGACGATCTTCGCCTCGTCGGGCAGGAGGTACTGCTCCATCGGCTCGCTGTAGGGAACGGTCGCATCCAGCGCCGTGATGAGCTCCACTGGCGCCTTCAGGGCGCCAAAGCCCTGCGACGCCACCTCCGCCGCGATGATCGCCGCCGCGGAAGCATGTCGCGTCGCCTGGTCCACGACGACGAGCCGGCCGGTCTTCTCGACGGACTGGAGGATCGTCTCCGTATCGAGCGGTGCGAGCGAGCGGGCGTCGATCACCTCGGCGCTGATCCCCTCGCCGGCGAGCAGCTCGGCCGCCGCGAGCGCCTTGCCGACCGTCCAGCCGATGCCGACGACGGTCACGTCGCTCCCTTCGCGGCTCACCGCGGCCTCGCCGATCGGGACCACGTGCTCACCCTCCGGCACGTCGCCGTGCTCGAGCGTGAGCAGGTAGTTGTGGAAGAGGATGACCGGGTTGTCGTCGCGGATCGCCGCGGTCATCAGGCCCTTCGCATCCGCGGCCGTCGAGGGGACGACCACCTTGAGCCCCGGGACGCCCATGAACATGCCGTAGATCGTCCCCGTGTGCTGGCCGGCCCAGCCCGCCGTGAACCCGTAGCCGGCCTGGAGCACGAGCGGCACCTTCACCTGCCCGGCGGTCATGGCGTGGAAGCGGGGAGCCTCGTTCACGACCTGGTCCATGGCGACGAGCATGAACTCCGCCATGTACAGCTGCGACGACAGGCCGGTAGCCGGCGAACGCAGCGCCGACGGCCATCCCGATCTCGGCAGTCTCCGAGATCGGCGTCACCCGGACGCGATCGTGGCCGAACGCCTTCACGTACGGGTCGTCGTCGGTGAGCCCGAGGTTCTGTCCGAAGTAGAGGACCGTTTCGTCGCGTTCCATCTCCTGATGGACCGCCTCGCCGATCGCGGCGATGTAGGGGAGCTCGCGTGCCATCGTTCGATCCTCCTCAGGCGTAGACGTAGTCGGTGGCTCGTTCGGGTGCCGGGAACGGGCTCGCGAGCCCGAACTCGACGGCCTCGTCCATCTCCGCGCGCGCCGCCTCGGCGATCGCGTCCGCCTCGTCGGCCGTGAGCGTCTCGTCGGTCACGAGCTGCGCCCGGAAGCGGGGAACGGGGTCGCCGCGCTTTGCGGCCTCGTACTCCTCGACGTTGCCGAAGACCGCGATCGCCTCGTGCTCGGGGTAGTGCAGCGGCACGCCGGGCGGCGCGATGATGTTGCCGTGGGCGCTCAACCGGAAGACGAGCGACTCCACGAGCGTCGGCCCCTCGCCGGAGCGCGCACGCTCGACCGCAGCGTGCACGGTCTCGTAGACGGCCAGCGGGTCGCCGCCGTCCACGGTCACGCCCGGCATGCTGAAGGCCTTGGCCTTCACCGCGAGCGGCTCGCCGACTGCCGCGTTGGCGTCCTCCTGCTCGACCCTCGTGTAGGCCTGGTAGTTGTTGTTCTCCATCACGAAGACGATGGGCAGCTTCCAGAGCGACGCGATGTTCAGCGTCTCGTGGAAGGCGCCCTGCTTCGACGCTCCGTCGCCGAAGAACGAGAGCACGACCTGGCCCTTCCCTCGGATCTGCGCGCCCCACGCCGCGCCGGCGGCGTGCGGAATGCCCTGCCCGACGATGCCCGAGGTGCCGAGGAAGCCACGCTCGACGTCGGTCAGGTGCATGGAGCCGCCGTACCCCTTGCAGATCCCGGTCTCGCGTCCGTAGATCTCGGCCATCAGTGTCTTCGTGTCCGTCCCGAGCGCGATCGGGTAGCCATGGCACCGATACGTCGTCGTGAGCTGGTCGTCCGGCCGCAGCGCGGCGAGCGAGCCGACGATCGACGCCTCCGCTCCGTCCGCAAGATGTGTGTGGCCGCGGATCACTCCCGGGTGCTCCTCGAACGTGCTCTTCACCCGCTCCTCGAACTCGCGGATTCGCACCATCTGCGTGAACATCCAGGTCAGCCGTTCCTTCGGGAGGCCGTTCTCAGACACCGAGGCTCCTTTCTCGTGAGACGGCGAGCTGCGCGCTGGTCGTCTCGTAGGCGCGGTCGAAGATCTGCTCGATCGGGAGGCTGCGCAGCTCCTCGGAGAGCACCTCGACTCCCCACGGGCCGTCGTAGCCGAGTTCCCGGAACACGGCCACGTACTCGGCGACCGGGAACTCGCCCTCACCGGGGAGCTCGCGACGGTTGATCACCTCGTCGAGGCGGTCCTCTGCGTACTCGTAGGGGCCGTCGCTGAGCTCGACCCATCCGAGGAACCGGGACGGAATGCGGCGCAGCTCGTCGGGCTCGAGCCGCAGCTTGCCGAGATGCCACGTGTCGAAGGCGAGCCCACCGTTCGGCGCGTCCGCTCCCTCGACCACTTCGAGCGCGGTGTCGACGTCGTTCACCTGGACGTCGTAGGGCATGAACTCGTAGACGATCTTCGCGTCGGTGTAGCGGGCCGCGTCGGCGCAGAGCTCGCCGAAGCCCTCCACGATCCGAGGCAGCTCGCACTCCGTGCCCATGATGTTGCCCACCTTGATGTGGTGGGCGGGCAACTCGGCGGCGGCTCCGAACAGCAGCTCACGTCTCTCGTCGGCCGCCTTTCGGCGCTCGTCGCTCGGGTCGAGGAACCAGTCGCCCAGGAACTCGAGCTCGAGCTGGTCGAGCCCGTGCTCGTCGAGGAGCGACCGCACCTCCTGGAGCGTCCGGGACTCGAGCACGTGCTCGAGGTCGGCGTGCCACAGCCCGATGCCCCTGAATCCGACCCGAGCGGCCTGCTCGCAGCGGTCGCGGAGGTCGAACAGGCTCCACTCGCGCCCAAAGTGCACTTCCACCGGGCCCGGACGTGGTCCAGTAGAGCGCGATCAGGTCGTCGCCGGCGCCCATCTCGCGACAACCTAACGCGCGGATGCGGGGCTTGCCAACAATCTTGGTAACGGAATCGGGGCCGTCTAAGCTCCGGGCCGTAACCGAATACGGAGGAGAGCTCGACCGTGGCTGACTATCTGATCGTCGGATCCGGGACTGCGGGGTGCGCGCTCGCCGGACGCCTGAGCGAGGACCCGGACGTCTCGGTACTCCTGTTCGAGGCGGGAGGGCCGGACACGGCAGCGGAGTTGCACGTCCCGGCGATGTTCCCGCTCGTCTTCAAGTCCAACCTCGACTGGGACCTTTTCGGCGAGGAAGAGCCTGGCCTCGGCGGGCGGCGCCTGTACCTCCCGCGCGGCCGGGTGATCGGGGGCTCGAGCTCGATCAACGCGATGATCTACCTTCGCGGTCACCGCGCCGACTTCGACGGCTGGGCGGAGCTTGGCTGCACGGGCTGGTCCTACGACGAGGTGCTCCCGTACTTCAAGCGGTCCGAGGACAACGAGCGGGGTGCCGACGAGTTCCACGGCGTCGGGGGGCCTCTGTCGGTGTCCGACAGCCGCTCCATGTCCCCGTTCATCGAGGCGGAGCTGGAAGCCGCGGTCGAGGCCGGGTACACGCACATCGAGGACCTGAACGTCGACGAGCCCGAGGGGGTCTCGCGCTTCCAGCTCACGCAGCGGAACGGCATGCGCTGCAGCTCGGCGGACGCGTTCCTCCATCCGGTTTCCGACAGGCCGAATCTCGAGGTTCGTACGCACGTCTTCGTCGAGCGCATCGTCTTCGAGGGCGACCGTGCCGTCGGCGTCGAGCTCGTCTCGGGCAGCGTGCGCGAGACGGTGCGCGCGGAACGCGAGGTCATCGTCTCGGGCGGCGCGTACCAGTCGCCCGTGCTGCTCATGCTCTCCGGGATCGGACCGGCCCCGGATCTCGAGTTCTTCGGGATCCCGGTGCGCCAGGATCTGCCGGTCGGCGAGAACCTGCAGGATCACTGCATGGTCAACGTCAACTATCTCGACGGACCAGCCCGGCCTCTTCGGGATCTTCACTCCCGAGAACTTCGCGCTCCTCGACACCGAGGGGCGCGGCCCGCTGACCTCGAACTACCCCGAGGCGGGCGGATTCTTCACGACGCGCTCGGGCTTGCCGGCGCCGGACGTCGAGTTCCACTTCGCGGCGGCGCCTTTCTTCGACCAGGGCCTCACGCCGCCCCCCGACAACGGCTTCGCGTTCGGGCCGGTCGTCATCAAGCCGACATCGCGCGGCAAGGTGGGCCTGCGCACACCGATGCCCGAGTCGAAGCCGACGGTGAAGTGCAACTTCCTCACCACTCCCGAGGATCGCGCGAGCGTGCTCGAAGGCGTGAGGATCGCGCTCGAGATCGCCTCGCAACCAGTGCTCCAGACGCTCATCCGCGAGCCGCTCAGCGTCCCCGCCTCCGACTCGGAGAAGGACATCCTCGACTGGGTCGAGCACGCGAGCCAGACCGTCTACCACCCCACCTCGACCTGCGCCATGAGCGCGGTCGTCGACCCGGAGTTGCGCGTTTACGGCGTCGAGGGGCTCCGCGTCGTCGACGCATCCGTGATGCCGACGATCACGCGCGCGAACACGAACGCCGCGACGCTCATGATCGCCGAGAAGGCCTCGGACATGATCCTCGGAAGAGCGCCGCTCGCTGCGGCCGGAGCGGCAGCTACGCGCTGACGCCGCCGGCCGCCCTGTCCGGCGAGTCCAGCTACTCCGGGCTGACGTAGAAGTACATGTAGCCCGCGCCGTCCTGCAGCCCGAGTGCGAGCGCTCCCTCCTCGTACACCTCGTACGTCCTGACCCTGCCGAGAAGATCGACGTACTTGTCAGACAACGAGCTCGCGCCACAGGCAATTCTTGGCGTCGGTCCGAGATCGAGCGCGAGCTCGCCACCGGAGAGTGAGTACGTGCCGGCGAGGCTCTTGCAGTCAGCCTTCGCGATGAACGATTCGTCCTCGTCGAGCCTGAGGAGGTAGTTCTCGGGATCCGGTATCCGTGAAAGGCCCGTCGTCCCTTCTCCTTCGAGGACACCACTCCACCGCCAGGGGACGCCGATCACCTCTGAACTCTGATCGCTGCCACCGCACGAAGCGGCGACAAGGACGAACGCCGATCCGAGCACGACGAGCAAGGCGCGCATCAGCAGGTGGCGGTCTCGACTCCGATGTCGCAGATCCAGGGGTCAGACGCGGCGTCTGACCCCTGAACGGGGCGCTCGTCAGACACTCGGAGTCTCACCACCGGACTGCACCCGCGTGCCGGCGTAGTCGGCGAACGGCTCGATGGACGCGGGGTCCACGAGCGCGTCGCTCGCCGCGACGTCGGCGACGGCCGCACCGGTGAGGATGCGCTTGACCGGAACCTCGAGCTTCTTGCCGGTCAGCGTCCGCGGGATCGCGGGCACGGCCACGATCGTGTCCGGCGCGTGTCGCGGGGAGAGGGAATCGCGCAGCGCGCCTGCGACTCGCTTGCGAAGCTCGTCGTCGAGCTCGATCCCCGGGCGTAGCACGACGAAGAGAAGCAGCTCGTCCTGCTCCTCGAGGTGGACGACGAGACTGTCGAGCACCTCGTCGATCTCCTCGACGACCGAATAGATCTCACTCGTCCCGAGTCGGACGCCACCGCGGTTGAGCGTCGCGTCGGAGCGGCCGGTGATGACGGCGCTCCCGCGCTCCGTGAACATGATCCAGTCGCCGAACCGCCACGCCCCGGGGAAGAAGTCGAAGTAGGCCTCGCGATAGCGCGAGCCGTCGGTGTCGTTCCAGAAGGCGACCGGCATCGACGGCATCGGTTGCTTGAGGACGAGCTCGCCGAGCTCGCCGACCACGGGCTTTCCGTCCGGCCCGAACGCGTCGGCGTCGACCCCGAGCATGCGCGCGGACATCTCGCCTGCATAGACGGGGAGCAGCGGCATCCCCTGAACGATCCCCGTGCAAATGTCGGTGCCCCCGCTCCCGACGTTCACCTGGATGTCCGGGCCGAACTGCTCGTAGAGCCACTCGTACCCCTCGAGAGGCAGCGGCGAGCCTGCCTCGCACACCATGCGAACCGAGGAGAGGTCGAAGAGGCGCCCCGGCTCGAGGCCCTCCTTCCGACACGCCATCGTGAATGCCGGGCTGAGGCCGAAGAACGTCGGCTTCGTCTCCTCGATGAGCCGCCACTGGAACGCGAGGTCCGGGTATGCAGGGTTGCCGTCGATCATCACGATCGACGCGCGGTGGAGGAGCACGGAGACGAGCGCGTTCCACATCATCCAGGCCGTCGTCGTGAACCACTGGAGCCGGTCGCCGGCCCGTAGGTCCCAGCTGAAGCCATGGTTCTTCAGGTGCTCGAGGAGGATGCCGCCGTGGCAGTGCACGATGGCCTTCGGCAGGCCGGTCGTGCCGGAGGAGAAGAGGACGTACAGCGGATGCGCGAACGGCAGCTGCTCGAACTCGAGCGGCTCGGCGTCCGCGAGGAGCGCGTCCCACGACACCGAGTCGGGAAGCGCATCGTCCGCGTCCCCGACGTACGGGACGTGGACCACGGCCTCGACACTCGGCAAGGCCTCGCGGATCTCCGAGACCTGCTCGCGGCGGTCGACGTGCTTCTCGCCGTAGCGGTATCCGGCGACGGCGAGGATCACCTTGGGCTCGAGCTGGCCGAGCCGGTGCAGCACGCTGCGGACGCCGAACTCGGGCGGGCACGTCGCCCAGATCGCCCCCAGGCTCGCGGTCGCGAGGAAGGCGACGAGCGTCTCCGGGACGTTCGGAAGGTAGGCGACGACGCGGTCGCCCGGCCCGACTCCGAGCCGCTTCAGGCCCGCCCGCGCACATGCGACCTGCTCGCGGAGGTCGCCGAACGTCAGCTCGCGCTTCTCGCGCGACTGCGAGTACGCGACGACTGCGACGACATCGGTGTCCTCGTCGCGGCCGAGCATGTGCTCCGCGAAGTTCAGTCGCGCTCCCGGGAACCACTCGGCTCCCGGCATCTCGCGCGAGCCGAGCACCCGCTCGTAAGGCGTCGAGGCGCGAACCTCGAAGAACTCCCAGACCGAGCTCCAGAAGCCTTCGAGGTCGGCGACCGACCACTGCCAGAGCTCCTCGTAGCCTGCGAAGTCGAGGCCACGCTCACGCCGCAACCAGTCGAGATAGCGGCCGAGCACCGAGCGCTCGCGGGCGTCCGCGGGTGGCGTCCACAGCACCTGGCCCTGCGTCAGCGGACCTCTCGTGGGAGCGCTCATCGCCGCGATCCTAGACTCCGGCACGACCGCTCATTGCCGCACCCGGGCCGGCACGCTGCATAGGGTTACGCACACTCCCGGCAGCGACTGAGAGGGCAGCAGCAGATGAAGCTCTTGGACGGCAAGGCGGCGATCGTCACCGGCTCCGCGCGCGGGATCGGCCGCGCGACCGCAGAGCTGCTCTGCGCCCACGGAGCACGAGTCCTCGTGAACGACCTCGACGCCGACCTCGCCGAGCAGGCCGCCGCCGAGATCGAGGGCGACACGGCCGTCTTCGGCGGCGACCTCACGAAGGACGGCGTCTGCGAGGCACTCGTGGAGAAAGCGGTCGCGGAGTTCGGCCAGCTCGACATCGTCGTGAACAACGCCGGCTACACGTGGGACGGGATCGCGCACAAGATGTCGGACGATCAGTTCCGCGCGATGCTCGAGATCCACACCGTCGTTCCCTTCCGGGTGCTGCGGGCCGCCGCTCCCTACCTGCGCGAGCCCGCGAAGAAGGAGCGCGAGGAGGGCCGCGAGGTGTTCCGCAAGGTGGTGAACGTGACGTCGATCTCCGGCACCCAGGGCAACGTCGGCCAGGTGAACTACTCGGCCGGGAAGGCCGGGCTCGTGGGCGTCACGAAGACGCTCGCAAGGGAGTGGGGCCCGTTCAAGGTGAACGTGAACGCGGTTGCGTTCGGCTTCGTCGAGACGCGGCTGACCGCGTCGGCCGACGAGGGCGGCGAGACGTTCACGCTCGGCGACGTCGAGATCCCGCTCGGCATCCCCGAGCGCAACCGGGAACGAGCCTCGCTCGTCATCCCACTCGGTCGCGGCGCGCGACCCGAGGAGGCGGCGGGGGCGATCTTCTTCCTGTGCTCTCCCTGGTCGAACTTCGTCAACGGCCAGGTGCTCACCGTCAACGGCGGCCAGATGACGGGCATGACATGAGCGGCGCATTCGACCTCTCGGCGATCGGACGGCCGAGCGACGAGCTGCCCTACGACGTGACCGAGGACGCTCTCCGCTCCTACGCGGAGGCGACCGACGACGTCCCGGGCGGGCCCGTGTTCACGGTGCTCCCGGCCTGGGAGGCGACGGGTCGTGCGTCCGAGAACGTGGCCTCGGAGGACGTGCGCCCGACAGGTCGTCCACTACGAGCAGGACCTGCTCCTCCACCGGCCGCTCGAGGGCGGGATGCGAGTCCACTCCCGGGCGACGCCGATCGCGGTCCTCGGGCGCCCGAACGGCACGTCGGTCGTCATCCGGACAGAGACACGGACGGAGAGCGGCGAGCTCGTGAACGAGCAGTACGTGACCGAGTTCTTCCGAGGCGTGGAGACACCCGAGAGCGTCGGCGAACGCGCTCCCGACCATCGCCTCACAGCCGAGGGCACGCCGTTCGCCGAGATCACGTACCCGGTCGCAGAGGATCAGACGTTCCGGTACGCGGCCGCGTCGGGCGACGACTTCGCGATCCACCTGGACGACGAGTTCGCGCGCTCCGTCGGCCTCCCGGGGAAGATCGTGCACGGGCTCTGCACGATGGCCTTCACGGGTCGCGCGGTGCTCGAGGCAGCCGGCGTGGACGACCCGGCCGCGCTGCAGCGGCTCGCGGTGCGCTTCTCCGCGCCCCTCTTTCCGGGCGACACGCTGACGACGCGCATCTGGGACCTCGGCGGCGGCTCCTACGGGTTCGACGCGGTGAGCGGGCAGGGCGCGACGGTCGTCAAGGACGGCTGCGCGGTGCTTCGCCCCGCCTGACGTCGATGCCTGGGCGCGTCAGGCGGTCGGCGGGTACGTCCGGTCCGGCCTCTGGTTGGCGCCGGGCGCTCCGGAGAAGATCTCCGTGATCACGCCGAGCTCGTCGTTCGTGGACAGGTACGCGAACGTGATGCCGTTGTACTCGCCGCCCAGAAGGACCTCTCGTCCGCGGCCGACGAGCTCTGCGAGAGCGTCGTCGTAGCTCGCGACGGCGACGCCGACGTGATGGACACCGGGCCCGCGGTCGGCCAGGAACTGCGCGTAGATGCTCTCGTCGTCGAGCGGCTCGACGAGCTCCCACTGCACGTGCCCGACCTTTGCGAGTGCAAGCCTCCAAGACCACGCAACCGGCTCGCCGCGCGCACGCATGTCGCTCACGTTGTCGGGATTGAACTCGTAGACATTCCACGGGCCGATGCCGTACTCGTGGGCGTACGTCCGCATCGCTGCGTCGAGGTCGCGGACGACGATGGAGACCTGCAGGGTCTCGGTGAACAACGGCTCGCGCACCGGCGGATCCTACGACTCGGCGAGCGCGGCGTCGTCCTCCTCAACCGGCCAGGACGAGCGTGCCGCCGTCGATCAAGTAGGCGGCGCCCGTCATGAAGCTCGACGCGGGCGAGGCCAGGAGCAGGACGAGGCCCTTGAGCTCCTCCGGCTCGGCCATCCGACGAAGTGGAACGGTGCTCGCCCACATCGTGCTCCATCTCCGGGTCCGGATCGAGCGTCACCCCGCCCCCGATGCGCGTGCCCTTGAAGGGTCCGGGCAGATCGCGTTGACGAGCACGCCGTGCGGCGCGAGCTCGAGTGCCGCGTAGCGGACGACGTTGACGATCGCCGCCTTGCTGGCCGCGTATCCGTAGCAGGCAGCAGGCTCGGGCCGGAGCGCCGCGTTCGAGGACGTGACGACGATTCGTCCGGCTCCCTGGCGCTTCATGACGGCAGCGGCGTGCTTCATGGTGAAGAGCACCCCGTTCAGGTTCACGCCGAGCACCTTGTCCCAGTCCGAGCGCTCGACGGTCTCGAGCGTCTGGCCCCCCTCGATCCCGAACCCTGGCACGGAAGCGATGCCTGCGTTGGCGAAG
>CAVYQX010000012.1:0-1356444 GCA_963770715.1 uncultured Gaiellaceae bacterium
ATGAAGCCGAACTCGGGCGTCTGAGCGTGCTCGGCGAGCGCATCCGCACCCTGCGCCGCTGCCGGCGCGAGCGCGTCGATTGCCGCAAGGGCGCCGTCCCGAACGGGCGGCGGCATCCCGGTCAGCAGGGCGTCGACGTACACCACGGGCCCGACCCGACCCGACCCGGGCACGATCAGCTCGCACAGACGCTCCATGGTCTCGGCGCGCTCCGGGTCGAGTGTCCGAAGCGACATCAGACGCCGTCCAGGCGGATCACGGCCTTCATGACCTCGTGAGGATGACGTATCGCGTATTCGATCGCCGCAGGTGTCTCGTCGAGCGGGAATTCGTGCGTTACGAGCCCTCTGAGCGCCTCGTGCCGTCGGGCGACGAGCGACACGGCTTCGGCGAACTCGTCACCGGTGCAGCAGCTCACACCGAGGACGTCGATCTCCTTGAAGGCGAGATCCGAGATCCGGAGCGGCGCGTCGCTCGACCCGAGGCCGACGACGACCACCCTGCCCGCCTGCGCGACCAGCTCGACGGCGGTCCGGGCGACGTCGGCCGCGCCGGTCGCCTCGATAGACGACCTCGGGCCCCTCGCTTCCCGCCCACTCGAGCGCTGCCGCGATCGGATCGTCGCCCTCCGCCAGGGGAAGGATGTCCGCGCCGATTGCCTTTCCGCGCTCGAGGCGGTTTTTCACGCGGTCGACGATCAGTACGGATGCGCCTCTGTCGATCGCCGCAACGGCGATCGCCTGCCCGATCGGTCCTGCGCCGAAGACGACGACCTTCTCGCCTTCCGCAACGCGACCTCGACCCACCGCTCGAACGGCGATCGACACGGGCTCGACGAGCGCTGCCAGAACGGGATCGCTGTCACCGACCGGAAAGACCTGAGCTGCCGGGATGCGAAGCCGGTCCTGGAGCGCGCCGTCCCTGTGAACTCCGATCAGACTGATGTTCGCGCACGCGTTCTCGCGTCCGATTCGGCACGGATAGCAGTGTCCGCAGGCCACGAGAGGCCACATCGCGACCCGCTCCCCCGCTCGCAGATGTGGCGGACACCCCGGCCCTACGGCCTCCACCGTTCCCGCTGCCTCGTGTCCGAGCACACGGGGGTAGAGCTGTGCGTCCTCGACCGACCCGATATGCCCGAGGAAGTAGTGGATAGTCAGAACCACACAGACCGACCGCCTCGGGTCTGATGACCACCTCACCGTCGCCCGGGTCCCCGGGATCGGGCACGTCCACGATTCGCATCGACGCCCTGCTCTCGGTGACGGCTGCGCGCATGAAGCGGTGGTCGTCCTCACCCGTCGGCAGCCGCGTCGGCAGTACGGACCGCCGTCCTGGCTCCCCGGGTGAGGTAGGCGGAGTGGAGGATGTCGGGGTTGCGCTGCAGCTCTTCGGCTGTGCCCTCGTAGCGGACGCGGCCGCCCTCGAGGACGTACGCCTTGCGGGCGAGGCCCAGCGCGACGTGCGCGAACTGCTCGATGAGCAGAACCCCGACGCCCGAGGCCGCAACCTCCTCCAGGGTCGGCACGAGGCTCTTCACGACGATGGGCGCAAGACCCAGCGAGAGCTCGTCGACGACGAGGATCTTCGGCCGCGAGACGAGCGCCTGAGCGAGCACGAGCATCTGCTGCTCCCCGCCCGAAAGGGAACGGGCGAGGGCATGCCGGCGCCCCTCGAGCTGCGGAAAGAGCTGGTGAGCGTACGCGACCCCGGTCCGGGCGTCCTCCCGAGAGAGCGCGTACGTCGCGACCCGCAGGTTGTCCTCGACGGTGAGCTCGTGCAGCATGCGCCGGCCCTCGGGGACGACTGCGACCCCGGAGGCGCGTATCTGCTCGGGGCGCGCGCGCGTCAGATCCCGATCGCCGAGCAGCACCTTCCCGGCGGCTCGGGCGAATGACCCCGGCGATGGCCAGCACGAGCGTCGACTTTCCGGCGCCGTTCGCACCGAGCAGTGCGGTCACCTCGCCCGGCGGGATCTCGAGCGAGACCTCGTGCACGACGGTGTTGCCCGCGCGCGCGACCGAGACCTCCTCCACCCGCAGGGTGGGCCCGGCTCCCTCCGCCTGGCTCACAGCTCTTCCTCGGTTCCGAGGTACGCGCGGATGACGTGCTCGTTCCGCAGCACCTCGGCGGTGGGCCCCGAGGCGATGAGCTTGCCGAAGTCGAGCACGGCGGTCGTCTCGCAGCACGCCGAGACGAGGCTCATGTCGTGGTCGACGAGGATCACGAGCGCCCCCCCGAACTGCTCCGGGATCTTCGCGATCACCTCACCCATGTGGACCGTCTCCTCGTCGGGGAGGCCGGCCGCCGGCTCGTCGAGGAGCACGACGCGAGGCTTTCCGACCGTCGCTCGCGCAACCTCGAGCAGGCGCCGGTCGCGCGCTCCCAGCACGCCGGCCTTCTCCTTCGGCGAGACCTCGAGTCCGACGAAGGCGAGCGCGTCGAGCACGTCCTGCCTGCGAGAGGCGCGCGCCTGCCCCGAGTGCTCGTGCACCATGGCGACGTTGTCGAACACCGACAGGCCCCTGATCGCCTGCTCCTGTCTGGAACGAGCGCCGGAGCCCCCAGCGGGCGCGGCGAAAGTCGGCCATCTTCAGGAGGTCGTCCCCGAACGCGCGGATCGACCCGGCCGCGGGCTTGACGAACCCGCTCAGCACGTTGAAGAAGGTCGTCTTGCCGGCTCCGTTCGGTCCGATCAGTCCGCACGCCCCGCCCGGGAACGTCACGGTCATGTCGTCGATCGGCGTCACGCCGCCGAAGCGCACGGTCAATCCCTCGACCTCGATCATCCCGCCGGTCCCTTCGCGCCGGTCGCCGAGGAGCCGTGCACGCCCGCGGCCGAGCCTCTTCACGTCCTTCGGCACCTGATCCACGAGCCCACCCGGCGCCGTGGCAAGCACCTGCAGCACACCGATCCCGAAGAGCAGAATCGAGACGTAGATCGACACCCCCCAGTTCTCGAGGAGGGCCGGCAGGAGCCTGACCAGGAGCCCGGCCACGACGGCACCCCAGAGGCTGTAGATCCCGCCCATCAGGACCACGGCCAGGAGCACGATCGAGTCCTGCGTCGGAAACGCCACCGGCGACAGCGCTCCGGCGCTGCCGGCGAGCAGACCGCCTGCGACGCCCGTCACGAACGACGCGAGCGCGAACGCCCACAGCTTGTACTGGGTGATGTTGACGCCGGCGGCAAGCGCCGCCGGCTCGCTCTCGCGGATCGCGGCCCACGCCCGGCCCGGCTTGCTCGCGATCTGCCACAGCACGAGGAGGAACATGAGCGCCGCGACGATCAGCGTGTAGCGGTAGTACGCCGGGTCGCTCGTGGCGATCCCCGGTCGGCGAATGTTGCGGAACTCCTGCAGCTCCGTCAGAGACAGCTTGCCCAGGAAGCCCTCCACCGCCGTTCGGAAAGTGGACGACGCTGAGCACGAGCGTGATCGCCCCGGCGAACATGAGCGTGATCAGCGCCAGATGCAAGCCCGATACCCGCAGCGCCGGCAGCCCGACCACCGTCCCGATCACCCCTGTCACGAGACCGGCAATCAAGAGGACGATCGGGAAGGGAAGCCCGGTCCCGTAGAGGAGCCGCGTCGCCGTCCAGGCACCGACCGCAAGCAGGGCGACCTGGCAGAGCGAGACCATCCCGACACGTCCGTAGAGAAGCCCCAACCCGAGCGCCACCACGGAGTAGATCGCGGCGGCCGTGAGGATCTTCACCCAGTAGACGCCGATCAGCTCGGGCACGGCGAAGAGCGCCAGCGCGAACAGTCCCGCGATGACGCAGGCACGGACGACGTGACCGCGCTCGATCTCCACGCCCTCGATACGAGTCACGAGACGCGCACTCCCCGTGGTGCGCGAGCGACACCCATGAAGCTAGTGCCCTGCCCGCGCGAGCGTCAGCTCGCGCCGCCGCCCGAGCATGAGGAGCGCGACGATCGCGAGCACGAACGGCGTCATCGCACGATACTGCGCGAGCGGCTGGCTCTGCGTTCGGCCACAGGGAGAACGCCTGCAGGCACGATTCGACGACCCCGATCGCGAGCGCCGCGAAGAGCGTCACCCACAGCGACTGCAGGCGTCCGATCAGCGCGGCGGCGAGCGACGAGATGACGAGAAAGGTCAACGTGGACTGCCTCGAGCGAGTTGATGAGCCCCGAGAGCAGCAGCCCCGACGCGCCGCACACGAACCCGGAGACGAGCCACGCCGAGGCCTCGACGCGGCGGACCGGCACGCCGAGCGTTGCAGTGATCTCACGGTCGTTGGCGACCGCCCGGTAGCGCCGTGCCGAGCTTCGTGTAGCGCAGGAACACCGTCGTCCAGGCCGTCACGCCGAAGGCGAAGAGCGAGCGCGATGATCTTCGTCCAGCTGACGCGGACGTCTCCGACCTGGTACCCGAAGTTGTGCCAGCCGTCGCTCGGCAGCGTGCACCGCCCTGACCTCGTTCGCCGGCCAGACCCAGCTCATGATCGCGAGGAGGATCAACGTCAGGCCGAGCGTCGCGGCCGCCTTCACGAGCGGGTCGCGAGCGGCGAACACGGGCCCGAACACGAGCCCGTACGCCAGCATGACGGCACCGCCGACCAGGACGCACGCCAGGTACGCGAGCCAGTTCGGGCACCACGACGTCGCCGTGTTGTTGAGCAACTCGAAGGCGATGAAGACGCCCAGAGCCCCGATCGCCCCGTAGGCGAAGTTGAGCACGCCGGTCGTCCGGTAGAGGACGACGATCCCGACTCCGGAGACCCCGTACACCGCGCCGACCGCGAGGCCGAGCGGGACGAACTGCACGAGGTCGTGAAGCGTGGGCAGCATCGGGAGCTCTGGGCGTCTTCGATGAGTTGTCTAGAACACCTCGTTCTCCTATCGTTGCCACGCGGGCGGCGGATACGACGTCCCGCTCGTGAGCTTGAGCTTCCTCTCGGCTGCCCGTGCGGCCCTGATCTCGGGCGTGACGGGCGCGATGGCGAAGCAATTCTCGAGCTGCGACCATCTTCCCGTTCTTGCCCGTGGTCGTGATGTCCCAGTTGTTCGGGACGTGCCCCGGGAGGTTGCCGGAGTACCACGGGCCTGCAGAGCAGGTCGCTCTTGCAGTTCTTGATCTTCAGGAACGCCGCGTTAACGCTCTTCGCGCGTGAGCTGGTTCGGCTTCAGCGTCAGCAGGACCTCGGTCGCGACCCTCGCGTCGAGGAAGCCGAACTGGCCGAAGGACGACAGACCCCACTTCTTGACGTACTTGTTGCCGACCTGGCGGTAGAGCGCGGCGTCCGGCCCCTTCCCGGTGAAGGGCAGGAGCTCCGTGTTGATGCCGAACTTGCCGTCCCAGAACGACCCGGCCCGCGCGGCGAAGCGCGTGTCGTAGGCTGGGGTCGAACCGGCCCAGAGCACCTTGTCCGCGATTCCCTGCTGCTCCGCGGCCTTGAGAACCGTCAGGACCTGATCGGTCGTGAAGTCGAGGATCACGCCGCCGCCGTCGCCGGCGAGCTGCACGTACTTCAGTGCGTACGAGGCCTGGGCCGGATACGGGTCGTGCACGTCGATGCCCTTGAGGCCCTTCGACTTGGCGAACTCGACCGCGGGCTTGTTCCAGGTTCCCTGGGCGTCGACTCCGGTCGGCGAGACCGCCACGATCGACTTGGCGCCCTTCCGGACGAGGTACTGAGCGGCACCGAGGGTGCTGTACGCCGGGCCCATGTTGATCGGGATGTGGTACGGCGTCCCGCCGTAGCACAGAGTCGTGGACGCCGTCGCCGATCACGTAGAACTTCTTCTGCGCGTAGTAGGCGGCGTTGACGGCGCAGTCCATGACGTCGATGTTCCCGACGATGCCGACGACCTTCTCCTCCTCGATGAGCTTCTTGGCGAACGCCGCCACGAGCTCGGGGTTGATCGGATCGACGTGGACGATGTAGTTGATCGGGCGGCCGTTGATCCCGCCGTTGTCGTTCACGCAGTTGAAGTACCCGCGGACGTTGTCGGTGATCTCGTCCCAGTTGACACCGACGGCGACGGTGACGATCGCGCCGATGTTGATCGGCTTGCCTTTGGCCTTCTTGCCCGTGCCGAGGCCGCAGACACTCTTCTTCGGCGACGCCTTGCCCGATCCGACCGGAGCTTGGCTCGACGATGTGACCGCTCCAGCCGCCCAGGCGGCCAGCAGCAGCGCCACGACGCCACTGGCCGCGAGCGCGACTGCGGCGGTCAGCTTCTTCGATCTCATTCCTCCTCCTTCTCGTGGTCCGCCCGCCTGATGGGCAGCTCTGCCGTGAGCTCGCAGCTGAGTCGCTCCGCACCGCGGCCGCGTCCGGCAAGGTCTGCGTTCGACGTGCCCTCGCCCCAGGCCAAATTGTTTGACAAGAAGCGGGCGGGTCCCATCGAACCCTCGTGAATCTACGCTGTGGGCCGCCGTCGAGTCAACACTTTCGACGCGTTCGGGCCCTGCCCAAGTGACATGATCGCGCCGTGGCGGACCCGGCCGACCTCGGCGTAAGGGATGCGGCCGCAGCACTCGCGCAGGGCGACCGTGTCCTCTCGCGAGCTCGTCCGACGCCTGTCTCACGCGCATCCGCGAGCGCGACGGGACCCACAGCCACGACGGCGATCCGGAGCTCGATCAACGCCTGGGTGCGCGTCTACGAGGAGGACGCCTCGGCGGCGGCCGACTCGCGCCGACGAGCGGCTCGCAGCGGCGGACGCGCCCGGCTCTGTGCGGGATCCCGATCGGGCTGAAGGATCTCTACGCCGTCGCCGGGAAAGCCGCTGACCGCCTCGAGCCCCGTGCTCGCACGAGGTGCCGGACCGGGACTGCGACGTCTGGGCGAGCCTCTCGGCCGAGGGCATGGTGCTGCTCGGCCACCTGCACACGCACGAGTTCGCCTGCGGCGGGACGACCGACCAGGTCGGCAACCCCTGGTCGCTCGAGCGTTCGGCGGGCGGTTCGAGCGGCGGCTCCAGCGCGGCCCTCGCATCGAGGCAGGTACCGGCGGCGACCGGCACCGACACGGCAGGCTCGCTTCGCATCCCGTCGGCGGAGTGCGGGACGTCGACGATCAAGCCCACGCGCGGGCTCCTCTCAATGCGCGGGATCGTTCCGCTTGGCGCCGACGTTCGACCACCTTGGGCCGATGACGCGTACCGTCGGCGACTGTGAGCCGCTGCTGGCCGCGCTGGCGGGTGTCGAGCCGACGCGGGATCGGCGGCCGCTTCGCCGGTACGCCGTGTCGCCGCGCCTGGCCGACCTCGACCCGGACGTTGCCGACGGGTTCGAGCGAGCGCTCGCGGCGCTTCCGGGCGAACGAGTGGAGCCGCCGCCTCCGCCGGCCCGACTCGACGTGCTCGCAGAGTATTTCGACCTCGTGCTCACCGAGATGCTCGTGTGGCACCGGCGCTTCGACGACCGGCGCGATGCATACCGCTTCTCGAACCGCGCGCGGCTCGAGCACGCCGAGGAGCGGGCGATGACGGCGGAGGAGTACATCGCGGGCCAGGTCGGCCGCGCGCAGGACACTGTCGCGTGGTCCGACTGGCTCGCCGATCACCGCATCGATGCGATCGTCGAGCCGACGCTTCCGATCGTCGCGCCCGTGCGCGGCAGCGGCTACGACGAGCCGTTCGGCGACCTCGACGACCTGTCGCTGACGCACTACTGGGACTGGACCGGCTTCCCGGTCGTGACCTTGCCTTCGGGCGTCGGGCGGCGAAGCGGGCTGCCCGTGAGCGTGTCGCTGATCGGCGGTCCAGGCTCGGACTGGGACCTGCTCGCCTGGGGTGCGGCACTCCAGGACGAGCTCGGTACGGTGGCCGCCGTGATCGACGTCGCTGCCGTCACCGCGATCGACGTGCACGTCCACACCGAGCTCACGCGGGCCGGCCACGACCCGATGCCGCCCGAGCTGCGCGCGGCGGCGAGAAGCTACTTCCGAAGCGACGAGCCACTTCCGACGGTCGACGACGTCGCCGCCTACTACCGCGAACGTCACCTCGCCGCCGTGCTCTTCACGGTCGACTGGGAGTCGCGGAGCGGGATCGCGCCCATCCCGAACGAGGAGATCATCGACGCCGCCGCGCAGAACCCCGACGTGATCGTGCCGTTCGCCAGCGTCGACCCGGCGCGGCCCGACGCGCTCGACCGTGTGCGGCAGGCGGCCGCCGCGGGCGCGAGGGGATTCAAGTTCCACCCCAACCTCCAGGCGTTCTTCCCGAACGACGAGCGCGTGTACCCGCTCTACGAGGCAATCGCCGAGGCGGGCGTGCCCGCGCTCTTCCACTCGGGCCACAGCGGCATCGGCACGGGCGTCCCGGGCGGCGGGGGCTTCCGACTGAAGTACTCGAACCCGATGTGCCTGGACGACGTCGCGGCGGACTTCCCGGAGCTCCAGATCGTGCTCGCTCACCCCTCGTTCCCCTGGCAGGACGAGGCGATCTCGGTCTGCCTGCACAAGGAGAACGTCTGGATCGACCTCTCCGGCTGGTCGCCGAAGTACTTCCCGCCGCAGCTCGTGCAGTACGCCAACACGCAGCTGAAGACGAAGGTGCTCTTCGGCTCCGACTTCCCGCTCATCACGCCGGACCGCTGGCTGGCCGACTTCGCGGAGGCGCCGTTCAAGGACGAGGTGCGGCCGCTGATCCTGAAGGAGAACGCCGCCCGGCTCCTGCGCCTCGATCAGGAGCATGCGACCACGTGACGGCGACGGGCCTGACGAGCGCCGAGGAGGCCGTACGCCATGTCAAGACGGGCGACACGGTGATGGTGGGCGGCTTCGGGCTGGTCGGCGCGCCGCTGACGCTCATCGACGCGCTCGCCGAGCACTCCGACGCCACGGATCTGACCGTGGTCTCGAACAACATCGGCGAGCCGGGACGCGGGCTCGGCAAGCTGCTCCGTCAGGGACGCATCAGGCGCGGCATCTCCTCGTTCTTCACCTCCAACCCGGAGGCGGTCGCGGCCGTGAACGCGGGGGAGCTCCAGGCGACGCTTCTCCCTCAGGGGACGTTCGCCGAGGCCATTCGCGCGGGCGGCGCGGGCATCGCAGGCTTCTACACGGCCGTCGGCGCAGGGACGCTCCTCGCCGAGGGGAAGGAGGAGCGCGTCATCGACGGCGTGCCGCACGTCCTCGAGCAGCCGATCCGGGCGGACGTCGCGCTCGTGTACGCCGCGCGGGCGGATGAGCTGGGGAACCTCTGGTACCGCCACACCGCACGCAACTTCAATCCGCTGATGGCTACCGCCGCCACGATCACGGTCGCCGAGGCCGGTGAGGTCGTCCCCGTGGGCGAGCTCGAGCCCGAGTCCATCGCGACTCCACACCTCTACGTCGACTACGTGGTGGCTCGCGCATGAGCGAAACGAGCCGCACCGACTCCAAGTCCGTCATCGCAGCGCGCGCCGCGCTGGAGCTCCGGCCCGGGGAGATCGTCAATCTCGGGATCGGGATACCCAACCTGATCCCCGGCCACCTGGGCTCGGACACCGAGATCTTCCTGCACACGGAGAACGGGCTGCTCGGCGTCGGGCCGAGGCCGAGCGAGGAGGAGCTCGACCCGGATCTCGTCGACGCCGCGAAGCGTCCGATCACCGCGCTTCCCGGAGCGTCCTACTTCGACAGCGCGTCCAGCTTCGCCATGATCCGCGGTGGTCATGTGGACGTCGCGGTACTCGGTGCGCTCCAGGTCAGCGAGCGCGGTGACATCGCCAACTGGGCCATCCCTGGGAAGGACGTGCTCGGCGTGGGCGGAGCGATGGACCTCGTCGTCGGCGCGGGGCGAGTCATCGTGACCATGACGTCGACGACACCGACGGGCGCGGCGAAGCTCGTCCGCGAATGCTCGTTCCCGCTCACCGCGCGCGAGGAGGTCGACGTCGTCGTGACCGAGTGCGCGGTGTTCCGGGTACGGAACGGCTCGCTCGCACTCACCGAACTCCTCGGCGCTGCCACAGTGGACGACGTCCGCCGACGTGACCGAGGCGAACTTCACGATCGAGCTGGAGGGCTGACATGGCATCGAGGCAGACGTCGTTCGAGCGGGTTGAAGACAGCGGCCGGTCGATCGACGACCCGCCGTACGACTACCCCGACTACGTCGGGACCAGGCTGCGCCATCCGCGGAAGCCGCTCGTTCTGCTCCCGCACACGCTCTCGGAGACCACCGGCCCCGTCTACGGGGACACACCGCTCGGCGAGCTCGACCACGATCTGACGCAACAGCACCAGGGCCAGCCCCTCGGCCAGCGGATCAGCGTGAGCGGCCGCGTGCTCGGATCGGACGGGCGACCGCTGCGAGGTCAGCTCATCGAGATCTGGCAGGCGAACGCGGCGGGTCGTTACCACCACGTCGTCGACACCCACGACGCTCCGCTCGACCCGAACTTCTCGGGAGGCGGCCGCTGCGTGACCGACGACAGCGGGGCCTACCGCTTCGTGACCGTGAAGCCGGGTGCATACCCGTGGCCCAACCATCCGAACGCGTGGCGCCCGGCACACATCCACTTCTCGCTCTTCGGACGGGCACTCCCGGAACGCCTCGTCACGCAGATGTACTTCGCCGACGACCCGCTCTTCCCGTTCGATCCGATCTTCAACTCCATCGCCGATCCGAAGGTTCGCAACCGGCTCGTAAGCCGGTTCGAGATCGACCTCACGGAGCCCGACTGGTCGCTCGGCTTCAACTTCGACATCGTGCTCGGCGGCCGCGAGGCGACCCCGCTCGAGGAGTCGCACGATGACTGACTCGCCGGGGCTGACACCGTCACAGACTTCGGGGCCCTATCTTTCGCTGGGAGTCGCAGGCTCGCCAGTCACCCCGAGGCTCGTCACCGACGGCGACCCCCGTGCGATCAGAATCCGAGGGAGGCTTCTCGACGGGAGAGGTGATCCCGTCCCGGACGGGCTGATCGAGATCTGGCAGGCGAATGCGGCCGGACGGTACGCGCATGCTGCGGACGATCGCGCCGACGTTCCGCTCGAAGAGGGTTTCCGCGGCTTCGGCCGTTCGGAGACGGTGGAGGACGGCTGGTTCGAGCTCGTCACGATCAAGCCGGGACGAGTCCCTGCCCCGGACGGAGGCGTGCAGGCCCCCCACGTCGTCGTCGTCGTCCATGCACGCGGACTGCTGAAGCATCTCGTCACACGCCTCTACTTCCCCGACGAGGAAGCAGCGAACGCCGCCGATTACGTGCTCTCCGGGCTGGACGAGGCCGAGCGCGCATCGCTCGTTGCCCGTGAGGAGGACGGGAGCCTGCGTTTCGACATTCACCTCCAGGGCGAACGACAGACGACGTTCTTCCGGGTATGACGACGTTCGGGCCGCTCTTCGTCCCGGAGGAGCTGCTCGACGCGGTCTCCGGTCGAGCGTGGCTCGAGGGAATGCTCGCGTTCGAGCGCGCGCTGGCCGAGGCCGAGGGGCGCGCCGGCGTCATCCCGGCCGAGGCGGCTCGCGAGATCGCCGGCGCGTGCCGGAAAGCCGAAAACTTCGACTTCGACGACCTCCTCGCGCGCGGGCGCTCGGTCGGGAGCCCGCCCGAGCCACTCGTGCGTGCCCTGCGCGAGGAGGTCGGAGGAGATGCCGCCCGCTTCGTCCACTGGGGAGCGACGAGCCAGGACGTCATGGACACGGCCTCGATGCTCGTCGCGAGGAGTGCGCTCGACCTCATCCTCACCGACCTCGGGCGCGTGACGGCGGCGCTCGCCGGGCTGGCCGATTCGCACCGGTCGACGCCGATGGCAGCGCGGACGATGCTCCAGCAGGCGGTGCCCACCACGTTCGGGCTCAAGGTCGCGGGCTGGCTCGTCTCCGTGCTCGAGGCGCGACGCCTCCTCGTGTCGTTCCGACGAGACCGGCTCGCCGTGCAGCTCGGAGGCGCCGCGGGAACGCTGGCGGCCCTCGGCGAGCGAGGGCTGGAAGTCCTGCAGCTCGTCGCCGAGGACCTCGACCTCGCCGAGCCGGTGCTGCCGTGGCACGTGAACCGGACCCGCATCGCCGAGCTCGCCGCTGCACTCGAGACGACCGCAGGCGTGCTCGCCAAGATCGGGCTCGACGTCGTGCTGCTCGCGCAGACGGAGGTCGGGGAGGCTCGTGAGGAGACGGGCGGTGGGTCGTCCACGCTTCCCCACAAGCAGAACCCGATCGAGTCGACACTGGCTCGCGCCTGCGCCCGCCTCGTCTCCGGGTACACGTCCGTTCTCGCGGCCGCTCTCGACCAGGAGCAGGAACGTGCGGCGGGAGCCTGGCACGCCGAGTGGGAGGCGCTGTCGGGGGCGCTCGCGTACACGGGCGGCGCCGCCCACGCGATCGCCGAGGTCGTCGGCTCGCTCGAGGTCGACACCGCGCGCATGCGCGCGAACCTGGACGAGACGAACGGGCTCGTCCTCGCCGAGCGCGTCAGCTTCCTGCTCGCCGAGCGGTACGGTCGCGCGAAGGGACACGAGCTGGCTCGTGAGGCGGCGGAGCGGACGCTGGCCTCTGGTCGTTCGTTCGGCGAGGTGCTGGCCGACGACGAGCGGGTCGGCCTCACAGCCGACGAGCTGGACGCCGCACTCGATCCGACGAGCTACCTCGGATCGGCCGAGGCCCTCGTCGACCGCGCGCTTGCGTACTACCGCGACGGGGGAGGCAACCAGCCGTGATCCTCGGGCGCCGGACCGACGGACCCGAGGGACGACCCGCGCTCGTCTTCGCCAACTCGCTCGGGACGACGTGGGAGCTGTGGGACGCGCAAGTCGCAACGCTCGAGCAGGAGTGGAAGGTCGTCCGCTACGACCACCCCGGGCACGGGCGCTCCCCGCTTCCGGACGGTCCGCTCACGGTCGACGGGCTCGCGGCCGGCGTCGTCGAGCTCCTCGACGAGCTCGAGCTCGAGCGGGTGACGTTCTGTGGGCTCTCGCTCGGCGGAGCGGTGGGAATGGCGCTGGCGCTGCAGGCACCCGACCGCGTCGAGCGGCTCGTCCTGTGCTGCACCGCCGCCCGGTTCGGCGGTCCCGAAGGGTGGTACGAGCGCGCCCGGCTCGTGCGCGCCAAGGGCATGGGCGCCGTCGCGGAGCGCGTGTGCGAGCGCTGGTTCACGGAGCGGTTTCGCTCGAGGGACGCCGCGGTCGCGGCCCGCTTCCGCGCGATGCTCGAGTCGATCCCGGCCGAGGGCTACGCGGCCTGCTGCGAGGCGCTCGCGCTCTGGGACGTACGCGCCGAGCTCGACAGGATCGACGCTCCTACGCTCGTCGTCGCGGGAGCAGACGACATCGCCACGCCGCCGAGCGACGGCCGCATTCTCGCCGACTCGATCCCGGGTGCGAAGCTCACGATCGTGAGCGGCGCGGCGCACCTCGCGAACGTCGAGCAGCCCGAGCGGTTCGACCGAGGCACTGGCCGAGTTCCTGTCCGGGTCCACGAGCACCGAGGAGGCGGCGTGAGCGAGCAGTACGACCGCGGAATGAGCACCCGCCGGGAGGTGCTCGGCGACGAGCACGTCGACCGGGCGATCGACCGCACGACGGAGTTCACTGCGGACTTCCAGGACCTCATCACCCGCTACGCCTGGGGGGAGATCTGGTCGCGGCCCGGGCTCGACCGGCGCACTCGGAGCTGCATCACGCTCACCGCACTCGTCGCGCTCGGGCGCGAGGAGGAGCTGGCCATGCACGTGCGGGCAGCGCTGCGCATCGGGCTCACTCCGGACGAGATCAAGGAAGTTCTCCTGCACAGCGCGATCTACTGCGGCGTGCCGGCAGCGAACGGCGCGTTCGCGGTCGCCCAGAAGGTGCTCGACGAGATCGACGGTCCGCAGGCCTGATGCGCACTCAGGTGGGCATCGTCGGCGCCGGCCCGGCGGGCCTCACGCTTGCACACCTCCTCCAGCACGATGGGCATCGAGTCGGTCGTTCTCGAGGATCGGAGCCGCGAGTACGTCGAGCACCGAATCCGCGCGGGCGTGCTGGAGCAGGCGATCGCGGACCTCCTCGTCGACGCCGGTGCGGGGGAGCGGCTCCAGAGGGAGGGGATCGTCCACCACGGCATCGAGCTCCAGTTCGACGGCGAGCGCCACCGCATCGCGCTCAGCGAGCTCACGGGCGGCCGGACGATCGTCATCTACGGGCAGACCGAGGTCGTGAAGGACCTCATCGCGATCCGCCTCGACGCAGGCCTTCCGCTCCTCTTCGAGGTCTCCGACGTGAGCGTTCACGATCTCGACTCCGTGCGCCCTGGCATCCACTTCTCCCACGACGGCCGCGACCACGTGCTGGAGTGCGACGTGGTCGCTGGCTGCGACGGCTTCCACGGCGTGTGCCGCCCCAGCATTCCGCACGACGTCCTTCGGGAGTTCTCGCGCGAGTACCCGTTCGGCTGGCTCGGCATCCTCGCCGCCGTGGCGCCGTCCAACGACGAGCTCGTCTACTCGCACAGCGAGCGGGGCTTCGCCCTGCTCAGTCTCCGCTCCCCGGAGCTGAGCCGCCTGTACATCCAGTGCCGCCCGGCCGAGGACCTCGCGGAGTGGCCGGACGAGCGCATCTGGGAGGAGCTGCAGCTCCGGCTCGGGCTCGAGGGCTGGACGCTCGCCGAGGGCCAGGTTCTCGAAAAGGGCGTCACCGGGATGCGGAGCTACGTCGCCGAGCCCATGCGGCACGGACGCCTCTTCCTCGCCGGGGACGCAGCGCACATCGTGCCGCCCACGGGCGCGAAGGGCTTGAACCTCGCTCTGCACGACGTACGCCTGCTGGCCGACGCGCTCGGTGCCTGGTACCGGACGGGAAGCGAGGAGCTCCTCGACGCCTACTCGACGGAGTGCCTACGGCGCGTCTGGCGTGCCGAGCACTTCTCGTGGTGGATGACCTCGATGCTCCACCTCGCGGAGTCCGAGGGCGACTTCGACCTCAAGCTGCAGCTCTCGCAGCTTCGCTACGTGACCACGTCGACGGCCGCCGCCACCTCGCTCGCCGAGAACTACGTGGGTCTCGAGCGCGTGTGAGAAGGGGTGAGCCGCCTGAACGCCACCATCGTCGGTGGTGCAGGCGGTCGCCGTACTAGCCCGGGGCGATCGCTCCGGGCGTCATCGCCGCGACTCCACGACGCGTGTTCGATCGAGCACGTATTCGAGGTGGCGCCGCATCGCGCGCTGAGCCGCGACCGACTGGCCCTGCCGAATCGCACGGACAACATCTCGGTGCTGGCGGAGGATGAGGTCTCCGTCGATCGACCCGCCGACACGCGCCACGAGGTGCGGCTGCAGGACGTCGAGCGTCCAGCTCGTGAAGGCGCGGAGGAGCTCGTTCCCGGCAGTCCGCGCGATGATGCGGTGGAAGCGTGCATCGGCGAGACGAAACTCGTCCGAAGCCTGGTGATGCCCGCGGGCACTCTCGATCGCATGCTCCAGCTCGACGACGGTCTCGTCGGTGGCGTTCACTGCCGCCAGTCCCGCGAGAGGCACTTCGAGATGGATGCGGGCCTCCACGAGCTCGAGCAGAGGCACGCTCTCGGCCTCGAGCATCGTCGCAATGGACTCGCTCAGGTTGCGGCCGATCCCCTCGTTCTCGGTGCTCGCGACGAACACGCCCCCGCCCGGCCCCCGCGTTGCGCGGATGAGGTGGGAGGAGGCGAGCAGGCGGAGCGCCTCGCGCAGCGTCGGCCTGCTGACTCCGAACTCGGTCGCGAGCTCCGGTCTCGGTCCCGAGCCGATCGTCGGGCTGGAGACGCTGCTGCACGATGTAGCGGCGGATCTCCTTCGCGATCTGCTGGCTGCTCGTGCCGCGTGGCTGGGTGAACCGCGCACGCTCTGTCGACGATGGGTTCACCGTGCGACCATCCTCGTCCTTGTCACGGCTCGAACCTCTCGTCCGGAGCGACCGCGATCTCGAGAAGGAGCGGCTCGTCCCGTTCCGCGAGGTCCGGAACGACCTCGTCGAACGTGCTTTCGAGCTCCGCCGGCGTCGTGATGCGTTCGGCGTGGCACCCGAGCGCGCGCGAGAGACCCGCGATGTCGATCCCCGTCAGCTGCGGCCAGGGCGCCGCGTCGCCTTGCGTCTCGGCGAGCCGGTCCATGATCGCGTAGCCGCCGTTCGCGAGGACGACGATGAGGGCGCCGACCCTGTAGTGCGCTGCGCTCCACAACGCCTGGAACGAGTACATGGCCGAACCGTCCCCGACGATCGCGACGACGGGTCGCTCCGGTAGCGCCATGCGCAGGCCGATCGCCGCCGGGAAGGCGAACCCGAGGCCTCCCATCGCGGGGCTCAAGGACCCGAGTGGGGCCCTCGCCGGAATGCGCGCGAGGAGCTCGGGACGACTCGACGGGCTCTCCTCGATGACAACCGCGTCCGGGGACAAACGGCTCGCGAGGGCCGTGAAGACATTCGTTGCCCGCAGAGGGTTGTGGGCGACCTCTGCGAGCGGTGGCTCGCTGCGTGAGTACGAGGGCTCCCGGGCCCGCAGCCGTCCGGCGAGGGCGACGCAGACCGCCCGCACCGGAGCGATCACCGCGAGCTCCGCGGCACTTCGGTGCGCCTCGTCCTTGTCCTCGGTGACGACCGCCACGCGGGTGCCCGCTTCGTAGAACGGACCGGGGGCGTACCCGTACTGGCGAAATGCCGGCCCGCCGAGAACGAGCACGACGTCGTACGGCTGGAGCGCCGCACGCAACCTCAGTCGATCAGCGGGAAGGTGCCCTGCGAACTGCGGGTGATCCTGCGGAAACCCGGCGCGGGCGCTGAAGGACTCCTGCAGGACCGGTGCACCGAGTGTCTCCGCCAGCTCGACGAGCGCCTCCCAGGTGTCGGGCTCGTCGGCTTCGGCGCCGACGACGATCGCCGGGTGCCGGGCTTCGTCGAGCAAGGCGGCGATCGCGTCGACGGCCGTAGGATCCACCGCCTTCGCACGTAGGACCACGCCGGCGGCGGCGGGCTGTTCGGCGTCATCCGGTGCGGGCGCAGCCCAGTCGTCCATGGGCACGACGACGAGGGCTGGGCCGCGCGCTGTCGTTGCCTCGTGCCAGGCGCGGCTTATTGCCCCCGGGACGTCCTGCGGCCTCACGGGTTGGTCGAACCAGACCGGATAGTCGCCCGCCAGCCCGGCGAGACGCCCCGTGAGAAACGGCTCGTGGGCGAGGTGCCGTCGATCCTGCTGCCCGACGAGCACGACGAGCGGCGCACGGTTGACCCGGGCCGTTGCAATAGCAGCGACCGCATTTCCGAGCCCTGCGGTCGTGTGCAGGAGGGCGAGCGCCGGCTCGCCTCTGCCCAGCGCGTACCCTGTTGCGATTCCGACGACCGACGCCTCGTGGAGCGCGAGAACGAAGTCGAGATCCGCTGGCAAGCCGGTGAGGAAGGGGACTTCCGTGGAGCCGGGATTGGCGAACAGCTTCGTGAGGTCCCGCTCACGCAGGACGTCGAAGACGGCGTCGCGCACGGTTGGAGAGGCCAAGATCCGAGCGTAACGCAAATGATTTGACTTGCAATATCGGCCCGGCCGCCGCTCTGTCCACCGAGAGTTCCGGGCGCTCGTCGCGAGGGTGGTCGGCGCGACGGCCGCTCGCCGCTAGCGCGCCGTCAGCACGAGCGGCGCACACGCGACCCCGGTCGCCTCGCGCACCGGGCGCCCCTTTGCGTCCTTCATCGCGACCGTCAGGCGCTTCGCGGTGACCGTGACCTGCGCGTAGCTGTACGTGTCGAGGGCGGCGCAGCGCATGCCCATCCCGTTCGGCGGGGCAGGCTTGAAGAAGAGGGCGCCGATGGCCGTTCCCGCACCCTTCTGGCCAAGGTAGCCGTCGATCTCCTTCGCGAAGGTGTTGGTCGCGACCGGGCCGGTGACGACCTCCCAGATGCCGGTGCCTTCCGGCGGGCCGCCGAGCGTCCTGTAGCGCACCTCGTTGACGAGGTTGCCGTGCGTGTCGGTCGTGAGGAAGACGACGTTCTTCCCGTTTGCCTGAAGGAAGCGCAGGAGCCGGTCGCGCTCGGCTGCGTATCCCTCCCAGCGGTCGTACGGCAGCGCGTAGTACTGCTGGATCGGCACTTCGTTCACGATCACCTTCCAGGTCGCCGTCGACGCCTTGATCGCCTTCGTGAACGCGGCGTACTGACGCGCGCCCAGCATCGTGCGCGCCGGGTCGTCCAGCGCCGCGAGACAGGCGGGCGGCACCGGATTCCTGAGTCCGGGCGCGAGCGTCGCGAACGCGTCACGCACGGCCTGCGGCGCGGTCGGCGCGAGGTCGCCGTCGCAGACCTGCGTCGACTTCGAGCTACGGAACGAGCGCTCGTCGAGGAAGAACAGCTCGAGGTTCTTGCCCCAGCGGAAGGTGCGGTAGAGACCGGTCGCGGCCGACGGCTTCGCGACGGGTGAATAGTCCGTGAACGCCTTCATGCCGGCCCGATAGAGGGCATCGCCGTTCTCGGCGCGCGAGAAGTCGTTCACGAATTCGTGGTCGTCCCAGTGGCTGTACAGGCCGGCGGATGCGCGGAGCCTCTGGAGCGCCGGAAGCGCAAGGCCGAGCTTGTACTTCCCCCACTTCTCGGAGACGGTGCGCGCGACCGGTGCCCCGCCGATCTCGCTGTCCGAGTAGATGGTGTCGCCGAGGTTGATGTTGAAGTCGTTGTTCTCCGCCGCCATCCGCGCGTAGACCTGGAAGCGGTTGAACGCCGGCTGCCCGTTCGAACCGGGCGTCGCGTCGGCATCGCCCGAGAAGGCGAACCGGATCGTCGCGCCTCGACTCGGCGGAAAAGCGGTCCTGAACGTTCCCACGGAAACGCGCCCGGCCTGGCCGAATCGGTAGGCGTAGGTCGTCGCGGGCCGGAGCCCGACGACCCGCGCGGTGACGGTGAGGTCGTCGCCGCGGACGGCGCGGAGTGTCATTGCGACGGCACGCCCGCCTGCCCCTTCCGGGCCTACGACCAGGAGGATGGGGCCTGCGCTAGAAGCGCGTGCCCAGAGGACCGCCGAGGTCGATGTGATCTCGCCCGCCGCGACGCCGTACTGGAACGGCGGCGTGGCAGCTTCCGCCGACAGCGCCGCGACGGCCAGCGTGAGCGAGGCGGCAAGGACGACGAGTCGTCGCACGGCCGCGACCCTACGCGGCGACCGGTGGAGGGTCAACGTCCTCGCGGCGCTCCTCCTCCGCCAGGAAGCGGAAGAACCAGTACGCGAAGACGGCGAAGAATACGACGGCCTGCTCGAGCGCCATGAGCATCCCGGCGAGCTGCTGGTCCTCGAGCGGATCGAGCCCCCACACGCGGTGGTGCGCCTCGACGTAGAAGTCGTAGATCGGCTCCGGCACGAGCGCCAGGACGAGCCCGATCGGGCTGCCGAGGACGAACGCGGCGAAGACGTAGGCCGCGCGCGTTCCCGCTCCGAGTCGGTGCGGCTCGTCCTGGAAGACGCACCACCACATCGCAAGGCCGGTGAGGAAGTACAGGGCGTGCTCGAGGTGGAGCAGCGTGCTCGGGTTCTCGAGCGCCGCGTCGTAGATCCAGGGCAGGTGCCAGAGCATGTAGTTGGCGAGCCAGAGCGGCAGCGCCACCGCCGGGTGCGTGAGCGCGCGCACGATGCCCGGCCGCGCGATTGCGGCTGCAAGCCCGGGTGGGATCCCGAGCACCACGAGCAGAGGCGCCCACTCCGCGAGGACGACGTTCTGCAGGAGGTGCATCGTCAGCAGGTAGTGCATCCCGAGCGTGTGGATCGGCGTCACGCTGACGGCGAGCAGCATCGCCATCGCGCCGAGAAACGCAGCGACGCGCCACGGCCCGGTGGCGTGGTGTCGCACCGCGGCGACGTACGCGACGGTGAGTCCGAGGACGACGAGAGCCTCCGCGTTCCACGACCACGCGTACGGATCCACGGCGCTACGCTAGTCGCACGCGGGTGTAGCTCAGTTGGTAGAGCGCCAGCCTTCCAAGCTGGATGTCGCCGGTTCGAGCCCGGTCGCCCGCTCTCTCTCGCGCAGGAACCACCCCGACCGCGCCGAACGGCGTCTCGACAGCGCTATCGGGAGGTCTGGATCATGGAGCAGCCACTCGCCACGCGTCTCGCGGCAGAGGCCGTCGGGACGTTCCTCTTCTTCTTCTTCGGCTTCAGCGGGATCGCGATCGCAACCGACTTCGGCATCGATCAGATCGGGCCGCTCGGCATCGCCTTCGGGTTCGGTCTCGGGCTCGCGCTCGCGATCACGGCCTTCGGGCATGTCTCCGGCGGCCACTTCAACCCGGCGGTAAGCGCAGGGCTCGCCATCGCCGGGAAGTTCCCCAGCCGCGACGTGATTCCGTACTGGATCGCACAGCTCGTCGGTGGGTTCGGTGCCGTCCTCGTCATGGCGATCGTCTACTCGAAGGCGGTCACGAACGGCCTGGAGACGAATCCAGGCGTCGGCATCGACGACTGGGCCGCACTGGTGCTCGAAATCATCGCGACTGGGCTCTTCGTGATGGTCATCCTCACCGTCGCCACCGACGAGCGCGCGGCCTGGAAGGGTGTCATGGCGCCGTTGCTGATCGGCCTCTTCATCTTCACCGCCGCGACGACGGTCGGCCCCGCTTCGGGTGGATCGTTCAACCCCGCACGCTCGCTCGACCCCGTCCTCTACAACCAGGACTGGGGGAACGTCTGGATCTACATCGTCGGCCCACTCGCCGGCGGTGTGCTCGGCGGCGCGATCTGGACCTACCTCGTCGCCGGCCGCAAGCCTGCGGTCGCATAGGACTCGGGCCGGTTTCGACTTCGCGAGGGCGCCGCAACGGCGCCCTCGCCGCGTCAGCGGCCGCTCGCCGAGAAGTGCTGATGGTCCTTCGTGCCGGACCAGCGGCCGCCCCAACCCCACCCGACGCGGTCGAACGCCCTCACGAGCACGCCGCCCTCGTACGCCATGCCGGGGCGTCTCCGCGATCGCTCGAGGTACGACCGGCTCGCAGCGTGCGACGTCTGCCCGCCCGAGACGTACGGGTTCTCGATCGGGTTGACGTCGATCGCTCGGCCGTACGCATGCTCGGACCAGCGAGTCGTCCCGTCGACGTAGCGACAGTTGAACGCGGACGTGTTGTCGGCCTCGATCGAGCGGAAGTCGCTCCCACCGTAGGCATCGACCGGGACCATCCGCCGGATCGGGAAGCGCACTGAATAGAGGTCGCGAAAGACAGAGACGAGCTCGCGGGCGATGTCGCGGTGGACGATCAGCCGACCGGTCCGAACGCCTCTGTCGAAGCCCCAGTGCGAGAGCGTCAGCAGCCGCAAGTCACGGAGCGCCACCGGGCAGCCCTTACGCCACGACACGCCGGTCATGCGCTTCGCCTGCGCGGCGTCGATCCGTTCGATCTGGCCGCGGAACGCGAACAAGCCTTGTGACACAGTGTCACTTGGCGATCCGACGCCCGTGGCTGAGGCGGCCAGCACGAACGCTGCGACGACGACGGGCACGCGCCTCACAGTCGGGGCGGGCAGACTTCGAACTGCCGGCCTCTCGCTCCCAAAGCGAGCGCTCTACCAGGCTGAGCTACGCCCCGAGTCCGAACAGTGTAGGTGGATAGCCTGCGGGCCCCATGGTCGACGCGCCCACGCTGCTCCCGGAGGGGCGCCCCGACGACAAGACGCGGCTGGGCTACGCGATGGTCGCCACCGCGGCGACGCTCTTCGCGGTCAACGGGAGCGTCTCGAAGGTCGTACTCGGCTCGGGGCTCTCGTCGCTCGAGCTGGCGCAGATCCGCAACACGTGCGCGGCGATCCTCTTCTTCGTCTTCCTCCTCGCGGTCGCACCCTCGAAGCTCCGGGTCGGCCGCCGCGAGCTCCTCTTCCTCGTCGCATTCGGCCTCGTCGGGGTTGCGCTCGTCCAGTGGCTGTACTTCGTCGCGATCGACAACCTCCCGGTGGGCGTCGCGCTCCTCATCGAGTTCACGGCGCCTCTCTTCGTCGCCCTCTTCGCGCGGTTCGTGTACCGGGAGCACGTCAGGCGGCGGATCTGGTTCTCGGTCGCCCTCTGCCTCACGGGCCTCGCGCTCGTCGTCGAGCTGTGGTCGGGCGTCGCGTTCAGCACGGTCGGCGTCACAGCCGCGTTCGGCGGTGCGTTCGCGCTGACCGCGTATCTGCTGATGGCCGAGCGCGAGCGCCGTCATCGCGACGCCGCGTCGCTCTCGTTCTACGGCTTCCTCTTCGCGGCGCTGCTCTGGGCCGTCGTCCAGCCGCTGTGGGACTTCCCGTGGGACGTCCTCGACGACCGCGTCTCGCTGCAGGGGAACCTGTCCGAACACTCGGCTCCGGTCTGGGTGCTCGTGGCGTTCATCGTCCTGATCGGGACGATGATCACGTTCTCGTTACTCACCGGGTCGCTCCGGCACATCAGCGCGACGCGGGCGTCGATCGTGGCGACGCTCGAGCCGGTCGTCGCCACGGTCATCGCGTGGGCGTGGCTCGGGGAGACCTTCGGCGCGACGCAGCTCGTCGGCGGCGCGATCGTGATCGTCGGCATCCTCGTGGCCCAGTCGGCGCGCTGACTACCCTTTAGCCATGGTTCAGCGCCTCCTCCTGGCATCACCGCGCGGTTACTGCGCGGGCGTCGAGCGCGCCGTCGAGACCGTCGAGCTCGCGCTCGAGCACTACGGCGCTCCCGTGTACGTGCGGAAGCAGATCGTCCACAACATCCACGTCGTGCACGACCTCGAGGCGCGCGGGGCGATCTTCGTCGAGGAGGAGACGGAGGTCCCGGAGGGCGCGACGGTCGTGTACTCCGCGCACGGCGTCGCGCCGTCGGTCTTCGCGAACTCCGCGAAGCTCGGTCACAACGTCATCGACGCCGTGTGTCCGCTCGTGACGAAGGTGCACGTGCAGGCTCGCCGCTACGCCGACGAGGGCTACACCGTGGTGCTCATCGGGCACGAGGGGCACGAGGAGGTCGTCGGCACGATGGGCGAGGCGCCGGAAGCGACCGTGCTCGTCCAGACGATCGCGGAGGCCGAGGCGCTCGACTTCCCGAGCGATACGAAGCTCGCGTACGTCACGCAGACGACACTCTCCGTCGACGAGACCGGCGACATCATCTCCACGTTGCGGCGGCGCTTTCCCGAGATCCGCGCGCCGCGCAAGGAAGACATCTGCTACGCGACGTCCAACCGGCAGTGGGCGGTCAAGGAGATGCTTCCCGAGATCGACCTCCTGCTCGTCATCGGGTCGAGGAACTCGTCGAACTCGAACCGCCTGGTCGAGACCTCCCGCGCGGCCGGCACTCCCGCGTACCTCATCGACGACGAGACCGAGATCGACGAGGCCTGGCTGCAGGACGTGACGACAGTGGGCATCACGTCGGGCGCATCGGCGCCGGAGAAGCTCGTGAGCCGCGTCTGCGACTGGTTCCGGGCCCGCGGTGTCACAAGGATCGAGCCGTATCGCATCGTCGAGGAGGACGTCACGTTCCGCCTCCCGGTCGAGCTCCGCCGCGAGCTCGAGCTCGCGGCGCAGAGCTAGTTTCCTCGCGGGAGACTGACTCGACGACTTGCCGCGCGCGAAGTCGTCAGAAGACCCACGGTCGACCCGTGCCCGTGAGCGTGAACCCGCGGGCAGTTGGAACGGCTCAGGCGGCGGGGGACTTCGCAAGCGCAAGCTCGGTACCGCCCGCATCGACGGACACCGCGAGCGTCTCGCGTGCGATCCACTCCCGGTGCTCGAGGAGGTCTGCGTCCGTCTCGGGGACCGTCAGGGCGATCCGGTCCGTGAGCTCGAGCCCCGACTCCTTGCGCAGCGTGTTGGCGGAGTGAATGAGGTCGTAGACGCGCCCTCGGCGCAGGAGATCGTCGTCGAGGTGGAGGTCGAGCGCGACCGTCAGCCCGTCGCCCCCCGCAACCGCCCAGCCGTCCTTGCCCTCCCGCTCGACGAGGACTTCGTCGCCGCGTGAGGTCGTGCCCGGCGACGCGGATGCCGCCGTCGGGGAGCTCCTCGAAGTCGCCGGACTGGAGCGCGGACCGGACCGCCCCGAGCTCCTTGCCGAGCTTCGGCCCGAGCACCGGAAGGTTCGGCTTCACGCGGAGCTCGCTCGCCTCGACCTGACCGAACGCGACCTCGCGCACGCGAAGCTCGTCTGCGACCTCGTCGGCGTGGCTCTCCGCGAGCCGGCGCGCCCTCCACGACGAGCGTCCGGAGCGGCTGCCGCGAGCTTCACGCCCGAGGTCGCGCGCGCCTGGCGACCGAGCTCGACGACGCGACGGAGCTCGGCGATCTCGGCGAGCAGCGCAGCGTCCGGCTCCGCCGTCTCGGGCCACCCGGCCAGATGGACGGAGGCCGGGGCATCATCGCAGGGCTCGGCGAGGACGCGCCACAGGTGGTCGGTGAGGAACGGCATGAGAGGCGCGACGACGCGGAGCCCCTGCACGAGCGCGTACCAGAGCGTTCGCAGCGCGACCGGGTCGCCGTCCCAGAAGCGGCGACGCGAGCGGCGGATATACCAGTTCGAGACGTCGTCGATGAAGGCCTCGTAGGCGCGAACGACGTCGACGGAGAGCCACGACTCGTAGCCGGTGGTCGCCTCGGCGACGAGCGCGCGCGTGCGCTCGACGAGCCAGCGGTCGAGCGGCTCGAGCGCGCAGTCCGGTCCGTCGGCGAGGTCGGCCCACGTCGGCTCCCAGCCTTCGATGTTCGCGTAGTCGACGAGGAACTTGCAGGAGTTCCAGAGCGTGAGGAGCTTCCGCTTGATCTCGTGGCCGGGCCCGAACCCGAACAGGAGGTTCTGGTTCGGCGGCTGCGCGCAGTACTGCCAGCGCATGACGTCGGCGCCCATGCGCTCGAAGGCGTCCTCGGCGTCGATCATGTTCCCCCACGAGCCGTGCATCTCGCGGCCGTGCTCGTCGAGCATCTTCTCGTAGCCCAGCACCCGGCGATACGGCGCGCGCCCGGTGAGAGCGACGGACATGAAGTGCTGCGAGTAGAACCACAGCCGGATCTGCTCGCGCATCTCGGACACCCAGTCCGCCGGGAACCACGTCTCCCAGTAGGCGTGGTCGGGGAGGTCGGCGGTCGTCAAGCCCTTCGCAGCTCCGGTCGCGTAGCCCTCGACGACGTACTCGTCGCTCTGCCACCCGAGCGTCGAGAAGGGGACGATCCCTGCGTCGAGCCAGACGTCCCCGACCTCGGGGATCCGCCGCACCGTCTCGCCGCACGCCTCGCAGCGGATCGGCACGTCGTCGACCCACGGCCGCCGGAGCTCCTCGAGCTGCTCGAGGCCCGACACCGCACGCTCCGCGAGCTCGGCCTTCGAGCCGACGACCGTGACGTGCCCGCACTCGCACTCGTAGATCGGAAGCGGGAGTCCGTAGTAGCGCCGGCGCGAGATGTTCCAGTCGCCCATGTTGCGCAGCCAGTCGTCCATGCGCTTGCCCATGTACGCGGGCGTCCACTCGACCGTCGCGTTCGCGTCGATGAGTGGCTGTCGAAGCTCGTCGACGGCGATCAGCCAGTCGTCGGTGACGCGCCAGATCAGGGGCGTGTCGCACCGCCAGCAGTGCGGGTAGCGGTGCTCGTACGTGCCGGCTTCGAGGAGGAAACCGGTCTCCGCGAGCCGTCCCACGATCTGATCGGCGGCGTCGGCGGTGGAGAGGCCGTGCAACCACCCGTAGGAGTCGTAGAAGCGCCCCGCTTCGTCGACGGGTGAAAGCACCGGCAGCTCGTGGATGCGCCCGAGCTCGAAGTCCTCGCGTCCTGCGCCGGGGGCGATGTGGACGATCCCCGTCCCCTCCTCGAGCGAGACCTCGTCCCACGGGATCACACGGTGCTCGACACCGGTCACCGGCTCGAGGTCGTCGAACGGCCCGCGGTAGCGAAGACCGACGAGCTCCGATCCCGCAACGGTGCGCGTGAACGACTCGCCCGGGTAACGGGCGACCGCCACCCACTCGCCGTTTTCCCGCCGTCCGTACTCGGCATCCGCGTTGACCGCGGCCGCGACGTTCGCGGGCAGCGTCCACGGCGTCGTCGTCCAGACGACGAGCGACTGGCCAGGCGGGTCGAGGAGCGGGAACCGGACGTACAGCGACGGGTCGCTTCGCTCCTGGTAGACGCCGCTCTGCGTGAGCTCGTGCTGCGAGATCGACGTCCCGCACCGCGGGCACCACTCCGTCGAGCGATGGCCCTCGTAGAGCATCCCTCGCTCCCACATGCGCTTGAGGAAGCCCCAGATGTACTCGATGTTCGTGTCCGAGAACGTGAAGTAGTCGTTTCCCCAGTCCATCCACTGGCCGAGCCGCTTCGACCCGCGGGTGAGCTCCGTCGCCGACCAGATCACCTTCTCGCGGCAACGTCGCGCGAACTCGGCGAGGCCGTACTCCTCGATGTCGCGCTTCGAGTTGAGGCCGAGCTCGCGCTCGACGCCCACCTCGATCCAGAGCCCCTGGCAGTCGAACCCGTTCTGGTAGCGCTGCTCGAAGCCGCGCATCCCCTTGTACCGCTGGAAGACGTCCTTGAGCGTGCGGCCCCACGCGGTGTGGACGGCGAGCGCCTTGTTGGCGGTGACCGGACCGTCGACGAAGCTGAACGTCGGCCCTCCGCGGTTCTGGTCGCGAAGCTGCTCGAACGTCCGCTCGCGTTCCCAGGTCCCGAGGATCTCGAGCTCGAGCGCGTTCGAATCCGGCTTGTCCGGAAGCGGTGTGAAGATCTGCGTCACTGGGAATCCAGTCTAGGGAAGGGTTTCGGCGGTCTCGTCGTTCAAGAACCTGGCATTCGCAAATGACACGTATGAAAGGAACGAATGAGTCTCATGGCACTTGACGTCACGGAAGCCACTTTCGAGCAGGAGGTCCTGAAGAGCGAGACTCCGGTCATCGTCGACTTCTGGGCCGAGTGGTGCGGTCCGTGCCACGCCGTCGCGCCGGTCCTCGAGAAGATCGCCGAGGAGCGCAAGGACGAGGTCAAGCTCGTGAAGGTGAACATCGACGAGGAGCAGGGCCTGTCCATGAAGTACGGCGTGATGTCGATCCCGACGATGATCCTCTTCAAGGACGGCGAGCCTGCGGCCGCCGCGGTCGGCGCTCAGCCGAAGTCGATGCTCGAGAAGTCGCTCGGCTTCGCCGCCTGACGCCCGCGCGCCCGCACTTCCATCGCGGGTCAGGACCTGATAGGACCTCGCTGCGGCAGGCTTTGAGGACGTGCAGCAGGTCTTGTTCGAGGCTTCCCCCTCCCCCTCCCCTAACCGAAGGGCCGGTTCGCCGGCCCTTCGGTCTTGTCTGTCCGCAAGAACGGAATCCGCGAGCGCGGATTCCGTTCGCGGAAGACCCCTGAAGGCGACCGCTTCGCGGTCGCGTCGTCGTCACTGCTCGGCGTACCTGCTCGCCCAGCGACGCAGGGCGGGAGCGATCCAGCGAAACGCCAGCTCGTCGTCCGCGGGCAACGCGTCGCGCGCGAACCACGCGAGCTCGGACACGTCGTCCGCCGGCTGCGGCTCCCCGGCGACGAGCCGAGCCTCGTAGACGAGATTCAGCGCACTGGGCGCATCCTCGGCGGCGCCGTAGCGGTCGCTGAAGGCACCGACGAAGTCGCCGACCTCGACCTCGAGCCCCGTCTCCTCGCGCACCTCGCGATGGAGTCGCGTCGACGGCATCCTCGTCCTCGTCGAGGAAGCCGCCGATCGTGTCCCACAGCCCGACGTCCGGCTCGAAGGCACGCCGTCCGAGGAGGAGGCGTCCATCCGCGTCGACGACGAGCGCGGCAACGGCGGGCAGCGGGTTCGCATAGCGGACGAACCCGCACGCAGGACACTCGACCCGCGACCCGAGGTGCGTCAGCTCCGCGCGGCACCGTGGGCAGAAGCGCCAGCCGTGCCAGGATCGCCACGCGGGTACCGTACTGCCGTGTCTCCCCGGCACGTCCCGGCGTCGGTGACCGAGCTCGCGCGCGTCGGGCTCTTCGCCGACCTCACGGGCGAGACGCTCGACGAAGCTCGCCGACCGCATGCAGCGCGAGGAGGTCACGTCCGGGACGGTCCTGATCCGCGAGGGCGAGCCCGGCGATCGCTTCTTCGTCCTCCTCTCGGGTGTCGCCGGCGTCTCGCAGTCGACGCTCGGCGAGCGGCGGATCCTGAAGGCCGGCGAGTTCTTCGGCGAGGTCGCGCTCACGATGCACGTCCCGCGCACTGCCACCGTCACCGCGATGACGCCGTGCGTCGTCGCAAGCTGCGACGAGGCGACGTTCGACGAGCTCGTGCGGCCGCTCTTCGCCGACGACGGCTAGGCGAGCTCGAGCTCGTCGAGCACGGCGTCGGCGAGGCTCGGCCACGCCTCCTTCGCCCAGGTGTCGAACTCGCGCGTCGTGAGCGCTGCGCACACGACGCTCGCGTCCGGATCGACCCAGAGAAACGTCCCCGAGCCACCGAAGTGGCCGAACGTGCGGGGCGACGTGCGCGTCCCCATCCACGTCGGCGGCCGCGTGTTCAGCTGGACGCCGAGGCCCCAGTCGAGCGGGTCGAAGCGGCCGTAGTCGGGGAGGACGCCGGAGAGGCCCGGGAACTGGACGGAGACCATCTCGTCGCGCGTCTCGTCCGCGACGAGCCGAGGCACGAGGAGCTCGCGCCCGATCGCGAGCACGTCGTCCAGTGAGGCGTGCATGCCGGACCCGGGATCGCCCTCGGGATCGAGCCCGATCCCGAGCGGCACGCAGACGGCCTCGCGCACGTACTGCGGAGAACGGGATCTCGGCGCGCTCGGCCACGTGCTCGGCGAGGACGCGGAACCCCTCGTTCGAGTAGATGCGCCTGTGCGCCGGACGTGCGATCGGCTCGGTGCCCTCGAACGGCAGACCGCTCGTGTGCGCGAGCAGGTGGCGAACCGTCGAGCCGGAGCGGGCCTGCCGGCTCGTCGAGGTCGACGACGCCTTCCTCGGCCGCGACGAGGGTCGCGAGCGCCGCGACCGGCTTCGAGACCGACGCGAGACGGACCGGCCGCGTCGTCTCGCCGTGCGTGCTGATTCTTCCCCGAGGATCGACGACACCCGCGGCGGCGAGCTCGACGGGCCACTCGTCGATCTGGCGAAGTGCCTGCACGCGCGGCGATACTAGTCAGCCATGGAGCGCCGACAACATCGCCGGAACCGGTGCGTACGAGCCCGATCGTCGGCTACTCGCGCGCCGTCGTCGCCGGCGATCGAGTGCACGTGTCCGGAACGGCCGCGAACCCTGCGGACGGCTCGCCGCCGCCCGAGGACATCTACGACCAGACCCGCGTCTGCCTCGAGCTCATCGGAACGGCGCTCGAGCGCGCCGGAACGAGCCTCGAGCACGTCGTCCGCACGCGCGTCTACCTGACGAACGCCGACGACTTCGACGGCTTCGCGCGGGCGCACGCGGAGGTCTTCGGGGACGTGCGGCCCGCCAACACGACGGTCCTCGCCGGGCTCTTCGATCCGCGCTGGAAGGTCGAGATCGAGGTCGAAGCGGTCCTCCCGTGACGTCGAAGCAGGTCATCCCGCCATCG
Organism: uncultured Gaiellaceae bacterium; assembly: GCA_963770715.1. Classification (GTDB taxonomy): domain Bacteria; phylum Actinomycetota; class Thermoleophilia; order Gaiellales; family Gaiellaceae; genus GMQP-bins7. The sequence goes on from CAVYQX010000012.1 coordinate 29,402, forward strand.
ATCACTGGCAACGGCTCGGCGCCGGCCGGCAGCGTCCTCGACCACAGGTTCGGCACCGGCAGCCCCTACACGCTCGGCGTCGAGGAGGAGTACCAGCTGCTCGACCCGGAGACGTTCGACCTCGTCCAGCACATCGACACGATGCTCGCCGCGGTCACCGGCCACGAGCTCGAGGCACGGATCAACGCGGAGCTGATGCAGTCCGTGCTCGAGATCGCGACGCCCGTCTGCCTCACCGCCGGTGACGTCATGCGCTGGCTGACCACGCTCCGCGGCTACGTCACCGGGATCGCGCACGAGCAGGGCACGCGCGTCGGTTCGGCCGGCACGCACCCGTTCAGCCTCTTCGAGCGCCAGCGGATCACGGCGAAGGACCGATACCAGGCGCTCATCGACCAGCTGCAGTACGTCGCCCGGCGCGAGCTCATCTTCGGCATGCACGTCCACGTCGCGGTCGACGATCCGGAGAAGGCGATCCAGGTCGTGAACGGCCTGCTCCCGCACCTCGCGCCGCTGCTCGCGCTCTCGGCGAGCTCGCCGTTCTGGCGCGGCGAGCCGACCGGGCTCGCGTCGAGCCGGCAGATGGTCTTCTCGGCGTTCCCGCGCTCCGGCCCTCCCCCGCGCTTCCGCGACTACGCGGACTACGCGTCCGTCGTCGGCCAGCTCGAGCGCACGGGCTGCATCGCCGACTACACGCACATCTGGTGGGACATCCGGCTGCACCCGCGCCTCGGCACGATCGAGATCCGCATCTGCGACGCGGTGACGCGCGTCGAGGACGCCGTCGCGATCGCGGCGTACTGCCAGGCGCTCGTGAAGCAGCTCTGCGAGCAGTACGAGGCGGGCGACGGAGATCCCCTCGTACCACCGGATCCTCACGAGCGAGAACAAGTGGCTCGCGGCGCGCTACGGGCTCGAGGCGCCGGTGATGGACCTCGCGACCGGCAGCCGCAACCGCGTCCCGGTCGCCCGCCTGATCCGCAGGACGGTGAACGAGCTCCGGCCGCACGCGCGCGGAGCTCGGCTCCGAGCGAGAGCTCGAGGGCATCTCCGAGATCCTCGCGCGCGGCTCGTCCGCCGACCGGCAGCTGCGCGTCTACAACGCGAACCGCGACATCGTCGAGGTCGCGCGCGAGATCGCGGACGCGACCGAGGCGCTGCCGGCCGTCGTCTAGTGCCGCACCTCCCACGTGCCGGTATCGACCGTCGCGAGCCGCCTGCCGCCATAGAACCGCACGGACAGCCCACGTGCCGGGCTGAGCTCGAGGCGTAGCGCCGTCTGCCGGTTGTAGCCGAGCCGGAGAGGAAGGTCGACGCAGAACGCCTCCCGCTTCGCCGTGTCGAGCGCATGCACGAACGGATGGTCACCGCGACGTGCGTAAAGCGTGTACGCCCAGCGACCATCGGGGCTCGATGCCCTCGCGACCGGAACGCCACCCATCTCCTCCTCGCCCTCGAGCCGATCGACGATGGCGCTCTGAAGCCGCCCTGTGCTCGCCTCGAGCGGCCGGACCCGATACGAGCGGATCGTCTCCCGCGCGCAGGTGCTCGGTGAGGTAGAGCGTCGATCCGTTCGGGGAGATCGCGTCGAACGACCAGGATCCCGCCAGTACCAACGAACGCCGAACGGTGAGAGTCTTCGTGTTCAGGACGACGAAGCGCGTCTTGCCGGATTGGCCGGGCTGCGGCCCGTACGAGCCGAGGACGAGCGACTTTCCGTCACCCGAGAGGCCGCCTGTGGTCCCGTCGTACGCAACGAGCGGCACCGCGTAGAAGCCATGCACCGTTCTGGTCCGGACCACGTGTCCGTCTCTCGCTCGGACAGCGGCGACAACAGTCCACTTCGCTGGTCCGAGCGTGACGAAGTGCAGCTTGTCGAGAGAGGCGATGCCGGGCCATCCGTACGCGAGACCAGGCGAGTAAGGCGAGCCGTTGGCACCGGCTCCCGCGACCAGCACCAGCGCGAGGGTGGCGATTGCGCAGAGCGTGGCGAGTGTCGACTTCACGGCAGCCTCCTTCAGGGGCCGAAGACGATGCAGGCGTCGTGTGCCGCTCGGGCGACGCTTCGAACGGCTTCCACGCGCCCGTTGCGGTCGAGGACGCTGACCGTTCCCCGACCGAGCGAGGGCGAGACGATCCGCCCCCAACCGAACGTCACGTTGTACGAGCCGACAGGTACGCGAGCCTCCCGGACGAGCTCGCCGTCGAGCCGGCAGCGAGCGACGGTCCCGTCGTCACCGTTCGCGACGAACGCCTTGTCGTGCGCGAAGGCGACGTGCTGGGGAGGCGAACCCGCCTCGAGAACGCGTCGCGGACGATGAGTGCCGTCGTAGAGCGCGAGGCGACGCTCGGAGCCGGACGTCACCCAGACGGTTCGCCCGTCGGGCGAGAAGACGACGTCGTGAGCGAGAAACGGCGGAGCGAAGGTCCGGCCGAGCCGCGGGCGGCGCGGATCGGCCGTATCGACGCACGGCGACTCGAGCTGCCTTCGTCCCGAGGGCCGTCCACAGGGTCTCGCCGTCCGGGCTGATCGAGACGTGCCGAGCGGGTCCAGGCACCCGCGTGCGCCACAGCACGCGCCTCCGGTCGACGTCAGCACGACGACCTCCTCGCGCGCCGAGTCCGTGACGTACGCGAGCGGCTGCTCCGGATGCGCCGCGCTGTAGCCGGGGTTCGTCGAAGCCTTCGACCTCGGCCACGCACCGCGACCGTCGCCGCGTCGAGGAGCGACACGACGCCGTGCTCCGTGTGAGTGACCACGGCGATCCGGTCGTGGACGGACTCGATGCTGCGCGGACCAGGGCCCGTCCGGATGCGCGTCGACCACGCGGGACGTCCCGAGGTCGAGCACGACGACGTGGCTCTCGAGGTCGGCAGTGACGTAGCGCGATCGGAGCGCCGCCCTTGCGTGCGGCGACCGCCCGCGGCTCGAGCGCGAGCGCAAGCGGTAGTCCGGCGGCGGCGACCAGGAACCGGCGTCTGTTCACGGACCTTGTACGCGTGCCGGCGCCCGAGGGGTCCCTGGACCTCCGGGCGGCGTGGAGACGTATCTCGGGCATGGACCTCTCCGCCAGGTTCCGTCGTAGTCTGGGCACGGAATGCGCGCGGGTCGGGACGAGCGCGCCCGCGTGCGCGGCGCGCAGGGAGGGTCGGTCTCGGATCTCGAGGCGCTCTTCCGCATGCACTGGCCCCGCGCGTTTCGTGCCGCCGTACCTCGTCACGCATGACGCCGCAGCCGCCGAGGACATCGCCCAGGAGTCGTTCCTCGCCGCGATCCGTGCGCTCGATCGCTTCGACCGGCGCCGGCCGTTCGGGCCGTGGCTGCACCGGATCGTCGTCAACCGCGCGATCGACTGGATGCGCGCACGGGCTCTCCGCGGCGAGGTCGAGCTCGTCGACTCGGTGCCCGCGCCTGCCGAGCGGCCGGCCGACGACGAGACGCTCGTCGCGCTCGCGCGCCTCTCGCCGGAGCACCGTGCCGTGATCGTCATGCGCTACCTGCTCGAGTTCACGCCAGGCGAGATCGCCGACGCGCTCGACCTGCCGCGCGGCACCGTCAACTCGCGCCTTCGGCGCGGCCTCGACGCGCTCGGAGACGAGCTGTGAAGCGCGAGCTCGAGCGGATCGAGATTCCCGGCGAGAACGAGGCACGCGCGCGCTCGTGGACCATCCTCGAGGCCGCGTTCCCGGAGCGCGAGCCGGTCGAGCACCGTCGCCGGATGCTGCGCCCGGTCGTCGTCGTCGCCGTTGCGGCCGCCCTGCTCGCGGCCGTGCTGAGCCCGCCCGGCCGCGCCGTGCTCGGCGAGATCCGTGAGACCGTCGGCGTCGAGCGTGCGCAGCCCGCGCTCTTCTCCCTGCCGGCGCCGGGTCGCCTGCTCGTCGCCTCGGACGCGGGAGTCTGGGTCGTGCAGGAGGACGGCTCGAAGCGCTTGCTCGGCCCGTACCGCGAGGCGAGCTGGTCGCCGTTCGGTCGCTTCGTCGTCGCGACGCGCGAGAACGAGCTCGCCGCACTCGAGCCCGACGGCGACGTGCGCTGGACCCTCGCCCGACCGGGCGTCCGCTCACCGCGCTGGACAGGCACGGACACGGACACGCGTATCGCGTACGTCGACCGCACCGGACTTCGCGTCGTCGCCGGAGACGGCACCGGTGACCGACTGCTCGCGTCTGCTCGTCCGCCGACTTGCCTGGGACCCGGCCCGTTCACGTCGCGGCCGCGGAACAGCGGGCTCGTGCTGGCCGATGCCGACACTGGTCGCCGCGGCCGCGTGGATCGCTCGACTACGAAGCGCTGGCGTGGCGAGCGACAAGCGCGCTGCTCGCGTACGCGTCGGCTCCGGGTCGTGTCGAGGATCGGCGGCCATGCTCGTGCGTGACATCGTCGCGGCGTCGCGGCACGGCGAGCCGACGGCGTCGTCGGTGGCAGGCGAGCCGGGACGCTCTTCCGCTGGCGAGCCGGATCGCCTCGACCAGGGCCGACGGCCTCACGCGACGGCCGCGTGGCTCCAGGGGACCGCTGCTCGTCGGCCGGTCGACCGCGATCAGTGGGTGTTCGTCACGGACGGACGGAAGCGGCTCCGCGCCGTGGCGAACGTCTCCGAGCAGTTCCGGTCACGGTCGTTCCCACGCGTCGAAGGCTGGTGCTGCGGGTCGTAAGCGGTTACGGTTCGCAACCGATGCTCGAAGCCGGCGATCGCGTCCCGACGTCTCGGTCTGGACATCTCCCCGGGAGGAGGCCCAGCCGCTCGAGCGAGCTCCTCGGTCCTGGTCTCTCGTTGCTGCTGCTTTTACGTCTGGGACTGGTCGCCGACCTGAACGAACGAGCTGCACCTCCTGCGGGACAGGAGCGACGATCTCGCCGCAGCGGGCATCACGCCCGTTCGGCATCTCGCGCGACTCGGCCTGGTCGCACCGCGCCTGGGCGCAGACGCTCGGCGTCGATGTCCCGCTCCTCTCGGACTGGAACGGTGACGCAACGCGCGCCTTCGACGTCTCGTTCGAGCCGCTCGGCATGAGCGACGTCCCTATCGCGTTCAGCGTTCCTGATCCGGGACGGCGAGACGATCGAGGCGGCGTGGATGCTCGGTGGGGAGCTCCCCGACATCGACGCCGTCATCGAAGCTCGTCCACCGCGACGGCTGAGTGTCACGAACTGAACGTACGAGGGTCACGGCCGTGACAGACGGGCCGCAGGGAGCGTCTCTACCGGTGTATCGAGCCAATCGATACGAGGAGGGAGCGGCCATGAGGTACGTCGTCGCCGCTGCGGTCATGTCACGTCTCGGCGCTTCGCGCGAGACGCCGGAGAGTACCGCACGCCGTCGAGAGCCTCGCGACAGCGGAGGATTTCACGCCGCACTCGCTGGGCGATCGTGACGTCAGCGCTCTGGAAGTCCGCGAACCCGGGACGCTAGAGCGTCCGGATCGAGCACGCGGACGCGCCCGCGTTCGAGCGCGACGACGCCGCGATCCTGCTCGTCCCGCAGGACGCGATTGACGGTGCCTCGCGCTGTGCCGGCCAGCTCCGCGAGGTTCTCCTGTGTGAGTGGAATCACGATGCCGTCCTCGTCACGGTACGTCGACCCGAGCTGCAGGAGCACCCAGCGGACGCGAGCGTCGGCGTCGAGGAAGTGGGCCGCGACGATGCGATCGTCCGAGTAGCGCAGGCGCTCGGCGAGCAGGGCGACGAGGACGTCCGTGAGGGCTCGGGTGGCGGCGAACGAGCTCGCGGAAGGCGGCTCGGCCGATCGACAGGTCTCGCCGCGCTCGAGCGCGGAGACGGTGACCAGGCGGCGCTCTCGGGCCGGATGAGCGCGAACTCCCCGAAGGTGTCACCAGGGCCGCGGACGGCGAGCATCGCGGAGTCGCCCGACGGCGCAACGACACGAAGAGCGAAGCTCCCCTTGGTGATGAGGTGCAGCGTGTCGGCGACGTCCCCCTGGTGGAAGACGATCTCCTCGCGCTCGAACGTCCGCCGTCGGGCCGAGGAGAGAAACGTGCGCACGTCCGCAGGAGGCACGCCCTCGAGGACGCGGAACTCCATCCGGGGCAGAGTAGCGCCCTCTCGACGGAGCTGGCATCACCGTCGGGCGGCCGAGGTCACGGGACGACGACGAGCTTCGCCCCGGGGCCGTCCGCCTGACGACGCCACGCGTCGGCGACCGAGTCGAGCGGGACGCGCTCCACGTCGAGCGTGAATCTCACCGGCGATCGCGTGCTCGACGAGCCGGCGGTAGTGCTCGGCCAGCTCGTCCGGCGGGAACGACGAAGTTGGTGTGGCCGAGGATCGAGAGGCTCTTGAAGCGCACTGCAGCCGACGCGAGCTCGGAGGTCGCGCCCGCCGACTGGCCGAGGTTCACGATCGTGGCCGCGGGCACGGCGGCCTGCGACCGCGGCGGCCGCCGGCTCGCCCCACAGCGGATCGAAGACGTAGCTCGGGCCGTCGCCGTCGAACGCCTCCTTGAACGCGGCGACGAGATCGCCGGCGCTCGTCGAGGCGGATCGTCGCGTCGGCGCCGTGCTCGCGCGCTCGCTCGCAGGCCCGCGTCGCTGCGACCGGCCGCGACGACACGGGCTGCGCCGAGGAGCTTGCGCGGTCTGCACGGCCACGAGACCCGACGGAGCCGGTGGCGCCGAGCACGAGGACGTTCTCGCCGCCCTCGAGCGGCGCTCGCCAGGCGAACGGCAGCCAGCCGGCCAGGCCGGCGATCCCGAGCCCGGCGGCGAGCGCGGGGTCCGCGCCGTCGGGCACCTCGATCGCGTGAGCGTCTCCGATCGCCGCGCGCTCGGCCATCGCACCGTTCGACGTCCGGCCGAGCGAGCCGCCGAAGATCCAGACCACCCTGCCGTCCGCCGTGCGGCCCACCGCCTCGCACCCGGGGACGTACGGCAGCTCCGGGATGACCCGTGGCGAGGATGCCGCGCGAGACGGCGAGGTCGATCGGGTTGATCGGCGCCGCGAGGACCTCGATCGTCTCGCCGTCGGCTCGGCGGCGTCACCCACCTCGGGCACCGCTCCGACCTCGCGTACGAGCGCCGCCTTCACTCGTCCTCGACCTCGAAGATCGCCTCGATCTCGACCGGCATGCCGAACGGGAGACTGCCGACACCGACCGCCGAGCGGGCGTGGCCCTCGCCGAATACCTGGACGAGGAGATCGGAGCAGCCGTTGATCACCTTCGAGTGCTCGACGAAGTCCGGAGTGGCATTCACCATCCCGAGCAGCTTCACGACGCGCTTGACGCGATCGAGGTCGCCGACCTCGTGCCGGAGCACCGCGAGAAGGTTGAGAGCGACGACGCGGGCGTGCTGCCGCGGCCTCCTCGGTCGTGACGTCGTCGCCCGACCTTCCCCGTCGGAACCTGGCCGTCGGCCGCTCACCGGCCCGGTCGCCGGAGAGATAGACGAGGTTCCCGGTCCGCACGGCGTTCACGTAGCTCGCCGCGGGCCGATGTACGGGCGGCAGCTCGAGACCGAGCTCTCGGATGCGCTGCTCGACGGACACGCCGCTCGGCCCGCTCACATCCCCATCGCGTGGTACCCGGCGTCGACGTAGAGCGTCGTGCCGGACACGTTCGCGGCGTCGTCCGAGAGGAGGTACGCCGCTGCGGCGCCGCAGTCGTCGGACTCGATCTGCCGGTGGAGCGGCGCGCGCTCCTCGAACATCGTCTGCATCGTCGTGAAGCCCGGCGATCGAGCGAGCGGCGAGCGTGCGGACGGGCCCGGCCGAGATCGCGTTCACGCGGATGTTCTTGAAGCCGAGATCCCAGGCGAGGTAGCGGACGCTCGCGTCGAGCGTCGCCTTCGCGACGCCCATGACGTTGTAGTGCGGGCACGGCGCGCTCGCCGCCGAGGTAGGTCATCGTCACGATCGAGCCGCCGCCTCGGGCCTCCATCAGCGGCTCGGCCGCACGTGAGCACGCGACGAACGAGTACGCGCTGATGTCGACCGCCATCCAGAAGCGGTCGCGCGGCGTGTCGACGAAGCGGCCCTCGAGATCCTCGGCCGCGGCGAACGCGACCGAGTGGACGAGGACGTCGAGGCCGCCGCCGAACGCGTCGGCAACCTCGGAGAAGACGCGCGCGATGTCGTCGTCCGAGCGGACGTCGCACTCGGTGACGAGGGGGCTCGAGACGCCGGCGGCGAGGTCGCGCACGTTCTTCTCGATGCGCTCGCCCTGGTAGGTGAACGCGACGCTCGCACCCTCGTCGGCGAGCCGCTTCGCGATCGCCCACGCGATCGAGCGCTGGTTCGCGACGCCGAGGACGAGCGCCTGCTTCCCTTCGAACCTGCCGGCCATCGCGGCGATCCTAAATCGCTAGCGTGGCCGCCCGATGGCCGGGAGCGCGTCGCGGTGATCACCGGAGCCTCGTCGGGCATCGGCGAGGCGACGGCGCGGGAGCTCGCTCGCACCGGCTGGCACTGCGTGCTGCTCGCGCGGCGCGCGGACGAGCTCGAGCGGATCGCGGGCGAGATCGGCGGCGAGTGGGAGGTCTGCGACGTCTCCGATCGCGCGCAGGTCGACGAGGTCGCCGCGCGCGTCCTCGAGCGGCATCCGACGATCGGTCGCTGCTCGTGAACAACGCCGGCGTTCCCGCGCGCGGCAGCTTCCTCGACGTCGACCCCGAGGTCGTCGAGCGAGTGATCCGACGTCGAACTACCTCGGCGGCGTCTGGTGCCTCCGCGCCTTCGCGCCCGGCCTCCACGCGGGCGCGCACGTCGTCAACCTCGTCTCCGTCGCCGGAACCGTCGCGTTCGCGCCGGCCGGTGCGTACGCGGCGTCGAAGCACGCGCAGCTCGCGTTCTCGCGCTCCGTCGCCGCGCTGCTTCGCCCGCGCGGAGATCCAGGTGCACACGATCATGCCCGGCTTCGTCGAGACCGAGGGCTTCCCGCAGCGCTCGAAGCTCCGCAGCCGCTTCATGCGCCGCTTCGTGATCGAGCCCGAGGACGTCGCCCGCGCCGTCGTGAAGGCGGTCGAGACGGGCACGCCGGAGGTGACGGTGCCGTGGTTCCCGTACCGCATCTCGACGGTCGCGCAGGCCGTGGTGCCGCGGATCTTCTCGCGGCTCGTCACGCGGCGCGCCGGCGAGCACCGCGACGAGTAGCGCCTCACACGCCCGGCTTGCGGGCGACGTACCAGCCGACCTCGACCTCGTATGGCTGCGCCGGGGCCGCGCCGCGGATCCGAGCGCGCTCTTCCTCGTCGAAGCCGGCGAGCTCGAGCCGCTGCTCGAGGTCGACGCTCTCGCGCGTGACCTCCGACGACGAGGAGGACGAGGTCGTTCGCGTCGAGGAAGCCGCGGATGTCCGCCTCGGGCAGGAGCCGCTGGTGGGTCGAGTCGCGCAGGCGCTCGAAGCGATCCATCTCGAGGCTCACGAGCGGATCGACCGAGCCCAGCTGGTCGGCGATGAAGATCTTCCCGCCGGGACGCGTGACCCGCGCGAGCTCGGAGACCGCGAGCGCCGGGCATGCGGACGTGGTGGAGAACGCGATGGCAGCACACGATGTCGAACTCCGCGTAGCCGAACGGGAGCGCCATGACGTCGCCCTCGACGAAGCGGACGTTGGCGGGCGCGTTCGGGCGGCCGGCGTCGAGGTAGTCGGCACGCGTGTCGACGCCGACGACCTCGGAGACGAGCGGGGCGAGGGCGAACGCCACCGACCCCGTCCCGCAGCCGGCGTCGAGCGCGACCTCGTTGCCGGTGAACGGGCCGAGCAGGCGCCGGACGCGGTCGGCGAGATCCGCCGCGCGCTCCTCCTGCAGCGCGAGCCGAAGGTCGACGCTCACGCGTCCTCCCCTCGCGAGCGAGCGCGCGAGCTCGAGCGCCTCCTCGCGCGTCGTGATCGTCCCCGCTGCCCGCTCCTCGTCGATGACGTCGAGGATACGTCCGATCTCGGGGCCGGGCTCGAGACCGAGCTCGTCGCCACGCACGAGCGGCGCGGGCGGATCGGCGCGCCGCGCGGCCTCGACGACGCCCACGAGCTCCTGCGAGCCGACGTAGGCGAGCGCGTCGAGCGCCCACGGCTCCGTCTGCGCGACGGAAGCGATGAATCGCGCGCGGCGACGGGTCGTCGGGCTGACGCGCGCGGCGCAGTGTGGCCGAGTAGCGCTTGAGCTCGTTCGAGATCGGAAGCCGCGCGAGGTTCTCGCCGAAGACCACCACGAGCCGGAAGTCGGCGTCGTCGAGCGCGTCGAGGCGCTCGTCGAGGACGCCGCCGAGCGGCTCGAGCACGCCGACCTCCTGCAGCCGTCGATACCCGCGCGCCGAGAGGCGGCCGAGCTCGGCGAGCACACGTTCGCCCGCCGGCTCCGTCACCAACGCGGCCGACACGCGCAGGAGCGCCTCGGTCCGCTCGTCCATGCTGAACCCGAGCTCGTCCTCGAAGCGCACGGCGCGCAGGAGCCGGAGCGGGTCGTCGACGAAGATCGAGTCCGAGACCGCGCGCACGATCCCGGCGCGGAGGTCGCCGCGGCCGTCGTGCGGGTCGTAGGCGGCGCCGGTCTCGACGCTCTCGGCGATCGCGTTGAACGTGAAGTCTCGCGTCGCGAGGTCGGCGTCGATCCCGTTGCTCGAGCGGCGTGAAGTCGACCGTCTCGTCGATCGCCGTCCGCGACGACTCGCCAGGCGCCGTGCTCGCTCGGAGAGCGGGAAGACGGCACCGCCGAAGCGCCGGCGAAGCGGTGCGCAGCGTCGCGCGGATCCGCGCACGCGACGTCGATGTCGAGCACGGGACGGAGGAGGAGCTCGTCGCGAACCGCCCCACCGACGATCCAGGCGTCCTCGCCGCTCAGGATCTCGCGAAGCCGCTCATCCATCGACGGCGACCCGCCGAGCGCGGCCCGAGCGCGTGTTCAGGCCCGGTCGCGATCTCGTACGCGATCGTCTCCGCGACGCGCGCGTGCTCCTCGATGAGGATCCCGTCGCCGACGAGGGTCACCGGGGCGCCCGGCGGAGAGCTCGGCGTCGAGGACGCACGGCCAGCGCGTCCATCGAGATCGTCCCGACGACGCGACGCCGACGTCCGTCGACGAGCACCTCGGTGCCCGTCATGTCGCGCCGGAAGCCGTCCGCGTACCCGACCGGGACGATGCCGATCCACGTCGCCCGGTCGGCGACGTAGCGCCGCCCGTAGCCCGTGCTCTCCCCCGGCTCGAGCCGCTTCACGAGCGCGACGTACGACTCCCAGCGGAGAGCCGGCTCGAGCCCCTCGTCCTCGGGGTCGACGCCGAACGGCGAGATCCCGTAGAGCGCGATCCCACAGCGCACGGCGTCGAAGCGTGCCTCTGCATAGCGCAGCGTCGCGGCGCTGTTCGCGAGATGGCGCGTGAGCGAGCCGAGCTCCGCGGTGGCTTCGCGGAACCGGTCGACCTGGAGCTGGGTGAACGCGGGATCCGCCTCGGCCGAGGCCAGGTGGCTCATGACGCCGACGACGTCGCGCGTCGGCGCCGGGATCTCGGACAGCCCCCAGCGCCCCATTCCGGTGTCGACCTTGAGATGGACCTTGACTCCCTCCGGGATCCGCCCGTCCGCGGCGACGAGCTCGAGCCGGGCGACTCGCGCCTCGCCGATCTCGCGCTCCGACACCGGGCCCATCACGACGATGCGAGCGTTGCGCAGCGCGGCGCGGAGGTGCAGCGCCTCCGGCAGCGTCGCGACGCACAGCGCCGTCGCGCCCGCGTCGAGCGCAGCCTTCGAGACGTCGACCGCGCCGTGCCCGTACCCCTCGGCCTTGACGACGGCCCACAGCTCGGCCCCACCGGCAGCGCGCACGCAGCGTCTCGGCGTTCCGCCGAATCGCACCGAGATCGAGGGTGAAGCACGACCGCTCCACGGCTCCATTCTCCGCCATGCGGTCGTCGCGCGTGAATGGTGAAGGTCAGAGACTTCGCGTCAGGGCTCGAGGGCCGCCGGGAGCAGCCCGAGGAGATCGCCGGCGACCAGGCCTGCGGCGTGCGGTGAGAGGTTCGCGGCGCGTCCGTGGGCGACCGCCGCGGCCGTGGCCGCCGTGGGCGCGTCGAGCCCCTTGGACAGGAACGCCGCGACGACGCCGGTCAGGACGTCCCCTGTCCCCGCGGTCGCGAGCGCAGGCAGACCGAGGTCGCAGACGACGACGGTGCCGTCGGGCGACGCGACGAGCGTGTCATGACCTTTCAGGAGGACCGTCGCGCCGAACCTGTGTGAGACGGTTCGCGCAGCCTCGAGCCGGTGCTCGCCGACCCACGCGGAGTCGCGTCCGAGAAGACGGGCGAGCTCGCCCGCGTGCGGCGTGAGCACGGTGGCCGCGTCGCGCGGCGCGGGCTCGAGGTCGAACAGCGCGTCGGCGTCGACGACGGCGGGAAGGTCGATCCGCTCGAGCACGGCACGCACGAGGTCGCGCGCGGTGCGCCCCTCGACCGAGCCCGGGGCCGATCGCCAGGGCGCCGGCGCGCTCCGCGGCCGTGGCGATCGTCTCGAGCGCGTCGTCCTCCGTCCAGCCGATCTTCACCGGCTCGAGCGCGATCACCTCGGCCGTCGAGAGCGACTCCGCCGGGACCGCCAGCGTGACGTAGCCGGCGTCCGCGCGGAGAGACGCCATGGCCGTCAGGCAGGCGGCGCCGGTCATCCCCGGCTGCCCGCCGACGACGAGCACCGCGCCGGAGCTGTACTTCGTGTCGCGCGCTCCGCGTCGCGGGACGACCTCGAGAAGCGCCGGCGTGGCGCGCGACGATCTCGGTCGGCGCAGTCCTCGAGCCCGATGTCGACGACGACGACGCCACCCGGCGTGGAACCGGCCCGGCCCGACTGCGAGGCCGACCTTCGGACGCGTGGAAGGTCACCGTGAGATCAGCGTCGACGACGGCACCGGCGATCTCGCCCGTCGACGCGTCGACACCCGATGGCAGATCGACCGCGATGACCGCAGCGGGCGACGCGTTGATCCGCTCGACGATCGCGGCCGCCTCGGGCCGCGGTTCGCCCTGAAAGCCCGTTCCGAAGAGCGCGTCGATCACGACGTCGTAGTCGTCGAGCCCCTCGTCGACCTCGTCCGCGACGTGCCCCGCCTCGCGGAGCACGCGCGCCGCAACGCGCCCGTCGCCGCCGTTCGAGCCACCGCCGCAGACGCACGCGAACCGTGTCGCGCGCCGGGTACGCGAGCATCGCCTCGCGCGCGACGGCGCTGCCCGCGCGCTCCATCAGCTCGGGGATGGTGTCCGGGTAGCCCGGGATAGCGCTCCTCGGCCGCCCGCATCTCGGCGGCCGAGTACAGAGGCTTGTAGAGGCGGTGTCTGACACCTTCGCCCCCAAACCCGCATCGCTACGTGACCCGGTGTCAGACACCGTGTCTAGTCGCGCGGCGAGACGACCGCGATCGCGGCGGCGATCTCCCGCGAGTGTGTCATCGAGAGGTCGATCGCTCCTGCCTGGACGCGCTCCGCGTACGCGGCGGTCCGCCCGGAGAGCCGCACGCCCGGCTTCGGCCGACCGACGATCTCGATCTCCTTCCAGGTGAAGCGAACGCCGCAGCCGAGTGCCTTGCCGACCGCCTCCTTCCCCGCGAACCGACCTGCATAGCTCTGCGCGGGGCGGGCGCGCGAGTCGCAGTACGCTCGCTCGGCCTCGGTGAAGCAGCGCTCGCGGAATCCCGGGCGCTCGAGCGCGTGCTCGATCCGCTCGATCTCGATGATGTCGACGCCCACCTTCACGGAGCCCAGCCGCCGCCGGTGAGGTCCTGCTCGAGCAGCGCGGGGAAGTGGGCGAGCGACGACACGACGATGTCCGGGCGACGTCTCGGCCGACTCGAGCGCCTCGGGCCTGAACTTGCCGGTGCGGACGAGCGCGGTCTTCATCCCGAAGAGCCGGGCGCCACGCACGTCGGCGTCGACGTCGTCGGTGACGAGCCAGGTCAGCTCCGGCTCGGCAGCGAGTGCGTCGAGCGCGGCCGCGAAGTAGGACGGACTCGGCTTGCCGAGGACGGTCGCCTCGACGCCGGTCGCATACTCGAGCCCGGCGACGAACGCGCCGGAGTCGAGCATCGGTCCGCGGCTCGTCTGCCACCACTTGTTCTTGTGCAGGCAGTAGAGCGCGGCGCCCATCTGGATCTCGTCGAAGGCGCGCGCGAGGTTCATGTAGCTGAACACCTGGTTCGGCTCGAGCGTCTCGTCGCAGCCGCCGATGAGCACGGCGTCGGCGTGGTCGCCGACGAGCTCGAGCCCGTCGAGGTCGGGGACGATGCTCGGCATGACGAGCGCCAGCACGCGTTTGCCGGCGAGCTCGCGCACGGCGGCGCCGGGCGTCGTCTGCAGCTCGTCGTCGTCGAGCGTGAAGCCCATCTCGCGCAGCTCGCTCGGCGAGGCGGGAACGCGGGCGGGTCGAGTTGTTGGTGACGTAGCGGAGCGCGTGACCTGCGCCGCGGAGCTCCGAGATCGCGTCGGACGCGCCCGGAATCGGCTCGCCCGAGACGTGCAGCACGCCGTCGACGTCGAGCAGAATGCACGCCATGGAGTCGGGTTCGTCTATTCGTTGCGCATCGAAGACACGGACGTTGCAGCGTAATCGCTAGACGGGTCTGGCGAACGCTCAGACGGTACGCGTCTTGCGCTGTGCGCCGCGAAGGGCGTAAGCTCTCCGCTTCACCCGGAGGAGGAGCCCCTCCTCCATCCCCCAAGAGCCTCGGCGGAGAGTGGGTCGCCGGGGCTCTTCTTTTCACGTGCAGCAGGTTTGACGCCGAGACACGCGGGGCACCCTGGCACATCAAGATCGGGGGAGGGGTGCAGCACCTGCGGCCTGAGGCGACTCCTGCGGGTATTGACGGCCATTCCTCCCCCGAGGATTCGTCCCGGACGAGGGAGGTCGGCGATGGAACGTTGGCAGCGGTGGTCGCCGGTAAGCGGCATCGTTTTCGTCGCCTTGTTCGTGCTTGCTGTTGCCGTGCTCGGGAGCACGGGGGACACGCCGGACGAGGTGCGCGATTACTACGAAGACAACGAAAGCCGCGTCTTCACTGGTTTCCTCATCCTCGTCGCCTCGGCGCTCGCGTTCCTCGGCTTCGTAGCGACGGTTCGGAGCTTCCTGGCCCGCGCAGAAGCCGAACCCCGGTCGCTCACCGCGCTCGGGTTCGGCGCCGGTGTCGGCACGAGCGCGCTCATCGTTGCCGGAGCGGCGGCGTTCGTTGCACCGGTGGACGTGGCGCAGGACGGCGGAAGGCTCGATCCCGGCGCTGCCGACGCGCTCAACACCGCTGCCTACTTCCTCATCACCGGTGGTGTCATGGTCGCGTCGCTGCTCGTGCTCGCGACGTCGCTCGTTGCGCTCCGGACGGCTGTCCTCGCGAAGTGGCTCGCCTGGCTCAGCCTTGTCGTCGCCCCGATTACATCTTTGCGCCGTTGTTCTTCCCGGTCCTCGTGTTCCTGGTCTGGGTTCTGGACCTGAGCGGCGTGTTGTTGATCCGTTCGACCTCCTCACCCCCGCCGGCCGCTAACCGCGCCGCGTGAGTGCTGCGGGCGTGGCTGCCGCCGCCGCGATCGGCGCTGTCCTCGCGTGGGGCGTGAAGGCGCTCGCGATCTGCAATGCGGCGGGGGCTCGGCAAGAGCAGTCTGGAGTCTCCGCGCATTGCGCTGGGCCTCGCACATGCAGCGGGTCCAACGTCGTGGGGCTTCGCGCACCTCACGGTGACCCTTACTCACAGAATGAAGTCATCAATGCGCTGCGTGACGACGCACAGGTGACCTTGTGACCCGCGCAGCAGACACAGCAGCAGGATGCGCAGGAGAAAGGCGCGGGTGGAAGGAGAGTTCGAGCTTCCGCCCGGGTACGAGAACGCGTCAGTCGGATTCCGTCGCGCGTTCGAGCACGCCAAACGTCACGGCAACGTAGACAAGGCAGCGCTCCTGTGCGCGGAGGCATGGGCGTACAGCTTTGAGGAGACGGGACCGGCGCAGTTCATGAGTCGCGCGGGTGCAGCGCTAGGTCACGCCGTCCCGAGCAGGAACGAGACGACGAGGGCCACGATGACGATCCCAACGAATACGAGTGTCTGTGCTTCGGGCATCTCTTCGTCGTGCCCGCGATCTCACGACGAGAAACATGCGTTTACCTCGTCAGAACGCGATCTAACGCGCGAGCGCGCGAAAGTCGAGGTCAGTGCATGGGCGCGCGATCGAGGGGCAGAGGTGCGCGTTAGATCAACGCGACTTCAACTGTCAGTCGCGCAGCGCATAGTCGTCGGCAATGCTCGCCCGCGCGAGGAGCGCGAAGACGAACACGTAGACGACGACGAGTACGACAGCAACGCCTCCGAGATACACCCAGACGCTCACACGCTCAGCTTCGGCGAGAGGTGGGCGTGTGCCCTCCCCCTTCTGGTTGCGAATCAGCCATTGCTCCACCGACTCGTCGCTGTCACAGGCGACATGCGGGGACCCGACAGACCTACAGCGTGTCGCGCGTGCGCTCGACGTGCGGGTGACTGTGACGCAGGCAGGACGGGGGAAGGGCAGGATCAATGTCACAGGAACGATTCCTGTTGCAACGAAGTCGAGAACGCATGGAGCATGAGCTTATCCGGGTCACGCGCTCCGTCCTCCTTCCGTTGTCGGAGATCGAGCTGCGCGTGTCGCGCTCGAGCGGGCCGGGGGGACAGCACGCCCAGAAGTCGTCGACGCGGGTCGAAGCCGTGTTCGACGTCGAGGCGTCGAGCGCGCTCACGGAGACCCAGAAGCGGCGCGTCGTCTCCCGCGCGGGAGCCGTGCTCCGGGCGGTCGCGCAGGACGAGCGGAGCCAGCTGCGCAACCGCGAGCTTGCCGTCGAGCGGCTCGTGGAGAAGCTCCGCGCCGCACTTGCCGTTCCCCGCAAGCGGCTCGCGACGACACCCAGCAAGGCAGCCCGCGAGCGGAGGCTCGAGAGAAAGCGCCGGCGCTCCAGGACGAAGGCGCTCCGGAGGCCGCCAGGCCAGGAATAGACTCGCCGTGGTGGACGTGCTCCGACTCGCAACGCTGATCCCGGAGCTCCCGCGCGAGCGCACGCGCCTCCTCGACAATCTCGGCCGCGTGCGCCGCGAGGTCGGCCCGATCACGATGGAGCTGTCCGACGCGCTCGCCGACCACATGAACGTCCGGCGTGGCGAGGTGCACGAGGTCGTGTCGTTCTACTCGTTCTTGCAGGTGCCGACGGATGCCCTGCGCGTGTGCACCGGCCCCGTCTGCGACTGCTTCGGCGCGCGCGAGCTCCTCACGTCGACGCCCGGCGCGATCGAGGTCGCGTGCCTCGGGCACTGCGACCTCGCTCCGGCGATGACGCGGGGCGACGAGATCGTCCCCGCGGTGATCCACTCGACCAACGACGGACCTGCGATCGCGCTGGGCACTGCCGACGCGACCCTCGCCGACTACGAGGCGCGCGGTGGGCTCGCGCTCCTGCGCGACATGCCGTCGCTCGAGCGGATCGTTGACGAGCTCAAGGCGTCGGGCCTGACCGGGTACGGCGGCGCCGGCTTCCCGACCGGGGTCAAGTGGGAGGCCGTGGCGCGCGAGCCCGGCCCGCGCTTCGTCGTGGTGAACGCCGACGAGGGCGAGCCGGGGACGATCAAGGACCGGTACGTCATGGAGCTCCGGCCGCACCTCATGCTCGAGTCGACCGTCCTCGCGATGCGCGTGCTCGACGCTTCGGAGGGCTACATCTACCTCCGCGAGGAGTACGCAACCGCACGCGACCGTCTGCAGCAGGCACTCGACGAGTTCCGCGCCGCCGGGCTTCTCGACGGGCTGACGCTCGAGCTCGTCGTCGGCGCCGGCGCCTACATCGCCGGCGAGGAGACGGCGATGCTCGAGTCGATGGAGGGGCGGCGAGCCATGCCGAGGCTCAAGCCGCCGTTCCCGAGCCAGTTCGGCTACCTCGGTCGCCCGACACTCATCCAGAACGTCGAGACGCTCGCGCACATCCCGGCGATCCTCCGGAACCGCGGGGAGTGGTGGGCCGCGCTCGGGACACGCGAGGCGAAAGGCACGCGCCTCTGGTCGGTCACCGGCGCCGTCGCCAAGCCCGGCTGCTACGAGGCGCCCAATGGGATCACGACGCGCGAGCTCGTCGAGGAGCACGCGGGCGGGTTCTCCGACGAGGTCGGCTGCGTCGTGCCGGGCGGCGCCGCAAGCGGGATCCTGCCGCCGGCGGCGCTCGACGCCCCGCTGACGCGCGACGGCTTGCACGAGTGGGGCGCCGGTCCAGGCTCCGCCGCCGTCCAGGTCTTCCCGGCCTCGTACTCGCCCCTCCGCCTCCTCGCCGAGACCATGCGCTTCTTCGCCGAGGAGTCGTGCCAGAAGTGCACTCCGTGCCGGATCGGGAACCGCGCGCTCCACCACCTCGCGGAGGAGCTCCAGCACGAGCGAGCGGCGATGACGCGCGAGAAGGTCGACGAGTGGCTCCTCGCGATGGAGAAGACGTCGATCTGCGGGCTCGGCCAGGCATCGCCGTTCCCGGTGCGCAACGCAATGAGCTACTGGCCCGAGCTGTTCGCCCCGCTCGAGAACGGTGCGTAACGCGCCTACGGTGTCAGACACCGAGTCGCGTCAAGGCGCAAGAGTCACGAGAGTGGATCGATTCATCCACGGGCCGTTTTGCCAAAGACGTGCGGAGTACCGTCGGCGCGATGGCCCGAAGCCCACGCGCCTTCGAGCCGGGAGACATCTACCACGTCTTCACCAGGGGGAGTAATCGCCAGGCTGTCTTTCTGTACGACACGGACCGCACGGACTTCCTCGACTGCCTAAGCCGAGTGGTTCGGCGTCACGAGCTTCAGCTGCTCGGCTACTGCCTCATGCCGAACCATTTCCACCTCATTCTGAGAACACCTGGCAGCGCCCTTTCCGAGGCCATGAAGGGGCTGAACGGGCGGTATGCGCTCCGCTTCAATCGCCGGTACCAGCGTGACGCTCATCTCTTCAAGAACCGCTTCGGAGCCGTTCTCCAGGAGTCCGATGACCAGCTCCGATGGACGCTCCGATACGTCGTTCGCAACCCAGTCGACATCGGCTTGTGCCGAGAACCGGCCGAGTGGCCGTGGAGCAGCTATCGAGCCTGCGTCGGCCTCGAGCCCGCACCGGCGTACCTCGACGTGCCTCACGTCCTCTCGTACTTCGGGGACAACGACACGAAAGCCATGGCTCGCTATCGCGACGCTGTGGACGAAGACGGCTCGCCGATCGGTGTCTGACACCGAGGGTTACGATGGCGGCGTGGTCGAGTTCACGCTCGACGGGAAGGCCGTCAGCGCGCCCGAGGGGGAGTTGCTCGTCCACGCGGCCGCGCGACACGGCACGTTCATCCCGACGCTCTGCCACGACTCGAAGCTCGACCCGTACGGCGGCTGCCGCATGTGCGTGGTCGACGTCGAGGGCGCGCCGCGGCCGTTGCCGGCGTGCGCGACGCGCGTCGCGGAGGGGATCGTCGTCTCGACGAACGGGCCGATCACGGGCTTCCAACGCACGCTGACGGAGATGCTCCTGTCGGAGCATCTGAACGCCTCGCCGGGTGGCCGGCCGAACGAGCTCGTCGACCTCGCGTCGGAGCTCGGAGCGGAAGCGCCGCTCGTCCTCCCCGACGCGAAGCGCAAGGAGTACGACGACCGGAACAAGCTCATGGGCTACGACCCCGACGCGTGCATCCTCTGCGCGCGCTGCGTCCGGTACACGCAGGAGGTCATGCAGTGCTCGGCCCTGAGCCTCGAGGGGCGCGGCGGGCACGCCCGGATCGTCCCCACGTGGGAGCTCTCCTGGCTCGACACGGAGTGCGAGCTCTGCGGCGGCTGCCTCTCGGTCTGCCCGACCGGCGCGATCTACGAGAAGTTCGAGGAGGGCACGAAGCAGCCGGAACAGGCTCTCGAGCAGGTCCGCACGACCTGCACCTTCTGCGGCGTCGGGTGTCAGATCGACCTGAACCTCGACCCGCAGACGAAGCACATCGTCAAGGTCACGTCGAAGGACGAATACCTCCCGAACGAGGGCAACCTCTGCGTCAAGGGTCGCTTCGCCTTCAACTTCGTCCACCACCCCGACCGGCTCACGCGGCCGCTCGTTCGCGGGGACGACGGAGAGCTGCACCCGACGACGTGGGAGCACGCGATCGAGACGGCTGCCGCCGGCCTCCGGAAGGTCATCGCCGAGCACGGCCCGCAGGCGGTCGGGTTTCTCGCGTCGGCCCGCCTGACGAACGAGGAGAACTACCTCATCCAGAAGCTCGCGCGCACGGGGGTCGGGACCAACTCCGTCCACTCGTGCGAATCGACCTGACACGCTCCGACTCTCTACGGCCTGGTCAGGTCGTTCGGCAGAGGAGCCAGCACCAACTCGATCCCGGAGATCGAGAACAACCGCTTCCTGTTCGTCATCGGCTCGAACACGACCGAGGCGCACCCGGTCCTCGCGCTCCGCATCAAGAAGGCCGTGCGCAAGGGCGCGACGCTCGTCGTCGCCGACCCGCGGAAGATCTGGCTGACCAAGCTCGCGAAGCGGCACCTCCAGCTGCGGCCGGGGACCGATGTCTGGCTCCTGAACGCGATGATGCACACGATCCTCGAGGAAGGGCTCCAGAACGAGGACTACATCCGGGACACCACCGACGACTTCGAGGCGGTGCGCGAGATCGTCATGCGCTACTCGCCCGAGGACGCGGAGAAGATCACGGGCGTCGCCGCCGAGAACATCCGCGCCACTGCCCGCGAGTACGCGAGCGAGCGGTACGCCGCGATCTTCTACACCCTCGGCATCACCGAGCACGCGTGCGGCGTCGACAACATCTGGTCGCTCTCGAACCTCGTGCTGATGACCGGGCACCTCGGGTACGAGTCGACCGGCCTGAACGCGCTCCGCGGCCAGAACAACGTCCAGGGCCTGAACGACTCGGGCGCAAACCCGTCCTACCTTCCCGGCTACCAGTCGGTCGACGACCCCGAGATCAGGCGCAAGTTCTTCGAGGCCTGGGGAGCCGAGGTACCCGAGCGGCCCGGCTACCGCCTCGATCAGATCGTCTCCGGCCTGCACGACGGACGCATCAAGGCGCTCTACCTCATCGGCGAGAACCCGGCTCAGACCGAGCCGAACGCGCGCCACGTCGAGGAGGGCCTCGAGGGACTCGACTTCCTGATGTCCCAGGACATCTTCCTGAACGACTCGACGCGGAAGTACGCGGACGTCGTCCTCCCTGCGTCGAGCTTCGCCGAGAAGGACGGAACGTTCACGAACACCGAGCGGCGGATCAGTCGCGTCCGCGCCGGAGCCCCGCTGCCCGGCGAGGCGAGGGTCGACCGCGAGATCGTCATCGCGATGGCGAAGGCGCTCGGCGCGGAGTGGCCCGAGTACCCGGACGCCGAGTCCGTCTGGAACGAGCTCGCCGATCTCGTCGCCCAACTGGTACGGGATCCGCTACGACCGGATCGAGGAGAACGGCATGCAGTGGCCATGCACCGACCTCGACCACCCGGGCACGCCGTATCTGCACGCGCCGAGGCCCGCACTCCCGTCCGGGCGCGGCCGCTTCTTCCCCGTCGAGTTCCAGCCGCCCATCGAGGAGCCAGACTCCGAGTACCCGTTCGTGCTCACGACCGGCCGCACGCTCTACCACTACAACTCGGCCAACATGACGATGCGCGAGCCGGGCGTGACGGACAAGCAGCAGGCGCCCTTCTTCGAGATCCACGCCGAGGACGCGGGAGCGCTCGGCATCGCGGATCGGCAGGTCGCCCGGCTCGTCTCGCGGCGCGGCGCGCTCGAGGCCGAAGCGCACTACTCCGAGCGCGTGTACCCAGGCCTCGTCTGGATGGCGCTGCACTTCGCCGACCAGAAGGTGAACTGGCTCACCCACGACGTCGGCGATCCGCTCATCGGCACCCCCGAGTACAAGGTCAGCGCCGTTCGCGTCGAGCCGCTGGCACATGCCTGAGGCTCGGAGAGCCTCGACTCGACGTCGAGACCTGCGAGTCGACACAGCTGCTCGTCGACACGTCGCTGCCGGAAGGCGCCCTGGTCGTCGCCGACCACCAGACCGCCGGCAGGGGGCGGCTCGGGCGAAGCTGGGAGACACCCGCCGGCACCGCAGTGCTCTTCTCCGTCCTGCTGAAGCCGCCGCCAGAGCCGCCGCTGCCGCAGCTCTCGCTCGTCGCCGGCATCGCGGTCGCGGACACGCTCGAGCGGATGCTCGGCCTCTCGGTCCAGCTCAAGTGGCCGAACGACGTGATGCTCCGGCGCCGGAAGGTCGCAGGCTGCCTCGCCGAGGCGCGCGACGGAGCCGTCGTGCTCGGAATCGGCGTGAACGTGGACCAGACCGCCGACCAGGTCCCGGAGAGCGCCGGCTCGGTCCGCACGCTCACCGGCAGGACGGCGGACCGCGAGGAGCTCCTGTCGATGCTGCTCGCGGACCTCGACAGCCGCTACGCGGCCTGGCGAGTCGGCGGGCTCGACGCCGTGTACGACGGCCTCGGGCCGCGCGACTTCCTGCGCGGACGGCAGGTGACGGTGAACGGCGTGAGCGGGGTCGTCAACATGATCGACCGTGACGGTCGTCTCGAGATCGCGGGTGGGCCACGGCGACCACGTCACCGTCGAGAGCGGCGAGGTCGTCTATGAGCGATGACCGCGAGTGGCCCGATCCGGACATCCCCCAGGATCCGGGCATCCCCGGTCCGAAGACGCCGGAGCAGCTCCCGCCGGACGACGAGCCCGAGATCGGAGAGGTACCGGATGCCGAGCAGCCCGACGTCGATGACGAGGGCCACATGCCTCCGCCGGAGCTCGACGAGCGCTAGCCGCGGTCGAGGAACGACGAGATGAGGATGTAGGCGGCGATCCCGAGCGGGACGATCAGCCTGGCAAGCCTCTGCCAGCCCGGCCGCTGCGACTTGGGCTCCTCCTCGTCGGGCTCGAACTCGGGCGGCAGCTCGGCCTCGTCCGGGACATCGACGGGGTCGAAGACCTCCGGCTCGAGCTCCTCGACCTCGACGGTCTGGGCGGGGAACTCGTCGTCCGCGGCCAAGGGGGCGGCCGGGCGGACCGGTGCGTCCGTCTCGATCGTGCTGCCCTCGAGCTCGAACAGGCTCGGCCAGCGGCCACACGTGCGGCAGGCATTCGCCACCGGCTCGTTCACCGTGCCGCACTGCGAGCAGCGCCAGGGAGCGTCGGCCACGGAAAGAGCCTACGTCCGGACTACGACGACGTCAGGGGGATCTCGACCAGCTTCGTCTTCGATCCGTCCTCGGCCGACGGCTCGAAGACGACGAGCTTGCTGATGCTGTCGAAGTCGCCCGTGGTGAACTCGAACGTCCCGCGCGTCCCGGTGCCGGAGGTCGCCGTGTCGAAGTTCTCGTCGACCAGGTTGCCGTCGGCGTCGTAGACCTCGTAGTTGAACGACGCCTCGAACGTGTTCGCGGTGCCGCTCGCGGTGATCGGGCTCGTCACCTCGGCGAAGGGGAGCGGCGACTCGACGAGGATCGCAGGCGTCTGCTCCTCGAAGGACTTGCGCGTATACGTCTCCCGGTCGATCTCGACCGACGTGACGGTCGGGAACTGCGTCAGCGTGTAGACGATCTGCGCGAGCGCCTCGTTCGAGAGCTCCCCTTGGGGCTCGACGCGCGCGACTCCGTCCTCGATCGTCAACGACGGGTCGCCGCCGGTGATTGCGGTGGTGGCTTCGAGCTCGCTCGACTCCTCGTCCGTCGGGCCGGCGAACAACGTAGCGAGAGCCTCCGCCTCGGTGTCGGTTGAGGGGAGCTCGCGCGCGACCGGCCACACCATCCCGTCCCGAAGCCAGTACACCTTCCCGGCGCTCGACGCCGGCAGCGTGACCGTGTCGGTGGCCGACGTGTCGGTGGAGTCGTCGTCTCCGCCACAGCCGGCGACGAGGAGAGAAGCTGTTACGAGCAGCAGTGGGAGGAGGCGCCTCACGGCCAGAGGGTAGCCCCGGGGCGCGGGTCGCGGACGATCCCGGCGAGCCGCGACCGAAGCTCCGGGCTGACGAGCGCTCGCTCGAGTCCGAGGCGGCGGGCGGTCTCGTCCTCCAGGCCGTCGAAGAGATCGACCGTCTCCCACAACGCGCGCGCGGCGTCGCGCAGGTCGTAGTCGGCGTACGCGCGCTCGAAGGCCGCGAGCGCGCCCGCGTCGGCCCAACGTTCGAGCCCCCTCCCAGAATCCAGCACCGGCGCGTGCGGATCCACCGAAATCGCGTGCCAGCTCATGAGCGTGACGAGCGATCGCTTCATCGCTCCGTTCACGCCGTCGACCGCCACGAACACGTCGCCCTTGCGGAGCTTCTTGGCTGCCCAGAGCGCCGTCGCCCAGAAGTCCGCCGCGAGCTCGGAGAGCGCATCCTGGCCGGGCGCGAGCACGGGGCGATCGGCCACACCTTCGTCGAACGCCCGGCTCGCCGCGACGACGAGGTCGGTCGTCGTGTTGACATTGAGGAGAAGTTCCTCGTCGACCTCCAGGACTCGCGGGTTCACGCCGCGGAGTGAGAGCTCGCCACGCATGACGCGCGCCTCGAGCTCGGGGAGCATCGCTCTCGAATAGGCGCCCGGCAGCGGCCCGGTCTGCGGCGCCGCGCCAGCAGCGAGCAGCTCACGTAGGAGATCCGAGGTGACGAGCGGGCAGTCGACCGGGAGCACGACGCACGCCTCGTGCGAGGCCGCGCGCAGGCCCGCGATCACGCCCAACACCGGAGCACGCTCGGCGCTGCCGTCGTCGAGCACGGGGAACGTCAGGTCGAGCTGGTCGCGTTCCTTGCCGACCGCGACTACCTCCGCGCACGTCTCGCCGAGAACGCGCCACGCACGCTCGGCGAGCGTCTCGCCGCGAAACTGCGCGAGCGCCTTCGGTGAGCCGAAACGCTCCGATGCGCCGCCGACGAGCAGCACGCCGGTCGCGGCTAGACGATCCGCCACGGCTCGGTGTAGACGGTCACTCGGCCGTCGCGCACCCACGCGCAGAGCGTCACGCCGCGATCCGCGGCCAGCTCGACCGCGAGCGACGACGGAGCACCGACCGCCACGAGGACCGGGCATCCGGCGACTGCGGCTTTCTGGACGAGCTCGAACGAAAGCCGCCCGCTCACGCACAGGACGTATGACGCGAGTGGGAGCAACCCCTCGCCGAACGCCCATCCGATCACCTTGTCCATGGCGTTGTGCCGACCGACGTCCTCGCGGACGCACGCCATCTCACCCGCGGCGTCGAAGAGCCCCGTCGCATGCAAGCCGCCGGTGGCGGCAAACGCGCGCTGCGCATCGAGCAGCCGCCCTGGCAGCGAGGCGACGACGTCAAGCGCGATCTCCAGTCGGCTCTCGACCCTTGGCGCGTCGACCTCGACGGCCTCGATCGCCCCCTTGCCGCAGACACCGCACGAGGACGAGGTGTAGAAGTGGCGGCGAAGGCGCTCGGGGTCGAAGCCGTCGGCCTCGACCTCCACCGTATTCCCGGCGAGGTCGTCGGGGACGCGTGCGGCGAGCGGCGCCATCCCCTCCGACACGCAGAACCCGAGCGCGAGCTCCTCGTCGTGCCCGGGCGTCCGCATCGTGACCGCGACCGGCTCACCGCCGATGCGGATCTCGAGAGGCTCCTCGACCGCGACGAGATCATGCTCCTCGGCCTGCTCGGGAAGCCTCAAGGTCGTCACCTGCCGCGTCGAGTACGGAGGAGCCTCGGCCATCGACGTGAGCGTACTCGGGGAGCGCCGAAGCGCTCCCCGAGTGCGATGCGTCAGCTCGCGTTCGCGCAGACGGCGAAGACCGTCAGCGACCACATGGCGTTCGTTGCAGTCACCTCGCGCCCGATGGCGCGATAGACGTTGTCGTTGTCGGGGAAGGACGCCTGAATTGCGACGTTGACCGGCGGCGACGCGCCTGCGCCGTTGAGCCTCGCGCCTCCGCCGAGGAGCCGCTTTCCTGCCGGACACGCCATCTGGGCGGGCTTCGGGCTCGCCGTATTGAGCAGTGTCGTGACGTCGACACGCTCGACGCCACTCAGTCCCGCCGGCCCCGCTGGCCCTGCCGGGCCGGCGGGACCCGCGGGGCCGGCGGGCCCGGCCGGAATCTGGCCCGGAGCGAAGTCGCTGCGCAGGAGGGAGCGGTTCTGCACCTTCAGGGACGTCACCGCGGAGTTCTTGAGCTGAGCGGTCCCGACACTGCCCCTCGGTAGCGCAACAGCGGCGGCGTAGCTCGTTCCGCCGAGTGCGATCGTGAGTGCGAGACAGGAGATCACGAGCGCAGGAGAAGGACGCCGTACGGAAATCCTCATCGGTTGCCTCCGTTGGTCGTCGGACTGTGAGAACGCCGACCGTACAGACGGGGTATGACGACTCTGTGAGGCTTGGTCTAGACGGCGACCGCAGAGCGGTCGAGCACGTCGAGGAAGGCACGCGACCACTCCGCAAGATCGCCCCAGCCTCGGCACGAGACCATGTTTCCGTCCACGACGGCCGCCCCGTTCACGTACTCGCCCCCTGCCTGCTCGATGTCGGGGGCGAGCGCCGGGAAGCCCGACGAGCGGCGCCCTCGGAGGAGCCCGAGCGCCGCCGGCACTTGCGGGCCGTGGCACAGCGTCCCGAAGGGCTTGTCCTCGGCGAAGAAGTGCTCGACGATCCGGCGTACGTCCGGATCGAGCCGGATGAACTCCGCAACGCGGCCGCCGGGGACGACGGCCGCCACGAAGTCCGAGGGCTCGACGTCGGCGAACGCGATGTCCACGGGGCAGGTGCGCCCCGGCTTCTCGACGTAGGTGTCGAAGCCGGGCTCGTCGTCGTGGACCACGAGCTTGATCGGCCGCATGGTCGGAGCGGCGACGTACGGCTCGTGCCCCGCCTCGAGCAGCCGGTACTTGACGTACATCGTCTCGAGATCCTCGGCCGCGTCGCCCGCGAGGATCAGCACCTTCGACATGTCGCGAGGCTACTCGACCGTTACGGTCTTCGCGAGGTTCCGCGGCTGGTCGACGTTCAGGCCCCGCAGCCGCGCGATCCGGTAGGCGAGGAGCTGCAGCGGGAGGATCGCGAGCACGACCTGCAGGAACGCCGGCGTCTTCGGCACGTAGATGACGTCGTCCGCGTGGTGCTGGATGTCCTCGTTGCCGTCAGTCGCGATCGCGATGACGTGCGCGCCGCGAGCGCGCACCTCCTGGATGTTCGAGACGATCTTGTCGTAGACGTGGATGTTCGTCGCGACGACGACGACCGGCGTCTGCTCGTCGAGGAGCGCGATCGGCCCGTGCTTCATCTCCCCCGCCGAGTACGCCTCGGTCGGGATGTACGAGATCTCCTTCAGCTTGAGCGCGCCCTCGAGCGCCACGGGCAACCCGATGTGGCGTCCCAGATAGAGGAAGAACGCAGCGTCGTGATAGCGCTGCGCGATCTCCTCGATCGGATGGTCGCCGTCGAGGAACGCCCGGATCTTCGAGCGGGAGCTTGTAGACGAAGTCGAGGATGAACTCGATCTCGCCCGGCGGCAGCGTCTCGCGGATCTGCGCCAGCTTGAGCGCCACCAGGTACAGCAGCGCGACCTGCGCCGTGAAGGTCTTCGACGCGGCGACGCCCATCTCGAGCCCCGCGCGCGTGTACAGCACCGAGTCGACCTCGCGCGTGACCTGCGAGCCCATCATGTTCGTGATCGCGACGGTTCGAGCGCCCTTCTCCTTCGCGAGCTTGAGGGCCTCGATCGTGTCGCGCGTCTCGCCCGACTGCGTGATCCCGATGACGAGGTCGTGCTCGTTGATCACCGGGTTTCGGTAGACCCACTCGCTCGCGATGTCGAACTCGACGGGGACCCGCGCCCACTCCTCGATCACGTAGCGCCCGACGACGCAGGCGTGGTACGCCGTGCCGCAGGCGAGGAGAACGATGCGGCGGAGATCCTTGACGTCCTGTCCGGTCATGTCGAGGCCCTCGAGGACGAGTGTCCCGTGCCGCACGCGGTCGCCGATCGTCTCGGCGACTGCCGCGGGCTGCTCGTAGATCTCCTTGAGCATGAACGTCTCGAAGCCCGCCTTCTCGGCGCCCTCGTCGTCCCAGTCGAGCTCGGCGACATCGTGCTCGACGACTACGCCTTCGGAGGTCTGGAACGTCGCGCCCTCGGGGCGGAGGGCGACGATCTCGCCGTCGCTCGGGAACTGCACCGTGCGCGTCTCGCGCAGGAACGCGGCCGCGTTCGAGGCGAGGAACATCTCGTCGACGCCGATGCCGACGACGAGCGGGACCTGGTGCCGCGCGCCGACGAGGAGCCCGGGATGGTCGTGGTGGATGACGACGAAGGCGAAGTGGCCCTCGAGCTCGTTGAACGCGAGCCGGACGGCCTCGACGAGGTCGCCCTCGTAGTGGCGCTCGATGAGGTGCGTGACCGTCTCGGCGTCGGTCTCGGAGGTGAAGGTGTGCCCCTCCGCGACGAGGCTCGCCGTCAGCTCGCGGTAGTTCTCGACGATCCCGTTCAGGACGATCGAGAGCTTCGAGGCGTCGCAGCCCGCGAGCGGATGCGCGTTCGCCTCGGTGACGCCGCCGTGCGTCGCCCAGCGCGTGTGGCCGAGCCCGGTGGTCGCGGTCGACCCGTTCGTGCCCGCGCGCTCCTTGAGATTCCCGAGCGGCCCGACCGCGCGAACGTAGTCGAGCCCGTGCGTCTCGAGGAGCGCGATCCCGGCCGAGTCGTACCCGCGGTACTCGAGGCGCTCGAGCCCTTGGATGAGGAGCGGCTTGCACTCCCGCGACCCGACGTATCCGATGATTCCGCACATAGGGCGCTAGCTAGTGGGGCGTCCGCTTCGCGGCCGCTGCGTTTGTGGTGGACACCATTCGCATCTACGCCTCATTAAACGCACAAGAGCCCGGCGGCGCCCTCCGTCGGGCTCAGCCGAGCTCTCGTTCCACGAGCGCGGCGATGCTAGCACACACTTTCTCTGCATCCTCCGCATTTTCCGCCTCGACCAGGACACGAAACACCGGCTCCGTGCCCGACGGACGGACGAGGACGCGTCCGCGCTCGCCGAGCTCGGCGTTCGCGCGCTCGACCTCGGCGCTGACGCCTGCCGAGAGCTCGCGCGACGCGGCGCGCACGCTGCGCAGCACCTGCGGAAAGCGCGGCATCACGGCGACGGCCTCGCTCAGTGTCCGCCCCTGGATCGCGCCGCACAGGAGCAGCGCCGCGGCGAGGCCGTCGCCCGTGACGTGGCCGCCGAGCCAGACGATGTGGCCGGACTGCTCGCCGCCGAGGAGGCCGCCCTCGCGCTTGAGCGCCTCGAGGATGTAGCGGTCGCCGACGGGGGTCGTGACGACCCTGACGCCGTTCTTCGCCATGAGCCCGTGGAAGCCGAGATTCGCCATGACCGTGACGGCGACGAGCTCGACACCGAGGTGGAGGGCGAGCACGGCAACGATCTGGTCTCCGTCGACGGGCTCGCCATGCTCGTCGACAGCGAGCACCCGGTCGCCGTCCCCGTCGAACGCGACTCCGAGGTCGAGCCCCTGCTCGACGACATGCGCCCGCAGGGCCGCGAGATCGGTCGCGCCGCAGCCGACATTGATGTTCGAGCCGTCCGGCGTCACACCGACCGCGTGCACCTCCGCTCCGCAGCGCTCGAACACCCCAGGCGCGATGTCCGAGAACGCGCCGTTCGCGCAGTCGACGGCGATGCGCAGACCGGAGAGGTCCGATCCGAAGTGCGCGAGGACGTGGCCGGCGTACTCCTCGCGCACGCCGTCGAGGCTCTCGACCGAGCCGCCGCCCGGCGGCAGCGCGTCGAGCAGCTCCTCGATCTGCTCCTCCTGCTCGTCCACGAGCTTGCCACCCCCGTGGAAGAGCTTCACGCCGTTGTACTCGGGCGGGTTGTGCGAGGCCGAGATGACGACACCCAGTCCTTCCGTGAGAAGTGCGACGGCTGGGGTCGGAAGGACGCCGCCGATAACCGCCGTGCCGCCCGCGGATGCGATCCCCCGCGCGACCGCCTCCTCCAGCTCGGGCCCGGACGCGCGCGTGTCTCGGCCGACGAGCACGCGCCCGCCTCCCGCCCACAACGTCGCGGCCTTCCCGATGCGCTCGACGAGCTCGGGCGTCAGGTCGTCCCCGACGACACCTCTGACACCGTCCGTTCCGAAGTACCGCCTACTCATGGCGCGGCGACGATATCGGGCGAGGCGAGCCTCGCCCCCACACCAGTTCCCGAAGCTACCGCTTCGAGAACTGCGGAGCCTTGCGTGCCTTGTGCAGGCCGGCCTTCTTGCGCTCGACGATACGAGCGTCGCGCGTGAGGAAGCCCTGCCGCTTGAGCGGGATGCGGATCTCCGGGTCGGCCTCGACCAGGGCACGGGCGATGCCGTGCCGGACCGCACCGGCCTGGCCCGACGGGCCGCCGCCGGTCACGCGGACACGCAGGTCGTACGTGGTCGCGGCCTCGGCGACCTCGAGCGGCGCCATGACCATCTTGCGGTGCACTGCCCGCGGGAAGTACTCCTCGAGCGTGCGGCCGTTGATCCAGGTCTGACCGTCACCAGGCCGCAGGATCACGCGTGCGATCGACGTCTTCCGCTTGCCCGTGCCGAGGTACTGCGCGATCTCGCTCATGAGAGCTCCAGCGGCTTCGGATCCTGCGCCGCGTGCGGATGGTCGGGGCCGGCGTAGATCTTGAGCTTCGTCAGCTGCGCCGACGCGAGCTTGTTCTTCGGGAGCATCCCCTTGACCGCCTTGCGGATGACCTCCGTCGGGCGGCGCTCGAGCTGCTCGCGCAGCGTGCGCTGCCTGATCCCGCCGGGATACCCGGAGTGGCGGTAGTAGATCTTGGTGTCGAGCTTCGAGCCCGTCACGGCGATCTTCTCCGCGTTCACGACGACGACGAAGTCGCCGGTGTCGACGTGCGGCGTGTAGGCCGGCTTGCCCTTGCCGCGGAGCCTGTCGGCGATCTGGGTCGCCAGACGGCCCAGCGTCTTGCCCTCGGCGTCGACGAGGAACCACTCGCGCTGGATCTCTCCGGGCTTGGCCGTGTACGTCTTCATCACAGAAAGAGGGCGGACTCGCCGTCCGCCGGCGCGGGATTGTAGCAACCAAGCGCGCCCTTCGAGGGATCCGGGAGACGAGCGCAGGGACCGAACCACGGACTCGGACTGCAGTGTCCGGCAGCCGCGGCCGACACCGAGCAGGTCGGGCGCGGCGCTCTGTGGTTGCCGCCGCCATGGAGCAACGCGCCGCGCCCGACTCTCACATCAAGCCGTCCCGACACTGTCTCCGCCCGCCCCGATGGACGTGGCCTGCCCGGTCTTTCGGGCAGGTGTGCCCATGGGCCTGCTCAACGCTTCCACGCCCATTTCGCTTCGGGCCGCTGAAGTGCGCTCCCCTCTTGGGGCAGGATCCCGCCGGAGCGGCGCGCACAATCTGGATCGAGGTGGAACCGCTCATCACTCGCGCCGACCGCGCTCAGACTCTCGAGGCCGAGGCCGGATACTTCGTGGCCAAGGGCTGGCGCGTGCGCTCGATCACGCCAACCGAGGCGGAGCTCGTCAAGGGTGCGCCGGTAAGCCACGGCATCCACATCTTCTTCTCGATCGCGACGGTCGGGCTGTGGCTGCTCGTCTACATCCCGCTCCTCATCTTCGGCGGTGAGAAGCACAAGCACATCTCCGTCGACGAACGGGGACACGTGAAGATGATCGACGGGCGGCCCCGGGAAGCGTGACGCACGAGCACAGGCCGAACGGACGCGCCGTCCGCCGGCGGCAAGTGCAGGAGCGGCTCTCCGCCTTTCGGGGACGAGATCAGTCGAACCTACGGGTCGCTAGGCGACGAACTCTCGGACGCCGCTCACAAGCTCCTGGGGCTCGGCCACAGCCTCCGCCACGGGTTCCTCCTGCGCCAAGGGCACACGCTCCTCGGATGCGGCAATGAGCCCGAGGATCGTTCGAAGCCGAGCTCGGAGCTCGATCATGCCCTCGTCGAGATGGCGCCTCTCGGCTTCGGCCTCGCGGACCGTGCGACGAGCCTCCGCGTGTGCTTCCCGAACGATGAGATCCGACTCGCGTCGAGCCTGCGCTCTCGTCTCGTGTGCGGCCTGTTCGGCCGAGACGAGGGCCGAGCGCAGCAACGACTCGAGCTCGTGAAGTCGTGCGGCCTCGGCTTCGAGACTCTCGACGCGGCCGGCGAGCTCGTCACGCTCCCGCACCGCCGCCGCAAGCTCATCGGCGACGTCGTCGAGGAGCTGGTGAACGTCGTCACGCCGGTACCCGCGGAGCCACTGGCGCTGAGGCTCCTTATTCCTGATAGCGGTCGGCGTCAGCGATTCCCGACCTTCTCGCGTCTCCATGCCGTCCTCCCACCCGCAGTGCCCGGTCGCACACTAGTTCCTGGTGCTGCCTGTTACAAGAGTGTGCATACGCGAGTCGGACCCCGGCGAGCGGTGACAGCCTGGCTATGCGGGAGAGTCGGCCGGCTCGGGAAGTGCCGATATGGGACGCCGCGCCAAGAGGATCGCAAGCGCTGGCACGACGACCGCGATCGTCGCTCCGACCGAAACCGCGACGACGCCCCACTCCGTGTAGGCGGCGCCCCCGAGTAGGGCCAGGGCGGCAGCGAGGAGTCCCGCGCTCAGGTCCGTGAAGCCGACGAGCTTGCCGCGCTCGACCGGCGTCGCATGGGTGACGAGCTCTGCGGTCGCGGACACGTACGCAAGATTCCAGCCGAGTCCGAGCAGGAACAACGAGACGGACGTCCACGCAATCGACTGGACGAACGCCAGCATGACCGTCGACACGGCCATCACCGCCATGCCCCAGAGCAGCGTCGGCCTCCGCCCGACGCGATCCACGAGCGCGCCGATCACGAGGACGAGCGCATACATGCCGACGATGTGGAGGCTGATCACGGTGAAGACGTCGGCCTGCGCGTGGTCGTGTCCCACCACGATGTAGCCGGTGAGATTCATCACTCCGGCCATCACCGCGAAGCTCGCGAGCGCGGCGATGACCGCCGAAGGAACCCCCGGCCGCCGCAGGATCTCGGCGAGCGGCGCGGCCGGGACAGGAGGCGTGTGCGGATCACTGGCGCGCTCGGCTGCCTCGAACTCCAGCGCAATCGTCCGCGGGTCGGGGCGGATGTTCAGAGCGAGGATCAGCCCGACGAGCGCCATCGCGGCGGCGACGAACCACGGGATAACGAGCGTGTCGAGCTCGAAGTCCTTCCCCGCGAACAGCGGCCGGAAGACGAGCGGGCCGAGGGCGGCGCCGAAGAGCGCTCCGAAGAGGACGTACGAGATCGCCCGCGCCTTCTTTTCGGGCGGGTACATGTCGGCGGCCGCCGTTCTCGCGAGCAGGACGCCGCCGTTCATCGCCCCGACTCCGATGAAGCCGAGGATGACGAGCGGCGCGCTGTCGACGAGGCAGCCGAGCGCCGTCAGCGCACAGCCGATCGCACCGATGACGAAGCCACCGGCGATGACGGGGACGCGGCCGAGGCGATCCATCAGGCGACCAGCCGGCAGGGCGGCGAGCGCTCCCGCGGTCAGGAAGATCGCCGGCCCGAGCCCGAGGATCGACTCGATGCCGGTGACGAGCACGAGCGTGATCGTCGCGACCGCAACCGCCAGCTGGATGACGCCCGACAACGTCACGAGGCAGAGGCTCAAGAACGATCGTGTTCCGCCGGATCTGCGGCCGCAGTCGTCACCAGGCGAGCCTAGCCCTCTGACGCAAGGTCCGTTCGCATCCCCCGTTCGGGGGGTCAGTGGTCCCGCACCTTGACCTGGCGCCAGCGACGAGTAATGACTCGATGCGTACCCCGAACGGGGTGCGCAAAGTTAGGGGAGGGAACCACTAGGGGAGAGGTTTCTTACCGGGGGGACAGGCCGCTGCGGCAGCTACGGCCTTCCTTCCAAATGGCGTCACACGGTTTCCGTGGCTCGACCCGGCCCGAGGGGGCGGTTGTGCGTGCGGAGCACCGACAACACGTCCCCGCACGGGGACATCAGTCCCCGCACAGGGGAAGGAGGAAAAGGATGAAGCGAATCACACGCTTCCGGAAGAGGACATGGGTCCTCCTGGGCGTCGTCGCCGTGATCGCTGCCATGGCATCGGTCGGCGCGTACGCCTTCTGGACGTCGTCGGGCTCCGGCTCGGGGTCGGCAACAACTGCGAATCCAACCGCCGACTACCTGTCGGTCATCAATCTGACGACCATCAACGACCTGTACCCCGGGGGGCAGCCGAGAATTTCACCGGGCAAATCCAGAACAGCGCGTCGTATGACGTCGGTGTATCGAACCTCGTTCCGGACACGTCTCTGACGACTGGGTCGAACACGTCGAGCGGCGTGAAGGTGAACTCGTCTGCCGGCACGTGTCTCGGAGGGGCGAACTTCTCGATCACCAACCTCGAGATCAACGGAGGCTCGGTGCCACTTGGTACCGCGTACCAGATTCCGGCTGGGGACACGGTTGGCGTCAGCGGCACGCTGAACATGCTGGAGACGAACGTCAACCAGGACGGCTGCAAGAACGCAGCGCTCACGTACTACCTCCGCGCTTCGTAGGCGGACAAACCTGTGGAGGGGCGAGCGGAGCTCGCCCCTCCACAACAGATCACCTTCACCGGGGGCAAGTAGTGACCGCGAACAGGAAGTCAAAGTGAACAGAGCGAGGACAGCAAGGAGGGTCAGGCCTCAGCTACTGGCCCTGCTGGGTGCCCTCGTGCTCGCCTCCGCGGCGCTCTTCGCGCTCGGCCTTGCGACGATCTCATTCGCAGCGCCGCCGCTCCCGGCGCCGACGATCACGGGCAGCCCGCCCAACCCGAGCGCATCCACGAGCGCGTCGTTCTCGTTCACGGGATCGTCCGGCTCGACGTTCGAATGCAAGCTCGACACAGCCCCCTCGTTCGTCGCGTGCACCAGCCCGAAGGCCTATTCCGGTCTCGGTCTCGCGGGCCACACCTTCCGTGTCCGCGCCAAGAAGGGTGCGGACACGAGCGCGGAGACCACCTACGCGTGGTCGATCGTCGTACCCGCGGCAACGATCACTTCAGGGCCAACAGGGACGATCAACTCGACGAGCGGGTCGTTCGCATTCACGTCGAACGCAGCGAATGCGACCTTCGAGTGCAAGCTCGACGCAGCCGCCTCCTTCGTCGCCTGCACCAGCCCGAAGAGCTATAGCGGTCTTGCGCAGGGCTCGCACATGTTCCAGGTGCGCGCCCTCGGTTCAGCGGGTACCGGAGCGGCAGCATCTCGGACGTTCTCGGTCGACTCGATCCCGCCGACGAAACCCGTCTTCTCGCAGACGCCGCCTGATCCGAGCACGACTGCGACGTCAACCTTTGCGTGGTCATCGACCGATCCGGCGCCGGCGAGCGGGATCAACCGCTTCGAGTGCAGCAAGGAGAACGGGGCCTACGCAACGTGTACATCGCCGCACACGTACGCCGTGCAGACGACGAACAACGGGCAACACCAGTTCGCGGTACGGGCGGTCGACAACGCGGGGAATGTCTCGCAGATCGCTTCGTACTCCTGGAAGGTCGACAAAGGGTCACCGCAGAACTTCACGATCACGGGCAGCGTGAGCGGCCTCGTTCCGGGCGTGTGGTTCCCAATCCCGGTCACCATCGGCAACCCGAACTCTGAACCGCTCTACCTCACGAGTCTCTCGGTGAGCGTCGTGCTGAGTTCGCCCAACGGCTGTAGCTCGGCGACGAACTTCGAGACGATGCCGTCAAGCGCGTCGTCCTCGAGCAAGGTCGGGCCGACTCCGGCAGGCGCGACGAGCTGGCCGGTGCCGTCAAGCGTGTCCCCACCTGGAACGCTGCAGCCGCGTCCGCAGATTCGGCTTAGAAACACTGCCACGAATCAGGACGGCTGCAAGAACCAGACGGTCGATCTCACGTATGCCGCCACGGGAACAAACGCGCCGTGAGACGACTGATCCATCGCCTGACGCGTCGCCGTGCAGAACGAGTGTGCGCTCGAGAGCAGCAGCACACCGAGGAAGCGCGCCTACTTTTCCGCGTGGTGCGGGAGAAGCGTGCCGAGCATGCTGCCAACGGACGCGTCCTGTTCCAGGAGATCAACAAGGCCGAGCGCGACGAGGCGCCGATGCGACAACTCCAGGGCAGCCTCGGCGACCCCGTGAATATCAGGGGAGGAGAAGCCGTTTCGAACACGGCCGCGAGCGCGTCCGACTCCGCTCGGGCGCGCTTCCGCATCTCGCTCCGTCGGCCATCGCCACGAATGCCGTTCGCAGTTCGGATGACGGCGCCGCGATTTGGCTTCGTGCCGAGCTCTCATGTTCCCCGACTGCGCGTGACGAAGGGCCGGCTTTCGATTGCAGGAGCGCTCGCCGTCGCACTGGCCGTCGTGACCGCTGGAATCGCCTACTGGACATCGAACGGCTCGGGAACCGCCGGCGCATCGACGACCGAGCTCAGCGAGCCGTCGAGCGTTCTCGCAACCGGGGTAGCGCCGAACGTCGTCGTCGAGTGGGACGCGAGCCTGATCACCGGACCAGACGTCCCGGCGCAGAGCTACGACGTCAGGCGCTACGACGCAAGCGACGATTCGGATCTCGGTCCGGCGTGCGGAGGCTCCACCCCTTCGAGCGCGGGCGACCCCGACTCGTCTGGTCACTTCGAGTGCACCGACTCGCCACCAAGCGCGGGCAGCTTCAAGTACAGGATCACCGCGAACTTCGCGACTTGGACCGCGGACAGCGGCTTCACGAACACGGTCAGCGTCGGGCCGCTCGACCACTTCGACGTCGACGCTCCGTCGGACTCGACCGCCGGTGATGCCTTCGATGTCACTGTCACGGCACAGGACGTTTTCGACAACACGCTCATCGGTTACTCGGGGACCCTGCAGTTCGCGAGCTCGGATAGCCAGGCGGAGCTGCCCTCGGACTACACGTTCAGCGGTGGCGACGCCGGCGTGCGCACATTCGTCAACGGCGTGACGTTGAAGACCGCCGGCGACCAGACAATCGACGTCAACGACTCGAGCGACCCCGCCACCGGGACGGCAACGGTGTCGGTGAGCGCCGCCGCCATCGATCACTTCAACGTCGTGGTTCCGAACCCGCAAACGGCGGGCCTCGCCTCCGACACGACCGTCAGCGCGAAGGATCCCTACAACAACACAGTCACGAGCTACTCGGGCTCGCAATCGCTTGCATTCAGCGGCCCCGGCACCTCGCCGGCTCCGAGCAGCACGGCACCTCTGTATCCGGGCTCAGTCACCTTCGCCGCAGGTGTCGGCACGGCCTCGTTCACGCTCTTCAAGGCCGAGTCGACGACGCTGACCGCGACCCAGGGCTTGATCTCGGGTACGTCCGGGAGCTTCACGGTCGATCCAGGTTCCGCGGACAACTTCCTCGTGCCGACGCCCGCAACGCAGACCGCCGGTGCCGCGTTCAACGAGACATTGACGGCACGCGACCAGTGGAGCAACGTGGCAACCGGCTACGCCGGCTCGAAGGTCGTCGCCTTCTCCGGCCCCGGCACCTCGCCGGCTCCGAGCAGCACGGCACCTCTGTATCCGGGCTCAGTCACCTTCGCCGCAGGTGTCGGCACGGCCTCGTTCACGCTCTTCAAGGCCGAGTCGACGACGCTGACCGCGACCCAGGGCTCGATCTCGGGTACGTCCGGGAGCTTCACGGTCGATCCAGGTTCCGCGGACAACTTCCTCGTGCCGACGCCCGCAACGCAGACCGCCGGTGCCGCGTTCAACGAGACATTGACGGCACGCGACCAGTGGAGCAACGTGGCAACCGGCTACGCCGGCTCGAAGGTCGTCGCCTTCTCCGGCCCCGGCACCTCGCCGGCTCCGAGCAGCACGGCACCTCTGTATCCGGGCTCAGTCACCTTCGCCGCAGGTGTCGGCACGGCCTCGTTCACGCTCTTCAAGGCCGAGTCGACGACGCTGACCGCGACCCAGGGCTTGATCTCGGGTACGTCCGGGAGCTTCACGGTCGATCCAGGTTCCGCGGACAACTTCCTCGTGCCGACGCCCGCAACGCAGACCGCCGGTGCCGCGTTCAACGAGACATTGACGGCACGCGACCAGTGGAGCAACGTGGCAACCGGCTACGCCGGCTCGAAGGTCGTCGCCTTCTCCGGCCCC
Organism: uncultured Gaiellaceae bacterium; assembly: GCA_963770715.1. GTDB lineage: Bacteria > Actinomycetota > Thermoleophilia > Gaiellales > Gaiellaceae > GMQP-bins7. The sequence goes on from CAVYQX010000012.1 coordinate 67,478, forward strand.
GGCACCTCGCCGGCTCCGAGCAGCACGGCACCTCTGTATCCGGGCTCAGTCACCTTCGCCGCAGGTGTCGGCACGGCCTCGTTCACGCTCTTCAAGGCCGAGTCGACGACGCTGACCGCGACCCAGGGCTTGATCTCGGGTACGTCCGGGAGCTTCACGGTCGATCCAGACACGCTGGACTCCTTCACGGTGGCGCCTGGCAGCGGCACCCGGATCGCGGGAGACGCATTCACCGTCACCGTGACGGCATTCGACGCGTACAGCAACCAGAAGACGAACTACGCGGGGACGATCGCGTTCACGAGCAACGACCCGCAGGCGACGCTGCCGGGCAACTACACATTCGTCGGCGGTGACAATGGGCAGCACGCGTTCACCAACGCAGTCACACTTAAGACCGCGGGAACCGGCAAGACGGTCACGGTCACAGACAGCGGTAAGACAGGCACCGCGACGTACACAGTCGACCCAGGCGCGCCCGCTTCGATCACGAAGACCGCCGGCGACAACCAATCCACAGGCTCAACCACAGCCTTCGCGACGAACCTCAAGGTGACGGTCGCCGACGCATTCGGCAATCACGTTCTCGCTGGTGTTTCGGTGACATTCACGGCGCCTGCTTCTGGCCCGTCTGGGAGCTTCGCAGCCGCCGGATGCACCGGGCAGCCGCCGACGCGCGTGTGTGTCGTCTCGACAGCGGCAGACGGAACCGCGACCGCAACAACGCTCACAGCAAATACGAACGCGGGTACTTACGCCGTCTCGGCGACGGCAACCGGGGGAAGCACTCCATCCGTGAACTTCTCCCTCACTAACACTCACACGACGCTGAACTTCACCACGGTGGGCACACATACGCTGACCATTCCGGCCGGCGTCACGACCGTTGACTTCACGCTGTTCGGTGCAGGTGGAGGAGCCAGCGGAGCCGCCGCGGGTGGACACGCAACATCCGTCGCGGGGACCATCACGCTCGCGAGCAACCCGAGTGGCGTCACGCTGACGGTCATCGTCGGCGGCGGCGGCAGCGGAGCGGCAACGGCCACCGGCGGCACGGGCTTCGGGAATGGCGGGACGGGCGGGACGGCATCTAACGGGACGAGAGGCGGTGGCGGTGGCGGTGGAACGGGCATCCGCACGTCGGGCCTTGTGACGGTTGTCGTCGCGGCTGGGGGCGGTGGAGGTGGCGGCATCCGGGGCTCTGCCACTGGTGGCTCCGGGGGGAACGGGGGTGTTCCATCAGTCTCGTCGACCGCCAACACGGGTGGGCCCGGTGGGACCGGCACGGGCGGCCAAGCAGGCGGAGCCGGAGGTTCAACATCCGCGGCAGGGACGGCTACGAACGGTGGGGCGTCCGCGAACGGCGGCAACAGCCAAACGGGCGGTGGTGGAGGCGGCGGCGGATACGCATTCGGTGGCGGCGGCGGCGGTAGCACCGGCAACGGCCAGGGTGCGGGCGGCGGAGGTGGCGGCTCCAGCTACACAGCCGGCGGAGGCGGCGTCAGCGTCACCATCACCTCAGTGGGACTCGGCTCAGGCACCCAGGGCGGCGGCGGAACAGGCAACGGCGTCGGCGGCAACGGCTCCGCATCTTTCACGGGCGCTGGAATCTCAGGGACGTAGGCGCGCTACCAGGGCATGCGCGTCGGGTCGGAGGCTGCGGCGGAATGCTTCGGCACCTCCATGCGACGGGTGCCTGACGAAGTCGCCGCCGAGAACCGCGTGCGCGACGCGGCCGACTGCGATCACACGACGGCCATAGGCGAGCTCGTGTAGGAACGTCGACCCCGCATCGACCTCCGCTCGCGTCGGTCGGCGGTTGCTCGACTCGGTGCCCGGATGGGTCGGGACGACGTTCCAGAGGAGCACGTCGTCCGCGAGCCCGAGCTCACGAAGAACGCGGTGGACGATCGTCGCCGTCGCCTCTGCCGGCCCTACCCCGGTGAGCTGGCGCTCCGACGTGAACGGGATCCCCGACACGCGCGCTCCCCGGTATCCGGGCGCCTCACCGACCAGCAGGATCGGCGCGTCGGCCCGCTCGTCGAGGTAGCGCACGAGCCGCTCGCGCAGCAGCGGAGCCCGCGCGCCGTTCGCGTACTGGTTTAAGGTGCGGCCGATCGTCGCCGCGGCCAGCTCGTCCACGAATGCGGCAGGCGCTAGGATGGCCGGAGCGTAACGGGGAGCTCGGGGCAGCCGGGCTGAGAGGGCGGACGAGAGCGCCGCCGACCCGCGGAACCTGATCTGGGTAATGCCAGCGGAGGAAGGCGTGTCGGAAACAGTCGTCGTGGTGGTGTCGGGAGGGAATCCTCCGGATCCGCGTGCGGCGCTGACCGTGCCGATCGGGGCGCCCGTCGTCGCGGCGGATCGCGGCCTCGGGTACGCGCTCGCGCTCGGGCTCGACGTGACCGTCGCGGTCGGCGACTTCGACTCGGTGTCCGCCGAGGCCTTCGCGGAGGCAGAGGCGGCGGGCGTCCGCATCGAGCGACACCCCGTGCGAGAAGGACGCGACGGACCTCGAGCTCGCGCTCGACGTGGCGATCCGCATGGAGACGCAGCGAATCCTCGTGCTCGCCGGGACCGGCGGCCGGCTCGACCACGAGCTCTCCGCTCTCCTGCTCCTCGCCTCGGAGCGCTACACGGCCGCGCACGTCGATGCGGCGATCGGCGAAGCACGTGTCCACGTGATCCGCGGCGAGCGCGAGCTCACGGGGCGGTCGGGCGAGCTGTGCACGCTCCTCGCGATGAATGGGCCTGCCGTGGTCACGACGGAAGGGCTCGCGTATCCGCTTCGCAGTGAGACGCTCGAGCCTGGGTCGAGCCGCGGCGTCTCGAACGTCTTCGCGGACGAGACCGCGCGGATCAGCGTCGAACGCGGTGTCGTCCTCGCGATCCGGCCGGGGGCGATTACGTGAGACGGGCCGTGCTCACCGTACTGCTCACCGCCGCGTTCCTCGCGGGCTGCGGTGGAGGCGACGACCAACCGACCGAGGTCGTGCTCGTCACGCACGACTCGTTCGAGATCTCCCCCGCGGTGAAGAAGGCGTTCGAGGAGGAGAGCGGTCTCACTCTCAAGATCCTGAAAGCGGGCGACGCCGGCGAGGTCGTAACGCGCGCGCTCCTGACCACGGGCAACCCGGAGGGAGACGTGCTGTTCGGCGTCGACAACAACCTGCTCCAACGTGCGCTCGACGGCGACGTCTTCGAGCCGTACGAGTCGCCGGAGCTCGCGAGTGTCGATCCGGCGCTCGTGCTCGACCCCGAGCATCGCGCCACGCCGATCGACCGCGGCGACGTCTGCCTCAACTACGACAAGGCGTGGTTCGCCGAGCAGGGCGTCGAGCCGCCACGAGAGCTCGAAGACTTGCTGCTGGCGCGCCATCGCGGGCAGCTCGTGGTGGAGAACCCGGCCACCTCGACCCCCGGACTCGCCTTTCTGCTCGCGACCATCGCGAAGTTCGGCGACGGCTGGCAGACCTTCTGGCGCGGCCTGCGCGCGAACGGCGTGCTCGTCGTCGACGGCTGGGAGGACGCCTACTACTCGCGCTTCTCGGGCGCGGCGGGAAGCAAGGGGAACAGGCCCGTCGTCGTGTCCTACGCTTCGAGCCCGCCGGCCGAGGTGATCTACGCGAAGCCGCGTCCCGACACGGCGCCGACCGGCGTCGTCGAGTCGAGCTGCTTCAGGCAGGTCGAGCTCGCCGGCGTGCTGCGCGGCGCCAAGAACGACGCGGGAGCGCGCAAGCTGATCGACTTCATGCTCTCGAAGCCGTTCCAGGAGGACGTCCCGCTGCAGATGTTCGTCTTTCCCGCGCGGACGGATGCGGTGCTGCCGCAGGAGTTCCGTGAGTTCGCCGTCGTGCCCGAGCAGCCGCTCGAGCTGCCGCCCGAGGAGATCGAGCAGAACCGCGAGCGCTGGGTGGACGAGTGGACGGACATCGTGGTGCGGTGAGCGCGCGCACCTGGCGGGCGGTGTCGTACGGCGTGCCGCTCGCGTTCCTCGGGCTGTTCTTCCTCTATCCGCTGCTCGCGATCCTCGATCGCGGGTTGCGTGGCTCGGGGGATGCGCCGCTCGACGTCTTGACGGATCCGGTCACGCGGGAGGTTGTGTGGTTCACGGTGTGGCAGGCGCTCGCGTCGACGGCGCTCACGATCGCGATCGCGACGCCGGCGGCGTACGTGCTCGGGCGATACCGGTTCCGGGGGCGGGGTCTGGTGGGCGCGATCGTGGTGGTGCCGTTCGTGCTGCCGACGGTCGTCGTCGCGCTGGCATTCCTCGCGATCCTGCCCGACGGGCTCGAGCGCGGTTGGGCGGCGATCCTCGTCGCGCACGCGTTCTTCAACGTCGCGGTCGTCGTGCGGATCGTGGGGACGTTCTGGGCGAATCTCGATCCTCGCGTAGGTGAGGCAGCGGCGACCCTGGGCGCGTCTCCTGCCGCGCGCGCCCGCGAGATCACTTTGCCGCTGCTCGCGCCCGCGCTCGCCGCGGCCGCAGCGATCGTCTTTCTCTTCTCGTTCACCTCGTTCGGAATCGTCCTCATCCTCGGCGGACCGCGGTACACGACGATCGAGGCGGAGATCTACAACCAGTCGGTCCGGCTGTTCGACCTGCGCGCCGCAGCCGTGCTCTCGCTCGTTCAGCTCGCCTGCGTGGTCGCGGCCGTGTGGGTCGCGATGCGGCTCGAACGGCGGCTCGCGGTCAGCGGCACGCTGCGCGCCGAGCGCGACACGCTGCGGCCGGTTCGCAGCACGCGCGACAAGCTCGTCGTCGCGGCGAGCCTCGGTGGCCTCGCGCTCTTCCTCGGGCTCCCGCTCGCGGTTCTCGTCGACCGATCGCTGGCTGTCGGCGACGGACATGGCTTCGAGGCGTATCGGGCACTTGGACATGGCACGAATGTCCTACTCGCTGCTCCGTGGGAGGCGGTCGTCAACTCGATCGTCTACGCCGCGGCTGCAACCGCGATCGCGGTCGTCGTCGGAGGGCTCGCGGCGTTCGCAATCGGTGGCCGAGACGGACAGGTTTCGGTGTCAGACACCGAGAGACGACCTTTCGGGACACGTCTGCTCGACGGTCTCGTGCTGATCCCGCTCGGCGTCTCCGCGGTGATGCTCGGGCTCGGCTTCCTCATCGCATTCGACACCCCGCCGCTCGACTTCCGCGCCGCACCGTGGATCGTCCCCGTCGCCCAGGCCCTCATCGCCATCCCCTTCGTCGTCCGGATCATGGTTCCGACGCTGCGCTCGATCGATCCGAGGCTGAGGGATGCAGCGGCGCTCCTCGGCGCATCGCCCGGCCGGGTCCGGCGGGAGATCGACTTGCCGATCGTCGCTCGCGGTCTTGCCGTCGCTGCCGGGTTCGCGTTCGCGATCTCGCTCGGCGAGTTCGGCGCGACCGTCTTCCTCGCCCGCCCCGACCGGCCGACGCTCCCGGTCGCAATCTTCCGCTTCCTCGGGCGACCGGGCGAGCTGAACGTCGCGCAGGCGTACGCGCTCGCAGTCGTCCTCATGGGCGTCACGGTCGTCTCGGTGCTCCTCGTGGAGCGGATCCGCGTGCGTCGCGGAGGCTGGTTCTGATGCTGCGGGCGCAAGGCGTGAGCGTCCACTTCGACGGCGCCGCCGCACTCGACGGCGCCTCGGTCGATGTCGGCGAGAGCGAGGTCGTCACCGTCCTCGGGCCGAGCGGCTCGGGGAAGACGACGCTGCTCCGCGTCATCGCCGGGCTGCAGGTGCCGGACTCGGGGCGCGTGTTGCTCGACGGCGTCGATCTCGCTTCGACGCCCCCGCATCGGCGCGACATTGGCCTCGTCTTCCAGGATCACGCGCTCTTCCCGCACCGTAACGTCGCAGCCAACGTGTCCTTCGGGCTCCGGATGCGCGGGGATCCTGCCGAGCGGGTTGCCTCGCGGACGGCGCAGCTGCTCGAACTCGTGGGGCTGTCGGGCTTCGAGCGGCGCTCGGTGGGATCGCTCTCGGGCGGAGAGCAGCAGCGGGTCGCGCTCGCCCGCGCACTCGCCCCGGAGCCGCGCGTGCTCCTCCTCGACGAGCCGCTCGGATCGCTCGATCGCCGGCTTCGCGACCGTCTCCTCGAGGACCTCGGCCGGCTCTTCGACAGGCTCGGGGTGACAGCGGTCTACGTCACCCACGACCAGACGGAGGCCTTCACGCTCGGCGACCGCGTCGCGGTCATGCGTGCCGGGCGCGTCGTCCAGGTCGCGACCCCGGACGAGCTGTGGGCGCACCCCGCCGACGCCGACGTGGCCCGCTTCCTCGGGCTCGCGAACGTCGACGGCAGAGAGGTCGTGCGGCCTGAGGCCGTAACGGTTCGCACGTCACCCGACGGGAACGGCACGGTCGAGAGCGCCGTGCGGACGGGCCCACTCGTCCGTCTTCGCGTCGCGCTCGACGACGGGAGGAGGCTCGAGGCCGCCGTCGCGGCGGTCGAGCACCCGGAGCCCGGAGATCGGGTCGACGTGACGATCGACCCGGAAGGCATCGTTCGCCTCCGATGATCCGCCGTCCCACGCCGTGCGCGGCGCGCCCGCCGGTATGCGCGACGCGGCCGCCGGTGTCAGACACCGACCGGACCGGACCGGAAACGACGGATCCCGGACGTACGTGTCAGCTGCCGGTCGCTTGCGATCCGCAGCGGTCGCCGACCTCCGGTCGCATGTCGATGGATCGTCGACGACTTGCAACACATGCCCCTTGACAGCAATCGGTGTCTGACACCGGGGTCGCGTGGCATCGTTGGGAGCTCGATGATCCGCCGTCGTGTCGTCGTCCACGGGCTCGTGCAGGGCGTCTTCTTCCGCGACACCGTGCGACGCAGCGCGGTCGGCGCAGGCGTCGCTGGCTGGGCTCGCAACAACCGCGACGGGACGGTCGAGGCCGTCTTCGAAGGAGAGGCGACGGCGGTCGAGCGACTCGTCGATCTCTGTCACCACGGCCCACGCGGCGCTCGCGTGGATCGCGTGGTCGTACACGAGGAGGAGCCGGAAAGGCTGACCGGCTTCGCCGTGCGCTAGCTACTCCTTGTCGCCCTCGTCCCAGCCGTCGTCCTCGAGCTCGCCATCGAGGTCGTCGAAACCGTCCGCGACCCCGGCCTCGAGACTCTCGTCCCCCTCGTCCCAGTCGACGTCTCCGTCAGCGCCCGGCGCGGCGCCTCCGCCGCCGAAGCCCTCGGCTTCCCACAGATCGGTCACGCGCACACGCCTATCGCTCGGCTGTGCACGCCTTGTCCGAGCCGAGCAGTCGATCGAAGAGAGCGTTGTAGACGAGGTCCGCTTCTCGGTCATAGGGACCCAGCGCCGGGCCTTCCCACACGACGTCCGGTGTCACGCCCGGCCCCATCGCCGTGACACGGTGGCGCTCACCGACTCCCGAAACCTTCGGAACGTACGGGTAGCCCGGCGGCGGCTGGAGCAGCGGCGCGAAGCTGTAGCAGAACGTCCCCGACCTCGAGTGCGTGACCTTCGCGCCGTCTCGCCTCCAGCCAGGGCCATACGCCGAGTTGAAGGTGTCGATGTAGAGGTACCGAGCGTTGCGGTCGCTCGTGCCGCGTTTCGGAGTCTTGAAGCCGTACACGGGGAGCCCCTTGTACGACAACTGCCCGAACAAGCCCTGGAATTGGCCGCCATATGTCCAGTTCGGCGAGATGTTGAGGACGGCCAGCGGTGTCGTCCAATGGGAGAGGTGGAGCTCCCAGGCCATGTGCTCCGGGAGGAAGGCCTCGACGCCCCGCAGCGGCTGGACGCGCTGCCAGCTCTGCAGCGCCCAGTGCGAACCGTCGGGTGCTGTGCACGCGGCGACGACGTACGAAAGTGCGGGGCCCGTGTACGGGCGGCAGACGTTCTTGAACGTCTTCCAGTAGCGCGCCTTGCGGTACCTGCCCCAACCCCCCGAGTAGTCGAGCTTGAACCGCTGCTGAGCCACGTTGACGTCGGGCGCAACCGCATCGACCCCGCCCCACGCAAGTACGTGCCGTGCCTGTCCGTTCGCCCGCGTGTAGGTGACGAGCGCCTCCCCCTTCGCGTTCACGGCAAGCCGAGGGCTCGCGACGTTGCGGTCGAGGACTTGGCTCGCCGATGCGGGCGACGACGAGCCCACCGCCAGTCCACAGGCGGCGGCGAGGATGAGGGGCGCGAGTCTCATCGCCTTGTTATCGGCCTCCGCATGGCTGCGCCGCACCCCCTGCCGGTGAGCCGGGCCTCGCCTACTCCCACTCGATGGTCGCGGGCGGCTTCGAGGACACGTCGTAGACGACGCGGTTGACGCCGGGGATCTCGTTGATGATGCGGCTCGAGATCGCCTCGAGCACGTCGTAGGGGATCCGGGCCCAGTCCGCGGTCATCGCGTCCTCGGAGGTGACGGCGCGGATCACCACCGGGTAGGCGTACGTGCGCTCGTCGCCCTGCACTCCGACGGAGCGGATCGCCGGAAGCACCGCGAAGCTCTGCCACAGCTCGCGGTAGAGATCGGCGCAGCGGATCTCCTCGAGGAGGATCGCGTCGGCCCGTCGCAGCACCGCGAGCCGCTCCTCGGTGACGTCGCCGATGATGCGGATCGCGAGTCCGGGCCCGGGGAACGGCTGGCGCCAAACCATCCGCTCGGGCAGCCCCAGCTCCTCTCCCACGCGCCGTACCTCGTCCTTGAAGAGCAGCCGCAGCGGCTCGACGAGCTCCATCCGCATGTCGGCAGGGAGCCCGCCGACGTTGTGGTGCGACTTGATCAGGGCGGCCTCGTCGCTGCCTCCGGACTCGATCACGTCCGAGTAGAGCGTCCCCTGGACGAGGAAGCGGACATCATCCAGCTTCTGGGCCTCCTCCTCGAAGACGCGAATGAACTCCTCGCCGACGATCTTGCGCTTCTCCTCGGGCTCGGTGACGCCGGCGAGCCGCGTCAGGAAGCGCGTTTGCGCCTGGACGTGCACGAGCGGCACGTGGAAATGGCCGCCGAACGTCTCCACGACCTGCTCGGCCTCGTTCTCGCGGAGGAGGCCGTGGTCGACGAAGACGCAGGTGAGCTGGTCACCGACCGCCTTGTGCACGAGCAGCGCCGCGACGGCCGAATCGACCCCGCCGGAGAGCGCGCACAGGACGCGCTCGGACCCGACCGCCGCGCGAATGCGCGCGACCTGCTCCTCGATGACGGCCGCGGGCGTCCACGTCGGCGGCGCGCCGGCGACCTCGTAGAGGAAGTTCTCGAGGATCTCCTGGCCGTTCGGCGTGTGCACGACCTCGGGATGGAACTGGACGCCGTACAGCCGACGCGCGCGATCCTCGAAGGCCGCGATCGGCGTCGACGGCGAGCTCGCCGTGACGACGGCGCCGGTGGGCGCGGCGGTCACGGAGTCGCGGTGACTCATCCACACGATCTGCCCGGACGGGAGGTCCTGGAAGAGCTCCGACTCGCCCGCCTCGAGCTCCGCCTTGCCGAACTCGGAGGCGCCCGTTCGCTCGACGGCGCCGCCGAGGTCGCGTGCCATGAGCTGCATGCCGTAACAGATGCCGAGCGTCGGGATGCCGAGATCGAAGATCGCGGTGTCGAGATCGGGCGCGCCCTCCGCGTAGACGGACGCCGGGCCGCCCGAGAGGATCAGCGCGGCAGGGTTACGGGCAGCAACCTCCGCGGCCGAGAGCCGGTGTCCGACGAGCTCCGAGTAGACACGCGCCTCACGCACCCGCCGTGCGATCAGCTGGCTGTACTGGCCGCCAAGGTCGACGACGAGGACGGGACGCTCTTCGGGGCGCTCCTGGGGCGGGGCTTCGGGCGTCGGGAGCGGGACGACCTGCGCCATCTCAGCGGCGGTAGTTCGGAGCGTCCTTGGTGATCGTCACGCCGTGCGGGTGGCTCTCCTGGAGACCTGCGGGCGTGATGCGCGTGAAGCGCGTCTGAGTCTTCATGTCCTCGATCGTCGCGGCGCCGCAGTAGCCCATCGACTGGCGCAGCCCGCCGACGACCTGGTGGACGATCGGAGCGAGCGGGCCCTTGTACGGGACTCGGCCCTCGATGCCCTCGGGGACGAGCTTGTCGACGTCCTCGACGTCGCCCTGGAAGTAGCGGTCCTTGGAGAACGAGCGCGCCTTCATGGCGCCGAGCGAGCCCATGCCTCGGTACTCCTTGAAGCGCTCGCCCTGCGCGACGATGACCTCGCCGGGCGCCTCGTCCGTACCGGCGAGCATCGAGCCGAGCATGACGACGTCCGCGCCGGCCGCGATCGCCTTCGCGATGTCGCCGGAGTTGCGCACGCCACCGTCGGCGATCACGGGGATGTCGTGGTCGGCGAGAGCCTGCGCCGCGTCGTAGACCGCTGTCACCTGCGGAACGCCGACGCCGGCGACGATCCGGGTGGTGCAGATCGAGCCGGACCTTGGCCGACCTTCACGGCGTCGGCTCCCGCGTCGGCCAGCGCGAGCGCCCCCTCGGCGCTCGAGATGTTCCCGGCGATCAGCTGCACGTCGTGGGCGCCACGAATCTGCCGCACGACGTCGAGGACGCCGTGCGAGTGGCCGTGCGCGGTGTCGACGACGAGCACGTCCACCTCGGCATCGACGAGCGCGGCCGCGCGCTTCATCGCATCGGGCCCGACGCCGACGGCGGCGCCGACCCGCAGGCGGCCCTGCTCGTCCTTCGTCGCGTCGGGGTACTTGATCTTCTTCGAGATGTCCTTGACGGTGATGAGCCCCTTGAGCCTCCCGTCCGCGTCGACAACGGGCAGCTTCTCGATCTTGTTGCGGTGGAGGATCGCCTCCGCCTCCTCGAGCGTCGTCCCCACCGGGGCCGTGACGAGGTTCCGCTCGGTCATGAGCGCCGAGACGGGCTGTGCCGTGTCCGTCTCGAAGCGAAGGTCACGGTTCGTGAGGATGCCGACGAGGACGCCTTCGTCGTCCGTGATCGGGACGCCGGAGATGCGGTAGCGCTCCATGAGCTCGAGCGCCTCGGCGACGGTGTTACCGGGCGCGAGCGTGACCGGCTCGACGATCATCCCCGACTCCGAGCGCTTGACCTTGTCCACCTCTGCAACCTGGTCGGCGATCGAGAGGTTGCGGTGGACGATCCCTAGGCCGCCGGCGCGCGCGAGCGCGATCGCGAGCCGCGCCTCGGTGACCGTGTCCATCGCGGCCGAGATGAGCGGGATGTCGAGAGCGATCTTCGGCGTGATGCGCGTGACCGTCGAGACGTCGTTCGGGAGGACATGCGACTCGGCGGGGACGAGGAGGACGTCGTCGAACGTCAGCCCCTCCTTGCCGAACTTCCGCTCGAACGCGACGAGGCGCTCGATCTCCTCCTGCCGGAACTCGGTCTCCATCACGCGACGTTAGCAGCGTCGAATGATGCGCAAGACCGGAATCAGCGCGTGCGGATTCCGGTCGCGCGAAAACCCGCGGGGGCCGACGCGTCACACGTCAGCAAGCGTCGCTGGGTCCAAGAGGCGACGGGCCTGAGCGAGACCGGTCGCGTCTCCCTTTGCTTCGATGATCGCGAGTCCGTCCTTCGCGACCGAGACGGCATCCTCGTCGCGACCGGCACGGGCAAGCGTCGCCGCCAGATGCAGCCGCGCGTGCGCTCGTGAATTGAAGTGGTCGGTCGTATCGGCAAGCGCAACGGCCTCCCGGCCCGTCCGCTCGGCGGCCACCAAGTCGCCGTTCCTCGCGAGTAGCGCGCCATCCAAGAAGCCGAGCGTGATGAAGTTCGTGACGTCGTCGTCCGGAGACAGCTCGCGTGCCATCTCGCACACCTCGCGCGTCTCCTCGAAGCGACCCTGCTCGTAGAGGCATTCCGCCAGAATGACCGCCATCGTCGAGCGGTAAGCGCGATCGTTGAGACGCTCGAGCTCGGCCATCCCGTCGCGGAGAAAGGACTCGGCCGCACGTAGGTCCCCGGCGCGGTACTCGATCCACGAGCGTGCCATCGCCGTACCCGCTGCACCCGTGAAGAGACCCGCCTCACGGAGGGTGTCGCGCGAACGGTCGTTCCGTGTGCGTCCTCCGTCGATGTCGCCCTGCATGGAGAGCAGCCGACCGAGGGCATTTTCGAGACCCGCCTGGAGGATCATCGTGTCCTTCACGGTCTCTTTCAGCGCGCGGACTCGATCGACCCCCTCCTCCACCGGCACCGGCCCGAGCACGTAGGAGGCCCCCGTCCACCAGATGAGGTCGTCCCTCTTCCCGCTGACCCCGCTTCGGTCGAGATGGACGAGCGACCGCTCGCAGGCTTCTGCCGCTTCGACCGTACGACAGGCATGCCACCGTTCGCCCGCGACCGCCCACCAGTACAACGAGAGCCCGTACTCGTCGCCGGACGCCTCGAGAACGGCGAGTGCGCTCTCACGACGCTCCGCCCGCTCCTCGCGCGTCAGAAGACCGTCGGTCAGGACATCGAGGATGTCGTCCACGATCGACGCGATCGCCGCCACGACGGGATGCGGTCCAGCGCGCGCCTCGCCCAGGAACGACCGTGCCTCTCGGAGCTCCCCGGACTCCCAGAGCGCGATCGCGAGATCGGGAACGAGGGCGAGGCGCCGCTCCTCATCCGCGGGGTAGAGCGAGTGCGCACGCCGCAGCAGCGAGCGGCCGCTGTTGAAGTCGCCTCGCGCGAGCGCGCCACGACCTGCCTCGTCCAGGCGCTCTGCGGCGCGACTCGCGAGCGCGGGCAGTCGTGGATCGGCCGGTTCGAGCTCCTGGAGATAGCGATGGGCCTGCTCGAGGTGGTAGCCGACGATCTCGTCTCCTTCGACCAGGTCGTGCGTCGAGAGCCAGTCGGCGAACTGCTCGTGCAGCTCGGCTCGCGTCGCCTTCGGCAGCGACTCGTACGCCGCGTCGCGAATGAGCAGATGGCGGAAGCGGTATCCCTCGTCCTCCGGGAAGGTCGGCGCGGTCGAGCGGATGAGCTCCTTGCGCACGAGCGTCGTCAAGTGCGACTCGACATCTCCTCGAACCGGAGCGGGAGAGAGTTGCGCCACCGCGCCGCGATGGAACACCTCGCCCTCCACCGAGCCTCGCTCCATGACGACGCGGACGTCGCTGTCGAGCGAGTCGATGCGAGCCTGGAGCAGCGCATGGATGGTCGGCGGGACGACGATCTCCCCATCCCCGCCGTGCTCGCGCACCATTGCGAGCATCTCCTCGACGTACAGAGGGTTGCCTGCAGATGCGGCCATGATGCGGTCGCGCAGGTCGCCTTCGAGTTCGGTCTCTCCGAGGAGATTCCCGATCAGCGCCTCGCACTCGTCGTCGCCGAGAGGCTCGAGGAGGATCGACGTCGCGTTCAGCTTGCCGCCGCCCCAGTCGGGTCTCACGTCGAGGAGCTCCGTCCGGGCGATACAGAGCAGGAAGATCGGCGCGTCGCGGGACAGATCCGCGATGTGCTCGACGAGGTCGATGAAGACCGGTTCGGCCCACTGCAGGTCGTCGACGAGCACCACCTGGGGCCGCTCCGCGGCTCGAGCTTCGAGGAGCCGCCTGAACGCGAGCTGCGTCTCGGGCGGGGACGTGCCGATGACGGCGTCGGGCTCGACCCCGATCCCGATCAGGATCTCGACGAGTGGCCAGTACGTGATCCCCTCGCCGTACGAGAGGCAGCGGCCGCGCAGAACGTCCGCCGAGTCGCCAACGCGCTCGAGGAAGTCGGCGACGAGCCGCGACTTGCCGATGCCCGCTGGGCCGAGGAGCGTCACGAGCCGGCATGAACGTTCGTCGAGGACGTCTTCGAAATCCCGCCAGAGGCGGTTGCGCTCGCGTTTGCGTCCGACGAGAAGCGCCTCCGGGTGGCGGGCGAGCCCCTCCGACTCGGGGAGAACCTCGAGGAGAGCGAACGCCTCGACCGGCCGGGCCTTTCCCTTCAAGGCAAGAGGCTCGACCGCCTCGACCCGAACCGCGTCGCGGACGAGGTTCCGGGTATCGGCTCCGATGAACACCGCGCCTGCGCCTGCCGCCTGCTCGAGCCGAGCCGCGACGTTCACCGCGTCTCCGGTGACGAGAGTCTCACCCTCGCCTCCGACGACGACCTCCCCGGTGTTGATCCCGATCCGGGCCTCGAGCCCGTGCTCTGCGATCGCCGTCCGCATCTCAGCGGCGGCCCGGACGGCGCGGAGCGCGTCGTCCTCGTGCGAGACGGGGATGCCGAACACCGCCATGACCGCGTCGCCCACGAACTTCTCCACGCTGCCTCCGTGCCGTTCGAGGATGACGCGGAGATCCTCGAAGTACCGCCGCATGCGCGCACGAAGCGCCTCCGGGTCGGTCGACTCCCCGAGCGCCGTCGACCCGACGAGGTCGCAGAAGAGAACCGTGACGACCTTCCGCTGCTCGCGCGCCGGCTCGGCGGCAAGCGGTGAGGCGCACGACATGCAGAAGCGCGCCTCGGGCGGGTTCTCAACCCCGCAGCTCGGACACGCCGCCATGGCCGAGGAGTCTACGAGGGTGCGCGAATGCCGCTCAGCACCGAACGCGAGCGCGCCGCCCAGACGACGTTCCCCTTCTGCTCGTGCAGCTGGATCGCCCGCTCGAGAGCACTCGCCGCCTCCTCGACCTCTCCCGCATCGACGAGCACCAGGCCGAGCGCGTCGAAGACCGCCGCCTTCACGACGAGGTCGATCGGCTCGACGAGCGCGACGGCTTCGCGCACGAGTGCGAGCGCCTCGGCATGCTCGCCGCGCGCGGACAGCACTCGCGCAAGAGCCGCGCGCCAGCGCGGCTGGGCGTCGAGATCGTCGGCCCCGGCGATGGCCCGGACACCCGTCGCGAAGGAGCGGGCTTCGTCGTATCGGCCACCGAGGAGCAGCGCCTCGGCGAGCAGGGCGTCGATGGTGCTCCGCTGTCCGGCATCGCCGACCTCGACGACGAGCTCGTGCCCTCGCCGCAAGACGCGTTCGGCCTCGTCGACATCGTCGGAGATCAGTTCGGCCAATCCAACGTCCATTGCGTAGGCGGCCCCGAGCAGCGTGAGACCGAACTCCTCGATCAATGCCCACGCATGCGAGCTCGAGCTGCGAGCCTCGTCGCGTTCGCCCTGGAGGGCCTCGCACAGTGCGCGCACCTGCCACGCATGTGCCCTCTGGGCTACGTTGGTCGCCTCGCCGTCCAGCAACATCTTGCAGAACGCAAGCCCTTCCGAAGCCGGTGTCGGACCCCATGCGACCAGCCTGAGGCGGGCGTTCGAGGCTTCGCGTTCGAGCGCCGTGTCGCCCGCCTGGCGCGCGAGCTCCACCGCCCTGCGAAGGTCGATCGCCCCTTCACCTGCGTGGCCGATCATGAATCGGGACAGCCCGATCTCGATCTGGACGCGCGCGAGGTTCGGCAGGTCACCCGTGAGCTCGATCCACTCGGCGATCTCCAGCGCTTCCTCGAGCTCGTCCTCGACGCGTGCGTCGGGATCGACTCTGGTCCGAAGGCTGTTGCGCGCGAGGCGTGCTCGGGCCTCGAGGCTCCGGTCGCCGAGCGCGAGTGCGTGCTCGATCGCTGACTGCAAGAGCCCCTCGGCTCGGTCGAGCTCACCCCGGCGCACGAGCGTCTCGGCGAGATCGATCCTCGCCGCAACACCGGCCGGGTCGTCGTCGGAGAGCAGGTCGACGCCGCGCTGCAGGAGGGCTGCCGCACCGGGGTAGTCGGCTCGACGAAGCGCGCCTCCCCCCGCAGCGACGAGCTTCCTCCCGGCCCGGCCGGCGAGCTCCCGCTCGGCATCACCCTCCAGGCCCAGCTCGGTGCGCAGCGTGAACGCCTGCTCGAGGTGGTAGCCGATGATCTCGTCGAGCTCGAAGATCGGCGCCGCACCGGGCTGCTCGAACCATCCCGCGAGCTGCTCGTGGAGCCGCGCCCGCAGCTCCTTCGGCAGGGCGCCGTACGCGGCGTCGCGGATGAGCAGGTGCCGGAAGCGGTACGCGTCCTCTCCGGGCAGCAGGGCCGAGACGGGGCGGATCAGCTCCTTGCGCACGAGCGCAGCGAGGTGATCGTCGAGGGTGTCCTGCGCGTCGGAGGGAACGAGCGCCGCGACCGTTCCACGGTGGAAGACCTCGCCCTCGACGGCCGCGTAGCCGACGACGAGGCGCTCCCCGTCGGCCAGGAGGTCGAGTCGTGCCTGCAGGAGCGCGTGAATGGTCGGAGGGACCGCAACCTCGTCGCTCCCCCGTTCCCGGACCATGGCGACCATCTCCTCGACGTACAGAGCATTCCCCTCCGAGGCGGCCGCAATGCGCCGGCGCGTCTCCGCATCGAGCTCCGTCTGGCCCAGCAGCAGGTCGACGAGCGCCTCGCATTCGGAGTCGGCGAGCGGCTCGAGCAGGAGCGAGGTCGCGTTGAGCTTCCCTCCTGCCCAGCCCGGCCTCGCGTCGAGAAGCTCCGTGCGGGCGACGCAGAGAAGGAAGATCGGGGCGTTCCGAGAGAGGTCGGCAACGTGCTCGACGAGATCGATGAACATGGGCTCCGCCCACTGCAGATCGTCGACGACCACGACCTGCGGTCGTTCCGTCGCCCGCTCCTCGAGCAGCCTGCGAAACGCGACGCGCGTCTCCTCGGGCGTCGACGCGACGATGCTCTCGGGAGCGATGCCGATCGCGGACAGGATCTCGACGAGAGGCCAGTACGTGATTCCCTCCCCGTACGGGAGACAACGGCCACGGAGGACGTCTGCCGAGTCGCCGACGCGTTCGAGGAAGTCCGCGACGAGGCGCGACTTGCCGATCCCTGCGGGACCGAGCAGCGTGAAGAGTCGGCACGTGCGGTCCGCAACCGCGTCCTCGTAGTCGCGCCACGGGCGTTGTCGCTCGCGATCACGGCCGACGAGCGGGATGTCGAGGTGCCGTGCGACGGCGGCGTCGCCGCTCACCTCGAGGAGCCGGAACGCCTCGACCGGCACGGACTTGCCCTTCAACTCGAGCGGCTCGACGTCTGCCAGCTCGACCGCATCCCTCACGAGGAGCCGCGTCTCGGCGCCGATCAGGATCGCTCCGTTCGGCGCTGCCTGCTCGAGCCGAGCGGCGACGTTGACCGCGTCTCCCGTGACCAGGGTCTCGCCCTCACCTCCGACGACGACTTCGCCTGTGTTGACGCCGATCCGGGCCTCGAGCCCGTGCTCGGCGATCGCGACGCGCATCTCGGCGGCTGCTCGCACGGCGCGCAGCGCGTCGTCCTCGTGCGAGACGGGAATCCCGAAGACGGCCATGACC
Organism: uncultured Gaiellaceae bacterium; assembly: GCA_963770715.1. Taxonomy (GTDB): domain Bacteria; phylum Actinomycetota; class Thermoleophilia; order Gaiellales; family Gaiellaceae; genus GMQP-bins7. The sequence continues at coordinate 84,633 of CAVYQX010000012.1, forward strand.
GCGTCGCCGACGAACTTCTCGACGGTGCCGCCGTGGCGCTCGAGAATGGCGCGCAGGTCCTCGAAGTACCGTCGCATGCGAGCCCGCAGCGCCTCGGGATCGGTCGACTCGCCGAGCGCCGTCGATCCGACGAGGTCGCAGAAGAGCACGGTGACGACCTTGCGCTGCTCGCGCACGATCGAGGGAGTCTACGAGCGAACCGGATGCAGCTCGGCGAGCTCGATGTCCGCGGCGAGCGTCGCCGCGAAGGCCGGGTCGAAACGGCCTGCGCCGACCGCGCGCACGGACGCCGCGCCCGCCGCGACGGCTGCGCGGATGGAGTCGTCGGGCGAGCGCTCGTCCGAGATGGCCGCGAGGAACTGTCCGAGCAAGACGTCTCCCGAGCCGACGCCCGAGACCGGCTCCACGTGCGGCGCGAAGGCGCGGATCCGTCGCGTCTTGCGGCTGAAGCGCATGAGCGCGAAGCACCCGTTCTCGAGCGTGATGAGGACGTTGCGCGCGCCCATCTCGGCGATTGCGTCGAGTGCCATGAGGAAGTCGTCGTCGTCCTCGAGCTCCTGCCCGACGAGCTGCTCAGCCTCGCGCTGGTTCGGCGAGACGAGGAACGGCGCCGCCTCGACGGCGAGGCGGAGCGGCTCGCCCTCGCTGTCGAGGACGACGCGCACGTCACGCCTCGCGAGGTCGCGAACGGCGTCCGCGTAGAACGTCATCGGGACCTTGCGCGGCAGCGACCCCGACAGCACGACGAAGTCGGCGCCGCGCGAGAGGTAGTGGAGCTTCTCCATGAGCATCTCGAGCTCCGTCGCCGAGACCTCTGGCCCCCACTCGTTGATCTCGGTGTGCGTGCCCGCCGTCGGGTCGACGACCGCCGTCGACGTCCGCGACTCGTGCCCGATGCGTACGAAGTCGTTGAGGATCGCCTCGGATGTCAGCTCCTCGATGATCCGCGTCCCAGTCCGTCCGCCCGCGAGGCCGGTCGCGACGACGGGCACCTCGAGGATCTTCAGCGTCCGCGCGACGTTGATCCCCTTCCCGCCTGCGAGCACGAGCACCTCGCTCGAGCGATGCCGGAACCCGATCTGGAAGACGGGGACGGTGAGCGTGCGATCGAGCGCCGCATTCGTCGTCACGGTGACGATCACGTGACCATCTCCCACAGGTTTCGGACCGTCTGCGTGGCATACCACTGTGCCTTCGCCCACAGCCCTGCGTCCGCGACGGATTCCGCGGCAACGAGGTTCGACGACGCGACGAGCCGGTTGCCGTCGTATACCCCCAGGCTTCCGAGGTGCTCGCCCTTCGCGATGGGGAGCGCGAGCGCCGTCGGTGCCACGACGCGCTCGACGAGCGGGCGACCCACCCGAACGGAGCTCGCGACGCCGCGTGGGGCGACGAGCTGGACGTCCGCCTGACCGTACGCCGTCGTCACGGTCGCGTAGACACGCGCCGGGTCGATCACCCGCACTGCCCGGTACTGGTCGAGCCCGTACGTCAGCAGCTCCCGGAGCGCCTCGTTGCGCGTGCTGCGCGAGTCGCTGCCGAGGACGGTCCCGTAGACGGTCGTGTCGCCACGCCGTGCCGCGGCCGCCTGCGACCAGCCGGCCGCGCGCGTGTGTCCCGTCTTGCCTGCGACGAGCGGGGCCCAGCTGGCGAGAAGATCGTCGGTCGTGGTGAACGTCCTCCCGCCGGGGAGCGAGACGGTCTCGCGCGACAGAGACTCGCGAATGAACGGGATGCCGAGCGCGAAGCGGACGAGCGCCGTCGTGTCGCGCGCGCTCGCGACGTGACCCGCTTCGTCGAGGCCGTGCGGGTTCTCGAAGTGCGTGTCGGAGAGACCCAGTTCTGACGCTTTCTCGTTCATCAGCTCCACGAAACGATCGACAGATCCGCCCCCGACATGAAGCGCGAGGGCCTCGGCGGCGTCGTTCGCGCTCGGGATGAGCGTCGCACGCAGCAACTCGGCGACCGTGAGCTCCTCCCCCGCACGAAGGTAGACCGTCGACTCCCCTATACCCGCTGCCCGGGAGCTCACACGCACGTCGTCGTCGAGCTTCGCGTGCTCGAGGACGACGATCGCCGTCATGAGCTTCGTGATGCTCGCGATCGCGCGGGGGCGACCGGCGTCGCGCCGCGCGAGAACGGCACCGTCTTCGCCCACGAGGTACCACGCGGCGGCCCCGATCTGCGGCTCGGGCGCCTGAGCGCCTGCGCTCGAGGTCGAGGCGAAGGTCGCGAGTGCGGCGACGAGAGCGACGACGGCGATCGGTGCTCTGCCCATCAGCGCGCGACAATGTACTGCAGGCGCCTTACCACCCCGCCGCAGCCCACACCTGAGCGGCGAGCTGCTGCGCCTCGGCGCCGGCGGCGGTGCGCCAATCCGCCTCGCTCTCCCGATATGCGTAGATCACCGATCGCGAGGCCGTGACGAGCGCGCTCGCAGGTCCCGCGGTGAACGCCCGGGCGACATCGGCCGGCGTCGCACCCTGCGCGCCGACGCCGGGGAGCAGCATGGGCGAGTGCGGGAGGAGGCGGCGGGCCTCCGAGACCGCCCGCGGGAGCGTCGCACCGACGACGGCGCCGACGCTCGACATCCCCGACTTTCCGACGAGCGGCTCGCCCCACTCGCTCACAAGATGCGCCACGTGGTGCCAGAGCGGGTTCCCGTCCGACATCGCGAGGTCCTGCACGTCCGCGGCGCCTGCGTTCGACGTGCGGACGAGGAAGAACACTCCGGCGCCGTGACGACGGCAGGCGGCGAGGAATGGCTCCACCGAGTCGAGCCCCAGGTAGGGGCTGGCGGTCATCGCGTCCGCGAGCGGCGAACCGACATCGCGGGGCTCCAGAAACGCCTCCGCGTACGCGCGGGAGGTGGAGCCAATGTCCCCGCGCTTCGCGTCGACGAGCACCAGGAGCCCGACGCTCCGCGCGTAGTCGCAGATCTCCTCGAGCGCCCGAAAGCCGTCGGCGCCCAGCGCCTCGAAGAACGCCGACTGCGGCTTGACGGCGACGACGTAGGGCAAGACCGCGTCCACGATCCCCCTGCAGAACCGGGCCACGGAAGACGCCGCAGCTGCTCGACCCAGGACTGCCTCGCCCCGCAGCTCCATCGGCAGGAGGTCGAGTCGCGGGTCGAGGCCAACGGCGAGCTGGCTCTGCTTTCGGGTGACCGCCTCCGCGAGCCGGTCCGCGAAGTTCGCGACCTCGTCCACGCCTCAAGGCTAGACACCGCCGCGGAGAGGCGGGATCATCGAATCCTGACCGTCGCCCCCTTGCACTCTGCATGACGCTCACATGCGCGCTCGGCGCGGCGGGAGCGGCGATGGGCGGCCCGAGTCAGATCCCGGCGATGCTCGTGTTCGCGCGCGGCGGCGACCTGTATCGCATGACGGTCACGGATCCGAGACGGTCCGGCTGACGGCCACAAGAGCTCGAGAATCGGAGCCGGCCGTCTCGGCCGATAGGACGCGAATAGCGTATGGGCGAGGCGGTGACGAGCTCTGGCTCACGGACGCAGCCGGGAGCAACCAACGAAGACTGCTCGGTCGTAGGCCCTCTTCGGTCTTCGGTGCGAGTACGGGCTCACCGAGCTGGTCGCCCGGCGGCCGTCTGATCCACTTCGGGATGGCCGGACGGCTCGCGGTCGTCGACACGTCCGGACGTCTGACGAAAGACCTCCGAACGTTCCGGTCCGCGCCGGGATTCGATGTCCAACCGTCGTGGTCGCCGGATGGCCACCAGATCACATTCGTCGCCTGGGACTATCTCGAGTCCGGTCGCTCCGCCCTCTACATCGTGAATCGCGACGGTTCCGGCCTGCGCCGACTGACGCAGAGCACGTTCGAGACGAGCGGACCAGCATAGTCGCCCGACGGGCAGTGGATCGCCTTTCACACGGAGGGTGGCCTCTACATTATTCGCCCGGACGGATCTGGACTGCAACGCGTGCCCGGAACGAAGAGCGGTGACGCGAGCCCCGCGTGGCTCTTTCGAACATGGCCGTCATGCAGCCAGGATCTCGGCAGCGTCGAGCCCGATGACGCGCAGCTCCGGAGGCGGCCTGCGCAGGTAGCCCGCGATGACGAGAAGATCTGCGGCGTCTTCGGGCGCAAAGGACGGTTCGGAGCTCGTGGAGGCGGCGAGCCCGGCATCGATCTCGAGTCTGCCCGCGGCTCCACGGGGAATCGTGCGCGCCGTGACTCGGCCAGCCACGACGAAGAAGGCCCGCCAGAAGTCCGGCTCCCGAGCCGGCACGAGGATGCACAGCTCTTCCGCGCGAAGCCGATCGAGCTCGGCAACCCGCGCCGCGACCTCCTCGAGCGCGCCGATCCGATCCCGGAGCCGCGCGGCGTCCTCGAAGCGCAGGGCCTGCGCGAGGCGCGGCAGCCTGGCGCGCAGCGCCGGGAGCGCAGCGGAGAGGTCCTCGCCCTCGAAGTCCCCGAGCGCGCGTGCCGCGAGCTGCGCACGGCGCTTGCTCGCAAGCGGCCCGAACCGCGTGGGCTCGGCCACGACGACCCAGCGCTCGCCGCGCCGCCGCAGGTACGACTGCGGGCGCCCGCCACGCGCGTTCGCAGGCGGCCGTAGCTCGCGGATGAGCCGGAGCTCCTCGAGGGCCGCCTCGAGCTCCGACCCGAGCTCGCGCCACTCGATGCGAGCGACCGCGCCGAGCGCGGCCTCGACGGCCGGCCGCTGGCGATCCCCGGCGAAGTACGAGCGCAGCCGTGCCCGCAGGTCGCGCGCCTTGCCGACGTAGAGGACCGTGTCGTTCCGGTCGCGGAACAGGTACACGCCCGGCGTCGTCGGAGCGCCGGCGATGAGTGGGCGTCGGGCGTGGAGCCGCCGCTCTCTCGGCGCGGCGAGTTCGATCACCTCCGCGAGCGTCCGCGCGCCGCGTTCCTGGGCGAGCCCAAGCAGTGCGACGAGGATCTCCGCGGTCGCGACGGCGTCCGGGAGCGCGCGATGGCACGGGTCGGCCGACGTTCCGAAGAAGTGCGCGAGCTGACGCAGGGAGAAGCGCTCACTTCGCCGATGGAGCAGGCGCCGCGCGAGCCAGACGGTGTCGAGGACCGGCGCAGCGACCCGACGCCCCGTGAGGCGCTCGACCGCACAGTCGACGAAGCCGACGTCGAAGCGGGCGTTGTGTGCCGCCAGCGCGGCGTCGCCGGCGAACGCGAGGAAGCGCCGGATCGCGAGCTCGGGCCGCGGAGCACGCCGCAACTCCGCGTCGTGGAGGCCCGTCAGGCGGGAGATGGTCGGCGGAAGCGCGACGCCGGGCTGCACGAGAGTCTCGAACGTGTCGACCACCTCGAGCGCACGGACGCGCGCGGCGCCTATCTCACAGATCCGGTCGCGGCGCGCCGAGAGCCCAGTCGTCTCGAGGTCGAACACGACGATCTCCGCGTCCTCGATCAGCGTGTCGGCGGCGTTCTGGTCCGCCAGCCCGACGCGCGCGCCCCGCCAGGCGAGGCGCGCGTCACCGTCGACGACGTCGGTGAGGAGCGAGTGCGCGAGCGCGACCGGGGCACGCTCGAGGGCGAAGAGCACGCGCGCGGCGTCCTCCGCCGACACCGCGCCGCGCCGCGCGTGGACCAGCTCCACGAGACGGTCGGCGGCGTCGAGGGAGAGCTGCACCCGATCCACCGTATACGAACATACGTTCGTCTACAAGGCCGAGCGAAAGGCAACCGGCAACCGGTGTCAGACACCGATTCTTGTCAAGAGCAAGCCGTCACGAATCGGAGGAAACCCGCTCACAGGCTCCATCGTGCTCTGCCGCGCGATCCACCACGGCGGACATGCCTCGCTCCGCCAATCCGACGAGAGGGCAGAAAGCGGAGCGCGCTCGTCGGTGTCTGACACCGGCTGTTGAGCGCACACGAGCGAGAGGCCGCCCGAAGGCGGCCTCTCGCAATCCTGCGCTTCGGAGTCGCTACCCGCCCTTGACCGCGGACTTGAGCGCGCTCCCTGCCGTGAACTTCGGGACTGTCGTCGCGGCGATGTGCACTTTCTCGCCCGTGCGCGGGTTCACGCCCATGCGCGCCGCGCGCGCCGAGGTCGAAAACTTGCCGAAGCCGGTGAAGGTGATGGTGTCACCGTTCCTCAGCGCGCCCGTGATCGTGTCCAGGACGGCGTCCACCGCAGAGCCGGCCTCACGCTTGGACATGCCGGCCGCGTCGGCTACGGCGTCCACGAAATCCTGCTTGGTCACTGGTCTCCTCCTGACGTGGGATTCGGGTTCACGGAACCGAAGGAGCCTAACACCCCTTCGGATTTGGCTCAACCATGCTGTTTCCGGGGATTTTTCGCAACTCCAGCAGCTCGTTCGCGCGAAACAGCGGCCTGAGCCGCACTCCGAGGCGGGCGAGAGCGTCCGAGCCGCCCTCCTCCCGGTCGACCACGCAGACGGCGTTCCGGACGACGAGGCCCTCGTCGCGAACGGCCGACACCGCCTCCGCGAGCGCGCCGCCAGAGGTGACGACGTCCTCGAGGACGCACACCAGCTCACCCGGCGCGAAGGTCCCCTCGATGCGTTTGGCCGTGCCGTATTCCTTGGTTTCACCGCGCACGATGATGAAGGGCAGGCCGGACGCCATTGCTGCCGAAGCTGCCAACGCGACCGCGCCGAGAGCCGGCCCCGCAAGCCGAACCGCGTCCGGTTCGGAGTCGCGTACGGCACTCGCGAGCGCGTCGCCGAGCGCGCCGAGGATCGCCGGCTCGGTCTCGAACCGGTACTTGTCGAGGTACCAGGACGAGCGGCGCCCCGAGCGAAGGACGAAGTCGCCCTCGAGCAGCGCCCGCTCCACGAGCAGCGCGCCGAGCTCGTCGTGGGTCACGGGCGGAGCGCGGAGCGTGTGATCGACGCGAGCCGCTCGAAGCCCGGAGATCCCGGCTCGAGCACCACCGCCGACCCGTCGGCGTACGAGACACCGGCCCGCTCCTCGGAGCCCGACGGGCCGAAGAGCTTGCGCCAGGCCCAGACAGCGAGGAGGACGAGGATGACCAGCCGGACGAGCTTCCTCACTCCGACTCCTCCTTGGGCTTCCGCGTCGCGCGCTTCTTCTTGGGCGCTGCCGTGTCGATCGCCTGCGCGCACGTGCGGAGGTCGTAGACGACCAGTCCGGACGTCGGCTTCGGGCCCGTGGTCGCGGCGACGGTACGGCCGCCTTCACGCAGGACGAAGAACGCGCCCTCGTCGAGCTCCACCTCGACGCGCGTGACCTCGCCATCCTCGGCACCGAGATCGGCGGCCGCCGAGACGAGCTCGAGCGTCGCCGCCGACAACGCCGCCGCCGCCGGGTCGGGGGAGGAAGCCGCGAGCACCGATCCGTCCTCGTCGAGCGCAATCGCAGCGGTGATCTGCGACGAGAGCTCCATGAGCTCGCCGAGTGCCTGCGCCGCATCCATGCAGCCGACGCTATCAGCGTTCGGTGGATGGCTGACGGGTGATTGGCGTCGATGCGGGGATGGCTGCGACCGAGCCGGGGACGCCGGGCGATCGAGCGCGTATCGGGACTTCGGGCGAGTGAGGGCGGCGGCCATCCGGCGATGTGTCGCAGCACCTCCCGCGCGTCCTCGAATTGCCCGTCAGCCATCGAGCACGTGCGCGAGCGCGCGAGCTGCCTGCGCACGGTGTGAGTGCTCGGCCTTCCAGGTGTTGCCGAGCTCCGCCACGGTTCTCGACTCGCCCCGCGGGACGAATATCGGGTCGTACCCGAACCCCTCGTGACCGCGGCGCTCCCACGCGATCTCCCCCTCGAGCCTTCCCGTCGCGCGGATCTCGGCGCCTGAGGGATCGAGGACGACGAGCTCACAGACGTACCGGGCGCGACGATCGTGGGTCTCGCCGAGCTCGGAGAGGAGCTGCGCCACGCCGTCCGCCGCCCAGCGGGCCGATTGGACGCCGGGCCTTCCGTCGAGTGCCGTGGCCTCGATCCCCGAGTCCTCACCGGCAACCCACGCATCGCCCGGTGCATGCAGCCGGCCGTGCCGCGCCTTGATGCGCGCGTTGTCGACGAACGTCGCTCCGTCCTCGACCGGATCGTCCGGTGAATCGAGGAGCTCGATCTCCCACTCGGGGAGCGCCGCTCGCAGCTCGCGCAGTTTGTTCTCGTTGTGGGACGCGAGAAGCAGCTTCACTGCACCGTGCGCAAGCCGGGGAACTCGCTCACGCGAGATTCCCGGGCGCGCGTGAACCCCTGAAGCGCGACTGCTCCGCAGTCGCTGGTCGCTCGCGTCCGTCCGTCCCGCGCTCAAACCGTGCGCAAGCCCGTGAACTCGCTCGCGCGAGATTCCCGGGCGCGCGTGAACCCCTGAAGCGCGACTGCTCCGCAGTCGCTGGTCGCTCTGTTCGTCCGTCCCGCGCTCACGTGGTCGCGGCGGCGGCCTCGGACTGTGCCGCCGTGAGCTCGTCGATCCCGCCTGCTGCGAGGTCGAGCAGCGAGTCGAGCAGCTCGCGCGAGAACGGGTCGCGCTCGGCCGTCGCCTGCACCTCGACGAGCCGTCCGTCCCCCGTCATGACGACGTTCATGTCCGTCTCGGCGCCGGAGTCCTCCGCGTAGTCGAGGTCGAGGACAGCTTCGCCTCCGACGATCCCGACGGACACCGCGGCGATCGACCCCGACAGGGCCTTCGAGAGGCCGAAGCGGTCGAGCGCGCGGCTCGCGGCGATCCACGCCCCGGTGATCGAGGCACACCGCGTCCCGCCGTCGGCCTGGAGGACGTCGCAGTCGAGCCAGAGGGTTCGCTCGCCGAGCGCCCCGAAGTCGCAGACCGAGCGCAGCGCGCGGCCGATGAGCCGCTGGATCTCGACCGTCCTCCCGTCCGGCCGCCCGCGCGAGACGGCGCGTTGCGTGCGCTCGCCGGTCGACGCCGGGAGCATCGCGTACTCCGCCGTCATCCACCCGCGCCCGGACTTGGAGAGCCAGCGCGGCACCCCCTCCTCCACCGTCGCCGTGCAGAGGACGATCGTCTTGCCCTGCGCGTAGAGGACGGAGCCGTGGGGCTGCTCGAGGTAGTCGGGAATGATGTCCAGCTCGCGGAGCTGGTCTCTCTTCCGGCCGTCGTGCCTCATGCGACCGCCTGGAGCGCCGCGACCTCGACGTGTTCGGCCCCGTCGATCGGCAACTGGAGGAAGCGGCGGCCCATCTCGCGGAACAGCTCGGGGTCGCCGGTCGTCAGGAAGCGATACGTCCCCTCGCGGGCGTCGTCGTTCTCGATGGCCTTGCGCTCGAGCGTCTCGGCCGCCTCGCGCGCCGTCTCCTCGGCCGAGAAGACGAGTGTCACCCCACGCCCGAAGACGCGCTGGAGGATCGGCCGGATCAGCGGGTAGTGCGTGCAGCCGAGGATCACGGTGTCGACGTCGGCGTCCTTGAGCGGAGCCGCGTACTCCCGCACCGCCTCGGTCAGCTCCTCCCCGAAGATGTCCTCGCCCTCGATGAGGGGGACGAGCCGTGGGCATGCGACCGCGACCACCTCGGCTCCAGCGTCGAGCGCGGCGACGAGCTCGGGGTACCGGCCGCTCGCAACCGTCGCCTCCGTCGCGAGGAGCCCGATGCGGCGGTTGCGCGTCGCGAGCACCGCCGCGTGCGCTTCCGGTGCGAGGACGCCGATCACGGGGACCGACAGCTGCTTCTGGAGATCCGGGAGCGCCGCGGCCGTCGCCGAGTTGCAGGCGGCCACGATGAGCTTGACGCCCTGCGCCTCGAGGTAGGCCGCGATCTCTCCCGCGAAGCGACGGATCTCCTCGAGTGGCCGCGGGCCGTACGGGAGCCGCGCGCCGTCCCCGAGGTACACGAAGTCCTCGTGCGGAAGCGTCACGAGACACTCGTGCAGGACGGTGAGACCGCCCATGCCCGAGTCGAAGACGCCGATGGGGCGCGAATCCACGCGCGGGATTCTAGGAGTCCTCCCGGTTCGGGGTACCCTTCCGCCCCGTGGTGAAAGTCTGGCTAGCGGCGCTGGCAGGCGCGCTCGCCCTCCTCGTCGGCAATGCCGCGGCATCTCCCACGGCGAAGCTGGACGTGTCGATCCCGATGGACGACGGCGTCTCGATCGCGGCGACGCTCTACGTCCCCGACGGCACGCCACCCGCGGACGGGTGGCCCGCGATCGTCTTCCTCCACGGCTTCGGACGGAACCGGAGTGACAACAACGCCCTCGTGGAGGGATACGGGCTCGTGAACCAGGGCTACGCCATCCTCACGTATGACGCGCGGGGACATGGATCGTCCGGAGGTCTCGTCTCGGTCGCCGGCCCGAGGGAGATTGCCGATGCGCGGGCCGTTCGCGACTGGCTCGCCGCGCGGTCGGACGTCTCGGATACGAGGATCGGGGCCTGGGGCATCTCGTACGGCGGCGGCACGGTCCTCAATTCGCTCGTAGCGGGCGTGCCGTGGGCTGCGGTCGTCACGGTGGAGACGTGGACCGACCTCTACTCCGGGCTCATGCCGCAGGGTCTCGTCAAGTCGGGTGCGGTGGTCAGCCTGTCCGGATCGATCCCGCCGAACAGGCGCGATCCAGAGCTCGACGCGGTCCAGGCAGCCGCCTTCGCCGGGAACAGCGCAGTCGTCCGGCCGTGGGCCGCCGCGCGCTCGAGCCTCTCGAGGCTCGGCTCGGTCACGACGCCCGTCTTCATGGCGCCGGGTCGGCGCGACTTCCTCTTCGGGATCGACCAGGGCACCCGCGCGTTCGCGCGGCTGAAGGGCCCCAAGGTGCTGTACGTCGGCCTCCACGGCCACGCGCCGTCGACGTTCCCGGCGGCCGACACGGGCTTCCTCATGTCCAAGGTGCGCGCCTGGTACGACTGCTACCTGCGCAGCACCGACTGCGACGCGAACCGCGCGTCGGTGTACGTCGCGCCCGAGACGTTCGGCGGCCAGGTCGCCCGCCGCGGCGCGACCCTCCCGCCCGTCTCCCCGACGACCGTCTCATTCCCGGGCGTGACGACGTTCGCGCGCAGCGGCAAGGCAGTCCGCACGTCGCCTCCGCTGCGCACGCCGGTCGAGACTTTCGGAACACCAACCGTTCAGACGTCCGTCGCCGCGAGCGGCGGCTGGTCGCGACTCGTCGCGGTGCTCACGGCGCGCACCCGGCAGGGCAAGGAGATCGTCGTGGCGGCGGGTGGCGTCCCGACGAAGCCGGGGGCGCAGAGGGTCACGATCAGGCTCGGAAGCCAGGCGACGTTCGTCCCGCGGGGCTCGCGCCTGACCCTCACCCTTGCGTCGTCGTCGACCGCGCAGTCGTCGACGAACCTCCTGTACCTCGACCTCCCCATGGCGCAGAGCGCCCGGGCGCGCGTCGGCACGGCGATCCTGAAGCTCCCGCGGCTGCGAACGCCGATCACGAAGTGATCGCCCGCGCAGCGACCGTCGTTCTCGCAGCACTGGCGCTCGTCGCGACGGCGGGCGCGACACCCGCAGCCGATCCCGGCTTGACGTCGTCGACGGTCCTCCTCGGCGGGACCGTCCCGCTCACCGGCGAGGCGGCGGCGTTCGGCAGCGTCGGGCCCGGCGCGAAGGCGTATCTCGACTACGTGAACGCGAGGGGCGGCGTGAACGGACGGACGATCGAGTACCTCTACTACGACGACGCCTACAACCCCGCGCAGACCGTGCAGCTGACGCGCCGCCTCGTCGAGCAGGACCGCGTCTTCGCGGTGTTCAACTCCGTGGGGACTGCCAACAACCTCGCGATCCGCGACTACCTGAACGCCCAGAAGGTGCCGCAGCTCTACGCCGCGGACGGGTCGCAGTCCATCGGACGCAGCTTCGCCCAGTACCCGTGGACGATGGGCTTCCTCCAGAGCTATCGCGGTGAAGGCAACGTGTACGGGAAGACGATCGTGAAGTCGCGGCCGAAGGCGAAGATCGCCGTGCTCTACGAAAACACCGAGCTCGGCCTCGACATGCTCACGGGGCTGACGCGCGCGATCGCCGGCAAAGGTCCGCGCATCGTCTCGAAGCAGGCGTACGAGTTCACAGGCGCCGACGTCTCGGGCCAGATCGCGCTGCTGAAGGCCTCGGGCGCGGACACGCTCATGCTCTTCGCGACGCCGAAGTTCTTCCTGCAGGCGATCACGACGACCCACAGGCTCGGCTGGAAGCCGCAGGTCTACATCGCGTCCGTCTCGATCGAGCCGACGATCATGGGCATCGCGCGCTTCAACGCGCCCGAGCTGACGAAGGGGGCCCTCTCCATCGCCTTCGTGAAGAACCCGAACGACCCGATCTGGGCGAAGGACAAGGCGGTCGCTCTCTACCGGTCGATCATGAAGAAGTACAACCCGACCGGGCGGCCGACCGACGTCTACAACTGGTACGGCATGACCGTCGCGTGGACGATGGTCGAGACGCTGCGAAAGGCGGGGAAGAATCCCACGCGAGCGAGTCTCCTGAAGGCTGCACAGGGCCTCGACACGCTGGCGAACCCGTTCATGCTTCCCGGGATCCGTCTGAAGACATCGCGCACGGACTACCGGCCGATGGAGCAGGTCTACCTCTACCGCTACGACAACAAGCAGTGGGTGCGCGCGAGCGGCCTCCTCCAGGCGCGGGGATGACCGGACGCACGTCGCTGTGACAGACTCGAATGGTCGAAGAGGAGGTCAGATGAAGAGACGAATCTGGACCGTCGCAGTGGGCCTCACGGCGGTCGCGGCGCTCATCGCAGTCCCGGCCGCGATGGCCGCCTACTCATCGCCCAAGCTCGAGGTGACGCAGACGGCGACGGGCGTGATCGTCAAGGCGTCGCTCAGCCCGACCGACGATCCGACCGCGCGCGTGGCCATCAATGCACCGGTCGGGACACAGCTCACGACGAATCAGGCACCAGGGACAGTGCTCGGGCCCGTGAAGGCGACTGTGTCGGCGCTCGACTTGGCCGGCGCAGACCTGCCGCTCGAGGGCCAGCTCGTCGTCGCTGCGCCGGGCCAGGTGCCGGCCGCGCAGCAAGGCGCCTGCATCGGTTCGACGGTTCCGCTCGCGACGTGGGTGATGGTGCTGTCGGCAGCCGGGCAGACCTTGAACGTGCCGACGTACCTCCTCTCCCAGTCGCAGACGCAGTTCGGCCCGGCCTTCATCGCGATCTGCCTGCCGCCGCCCGATGTGCCCGTGGGCACCCCGGGTCGCGCGACGTTCGGCGCGAAGGTGTACAGCGCTGAGCTCACGATCAACGGCGTCTTCAGCAGGGTCGCGACGGGGGCTTGGATCTCCTCCTGGGTGCCGTACAACCCCGGCAGGGGGACGCCGAACGTCGCAGGCGCGGTGGTGTCGCCGGCCGCGATCGCACCGGGTGCCGTGGCCATCTCGGCGAAGACGTCCGGGAAGGGCGCGATCGTCACCGGCTCGGTCACACAGGCCGGCCAGCCGCGGGGCGGCGCCACGGTCACGATCGTCGGCGGCTCCGTGAGGTCGAAGCTCGCGGCGCGGAAGCGCGTGCGCGTGTCCGCGAACGGGAAGTTCACGACGAAGTTCGCGGTCGGCACGTTCTTCCGCGCCGACGCCGCGGCGACGGGCGCTGCCGCACCGCCGCTCTGCACGCAGCTGCAGCCGGTCATCGGCTCGGTTCCGTGCGTGAACCCGACGGTGAACGGCTTCGCCGCCAAGAGCAAGGTCGTCCGCAAGAGGTAGCGACCTCCGTTCGTAGGGGCCGGTCACGGCCGGCCCCTACGCTTCCGACATGCCCGCGACCGTCCGCCTCGGCACGTGCAGCTTCGCGGACGAGGGGCTCGTCAAGACCTGGTACCCGCGCGGCGTCTCGACGTCGAAGGCCCGCCTCGCGTACTACGCCGAGCGCTTCGACACGGTCGAGGTCGACTCGCCGTACTACCAGCTGCCCGACCCGGGCGTCACGGGCAACTGGGCGCAGCGCACGCCGCCGGAGTTCACGTTCCACGTGAAGGCGCACAAGACCATGACCTTCCACGAGGGAGAGCCGAGCGACGAGGCGTTCGCGGCGTTTCGCGCGTCGGTCGAGCCGCTGGAGCTCTCCGGCAAGCTGCGCGCGATCCTCCTGCAGTACCACCCGCGGTTCACGAAGTCGGCCGCCGCTCTCGCCGAGCTCGAGCGTGTTCCCTCCCGCCTGTCGCCGCTCGTCCCGCTCGTCGAGTTCCGCCACCGCTCGTGGATGGAGCCGGAGGAGCGCGCCGAGACGCTCGCGTTCCTCGAGCGCACGGGGCTCGCGTACGTGTCGGTCGACACGCCGATGACGCGCGCCTCGAACGTCGTCGCCAGGTACGCCGAGGCAACGCATGCCGTGGCCTACGTCCGCTTCCACGGGCGGAACGAGAAGACGTGGAACATCAAGGCCGAGAAGTCGTCCGAGCGCTTCAACTGGATGTACGCGCCGGAGGAACTCGAGGAGTGGGTCGAGAAGCTGGGCAAGCTCGCGTCCGAGGCGGACGAGGTGTACGCGCTCTTCAACAACAACCGGGACGACTTCGCGCCGCGGAGCGCCATGATCCTGCGCGGACTGCTCGACGAGGCGGGCATTCGGGCGACCGGCGGCGTCGAGCCGCCGCCGCTGACGCCGACGCTCTTCTGAGTACAGTCCGCCGGTGCGCGTCCTCTCGGTGACTCACGGCCCGAGCGTGCCGGGCGGCGTCTTCGAGAACGCGGTCGAGGCCGCCGGGCACGCCCTCGAGCGCTGGCAGGTCCCGGACGGAGGCGCGCCAGATCCGGCCGAGCGCTACGACGCCGTCATGGTCTTCGGCGGATCGATGCACCCCGACCAGGACGACCGCTTCCACTGGCTCGGCAGCGAGGAGGAGTTCCTCGAAGAGGTGCTCGCCGCACGCGTCCCCGCCTTCGGCGTGTGCCTGGGAGCGCAGATGCTGGCGCGAGCGGCGGGCGCATCGGTGCAGCCGGCGAGCGAGCCGGAGATCGGTTGGCACGACGTCTACCTCACCTCCGAGGGGGCCACGGACCCGGTGCTCGGCGCCCTACCCACGCGCGCCACCGTCTTCCAGTGGCACCACTACACTTTCGACCTCCCGCAAGGTGGCGTCGAGCTCGCCCGCAGCAACGTCTGCACGCAGGCGTTCCGGCTCGACGATCGGCCGGCCTGGGGCATCCAGTTCCACGCGGAGGTCACGCTCGCGATGCTCTCGTCGTGGGTCGACGAGGACCCGGACGAGCTTCCGATGACCGCAGCCGACCTGCTCGCCCAGTCGGAAGCTGTGATCGGACGCTCCAACGCGCAGGGTCGGTGGCTCGCCGACGCGTTCCTCCGGCAAGCGAGCTCAGCGGGCTAGGGTCGTCGCCGCGATGCGGCTGCGAAGCAGCCGCCTTCAGGGATCTTGCGCGACCGGAGACTCCGCGCAAGCGGATCTCCGAACTTGCGCATGACGGTCTCGCTGGAGTCGTCGCCGCGATGCGGCTGCGAAGCAGCCGCTTCAGGGATCTTGCGCGACCGGAGACTCCGCGCTAGCGGATCTCCGGTCTTGCGCATGAATCACTCAGCCACCTCGCGCGACCACTCGTGCCAGGACCCGACGTAGTTGCGCGCCCTGTAGCCCGCCCCTGCGAGCACCTCCGCGGCGAAGCGCGACCTGCTTCCGGAGTGGCAGTACGCGACGATCTCGGACCCTTCGGGCAGGCCGACGACCCCGCGCACGCCGTCCGCGCTCCGGCACTCGAGGATCCGCTCGAGCGGGACGTTGACCGCGCCGGGAATGTGGCCTTGCCGGGGATCGCAGTGTGCCCCTGCCGCGCCCTCGAACTCGAGTGCGGTCCGCACGTCGAGCACGGTGAGCGCCTCGTCGTCGAGCCGCTCGCGCAGCTCTGCGAGCGTCACGTCCTCCACTGGCTCACGAACTCGAGGAGGATACGGTTGAAGCGCTCAGGCTGGTCGACCGCGACGAAGTGCCCGGCGCCCGCGAAGACCTCGAGTCTCCCGTCGAGCGCGGAATCGGCGAGCTGCTGCGCCTCGGACACGGTCACGAGCTCGTCCTCGTCGCCGACGCACACGAGGAGTGGACCGCCGAACGACACGGCGACGGCGGTCAGGTCGAGCCGGTCGCGCATCGCCTCCTGCGCGACTGCCAGGTGCTCCAGGTTCGAGTCGTCCTCCGCACGGTCCGGCGGATGTCCGGCTCGGAGCTCGTTGATCACGTGCTGGCGGTAGCGGCGACGCTCGAACGTGTCGGCGTCGGCACGCGACCCGACGAGCACCATCCCCGAAATGCGCTCGGGCGCACGCCGTGCCATCGCGAGCGCGCAGTACCCGCCCATCGACGCTCCCGACCGTCACGAGCGGCCCGTCGATCTCACGGAGGAGGTGGGCCGCCCAGTCGTCGATCGACGCGCCACGCCCGTAGAGGTGCGGTGCGAACGCTTCGAAGCCCGCGTCTCGCAGCGCCGAGACCTGCGAGACCCAGATCCGCTCCGAGACGGGCCAGCCGTGGAGCAGCACGACCTTCACGAGCGGTCGATCCTCACCGAGTCCTCGAGCTCCGGCGCGTCGGCCCACCCCGTGAGGGCGCCGTCGATCCGCGTGACGCCGGCGAGCTCCGCGAGCAGCTCTCGCGCTGGCGGAAGATCTGCCGGCGAGGAGGCCGTGTGCGCGACACGGCGGACGGCGTCGGGATCGGCGCCGGTGAGCCGAGCGACGACCGTCGGGTTGGCGGCGAGGCCGACGACGTCTCCGGGCGGGAGCGGGCCGTAGAACTCGGGCACCGAGAGGTACTCGTCCACGATCCGTCCTCGCTCGAAGAGGATCATCCGCACGAGCTCCTCACGCTCGACGCCGAGCAGCAAGGTCACGGCCCCCATCCTGTCGGAAAGCTCGCGCGCGAGCCGACGGAGCATCTCCGGGTTCCGGTCGCAGACGTCGTCGTAGACGGCGATCCAGCCGCCGCGCGGCGGGGCCACGAGCGAGCCCCGCGAGCCGCCCGGCAGCCTCGGGACGAACTGCCGGACGGCCTGCTCGACGGCGCTCAGGTCGTCCGACTGGATGTGGATCGAGCCGAACGACGCGGCCTCCTGGCTCCCGAGCCGCTCCTCGAGCGCCGGCGACCGACCCGGTCATGACGATGACCTCGTCCTTGAGCCCCCAGCGCGCGTACAGGGATCGCGCGACACTGGTTCGACGCCAGCACGTCGAGGTCGAAGCTGCTCGATGCCGAGGTCGCGGAACGCTCCGAGGACCTCGCGCATGAGCTCGGTGCCGATGCCGCTGCGCCGCGCCTCGCGTGCGACGTAGAGATCGGTGAGCGTGCCGAAGCCCGGAGCACGTCGCCGTGCGAGCGCGAACCCGATCGGCGCGCCGTCGTCGTCCTCCGCCACGAAGGCGATCTCGGACTCGATGATCTCGCGCACCTCGCCGAGCTCCTTCTCCTCGTCCGCAGGCCCCTCGTGCGTCGGCGGCGGGACCTCGTGGTCGAACTGCCGCCAGAGCTCCGCGATCGCCTCGAAGTCCTCGGCTGTCGCACGCCGAACGTTCATCGGCTAGCCCGCCATCCTCGCGCCGGCGAGCAGGAACTGCGCTGACAGGTTCTCGAACGGCGCGAACCGCTCGCTCATGCGTCGGACCTCCTCGATCGACAGCTGGGATCCGGCAGCGTAGAACGTCGAGACCGCCTTGCGCACGCCGAGGTCGCCGGCCGGCCATGCGTGCGGCCGCGCGAGGTGGCGCGCGAGGAACCAGTCGGCGGTCCAGCGACCGAGCCCGCGGACCGACGTCGAGCGCGGCGATGACCTCGTCGTCGTCGAGCGCGGCGAGCGCGCTCGAGGTCGAGATTCGAGTGCGCGAGCTCGAGCACGTACTCGGCCTTCGCGCGCGAGAAGCCGAGCGGCGTGAAGTGCCGCGGCCGCAGCTCCTTGATCCGCTCTCGCGTCGGGAACTCCCAGGCGACGTCGTGCTTCACGCCGTAGGTGCGGACGAGGTTCCCACGAATCGCCGCGGCAGCGCGAAGCGAGATCTGCTGCGTCGTGATGGCGACGACGAGCGCCTCGAACGGCTGCGGGTTGAGCGTCGGGCCGGAAGCCGGCGAGCGCCTCCACGATCGGCCCGAGCACCGGCTCGCCCGCCGCCCAGGCCCGGAAGGCCGCGAGATCGAACGGGACACCGAGCAGCCGCCCGACCTCGTGCGGCGACGCCTCGGCTCCACGGCTCGACGTCGACGCCACCCGTCGCGGCCGTGACCCGGACCTCCTGCCGCCGCGACGACGCGATGGAGGCCGCCCTCGTGGAGCACGGTCGCGCCGTCCGTCCCGAAGTCGCGGAACCGCGCGGTCGAGAGCTGGAAGTCGTACGGCTGCGGTATCTCGAGCAGCAAGCGGAGGACGTTACGCGCCGTCGAGCGCACGCGCGACGTCGTGGAAGTCGTCGAACGCGCTCGAACGGGACACGCCCTGCCGCGCCAGGTACGTCGGCGAGCCCGTCGCGCGCGAAGACGCGCGTCGCGGCCTGCGCGACGCAGCGGTCCGAGTAGCCGTCGCCCACGTAGACGAACTCGGCGAGACCGGCGACGTCCGAGCGCTTGCACGGCTCGCCGCATACGGCGCACGACGCCTGCTCGCGAAAGAGCGCGCGCCAGCCGTCGGGCCGCGGGTCGAGCCGGTTCGCGACGGACCTCGAGCTCGAGCCCTTCCCGCTCGAGCACGGGTTCGATCAGCTCGTGGAAGCCGCTCGAGACGACGAGCGGCCGGTGCTCGCGCGCGAAGTCCGCGAAACCCGGCCGGAGCCGGGCGTTCTCGACGCATCCAACGCGACGACCTCGTCGAGCGGCGCTCGGACGGACCGGAACTCGCCTGCGATCACCTCGTGCAGCGTGAGGTCGCGCCCGAGCCGCGACTCGTGCTCCTCGTAGATGTCGCGGTCTCCGAACTCGAGCAGCACGAGGTGGAGGCCGTCGATCGCGGTGACGGTCCCGTCCCAGTCGATGACGAGCGTTGGCGGCACCGCCTCATCCGCGCCAGGCGGCGACGCGCTGCTCGAGCGCGCCGATCCCGTCGATCTCGACCGTGACCACGCTCGCCCGGCTCGCCCGTCGAGCGCGCTCGGAGGCAGGCGCGGCGACGATGTCGCCGGGGTAGAGCGCGGTGCCCGTCGCCGCGAGCTCGACCGCGGCTGACCAGTCGAAGCCGTCGCGTCGCGAGCCCGGCCTCGTCCGGCGTCACGACGACGGGGCCGAGGCCGAGCGCGAAGTCGCGGTCCTTCGGGGGCCCGACTCCGTCGCGCGCCACTCGGCGAGCACGGTGAACCCGCCGATCTCGCCGTGCGCGCCGATCACGGCCGCGCTGGCGCGGGAGAGCCGCGAGACGTCGACGCCGGGCCCGGCGACGACCGCGCCCGGACCGACGATCGCCGCCGGGTTCGCGAACGCGAACGACGTCTGGTCGTCGAAGACCCGGATCGACGGCGGATGCAGCACGGGCGCGAGGAGCACGACCTCGTCGAGCGGGTACTCGGCGTGCTCGCGTGCCGTTCCGCCCCCGGTGAAGAACGACTGCAGCGTCTGCGCGGCGAGGTGGATCGACGCGGTCGCCGTCGACTCGTCCGACCCAGCCGCGCTCCAGCGGATGGCCGACCGGATGGAACATGCAGAGTCTCATCACGGCTCGGTGTGTACCACGACGTCGGCGACCGCCGGAACGGCGCTGCGCACGCGCTCCTCGATCGCGCTCGCCTGGCCGTGGGCGTCGGCGAGCGAGCCTGCGCTCGCCGAGCCCGAGCGTGAGGAAGACGACGATCCCGTCGTCGGTCCGCACGAACCGGAGCTCGCGTGGCTCGGCGCCCGTCTCCTCGCGCACCGCCGCCTCGATCGCGCGAGTGTCGATTTCGATCTCCTCGCCGGCCGCCGTCTCCCGAATCGGCTCGAGATGGGTCTGCACGCTCCTGACCTCGGGAACGTCCGCACGGATCGCAGCCTCGACCTGCTCCGCGATGTCGTGCGCCTGGTCGAGCGGAAGATCGCCCGGAAGCTTGAGGTGGAGCGAGACCTCGATGCTCCCGTCGACGTCGAGAACCTTGAGGTTGTGGATCTCGCGCACGTGCGAGACGGTGAGCGCGGCGGCGAGGACGCGCTCGCGGATCGCCGCCGTCGCCCTCACGAGGCTCGACGTGAACGACGACGTCGATCCCCGGGAGTGCGTCGTGCAGCGCCTGCTCGACCCGATCGGCCGCGGCGTGCCCCTGTCCGATGGCCGCGCCCGGCGCGACGCCGATGACGACGTCGGCGAAGTGCTCTCCCCCAGCGCGGCGCAGCCGGAGGCGACGGAGCTCGACAGGCGGGTCGAGTCGCGCGATCGCCCGCCGGGCGACTCGCGCGTCGTCCTCCGGCGCACGGTCCATGAGCACGTCGACGTTCCAGCTGGCCGAGCCGGAAGGCGGCCGCGACCACGAGCCCCGAGACGAAGAGCGCGGCGATCGAGTCACCCGCGGGGAAGCCGAGCGCGGCCGCGACGAGGCCGGCGAGCACCGCGAGCGTCCCGGCGAAGTCGCTGCCGAAGTGGAGCGCGTTCGCGAGCAGCGCATCGCTGCGGTAGAGGCGAGCGCCGCGCAGTGAGATCATCGTGCGCGACCCGTCGATCGCGAGGACGAGCGCGATGGCCGCGAACGTCCACCAGGTCGGGTCGACGTCGAACTCGACGACGTCGGCGAGGCGCAGGATCGCGACGACCGCGATGAAGACGCTGACTGCGACGAGGAAGGCGGACTCGGCGAGGGCGGCGAGGTTCTGCGCCTTCGCGTGGCCGTAGGGATGCCCGCGGTCCGCGGGTCGCACCGCGACCGAGACGGCGAAGAACGTCAGGAGGGCCGCCGCGAGATCCGTCCCCGAGTGCGCCGCCTCGGCCAGAGCCCGAGGCTCGAGCTGGCGATGCCGGCGACGAGCTTGATCACGACGAGGAGACAGGCGGCCCCGACCGAGACGAGCGCGGTGCGCCGCTGCGGCGACATGGGCGGAAGCGTAGGCCGCGCCGTGGTCAGCCGACGGCCGCGTAGAGCGCCCAGCGGTCGGGAACGCCCTTCAGCTCGTGCTCTCCGCGCTCCTCGAATGCGATCCCCGACCCGGCCACGAGATCGCGGACCGTCCGCGTCACGAGCACCTCGCCCGGCCCGGCGAGCGTCGACACGCGCGCACCGATGTGCACGGTGATCCCGGCGATCGAATCGGACCGGCGCGTGACCTCGCCGGCGTGCAGCCCGGACCGTATTTCGAGGCCGATGCGACGCACGTCGTCGCGGATTTGCCATGCGCAACGGATCGCACGCGCTGGACCGTCGAACGTCGCGAGCATGCCGTCCCCCGTCGTGTCGTTGAGCCGTCCGCCATGGAGTGCGAGCACCTTGCCGCTCGCCTCCTCGAAGCGGTCGAGCATGACGCGCCAGCTACGGTCGCCGACCTCGCTCACCTGCTCGGTGGATCCGACGACGTCGACGAAGAGCACCGCCGCAAGGAATCGGTCGACATCGTGCGATTCCGATCGCGAGCCGGTGACGAACTCCTCTATCACGCCGACGAGGTCGGCTTCGGGGAGGGGCCAGTGGTCGGCGCGGTCCCGCTCGACGAGTCGAGCACCCCGGATGTGCTCGGCGAGATACCGACCGTGATCGACCCGCACGAACTCGTTGTCGCGGTTGTGGATGACGAGCGTTGGGACCTCGACGACGGGAAGGACGTGCCGGACGTCGAGCTCGAGGATCGAATCAAGCCGCGAGCGCGCCCGAACCGGTGTCGCGCCGTAGCGCTCGACCCGGCCCCACCATTCGACGATTCCAGGGCGGTCGGCGATCGACGGGCCGAGGATGTGCGCCATCGTCCCGTTGCCCCAGTTCGTCTCGATGTAAGCCTTGTAGATCTCCTGGACCTGGAGAGGCATGCCGGGCGCGTAGTCGTCGGCGCGTCCGTAACGCGCGAAGCCGTTCAGCAGCACGAGCGACGACACCCGCTCCGGGTGCGACGCGGCCGCCATGACGGCCATCTGGGCCGCATGGCCCTGTGCAAGGAGTGTCGCCTCCGAGCAGCTCTCGGCGTCCATGACCGCGACGAGGTCGTCCATCCACGACTCGATCGGGACGTCGCCGACGACCGGAGACGACATCCCGATACCCCGCATGTCGAACCAGAGCACACGCGCGAAACGGGCAAGCGACTGCAGAAA
This sequence comes from uncultured Gaiellaceae bacterium, assembly GCA_963770715.1. GTDB lineage: Bacteria > Actinomycetota > Thermoleophilia > Gaiellales > Gaiellaceae > GMQP-bins7. The sequence continues at coordinate 106,730 of CAVYQX010000012.1, forward strand.
CTCCTCGAACACGGGCTGCTCCGCCACCGCCTCGATGTGACTCCCCCAGTCGTACGCGAGGACGATGTCGGTCGGGGCGTCGCCGTAGACGCGGTAGGCGATGTCGGCGTTCCCGCTCCTTGCGTACCGGGTGCGCGTCGTCGCCAACGGCGGGCCGCTAGAGATTCCCGCGCAGCGCCTGCTCGCGCTCGATCGCCTCGAACAGCGACTTGAAGTTGCCGATCCCGAAGCCGCGCGAGCCGTGGCGCTCGATCACCTCGAAGAAGAGCGTCGGGCGGTCCTGGACGATCTTCGTGAAGAGCTGGAGCAGGTAGCCCTCCTCGTCACGGTCGACGAGGATGCCCATCGAGCGCAGGTCGTCCCAGTTCTCGTCGATTTCGCCGACCCGCTCCTGGACGATGTCGTAGTACGTCTCCGGTGTCGCGATGAAGAGGACGCCGTGCTCGCGAAGCGCCGCCACCGTTCGCACGATGTCCTCCGACTGCATCGCGATGTGCTGGACGCCCGGGCCGCCGTGGAACTCGAGGTACTCCTCGATCTGGCTCTTCCGCTTCCCCTCGGCCGGCTCGTTGATCGGGAACTTGATCTTGCCCTCACCGTCCGTCATCACCTTGGACATGAGTGCGGAGTACTCGGTCGAGATGTCCTCGTCGGAAAAGTGCGTGAGCTGCGTGAAGCCGAGGACGCGGGCGTAGAAGTCGACCCACTCGTCCATGCGGCCGAGCTCGACGTTGCCGACGACGTGGTCGATCGCGATCAGGCCGACGCCGGGACGGGGCCCGCCGTTCGGCGAGACCGACTGGTACCCGGGCAGGTACGGGCCCGAGTACTCGGCGCGGTTGACGAACGTGTGGATGTTGTCGCCGTACGTCGCGATCGCCGCGAGCTCGACCCGACCGTGGTCGTCCTCGACCCAGTGCGGCTCGACGACGCCGCGCGCGCCGCGCTGCACCGCCTGCCTGTATGCGTGCGTCGCATCGGGGACCGCGAGCGCGACGTCGCGGACGCTGTCGCCCTTCGTCGCCGCCCACCGGCACACCTCGCTGTCGCTTCGTAGCCCGCTCGTGAGGACGAAGCGGATCTCGCCCTGCTCGAGGACGTACGAGGCACGGTCGCGGACGCCCGTCTCCGGCCCCGCGTACGCCGTGCACGTGAAGCCGTACGCGTTCTCGTAGAAATACGCCGACTGCTTCGCGTTCCCGACCCAGATCTCGAGGTGATCCCAGCCGTCGAGCGGCATGAAGTCGTGTTCGGCCATGCCTCCGATCTTACGCCGCCCCGCGCAGGGACGGCCGGCGCCGGGCGAGGACGATCCCGCTCGCGATGAGCAGCCCGCCGAGCACCTGCAGCACCCCGAGCGGCTCGGACAGCAGGATGACCGCGAGCACCGCGGCGACGAAGGGCTGCAGGTTCGCTGCCAGCGTCGCGCGAGCGGGGCCGATCCGCGAGATCGACCGGAACCAGAGGACGTTCGTCACGACGAGCGGCCCGATCGTGGCGAGGACGAGGAGCATCCAGACCTCCCATCCGAGGTGCCAGTCCTGGTCGCTCGTCTGCGGAAGCCCGACGAGAGCGATGAGAACCCACGCACAGGGGATGACGACAGCGCTCACCCGCGACGGCGAGTAGGTCGCCATCAGCGGTGCGACGGCGACCGAGTAGGCCGCCCAGGTCGCGCACGTCGCGAGGCCGAGGAAGATCCCGAGATAGCCGCCCGAGACCTCCCCCCCGGAGCCGACGGCCACGAGCCCGACACCGACGAACGACACCGCTGCTCCCAGCCAGAATCGCCGGCTCAGGCTCTCACGACCGAGTGCGAGCCCGAAGAGTGCCGCGAAGATCGGGATCGCACCGAGGACGAGCCCGATGGTCGACGCGGTCGTCTTGTCCAGCGCGAGGACGAAGGAGACCTGGTTCAGCCACAGCGTGACGACCGCGAACGCGAGGACGAGGAGATGCCGCCGCCGGATCCGGAGCGTGCGCTCGACCAGGAGCGTGAGCGCCACGAAGATCACAGCGGCGAGGCCGTACCGGACCGTCGCGTAGGACAGCGGCTCGAGACCCTGCTCGAGGATGTACTTGGTGACGCTCAGGTTGAGCGACCACAGCACGACCGTCGTGAGGAGCATGAGCTCGACGCTCGTGGGGCGGCGCACCGTCGGACGCTAGCCGCAACCGCGCGCTAGCCGAGAAGCGTCCGGTGGAGATCCTGCGAGGCCGCGCTCGGCACCGCGCCGAGATCGTCGCGGAGCCGGAGACGGAGGTTCTCGTAGACCGTCAGAGCTTCGGCGTCGTTCCCCTGGGTCGCCAGCGCTCTCATCAGCAATCGGTAGCCGCTCTCACGGTGTGGGGCGAGCCGGATCAGATCGCGCCCCGAGCGAACGGCGGAGTCGAGCTCGGAGCGTCCCAGCGCCAGGCTGGACTCACCGACACATTCGAGCGCGCGTAGCTCGATGTCTTCGAGCCTTCGGCGCTCATCGTCGATCCAGGGAGCGTCCTCGCCGGCGAGGAAGTCGCGCCGGACGACATGGAGCGCGACGCGCCCGGGGCCCCAAGCCTCGGCCCACGATTGGCGCGCGACTGCGGCCTCGGCGCGATGGATCGCCTCGGATGCCGCCTCGACGTCCACCCACGCGTCGGGAAGTACCAGGCGCACGTCTCCACGGCCGTCGAGCCTGTTCGCTCCGAGCGCCTTGCGGAGCTTCGAGAGGAGTGCGCTCAGCGCCGTGTCCACGAGGGCCGGCTGGTCGGTCGGCCACAGCGCCTCGACGAGGGCACTCCTGGTGACGACCCGGTGCCGGTTCAGTGTGAGATACGCGAACGCGAGACGGCCTTGCCGGCCCGGAAGATCGGAGTCGACGCGACGCCCGTCGACCCGGGCGACGAGCTTCCCGCAGAGCTGCACTCTCGTGGTGTGATCCGCCAAGGTTTCCCCAAGGTCAGCGCAACGTCGCCCCAAGCGAACCGCGTCATAGTCGAGGTGTCAACTCGAAGGAGGCTCGATGTCCCTCTTGATCAACTGCGAGTGCGGGCGCGTCGTGACGGCCGAGACCGAGGACGAGATCGTTGCCAAGGTCGAGCAGCACGTCGCCCAGGACCATCCCGAGCTCGTCGGGAAGCTCAGCCGCGAGGACATCGTCGCGATGTCCGAGGAGGTCGACGACTAGCCACTTGTTACACACTTGGCGCAGAGGCGCCTTGACAGAAACGGTGTCTGACACCGGGGTAGGCTTTCCGGGCCATGGCCGAGCCGACTCGCGACGACATCGACGCCCTCGTCGGCCCCGCCACTCCGCACTTCGCGTACCAGCTTCGCGCCCGCGTTCGAGAGCTCATCGAGGATCTGCCGGACGACCACCCGATCCGCAAGTACGGCGAGGAGAAGATGGAGCTCCTGGACCGGCTCGGGCACGCGTCGTCGCTCGCCGAGTCGGGGCCGCGCGAGCCGCTCTCGCGGATCGGGTGGGAGACCATCCCGTCGTCCGCCCCCGCGTACGACCCGCTGCCGAAGGCCGAATGAGCACCGCTCACCTGCGGCGAGCGGTCGCGGGGGAGACCATGTTTCCCCTTCGTGCCCCCTTCCTGAGAACGTGGGGAACCTCCCGGTTCCCCAACGGCGCATGAGCTTCGAGGGTGCCTCGGTCCTCGTGACCGGAGGGTCGCGCGGCATCGGGAAGGCGATCGCGCTCCGCTTCGCGTCGCTCGGGGCGTCGCGCGTGGCGATCGGCTACATGCGCGGCGACACGCCGGCGGAGGAGACGGCCGCCGAGCTGCGCGCGCTCGGCGCCGAGCCCGTCCTCGTGCGCGGGAACGTCGCATCGAGCCGCGTCGCCCAGGAGGTCGCGGAGCTCGGGCCGCTCGAAGTCCTCGTCCACGCGGCCGCAACCGGAGTGATCCGTCCGGCGCTCGAGACCGAGGACAAGCACTGGGACTGGACGCTCTCCGCGAACGCCCGCGCGCTCCTCTCGATCACAAGGGCTGCAGCCCCGACGATGCCCGCAGGCTCGTCGATCGTCGGGCTCTCGAGCCTCGGCTCGGTGCGCGTCCTCGACAATTACGCGCTCGTCGGAGCGTCGAAGGCTGCGCTCGAGGCGCTTGTCCGCTACCTCGCGGTCGAGCTCGCGCCGCGCGGGATCCGTGTCAATGCGGTCTCGGCGGGTGTCGTGGAGACGGGCGCGCTCGAGCACTTCCCGAACAAGGACGCGATGATCGACATGGGCACCCGGAACCCGGTGGGGCGTATCGTCTCGCCCGAGGACATCGCGGGCTGTGTGACGTTCCTCTGCTCGCCCGAGGCCGACATGATCCGCGGTCAGACGCTCGTCGTCGACGGCGGCTGGAGCCTCCTGACGAACATCGCATGACCGCCTAGCAGCTCGTACGCTGCGACCGTGGACCTCGACGAGCTCGTGCTGCCGCTCATGCTCCTCGGTGGCACGACCGTCCTCTTCGCGACCGGGCTCGGGGCGGCACGCTACGCGGGCTGGTACGGGATCGTCGGCCCCGCGGCCGTGTGGCTGGCACTCGGCGTCGGCTGGGAGTGGCAGGCGGACGCCGGGATGGTCATCGTGGCTGTCGCAATCGTCCTACTCGTCGGCTTCGCGGTCGGGCTCGCGCGACGCCGTCGCGTAAGGGCCTCGAACGGCCCTACGAGCGCATGAAGCCCTGACGGGCCGCCGAGACGAGCGCGACCGCCTCGGGGAAGAGCACGCGCATCGCGTCGCGAAGCGCGATCGCCTGGGCGTCTGACGGGCCCTCGACCTGCATCTGGCCCAACGCCGCGGCGGTCAGCTCGACCGCCGTCGAGAGCGTGAGCGTCGCGAACTGCTCGCGTTGCGTCTCCTGCACCGTCTCGGCCTGACGCTCGGCGAACTCGCGCAAGGCGCCGAGGAGATCCTCGGGATCACCCCCGCCGAACGGAAAGAACCCGCCGCTGCCCTCCATCGCCGACCAGATTACGTGAGGTCCACCAGGTAGCCGGCCTCGACCTCGCGCTGGAGCTCGGAGACGGCGCCCTGCGCCGTCTTCAACGCCGCCGCGAACGGCGACGCACCCCTTGGGTCGAGCTCCTGCTCGAGACGGCGAGTCGCGACTCCGATCTCGTCGAGCCGCCCAGGCGTCGAGAGCTGCGGCGGCTCCCCGATCACGTCGCGCAACGCCTGCGCCGCCGCCTCGGCGTCCTCGATCCCCTCGGGCGCCTCGCGCTCGCGGAGCTCTGCGAGGCCGGCAATGAGCCCGTCGAGGTCGCCTCCACCTGCCGTGTCGGCGGCCACCTCGCAGAGCGCCGCGATCGACACCGCGGCGCGCAGCTCGGCCCGACTCGTCACCACCGACCCGTCCCCGCGGACGGCGAGCCACGCCCGTCGGCCGTCGGCGCCGTCGATCGAGCACACGAAGACACGCCGGCCCGGATCGGCCTCGGTCGCGAGAACGCCCGACACGTCCGAGCCATGGTCAGCGGCGGCGGCCGCGTGCTGCGCGGCGCGGTCGAGCGCCTCCTGCAGAGACATGTGGCCACAATAGGCGGCGTGCGGACGGTCGACGCCAAGGAGCTGTTCGCGCCGCTCGGGCAGTCCTACGACCGCGTCGGCGCGACCCTCTCGCTCGGTCAGGACCCGCGCTGGCGTCGCTTTCTCGTCCAGCGGCTGCCTCGCGACGGCGGACACGTGCTCGACGTCGCGACGGGCACCGGCCTCGTGGCCGCAGAGCTCCTGCAACGAGGGTTCGAGGTAACAGGGGTCGACCAGAGCGCAGCGATGCTCGCTCGCGCGAGAGAGCGCTTCGGCCCTCGCATCGAGCTCCTCGAGACGTCGGCCGAGGAGCTCCCGTTCCCGGACGAGTCCTTCGGCCACCTGACCGTCACCTACCTCCTGCGCTACGTCCAGGATCCCGGGACGACGCTCCGCGAGCTCGCCCGCGTCGTCCGTCGTGGAGGCATCGTCGCGTCGCTCGAGTTCGGCGTGCCGAGCGGGCTCGCGCGACCGGCCTGGGAGCTGTACGTGCGGGCCGGCCTGCCGCTCGCCGGGCGCGCGCTCCGGCACGGCTGGAGGGAGGTCGGCGACTTCCTCGGCGGCTCCATTCGCTCGTACTGGGAGGCGTATCCAGCCGAACGGCAGCTCGACCTTTGGGACGCCGCGGGCATCGGCGACGTCGAGCTGCGCAGGATGAGCCTGGGAGGCGGCGTCGTGATCTGGGGACGGAAGACGTGAGTGCGCCGTCGGCGCGACCCGCCTGGTACGCGCTCGAGGGCGGGAGCTGGCGCGACTACGTGACGCTGGTCCATCCGCCGTACACAGCGTGGCACCTCTCGTACGTCGTCGTCGGCGGATGCCTTGCGCCGGTCGTTGCCTGGGGGCGGCTCGGCGCGGCGGTCCTCGCATTCGCGCTCGCCGTCGGCATCGGCGCGCACGCGCTCGACGAGCTGCGCGGGCGTCCGCTTCGAACTGGGATACCGAGCTCCGTGCTCGTCGGGCTCGCCACGGTGTCGATCGCCGGGGCATGCGCAATCGGGCTCGTCGGCGCGATCACGTTCGAGCCGTGGCTCGGCGCGCTCGTCCCGGTCGGGCTCTTCCTCGTCCTTGCGTACAACCTGGAGCTCCTCGGCGGGAGCTTCCACTCCGACCTCTGGTTCGGCGTCGCCTGGGGCGGCTTCCCGGTCGTGTGCGGATACGCGGCGGTCGCGGGCAACCTCGACCTGGCCGCACTGCTCGCCGCGGCGTTCGCCGTGCTTCTCTCCCTCGCCCAACGTGCGCTCTCGAACCACGTGCGCTTCGTCCGACGTGGCGTCTCTCGCGTCGAGGGACGACTCGAGCTGCGCGACGGCTCGCAGGCCGAGCTCGACGTCGAGTCGCTGATCGCGGCCGAGGAACGTGGGCTGCGCCTGCTCGCCGCCACCTCCGTCGTCCTCGCCGCGGCCCTGGTCGCCTTCCGAATCTAGAGTCCCGTCGTGACGACCACCGCCTGGATCCTCGTCGGCGCGCTCGTCGGAGCCGTTCTCCTCAGCATCGCCCTGGCGCTCTCCTTGAGGCGCTCGCGGGCGCGCGCCGCCCATACCGAGCAGCTCGTGACGGAGGCCCGCCGCGCGGTCCGGGCGGCGGCCGAGGAGGAGGAGGCCGCTCAGTCGGAACGCCTCCGCGTCACGATCGCGCGCGCTCAGGCCGACTCGCTCTCCGCGTACGTCGCCGAGGAGCGCCGCCTCTCCGACGAGAGACGGGGCGCGCTCGCCGTGCGCGAGCGCGAGCTGTCGGACCGGATGGCCGAGCTCGTCGCCTCCGTCGAGCAGCGCGTCGAGGAGCGCCTGCGCGCCTGGGAGTCCGACCTCGAGCGCGCCCAGAACGCCCTCCAGGGATCGGTCGCGACACTCGAGCAACGCATGCGCCAACGTATCGCCGACGTCGAGTCGAGGGTCGCCACCGAGTCCGACGAGCTCGACGCGACGATCGACGAGCAGCGCGTCGCCGCAGGGCGCCTCCGCGAGGAGCTCGAGACAGGCGCACGCGAGTCCCTCGCGCGCGCGCTCGAGGAGCTCCAGCTACAGGCCGACGACCGACGTCGCACGATCGACGAGCTGAACGAGCGGCTCCGCCAGCACGAGCACTCGGTGACCGAGCAGGTCGACCGGGCCGAGAGCGAGGCCCGGACGCGCATCGAGCTCGCGTTCGCCGAGCTCGAGCGTCGTCAGGTCGAGCACCTCGAGCGCGCGACGGCGCGCGAGATCGACGCGCGCAGCGAGGCGGGCGCGATCGAGTTCGAGAACCGGATGCGCGCGATCCGCGAGGAAGCGGCCGACCGGCTCCGGGAGGAGCTCGACCGCATCGCGGAGTCGTTCCTCCGACGCGCCGACGGGCTCATCGCAGCCGAGCTCCAGCACGCGATCACGGCCGCGTCGCAGCGCCTCGACGACCGACTCGTCCAGCTGACGCGACAGTACGAGGCCGAGAGGCAGGGCTGAACGGCACGGAAGGGATGGCCCGCGAGACGGCGAATCACGCGCGCATGGCCGAGACGACCGAGGCACCTCTCTGGAACGAGAACGAGCCCGCGAAGGTCGAGAGCTGGCGGTTGCACATCCTCCTCGAGGCCGGCTACCCGGTGCACCTCGCGGAGCGCATCGCGGCGAGCGAGGTCGATCTCCACGATGCCGTCCAGCTGCTCACGCGCGGCTGTGACCCCGTCACGGCGACCGAGATACTGCTCTAGCGCCCGAGTAACCTCACGGGGTGCCGAAGGTCGAGCACCTGCTCTACGGCGACCGCAAGGTCTTCACCGTGTCGGCGTTCAACCGCGGCATCGGGATGCATCTCGGGCGGCTCCCGCACGTCTGGATCGAGGGCGAGCTGACCGAGCTGCGCCGCAACCCGGCTTGGGCGAACGTCTTCCTGACGCTGAAGGACCCGAAGACGGCGGCGACGTTGGCAGTGACGATCGCGCGGCGCACGTACGACCGCCTCGAGCTCGAGCTCGACGAGGGCGAGACGGTGCACGTCGCCGGTCGAGCCGAGCTCTTCGAGCAGAAGGCGGAGCTCGCCTTTCGCGCGACGACGATCGAGCGGCTCGGGCTCGGCGGCCACTTGCAGGCGCTGGAGCAGCTGAAGCGAAAGCTCGCCGCCGAGGGCTTGTTCGCGAACGAACGCAAGCGCCGGCTGCCGCGAGTCCCGCGCGCGGTGGGGATCCTGACCGGAGCCGACGCCGCCGCACGCGGGGACCTCGTGGCGACGATCGCTGCGCGCTTCCCGGCCACCAAGGTCGTCGTCTGCGAGACCAGGGTGCAGGGGAAAGGCGCTGCGGCGGCGATCGTCTCCGGCCTCGCCGCCTTGACGGGGCATCCTGAGGTCGACGTCGTCGTGCTCTCGCGGGGAGGTGGGAGCTTCGAGGATCTCCTCCCGTTCAGCGACGAGGCGGTCATCCGCGCCGTTGCCGCCGCTCGCGTGCCGATCGTCTCGGCGGTCGGCCACGAGCAGGACACGCCGCTGTGCGATCTGGCGGCCGACGTGCGTGCGGCGACGCCGACGGCAGCGGCGGCACTCGTGGTCCCGAGCGTCGTCGAGCTCGAGTCCTCACTCGGCGCCACTCGACGTCGACTCGACGTCGCCGTCCGCGCGCAGCTCGAGCGATCGCGCGGCCGGCTCGAGCGTCAGGGCGATCGCCTCCGTGCAGCGCCACGCCTCATGCTCGAGAGACGCCGAGCGGCGCTCGATCACGCCGGGGCGCGCCTGCAGACGCTGTCGCCGCTCGCCACTCTCGCTCGCGGTTACGCAATCGTGCGCTCCGGCGCTGGAGCCGTCCGCGACGCCGCGACCGTGAATGCCGGCGACCCGCTCGATGTGCAGCTCGCCGTCGGCTCGCTCCAAGCCCGGGTGGAAGAGGTGCGACCGTGAGCACCACTCGCCTGCGGCTCGTGGTCGCGGGGGAAACCCTGTTTCCCCCGCGTGCCCCCTTCTCTTCGAGAACGCGGGGAACCTCCCGGTTCCCCGCACCCCTCCACGCTCATAGGGCGACCAAGGCTGCCCTATGAGCGAGAGCGCCACCTTCGAGGATCTCCAGCGCGAGTTGGAGGAGATCGTCACGCGGCTGGAGCGCGGCGATGCACCCGTCGACGAGGCAATCGTGCTCTTCCGTCGCGGGGAAGAGCTCTACAAGGCGTGCGTTGCGCGCCTCCAAGGCGCCGAGCTCGAGATCGAGGAGCTCGCGCCCCGAGAGCCGGGGACGTGACACGAGGCATCCCTGTGGTGTATGAATCGCCCCATGGCGAAGCCGACTCCAGCGCTCCTTCGTAACGTCCGCCTCTTCTCCGACCTCGACGAGCGGGATCTCGAGAGCCTCGCCGACGAGTTCAACGAGCGGCGCTTTGCGCCCGGGGACAAGATCGCCCTCGAAGGCGAAGGCGGTCTCATGTTCTTCGTCGTCGAGAGCGGCGAGCTCTCGGTCGAGGTCCACGGCGAGCCCGTCTCCACCATTGGGCCCGGCGCCGCTTTCGGCGAGATCGCGCTCATCGACCGTCGCCCGCGCACCGCGACCGTCACCGCTGTCAGCGACGTCACCGCGTACGGGCTGCCGGTCTTCGTCTTCCGGCCGTTCGTCGAGGCCCGGCCGCAGGTCGCCTGGAAGATGCTCGAGGCGATGGCAGATCGGCTCGCCGTCGCCGAGTCTCGCTGAACTTGTCCGCAGATCGGAATCTGCGAGTGCAGATTCCGATCGCGAAGATCCCTGAAGGCGGCCGCTGTCGCGGCCGCGTCGCGTCACTCCCTAGCCGGCGAGTCGGCCAGTCGGCAGGCGGCCGCTAGCGCGGCCGCGTCGCAGCGACTCCCTCGCCCGCCAGTCGGCGCCCGAGCTCCTCCAGGTCTTGCGCTGCTCGCGCGCGATCTCCTGACAGGCTGACCGTCTCGACGCCCGCGAGCTCGCACACGACGCGGCCGCCGAAGACGACGCAGCGAACGCCCGCGGCCGCGGCCCGCGCGGCCACGACACCGGGCGCCTTTCCCTCCGTGGTCGTCCCGTCGACCTGCCCCTCGCCCGTGACGACGAGGTCGCATCCCTCCACGCGTTCGTCGAATCCGATCAGATCGAGGATGGCCTCCGCGCCGGGAACGAGGTCGGCGCCGAGTGCGGCGAACGCAGCTCCGAGCCCTCCGGCCGCGCCGGCGCCGGGCAGATCGGCGTAGGGCTCGAGCTCGGTCATCTCGGCGAGCCGGCGCTCGAGCATCTCGACGTCGCCGGACGACGCGCCCTTCTGCGGGCCGAACAGGCGAGCGGCATCGCCCAGGGACGTGCGAACGTCGCAGAGGACGACCGTCGGCGCCGGGAGCTCGCGCAGCACCTCACGCATGCCCGCGCCACCGTCGACCGTCGCGCTGCCGCCGAGGCCGACGACGAGAGCGCCGGCGCCCTCGCGCACGGCGGCGAGCACGAGCTCGCCGAGACCTCGGCTCGACGCGACGAGCGGATCCCGCTCGCCGACCGCGAGCAGCGGCAATCCGATCGCGGCCGCAGCCTCGACGACCCCGCGTCCGTCGGGAAGGAGGAGCCAGCGAGCAGACTCAGGACGTCCGAGCGGGTCGGTGACGACCGCCTCCTTCCAGTCGCCGCCCAGCGCCGCGAACAAGGCGTCGGCGGTGCCCTCGCCTCCGTCGGCGGTCGGGAGCTCGACAGCCTCCGCGCCGGCAGCGCGCATGCCCGAGGCCAGCGCCGCAGCCGCTTCCCGCGCCGAGAGGACGCCCTTGAGGCTAGCGGGACACAGCAGCGCCCTCACGGGTCGCCTCGGGCTCGCTCTCGCTCGCTTCCTCGAGGTCCCCGACCATCTCGCGAACCTCGGCGACGGCGTCCTCGGCCGACTCCTGATCGTCCTCCATCCGACGGAGCACCGCGAAGGAGATGCCCTCGCGCGCGATCGCGAGCAGGCCGAGCCCGATCCCGCAGGCCATCTCGATCGCCTGCAGCGCGAGGCCGAGGGCGAAGCCGGTCGCGTAGGGCACCCCGTAGTTGCGGAGCGGGAGCGCCACCGCCGCCTGCACGAGGCCGACGTTGCCCGGCCAGAGAGGGACGATCGTCGCGACGTTCATCAGAACGAGCACGAGCCCCGCCGCCGAAAGCGGGGCGTCGATGTCGAACGCCTGCATCGTGGCGTACACGGCGAGGAGCTGCATGAGCCAGCCCAGGCACTGGAGGAGCACGGCGCCGGCGAGCGGAACGGGCTCCTTGAGCACGGCGAGCCCCTGCCGCCCCATGACGAGAAGCTGGCGGATCGAGCTCATGCTCTCGCTCATCACGGACTGCTGATTTCGCTTCGCGCCGAGCCAGGCGAGGGTGAAGAGGGCGAAGCCGACGAAGGCGGCGATGACGAACGAGACGACCGCCCAGTGGGGGACCTCGGCGGTGAGCAGCACCCACACGACGAGGAGCGTCGCCGGGACGAGGTCGAAGAGCCGGTGCGCGATGACCGTCCCGACGAGCGTCGCGCTGGTCCCCGGCGGTGCATCGGGGAGATGCCGGCGGAGGGTCGCCACGCGCGCGAGCTCGCCGAGGCGGCCGGGAACGACCGCGTTCGCGAGCAGCCCCACTCCGAACGACGAGAAGACGTGGATGAGCTTCGGCTGGTGCTCGGGCGGCAGAGCCTGCCCGACGGTGAGCCTCCAGGACAGCGCTCGGAAGAGCGTCGAGACGACGTTCAGGAGGAACGCGAAGACGATCCAGCTCCAGATCACGAGTCGGAACGCCTCGAGGACGGCACCCCACTCGGGCCCGCGCCACCAGATGCCGACGAACGCGAGGACGAGAGCGAGGATCGCGACGACGACCTGCGTCCAGCCGGACCGCCAGATGCGCGAGACGACGGGTTTCATGCCGCGCGCGCGCTTCGCACGTCGAGGCCGGTCACGTCCGCGTAGATCCGCTCGAGCCTTCCGGCGATCGTCGGCCACGAGTAGTGCTCGACGGCCAGCGCTCGTGCGGCGTCACCCATCCGCTCACGCCGCGGCTCGTCGTCGACGAGCTCCGAGACGGCGTCCGCGAGCGCACCCGGGTCGTTCGGCGCGACCGGGACAGCCGCCTCGGGCGTGACCACCTCCCGGTAGCCGGGAATGTCGGACGCGACGACGGGCAGCGCGCAGGCGAACGCGCGCGTGAGCACCATCCCGAAGCTCTCCTGCCCGATCGAGGGCGCGATGAGCGCCTTCGCACGGAGCAGCGTGCCGGTGAGCTCGTCCTGCGCGAGGAAGCCGACGACGTCGATCCCGTCGTCGGCGATGCGAAGCCGCGCGAGGAGGAGACGGACCGCGAGCGGATCCGCTCCCGCGACGGTGAGCCGGAGTCCGGTGCGCGAGTGGATCTCCGGCCATGCGCGGAGGAGAACCTGCAGGCCCTTGCGCGGCTCCTGCCTGCCAGCGAAGACGACGCGGTGCTCCCGTTCGCCCGCAACGGCCTCGGGTGGCACGAGGACACCGTTCGGAATCACCTCGTAGTCGCCCGGCAGCCACCGGTTCTGAGACTCCTTCGCACGCTCGGAGACGGCGATTCGATGGTCGATGCGCTCGATGAGGAAGCCCCACACCGGACCGCCGTACTTCATCCAGCCCAGGTCACCGGACGCGTGGAACGTCGCGACCAACGGGCACCGAGAACGGATCAGAGCCGTCAGGCAGATGGTCGGCGTCATCGGTTCGTGCAGGTGGAGCACGTCGAACCGCTCCCGCTCGAGCGCCCGCACGGTCCGGAAGTAGGAGCGCGGCGAGAGCACGATGTTCGGCAGCGAGCCGTTCGCCGGGACGATGACGGAGCGGCCCACGGGGATGACGTTCTCCGGCGGCTCGCCGTGGCGGCCCACACGGGGATGCAGGACCCGGGTGAACTGGCCCGGCGGGTCGTTGCCCATCACCAGGCGCACGTCGTGACCGAGCTCCTCGAGCGCCACCGCCTGCAGCTCCGCATGCTCGACGACCGCACCCCAGAACGACCACGAGAACGGGACGACGATCCCGATCTTCACCCGGGGGAGCCTAACGACCGACGGCTAGGCTCGGGCCTGATGACGCTCGACGGCCTCCATCACGTGACCTGCATCACCGGGGACGCGCCACGAAACGTCGACTTCTACACGCGTGTTCTCGGCCTGCGGCTCGTGAAGAAGACGGTCAACCAGGACGACCCGACCGTCTACCACCTCTTCTACGCCGACGAGGACGGAGCGCCGGGGAGCGACATCACGTTCTTCGAGTACCCGGGCGTCCGACCCGGGCGGGCCGGCGCCGGGATGATCCACACCGTTCAGTGGCGCGTCGGCTCGGACGAGTCCCTCGACTTCTGGGAGGCTCGGCTCGCGTCGGAGGGCGTGGCACGCGACGACGCGGGCGTCACGTTCGAGGACCCGGAAGGGCTACGGCACCGTCTGGTCGTCTCGACCGTGGACGACGCTCCACTCAAGGCGGAGCATCCGGAGATTCCGGCGGAACATGCGCTGCAAGGGTTCGACGCGGTGCATGCGTACGCCGCCGCACCGGAGGCGAGCCGCGGCTTGCTCGAAGACACGCTCGGATTCGAGCCCGTTGCCGACGGCACCTGGGAGGCGCGCGGGCCGACGCGCGGCGGGCTCTACGCGTACGACGAGCCGCCGGCCGAGCGTGGCCTCGGCGGCGCGGGCACCGTCCACCACGTCGCCTGGTCGTCGTCGCTCGAGGAACACGGGACCTGGCACGAGCGGGTCGCCGCGGCGGGCATGCACCCGTCGCCGATCATCGACCGCTTCTGGTTCCGCTCGATCTACTTCCGCGAGCCGAACGGGATCCTCTTCGAGATCGCGACCCTCGGCCCCGGTTTCTCGCTCGACGAGGATCCGGAGCACCTCGGCGAGACGCTGATTCTCCCGCCGGCGTTCGAGCACCTGCGTGCGCAGGTCGAGCCGATCCTCACGCCGCTGCCCGATCCGCGGCCGTGGGCGCGAGTGACGTAGCGAGGGAAAGACGCACGCGTGGCGACCGCGAAGCGGTCGCCTACAGGGAACGTGGCGCGATCGGATCCGCGCGTCAGCGGATCCCGATCTGCGCGGCTACTGATGCCCGTGAGCGGCGTGCGCGAGGGCGTGGCCCTTCCCGCGCCGGATGAGGGCGCGGTTCACGAGGAACGTCGGGCCCCAGGCGACGACGAGCGCGATCGCCAGCGAGCCCCAGAAGAGGAGGTCGCCCAGGCCGGCGTCCATCGCGCCGGGCCAGAGCAGGAGGACGGTGTTGTCCACGACCTCCATCGTCACGATCGAGAAGGTGTCGGCGACGAGCGCGATCCCGACGGCCGTCCCGAGCGCAGTGCCGGCCCGCAGCAACGGGATCAGCGTCAGCGAGTAGCCGAACAGGAATGCGAGTCCGACCGCGAGCGCGATGGAGGCTGCGTTCCCCCAGCCCCACCACGTGGCGAGCACCATGCCGAGCACCTCGCCGATACCGCAGCCCGTCAGGCAGTGGTTCGTCGCGCTGGCCGCGAGGCGGTTCACGCTCACGGCGCCGACACTAACCTCACGAAACGTGGCGACCGAGCGCGAGAAGAGCTCCCTCGCGGCACAGCTCGCGGAGCTGGCCAGCCGCCCCACCGGTGACACGCGGATCGACCGCGGGCGCGCACGAGCAATCGAGCTCGCTCACCGCGCCACGACGTGGGGACCATTCGAGCCGGTGGCCGAGATCGGCTGGCGGACGCTGCGACGCGACGCGTCGATCGGCGGGAGCGTGCTCGGCGCCGCCCTCGCCTACCGCATCTTCATCTGGCTCCTGCCATTCGCGCTCGTCCTCGTCCTCGGCCTGGCGTTGATCGCCGGGCAGACGGACGGGAACATCTCGGACGTCGTGCGCGATGCGGGGATGACCGGCTTCGTCGCGACCTCGGTGGCCGATGCCGCCAGCGGCACCTCCGGGTGGGCGATCCTCACGGCGCTCGCCGCAACGCTCGTCGTGCTCCTGTACCAGACGTCGGTGCTGTTCCGCGGGATCCGGGCCGTCACCGCGCTCGCGTGGGGGCTCCCCGTTACCCGTGTGCCGAGTCCGACGCGCAGCGGTCTCTTGTTCCTCGCCTGGCTCCTCGCCTTCATCGCGGCCGGCGGGTCGGCAGCCCCGCTTCGTCGCGCCCTCGTGTTCCCCCTCGATCTCCTCGCAAACCTCGTCGTGTACAGCGTCGGGCTGCCGTTCCTCTGGCTCCTGCTCTCCTGGTTTCTCCTCCCTCACCAGGCCGACCGCCGGCTCGACCTCGTCCCGGGCGCACTCGTCGTCGGGATCGGCGTCGGGGCGATCGGCCTCTTCAACACGCTCGTCCTCTTCCCGTGGCTCTCCGAGCGCGAGGAGACGTACGGCGTCCTCGGCGTCGCCGCCGGGCTCCTGTTCGGCTTCTTCCTGATCGGGCGAACGATGGAGCTCGCGGCCGCGCTCAACGCGACGCTGGCCGAGGAACGACGGCGTAGAGTGGCGCGATGATCCTCGAGGGCGAAGGGCTCGCCGAGCTGCACACCCATCTCGGAGGCTCGGTCGCTTCGGACATCCTCTGGTCGATCGCCCACGAGCAGGGGATCGCGCTGCCGGTCAAGGACTACTGGGAGTTCGACGCGCTCGTGACCGTCTCCGATCCCCACGGCGTGCAAGGGCTCGACGAGCTCGACCAGATCTACCACTGGACCGAGCTGATCCAGTCGTCGCCGATCGCCGTCGAACGCTCCGTGCACGGCGCCATCGGGGGCGCGTACCGCTCGCAACGGATCACGACACTCGAACTGCGCTTCAACCCGATGAAGCGGAACCGAGGCGGCGAGCGCGACCTGGACCACATCATCCTCGCTGCGATCCGAGGCGTCGACCGCGCGAGCATCGAGTACCCGCAGGTACGGGCAGGGCTCATCCTGATGATGGATCGCACATTCGACCTGCGGCTGAACGAGATCATCGTGGAGAAGGCGATCCGCTGGGCGGGACGCGGCATCGTCGGCATCGACATCGCCGGGCCGCGACCTGGCGGCGGCCGCTACGAGTACGCGCAGATCGAGCCGATCGTCGAGACGGCCCGCGATGCCGGCCTCGGCATCACGATCCACGTGGGCGAGGAAGGCGGCGACATGGGGCGCACGGAGATCGGTGAAGTCGCCGAGCACCTCCGCCCCGATCGGATCGGCCACGGGATCCTCGCCGCCCAGGACCCGGGCCTGATGGGATCGATCCGCGACCTCGGGATCACGCTCGAGATCTGTCCCACCTCGAACCTCTTGACGAAGGCGCTACCCGACGAGGTGGCCGTGCGCGACACGATCCGCACGTTCGTCGAGCACGACGTGCCGTTCACGATCGCGACGGACGGGCCCGAGATGATGCGGACGCACCTCCGCGACGAGCTCGGGCTCCTTCTCCGCATCGGCGCGCTCGACGAGGACGAGCTCCGCGAGGCGAACGCGCGTGGTCATGCCGCCGCGTTCCGGCGGGCCATCGGCGCCGCCGCGCACGCGTGACCACCTCTCGCCTACAGCGCCCATGAGCAGCGACGACCCGGACCAGCTGGAGCACGAGCTCCTCGAGGCCGAGAGCGCCGAGGAGCTGAAGGCTCGGCTCGAGCGCGAGCACAACGAGCTCCTCCAGGAGTTGCGCTCGCTCATCCCGGGTGCGAACGTCCTGCTCGGCTTCCTCCTCGCGGTCAGCTTCACGGACGAGTTCGGCAACCTCGATCGGACCGAGCGCTACGTCTACTTCGTGACGCTCGCAAGCACCGCCGTTGCGATCGTCCTCTTCATGGCCCCGGCCGCGCACCATCGCCTGCGCTTCCGCGAGGGCGACAAGGACCACATCCTCCGCAAGGGAAACAATGAGGCAATCGCTGGAACGGTCGCGAGCTCGCTCGCCTTCACCGGCGTCCTCTACCTCGTGACCGCGCGGATCTTCGGCGCGCCCGAGGCAGTGATCGTGTCGATCGCGTTCTTCGCCTTCACGGCGTGGCGGTGGTGGAGCCTCGCGCTCCTCCGCACGCTGCGCGACAAGCGCCGAGCCTCCTAGCCCGCGCCGCTCACGCTCTCGACGAGGCCGCGCAGGAACGTGCGCACCTCGCCCGGCCCCACGATGTGAATGTCCTCCTTCCGCCCGTTCGGCGTACCGCTTCTCGGGAGCAGGCCCCCGACGTGACCCGCGATCGAGCCCTGCGGGAGCGCGTCGAGGAGGTCGTGATCGGTGCGGTCGTCGCCGAGCCCGAGCACGAAGTGCGTCGGCTCCTTGCCATCCGGGAAGAGGCTCTTCACGTAGACGCCCTTGTCGACGCCGAGCGCACGGACCTCGACGACCTGATGCCCGACGAGCACCTCCGCAGGTGCGCCGGCGAGGTGCTGGTGCAGGTCGTTCAAGAGCTCGCGTGCACGCCACGATCCGTACTCCGGCTCGGCCTGCCGGTAGTGCCAGGCCACGCTGCAGGACTTCCGCTCGACGTGCGCCCCTGGGACGTCCGCCGCAACCCGCCGCAGGAGCCGCTCGATCGGACGCAGCCAGGAGAGATCGAGGTCGAGGAGCGTTCGCCAGTCGCCGCCCGGAGAACGCGCGAGGTAGCCGTGCTCGGCACACAGGTGGATGGGCAGCCTCCCGAGCCACTGCTCGAGGTTCCGTCGCCGGCGGCCGCTGACGATGTGGACGCTCGTCGCGGGGAGCGCCGCGAGCGAGCGCAGGAGCGCACGGATCTCGGGCGTCGGCTGCGCGAGATCGGGATGGATCTCGAACTCGCGGAGCGTCCCGTCGTAGTCGAGGAGGATCGAGCGTGTGCGAGCGCGTGCGAACCGCCTCGAGATCCGCTCCTGGATCGCCGCGTCCACGGTCGGAGGCCGCTTCGTGCGGCGATCACGACGTGCGTAGCGGCCGAGCCGCGTGAGGAAGCCCTCGGCCCAGCGGCGCGTGTCGAGCCCCTCGACGCGCTTCGCCATCGTCTCCAGGCGGCGCTGGCGCTCGCGGGCGGAAAGCTCGAGGGCGGTCGCGAGCTGCTCGACGACGCCGTCCGCGTTCCACGGGTTCACGAGCAGCGCGCCGGGAAGGACCTGCGCCGCGCCGGCGAGCTCGGAGAGGAGCAGCGCACCCCGCCAGCGCCCGGGGGGCCCGGGCTCGGACTGGCAGAACACGAACTCGTGCGCCACGAGGTTCATCCCGTCGCGCAGTGCGGTCACCATCATCACGTCCGCGCGCCGGTAGAGCGCGACGAGCGCCTGCTTCGAGATGTCGCGATGGATGTACTCGACGGGCGTCGAGCCGGGCTGCCCGAAGCGGCCGTTGATGCGCGCGATGAGGAGCTCGATCTCGTCGCGCTGCGCCCGGTACTCCGGGCTCTCGAGCCGTGAGGGCACGAGCACCTGGATCATCGTGGTGCTCCGCGCCCGGTTCGGATCCTGCTCCAGGAAGCGCTCGAACGCCTGCAGCTTCTGCGGAATCCCCTTCGTGTAGTCGAGCCGCTCCACCCCGAGCACGAGCCGGCGTCCCTCGTACTGGCGCTCGAGCTCGGCATGGAGCCGGGCCGTCTCGGGCTCTTCGAGCGTCGTGCGGAAGCCCTCGGTGTCGATCCCGATCGGGTCGACGCCGATCCCGACTCGGCGGCCGTCGATCTCGAGCCAGTCGGGGTCCGAGTCGATCCCGAGGATCCGAAGCACCGACGAGCGGAAGTGCCGCGCGTAGTCGCCGATCTGAAAGCTGACATAGTCCGCGCCGAGGACGCCGCGCAGGAGCTGCTCGCGCGCCGGGAGCAGCCGATAGACCTCGCTCGACGGGAACGGCGTGTGCAGGAAGAACCCGATCGAGAGGCTCGGGTCGCGGCGGCGCAGGAACGCAGGCACGAGCATCAGGTGGAAGTCGTGAATCCAGACCCTGCTCCCCGGCTCGGCGTGCTCGGCGATCACGTCTGCGAAACGCTCGTTCACCTCGACGTACCGCTCCCACGCCTCGGGAGTGATCCGGAGGCGATCCGAGAAGTAGTGGAAGAGCGGCCAGAGCGTGTCGTTGCAGACGCGGTTGTAGAAGTCCTCCTCGTCGCGCGCGCTGAGGAGGACGGGCGCGAGATGGTCGCGCGCGAGCCGCTGTTCGACGCGCCGCTCGAGCTCGGGCGGGACCACGGTGCCCGGCCACCCGACCCAGGTCGCGTCGCCGCGGACGGCCTGCAGTGCGACTGCGAGGCCGCCCGAGCTCCGCGTGACCTCGATGCCGTCGTCGGAGAGCGACAGCCTGATCGGCAGACGGTTGCTCGCGATGACGAGCCCGTGGTGTCCGCTATGCCGCGCCAGCTTTACCTCCTCCAGACGGCGGTCGCCGCGATGCGGCTGCGAAGCAGCCGCCTTTAGGGATTCTCGCGGATCGGAGGTTCGCGGCCAGCGAAGCTCCGATCCTGCGCAATGAGTGCAGGTAGGTAGAACCTACGCGCGAATAGCGTCACGTATGTCGCACGGCCTCGCCATCATCGGGAACTGCTCGTACAGCGCGCTCCTCAAGGAGGGCTCCGTCGAGTGGATGTGCTGGCCCCGCCCCGACTCGAGCTTCGTCTTCGGGCCGCTGCTCGACCGCGACCGGGGTGGAGCGTTCACCGTCGAAGGCGTTGATGCGACCGACGTCGAGCAGTCCTACTTCGAGAACACGAACGTCTTGCGAACGACGTTCCGGGGCGAGCGCGGCACGTTCGAGCTGATCGACTTTGCGCCGCGCTTCCAGCTCTACGACCGCTTCTTCAAGCCGTCGATGCTCATCCGCGTCCTGCGGCCGCTGTCAGGAGAGCCACGCGCCCGCGTGCGCTGCCGCCCCACGTACGAGTACGGCCTCGAGAAGGTCGGGCGCTGGCGCGCCTCGAACCACATCGAGTTCAACGGCTTCCCGACGCCCGTGCGTCTCACGACGAACGTCCCCCTCACCTACGTCGAGGACGAGCGCCCGTTCCTGCTCGAGCACGATCGGCACCTCGTGCTCACCTGGGGCGAGCCCCTCGAGGTCGGGCTCGAGGAGACCGCCGAGCGCTTCCTCGAGCGGACGCTCGACTACTGGCGGCGCTGGGTGAAAGGCACGCGCGTTCCCCGTGACTACCAGAACGAGGTCGTGCGCTCGGCGCTCGCCCTCAAGCTCCACCAGTACGAGGACACCGGCGCGCTGCTGGCAGCGACGACGACGAGCATCCCCGAGCACCCCGGGTCGGGCCGCACCTGGGACTATCGCTTCTGCTGGCTGCGCGACGCGTACTTCACGCTGAACGCCCTCGAGCGGCTCGGGCACTCGGAAGAGATGGAGCGATTCCTCGAGTACCTGCGGAACCTGTGTGAGGAGCGCGGAGGCGTCCTTCAGCCCGCGTACCGGATCAACGGCGACTCGAACGCCGAGGAGCGCATCCTCGAACACCTCGTCGGCTTCAACGGCGACGGGCCGGTGCGGATCGGCAACCAGGCCTTGGGGCACGTCCAGAACGACGTCTACGGCGAGATGGTGCTCGGCGTGTCGAGGCTCTTCCTCGACGCCCGCTTCGTCGGCGAAGTTCCGCGGCACACGGCGGTCGAGATGATCCAGGTGCTCGTCGACCAGATGGACGCGCGGCTCGAGGAGCCCGACGCGGGTCTGTGGGAGTTCCGCGGGAAGACGCGGCTGCACAGCTTCTCCGTTCTCATGCACTGGGCCGGCTCCCGGCGCGCGGTGGAGGTCGCCGAGGCGCTCGAGGCGCCCGAGCTGGCCGCGCATGCACGAGCGGTGGAGGAACGCGCCAGGGAGCTTCTCGAGACCCGCTGCTGGAACGACGAGATCGGCGCGCTCACCCAGGTCGCCGGCGAGCCACAGCTCGACGCCGCCATGCTCTTGGCCGTCCACCTCGGCTACTTCGAGTCGGACGATCCCCGTGCCCACCGGCATGTCGACGCGATCCGCACGGGCCTGTCGGTCGACGGGGGCCTCCTCCGGCGCTACTCGGTGCGCGACGACTTCGGTCACATGGAGGCGGCGTTCACGGTCTGCACGTTCTGGCTCGTCGAGTCGCTCGCGCTCATCGGCCGCACGGATGAGGCGCGCGAGCTCTTCGACCGCCTGCTGAGCCTCGACAACGGCCTCGGCCTGTACTCGGAGGACATCCTCCCGGACACGCTCGAGCAGAGCGGGAACTTCCCTCAGACCTACAGCCACGTCGGCCTCATCAACGCCGCGTTCCGCCTCTCCCGCCGCTGGGATTAGCCCCAGCGGTCCACTCGAGCAGCAGCTCGAATCGTCCCGGAGGAGTGAGCGCGGGACGGCATGCGTTCTCACACACATGCCCGTCGCGTTCGTCTGTCCGTGACCGCTCCCGCCAAGCACGTCTGGGTCGCCCTTCTCGTCGTGTACGTCGTCTGGGGGTCGACGTACTTCGGGATCAAGATCGCGGTCGACACGATCCCGCCGCTCCTCGCCGCCGGCTCGCGTTTCTTCGTCGCGGCAGCGCTTCTCGCAGCCATCCTCGCTTGGCGGGGCAGGACGCTGCGGGTCACGAGTGCCGAGCTCCGTGCCAGCGCAATCGCGGGCGGGTTGCTGCTCGGGCTCGGCGTCGGGATGGTTCACGTCGCCGAGACGCGGATCGACTCGAGCATCGCGGCGATGATCGCCGGCACGGTCCCGCTGCAGATCATCGTCCTCCGGCTCGTCGCCGGTGACAGCCCGGCGCGGGCAACACGTCTCAGCGCGCTCGCAGGGCTCTTCGGCCTGGTCCTCGTCGTCGCGCCGGGCCTCGGCGCCGGATCGACGGCGCTCGGGCTCGCGGTCATGGTCAGCGCGTCGATGTCGTGGACGCTCGGCTCGTTCCTCTCGAAGCGCCTCGCGCTTCCGAGCGACCCGTTCGTCGCGTCCCTCTACGAGATGGCGACCGGCGGCGCGGTCCTCCTCCTCGGCGCTGCTGCGTTCGGCGAGTACGGCGAGGTCGGGACCGGCACGTTCGCGCTCGACTCGATGCTCGCGTGGGCCTACCTGGTCGTGATGGGCTCGCTCGTCGGCTTCTCGGCGTACGCGTGGCTCCTGCGCGTCGCGCCGATCTCCCTCGTGGTCACGCACCAGTACGTGAACCCGCTCGTCGCGATCGCGCTCGGAATGGCGTTCCTCGGGGAGCGGCCGAGCCCGTGGACGCTCGCCGGCGCCGCGGCTCGTGATCGGCGCGGTGTACGTGGCGATCCGCGCCGAGTTCCCGAGGAACGCTACGGCTGCTCGACCTGCGAGCGGCGCGCCGCGAGGAACTCCAGCAGATCAGACCGGGTGAGGATCCCCGCCGGACGGCCGTCCGTCACGACCACGACCGCGCCGCTCCCGTCGAGAGACCCTCGTACACCTGGTCGACCGACGCGTCGGCGTCGACCGCGGGAAGCGGCGGCTGCATCGCGACGGCGACGTCCTCGTTGAGCGCGTCGGCGTTCCTGAAGACACGGTCGAGCAGCTCGCGTTCCTGGAGCGAGCCGACGACGTCGGCCAGCGAGTCGACCGGCTCCTCGCGCACGACCGGCAGCTGCGAGATGCCGTAGCGCTGCATCGCGTCGATCGCCGCTCCGACCTTCTCGTGCGACCCGATGGTGACGAGATCGGGAACCTCGTGACCCGCGCGCCGGAAGCGGAGCACCTCCTCGATCGCGGGCGGCGGCGTCGTCTCGCTCGAGGAACCCGTACTGGATCATCCAGTTGTCGTCGTAGAACTTCGACAGGTACGAGCGACCCGAGTCGGGGAACATCATGAGGACACGTGACTCGGGCCCGAGCCGCTTCGCGACCTGGATTCCCGCCCACGCGGTCGAGCCGGTCGAGCCGCCGACGAGGAGCCCCTCCTCGCGGGCGAGCCGGCGCGCGATGAGGAACGAGTCGCGGTCGGACACGCGCACCCACTCGTCCACGACGGACGCGTCGAGCGTGTCCGGCCAGCACTCCTTGCCGATGCCCTCGACGAGGTACGGGCCCTCGGGGTGCTCCTCGTCGGCGGTGAAGACCGAGCCCTCGGGGTCGACCGCGACGATACGCGCTCTCGAGCCGTGCTCCTTGAAGTAGCGGCCCACGCCCGTGATCGTCCCACCGGTGCCGACGGAGATGACGACCGCGTCGACGTCCCCGCCGTCGGTCTGCTCCCAGAGCTCGGGGCCGGTCGTCTCGTAGTGCGCCTCCGGGTTCGCCGGGTTCGAGTACTGGTCCGGCTTGAAGCCGCCCGGGATCTCCTCCGCGAGCCGATCGGAGACGGCGTAGTAGCTCTCGGGCGAGTGCGGGTCGACGGCCGTCGGTGTGATGACCACCTCGGCTCCGTACGCACGCAGCATCGAGATCTTCTCCTGGCTCATCTTGTCCGGCATGACGAAGATGCAGCGGTAGCCGCGAAGGGCTGCCGCCATCGCGAGCCCGGCGCCCGTGTTGCCCGACGTCGGCTCGACGATCGTGCCGCCCGGGCGCAGACGGCCGTCCTTCTCCGCCGCCTCGACCATCGCGAGCCCGATACGGTCCTTCACCGAGCCGCCGGGGTTCAGATACTCGAGCTTCGCCAGCAGCTCCCCGGGAACGTCCCGCGAGAGGCGCGTCCAGCCTCACGATCGGTGTGCGCCCGACGAGCTCGAGCACTGTTGGATACTCCCGCGGCACGGCGTCGAAGCCTACTCGCGGACAGGAGTGTCGATGACACCTGAGCAGGTCGGTCGACGAAGCTCTTCGCGACCTGATCCGCACGTCCAGCGCCGCCCGAGGAGGTACCTTGCCGGCGTGACCATCTACGTCGACGCCGATCGACTCGAGGCCGGTCTCGAGCACATCTTCGCGTCGCCCGCCGAGGTCGGAACCGTCGAGCTC
The DNA here is from genome assembly GCA_963770715.1 of uncultured Gaiellaceae bacterium. Taxonomy (GTDB): domain Bacteria; phylum Actinomycetota; class Thermoleophilia; order Gaiellales; family Gaiellaceae; genus GMQP-bins7. The sequence goes on from CAVYQX010000012.1 coordinate 130,996, forward strand.
GTCGTCCGGCGCCCGGCGGAGGACGAGCGCGAGGTGCTCGACGAGGGCGACGCTCGACACCGCCGGCCTCGTCGGCGACAGGCACACCTGGCGCGAGGATACGCCCGCGGGCACCGAGGTCACGCTCATGAACGCTCGCGTCGTCGACCTCGTCGCGGACGGCGATCGCGAGCGCTGGCCGCTCGCCGGCGACCAGCTCTACGTCGACCTCGACCTGCGGCCGGAGAACCTGCCGATCGGAACGCGGCTCGCCAGGTCGGGTCGGCCGTCGCCGAGGTCACCGAGGTGCCGCATACGGGATGCGCGAAGTTCACGGAGCGCTTCGGCTCGGCCGCGATCCGGTTCGTCAACTCGAAGCACGGGCGCTCCCTGCGCCTCCGCGGCATGTACGTCCGCATCGTGCACGCCCGGCGTCGTGCGCCCGGGCGACACCATTCGCAAGCTCTGCGTCAGTGCCGGAAGTGACGCTGGCCGGTGAAGACCATCGCCGCGCCCGCTGATCGGACCGCGTCGATCACCTCGCCGTCGCGCTTCGAGCCGCCGGGCTGGATGAACGCCGCGACGCCGGCGTCGAGCGCGAGCTGCGGCCCGTCCGCGAACGGGAAGAACGCATCCGACGCGAGAACGGCGCCCTCGAGCGTGTGACCGAGCTCCTGCGCCTTCGCGATCGCGATCCGGACGGCGTCGACGCGGCTCATCTGCCCGGCGCCGATCCCGAGCGTCTGGCCGCCGCGCGCGAGAACGATCGCGTTCGACGTCACGTGCTTGACGACGCGCCACGCGAACAGGAGATCCGCCCACCGGTCCTCCGCGACCTCGCCGGACACGACGTCGAGCCCGTCCGCGGGAGATGAAGCCGACGTCTCGCTGCTGCACCAGCAAGCCTCCGATGACCCGACGGTAGTCACGCTCGGCCTCGTCGACCGCGCGCTGCTCCGTGTGCTCGAGCACGCGCAGCGACTCCTTGCGGGCGAGCACATCGCGCGCCCTGGCGTCGAAAGCGGGCGCGAACAGCACCTCGACGAACTGCTCCGCGAGCGCCCCGGCGAGCGCCTCGCCGACAGCGCGGTTCAGGACGACCACGCCGCCGAACGCCGAGACGGGGTCGGCCGCGAGCGCCTTCGCGTATGCCTCCTCGATCGTCTCCGCGACGCCGACTCCGCACGGGTTCGCGTGCTTCACGATCACGCATGCAGGCCCGTCGAGCTCGACCGCGAGGAGCCGCGCGGCCGACAGGTCGTTGAGATTGTTGAACGAGAGGTGCTTCCCCTGAAGTTGCTCGACGAACGAGAGCAGGTGTGTCCTGGCGCCGCGTTCCGAGTAGTAGGCCGCCGACTGGTGTGGATTCTCGCCGTACGCGAGCTCGAGCACGCGATCGAACGACGGCACGAAGGTCTCCGGAAATGCGTCGCCCCGCTGGAACCAGCGCGCGATCGCCGAGTCGTACGCCGCCGTCCGCGCGAACGCGACGGCCGCCAGCCGACGCCTGAGCTCGGGCGTGGACGAGCCCTGCTCCGCCCACAGCTCGGAGAGCACCGCGTCGTAGTCCTGCGGGCGGCAGACCGCGACGACCGACTCGAAGCTCTTCGCCGCTGCGCGGAGCATCGCCGGGCCGCCGACGTCGATCAGCTCGACGAGCTCGGCCTCGTCGAGCTCCGGACGGTCGACCGCGAGCTCGAACGGATAGAGGTTCACGCACACGAGGTCGAAGAGCTCGATGCCGTGCTCCGCCAGCGTGGCGAGATCCTCCTCCTGCTCCCGTCGCGCGAGGATCCCGGCGTGCACGCGCGGGTGGAGCGTCTTCACCCGCCCGCCGAGCATCTCCGGAAAGCCCGTGACGTCCTCGACCGTCGTCACGGAGAGACCCGCCTCCTCGAGGGTCGAGGCCGTGCCGCCGCTCGAGACGAGCTCGAAGCCGAGCTCGGCCAGGCCGCGCGCGAAGTCGACGACCCCGGTCTTGTCGTAGACGGAGATCAGCGCGCGCACAGCTCGCGCACCACCTTCGGAAGGAGCCGATGCTCGGCGTCGTGCACGCGCTCGCGCAGCGACTCCACGGTGTCTCCGTCGAGGACGGGAACGACCTCGGCTCGCGATGACCTCGCCGGTGTCGACACCCTCGTCGACGTAGTGGACCGTCGCAGCGGCCGCCGGCGCACCCGCGGCGAGGACGTCCTCGAGCGGATGCGGCCCCGGGAAGTCGGGGAGCGGTGCCGGATGGACGTTCACGACCCGCTGCGGGAAGCGGTCGAGGAACGCCGGCCGCAGCAGGTGCATGTAGCCGGCGCAGACCACGAGCTCGACTCCCTGTTCGACCAGCCAGTCGGCCATCGCGGCGTCACGGGCGTCGCGATCCGCGTAGTCGTCGAGCGCGAAGGTCGCCGACGCGACGCCTGCCGCATCGGCGCGCTCGAGGGCACGCGCTCCGGCGTCGTTCGACGCCACCGCGACCACGGGCAGTCCGGCGTCGAGCAACGCCTGCAGGTTCGTCCCCTCGCCCGACACGAGCACGCCGATCACGCCTGGACGATCCGCCCGATCACGAGGTCGTCGCCGGGATCGCGCACGACGGCGAGGTACCCGATTCCGAGGTTGAACACACGCCTGAGCTCGTCCTCGTCCACGTGCCGCGCGAGCCAGGCGAACACGGGCGGCCGTTCCCACGCGTCCCCAGTCGATCTCGGCGCGCAGCCCGGCGCGCAGCACTCGCCGAGGTTTCCGAGGATCCCGCCGCCCGTCACGTGGGCGAACGCGTGCGCCGTCGACCGCAGCCGACGCACGTCCTCGAGGTAGAGCGTCGTCGGCGCCAGCAGGTCGGCGCCGGAGTAGTCCTCGGCCTCGAGGACGCGCCGCACGAGCGTGAACCCGTTCGCATGGACACCGGCCGACGGAAGCCCGACGACCACGTCTCCCTCGGCGACGACCGAGCCGTCGATCAGCCGATCGCGCGCGACCATGCCGACGCACGTCCCCGCGAAGTCGAGCTCGTCCTCGCGGTAGATGCCGGGGAGCTCCGCCGTCTCGCCCCCGATCAGCGCGACCCCGGCCTCGCGACACACCTCGGCCGCTCCCTCGACGAGCTCGGCGACCGTCTCGAGCTCGATGCGGTTCGCGGCCACGTAGTCGAGGAAGAACAGCGGCTCGGCTCCGGTCGTGATCACGTCGTTGATGCAGTGGGCGGCCAGGTCCGCGCCGCAAGCCCGCAGCGCACCGCGCTCACGCGCGAGGATCGAGCTTCGTCCCGACCGAGTCCGTGGACGCGGCGAGGAACGTCTCGTCGTCCAGCGGATAGAGCCCGGCGAAGGCGCCGAACCCGCGCGCGCCCGTCGACTCGACGGCCGCCCGCAGCCGCTCGACGACCGCGTCCGCCTTCGCGATCGAGACACCGGCGGCCTCGTACGTCTGCTCGCCGGCATCCACGGCCCGAGTCTATGGCGTACAGTACCCCGGTGTCAGACACCGAAATGTGTCAAGTCCTCTCCGCAACAAGCTGTCGCCAAGTTGCGCACAGCGGTTGGGAGTCGTGTTCGGCCCGCTGTTGCGCCGGAGCTCCGATGTCCGCCACGCACGGACACCGCTGCTTGAGACACGACCTGCCGCAGGAACGACCAACGCGTGTCTGACACCGGGCCTTCGCTCGTGACGAGCTGGACGCTCGAGCCTCTCCAGCTCGCGCCGATCGTGCTCATCGCCGGCGCGTACGCCGTTCGCGCTCGCACGCTCGCCCGTCGCGGCCAGCCGGTTCCCCGATGGCGTAGCGCGACTGTTCTCCCTCGGCATCGCGCTCCTCGTGATCGCCGTCGCCTCGCCGATCGCCGAGATCGGAGAGACGCGAGCTGTTCTCGTTCCACATGACGCAGCACCTCCTCATCGGCGACCTCGCGCCGCTGTGCATCCTCGCGGGCCTCACCGGGCCGCTCCTCCGCCCGCTGCTCGCGCTCCCGGGCGTCATGCGGCTGCGTGTCCTCGCGAACCCGCTCGTCGCGTTCCCGATCTGGGCCGCGAACCTCGTCCTCTGGCACCTCCCCGTGCTGTACGAGGGCGCCGTCGAGTCCAGCGCCCTGCACGCGCTCGAGCACATCACGTTCTTCAGCGCCGGCATCGTCCTCTGGCTCCCGATCCTCGAGACACTCCCCGCCCCCGAGTGGTTCGGGACCGGCGCGAAGCTCGCGTACATCGTCGGCGTCCGTCTCGTCGCGACCGTCATCGGCAACGTCTTCATCTGGGGAGGCTCCCCCTTCTACGACGTCTACGAGAACGGGGACGACTACCTCGGGCTCTCGCCCGACGCGGACCAGAGCCTCGCCGGCTCACTGATGATGCTCGAGGGCTCGCTCGTCACGATCGTCGCGCTCGCGTGGCTGTTCCTGCGCATGGCACAGGAGGGCGAGGTGCGCCAGGAGCTGATCGAGAGCGGCGTCGACGAGCGGACGGCGCGCCGCGCGGTTCGCTACCGGCGCTGGCACGAGCTGACGTGATCGGCTCGATCTGGGGCCTTCTGGTCGTCGGCCTCGTCCTCGCGTCGAGCGTGATGGCCGTGCTCTGGTACGTGCAGGTGCGGATCCGCGACGCGAGCCACGTGGACGTCGCCTGGGCGGCCCTCATCGCGTGCGCTGCGATCCTCTACGCGCTGCTCGCGGACGGCGACGTCGCCCACCGCGCGCTCGCAGCGATCCTCGCGTCGGTCTGGGGCTTCCGGCTCGCGGGCTACCTCTATCTCAACCGCATCCGGGGAAAGGACGAGGACGGTCGCTACCAATCGCTCCGCGCGAAGTGGGGCAGGAACGCGAACCGGAACTTCTTCTGCTTCTTCCAGTTCCAGGCGATGTTCGTCGTCTTCTTCTCGCTCCCGTTCGCGTTCATCGCGCTCGATCCCGACTCGACGATCTCGGCGCTCGCGTGGACGGGAGTCGCGGTGTGGGCGGTCGGAAACGTCGGGACGATCGTCGCCGACCGCCAGCTCGCCCTTTGGCGGGCGAACCCGGCGAACAGCCGGAAGACCGCGCGAACCGGTCTCTGGAGCTGGTCGCGCCATCCGAACTACTTCTTCGAGTGGGTGAACTGGTGCGGGATCGCGCTCGTCGCCACGACCGCGCCCTGGGGCTGGCTCGCGTGGATCGTTCCCGCGGGCCTCCTGTTCCTCCTCGTCCGCGTGACGGGGATCCCGGCGACCGAGCGGCAGGCGCTGCGGAGCCGCGCCGACTACGCCGAGTACCAGCGCACGACGAGCGCCTTCGTCCCGCTCCCGCCACGGCGAGCCGCCTAGGCGGGCGCGGGCTCGAAGCGGAGCTTCTCGACCTTCGGAGGAACGCGCGTCGGGTACTCGCGCGTGAAGCACGCGCGGCAGACCGAGTCGTCGGGCAGCTGCGTCGCCTCCTGCATCCCCTCGACCGAGAGGTAGTGCAGTGAGGTCGCGCCGATGTGGACGCGCATCTCCTCGACCGACCGGTGCGCGGCCGCGAGCTCGTCCTCGTCGGCCATGTCGATGCCGTAGAAGCACGGCGAGACGACGGGCGGCGAGGACACGCGGACGTGCACCTCCGCCACGCCCGCGTCGAAGAGCATCTGCACGAGCTGGCGCGTCGTGTTCCCGCGGACGATCGAGTCGTCGACGACGACGATGCGCCTGCCGGCGACCTCGCCGAGCGGGTTGAACTTCATTCGGATCCCCTGCTCGCGCATGCCCTGCTCGGGCTGGATGAAGGTGCGCGCGACATACCGGTTCTTGATGAGCGCCTCCGTGTACGGAATTCCCGAGGCCTTCGAGAAGCCGATCGCCGCCGGAGTACCGCCGTCGGCGACGCCGATGACGAGGTCCGCCGTCCGCCGGCGCCTCGTGCGCGAGCCGCTCGCCCATCCGGACGCGCGCGCCGTGGACCTCGACGCCGCCGACCCGCGAGTCGGGGCGCGCGAAGTACACGTGCTCGAAGATGCAGAGCGCGCGCCGTCCCGCCGGGACGCCCTGCGCCGCGTGCAGACCCTCCTCGTCGATCCAGACGACCTCGCCCGGCTGCACGTCACGGATCGCGTCGGCGCCGATGAGGTCGAGCGCGCACGTCTCGGACGCGACCACCCAGTCGTCGCCGATGCGACCGAGCGTCAGAGGCCGGAAGCCGAACGGGTCGCGGAACGCGACGAGCGTGCCGTCGACGAGAGCGGTGACCGAGTAGGCGCCCTGGAGCCGCTCCATCGCGCGCGCCACCGCCTCCGCGAGCGGCGCCTCGTCGCGTGCGACGAGCGCCGCGATCACCTCGGAGTCGAGACCGGACTCGAGCTTCACGCCGTCGGCGATCAGCTCGGCACGCAACTCCTCGACGTTGACGAGGTTCCCGTTGTGACCGAGCGCGACCGTCCGCGCGCTGCCGTGGTGGATGAGCGGCTGCGCGTTCGCCCACTTGTTCGCTCCCGTCGTCGAGTAGCGCGTGTGGCCGATCGCGACCTCGCCCGGAAGCGCCTGGAGCTGCTGCTCGTCGAACACGTGGGCGACGAGGCCCATCTCGCGGAGCACGGTGAGATGGCCACGGTCCGAGACCGCGATCCCCGCCGCCTCCTGGCCGCGGTGCTGAAGCGCGAACAGCCCGAAGTACGCGAGACGCGAGACGTCCCGCTCCTCGGAGCGGATGCCGAAGACTCCACACATCAGTCGGTGCTCTCCCATGGCGCTGCGCAGGCGATCGAGCGCCACTCCCAGGAGGGTACCGCCGCCCGCCTCGCCGATCCGGCGGAGCGGCACGCTCAACTCGCTCGCAACAGCCTGGATCTCGTCGACGCGATCGGCGGCGCACGCGACCACTGCCCGACCGCCGACCTCTCCGAACAGCTCGACCGGGTCGTCACGGAGATCGAGCGCGGCGCCCGAGCCGGAGAAGACGGCCGCTTCGGCGAGGCACACCGCGAGGCCGCCCTCCGACGCGTCGTGGACGAGCGTCGCGGACGGAGCGGCGCGCCAGAGGAACGAGACGAGGCGCGCCTCCGCCTCGAGGTCGAGCGGCGCCGGAGTGCCGCTCACCTCGCCGAAGCGCGCCTGGTACTCGGAGCCCGCGAGCGAGACCGGCGAGGCGAAGGCCGCGAACAGCGACGTCTCCCTCGCGCCATCCCTTCGGCACGCGGCGGACGTCCTCGACGAGCCCCACCGCGCCGACGACCGGCGTCGGATGGATGGCGCGTCCGTTCGTCTCGTTGTAGAGGGACACGTTCCCCGAGACGACGGGTACGTCGAGCGCCTCGCAGGCTGCAGCGATCCCGTCGATGGCCGACGCGAGCTCCCATCCGATCTCGGCCTTCTCCGGATTCCCGAAGTTGAGGCAGTCGGTGAGCCCGATCGGCTCACCGCCGACGCAGGCGACGTTGCGGGCGGCCTCGAGGACCGCGAGCGCTCCACCCGCGAACGGATCGAGCGCTCGCGATCCGGCCCTGCCCGTCGAGCGACATGGCGAGCCCGCGCAGCGAGGGGCGCAGCCGCAGCACGGCGGCGTCGAGCCCCGGCCGGCGAACGGTCCTGGAGCCCACGAGCTGGTCGTACCGGCGGTAGACGAACTCCCGGCTCCGGAGCGCCGGTGACGCGAGCAGCTCCACGAGCGCGTCGGCGGCCGGCGGCGCGCCTTCGATCTCGCGAAGCGGCGGCGCGGCGCGGCGCGCCTGCGCGACCTCGTAGCGCGGGCACTCGTCCGTCAGCAGTCGCGCCGGGATCTCGCCGACGACGTCTCCGTCCCAGAATGCGCGCAGCTCGCCGGTCGCCGTGACCTCGCCGACGACGGCATGCTCGAGCTCCCAGCGGTCGAGGATCGCCTCGACGGCCTCGAGCATCGCGGGGCGCACGATCGCGATCATCCGCTCCTGGCTCTCGGAGATCATCACCTCCCAGGGCTCCATCCCGGCCTCGCGGAGCGGCACGCGATCGAGGTGGACGTCGATGCCGAAGTCGGCGGCCATCTCCGAGAGCGACGACGCGATCCCCGCGGCGCCGCAGTCCTGGAGCGACTCCACGAGCCCGAGCGAGACGAGCTCGACGGAGGACTCGATCAGCTTCTTCCCGGTGAACGGATCGCCGATCTGGACGGACGGCCTCTTCTCCGCCGAGCCCTCGTCGAGCTCCTGGCTCGCGAGCACGGACGCGCCGCCGATGCCGTCCCGCCCCGTCGTCGCCCCGTACAGGACGACGAGGTGGCCGGCGACCGTCGCCTTCGCCCGCATGAGCCGCTCGACCGGCAGCAGACCGACGCACATCGCGTTGACGAGGCAGTTGTCGCGGTACGACTCGTCGAAGACCGACTCGCCTCCGACCGTCGGGACGCCCACGCAATTTCCGTAGTGGCCGATCCCGCCGACGGCGCGCGAGAAGTGCCAGTCGGGCTCCGCGAAGCGCAGACCGTCGAGCAGTGCGACCGGCCGCGCGCCCATGGCGACGATGTCGCGCAGGATCCCGCCGACGCCGGTCGCGGCGCCCTGGAACGGCTCGACGGCGGATGGGTGGTTGTGGCTCTCGACCTTGAACGCGACCGCGAGGCCGTCGCCGAGGTCGAGCACGCCCGCGTTCTCGCCCGGGCCCTGGAGCACGCGCGCTCCCTTCGAGGGAAGCCGCTTCAGAAGGAGCGCCGAGTGCTTGTAGCCGCAGTGCTCCGACCAGAGAAGCGAGAAGACGGCGAGCTCGAAGTCGTTCGGGTCGCGTCCCAGCAGGGTGCGGATTCGCTCGAACTCTCCGTCGGTGAGACCGAGTGCGCGATGGAGCGCCGGATCCGTCACGCTGCTCAGGGCTTCAGCCTACCCGCGGCGGAAGATCACACGTCTTCGATCGTCGCGCGGCCGGACCACACGCCGACGGTAGCCTCGGCCGGTGCGCTCGTACTGGCCGCTGATCCTCACCCTTGCCGCCATGTGGGGCGCGTCGTACCTCTTCATCAAGGTCGCCCTCGAGGACATCCCGCCGGCTGCGCTGACGGAGCTGCGTGTGCTGCTCGCCGGGGTGCTCCTCTTCGGCTACCTCGCCGTGCGCGTCGGCGCGACGCGTGCGGTAGCCGAGCTTCGGGCCGCGTGGGTGCCGTGCGCAATCCTCGGTGTCATCAACGCGGCGGTCCCGATGGGGCTCGTCGCCTGGGGCGAGACGCACATCGACTCGAGCGTCGCGGGCATCGCCCAGTCGACCGTGCCGCTCTTCACGTTCATCCTCGCAGCGAAGTTCCTGCCGCACGAGCATGTCGGTCTCACGCGGGTCGCGGGGGTCGCGATCGGCTTCCTCGGAGTCGCGCTCCTCGCCGGCTTTCCGTCCGAAGGCGGCTGGTGGGCGCTCGCAGGAACGCTGGCAGTCGTTCTCTCGTCGCTCTCCTACGCCTCCGGCGGTGTGTACGGGCAGCTCCAGGTGCGCGACATCGCCGGACCCGTCCTCGCGACGGGGAACATGCTCGCCGCGGCCATCGTGCTCCTGCCGCTCGCGATCGTCGACCCGCCGACCGAGGCGCCCGGGCCCGGAGCCCTGGCGGGCCTCGTCGGCCTCATCCTGATCCCGACGTTCGCCGGCCAGCTCGTCCTCTTCCGCGTGCTGCGGCTCCACGGGAGCCGCAAGCTCTCGATCGTCACGTACCTCATCCCCGCGTTCGCCGTCGTATACGGCGCGCTCCTGCTCGACGAGCCCGTGACTGTCGCGATGCTCGGCGGGTTCTCACTGATCGTCGTCGGCGCCGCCCTCGCGTCCGGCCAGCGCTTCTTCGGCTATCGGGCGCAGCAGACGACTGCATGAACGTGTCGATCCGGCGTGCACGGTCCGACGATGTCGACTTCCTCGTCCACCTGCTCGCGCACGAGCAGGTGGAGCCCTTCCTCGCCGCGGCGCGCGCGAAGGAACGCAGCGACCTCCTCGCCGACATCGTCCGGTCCGAGGACGACCCCGAGGCATTCGGCCTCTTCGTCGTCGAGGTCGACGGGCAGCGTGCCGGCACGATGCGCTTCGAGCGCACGAACGCGAGGAGCAGGATCGCCGACCTCGGCGGGCTGGCCGTCCACCCGGACTTCCGCGGAGCGAAGGTGTCGGACACGGCGGCGCGCCTCTTCCAGCGCCACCTCTTCGACGAGCTCGGCTTCCACCGCGTCCAGATGGAGATCTACGGCTTCAACGAGCGCGCCATGCGCCACGCCGAGCGCGCCGGGTTCGTCCGCGAAGGCGTCCGCCGCAAGGCGTACTGGCGCAACGACGAGTGGGTCGACGGCGTCCTCTACGGGCTCGTCGTCGAAGACCTGGACGAGGACTACCGCCTAGTGACGGCCGTTGGAGGTCGTCTGCGCGACCGCGCGGAGCAGCGCGTCGCGGATCCACTCGGCCTCCGGCCAGCCCGACGGGCCGCGGGGCGTGCGGTAGATGCGATCGTCGACGCTGAACTCGTCGTAGAGCGGCGACGGATCGACGTCACGTCCGTCGACGAAGACGGTCGGCGAGCCGAGCACGCGGTGCTCCTCGGCGTCGTCGTCGTCCTCGACCTCGACGACCTCGATCTCGGCAGGGATCCCGGTCTCGTCCACCACCCGCTCGACGACGATGAGCGCCATCTCGCGGTTCGGGCAATCCTCGCGCGCGAGGACCTCGACCCTCACAGATCCGTTGGACTCCGCCATCACGTCAGCGCTCCCTCCCCAGGGTGAGCGTCGTAGAACTTCCCTCCCTGTGACTGACGCTAAGCACCCGTTCGAGGGATGCAATCCCTCGAACGAGGGACTCGCTCTTGGTGCGCAGGAGTGCCTGCCGGCGCCTAGAGACCCTCGAGCGCACGCTCGAGGACCGGGTCCCCGCCGGCGAAGTACTGGGCGGACGCAAGGTCCACACGGACGTCGGGCTCGACCGCGAGCCGGCGGTCTCCGGGCGCCTTCTTGCGCTCGTGGTAGCGGGCGGCGATGTGCACCGTCCAGCCGGCCGTGGGGAGCGCCACAGGGGACGTGTCCCCGTACGTCTCGACGCCTCCCCCGGTCGACTCACCCACGATGAGCGCACGTGTGTAGCGGTCCATCTCGGCGGCGAAGTTCGCGGCCGCCGAGAACGTCGCCCGGCCCGTCAGGAGGTAGAGGCGTCCCCGCCGGTTCACCTGCTTCGAGCCGAAGAGATTGATGAGCGCCCCGTACGTCGTGTTGTCGCCGCCCCCGTTGAGCCGCACGTCGACGATCACGCGGCGGACCTTCGGATTCCGGACCAGACGGCCGAGCGACCCGAGGAAAGCAGGCGTCGGACGCAGTACCGCGTTGAAGCCCATGTACACGACACGTCCGCCCGCAAGCGTGCGAGCCCACATCGGCCTCGCGCTCCCCGACAGGTAGAGCGGCTTCGCGGCGCGAGGCAGGATCGACGGGTAGTGGCCGTGGAGCGGGTCGTCGAACGTCGACACGTACCTCGCCGCGGGCAGCGCGCCGAGGGCCGCGTCGGATTGCTGACCGTCCGGCCGCGCGAACGTGAAGTCGGCCGAGCTCGTCCCGTCGACGATGCCGAGCCCGTCGAGGACCTCCGCGGTCAAGACGAAGTGCGGCGCCATCCCTCGCAGGTTCGAGTCGTTGTCGCGCGGCACGAGCGGCTCGACCCGGTCGAAGACCTGCTGCCACCGGCATCCCCTCGATGGCGACGAGGCGGCTCCCGACGAGCGAACGGTCGACGGCATCGACGACGTACACGCCGTCGGCGAAGTCGTACAGCCGGAGCGGGTACAGGTGCAGCTCACGAGTGTGCGCCGGATCGCCGGGGAAGAGGCCCGTGTGCCCGTTGCGTGGGCCGAGCAGCGCGATGATCCGCAGCAGCCCGACGAGCAGCTCGGTGCGCGAGATGCTCGGAGCGCGGCGCGCGAGCTCGTCGACCTCCGCCCGGAAGCGCTGACGGGACACGCTCCTGAAGGGTGCGGGGTGGATCTGCTCGATCGATGCACCGAGCGCGCGAACGTCGCCGGCGAGCGTCACCGGAGCGGAAGGGCGGGCCTGCGCCGCTGAGACGATCGCGACCATGGCGAGTGGCACGAGGAGCAGGCCCGTCATCCGCATGGTCTGGGATGATCTCCTATCGACTTAGACATGTCAAGATTTACATATGTGCCCGACACCTAGCGGTCGCAAACCCGCCCTCAGTGGGCGGGTGTCAGACACCGGCTGATGGCACTCCGCTACGCCCTCCTCGGCGCGCTCGCCGACCAGCCCCGCACCGGGTACGCGCTGCTCAAGCACTTCCAGCAGTCGCTCGCCTACGCCTGGCCCGCGAGCCACAGCCAGATCTACCCAGAGCTCGCACGCCTCCTCGAGGACGGGCTGATCGAGCAGACGGGCTCCGGCGCGCGCAACTCGAAGACGTACGCGGTGACCGACGCCGGCATCGCCGAGGTCCGCACGTGGCTCCGCGACACGGCGCCCGACCGCCGCGTGCGCAACGACGCGGCGCTGCGCACCTTCTTCCTCTGGCTCCTCGATCCGGCAGAGGCACGCGAGCAGCTCGAAGGCGAGCGGACCTACTGGCAGGGCGTCCTCGACGAGTTCCTGCGGATCCGCGACGAGCCGACCGGGCACAACAAGAAGGCACGGACGTTCCGGATCGCGCTCGAGGGAGGCATCCGGACGGTCGAGGCGCGACTCGCCTGGCTCGCGGACGCACTCGAGGAGATCGAGTCGGAGGAGTGGCGCCGGCTCGATCCCGGCTAGCCCTCCTACGTCAGCGCAGCGCGTCGCAGGCGGCGACGGCCCAGGCGTGAACCGCGCGCGCTCGCCGGTAATAGGCGTGCAGGCCCGTCTCCAGGGCGAAGCCGATCGCCCCGTGCACCTGCTGCGCGCTCGCGGTCACGTCACAGCAGGCCGACCCAGCCCAGCGCAGCTCGGCGTCCTGGACGCCCCCGTCGTTCGCCGACGCGGCCCAGGCGAGGAGCGTCATCGCATCCGTCGCGAGCGCGGCGTCGGCGAGTCGGGACTGCACGGCCGGTAGCGACGCGATCGGCGCGCCGAACTGCTCCCGCCTGCGAGCGTGCTCGACCGCGAGCTCGAGCGCTCGCGACGCGAGGCCGGCCAAGTACGCGAGAGTGGCGGCGTTCCACGCGCGCCAACACGCCGCAGCGGCCACGGGCTCGAGCTCGCCGGCGGCCCCGATGTCGAGGACGAGCGTGCCGGTGCCGTCGAGCGTCGGCTCGGCCCGCGCCTCACCCGTGGGCGTGCCGAGCGCGAGACCGCCGCCACGTCTGGGCAGCGCGACCGACGCAGCACCTCTCCCGTGGCGCGCCCGTCCCTCGACGCAGAGCGGGGCGCCGAGCGTGGGCTCGTCGACGAGGCTCAGCGGGGCCGCGGCGCGTCCGAGCTCGATCGCCCCGGCGACGACGGCGCCGAGCAGCTCGTCGCTTGCCCACAGCTCGCTCCAGCCGGCGGCGGCAACTCGCGCTGCAAGCTCGTCGGTGCGGTCGTCCTGCCAGCCGCCGAGCTCGGGCTCGCGCGGTGGCTCCCAGTCGCCGATCGCCGCCCGCACGGACTCGCCGAACTGCGTGAGCTCCGACGGGACGTCGAAGGTCATCGGAGCTCCGCGAGGACGGCCTCGGTGTCTGCGCCCAGCGACGGTGCGGGCGAGGCGGTGGCGGCTCGGCCGCCGACACGGACGAACGGCGCGAGGAGTCGGACCGCGCCGAGGCCGTCCTGCTCGACCTCGGCGATGAGCGCCTCGGCGGCGACCTGTGGATCCGCGTGGACCGACTCGCGCTGCTGCACGCGGCCGCACGGCACGCCGGCCGACTCGAGCCGCTCGAGCCACTCGCCGACCGAGTGCTCACCGAAGGCCGCCGCGATCGCCGCGGTGACCTTCTCCTTGACGTCACGCTCGGCCGGGTCGTCCGGGATGAGATCGGGCGCCTCGATCGTCGCGTCCTCGAGCCCGAACAGGCCGAGGAATGCGCGACGCTGCGCGAGGTTGAGGCAGGCGACGGCGATGAAGCCGTCGGAGGCCTCGAAGCAGCGGTAGTACGGGTTCATGGCGACGCCGGCGGCGATCTCGGTCGCGCGCGCGTCGAGATGCGCCCGATCGGCAACCACAATGCCCTCCGCGTCGGCTTCACCCGAGAGCCAGACCAGGTCTTGGAGCTGGACGGCCAGTGCCGCGGCGAGGAGTGAGACGTCGACGAGATCCCCCGTCCCCGTCTCTCGCGCGCGCACGAGTGCCGCGAGGACGCCGCTCGCCAGCAGGAAGCCGGCAGTGAGATCGGCCATCGGGATGCCGCCCGCACGAACCGGAACCGTGTCCCCGCGGGACGCGTGCGCCGTCAGCAATCCGGCCCGGGCCTGGGCGACAAGGTCGTACGCGGGGGCACCGGCCAGCGGCCCGGAGGTCCCGAAAGAGGTCACGCGTCCCACCACGAGCGCCGGGTGCGCCGCGTGCAGGTCCTCCCACTCGAGCCCGAACCGGCTCGCGCGCTCCGGCGGGAAGTTGTGGAGGGCGATGTCGGCCGACCCGAGGAGGCGCGCGCTCGTCGCGAGGCCCTCGTCGGACTTGAGGTCGGCGACGACCGAGCGCTTCCCGCGATTCAGCGGGACGAAGTAGCGGCCGACGCCGGGCGCCGCCGGCAGGACCTGGCGATAGCCGTCGCCGCTCGGCGGCTCGACCTTGACGACGTCGGCGCCGAGGTCCGCGAGCAGCACCCCGCACAGCGGCCCGGCGACGTACTGCGCGTACTCGACGACGCGCACACCCTCGAGCGGAAGAGTCATCGCAGGCCCAATCCGCGCCGGGCGATGACGACCTGCAGTATCTCCGCCGAGCCGCCCGAGATCGTCGAGCCCACGGACGCCCGGTAGAGGCCGCCGATCCGCCCCTCGAGCGGCGAGGACGGATGGCCGTCGGCGAGCCCTTCCACGCCGAGCAGCTCGACGCCCTCGCGCGCGAGCCGCTGCGCGAGACGCGCGCCCGCGAGCTTCGCCATCGCGCACGCCGAGCTGGCCGCCTCGCTGCGATCGAGGAGGTCTGCGGCGCGCAGGGACAGGAGCCGTGCCGCGGCGAGCTCGCCACGCAGGCGCGCAACGCGATCCCACGCGCGGTCGAGTCGTCCCGTCTCTGCGAGCCTCGTCTCGAGCGCGTCCAGTACCCACGCGAGGCCGCCGAGCTTCTCGGCAGTGATGCGCTCGAAGTCGAGTGTGTGCATGAGGACGTCCCAGCCTCCGTCGACCTCGCCGACGAGGTTCTCCGCCGGAATCTCGACGTCGTCGAGGAACACCTCGCACAAGTAGCCACCACCGAGCACCGGGAACCGGCGCACCTCGATGCCCGGCGTGGCGAGCGGTGCGACGAGCACGGAGATGCCGCGGTGCCTCGGCTCGTCGGGATTCGTGCGCACCGCGAGGTAGATCCAGTCGGCGAGCCATGCGCTCGACGTCCAGATCTTGTGCCCGTCGACGACCCAGCTGTCGTCTCGCCGCACCGCGCGCGTTGTCAGGGACGCGAGATCGCTCCCGGCGCCCGGCTCCGAGAAGCCCTGGCAGAAGGTCAACTCACCCCGAGCGATGGGCCCGAGCAGCCTCTCCTGGAGCGCGGGAGTCGCGTACTGCTCGAGCGCGCAGCCGATCGTCTTGTACGAGAGGAGATAGAGCGAAAGCGGCAGCCAGTGGTAACCGAAGACGTCCTCGACGAGCGCGGCGTCGACGTGGCTGAGGCCACGCCCGCCGAGCTCCTCGGCCCAGGTCATCCCGATCCAGCCGGCCTCGCCGAGCGCGAGTGTGACCTCACGCGAGTCGCCGTCGGAGAGCATCCCCTGACGACGCCACTCGGGGTCGGCCTCGAGCTGAGGACGGAGGGCGGTCGCGAACGCTGCCGCCTCCTCGCGCAGCGCGATCTGCCCGTCGGTCAGCCGGAGATCCACCTGCGCGCGATCGTAGAGGCGTCATAGGATCGGCGCGCGTGGAGCAGCGACACGTCTGGATTCCGATGGAGGACGGCACGCGGCTGGTTGCGCGCCTCTTCCTCCCCGACGAGCGCCCGGCGCCCGTCGTGCTCGACGCCCTCCCGTACCGCATGGACGACCTGACCGCGTCGTACGCGTCCGAGTACCAGCGGCTGTGCGAGGAGGGCGGCTTCGTGGTGTGCCGGCTCGATCTCCGAGGGACGGGCTCGTCCGAGGGGATCGCGCTCGACGAGTACCACCCGCAGGAGCAGGCCGACATCCGCCAGGTGATCGCGTGGCTCGCCGAGCAGGACTGGAGCACCGGCAGGGTGGGCATGTACGGGACGTCGTGGGGCGGGTTCAACTCGATCCAGGTCGCCATGGAGCGCCCACCGGCCCTGCAGGCGATCGTGCCGATCTACGCCTCCGACGACCGCTACACGGACGACGTCCACTACATGGGCGGCGTCCTCAAGGCGATCGACCTCGTGGACTGGGTCCTGTACATGGCGGCCTGCAACGTCCTCCCGCCCGTTCCGGCCGTCTACGGGGAGGGGTGGCGCGAGGAGTGGCTCCGCCGGATCGACGGCACGGATCCGTGGCTCCTCCGCTGGCTCGACGAGCAGGACGACGGGCCGTACTGGCGTCACGGATCGCTGCGTCCGCGGTACGAGCGGATCACGTGCCCGACGATGATCGTCGCGGGCTGGGCCGACGGATACACGAACATCGCGCTTCGGGCATACGCGGCGCTCCGCTGTCCGTGCCGGGTGCTCATCGGACCGTGGGCTCATTCGTCCCCGGCGACCTCGATCCCAGGTCCTCACATCGACCTCGTGCCGGAGCTCATCCGCTGGTTCGGCCGCTGGCTCCGCGGCGACGACAACGGCATCGACGACGAGCCGCCCATCGCGGTGTTCATGCGCCGCTCGACCCGGCCGGCGCCCGACCTCGCCGAGATGCGCGGCGAGTGGCGCTCCGAGCGCACGTGGCCGGCCGAGCGGCTGCGGCCCCGGATCTGGCGTCCCGAGGGAGCCGAGGAAGACCGAGTCGTCGTGCGCGGCGATGTCGGCACCGCCGCCTGGATTTCGTGCGCGGGCAAGCCTCCCTGGACGCTTCCCGACGACCAGCGCGAGGACGACGAGCGCTCGCTCACCTACGACTGGCCGCTCGACGACGAGCTCGACGTGCTCGGCCACCCGCAGCTCCGGGTCACGGTGACCTCTCCGCATCCGGTCGCATTCCTGTCGGCCCGGCTGTGCGACGTGTTCCCGGACGGCACGTCGGCGCTCGTCAGTCGAGGCGTCCTCAACCTCACACATCGAGCCGGGCACACGGCGCCTCGACCGCTCGAGGTGGGCGTGCCGACGTCGGTCGAGCTCGAGCTCGAGGCGACGTCGTGGATCTTCGAGGCGGGACACCGCCTCCGCCTCGCGCTCGCCGGCTCCGACTGGCCGAACACCTGGCCGCCGCCACACGCGGGGACGCTCGGGATCGAGCGTGCGACGGTCGAGCTCGAGCTGCCCGTCCTCGACGGACCGCCGATCGACGCCTCCGCCGACGTTCCGCCCTCCGCCGCCGGACGACGACGAAGACGACGACGAGCGGGGCGCAGCCGCCGGTCATCCGTCGTATCGAGCGCGATCCCGTGGGACGGCAGACGCGCGTGGTCACGAGCTACGGGTCGCGCTACACCGGACCGCACGACGCCAGGATCGCCGAGCTCTACGACGGGCTCGTCGGCGTGACCGAAGACCGTCCGGGACGCGCCTGGGCGAGCGCTCGCGCGAGGTACGAGATCGCGTGGCCGGAGACGACGGTTACGACCGAGGCGCACCTGCGCGTGCGCTCGACGTCGAGCACGTACGACGTCCTCGTCGAGGTGGTCGCGTCCGAGGACGCACCCGACGGGATCGGGCACGTCGAGCGGCGCTTCGAGCGCACGATCCCGCGCAGGCTGCAGTAGCTCAGAGCAGGAGGGCGTGACAGGCGGCGCGATGCTCTGGCTCGACGTCGCGGAGCGCAAGATCGTCGGCGCGGCAGCGTTCCTCGATCCCGAGGCGCGCCGCCTCACCGGACGCCACCAACGGGCAGCGCGGATGGAAGCGACAGCCCGACGGAATGCGCGTCGGGTCCGGCGCCTCGCCCTGGAGGATGAGCTGCTCCATCTCCTCCACCTCGGGCACGACCGACAGGAGCGCGCGCGTATACGGATGCCGCGGGTTGCCGAGGAGCTCCTCGGCGGGGCCCTCCTCCACGATGCGGCCGAGGTACATGACCGCGATCCGGTCGGCGATGTTCCACGCGAGCCCGAGGTCGTGCGTCACGACGAGGATCGTCACCCCGGCGTCGCGGACGAGATCGAGCATGAGCTTGAGGATCTCGCCGCGAACCGACGCATCGAGACTCGAGACCGGCTCGTCGGCCACGAGCAGCGACGGGTTCAGCACCATCGCGCCCGCGATGACGACACGCTGTCGCTGGCCTCCGGAGAGCTCGTACGGATAGAGCTGGTGGAAGCGCTCCGGCGGGCGGAGGCCTGCCCGCGAAAGCGCGTCCGAGACGCGCGCCGCCTCGTCACCCGGGAGCTTCTGGATACGCAGTCCCTCGGCGACGGCCTCGTACACGGTCTGCCGCGGGTTGAGCGCGCCCATCGGGTCCTGGAAGACCATCTGCACCTTCGCCGCGATACGAGCGCAGAAACCCGCCGTCGTAGCGAATCGGCTCGCCTTCGTAGACGACATCACCCTCGGCCGGGCTTTCGAGGCCCATGATCGTCCGTGCGAGCGTCGTCTTCCCACAGCCGGACTCGCCGACGAGCGCGAGCACCTCGCCCCGCGGAACGACGAGGTCGACGCCGTCCACGGCACGCGCGACCTCGCCCCCGCGCGCCGGGAAGCGGACGTGCAACCCGCGGGTCTCGAGAAGCGTCTCGGTCACGCCTTCGCCTGCTCGAGGACGTGGACGCACGCGGCGCGCCTGCCGTCCCCGGCAGGCCAGAGCTCGACGACGGTGTCGACGCACTCGGCCACCGCGACCGGGCAGCGTGGGTGGAACGGACAGCCGCTCGGGATGTCGCGAGGATCGGGCGGATCACCGCCGAGCCCGGACGGCTTCATGCGATGCGTCGCGTCGCCGATGCGCGGGAACGCGGCGGCGAGCGCCGTCGTGTACGGGTGCCTCGGATGTTCGAAGACCTCGAGCGCCGCTCCTTCCTCGACGACTCCGGCCCGCGTACATGACGGCGGTCCGCTGGCAGACGTAGGAGAGCGTCGAGAGGTCGTGCGTGATGAAGATCATCGAGAGCGCGAGCTCGCGCTGGAGCCCCTCGAGGAGGTTCGAGCACCTGGGCCTGCACCATCACGTCGAGCGCGGTCGTGGGCTCGTCGGCGATGAGGATGCGCGGGTTGCAGGCAAGCGCGAGCGCAATGAGCACCCGCTGGCGCTGACCTCCCGAGAGCTGATGCGGGTAGTCGGCCGCGCGCCGCGCAGGCATGCCGACGGTGTCGAGGAGCTCCGCGACCCGTGTCGCCACGTTGGGCGCGGTCCGGTGCAGCTGGATCGCCTCCCCGATCTGATCTCCGACTCGCTGCACGGGGTTGAGCGCGTGCAGCGCACCCTGGAAGACGATGGACATCTCTGTCCAACGCACGGCGCGCAAGCGGCCTGGCTTCATCTGCAGGACGTCCTCGCCGTCGAGGAGCACCTCGCCCGTGACGCTCGTTCCGCGCGGAAGCACCCGCAGGAGCGCTCCGGCTATGGTCGACTTCCCGCACCCCGACTCGCCCGCGAGACCGAGCGTCTCGCCGGGAGCGAGGTCGAACGAGACGCCACGAACGGCTGGTACTCGCCCGGCGTCGGACCGGTAGGTGACGTGGAGATCGCGAACGGACAGAAGCGGCGGAGCGCTCATCGCGCGTGGCGTCGCGCAAGACGTGGGTCGAGGATCTCCTCGACGGCGCCGCCCGATCGAGAGTGAACGCGAGGACGACGCCAATCACGCAGAGCCCGGCGGTAGGTACTACCACCACGCGTCGCGCCCGAGCGCTCCCGCGTCGAAGGACTCCTCGAGCATGGTTGCCCCACGACGACGCGCGTCGGATCTCCAAGCCCGAGGAAGGCGAGGGTGGTCTCGGACAGGATCGCGACCGGCACGGTGAGCGTCGCGTTCGCGAGGATGAGTCGGCGATCACGTTCGGGAGGACGTGCCGACTCATGACGTGCATGTTCGACGCCCCCAGCGCACGGCTCCGCTCGACGTACAGGCGCTGCTTCATCGTCAGGACCTGCGCACGTACGAGCCGCGCCGTAACCGGCCACGACGTCACGCCGATGACGAAGATGATGTTGCGCACCGACGGGCCCAGGATCGCCGCGAGCACGATCGCGAGCGGCAGGAAGGGGATGACGAGGAACCACTCCGTGAAGCGCGGAGGAGTCGCGGCGTCGATCCAGCCGCCGAAGAAGCCGGCAGCGACGCCGACCACGGTTCCGATGACGATCGCGATCATCGTCGCCGCGAGCCCGACGAGCAGGCTGACCCGCGCGCCGTACACGAATTGCGCCCAGACCGGCTCGCCCGAGGCTGTCCGTTCCGAGCGGGGCGAACTCAGACGGAGTCGCCCAGCGCGGGTAGTCCTTCACGTCGGCGGTGATCGACGCGCAGGTCCGACGGATCCGCGATCACGGACGCGAAGATCGCGACGCCGAAGAAGACGACGAGGACGACGAGGCCCACGATGCCCTCGCGTGTCCCGACGGTACTGCGACCAGCTGCGCCGAAACGCGCGACGTCGCCTCGTCCAAGCGATGGTGCTCATCGTCCGGTTCCCGGTCGTTGAGCGGAGGGGTGCGGGACCGGGGGTTCCCCGCGCACTCAAGAAGAAGGGGCACACGGGGGAAACGATCGTTTCCCCCGTGACCGCGAGCTGGAGGCGAGCGGTGCTCATTGGTGCCGCACCCGCGGGTCGAGGTAGCGGATATGCGCAGATCCGCGATCAGGTTGAAGACGATCACGGCCGCGCTGAAGAGCAGAAAGAGCCCCTGGAGGCAGCGGGAGATCCGGCCCGCGGAGGGCCTCGTACGTCAGCAGCCCGAGCCCTGGCCACGAGTAGATCGGTCTCGACCGCGATCGCCCCCGAGAGGACGAAGCCGAAGCTGATCGAATGAGCGCCGTCGACGGGAGCAGCGCGTTCGGCACCGCATGGTGGTCTGCGAACGACGACGTCGCGCAGACCCTTCGCCCGCGCGAGCGTCAGGTAGTCCTCGCGCATCGACGTCGAGCAGCGACGAGCGCATGACGAGCGCGTACTCGCCGAGGTAGGCGAGGGTCAGCGTCAGGCGCGGGAAGCAACATGTGGTGCGCCTGATCGAGGAGCTTTCCGATCCCTGACTCGCGTCCGAGCTCGGTCCGTGATCCCGCCCGATCGGGAAGAGACCGAGCGTCACCGCGAACGACACGAGCAGAATCATCCCGAGCCAGAAGTCAGGCATCGAGTACGTCGGCGGATGCTGAGAGCCCGGTCCAGCCGTAGTCGGCCTTCGAGCGCTACGCCAGGCGGCGACGATCCCGATGAGGATCGCCGAAGACCGTGGAGAGCACCGTCGAGACGCCGACGAGCGCGATCGTCGGCCACGCCCGTCTCCAGATGTCCTCGACGCACAGGCCGGTTCGTCGAGTACGAGCGGCCGAAGTTGAGCTGTGCCGTCTGCTGGAGGTACCGCCAGAAACTGCTTGCGCTTCGAACCTGTCGAGCCCGAACTCCCGGCGCAGCGCGAGCCGCTGCTCGGTCGTCAGCTGCTTCGCCCGCGAAGAGGTTCGCGACCGGGTCCGACTCGACGACCCGGAAGAGGAAGAAGTTGAAGACAGACGACGAACGCGAGCGTCGCGAGCGCGGCGAGGACCTTCCCGGTGACGAACCGGAAGCTCATTCGCCGGCCGCGACTCGTTCGCCGGTCCGCTACTCGCGCTCCTCCGCCGTGCTTCGTCGGCGCACGAAGTAGAAGATGCAACGCAGCCCCCGCAACCGCAGCGACCGCGATCCCGATCAGCCGCCGGTCGACATGCCACCGCCACCGCCGCCGCCGCTCGAGCTCTCCTCCAGTCGGCGCCAGGTTGAAGTACGTCGGCGTCGTGTTCGAGAAGATCACGGGGCCGACGTCGGCGGGCTGCCTCGTCCAGCCCGTGAAGCCGGTCCGTGCGATAGCGCCTGCAGATCAGGCGTCAACGCGAAGACTTGGTAGGTGGCGTCGTGCGTGGAAGCGCTTCAGCATCTGGTGGACGAGATCGATGCGCTTCTCGCGATCGAGCTCGACATTCTGCTGCTTGAACAGACGGTCGTACTCCTCGTTGCACCAGTTCGCGTCGTTGTTGTAGAGCGTCGGATCCGAGGCCTTGGCGATCTGGTCGCACTGGAAGTACGAGATCTGCGGGTCCGGATCGACGTACGGCGTCCACGCCCAGTGGAACATGTCGTACTCGCCCTTGCCGATGCATCGGGCCGAGCTGGTCCGAGTCGACGAACTTCAGGTCGAGCTTGATCCCGATGTCCTCCATCCACCCCGACGACGAACTCGGACACGGGCGGCGCGACCTCCGAGTTCGAGCGCACGTAGTAGCGTGAACTCGAGCGGCTCGCCGCCGCCCGGCATCTCGCGCACGCCGTCGCCGTCCGAGTCCGTGTAGCCGGCGTCGTCGAGGATCTGCTTCGCCTTCTCCGGGTCGATACGTCGAACTTCTCGTCTGCAGGGATCTCCGGCATCCACGACCGGGATCGGGTGACGGGCTCACCGTCGTTCGGTGACCGTGCCGATGCCCTCGTAGACACGGTCGACGAGCGTCTGCTTGTCGATCGCGTGGGCGATCGCGACGCGAACCCGCTCGTCGAGGAGGGCCGGATGCGGGCTTCTTCAGACCCGTCGCCGCCGTTGATGGCGATCTCGTCGAAGCCGCCCTGATTGCCCTGGACGGCGACGATCCCCTCGGTCGTGCTCGAGTCGGTGAACGCCTGCGACGGGACGTTGTGCGCTGCGTCGATCTCGCCCTTCTCAGCGCGGCGACCATCGCGTCCGGGTTGTTGAAGAGGCGGAAGACGATCTCGTCGATCGGGCGCTCGCCGCCCCAGTAGAGCGGGTTCACCTTCATGCTTCACGTACTGGCCCGTTCTTGAACTCCGTCGAGCGTGAACGGCCCCGAGCCGACGCCGTCCTCGCCGGGGTACTTGGCGATCTCCTCGGCGGAGAACTTCCCCCAGACGTGCTCCGGGAGGATGTAGATGTCCCCGAGGCCGGGAAGCTTCGGATCGGGGACGCTCGACGTGACCTCGACCGTGCGGTCGTCGAGCACCTTCGGCCGTGAGGTTCTGCGTATACGCGACTGAAGTTCTGCCAGCTCCTCGTCGCGCGAGCGGTTGATCGTGAAGGCGACGTCTTTCGCTGTCAGCGGCTCTCCGTCCGACCACTTCGAGGCCGTCGCGCAGCGTGTACGTGAACGTCTTGCCGTCGTTCGATGCTTCCCACGACTCGGCGAGGCCGGGGATCGTCGCGAAGTCGCTGCGGCCGACTTCGAGTGAGCCGTGTCGTACTGCAGGATCCAGACGTCGTAGTCGAGCACGCGTGTACGCCGACGAGCGGATTCAGCGTGTCGTACGAGTTCGAGGTGACGCCCGACGGTGAGGACGACCTTCTCGTCGTCGTCCGACTGAGCCGTGGCGACGGCGGTCAGGCCGAGTGCGACGACGACGGCGAGCGCGGCGGCTGCGAGGAGCTTCACGAGTTTCACGGACGATCTCCCTCCCGGGGTCGCTGGGGTGCGGCGATTATCTCCCCCCGGCGGAGCGCCTGCCAGGGTTGGGACGTTGCGGTCGCGCAGAGGTTTGTACGCTCGCCCCATGACCGTCCCGCCTCGTCCGCGCGGCCCGCGACTTCGCGAGCGGGGCCTCCGCATCGGCCGCTTCGACACAGGCGCAGCGAACGCCATCACTGACGTCTCCGGCGTGGCGGTAGGTCATGTCACGATCTGGCGCGACGAGCCCGAGCCGCCGCAGGGACGCGGCGTCGCACGCACCGGCGTGACGGCCGTGCTCCCCGGCCCAATCGAGACGCTGCACGCCCAGCCTGTGCCCGCAGGCACCGCGGTGCTCAACGGGTCCGGCGAGCTCACCGGATCGCTGCAGATCGGCGACTGGGGCTGCATCGAGACTCCCGTGTACCTCACGTCGACGCACGCGGTCGGGCGCGTCTACGACGGCGCGGTCGAGGTCGCCGTCGCGGTCGAGCCACGGGTCGGCACGGAGGACTTCGTGATCCCGGTCGTGGGCGAGTGCGACGACAGCTGGCTCTCGGAGGGCCGCGTCGTCCAGGTCGAGGCCGCTGACGCCGGTCGCGCCGTCCAGGCCGCGGCCGGAGGCGCTATCGCCGAGGGCGCCGTCGGTGCCGGAACGGGGATGATGACGAAGGGGTGGAAGGCAGGGATCGGCACGTCGAGCCGGATCGCGCCGTCGCTCGACGCCGCGGTCGGCGTCCTCGTGCTCTCGAACTTCTACCCGCCGCCCAGCCTCGTCGTGGACGGTGTCCCGGTGGGCGAGCTCCTCGGCGAGCCGCCCGAGACGAGGCGCTCGAAGGCAGGCAGCTGCATCGGCGTGGTCGCAGTCGACGCCGCGCTGACGCCGCACCAGCTGCAGCGCGTCGCACGGCGCGTCGGCCTCGGGCTCGCCCGCTGCGGCTCGGTCGGGCACCACGGCAGCGGCGAGATCTTCGTCGCGTTCGCGGCGCCAGGACGTCGGCCGCGCGGCGACGCGCCCGTGACCGACGTCCCCGACGACGCACTGAACGACGTCTTCGAGGCCGTCGTGGACGCGTCCGAGGAGGCCGTGCTGAACGCGCTCTGGGCCGCACCCGAGGTGGTCGGGCGCGAGGGCCGTGTCGGGCACGCGCTGCCGCACGACGACGTGCTCGAGCTCCTCGCCCGGCACGGACGCCTCGGCTGAGGTGTGTCAGCCGACGATCGTCTCGCGGGAGACGTCCTCGTCCGTGAACTCGTCGAGCTCGTCGCGGCTCGCGGTCGAGAACTCCGAGACCACGGCGCCGTCCGGGCCGGCCTGGAACCAGTGCAGCGTTCCCGGCGCGATCGCGTGCTGCAGTCCCGGCCGCAGCGCGATCTCGTGGCCGACCGTGTAGGCGCCGGGAGGCGGCGTGCACGCGGGATCCGCCGTCGGCTCACCCTCGACGTAGAGGTAGACGCGGCCGCTCCGGCAGCGGAACGTCTCCTCCTTGCCAGGCGTGTCGTCGAAAGGCGGGTGGCGGTGCTCAGGGCACGTCTGACCCGGGCGCAGGACGAGCTCTTTCGCGCAGTAGCGATCCGTGTTGACGTAGACGAGGAGCTGCAGCCCGGTCTCCTCGAGACGTGAGAGGCCGAAGTCGGCGACCTCGACCGCTTCGCGCTCCTCGGGCGTGAGCACGATGCCGGCCTCGGCGAGCTTCTCCGCCGCGTACAGTTGGGCCTCCCGCAGCTCGCGCTCGCTGATCACGGCTCGACTATAGGCGGGCCTGGCTCCGTCTCGGGGTCGTCCGGGATTGGCAGGCGACGGCGCGGGGTACACGTCGAGCATCGCCCACACGGCGCCAACAATTCGTGCCGGAGCGCCAGCCGTCAGCGGGCTACGCACGTCGTCGGTGCTCCGCTACGCGCCTGCCGTGGCCGCATCGTCGTGCGTGGTCGCCGCCGCGGTGCTCGCCGGCTACTACTCGATCCGCGCGAACACCTGGGCGGTCATGACGGACGAGCTCCAGGTCGCCCGCCTCGCAACGAGCATCGCAGACGAGCCGTCGCTCGTCCCGACGATCCGGAGTGCCTACTACGGAGCCCACAGCCAGCTCTACCCGCTTCTGCTCGCGCCGTTCTACGGAACCCTCACGCCGCCGCAGGCGGCGACCGTCGCACACGCGCTGAACGCGCTGCTGCTCGTGAGCGCGGCGGTGCCCGCGTTCCTCCTCGCCCGATCGGTCTCGCGCTCCGCGGGCGCCGGGTACGCGGCTGCGGCACTGACGGCCGTCACACCGTGGCTCGTCCTGTCGACGACGCTCCTGACCGAGAACGTCGCATACGCAGCCTTCACCTGGTCGGTCCTGTTCTGCCATCGCGCGATCGCCCGGCCGAGCCCGCGCCGCGACGTCGTCGCTCTCGCGGGCATCGCCCTCGCCTTCCTCGCGCGCACACAGCTCTTCGTGATCGCGCTGGCCCTGCCCGTGGCGCTCGTGCTGCACGAAGTCGGCGTCGCAGCCCGCGAGGACGCTCGTACCGCTCTGCCGAACGGGGTGAAGCGGGCTGTCGCCCGCCATCGCGTCCTCTCCGTCGGTTACCTCGTCGGCATTGTCGTCGCCGGTCTGCTCGCAGTTGCGGGACAGCTCGGGGGGATCGTCGGCAACTACGTCGTGCCGTTCGAAGGAGATCTGCTCCCCGAAGGGTTCTGGAGCGCAGTTGCCGCCCACTTCGACCAGATCGCACTCGGGGTCGGGCTGCTCCCGGTCGTCCTCTCGGCGTCGTGGCTCGTGACGACGGCGATTCACACCGATCACCGCGAAGCGCACGCATTCGCGGCGCTGCTCGCCGTCCTCGTACCGCTGGTGCTCTTCGAGGTGACCTCGTTCGATCTCCGCTTCACACCGGGGCAGTTCATTCAGGACCGCTACCTCGTCTATCTCGTCCCGCTCTTCGCCGTCGGGAGCGCCGCGTGGCTTACCGCACACGGCCACGTGCGGACGAGACTCGTGAGCTCCGTCTGCGCCGGTCTGGTCGTCATCGCGCTGCTGCCGTTCGCGTCCGACGAGGACAGAGTGATCTTCTGGGCGTCGCCGGCGGCGGCGTTTCGACCCGCCATCGCAGACGCATCCGCCTGGCTGCACCTCGCCGACACCGTCGTTCCTCCAGCTCGCGACCGGGGTCGTCCTGCTCGTCGTCGTCCTCCTCGCGTGGCGCGCCCCTCGCCTCGCCCTGCTGGGGACGGTGTCGCTGCTCGTCGCCTTCGGCGCACTGCAGGCCACCTACGTCTTCGAGCACTACGTCGAGCCCGCGATGGTGCGCGCTCAGACCGAGCGTCGCGACTGGATCGACGCGGCCGTCCCGGGCTCGCCGTCCGTCGCCCTCGTACCCGGCGGCGTGCGAGGGCCGGTCCGGTGGTGGGAAGCGGAGTTCTGGAACCGCGACGTCGACCGTGAGTTGCGCGTCGACGGCGGCAAGACGTACACGCCGTTCCCCGTGCTCGACGTGTCGATCGA
This sequence comes from uncultured Gaiellaceae bacterium, assembly GCA_963770715.1. Lineage (GTDB taxonomy): Bacteria > Actinomycetota > Thermoleophilia > Gaiellales > Gaiellaceae > GMQP-bins7. The sequence continues at coordinate 158,121 of CAVYQX010000012.1, forward strand.
CGATCGGCGCGGGCGCCTCGCAGGCCCGCAGCCGAGTGACTACCTCGTGGTCGCCGACGACGAGATCCGCTTCGGGCTCGCGGCCTCGAGGGCGATCGACCACGAGCTCTCGCTTCGCCTTCAGTACGTCCGACGGCCGTACCGCCTGCTCTGGGTCACGCGCGGTCTGACGCACGACGGCTGGCTGCTTCCGGGCGAGCGGGCAACCGTGCGCCTCTTCGGACATTCGAGCCCGGGTCGCCGGGCCGTCAGCTTGACGCTCGCCTCGTCGCGGCTTGCGACGAGACGGATCGGCTTCGACATCACCGCCGAGCGCACGACGGTTCGCGGCACCGTCGACCCGGGTGGAGCGCGACCGCCGGTCGAGGTCACGGTCTGCCTCCTGGCAGGAGCTGCAGTGGACATCAGCCTCGTCTCGCGCGGAGAGGTGCAGCTCGAAGACGGTCGCACGGTGGCGCTCCACGTCGAACGAATCGAGGTCAGCCGACCCTGGTCGTGCTCGGTGTCGTAGCACCGGTAGGCTCGGCGACGGCCGCGGCCTAGGATCAGCGGGTGGAGCTCGGCGACGTCGCGTCGCGCTCGCGCAGGCGGCGGCGGAAGACGGGATCGTGCTCGGCCCGGCCCAGCGCTCGTCGAAATCCGGCAAGGACCTCACGAGCACTGCCTCGGGGCCACGGGCCGTAGGATGGACTCATGGCCACCTTCCTCCACACCATGGTTCGGATCACCGATCCCGAGCGGAGCCGCGGCTTCTACGAGGCCCTCGGCTTCCGCTTCTCGCGCGACATGGACATCGTCAGGAACGGCGAGCTCGAGGCGACGAACTACTTCTTCTCGCTCGGCGACGCCGAGAATGTGCTCGAGCTGACGTACAACCACGACGGGCGCTCGTACGAGCTCGGGACCGCCTACGGACACATCGCCATCGGCGTCGACGACCTCGACGCGACGCTCGCCGCGCTGAAAGACGGTCACGAGATCGAGCCGGAGCGGCCCCCGTACCAGGTGAGCGAGGGCGGATCGCGCATCTGCTTCGTCCGCGATCCGGACGACTACCGCATCGAGCTGATCGGGCGCCGCTAGTCCCGACGAGATCGTCGCTCGGCTCGCGTGCTGAAATCGGGCGCTACGCTGAGACGACCGTGGAGCACAGCCCCGAACGCGAGCTGAAGCTCGCCGCAACGCCCGAGTTCCACATGCCGAGCATCTACGGGCTCGTCGGGCCGATCGTGCGCCAGGCCCCTCCCGAACGCAACGAGACGACGTACTTCGACACCCCCGACCTCCGCCTCGCGCGCTGGGGCGCGAGCCTGCGTCACCGTCCCGGCGAGGGCTGGACGGTCAAGCTCCCCGCGGAACGAGACGCGCCGTTCCTCGTGCGCCCCGAGATCGTGTTCGAGGGGAACGGCGGCACCCCACCCACGGCCGCGGTCGAGCTCGTGCGCGGATTCGTCCGTCGCGGGCAACTCGGGGAGAGCGTGCGGATGACGACCATCCGCCGTCGCACGCAGATGCACGACGCGGCCGGTCGGCTCATCGCCGGCGTCGTCGACGACGCGGTGTCCGTGCCGAACGGCGCCGGGCCGGCCGCCGCCTTTCGCGAGCTCGAGGTCGAGATCGGCGAGGACATGACGCCCGACCTCCTCGACGCCCTCGTCGAGCGGTTGCGCCAGGCCGGCGCCGGCTCGCCCGACCAGACGGCCAAGTACATCCGTGCGCTCGCGCCCGCGACGCCGTTGACGCCCGAGATCGCGCTCGCGGACCTCGGCGCCGGCGCGAGCGCTGGCGACGCGGTCCGCCGCGCGATCGCCCTTTCCGTCATCCGGCTCATCCGGCACGACCCGGTGGTCCGGCTCGACGTGGATCCGGAGGGCGTTCACCAGGCGCGCGTCGCGACCCGACGGCTTCGCTCCGACCTGCGGACGTTCCACCCGCTCGTGGACGACGGGTGGTCGTCGGAACTCCGAGACGAACTGGGCTGGATCGCTCGGATCCTCGGCGACGTCCGCGACGGCGACGTGCTGCTCGCGCGGCTGCGGGAAGGAACCGAGCGTGCGAGTCTCGGCGAGAACGCGGCGCCAGTGCTCGAGACGCTGCAGGCGTCCCGCGACACCGCACACGCCGCCCTGCTCGATGCGCTCCGCGGCGATCGATACGCGATGCTCCTCGACCGGCTCGTCGACGCGGCCAACGCTCCGGTGCTCGCGCGAGCGGCAGACGAGCCCGCGGGCGAAGCGATACCGGCGCTCGTGCGCCGTCCGTGGCACCGGCTTTCGAAGCGGGCGAAGGCGCTCGGCGACTCACCGACGGACGCGCAGCTCCACGAGGTGCGGATCCGCACGAAGCGCGCCCGCTACGCGGCCGAGGCGGCCGCGCCGATCGTCGGCAAGCAGGCTCGCGCCCTCGCGCACGCGGCGGCCAGGCTCCAGGACGTGCTCGGCGACCTGAACGACGCCGTCCTGGCCGGAGCGTGGCTCGAAGGGTGGGCGGTGCGCGGCGTCGACGATGGCCCAGCCCGCGCAGCCGCGACGCTCGCGGCGTTCGAGCGCTCCGCCGCCGAGGAGCTACGCGGACAATGGAGACCCGCCTGGGAGGAGCTCGCCGACCCGAAGCTCCGCGCCTGGATGTGACGAAGACGGTACGAGCCGCCGGGGGCGTCGTCGTGCGCCGGGGTGAAAACGGCGCGCCCGAGGTCTTGCTCGTCCACCGTCCGGCCTACGGCGACTGGTCGTTCCCGAAGGGGAAGTGCGAGGAGGGAGAGAGCGAGGAAGACGCCGCGGTGCGCGAGATCGAAGAGGAGACCGGCCTGCGCTGCCGGCTCGAGCGGGAGCTGACGACGACGCGCTACCGCGACGCCCGCGGGAGGCCCAAGACCGTGCGCTACTGGCTGGTGACGCCCGTCGAGGGCCGTCTCGGGGCGGCCAACGAGATCGACGACGCCCGCTTCGTCACATTCGACGACGCACGAGCGCTCCTCACCTACGCGCGCGACCGCCAGCTCGTCGATCTGCTCGAACGCGGGGCGTGACGACCCAACTGCACCTCGTCCGGCACGCGAAAGCGAAGAACCGGGTCGAGTGGACCGAGCCCGACGAGCTTCGTCCTCTGACGAAGCGCGGGCGCCGCGAGGCCGCAGCGCTCGCGGAGAGGATCAGGGCCGACGCTCCTGCTCGCCTCGTCTCGAGCCCGTTCGTGCGCTGCGTGCAGACGTTCGAGCCGCTCGCTCGGGCGCTCGATCTCTCGATCGAGACCACCGAGCTCCTCGCAGAGGGCGCCGACGGCCACCGCGCACTCGAGCTCCTGGTGTCACTCGGGCGCTCGAAGTCCCTCGCGTCTTGCACGCACGGCGACGTTCTCTACGACGTGATGCGCCTCCTCGTGGCGAGCGGCGTCCGCCTCGACGGCCCGCTCGCCGTCGCCGTTGCAAGCGCGTGGGTCCTGGAGATCGAGGACGACCGCGTCGTCGGTGGGACGTTCGTCGAGCAGCCGCCTCGCTAGGCGGACTTGGCGAAACAGACACTGTGTCGGCGAGCCGTCCTAGCCGGCCGCGGCTGCTACGAAGGCCGAGGCGCGCTCGGCGATCATGACGGTCGGCCAATTCGTGTGGCCGCGCGGGAGCGTCGGCATGACGGATGCGTCGGCGACGCGAAGCCCGGAGATGCCGCGCACCCGCAGCTCGGGATCGACCACCGACTCGGCATCTGACCCCATCCGGCACGTGCCGGCCGGGTGGTAGAGCGTCTGCGACAGCGCACGCAGGTGGGCGCGCAGGTCGTCGTCCGTCCGCGCGCCGTCGCCCGGAAGGATCTCCCCATCGGTGAACGAGGCGAGCGGCTCCTGCGCGAGCACGCGTCGAGCCAGGCGCAGCCCTCGCAGGAGCGTCGCTTCGTCCTCTCCGTCGGCGTCGGAGAGGTACCGCGGATCGATCGCGGGCGAGACCCTTGGATCCGCCGATCGCAGGAGCACGTTGCCGACGCTCCGTGGCCGGAGCAGGACGACCGCCAACGTCAGCCCGTGCTCGGTGGGCTGCGTGAGACCCTCGTCCTCGAAGAGCACTGGAGCGAGGAGGAGCTCGATGTCCGGTGCGGTCAGGTCCGGGCGCGAGCGCACGAACGCCACTGCCTCGCCGAGATTCGAGGTGAGCGGCCCCTTCCCGCGAAGCGCCCAGCGCGCGAGGTTGCGGAGCGAGTCCGCCGAGGCGAGCGTCTCGACGCCCTTCGTGCGAACGAGCAGGCCGTTCGCGAGGTGATCGACGAGGTTGGCACCGACCCCGGGCGCGTCTCGCACGACGGTGATCTCCAGGCGAGCGAGCGTGTCGCGCGGGCCGATTCCCGAAAGCTGGAGAACCTGCGGCGAGCCGATTGCGCCGGCGCACACGACCACCTCGCCGGTACACCGGGCCCGCTCCTCGGTCTCGTCACCGTCGAGCCGGTACGCGACGCCGACGGCTCTGCCGTTCTCGAGGAGGATCCGCGTCACGAGCGCGTCGGTCACGATCGTGAGATTCGGACGACGCCGAGCCGGGCCGAGGTAGCCGTCGAGGACGCTGAATCGACGCCCGCGACGCTGCGACACGGGGACGAACCCGACCCCCTCGTTGCTCTCTCCGTTCAAGTCGTCCGTGAACGGGATCCCAACGCTCTGGGCGGCGTGTACGAACGCCTCCGCGAGCACGTGCCGCTCGGGAAGCTCCGCGACGGGGAACGCGCCTTCCGCGCTTCGCGCAAACGCCGGCTCGACGTCGTCCCACGCCCAGCCCGTGCACCCGGCAGCGGCCCAGGCTTCGTAGTCCGCACGCTGTCCTCGGAGGACCATCATCGCGTTCATCGCGGCCGAGCCGCCCAGCATTCGGCCGCGCGGGAAGACCACCTCGCGGTCGTCGAGGCGTGGCTGAGGGATGGTCGAGTCGCCCCAGTCGACGTCGGTGCGGTACAGGCGCGAGAACGCCGCCGGGATCTTGATCTCGAGCTTTCTCGACCGCGGGCCTGCCTCGAGCAAGAGGACGGAGAGCGCCGGATCCTCCGTCAGGCGCGAAGCAAGGACGCAGCCCGCGGTTCCACCTCCGACGATGACGACGTCGTGCACGGCGCGAGGATAGGTCGTGACGCTCTCGGCACGAAGACGCGTCCCACTCGTGACGCGATCCCGCCTACGCTCGCAGGGTGGCAACCGCGACCGCGCAGAAGCCTCCCAGGGCGCCGAAGGTTGCGACCCCGTGGGGCGCGGCGAAGCTCGTCGAGGAGGCGAGCGTCCCGCAGCGCATCGGCGACCGCCGCTTCGCCGTGGTCGTCCAGCTTCTCGAGGCGCCGGGCGGCGGCGAGCGCCTCATCCGATTCGCGTACACGACCGACGGGTCGGCGCGTCGAGGGCCCGTCACGATGCGGGCGCGCGATCTCGAGCGACTGCGGGCGGCGCTCGAGCGTGCGCCCGTTCTCCGGGAGATGCTCTGCTGCTAGAGCTCTGCTGCTAGAGCCTTCCGCGAGTGCCTTGCTTCCAGATGCCTTGCTGCTCGTGCTCTGCTGCCAATGCCTGGGATCTGAGGCGGCTGCCTCGCCGGCGATGCGCAGACGCTCCGCGTCTCAGGCGGGAGTCGCCGCGACCGTGCGGTGCTTGGCAGCTGCATCGACGAGGGCCGCGAGCAGAAGCCCTCCGTCGGCGGATCCCAGCAACGGGTCGACGGCGTGCTCCGGATGCGGCATGAGCCCCATGACGTTGCCCGCCTCGTTGACGACGCCGGCGACATTCCCGAGCGCGCCGTTCACGTCATCCGTGTAGCGCAGGACGATCTGGCCTCGCGCGGCGAGGTGGACGAAGGTGCCGTCGTCCGCGTACCACGCTCCCTCGCCGTGCTTGACGGGGATGACGAGCTCCTGACCGACGGCGCACCGTCGGAGGAACAGGCTGTCGACGGCCTCGACGCGCAGCACCGCATCGCGGCAGACGAACTCGAGCTGACGGTTCGGTCGGAGGATGCCCGGCAAGAGATGTGCCTCGCAGAGGACCTGGAAGCCGTTGCAGATGCCGAGCACCGGTCCGCCGGCGGACGCGAAGTCGCGCACTGCGTCCATGACCGGGGCGACGCTCGCGATCGCTCCCGTCCGCAGGTAGTCGCCGTACGAGAAGCCTCCGGGAAGGACGACGGCGCCGTCCCCTCGGGCAGCGACGTCTCCTCGTGCCAGACGAAGGCCGGCTCCGCGCCGACCGAGCCTAGTGCCCACGCGGCGTCCCGGTCGTCGTTCGACCCGGGAAACACGACGACTGCGACGAGCGGCCTGTCGGTCACGAGTCGCCCAGCCGGATCTCGAAGCTCTCGATGAGCGGGTTGGCGAGGAGTGCTCCGCACATGCGCTCGATCTCGGCGCGCGCCGCGTCGGCGTCGTCGACGCCGAGCTCGAGGTCGATCACCCGCCCGACGCGGGTGCCCGCGACGTCGAAGCCCAGCTTCCGCAGCGAGTGTCCGACTGCGTCGCCCTGCGGATCGAGGATCCCCTCCTTCGGCCGCACGAGGACGGTTGCCTTCACAGCACGACGTCCGGTCGGGCCACGTAGTCCGCGAAGGCGATCTCGGTCAGACGCTCGAACGCCTCGATGTAGCGGGAGCGCGTCCCTTCCACGATGTCGGCCGGAAGCTCAGGCCCCGGCGCCTCCTTGTTCCAGCCCGTCCGCTGGCACCAGTCGCGGACGAACTGCTTGTCGAACGACGGCTGAGGACGACCGGGCGCGTACTCCGACGAGGGCCAGAAGCGCGACGAGTCAGGCGTCATGGCCTCGTCCCCGAGGACGACCGCACCGCCCGACTCGACGCCGAACTCGAACTTCGTGTCGGCGAGGATGATTCCGCGCGCCTCGGCGTGCTGCGACCCGAATCCGTAGAGGCCGATCGCGGCCGCACGCGCGTTCAGATAGCGACGCTCGCCGCACAGCGCAGCGGCTCGCTCCTCGTCGATGTTCTCGTCGTGCCCTTCAACCGCCTTGGTGGCCGGGGTGACGATGGGCTCGGGGAGACGTGACGACTCCTCCAGCCCTGCGGGCAGCACGTGCCCGCACACGGCGCCGGTCTCGCGGTAGTCCTTCCAACCGGAGCCCGCCAGGTAGCCGCGCACCACGAACTCGACCGGCAGCATCTCGAGCCGCCGACACGTCATCGCGCGCCCGTCCACGCCGAGCTCGAGCATGTGGTTCGGGACGATGTCGCGCGTTCGCGCAAACCAGAACGCCGAAAGCCCGGTGAGCACCCGCCCCTTGTCGGTGATCGGCGTGGGCAGGACGACATCGAACGTCGAGATCCGATCGCTCGCCGTCAACACGAGGGTATCGCCGTCGATGGCGTGGATCTCGCGGACCTTCCCGCTTGCGATGTGGGTCGCGCCGTGGCTCACGCCCGGGCCTGCTCGGGTGCATGCGCCCGGCGGCGCTCGAAGACTGCGTCGACATGGCGCGTGTAGGCGCTCAGGTCGAACACCTCGCTCGCGTCCACGCGAGCAGAGATCTCGGGGTCGGACCGCACGAGGCTGCGGAAGTCGAGCCCTTCGTCCCATGCGCGCATCGCGTGTCGCTGCACGAGTCGATACGCAGCGTCGCGCTCGAGGCCCGACGCGACGAGCGCGAGCAGGAGCCGCTGACTGAAGAAGAGCCCACCCGTCGCCTCCAGGTTCGCCCGCATGCGCTCAGGTCGAATGACGAGCCCCTCGACGAGCCAGGCGAAGCGGTCGAGCATGTAGTCGACGGCGAGGAACGCGTCGGGCAGGACGATTCGCTCCGCAGACGAGTGCGAGATGTCGCGCTCGTGCCAGAGCGCGATGTTCTCGAGGCCGACCAGCGCGTGGCCGCGGACGACGCGCGCGAGGCCGCAGATCCGCTCGGCGACGATCGGGTTGCGCTTGTGCGGCATCGCAGACGAGCCCTTCTGACCCGGCGCGAACGGCTCCTCCACCTCGCGCACTTCGGTCCGGGCGAGGTGCCTGATCTCGAGCGCGAACCGCTCGAGAGACGACGCGAGCCCCGCGAGTGCGGACAGCACTGCGGCGTGCCGATCGCGCTGGAGGATCTGCGTCGTGCTCGGAGCGGGCTCGAGCCCGAGCGCCTCGCACGCGATGCGCTCGATCTCTGGCGTGGTCGTCGCATACGTGCCGACCGCCCCGGACAGCTTGCCGACACGCATCCCAACCAGCGCCGCGTCGAGCCGTTCGCGATCCCGCTCGAGCTCGAAGGCCCAGCCGACGAGCTTGAGACCGAATGTCGTCGGCTCCGCGTGGACGCCGTGCGTTCGGCCGATGGTCACGGTCGTTCGGTGCTCGTCTGCGCGCTGGTCGACCGCCCGAATCGCACGTTCGAGCCCTCCGCAGATCAGCTCACCCGCGGCCTGCACGGTGAGGGCGAGCGCCGTGTCGACGACATCGGACGATGTGAGCCCGTAGTGAAACCAGCGCCCATCGGAACCGAGGTCGGAGGCCACTGCGTCGACGAACGCGGCGACGTCGTGGTTCGTCGTCCGTTCGAGCTCGGCGACGCGCTCCGGCGTCGGCACCCGGGCGCGCTCGCGGACGGCGCGAGCGCTCGACGTGGGAACCGTTCCCACCGATGCCCATGCGTCGAGGACCGCGATCTCCACGGCCAACCACCTCTCGAGCTTCGCCTCCTCCGACCAGGCCCGGGTCATCGCAGGCCTGGAGTAACGGGCGATCACTGGGTCGATTCTAGTTGTCGCCCCCGCCGTCCACTCGACACTCTCTCGGCACACATCCGTTCACCACCCGTCTCGACTTCCCCGATACGCTCGACAGCGGGTGGAGGCGCGGGGTGGCCCCGAGGCGCCCGCCGCGCTCAGCTCTCCGAGGTGCTGTGCAGCGACAGGCTTTCGCCTGCGGCCGCCGCCTCCGCGATGTCGGCTCGATACCGCATCCCAGCGAACCGGATCCGGCTGACTGCCTCGTACGCGGCCGCACGCGCGCCGGCGACCGTCTCGGCGACCGCCGTGACGGAGAGAATCCGCCCGCCGTTCGTCACGAGCCGGTCAGCATGTCGCGCGGTGCCTGCGTGGAACACGAGCGCGCCGCTCTCCTCGGCCTCCTGCACGCCGGTGACCTCACCTCCGCGGTCGCCTCCCGCCGGGTATCCGCCCGCCGCAAGCACGACGGTCGTCGCAGCAGAGGACGTGAACGATGGCGCTACGCCGGCGAGATCACCGCCGGCGGCCGCAGCGAGCAGCGCGAGGAGATCGGACTCGAGCAGCGGGAGAACCACCTGCGTCTCCGGGTCGCCGAAGCGACAGTTGAACTCGAGCACCCTCGGGCCGTCTTCGGTGAGCATGAGCCCCGCGTACAGCAACCCGACGAACGGCGTGCCGCGGCGAGCGAGCTCGGCGAGCACGGGACGGTGGATCTGTTCGACGAGCGCTGCGACATCGCCGGCGCCGAGCCCGGGGACAGGTGCGTACGCCCCCATCCCACCGGTGTTCGGGCCCTCGTCGCCGTCGAACGCGCGCTTGAAGTCCTGCGCCGAAACCATCCCGATCGCATCACGCCCGTCGCAGAGCGCAAACAGCGAGACCTCGGGCCCGTCGAGAAGCTCTTCCACGACGACATCGGCCGCGTCGCGGAGCGAGCGGAGGGCCTCTTCGACCTCGCCTTCGGTGCGGCAGACGTGCACACCCTTTCCGGCTGCGAGGCCGTCCGCCTTCACGACGCAGGGTGGTCGCGCGAGCGCGAGACGCGCCGCGGTCGGCACTCCCGCCGCCGACATGACGTCCTTGGCGAACGCCTTCGACCCCTCGATCCGGGCGGCGGTCGCGCCCGGGCCGAAGACGAGGAGCCCGAACCTGCGCAGCGCGTCGGCCAGACCGAGAACGAGCGGCGCCTCGGGCCCGATCACGACGAGGTCGATGTCCAGCGAGCGTGAGAGCCCGAGCACGCCCTCGGCGTCGTCGGCTCGAATGGGGTGGCACTCGGCGAGCTCGGCGATCCCGGGATTCCCGGGCGCGGCATGGACTTCGGTCAGGAGCGGCGACTGCGCGAGCTTCCAGACGAGCGCATGCTCGCGACCTCCCGACCCGACGACGAGGACCCGCACCGCGGGAGTCTACGAACCGCCCGAGTGCCCTGGCCGCGCGTCAGCCGAGAGCGAGCACGTGCTCACGCGCCGCGCCCGTCCCGACGAGCGTGACGGGAACCGCGAGCGACTCGGCCACGAAGCCGACGTACGCACGGGCGGCATCCGGAAGCTCGTCCTCGATCGGCGCCTCCCACCCGTCCAGCACCTCGAACACGGGACGGCAGTGGTGGAAGTCGCTCTGATGCGCCGGGAAGTCGTCGGTCTCCGAGCCGTCCGGGAGCCGGTAGCGCACGCAGACGGGCAGCTGCGCGAACGACGACAGCACGTCGAGCTTCGTCAGCGCCAGCGACGTGACCCCGTTCACGCGGACGGCGAACCGAAGCGCGACGAGGTCGAGCCAGCCGCACCGCCGCTCGCGGCCCGTGACCGTGCCGAACTCGTGACCCAGCGCCTGCACCCGCTCGTGCTCGGGCCCCACGATCTCGCTCGGGAACGGCCCCTCACCGACTCGCGTGACGTACGCCTTGGCGACTCCGAGCACTTCCTCGATGCGGTTCGGGCCGATCCCGAAGCTCACAGCGGCTCCGGCCGCGATCGGGCTCGACGACGTGACGAACGGGTAGGTCCCGTGGTCGAGGTCGAGCAGTGTCCCCTGGGCGCCCTCGAAGAGCACGCGCTCGCCGGCGCGGAGCGTGCGATCCACGAGCAGCGACGTGTCCGCGACGTACGGCGCGAGGCGCTCGGCGAAGCCGAGGTGCGTCGAGACGATCTCCTCGACGTCGAACGGGTCGAGCTCGTAGACGCGCTCGAGCCAGACGTTCTTCTCGGTCACGGCCAGCTCGAGCTTCTGCCGAAGGATCTTCGCGTCGAGGAGGTCCTGCACGCGGATGCCGATGCGCGTCGCCTTGTCCGCGTACGCGGGGCCGATCCCACGGCGGGTCGTCCCGATCTGCAGACGGCCGAGGCGCCGCTCCCTCGCGCCGTCGATGGCCACGTGCCACGGCATCACGAGGTGGGCGTTCCCGGAGACGAAGAGGAGCCCCAGCGTGTCGTGCCCGCGGGACCCGAGGTCGTCGAGCTCCGAGATCAGGACGCCCGGATCGACGACGCAGCCCGCACCGATGGCGCAACGCTTGCCGGCGATGATCCCCGTCGGGATCTGACGGATCTTGTAGGTGTCGTCGCCGACGACGACCGTGTGGCCGGCGTTGGGCCCGCCCTGGTAGCGGCAGACGAGATCGGAGTCCTGCGCGAGCAGATCGACGATCTTCCCCTTCCCCTCGTCGCCCCACTGCGCGCCGACGATGACGGTCGCGGGCACGCGCGCCAGTCTTGCACGTGCGTGCCGTCAGGTTCGTGGGGCAGCGACAACGAGCTCGGGCTCGTCGGGCGAGTGCGTGTCGACTGCCGACACCGCGGGAAGCCCCGACCCTGCGCAGGCGCCCTCCACCCCCGCTGCCCGCTCGTCGTCGATCCTGTCGGCCGACCCGCCGAGCCGACGGAGCCGTCCGAGAAGCGGGAGCGCACCGGTGGTCACCAGCCCGCCGACGACGAAAGCCGACGCGACGGAGCGCGCCTCACCCAGCGCGCCGAGCCCGAGCTGGCCGCCGATCCCGCCGACGCTGGACACCATCGAGTCGAACGAGACCACGGTTGCCCGCTGCTCCGACGACACGACCTGATGGAGGTACGCGGACCTCACGGGACTTGATACGCCGGTTGCCCCCATGAGGAGGAGCAGTGCGAACAGCGCAACCCAGAACGAGCTCGTGAGTCCCATCGCGACGGCACCGACCGACTCGACGGCACCCGCGACGAGGAGCAACGTCGTCCTCCGCCCGCAGTACCGCGACGCCGCGCGAACGACCTGGTTGCCGACCATCGTCGCGAGGGCGACCCCCGCGGCGACGAGCCCCGCGATCCAGACGGCGTCACTGCCGAGGAGCTCGAGCAGGTACGGCTGCGAGGCGTAGAACCCCCACATGAGGAAGCCGCCCTGGAGCATGCCGGCGAGCATGAGCAGGCGAAGCGAGCGCTGCCCCCAACCGAACTCCACGCCGGCTCTCGCATTCCGCGCGACCTCACCCGGAAGCTCGCGGGCGGTGACGCGCCGCGGCGTGAAGCCGACGTCGTGCATCACGACATACGCGACCACGAATACCGCGGCGAGGAGTGCTGAGCGGACGACGTACGGAAGCGAGAGATCGACCTGTCCGAGGAGTCCTCCCCCGACGGTTCCGACCAGCATGGCCGCTCCGGTGATCTGCTGTCCGCGCGCGAACACCCGGTCGAGCAGACCGCGATACCCCGTGGCCGCGAGTGCGTCGACGAGCCACGCCTCCATTGCGCCCGAGTAGAAGGTGAACCCGAGCCCCATGAGAACCGACACGAGCGCGAAAGCGACGACGCCGGCCTCGACCTGCGCGAGACCGACGTACAGGAGCGTCGTCACCCCGAGCACGCTCACGGAGAGAAGGAAGGAGACGCGCCGCCCCAGCGTGTCGGCGACCACACCGGTCGGGATCTCGAAGACGACCATCCCTGCCGAGAACGCCGCGTTGGCGACGAACACCTCGAAGAAACTGAGGCCTGCGTCGAGGAGGAAGAGCGTGTTGACGCCCCAGATGAGCGCCGCCGACAGCGTGTACAGGCCGGCGAGCGTGAAGTACCCCCCGAGGACGCGGCGGCTCGTGAGGCCGTGCGTGTCGTTCCGCTCCGCCACCTCGCCAGACTAGGCGCGGTGAGCCGGGCTACGCAGAGCGGCGACTGCCGACGAGCGTCGTCGTTCCCGTGACGAGGCCGGCGCCGACGTGCGGTCGCGTCGGCACCGCAACCGAGCAGCCGACGGGCAACGCCGCGATCGCACCGGCGTCCCGGTGCAACGGCGACCGCCCCGGCCGCGACGGAACGAGCACGAGGTCGGTCTCGACGACGATGGCCGCCACGGCGTCACGCCGCGGACGGGGATCCTCGACGACCTCCGCCCCGCCCGCGCGGAGCTTGGCGACGACGTCCGGATCGGCGCCCTCTGGGACGACGACCACGACGCGGCCGCGCGCCGCCGCGCCCACGACGATGGTCACTGCGATCGCGAGATCCCGTTCGGCCAGATGCCGCGAGACGTCGTCGCCGTCGAGGGCGAGGACGACGCGATGGAACTCGCCTCGCGCCGCGAGGACTGCGAGCACCGGCACGTCTGCGAGCGCGACCAGGTCGATCCGCTGTCCTCCGAGCACGACATCGGCGGCGGCGGCGCGCTTCCAGCCCGTGACCACGAGGCTGACGCCGTTCTCGGCCACCATCGCAGCGATCGCCGACGCCTCCGAGGGGTTGACGCGCACGACCGACGACGCCTCGCCACCCATGCCGAGCACCTGCTTCACCGCCGCTTCGGCTCGCCCGCGAGCGCTGTCGAGCTGATGTCCCGGTGTGGTCGCGACCGCGCCCACGAGGACCGTGCCGCCCTTCGCCATCGCCATCCGCGCCGCGAGCTCCACGACCTCCGGATCGTCGACGACGTCGACGGGTACGAAGATGGTCTCCGCGAGCCGCTCGCCCTGCACCCTGGGCGGGTCGATGCGCCGGGCGGCAGTCCTCGTGACGATGCTCGACACGAGCACGGTCACGAGGACGACGATGAGCGTCGCGTTCAGGAGCGGGGTGTCGAACAGCCCGATGTCGACGCCGATCGTCACCGCCGCGAGCGTCGCCGCAGCCTGCGCCAGGGAGAGACCGAAGAGGAGCCGACCCTGTGGACGCGAGAGGCCGAGCAGACGGCTGGAGACGAGCGCCGCGGTCAGCTTCCCGACGACCACGATCGCGAGCGAGATGCACGCGATCGCGATGACGCGGAGCTCGGTGAACGCCTCGGGGTCGATGAGCATCCCGGTCGACAGGAGAAAGAACGGGATCAGCAGCACGCCGCCGACGAACTCGATCTGCTCCATGAGGCGGCTCCGCGCCGGGACGAGCCTGTTGAGCGCCAGCCCTGCGAAGAAGGCGCCGACGATCCCCTCGATCCCCGCGCGGTCCGCGACGAGCGCGGCTGCGGTCAGGGCGACGGCGATGAAGAGAAACCGCGCTCCGCGATGCTGGCCGACGCCTGCGAAGACCCAGCGCGTGACCCACGGCAGCACGAACGCGCAGAAGAGCGCGAGGATCACGATGCCGACCGCGACCTCGAGGAGCACTCCGACGGGACGTGCGTCGCTCGCGACGGAGCCCGCGACGACGGCGAGCACAGCGAGCGCGAGCGTGTCCGTCATCACGGTCCCACCGCCGGCGATGCCGACGGCGCGATCGCGTAAGAGGCCGTGCTCCTGGACGATCGGGTACGCGACCAGCGTGTGCGACGCCCAGAGCGACCCGAACAGCAGCGCGGTCGCGAGCCCGTAGTCGAACGACGCCGCGACCGCGATGCCGAGGACGAACGGGATCGTGAAGGTGAAGGCGCCGAATGTCAGAGCCCCGCGCCGGTTGGCCGCGAACTCGTCGAGGTCGAGCTCGAGACCGGCGAGGAACATGAGGAAGAGGATCCCGAGGTCACCGAGCGACTCGACGACGCCCTGGCGCTCGACCCACCCGAGCACCCCCGGGCCGACGAGGAGCCCGCCGAGGATGACACCGATGATCCCCGGGAAGCCGAGTCGCTCGAACACGAGCGGACCGACGAGGATGACGGCGAAGGAGACGAAGAAGACCCACTCGGCGGACGTCGGTGGGAACTCGAACGCGAGCGGCACGCCGTGAGTCTTCAGCTGAGGCCGGACGGCGACTCAGGCTCGAAGCGGTCTATGCAGCAGCCAAATCAGCGACACATCTGGCGAAATCAGCGAGCACATCCGGCGGCGAGCTTGCCGGCGTGCGAGGCACGCCGCTACGCCGCAGCCAGATCAGCGAACACATCCGGCGGCGACTTGCCGGCGTGCGAAGCACGCCGCTACGCCGCAGCCAGATCGGCGAACTTCGCGTACCGCCGGAGCCACGAGAGCTTGATCGTCCCGGTCGGCCCGTTGCGGTGCTTCGCGAGGATGACCTCGGCGATCCCCTGCTGCTCGGACTCCTCGCCGAGGTAGTACTCGTCGCGGTAGATGAAGAGCACGAGGTCGGCGTCCTGCTCGATCGAGCCCGAGTCGCGCAGGTCGGACAGGATCGGTCGCTTGTCGTGGCGTTGCTCGACCGCACGTGAGAGCTGCGACATCGCGAGGATCGGCACCTCGAGCTCGCGGGCCAGCACCTTGAGCGCGCGGGAGATCTGCGAGACCTCCTGCACGCGGCTCTCGACGTTCCGGTCCGAGGCCATCAGCTGGAGATAGTCGACGATGATCAGGCCGAGCGCGGGCTCGCGGGACTTGAGCCGTCGCGCCTTCGAGCGAAGCTCCATGATCGAGGTCGAGCCCGCGTCGTCCACGTAGATCGGCGCCTTCATCAGTCGGTCGCACGCCGCCGTCAGGCGCGGCCAGTCGTCCGGTGCGAGACGGCCGGTTCGGAGACGCTGCGACTCGACCTTCGCCTCGCTGCACATCATCCGCTGCGTCACCTCCGACTTCGACATCTCGAGCGTGAACAGGGCGACGGGCGTCTGGTGGCGCACGCCGAGGTTCGCGGCCATGCACAGGCCGAGCCCCGACTTCCCCATCGACGGGCGCGCCGCGAGGATCACGAGGTTGCCCGGCTGGAAGCCCGACGTCAGGAGGTCGAGCTCCTTGAAGCCGGCAGGCACGCCGGTGATCTCGGCGCCCGCCTCGTACAGGTGCGTGATCCGCTCGAAGCTCTCCTTCAGGAGCACCTCGATGTGCGCGAAGTCGCTCGTCGCCCGCTGCTGCCCGAGCTCGAAGACGATCTGCTCCGCGCGGTCGACGAGGTCGGACACCTCGCCCTCCCGCTCCTGTCCGAGCCGGACGATCTCCTGGCCCGCGCGGATGAGCCCGCGCAGCGTCGACATCTCCTTGACGATGCGCGCGTAGTGCTCGACGTTCGACGCGGCGGGGACGAGCGCCGCGAGCTCGGCGACGCGCGCCTGACCGCCGGCGGCGTCGAGCTCGGCGCGCTCGTCGAGCTCGTTGACGAGCGTGATCGCGTCGACCGGCTCACCCTTCGACCAGAGCGACAGGGCGGCGCGGTACATCTTCGCGTGGCTCTCGCGATAGAAGTCGGACGCGCCGAGGATCTCGCTCACCGTGCCGACTGCGACCGGCGAAAGCAGCATCGCCCCGAGGACCGACTCCTCGGCCTCGAGATTCTGCGGTGGCACCACGGAGCTCAGCCGCTCGCCGACCTGGTCGAGTGCAGCTCGTGAGGCTTCGGCCCGGCTCACGCGCGCGTGGGCCCGTCGTTGCGCAGGTGAGCTGGGTTGAGCGCGGGCCGATTCACGACGCGGGAGTCAACCCGTCTCGCGCGGCCGCGTCCAATGGCGTCCGTGCGAGACCGCCGTCAGCTCCCGTGCAGGGAGAACAGAACATACGTTCCCAGGTTATCCCCGCCGGCGGATGTCCTGTCGACAGGACACACGAAGTTGTCCAGCCGGAAACACGCGCTCGGAGCGCGAAGTTCCGCGGGTTGCCCACAACCCCTGTGGACAGGTTACGACGACGCGCCCGCGAGGACGAGCGGGCGGAGCAGGCGCGCGAGCCCGAGCGCGCCGGAGGTCGTCAGGTGCAGCCCGTCTTCGCGGAACCACGGCTTCCCGCGGCTGTAGGCGTTCCAGTCGGCGATGACGAGCCTGCCCCGCCACCGCTTCCCCGCGCTGCGGATGCGGGCGTTCGACTGGGCGTAGATCGACGCGTACGAGCCCGCCTCGCGCAGGGTGACCCAGACCACGTGCCGGACGCCCGCCGCCTTGAGCGCCTTCATGATGCGATCGACGTCGTACACGGCCGCCCAGTCGTTGTAGCCCACGTTGATCACCACCACCGGGCCGAGCGCGTGACCTTGCGCGCCCACGACCTGGAGCACGGTCGGTGGAGTCGTGCCCTGGAACGAACAGCTCGTCGCGACGAGGCGCCGGCAGACAACGGCATCCGACCGGAGGTCGAGCCCCCTACCGAGATATCGCCTCGCGGAGACGACGTAGTCGAAGGACGCCGCGATCGAGTCGCCGATGACCGTGACCCGGGTCTTCGCGGCGCTCGGCTTCGCCGTGGCGGAAGTGACGCCCAGCAGCGCAGCGACGAGGACCGCGAGCGCGAGCGCAGCCGCCGCGCGGGCGTCAGGCAGCCGCCGGAGCGGGGTCGTCGTCGTCTGCAGAGGGCTCATCGGTGCCGGGAGCAGCTTCGAGCTCGACCTCGTGTTCGCCGTTCTCGTCGGAGTCCCCCTCGTCGTCTTCCTGCTGCTCGGCGATCACCTCGGCGATCGCGGCCTCGGCCTCGGCGTGCGCAACGGCTGCTGCCGCTACCGCCTCGGCCTCCGCCGCCGCCGCCTCGGCCTCCGCAGCTTCGATCGCAGCGAGCTCCTCCTCGGGCGGCAGCTCGCCACCCTCTGGGACGACGAGCGTCTTGACCTCGACCTGCACGTCCTGGAAGAGCTCGATCGGCACGGTGAAGCGGCCGATCCGCTTGAGCGGGTCGATCGCGATCTTGCGCCGGTCGACGCGCACCTTCCGCACGCGCCAGATCTCGTCGGCGACGTCGGAAGGCGTGACCGAGCCGAAGAGCGAGCCCGTCGGGCCGGCCTTCACCTCGAACCGCAGGACCGTCTTGCTGAGGAGCTCCGCGATCTCCTGGGCCTGCTCGGCGGTTCGCGCCTCGTGCTTCGCGCGCTCGGCGTCAACCTTCTGCAGCTCCGCCACGCGCGCGGCGGTCGCGTTCTCCGCGAGCTTGCGAGGGAGCAGGTAGTTCCTCGCATAGCCACGCGCGACGTCCACGACTTCGCCACGCAGACCCAGCTTCTCGACGTCCTTGAGGAGGATGACCTGCACTACGCGCGCCTCCCTGGAAATCCGCTCGTGCGGGTTGCGGCAGCGCAAGAACCCCTGAGGCCGGCTTCGCGGCCGCTGCCTGCTCTCCTCACGACGGCCACCTCAGCCCACGTAGGGGAGGAGGGCCATCTCTCGCGCGCGCTTCACCGCAGCGGCGACCTGGATCTGGTGCCGGCGGCATGCGCCCGTGATCCGCCGCGAGCGGATCTTCCCCTTCTCGGAGATGTATCGGCGCAGCTGCGCGAGGTTCTTGTAGTCGATCTCCTGCACCTTGTCACGGCAGAAGTGGCAGCTCTTGCGCTTGCCGGGTGCCGTCGTCGGGCCGGTGCGGCGACGTGGTTGCTGTTTCTTCGGCGCCATACGCGTGCTCCTAGAAAGGGATGTCGTCGTCGGTGGGAGAGGTCGGGAAGTCGTCCCCACCCGAGGTCGCGGTCGCGCCGGCCGGCACGTACGCGGCCTCACCGTCCTGACGGCTATCCAGAAACTGGACGTTCTGGGCCACGACGTCGACCTTCGAGCGCTTGGTCCCGTCCTGCGCCTCCCACGATCGCCAGTCCAGCCGACCGTCGATGCCGATGCGGCGGCCCTTTGCCAGGTGCTGCGACAGCATCTCGGCCTGGTTGCCGTACACCTTGACATCGAAGAAGTTCGGCTTGTCGACCCAGTTGCCACCGTCGTCCTGCATTCGTCCGTTGACCGCCACGCCCATCTCGAGCACCGGCGATCCCGATGGGAGATGCCGAAGCTCGGGATCGCGCGTCAGGCGACCCACCAACGTCACGCGATTCAAGTCACCAGCCATTGCTACTCCTCCTCTTCCTCGACGACGGATGCGACCACTGCATCCTCGCGGCTCGGGACCGCGACCGCTACGGGCCGAACGGGACTCCCCTCGATCCGACGTGTCGCCATGTGGCGCATGACGCCGTCGTCGATCCGCAGCACGCGCGACACCTCGTCGAGTGTCCCGGCGTCGCAGGTGAAGTGCAGGAGGTGGTAGCTCCCCTCGCCCTTGTGGTCGATCTCGTAGGCGAGCTTGCGCCGGCCCCAGGCGTCGTGCAGGTCCCAGGTACCGCCGCCCGACTCCACGAGCTCGCGCGCGCGCGCGACGACCTCGCCCTGGCGATCCTCGTCGAGCTCGGGGTCGAGCAGCAGCAAGATCTCGTACTCGGTCACGTTCCCGTTCTCCTTCCTTCGGTCTGAATCGGCCTCACCGCTGGCGGCGCCGCCGGGAACGGACGGAGCCTGGGCAAGGCAGGAAGCCGCGGCATGGTACCAGGAGAGCTTCGAGTCGACGGAGGCCCAGCGAACGCCTTCAGGGATCTCCCGCGCGATCGGAATCCGCGGGTGAGCGGATTCGGATCTTGCGCAGCATGCGAGCGCGGTACCATCGCCCGCGTGCGCAAGCTGATCACGATCGCGCTCGTCGCACTCGGCATCAGCGCGTTCCTGCACTGGAGGAAGCGCCGTCGGGCCGAGGCGGCGCTCGAGGCAGGCACGCAATCGGCGCCGACCGATCCGGCCGACGAGCTACGACAGCGGCTCGCGGAGTCGCGCGCCGAGGATGCGTTCGAGACGGAGGCGGCTGCGGAGGAGGCGTCGGTCGCCGACCGCCGCGCCGAGGTGCACGAGCAGGGCCGCGCCGCGCTCGACGAGATGAAGACGTCGGACGAGGCCTGAGCCGGCAGCGGTGGCGGACCCGTCCGAGACGACGCAGGTCACGCGGGACCCCGGGCGCGAGGATCCGGCCGAAGTGCTCGGCGCGGTGCGCTCACTCGCATCTCAGGTCGGTGGGCTCCAGGCCGAGCTGCACGCGCTTCGACAGGAGACACGCGGCCTCCCGTCCGAGAACGGCGAGCGGCCGGGATGGGACGAGGGCCGACCGGTCATCCGCGAGAGCCCGAGCTGGGTCCGCTCGGTCGACTCCCCCAGATCGCGCGGCCTCTCGGTCCCGTGGCTCCTGCTGGAGATCTTCTTCCTCGTCGGCATCGCGACACTCGCTGCCGTCGCCGGCCTGGACGCGCCGGTGATCGCGGGCGTGATGATCGTGGCCTGGCTCCTCGTCGCGATCGCCGAGTGGGCTGCCGCCCGTGGAGCGATGCGCGAGCGAGCGCTCGTGTACGAATCGTCGGCGGCGCCGTCAGGGTTCCCGGACGATCCGTCGTGGTTCGACGCGGGCGACGACACCATGCTCGACGTGCCCGCCAGCGACCGGGACGCGACCCGACTGCCTCCTCCGCAGCCGGAGTAGCAATCCACCGACCGCCCCCGCGGCCGCTCGAGACGCGTGCTCTTCCCGACCGCCACCTTCGCGATCTTCTTCATGGTCGTGCTACCGCTCTCGTGGCTGCTCCAGCCGCGTCCCGAGCGCTGGCGGCCGTTCATCGTCGTCGCGAGCCTCGTCTTCTACGCCGGCTGGGACTGGCGGTTCTGCTTCCTGCTCGCCTTCTCCATCGCGTGGAACCAGGTGCTCGCGGTGGCGATCCACTCCCGCTCGTCGCAGCGGGCGAGGAAGCAGATCCTGGTCATCGCCCTCGCGGGGAACCTCGGCCTGCTCGGCTACTTCAAGTACTACGACTTCTTCGTCACCTCGACGAACAACCTGTTCGCGCTCGTCGGGCTCGACCTGCCGCTCGAGGCGCGCTCGATCCTCCTCCCCGTCGGGATCTCCTTCTTCACCTTCATGGGGATCGCGTATGTCGTCGACGTCTACCGCGGGGACTTCGCGCCGGTGGGATTCGGGACGTTCGCCGCCTACCTCTCCTTCTTCCCGCACCTCGTCGCCGGGCCCATCGTGCGGCCGGGCGAGCTCATCCCGCAGATGTCGTCTCCGCGCGACCCGCGCTACGTCGACACCTCACGGGCGTTCTTCCTGATCGGGACGGGTCTCTTCATGAAGGTCGTGATCGCGAACTACCTCGCGGCGAACATCGTCGACGAGGTCTTCGGCGCGCCGAACCAGCACTCGTCGCTCGAGGTGCTCGTCGGGATCTACGCGTACGCCGTGCAGATCTACGCCGACTTCTTCGGCTACACGAACATCGCCATCGGGATCGCGCTCCTCCTCGGCTTCCAGTTCCCGCAGAACTTCGACGCCCCCTACTCCGCGACGTCGATCACCGACTTCTGGCGCCGCTGGCACATGACGCTGTCGCGCTGGCTCCGCGACTACCTCTACATCCCGCTCGGAGGCAACCGCGGCGGCACGCTCCTGACCTACCGGAACCTCATGCTCACGATGCTCATCGGCGGGCTCTGGCACGGCGCCGGCTGGACGTTCGTCGTGTGGGGAGGAATCCACGGCACCGCGCTCTGCGTCGAGCGCTGGTGGCGAGGACGGCCAGGTTTCGTCGAGCGGCCGTGGACGACGGGTCGCCGGGCATGGCACCGGTTCGTCACGTTCCAGGTCGTCTGCTTCGCCTGGATCTTCTTCCGCTCCGACTCGTTCGCCGACGCGTGGGACCTGATCCAGCGGCTGGTCACCGCGTGGGGTGAGCCCTCGCCGCTCGTGACGTGGGGCGTCGGGGCCGCCATCGTCGTCGGGATCGGCTCCCAGTACCTCCCGCGCCGCCTCCCCCTCCAGGTGATGGCGCGCTTCTCGCGGCTGCCGATTCCCGCGCAGGCCGTCGTCCTCTCGCTGGCCCTCCTCGTCATTCACGCCATGGGGCCCGAGGGCGTGGCACCGTTCATCTACTTCCAGTTCTGATGGAGACCCGCGAGACACCCCGCCGCCGACCCCGCCCGCGCTCCGCCGAGGGAGGGCGGCGCCTGCACTCCGCGGGATCGGCGATCGTCGTCTCGCTGGTCGGGCTCGCGGTCGCGCTGTTGCTGAACGCGCCCGGGCTCCACAAGTCGGCGACGATCCAGCCCGAGGGGTGGAAGCGGGATGCCGCGCTGGCGGTGACCGGTCCGCTGGAGAGCGTCAGCGGCGCCCTGCTCCTCGACCGCCCCCGGCAGGCGCTCAAGACCGCTCTCGGGCGGAGTGACGACGACGAGATCGACACGGCAGTCGCGGCGCCGCAGCCGAAGCCGACGACACCCGTGACCACCCCGGAGACGCCGGCCAAGCCGGTGAGGTTCACGCCCAAGAAGAAACTCGGCATCTGGATCGCCGGCGACTCGCTCGTCGTCGTGCCCGGCGAGTCGCTCCTCCGCGCCGTCGCAGGGAACAGGGCGGTCGCCGCGGATTCGGTCGACGGCCGCATCGCGAGCGGGCTCGAGCGGCCGGACGTCTTCAACTGGTTCACGCACGTTCGCGAGGTCATGGAGACCGACAAGCCGCGAGCGGTCGTGCTGATGTTCGGCGGCAACGACGACCACGGGTTCATGACGGGGATCCCCGAAGGGAGGGAGGTCGGGACCTTCGGCAGCCCGACCTGGCGCGCCGAGTACCGCCGCCGCGTCGCCGGCATGATGGACACCGTGACGCGAAACGGCGCCCACCTCGTGTGGATCGGCCTCCCCATCAGCCGCGACGCCGACCAGACGCTGCGCTTCGACGTCATCAACTCGATCCTGCAGACGGAGGCCGCGAAGCGGAAGGGGCGCGTCTCCTACCTCGACACGTACTTCTTCTTCGCCGGCGAGGACGGTGGCTACGCGCAGTACGTCGAAGACTCGACGGGCAAGCTCGTGAAGATGCGGGCGAACGACGGCGTCCACTTCGAGCGTCCCGCCGGGGATCTCATCGCCGCGAAGGTGCTCGAGCGCCTCGAGGAACGCTACGACGTCACGTCGTGGCGCGGTCGCTGACTACGGCAGCTTGACCGTCACGGGTGCGCGGAGCTTGAGCGAGCGCCCACCGGCGACCACCGTGGCCTGGAAGGTGAGCCTTACCCCAGCGGACTGCGCCGGCCACGTGAGGACCCCCGTGCGCCTCCCCTTGAACGGGATCCAGGTGCCGGAGCTCGCGCCCGAGCACTGCGTCATCGCGGTCTCCTTCCAGCACCCGACGACGAGCGTGCCGAGGAGGATCTGAAGCCTCGCCTTCGCGGCGAGCGGCTTCCCAGCCCGGTCCTTGACCACGATCGTGTACCGCCACGGCGTGTCCACGAGCGGCTTCGTCGAGGACGTCGACATGGTGGCGCGGACGGGATTCGTCGGGTTCGCCGCGCTCGCGGAGGCTGCGACTACGAGAGTGACGAGGAACACGAGAAGGAGCCGCATGTCCCTCATCTTAGGGACGGATCGGCGCGAAGCAGCCTCAGCCGATTTCCTGCGTGCGGCAGGAGCACGAGCGCCGCGAGGGCCGGGATGGTGGGCGCCCAGAAGGCGAAGAGGCGATACACGCCGACCGCCACGAGCGCGACCGCGAGCGGGATGCCGACGGCGGTGAGGGCATAGGTCATCGCGGCGTCGACGCCGCCCACGCCGCCGAGCGGGAGCGGCAAGATCATGGCGGCCTGCCCGAGCGCGAACGCGAGCACGAGCTCCGGCAGCGGGAGCGACTCACCGACGGACCGGAGCGACGCCCAGAGGCACGCGAGGTTCCCGACCCAGTAGAGGACGCTCGACACGACCATCCGCCGGGCGGTCGGATCGGGAAGCACCGCGCGCACCCAGGCCACGCCGGCGATCGCGTAGCCGAGGGCACGCCGCGGGAGCGAGCCGCTCGTCGCCGTGAGGCGCTCGACGCGTCCGGGTTGCGTAACGAACACAGCCGCGACGAAGCAGACCGGCACGACCACGAGCCACGGCAGTGTGAGCGCGAGCGACTGGTCGCCCCAGGCGCCGGTCGCCGCAAGGAGCGCAGCGACCCAGGCCCCGATCCCGAACGACACGTAGAAGAGGGTGTTGAAGCCGAGGACCCGGACGAGCGCGTCGTCGGCTGCGAAGCGCGCACGACGGAAGCACCAGTAGGTTGCCGCGATCGCTCCCACTCCGCCCGCGGCAAAGACCCGTGTCGCGCCCACGCTCGCGAGCATCACCTCGGCGCTCAGCCGGAAGCCCGGGTCGGGGCCGCCGCGCCACCGGAACGCGCCGCGAAACACGTCCGCGTAGGCACCGAGCGCCAGCACCTGTGCCGCCAGGCACGCGGCGAACCATGTCGAGTCGGCTTTCTCGATCGCGTCGCGCACCTCCGAGAACCCGGCTGCACGCGCGATCAGAAGGCCGACGCCGAGGACGAGCAGCACCGCTGCGACGACGCCGGCAGCGAGCTGCCACGTGCGTGCGATGGGGCGGCTCTCGGGGAGCTCGTCCGTCACGCAAGCCACCTCGCGGTGCGGCCGAGGGCGGCACCGGCGACCGCGTCGAGCACGTAATGGTTGCCGGTGCCCGCGACCACCGTCGCGACGAGCGGCGCGTACGAGCGTGCGAACGTCTTCACGGGCACGGAATCGCTCCGCGCCGCGATCTCGGCGCCCATGAGCACTGCGAAGGCAACGTGCAGGCTCGGCAGCGCGGCGACGGGGTTGTAGAAACGCAGGAGGAACGGATGCTCGAGGTCGAGGCCGCTGACCTCCGACATGGTGTCGACGAAGCCGTCGAGGACGCGCGGCGGCGCCGTCGGCAACAGGAAGAACACCGGCTGTGCCCCGACGTGAGCGAGCAGACAGGCCCGCCGGAAGCGGTGGTAGCCCGCGTCCCGGCGCCGGAAGAGGACGGCGAGCCAGCCGACCGTCAGCGTCACGTTGAAGAGCCCGTACCCGACGTTCAGCCCGTGGACGAGGCGGGGATAGCGGAGCAGAGCTTGCTGAACCGCCGGCTCGACCTTCAGCCCGAGCCGCTCCTCGCACGCCACGATTCGCTCCGCGTTCGCTCGCGCCCGCGCGCGGCCGTCCCGTCGGAGGACGAGGCTGCGCACGAGGAGGTACAGACCGTAGGCGGCCAATCCGAGCGTCATCTCGCGGCGGACGGAGAAGCGGCTCACTCGGCCGCCCGCCACGTCATCGGATAGACGGCCGCCCAGTGTTCCGCGTGCGCGCGGAGCGTCGCCGTCCAGCGGTCGGCGAGCTCCTGCAGGAGCGCACGCTCGCCGTCCTCACCCGCGTCGCGAGCAGGCGGCCAGAGCGGCGGCTCGACCTCGATCCGCCAGCGCCGTGGCGCGTTCGGGAGAACGCTGAAGGTGACGAGCGGCGTTCCGCAGAGGCGCGCGAGCGTCACGGGCCCGGCAGGCAGTTCGGCGATCGCGTCGAGCAGCCGTACCGGATACGTGCGCATCCCGTTCTTCGCGTAGTCGCCGAGCACGAGGACCGCCTCGCCGTCCCGCAGCAAGCGTGCGGCCTTCGACACGGGCTCCGAGTCGTACATGATTGCGAGCCCGGCCTGCGCGCGGAGTCCCTCGACCGCCCAGGCCAGCCAGTCGTCGGTCACGATCGCGGTGGTCCGCACCGGGACGAATTCGCGCGCCAGCGACGTCGCGACCTCCCAGCCGCCGACGTGGGTCGTGAGGAGCAGGACGCCACGGCCGTGCGCGAGCGCCTCGGAGATGTGCTCGAGACCCTCGATTCGCGTCGTCGCGCGAAGCTCGTCCGGCCTCGCGAGCGCCCAGAGGAGATCGACCGATCGGCGTCCCTCGTTCCGCACCTCGCGACGCACGAGCTCGCGGACCGCCGGGTCGGCGGGCGCAACCCCGAGCGTATGGCAGAGGTTCTGCGCGAGTCGTCGCCGCTTCGCGGGACGGACCGCCCATTCAACGGTGGATCCGACCGTCGCGAGCCCGTGCGCCAAGCCCGCCGGCAGGCGGCCGATCGTCGCCGTCGCAGCGACGATCGCCCCGCGCAGCACATGGGCAGCGCGAGGTCCGCGACCGAACGGCGCGTGTGTGCGTGGGCTCATCGTCGGGGCTCGAGCGAGAGAAGCCGAAGGACGACGTCCTCCTGGTAGTGGACGTCTCCGACGGGTGAGTCGTTGGTCGTACGGCTCGTCAGGTCGATGCGCACGGGAAGCCCGGTCGCCTCGTCGAACCAGAAGCCGTACCGCGCAGTCCCACGGATCTCGCCCGTGAAGGTCGTGGCCTTCCTGACGAGGACGGACGAGCGGCTCGGACCGCCTGCCACAGGCCACCAGGGTCGTCGCTCGACGATCCGCGCGGTGCCGGTCTCGTTCGCACCGCCGGTCGCGCAGCTGACCGGCCAGCTGTACCCGAGCACGCGACCAGAGGGGAGGATCGGCGTGTCTTCGCAGATGTAGGTCGTCCGTTCGCTCCGTCCGAAGAACGTGTGCCTCTCGTCCTGCGAGCGGAGCTCCCAGCCGTCGTCGCCATGGCAGAACGTCCACTCCGTCGACCGCCCCTTCAGCACGCGCCAGGTGAGGCTCACGCCGCAGCCCGCGGCCGCAACGGTGATCGTCGAGCTGTGCGGGTAGCGATGCGTCACGCCCGTGAGCGCGTCGGTCCACTCGTACCCGTCGGTCCCGTACACGTAGACGCCGGGCGAGATCGGCGAGGCTCCGGCCGACGTCTCCGTCTCCGTGCGAAAGCTCGTGACCGCTTCCTCCACCGACACCGGCTCCGCCATGTCACGGAAGAACGTGAGCCACGCGCCGAGGCCGGCGAGCACGACCACGCCGAAGACTCCGGCCGCAATGAGCCCGGCTCGCCTCACGGCGCGAGCGTACCGCCCTCGCGGGCGGCCGCAAGCGCCTCGCGGCCAGAGCTACCCGGTGCGCGACAGCTCGCGGAGCTGCCGATAGCCGCGCTCGAGGATCCGAGCGAGCGGCACGGTCCGGTCGTGGAGGATCAGCTCCGTTCGCACGCGGTGCTGGAGACTCTCTTCCTTCCGAGTCAGTCCATCGATCGTCGCGCGATGCGTCGCGTCGTCGAGTGTGAAGCGACGCTCTTCCCAGCGCATGAGGTCGAAGTTCGAGTCTCCCTCGGGTCCCTCCCACCGCGACCCGCGCACGTGCCGCACGTGCCCGTAGTCGTGCGACTGATGGACCACCGTCGTGATGGCCGTGACGTCCACGACCGGCATTCGCAAGCTCCTCGCGCGCCAGATCACCCAGTTGTCCCAGCACGGGCGTCCCACGGCGAAATCGAGGACGTGGCCGAGGGTGTTCCGCCGGAAGACGAAGAAGTCGATCGCCTTGCGCCCGCGAAGCGCTCCCACCCGATGGGCGCGCTCGTGGAGCTCTTCCGCGTCCACGTCGTCGAACGCAACCGCCTGCGTGACCTCGAGACCGACCGCTTCGCCGACGACCAGGAAGCGGTCGAGCGCGGCAGAGACCCGGCGCACCGGGTCGAGAATGTCGGGGAAGAGGAGGATGTCCGCATTCGCGTAGCAGAGGAGGTCGTGCCTTGCGTGCCGCTCGACGCTCTCGAAGACCGAGCTCAGCAACGGGGTGCCGAACTCGTTCGTCTCGACGTCCGGAATCCGGTCGACCTCGAGCTCCCTGGCCGCGTCGCCGACGCCGGCTTCGTCTCCACAGAGGACGACTTGACACTCGTGATGCAAGCGTTGCCAGCTGCGCACGGCGTTGCGCTGGATCACTCCGATGTGCCCCGAGAACGGCTTTGGGACGGCAAAAACGGTCAGCACGTCTCGCGCCCACGCTAGCAAGCGGGATTGTCGGACCGAACACCGCACGTCGCGCCTGATCTAGCCTGCCGCTCGGAGCGGCATGGGCCCGGTGGCCCAGCGGGTCTTCAAAACCCGTGCGGTCGTGTAACCCACGGCTCGGTCGGTTCGACTCCGGCGCCGCTCCGTCAAGCCAACCTAGGGCCTCGCACGGATTTCGGCGCGGGCGTTCGCTCCCGGTAGGCCGAGAAGTGGCGGGAAGCCGGAGGCGCGGTGCCGGACTTCGGGCCTGCTCTCGGGGCTCCAAGCCATACGCGGCGTCGCACGGCGATCAGCCTGTCGGGACTTCGTACTGGAGTGGTCCGCGTCTGCGGGTCGGCCTGGTGCGGAGGGGGCGAGGCCAATCCGGTCGATAGGCGGCGACGAAGACACCCGTCACGAAGATCGCGACGACCGTGAGCTGAAGCAGATCACCTTCGGGATCAGGATCGACGCGGTGGAAGGTCTTGAAGAGCGAAGCTGCCAGTACGACGAGCCAGAGTGCCGAGAGCCTTGGGCGTGCCAGCGCCACGGGCACGAGCAACAGCAGGAAGTAGTCACTCCAAACGACGGGTGAGAGGACGAGGGAAGCGGCGAGGACCAACGTCAGTGAGCGCCGATCCTGTTCGCGACGTGTCCAGTCAGGATTCCGGGCACACCTCACCGAGAATGCGAGCAGCGAGGCACCGATCGCAACGACGATGGCCTTGGCAAACCCCCCGCCGATCCCCAACGCATGCGCCAGTGCAGTCGCACTGAAGCTGTCGTACTCCTGACGTGACACCTTCCGAAGGAGCGCCGGATACTGCAGCAAGTCGGCGAATCCGATCGCGGCCCACGGGAGGAGAATCAGAGCGAAAGTCAGCACGACTGACAGCGCCGCCGCTCGTCTTCGTCCTGTGACGAGGAGCCAGAAGACCACTGGCCACAGGAAGAGCTTCGTCGCGACAGCCGTGCCCGTCGATGCAGCGGCTGACCACGGTTTGTCTCGAAACCGCCATGCGGCCGCGACGAGCAGTACGAGAAGCGGATCGATCCGCCCCCAGTCGAGCGCCACCCGGGTGAATGGCCACAAGAGGGCCACGAGATAGCACCGCCAATCGCTGACACCGAGGAGCCAGAGAGCGCCGACGACACACGCGACCAGTACGACGCTCCAGACCATCGCCGCCGCCGGTCCAGAAAGAAGCGACAGGGGACTCGTCGCGATGGCCAGGAGCGGTGGGTACACATAGCCGAGGTTGACGTCGTAGTTGTCGCCAAGGGCACTGGCATCGAGGTACGGGCTCCGTCCCGCGAGGACATCGCCGCCGGCCTCGATGAAGATTCCGCTGTCCGCCGGCACCCACCAACCGGCGAGCGCCCAGAGCGCCGGGTCGTAGTAGAACCTCGCGGCGATCTTCGCCAATACGACAATGAGCACGATTCCGACGACCGCAGCGATCACGACGTGCGAGCGGGAGCGGCTCATCGTGGCCCGAGGCACGGGCCGACGGTAGCCGACGCGGAAGCGAGCCGTTCGTGTCTACCGGGCGCCCCCTGGCTGCTCCCGGCCTATGCACTCTGCGCAAACGTGAGCTGAGCTCAGCCGACTCTCGCAGGCTCTGGCGCGCGGCGACGGGGCCCTGGGGTGCGGCATCCGGCGGACGCCGGATGTGGCACGATGGGATCTGACATGCCCGCAAAACCCCCTGACGCACTGCTCGCGAAACTGGACGGGCTGCTCGATCAGGCGGTGCGGGTGGTGCCTCGCCCTCGCGACAACTTCGCGTCTGCGGTTCGCGCGATGCAGAGCGGCCGTTACGACGCCGCGAAGGATCGCTTCCGCCGACTCGAGGTGCACGAGCTGCTGGCGAGAGACATCACCGCAGCGGTCGATGCCGGCGCGCCGGAGCGAGAGTCCGAATTTCTCAAGCACGTCTCCGTTCGGCTTCAGGCTGAGTGAAGTCGAGGCGAGGCCGAGCCTCGTCGTGCAGAGCTAGCTCTGTACGACGAGCACGAGCGCCTTCTGCGACTTCGCGCCGAGCGCGTCCCGTGCCCCCAGCGTCACACGGAAGCTTCCACTCTGACGCGGGGTCCCTGCGATCGTGCCAGTCGTCTGGGACAACTTGAGACCGGGCGGAAGCTTTCCGCTGACAACGCTCCACTTCACCGGCTGGACGCCGCCTACGGTCGCCAGCTTCGTCTGGTACGTGCTCGCGACGTTCGCGGGCTTCAAGCGGAGGGTCCTGATCGTGAGTCGTGGCGCAACGGTCAACGCAGCTGCGGATGTGGTGACGCGCCCCTCGCTGTCCGTCGCGGTGACGCCGAACGCGTAGACCCCCGCCGCCTGAGGTGTTCCCGCGATCGTGCCCGATGCCGCGTCGAGTACGACGCCGGGGGGCAATGTGCCCGATACGAGCGCCCACGTGTAGGTGCCGCTTCCGCCCGTCGCGGTGAAGGTCTTCGCGAGGCGAATCCCGACCTCGCTGCCCGCCGGCCGCGCCGGCCCGAACGGGGACTTCACGCTCAGGGGCTGGCGGACGGTCAGCGCATACTCCTTCGAATCGATCGTGCCGCCGTTTTGCGCTGTGATGACAAAGCCCCAGCTGCCTTCGGCCGTGGGCGTACCGGTGAGCAGACCCTGCGGCGAGAGGGCGAGGCCTGGCGGAAGCGCGCCCGACTCCAGGGACCAGGTCGCCTGCACGTCGGAGCCCGTGAGCGGGTTCAGGTTCGTGACCTGCTTCGTCGTGAGTGTCTCGCTGTAGGGCTGGTTCACGGACGCCGGTTTCACGGACTCGTTGACGATCACGAGTCCTGCGTCGACAGAGATGCTGAATTCGACCTCGGATTGGTCCTCACGCTCGCACCACGAAGGCCCTCCCTGCGCTGCGGTCAGGTCGTGGTTCCAAACCCAGAAACGGTAGAAGCCCGCGCTCGTCGGAGTGCCGGAGATGACGCCGGCTCGCGTCATCGTGAGTCCCGGCGGGAGGGAGCTGTTCTTGATCTCGTACCAGACGTAGGGGTTGCCCGGCGACGTGCAGCCCGAGCCCTCCTCGGACTCCATCTCGACTTCGTACTCATCCCCGACAAATGCCGTCGGGCACCTGCGCAGCAGTCCTCCGCCTGGAGGCTCTGTGCAATCGGCCCCCGAACCGGCATCTGTTTCGAAGTCCGCCGCGGACGCGCCGCTCACGGCGATTGCCGCGAACATGCCGACGACGATGAGAGCGAGCTTCAAGCGCATGAAATCGAGGATATTCGCGGTCAAAAGTTAGCGCCTTGTAAGGACCGCCTGACGCGCCCCGAGGCTACTTGGCGAGAAGCTCCGCAACCTACTTGCAGAGCTTCGTCCCTCGGTCCTCCGAGAAGGTGCCCTGGCCACCCACGGTGATCGACTCCTTCCACGGCAGGCAGCCGCCGTTCTGCGCGGTCCCGGCGACGAGCAACACTCCGAGGAACACCGCCGTAATGGCGAGTGCGACGAAGAAGTTCCGCATGGTCATGCTCTGAATGTAGCCTCGCCCGCGGTCGGATCCACCCCCTTCCGGTCGAAGCGAAGCTCCAGGCTCGGTGCGTGGGACGCCTACGACCCGTTGTCCCCCCGCCACCGCTGTTGGACGAGCTCGCCACGGAGCACCCCGCCCGGATCGCCCGGCGTGTGCAGGTCCACGTATGCGCAGCAGGCTCCCGGCCAGAAGTCGGAGCCGCTGATCCTCTTCGCGAGAGCGGCGGGGAGGGCGATCCGACCCGTGCCACCCGACACACACGGTTCGCACAGCGTCAGCACCTTCGGCCCGACCGCCCAGGGCTGTCCGACATGGACGTGCCCAGTCACCCTGGCTCGTCCCAGACCGGAGTACCGCAGCTTCCAACTGAGCGTGGCGACGGGATTGCCCTTCAGGATGACGAGCTGCGCCGTCATCTCGCCCGTGACGCCGCGAACGGTCGTGCGCGGGACAACGCCTCCGTCGACAGCGGCAGCACGCTCAACGGCCGCGAAGCCCGGCCGCCACCCGGGCCGCGGTACGCTTGGACGACACGAGCGCGCGGGAGGACGAGATGAACGCAGCGGTGACGACGGAGCTACGGACGATCGGCCACTGGATCGGCGGCGAGGGCATTCGCGGCGATTCGGGTCGCACGGGGCCGGTGTACAACCCCGCGACGGGTGAGCAGACGGGTGAGGTCGCGTTCGCGTCGGTCGAGGAGATCGACCGCGCAGTCGCGACGGCCACCGAGGCGTACGCGACGTGGCGCACGTGGTCGCTCTCGAAGCGCGCGGAGCTCTTCTTCCGCATCTACCAGCTCCTCGACGAGCACCGCGACGACCTCGCGCGACTCCTGACGGCCGAGCACGGAAAGGTCCTCTCCGACGCGCACGGCGAGGTGCAGCGCGGCATCGAGGTCATCGAGTACGTGTGCGGTATCCCCGAGCTCCTCAAGGGCGGCTACTCCGAGCAGGTCTCGACCGGGATCGACGTCTACGCGATCCGGCAGCCGCTCGGCGTCGTCGCCGGGATCACACCGTTCAACTTCCCGGCCATGGTGCCCATGTGGATGTGGGCGCCCGCGATCGCGTGCGGCAACACGTTCATCCTGAAGCCGTCCGAGAAGGACCCGTCCGCATCCGTCCTCACCGCCGAGCTGCTGAAGGAGGCCGGCCTGCCCGACGGCGTGTTCAACGTCGTCCAGGGTGACAAGGTCGCGGTCGACGCGATCCTCGAGCACCCCGGCATCGCCGCGGTCTCGTTCGTCGGCTCGACGCCGATCGCACGCTACGTCTACGAGACGGGAACGAAGGCAGGCAAGCGCGTGCAGGCGCTCGGCGGAGCCAAGAATCACATGATCGTGCTCCCCGACGCCGACATCGACATGGCGGCGGACGCCGCAGTCAGCGCGGGGTACGGCTCGGCCGGCGAGCGCTGCATGGCGATCTCGGTCGTGGTCGCAGTCGGCGACGCCGGCGACGAGCTCGTGAGCGCGATCAGAGAGCGCCTGCCGAAGGTGAAGGTGGGCGACGGCTTCGATCCGTCGTCGGAGATGGGCCCACTCGTCACGCGCGAGCACCGCGACAAGGTCGCGTCCTACCTCGACTCCGGCCCCGCGCAGGGTGCGACGCTCGTCGCCGACGGCCGCGACACCGCGCCCGACAACGGCGGCTTCTTCCTCGGCGTCTCACTGCTCGACGACGTGACGCCGGAGATGGACGCGTACCGGGACGAGATCTTCGGTCCGGTGCTGTCGGTCGTGCGCGTCGGCACGTACGACGAGGCGCTTCGGCTCGTCAACGACAACCCCTACGGCAACGGGGTCGCGATCTTCACGCGCGACGGCGGCGTCGCCCGCCAGTTCCAGTTCGACGTCAACGTCGGCATGGTCGGCGTCAACGTGCCGATCCCGGTGCCCGTCGCCTACTACTCGTTCGGCGGCTGGAAGAACTCGCTCTTCGGGGACCGTCACATCTACGGCCCCGAGGGGATCGACTTCTACACGCGGACGAAGGCGGTCACGAGCCGCTGGCCGGATCCGTCGACGAGCAAGGTCGACCTCGGTTTCCCGCAGACTCGCTGACTGGCCCGTCCGGCCATGCCGCACATCCGGCTGATCGACGAGGACGACGCCGACGGCCTCCTGAAGGAGGAGTACGACGCCGCGATCGAGCGGGCCGGCAAGGTCTTCAACATCCTGAAGTCGATGAGCCTGAATCCGCCCGTGCTGCGGGCGTCGATGGAGCTCTACAAGGCGATCATGTTCGGGGAGTCGGGGCTCTCACGGAAGGAGCGCGAGCTGCTCGCGACCGTCACCTCGGCCGAGCAGTTCTGCGGCTACTGAACGGCGGCGCATGCCGACGACCTCCGTGCCGAGGGCGCAGACGACGAGACCGCTCAGCACGCGATGCACGACTACCGCAAGGCGAGCCTCTCGCCGCGCGAGCGCGCCCTCTGCGACTTCGCCGTGAAGCTGACGCACCGTCGCAGCCGAGGTCGACCGGGCAGACATCGACGCCCTACGGGCGCAGGGGCTGTCCGACACCGACGTCTCGGACGCCATCCAGGTGATCGGCTACTTCAACTACGTCACCCGCGTCGCGGACGGCGTCGGGATCGACGACGAGCCCGAGTGGCGATAGACACAGCCTGGCCTCACTCAAGCGAGGGATGCCTGCTGCCGATAGGCGGGGCGTGCGCAGGGAGGACGGCTTCACGCTGATCGAGCTCGTCGTGGTGCTCGTGATCATGGCGATCCTGCTGGCCGTGGCCGTCGGCTTCCAGTCGAGCGCTCGCGAACGGGCCGCCGACGCGACTGCGCGATCGAACATCAGGACCGCGGTGCCGGCGATCGAGGCGTTTCGCGCCGACACAGGAACGTACGCGGGAATGACGGTCGCGGCACTTCAGGCGTCGTACAGCCCGGGCGTCGAGGGCATCACGGTCCTCTCGTCCAGCTCCGCGTCCTATTGCGTGTCGGCGACCGCCTCCGGCTCGACCTGGTACAAGGCGGGCCCGGACGGGCCGATCACGCAGACGGCCTGCTCGTAGCCTCCGCCGCGGCGCGTCGCAACACCCGCCGCTCGCCGACGCGGCGCGTGACCCCGTCGGCGTCGAGCCGCTCGAGCAGGAGCTGCGCGTCGCGCCGCCCCGTGCCCACGAGATCGCGGAAGCGCGCGAGCGTGATCGCCGCCCGCGGCCGCGCACTCGACGAGCACGACGTCCCGCGCGACCTCGAACGCGCCGGCGCCGATCACGTAGCCGTCACCGAGACGCACGAGCCGCCCTCTCGCCTCGAGGAACCGCGCGAGCTCGTCGTCGTCGACCTTCGTCGCATGAGCGCCTGCGCCCCCCAGCTCCGCTTCCAGCGCCTCGGCCTCTGCCGCACGCCCGTCCAGCGTGGCGACCGAGCCGGGGAGGTAGAGCTTCGAGCCGCGCCGCTCGAGCGGCACCCGCGAGAGGACGTCCGCGGCCCACGGATCGCGACGGGACGGGGACGCCGGGGTCGATCGGATCGGCGGCCGCGATGCGAGCGCGGAGGTCGTCCTCGAGCTCGGCGAGCCAGGCCGCGGAGAAGACCCACGGGCCCTCCCGCTCGACGCCGGCGAGCTCGTCGTCGACGAGGTGGCGCAGCGACTCGAGTCGCACCGGCGCGTGAATCGTCGCCGCGACGTCGCCTGCGGCGAGCAGCTCCACGCGCGCCGCATCGCGATGGCGGGGCGGCGCAGGGTCGAGCACGACGCCACCGCCGAGCGTCGTCTCTCCGCGGAGGATCACGCGATCGCCGGGTGTGGCGACGACCGCCCCTTCCAGCCGGAGCTGTGCGAAGCGGTCGCCGATGCGCGCGACGCGAGCGGGAACGTGCGCCGTGCCGAGGTGGACGTGGAGGCGCTCGTTGTCGCGGATCGGGACGAGCTCGTCCAGGACGACGTCGAGGCGATAGGAGGTCGGATAGGCGTCGGCGGCGACGAGCGCCTCTCCTCTCGAGACCTCGTCCCGCTCGACGCCCGGGAGGCTGACCGCGACGCGTTGCCCGGCGTCAGCCCGCTCGACGTCGCGGTCGTGCACCTGCACGCTTCGCACCCGAACGTCGCGACCCGACGGCTCGAGCCGCAGCCGGTCTCCGGCCGAGATCGAGCCCGACCAGAGCGTGCCGGTCACGACCGTTCCGAAGCCCGGGATCGAGATCGAGCGGTCGACGTAGAGGCGCGTCGGCGCGTCGGCGCGGGCGTGCACGACGTCGTCGGCGAGCCGGCCGAGCTGGGCGCGGAGGTCGTCCAAGCCCTCGCCCGTCCTGGCGCTGACGCGGACGACTGCCGCCTCGGGAACGAGCTCGAGCGCCTCCTCCTCGGCGAGATCGACCGTCTCGGCAGCGACGGCATCGACCTTGGTCAGCGCCACGACACCGCGGTCGACTCCGAGCAGTCGGAGGATCGACGAGGTGCTCGTGCGTCTGCAGGCGTGCGCCCTCGCCGGAGTCGATCACGAGCAGGAAGAGATCGATGCCCGTCGCCCCCGCGACCATCGTGCGGACGAACCGCTCGTGGCCGGGGACGTCGATCAGCGACAGCCGGCGGCCGTCAGCGAGCTCGAGCGGCGCGTACCCGAGGTCGATCGAGATGCCGCGCCGCTGCTCCTCCGGCAGCCGGTCCGTGTCCTTCCCCGTCAAGGCCCGGACGAGCCACGTCTTGCCGTGGTCGATGTGCCCCGCTGTCCCGACGGTCAGCGGCATGTCACGCGCGAGCGGCGCTAACGGCGGCGGCGACGTCGTCGACCTCCGCGTCCGTGAGCGTGCGGCAGTCGAGGAGCGTGCGTCCGTCGCGAACGAGCGCGACGACCGGCGGCTCGCCGAGGCGCAGCGCCTCCGCGAGCTCCTCTTCGACGGCGCACGCGGCGCTCGGGAGCTCCGCGAGCGGGAGCGCGCCACCTCCAACGCGGGCAACGGTGTCCTCGACGTCGCCGCCGACGAGCGCCGCGAGCCGGTCGGCCCTGGCTCGGACTGCATCGACCGGCTCGTGGAGCATCCGCAGCACCGGCACCGCGTCGCGGGACTCGGGATCGAGAGCGAGCGCGAGCGTCCCCTCGAGAGCGGCCAGCGTGAGCTTGTCGGCGCGCAGCGCGCGCTGGAGCGGATGCCGGCGTAGCCGCTCCACGAGGTCCGCACGCCCCACGACGATTCCGGCCTGCGGCCCGCCAAGGAGCTTGTCGCCCGAGAAGGAGACGAGATCGGCGCCTGCGCGGAGGCTCTCCGCGGGCGTCGGCTCGTCGCCGATGCGGCCGAGCGAGCCGGAGCCGAGATCGTCGACGAGAGGAAGGTCGTGGCGCCGTGCAACATCCGCGAGCTCCTCCAGCTGCGGTCGCTCCGAGAAGCCGACGACGCGGAAGTTCGACTGATGCACGCGGAGGACGACGGCAGTCTCCGGACCGATCGCAGCCTCGTAGTCCGCCGCGCGCGTGCGATTCGTCGTCCCGACCTCCACGAGGCGCGCGCCGGAGCGCGCAAGGACGTCCGGAATGCGAAAGCCGTCACCGATCTCGATCAGCTCGCCGCGCGACACGACGACCTCGCGATCCTCCGCGAGCGCCGCCAGGGCGAGGAGAACCGCGGCAGCGTTGTTGTTGACGACGAGGGCCGCCTCGGCGCCGGTGAGTCGCCCGAGGAGCCCCGTGAGGTGATCCTGGCGCGAGCCGCGGTCGCCACGCTCGAGGTCGTATTCGAGGTTCGAGTAGCCGCTTCCGACCTCCACGACCCGGGCGATCGCAGCATCGGCGAGCGGCGCTCGGCCGAGGTTCGTGTGCACGAGGACGCCGGTCGCGTTGAACACGCGACGAAGCGACGGCCGGCGCGCCCGGGCGAGCTCCTCGACGACGGCATCGACGATCGGGCCGGGATCTCTCCCGTCGGCGATCTCGACGCGTGCGCGATCGAGCACGGTGCGCGCGGCGGCGACGACGAGATCGTGCGGCTCCGCGCCGAGGCGCTCGTCGCGGAGAAGCTCGTCGACGGAGGGCAGGTCGCGGAGCTTCACGCCGAGAGTGTAGGAACGAGCTCGCGGAGGAGGGCCGTCACCGAGCCGGCCACTCGCGCCCCGACCTCGAGAACGACCTCATGGTCGATCTTCTCGGGAAGCACGCCTGCTGCCATGTTCGTGACGACCGAGACGCCGAGCACGCGGATGCCCAGGTGCCTGGCGGCGATCACCTCCTGCACCGTCGACATCCCGACGAGATCGGCGCCGGCAGCGCGCATGAAGCGGATCTCGGCCGGGGTCTCGAACTGCGGGCCCAGCCACGCCGCGTAGACGCCCTCGCGCAGCTCGAGCCCGAGTCGGGCTGCCGCCTCGTGGGTCTGCGCACGCAGCACGGAGTCGTAGGCGTCGCTCATGTCCGGAAAGCGCGGCCCGAGCAGCTCGTCGTTCGGGCCGACGAGCGCTGACGCTCCCTGCAGGTTCACGTGGTCGGAGATGAGGACGAGCTGGCCGGGCTCGAACTCGGGGTTGATCCCACCCGCCGCGTTGGTCACGACGAGCGAGCGGATGCCGAGCGCGCCGAGCGCCCGCACTCCGAACGCGACCCGGTCCGCTCCGACCCCCTCGTACAGATGGGCCCGTCCGCGCATGACGACGACGGGAACGCCCTCGAGCGTGCCGAGCGCGAGCGTCCCGGCATGACCCAGCGCGGTCGAGACCGGCCAGCCGGGGATGTCGGAGTACGGGATCTCGACGCGGTCGTCGAGCTCGTCCGCAAGCCCGCCGAGCCCACTCCCGAGGACGATCCCGACGAGAGGCGCGAGCTCCGAGTCCTGCCGGATCCGCTCCACCGCCGGCGCCGTGCTCACGCCGACCCCTCGGCGATGCGCCGGTCGTAGTGAGATACGACGAGCTCGACCGCGTCCTCCGGATTGTCGGCCCGCAACATGCCGGCGTAGTCGTCGTGCGAGATGAGCCCGTCATCGAGCATCTCGTCGCGGACCCACGCAAGCATCTCCTCCCAGTAGTCCGAGTCGAAGAGCACGACCGGGAAGTCGCCGATCTTCTTCGTCTGGCGCAGCGTGAGCGCCTCCCACAGCTCGTCCTGCGTCCCGAAGCCGCCCGGGAAGATGACGAAGCCCTCCGCCGCCTTCACGAACATCACCTTGCGCACGTGGAAGTGGTCGAACGTGAGCGCGAGGTCGCACCACGGGTTCAGCCCCTGCTCGAACGGGAGGGCGATGTTGAAGCCGACGGACAGGCCGCCGCCGTCCTTGCAGCCGCGGTTCGCGGCCTCCATGACACCCGGCCCGCCTCCCGTGACGACTGCGAAGCCGGCCTCGGCGAACGCCCTCCCGGTCGCGCGCGCCTGCTCGTAGGTCGATGTCCCCTCGGCGATGCGCGCGGAGCCGAAGATGGAGACGGCGGGACGGTCGATCTGGTCGACGAGCTGAAATCCGGCGAGGAACTCGGAAGCGATCAACGACACGTCGGCGTCGACGGGCTCGGCGGTGCGCCGGAAGATCCGGCGCGGGAGCCCTGCCTTGTTCGCCATTAGTGAGTGACCACTAGAACGTCCGCTCGACGTGCGTGACCGACATCGCGAGACCGAGCGCGGCGACGAGACCGAGGTAGACGACAGCGACGCTCACGCGCTGCCCGACCGTCAGCCGGTAGTAGTCGCCCGCGTCGCCGCGTGTCCGCCAGCGGTTCCAGAGATCGAGGCCGCCGAGGACGACGATGACGACGAGGAGCGGGTTCGGCCTCACGACGACGAGGCCGACCATCATCAGCAGCCCGACGAACCAGAGCGCCGGGTGCAGTGCACCGGCCGCGCGACCGCCGTCGAGCGGGACGATCGGGATGAGGTTGAAGAGGTTCAGGAAGAATCCGGTGAAGGCGAGAGCGAGAAGGAGCTGCGAGCCCGTCGACTCCCCCACGACCCAGCAGACGGCGGCGCCGACGGAGCCGAGGATCGGCCCGGCCAGAGCGACGCGCGCCTCCTTCCAGGCGTCGTCGGGGAGCTCCTTCATCCCGATCATCGCGCCCAGGAACGGGATGAAGAGGGGTGCGCTCGCGGGCACCCCCTGGCGTCTGAGCTCGAGGACGTGTCCGAGCTCGTGGACGAAGATGAGGACGACGAACCCGATTGCGAACGGCAGCCCCCAGATCCAGGCGTACGCCGCGATCGAGACCAGCATCGACGCTCCCGTCGTGACGACCTTCAGCTTCAGCAGCAGGCCGCCGAACTTCACGAGCAGGAAGCCGAGGCCGATGATCGGCGCGGCAATCCTCCTCAGGAGGTCGCCGATTCCGGACCGCGGCCTGATCGGCTCGTAGCCCCGCGCCCCGTCGATCGAGTGATCGGGGTCCGGAAAGCTCGGCGCGTCGGGCGCGTCAAGCGCGTCGTAACGCCTCTCGGGCTCCTGGTCTACGACCCCTGGCCGATCCACTCCTCACCTCCCGCATATGTCTCCTTCTTCCACAGAGGGACCGAGACCTTCAGCTCGTCGATCGCTTCCTTGCACGCAGCGAGCGCCGCACCACGATGGGGTGCGGACACAGCGATGACCACGCTCGTCTCGCCGATGTCGACCCGGCCGACGCGATGGTGGATCGACACCTTGCTCAGCTCGTGCCGATCGGCGAGCTGAGCCGCGAGGTCCGACATGACCTGCTCGGCCATCCCCTCGTACGCCTCGTACTCGAGATAGAGCACGTCGCGGCCACGCGACTGAGCGCGCGTCGTGCCGATGAACGTCGCGATCGCGCCCGCGTTCTCGTCTCGCACCTCCGCAACTGCGGTGTCGACCGAGAGCGGGTCGCCCGACAGCTTGAAGTCTCCACCGGAGACGGGCGGGAT
The DNA here is from genome assembly GCA_963770715.1 of uncultured Gaiellaceae bacterium. Classification (GTDB taxonomy): domain Bacteria; phylum Actinomycetota; class Thermoleophilia; order Gaiellales; family Gaiellaceae; genus GMQP-bins7. The sequence goes on from CAVYQX010000012.1 coordinate 197,885, forward strand.
CACGGCGATCTCGTCGCCCGGAGTAAGCGTCTCCGACCGGTCCACATAGGTCCGGTTGCGGGCGTACAGCAGCCCCGAGGGCTCGTCGCCGAGACCAAGCTGCGGCCAGACGTCGCCCACCGTCGCGCCGTCGGCGAGGTCGAGGTCGAGCGTCCCGGTGCCCGCCCGCTCGCGGAGCGCGGCGAACAGCCTGACATGCACGTTCACCTGCTGAGCGTAGCCGCCGGTTGCCTCGACGCCCGTGACATGTTAGGTCCAGGACGATGTCCGAGGCAGTCGTGGTGGCGAACCTCAACCAGCGGGTCTACGACGAGCTCCGCACGCGCGTCCTCACACGTCAGGAGCCGGCCGGCACGAAGCTCAGCCTGCACGTGCTCGCCGCCGAGCTCGGCGTGTCGCGGAGCCCCGTTCACCACGCTCTGACCCGCCTCGTCTCCGAGGGTCTCCTGACCGTGCGACCTCGGCGCGGCTACTACGTGGCGCCGGTGACGGCCCGCGCGGTCGCGGAGGGGTACGACGTCCGTCTGGCGCTCGAGCTCCTTGCTGCCGAGCGCGCGATCGGCAGGGTCAGCATCGGCGAGCTCGACCGCTTCGCCGAGCTGCTCGAAGCAACCGATGCCGCCATCTCGCACGAGGAGTGGGACGCCGCGAACGCGGCATTCCACGAGAACCAGATCGACCTCGCGGGTAACGCGCTCCTCTCGCGCTTCTACCGCGAGCTCTCGGTCAACCTGCTGATGCAGGTGATCCGCGGGGGCCACGTGGAAGGCCACGCGCACCTCGTGACGGAGCACCGCCGCATCGTCGAGACCTTCTCGGCCGGCGATCTCGCGGCGGCCGAGCGCGCGATCCGTGAGCACATCGACACCGGCCGCAGGATCGCGCTGGACGCGATCGAGCGCGCAGGCGGCACGATCTAGTCGAGGAGGTCGGAGCGATCCGGCCTCCCCGACACCGTACGATCCGTCCGTGGCATCCGCCGACGACCGCCGGCTGACGGACTCGGGAATCGAGGTCAAGCCGGTCTATACGGCGGCCGACCTGGCTTCCGGCGCGCGCGAGCTCCCCGGCGAGTACCCGTTCACGCGCGGCCCCTACGCGACGATGTACCGCGGGCGCCCGTGGACGGTCCGGCAGTACGCAGGGTACGGCTCGGGGGAGGAGACGAACGCCCGCTTTCGCTACCTGCTCGAGCGCGGCCAGGAAGGCCTCTCGGTCGCCTTCGACCTGCCGACCCAGCTCGGCTACGACTCCGACGACCCGCTCGCCGAGGGCGAGGTCGGCCGGACCGGCGTCGCCATCGACTCGCTCGCCGACATGGAGACGCTGCTCGACGGGATCCCACTCGACGAGGTCTCGACCTCGATGACGATCAACGCTCCCGCAGCGCTGCTCCTCCTCCTCTACGAGCTCGTCGCCGAAGGGCAGGGCGTGCCGAGCGAGAGGCTCCGCGGCACGGTCCAGAACGACGTGCTGAAGGAGTACGTCGCGCGCGGCAACTACATCTTCCCGCCGCGCCCCTCGATGCGGCTCGCGACGGATCTCTTCGCGTACTGCGCCGAGCGGCTGCCTGCGTTCAACACGATCTCGATCTCCGGGTACCACATCCGCGAGGCGGGGGCAAGCGCGGCGCAAGAGCTCGCGTTCACCCTCGCGAACGGCATCGCGTACTGCGAGGCGGCCGTCGCGGCCGGTCTCTCCCCCGACGCGTTCGGCGAGCGGCTCTCCTTCTTCTTCAACGCGCACAACCACTTCTTCCAGGAGGTCGCGAAGTTTCGAGCCGCGCGGCGCCTGTGGGCCGAGATCATGCGCGACCGGTTCGGGGCGACGAGCACGCGCGCCCAGGCGCTGCGCTTCCACGCGCAGACCGGTGGATCGACACTCACGGCCCAGCAGCCGGGGAACAACATCGTGCGCGTCGCGATCCAGGCGCTCTCGGCCATCGCGGGGGGCGCGCAGTCGCTGCACACGAACTCGTTCGACGAGGCCCTTGCGCTCCCGACCGAGCGCGCGGCGACGATCGCGCTCCGCACGCAGCAGATCCTCGCCGCCGAGGGCGGGACGACGGACACCGCGGACCCGCTCGGAGGCTCCTACTTCGTGGAGTCGCTGACGGACGAGCTCGTGGACCGAGCGCGCGACCTCATCGCACGAATCGACGAGCTGGGCGGAGCCGTGGCGGCGATCGAGCAGGGATTCGTCCAGGCCGAGATCGAGGCCTCGGCGTACCGCTACCAGCGCGACGTCGAGTCGGGCGCTCGCGCGATCGTCGGCGTGAATGTGTTCACCGAGGACACGGCGGAGCCCGTCGAGCTCCTGCAGGTCGATCCCGCGATCGAGCAGCGCCAGCGGGAGCGCACGGCTCGCGTCCGCGGCGAGCGCGACGGTGAGGCTGCCCGCTCGGCGCTCGACGAGGTTCGCGCCGTCGCCGAGTCCGCCGAGAACCTCCTCCCCTCGATGCGCGAGGCGTTGCGCGTCAACTGCACCGTGGGAGAGATCTGCGGCGTCCTGCGCCAGCTTTGGGGTACATATGACGCCCAGCATGCGTAGCTCGACCCGCCTCGTCATCGCCGTCGCCGCAGCAGTCGCCCTCGCCGTGCCGCTGGCCGCACTCGCGATGGCGCGTGACGAGAGTGCACGCGCGGCAGCGCCGAGCTTCACGCGCGACGTCGCCCCGGTCCTCGCGGAGAAGTGCGCGGGCTGCCACCGACCCGGCGGCATCGCACCCTTCTCGCTCGTCACCGCAAGGCAGATCTCGCAGAGCTCGGCCGCCATCGCGGCCGCAGTCGAGGCGCGACTCATGCCGCCGTGGCCTCCCGGGAGGAGCTCGCCGGCCTACGTCGGGCAAGACGCACGGATCCTGAGCGCCGACCAGCGGGCCACGATCCTCGCGTGGGCTCGCGCAGGCGGCAAGGTCGACGGCCCGGCCCGCAAGCCGGCGCGCGCCGAGAGGCCCGGAGGTGCGGGCGGGCGAGAAGCTGCTGAACCTCCGCATGCAGGCGGCCTACAAGCCGTCGGCGCCAAAGGGCGTGACCGACGACTACAGGTGCTTCCTCCTCGACCCGCAACAGGCGGGCAACTCGTTCGTGACCTCGGCCCGGATCGAGCCCGGTCAGCCCAAGGTCGTGCACCACGTGATCCTCTTCCGTGTCGCCCCGAGCCAGCTGGCAGCCGCCAAGGGCCTCGACGGCAAGGATGCGGGGCCGGGGTGGTCCTGCTTCGGCGGCACCGGGCTTCCGGCAGGAGACGGTGCCGGCATCGCCGACTCGCTCAACAACGCGAACTGGATCGCGGCCTGGGCGCCGGGCTGGGGCGGCAGCCGGCTACCCGAGGGAACCGGGGTCTCGCTTCCCGCGGGGAGCAAGATCGTGATGCAGGTTCACTACAACCTGCTGAACGGCCGCGCACCCGATCGCTCGCGCGCGCTCCTCACCGTGGCGCCCGCCTCCGCCGGGCTCACACCGCTGCAGACCGTTCTCCTTCCCGGCCCGGTCGAGCTCGCCTGCGCCCAGGGAGAGCAGGGCAAGCTGTGTGATCGAAACGAGGCGCTCTTCGAACTCGGGCGCAAGTACGGCTCGAGCGCCGCGTTCGTCCCAGCCGGCCTCCTGATTCTCTGTCGCGGAAGTGCGGCGAGCCCGGCCGCGAGCGCCGTCTCGACCTGCGACCGGCGCCTTACGACGCCGACGACGATCCACATCGCCGCCGGGCACATGCACCTCCTGGGAGCGTCGATCAAGCTGGAGCTCAACCCGGGGACCTCGCGCTCGAAGGTACTGCTGGACATCCCGCGCTGGAACTTCCACTGGCAGAACGCCTACATGCTCGAGGAGCCCGCGCGCGCAGAGCCCGGAGACGTCGTGCGCGTGACCTGCCGCCACGACGCGCGCAAGCGCATGCACGGGGGCCACGGTATCCCGAAGATCCCGCGCTACGTCCTCTGGGGCGAGGGCACGACGGACGAGATGTGCCTCGGGATCCTGCAGGTGACGCGCGGGTAGCGCCCTGCGCATCCTGCTCGTCTCCCAGATGTATCCGGGGCCGGAGGATCCGGACCTCGGCGTGTTCGTCGCGAACCTCGAGCGCGAGCTCCGGGCACGCGGCCACGAGATCGAGCGCGCCGTGGTCGACGCTCGGCGAGGGGGGCGAGGCCGCCACCTGACGCTCGTCCGCGACGCGCGACGCGTCGCCCGCACGTTCCGCCCGGACGTCGCCTACGCCCACTTCCTCGTGCCCGCCGGGCTCGCGGCCGCTCTCGCGACGCGCGCTCCGCTCGTCGTCACAGCTCACGGCCAGGACGTTTCGAACATCGGCACCGCTAATCGGCGTTCGCGCCGCGACCCGGTTCGTCGTGCGGCGCGCCGCGAGCGTGATCGCAGTCTCTCGGTGGCTGCGCGACCGGCTCGAAGAAGCCGTGCCGGAGGCAGCTGGCAAGACGGACGTCGTCGACTGCGGCGTCGACCTCGAACGGTTCGTGCCGCTCGAGTCGGAGGCTGCGCGAAGGGCCGTGGGCTGGGTCGACGATGGAACCCGCTTTCTGTGCCTCGGCAGCTTGACCGAACGGAAGAACGTGCTCCGCCTCGCCCGCGCGTTCGAGCAGCGCGGGGAGGGCACGCTCGCGTTCGTCGGCGACGGGCCGCTGCGAGGCGCACTCGAGGGACGTCCCGGAGTCCGCCTCGTCGGCCGCGTTCCTCACGACGAGGTGCCGACCTGGATCGCCGCGTCCGACGTCGTCTGCCAGCCGAGCCTGTCCGAGCCCTTCGGGCTCGCGGCGCTCGAGGCGATGGCCTCGGCGCGCTCCGTCGTCGCGTCCTCGGTCGGCGGGCCTCCGGAGTTCGTCACGCCCGAAGCGGGCGTCCTGGTCGACCCGCTCGACGACGCCGAGCTCGTCGCGGCTCTCTCCGAGGCCGCCGCGCTACCGCGCCCGAATCTCGCCGGTCGCGAAGCGGCGGCGGCTCACGACGTCAGGCTGCAGGCGGAACGGGTGGAGGAGATCCTCCGGAGAGCCGCTGGAGATCGGCCAGCCTGACCTCGACGAGCGGCCCGATCGTGTCCTCGATGCCGGCCTCGCGCGCGACGGCGAGCGCCTCCTCGTAGGTCTCGCGCACCTTCTCGGGCCTGACACCCTGCTTGAGCCGGTTGTCGCCGATCACGAGGAGCTTCTGGATGCGCTCGCGCGCGTCGTCGGCCACCGGCTGAGCGTACCCTCGCCGCTACCCGCGTTGGTACCCTGGCCATCCATGCCGTGGCTTCAGATCTCAGCGGTCTTCCAGGTGCTCGTTGCAGCGGGGCTCGTCACGCTCGTCCTCATGCACTCCGGGCGCGAGGCAGGCATGGGAGGGCTCGGCTTCACGCCGCACTCGCAGGGCGGGACGCACGTCGTCGAGAAGAACCTCACGCGCCTCACGGTGCTCGTCGCAACGCTCTTCGGGATCAACACGCTCGTGCTGTTCCACCTTCTCTAGACTTGCGAAAGCGCGCGCTGGTGGCGGAATTGGTAGACGCGCTAGGTTGAGGGCCTAGTGGCCACTTAGGCCGTGGAGGTTCAAGTCCTCTCCAGCGCATGAAGAACGGCGGGGGTAAGACTTCAGTCTGACCCCCGCTCCGTCTCTCTCGGTCGGACTTCAGTCTGACCCCGACTCCGTTTCCCGGTCAGACTTCGGTCTGACCCCGATGCACATGTACACGGATCTCGCACCGTGGTTCCACCTGCTGACGCACCCAGCGGACTACTGGGACGAAGCGGCATTCGTCAGTCGAGTGGTGGACGAGGTGGCGATCGGCGAAGCGCACACGCTCCTCGAGCTGGGCTCCGGGGGAGGCAACAACGCGTCGCACCTGAAGGCACGCTTCGCCTGCACCCTGATCGACATCTCGCCGGACATGCTCGCGCTGAGCCGGACGCTCAACCCCGAGTGCGAGCACCTCGAGGGCGACATGCGGACGCTCAGGCTCGGCCGCGAGTTCGACGTCGTCTTCATCCACGACGCGATCTCGTACCTCACGACCGAAGAGGACCTCGGTGCCGCGATCGGGACGGCTGCGGCCCACGTCCGTCCGGGCGGTGTGGTCGTCCTCACACCCGACGCGACCACCGAGATCTTCAAGCCGAAGACGGATCACGGCGGTCACGACGGCGACGACGGTCGAAGCCTGCGCTACCTCGAGTGGATCCATCCGGCGACGGGCTCCACCTATGCGGTCGACTACCTCATCATCGCGCGCGGCCCCGGCGAGAAGGAGCTTGTCGTTCACGACCGGCACACGCTCGGCGTCTTCCCGCGCTCGACCTGGGAGCGGCTCATCGCCGAGTCGGGCCTCGAGCTCGTCGACACCACGGTCGAGAACCCGTACGAGCTCGAGCAGGCTGCGTTCTCGGCCCGCCGCCCGACGACTTGACGTCGTCCGGGGAGGGATCTACCCTCCTGTGACGAACATACGTTCGTCCCCGACACTGGAGATCCGATGACATTGGAAACCCCGATCACCTCGACAAGCCCGGTGCTCACCGCGCGACAGCAGGAGATCTGGCAGTTCCTCGCCGAGTACGTGGACGCGCACGGCTATCCCCCCACTGTTCGGGAGATCGGCGACGCCGTCGGGCTCGCCTCACCGTCGACCGTTCACGCGCACCTCGCGAACCTCGAGCGCGCGGGACTGCTCAAGCGCGACCCGACGAAGCCTCGGGCCATCGAGCTCGTCGGCCGCAAGCGTGAGGAAACCGTCGAGCGCACGGCGTCGGTGCCAACTCTCCCGCTCATCGGTCAAATCGCGGCCGGCGGCCCGCTCCTCGCCGCGGAGTCGGTCGAGGACGAGATCGCCGTGCCGGAGCCGCTCGGCCGCGACGCCGACTTCCTGCTCAGGGTCAAGGGCGACTCGATGGTCGAGGCCGGAATCCTCGACGGCGACATCGTCGTCGTGCGCAAGCAGTCGCACGCGCGCGCCGGGGAGATCGTCGTCGCACTCGTCGGAGACGACGAGTCGGCCGACGAGGCGACCGTGAAGACCTTCCATCGCGAGCGCGACGGTCGCATCCGACTGCAGCCCGAGAACGCTGCCCTCGAGCCAATGTTCCCCGAGCACGTGGAGATCCTCGGGAAGGTGACGGGAGTGTTCAGAAGCCTCGCGTAGGGGGTACACGATGACCGTGGAATCGCTCAACAGGACGCTCGATCAGGAGCTTGCGGCGTTCGTCCGCGGCGTGAGCCTGGAATGCCTCGTGTGCGGCGAGTTCGTGCTCCACATCCGAGGCACGGTCGCGTGTCCAGAGTGCAGGTCGATCCTGGCCGAATCCGAGGAACGGATCGCCGAGATCGCGTTACCATCAGCCGTGCAGGCCGGGTGACCGCGGACCCTGCCGACATCGTCGGTCGGGTTCGAGGAAAGTCCGGACACCACAGGGCAGGACGCTCGGGCAGCTTCGCTGGGTTCGCCCACCGGGGCCACCGAGGCGGCGAAAGCCGACGGAAAGTGGAACAGAAAGGAGACCGCCGGGCCGGGAAACCGGGTCGGTAAGGGTGAAACGGTGGGGTAAGAGCCCACCAGCGGCCGTGGCGACATGGCCGGCTTGCCAAACCCCGTCCGGTGCAAGGTGAAGCAGGCTCCGTTGACGCGGCCCGCCGAGGAGCCGGGTACACCGCCAAGAGAGATGGTCACCCTCGACAGAATCCGGCTTACAGGCCTGCTACGGAGAAGCCCCGCGAGAGCGGGGCTTCTCCATCCAGGCCCCTAGGGCGAGGCGAGAAAGCTGTCGTCCACGGCTTGGCTCGCCTCGGCGGCCTCCTCCGAGCCGTTGGACTCGGCCGTCGCGCTCGCGTCGCCGCGAGCAAGCGCCCCCAGGTGCGCTTCGCTGATCTCGTGCACGAGCGGATCAGCGTGCCGATGCAAGAGCCGCCACTCGGACCCTTCGCGGCGAAAGAGCAGGGTCACTCGGAGTGACAGGTCCTGCTCCGGTAGGTCCCCGACAATCCCGCGCTGGCGCTCGATCGCGACCAGAACGGCCAAGTCTCCGGACACGTACGTCTCGAAGACCTCGAGCTCGGCCTCGCCACCGCGGAAGTAGCGCGCCAGGGCCTCCAGCGCCGCGTCGGACTCGTCGAATCCACGCCGCGGCTCTCCGCCCGACGGCGCCAGGAGCGTGAAGTCGTCCGCGTGCCGCATGAGCGTCGCGTAGGTGCGCATGTCGCCTCGGATGAAGGCCGAGGCGGCAGCTGCCATGAGCTGGACGAGTTCGGCGACGTCCTCGTCGCTGATCTCCCTTTGCGTCACGCCCCTGCCACCCTGGCGAGCGCATCGCGCGTCATCGGGTCAGGGTAGCGCCGGGCCGCCGCGTGTCGGCGCGGCGGCCCGGACCATCTCGTCAGGAAAGTCGGACCGCAACGTCCTCCAGCAGGTCCATCGCGTCCTGCATCCCGTCTTCCATCCCAGACTCGATGTGCATGTCGCGGCCTTCCTTCGTCGGATGCTCGACGAGCACCGTCATGACCGTCACTCCGTCGACCTCGGTCAGCGTGAGCGTGTCGACTGCGGCGTTCGCGTCGGCGTCCGGGATGCCCTCGTACGCCTCCGTCGAGACGAGTCGTTCGAACGGCTCGATCTCCCGGTATTCGCCGTGGAACCCGACCTCGCCGAAGCCGGCGGCGTTCATCGCGTAGCGCCACTTCCCACCGACGCGAAGGTCGATGTCACACACCGTCATCTCGCCTCGGTTCGCATGCCACCAGCGCCGGACGAGCTGCGGCGTCGTCCAGGCCTTCCAGACGAGCTCCCTCGGGGCGTCGAACTCCCGTGTGATCAGGATCTGTGTGTCGCTGGGAAGCGACACCGTCGCCTTGCGGCTACCCGTCACCGTCATGTCCTTCCTCCTTTTCCTTGAGTTCGTCCAATACGACATCGAGCTCCGCGAAGCGCTCCGACCACGTCTGCTCGTACGTCCGTACCCAGTCGTGGATGGGCTTCAACGCCTCTCCGTTCAGCCGGTAGAGCCTCTTGCGACCGTCTCCGCGAACCTCGACCGCGCCGACTTCGCGCAGCACGCGCAGGTGCTTCGAGACCTGCGGCTGCGCCAGCCCGAGCACGGCGACGAGGTCGTTCACCGGACGCTCTCCGTCTGCGAGGACGTCGAGGATCTGCCGCCGCCGCGGCTCCGCCACCGCGTTGAACGCATCTGCAGTCGTCGCTGCCCGTGCCATGCATGCAATATATACCTATATCAGCATATGTCAAGATGGCGAGCCAAGAAGCGTTTGGCGATGAGTGGGTGGGTCAACCCAAGTCGTACGAGTGAGCTCCCGCCAAGGAGGGGACGATGTTCGAGAACACGAAGGCATTCAGCGGCTTCGCCGTCGACGACATGGCGAAGGCGCGCGACTTCTACGAAAGAACGCTCGACCTGCGGGTCAGCGACGAGCAGGACATGCTGGTCCTCCACCTCGCGGGCGGCCGGGACACGCTGATCTACCCGAAGGCGGACCACACGCCTGCCACGTACACGATCCTCAACTTCCCGGTCGAGGACATCGACGAGGCCGTCGACGAGCTCGCGAGTCGCGGCGTCCGTTTCGAGCGCTACGACGGCTTCGAGCAGGACGAGAAGGGCATCGCCCGCGCGAACGGCGGCGGGCCGTCGATCGCGTGGTTCACGGACCCGTCCGGAAACATCCTGTCGGTGCTCGAGGCCCAGTAGGAGGTCTCGGACGAACGTCCTCGAGATCGAGACGCCGCACGGTCTCGCGCGCGCCCACGTCTCACACGCGGACGACGAGCGCGCCGCGCTCGTCCTCGGGCACGGGGCGGGCGGAGGGATTTCCGCACCGGACCTCGTGGCCGCCTCCGAGGCAGCCCTCGCCCGAGCCGTGAGCGTCGCCCTCGTCGAGCAGCCGTACCGCGTGGCGGGCCGTCGCTCTCCGGCGCCGGGCGGGCATCTCGACACTGCCTGGGTCGCTGTGGTCGAGCGGCTGACGGCGGACGAGCTCGAAGGGCTGCCGCTGATCGTCGGCGGTCGGTCGCTCGGCGCTCGGGTCGCCTGCCGCACCGCGGAGGCGGTCGAGGCGATCGCCGTGCTGTGTCTGGCGTTTCCGCTGGAGCCGCCGCGGCGCGCGACCGGAACGCCTCCAGAGAGCCGCCTCGCGGAACTCGACGCCGTGTCGATGCCGACCCTCGTCGTGCAGGGCGAGCGAGACCGTTTCGGCATGCCCCCCGCCGGTCCCTATCGCACCGTCGCGCGCATACCCGGCGACCACAGTCTCCGCACGGACGTGCAAGTAGTGTCCGCTGCGGTCGATGCGTGGCTCCCGAGCGTCGTCGAACAGGTCGCGACGCTGCCGCAGTAGCATCATCCACGTGGAGCGCGCTGTGCACGACCGCGGCGGCTGGCCGACCGACGAGCCGATCGACCGGCGCGAGCACGACCTCGCCGACTGGGAGATCCTCATGGACGCGATCGAGAACGCGCTCGAGGATCGGGGCGTCATGAACACGGACGAGATGCGGCGCGGCATCGAAAGCATGCCGCTCGTCGAGTACGAGAGGGCCTCCTACTACGAGCGCTGGCTCTTCACGGCCGAGACCATCCTCGAGGAGAAAGGCGTCCTCGCTTCGGGCGAGCTCGACGCGCGGATGGCCACGTGAGCTTCGCCGCTGGTGACGACGTGCTCGTAGCGAGCCGCGAGCACGCGGGCCACCATCGAACACCCGGCTACCTGAAAGGTCGCCGAGGAACGGTGGTGCGCACACACGATCGCTTCCGCAACCCCGAGACCCGCGCGTACGGCGGCGACGGTCTACCCGAGGAGCGGCTCTACCTCGTGAGCTTCGAGCTGCCGGCCGGTGACCGGGTGCTGGCAGACCTCTTCGAACACTGGCTGGCGGCGGCGGCGTGAGTCACGACCACGATCACGAGCCCATCGCCACGGCGGCGGAACCGCCCGCCGCGGCACGCGTTCGGGCGCTCGCGGACCTGCTCGTCGAGAAGGGCGTGCTCGAGCGCGAGGACATCCGGCAGCGGATCGACTGGCTCGTCTCGCGCACGCCGGCGCACGGCGCACGCCTGGTCGCACGCGCATGGGTGGATCCGTCGTTCAAGCAGCGGGCCCTCGACGACGCGCGGCTCGCAGCCTTGGAGCTCGGGCTCGACCCCGGCGAGGCGCCACAAGTCGTCGCGCTCGAGAACACGGACGGCGTCCACCACATGGTCGTCTGCACCCTCTGCTCCTGCTATCCGAAGGCGCTCCTCGGGCCACCGCCGGATTGGTACAAGAGCCTGCCGTACCGGTCGCGCGCGGTGTCCGATCCGCGTGGCGTCCTGCACGAGTTCGGCCTCGAGGTCGACAAGGACGTCGAGGTTCGTGTCGTCGACTCGACGGCCGACGTGCGCTACATCGTGATCCCGCGCCGGCCGGCCGGGACCGAGGCGCTGGACGAGGACGCGCTTGCCGCCATCGTCACGCGCGACTCGATGATCGGGGTCGCCGAGCCCGCCAATCCGAGCTGATCGTGCCGTCAGGCGGGGCGCAGGACGACCTCGATCGCCGTGCCTCGCCCGAGGTCCGAGCGCAGCGTCAGCGCACCGTCGATCGCGTGGGCGCGCGAGCGCATGTTGGCGACGCCCTGGCCCTGAACCACCGCGGTCTCGTCGAAGCCGACGCCGTCGTCGGACACGGTGACGACCCGACGGCCCGCGCGCTGCGTGATCGAAACGTCCACATGACTCGCTCCGGCGTGACGCCTCGCGTTGCCGAGCCCTTCCTGCACGATCCTGAAGACTTCGATCTGCTCGTCGGGCGCCAGTCTCACCTGCGGATCGACGTCGAGCTCGACGTCGAGCTCGCCGTCCGCCGTCAGGACCTCGATATAGCGACGGAGCGCTGAGTCGAAGCGAGCCGACCCACCAGCCGACGACAGCGCGAGGACGGCGAAGCGCGCTTCCTGTTGCGCCGAGTCTGCAGCTCGCTTCAGCCGCGGCAGGACCTGCTCGAGGGGAGCGCCGGTCTCGAGCATGCTCACCTGCGTCGAGATCGCGAACAGGTACTGGGCGAGCCCGTCGTGGATGTCGCGGGCCACCCGCGCGCGCTCGTCGGCGACCGCGCGGCCGAACTCCGCCTCGCCGATCGCCCGCCAGACCCCGACGAGCAGCACGCCGTAGGCGACGACGCGCAGGAAGTCGCCCTGCAGGACGAGGTCGCTCGACACGACGGGAGTGAGCACGAGGTGGAGGTCCGCGAAGACCGCGAGCGTCGCCGCGAGGCACATCCAGCTGTCGAGGTCTCGCCCGTAGCGCCGGTAGCGGAGCGCGAACCCGACGAGGGCGATGAGCCACAGCGTCGTGAGCAGCAGTGCCGCCACCCGCACGTACGACCCCTCGAGAAGGTCGGCATCGAACGGTGTGCCCGTCGGCAGCTTCATCGCCCCCGCTGCGACGACGAGCAACACGGCTACGCCGACGCCGACCGAGACGAGGGAGCGGCGTCGGGCCGCCATGCGGCCGTCGACATAGGGAGCGATGGCGATGAGGCCGGCACCGAGGAGCCGAGCTCCGACGAGCTGCCAAGCGGCTGCCGGCGCAAGCGATCCGCCTCCGAAGACGGGCACGAGCCCGAACGCAACCGTGCCGAGCGCGATGCTCCAGAAGCCGGCGGCCAGCAGCAGGTCGAGCGTGCGCCCTTCGACCAGGAACCGGACGCTCGTCAGCACGCAGACGAATGTGGCCACGACAGCCACCGCCGTGTCGAATGCGAGCCTCGCGTCGTGGAGCTCGTACGCGGACTTCAGCGAGTCGCTGGCCGCGAACAGGGCCGTTCCGGACGCGAGCAGGCAGACGAGCAGGATCTCGCCGAGGAGCCACGAGCGATACGTCTGGGACCGCGGGAGGTCCACGGTTCACTTGTCGGCACGGCACGTCCTGCCGATAAGAGGGACGTGGCCGAACGCGTCCTCATCGTGGACGACCATCCGTTGACGCGCGACGCGCTCTCGGCGCTGCTCGCCCAGCAGGGCTTCGACGTCGTCGGAGAGGCCGAGGACGGAGCGGCGGCGATCTCCGAGGCCGCGAAGCTCCAGCCCGACATCGTGCTTCTCGACCTGACGATGCCCGGCATGGATGGCCTCACCGCGTTGCCGAGGATCCGCGAGAGCGCTCCGAGCTCCGAGGTCGTCGTCCTGACCGCGTCCGACGCCGAGGAGAACCTCCTCGCGGCGATCCGGGCAGGTGCATCCGGCTACCTGCTGAAGACCGAGCCGCCCGAGCAGATCGCGGCGTTTCTCCGCGGTGTGGCGCGTGGAGACGCGGCGCTCTCCGGAGGCGTCGCGCGACGACTCCTCGACCGCGTCCGCGACGGCGGTCGCCTGAGCGGCGTCCCGGAGGAGGTCACCCGCGTGCTCTCGGCCCGGGAGGTCGAGGTACTGCTCCTCCTCGACGAGCACCTCGGAACGGACGAGATCGCGCAGCGCCTCTTCATCTCCGAGCACACGGTGCGCTCGCACGTGAAGAGCCTGCTGAAGAAGCTCGGCGTCTCGTCGCGCCGCGAGGCGCTCGAGCGGCTCGAGTCCGCCCGAGCCGCTTAGCTGCGGCTCTCGAACCCCTCCAGCGCCGCGGCCACGAGGTCGGGCAGCGTGTCGAGGTTGTAGCCGCCTTCGAGCACCGCGGCCGTGCGTGGCGCAAGGGAGGCACTGCGACGCGCGAGCTCTCTGAACCCGTCCGTGCTCACTGCCATCTCCGCGAGCGGATCGTCGCGATGGGCATCGAAGCCCGCGGCGACGATCACGAGTTCCGGCTCGAAGGCACGGATGGCAGGCTCGACGACGTCCTCGAACGCCGCTCGATACTCGGCGTCGCCCGAGCCTGCCGCGAGCGGGACGTTGACGATCCCCTCCGAGCCGGTTCCCGGGCCACCCGTCCCCGGCCAGAACGGCCACTGGTGGAGTGACACCGTCAACACGCTCGGATCGTCGCGAAACAGGGCTTCCGTGCCGTTGCCGTGATGGACGTCGAAGTCCACGACCGCGACCCGCCCGACCCCGAGCTCGGTCTGGGCGTGCCGCGCCGCGATCGCGATGTTGCCGAACATGCAGAAGCCCATCGCCGCCGCGCGCAGTGCGTGATGTCCCGGAGGACGGACGAGCGCGAAGCCGCCGACCTCGACCGCGCGGATCGCGCATCCGGCGGCCAGGGACGCTGCTTCGCAGGTCCCGTCGTTCGCATAGGTGTCGGGATCGAGCCACACGTCCCGGTCGATCGCCTGGATCGCGCCGACGTATGTGGAGTCGTGGACGAGTTCGACCTGTGCGCGGGACGCAGGCTCTCCGACCTCGTACTCGGGAAAGCGTTCGTGGAGACGTTCCATGCGCGCGGGGATCTCGGCGTTGCCGCTCGACGACGGCACATGCAGCGTCGACGAAGCTGGGGTGGCTGATCAGCTCCACGCGAGCGCCTCTTCGAAGCGCCGCGCGACGCGAGACGCGCCGAGCCGTGTCGCGTGCGCCGCTGCGGCAGCCCAGTCGGGCGTCACATCCGGCAGCGGCGGCAGCGGCGCGGCGCGATCCATCGTCGCGATGCGGCGAAAGAGCCTCAGGGCATCCGCTTCGTTCGCGAACCGGCCCTCTTCGAGCATTGCGTCGAGCGAGCCGTACTGAGCGAGCAGCTCGGCGCCCCGCTTCTGGCCGATGCCGCGGGCGCCCGGGATCCGGTCCGACGGGTCTCCGCGGAGCGCGATGAAGTCCGGCACCTGGGCGGGATCCACGCCGTAGCGCTCGCGGACCTCGGCCGGACCGATTCGTCGACGGGCCGCCCTTGGCCGGCTGGAGGACCGTCACGCGTTCGGTCACGAGCTGGAAGGCGTCGCGATCGGAGGTCGCGACGAGCGCCGTTCCACCGGCTGCCTCCTCCTGCGCCGCAGCCGCCGCGAGGAAGTCGTCGGCCTCGTAGCCCGGAGCCTTCGCGTACGCGAACCCGATCGACCCGACGAGCCCGGGAGCAGGTCGAGCTGTTCGAGGAGCTCGGCCTCGAACACCCTCCCGCTCTGGTACGCCTCGAGTGCCTCGTGGCGATATGTCGGGACGTCGAGCGTGTCCCAGGCGACGAGCACGGTGCGCGGCTGCTCGTCGCGCCAGAGCCGCAGGAGCATGTTCGTGAACCCGATGAGCGCGTTCGCCGGGCCGCCGTCGTCGCGGCGCATCGACCCGGGAAGCGCGTGGTACGCGCGATGCGTGAACGAGTCGCCGTCGACGACGAGGAGCGGCCTCACGCGAGGCTCCCCTCGAGCGCGGTGATCGCGTCGCGCAGCCGATCGGTGGCCACGCGTGCGGCTTCGCCGATCGGAAGCCCCGAGAGATCGTCCGTCGCGATCGGCGGCCCGTACGCGACCCGCAGTGGACCGAGCCGCGCCAGCCGCTCGGTACCCGAGATCCCCGCCGGCACGAGCGGAACCTCGGCCGTGAGCGCGATCCGCGCCGCGCCCGACCGCCAGCGCGCTTCGTGGCGCTTGCGCACGCCTTTCCGGCGCCGCGTCCCTTCCGGGAACATCACCACCGCGTACCCCTCTCGGACGAGCTCGACGGCGGTCGCAATCGCCTCTCCGTCCGACTCGCCCCGGCGTACCTTGAACGCCCCGCCTGCGCGGATGAGCCGACCGAGCGGGAACCAGAAGAGCTCCGCTTTCGCCATGAAGCGCAGGAAACGGTGCGGGAAGAGAGGGATCGCGAGCGGCCACGGGTCGAGGTTCGACCAGTGGTTGGCTGCGAGGACGAATCCGCCCGTCGCGGGAACGTGCTCCGTCCCCGTCGCACGGTGCCGGAAGACGAGCTTGACGGCGGGCAGGCTCGCAGCGCCGATCGCGAGGTAGAGCCAGCTCGGACGGGTCGCCGACGCCACACGCGGCAGTATCGCGTTCTGGCGCTCGCGGAAACGCGAGCTAAGGTGTCGCGCCGATGGGCAAGAGCCTCGTCATCGTCGAGAGCCCCGCGAAGGCACGGACCATCGAGGGATACCTCGGCAGCGGCTACGCCGTGGGCTCGAGCGTGGGACACGTCCGTGACCTTCCGAATCGCGCCAAGGACGTCCCCGAGGCCCAGCGGAAGCGATTCGGCGCGCTCGGCGTCGACGTCGCGGACGGCTTCGAGCCGTACTACGTGGTCGATCCGGACAAGAAGAAGATCATCGCCGACCTGAAGAAGCGGCTGGCCGATGCGGACGAGCTCCTGCTCGCAACGGACGAGGATCGCGAGGGCGAGGCGATCGCCTGGCATCTGGTCGCGGTGCTGAAGCCGAAGGTGCCGGTCCGGCGGATGGTCTTCCACGAGATCACGAAGGATGCAATCACGCGTGCGCTCGATCAGACACGCTCGATCGACGACCGGCTCGTCGACGCCCAGGAGACCCGGAGGATCCTGGACAGGTTGTATGGCTACGAGGTTTCGCCCGTCCTCTGGAAGAAGGTGATGCCGCGGCTCTCCGCCGGACGCGTGCAGTCCGTGGCCACGCGCCTCGTCGTCGACCGCGAGCGGGAGCGCATGCGCTTCGTCGCAGCGTCCTACTGGGACATTCTCGGCACCTTCGAGCCCGGCGCCTTCGAGGCGCGGCTCTTCGCACTCGACGGGAAGCGGATCGCGCAGGGCAGGGACTTCGGCGAGGACGGCACCGCGAGCTCGACGTCCGTGCTCGTTCTCGGCGAGCACGACGCGCGCGACCTCGCAACGGCCCTGCGAGACCTTCAGTTCACCGTCGACGGCGTGGACGAGAAGCCCTACACACGGCGGCCCGCGGCGCCGTTCCGGACGTCCACGCTGCAGCAGGAGGCAAGCCGCAAGCTCCGATTCTCGTCGCAGACGACGATGCGCGTCGCCCAGCGTCTCTACGAGAACGGCCACATCACCTACATGCGCACCGACTCGGTGACGCTCTCCGACGCGGCGCTCGAGGCGGCGCGCGCGCACGCCGCACGCGTGTACGGAGAGGACACCGTTCCGGCCGAGCCCCGGCGCTACGAGCGAGCGGTGGCGAACGCACAGGAAGCCCACGAGGCGATCCGGCCGGCGGGAGACGTGCTTCAAGACCCCGGACGCGCTGCGCGGCGCAGCTCTCGCGCGACGAGTTCGCGCTGTACGACCTCATCTTCAAGCGCACGGTCGCCTCGCAGATGAAGGACGCGAGCGGCCAGACCGTCTCGATCGAGCTCGTCGCCACGACGGCGGACGCGCGCCGCGCAACGTTCCGGGCCAGCGGGACCGTCATCACGTTTCCCGGCTTCCTCAGGGCCTACGAGTCCGGCCGCGACGAGCCGAGCGACGACGAGGACGAGGAGCGGCGCCTGCCCGCAGTTACCGTCGGCCAGACGTTGCGAGCGTCGAGCCTCGAGCCGCAGGGCCACGAGACGTCGCCGCCGGCGCGCTACACCGAGGCGAGCCTGGTCAAGGCGCTCGAGGATCGCGGGATCGGCCGACCGTCGACCTACGCCTCGATCATGGGCGACGATCCTGGATCGAGGCTACGTCTACAAGAAGGGCACCGCGCTCGTCCCGACCTTCGTCGCGTTCTCGGTGACGCAGCTGCTCGAGAGGCACTTCGATCAGCTCGTCGACTACGACTTCACGGCGCGGCTCGAGGACGACCTCGACCGCATTGCCGCAGGCGACGAGGAGCGCGTCGCGTGGCTCGGGCGCTTCTACTTCGGTGACGGCGCCCCCGGCCTGCACGCGCTCGTGACCGACCACCTCGAAGGCATCGACGCCCGAGAGGTCAACTCGATCCCCATCCCGGCCTCCGACATCGTCGTGCGCGTCGGCCGCTACGGGCCCTATCTCGAGCGAGGCGACCAACGCGCGAGCCTGCCCGACGACCTCGCTCCCGACGAGCTCACGGCGTCGCTCGCGGAGGAGCTGCTCGCGCGGCCCGCAGGGGCGGAGCGCGAGCTCGGAACACATCCGGCCACGGGTCGCGCTGTCGTCGCGAAGGATGGCCGCTACGGCCCGTACGTGACGGAGGTGCTTCCCGAGGGCGAGGAGGGCAAGCCGCGCACCGCCTCGCTCTTCGCGTCGATGTCGCTCGACACGATCACGCTCGACGACGCGGTGCGCCTGCTCACGCTCCCGCGCACGCTCGAGGGCTCCGACGGACAGGAGATCCTCGTCTCCAACGGGCGCTACGGCCCCTTCGTGAAGCGCGGCTCCGAGACGCGTTCGCTCGCGAGCGAGGAGCAGCTCCTATCGCTGACCGTCGAACAGGCCGAGGAGCTCCTCGCCCAGCCGAAGCAGCGCCGTGGACGGGGCGCAGCCAAGCCTCCGCTCAAGGAGCTGGGGGCAGATCCACAGAGCGGCAGACCGCTCGTCGTGAAGGACGGTCGGTTCGGGCCGTACGTCACGGACGGCGAGACGAACGCGAGCCTGCGCCGTGGCGACACTCCGGACGCGATCACCCTCGAACGAGCGGTCGAACTACTCGCGGAAAGACGCGCTAAGAGCGAGTAAAGGCTCTCCGGAGGGGGTTTTCGTCGTCCGTCCGAGCGGTCATGATCTAACTCGATCGGAGACCGCCGCGTCTCAGGTTGAAAGAAGCCGGATCAGGCTCGTCAATGTTCGCCCGTGAACCGCTGACGCTTCAGCGACGGAATATCAGGTGAGGGGCAGAACGTTTACGTGCTTGTGACAGCATGTCGCGCTGGATCACCCTGGAAATCGCCAAAAATCCGCAATAGACTCCGCAAGTTTGTCGCACTCGCAGCCGGGAAACGAAAGGACTGAAACAGAACGTTGACGCAGAACCAGCTAATAGAGCTCTTCGAATCGGAGCACGTCAAGGCGCTCATCGAGCGCGCCGAGGAGCACGGAGGCCAGCTCGAGGCCCCCGAGCTCGAGGCGTTCGTGCTGGAGCACGACATCGGCGAGGAAGATGCTGAGCTCCTGCAGCGCGAGCTCGAGGCCCACAACGTCGAGATCACCCAGCCTGACGCGGATCTCGAGAAAGAGGACGCCGTCGCCGAGAAGCGCTACGAGGCGGGCCCCGTCTCGGGCGCGGCCGACAGCCTCCAGCTCTTCCTGGCGGACGTCGGGCGCCACAAGCTGCTCACGGCCGCCGAGGAGGTCGCACTCGCGAAGCGCATCGAGCGCGGCGACCCCGTCGCGAAGCGCGTGATGATCGAGTCGAACCTCCGCCTCGTCGTGTCGATCGCCAAGGGCTACCGAGGACTGGGCGTGCCGTTCCTCGACCTCATCCAGGAGGGCACGCTCGGCCTGAACCGCGCGGTCGAGAAGTTCGACTGGCGGCGCGGGTTCAAGTTCTCGACGTACGCGACGTGGTGGATCCGCCAGTCGGTGCAGCGTGCAGTCGCGAACCACGCGCGGACGATCCGCGTGCCGGTGCACGTCGTCGAGCGACAGCAGAAGCTCTCCCGCGCCGCACGCCGGCTCGAGGTGGAGCTCGGTCGTGAGGCGACGAAGGAGGAGCTCGCCGAGGCAACCGGCCTGCCGCTCCAGCACGTCGACGAGGCGCTCGGCGCCGCCCACGCGTCGGTCTCGCTGAACCAGACGGTCGGCGCGGACGACGAGGGCGAGCTCGGCGACCTCTTCGCGGATCGCGAGGCTGCGGACCCGTTCGACGAGGCCGAGGAGTCGCTTCGCCGGCAGAGCATCCGGCGGGCGCTCGACGCGCTTCCGGAGCGCGAGCGGCGCATCCTGGAGCTGCGCTTCGGGTTCGAGGGCGAGCCGTGGACGCTCGAGGCGATCGGGCACGAGCTCGACCTCACGCGTGAGCGCGTGCGCCAGCTCGAGGGTCAGGCGCTCAAGCGCCTCGAGGCGCTGCGTGACCTCGCGGGCCTCGCCGCGTAAGCGCGCCGACGCGGGAAAACACCTGGTAGACGGAGCGAAGGCGGCCTGAAGCAGGCCGCCTTCGCCCTATACTCGCGCCGTGTTCGGCGTCGGACGCTGTCTGCTGCAGCCGTGACCACGGTCGAGGAAGCTGCCTCGACCGAGCTGGCTGTCATCGGCCGAAGCCCGCGTCAGCTCTTCTGGGCTCGTTTCAAGCAGGACAAAGCGGCTCTCGTGGGTGGGGTCGTGATCATCGTGCTCATCCTGCTCGCGATCTTCGGCGGCCCGGTCGCGGAACGCGTGACGGGGCACGCGCCAGAACGAGCCGTACTCGGACATGACGGACGACTTCGGACTTCCGAAAGGGCCGAACTCGACCTTCTGGTTCGGCGCGGACGTCGCGGGTCGAGATCTCTTCGTGCGCACGATGTACGGTGCGCGCACCTCGCTGCTCGTCGGCCTCGTCGCCTCCGGCCTCGCCGTGCTTTCTGGGCACGCTCATCGGCGTCGCTTGCCGGCTTCTTCGGTCGCTGGACGGACGCGACGCTGTCGAGGGGGGCCGACGTCATGCTCGCGGTTCCGCAGCTGCTGATCTCGATCGGCATCGTCGCCTCGTGCAGTACGACGAAGGAGGGTTGCGTCCATGGGCTGATCAAGCCCGGATTGTCGATCGTCATCGCAGTGATCGTCCTGTTCTCGTGGCCGTACGTCGCGCGGGTCGTACGCGGAAACACGCTGTCGCTCAAGCAGAAGGAGTTCGTCGAGGCAAGCCGTTCCATCGGCGTCCGGGAACGTGCGGATCATCGTCGGAGACGTCCTGCCGAACCTCGCGGCGCCGATCATCGTGCTCGCGACACTGCTCATCCCGCAGAGCATCCTCTTCGAGGCCGCGCTCTCGTATCTCGGACTCGGCGTACCGCCCGATCAGGCATCGTGGGGGCAGATCCTCGCCGATGCGTCGGGTCTGTACGACGTAGCATGGTGGCTGATGGTGTTCCCGGGGGCGTTTCCTCGTCGTGACAACCCTCGCCTTCAATCTGCTCGGCGACGGGTTGCGAGATGCTCTCGACGTCCGGACCGATCGGTGACGGCATTTGCCGACTCGGCGGGCATCGCGACGTCTCAATTGCCGGAGTGATGATCAACAGCGATTCCCGCCCGAGGGCGGGGGAAGGAGGGCAAGTGCAGTTCACCATGAAGACGGCGGGTCGCGGTGGTGATCGCGGGCGCCTTGGGTGTCGTCGCGCTCACCGCCGGCCTCGTGTCCGCGGCATCCGCGGGATCCGAGGCTCAGAGCGCCAAGGGCGGTACCTACCGCGTCGGCTGGGAGTCGACGTTCGGCTGGACCGAACAGCTTCGACCCGACCGGCGAGTACCTCGCGAACGTCATCGCGATCTACACGAACCTGCTCGTGCGAACGCTGGTCGGGTACAACCACGTCGTCGGCACCGCCGGGGACGTGCCGTGCCGGATCTGGCGACGTGCCATCCCCAAGCCGACGAACGGTGGCAAGACGTGGACGTTCCGACTCAAGACCGGCATCAGGTTCGGTCCGCCGGTCAACCGCGAGATCACCTCGAGCGACGTCAAGTACGCGCTCGAGCGTCTCGCGGACCCGAAGAACGGCGGGCAGTACGCGTTCTACTTCAACGTGATCAAGGGCTTCGAGGCGTACGGCGAAGGGCGAGGCGAAGTCGATCTCCGGCATCAAGACGCCGAACGCCAAGACGATCGTGTTCAATCTCACGACAGCCCGCCGGCGACTTCCCGTAGCGCCTGGGCATGCCGGCTGCAGGCCCGATCCCGCACGAGGTGGCGAAGTGCTTCGAGGGGAAGCCGGGTGAATACGGCCGCTTCGTGATCTCGTCCGGGCCGTACATGATCGAAGGCTCGCAGACGACCTCGACATCAGCTCGTGCGACGCCATGAAGCCGATCAGCGGGTACGACGGCAAGACGAGTCTCGATCCTCGTCCGCAATCCCAACTACAACGCGAGGACGGACAGCACGAAGGCTCGCGAGAACAATCCGGACCGCTTCGAGTTCACCGTCGACACGAACCTCGACGACATCTACAACAAGATCGCGGCGGGCGAGCTCGAGGACGAGTACGCGACGGCGTCGCCGAAGGTCTTCCGCGAGTACTCGACGGATGCGAGCAAGCGGAAGTACCTCAAGTCGAACTCCGCCGACCAGACGTACTACATCACGATGAACCTGACCCAGCCGCCGTTCGACGACGTGCACGTCCGCCGGGCGATGAACTGGGTGACGGATCGCAACGCACTGCGCAAGGCGTGGGGCGGCCCGATCTCCGGCGAGATCGCGGAGCACATCATGCCCGAACTCCGATGACGGGCGGGAAGCTGAAGAACTACGCGCCGTTCAAGACAGCCGGGCGACCGCGGGCAGCGTCGCGAAGGCGAAGGCCGAGATGAAGCTCTCGAAGTACGCCAACAAGGGCGGCGTGTGCAGCGCGAAGCAGTGCAAGGGCGTGCTCCTGATCCAGGACGTGCGAACCGCGGACAAGGCGAATCCTGCCCGTCATTCAGGCGAGCGCCGCGAAGATCGGGATCACGTTCACGGTGCGGACCGTCAACGGGCGCGTATCCGATCGATCCAAACGGTGGCGAACAACATCCCGATCTCGACTCGCCCGCGTTGGGGCAAGGACTACGCGGACCCGTCGACATTCATCGACCCGCTGTTCGTCGGCGCCAACATCCATGCCGGTCGGCAACAGGAACTACGCGCTCGTCGGGTTGACGCCGACGCAGGCGAAGCAGATGGGCGTGAAGGGGACCACTCGCAATATCCCCAGCATCGACAAGGCAGCGACCGCATGCGCTGCGAAGGTCGGTGATCCACGGCTCACCTGCTACGCCGCGCTCGACCGCGTGCTGACGGAGCAGATCGTGCCGTGGATTCCATACATGTGGGCGAACCAGGTCAACGTCATCTCGGCCGAACGTCGCAACGTGGTCCTTCGACCAGAACGCCGGCCTCGCCGGGTTCGCACATGCGTCACTGAACAGGTAATCGAAACGAACGAACTGACCTGAAGCGAAGCGCGGGGCCTCCAGGGCCCCGCGCTTCGTTGTACCTTCTGCATCGTGCTCCTGTACATCGTCCGCCGGCTTCTCTGGGCGACTCTCGTCGTCCTCATCGTCCTGATGCTGACGTTCGCGGTCTTCTACCTCATGCCGGCCGGCGATCCTGCACTGCGCTTCGCCGGAAAGTCGCCGACGCCGGAGAACCTGGCACTCATCCGGGAGCGACTCGGTCTCGACCAGCCGTGGTACGAGCAGTACGCGCTCTTCGTGAAGAACTTCTTCACGGGCGACGAGTACGGCTGGCCAGGGCTCGGATACTCGTACGGCACTAGCGTCCCCGTGCTCGAGCGAAGTACGCGAACGCGCGCCGCGCACGTTGCTCCTGATAGCAGGCGCGGCGACGATCTGGATCATCGTCGGCGTCTCGGTCGGAGTCCTCTCCGCCGTGAGGCGCCGTTCGGCTGCGGACAGGATGGCGATGGGGTTCGTGCTCTTCGGGATCTCGGCGCCCGTCTTCTGGCTCGGGCTCATGGCCCTGTTCATCTTCTGGAAGAAGCTTCACCTGACCGGCGGAACGGGCTACGTCCCGATCACCGAGAGCGTCTCCGGCTTCTTCTCGCACATGATCCTTCCGTGGTCCGTGCTTGCGCTCCTGTTCGCAGCGACGTACGCGCGGATGACCCGCAACACGCTCCTGGAGACACTCGGAGAGGACTACATCCGTACGGCGCGAGCGAAGGGACTCTCGGAACGGACGGTGATCGTCCACCATGCGTTGCGAGCGAGCCTGATCCCGATCGTGACGATGTTCGGAATGGACGTCGCTCTTCTCGTCGGCGGCGCGATCATCACCGAGTCGGTCTTCAACATCCAGGGGCTCGGGTGGCTCGCCATCGACAGCACGCTCAACCAGGACCTGCCCACCGTGGTCGGCGTGGTCGCGCTCGGAGCGGTCGCCGTCGTGATCATGAACGTGATCGTCGACATCGCGTACGCATTCCTCGACCCGCGGGTCCGATACGCATGAGGGAGACGGTCCTGGAGGTCCGCGGCCTGTCGGTCGTGTTCCCGACGCTGGACGGCGATGTGCAAGCCGTCTCCGATCTCTCGTACACGCTTCATCGCGGCGAGACGCTCGGAATCGTCGGCGAGTCCGGCTCGGGCAAGAGCGTCTCCAGCCTGGCGTTGATGGGGCTGCTGAACCAGGACCGCACGCAGATCAGCGGGGAGGCGCTGTTCGGAGGAAGGAACTTGCTTTCGCTGCTCGCCGAGCGAGATGCGTGACATCCGCGGCAAGGACCTGGCGATGATCTTCCAGGACCCGTTCGCATGCCTGCACCCCATGTACCGCGTCGGCGACCAGATAGCCGAGGCGGTGACTGCCCACGCGTCGGTCTCGAAGTCGAAGGCGTTCGATCGTGCGGTCGAGCTGCTCGAAGCAGTCGGCATCCCCAAGGCGCGAGACCGCGCGCGCGACTATCCCCACCAGTTCTCCGGCGGGATGCGTCAGCGCGCGATGATCGCGATGGCGCTCGTCAACAACCCGTCCGTGCTCATCGCGGACGAGCCGACGACCGCGCTGGACGTCACGGTGCAGGCGCAGATCCTCGAGCTCATCGAGCAAGGTCAAGCGCGAGTTCGACATCGGCGTCATCCTCATCACACACGACCTCGGGGTCGTCTCGGAGACGGCGGACACGGTCCTCGTCATGTACGCGGGCCGGCCGATGGAAACGGGACCCGCGCGCGATGTCTTCGCCGCTCCGCAGCACCCGTACACGTGGGGGTTGCTCCAGTCGATGCCGACGATCGACCACAGGCTCGAGACCCTGCTCGCGATCGAGGGCTCACCTCCCTCGCTCCTCCGCGTCCCCACGGGCTGCCCGTTCAACCCGCGCTGCGCGTACGCGTTCGCGCCGTGCACCGTGGAGCTCCCCGAGTTCCGCCCGATCCCGGACGGCCACCTCGATCGCTGCCACCTGCCCGCAGACATGAAGCGCTCCCATTGGGCCGAGCTTGCGAGCCCTCAGACTCGGGGCAGCCAGTTGAGCGAGACCGCGACCGACCCGATCGTCGAGCTTCGAGCACGTCACGAAGCACTTTCCCGTGCAAGCACGGTGTCTTCTCGCGCGCGAAGAGCCGAGTCCACGCCGTGGAAGACGTGAGCCTGACCGTCCGACGCGGTGAGACGCTGGGGATCGTCGGCGAGTCGGGCTGCGGAAAGTCGACGACGGCCCGCCTCATGCTGCGGCTCATCGATCCGACTGGCGGCACGATCCGCTTCGACGGACGCGACATCACCGGCGTCTCGACGCGAGGGCTGCGTCCGCTCCGCCGCGAGATGCAGATGATCTTCCAGGACCCGTACGCGTCGCTGAATCCGCGAAAGACGGTCGAGCAGATCGTGCTGCCAGCCGTTCGCGATCCACGGCGGCCTGTCTCAAGACGCGAAGCGAAGCTGCGCGTGCGCGAGCTCTTGCAGGTCGTCGGGCTCAGCCCCGAGCACGCGAGCCGCTACCCACACGAGTTCTCGGGAGGTCAGCGACAGCGGATCGGGATCGCTCGCGCGCTCGCGCTGAACCCGAAGCTGATCGTGTGCGACGAGCCGGTCTCGGCGCTCGACGTCTCCGTCCAGGCGCAGATCCTCAACCTCCTGCGCTCGCTCCAGGCCGAGTTCAACCTCACGTACGTCTTCATCTCGCACGACCTCTCGGTGATGCGGCAGATCTGCTCGCGCATCGCCGTCATGTATCTCGGGCGCGTCGTCGAGCTCGCAGACTCGGAGCAGATCTTCGAGCAGCCGAGGCATCCGTACACGGCGGCGCTCATCTCGGCAGTCCCCCGTGTCTGCCGATGAACGGACGACCGGCGCGAGCGCGTCGTCGTCGGCGGCGACGTCCCCTCGGCGGTCGACCCGCCGAGTGGCTGCGTCTTCCACCCTCGTTGCCCGCGGTTCCACGAGGGCCACTGCGACGTGGTCGAGCCCACTCTCGAGCCTGCGCCCGGCGACTCGTCCCATGTCGCGGCGTGCCACTACCCGCTCGAGCAGTCGGCGTAGCGCCAGACCCCGGCGCCTTCCCCCATTCGAGCCAAACGGCTCGAACGATCTAAAGGGGTACTGCCTCCGCGCCGATACCGGACACGTGGACGCTGCTGAGCGCCGAGAGATCCTGAACCGCTACCGCGATCACAGCCGCCGGTTCGAGGCCGCGGCTGCGCGGCGCAGTTCGACGCGCCGCGGCGCGGTCATCCCGTTCACGCCGCCCGCGTCACGCGAGGTCGGCCAGGATCCGACGGCACGTGAAATCGAGGTTCTGCAGCTCGTCGCAGACGGGCTCGTGAACCGCGAGATCGGCGAGCGGCTCTTCCTCTCGGAGGAGACCGTCAAGTCGCACGTACGCCACCTGCTGGCAAAGCTTCAATCAAGAAGCAGAGCCCACGCCGTAGCGGTTGGCTTCCGGCGTGGGCTCATTGAATAACTCGTCCGTCAGCATCCCAATCTCCACCGAGCCTTGCCCCTCTTGCGGTTACCCCCGAAAGAGGGATGCCCACCCTCGGTGGAGAACCGAGGATGCGACGGGTTACCAGATCTTCGAGCCCCTGGCCATAGGCAATGACTCCTCAATTGGGAACTGACGGCACGCGCATCGTATACCCCATTCGAGGGATAGTTCAAGGTGCTCGAAGCATCAGCAGCCATCCGCATCGGCGCACGCTTGCGTACGTCGCAGCGCTAATCGTTGCGGCCGCACTGACCGGCGTCGCGCTATTGGCAACTCAGATACGGCCTTGAGTCCCGTTCGGACCGTAGTTGCACTCGCAGTCGCAGCAGCGATCGCCGAACGCATCAGCGTCCGGTTCGCGGTTGCGAAGCGCGGACTCACGTCCACCGAGGAGCAGTCGATCCGATCCTTCCGACGCTCTTCGCTGCGGTGCTATTCGGGCCACTGGCAGCGGCGATAGTGGGAGCAGCATCCATGCTCGGCGATCCCGAGCTCGTCGCGCGGCGCGACCCTGATCGCGCTCCGCAGACTGAAGTGGGCGACATACACGTGCACCCGCTTCATCGGAGGCGCGGCGATGGGAGTCGCAGCTCAGGCTACGCTTGCAGCGGTCCCTTCTGAGTTCGGCTCGCTCGTCGCCGCATCGCTCGTTGGGGCGGTCGTCGGAGAGGTGTTCGACGTGATGTTCTCCGCTCTGACGGCCGGTGTTCGTGGGCGTCCGATCCGCGACGCGTTCACCACGCTTGTTCCGGTCGTGTTGACGTCGGCGCCCGTCTACGCGCCGATTGTCGCGTTGCTCGCATTCATGTATGTGCGCGTCTCGCCGTGGACGCTCGCCCTGTTCCTCGTGCCTGCCATGGCCGCACAGCGCCTGTACGGCCTCTATCAGGAGCAGCGCCAACTGGCCGACTTGATCTATCTGAGGCCAACGAAACGCTAGAGCGAGCCAACCTTCAGTTCGCCGCCGCGCTTATCGCGACGCTTGACGCCCGCGATCGATACACCGCCGGCCACTCGGCCGCAGTAGCGATCTATTCGCGCGACATCGCGCAGCGAATGGGGCTAGCTAGCGAGGTGTGCGATCAGGCATATCTCTGCGGTCTCGTACACGACATCGGCAAGATCGGCCTGCCGCCCGGCCTGCTCGAAAAGCCTGGCGCGCTAACGCTCGATGAGCGCCGCCAGATGCAGGAGCACTCGGCAATCGGCGAGCGCATCCTTGCTCATGTGGACGAGTACTCCGAGATCGCGAGGATCGTCCGTCATCACCACGAGCGCATCGACGGCCAGGGGTATCCGGACGGCCTCGTCGACGAAGACTATCCCGCTCGTATCGCGGATCATCGCCGTCGCGGACGCGTACAACGCGATGACGTCAGACCGCCCCTACCGCGACGCGATGCCCAGCCGCGTCGCACGCCTCAGGCTCGCCCAGGCCGTCGATAGTCAGTTCGACACCGCCGCTGTCGCCGCGTTCGAGGCAATTCTCGCGGGCGCTGACGAGGACGTACCGACTCGCGAAGCGACGCAGACTTCACGCAGTTCGCGCAGAGCTACGACGAGCCATCGACAGTCGCCGTCAATCGCCGACGTTGCGTGAGCAGAACGTTCGAGCTTCGCCTGTACGGTCAAGCGCAATTCGGGACCGCACACCTAGCTTGTCGTAGATGTGATGGACGTGGACCTTGACGGTCGATTCTTCGATGAACAGGATCTTCGCAATCTCCCGGTTCGTCAGTCGCTGGATCAAGTAGCTCATAGACCTCGCGTTCGCGCGGCGACAAAGCCTGTCTGGGATCTCCGCCAGCGAACGAAGGCTGCCCAACTAGCGGCCGCCAGGTCCTCATCTCGAGCTCGCCTGATCAAGCTGACGAGCCGAGCTCGCTGTCTTGAGGCGCGAATGAGAACACTCAAGAGCTCGGGCGTAGATCGATACGCCGCGACCAAGAGATCGGGCCCGCCGCGGGCAAACGCCGTATTCTCGAACTCGATGACGCGCTCCACGGCGTCGGAGTCATGCTCCTTCAATGCGGTGATCGCAGCAACGGCCTTGAGTAGCACGTTCGGTTCGATTGCCCCTGAAAGGCCGCGTATCAAGTCGACCGAGTCACGAGCTTCTTGAACGCGCCCCGCCGCGGCGAGAACGAGTGCTCGCGAACTGAGTAGCTCGGCTTCGCCGGCGGGGAGCGGCGCCCGGACGACCGGAAGCTCGAGGTCGAGTGCTTCTTGGTGTCTCCCCTGCTGGGCCAGGATACGCATGAACAGAGCCAGAAAAAGCTGATGCCCGTGCCCGTCCCTCTTCCGCGACGCAGTGTCAACCGCGTTGAGTGCACTTGTGTTCGCGTCCGACCATTGGCGAAGACCCGCCAAGGCTTGCGCGAGCGATGCATTCGCGTAGGGACGTGCGAAGTCGAGCCGGTACCGCTGAATCGTCTGGGCGAAACGTTCGGCGACATCCCGCGCCTCGTCGTAGCGCGCTGCCAGACCCAAACCTAGGGAGTAGATGCTCTCGAACGATGACACCAATAGGGGGTCCCGTACGCGGTCGAGCCGAGTCGCGGCATACTCGGCCTCAGCAAGGTCGAGATCGCCGAGCTTCGTCTGAAGGCTTAGTCCGTAGGCTGCCGCACGAACAACGGCTCGCGGGTCGGCCCGACGCACGCCGAGTCTCAGCAGGCGCAGAGTGTCCGCTGACTCGGACCTTTCAAGCTCAATGAGGCAGCCCACCTCGCCCCACAGCGCGTCCTGACGATCAGAGTCGTTGCTTGCAGCTTCGTGTGCACGGCGGTACAGCTCCAGAGCGTCCTCTTCCCGCGACGCAAGATGGGCAGCTCGCCCGGCGATCGAGAGTCCGCGATACGCGTGCTCTCCTCCGCCGCTCAGCGGCCGCTTCGCCATGCGCAAGCGCCTCGAGATGGCGACCTTGGCGCAGCAACACCTCGGCCCGCGCGATCGAGAACAGCGGCGCGTCAAGGTCAGCGTCGAACGCGAAGTCGCACCAGCGCTCGAGCGTCGATAGACGCGCAGCCTCGAGAAGATCGTCAATGGCAGCCGACCAGCAGCGCCTCGAGCTCCTGAGCCAAGCCGAAGCGGACGATCAGCTCGAACGCTGCGTCCCAATCCGGGCGCGTCCGGTAGTGAGCCAGGCACGTCTCGCGCGAGCCTTCCGCGGGGACGAGTCCGAGCTGCCCGGCTCTCTCGGCGAGGAATGCACGAGCCAGCGGGTGCAGATCGAATTGCCCACCACCCCTTTCGACGAGGATGCCCGACGTCGAGTGCGCGAGCCGCGATGTCTGTTTCGTCGGCGCCCAGCAGGGCGACGACGAGTTGCCGATCGAGTACGGGAGCCACCGAAAGCGTCGTCAGGCCCTGCCGCACTTCCGGCCCGAGAGCGCCGAAGACTTCGTCTGCGAAGTAGCGGTACAGCGACTCCGGGACTGGCTCCGCGTCCGCTTCGATCTCGGCCGAGGAGACGCTCGCGAGCCCGATGACTGCTGGCCATCCATTGGCGAGCGAGACCAGACCCGATGCCGATCGTGCGCTGCGGTCGACGAGCACGCTCGGCCGCTTCCCGATTGTCCATCGCCAGCGCCGTCTGACTCAGCTCGAGGGTCTCCCCGTACATCAGATCCTTCGTACGTGACCCAAGCCGGGCGAACGCGGCTCGCGATCAGAAACTGAACGGGCGACACCGCGACGAGCGCGCCGACGAAGTCCTCGGCACGCGGCTCTTGCGCGACCTCGTGGTAGTCGTCGAGGACGAGCCACGCGGTCGCCGGCCAGTCGGCGAGATCCTCGCCGAGGATCTCCGCAAGCGTCTCGACGTTCTCAGCGGGAGCCGGGAGCGCTCGCATGTGCTCGCGCAATCGATGGTCGCAGCCGTCGATGATCGCCGTCGCGCTCCGCGCGATACCGAGGGCGAGTGCGGCGACGTCCGTCGACGACGAACGAGCCGTGTACCACGTAGCCGTTCGGCCGTCCCGCGCGACCCACTGCTCGGCGAGCGTGGTCTTTCCGTAGCCCGCCGGCGCAACGAGTGTGCGCACGCGCGCCGACGACTCGTCGAGCAGTGCGTAGAGCCGCGGTCGCTCGACGATCCTCCGCTTGCGGATCCGTGCTTCGGGGACTGTCGCAGTCGTCGTCATCTCCTGACCGACGTCACCTGGATCAGACGGCTCGACCCTAGCACCGTCGATGACCGAGGGCGCCCGCGGCTGCGCGCCGCCACGAGCGCGCCCCCGAGTCAGCGGGGAAGCCGGGCCGCAAGCATGTACCGGCGCCCCGCGGACAGCGGATCCTCTCCCGTGAGCAGCCGGAAGGCAATCGGAATCTGACGGCGCCGCTGCACTCCGAGCTTCTGCCGAAGCACGTCGCAGTGAGCCTTCACCGTCCTGGGGGAGATTCCGAGCCGAAGGCCGGCCTCGTCGTTCGAGCAACCCGCTGCGATGAGTGCGACGACCTCGCGCTGGCGAGGCGTGATCGGGGTCGTCCGTCGCTCCGTAGCCAGTTCGATCATGGGGCACGAAGCTACTCCCTCGATCGAGTGACAGCCATTCGTCAGGGGGTGTAAGGGGCGGTGTAACCCGCGCTGAGGGCACACTTCTGCGCGGATGGCCGCCTCGAAACCCCGCTCGCCGGATCGCCCCTCCCGCCGCGCGGTCGTCCTCGCCTTCGGAATCGCGATCGCCGCTGCCGTGGCGCTCGTGGCAGTCGCAGTGCTTTCCAGGAACGACTCGAGCTCTGCGCCGCCGACGGCGAAACCGGTCGTCGACCTCGCCGGCATCCCGCAAGACGGGCGAGTGCTCGGGAGCCCCGAGGCACAGGTCACGCTGATCGAGTACGCCGACCCGCAGTGCCCGGGGTGCCGCCTGTACACCGAGGAGTTCTTTCCCACGCTCGTCGACGGACTACGTCCGCCCCGGCAAGGTGAAGACCGAGTTCCGCGGCTTCCCCTTCATCGGAGACGACTCCGTGACGGCGTACCGCTTCCTCCTGGCCGCGGCGGAGCAGAACAAGCTTTGGAACCTCGCCGAGGCGCTCTATCGCAATCAGGGTGGCGAGAACAGCGGCTGGGTAACGGATGACCTCGTTCGACAGCTTGCGCGCCGAAATCCCGGGCCTCGACGTCGACACGCTGTTCGCCGACGCCGAGCGCGCCGACATCCGGCGAGAGGCCGAGAGCGCGGCGTCCGCCGCGAGTGCAGCAGGGATCCAGGGGACGCCGACGTTCCTCATCGCGATCGGAGACGAGCAGCCGTACCTCGTCCAGTTCGGCTCGCTCGACCAGATGCGCGCTGCGCTGGACGACGCTCTCACCGGGTGAGCGACCAGGCGCTTCGAGTCTTCGCCGGGTGCGTCGCGCTGGCCGGCATCGCCGTCGCCGCGTACCTGACCTGGGTGCACTACGACGAGGCGGCTCTCGTCTGCATCGCGGGCGGAGGCTGCGAGACCGTCCAGCAGTCGAGCTATTCGGAACTGGCAGGACTCCCGGTCGCTCTGCTGGGGCTCGTCAGCTACACGATCGTCCTCGGGCTGATCCTGTGGGACGCGCCGTACGCGCGGCTCGCCGCCGCGATGCTCGCCTTCGTCGGGCTCGCGTTCAGCGTCTACCTGATCGTGCTGCAGCTGTTCGTCATCGACGCGGTGTGCGTCTGGTGCCTCGCGAACGACGTGCTGATCGCACCGGCGCTCGCGGTCCTCACCGCGCTGCGGCTCAGGACATAGGAACTTGCCGGAGCACCTTCGGCGCGACGCGATCCAAGATCTCCGAGAGGCTGTCGCCCGTGCACGTGAGGCCGTGATTTCGGAGGCCGATGACCGCATGGGCGGGATCTGGCTCCTGCGCAACGAGGTCGGCAACGGCGACCGCGAGCTGCTGCGTGCCGCAGGGGTAGTTCACGTCGGTTGCGGCGATTCCCTCCATCCACGCGTGGACGTGGAGGATCGCCCCGACGTCGGGATGCGCCTGGTAGATCATCCAGTGCTCGATCGCGTCGACCGACACCCGGCGCGGCTCGATCCCGGGCGGGACGCTGAGCACGATCACGCCGCGATCGTCGTCGAAGTCCTTGACCATGAGAATGTCGCGCCCGACGGACTCGAGCTTCGACTTGTCGACGCCGCTCGCGCTCATCCAGAAGCGCGTCTCGTCCTGGCGCGCCGAGAGGTTTCCGTACGAGAGGCCTCCGACCGAGTACAGCCGCATCACGTGGCGCAGGTCGCGGCCGGAGAGGTACTCCTCGACCGGAAACGGCGACGGCAGGAGGTCGAGCTCGTCGAGCCGTCGGCCGGCCTCGCTGATGTCTGTCGTGATCTCGTCGCCGTCCCAGAGCTCGGGCTCGAGGTCGGGGATCCACTCGTTGTCGATGACGAGGCGCGACGTCGCGAGCGGCTCGAGACGCTCGTAGATCGTCTCGGGATCCTCGGTCACGTGGTACGTCCCCTGCTCCATGGTCGTGAACCACACGCCCTTGCCGCGCACGCGCAGGAGGACGACGTTGGAAAGCGTGCGCACGAGCATCGGGTAGCTGGCCTTGAGCGCGTCGTCGGGCGCCTCGTCGAGCTCGTAGAACGCCGCCGAGTACGTGCCGCGCGAGGCACGCCGGAACGCCTTCGGATCGGCCGGGTCGAACATGTTGAGGACGAAGTCGGCGTCGGCGATGTCGTCGACGTGGACGAAGCCGTCCGCCTCGAACTGCTTGCCGATGGCGCGCACCCACTCCTCGTGCTCGGGAGAGGTCGCGGTGCCCCAAATGGCGTACTTGCGCACGGGGCGAGTCTATCGGCGCTAGCGGAAGAGGTCGCGCTCGCGGGGCATCAGGAGGTCGCTCCCGCGACCGTCGCCGCGCACGCGCAGGCCGCGCACGATGGCCGCCGGAATCCCGTCGAGCTTCCCCATGACGAGCTGCGCGGCACCGGCGATCTCGTCCGCGACCGCGATCTGCGTCGCGTGCAGCTCGTAGCCGGCTGCGTCTCGTCGACCGTCGAGATCGAGGATCGCGCTGATGCCCGCGACGCCGAGAGCGACGTCCGTCGTTCCGCGGCGCCAGGCACGGCCGAACGAGTCGGAGACGATGACCCCGATCTCGATGCCGGTGAGCTCGTGGATCCTGTCCCGCAGGCGGGCCGCAGAGGCATCGGGGTCGAGCGGGAGCAAGACGAGCGTGTCCGGTCCCTTGGCATTCGAGGCGTCGACACCGGCGGAGGCGCACACGAAGCCGTGACGCGTCTCGGCGATGACGAGCGGCGGTCGGGAGCGGACGACCTCGCGCGCCTCACGCAGGATCACCTCGAGGCGACGCGGGTCGGTGTCGCCCGCGAGCTCACGCGCGCGCTCCGACGGCTCGACGCCTGCGAGATCGACGACTCGACCCTCGACCTTGGACACCGCTTTCTGCGCGACGACGAGCACGTCGTCGTTTTCGAAGCCCGGGGCCGCCTCGACGAGGAGCTCGCCGAGGTCGTCCCCCTCCTCGAGCTCCGGGATCCCGCGCAGCGGGATCACGCGTAGCTCCGCGGTCAAGCGAGTCCCGTGACCCGGATGCCCGCGTGGCCCTTGTAGCGCTTGTTGAGGTTCACGATGACCGCCGTGAGACCCTCGAGCGCCCGAGCGCTCGCGAGCGGGCCGGCGTCGAGCGCTCGACCCGTGGTGAGCCGTGCGGCGAGCTCGAGCCCGAGTGCCTTCGCGTCGACGTCGTCCCCGCAGACGAACGCGTCCTCGTCGGGCGGGTGCTCTGCACCGAGACTCGACGCAGCGAGGGAGTGCAGCCCCGCGACGACCGGGCCGCCGAGCTCGGCCTGGATCCGCTCCGCGAGCGAGACCGCGTCGGATGAGGGGAAGACGCCGTCCTTCGCGAAGCGCAGCTCTGACGCAACGGAGAGCACCGGTGTCTCGCCGATCGCATCGCGGAGCTCGCGCGCCGTGTCGAGGGCGCCCTCGGCGTTCACTGCGAGCACGACGAACTCCGCGTCGGCGACCGCTTCGCCGTTCGTCTCGCCGATGCAGTCGAGCTCGAGCGCAGTGGCAGCAGCCTTCTCCGCGTCCCTCGAGCCGACGACGACGTCGAGCCCTGAGGCGTGCAGACGTGCAGCAAGCGCACGTCCGAACGGCCCCGTGCCTCCGACGACCGCTACCCGCACGCGGCCTCCAGCACGGCCTGTGCGAGTCGCGTCTCCGACTCGGCGTCCCGCATGAGGGTCTGCGTGACGACGAGCTCGACGTCCGCCGTCGCGGGTGCGTCTGCCTCGTCGATCACGAGCGCGTCGATCAGCCTCTCGTAGCATCCTGCAACGTGCGCCGGCTTGGTGCCGCTTGCCATGCGCGTGAGCATACGACCGAGCGGGCCCGTGACCGCCGCGCCGCCGACGAGCGGGCTGACGGCGACGGAGCGGACGCTCCTGGCCTCGATCGCGGCGCGGATCTCGGCGATTGCGAGGATCGGCCCGATCGAGAGATACGGATTGCTCGGCGCGAGGAGGATCGCCTCCGCCGACCCGACCGCGTCGACCACTCCGGGCGCGGCCCGCGCCCGTTCGGCTCCCTCGTAGTCGACTGTCGTCGACCTCGTCCTCATGACGACGCCCGACGAACCACTCCTGGAACGGAAACCTTCCCGCCGGCGTCGTCACGTGCGTTCGCAGCCGGTCGTCGGTCGCCGGGAGGATTCGTGCGGGCACGGCCGCTCGTCGGCAGAGATCGGATGTGACCTCTGAGAGCGTCCCGCTCCGCAACGCGTCGGTGCGTACGAGGTGGAGGCCGAGGTCGCGGTCGCCGAGCCGGAACCAGTCCGGCCCTCCCCAGCTGCCGGCGGACTCGAGCGCGTTCCAGCTCTCGTCGGCGCGACCCCACCCGCGCTCGGTGTCGATGAGCCCGCCCAGCGTGTAGAGGAGGCTGTCGAGGTCGGGCGAGACATGCAGGCCGAGGATCTCGAGATCGTCTCCGACGTTGCCTATGACGGTCAGCTCCCCGGGCGCCAGGACCGACGCGAGCCCACGTGCGAAGCGTGCGCCGCCGCCACCACCGGACAGCAGGACGATCCTCACGCGGGAACGGCGAGAAGTGCGCGGGTGCGCGGTCCGATGCGCGAGCCGAGGCGCTCGAGGTCGACGTCCGCGTCGACGTCGAGCTCGAGCTCGGGGATCCGCAGCGTCTCGAACGCCGCATGCGCACGGAATCGCTCGGCGCTGCCCGCGCCGTACAGCGGTGCGAAGACGTCGGGATCCGGCAACGAGAGAGCGTTCGTCGTGCCATCTGCAGCCTCGACCAACGCGAGCCCCGCCTCCGCGAGACGGCTCAGCGCAGCCGGAGTCGCGGCGGGCAGGTCGGCGTTGACGACGAGTACGTGCCCCTCGACACGCGCGAGGCCGGCTGCGACGGCCGCACCGAGCCCTGTCCCCGGATCCTGAAGCACCTCGGCCTCTGCCGACACGACCGACGCGTCATCCGTCACGACGAGGACACGGCCGACCTGCGCCGCCGCCTCGACGACGTCGCCGAGCATCGCAACGGCGACGGCAGCCCGAAGCTCCGACGACAGGCGGCTCTTCGCGTCTCCGCGGTAGGGGATGACGATCGCCGGCACGCGGCGAAGCGTAGTCAGGCGCCGTTCGAGGAGTTCCCGTTGGCACCCGGACCGGAGGTCGCCCATTCGCGGACGTCGAACCAGTGCGTCCCGCGCAACGCCTCGGCCACGTCGAGATCGGTGTGGCCGGGGTTGAAGACGTGGTGGTCGAGATCGCAGCAGATCTCGACCTCGCTCAACGACACGTGCGAGATGCGAGACAGGGACTCCGCCGGGAGCTGGGCCTCGGCGACGGTGTAGTGCTTGAACTGCAAGTCGGGGTCGAGCTCCATCAGCTCGGGCCAGTCCGGGCACGTGCGAGCGCTCATCCCGTTGCGGTCTTCTCCTCGAGCATCCACGTCCCTTCAAAGCGGACCACGCCGCGCACGTCATCCCCCGGATAGACGACGAAGACGAGCGCGTCGTCGAGCCAGTGGTAGACGTGCTCGCCCGCCTCGTCCGTCAGGCCGAGGCGAAGGTGGAAGCGACCGTCTGCGAGCGGGAGCGCGCCCATGTGGAAGCGAACGTCGCGACGCCCGTTTCCCGGCGCCCAGCCGATGCTGCGCAGGTCGACCGCGTGGCCCGCAACGAGCGTGCCGGCGTCGTCGCGGAGCTCGAGCTGCAGTCGCGGCGGCGGGATGCCGTCGGCGTCCACTCCGACCCTGAGCTCGAACGGCTCACCGGAGAGGAACTGCAGGCGGTCAGTCCCCTCGTGGCCGACGAGCGCCGCCGAGGCGATTTCCGCCTCGCCGGACCCCCACTCGCGGAGGCCGACTCCGCGTTCGGCCGGGTTCGCGTCGTCCGCGAGCGCGCGCCGGTAGCGGGTGACCGCCTCGCGCGTCGGCCCGTCGAACGCCACCTTGCCTCCTTCGAGGAACACGGAGCGCTCGCACAGCCGCTCGACGGCGGACGCATCGTGGGAGACGAAGACGATCGTCCCGCCTCTCTCCTTGAACGCGAAGATGCGGCCGAAGCACTTCCGCTGGAACGCCTCGTCGCCGACGGCGAAGACCTCGTCGAGAAGGAGGATGTCGGCGTCGAGAAACGCCGCAATGGCGAACCCGAGGCGCATCGTCATCCCCGACGAGTAGGTGCGAACGGGGCGGTCGATTGCGTTCTCGAGCTCCGCGAAGGCGACGATCTCGTCGAAACGACGCTTGATCTCGGCGCGCGGCAGACCCTGGATCGCACCGTTCAGGAAGACGTTCTCGCGGCCCGTGAAGTCCATGTGGAAGCCGGCGCCGAGCTCGAGCAGCGAGCCGATCCGGCCCTCGCTGCGGATCCCGTCCGGCCGTCGGCTTGATGATCCCGGCGATCAGACGAAGCAGCGTCGTCTTGCCGGAGCCGTTGCGGCCGATGAGGCCGACGGCCTCGCCGCGGCCGATATCTGCCGAGACGTCGCGCAGCGCCCAGACGTCGGTCGCCTCGGACTTCCCACGCTGGACGAACAGATCCTTGAGAGTCCGTGCCTCGCGCGCATGCACGCGGAAGCGTCGCGCGACGCCCTCGACCGCGATCTCGCCGATCTGCATGCGCCTAGAGTAGAGGCCGATGTCGCGTGCGATGCGGCCGCGGAGCGGCCGCCTTCAGGGATGTTCGCGCGCCGGAATCCGCGACTGAGCAGATTCCGGTCTAGGCGCGCCATGGAGCGAGTCGGCGAGCATCCGGTTCCCGCCGGACCGCTCGCAGTGCGGTGGCGCGCCTACGAGGTCGAGGAGCAGCGCGCCGGCGTGACGACGAGGGCGCGCGTCGTCGCTCGAGAACGCCGGCTCGGCGCCGTGGCGCTCGCGCGGGCGCGAGGGCGTCCAGCTCGCATACCACTGGCTCGATCCGCTCGGCAACGCGATCGTCTGGGACGGCACGCGATCCGCGTTCCCCGATGTCGTGCGCCCCGGCGAGACCGTCGAGCTCGAGTCGTCGCTGACCGCACCCGCGACCGCCCGGCCGCTACCGCCTCGCGTTCGACCTCGTCGAGGAGTTCAGGTTCTGGTTCCAGGAGCTCGGGTCGGCGACGCTCGACGTCACCGTCGACGTGCGGCCGCGGATCGACGAGCGGCGTCTCGCCGTCCGCCTGCACGGCTCGCCCGACCCCGAGGTGGAGGAGGCGCTCGCGGCGCAGGAGGAGCCGCTCGTTACGGACGACGCCGCGGCCGTGGCGCACCTCGTTCCCGGCGCGCTCCCTGCTCCCGACTGGTCGCGACTCGTTCTCGACGCGCATGCCGAGGGCTACGCGGCGGTCGGCGGCGCGATCGACGCCGAGTCGAGGAGCGACCGTCGCCGCCTGGCCGCCTGGGCGCCCGGCGGGGGTCGCAATCCGCGGTTCGGCGAGCCGCTCCTGCTTCCGTCGCTCATCGACGGGTCGAGCCGGAGACGCACGAGGGCCTTCCGGCAGCGTCCTGCGAGCGACGGCCTCTTCGAGGGCCGCGCGGTCGTCAGA
Source organism: uncultured Gaiellaceae bacterium (assembly GCA_963770715.1). GTDB lineage: Bacteria > Actinomycetota > Thermoleophilia > Gaiellales > Gaiellaceae > GMQP-bins7. Next base: position 236,227 of record CAVYQX010000012.1, read on the forward strand.
CTTCGGTCGCGATCCGGTCGTCCGAGCGGCTGAAGATCCAGCGCTCCGAGCGGCGAGCGCGACCGCAGCCGCAACGACGGTGTAGATCGTGTCGCCGGCGCCCGGCGTCTCCCCGGAGAAGATCGCAGCGCGCATCGCCTCGATCGGCGGCGTGAGGAAGTTGACCCAATGGAGGAAGAACTCCGCGGCGGGGTAGTCGTCGACACCGGGGAGGTCGTCCAGGCTGTAGAGGATCGGGGTGAGGAAGAACCACGGCAGCAGGAGCGCCTGGAGCAGGTGCTCGATGTCGCGGTACAGCGCGTTCAGCGACGCGACCGCGAGCGCGAACCCGGCCACGATGCAGGCGAAGAGCGCGCCGAGCGGCAGCGCGAGCCACACCGTGTCGCGCGCGTCGGGAATCCGCCACAGGCTCAGCACGATCACGACCGCGAGCATCACGACGAACGCAACGAGGTTCGTCCCGACGATCGACAGCGGGACGAGCTGTCGCGGGAACCTCACCTTGCGGATGAGATTGGCGTTCTCGAGCAGGCTGCGCGATGCCGCCTGCGCCGCCGTCGCGAAGAACACCCACGCCGGCAGGCCGCAGAGCAGGAAGAGCCAGTAGTCGTCGCTCCCGACCTCGGCGACCCGCCAGAGGACGGAGAAGACCAAGAGGTAGACGAGCATGAGCACGAGCGGGTGTAGGAGCGACCACCCGAGCCCGAGGAACGAGCCGCGGTACTTCGCACGAATGTCGCGACGAAAGAGGCTCCCGAACAGCTCGCGGTAGCGAATTACGTCGGCGTAAACGGACACGCCGGGCAGTCTAGGTCGGCGGGGTGGTGGACTACCCTTCTCCGATCGTGAATGCGATCGTCGCGATCGCCGCGTTCGCAGTCAGCCTCGCGGTTCTCTGGCTCCTCCTCCGCTCGCCGCTCGGCGCGCGGTTCGTCGCCGTTCCCGCGGGCGAGCGGTGGCGCACGCAGCCCACGCCTCGTTCGGAGGCGTCGGGATCTTCGCCGGCTTCGTCGCCGGCGTCGCGGTGGCGCTGGTCGCCGGGATCATCTCGTGGAGCGGGGAGCTCGGCGGCATTCTCGGTGGCGTCACGATCGTGTTCGTCGCGGGTCTCGTCGACGACCTCTGGCACCTGGGCCCCATCGCAAAGCTCGCCGCGCAGGTCACCGCCGCTGTCGTCGTGCTCGCGAGCGGGCTGAACGTCGAGGTCGTCGGGAACGACGTCCTCGCGTGGGCGCTCGGCCTGCTGTGGCTCGTAGGCATCACGAACGCGTTCAACCTCCTCGACAACATGGACGGCCTCGCGGCGACGCTGGCGATCGTCTCGTGCGGCTACTTCGCGATCGACGCGCTCACGGCGCACGAGAACGAGACGGTGCTGGCGCTTGCGATCGCGCTCGGCCTGGCCTGTGCGGGCTTCCTGCCCTTCAATCTGCGCCCGCAGCGCGGCGCAGCCGTGTTCATGGGCGACTCCGGGAGCATGGTGATCGGCTTCGGCCTTGCGTCGCTCGCCCTTGCCGCGAGCTGGACGGTCGCAGGGACGACCGCCGCGACGATCCTGCTGCCGCTGCTCGTGCTCGCGATCCCGATCCTCGATACGACGCTCGTCACCATCGCGCGGCTCGTCGAGAAGCGGCCGGTCACGCAGGGTGGTCGTGACCACACGTCGCACCGACTCGTGTACTACGGGCTGTCCGAGACGAAGGCCGTGCTCCTGCTCGCGATCGTGGCTTCCGCAATCGGCGCGACAGCACTCGCCTACAACGTCCTCGACAACGGCCGGCTGACCGCCGTCGGCGTGCTCGTGACCTTCGTCCTGCTCGTGCAGTTCGGGAGCTTCCTGAGCGATCTCGAGGAGCGCTCGCGGCGCGGTGTCGAGGGCCCGGAGCCGTCCCTCTGGCGCGCGCTGATCTTCGAGCCGCGACGCCTGGTCGAAGTCTTCGCGGACTTCGTGCTCATCTGCGTGTCATTCCTCGCCGCGTACGCCCTCGCGGTCGGGGGCGCAGGAACGGACTACGAGCGCTCCGTCTACCTCTCCGCACTGCCGATCCTGCTCGCGTCGCGCTACGTCTTCTTCGTCACGCTCGGCGTGTACCGGCGCGTATGGCGTTTTGCGACGGCGCGCGACGTCGTGCCCATCGTCGTCGGCTGCGTCGGCTCGGCTGTCGTCGCGTATCTGATCCTGATCGCGCTGCGGCCGATCGGCTCGTTCCCGGCGATCCAGATCTTCGCCATCGACGCGATCCTCTGCACCGTCCTCGTGGGCGCCTCGCGACTCGCGCTCCGCCTGCTTCCCGAGACGGTCGCGGGACGGGGCGGGCGCAGACGCGTGCTCGTCGTCGGCGCAGGCCGTGCGGGCCGCAGCCTCGCGCGCGAGTTGCGTGAAGGCCGAGACGCTCGCGTCGTCGGGTTCCTCGACGACAACCCGCGTGTCCGGCGGCGGCGGATCCTCGGTGTCAGCGTCGTCGGGAGTCTCGACGAGGCCGATCGGGCGATCGCCTCGACCCGTGCGGACGAGGTGCTCGTCAGCATCCCCGCGGCCCCCCAGGAGCGCCTCGACGCGGTCACGAGCGCCGCTGACAGGGCGGGCGTGCCGTGCCGCCTCGTTCGGCGCCATGTCGAGCTGTCGGCTCCCGAGACGGTCGAGGCCGCGCAGACGTGAGCACGACCCCGAAGGCGGGCGGCAAGTCCCGCCCGGACTTCCTCGCGCGCTTCCTCTCGGTGGTGCCGCTGCTGGTCGTCTACTTCGCGCTCGCCGCGTTGTACGCCTGGCAGGCGTCGCGCCGCCCGGTTCCGACGATCTTCACCGACGAGCTCGAGCTGACCCAGCTCGCTCGCTCGATCGCCGACACCGGACAGCCCGCTCGCCGAGGTGTCCCGTACGAGAGCATGGCGAGCCTCGTCGCGTACGTCCTCGCACCGGTCTGGTGGCTCGGGTCGGCGACGGAGTCATGGGCGACGGCGAAGCTCGTGCTCGTCCTCGCGATGACGGCCACGATCTTTCCTGCGTACGGGCTCGCGCGGATGGTCGTGACGCGCTGGTACGCCCTCGCCGCCGCCGGCGCTGCCGTCGCGGTGCCGGCGCTTGCATACGCCCCGATCCTCGTGGAGGAGCCCCTCGCGTACCCGGTCGCGACCGTCGCGCTGTGGCTGATCGCGCGCTCGCTCGAGCGCCTCACGTGGGGGCGGGTCGCCGCCGCATCCGCGGTCTGCGTCGTGGCGGCGCTGACCCGGACGCAGCTGGCCATCCTCTTGATGGTGCTCGGTCTCGGGCTGCTCTGGATCGGCTGGCAGTCGGACGTGATGCAGCGCTGGCGTTCCTCTTGGAGCCGGTGGGACTGGGTCGGCGCACTGACGCTCGCTGTCGGTATCGCATTCGTGTTCGCCGCGGCGATCGGGCACGCGTCGACGGCGTGGCGGAACACGATGCTCCTCTACAAGGACCGCATCGTCGAGCACGCGACGTGGGCGATGGGAGCGCTCGCGATCGGGATGGGCATCCTCCCCGTCATCGCGGGAGTGTCCGCACTGGCACGTCCGAAGGGCGAGCCACGCGACCCGCGCACGCGCGCCTTCGTCGTCACGAGCGTCGCTGCACTCGTGGTCTTCGTCGCCTACGCGGGAGTCAAGGGCGCGTACATCTCCACCGTCTTCGGGACCTACGTCGCCGAGCGGAACCTCATCTACCTGTGCCCCGTCCTGTTCGCTGCAACAGCGCTCGCGTTCGCGCGCGGCATCGGGCGCGGCTGGGCGATCGCGGGAGCGGCGCTCTTCACGCTGTACGTCGTCGTCGCGACGCCGCTGCATCTCGACTTCCCGTACTACGAGGCGCACGGGTTCTCGATCGCCGCGCTCGCCAACCGTGAGCTCCGGATGCCGGAGGGCGCCATCGAGGGCGTGCTCGTCGGCGTGGTCGTGGTATCGCTCGTCGTCGTCGTCGCGCTGAAGCTCCTACGACCGCACTCGACCGCGTTCACGGTCATCGCCGCGAGCGCCGCGGTCGTCGTCGTCGCCTGGGGCCTCACGGGGCAGGTCTACGCCGCCGAGGGGGAACGAGACCTCTCGGAGCGGATCGACAGCAACTTGCCCAAGCCGAACGACTGGGTGCAGGAGGCGACCAACGGCGGGTCGGTGGTCGTCCTCGGCCAGCAGATCTCGGACCCGACGAACATCCAGCTGACCGAGTTCTTCAACCCGTCCGTCGAGAAGATGTGGTCGCTCGACGGCACCGCGATCAGGGTCGGCAGCCCGATCCTCACGCCGGACCTCGACGCCGTCGACGGCACCCTCACGCCGCCTCCGGGCACGGAGTACGCGCTCGCGGTGAACGGAGTACGACTGCAGGCGCCGATCGTCGCGGAGCGGAAGGACGAGGTGCTGTATCGCATCGAAGGCGGGCCGATCAAGCTGCAGGACGCGGTCGTGGGGCGGCAGACGGACGGCTGGATGATCGGCTCGAGCGAGGACCCGGTCGCGCGCGCCTCGTACACGCGGTACGACGTCTCGGCGGACGAGCCTGGGTTCGCCACGGTCCAGCTGAGCCGGGAGTTCTTGTGTTCGAGACCCGGCCTCCGCCAGACGGGCAAGGCGATCGTGCGCATCGGACCGGTCGGGATCGTCGACGGGGAGCCCCGGATCGAGCGCGTCACCGAGGTGCGGCCGTTCGACGTCCCCGACTGCCAGGCGAACGGCGTCACGCTCACGCCTCCGAACGTCCCCTGGCGCATGGAGATCACGATCTCGCCCACGGTCCGGCCGAAGGACATCGACCCGACGAAGAGCGAGAGCCGCTTCCTCGGGGCCCAGGTCGTGGAGGCGGGCTTCAAGCCGCTCTTCGACAGCTAGGGCGAGGCCGCGACGAGATACGTGAAGCGTGCGCGGAGTGCGACGCGCGCGAACGGGCCGCTTCGCTCGAGCGCTTTCGCGACCGTGAGCAGGGGTCGCGGAAGCGACACCGTCTGGGGGACGAAGAACGGCCGCAGCTCGACCGAGCCGAAGCCCGAGCCGTGCAGGTCGGCCACGACGTCGTCCACGCGGTACTGCCTCGGGTTGAGATCGAACACGAGCTTGTCCGTGTATCCGAAGACGTGCGCGAAGAACGCGGCGCGGTCGCGCACGTAGTAGATCGCTCGGAACACCGTCGTCGCAGCCACCCGCTGCGGTGGCACGTAGTCGTTGAGATCGGCCTCGGTGACAACGGCGCGCTCTCCTAGTCGGCGCCGCGCCGCCTCGACCATCTCCGGAGTCGCGTCGACCCCGCGGTAGCGAAGTCCCCGCGAGAGGAGCGCTTCCCCCAGTCCGCCGTCCCCACACGCGAGGTCGAGCACCTCGTCGCCCGGCGCGAGCCGTGGCCCGAGCGACACGATCAGCTCGGCGCGATGGTCGAGATAGGCGGCGACGTCCGCGTAGGCACGCTCGGTCCAGTCGCCCGCCTGGCGCGCGTACTGATCCTCCTTCGAGCTCACAGTGCAAGCAGGCGCTCGGGATGCTTGCGGACGAAGCGGGCCATGCCGCGCGCATGCCACAGCGTGTGGCGTGAGACGAAACGCTCGGTCGATCACCGCCGCGTACGCGTGCGTGACGACGGCCCCGGGGACGTACCAGCGCTCCCACCCAGCCTGCGCCGCGCGGTAGCAGAGGTCGATGTCCTCGCAGTAGTGCCGGAAGCCCGAGTCCCAGCCGCCGATCTCGTCGAGCATCGTCCGCCGCATGAGGAGGAAGGCTCCCAGCATCCAGTCGGCTCGGACAGGCTCCACCGGACGCTCGTCGAGCTCGTAGTGCTCGCGCTGCGTCTCGTACGGCGGATGGAGTCGACGGAGCGGCGTGCGACGGACGATCGTCCCGCGGACGGTCGGGAACCTCCGGCGTGACGGTTGCCAGCTCCCGTCGGGCCAGCGCATCTGCGGCCCGGCGATCCCGCAGCGCGGGTGTGCGTCGGCGAACGCGACCAGGGTTGCCACGGCGCCGGGCTCGGCGATCGCGTCGGGGTTGACGTTGAGGACGTACTCGCCGCTCGTCGCCGCGATGCCGACGTTGACGTTCGCGGCCAGCGAGAGCGGCCGCGGGTTCTCGAGTACGCGCACGCCGGCGGGTACGCCCTCCGCCGAACCGGGGAGGTTCGCGATCACGACCGTCTCGTCGACCTGGGGAAGGAGCGCCGGGAGCGAGCGGCGGAGCTCGTCCGCGTGTCCGTGCGAGACGACGACCGCCGAGACCTTCACGTCCCGAGTATCTCCCGGTAGACCGCGAGCGTTCGCTCGGCTGTCACCCGCCAGCTGAACGCCTGCACGCGCTCGAGCCCGGCCGACGACCAGCCGCTCACGCTCGGCGAGCGCGATGCGGATGCCGGCCGCGAGGTCGTCCTCGTCGACGATCACGGCTGCGTCTCCCGCGACCTCCGTGAGCGCGGCGTCGGGAACCGCCACGACCGGCGTGCCGGAGGCCATCGCCTCGACGACCGGGAGGCCGAAGCCCTCGTAGCGGCTGGGCTGCACGAGGCACGCAGCCCCGCGGTAGAGCTCCGCGAGCCGCTCCGTCTCGACGTAGCCCTCGAGCCGCGCGCCGCGACCGCGAAGCTCCGCAGCGAGAGCGGCGTCCTTCGCCGGGCCGGCGACGACGAGCGGCAGTCCGACGGCAGTTGCGGCGTCGAGTGCGGCGAGCTGGTTCTTCCGAGTCTGGATCGCACCGACCGAGAGCACGTAGTCGTGCGAGCCCGAGCCCGGCGAGAACACCGGGTCGACGCCGTTCGGCGTGACGACGATGCGACTCCGCGGGGACCTCGTAGAGGTCGACGAGGTCGGCCTTCGTGCGCTCGGACACGGTGATGACCCGGGCCGCGCGGCGAACCGCACGCGGGACGACGAGCCGAAACGTCATCCGGTCCTTCCAGCCCATCAAGGCGGGGTCGCGTGCGAACGAGACGTCGTGAATGGTGACGACGCAGGGGCACGGCGCACGAAGCGGGAGGGCGTGCTGCGTATGGCACAGGTCGGCACCGAGGCGTCCGGAGCGCGCGCGGGAGCGTCCAGGCCATGCGCAGCTCCTGCGAGCGGGTGCCAAGCTCGAACGGCTCGACGCCGTCGGGCACGAGCTCCGGGTGCCGCGTGACGGCGACGAGACGGATTCCGGCCTCAGAAGCGAGCTGCCCGAGCTCGCGAAGGAGGTTGAGCGCGTAGGTCTCGTCGCCGGTGCGCTGCCGCCCGAGGACGTCAGCGTCGAAGACGACCGTGCTCACGCAAGCTCCCGCCAGAGCTCGACGACGGCGTCGGCGGCTCGGCCCCACGTGAACTCGCGGGCGCGCGCCGCGCCAGCGACGACGAGCTCGTCTCGGCGCGCGATGGCCTCGTGGATCCCGGCGGCGATCGCGGAGACGTCGAGGGGATCGACGAGGACGGCAGCTCCGCCGGCGACCTCCTCCATGGCGGTCGCGCGCGACGTCACGACGGGCGAGCCACATGCCATCGCCTCGAGCACCGGGAGGCCGAAGCCCTCGTACAACGACGGATAGAGGACGCAGCGCGCGCCGCGGTAGAGCGCCGCGAGCTCGGAGTCGGGGATCTCGCCGACCCAGCCGGCGACGTCCACTCCTCCCCAGCCGCGAGCCCCGACCACGCGCAGCTCGACACCGGCCTCGCGCGCGGCGTCGACGGCGCGACGGAGGTTCTTGCGCGGCTCGAGCGTCGCGACCGCGAGGACGTACTCACCGTCAGCGCGCGGGCCGTCCGGCGCGAAGACTGCGTCGACGCCGTTCGGGACGACGCGAATCCGCGCGGCCGGCACTCCTGCGAGCTCCATCACTTCGGAGCGCGTGAACTCGGAGACGGCGACGACCGCGTCGGCGGCGCGCAGGACGCGTTCGAGCCCCCAGCGCTCCGTACAGCCGATGCCAGGGCGGAAACGCCTCCGGCGCGCGCAGGATCGCGAGGTCGTGCACGGTGACGACAGTGGGCACGGGCAGGCCGACCGGCCCGCGGAACGTCGTGCAGTGCAGGACGTCCAACGCACGCGCGCGGCGCCTGAGGCCGACCGGGTACCAGACGGCGTCGCGCACGACGCTCGAGACTCGCCCGTCACCTCCGAACGAGAGGAGCTCGAGCTCGATGCCAGGGCGCTCGCGCAGCGCGCCGAGCAGCCCGCGGACGACGCGTGCCGTGCCCGCCCGCGTCTGGACGAGCGGTGACGTGTCGACGCCGACCCTCACGGAGCCGCCGCGCCCGCGCGCAGCGCGTCCCGCGCCGTCTCGTACGCCATGAGGCCGACGGCCTCGTCGAGCTCGCACCAGCGGTAGAGGTCGTGCTCGGCGTCGAGCGTCGGCTCCCAGCCCGCCGGCGCGTCCGCGACGAATGCATGGACGGTGACGCGCTCGATGCCCGGCGCGTACCGCGCCCGGATCGCCGGAGGGTCGTCGAGGAGCGAGTACGACAGCGAGATCGGGAGCTTCCGCACCTGTGCCTCGAGGCCGGTCTCCTCGCGGAGCTCGCGAACGGCCGCCGTCCAGGACGTCTCGTCGGGCTCGATCCCGCCGGCGACGATGCTCCAGTAGCCGAGACGCTCGGGCGCGCGGCGCATGACGAGCAGCTCTCCCTCGCGCCGCACGACGACGACGATCTCCTGGTCGCCCCTCATGCCACTGCCTCCTGGTAGCCGCGAAGGAACGTCTCACCGACCGCGCGCCAGGAGAACGTCCTCGCGTGCTGGAGGCCGAGGGCCACAAGGCGGCTCGCGGTCCGACGACCGCCTGCTCGATCGCAGCGGCGAAGGCCTGCGGGTCCTCGGGATCGGCGCGCAGCGCGGCATCGCCGCTCGCCTCGTCGAGCGACTCGTGCGCGGAGGCGACGACGGGCACGCCGCAGGCCATCGCCTCGATCACGGGGATGCCGAAGCCCTCGAACCGGGACGGATATGCGACGACCGTGGCGCCGCGGTACAGACGCGCGAGCTCCTCGTCGGAGACGTAGCCGAGCCGGCGGATTCCGGGCCCGTCGAGAAGCGGCTGCTCGCCCCAGCCCTCCGCGCCCACGACGGCCAGCTCCGTCTCGCCCGCGAGGAGCCGATGAGCCTCGACGAGCACCTGCAGATTCTTGCGCGGCTCGAGCGTCGCGACCGTGAGGACGTACGGAGCGGCGAGGTCGGCCGCGGGCCCGTCGGTCGCGAACACGTCCTTCGGCGCCGGGTGCGCGACTCGGATCCGGTCCTCCGGGATACCGAGCGTGGCAGTGACGTCGCGTCCGGTGAACGCCGAGTTCACGAAGACGACGTCACAGGTCTCGGCAGCGTTCCGGTACTTCCGGGAGTGCATCGACCGCGTCCTACGCCGTCGTCCACTCGGGATGGTGGAGCGGCACGAGGTCGTGGATCGTCGTCGCACGCGCCCCGCTCCGCTGTGGCGGATACATCCAGTCGGAGAAGTGCAGGGCGTCGAAGCCACCGAGGAGCCGCTCGGCGGCGGGACGCCCGAGCCGGCTCCACGCCGTGCGGACGGCATGGGAGAAAGGGAGCGGCCACGTGCGCACGTCGACGTCGATCCCGGCGAGGGCGGCCCGGATCCGCTGCGGGCCGCGGATGCTCGTCGGCGCGAAGGCGACGATCTCGTGCTCGCCGCCCGCGGCCTCGACGAGCCCGCCGAGCGAGCCCTGCAGGTAGTTCCCGATCCCGAGCAGCGGATGGCTCAACGGGCTCACGTCGAACGCGATCCTCACGGTGCCGGCCGGTAGACGAAGCGGTTGAAGTGCGCGCCGAGCACGCGGTCGTCCGTGTTCGGCCGCCGATCACCTCGGCCGGGACAGCGGTCGGCGAGACCGTGTAGACGACGCGGCAGTCCGTCGTGCCCGGCATCGGGCTCGACCGGGACGTTCAGCAGAACGTGCGTGCCGTCCGGCTGCAGGCGCACGCGACCGACGACGGACCCGTTCGACCGCGCGACGACGGTCTGCGGCTCGACGAAGAGGCTCGGGTCGCTCGAGAGGTCGACCGTGAGCCGACCCGGCTTGCAGCGGCGCCGGAGGTACGTCACGGCGGGTCCGGACCACGTGTCGTTCGGGTAGAGGCCGTCGATCCGGACGGCGGAGACGAGAGGCGTCACGACGCGCCAGAGCGTGACACCCCAGCCCTTGTCCTGTGCGAGCCGGCGGCCGTCGGGCTCGAACGACGAGTCGGCGAGGAGGTATTCGTCGCGTACGGGGCTCCCGTCGGGGAGCGTCACCCGGCCCGTCCTCGGGTCGATTCGCACCCGCGTCTCCGGCAGGCCGCCGGGCGTCGGATCGGTGACGTAGTACACGGGGCCGACGCTGCGGTTGAAGAACTCGTTCTGGTTCACGGTGAGGCGGTCGGTCCGGCCCGTCCAGAGGAACGCGGCCTCCGCGCCCGGCGCGAGCGCGTCGTCGACCCAGTCGCGGTCGGCTGTCGCGAATCCCCTGGAAGAGCGCGCCGCGGGAAAAGCGCTCGAATCCGTGCGTCCCCCACCAGATCGGTCGGATCGCGAGGATCCAGAGGCCGAGGACGAGAAGCGGCAGGGCCACCGCGTACCGCCGTCGGAACGAAGAGGAACGCCGCGGCGAGCCCGGCTGCAAGACCGAGGGCAGCGAGCCTGATCCAGTCGTCGCCGATCCGGTCCTGCAGCGACCACAGGGGAAGCAGCATCAGCGTGTCGGTGATCGCGGACGTCGTGAGGAAGCGGTCGAACGGGATGGCGACGACGAGCAGCGCCGAGACGACCGCGGCGACCGCTGCAAGGAGGCGAGGACGCGGCGCGCCGCGCTCGACCCAGGCGAGGAGCACGATGCAGAGGAGCGGCGCGACGTAGAACATGTTTCGCTCCTCGATCCGGTCCGAGAACCGCGATGCGAAGACCGCGACGATCGGGACCATGCAGACGGTGACCGACACGGTCGCAGCGAGGAACTCCTGCAGTCGCTGGTCCAGCGTGCGGGCGCGCGCGACGAGCACGATGGTCGCCGCGAGCGGGACGACGAGGACGTACAGCGACAGCTCGGCGACGTGCCACCAGAGGTAGCGAAGCGCCTCGCCGACGTCGTAGCTCCGCTCACCGACCGGCTCGTACGCTCCGAGCAGGCCACCGGACGCGAGCTGGACGACGAGCACTCCCCCGACCGCTGCCAGGACGATCCCGTACAGCCAGCGGTAGCGGGAGACGGTCGACCGGAGGCCGCGAGGCTCGAAGAGCGCGAGCACGAGCGGTGCGAGGAGGATCGCCGGCGCGAGCGCGACCGCCTGCACGCGCGTCGCGTAGGCGAGCCCGACGAGCGCGAGCAGCGTGACGACCCAGAGCGGCGTCGGGCGCTCGAGGACGACGACCGAGGACGAGCACGACGAGCAGGAACAGCGGGTAGAACGCGTTCTCGGTCATGACGGTGCCGGTGTACGCGAGCGACGGGAACGGCCACGGCGAGCAGCGCGGCGAGGAGCGCGTACCCGCTCCCGACGACGCGCCGTGCGAGGAAGAACGCCGGAACGGCGGCGAGCGACATGAGCACGGAGTTCCAGGTCTTCACCGCCGCGTAGGCCGTCGGGAGGCTGTCGAAGAGCGCGTACGCCGGGCTGATCAGCAGGGGATAGACGACGCTGTAGCCGGGGTCGGGCTGGTCGCGGAGCAACGGCTCGCCCGCATCGGCGATTCCCCGTGCGATCTCCGACCAGATGATCTCGTCGACCATGATGAACGGCGCGACGAGGTCGCGGGCCAGCCACGCGCGGACCGCCGCCGAACCGACGACGATCGCTGTCAGCCACGCCCAGGTCGGAACCCGCGCGAGCGCTCTACCCAAGCTCGACCTCGGCGAGGCGGCGGGCGATCTCCCTCGCCTCGGCCGTCTCCGCCGAGATGCCGACGTCCGCCGCAGCCGCGCTGACGTCGTGCAGGACCGCGTCGTCGACCGCGGCACCGCCCGCCGCGGTCTCGAGCGCCGCGACGTAGAGCTCGGCGACACGATCGACGCCGTGCTCGCGGCGTGCGAGCTCGGCCGCGTTCGTCCCCATCGGATCGCGCACGTCGGCGCGCGCGGCGAGGAGCTCGAGCGCAGCGGTCAGCGTCGCTACCTCGTCGTCGTCCGGCGGCACCTTCAGGGCGACATCGTCGGGAAGCTCGGAGAACCAGCCGACGTCGCTGACGACGAGGGGCTTGCCGAGCGACAACCCACGCACGACGCTGCCCGACGTCTCGCCCATCGTCGGGTGACGAAGGTTGACGAGCACGTCGCTCCCCGCCATGAGACCCCAGAGCCGCGACTCGTCGACCCAGCCCTCGCGCACGAGACCGGCGTCGTCGAGACCGAGCCGCTGAAGCCGGCGGTCGAGATCGAAGCCAGGCGAGGTCGAACCGACGAGGAGGAGCGTCAGGTCGGGATGCGCCTTCCGGACCGCGGCAGTCGCACGAAGCAGCTCCGGGATGCGCTTGCTCGCGTTGACGACGCCGAAGCAGCCGACGACCGTCCCCGGGGCGATGCGCACGGGCGGCAGTTCGGGGGCAGCCAGGCCGGATGCGGCACGACGGTGATCGGCCCGCTGAAGCCGGCAGCGCGGGCGTTGTCGCGGACGTACCGGGAGTGGACGATGAGCGCGGTCGCGTGCTCCAGCACGAAGGTGGGAAGCGGGAAGTCCGCGGGCCGCGACTCCCACAACGGCGGGATCCGCTTGTCGAGAACGCCGTGCGCGAGGAGCCGGCCGACCACGCCGTGCTCACGCTCCATGACGTCGAGGTAGCCGTGCCCGTCGCGACGCCCGACGGTCATCCCCGCGACGAGGTGGTGCAGGACGAAGTCGTGGAGAACGACCACACCGGACTGCTTGCGCAGCGCGTCGACGATCCACGCGTGCGCGTCGGGGTTGTTCCCGACGTGGTAGAGGGCGATGTCGGTTCCGCGCGCTGCTCTCTTCTTCCCCCGTCGCACGACGGTCACGTCGATTCGCTCGCGCAGCGCCGGCAGCAGGAGCGCGCTGTAGTCGGCGATCCCCGATTGCTCGGGCGGCATGGGGCTGAAGTACGCGAGCCTCACCCGAGGAGTCTCCCGATCGCGCGATCCCAGGTGACCTCCGTCGCGATCGCCTTTCCGGCGCGGCCGTAGATCGCGGCTTCGTCGCGATGCTCGCGGAGCCAGCCGAGAGCGCGCGCGATCTCCTCGGCGTCCGGCGTCACGACCAGCCCGGTGCTCCCGTTCGACACGACCTCGAGCGGCCCGCCGGCGTCGGTCGTCGTGAGGACCGGCTTCTCGGAGAGGAACGCCTCGAGCGGGACCATGCCGTAGTCCTCGTCGACCGGCGCGTAGAAGACCGCGAGACAGCGTGCGTAGAGATCGGCCAGCTCCGACTCGCCGATGCGGCCCGTGAATCGTGCACGGCCATTCAGCCCGCGATCGCGGGCGAGACGCTCGAGGCGCTCACGGTCCGGCCCCTCGCCGGCGATGACGATCTCCACCGAGCCGTCGCTGGCCGCGGCCTCGATGAGGAGATCGATGCGCTTCGCGCGGTCGAGGCGGTTCACCGAGAGAACGAAGTCCCCGTAGTTCTCGCAGCGGTACTCCAGCGCCTGGGGCGGGTGCGGCAACACCTCCGCCCGGAGACCGGTGGAGGCCTCGACCCGGTTTGCGACGTTCTGCGAGATCGCGAAGAGACGAGTGGCCTCACCGAGCGCCACGCGGTCGAGCGCCTGCACCTTCCGCCGGACAGCACGATCCTCCGCCGAGTCGCCGAACTGCCCGAGCGCGGTGCCGTCGAGCTCGTACGCCTGGCGGAACTGGTGCACGAGCCAGACGCGCTTCTCCCGGTGGCGCACGAGGTACGAGGGGAACTTCGTCGCGACGACGAGGTCGATCCGCTGCCCGTCGGCCTCGTCGAGGTCGAGCATGCGCCAGAGGAACGCCTGCGTCAGGACGCGCGCGCCGGGATACCACTTGAAGGGCACCGAGACGAGATCTGCTTCATGCCCCCGCCCGCGCAGCTCGTCGACGAGCCGGTCCGTGAAGATCTCGGCGCCGCCGCGAGCGAACGGCACTTGGGGCCGGCAGACGGCGATTCTCATTGCTTCGCGCGCGTCGCCTCGAGCTCGGCCTGGAGACGATCGACCTGCTCCTGGAGATCGTCGATCAGCCGCAGCGAAGCAGCGTTGAACGACCGCTGGTCATAGGCGAGCGGCTCGACGTACCAGCGCATGAGCTTGCGCAGCACCGCCTTGACCGGCGTCCCGATGCCTCCTCGGACGCCCGGGCGGAGCCGGAGCGAGCGGTCCGCGGAGACCGGCCAGAGGCGCTCCGCCTCGGCGCGGGCGACACGCCGCTCGTCCTCGTCGCCGATTCCCCCGCCGGGATCCGCCCCCGATCGGCGCACTTCTTCGCGGAGCGCCCGGAAGAGCTCCTCGACGTCCACAGCGCTGTCGGCAGAAACCCCTGCAGAATCGCCGTTTTTGGCGTCGCCAAAGGGCATCGCGGCATTCTAGCCGGGGCATAGGATTGGCCGGTTCGGCCAGTAGGCTGAGACGATGCGCGTCGGCCTCTCCCTCCTCACCCTCTCGCCGGGCGATCTCGGCGGCTCGGAGACGTACGCGCGCCAGCTCATCAGGTCGCTGGCGAAGGTCGGCACGCTCGACTATGCGGTGCTCGTACCCGCGAGGGCGAAGGACGCCGCCGAAGGGCTCCCCGCGATCGAGGTCAAGGATCCGCCCGTCGCCAAGCGTGGGCCGCTCCGGATCGCGGTGATGGCGCTCCAGGCCAGGCGGACGAAGGGCGTTGGCGACCAGGTCGCGAAGTTCGACGTCGTCCACTACCCGCTGACGGTTCCGTCTCCGCGCTCGGATGCCCCCACCGTCGTGACGCTGCACGACGTCCAGCACCGCGACCTTCCCGAGTTCTTCGGGCCCGCGCGGCGCTCGTTCAGGAGGCTCGCCTACGACCGTGCCGCCCGCTCGGCGGAAGCCGTCATCGTGACGAGCGAGTTCGTGCGCGGCCGGGCACGCGACGCGCTCGACCTCGATCCGAGCCGCATCCACGTCGTGCCGCTCGGAATCGATCACACGGTCTTTCGCCCGGGCGACGAAGAGCGTGAGGCCATGATCCTGTACCCGGCACGCGGGTGGCCGCACAAGAACCACGCGCGGCTCTTCCAGGCGTTCACGTCGCTGCGGGAGACCCGCCACCAGCTGCGGCTGGTCCTCACTGGCGGCGGTCTCGAGCGCCTGGAGCCGGTGCCGGAGGGTGTCGAGATCCTCGGCGAGGTCTCGGCGAGCCAGCTCGCAGCGCTCTACCGCCGGGCCGCATGCCTCGTCTATCCGAGCCTGTACGAGGGCTTCGGCATTCCGCCGCTCGAGGCGATGGCGTGCGGCTGCCCGGTTGCAGCCTCGAATGCCGGCGCGATCCCGGAGGTGTGCGGCGAGGCCGCGGTGCTGTTCGATCCAACGGACGTCGAGGCGATGGCGGCGGCGATGCTGGACGCAGACACTCGCCGCGACGAGCTCTCCGAGCTGGGCCTCGAGCGGGCCGCACAGTTCACGTGGGACGAAACCGCCCGCCGCCATGAGGACGTGTACCGAGCGGCGCTCAGCGCAACGCCCGCAGGTAGCTCCACGACCGAGTGAGTCCCACGGGTCGCCAAGCGACGACGAGCGCGACGTAGAGGACGATGCCGACGAGCGCGGCCACGACAGTGCCCAGGAGGAGCGCGGGCACGAGAAAAGCCGCGAGCGCGACGGCGGCGATCGCGACAGCCGCGCTCGCGATTCCGCGCAGACCCGCATCGAGCGCGCCGAGCTCGCGGAGAAGCGCCGCGAGCACGAGGAGCGTCGAGAGCGCGAGCGCAACGGCCAGCCCGTCGAGCTCGAGGAGCTCGGAGCCGACCCACGCGAGCGCCATCTGCGCCGCGAGCGCCGCGGCCGCGATCACGGGCAGCGCACGCAGGCGTTCGGCGACGAAGGCGAGAGGGAAGGAGACGTTCACACCGACCGAAGCCACCATCCACGGAGCCAGAACGACGATGAGCCAGCTGACCTCCTCACCGACGTCGCCTCCGTATGCGTCGCCGAGCAGCGATTCGACGATGGCGCCCCCCGCGACCGCGAACGTCCCGACGCAGGCTCCGATAACCGACAGCGCGACCCAGGCCGCCGCCGTCACGTGCCGAGCCGCCGCGCCGGCGGCGAGTCCGGTACGAGTCAACGGCACGGACGAGACGAGCCCGATCGAGAACGCGGTGATCGACACGAAGCTCGCCGCACCGAGGTACGCGTAGCCGAAGCTCGTGACGGCCCCCGGCTCGACCCGGCCGGCGAACGGCAGGCACACGACGTAGAGGAGCTGGAGCGCGATCGGCAGAGCTGCCGCCGTGGCGAAGACGCCGAGCCTCGACCGCAGCCGCTGGCCCGTCGGTCGGGCCGCCCGTCGCGGCATTCGAGCGCTGGTCGCACGCCAGGCGAGCCCCAGGACGGGAACGGCGAGTGAGATCGCACCGTTCAGCGCGACGCCCCACCAGAGAGCCGCAATCCCGTCCGCGTCGACCCGAAGGAGGATCTCGATCAGCGCGGCCGTGCCTCCCAGCGCATACCCGAGCGCCGCCGTCGCGTAGTCGTCGAGGGCAGCCAGGCCGCTCGCGGCGAGCCCGACGAAGAGATACGCGATGCCGGCGGGCACGAGCCAGCGGAGCGCCTCTGCGCACACGTCCTGCGCGCTCTCGGATCCGGAGCCGGTGAGCAGGTCGGCGACGGGCTCCGCCGCGAACCAGCCGACGGCGAGAAGAGGTGCTGCGGCGAGCGCCAGGGCGGTCGCGAATCCCGCGACCTCTCCGGCCAGGCGCCCTTCTTCTCTGGCGCGTGCAAGCGGCGGCAGCACTGCCACGCGGATCGCCTGCGACGACAGCACGATCACGATGAAGACGCCGTAGGCCGCGAAGAACCCATCCGTCTCCTCGGTGCGGCCGAACTCGTGCGCGATCACTACGCCGACGACCACCGCGAAGCCCGTGACGACGAGCGTCGACACGGCGGTGAGCGCCGCACTCGCCAGGGAGCCCAAGCCGCGCGACTCTGTACGCTTGCTCACCGACGCGGAAGCGTACGGACCATGGCGAACGACACCCTCTGGACAGGCGCCGCGCTCGACGAGCTCCGTAGCGACTTCGGGGACGCATATTCGGGCCGCACCGTGCTCGTCACGGGCGCCGACGGGTTCATGGGCTCACATCTGACCGACGCTCTCGTCGAACTGGGCGCGACGGTTCACGCATTCGTGCGTGCGACGTCGAGCGGCGCGCTCAACAACATCGGGCATCTCCGGGACCGCCTGAAGGTGCACTTCGCCGATCTCACCGACCGCACGTCGGTCGACTACCTCATGCGAGAGCTGAAGGGCTCGGCGAGCGACCGGCCGTACGTCTTCCACCTCGGCGCGCAGGCGCACGTGGGCGAGTCCTGGCATCGGCCATACGAGACGATCGCGGCGAATGTGCTCGGCACGCTCAACCTCCTGCAGTCGGTCGTCGACGTCGGCCTCGAGCTCGAGAAGTTCGACACGGCGGGGACCTCCGAGGAGTACGGGAACGTCCGCGAAGCCGTGTCCGACCACCACGACTTCGACGAGGAAGGCGGGCTCATCCTCCACGAACGCTCGCCGATCAACCCCAAGTCGGTGTACGCAACGGCGAAGGTCGCCGCAGACTTCCTCACGATGAACTACCACGACGCGTTCGGCGTGCCGGGCGTGGTCACGCGGATGTTCAACAACTACGGCCCGCGCCAGAACCCGCGCTACGTGACCGGGACGATCATCACGCAGGCACTGACACGCGAGACGATCGAGCTCGGCGCGCTCGATCCGCTGCGCGACTTCTGTTACTGCACCGACGGCGTTCGCGGCCACCTCATGGTCGCTGCCCAGGGCACACCCGGCGACGTCTACGTGTACGGACAAGGCGAGAACATCTCGATGCGGGAGTGGGTCGACCTCATCGTCCGCGTCGGCGAGGCCGAGGGCTTCTGGTCCGGCGACCGGGAGGTTGTCTCGACCGCATCGCGCCACCGCCCCGGGTCGAGTGAGGTCATGGCCCTGCGCGTCGGGTACGAGAAGCTCACGGCCGAGACCGGCTGGCACCCGCGCGTGTCGTGGGAAGAAGGCGTGCTGCAGACGATCCGCTGGTACGCCGACAACCGCGAGCGGTGGATCGGTCGCGTCGACTGGCTGTCGACCGGCTCCCCGCTCGGATCGCACGCTTAGCGAGTGACTCTCGCGATCCAGTAGTCCCCCCGCAGCGCGGGGCGCATCAGCCGCCGGCGCGGACGAGTCGGTACTCCTCCCACCTCGCGACCTCCTCGCACTCGAAGTCGCAGTCCTGGAAGCGGAGGAACACCAGCGAGCCGGGCGGCGGGACGCCTCCGTCGGGGAGGATCACGATCCGATCCTGCGTGGCACCCGCGGCCGCGGCGCGCCAGCGCGCCTGGGCCTGCGCGCCACGGTCGTCGAAGTCGGCGTAGATCGGCTCGCCCGAAGCAAGCGGCTCACGCAGGAGCGGCTCGACCCCGGCCTCGAACAGCACCAGCCGGGCTGGTCCACGCGTGCGGTAGGCCTCGAGGAACTGGACGTACTGCACGCCGACGGAGACGGCGAGAACGGCGACGGCGACGCGCGCCGGCCACGACGTCCGAACGGCGCGAAGGAGCGCATCGAGCGCCGGAATCGCGAGCACGAGCGCGAAGACCGGGAGCGTCGCCAGACGAATGGCGTTGTAGCGGTCGACGGTGAGCGCGGCCGGCACCGGGACGAGCAGCGTCGCCACGAGCACGTAGCGCCACCAGAGGTCGTCGCGTTCCCTGAGCAGCACGAGGACGGCTCCTGCGAGCGCGAGGAACACGACCGCCGCGAAGAGCGCTCCGTAGCCCCCGTTGTGGATGTACGGGGCAGGATCGCCTCCCGTCGCCCAGTGCCACGGATTCACGTCGCGAAACCAGTTCCCGACCGCCTGCAACACGACGCGCGGGGCCGAGAGCCCGTCGCGAGCGATAGTGGTCGCCTCATACCTCGCGGTGAGGTTCCCAGGATGACGGATCGCGTACACGCCGATCGGGACGAGCGCCATGGCGAACGTCGCCCACGCCGCGAAGACGAACCGCCACCGCCCGCGACCCGCGAACACGACGAGGGCGAGAGCGAAGAGCGGCCCCAGCAGGCGGCTCCCGGTGTACGAGTACGTGACGAGCCCCACGAGGACGCCGGCCAACACTCCGTGCCCGACGCCGTACGTTCGAAGTCGTGCGACCCGCTCCAGCCAGAGGAGCACCAGTACGACCAGGAGGGGCTGCGTCGTCGCCTCGATCGCCATCCGGCCGAGCTCGAACAGCCAGGGAGTCAGCCCGGCCATGAGGAGCACCACCATCGCGACGGGGAAGCTCCCGGTCAAGCGAAACGCGAGCACGCCGAGCAGCAGCACCGCTGCGAGCACGAGCACGGCGGACAGTCCGCGCGCGACGCTCTGATCCGGGCCGGTGACCTTGAACACGCCTGCGAGCAGGTACGGATAGACAGGGCTCTTGTAGTCGTCGAACGACCGAAAGAAGAGCGGGTAGCGTGCGCCGTCCTCGTCGCGTAGCCCTGTCGCGAGTGTGTAGCCGTTGAGTGAGAGGGCCGCCTCGTCGCGGTGGTAGCCCGGCGGATTCGATGGAGTGATCCAGAGGTGGAAGGCCGCGACGGCGAGGATCGCACCGAGCCCGAGGAGCAGCGCAGGCCGGTCCGCGAGCGACCTCACGCGGGGATCGTAGAGCCGCCGGCGGAAGCCGAAGACCGCGATACCCTGCGCCGGTGCGTACGCTCGTCACCGGCGGTGGAGGCTTTCTCGGCTCGCACCTCGTCGAGCGGCTCGAGGCGTCGGGTCACGACGTCGTCGTCGCACGCAGCGTCGACTACGACCTGACCGCGATGGGCGACGCCGCACGGCTGTTCGACGACTCCGACGCAGAGCTCGTCTTCCATCTCGCCGCGGAGGTCGGTGGCATCGGGGCGAACCGGGCCAACCCCGGTCGCTACTGGTTCGCGAACCTCGCGATGGGCGCGAACGTCCTCGAGCAGGCGCGCCTGCACTCGACGCCGAAGCTCGTGATCGTCGGGACCGTCTGCGCGTATCCGAAGTTCGCGCCGGTGCCCTTCTCGGAGGAGGCCCTCTGGGAGGGCTACCCGGAAGAGACGAACGCGCCGTACGGCGTCGCGAAGAAGGCAGTCCTCGTCGGCGCGCAGGCGTACCGCGCGCAGTACGGGCTCGACGCGATCTTCCTCCTCCCCACGAACCTCTACGGCCCGCGCGACAACTTCGACCTCGAGACGTCGCACGTCATCCCGGCGCTCATCCGCAAGATGGTCGAAGCCGACGACGAGGTCGTGCTCTGGGGCGACGGCTCGCCGACGCGCGAGTTCCTGTACGTCGACGACTGCGTCGACGGCCTGCTTCTCGCGGCGGAGCGCTACGACGGGCCCGATCCGGTCAACCTCGGCGCGGCACGCGAGATCTCGATCCGTGACCTCGCCGAGCTCATCGCGGACGTGACCGGCTACGAGGGTGCGATCGTATGGGACATCTCGAAGCCGAACGGCCAGCCGCGACGCAGCGTCGATCCGACGCGCGCGCACGAGCTGTTCGGGTTCGAGGCGCGGACCTCGCTTCGCGAGGGGATCGAGCGCACCGTCGCGTGGTATCGCTCGGCGGTCGCGGGTGTCGGTACGTAGCACGGCCGTCGTCGCCGCGCGCCGGGGCGGACACGCAGTCGACCGCCTCCTGGAACGGCCGCACGCCGTCCTCGGAGCGCTGATCGCCGGACAGTTCGCGCTCGTTCTGCTTCTTGCGCTCTCGGTCGAGCACAACGGCTGGGTCTGGTTCCAGGGCGGAGACCAGATCTGGATGACGACGACGGGCTGGCTCCTGGGCCAGCGCGAGCTCCCGCCGACGGAGATCGGGTACCTCTGGCCGGCGGCACAGGCGCCGCTGACATGGGCGACCGGCCCGACGTTCGTCCAGGCGCTGCCGGCGCTCGTGCTCGCTCAGGTCCTCGTTCTCGGCCCGATCGCGCTGCTCTGCGTCTACGGGATCGCCTCGGAGATCGGAGGCCGGCTGCTCGGCTACTGGGCGGCGTTCCTCTGGGTGATCGCGCCCTTCGCGGTCATCCCGCTCTTCGTCGACCGCTACCAGGTGCGCTGGACCGAGCAATTCCTCCCACAGGCGCTCGGACTCACCGCGCTCGCGGACTTCCCGTCGATGGTGCTGGTCCTGGCAGGTGCGCTCTTCGTCGTCCGTTCTCTCAAGCCGGGCCGTGTGCTGGACGCGCTCCTCGCCGGAGTGCTCATCGGCGCCGCGGCCGGGCTCAAGCCGCCCAACCTGCTCATGGCAGCCGGGGCGCTCCTCGCGTACGCCATCGCGCGCCGTTGGCGCGAGGGTCTCGCCTGCGGCGCCGCGGTCGTTCCCGGGCTCCTCGTCCTCGTGCTCTGGAAGGTGCGCGGACTCGGAGAGCTCCCTGCGTTCGCGCTCGAGCAAACTCGGATCGCCGCCGGGTCGGGCCCGCTCGCGCTCGATCTGAACCTCGATCGCTACTTCGAGCTCGACTTCGAGCATTGGCGCATCCAGATGGACCAGCTGCGCGAGTTCTTCTGGAGCCAGCGACTCGCGCAGTGGGCGCCCTTTGCAGGGCTGATCGCCGTCGTTCGAGTCCGGCGAGGCGCGATCGCCGCGTTGCTCGGCGGATGGCTCGCGGCGTTCATCCTCGTAAAGGGGTTCTCGACCCGCGCGGACATCCAGGCGAACACGTTCTGGCGCCTCCTCATGCCGGCGTGGCCGGCGTATCTCTTGCTCTTCGCATCGATCCCACTCCTCGTTCCGACGCTGGCGCGGCGGCTCGGCGACCGGGTGACGCCGGTCACGAGCAGGAGCGTGGCTCCCCGCTGGATCGTGATCGCCGCTGTGCTCGGTGTGCTCGTTCCGAGCATCGCGATCCTGCTGTCGTCACCACTCGGACGGATCCAGGACGAAACCGTCGTCCAGGACTTCCCCGGAGGGAACATCCTCACGCCGGTCGACAACGCGGTCGGACTCGAGGTGCAGGGCTCGGGGCCGACGCGCCGGCTCACGTGGACAAGCGGCGGCTCGTGGCGCGCCGACGTCTTCTACCGCGTGTACCGCCACGACGGTGCGGGAGACGACACGGTCTGCCTCCCATCGGGAGGTACGGCCTGGTACTGCGTCCTGAACAGCCAGCCGATCGCGACAACCCGTGAGCAGACGTTCGTCGACGAAAACGCTCCGCCGACAGCCACCTACCGCGTCGGCGTCGGTACGAACTGGATCGACGACCCGGAGGCCGGCGACGTCTTCGCGTTCAGCGTCCCGGTGGCCGTTCGCGGCTGAGACGCTCCTCGAGGAGCGCGATCCGCTGGGCGAGGTCGACGTTCTCGTCCGTGAGGCGAGAGATCACGGTCGAGTAGTGCAGGAGCACGAGGAAGATGAAGAGCGTTGCGACGGCGAACAGCACGGCGGGCGGGTAGCTCGTCACGCCGAGCCAGCCCGCGATGGTGTTGAGCCCCTCGCGCCATACGGAGAGGACGAGCAGCACGATCCCGGTTGCGAGCCAGAGCAGCGCGTACCGCTCCTTGAGGCGCCTCCCGCGCACGAGCTCGATGACGACGAGGATGAGGATGATCGAGGCGATCGCGCCCGCGACGGACGCGCGAATCGGCGTCATCGCCGGGCGGCCTCGAGCCGCGGGTATCTCCTGAGGCTGGCGACGAGCAGCGCGAGCATGACCTTGACGATGTAGTAGAGCGACCGGACGAAGGTGATCGACGAGGTTCCCACCTGCCGCTCGCGCATTTCGACCTGCACCTGCGTCAGTCGCAGCCCGCTCCGCAGTGCAACGAGTGTCGCCTCGACCTCGGGGTAGTCGTGCGGGTACTCGACGGCGAAGAGCTCGATTCCTGCGCGGCTCAGCGCCGAGAACCCCGACGTCGTGTCCGTGACCTTCTGCCCGGCGAGGAGGGACACGAGGCGCGCGAACACGCGAATGCCCATCCGCCGCGCGAACGGCGGGCGGTAGCTTGCTCCCGGGTCGACGAAACGCGAGCCGATGACGAGGTCGGCGTCGCCGGCGCGAATCGGGGCGATGAGCTTCCCGAGCTCCGAGGCGTCGTGCTGCCCGTCCCCGTCGAGCCGGACGGCGATCTCGTAGCCCTCGTCGCGCGCGTACCTGAACCCGGTCTGGACCGCCCCTCCGATGCCGACGTTGAAGAGGAGCCGGAGAACAGCCGCACCGTGCCGTTCGGCGACTGCCGCAGTGTCGTCGCCCGACGCGTCGTCGACGACGACGACATGCATGTTCGGGTCGAACGCGAGGATCTCGTCGATGACGCCGCCGATCGCGCCGGCCTCGTTCCACGCCGGGACGATCGCGACGACGCCGTCTCTCACGCGGCGACTCCGGCCTCGAGCCCTATGAGCTCGAGCAGCCGTCGCGCGCGGTGGGCGTACGTGTGCTCGTCGAGGACCCGCTCGCGCGCGCGCCGTCCCATCTCGTCGGCCTGCCCGGGATCCTCGACGAGCCCGCGGTACGCGGCGACAGCCTCGCCGGCGCTCTCCACGACGACGAGCTCGCTACCCGGCTCGAACCAGCGCTCGATCCCCTCGTGCGGGTTGGAGACGATCGCGGCACCAGATGAGGCGAGCTCGAACGGTCGCGCCGTGGAGGAGCCGGCGACAGTTGCGTGCGGGCGGCGGGTCATGTTGAGGTTGACGCGCGCCGCCGAGATCGCGGACGCGAAGCGATTGAACGGAACGTCGCCGAGCATCCGGGCCGATCCGGTGTCGCCCTGGAAGTCGAGCCCTCCGAGCGCGAAGGCGAGGTCGGGCGCGAGACGCGAGGCCTCACCGACCATCGTCTTCATCCAGTCGCGCCGGAACTTGTCGCCGAACCCGTAGAAGAACACGTCGACGTCTTTCTCCACGGCCCGCGGCGCGAAAAACTCGGGATCGGCGCCCCAGTACAGCGTCTCGGCCCTGCGCGCGCCGAGCTCGAGCAGTCGCCCGATCCCGCCCTCGGAGTTCGAGAGCACGAGGTCGTACTCCCAGGGATCGGCGCCGTGATACGGGTTGAAGCCGGTATCCATTCCACCGAACTCGGGAAGGCTCATCGGCACGTCGCCGTCGTAGAAGACGATCGGGATGCCGAAGCGCTGCCGCAGGGCGTCGGGAATCCCGCGCAGATGCGCCATCGGGATCGTGAAGACGATGACCGCGTCCGGCTTCTCCGCCTCGACGAGGCGCTCGAGGTGGCGCTTCCAGCGTGGCGTCACCCAGCGCGAGATCGTCTCGCGGGTCAGCTTGTCGAGCGCGGACTCGTCCGGATCCGACTCGGCGCGGCGGAGGTAGCGGTCGCCCCTCACGCGTGCGAGCGCGTCGCGAACCGCCTGGTACGACTCGCCCTCACGGTACGTGGGATTCGGCGCGGTGCGCCACCACGGAGACTCCACGGGGCGACCGCGATACGGCGTCACGACGAGGTCGACGCCCGCCTCGTACATCCCCTTCCACAGCTGCCACCAGGCAGGCGTGCAGCCGTACCGGAAGTCGAGGTCGACCGCCGAGGCCACCGCGAGGATCTTCGGCACTCGCACTAGTACGCCCCGCGCCGCCCGATCACCGCGGGGATGGTCTTCGCGATGATCGAGACGTCGAGCCAGATCGACCAGTTCTCGAGGTACGTGAAGTCGAGCCGGACGAGATCGTCGAAGGAGAGTCCCGAGCGCCCGGAGATCTGCCAGAGGCCGGTCATCCCGGGCAGAACGCGGTAGCGCGCGCGGTGCCAGTCCTCGAGCAGCTCGTAGTCACGGAGCGGGAGCGGGCGTGGCCCGACGAGACTCATCTCTCCCTTGACGACGTTGACGACCTGAGGGATCTCGTCGAGGGAGAAGCGGCGGAGGAACCTGCCGACGCGCGTGACGCGCGGGTCCTCGCGGATCTTGAAGAGGGCGCCCTCCGCCTCGTTCGCGTCCTCGAGGCCCGGTTGGAGCGACGGCGCGTCCGCCACCATCGTTCGGAACTTGAGCATCCCGAACTCGCGCTCGCCGACCCCGATGCGGCGGTCGAAGAAGAGGACGGGGCCGCGCGAGTCGAGCTTGATCGCGACCGCGATGAGCACCCAGAGCGGGAGGCCGACGACGAGCACGAGGACGCTCCCGAGCAGGTCGAAGCCGCGCTTCACCATCCAGTCCCACCCGGTCAGGACGGGCGGGCGCAACTCGAAGAGCGGCGCGCCTTGCCCGGGCACGTACTCGCCGCGCTGCACGAGGAGCTCGGTCGTGTCGGGCGCGAGCCTCACCTTGATTCCCTGCCGATGGGCCTGCTCGACGACCTCGAGGACCGTCCGCTCGTCGAAGTCGGCCTCGGTGAGGATGACCTCGTCCGGGCGCACCTGGTCGAGGACGAGCGCGAGCTCCGCCCGTGAGCCGAGCAGCCGGAATCCGGGGACGGCCTCGGGGGCGACCACGCCCACGAACTCGTACGACAGACCGCTGCGCGCGCTCGTCAGCGAGCTCTTCAGCCGCGTGAGGCTCTCCCCGGCGCCGACGAGGACCACGCGGCGCCTGATCCCCGCCGCACGCATGACCTCGAGCGACGCCGACTCGTAGGCCGCACGCAGGAGCCCGATCGTGACGGCGGAGACCACGACCGACGTCGGGATGAGCCCCGACGTCGTGAAGTCGTATCCCGTCCCGAGCCCGAAGGCGAGCACGATGAGCGCGACGACGATGAGGCACGCGAGGATCCGCCCCGCGCCCGGCCGGAGCTCGCGCTGTCGATAGAGGCCCGACTGGGCGAACACGAGGATCGTGATCGGCGCGGCGAACTTGAGCCATTCGGCGGGTCCTTCGCGCCAGAGCAGGCTCCAGAGCACGTCCCCGTCCCCGGTGATCAGCTGCCGGAGGACGAGGGCGAGGTAGATCCCGAGGGCGAGCCCGACGACGTCCAGGACGACGAGTGCCGCGATGGAGAGCGCGCGGCGGACGACCGACAGGATCGGCCCACGCGAGAGCAGGTAGAGGCGTGAGGCTCGAACATCGCGGCCCGCCGCGGTCGGGGTCGGTGTCGGTGTCGGTGTCGGGCGCGACGTCTCCGCCGGCGGGGCTGCCTTGCCGGACATCCGTGGAAGCTTAGAGCCGAGCCACGTCGTGCCAGGCGATGCGGGGTGCGTCGGACAGCGCGCCTGCTGCGAGGGTGTCGAGATCCGTGACCTCGGCGCGATGCGCGAGGACGCGGAGCACGATGGCGAGGAGACCGCGACGTCTGCGGTCGAGGAGGTCCGTGTCGTGGAAGTAGACGTGCACGAGCCGCGGTAGCTCCCGCCCCGCAAGCGCACGCGCGAGGTCGCCGAGGGAGTGGGTCGTCGGGATCGTCTGCAGCACTTGCCCCGAGGGCAGCTCCACGCGCGTGGGCTCGGCCAGCGATGCCCAGCGCTCGCCGGCCGCGAGGTAGGGAGGCCGGGACGCCCGCGGCGTGCAGTCGACGTAGCCCAGCTCCGCGCACGCTTCGGCTACCTCGACATCGGTGTACCAGCCGCCGCCGCAGAAGAGCGTCGGCGCGAGGCCGAGCTCCCGCGCGCGACGGCCCTCGGCCAGGACGCGAGCGGCGCTCGCGTCGCTCATCGGTCGGGCATGGTCGGGCGCTGTCCAGTGGGTGTGCTGTCCCAAGGGGCCTCGGGACGCTGCCTCGCGCGCCCTCGCGATCCAGACGTCCTCGCCCTCCCCGTGCTCGCCACTCGGCGGTCGCACGAGTGCCGCGATCGCGAAGCCGCCGGGGCGCGCCTCCTGGAGTGCGGTGAATCGCGCCCAGACCGCGTCCTCGAGGGGTCGCTCAACGTGGCAGGAGACGACCGCGTAGCGTTCCCAGCTCACGTTGCCGCGACTGTATCGACACTCCGACCGCCGATCGTTCGAGGCGACGTGACGTCGCCGGCGGTACCCGCAGAGAGCCGTTCTCGAACCGCGCTCGCGCTGGTGTCGGGCGCCGTCGTCGTCGCGCTCGTGATCACGGCGATCGTGGCCGCCGGCCGTGCGACCGACCCGGAGTCGTCACCCATCGTGCCTCCTGGCTGGTGGGAGTCGGTGCTCGTCGCGGCCTGCGTGCTGTCCATGGCAGCGTACGTCCTCCTGTTGCTCGTGCTCCGTCACGGCGGCCCGCTTGTTCCGGTACTCGCCCTCGCTGTCGTGCTCCAGGTCGCCCCGCTCTTCGGGCCCACCCTCCTCTCCCGCGACGCCTACACGTACTGGGCGTACGGGCGTGTCGAGCAGGTACACGGCTCGAATCCGTACGAGAGGCCGCCCGGCGACTGGCCCGACGATCCGGCGACGATCCGGATGGGAGGCTCGTGGCGCGAGCAGCCGACGTTGTACGGACCGGCGTTCACCGTCGTCTCGCGAGGCGTCGCGAAGCTGGCCGGCGACTCGCCCCGCCGGGCCGCGCTGCTCTTCCGTTCGCTCGCGGCGCTGGCGCTCGTCGTCGTGATCGCGCTCGCGGCGCTCCTCGCCCGTAATCGCGCCTATGCAGCCGCTTTCGTGGGTCTGAATCCCCTCGTTGCACTGCACTTCGGGGGAAGCGGACACAACGACGCGCTCATGATGGCGTTCGTTCTCGGCGCGCTCGCCCTCCACCGAAACGGTCACGACGCCTGGAGCGGTCTGGCGTGGGGCGTCGCATCGTTCGTGAAGTGGGTGCCGCTCGCGTTCCTCGGGCTCGTTGCCCTGGGCGGGCGAATTCGCGGCGAGCTGCGCCTGCTCGCATGGACCGTTGCCTCGCTGGCTGCGCTGGCCGTGGCCGCCACCGCGGTCTACGGCACGGCGTGGCCGAGCGCAGCTCAGCGGCTCTCGGAGCAGGCGCGGCGAACGAGCTCGATCGGCCTCTCGGGCTGGCTCGGAGACCTCGGACTCTCACACCGCCCCACCGTCGTGGTCATCGGCCTTTTGACGCTCGCCGCGGGTGCCTGGCTCGCGCGGGAGGCATGGCAGGGACGTGTGCGCCTGGGGATGGCAGGCGTGCTGCTCGCCGCAGTGCAGGGCTGGCTCAATCCGTGGTATGCGCTCTGGGGCTTGGCCCTCGCTGCGCCCGAGGAGGATCGAACCGCCCAGATCCTCGCCGTGGCGCTGTCGGCCTTTCTCCTCGCGGACGCGATCCCTCGCATCTGATCGCAGCCGGCTCGACATGCCCGCTGAGACGCCACGTACCGTTGACCGGCCGTGAGCGCCGTACGTCGCCATCCCTTCATCGTGCTGGCTCTCGCCGCCGGCATCCCCCGGCTCGTCGCGCTGCTGCTCGAGCGCGACGACATCCTCGCGGCGTACACGGACAAGAGCGACGACTTCGCGCAGACGTTCCTTGCGAGTGGGACATACGGCTTCATTCCCGGCGTTCCTTCCGCCTACACCCAGCCGCTGTACGGCTTCTTCCTCATCCCGATCTACTGGGTCGATCGTTCGTGGGTCACCGTGGGCGCAGCGCACATTGCGGTGGCGATCGTCACGGCGTGGATCGTGTTCGTCATCGGGCGGCGCATCGCCTCGGACGGCGTCGCGCTCGGCGGCGCGCTCCTCGCGACCCTGCACCCCTATGTCATCTGGCACGACGTGCACCTGAACCGGGAGATCCTCGACCAGGTCCTCGCCGCAGCGATCGTCCTCGTCGCCCTCGTGGCAGCCGAGCGCGGCCGCTCGCTCTGGTGGGCGGCTGCGCTGGGAGCCGTCCTCGGCCTCGCGATACTCGGTAACGCCCGCCTCCTGCTCCTCCCGCTCGTACTCGGTGTCTGGCTCATGGTGCGGCTCGGATTCGCGCAGCATGGGCTCGCCGCGCTCGTCGTCGTATGCGCGTGCACGGCACTCGTCCTCGCTCCGTGGGTCGCGCGCAACCAGGTGTCCGTGGGCTGCCTCGCGATCACCACCGACTCCCGCGCCCTCTGGAAGGCGAACAACCTCAACACCTACGACGTTCTCGCGCGCGGCGGCTGGATCGACGACGTGCCCCCGTTGCCAGGTGCACCACCGAGCCCGCAGGACGCGGGGGCCATCTACCGCGAGACGGGGAGGATCGTCGAGGTCGACGAGTGCGCGCAGATGCGGCTCTTCCGCGACGAGGTCGTCGACTTCTGGCGCGAGCACCCCGGGGAGAAGCTCAGGCTCGCCGGACAGTCGGCACGGATCCTGTGGCAGCCGAACGTCCTCGAGACACAGGGTCGCCCGGGGGCGGGCACGTGGCGAGACACGGCACGCGGTGTCGTCGAGCCCGCTTTCATGATCGTGCTCTACGTCTTCGCGCTCGTCGGGCTCTTCGTGCTTCCCCGCAGCTTCGTGGTGCTGGCTCTCATCCTGCTCGGCTACCAGACGGTCATCGCAATGCTCTTCGCGGGAGCGACGCGGTACCGCGTGCCGTGGGACTTCCTCGTTGCGATCATGGCTGCAGCGGGGATCGGCTTCGTCCTCGCGAAGATCGCGGAGAGACGACGTGACTACGAGCCGGCGCGCGCGTAGAGCTGCTCGACACGCTCGACGCACTGCTCCGGCGTGAACTCCGAGAGCGCGCGTTCCCGCGCGGCGCGACCCATCTCCGCGGCACGCGGGAGATCGCCTGCGAGCGCCACGATCGCGTCGGCGAGCGCCTCCGCGTCGGCGGGTGGGACGACGAGCCCGGTCTCGCGGTCGGCGACGATCTCCGGGAGCCCGCCCACCGCGCTCACGATGACCGGTCGCGCGCGCTCCATCGCCTCGAGCGCGACCATCCCGAAGCCTTCGCCGAGCGACGGCACGACGACGATCGCCGCATCCTCGACCGCCTTCTGCACGGGCGAGACGAAGCCGAGGAAGCGCACCGCACCCTCGAGACCGAGCTCGCGCGCGTACGCCTTGAGGGCGGGCTCGAGCGGCCCGCGCCCCGCGACGTCGAGCATCACACCGGGCACCCGCGCCCGCGCTTGCGCGAGCGCGCGCAGGAGGACGAGATGACCCTTGATCGGGATGAGCCGGCCGATGCAGAGGAGGCGAGGCTCGCTGCCGCCGTACGGCGCCGAGTCGCCGAGCGACGTGATGCCGTAGTGGACGATCTCGAAGTCCTCCGCGTCGAAGCCCTCGGTCTCCGCGAGGTACTGCGCGAGGCCCTGCGAGATCGCGATGTGCACGTGTGCGAGCGAGCCGACCGAGCGATCCGCGAACCCGAACCACCTGCCCTCGCGGAACTCGTTGAAGCCGTGCTTCGTTGAGAGCCGGAGGGGAACGCGCGCCACCGAGCCGGCGAGCTGCCCGTAGACGTCCGCGTGAACGAGGTGCGTGTGGAGGATCCGCGGGCGGAGGCGCGCGAGGTACGCAGTCACCTCGCCGAACGCGATCGGGTCGACGTCGGCCCGCAACCGGATGTCGTCGAGCGCGACGCCGCGCGCGCGCAGCGCATCGGCGAACTCCCAGGCACCGTCCTCGTTCTCGTGGAGCATGAGGAAGCGGATGTCCCAGCCACGCTCCCGCAGGTCGGGGAGCAGCTGGAGCAGGTGCGCCTCCGAGCCGGAGATGCCCGCCACTTTCTGGGTGTGGAGTACGACGCTGTCTCTCACCGCAGGCCCGCCGCCTCGAGGATGCCCCGCGCCCACGACTCCACCGAGTGCCCGGTTGCTACCCGCTCGCGGAGTCGGCGACCGAGCGCAGTCCGGTCCTCCCGCGTCATCTGCGCGAGTGCCCGGATCCGGTCGGCGAGCGCGCCCGGGTCCCAGCGCGTGAAACGCTGCTCGGGGTCGAGGAGCCCGTCGAAGATCGGGTTCGACGCGAGCACAGGAAGACAGGCCGCCGCCGCCTCGTACACGACCTTGTCCGGCGCGCCCGCGCGCATGTTGTTGACGAGAGCGTCGTGCGCCGCGAAGAGTTCTGGGAGCTCGGGACGAGGAACCGCGTCGCCGATCGTCACCCGGCCGTCGAGGCCGAGCTCGGACACGACCTGCTCGAGCTCGGCACGGTGGGTTTGTTCCTCGTCCGAGAGTGCCGGCCCGAACGTGTGCAGCTCGACGTCGTCGCCCGCGAGTGGCACCGCGGCGACCGCGACGTCGAGCCCCTTGGCCGTCGAGTAGCGGCCGAGCGCGAGCAGGCGCGTGCCGGGGCCCTCCCGCGCAGGCGAACAGGGGAACTCGTCGAGGTCGATCCCGTGACCGATCGCACGGAGCTTCCTCGAGGGCAGCGGGAACGACCGCTCGTCCACGCTCGTCACTGCGGTCGACGCACGCTCGGCGGCGTTCAGCAGCGCGCTCGCACGCCAGTGCGTGAACCAGAGGACGAGCGGGATGCGCAGTGGGCGGACGAGCGGTGCGGCGAGAACGGCGTAGATCGGGCACATGTGCGCGACGACGGCGCCACCGCGAAGCCCCGGGAGCTCGCGCGACAACGCAGCCGCGAAGCGTGCGCCGCGCAGCGGCTTGTACGGCGCGCGGAAGGTGCGCACGCGACAGTTCTCCGGAAGGACGCCCTCGACCGCGCCGTCGGCGAGCACGACGACCTCGTCCACGAGCGCGGCCAGCGCCCGGATCTTCGGCACCGTCGCCGCGAGCGCGGGATGCCGCGGGTCGACCTGCTGCGTGATGAAGACGAGCTTGGTCATGCGCACGCCCAGAGTCCGGTGTCAGACACCGGCGGGCTGGCCCGTACGGACATGGGCCCAGGCGCCTCGTGTGGAGCCGACCCGTCGCATGCCCGTCGTGGCACGAAGTACGCCAAATGGCTTGTGGATCGAATTTCGCGAAACCGTTTCGCCTGCCCCTTGACACATATGGGTGTCTGACACCGAGCCATCAGAAGAAGTCGAAGTCGCCGAGCGTGAAGTGCCACGCGCCGGCGTCCTCGTCGAGGCGGACGTCCTCGTGGAGCGTCTTGCCGATGAAGCGCAGCTTCTTGTTCGTCGGCGCGAAGCCTGCCCGGACGAGCGCGCGCCGCTGGGCCGGCGCGGCGGGTGGCAGAAGGATCAGCGCGTCTGCTCCTCCCTTCACCTCGTCCACGGCTCGGGCAACGAGCGCCCGCACGGCGGCCGTCTCGTCCGGCGCCGCGACGAGATCGGCGAGGAACCCGGCAGAGACGCCGTGCTTGAACGTGTGCCCCACGACGGCCGCGCCGACGAGTTCACCCGCGCGATAGGCCCCGAAGCAGCGGTAGTCGCGCGGCGAGTCGAGGTAGCGCCAGTTGAAGTAGTCCGCGTCGCGGGAGAAGTGACTTCCGTAGCCGGCCGCAGCGCGCGCGCCGAGTGCGTCCATGCTCTCCGCGAAGCGGGAGATGGGGCGCACCGCGAGCCCGTGGAGCGTCCGCTCCCCCGCGTCGGCCGCGCGCATCCCGCCGTGCTCCCCCTCGCGACCGAGCACGTAGCGAACGACGCCGCCGACCCGCAGGGGCCGAGCCCAGAGTCGCAGCCGCGGGAGGTCGATCCAGCCGAGCCTGCGGATGAAGATCGGGTACGAGTTCGCGTTCGGGAAGGTCACGGTCAGGGGGGAGCCCGAGGCGGCCGCAGCCTCCTCGTTCCGCTCCTCCATCGTCGAGAACACGCCCTGGCCGCGGTAGCGCGCGTCGGTAGCGACGTTCACCGGGATCGCGAGACGTCTCTCGACGCCCTCGAGCCTGGTCTTGAAGAAGCTCATGGCCGCGACCCCGACGACCTCGCCCTCGTCGACCGCGAGCGAAACGATCCCCTCCCCGCCGGGGTTGCGGTCGAACCACCACGTGAACTCCTCGTCGGAGAGCTGCGTCGTCCCCACGCGGGCGAGGAGCGCGACCAGGGAGGACCGCCACTCGGGTGTGTAGCGGACGACCTCGAAGCTCATCGGACGACGCCAGTCGACCGGTGAGCTACGTGTGGAAGGGGTGTGGGGGAACCGGGAGGTTCCCCCACGCTCTCGAGGAAGAAGGGAGCTTCGCGGGGGGAAACATGGTTTCCGTCTGCCTTCCTGCTGGCGAACGCGAGCTGGAGGCGAGCGTTGAAGCTCATCGTGTCGCGGTGCCGAGCACCTTGTTGAACGCGCGCCGCGCGTACGTGCCCGGGATGGTGTCCTTCACCGAGATGAGGTCGCACGCGCCCGAGAGGACGAGCTCGAACGTCCTCGGCGGGTACGGCTCGACGTTGTACCGGCGGAGGCGAAAGCGATCGCTCGCCGGGCCGTTGGCACCGGAGACAGAGGTGAACCCGAGCGTGTAGCCGGCCTGCTGCACGAGGCTCACGTGTTCCGGCCGATAGTCGGCGAGCGAGCCCTTGACGAAGGCGTACGCGTCGACGGCGCGACCGAGGCGCTCCTCGAGCCGGAGCTTCGAGAGCGCGATCTCGCGCGCCGCCTCCACGGGGCCGAGCTCGGACACCGGCCGGTGCCCGATCCCGTGCGACTCGACGCGGATCCCGCCCGCCTCGAGCGCCGCGAGCTCGTCCCACCCGACGGTCTCGTTGCGTACGCCGAGCATGCGCAGTGCCTCCTCGTGAGGAAGCGGCCGGTCTTCGTCGAGGAAGCCGATGGGGACGAAGATCACCGCCGGGTAGCCGTGGTGTTGCAGGATCGGCAGCGCGTTCGCGAGGTTGTCGCGGTACCCGTCGTCGAACGTGATGAGAACGGCGCCGTCCGGAAGCGGAGAACCGGAGAGATAGTGGTCGCGCACCCGGTCGAGCGAAACGGGGACGTACCCGAGGTCGTCGAGCAGCGCCATCTGCTCGGCGAACACGCTCGTGGGCACCGTGGTCGGATTCGGACGGAGGTCGTTGACCTTGTGGTACATGAGGACGCGCAACGTGCGCGCGTCGTCCCCGTCGAGTGCTCCGGCACCGGTCACCGCCTCTCCGATCGCCCGGTAGACGCCGTTCTTCAGGAGCTGCTTCGCCCGGTCTGCCCGCATCGCGGGAGTGTAGGTGGGCTATTCCGAGACGGTGTCGACGAGCTCACGGATGCGAAGTGCGTACTCGTCGGGAGCTGCGAGCCACGGCTGCACCGCTGTGTGTGCCGCCGCACCGAGGCGTTCTCCGAGCGCGCGGTCGGAGAGGACGCGCACGAGCGCATCGGCGAGAGCCGTCGGATCTTCCGGCGGTACGAGGAGCCCGGTCGCTCCGTCCTCGACGATGTCGCGGATCCCGCCGACACGACTCCCGACGACTCCGCGGCCGCGACAGAACGCCTCGACCACGACGCGGCCGAGGCCCTCCGAGCGCGACGGGAGCACGAGCACGGTCGCATCGTCGAGCGCCCGGGCGACCTCCGCCGTGGTCAGCGACTCGGTCCACCGCGTCTGGCTCGGAAGGTCGGCGACGAGCCGCTCGGGCACGTCAGGCAGCGTGCCGCGGCCGACGAGGCGGAGCGTGGCGTCGGGAACACGGGGAGCCGCGAGGCGCCACGCCTCGGCAAGCACGTCCACGGCCTTGTAGCGCTCGAGAACGCCGACGAAGAGGGCGACGGGTCGCTGCGGAAGTGGAGCCGGGTCGATCTCGACGAAGGGGTCGAGATCCATGAAGGCGGCGAACTCGGCGGTCGGCTCGACACCCGCCGCGCGGACGAGACCGGACGTGTACGCGGAGATCGTGCGGACGCCGTCGCTCCGTCGCAAACCGAAGCGAGCGAGCGCGTCCGCGAGCGGTGCGAGCGCCCTTCGGCGCGGCGACCCGTACAGCCGAGCCGGCGCCGCGGGGTCGCCGTGGACATCCGCGATGACCTTCGTCGGCACCCGGGCGAGCGTACGTCCGAGCACGCAGAGCGCCGCCTCCTGGGCGCTCTGCGCCAGCACGGCGTCGGGACGGAAGCGGCGCAGCTCGCGGGCGACGCGAAACGGCAGCAATGCATGGAACGCAAGCCCGTCGAGCGCTCGCGGACGAACGGGGCGCACGAGGTGGAAGCGCGCGTCGGATCCACGACCGGCGGCCCTGCCGCTCGCGAGCACGCGCACCTCGAGCTCGACCTCCAGCGCAGCGAACTTCTGGTCGAGCGATGGAGACAACGGCAGCGAGTACCGGGACCGGCCGACCATGAGCAGCCGCTTCCTCACCGAGACGCCGCCCGCTCGAGCTCCGCCTCGATCGTCGCGAACACCGTGTCCTCCGAGTAGCCGACGACCGACGCCGGTGCAGCCGCGGAGAGCCGCTCGCGCAGCTCCCCGTCCTCGAAGAAACGGTCGATCGCCCTGGCCAGTGCGGGGACGGAATTCGGAGCGACGAGCAGCCCGTTCTCGCCGTCGCGCACCACCTCGCGAACACCGCCGACCGCGGTAGCGATCACGGGGCACCCGACCGCGAGCGCCTCCACCACCGTGTGCGGGAAGTTCTCCCAGGCCGACGGAAGCACGGACGCGTCGGCCGCACTGAACAGCCTGAGCACCTTTTCGCGCAGAACGCTTCCGAGGAACCGGACGCGCGCGTCGAGCCCGAGCTCGGCAACGCGCCGCTCGAGGGCTCCCCGCTCCGGCCCGTCGCCCGCGACGACGAGCGAGATGCCCTCGACGTCTGCGAGCGCCGCGAGCAAGACGTCAACAGCCTTCTGTGGGCCGAGCCGGCCGGCGAAGACAAGGACGTTCCCCTCGAGTTCGAGCTCGCGCCGCAGCTCGTCGCGCGGCGGCATCTGCGGAACGGTCGGGGCCGGATTGGGAAGGACCGATACCCGCTCCGGGTCGAGCCCCCAGCGAAGGGCGACGTCGCGCAGGTACGCACTGGGGCAGAAGACGTGTCGTGCGCGCTTCAACGCCGCAGTCCGCGTCGTGCGCAGGAAGCGCGTCCGCGCGCCTCCGGTCGCCTGGAACTCGTCGAGCGTCCCCACGAAGCGGCCGCTGCGCGTGGCGCGCTCGAACGCCTCGTCCGAGACGAGCTTCACGACGAGGGGTCGACGCGCGGCGCTCGCCCCGATCGCAGCTCGCCGGATCATGCTCGTCGCGTAGACGACGTCGGCTCGTCGTGCAGCGCTCCGGACGAGCAGTGCGGCACGCACGTGTCGCAACGGCGAGCGCCGCGCGGCCCACGACACGGGATACGCACGGCGCGCCGGCGCCGAGGCCGCGGTCGTGACGACCTCGACCTCGTGCCCCCGCTCCGCGAGGAAGTCCGCGAGCGCCGGGGCATGGCTGGCAGGCCCGCCGGGATCGGGCGGCCAGATCCCGGAGACGACGACCACCCTCACGACTGCAACGACATCCCGCCCGCCGACACCTCGTCGTGCAGGCGCAGCACGACGACGAGCCAGGCGGCGCCGAACACAAGCGTGGAGACGAGAACCGCCACGGCCGCGCCCGTGGCTCCCCACTCCGCCCCCAGCACGGCGACGAGCGGGACCGCGACGAGCGTCTCGAGGCCGTGGGTCACGATCCTCAGGCGCGGACGGCCGATCGTCACCGGAAGCGTCTTCGTCCAGCCCATCAGGAACTGGATCGCGCCCGCGATCAGCACGACGCGCGCGGCAGTCACCGCATCGTCGTACTCGGAGCCGAAGACGACACGCACGAGCCACGGCATCGCGAGGAAGAACACGGGAACGGCAACGAGCATGAGCGCGCCGGCCCACTTCGAGTACGCGCGCACTCCGGCGAGGATTCGCGCGCGCTCGCCTCTCTCCCAGTCGCGCGTCTGCTCGGTCATGAGCATCAGGCGGGCGGGCGAGCTCGCGGCGGCGAGCCCTGTCTGCGGCGTCTGGGCGATGCGGAAGAACGCAACCTGCGTCGTTCCCGACACCACGCCGAGCACGATCGGCAGGAGCGTCGTCCGCAGCGAGATGACGCCCGTCGCGAGGCTCGACTGTGTCACGAACGAGCGAATCTCGGCGACGTCGTCGCCGAGCGGGATCGGCGCTGCGGAGGGGAACCGGCGCAGTGCGGCGACCCCCACCGCCGAGACGACCACCATCGAAACCGCCTGCGCGACGACGATCGCGAAGAGCGCCTCGGTCACGCCGTGCGGTGCTGCGATGACGATCGCGAGCAGACGAAGCCCCGCCGATCCGGCCTGGTAGATCGACCGCAGGTCGTACCGGCTGTGCAGGAGCAGCGCCGTCGCGCCGACGTTCTCGGAGGACTGGATGAGCGGCAGCAACGCGGCGGCCAGGAGGGCCTCCTCGAGCCCCACGGTGTCGAAGAGCTCGTCGGCAAAGGGCGCGAGGGCGAAGATGAGGATCGTCGCGAGCGCTCCACCCATGATCTTGAGGAGCAACGCCTGGCGGAACAGGCGTCGCAGGCGTCCCCAGTCCTCGCTAGCGACGTACCGGAACCCGAACTTCGTCAGCGACTCTTCGACGGTGAGGTCGAGCAGCACCTGGAAGAACCCGACGATTGCGAGCGCTGTGGCATAGACGCCGAACTCGTCGAGCCCGAGGACGCGCGCCGCGACGACCGTCCCGAGGATGCCGCACGCGACGGCGACGTAGATCCACGCAGCCGTCGCCGACCGCCGCCGGTTGACGCGGGTGGACATCCGCGTGAGTGTAGGGAGTGGGATCAGACCCCACGGGTGGACGCCGGGGCCGCCCTATAGTGGCGCCAGTGACCGAGGCGCTCGACAGTACGCGTGCCTCGTCCGGCGTACGTGCGCTCGTGGACCGCGAAGCGATCGGAGCGATCCTCCTGGCGGGCGCGATCCCGTTCCTCTTCATGCACGAGCGGTTCCAGCCGGAGCTCAGCCTCGGAGTCGGCTCGACGACGATCGACATCCGCACGTCCGACGTCGCTGTCGTGGTCGTCCTCGTCGCGGCGATCGTCACGGCGTCGCGATCCGGCCTCGCACCCCTTCGTGCGGCTCGCGCGCTTTGGATCACCGGCGCGGCACTGCTGGCCTGGCTCGCGTTCCAGACGTTCCGACCCAGCTCACTCGACGACGCACTCTTCGGCGACCATCTCGTCAGCTTCCTCAAGCTCGTCGAGTACGGGCTGCTGGCCGTCTGCGTCCCCCTCGTGGTCCGCCGCGGGCGGGAGCTGACGATCGTCGTAGGCGCAGTCGTGCTCTGGAGCGCTGTGGCGACGGCAGTTGCGTTCGCGCAGCTCCTGGGCGCCGACGTCTTCGCCGTCTCGACATCGGGCTGGCGCTACTCGTCCTTCCTGGGTCGCCATGATCTCGCCGCGCTCTCCGCACTCGCGATCAGCGTCGGCGCTGCGGGGATCGTCTCGCGTCGGAGCAACCTCCCTGCGCAGAGTCTCTACCCGCTCGCGATCGCTGCCGGCGCGCTCGGCCTCGTCCTCGCGGGGTCGGTCGCGGCCGCGGGAGGACTCGCGATCGGCGCTGTCGGCCTCTGGCTCGCAGCGCGACGACGGTTCGCGCCCTCATGGCGACGGACGGCAGGACTGGCGGTCCTCGTCGTCGCGGTGAGCGTCGGCGTCGCCGGCGCGCGCAGCGAGGCTCTCGAGGACTTCCTGCGCTTCGTCGGCCTGCACGGGGATGAATCGGCGCAGGGCGTCGAGAGCTACTCGCAGCGAACCGTCCTGGCCTACATCGGGCTCCGCATCGCGCAGGACAACCCGGTGCTGGGCGTCGGGTGGCAGCGCTCCTCTCGTCCGGACGCCTTCGAGCCGTACGTCGACGATGCACGGAGGCGCTTTCCGGACGTCGTCGAGCTCGCCTTCCCCGCGGAAGGTCGCGAGTGGGGCGTCCAGAATCTCTACATCCAGATGCTCGCGGACGCCGGCGTGATCGGGCTCGTGCTCCTGCTTCTCGTCGGCGCGTCGGCAGTCGCGCTCGCGTGGCGCGCCGCCGCCCGCGCGCCCACACCGTGGGCGGTCGGCGCCGGTCTGCTCGTCGTGTGCGCCCTCCTCGCATTGGCCTGCGAGTGGGCCTCGCTCGGGATCGTCGCGGGCATCCCGCTGCAGGCAGCCACCTGCCTGCTGTTCGGGCTCGCGGCCGCAGGAGCTGCAGCCGTAGCGGCCTCCCATG
Organism: uncultured Gaiellaceae bacterium; assembly: GCA_963770715.1. GTDB lineage: Bacteria > Actinomycetota > Thermoleophilia > Gaiellales > Gaiellaceae > GMQP-bins7. Next base: position 275,104 of record CAVYQX010000012.1, read on the forward strand.
GCTGATCCGCAGTTCGACCCACCCCGCTCCCTGCCGACGTACGCGGTGCGCAAGCCGTTGCTCCAGTTCCTTCGCGAGCAGGCCGGCGACGCCCATGCCAGCTTTGGCCGCTATCGCGTGCTCGACGTCGGTTGCGGCAGGAAGTTCTACGAGCCGCTGTTCGCTCCGTACGCCACGTCCTACGTGGGAGTGGACCCGGCCGACAACCCGAAGGCCGACCTCAAAGGCGCCGTCGAGAACCTGCCGGTGGAGGACGGGAGCTTCGACGTCGTCCTCTGCAACCAGGTGCTCGAGCACTGCGACGATCCGGCACGAGCGGTGTCGGAGCTGCGACGCGTGGCCGCGCCCGGGGGGCGCATCCTGGCCACGACGCACGGCGTCATGCCGTACCACCCGTCTCCGACCGACTACTGGCGCTGGACGCACGCCGGCCTTGACAAGCTCTTCACCGAGAACGGAGCGTGGGCGTCGGTTAGGGTGACGCCCGCCTCCGGAACGACCGCGTGCCTCGGGATGCTCATCTCGATCTACCTCGACCTCGGATTCCGCCACATCGGGCTCGGCTTCGCAGCCCGGCCGCTGGTCGCGGCGATCAACACGGTGGCGATGGGTGTCGACCGACGCTCCAAGAGCCTCAGCGAGCCGGGTCCATCGAGCCTGTTCGCGAACTTTCACGTCGTCGCCGAGGCGCCGCGGTGAAGGCCCTCGTCACCGGAGGCGGCGGGTTCATCGGCTCCAACGTCGTGCGGGCCCTGCTCGCGCGAGGCGATGACGTCCGAGTGCTCGACAACTTCTCGACCGGAAGCCGCGCGAACCTTGCGGGGCTCGAGCACGACGTCCAGCTCGTCGAGGGCGACCTGCGCTCGTACGAGCGCGTCCACGCCGCCGTCCGAGGCGCCGAGGTGGTGTTCCATCAAGGTGCGCTGCCTTCGGTGCCCCGCTCCGTCCAGGATCCCCTGACGACGACGGCCGTCAACATCGAGGGCACGCTCAACGTCCTCCTCGCCGCCCGTGACGAGAGCGTCCGCCGGATCGTCAACGCGTCGTCGTCCTCCGTCTACGGGAACACGGGATCGCTTCCTCGCGTCGAGACCCAGGCGCCGGACCCGATCTCGCCCTATGCAGTTGCAAAGCTGGCGGCCGAGCGCTTCTGCACGAGCTTCAGCCGCGTGTACGGCATGGAGATCGTCTCGCTGCGCTACTTCAACGTCTTCGGGCCGCGCCAGGACCCGACATCGCAGTACGCCGCGGTGGTCCCTCGCTTCATCCGCGCGATCTCCGACGGCGAGCCCGTGAGGATCTACGGCGACGGCGACCAGTCGCGGGACTTCACGTTCGTCGACAACGTCGTCGCCGCCAACCTGCTCGCCGCGGATGCGCCGGACGTCGGCGGCGAGATCCTGAACGTCGCGACCGGCGACTCGGTGACCGTCAACGCGCTCGCCGACGCGATCGGGGCCATGCTCGGCAAGCCCTTCGAGAAGGCGTACGAGCCGGCCAGAGAGGCGGACGTGCGAGCGTCCTGGGCCGACGTCGGCGAGGCGAGGCGGTTGCTGGGATACGAGACACGAGTGGACTTCGCCGAAGGCCTGCGGCGGACGGCCGACTATCTCCTCGAAGAAAGGAACTGACGATGGCCCACGCATTCGCATCGATCGACGAACTCGGTGAGGGGTATGGCTTCCGCAAGGTGCGCAAGCCCCTCGGGGTGCAGGCGTTCGGCGTCAATGCGATCGTCTACCCGCCCGGCTACGACGGCTTCCACCACTTCCACGACACACAGGACGAGCTCTACTTCGTCCATTCCGGCCTGGCGCGCATGGAGGCCGGCGGCGAGGTGCGCACCTACGGGCCTGGTGGGCTGATGCACGTCGAGTCGACGACGCCGCGGAAGGTGTCCAATGCGAGCGAGACGGACGATCTCGTGATCCTCGTGATCGGCGGTAAGGGCGGCTACGTCGAGCGCGACGGCCACATGGTCGACGAGGCCGACATCGCCCGGCGCGCGGCGTTCGGCAGCGAGCCGGCAGCGAGCTGAACAGCCGGAACCGAGCGCATCGCCGGACCGGCGCTAGGAAGGCTTCGCAGCGGAGAAGACCAGATCACGCGCGAAGAGGCGCGCGTCGATCCGCGCATAGCGACCGCCGACGAAGCTCAGCTCGACGTGCTCGAAGCCCGCGAGGAGCTCCCGTATCGCCGAGGGCGAGAACATCCGCAGATGTGTCGGGTCGTCCTCGGGGGGCCTCCCCCGAAGGAACCGCACGCGGCTCTGAGCACGAAACGCGTTCGGCACCGACCCGGCGAGCACACCTCCGGGCCGCAGGACCCGGGCGATCTCCGCGACGAGCGCGTCGGGGAACTGGAGGTGCTCGAAGAGCTCCCCCGCGACCACTGCGTCGAAGCTGCCGTCCTCGAACGGGAGCGGCTCCTCGACGTTCGCCCGAACCGGTTCGATCCCGAGCGCCGCAGCCTTCTCCAGCGCAGCGGCGTCCACGTCGAGCCCGACGACGGAGTTTCCCTCGAGGAAGTGCCGGGTCAGAGCACCCGAGCGGCAGCCGAGGTCGAGCACGCGCTTCCCGCCACCGACGGCGGCGACGAGCAGCGGGATCCGCTCGGGGACGAAGACGAAGTCGCCCTCGTCGCGGCGTTCCCGATGGTGCTCTTCGTAGCGTTCGCCGAGGTTGCTCACGAGGCGCAGGCAAGCGTTGCTCACGCGGAGCCGACGGCGGCCTCGTGGCCGAGCGAGGCGATCGTCTTTCGCAGGCCGTCCTCGAGGGCGATCTCCGGCTCCCAGCCGAGAATCTGCTTCGCGCGCGTGATGTCGGGCTGCCGGACCTGCGGATCGTCCACGGGCAGCGCCTCGTACACGATCTCGCTCGACGAGCCGGTGAGCCGGAGAATGACCTCCGCGAGCTCGAGGAGGGTCTTCTCGTCCGGATTGCCGAGGTTCACGGGGAGGTGCTCACCCGACTCCGCGAGGAGGACGATCCCGCGAATCAGGTCGTCCACATAGCAGAAGCTCCGCGTCTGCGAGCCGTCGCCGAACACGGTGACCGGCTTGCCCTCGAGCGCCTGACGGAGGAAGGTCGGGATCGCTCGACCGTCGTTCGCGCGCATCCGCGGCCCGTAGGTGTTGAAGATCCGCACGATCGTCGTGTTCACGCCCTGCTGGCGGTGGTACGCCATGGTCAGCGCCTCGGCGTAGCGCTTCGCTTCGTCGTAGACGCCGCGCGGGCCGATCGGGTTCACGTTGCCCCAGTACGTCTCGGGCTGCGGGTGCACCTCCGGATCGCCGTACACCTCGCTCGTCGACGCGAGCAGGAAGCGCGCCCGCTTCCACTTCGCGAGCCCGAGCGCGTGGTGCGTGCCGTACGAGCCCGTCTTGAGGGAGTGCAGCGGCAGGCGCAGGTAGTCGACCGGACTGGCGAGCGCAGCCAGGTGGTACACGACGTCGACCGACTCCTCGCAGACGATCGGCTCGATGACGTCGTGATTGACGAACTCGAACCCGTCGTCGCGAAGGTGGTCGATGTTCTCGAGGGTCGAGACGACGAGGTTGTCGACGCAGATCACGCGGTGGCCGCGCTCGAGCAGGGCCTCGCAGAGGTGAGAGCCGAGGAAGCCGGCGCCGCCGGTGACGAGTGAGGTCGGCATGGTCTCGATGCTAGCCGGGCTCCGAGAGCTCCGGCTCCGACCGCTTACGACGCGCGTACCGCCGCTCCTGCGGCTACTTCGTGGCTTTCGTCAGAGCGGTGTGCAGACGCTTCCACGTGGCGTCGGTCTTCTTCGCGCTGGTCGGGCCGATCCACTTCACGACGACGTTTTGCCCGTATCGCCGTTTCGCCTGCCAGTAGGAGAGGCCCTGCAGCGTCACGCTCTGCTCCCAGTAGATGCCGCCCGCGCTCGGCGTCCCGAGCATGCCCGTGTGGCTGTCCGAGAGCAGGTCGGTGACCTCGGCGTCGACGTCGGCCGCGGTCGCGAGGTACACGGTGAACGTCCCCCAGCGCGCCTTGTTCGCCGCCGTCGAGAAACCGAGGTCGTACGCCTTGTAGTGGCCGGCGTACGACTGCTGCTTGTTCAGGACGAGCTTCTGGCCGGTCGCCGTCTTGAAACGCTTCGTGAGCTGGCTCGCCGTCGTCGTAGGGGCGGCGACCGATGTCGTCGTCAGGAGCGACGCAAGAGCAAGCATGGCCACCAGGTAGACGATGTGCCGCACCTCCATATCGTCGGCCCCTGGACGAGGGAGGCAATCACCCTTTCGGGCGGTCGACACTCAGCGAAGGTCCTTGTTCGCCTCCATGTCGAACCACATCGCGAAGAGCGTCATCTGCAGCCCTGCGATGACCAGGACCGCGACCAGGACGATCGTCGCCGGCGTGATCGCATTGCCGGCAATCCTCAGCGCGAGCTCGACGAGCCCGAGCACGAAGCCGACCGCGAGCATCGCGAGGCCGAAGACGTAGAAGAAGACGAGCGGGTGGAAGTCTCGGATCACGTATTTCTGCCCCAACCGCCACCAGAACCCCTTCACCAGGAGCCACGAAATCCGCGGCACGACCGAGCGAAGCTTGATGCCCGACTGCTCGCCCACGTCGTAGATCGGCCGCGAGGGGACGTCGCGCACGCGCGCGTTCTGCACGTTCAGGTGAACGAGCATGTCGTTCGGGAAGCCGTAGCGAGGGTAGAGCGCGTCCAGGTCGAGGCGTCGCAGCGCCGTCAAGGAGAGCGCCGTATAGCCCGCCTGCGAGTCGGCGACGTGCCAGTAGCCCGAGGCGATCTTCGTGAGCAGCGACAGGACCGCATTGCCGAGGTAGCGCGTGCGCGGGATGACGTTCCAGGCCTCGCCGGAGACGAGACGGTTCGCCTTCGCATAGTCGACCTCGCCGCTCACGACCGGCGCGACCAGCTCGTGAAGCTCGTCCGGATCCATCTGGTTGTCGGCCGCCATGACACACGTGACGTCGATCTCCTCCTCGAGCGCGAGCCGATAGCCGGTCGCGATCGCCGCTCCCACCCCCTGGTTCTGCTCGTGATGCAGGATCTGGACGCGAGCGTCGCCGGCTGCCTCCGCCGCGCTGGACGTCGCGTCGCGCGAAGCGTCATCGACGACGAGGATGCGGTCGACGAACTCGGGGATGCCTTGGATGGTCTCGCCGACGAGGCGCTCCTCGTCGAACGCAGGCACGACGACGGCGACCCGCTTGCCTTCGAGCATCAGGCCGAGGGCGTTGCTGTTCCCCGCCGCCGAGCGGCGATGGGATCGACGACGAGAGCGGCGATCGCGCCGACGATGAGCCCGATGAGCGCTCCGACGAGGAGCGACGAGCGGCTCGAGCGCGCCGTCGTCTTGCTCGCGGCTGCAGGCTCGACGATACGACTCTTCTCGACGTTCTCGGCCAGGTTGAGCAGCTGCCTCGCGTCGACGAGGTCGTCCTGGAGAGCCGAACGCCGTGCGTCCGCGGTCGTGATGACGGCATTCAGGTTCTGGCTCAGAAGGAGCTTCTCGACGGGCGCGAGCGACTGGTTGTCGGCGAGCGCATCCTGCTGGTCCTGTGCCTCGGTGATCCGCGCTTCGACTGCTGCGAGCTGCGCCACGGCGATCCCGACCTGATTCTCGAGCAGATCGACCTTCTCGGTGACGTAGCTCGAGACACGTGCGGCGACGCGGGCGGAGAGCGCATTCGCGGCGAGCTCGACCTTGCGCTTGCCCGACCCCTTCACCGTGATCTCCATGAGCGGGTTGATGCCGCGAAGCTGCCCCGCCGCGAGGAGCTCGCGCGTGGAGATCGCCGAGCGCAGGCGAGAGACCGGGATGCCACTCGCATCCGATGCATTCTTCAGCGCCGCCTCCGAGCGGATGATCTCCCCGACGGTTCGCGGGTTCGTCGCGAGGCTCTGGATCTGACCGCCTCCGAGCGGCGCGAACGGCTGCCCGAGGTAGACGATCGTCTGTGCACGCCAGACGGAGCCGCCGGAGACGGCGAGCGCGATGCCGATGACGGCGCCGATGACGAGACCGCCGATCGGAAGCCACCAGCGCAGCTTCAGACGCTGCCATGCAGAGGAGAGATCGACCTCCTGCTCTTCGTCGACGGTGGGGGTCGTCATGCGCGCGCGACCCTAGCAGCGGCCCAGCGCCACTGAGCCGCGAGCCCCTCCTCGAACGCCGTGACGGGCTCCCAGCCGAGTTCGGCGCGGATCCGGCTCGTATCGGCGGCCGTCCGAGCTGCATCGCCTTCGCGACGAGGGTGTCGAACGACCTCGAGGCGGCGACCCGAGACTCTGCCGAGCACCTCGATCGCCTCCAGCATCGACACCTCGGCCCCCCCGCCGACGTTGTACGTCGCCCCGCCGGGTGCGCGCTCCATCGCTGCGATGGTTGCCGCGACGGCGTCGTCGACGTACGTGAAGCTCCGCGACTGCGAGCCGTCGCCGTAGAGATCGAACGGTCGATCCTCGGCGAGGCACGAGACCATCCTCGTGAAGGCCATGTCCGGGCGCTGCCGCGGACCGTAGATCGTGAAGTAGCGCACGGTCGCGACGTCGAGGCCGAACTCCGCGCCGTACGCGTAGGCGAGGTGCTCGCAGGCCAGCTTGGTGGTCCCGTACGGGGAGAGCGGTCGGGGGATCACGTCCTCCGAAGTGGGATAGTCGGCCGCGTCGCCGTAGATCGAGGACGAGGACGCGAGAACGACGCGCGTCCCTGCCGCCGCAGCCGCCTCGAACAGGCGGCGGCTCGCGAGCACGTTCTGCCGGACATAGACGGGGAACACGTCCCCGAAGCTCGCCACGCCGGGCTGACCCGCGAGGTGGAAGACACCATCGAGGCCGTCGAGGTCGAGCTGGTCCTCTGCGATGTCGACGCGCGCGACAGGGAGATCGCGTGCGTTTTCCTCCTTCAGCGCCGGGTCGTAGTAGTCCGTGAACGCGTCCCAGCCGGTCGCGTCGTCCCCGCGCTCGATCAATGCGCGCAGGAGCTGCGAGCCGATGAAGCCGGCCGCGCCGGTCACGAGGTACCGCATGGCCGAGGAATGCTACGGACGACGGACGACCACTGACACCGCGGTCGCGAAGCGACCGCGCTTCAGGGATCCTTGCGCGGCCGGAATCCTCGCGCTAGCGGATTCCGTCTTGCGCAGTCTCAACCTGGATCGGCGTGAAAAGACCGTCGCCGTCCTCGGCCAGGCAGACCTCGGAGAAGTAACGCGTCATCGCGACTCCCTCGGTGAAGTCTCCGAGCCGCGGCTCGGGCCTCTCGCCCCGCGCGAGCGCGAGCGCGAGCTCGGGATAGCGGCCACCAGCGGCGAGCGGGACCGGAAACCCGCCTCCGAAGCGGGTGTTGACGTCCGTCACGGGGAGCGAGCCGTCCGGCTCGCGGAAGCACTGCACGTTCGCGGGGCCCTTGACGCCGACGATCTCCGCGACCCGCGCGCCGTGCTCGATCAGCTCGCGATCCTTGATCGAGACGCCCTTGATCGACTCGCCGCCCTTCGAGAGGATCATCGTGCGCGGGATCGCGTTGAGACACCGGCCGTCCATGTCCGAGAAGACGTCGATCGAGAACTCCTCGCCGCGGCAGACCTCCTGCACGAACGACGGCGCGTTCGAGTACCGCAGGAAGAACGCGAGCTCGTCGGCGTCGGCCGCGCGATGGATGTTGCGCGAGCCGAATCCCTCACGCGCCTTCACGAGCACCGGGTAACGCGCGTCGTCGGGCACGTCCTCCGGCGCCCAGCTGCGTGGCGACGGGATTCCGTTCGCGACGAAGAAGCGGTGCGCCTCGAGCTTGTCCGACATACGCGCGGATGCCTCCTCGTCCGGAAGGAGGACGAGGGCGGGTGCCAATACCGGTCGCGCGCGGGCGAGCACAGGGAAGTCGAGGTCGTTGAGCGGGACGACCAGCCGGACGTCGTGCTCCTCGCGGAGCGCAGCGAGCGTCGGCACGTACTCGGGGTCGGCGATCCGCGGGACGATCACACGGCGATCGCAGTGGTAGAGAGCCGGCGCAAGCGGATCGGCGTCGACACCGAGCGTGACGGCGCCGGCGGCCCGGAACGCGCGCGCGATGTCGACGCGCTGGCCCACCGACGTGAGGAGGACGACCACGATGCGAGAGCGTACTCGGGACCCGGTTTCAGACACCGCGGCCGTGCCCGCGTCGCACATGGACAACGGCGCGACGTCTGAAAGCGGCACGTCTCGCCTGCTCGAACCCCGGTTCGTCCGCAGATCCGCATGTGGAGACGTCCGCACACTCTTGCCACACCTTGGCCTTGACGGTGAAGGGTGTCTGACACCGGTTGTTGCCACACCTTGGCCTTGACGGTGAAGGGTGTCTGACACCGGTTGGCTCGATGAACGCCGCTACGCTCCGCGCCGTGCCGGAGCCCATTCGCATCCTGCGCGTCATCGCGCGGCTGAACATGGGTGGGCCGGCGATCCACGTCTCGAGTCTCGCGGCAGGGCTCGAGACTCGCGGCTATCACACGACGCTCGTCGCGGGCAGCCTCCCACGAGGCGAGGACTCCATGGCCTACGTCGCCGAGCGCCTCGGCGTCTCGGTCGTGAACGTGCCCGAGATCCAGCGTGAAGTCGCGCCGCTGTACGACGCGAAGGCGATACGCCGTCTCACCGCGATCATGCGCTCCGAGCGCCCGCACATCCTGCACACGCACACGGCCAAGGCGGGCGCGCTCGCCCGAGCCGCCGCTCTCGTCGCCGGCAACGGACGGCCGCCGATCGTGGTGCACACCTTCCACGGGCACGTGCTGAAGGGCTACTTCGGCCCCGGGCGCACGGCCTTCTTCCGTCAGGTCGAGCGCAACCTCGCGCGAACGTCGGACGTCCTCGTCGCCGTGAGCCCGGAGGTGCGGGACGAGCTCGTCGAGAGCGGGGTCGCGCCGACCGAGAAGTTCACGGTCATTCGCCTCGGGATCCCGTTGGACGAGCGACTCGCAGACGGGACCGCCGACCTCGACTACAGGCGTCTCTACGGGATCCCGAAGGACGCCTTCGTCATCGGCTGGGTCGGCCGCATGACGGGCGTCAAGGACACGGGAGCCGTTGTCGAGATCGTGCGCGCAACCCGAGCACGAGGGGTCGAAGCGGTCCTGTGCATGGTCGGCGACGGACCGGACCGGGAGCGGCTCGAGCAACTCGCGCACGACCTCGGCATCGCCCGCTCGACGTACTTCGTCGGCTACCAGGAGGGCGTCGCCGGGTACTACCGGCTCTTCGACGCGTTTCTCCTGCCCTCGGTCACCGAGGGGACGCCCGTGAGCGCGATCGAGGCGCTCGCCTCCCGGACGCCGGTGGTCGCGACCCGGGTCGGCGGCGTGCCCGACGTCGTGCGCGACGGCGTCGACGGCTTCCTCGTCGAGCCGGGAGACACCGAGGCCGCCGCCGAACGGCTCGCCGAGCTCGCTCGCGACGCAGAGCTTCGGGCCCGCCTGGGGGAGTCCGGACGCACCTACGTCCGCGAGCGCTACGCCGTCGAGCGCCTCGTCGACGACGTCGACCGGCTGTATCGCGAGCTCCTGACCGCGAAGGGCCTCGGCTAGGTCTCGCCGACCCGCAGGACGCTACGAGCCCTGGCGCCAGCCGCCGGTCGCACCGCGGTAGGTGCCGCGGAAGAGTGCGAGCGGCGTGCGCAGGAGGATCTCGAGATCGACGCGCGGCGAGCGGTGCTCGACGTACCAGACGTCGAGCTCGATGCGTTCCGCCCAGGGCAGCTCCGCACGGCCGTGGACCTGCGCCCAGCCGGTGAGCCCGGGTCGGATGTCGAGCCGGTGGCGCTGGTGCTCGTCGTACCTCTCGACCTGGTAGCGCAGCGTCGGACGCGGTCCGATGACGCTCATGTCCCCGCGCAGGATGTTCCACAGCTGCGGGAGCTCGTCGATCGACGTCCGACGGAGGATGCGACCCACCCGCGTGATGCGGCGATCGCCCTTGTCCACCGCATATCCGGCGCCCATGCGCTCGGCGCCGACGACCATCGTGCGCAGCTTCAGCACGTCGAAGTCCACGCCGTCCTTGCCGACGCGGGTCTGCCGGTAGAGCACGGGCCCGCGATCCTCGAGCTTCGTCGCGAGCGCAGCCAACCCGATGAGCGGGCTCGCCAGCACGAGCCCGACTCCGGCGACAGCCACGTCCGCCGCGCGGTTCACCTCGTGCCCTTCGCCTTGTCCCAGGTCTGCGGCGTCCCCGAGCGGAGGTAGCTGAGGAGAGCCGCGACGGTCGCCTTCGTGACGACGTAGTAGTAGTAGGCGAGCCGAGCGCCGGGAACGGGAAGACGCGCCTTTCCGGCTGCGGCGAATCCGAAGTCGACGAGCTGGAGCACCAGGAACACCCGGTAGAACCGCCCGCGCGTCACGAGCATCAGGTTCGAGGCCAACAGGCCGATGTGGAGAATCCCGGTCGAGTAGCGCAGCACGCGGTGCGAGACGAGCTGCGCGGTGTAGAGCGGCCGAGTCGGCCGAAAAGCGCGACCGGTGAGGATGTGGCCGAGCGCGCGGGAGATCGTGCGCACCTTCCGCCCGTACTCGTCCTCGGGCTCGGCGGCGGGCTTCTCGACCGCGATCGCGGTCGGCTCGTAGACCGCGCGCTTCCCCATCTGCTCCATGAGGTACGGGAAACCGAAGTCGTGCCCGAACTTCGGGTCGTCCTCGACATAGGTCTCGCGCTTCACCGCGTAGATCGCGCCGTTCCCCGCCGTGATCGAGCTCGCCGTCGACTCCTGCTCGCGAACCCACATCTCGTAGCGCCAGTAAGCGCCCTCCATGTTCGTGCCGTCCGGCGCTTCCAGCCGAAGCTGACCGCAGACGTACCCGACCTCGTCGTCGGCGAGGTTCGAGACGAGCGAGCGCAGCGCCTCGGGCTTCCACTCGCTGTTCGCGTCCGTGAACGCGAGGACGTCGCTCGCCGTCTCGCGCACCGAGCGGTGCTGTGCCGCAACCTTGCCCTCACGCGGGCACTGCAGGAGCCGAACACGCGGGTTCTCGGCCGCGATCTCACCGACGATCGCGTCGGTGAGGTCCGTCGAGCCGTCCGACGCGACGACGATCTCGAGACTCTCGGCCGGGTAGTCGAGCGCGAGCGCGTTGTCGAGGCGCCGGCGGATCACCGCTTCCTCGTTGTGCGCCGAGACGACGAGCACGACGGAAGGCGTTCGCTCGGCCTTGCCGACGGGTCGCGGCCGCATCCGCGCGAGAACCCCCATCGCGAGCGGGTAACCGGCGTGCGTCCACGCGAGCGCGCCCAGCGAGCCCCAGAACGTGGCGCGCGCGATCACGCGGCGAGCATCTCGCGAACCAGCGCTCGGTACCGCTCCATCGCGACGACGCGGTCGGCCTCTTCCTCGACGTACGCACGTCCGCGCCGCCCCATCTCCTCGAGTTCGAAGGCTCCCTCCGACGCCTCGCGGATCGTGCGCGCGAGAAGGTCCGGCCGCCCCGGCGGGATCACGATGCCGCAGCCGATCTCGCGCACGAGACGTGCCGTCTCGCTCGCTTCGTCCGCCGCGACGATGACGGGGCGGCCGGCGGAGAGGATCCCGTAGAGCCGGCTCGGGACGACGTAGCCGGCGAGCCCCTTTGCGAGACCCGACTGCGTGCACGTCGGCGCTCGACAGCGAGAGCGGGAGACGCTCGCGCCTCTGGTACGGGAGGAAGCGGACGGCGTCGTTCACCTCGAGTCGCTCCGCGAGCGCGACCATCTCGCCGTGTCGCGCGCCGAAGCCGGCGATGACGATGCGCACGTCGTCGCGGTCGCGCAGGAACGTCGCCGCGCGGACGAGGCTGTCGAGGTCCTGCGCGTGACCGACGTTCCCGGAGTGCATGACGACGAACCGACCGACGAGGTCGTGCCGTACGGCCCACTCGTTGTCGCGAGGCTGCGGGGTGATCGCGCGCGTGTCGACCCAGTTCGGGATGACGCGCAGCCGCTCCGGCGGCGCGCCCTTCGCCTCGAGCCGGTCGCGCATCGTCTCCCCGATCGCGACGATGCGATCGGCGCGGCGCAGGTACGCGCCGACGAGACCGCGCAGGACGCCGATCACAGCCGGGTTCCGGAGGCGGTCGAGCTCGGTCGCGATCTCCGGGAAGACGTCCTGGCTGATCACGAGGACGGGAGCGCCCACGCGCTTGCCGACGAGCACGCCGAGGTCGCCGATGATCGGCGGGATCGGTCATGCAGAGCACGAGGTCGGGCGCGGGCCCGGACAGCGCATGGCGAAGCGCCGACCCGAGGTACGAGAAGTAGTTCACGGCGCGGCGACCGAGCTCCGACCGCTCGTACGAGGTCGACGCGACCCGCGTGATGCGAACGCCGTTGTGCTCGATCTGCCGCGGCTCGTCCTCGTGCCCGCGCAGGACACCCGTGACGACCTCGACGTCGTAGTCCTCGGCGAGCGCCTCGCAGAGCTCGGTGAGGAGGTGCGCGGTCGCCTCGACGCCGGGCCAGTAGTACTGGTTGAGGACGAGAATGCGTTGCCTGGACACGCGATCAGGCTACCCAGGCCCATCCGCGACCGCCTCTCGCACGGCGTCGAGGAATCCCTCGACGCTCGGCCCGTAGCCCCAGTCGGCCGCGAGCTCGCGGGAGCGCGCACCCTGCGCGCGCCGGAGCTTCGGGTCGGCAGCAGAGCTCGCGGAGCGCAGTGGCCGCAGCGGCGACGTCACCGGCCGGGACGAGGCGGCCGTTCTCCCCGTCGCGCAGGAGATCGTGTGCGGCGCCGACTCGGTCCGAGAGCACGAGCGGGAGGCCGCAGGCAGCCGCCTCGTTCACGACGACGGCCCAGGGCTCGCGCTCGGAGAGCAGCGCGAAGACGTCCGCCGCGGCATAGAGCTCGACGATCCGCTCCCAGTCGACGTCTCCGGTCAGGACGAGGCGGACGCCGAGCTCGTCGGCGAGCGCGCGGAGGGAGCTGCGCTCGGGGCCCTCACCGGCGACGACGAGGAGGAGCCGGTCATCGTCAGCCGCGGCGACCGCCCGCACGAGCGTGTCCAGGCCCTTCTCGCGTGCGAGCCGTGCGACCGACAGCACGATCACGTCCTCGGCCTCGGCTCCGAGTGCACGGCGGAGCTCGGGCCGACTGCCCGCGAGCCGCTCCACCTGATCGCCGAACCGCTCCACGTCGACGGTGTTCGCGAACACCCGCACGCGCTCGGGGTGCGCGCCGCGCGAGATCATCGAGTCGCGGGCGAGCGTCCCCGTGACGAGCAGGCCCGCTGCGCGCTCGACGATCGGCGGGACGACGGTGCCCTTCACGGTTCGCCGCCAGCCGGAGCGCGGCCCCTCGTCGTGGCTCTCCACGACGAGCAGGTACGGCACGTCCTTCAGGCCGCACCAGGTGATCGCCGCCTGCGCCGCGAAGGTGCTCCAGCCCGAGACGACGACGACCTCCGGGCCGGGCCTCGGTCAGCGCACCGACGACGCCCGGCGTCACCGGGTAGTCGTGGTGCAGGACGCGCTGCGCGCCCGGAATGCGCACGCCGCGCAGGAAGACGGCACGGTGCTTCGGCTCGACGCGCCACGAGCGGCCGGCGACGGTGTCGGCCGCGTAGACGACCGTGAGGTCGATCTCGGGCTGAGCCGCCACGCGGTCGAGGAGCGGTGCCCGGTACGGCGTCGGCTCCGGGAAGACCGCCGCCACGCGCACCGGCACGCCGTCGTCACCGGCGAGTCGCCGGAGCCATCCCTCAGCCTCCCGTAGCGCGGAGCTGCGTCGAAGCGCTTGCCTACGTCGCCGGACGACGTGGGCCGGAAACGCCGGATCGAGTACGAGCGCGGCCGCGGTCACCCGTGCACGCGGCCCACCCGTCAGACGGTCGGCAAGGCGCAGCAGAGCCCGCGCCGCCTGCGGGCGGGTGCCTCGTCCGACACTTCGCCCGAACGCCTCGACGAGCTCGAGAAACGCATCGACCGCGGCCTGGGTCGTGCCGGTCTCGACCTCCTCTCCCGCGCCGACACGCCAGGCGAGCTCGACCTCTTCCGCCGAGAGCTCGGGGGCAACGGCGGCGATCGCGCGCCGAGCCACGCGCAGCTGGCACTCACGCTGAAGCTCCCGGCGCCGCTGCGACGCCTGCTCGGCGTGGACGCGGTAGAGGACGAGCGGATCGGGGACGTTGGCGCCGTCCGCGACGTCGAGCAGCCGCGACCAGAGCTCGTAGTCCTCACTCTCTTCGAACCTCGTGTCGTAGCGCAGCTGGTGGCGCTCGAGGACGTCCCGGTCGACGACGACGGTGGGATGGAAGAACGGCGAGCTGAAGAGCGCGGCCCAGCGCACCTCCGAAGGCAGCGTCGGGCATCGCGTGCATCCTCCCGACACGTGACACCTCGTCGAGCTCGAGCACCGCAGAGCCGACGACGCCCGCGCTCGGCGCCGCTCGGAGCCGCGCGAGCTGGCGCTCGAGCCGCCTCGGCATCGCGACGTCGTCCGCGTCGAGCCGAGCGACGTATCGACCCGCGCGCGTCGTCGAGCCCGCGGTTCAGCGACGCAGCGAGACCAAGCTGCGCGTCGTTGCGCACCACGCGCATGCGCGGATCGCCGAACGCTGCGAGGATCGCCGGCGTGCGGTCGGTCGACGCGTCGTCGACGACGACGAGCTCGAGGTCCGAGAGGGTCTGCCCGAGGACGCTGGCGAGCGCGGTACGGACGTACGCCTCGCCGTCACGAACGGCGACGAGGACGGTGACGAGCGGGGCGGTGGACACGGGCCTGCCGTAGCCTACGGCGCGTGTCGCGGGAGCTTCCGTCGTTCGACCTCGTCGTCGCGACGGTGGGTCGCACCGACGAGCTTGGCCGCCTCCTCGACTCGCTCGAGGCTCAGCACTACGATCGCCTGAGGGTCATCGTCGTCGATCAGAACGAGGACGAGCGCCTCGCTCCACTCGTCGAGGGGCGCGCGCTTCGACTGGAGCGCATCCGAGCCGGCCATGGCCTTTCGCACGCCCGGAACGCCGCCCTCGACGGGATCGAGGCGGACGTCGTGGCGTTCCCGGACGACGACTGCGTCTACCTCGAGGGGACCCTGGAACGCGTCGCGCGGCGCTTCGCGGCCGACCCGGAGCTGTGGGGCATCACGGGCCGAGCAGAGGACGAACACGGGGCGTCGTCGCCGTCGTGGAAGCCGGACGCCGCGGTGCTGACGGACGACAACCTCTGGAACCGCGCGATCTCTTTCACGATCTTCGTCCGCCAGGACCTCGTCCGGCAGGTCGGCAAGTTCGACGAGCGACTCGGCGTCGGCTCGCCCGAGCCGTGGTCGTCGGGGGAGGAGATCGACTACCTCGTCCGCGCGGTACGTCTCGGTGCGAGGGTCGAGTACGACCCGACGCTGGTCATTCGGCACGACGTTCGCGAGAACGATGGGCCCCTCGGCGCACGCGACGGCGCAAGCGTCGGCTACCTGCTCCGGAAGCACGCCTACCCCACTCGCGTGGTGGCGCGGATGCTCGTCCGGCCGCTCGGAGGCTTCGTCGCGGCATGCGTGCGTCTTGATCGCAGCCGCGCCCGCTACCAGCTCGCAACCGTTCGCGGTCGCCTTCGCGGCTACCGCGAGGCGAGTCGTGCGAAGAGCTCCGCGTGACGATCGAGCCACGGCTCGAGCGCAAAGTGGTCCACCGCCCGGCGCCGAGCCGCGGCGGCATAGGCAGCCCGATCGGCCAGGACACGCGAGATCGCTTCGGCCAGAGCGTCCGGTTCCGGCGGCTCGTCCCGTTCGAAGCCGTCCGGATGGGCCACGCCTATCCCTGCATCGCCGCCGACGAGCTCCGGCACCCCGCCGCTGCGTGGGTAGACGACGGGAAGCCCGGAGGCCATGGCCTCGATGACGACGCTGGGGCAGGGGTCGTTGACCTTCGTGTGGAGGAGCACGTGGGCACGCCGGAAGATCGCGGGCGCATCGGCCTGTGAGTACCGCCCGAGGATCTCGACATGCCCGCCGAGCCCGAGCCGGTCGACGATGGGGTCGACCGCGCTGACCAGCCGCCCCGTGACCAGGAGCTTGGCGTCGGGGTGCTCGAGTTGGAGCGCGGCGAGCGTCCGGAGTCCGAGCTCGAGGCGATACGCCTGATACTGGTCTCCGCCGAGGAGGACGACAGGCCCGCTCTCGGGCGGGTGCTCAGCCGGTGTGAAGTGGCGCGACGTCGACCGCGTTGTAGAGGATCTCCCACGACCCGGTCGGCTCCGACACCAACTCGTCGGCGGACCTCTTGCAGAACTGGCTCTGGTAGAGGACGTGCTCGGCCTGGCCGAGGACGCCGCGGAGCGGCTCGTTGAACGCCTCTGTGCCTGCTCCCGCCCACCCCGGGTAGCCGACCCCGTTCTGGTTGAGAACGAGCGGGACGCGACGACGGCGTGCATGCCAGAGGAGCGGGCGGAGGTCGCGGGGAAGCCAAGTCGACCCGAGATAGAGGAGCGAGAAGCCGGTCGGGTGGTTCGGGAAGCGGGTCGCGAGGCGCTGGAACTTCGCGGTCCCGCCCGCGACCGGGTCACCGGGCGCCGGCACCCGATCGTGCCCGTAGAACACGCGCAGTCCGGGATCGGGCCGGCCTCCGGCGAGGAGGCGCGCCCAGCGTGCGCCGCCACGTGCGTAGCGACCGGCTCGCGAGAGGTCAGCCATCGCGTGCGACCAGCTGCCGGAGGAGCGCGTCCCACGCCGGGTCGAGCCGCTCGTAGGCGTACCGCTCGGCGGTGGTGCGACCCGACGCCACGAGCGCGCCGCCCAGCGCCGCGTCGGTCCGCAGCCGCACGACCGCGTGCGCGATCGCGTCCGCGTCGTCGACCTCGACGACGAGCGCGTTCTCGCGGTCGAAGGCGATCTCCTGCGCCTGGCCGACGCGAGTCGTCACGAGCGGGATGCCCGATGCCATCGACTCGAGCACGCCCTTCGGCCCTCCTTCCTGGCGGGACGCGACGACGTACGCGTCGAGCGCGTGGTACGCGCGACCGAGCTCCGTTCGGTCCTTCGCGAGCACATGCCGGTGCGGAATGCCTCGCCGAGCGAGCTCGCCGCGGACATGACCACGCGCCGGACCGGTCAGGAGCACTTGGAGGTCGCTCACCTCGGCGGCGACGCGCTCGAGTGCCGCAAGAAGCACGTCCGGCCCCTTGACGAGCTTCGGCTCGAGGCCTTCGCCCCATCCGACGCCGTCCTTCTGGAACGAGCCGACGACGAACGCGTCCTCCGACAGATCGAGCGCCTCCCGCGCTGCGGTGCGGCGGCCGTCGTCGACGAGCGGGAAGTGCTCGAGGTCGATCCCGATCGGGATCACGTGCACCGAGCCCGGATCGACGCCGGCCGCGAGGACGAGGTCCCGCATCTCGGCGTGTGTCACCTGGATCGCCGCGAAGCGACGAGGCGACGCGCGGAGCGTCTCGAATGCCCGATCGAACTCGGGGTACCCCGGCGTCCCCGGCCGACCGTGCAGGTACGCGGTCGCGAGCGCGTGCGACGTGTCCGAGCCAGCGCGGCTGCAGCGCCTCGAAGTGGCTCGTGAGGAAGACCGACTGAGCGCCCGCGAAGCGCGCCCAGCCGGAAGGCCCGACGTCGTAGCCGAGCCGCCGCGCGGTCGCCTCGAGGTAGTGGGCGTCCTCGTCGACCGACCAGCTCGTGCGCTCCCCGACCGCGAACAGGCGCGAATGCGGGCGCCATCCGCGCGTCCGTAACCCCACGTAGCGACGCGCGACGGCACGCGCCGGGCGTGCCACGAGCGACCGCGCCGTCATCCCCGGAGGACCTCGAGGTAGCGGTCCGCGACCTCTCCGATGGGGACGCACGCGGATCGCAGCGCGCCGCTCGTCGAGCTCCGCGACGAGCCGATCGAGCGCGCCGGCAGCCTGGTCGGGCTCGTCGAACGGGACTCCCGCGTCCCCGACCAGCTCGGGATGACCGCCGCTCGCACGGAAGACCGCGGGGAGCCCGCTCGCGAGCGCCTCGAGGAGGGCGTTGGAGCAGGGGTCGTTGCGGCTCGGCGCTAGATAGACGTCGCTCCGCCGGAGCTCCGCGGCGAGAGGCTCGGTCGGGATCGGACCGAGGACGCGGATGCGCTCGAAGGTTTCGTCCGTGCGTCCGGCGAACGTCAGCTCGTAGCGATCGTGGTCGAGGTTTCGGTCGAGCCACGTGAGGACGTCGGCGCCCTTGTTCGGGTTGTCCGACCAGCTCGACGCGATGAGGCGGACGCGCCGCCCGGCGAGCGCATCGCGCGCGGCCGGCGGGTGGAAGACGCTCCGGTCGACGGTGTTCGAGATCAGATGTGGCTCCACGAGCTCGATCCCGAGCGCCCGATGCGCGTCCAGGCTGTACCGCGACTGCACGATCGTCGCGTCGGCGAGAGAGGCGTTGAGCTCGGCGATTCGCGCGTCGGTTCCGTCGTCGAAGCCGCGATACGTCCCGATCGGCCCGTCGACGCGATGCACGAAGCGCACGTCGTCGCGCGCGAATCGGCGAAGGCGGCGGAAGTCGAAGTTGAACGAGTTGAGGAGGCACACGGTCGTCCCGGGCGAGATCGGTTGAGCTCGACCTCGAGGCCGCGTCGCTCGAGCTCCGCGACGAGCGCGCGGAGAAACTGATGCCCGCCGCCCGTCGGCGGAGGAGCGAACTCGTGGAACAGAGCGCAAGTCCGCGCCGCCGCGACCGCGACGTGACCGCCTGACGTCGACCTCGGTCCCGAGCTCGCGGGCGACGCGCGACAGCGCATCGCGGGCACGGACGTAGGCGCCGCGCAGCGTCACTCTCCCTCCCTGCCTCGCTCGGCGGCAGCTGCGAGCAGCCGACCGAGCTCGCTCGTGTACGCCGGCCCACGTGAGCTGGCGCTCGACGGTCTCACGAGCCCGGGCGGCAACGGACGCCGCACGCGCCGGGTCGTCGAGAAGCCCGCGCACCGCGTGCTCGAGCGCCGAGGCGTCACCGGGAGGCACGAGACGGCAGTTGACGTCGTCCTCGAGGTGGTACCCGCGGGCGATCGCAGCCGTCCGGGTGACGACGACCGGCTTCCCGCAGGCCATCGCCTGGAGGAGCGTCGTCGTCGCGCCCGAGTACGAGTTATCGCGGACGGGGAGAGCGACGACCTTCGCGCCGAGCAGGCACTCGCGTACGCGCTCGAACGGCACGTCCGTCTCGAGGCGGACGTTCGCCGGGAGCGGACGCAGCTCCCGTGCGTTGTCGGCCGACGCGACGATGCGAAACGCCAGCTCCGGCAACCGACGAGCCAGCTCGACGACGAGCGCGAAGTCGCGGCGCGGATCGGCGCCGATCGACACGACGTCGTCGACGTACGCCGCCGAGGGGTCGGGACGAAAGTGCTCGACGTCGACGCCGAACGGCGACGAACTCGACGCGCGGGCCGCTTTCGCCGAGCCAGGAGCGCAGCTCCTCGACCTCACCCCATCCGTACGCGACGATCGTGTGCGAGCCGGCGGAACGCCTGTCCGAAGAGTCGCTTCGCGACTCCCCCTCGGAGCTGCGCGAGCCGTTCGGGAAGCCCGATCGCGGCGTAGACGACCGGCGGCTTCACCCGCCCGTAGCGTCCGAGCACAGCGAGCGGGATGCCGACCGTGTCGACAGTCGAGAAGACGACGTCGGCGCGATTCGGCGTCGCCGAGCGAGCCCAGCACCCCGGCGAAGTCGCCCGAGTACCCGCCTGCGAGGCGCACCGCGCGGTCGAAGATGCGGGCTTTCGTACGTGTACTCCAGGCGGGCTCGAAGCCAGGTTCGAGGTTGTGCCGCACCTCGAAGCCCGCGCCGCGAAGCTCGTCGAGCCCGTACAGGCTGTAGCGCGCGGGATCCCCGACCGGCGCCCGCAGCGCGGCGCGGCGCAGGGCCGAGTCGCGGTAGAGGACGAAGACGCTCGCCACGGCTCGGGTAGCGTACGGCCCTGTCGTGCACCGGACGAAGACACGCTTCGCGGCGCGGATCAACCACGTCGCGACCGCCCTCGAGAAGCGCGGAGTGCGCGCCACGTACTCGCTCCACGACCGCGTTCTCTCGAACCGCTCGAGCCGCCGGCACTTCGCAGAGCTCGGTGCCCGAGCTGGACGACGTCCAGCGGAGGATCGTCTCCGAGCTCGACGCCGACGGGTACTGCGTCGTCCCGTTCTCCGACCTGATCCCGGATCCGGCGGCCTGGGCGGCCATCGAGCAGCAGGCGAACGCGTTCGTCGCGGACACCGAGGCCGCACTCGCAGGCGACCGCGAGGCGCTGCGCGTGCGGGCCGGCAAGGAGTTCGTCGTGCGGCTCTACAGCTACGGCGTCGACCTCGACCTCGGCGACCCCTGGTTCGCGACCTGCGCGTCGCATCGCCTGCTCGACATCGCGAACACGTACCTCGGGCTCTGGTCGAAGCTCGAGTACGTGGACATGTGGTACTCGGTCCCGCAGCCTGCCGACGCCGACCGGAGGGCCTCGCAGCGCTGGCATCGCGACTTCAACGACAAGCACCTCCTGAAGGCGTTCCTCTACCTCGTCGACGTCGACGAGGGCACGGGCCCGTTCGAGTACGTGCCGGGGAGCGCACCCGGCGGCCGCTACGCCGACGCGTGGCCCTGGCGTCCGCTGGGCGAGAACTACCCGCCCGACGGCGAGCTCGAGAAGCGGATTCCCGAGGACGGCATCCGCACGTTCACGGCCCCCAAGGGGACGATGGTCTTCTGCAACACGTCCGGCTTCCACCGCGGAGGGTTCGCGACCGAGCGGCCGCGCGTGCTCGCGACCGTGACGTACTCCTCGCCTGCCTCGCTCAAGTCCCTGACCGAGCGCAGCTACCGCTTCAGCGGGTCGACCGACGACCTGGATGCGACGACGCGGTTCGCGCTCTCCTGAGCGGCGAGCTCGCGCCGAAGCTCGCGTAGTCCTTCCGGCGCCTCGACGACGCCCGGCGCGGGTGGTGAGGAGGGCCGCTTGCGGAACTCGTGCCACAGGTGGACCACCGAGGCATCGGGCCCAGGCCAACCGCAACGCAGTCCTGCGGACCGGAGCCGGTTGACGATGTCGACGTCCTCCCCGTCCCAGCCGCAGAAGCGCATGTCGAAGCCGTTGGGAACAGGAAGTCGTCCCTGGAGATGCCGAAGACAAAGCCGTAACCGCTGTACGGCACCTGGAAGTCCGACGAGCCGTTCCACGGAGCGCGCGATCACGCACCGGAATGAGCACTCCGGCCCGATTCTGTTCGCGGTAGTGCCACCGAGTGAGCTCTGGGGGTGCCCGCAAGACCATCCCTGCCGCGGACCAGCGCCAGATGGGCCATGCCCCGGACAGGACACGATCGGTCGTCTTCGGGCTCAGATGCAGCCTCTTGCTGCCGACGAACCAGCCCGGCAGCGCCGCCCGTCGAACGGAGGCGGTCAGACCCTGGCGGGGCACGCAGTCCCCATCGAGGCAGAGGAGGTAGTCGCCGCGCGCGGCGAGCGCGGCACGGTTGAGGAGCCGTGCCTTCATGAATCCCTCGTTCTCCTGCCAGACGTGCCTCAGCTCGAGCTCGTGTCCCCCACCGCTCGACGACGATGGCCGTTTCGTCTCCCGAGCCGTCGTCGGCGATCACGACGTCGAACTCGCGCTCCCGCTGCTCCGAGAGCGCATGCAACACGACGTCCCGCGCGCTCGGCCACTCGTACGTGGCGACGATGACGCTGAGGATCGGGTCACCGCGGCTCCGTCGTCCAGTCCAGCAGCGGCCGGACGACTCCGCGGAGCTGTCCCGTGAAGCGACCCCTCGCCGAGTCACCCTCCCCGAGGTCCTGGACATGGAACGAGACGGCGTCGGCGCAGCCAGCGTGCGGGTGGAGCTTTGGGGCGCCGAGGGAGACCGACTCCCACGTCGACGGTGATCAGACCTTCGTTGAGCAGGTTCGCTGGGATCCAGGCCGTCGACGTGTAGTCTCCCGGGGCAGGCGCCTCCGCCCATCGCGGGTTCGTGTCGAACGCGTTGAAGATGACGTTTCGCCGCGCGTCGTAGAGCTTGAGCTTCGGAAAGATGGCTGGGCCATCCGGCTGAAGGATCGTGTACGCGATCTCGATGCCGACGGGGTCGCGCACGTCCGTGGCGTCGACCGTCTCGCCGTCCTCGTCGACGACTCTGACGGACCGCAATCGCACAACATCGTCCCCGGGAGCCGAGTCGTCATGGATCGGGCCAGAACCGGGTCGAGCTCGAGCCGCCGACCTCCTGCAGGTACTGGGCGACGACGTCGCCGCTCGGCGCCGTCGAGCACGACGCTGCCCTTCTCGAGGAGGATCGCTCGGTCGCACAGCTGCGCCACGGCCTGCATCTGGTGCGAGACGAAGACGATCGTCCGCCCGGAGTCGCTCAAGTCCTCCATGCGTCCGAGGCACCTCCGCTGGAACTCCGCGTCGCCCACGGCGAGCACCTCGTCGACGAGGAGGATCTCCGGCTCGAGATGGGCAGCCACCGCGAACGCCAGCCGGACCGACATGCCGCTGGAGTAGCGCTTGACGGGCGTGTCGATGAACCGCTCGACGCCCGAGAACTCGACGATCTCGTCGAACTTCCGCTGGATCTCCTGGCGCTTCATCCCGAGGACGGACCCGTTCAGGAAGACGTTCTCGCGACCGGTGAGCTCGGGATGGAACCCCGTCCCGACCTCGAGGAGGCTGCCGACGCGACCTCGGATCTCGACCCGCCCCGCCGTCGGTGTCGTGATGCGTGTGAGGATCTTGAGCAGCGTCGACTTGCCCGCGCCGTTCTTCCCGATGATCCCCACGACCTGCCCTTCGGGCACCTCGAACGAGACGTCTCGAAGCGCCCAGATCTCTTCGTAGTCGCTCCCGCGCTCCCGACGGACGAATCGCCGGGCCGCACCTGCGAGAGAGTCGCGAAGCGTCCCGTAGGCACTGTGGAGCTCGCCGATGCGGTAGCTCTTGGAGAGGTCGTAGGTGGAGATCGCGGCGGTCATATGGTGTCGGCGAAGCGGGGCTCGGAGCGCCGGAAGTACCAGAGTCCGACCACGAAGAACACGGCTGTCGCCCCGATGCTCACGAGCGTCTTGCCGAGCTCGGGAGCAGCGGTCCCGATGACTCCCCACTGGAATCCTGCGATCACGGCGGTCATCGGATTCAGCGCAAGGATCCATTGCCACTTCTCCGGCAACGCGTTGATCGCGTACACGACGCCCGACAGGAACAGCCAGATCTGCATGAGGAACGGAATCGCGTACGGCACGTCCCGATAGCGCACGTTCAGTGCCGTGAGGAAGAGCGAGACCCCCAGCGCGGCGATGACCGCCATCGCGAGAAACAGCGGAGCGAGGACGATCGCCGCGCTCGGCCAGACCTGGAACCAGCCATCATGCCGACGAGGACGACGAAAGCCAGGAGGAAGTCCACGATGGGCACGGCCACGCCTGCGAGCGGGAGGAGGACGCGCGGGAAGTACACCTTGGTCACGAGCCCTCGATTCGACACCAGGCTGGCGCTCGCGAGCGCCACCGCGCCTGCGAAGTACGTCCAGGGCAGGAGCGCCGAGTACGTGAAGATCGGGTAGGGCACGCCCTTCGACGGGAAGTTGGCGAACCGTCCGAAGACGAACGTGAACACGACCATCGTGAGGAAGGGCTGGAGAATCGCCCAGGCCACGCCGATCGACGTCTGCTTGTAGCGGACGGCGACGTCGCGCCACACCAGTGTTCCGAGCAGCTCGCGGTAGTGCCACAGCTCACGAACGTCGAGGTGCGGCCACGCGGGGCGCCGGACGAATCGTCGTCACGCGATCGACGCGCTGCGCCAGCTGAGACGGCTCGGTAACGGCAGCCGGCAGCGCGTTCCGGCACCTCCAGCTCGGTGTCAGCCATTCGCCGCCGATGCTAGCTGCGACGCCGGGCAAGACGCCGCATGGTGCTGCGGACGCGCGGCCAGAAGTGCGCCTCCAGGGCCGGCGATCCGAACCTCGAGCTCCCGGATCTGCGGTTCGAGGCGGACGAGGTTGACCTCGCCCACGGCTGCGCACTCGATGGCGTACGAGGCGTCGTCGACGATGGTCGGAACAGTCGGTCTGACAGCGTCGCTGCGAAGCGCATCGCGTAGGCGAGTGTCGATCGCGAGTGTGCCGTCAGAGACGAGCGCCTCGACGCGCGCATCGTCGACTGCTGCGCGCTCGTCGGCGGTCGGCACGCGGAAGACCTCGAACGGATACCACGCGCGCAAAGGCACCCGGCGCCCTCCGAGCGTCCAGTCGCTCTCGTCGACGACGATCCCGGGTTCGGCGCGATAGACAGGGCGCAGAGCGGATCGCGGATCTCGCCCAGCTCTCCCCGGTCCGAGCAGCGACGTCCGCGCCGTGAGCTCCTCGAAGGTTGATTGTCCCTTCTGGGGAGAAGCCACGAAGGTGCGAATCAGCGCCTGGACGATCGAGTACCGTGGCGGGATCACGGCGAGCACGTCTCGCAAGCTCTCTCCGCGCGGCCACCAGAACTCGTCGGCGCGACTCGGGATCACCCACTCTGCGCCGTGCTCGGCCGCTGCCAGACGAGCTGCTTCGGTGGGCGACGCGTCCACCACACGTACGCAGCCGTCGCGGACATAAGGCTCGAGCAGGTCGCCGGCGCTCGTTGCACCTGCCGAGACGATAACGAGGTCGGCTCCGACGTCCAGATGGAACCTGACGTGCGCGTCGAGAACCTCCGAAACGTCACCGGCGACCGAGGTAAGGACGACGTTCATGCTTCGAGCGCTCCGACTCGAGCGTTCAGCCCGTCGAGGAACCGGTTCAAACGCACGGTGTCGGCATCGCGCACGCCGTCGCTCTCCGCGATCAAGCCGCGATCGACGGAAGGGGCACCGACATCCCATCGCTCGAGCCGCCGTCTCGAAGGGCGTCGCGCAGCCGAACGTCGACGACGAGCGACCCATCGGCGCGGCCGCGCTCCAAGGTCGCGTCGTCCACCACGAGCCCGGCATACCGCTCGGCGCTGCGTCCTGCTCTCCGACGCCAGCAGCGCTGCGACGTACTGGCCGAGGCGACTGTCGCCCCGCGCCCGCCTGACGCCCTTGCTCTCCCACTGCGCCAACGAGCGGAAGGGGAAGTGAAAGACCTCCGCCGGATGCCAGTGGTGGAGGGCGCGGAGGGAGTCGCTGGAGGCCGTGTGCGCTCCGTGGCCGACGGTGATTCCGGGATCCGCACGGTGCGCAACCTTCAGATGGGGCCGGTACGGACTCGTCGGGTCGTTGATCGCGACCGGAGGGGAGACACGAACCGTCATGCGCTCCGCGAAGAAGGTTCCGTCGTCGACGCATGGCGCGAAGTGACGGCTCAACGCGAACACGATCCCGTACGGCTCGGGTACGGCGTCGAAGACGTCGTCGAGCGTGCCCCGACACGGCATCCAGAACTCGTCGGCATCGGTGTTGATCACCCAGTCGGCCTCGTGATCGGTGGCCGCGAGTCGCGCCATGGTCGTGCGCCAAGGACCGTCGTGCATCTCGCCCGAGACCGCGATGCGTCGCAACGAGCCGTCGCGCACGTACGACTCGAGGATCTCGGTCGTGCCGTCCCGCGACTCATGATCCGTCGCGATGACGAAGTCGACGCCTGCGTCCAGGTGATATCGGATCTGCGCGTCGACGATGTCGCCTCGTCGCGGACGACGAGTGTCACGACGAGCTTCATGCGCTTCTCCGTTCCCCGAGCGGGACGGCAACCGCAGACGCCGCATGCCGACGCGAGAGCAGCACGTCCTGCCGTCGTCGAGGAGAGCGACACGGAACGGCACGTCCTTCGTCACGCCGAAAGCCTAGAGCCGCTGCGGACGAGCGACCCCCCTTCGGGCTCGCCGACCTCACCGATTCGTCCGCGGAGCTCGTCGAGTCGGCGCTGCATGCGGACGAGCTCACCAGCCTCGAGCGCCTGCTTCTCGACGGCGTACCCGAGTTGCGTCCGCACGTCGCGCCGAGGAAACGGAAGCGATGTCGACGTGGACCGCCGCGAGACGGCGGAGTGCATCTCGAAGCCGAGTGTCGACAACGAGTGTGCCCTCTGCCACTCCACCGCTCAGCTGCTCCTCGTCGACGCACATTCGTCGATACAGCTCCGGGAGTCGGCCCTCGCGTGCGGCCTCGAAGACAACGATGTGATCGCCGCGCTGCCGTTCGCGAAAAGTCTCGTAGTGATCGAGAAACTTGCGCTCGAAGTGCGCGAAGCTCCGGATCGGGAAGTGGAACACCTCGATCGGGGAGGTCGCATGAAGCGGGGCGAGCGATGGCGCCACGAGCGCTGCATTCCCCGTCCGTACGACCACGTCCGAGAGGCCTCGATGGATTAGACGGACGTTCACCGAAACGGGCTCACTGGATCGTTGATCGCCTCGACCGGAAGCAGACGCACGGTCATCTGCTCGGCGAACGAACCATCTTCGAGCGGCGGAAGGAACGTGCGCACGAACGTGTGAATGATCCCGATACTTCGCCGGAACCGCTGCGAGCACCTGCCTCAGGTCACCACCAGACGCGCCACCAGAATTCGTCCACATCCGAAGTTGATCACCCAGTCGGCGTCATGCTCGACCGCTGCGATGCGCGCCATGCGCGTCACCCGACCCCGACTGCTCGAACGTCGCGCTCGACTCCTTGAGCAGGTGCAGCACGCCTTGGTCTGCATAGCGCTCGAGGATCTCGGTCGTTCCGTCGCTCGACTCGTGATCCGTGCTACGAAGAAGTCGTAGACCGGCGCCCGTGAAACGCGATGTTCGCATCGATCATGTCTGCCTCGTCACGGACGAGGAGGGTCATCAGATCCTCACCGGTGGGGAAGCCAGGCTATCGCTGTGCACCGCGAGCGGAGCTCGTGCCCCAACAGCCGACGAGACGTGCCGGGCGCAGAGCAAGCCCGAGCAGAGAGCATCGTGATCATACGTGCGGCTCGCCTGGCGCTTCTTTCGGACGTGGCGAGGACGCGGCTCCCAGCCTCGTCCAGCCGGTCGCTTCAAACGCCTCTGTCATCGCACGCAGGGCGACCCACGTCGGGCGCGGTTGCTCTCGGCGAACCCAGTAGCGGTACGGTTGCTCGGCGTAGAACCCGATCTTCTCGACCTGCCGCTCGCCGTGAGCGAGTACGCACGTGA
Organism: uncultured Gaiellaceae bacterium; assembly: GCA_963770715.1. Lineage (GTDB taxonomy): Bacteria > Actinomycetota > Thermoleophilia > Gaiellales > Gaiellaceae > GMQP-bins7. The sequence goes on from CAVYQX010000012.1 coordinate 302,172, forward strand.
CGAGCGCATGATCGGGATTGGACAAGGGAAAGCCCGGAACGAGCAACGCGGCCGTCCCGCGGGCGGCTTCGCACACATCCTGTCGAATGGCGACTTCGTCACGAGCTTCGGCGTAGTCGGCCTCAGAGTGGCCGAGCCAGACAGGCTCGGCCCCCACGACCTCGCATGCGGCACGATCCTCCGCTCGGCGCGCTCGCACGGCATCCCCTTCGGTCGCAAACCCCGCGCGTCTGTCCCAACCGCCCGCCGGCTTCGTCGAATCGGGATCACCTGCGAACACCGTGATGACCGAGATGCGAGTTCCCCGGCGAGACGCAGATGCAATGAAGCTTCCGAGCGAAAGCACCGCGTCGTCGAGGTGCGGCGAGACGATCGCGAGCCGGTCAGGGAGCGAGGGGACCATCCAGCGAGTGCTTGACGGCGCGAACTCCGATCGTCACCGGGAAGGCCGGGTCGTGGTAGGCGAGCTCATCGGACGTGAGGTCGTTCAGGCCGAGCCCGTAGAGATACGCGGCGGCCGTCAGGACGTTTCCGTACGTCGTGACCTCGACGTTCTCCTTGCCGAACGCCTCCTCGGTGAGACGACGTGCCGACATGGAGGTGAAGTTCCACCAGTGCCCGTAGAGCTCAGTCTCGACTGGCGCCATGCGACAGATGCCGGGCGTCGTGACCAGCAACACTCCTCCCTCGCGGAGCACTCGATGACACGTCGCGAGAGCGCCCCGCACGTCGAAGACGAAGGGGAGCAGCTGTGTGACGAGGGCGCAGTCGAAGGCTTCGCTCGGGACGATCGAAGCGTCGGCGATGTCGGCCACGAACGATGCCCTCGGGTTGTCGTTCTCGATGTCGAGGATGTCCACGCGGTCGACGTCCCGCCCGTACGCAGTTGCATACTCGTCGCCTGCGACCTCGAGCACGCGTCCGCGAATGTCCGACGCATGAGCCTCCATGTACTGCGCCACGAAGTACCGATCGAGCTGCCCTCCTCGACTCTTCCCCCAGGTAGTGAACGGCGTCGTACGGCGTAGCTCACCCAACCGCCGCGGTCGGTTCCAGCTCGCATTGCGTCGATCGTCGCGGAGCCGACCGACCCGTACGCGAACCGAGTGAGGGACATACGCACGCCACACAGCCCGCGCCCGTGTGCTGGCTCGCATCAACCTTGTGAGGATACTTCGCGTCGCCGGACACCGGAGAGGAATAGGCTCGGTCGCGTGCCGCTCGGACGGTATGTCTGGAAGCTCCGCGGCCGCATCGTGGGATACGAGCGGGTGGTGACGAAGCCGCAGGTGAGACAGGTCGTCCGATCGCCGGCGATATCGAACCGTGGACGGACGCGTCTACGCGCGCTGTTGCTACGCGAGCTCCTTCGAGGGCCCGCGACATACGGACGGATCCGGGTGGGTGACGCGCTTGTCGAGCTTGGAGGGCAGCGTGGTGACTTTCCGATCGACTGGAAGGCGTTCATCGAAGTGCTCGGCGCGCAGCCGTACGATGCGGACTACGCGAAGGCGGCCGTGCTCGACGTCGGCGCTCATAAGGGATACTTCGGCGCATATGCGTTGGCACGCGGTGCCTCGTTCGTTGCTTCCTACGAGCCGAACCTCGCGAACTTCGCTTGCTTGCGCCGCGCAGCGGAGCCGCTCCACGACCGCTGGCTCGCCCGCAATCATGCAATAGGCGGAACCGCCGGCGAAGAGATCCTCTACCTCGACGAGACGTCGTCGGGCCCATTCCCTCGTCAGGGCCAAGCGCTCAGCGGGTGAGCAGCCTGTCTCCGTCATCACGCTCGAGAGTGCGCTCGCGGACTTGCCCAAGGAAGCGTCGCGGACCATCGTCAAGATTGACGCCGAAGGCAGCGAGTGGGAGATCATGGAGCAAGCACACCTGCTCGACGTCGATCTCCTCCTCGTCGAGTGCCACCCGGCGGTGGCACTTCGCAGTGAAGAAGAGCTGGTCGAAGCGGTGGCGGCGCGTGGTCTCGACTTGGCAGATCGAACATCAGGGGTGCTCAGGTTCGAGCCTCGAGCGAAACAGAACACCGACGACGTCGACTGACCTCGAACGAGCGCGGAGGGGAGACCAGGCAGTCGCCTCGCTGCGCGAGCGTCTCGATAGCCTCACGCCTCCGTGGACGCACGCCCCGCCGAGACCAGTGCGCGACGCGGCCCCCTCGGTGAGCGGCAGGCTGGAGTGGAACGACTGGCCTCGAGGCCGCTGGGGGCCGCAGTCGTTCTCGGAGTAGGCCTCGTCGCCTACGCGTCCGCGCCATCGCCTGGCCGCTGAAGGCGGGTCGCGACCTCGACGAGTACCTCTACGCCTACGTCCAGCTCTTCGACCGCGACGTCCTCCTGCCCTGGTCGCTGCTCTTCCGGACGCCGGTCGACGCCGCTCGTTCGCCGGAGCGTCGCTCGACGCCTTCGACGGCGCGCTCGCCGAGCCGCTCATGGCAGTGCTGTACGCAGGCTCGATCGTCTGCTGGGCCGCAGCCGCTCGGTACTTCGGAGCGCTGGGCTGCGCATCGCCGTCGCCGCGGCTCTGCTCGCTGTACCAGGGCTACGCCCTCATGTTCCACGAGCTCTCGAGCGAGCCCGTGTTCGCCGCGGCGTTCGCCGCTCTGGGCGCTGCTCGTCGACGCGGGCGGCGTTCGCGCCGTCGGTCGGCCGGTTCGCGCTCGTCGGCCTCGGCGTCGCGCTGCTCGCGCTCGTCCGGCCGGGAAACGCGGTCCTGCTCGCGTTCGTCGTCGTTCCCGCTCGTCGCTCGCCGGGGCATGGCGAGACGCGCCTGCGCTGGGCCGGCGCGCGTTGCGCTCGCCGCCGTGCTGCCCGCTCGCCGCGTGGTCGGTCCACAACGGCGTCCGCTTCGACACTGGGCGCTCGCACGCGGCGGCAACGCGATCGTCCCCTTCTACCGCGCGTTCATCACCGACCACATCGTCTCGCCCGAGAACGGCGAGAGCTCACGTCGGCTCGCGGCGGCGATGCAGCGAGCACCTGCTGACGCGCGAGCCGTACCGCTCGTACGGCGTCACGCTCGACCAGCTCTTCGAGAACGGGAGCTTCCGCGTCCACGAGGACCTCTACCTGCTGTCCGACGAGGTCTTCGGATGGGACTCCGACTACGCGATCCTCCGCGAGGCCGGCGTCGAGGGCGTGCGCGCCCACCCGGGCGTGTACGCACGCGGCGTCGCGCGGACGGTCTGGGACGAGCTCTCGAAGGCGCAGTTCCGGGTCGTGTCGGCGCGCGAGCGAACCGGCGCCGGAGGCGAGCGCGCCGACCGTCGTCGTCCACGGACAAGCGGCTGCCCGCGCCGACCGAAGGGCGAGCCGATCCCGTCGGGCCAGGTCGTCTGGATCTCGCGGCCCGACAACAGCATTCGACAGGTCTGGACGTCGCCGACCGAATGGCACTTCGAGTTCGCGCACCCGTCGGAGCGCCCGCGCTTCGAGCGAGATCCGAGCGCGAGGCGGACGAGCTCTTCGACGCGCTCCCCGACCGCGCAGGGCAACGCGCAGCTCGCACTCCGCCTCAACCAGCTGTCGCGCTGGTTCCCGCGTCCGTGGATGTGGATCCTCGCTCGGGCTGATCGCGATCGTCGTGCGTCGACCGCGCGGCTGGCCGACCCTCGTCGCGCTGTCACTCGCCGCGTTCGCCGTCGTGCTCCTGAACGCGCTCGGCCTCTTCGCCGACCTCCACTTCGTGCTGCCCGGTGGCGCCGGCGTTCGTGCTCCTCGGCGCCGCCGGCGTCGCTCGGCGCTCGCGCGCGCGCTACGCTCGCTCGACCGTCGTGACGATCGCGTCGACGACGCGCTCGCCGGCGCGGCCGTCGACCTCGCCGACGACCCGCAGCGCGACGCGGCCGGCGCTCGTCGGCGAGCTCGTCGGGTGCGCGAGCGCGCGCTCGATGCCCGTCGACGACCTCCTCGAACGACGCCGGCGCGGTAGAAGGCGCTCGACTCCGCGAGCTCGCGGTAGTGCTCGCCGATGACGTTCTTGATCGCGTAGCTCTCGCCCGGCGGAGCGCCCTCGTCGTAGAGGACGCAGACGGAGGGCCGGTCGTTGACGAGCGCGTCGAGCAGGATCGTCCCCGCGTTCGCGACGACGCAGTCGCAGTGCTGGAGCAGCGTCGCGAGCTCCTCGAAGTCGGTGAAGCTCGCCTCCTGCACGGCGACGCCCTCCGTCTCGAGCGCGGCGCGAAATCGCTCGCGCCACTCCCGGTCGCGCGGATGCGGCCGGAAGAGGAGCGACGGACGGTCGTCGGCCGACGCCCTTCCACCACTCGACCATCCGCTCGACGAACCGGTCCTCGTACGGCGTGTTCGTCGGCGTGTTCCCCATGACGACGACGAGCGGGCGCGTCGGGTCGAGCCCGAACGAGCGCGAGGAGGCTCTCGTACTCCTCGCGCGGACGCTGCCGCGCGTAGATGTCGGTCTGCGGCCAGCCGGTGACGACGATGCGCTCGCGGCCGATCGCCGTGGTAGCGGACGAGGTCGTCGCGCATCACCTCGTTCTGGACGACGTACGCGTCGCAGAACGGCGCGATGACGCCCTTGCCGACGGTGTGGTCCCAGCTCGCCACGTGCGCGACGATCGGGAGGCCGAGCCGCCGCGCGCCGACGAGGAACGGGACGGCCGCGTGCGGCTGGACGTTCGAGAGCACGAGCGCGCCGCACTCCGCGCGCATGCGCTCGATAGAGCTCGTGCGGTACGTAGCGGCGCGTGCCGAAGTGCCAGCGCTCCATCGCGCGCTCGAGCCGCGCCCAGTGCGGCAGCGGCGCTGTCGCGAGTCCGGGTCGAGCATCCAGTTCGGGTGGCCCGGCGCGCATCCGCTCGCCGTGGAAGCCGTGCCGGCGGTTCAGGCGCATCGCGAGCGGGTAGTAGCCGAGCTGCCGGTCGAGCAGCCGGTCGACCCGCCGAACGACACGCTCGCCGATGCCGACGTCGACCGGCACGAGATCCGTCGCGGTAGCAGCACGCGCCCGCGCACGCGCGGCGCCCAGTCCGCGCCCTCGCTCGCGGCTCGGGCAGCACGATGACGAGGCGGTCGCCGAGCCGCTCCTCGAGGCCGTCGACGATCCCGGCCTCGAAGAAGAGGCGGATCGTGAGCCGGTCCGGAAGGAGCAGCCAGACGCCGTCCGCCATCACGAGCTCCCGAGCAGCGCCTCGATCCGCGGCGGCGAGCGAGCCGCCGTCGAGCCCGTGCGCGCGAAGCGCCTCGGCCGGCGTCCCGCAGGCCGGCCAGCCCTCGACGCCGAAGACCGTGACGCTCGCCGCCCGAGCTCGCGTCGCAGCGCGTCGCCGAGCCCGCCGACCGGCGCGTGGTCCTCGAGGACGAGACACGCGCGTCGCCGGCGAGCGCCTCGAGCCAGGCGGCGTCGAAGCGGTTGAGCCACGGCATGTTCACGACCGCCAGGCTCGACGCCGCGCTCGGCGAGGAGCTCGGACGCGACGAGCGCCTCGTGCAGCATCACCGGGCCGTACGCGAGCAGGACGCCGTCCGTCCCCTCGCGCAGCGATCCGGCCGCGCCCGACCTCGAGCGCGCCCTCGAGCTCGATCCGCCGCGGCGACGGGCCGATCGCCAGCCGGATCGCGACGCTCTCCTCGGCTCGCTCGACCGCCCAGCGCAGGAGCGTCGCGCGCCTCCTCCGAGCTCGCCGGCTGCACGATCGCGAGCTCCGGAAGCGCGGCGAGCAGCGAGATGTCCCGGACCGACTGATGCGACTTGCCCGGCCCCGCCGGGATGAGGCCCGGCGTAGTGGAGGGCGTAGATCACCTTCGTCCGCTCGCTCGCCTGGTTGTAGATCTGCTCGTTCGCGCGGGAGGCGAGGAAGGAGGCGAACGAGTTCACGACCGGCAGCAGGCCGTGGCGCGCGAGGCCGGCCGCGGTCGAGACCATGTCCTGCTCGGCGATCCCGCACTCGACGAAGCGATCCGGGTACGCCAGCTCGAACGCACGCACGCGGCAGTCGGAGGCGAGGTCGGCGTCGAGGACGACCAGGTCCTCACGCTCGGCTCCGAGGCGGACGAGTTCGTCGCCGTACGCGTCGACGACGTACTCGTCCGTCACGCGGGTCGCGCGCGTGCCGGCTCCCGACTCGGGCTCGCCCTCGAGCGACTCGGATCCCGGCTCCGGCTCGGCGTCCACTGGAGCGAGCGAGAGCGGTCCGAGGCCAGCCGCCTGCAGCCGCTCCCCGAGGCGGCCGGCGATCTCGGCGAACGCGCGCTCGAACGACTCGTCGTCGGGCGCGCCCGCGTGCCAGCGGTAGGTCCCGCCGCCCTCGCCGCAGCGCCGCCGGGTGCTCCATGAAGGAGACGCCCTTGCCCTTGATCGTGCGCGCGACGAGCGGCCTGCGGCCGGTCCTCGACCTCGCGGAGCGCGGCGAACGCCGCGCGGAGCTCCTCGAAGGAGTGCCCGTCGCACGACACCACGTGCCAGCCGAACGCTCGGAATCGCTCCTCGAGCTCGCCGACCGAGACGATCTCGTCGGTCGGCTTGTCCGACTGCAGCTCGTTCCGGTCGACGACGACGGTGAGGCCGGAGAGCCGTTCGTGCGCCGCCGCCTGCAGCCCTTCGTAGTTCTGGCCCTCCTGCAGCTCGCCGTCGCCGAGCATGACGACGACTCGACCGCCTCGACCGAGATGCCGCTTCGCCCACGCGATCCCGCGACCCTTCGAGACCCCCATCCCGAGCGAGCCCGAGTTCGCCTCGATCCCCGGCACGCCGACGTCCGGGTGGCCGTCGAGACCACCGAGCCGACGCAGTCGCGCGAGGCGCTCGCTCGGGATGACGCCGAGCGCGTAGAGCGCCGCGTACAGGCCCGGCACGTCGTGCCCCTTCGACGAGAAGTAGACGTCACGGTCGGGGGAGTCCCAGCCGACGGCGCTGTGTTCAGCTCCTCGAACAGGAGGAACGCCACGACGTCCATCGCGCTGAACGTCGAGCCGAGGTGGCCGGAGCCCGCCCGCTTGACCGCGACGAGCGCGTTCAGCCGGCAGGCGTCGGCGAGGAGCGCGAGCCGGTCGTCTGCGGCGAGGTCCGCGGCGCGGATCCGGTCGAGCTCGGTCTTCGGAACGAAGCTGAGGTCGGGCATCCCCCGACGCTACCCAGGGCGGTGCGGAGTCACGACGTCCGAGAGATCGGCGTCGCCGCGCAGCTCGTCGGTCTTCTCGCACAGGAAGAGCGCCTCGCTCGAGCCCGGGCGGTAGTCGGTGAACCGCGTGACCTTCCGCCACCCGGTCCACGCGAGCTCGAGCCTGACCGCCTGGATCGTCGGGACGCCCTTCGCCTTCCCGTTCTCGGGCCAGCGGAGACGCACGAGCGCGTCCGGCCGCGGGTCGACGGTCGTCTCGAAGAGCATGGTCCCCCTGGGACGAGTAACGCGGTTCAGCATCCCGAGGAGCGGCAGGTGGTGGATCGAGTGGTACAGGACCCCGAGGAAGAAGACGAGGTCGAAAGGCTCGAGCTCCGTCAGCTCGGTCGCGTTCCGGAGGTCGCCGTACACGAAGCGGTGCGGGCTCGAGAGCGAGTCGACCCACTTCGCGTGCAGGTGCGAGTCCGACTCGAAGTCGGAGAAGACGAGCTCGCTCGGCCCGAGCTCGCGGTCGATCCAGCGGGCGTGGACGCCGTACTTCGGCCCCACCTCGAGCACGCGAGCGCCGCGGAAGCGCTCGATGTCGACGACGCGGTCGAGCGCATCCGGCACGAGGGTGAGATCGGGCAGGTCCTCGGTCCCGGTCGTCGGCCTCTCGTCGCCGATCGGCACGCGCGTCCTCGACGTACTCGGTCAGCTCGGCGAGTCGCGGGAGGCTCTCCGGGTTCGGCTCGTAGACCTGCAGCCCCGTGCGCACCGCGGCCGACCACGCCGCTCTCCTCAGGAGGCCTCGCACGTTCAGGCTCCCGGCCAGGGATGCTCGACGAGCACCTCTTCGTTCAGCTCCACGCCCCACCCCGGCCCGGCGGGAATTCGCAGCTCGCCGGCGGAGATCTCCGGGAGGGCGGTAGCGAGCTCGTCCCGCCACGGGACGTCGTCGACGTCGTACTCGAGGATGCGGGCATTCGGGATCGCCGCGCACCACTGCGCGGCGATGAACGTCGCGAGGTGCGAGTAGTAGTTGTGCGGCGCGCAGTTGACCTCGAACGTCTCGGCGAGGTCGGCGATCTTCTTCGCCTGGTGGAACCCGTTCCAGATCACGTCGACCGATGCGACATCCATGCCGCCGGCCTCGAGGTGCGGGCGGAAGTCGCGACTGCCGTAGAGGTTCTCCCCCGAGCAGATCGGCATCGGCGAGACGTGGCGGACGTGCGCGAGCGCTCCGGGATCGAAGAGATCGACCTCGAGCCAGAGCAGGTCGAACGGCTCGAGTGCCTTCGCAATGCGCACACAGCCTTCGGGCTCGAGGTTGAAGTTGAGATCGACGATCGGCCGCGCCGCGCCGCGAGTCCCCTCCGCGAACGCCTCGAGCAGCCGCACGAGCGCGTCCGCGATCTCGTCCGCGCGCAGGGTGCCGCCGCCCTCGTTGAACCCGGGCATGAGCACTCTTCGGGTCGTCGCCGGGGACGACCACGTTCGTCTTGAAGGCCGCGTAGCCGGCATCGACGACCTCGCGACCGAGCGCGGCGACATCGTCGTAGGAGGCGAGCTTGCGCGTGCCGGTCACCTCGAACGCACGGGCACGCGTCGTGCCGCAATGCGACCAGTACATCGGGATCGTCTCGCGCGTGGGCCCGCCGAACAGCTCGTAGACGGGCACGCCGAGCGCCTTCGCCTTGACGTCGAGCAGCGCGTTCTCGATCCCCGCGAGCGCCTTCGCGATGACCGAGCCCGGGCTCTGGCGCGTCGCGCGGTAGAGATCCCAGTAGATCGCCTCGACCGGGCGGGGATCACGGCCGACCACCAGCGGGGCGAGGTCCTCGACGATCCCGGCGAGCCCGCGTGGCGAGCCGTGCGAGTCGGTGATCTCCGCCCAGCCGACGAGCCCTTCGTCGGTCGTGGCTTTCAGGAAGATCCAGGGACGCCAGCCGGCGTCGCAGGTGAGCGTCTCGAGCGAGGCGACTCTCATCACGAGGCGGGAGCATAGGGTGGCCGCCCGACCTCGGGGAGCGTCGCGACACCGGCCGCAACGAGGCGCTCGGCTCGGTCCCAGTCCTCCTCGTCGTCGACGTTGAAGCCCTCGAGCCCGTGCGTGAGGAACGGCGCAAGCACGTCGCCCTCGCGCGTCCCCGTGTCCGTGACGACGCGCGTCCACGCGATCTCGAGCGCGCTGTTCTGGGTGTACACCTCGGGTAGCGCCTGGTACTGACCGGCGTGCCAGGCGACCTCGAGGTCGGACTGGTCGAGCAGCGGCGCCATCGTGCGGCCGTCCTCGGAGAGGAGCCACATCTTTCCGGGATGCTGCTTCACGAGCTCGACCGCCCGGATGGAATCGGCCTCCGGCGTCCCGAGCAGCTGCTCGAGCCCTCGCCGCACGACGTCCGGGCCGCGAAACGGGTTGGTGGCACGAATGAGAGCGAAGAGCTCGTAGCGCTCCTCGAAGTGCTCGAGTGTGTACGAGAGCCACTCGATGTCAGGGGAGGTCGAGGTCGCGTACTCGACGGGTCGCAGGAACGGGACGTCGGCTCCGTACCAGCGTGCGACGCCGGCGATCTCCTCGGAGTCGGTAGAGACGACCACACGCTCGAAGCAGCCGCTCTGCCGCGCGGTCTCGATCGCGTAGGCGAGGAGCGGGTGGCCGGCGAGCGGGCGGATGTTCTTCTGCGGAACCCGCTCGGAGCCGGCACGCGCCGGGACAAACGCGACCGCGGAGGGCCGGCTCACCGTAGTCCGGCTGCGACGGCGAGCTCGGTCAGCATCGGGCAGGAGACGCCGAGCCTCTCGGCCGTGCGCAGCACGCCGCCGAGAATCGCGTCGAGCTCGGAGCGCCGTCCGGCAACGACATCTCGCGCCGCGGAGGTCGTGGTCTCGTCGGCCATCTCCTCGATGATGGCCCACTGAGTAGCAGGCCGCAGCGAGACGCCGTCCGCCTCCGCGACCAAGCACGCCTCGACGATGGCCGCGTCGAGCTTCTGGCGCCACTCGGGGTCGGTCCGCAGGTCGCCGACGGCGCGACCGGACACCGACGTCACAGCCGCAAGCGGCGCGATCCGCGCCAGCTTGTGCCAGAGGACGCGCTTCTCGTTCTGGCCGACCCTTACGTCGATCCGCGCGCGCCGGAGCATGTCGGCCGCCTGCTCCACCTCTGTTCGCGTGAGGCTCTCGGAGGCGATCGTGATCACCGGGGAAGGCGTGGCTTCGATGATCTGCACCCGGCCTGCGCGGTAGGCCTGGAAGTGGGAGATGCTCCCCGCCGCGACGCGTCCGTCGAAGCGGCCACGAAGCACTTCCATGTGCTCGAGCCCGTTGAGCAACGGAACCACCACGCCCCGCTCGACGGCGCCCGGGTCCACGCGCTCGATCGCGTCGGCGAGGCCCGGCGCCTTGACCGTGACGAGGAGGAGGTCGACGGGCTTCGCGAGGTTCTCGACCACCTCGACGCGCGCCGTGAGCGTCCCCTCCGGCGACTCGACGACGAGACCTGCGAGCGCGATCAGCCCGACCGCCTCGGGATGCGCGACGCAGATGACGTGCACGCCAGCGTTTGCGAGCCGGACGGCCAGCGACCCCCCGACGGCGCCGGGGCCGAGGACTGCAGCGGTGTTGTTCATGCCTTCGCCGGATCGACCACGAGATTCACGACCTTCAGATCGGAGTACACGTCGAGCGACTCGATCCCTGCCTCTCGCCAGCCGGTGCCCGAGTCCTTGACGCCGCCGAAGCCCATGTGCGGCTCCGAGCCGTGCGTGCCTGCGTTCACCACGACGACGCCGGCTTGCACGCGCTCGGCGAAGCGCAGGGCGCGATGGACGCTCGCCGTGTGGACGGCCGCCGTGAGGCCGTACGGGGAGTCGTTCACTACCGCGATCGCCTCGTCGAGGTCCGACACGCGGTAGAGGACCGTCACGGGCCCGAAGAGCTCCGTGCACGAGATGGGAGCTTCGGGTCCCGCGCCCTCGATGACGGTCGGAGCGAGATACCACCCCGGCCGCTCGAGGCGCCTCCCGCCGGTGAGCACCGTCGCGCCCGCCGCGCGAGCCTCGTCGATGCTCGCGAGCATCCGCTCGAGCGACTCCCGGCTGATCACGGGCTGCGGCTCCAGCGCCTCCGCCGCAGCGGCGAGCCGCTCGCGGAATGCGTCGTAGACGGCATCGAACACGACGATCCGACTCGCCGACGCGCACCGCTGCCCGGCGTTCGAGAACGCCGAGGCGACGACCCAGCGGACGGCGTTCTCGAGGTCGGCGTCGTCGCACACGACGAGCGCGTTCTTCCCGCCGAGCTCGAGGCAGGTCTTCGCCAGGCGGCGCGCAGCTGCCTCGTTGATCACGCGACCGGTCGCCGCCGAGCCGGTGAAGCTCACGAGGTCGACGCCCCGATGGGCGACCAAAGGTGCTCCCGCCTCTCCCCCGAGGCCGTGCACGACGTTGAGGACCCCTGCGGGAACGCCTGCCTCGAGCGCAAGCTCCGCGAAGAACGACGCCGACGCGGGCGTGTGCTCCGACGGCTTGACGACCGCGGCGTTGCCGCAGAAGACGGCCGGGAAAGCCTTCCAGGCGACGTTCGGCAGCGGCGTGTTGAAGCTCATGACCAGCGCTGCCACCCCGAGCGGCTGGCGGACGGTGAAGACGGTGCGATTGGCCATCGACGCGGTCGTCGTCCTGCCGTACGAGCGACGCCCCTCACCCGCGATGAAGAGACCCATCTCGACTGCGGCATCCGTCTCACCGAGCGCAAGCTCCTCCGGCTTGCCCGTCTCCTCCATGACGAGCGCGGAGGCCACGTCACGCCGCGCGCGAAGGAGGAGGGCGAGCTCGCGCACAACGTCGCCGCGGGCGACCGCCGTCCGCTCGGCCCAGGCGGGCTGCGCCGCCCGCGCGGCCGCAACGGCGTCGTCGACGTCGGCCGGGCCCGAGCGCGTAACGCGGCAGAGGAGAGTCTCGTCCGTCGGTCGGAGCTTCTCGAGCCACTCGCCGGCATGCGCGGGTAGCGCGTGCCCGTCGATGAGGTTCGTGACGTCGGGCCGTGCTACCAAGCGGACCAGCCGCCGTCCACGACGACGTTCGACCCGGTGACGTACGACGACGCGTCGGAGGCGAGGAACACGACCGCACCGAGCGCCTCGTGGGCGTACAGCATGCGGCCCATCGGCGACCTCCGCGCCCAGGCGTCGAGGAACTCCTGCTCTTGGTCGTTCCAGACCCCCGCGAGGGTCAAGGTGTTCACGCGGACGCCCGAGGTCGCCCAGTAGGTCGCGAGGTAGCGCGTGAGGTTGAGGACCGCCGACTTCGAGACGGAGTAGGCGACCGGCTTGACGAACGTCTCGCCGCGCTCGCGCCGGAACTCGTACAGCTCCTGGACCGGCGAGAGGAGTCCATAGACCGACGACACGTTGACGATCGACCCGCGCCCCTCACGAGCCATCGCTGCGCCGACGACCTGGCAGCCGAGAAACGTCCCCTTCACGTTGACGTCCATCACCGCGTCGAACGAGGCCTCGGGGTACTCCTCGAACGGGCCGACCTCCTCGGCCGGCGCGTCCGGGGGCGAGTCGAGGGCGGCGTTGTTGATCAGGATGTGCGGCACTCCCCACTCGGAGACGACGTCGTCGAGCCCGCGCCGGATCGATGCCCGATCGGTGACGTCGACCGGATGAGCTCGCGCGCCGTCCGGCACGGGCCCGTCCTCGATGTCGAAGCTGGCGACCCGTACTCCGCGCTCGACGAGCCCCGCGATGTACGCCTGCCCGAGCTGTCCCGCCCCGCCCGTGACGATCGCGACGCGGCCCTCGAGATCGAAGAGCGGATCGCTCACGCGGAGACCTCGAGAGGGGCGAACGGCGAGGCGTCGACCTCGACGCGTGGCCCCCGCCGGTACTTGTCCTGCTTCCAGTTGCGCCCTTCACGACGTGCCTTACGCACACGGGGATCGAGAGACGGTCTGCGCACGATCCTCCTCAGCTTGCCGGCAAGGCCGCGGCGATAAGTCCCTTCCTCGTTCAGGTTGGCGCGGCCTCGCGCCCAGTGGCCATCGTCTCGCGAGCTGCGCCGGAGGAAGCAGACGTGAAGCAGCCTCAGCGGGTCGTCGTCCCACGTCGTCGTCTCCGTGAGGTCGTCGACGCGCTGCCAGTCGTATCCGGCCGAAAGACGGGTGATCCTCCGTGGACGCGCTCGGGGCATCCGGTCCACGACTCGAGAGCGCCGAAGTTGAAGAGCTGCACGATCGGCCGGGAGGGCGGGGCCATGAAGCCCGAAGCGGCGCGGACTCGAGCCTCGAGCCGGTCGCAATGGAGAACGTGCGCCCGCACGCGGAACGCGTCGTGGTGGGACCCGTCCAGCAATGCATGCCGCAGGCGGAGGAGCCCAGCCGGATCGAAGAGGCAGTCGCCGTCGACGACCAGCACCCACGTCGAGGTTCCGACGTACGGCTCGAGGTCGCGATGGGAGTCGCCGGCGTCGGCCGACCGCCGGACGACGAGATGGCCGAACTCGGATGAGAGAGCCTCCAGAATCGCGGGGGTCCGATCGTCCGACAGGTGGTCGAGCACGTGAATCCGGTCACACACGTCGGCCACGTTGCGAATCGCGCGCTCGAGGTGGACGTCCTCGTTCCTCACGAGCACGGACCCGACGATCCGAACGCGCTCCTCGTGGTTCATGCGGCCGTTGCCCGCTTCGCGTTCCACACCGCGTCGCAGAACTCCCGGACGCAGCCGTGCCCTCCCGAGCGGGTCAGCACGATGCCGGCGAGGGGCACGACCTCGGCCCAGGCGTCCGCCGGGACGACGGCGAGACCGACCGCAGCGAGGCACTCGGCGTCGTTGATGTCGTTGCCGACGTAGGCGGTCTCGGCGAGTGCGACGCCACGTCCCTCGAGCTCGGCGTGCAGGACGGGAAGCTTGTCGTCGATGCCGCCCACGCAGTCGATGCGGATCTTCCGCGCCCGCGCCGAGACCGCGTCGTTCGTCTCCGAGGTGAGGATGAAATAGTCGACACCGGCCTCGTCGAGGCGTCGCAGCCCTGCCGAGTCGCCGCGGAAGCAGGCGACGCTCTCCTCGCCACGGTCGTTCGTCCAGACGCGGTTGTCCGAGAAGACCCCGTCGAAGTCGAAGACGACGAGCCGAATCTCTGCGAGCGGCGTCACGCGCAGCATCCTCGCGCGTGACGGGGGAGGGGCGTGGGGAACCGGGAGGTTCCCCACGCTCTCGAGAAGAAGGGGGCACACGGGGGAAACATGGTTTCCCCCGTGAACGCGAGCCAGAGGCGAGCGTTCGTCACGCTCGGCGGGCGGCGACGGCCTGCTCGACGGGCTCGAGGTCGTCCTGCACGACGGCCTGTTCGAACGCAAGCGGGCGCGCGAGCGTCCGCCCGAGCACGTCGTCGAGCTCGTACGGCGGCAGGCCCCCGTCCGCAGGCGACTTCGCGAGCAGGTCGCCTGGACCGAGCACGTGACCGACCGGGAGATGCGCGCGTCGCGACGAGCGTCTTCCCCATCTTCTCGAGCGGCCGCTCCTCGCTCGGAAGCGACCGCTTCACGCCGTCGCCGAGGGCGTCGGGGACACGGTGCAGATCGCGCACGAGCCGACGCAGGCCCTCGGGCATGAGCGAGAACGCGTGGTCGGAGCCCTTCCAGGCGTGGTTGAGCGTGAAGTGCTTCTCGATGACGCGCGCGCCGAGCATGTAGCCGACGACGGACATCGCGATGCCGCTCTGGTGGTCGGAGAGACCGACGACGAGGTCTGGGAAGCGCTCGCGGTACGTCTCGATCACTGCGAGGTTGAGCTCTTCCACCTCGCACGGGTACGACGCGGTGCACTGCATGACGCAGAGCTGCTCGTTGAGCGGGAGGATCGTCGCCACGGCCCGCTCGACGTCCTCGAGCGTGCCGCCTCCCGTCGAGAGGAAGATCGGTCGCCCGAAGGCGGCGACGTAGCGGAGGAGCGGCGTGTTCGTGAGATCTCCCGAGGCGATCTTGAACGCCGGCGTGTCGAGCCCCGCGAGGAAGTCCGCGCTCGCCTCGTCGAAGACGGTGCCGAAGAGCGTCACGCCTTCTTCCCGGGAGAACTCGCGCAGCTCGAGCCACTCGCCCGCCGAGAGCTCGAGCGCCTCACGGTGCTCGCCATACGTGCGGCCGAACGAGTGCTCGTTGTCGTACGGCGCCTCGTAGAGCGCCCTCGTGTAGAGGGTGCGGTTGTCGCGCTTCTGGAGCTTGACCGCGTCGGCGCCGCACTCGCGAGCCGAGCGGACGAGCGCCTTTGCCTTCTCGAGGTCGCCCTGGTGGTTGTGGCCGACCTCGGCGATGACGTAGGCGGGGCCGTCCCGCGCGATGACCCTGCCGTCGACGACCAGCTCGCGCACGGGGCGATGGTACTAGCGAAGCCGGAAAACGATCACGTCTCCGACACGCTCGCGCTCGACGGCGAGCCCGCCGATCGGGCGCACATCCGTGCCCTCGCCGCCGAACTCGGGAACCAGGCTCGGGTGAAAGATCACGGTTCTCACGCCGAGGCGGCGCAGCAAGCGAACGGACCTCCTGTCCGGGAATCCAGCCATCTGGTGACGCAGGCGGTCGTAGCCGATGGGGTCGATTGCGCCCGAACCGTTGACGGTCTTCGGGAAGCCTGCCGTCGACCAGTAGCTGTACCTGAGGTCTGCATGGAATCCTGCGGGGACGTTGAGCTGCGGCGCCGGCTCCAGAAGAACGGCTCGGGATGGCGGCGGGACCCAGACGTGCGTCAGAGGTCCGAGCCCCTCGGCCAGGATGACTGCAACGACGATGCAACCGACGGCCGCCCCGAGAGCGAAGCGGCGGTGAACGGCCCGCACGACCACGCACAACCCAGCGCCGGCAAGCAGCGCAAGACCCAGCGACGTCAGCGTGTTGATCCGCCCAGGGGCGCGAACTCCGTCCCACCCGGGCGCGAAGTCGAAGAGCAGACGGTAGGGCGTCAGGTACCGCCGAGGACCTTCGACGTCACGCACGCCGAGCGAGAGCAGTGCGCAGATGACGACCGCGGCGGCGAGACCGATCCGGAGACGTCGCGAGAGCACCGATCCCGCGAGACCCACGAGCACCAAACACAAGACGGCGAGGCCTGGGAAGAACGACGCTTCGTGCGGTGCCACGAGATTTTCGCGCACTCGCTTCGTCGCGTCCGCCCAGAGCCAGCTCTCCTGCGGCGCCGCGAAGAACGCACCGCGCCTCGGCGAGAAGCTGTCGACATACGCGGGCGTCCGCTTCGCTTCGGGATGCTCGTCGATGACGCGGAGGTACGGCCGCGCCAACAGGCCCGAGACAAGGACGAACGCACCGACCCCTGCGGCCGTCGATATGAGCAGACGCCGATTGGGTCGTGGGAGCCAGCCCCGTCGGACGAAGAAGATGCCGGCGACTCCCAGCACGAGCAGGAGGTAGGCGAACTGGAGGCCGAGAGTGAAGCCAAGGGTCATCTGCCAGGTGGCCACGAGCCATCCGGCCACCACGGTGCGAGCGCTTCCTCGCCGGTAGCCACGGACGAGGAGGAAGAGCGCAAGCGGGATCCCGCCACTCGAGATGACGTGGAGATGGCCGTTCTGCGCGAGCTTCCACGGCGCGTACGCGAATGCAGCCCCGGTCGCCGCGGCTCCGATCCAACCCACGCCCAACTCGCGGGCGAGGAGGTACGCGCCGACGAAGGCGAGCGCGTAGGCGAACAGGAAGAGGAGGTTGTAGCCGAGGAGCGCCGCGTGCGGGCTCGCTTGTGAGAGGAGCCCGACAGGTGCGTAGCCGACGAGTGCGTCCGAAAACGCAAGCGTGTCGGCGTACGGCCAGAGCGTGTTCGCCTGCCACAGGTCGAGAGGTGAGGTCAGGAGCGCGTGGCCGATCCAGGCGACCTGCCACGCCTCGAGGAGCGGGTCGCCGAGATCCTTGCCGATCTCGCTCCCGAGATGGAGTGGTAGCGGCCAGCTCATCAGCACGGCGAGCACCACGCCGGCGCCCGCGGCGAGGAGCGCTTCGCGCCATGTGAGCTCCCTCGTCACGCGTTCGAGCTGCCCGCCGACGTCGCGAGCGCGTCGCGGTATGCGCGGATCGTCTCGTCGGTGGCGGCCGCCCACGAGAAGCGCTCGGTCGCTGCGATCCGACCGGCAGCGCCGAGCCGCCGCCTGAGCTCCTCGTCCGCGAGCAGCCGCTCGAGGGCCGCGCGGAGCGCAGCGGGATCGCGCGCAGGCACGAGCAGGCCGGTGACGCCGTCCTCGACTGCGTCGACGAGCCCGCCGACGGCCGTCGCGACCACGGGACGCCCGTACGCCATCGCCTCACGAGCGACGACGCCGTAGCCCTCGCGTCGCGACGGGCAGACCACGACGGCGGCGCGCTCGTAGTAGCGACCGAGAGCGCTCGGCGGGACGAAGCCGACGGCCTCCTGCGCCCGGTCGCGCAGTGGGCCGTCGCCGACGATCACCCGCGGCAGCCCACGCGTCGCCTCGAGCAGCTCCTCGACGCCCTTCTCCTCGGAGAGCCTCCCGACGAACAGCACGTGTGGCGGCTCGTCCGGCACTCCGACCGAGTCCGGGATCTCGACGCCGCTCGCGATCACGCGCACATCTCGTGCGCCGAGAGCTCTGGCGTCGTCGACGAGCGCTCGCGAAGGACAGAGGACGAGCCGCGCACGGCTCACGAGGAGCCGCGCCGCCCACCGGGCACGACGCCCGAGCTCCACGTCCGTGCCCCAGAGCTGGAGGACGAAGGGCTTCTTCGTCTTGACGGCGGGGAGCGCCGACGGGAGCCAGTGCGCATGTACGAGGTCGGCCTCTCGGGAGGCCCGCCGCGCGGCCCACGAGTACGAGGCGAGGAAGGCAGGCAGCAAGAGGGCCCTCCACGGTCGCCGCCGGAGATTGCCGACGATCCCGTCCCCGTACGCGAGCCCGTAATGGCGAAACGACGCGGGCGAGACGACGTCGACATCGATTCCACCGGCTCGCAGGTGCCCGACTGCGTCCCGCACGAAGACACCGGCCACGTCGTCCGGGCCGCGCGGGTACGAGGTGGTGAGGACGACGACCTTCATTCGCGCCGCGCGCCGAGAGCCACCACCGGGAGGGCGGCGGCGAGCGTCGCGAACACGTAGAAGTAGTAGAAGGTCATCGTGAGGTAGAAGACGTTCGCGACGAGCGTGGCGACGAGCGCGGCCGTCATCCCCCAGGCCACCGGCCGAACGCGTGCCGCGAGCGGATCGCCCGCGGCGGAGAGAGCCCTGCCGATGCGCCGCGCCGCTCCGAGGCGACGGAAGATCCAGACGACGAACGCGGCGAGCAAGGCGGCGCCGACGAGGCCCGTCTCGACGATCGTCGCGACGTAGAACGAGTGCGGGCCGAAGTCCGGCCGACCCGTCACGAACTCGTAGTACACGGCGAAGTTGTTCAGCCCGAGCCCGAGGAACGGGTGGGTCGAGAGGATGTCGGGGATGAAGGAGTACACGGCGAAGTGCGGTGAGGCCGCCCCTCGGCTCGTATTCGTGCGAGCGCGGAGCACCGTCAGGAAGAAGTCGAGCCGCACGACCACGACGGTGGCGACGAGCACGGCGACAGCGGCGAGCGGCACGAGGAAGGCCGGCCGTCGTAGGTGCCGGCGGTAGGGCACCGCCAGGATCAGCGCGCCGCACGCGAGGCCGAGGAGCGCGCTCCGCGAGAGCGTCGCGAGCTCGACGACGAGCATGAAGGCGAGCGAGATCGCGAGCGGCGTCTTCAGCCGGTGCCCCGGCTCGAGCCGGAGGTAGAGCGGCGTCAGCACGAGAAGCGGGACGACGAGCTCGATCCCCAGGTGGTTCGGATCGCCGGTGAGCGCGTTCGGGCGGAACACCTCCTGCGTGCCGCCGACGGCGCCGAACACGTTGATCCCGGTCTGGCGCGACGTGATCGGCTCGATGAGGATCTGGTCGAGGTTGACCCCGGCCTCCGCGAACACGAGCTGGACGACGCCATATACGGCGTCGAGCCCGATGCCCCCGAGGAACGCGGCGAGCGCGTACCAGTAGAAGCGAATCCCACGCCTCGCCAGCAACGCGACGCCCGCGACGAGGAACCCGAAGTGGAGGACGAACTTGACCATCCCCTTCGCCCACTGGGCGAGCGCCTGGCCGGTGTCGAGGCTGTAGAAGCCCGCGAGATAGACGAGCGCGAACAGGAGGAGGAAGGCGAACGCGACCGCCGCGGTGTGGGTGAAGCCGCCGTCGTCCTTCTCGAAGCGGACCCACACGAAGAGCACGAGGAAGACCGAGGTGAGGACGTCCGAGAGCGTGAGCGAGCCGGCGAGCTCCCACTGCAGCTTGTGGAACGTGACGGTGAGGATCGTCAGCAGGAAGAGACCGTCGAGGACGGGTTGAGCAAGCACGCGGTCGCGCTCGGACCGACGCACCAATGACACCGCATGCGAGGTCATAGCGGGCAATCGTAGGGCGGCCGCTCAGCCGCCGTACTCGACTCGTGCATCGAAGCCGGCATCCCGGACCTGCGCCGCAAGTGCCTCGCCCTGTGCGAACGACTCGATCGCGTCGTACGACACCTTCCAGCGACCGCAGCCGTCGAAGGTGGTCTCGGCACCGATGAACCCGACCTCGGTCAGCTTCGCAAGGAGGTCGTCCGCGGCTCGTGGATCGTCGAACCGACCGTAGACGACCTCGAGATCGGGAGCGTCGGTCGTCGCCGGTCGGGAGCACTCGTCGCGCGTCGGGAAGCGCGGCGCACCTCCGGCGACCGCGGCAACGGGGTAGGCGAGAAGCGGGACCGCGACGATCGCTGCGGCGAGGCCGACTCTCCTCGGACGCCCCTCTCGCCGGTCCCTGGCACCCCCGACCTCGTCCCACACCGCGCTCAGGAGCAACGGCGCGGCCGCGACACAGAGAAGAGCGGCAGACCCGAGGAACCGGATGACGAAGTTACCGCCGACGACGTACCCCTCACCCGTGAGCGAGAAGACCCACGTCGCCCAGATCGCTCCGAGCACCAGAAAAGCGAGGAGCGTCGCGAAGAACACCACCGTCCTGCCCACCCTGGCCAAGGCGGCGAGCACGAGGGCGCCGGCCGCGACGGGCACGACCACGTTCCAGTAACCGACGTCCCAGAGCACGTCGAGCACACGGCGTACGGCCGGACCGAGCACCTCGAGCCTGTCGCCCTGGACGAACCCGTCGGTAGGCCCCTCTCCACCGACGTCGTGCGTCACGTACCAGATCCGCCACGGGATTGCCGTCGCGACGACGACCGCCGCCGAGACGCCGAGCGCGGGCCACGCGATCCGCCATTCGCGTGCCGTCGCGACGAGGGACGCAGCCAGGAGCACGGCGAAGAGGAGCAGCCCTTCGCGCTTCGTCAGCACCATTCCGCAGAGAAGGGTGGTCGCGACCACCAGTCTCCAGCGCTGCCGGTCGAGGATCCAGTAGAGCACGAGCACCGCAGCGACCGCGAAGAGGATGTCGAGGAACATGTCGGCCTCGACGATCTGCAGTCGCCGGCCGAGCCGCGGTGCGAGCAGAAGCAGAACCATGAACGGCCAGAGGATCCACGCGCCGACGCGCTCCGCCAGCAGACCGGCGAGCGCCCAGACGAGGCCGACCCCGAAGAGCCAGTACTGGACGTGCAGCGTGACGACGTCGGCGCTACCCATGGCGTGGAACGCCGCCGCGTCGAGCGTCGGCACCAGCGGCGGATACGCCGCGCCGGGGAGCGAGGTGAAGAACCCCTCGTCGAGGCCACCGAACTCGTAGATCGCCTTCGCCTTCGGCACCCAGAACGACCAGCCGTCGAACTCGTAGAGACCTGCCAGACGGGCCGTGCGGAACATCGCCTCGAGGAGAAGACCGCTCGCGGCGACGCCGATCGCAGTCACGACGAGCTGCGAGCCGCCTTCGAGGCGACCACCGCGCGGGAGTGAGCGCCCACGCATGCGGGCCGCAACGACGAACGCGACGGTGAGCGCGGTCGGCAGCCCGACCACGAGGCCGAGCGAGAACGGCACCCCGGCGATGAGGAGGAGCGTCCACAGAGAGCCCGTGACGACGACGCCCACGAGGTACGCAAGTCCCAGCAGGCGCACTGCGTCGATCCAGTCACCCGCGCCACGCACGAGCCACAGGAACGCAAGTCCCGCGACGAGGTAGAGGGCGTTCAGGCCGGCGATGCCCGCGAGAGCGTGGCCCGTCACGAGCGCAGGCGCACGATCGAGACGTCCTCTCCCGACCCACGCCAGAGCACCTCGGCGTCGGGTCCGTACTCGGTGAGGTCGCAGCCGTAACAGATGACCCAGGCCGCGCCACCCTCTACCGGTCGCCGTGGGATGAGGAAGTACCGGAAGTAGCTCGCGACATGGCCCTGGGTCAGCTCGCTCTCCCCCTCGTAGTCCGGGGCGATCGCAACGTGATACGTCGCGCCGGACGGGATGAGCCCGCGCGCGGCGTACACCGCCTCCTGGTCGGCGACGATCCCGTTGCCACCGGCGATCTCGCGGTCCGTGTACGACTGGGCGCTGTCCTTCGTCGCGTCGTCGCGGAGCTCACGGACGAGACCGGGATACGTGACCGCGGCCGCGATCGCGGCGGTCGCGACGAGAAAGAGCACGCCAACTCGGATCGGCCCAGCCGGCCATTCGGTCCACCACGACGCGGAGCGCACAGTTCGTGTCTACACGACGGTGCGGAGGAGCGAGGCCATCTCCTCGACTCGGCCGCGCCTCGAGAGCCGGTCCTCGTCCGCCTTGGCCAGTTCGACCGAGGGGAGGCCGTCGTTCGCGAAGCGAGAGTGCATCTGCACGAGCGCCGTCCTGATGGCATCGACGTCGTCAGGCGCGACGACGACGCCCGCTCCCGTCTCCCGAATCAGGTCGGCGGCCGCGCCGTCCGGTGGAACGACGGCGAGGATCGGCCGTCCGGCGGCGATGTACTCGAACACCTTGCCCGAGAGGACCCCCTTGCCGCGCCCACCGGCTTCGGGAACGAGCAGAAGCAACGCCTCGGAGTCGCGCTGGTACCGCAGCGACTCAGCACGCGGCAGGTAGTCGACGAGCTCGAGCCGATCGCCGAGCCCGAGCGACTCCGCCCACTCGCGGTCGGTCGAGCGGAAGTCGCCGACGAAGCGGGCGACCGCATCGAGGTCCGCTTCGTGGAACGCCTGCAGGAACGGCCGCGGATCGCGCTTGCCGAAGAAGCTCCCCGTGTGCGTGATGCGAAAGCGCGAGGCCGGCGTGTACTCGAGCCCCGCGAAGTCGTCGAAGTCGCAGCCGTTCGTGATCACGCGCACGTCGCCGCGGGCGCCGAGGTCACGCACCTCGGCCGCGATCGCCTCCGAGACGCACGTGACGGCATCGGCACGACGAGCGACGAGCTTCGCGACCTGCTCGTTGGCCGCTTGCCGAGCGCGTGCGGCAGTGGTGTCGTCCCGCCGGTGCGGGTTCGCGACGATCGGATCTCGGAGATCTGCGACCCACCGCGCGCCGGTGGCACGCTGAACGGCGGCGCCCACGAAGTGGACGGAGGGCGGTGGCGACGTCGTGATCACCGCGTCGATGTCCTCGCGTCTCGCGATCCGGATCGCCGCCGGGACGGCAGTCAGGTTCCACGTCACGCTCGCGTCGGGAAGCAGGAGCCGTCGAGCGGTGACCTGTGCCTGGACGAGCGCCCGCTCGAGCCCGTCGGCGGCGCGCAGCTCCTCTGCCGGCTTCCGGGCCCGCGGGCCGACGTAGCGCGCGCGGTGGATCCAGGCCTGCGTCGGCGCTCGGAGGTCTGGATCCCGATGCACCCACTTGGGGTCGTCGGGCGCGAGCACGTGGGTCTCGACGCCGAGCGCGGGGAGGTACTGCGCGAGCTTGAGCGAGCGCTGCACGCCTCCCCCGCCCGCAGGCGGGAAGTACATCGTCACGAGGAGCACCTTCACGGTCGCGAAGCGTAGAGCGCGGACGCCCGCGTCAGCCTTGCGAGAGCGCGTCCCGAGCCGCCGCGATCGTCGCGTCGACCTCGCGGTCGCCGTGAGCGGTCGACAGGAACCCCGCCTCGAACTGGGAGGGCGCGAGGTAGACACCGCGCTCGAGCAGCGCGCGATGGAAGGCCGCGAAGCGGGTCGTGTCCGCGTGCCTGGCCGACTCCCAGCTCGTCACGGGGGCGTCGGAGAAGAACAGGCCGAACATCGTCCCCGCGCGCGCAAGGCGGACGCCGTCGCCGAGCGTGGACAGCCCGGCTTCGAGCCGTGCACCGATCCGCTCGAGCTCGTCCCATACGCCCGGCTCCGCGAGCCCGCTGAGCGTCTCGATCCCCGCCGTCATCGCGAGCGGATTGCCCGAGAGCGTCCCCGCCTGGTACACGGGCCCGGCCGGCGCGACGAGCTCCATGATCTCGCGCCGCCCGCCGTACGCTCCGACGGGGAGGCCTCCGCCGATCACCTTCCCGAGCGTCGTCAGATCCGGGGTGACGCCGTAGAGCGCCTGCGCTCCGCCCGGATGGACGCGAAAGCCGGTCATCACCTCGTCGAAGACGAGGAGCGCACCGGCCGCAGTCGTGAGCTCACGGAGACCCTCGAGGAAGCCCGGCTCCGGGAGGACGAGGCCCATGTTCCCGGCGACCGGCTCGACGATGACCGCCGCGATGTCCTCGTGCGCGACGAAGAGGGCGGCGACGGCGTCGAGGTCGTTGTAGTGCGCAGTCAACGTGTCGGCGACAGCTCCCGCCGTGACGCCGGGCGAGTCGGGGAGCCCGAGCGTCGCGACCCCCGAGCCCGCCTGGACGAGGAGGAGATCTGCGTGCCCGTGGTAGCAGCCGACGAACTTCACGATCTTCGTGCGACCCGTGAACGCCCGCGCGAGACGGATCGCGCTCATCGTCGCCTCCGTGCCCGAGCTCACGAAGCGGACGAGCTCGACGCTGGGCATCGCCTCACGGACGAGTCGTGCGAGCGCGAGCTCGAGCGGGCTCGGGGCGCCGAAGCTCGTCCCCTTGCGCAGGGTTTCCTCGAGCGCGGCGACGACGCGGGGATGCGCGTGGCCGAGAATCAGCGGTCCCCACGAGAGGACGTAGTCGACGTACCGGTTCCCGTCGACGTCGACGAGATAGGCGCCCTCGCCGCGCTCGATGAAGAGCGGCGAGCCGCCGACCGCCTTGAACGCTCGCACCGGTGAGCTCACACCGCCGGGGAGCAGCGTCATGGCCTCGGCGAACAGCCGCTCCGACGTCTCGTGACTCACACGCCCACTCCGGCGAGCTCGCGCACGACCGACTCGGCCGCGGCCTCTCCAGACGCGATGCAGTCGGGGATCCCGACGCCTCGGTACGCGGCGCCCGCGAGGGCGAGACCGGGATGGGCGGTGAGCGCGATCTCGATCCGCTCGAGGCGGTCGAGGTGGCCGAGGACGTACTGCGGCATGCCGAGGTGCCAGCGGTGAACGCGTGACAGAAGAGGCTCCGCCGACACGCCGAGGAACGCGATTTCGTCGCGGGCGAGGGCGACGAGCTCGTCGTCGCTGTCGGCCGTGACGTCGCGACCGCCGAACCGGCCCAGGTAGACACGGAGGAGGACGCACTCCTCGCGCGCCCGGTGCTCCCACTTCTGCGACGACCAGGTGCATGCGAGCACATCGCCGCCCTCGGCGCGCGGAACGACGTAGCCGTACCCGCCGAGCGGCACGATGTCGGCCCGCGAGAACCCGAGCGTGACGACTGCCGACGACGCATGCGGGATCTCCAAGTGAGCCGCAGCGAGCTCGCGGTCGAGCTCCGCGAGGAGCTCCCCCGTCACGAAGGCCGGAGTCGCGATCACGACACCGTCGGCGACGAGCACCTCGCCGTCGGCGAGCTCGACCCGGAACTCCATCCCACCGCGTGAGACGCGTGCAACCGCGCTCCCGACCAGCACCTGGGTCCGCTCGAACCCGTCGCGCAGGGCATCCACGAGCGTGTCCATCCCGTCGCGCAGCGAGAGGAAGGGGGGTCGGTCCCCCGGTGCGGGAGCGAGCAGCCCACGGAGCAGGCTGCCCCGCTCGAGCTCAGCGGCGCGGAGCTGCGGAAACGTCGCCCGCAGCGAGAGCCGCTCCCCGTCGCCGCCGTAGATCCCGGTCATGAGCGGCTCGACGAGCGCGTCGTACGCCTCCCGGCCGAAGCGTCGAGACACGAAGCCGGCGACGGACTCGTCCGCGTCGCCCCGCGCCGGCGGGACGTCCGCCTCGGCTGCGAATCGGGCCTTGCTCTCGGCGGAGAGGAGCTCGCTCTCCTCGAGCGCCGCGAGATCCGTGGGGATCAACCCGGTGAGGCCCTCGGGGAGGGGGTGCAGCTCGTCCCCGCGGCGCACGAAGCTCCCGTGATGCTCGGGCCTGCGGCCGATCAGCTCGTCGCCGAGGCCGAGCTCCTCGCACAGGCCGACTCCGCGCTCCTTCCGGGACAGGAAGCCGTCCGGCGCCGCCTCGACGACGAAGCCGTCGCGGCGCTCGGTCCGGATCTTCCCCCCGAGGACGTCGTCCTTCTCGACGAGGACGACCTCCGCATCGGGCGCAAGCGTCTCGAGTCGGCGCGCCGCTGCCAGTCCGGCGATCCCGCCCCCGACGACGGCGACACTCATGCGACGAGGGCTCCTTCCAGCCAAGGGGCTGCTCGCTCGTGGACGAGCTTCGCCAGCGCGGCGACGAAGCGCGGGTCGTCGTTCAGTGCGGGCGGCCGCTCGAGGCGCATGCCGAGCTCCTCCGCCCTCCGTGCCGCCTTGTGGTCGATGTCGAACAGGACCTCGACATGGTCGGAGACGAACCCGACGGGCACCGACACGACGTCCCGAACACCCTGCGCAGCCAACGTCTCGAGGTGCTCGCCGATATCGGGACCCGCCCACGGCTCGGGCGTCCGGCCTGCGGACTGGTACGCCCACGACCAGCGCGTCTCGGCGAGACTGGCACGTTCGGCAACGAGGCGCGCGGTCTCGAAGCATTGCTCGCCGTACGGATCGCCGGAGGCGAGCACGCGCTCGGGAAGGCTGTGCGCGCTGAACACGACGTGGACACGCTCACGCTCGGCCTCGGGCCAGCGCGAGATGCCGTCCACCACGCGCGCGGCGAGCGTCTCGATGAGCCCCGGCGCGTCGTGGTAGCTCGGTACGTGCTCGAAGTGGATGCGCCCGTGGTACAGCTCGAGGCCGTCCGCCACCTTCTGCTGGTAGCGGGCGACGGAGAGCGCCGAGAAGTGTGGAGCGAGAACGAGGCTCACCGCGCGCTCGATCCCGTCGTCCACCATCTCGCCGACCACATCCTCGATCCACGGCGACCAGTGGCGCATGCCGAGGTAGCACCGGTACTCGTCGCCGAGCTCGGCCGCCAGGGCGTCCACCTGGCGCTGTGACACCGCGCGGAGCGGCGAGCGGCCCCCGATCGCCCGGTAGTTCTCGGTGATCTCGTCGAGGACTGCGCGCGGCGTCGGTCGGCCGTGGCGGATGTCCGCGAGGTAGCCGGGGATCTCCTCGAGCGACGCGGGACCTCCGTACGCCATCACGAGGACGCCGAAGGGCAAAGCACTCACTTCTCCCGGCTCCGCTGCTCGACGCGCTCGACGAGCCGCTTCACGTTGTCGGGCGACGTCTGCGGTGTCAGCCCGTGCCCGACGTTGAAGATGTGGCCGGCCCGCCAAGCGGAACGCACGAGCACGTCGTCGATCCGCTGGCGGAGCTCCCGCCAGGGCGCAAGCAACGCTGCCGGATCGAGATTTCCTTGCACCGGCCGGTCGAAGCCGACGCGCTGCCACGCCTCGTCGAGCGGCAGCGTCCAGTCGAGGCCGATGACGTCGCCTCCACACGCGGCCGCATCCTCCAGGTACGCGCTCACCCCGAGTGAGAAGTTGATCACGGGCACGCCGGCCGCCGCAACCTTGCCGAAGAGCTCCCGGTTGTGCGGCGCGACGTAGCGGAGGTAGTCGTCACGGCCGAGCGCGCGGCCGGCCCACGAGTCGAAGACCTGCAGCGCCTGCGCCCCTGCCGC
This sequence comes from uncultured Gaiellaceae bacterium, assembly GCA_963770715.1. Taxonomy (GTDB): domain Bacteria; phylum Actinomycetota; class Thermoleophilia; order Gaiellales; family Gaiellaceae; genus GMQP-bins7. The sequence continues at coordinate 329,233 of CAVYQX010000012.1, forward strand.
CGCCTGCGCGAGCAGGTAGTCGGCCTGCACGGTCACGAGCTTGCCGAGGAGCCGCTTCCAAGCCGCAGGCTCGGAGAGCATGAACGCCTTCGTCTTCGTGAAGTCCTTCGACGTACCGCCCTCGATGGCATAGCTCGCGAGCGTGAAGGGCGCCCCGGCGAAGCCGATGATCGGCACGCCGCGCGGCTCGAGCTCCCGCCTCACGAGCCGGATCGCCTCGAGCGTTCCGGTCATCGTCTCTTCCGCAGGAGGTGCACCGAGAAGATCGACGTCGCGCGGGCTCGAGATCGGATTCCCGATGTGCGGCCCGTCGCCCTTCACGAAGTCGAGCTCGAGCCCCATCCCCTGAAGCGGCGGGAGGATGTCCGAGAAGACGATCGCCGCGTCGAGGCCGAACGCATCGACCGGGAGGAGCGTCACCTGCGCCGCGAGCTCCGGCGTGCTGATGAGCTCGAGGAGTGAGTGCTGCTCGCGAAGCGCGCGGTACTCGGGCTGGTACCGCCCGGCCTGCCGGAGGAGCCAGACGGGCGTGCGCTCGACCGGCTCTCCTCGGCAGGCCCTCAGGAAGAGGGGCTCTGCCACGCGACCCTGCCAACGAAGAACGGCCCCAGGTGCTCGAGGTGCAGCGACGTCTGCTTCGTCTTGCGCATCCGCTGGACGATGATCGAAAGCGGGTGGAGCTCGTGGCCGAGCAACCCGACGACGAAGTCGTTGTCGTCGCGGTCGAGCCCGTGGCAGGCGAGGCGGATGTCGTACCCCAGCCCCGCTCGCCCGAAGGCCACCCCGATGCCGCCGTGCTCCATCAGGATGGTGTCCTGCTCCCGTTTGGAGAGCTGCTCGAACGAGCCTGAGCGTCGCAGCGGGTACCAGATGGCCCACGGGAGCGCCGGATCGAGCACGCGCCTGCGTGGTCGCTCGACGAGGGTCTCCTCGAGGTCCGGCTCGTAGCCGAGGGCGTACGTGCGGCCGAGCATCGTCAGCTCCGGCTTCGGCGCGAGGCCGGAGAACGGAGGCGACCGGAGGAACGAGCGGTAGTCGGAGACGAACGCCTCCGGCGCCTCGCTCAGCGTGAGCAACGCGACGCCGGTCGGATCGTTGACGTCCTCGTAGAGCGTGCCCACGACGCCCGCATCGTCGAGCGCGGCGGTCAACGAGCTCGTGTCGGCAGCGCCGCCGTACGCGTGGAGCTGCATGTACAGGCGCCGGTCGAGAGACGTCGGCTCCCCGTCGGCCGAGCGCCCGTGCTCCGCGACGTCGACTCCTGCGAGCTCGGTCTCCTCGGGCCGGTCGTCGACCCGCGGGTTCACCGGGAGATGGCTGATCGGTGATACCCGTCGATGCGGGGATGGCTGAGACCGAGCCGGGGACGCTGCCCGTTTGAGCGCGTATCGGGAATACGGGCGAGCGAGGGCAGCGCCATCCGGCGAAGTGTCGCAGCCACCTCCCGCGCGGCGATGTATTGCCGATCAGCCATCTACTTCTGAAGCCACGCCGCTGCGTCCTTCGCGTGGTACGTCACGACGAGGTCCGCGCCCGCGCGGCGAAATCCGGTCAGCGCCTCGAGCACGACGGCTCGTTCGTCGAGCCAGCCGTTCGCGGCCGCCGCCTTGACCATCGCGTACTCGCCGCTGACGTTGTACGCCGCGAGCGGGAGCTCCGGGAAGCGCTCCCGGACGGAGCTGACCACGTCGAGGTAGCCGAGCGCAGGCTTGACCATGAGGCCGTCGGCGCCCTCCTCGACGTCGAGCGCGGCCTCGCGCAGCGCCTCGCGCGCGTTGCCCGGGTCCATCTGGTGCGAGCGGCGGTCTCCGAACGCGGGCGCGCCCTCGGCCGCCTCGCGAAACGGACTGTAGAACGCGGACGCGTACTTGACCGCGTACGACAGGACGGCCACGCGCTGGAGGCCCTCCTCGTCGAGCGCACCCCGGATCGCCCCGACCATGCCGTCGATCATCCCGCTCGGCGCGACGACGTCCGCGCCCGCCTCTCCGTGCGAGACGGCGATCCGGCGAAGGACGTCGAGCGTCTCGTCGTTCAGCACGTCGCCCGAGTCGTCGAGGAGACCACAGTGGCCGTGATCCGTGTACTCGCAGAGGCACACGTCGGTGATGACGACGAGATCCGGTTGCGCGTCCTTGAGCGCGCTGATCGCCTGCTGCACGACACCGTCGTCGGCGAAGCTCTCGAGCCCATGCGGGTCCTTGGAGCTCGGTACCCCGAAGAGGAGCACAGCCTTGATGCCGAGCGCAACGACGTCGCGCGCCTCGGACTCCAGCCGGTCGACCGAGAGCTGCTCGACACCCGGCATCGACACGACTGGTCGCTGCATGCCCTCGCCGGCAACGACGAAAACCGGGTAGACGAAGTCGCTCGGCTCCAGCGTCGTCTCGCGGACGAGGTCCCGCAGCGCAGCCGTCCGCCGAAGGCGGCGCGGCCGCTTTGCTCCCGGGCCGACCCGGAGCGCTTGCAGCGGATCCGAGTGGAACCACGTCATGCCTTGTCCCCGAACTGGTCCACGAGAGCGCGAATGATGCCGTCGGCGGTCGTCTCGTCGGCGACGAGCCCGACCTTGAGGCCGACCTCGCGAGCGACCTTCGCGGTCTTCGGGCCGATGCACACCAACATCGCGCCACCTCCGGCCCCGCCGGCAGCGGCGAGGCTACGGCACGCCGAGCCGCTTGCGAGCACGACCGCGTCGGCAATCCGGAGCGGGAGGATGCCCCACATCGGCGGCTCGACGAGGACCGTCCGGTAGGCGACGACGGTCTCGACGTCCGCACCTCTGCCTCGGAGCTCCGCGGCGAGGTGCGGTTCGGCGATGTCGGCCTGTGGGAGCAGCACACGGAGGCCGGAGATCTCTCCGAGCCCGGCTGCGATGTCGTCCGAGGCTCGCTGCGCGACGAACGCGGGCTCGACTCCCTGCGCCTGGATGGCGGCGGCGGTCACCGGGCCGACGGCCGCAACACGGGCGGCGCCGCCGAGGCCGGCCAGCCCCTGCGCCACGGCTGCAACCCCGTTGACGCTCGTGAGCACGATCCAGTCGTAGCTCGCCATCGTGTCGATCGCGTCCTCGAGGGCGCGGCCCTCGGCCGGCCTGATCTCGATGAGCGGGACGATCGTGACCTCCGCGCCGAGACGCTCGAGCTCCTCGGCGAGGGACTTCGACTCCGGTCGCGTGACGACGACCCGGACACCGTAGAGCGGTCGGTTGATCATCGGACGCCCGCCAGTATGCGGTCCGCGCCGAGCGAAAGCGCCTCTTCCGCGAGTCGCTCGCCGACTTCGTGTGGCTCTCCCTCCCCGGTCACACGCACCACCTCACGTCCATCGACCGACGCAACGAGCCCCTGGAGACGCACCCGAGGGGTCGTGCTCAGTGTTGCCAGAGCCGCGACCGGAGCGGCACAGCCGCCTCCCAGCGCGCGCAGGAACGAGCGTTCGGCCGTCGTCTCGGCTCGCGCGCCGGCGTCGTCGAGCTCCGCGAGAAGCGCGCGCACGGCGTCGTCGCTCACCCGACACTGGATCGCGAGCGCGCCCTGTCCGGGCGCCGGGAGCATCGTCTCGTCCGAGAGCCACTCGGTCACGACGCTGTCGAGCCCGAGCCGTCGAATGCCTGCGGCTGCGAGAACCGCGGCGTCGTACTCGCCCTCCGTGACCTTGCGAATGCGCGTGTCGACGTTCCCGCGGATCGACCGGATCTCGAGCTCCGGACGAAGCGCCGCGAGCTGCGCGCCGCGCCGCAAGCTGCTCGTGCCGACGACTGCGTCCGGCGGCAGCTCGGCGAGTGACCCGGCGGACCGCGCGACGAGGCAATCTCGGACGTCCTCCCTTGCGGTCACCGCCCCGATCGCGACGCCAGGAGCGTCCTCGGTCGGGAGGTCCTTCAGCGAGTGCACCGCGACGTCGATCTCCCCACCGCGGAGCGCCCGCTCGAGCTCGGCCGTGAAGAGCCCCTTTCCTCCGATCGAGGGCAGTGGCTCACCCGAGTCCTGAGTGCGATCGCCGGCCGTGGACATCACACGGGTCGAGCACTCGAGCGACGGCCGCGAGGCGACCAGGCGCGCGGCGACGAGCTCCGTCTGCGCGCGCGCGAGAGCCGACGCCCGCGTGCCGAGTATCACCGCCGCCGGAAGCGGCGGGGTGCTCACAGATCGCTCGGAGCGGAGATGCCGAACAGGTCGCGCACCGCGTCGGCGACCTCGTCGGCGCCGCCCGCACCCGCGCGCTCCCGGGCGCGCACGGTCGGATCGTGCAGGAGCTTCGTCACGAGCGAGCGGGAGAGGAGCTCGACGCGCTCGGCGACGGCGGGCTCGACGTCGCCCAGGTCCCGCAGCGCGCGCTCGACCTCGCGCTCGCGAATCGACTCGGCCCGCTTGCGAAGCTCGGACAGGAGCGGCTCGACCTCGAGCTCGCGATACCTGCGGCCGAAGCTCTCGACCTCTTCCTCGACGATCGCCTCGACCCTCGGCACCTCGCGGAGACGTGCCGCCATCGCATCGTCGAGGCCGACACGCAGGTCGTCGACGTCGAAGAGCCGGACGCCCGCGATCTCGCCCGCCGCACGCTCGACGTCCGCGGGTACCGCGAGATCGACGACGACCAGCGGTCGCTCCACGCGTCCGCGCATCGCCGAGGCAATCGCACGCGCCGAGATGACCGCAGTCTCCGACGCGGTCGCCGCGACCATGACGTCCGCGTCGGCGATCCCTTCCTCGAGCTCCGACAACGAGTGGGCGCGCGCCGCGAAGCGGCCCGCAACCTCGACCGCGCGTGCGTGCGTTCGGTTCGCGACCGCGATCCGGGCGATCCCACGAGCCTCCGCGACCGCGAGCGTCTGCACGCCGATGCGGCCCGCTCCGACGACGAGGAGGCACTTGTCCCTCAGGTCGCCGAGAGCGCCCTCCGCGAGCGCGAGCGCCAGTCGAGCTCGCGGTCGCCGGATTGACGCCGATCGCAGTGTCGGATCGCGCGCGCCGGCCCGCCGAGACGGCCGTGCGAGCGAGCAGCCCGAGCACGGGGCCGGCCGACCCGTGCGACCGGGCGGCCGCGAAAGCGTCGCCGACCTGGCCGAGAATCTCGGCCTCGCCGAGCACGAGCGAGTCGAGGCCGGCCGCGACCCGACAGAGCTGGCGCGCGACGTCCTCGCCGGCGTGGACGTAGAGGTGGTCGAGCAGCAGCTCGCGCGGAACGCCGTGAACGGTCGAGAGCGCGTCGACGAGGTCGTCGCGAGCGTCCTCGACCCCGGACGTCAGGCGCGCGTAGAGCTCCACGCGGTAGCACGTCTGCAGCACCGCGTGCTCGACGACCGCCGGGACAGCGCTCGACACCGTGCCCCGAGCGAGCCGATGCGCTCGCGCAGCTCGACGGGGGCCGTCCGGTGGCTCAGTCCCAGGCAGACGAGACGATGCACGTCGAAAAGGACTCTACCGCGGTGTTCGTGTTCGAATGCATCCATGCGCGCGCTGGGCATCGACGTCGGAGGGACGTTCACCGACGCCGTCTTCCTCTCGGATGGGCAGGTCCGCGTCGGCGAAGGTCCCGACGAGCTCGCGCCAGCACGAATCCGTCGTTGCCGCGGCACAGGCTGCGGGAGCCGTCGGCGTCGAGCGCTTCACGCACGGGACGACGATGGCGACGAACGCGCTGCTCGAGCGCCGCGGTGCCCGGACGGCGCTCGTCACGAACGAGGGTTTCGAGCACGTCCTCCACCTGCGTCGCCAGACGACGAGCCCACCTCTACCGGCCCTGCATCGAGCATCCGCCTCCGCTCGTCCCGCTCGAGCGCTGCGTCGGCGTTCGGGGACGAACGGGGTCGTCGGGCCAGCTGGTTCCGCTCGACCTCGACACGCTGCCCGACGTGCGACGCCGAGGCGATCGCGGTCTCGCTCCTCTTCTCGTTCCGCGACAACGAGCCCGAGCGCGCGGTCGCCGCCGAGTTGCGGCGACGCTATCCGGCCGCGCACGTTGTCGCCTCGCACGAGGTCGCCCCGGAGTTCCGCGAGTACGAGCGTGCCTCGACGACGGCTGTGGACGCATATCTCGGACCCGTGCTCTCGCGCTACCTCGTCGCGCTCGCGGGGGTGTGCAGCGCTGCGGATCTCCCCGAGCCGCTTGTGATGCGATCGTCGGGCGGCCTGGCGACACTCGACGAGGCCGCCGCCCATGCGGCGTTCGCGTTGCTCTCCGGCCCGGCCGCCGGAGTCGTCGGCGCGGCGAAGGTCGCCGAGCTGGCCGGACTTGCCGAGCGCTCTCTCGTTCGACATGGGCGGCACGTCGACGGACGTCTGCGCGATCGTGGACGGCGTGGCACGGCGAGAGCACGAACGCCTCGTCGGTGGCCTTCCCGTGCGGCTGCCGACTCTCGCCGTGCACACGGTCGGAGCCGGGGGCGGCTCGATCGTGTGGCTCGACACGGGCGGCGCGCTTCGTGTCGGGCCGGAGAGCGCGGGCGCGGAACCCGGCCCGGCGTGCTACCGCCGCGGCGGCACACGGGCGACCGTGACGGACGCGAATCTGCTCCTCGGCCGGCTGCCGTCGGTCCTGCCGGGTGGCATCGAGCTCGACGTCTCCGCCGCAGAGCAGGCGCTCGACGGCATCGATCCGGCCGCCGTGATCGACGTCGTCGACGCGGAGATGGTGCGGGCTCTGCGGGTCGTGTCCGTCGAGCAAGGACTCGATCCGCGCGACTTCGCGCTCGTCGCCTTCGGCGGCGCGGGCCCGCTCCATGCGTGCGCGCTCGCCGAGGAGCTCGGCATGACCACCGTCCTCGTGCCCGCCGCCGCGGGGGTTCTCTCGGCGCTCGGCCTCGTCGCGGCGGACGAGCGGCGCGACGTCGTGCGCACGTACGTCATGCCGCTCGCCGACGCCGGCGAGCTCGCCGCCCGAGGGTGAGGCCGACCTACGCTACGCCGGGCAGTCGTTCGAGTTGCCGGTGCCGCTCGGCCCGCGACTCGAGGAGCGGTTCCACGAGGCCCACGACGCGCGCTACGGCAACGCCGACGCGACTCGCGCGATCGAACTGGTCGCGGTCCGGACGGCGGAGGTGAGATCGGCGCCGCGGTCTCCGTGGAGGGACCGTCGCTCGTCGCGCGCGGTCCCGAGGTGCTCGAGCTCGACGGGGCGACGGCGTGGATCCCGGAGGGCTGGGCGGGTGCAACGGACCGGCACGGGACGCTCGTCCTGCGGAGGTCGTCGTGATACCCGTCGAGCTGCAGGTGATCGGCGCTTCGTTGCGAGCGATCGCGGAGGAGATGGGCGCAGCGCTGATCCGCTCCGCGTTCTCGGCGAACATCAAGGAGCGCCGCGACTGCTCGACGGCACTGTTCGACGAGCGCGGGCGGATGGTCACGCAGGCCGAGCACATCCCCGTTCACCTCGGAGCGATGCCGGAGGCGGTTGCGGCGGTGATGGCATACGATCCGGCGCCGGGCGAGCCGTGGATCCTCAACGACCCGTACGCCGGCGGAACGCACCTGCCCGACCTCACGATCGTCACGCGGACCGAGCTCGGCTTCGCCGTCACGCGCGCGCACCACGCCGACGTCGGCGGCTCCGAGCCGGGGAGCCTTCCCCCTGGGTCGCGGACGCTCGCCGAAGAGGGCGTCGTCATACCGCCGACGCATCTCGACGAGGCAACGCTCGAGTCGTTCGTAACGCGGATGCGGAACCCCGACGAGCGGCGCGGCGACCTGCGGGCGCAACTCGCGGCGCATCGACTGGCCGAGACCCGGGTGGCGGAGCTCTGCGCACGACGCGGGCGCGAGCGCGTCGTCGCGGCCATGGACGAGCTCCTCGCCTACTCGGAGCGGGTCGTTCGCGCCGCGATCCGTGAGCTCCCGGACGGCCGGTTCGAAGGCGCCGACACCCTCGAGACACGTGCCGGACCGTTCGACATCCGCGCCGCGGTGACGATCGACGGCGACTCGATCGACATCGACTTCGAAGGGACGGCGCCCCAGTACGATGGGAACCTGAACTGCCCGCTCGCCGTCACGCGCTCCGCTTGCTTCTACGTCGTGCGCTGCCTGACCGCGCCCGACCTTCCTGCCTCCGGCGGCGCGTTCGCGCCCGTCTCGGTGCGCGCGCCCGAGGGCTGTCTCGTCAACGCGCACTCGCCTGCAGCGGTCGCCGCGGGTAACACCGAGACCTCGAGCCGCATCACGGACGTGGTCTTCGACGCGTTCTCCAAGGCGATCCCGGTCCCGGCTCAGGGGCAGGGGACGATGAACAACGTCGTCGTCGGAAACGACCGCTTCGCCTACTACGAGACGGTCGGGGGCGGTCAGGGGGCATGCCCGGACGCGGACGGGCCGTCGGGCGTCCACGTCGCGATGTCGAACACGTTCAACACGCCCGCGGAGGCTCTCGAGCTCGCATATCCGCTCCGCGTCGAGCGCTACGAGCTGAGGCTCCGATCCGGCGGAGCGGGCCGGCACCGTGGCGGCGACGGCGTCGTCCGCGAGCTGCGCATCCTCGAGCCGTGCCGGCTCTCGCTCCTCACCCAGCGCCGAGCGCTCGCGCCTCGCGGAGCGCGCGGGGGCGCCGACGGGCTCCCCGGTCGGACATTCCTGAACGGCGAGGAGCTCCCCGCGATCGCGAACCTCGACCTCGAGCCGGGCGACCTCCTCCGCGTCGAGACGCCCGGCGGCGGAGGCTGGGGCACGGTGAGCTAGAGCCGGTAGACGACGAAGCGCTCGTCCCGGTAGACGACCGGAAGGTCGAGCTCGAGCTTCGTCCGGAGGCGATCGAGGACGACGTACTCCGCGCCGTAGCCCCTCGGTATCGACAGGTCGCCGGTGCGAAGGAACTCCCTCGCGTCGCGGGCGCGTTCGTACGGGGCGTTCTCCTTCGTGTCTGCAACGTGACCCGGCGGTGCGGACGCGATGTACACGGGAGCGAACGCCGCGAGCCGGAAGCTCGTCTCCGGATCGGAGAAGACGACGGCGCCCGCGGGCACCTCCGAGCGAACCGCATCGACGAGGCCGCCCGAGATCGTGGCGATCTCGGGCAGAGGCATCGGACGCAGATCGAGGAGTCCTCCCGCGACGACCGGCACGAGGAAGGCCGCCGAGGCGAGTGCGGCGCCCATCTCGAGAGCGGGCCGCCGCCGGTACAGACCGACCGCGAGCGCCGCGACCGCTCCGACCACGGCGAACCACGCGATCCATGCGGGAGCGGGCTCTCTGAGGACGTATTCGAAGTCGCCGGGGTAGACGATCTGGAGGAACATGCCGGCACCGAGGGCGAGCGGCAAGAGCAACGGCCCGACGAGTCGCGCGAGCACGCCCATCCCACCGGCGAACGCGAACGCGAACGGGAGGAAGCCCGCTGCGCGCCGAGCTTGCGAGATCGACACGACGTCGGCGAGCGAGGTGAACAGGAACGGCAGGAGCATTGCTGCGAACACCGCAAGCGATCCTCCCGCCACGTACGCGGCCCAGCGTCGTCTCGCCGCGAAGCCGGCGAGCGGGATCATGAGCAGCGCGGCGATCGCGACGGCACCCGAGCGCGTGAACACCTCGGGCGCGAGGTTGTACGACGTGTCGGAGCGGACGACGAGCTGGCTTCCGTACTGCTCGAACGCGCGCTGCAGCTCCCCGGCGTCGGGCGAGACCGAGCGGGTGTCGTTCACGATCGGGCGCAGCCAGAGCAGGTAGAGGGCGCTCGGCGCGACGAGCGCGGCGAGCGCCAACGCGCCGGTCGCCACGTCGGCTCGCTCCCAGAGCGCCCGTACCGCGATGTACCCGACGAACGGGATCCAGAGGAAGATCGAATAGGTCGGGATGCACGACCGCGAGCGCGAAGCCCGCCGCCGCCGTCGAAGCGACGAGCCCGATCCGCGGTGAACGCACCGTCTCGAGCGCCAGGGCGAGCGCGGCCGGCACGAGGAGTTGACGGGACGCGGTCGCCGGCAACGCGAGGAAGACGTACGCCCCGCCCATCCCCGGCGCGAAGCAGATCATCGCCACCTGCGCCCCTGCCGTCACGCCGGCAGCCCAGGTGCGCCGGAAGAGCGCCCAGCCCACCTCGAACGCGACGACTACCGCGAGCGGGGCGAGGATGGACGGCAAGTGCATGACGACCTGCTCGGGGTCCTCGTGCGCCACCTTCGCGACGAGCGCGAGAAAGCCGTGCCAGAGCGGGAACGCATAGCCGGGGTGCAGGCTCCCGTCGGCGAACTCCGACACGCGGTCGAGCGACAGGCCGTCGAGGTCGAGGAGCTTCCGCGCACGCGCGAGGTGGAAGAGCCCGTCTCCCTGCACGGTCGGAGCTGCGACCCACACGACGAGGCCGACCACCGCACCCCAGAAGAACGCGACCGCGCGCGCCGGCACACCCTCCGTCTGGGGCCAGCCACGCCGGGCGCCGAGAGCCAGAGCCGCGAGCGCGACGATCACGAGGACGATGAGCGTCAACGTGAGCGTCGAGCCGAGCGCGAAGGTCACGGCGAGCGCGGCAAAGACGACGGCGAGCGACCAGGCGAGCGTCGCCGACACGCTGCGCACGCCGAGGGAGCGTGCGAGCAACCAGCCTGGCGCCAGCACGACCGCAGTGGCGAAGGCGAGCTTGAGGTAGAGGAGGATCACGCTCGGCGGCCGACCAGGGTCGCGGCGTCCCCGGAGGCGAGCCAGGCAGCGCCGTCACGGTAGGCATGTCCGCGCTCGCCGCGGAAGACGAGACCACGAAGACGGAGCGAGAAGAGCAGGAGGCGCCGCGCGCGCTCCGCGACCTTCGGCCCGCGATGCTTTCGGAGGAAGAGAAGGTGGCCGCGGAGGTTCTCGCGGTACAGCCGCCCGCTGTGCGAAGCCCCTCGCACGTGGACGCATTCGGCGCCCGGGAAGAAGACGACCTCCCAGCCCGCCTCGCGGAAGCGGAAGCACCAGTCCGTCTCCTCACTGAACAGGAAGTAGTCCTCGTCGCACCCTCCGACCTGCTCGATCGCCTCGCGGCGCAGCAGCATGCAAGCGCCCATCACGACCTCCACCGAGCGCACCTCGTCGTGGTCGAAGCCGCCCGCGTAGAAGGCGTTGAGCGCCGACGAGCGAGGAGCGAGCTTCCGCAGGAAGAGGTACTCGGTCGCGAGTCGCCACACGCTCGGGTAGCCGCGAACCGACCGCTGCAGCGTCCCGTCTGGATCGAGGAGCCGCGGCCCGACGACGGCCGCGCGAGGCTGCGCTTCGGCGAACGTGACCAGACGCTCGAGCGAGCCCTCCGTCATCCACGCGTCCGCGTTCAGGAGGAGGACGTGGCGGCTCGACGTCTCCCTGATGCCGACGTTCCAGCCGGCGCCGAGGCCACGGTTCTCGGACTCGACGAGCCGAATGTCCGGGTAGCGCTCTCGCACGAAATCGACGGTCCCGTCGCTCGAGCCGTTGTCGACGATTACGGTGTCGTGGCCCTCGAGCGAGTCGAGGCAGTTCTCGATCCAGGGCAGCGCGTCGTACGTCACGACCACCGCGGAGACGCGACCGGGCTCAGCCATGCCCGACTTCCGGGCGCGGCCCGCTCCGGAGCCCCTCGCGCAGCATGATCAAGGCTCCCGGGAACGCCATCAGGAGCGTCAGGAGGAAGTAGAGGAAGCCCGCGGCGAACGCCTGGTCGGCCGCCACGCCGACACTGCCCAGGAAGCTCACGAAGAACGCCTCCCTGACCGCGAGGCCGTTCAGGGTGAACGGGACGAGCATGACGAGGAAGAGCAGCGGCCCGAAGACGTAGTAGATGCGTGGATCGAGATCGATCCCGACCGCATTCGCCGCGGCCCAGATGGAGAGGATCCGAACCGCCTGCACCGCGAACGTGAGAGAGAGCACCTTCCCGAGGAGTCCCGGGTGGCCGCGGTAGTGGTGGACGCCCTCGTAGAACTGCCGAATCGGCTCTTCGAGCCGGAAGCGCCGGAGGAGCGGTTGCGTGCGCCGGAGGAGCGGCCGGGCCGAGCGGGCGAAGAAGAGGAAGCCGAGGACCAGCGTGCCGAACACGAAGACGCCCTCGAGCCACAGGTATGCGCTCACGTCGTACTCGCCGATCGACAGAACGAACCCGATCCCTCCGAGTGCGACGGTCGCCGCGCCGCCGAGTCCCCGCTCGAGCAGCACGGTCCCGGTCACGACCGTCGCGCGGCCGGGATGTCGTCGCGTGGTCTCGACCACGCGAACCGCGTCGCCCCCGAGCGACGTGGGAAGCACCTGCCCCGCCGTGTACGCGACGAGATAGGCGCGAGTCAGCCAGGGAACGCGCTCGTGGATCGCGTGCGACGCGAGCAGCCACCGCCAGCGGAGCGCCAGCAGCGGCACGGTGCCGACCATGATCGCGACCGCGAGCGCAAACCACGCGAGGCTCGTGTCCGCCAGGACGTCGAGCGTCGTCCCGAGGTCGACCTTCCAGACGAGGTACGCGATCGCCGCGGCGGTCAGGACGAGCGTCCCGACCTGCCGCGTCCTGCGACTCATCGAGCGAGGACGTCGAGCGTGAGCAGCTCGTACGCCACGTTGGCCGCAGCGATCGCGGTCGGCGACCCGCGACCGTCGAAGGGCGCGCTCACCTCGACGACGTCGTAGCCCGAGAATCGGAGCCCGCGGAGCGAGCGCACGAACGCGAACGCCTCGCGGGTCGTCAGGCCGCCGGGTTCCGGCGTGCCCGTGCCGGGGGCGTACGCGGGGTCGAGAACGTCGATGTCGAACGAGAGGAACAGCGGCCCGTCCCCCACACGCCCACGGACGCGTGCCGCGTACTCCTCGGGCGAGAGGGCCACGAGCTCGTCGCACTCGATGACCTCGAAGCCCAACTCGCCGGGCATCGCAGAGTCCTCCGCGCCGTAGAGCGAGCCGCGCATCCCGGCGAGGAGGGACCTCCCCGGGTCGAGGAGCCCTTCCTCGAGCGCGCGCCGAAACGGAGACCCGTGGTACAGGCGCTCACCCACGTACCTGTCCCACACGTCCGCGTGGGCGTCGAGGAGCACGAGCCCGAGCGGGCCGTGGACGGCCGCCTGCGCGCGGAGCTCGCCGAGGACGACGGTGTGATCGCCCCCGAGGCACAGAGTTCGCGCGCCCGACCGCAGGATCGGCTCGAGGCGCTCCGCGATCTGGCTCATCGTGCGCTCGGCGTTCCCGGGCGTCACGGCCACGTCGCCCAGGTCGGCCACCGAGAGTCGCCCGAACACCTGCGCCTGCTGTGCGGCGTTGAAGGGGCGCAGCGCGATCGACGCCGAGCGAATCGCCTCGGGGCCGAATCGCGCTCCCGGACGATTGGTCGTGCCCGTGTCGAACGGGATCCCGAGCACCGCGACGTCGACGTCCGCAGGATCGTCAACGAGCGGGCAGCGCGCGAAGGTGCGAACGCCGGTGTAACGCGGAGCGACGAGCGCGTCGGAGGGCTCGTAGCGCGGACGATGCTCGCCTGTCACGAGCGCGACGGTACCAAGGTGGTTGGCTGGGGTCGGGGCCGTCGGCGCCGACCCCAGCCTGCGTATCGCTAGGCCGCCTCGGCGTGCCCGACGAGCTCCGCGGCGCCCGCGTCGGCGACGCGCTTCCTCGGCGGAATGAGGAGCGCCAGCACCGCGCCGCCCGCGACGACCGCCGCACCGACCCAGATTGCCGGCACAAGACCGTCGTTGAACGTCGTGGGTGACTCGTAGCCGCCGTAGCGGGAAAAGAGCGATGCAAGCACCGCAACGCCGAAGACACCCCCGACCTCGCGGATCGCGTTGTTCGCGCCGGAGGCCTTCCCCTCTTCGACCGGGCGAACTGCGGAGAGCACGACGTTCGCGACGGGGGCGAAGAACATGCCCATCCCTATCCCGGAGACGATGAACGGACCGACGAGCGAGCCGTAGCCGATCGTCGCGGTCGACACGGAAGCGATCCAGGCGAGCCCAACGGCCTGGAGGAAGAGGCCGGCCGCCATGATCCGCCCACCGCCGATGCGGTCCGAGACTGCGCCGGCGATCGGAGCGACGATCATCGGCATGGCCGTCCACGGGAGCACTCGGAGCCCGGACTCGAGCGGCGAGTAGCCCTGGGCGGTCTGGAAGAACTGGCTCAGCAGGAAGATCGAGCCGAACATGCCGAAGTACATGAAGAGCGACGCGCCGTTGGCGGCGGCGAATGCCCGATTGCGGAAGAAACGCATCGGAAGCATCGGCTCCGCCGCACGCAACTCCCAGCCGACGAACGCCGCGAGAAGGACGGCCCCGGCGACGAGCGAGCCGATGATCTGCGGGCTCGTCCACCCGTCCGAGTTCCCGTTCACGAGACCCCAGACGAGCCCGAGGAGGCCCAGTCCGCCGAGGACGACACCGGGCATGTCGAGCTCCTTGTCCGGGCCATGGGACTCGCGTAGCTGCGTCGCGAGCGGGAGCAGGATCAAGCCGATCGGGACGTTGAGCCAGAAGATCCACTGCCATGAGATGCCGTCGACGACGGCTCCTCCGACGAGCGGTCCCATCGCGACCGCGAAGCCGGCGATGCCCGACCACGCGCCGAGTGCGGCCCCGCGCCGCTCGGCCGAGACCGCTCCGCTGAGGATCGTCAGCGTGAGCGGCGTCACGATTGCCCCGCCGAGACCCTGCAGGGCGCGCGCCGCGATGAGCCACTCGGTCGACGGCGCGAGTGCGGCCAACGCCGACGCAGCCGTGAAGATCGTGAGACCGATCATGAACATTCGCTTCCGCCCGAAGCGGTCGCCGAGCGCGGCGCCCAGCAGGAGGAAGACGGCGAAGGTGAACGTGTAGGCGTTGACGATCCACTCGAGCTGCTCGATCGACGCGCCGAGGTCGACGCGGATCACCGGCAGCGCGGTGGAGACGACGAGGTTGTCGAGCACGACCATGAACAGGGCGATCGACGTGATGACGAACGTCCAGGCCGTGCGAGTACCGGCTTTCATCGTGACCTCCCGGTAATCGTGTGGTTGCGATCTAGTGATTGATTACTCAGCTGCCGGAGAAAAAAGAGAAGCGGCCTCATGGCTGGTCCTCCCCGCACCCCTCGACCAGCCGTGCCGCCCAGGAGTCCTTCGGTTCGCTCGCGATCGAGTACTGCATCGCCGCGAGGACGTTCATGAGCATTCCTTTGGCGAAGAACCTCGCGACGGTGTGCCGGTCGGCCCCGGAGACCGTCTCGACGTAGTCGACGAGCCGGCCGTAGCCTCGCGCGGTCGACTCGCGGACGTCCTCGTCCACGACAGAGGCTGCATACGCCTGCAGTTGGCCCTGCAACATCGTCCGGTCGCTCTCGATGAGCTCGCCGTACGACACTCCTATCGCATCGAGCGCCTCGCGTCCTGACTTTCCCGACGCGGCCGCGCGGAACAGGTCGAGCGTCCGCTGGAAGCACTGCTCGTTCACGGCGATGAACAGCGCCTTCTTCGACCCGAACAGCCGGAAGAGGTACGGCTGCGAGATCCCGGCGCGGCGGGCGATCACGTCCGTCGACGCGCCGTGCAGCCCGTGTTGGGCGAACTCGTAGCGCGCCGCCTCGAGGACGGCCTTGCGCCGCTCCTCGGCGGTCTGTCGGGTTGCGGTCTGGCTCACGGGTGTAGGAAGTTATCACTCACTCACAACGAGGTCAAGACACGCACGACTCGCTCGACCTCCTGCCTCGGTCGTCGTCGTCGCGAACGGAAGCGCGAGCGCGCGCTCGAACGCGCGGTCGGCGCCGGGGAACTCGCCCTGCTCGCGGTACGGCTCGAGCCGGTGGAGCGCCCACGTCCCGATCTGCGCCTCGATGCCGGCCTCGCGCAGCGCGGCGAGCGCCTCGTCGCGCGGCTCGAGCTGGACGACGTAGGCCTGCCAGCCGTGGCGGTCGCCCTCGGCCGCCGACGGTGTGAGGACGATGGTGCTCGAGGCGTTCCGTGTACCAGCCCGCGACGCGCTCGCGCGCGCGCGAGGAGCTCCTCGAGCCGGGCCAGCTGCGGGATCCCGATCGCGCAGAGGATGTCCGGGAGGCGGTAGTTGAAGCCCGGGCGTCGGCATGTCGCCGAGCGTCGCCCAGCCGTGGTGGCGGAGGCGGCGTACCGCTGCGTCGAGCGCCGCCTCGTCCGTCGTCACAGCCCCACCCTCGCCCGTCGTCACGATCTTCCGCGGATGGAACGAGAGGCAGCCGGCGACGCCGAGCGCACCGCACGGCGTGCCGCGATAGCTCGCGCCGAGCGCGCCCGGCGGCGTCCTCGACGAGCGAGACCTCCTGCGGCACGGCGGTCTGCAGCGCCTCCCACTCGACCGGGCGCCCGAACAGGTGCACGGCCATGACGGCGCGCGTCTTCGGCGTGACCGCCGCGGCGACCGCAGCGAGGTCGAGGTTGAACGTGTCCGGGTCGACGTCGACGAGCACGGCACGCGCGCCGCACAGCTCGACGACGTTCGCCGTCGCCGGGAAGGTGTAGGCGGGGACGATCACCTCGTCGCCCGGCCCGATCTCGAGCGCGAGCAGCGCGAGGTGGAGCGCCGCCGTGCCCGACGAGACGACGGCCGCGTGCGCGGTGCCGACGGCGCCGGCGATCGACGCCTCGAACTCCTCGACCTTCGGCCCCATCGTGAGCTGACCCGTGCTCACGACCTCCGCGATCGCGGCGAGCTCGGCCTCGCCGACGTCCGGCCGCGCGAGCCGGATCGGATCGGTCATCGGCTCCGGCGTTCTCGCGGTACCACGCGATCGTCCGCTCGAGCCCCTCGTCGAGCTCGACCTTCGCCTCGAAGCCGAGCAGCTCGCGGGCCTTGTCGACGTTCGGGATGCGCAGCTCGACGTCCGTGTAGTGGAGCGGCTGGAAGACGAGCTCGCCCGGGCACGCCGTGAGGCGCTTGATGCGCTGCGCGAGGTCGTAGATCGTCACGGCGGAGCGCGCGTTGCCCGACGTTGAAGCTCTGCGCCGACGGCGTTCGGGTGCTCGAGCGCGAGCAGGAGCGCCTCGACCATGTCGTCGACGTAGCACCACGCGCGGATCTGGGAGCCGTCGCCGTGGATGACGAGGTCGTCGCCCGCGAGCGCCGTCTCGATGAACGCGCGAATCGCGCCGCCGCCGATCTGGCCCGGCCCGTAGACGTTGAACGGCCGCACCGACACGGTCGGCAGCCCGAGCTCGTCGTGGTACGCGTGCGCCATGTGCTCGCCGGCGAGCTTCGAGACCGCGTACGTCCAGCGCGCCTCGCCGACGGAGCCCTGCGTGGTGACGTGCTGCTCGTCGACCTTGAACGCGTAGGTGCCGAAGACCTCGCTCGTCGAGAACTCGATGACGCGCTCGACGGTGTCCTTCGTCGCGAGCGCAGCCTCGAGCGCGTTGTACGTGCCGATGAGGTTCACGCGCATCGTGCGCACCGGGCTCTCGATGACCGTGTCGACTCCTGCGATCGCCGCCGCGTGCACGAGGTGGGTCGCGCCCTTCACGACCTCCTCGAGGAACTCGGCGTCGAGGACGTCGCCCTGGACGAAGGTGAAGTTCGGATGCTCGGCGAGGGCCGTGCCGCCGAGCGTGTCGCGGTGCAGGTTGTCGAGCGCGACGATCTCGTTCTCGTCGACGAGCCGCCGCGCGAGCGTCGTGCCGATGAAGCCGGCGCCGCCCGTGACGACGATGCGTTTTCCCGTCAGAGCCACGCGGCGAGTCTACGCCCGGGGCTCCAAACGGCTGTGGCGAAGACGACGGCCACGACGGCCGCGACGCTCGCCAACGCCCACCCGTCGCCGCGAGGCCAGCCGGCGTACAGTCGAGGAGCTCGAAGACGGTCAGGGCGAGTGGAACGAGCCAGAGCACCGAGAGCCGCGGCCGGGCCAGGGCGATCGGCACGACGAGCAGCACGAGGTAGTGCAGCCAGAGGATCGGCGTGAGGACGAAGCCGGCGGCGAGGGCGAGCGTGAGCGAACGCCGATCTCCGTCGCGCGGCCGACACGGGCGGCGCGCCAGGCGAGAGCGAGCAGCCCGGCGGCCGCGACGACCACGACGACGCGAGCAAGGGCCGACGGAAGGCCGACGGTCACGAGGATCGCGTAGGCGGAGTACGAGTTCTCGGCTTCGATGTCGGACAGCCGTCGAAGCAGCTCCGGGTAGTCCGCGAGGCCGTCGAAGCCGATCGCCGCCCAGGATGCGAGCGCAAGGCCGGCAGCAACGAGAGCCGCGCCGAGCGCGCCCTTCCAGCGCCTCGTCGCCGCCAGCCACACGAGAAGCGGCCACAGGAAGACCTTGAGCGCGATCGCGGCGCCCAGCGATGCAGCCACCGGCGCGACGCGCTCTCGATAGCGCCAGGCGAGCGCGACGAGCAGGGCCAGAAGCGGGCCCACGGCGCCGTACTCGACGTTCTCGATCGTCGGGGGGTAGAGGAGGGCGATCGGGTAGCACCGCCAGTCACGGACGTCGAGAAGCGCAAGGGCGCCGACGACGCATGCGATCAGGAAGAGCGACACGAGCACGCCCGCGGGAGACGAACCATGGATCTCGTCGGGAAGCACGGTCGCGGGGATCAGCACGATGGCCAGGAGCGGCGGGTAGACGTAGGGCGCCGGCGCCTCCTCGGAGATCGAGTCGGGATCGACGTACGGGCTCTCGCCGGCTCGGACGTCGTCGGCCGCCTGCAGGAAGATCGCGAAGTCGAACGGCACCGCGAGGCCTCCGATCGAGCGGAGCGAGTTCGCCCACAGCGTGTCGTCGTGCCAGCGGTTCGCGGCAACGCGCGCTCCGAGCGGAAGCACGATGGCCGCCGCGAGCACGCACGCGACGATCAGCGTGATTCGACGTCGTCGAGCTCGCGCCACGACCGATGACAGTACCCTGGGCGCATGCGCGCATCGGTCGCGACGGTCCTGATCGCAGCGACCGTCGTGAGCGCGGCCTCCGCCGGCGCATCGGCGACGACCGCGCTCCGCGTCACGTACTGGGAGGACTCGGCCGTTCCGACCGCAGAGCGTGACCTGGACACTGCGCTGCGACCCTGCCACGCGGCTCGCTTGCCGCGACCGGTGCGGGCGTGCACCCGGCTGGCCGCAGGCGGTGCGAAGCTCTTCGCTCCGCTCCCGGATGAACGTGGTCTGCACCGAGATCTACGGCGGGCCGCAGCGGGCGCGCGTCGTGGGCACGGTGAACGGCCGCCGGATCTGGGCGACGTTCGCCCGCACGAACGGCTGTGAGATCGACCGGTGGCAGCGGATCTCGCCGTGGCTCGTGCCGCCGGGCGGCGCGAGCTAGACACCGTTACCATCGGCGGCCGTGACGACCGTCCTCTTCGTCGGCGCCGGGCGCCATCAGCGGCGCGCGATCGAGCAGGCGCGCGCGCGCGGCCTGCGCGTCGCCGCGGTCGACCGAAACGCCGACGCGCCCGGCCTCGCGGCGGCCGACGTCGCCGAGGTCGTCGACTTCACGGACGTCGCCGAGGTCGTGGAGGTCGCACGACGCGTCGGCGTCGACGGCGTGCTGACGGTCTCCGCTGATCGAGCGGTGCCCGTCGTCGCCGCGGTGGCCGAGGAGCTCGGCCTGCCCGGCATCGGCACCCAGACGGCGCACCTCCTGACGCACAAGCGCGCGATGCGCGACGCGCTCGGCGCGGCCGAGCTCCCGCAGCCTCCGTACGCGATCGCTTCGCTCCTCCGCCGACATCGACGCGGCGCTCGAGGCCGTCGGGTTCCCGGCCGTGCTGAAGCCGGTCGACTCCGGCGGTCAGCGCGCGGTCTTCCGCATCGAGACGCGTGAGGAGCTCGAGCGAGACCTCGGCGAGGCGATCGCGGAGTCGCCGACGGACGAGGCGCTGCTCGAGGAGTTCGTCGACGGCGTCGAGCTGAACGGCATCGTCGTCGCGCGCGTCGGCGAGCCCGCGCTCATCACGCTCTCCGACCGCCTTCGCCCGCCCGGCATCGGCTTCGGCGTCGGCTGGATGCACGTCTATCCGCCGTCGATCCCGCCCGACCAGCTGCGGCTCGCGGGCCAGGTGGCGGTCGAGTCGGTGCGCGCGCTCGGGCTTCGCGACGCGATCGCGTTCCCGCAGCTGATCGCCTCGCCGGACGGCGGCGTCGCCGTCGTCGAGGTGGCCGCGCGAATCCCCGGCGGGCAGATGGCCGACCTCGTGCGCCACGCGGTCGGCGTCGACCTCGTCGAGGTTGCGCTGCTGCCAGGCGCTCGGGGAGTTCGTCCCGGACGAGGTCGCGCTTCCCCGGTTCACGCAGCCGCTCGGCGATCCGCTTCTTCACCGCCGAGCCCGGGCCGCTCCCGACCGGGCGCGTCACGCGGATCGGCGAGCTCGACCCGGTGCTCGCCTCCGAGGGCGTCGTGCAGGCGGACACGTACCTCCAGCTCGGGGAGACGATCCGGCCGGTGCGCCGCGACGGCGACCGCCGCGGCTACGTGATCGCGATCGCGGACACGCCCGAAGAGGCGCTCCGCCGTGCGGAGAACGCCGCCACGAAGCTCGTGGTCGACGTCGAGGTCGCCGCATGAGCTGCTCGTTCGACCTCGAGCACTACGCCGAGATCCTCGAGGCCGGGAAGACCGGCGGCTACCGCTTCGCGCCGTTCGGCGGCGGTCCCGAGCGCGGGGAGATCTACCTCCGCCACGACGTCGACCTCTCGCTCGACGCCGCCCTGCGCATGGCGGAGCTCGAGACGGAGCACGGCGTCTCGACGACGTACCTCCTCATGACGGAGTCGGTCTTCTACAACCTCGCCTCGAGCGAGGGGGTGGCGGCGATCGCGAGGCTGCGCGAGCTCGGCCACGCGGTCGGTCTCCATGCCGTGTACCCGAACGTCGTGCTCGACGACCGCTTCGACCCGGTCGTGTCCTGGCACAACCCCGAGCCCGAGAGCATGTCGAAGCCCGATCCCGGGCGCGATCAACGTCTACGCCGAGCCGTACTTCGACCGCCCCACGTACCGGTCGGACTCGAACCAGCACTGGCGCTCGGGGTGCCCGCACGAGGAGCTTCGCGGCGGCGGCTTCCCGTGGCTGCAGATCCTCGTGCACCCGGAGATCTGGGTCTACGAGGGCGCGACGATGGGCCTGACGATGCGCTCGATGCTGAACGCCGAGAAGGCGCGTCGGCTCGAGCAGCTCGCTGCCGACGACATCGACCTTGGCTGAACCGACTCCGCGTCGTCCACTGCCCGGTGAACACGGCCGGCGTGCCGTGGGCGAACGTGCAGGCACTCCGGCGCCGCGGTGTCGACGCACGGCTCGTCGTCTTCAACCGCTACCGGCTCCACTCCGAGGCGGACTGGTCGCTCGAGCGCCGAGGGGGATTCGTCCGCAAGCAGGCGACGCAGTGGTCCGCGCTGGCGCGGCTGCTGCCGCGGGCCGACGTCTTCCACTTCTACTTCGGGCTGACGCTCGTTCCGCAGTCGCTGCAGTTCCCGATCCTCGGTGCGCTGCGCAAGAAGTCGGTGATGCACTACCTCGGCTCGGACATCCGCGGGAAGTCGCCCGAGCGAGCTGGCGTACGGGAAGAAGGCCGGCGCCGAGGTCGTCGGCTCGTACGACGCGATCCGCTGGGTGCCCGAGGCGGAGATGATCCCGCCCGGCATCGACGTGGCGGCGATCGAGCCCGCGCCGCCGTCGGACCGCGCACGCCCGGTGATCCTGCACGCGCCGTCCTCGCGCCGTCGCAAGGGGACGGAGCACGTCATCGCGGCCTGCGAGGGGCTCGACGCGGACCTCGTGCTCGTCGAGGGCCTGCACCACGACGAGGCGTTCGAGCGCTACCGCGAAGCCGACATCGTCGTCGACCAGCTCAACGCAGGCTGGTACGGGCTCTTCGCGATCGAGTGCATGGCGCTCGGGAAGCCGGTCGTGACGTTCCTGCACGACGAGGCCGTCGAGCGGACGGAGCGCGAGCTCGGCACGCGCGTCCCGATCGTGCGCGCGACGAAGGAGACGCTCCGCGCGGCGCTCGAACCGCTCGTCGCCTCGGCGCGCCGAGCGGCGCCGGATCGGCGCGGAGTCACGGGCGTACGTCGAGCAGGTTCACGACCTCGAGCGCGTCGCCGACCGCCTGCTCGCTCTCTACGCTCGCCTCTGATGTCGTCGCTCGGCGGCCGAGCTCAAGCGGCTCGGCAAGCACTCGGCGATCTACGGGCTCGGCGGGCTCGTCTCGCGGATCCTCGCCGTCCTCCTCCTCCCGCTCTACACGCGGTACCTCTCGCCGTCCGACTACGGGAAGGTCGAGACGCTCATCGCGCTGACGACGGTGATCGGGATCGTCCTGCGCTTCGGGATCCACAGCGCGTTCTTCCGCTTCTACTTCGACTCGTCCGATCCGGCGGCCCGGCTGACGCGTCGTGCGCACGTCCTTCTGGTTCACGATGGCGATGGCGACGATCGGGCACGATCGTCGGGCATCGCTCTCGCCGGCCCGATCTCGGACGCGCCTCTTCGGCAGCTCGGACGACTCGGAGCTCGTCATGGCCGCGTTCGTCGGTCTCTGGGCCGGGATGAACTACGAGCAGCTGACGTCGCTCTTCCGCGTCGAGGAGCGCTCGGTCGCATTCGTGTCCGCGAGCCTCGACGAACATCTTCCTGACGATCGGCGCGACGCTGCTCCTCGTGGTCGCGCTCGACGAGGGACCGATCGGCGTCATCGTCGGCAACTTCACCGGCACGCTCGTCGTCTACGTCGTCGCTGCTCCTCTACCGACGCGAGCAGCTCGGCCTCGAGTTCGACCGCGGGCTCCTGCGCGAGATGAACCGCTTCGGGCTGCCGCTCGTCCCGACGGCGCTCTTCCTGTGGGTCACGAACTTCTCCGATCGACTCTTCCTCGTCCATCTCGCCGACACGACCGAGGTCGGCCTCTACTCCGTCGGCGTTCGCATCGCCTCGGCGATGGTCCTCATGCTGACGGCGTTCCGGCTCGCCTGGCCGGCGTTCGCGTACTCGATCGACGACGACCGCGAGGCGCGACGCACCTACGCCTACGTCCTGACCTACGTCGTCCTCGTCACGACCTGGGTCGCGACCGGGCTCGCGCTCCTGTCTCCGTGGATCGTCGAGTGGATCGCGGCACCCGCGTTCGAGGAGTCGTCGCGCGTCGTCGGCCCGCTCGCGTTCGCGGCGGTCGCGTTCGCCGGCTACATCGTCGTCGCGATCGGCGTCGGCCGCGCGAAACGGACGCAGTTCAACTGGGTCGTCACCGGGGCTGCGGCGGCCGTGAACATCGGGCTGAACCTCATCCTCATCCCGCCGTACGGGATGATGGGCGCGGCGATCGCGACCATCGCCGCGTACTCGACGATGTTCGCCGGGATGGCTGTGGTGGTCGCAGCGGATCTACCCGGTCGCGTACCAGTGGCGACGCGTCGTCACCGCCGCCGCGACCGGAATCGCGCTCGTCGCGGCCGGCAAGCTCGCCGGGGGAGGTCTCCCGGTCGCGCTCGTGCTCGCCGTCGCGTACCCGCTCGTGCTCCTGCCGCTCGGCTTCTATCTCCCGGCCGAGCGGAGCGCGATCGGCCGGCGTCTCCGCCTCGCAGGCTGAGGCCCTAGAGCGCTCGGATCGCCCGTACGGCGGCGTCGACGTGCTCGGGCGTGTTCACGATCCCCGGCCCGAGCCGCACGTAGCGCGTCGCGTACGGCGTGACGCTCGCGACGATGCCTCGGGACGCGAGGCGCCCGACGACGTCGGACGGGTCGCGGCCGGCGACCTCGAAGCACACGAGCCCGGCCGACACCCCCGGTGACTGCGGCGTCCGCAGCCGCACGCCCTTCATCTCGGCGAGCTGCGCCTTGAGGCGCGACGCGAGGCCGCGGATCCGCGCCTCGACGCGCTCGCGACCGATCTCCTGGTGGAACGCGAACGCCTCCGGCAGCGCCCAACGATGCTCGAAGGACTGGAATCCACCCGGCGTGAGCGTCGGCTCCGTCGGGGACGCCGCTCGGCGCGCCGCCCGCCACCCACGCGCCGTAACTCGATCCGTCGAAGGACGGGATGGTCGGTCGCATGAGCTGGCGCATCGCGCTCGTTCGCCCACAGCACTCCGGTTCCGCGTGGCCCGTACAGCCACTTGTGGCATCCCGAGACGAACGCGTCGCAGCCGAGGTCGCGCACGTTCTCGCCGCGAGCGCCGAAGCCGTGGACGCCGTCGACGCACAGGAGCACCCGCTCCGGGAGCGCCTGCGGCGATCGAGCGCACCGGCAGCCGGACGCCCGTGCTCGAGTGAACCCACGTGAGCGCGACGACTCTCGTCCGCCCCGTGACGGCTCGCCTGATGCGACTGACGATCTCGTCCTCCGAGGCCTGCCGCGCGTCGTCGTAGAGACGGATGCGGCGCACGCGTGCGCCCGAGAGCCGGAGCGACTCGTGGGTCGCGTAGAAGTCGTGCTCCGTCGTCACGACCTCGTCGTCCGCACCCAGCGCGAGACGCGTGTACAGAAGCCCGAGGCCCATCGTCGTCGAGTCGGTCAGCGCAACCTCGGCTGCCGGCGCGCCGAGGAAGCGCCCGGCGGCAGCGCGCGCCGCGGCGCTCAGCGCGTCGCTTCGACCGTGCAGGTACTCGACCGGGTTCGCGTCGAGTCGTTCGCGGTGAGCGGCGATCGCGTCCCGCACTGCCCGCGGGTGCGTGGCGAGCAAGAACGACGTGAGGTGGATCCGTCCGCGATCGAGCGCGAACTGCGACCGCACCGAGCCCCAGTCTCGGAGGTTCGGCGCGGCCTCCGCCGGCTCAGGCCGCGCACCGAGCGCGAGCGCCCCGGCCGTCAGACCGGCACGCGCGAGGACCTCACGCCGAGAGAGCGCGGCCACGGACTGAGGCTACGCGACGATCCGGTAGACCTGGAAGCACTCGGCGTACTCGCGGTTCACGTTGACGCCGTGGACGCGCGCGAGGTTCCAGACGTACTCGGGATCGGCGTAGCGCCGGTGCTGCTGCGAGGCGTAGCGCGCGAGCGCCGCGACCTTCCGCTCGATGTGTCGCTTCTCGAGCGCGATGTACGCGCCGTACGAGAAGTCGAAGTTGTTCCACGGGACCTCGTAGCCGAGGATCGTCGTCCGCTTGAACGCGCGCAGGCCCTCGTGCGCGATCGTCTGGTGGTCCTGGTGGACGTCGTGGTGCGACGGCTGGAAGACGACGTCGGGCTTCCACTCCTCCCACAGCGCGACGAGGAGCTCGAGGATGTCCTGCCGCCGCTCCGGGAACGTGCGGACGTCGAAGTCGTGGACGGTGAGCCTGTCCTCCGCGATGCCGAGCTCGGCCGTCGCCTCGCGCACCTCCCGCGCCAGCGTGTCCGGCTCGAAGCCGGGCGGCAGCGAACGCGTGGCGATGGAGAACGCGACGTACCGCACCTCGCAGCCGCCCTCGACGAGCCGCGCCATCGTGCCGCCGCAGCCGAGCTCGCCGTCGTCCGTGTGCGGCGCGAGCACGAGCGCGCGCTTCCAGGCCTCGATCACTGCGCCATTCAATCACTCGTGACGTAACGTCCTGGCGTCATGGAGCACGTCCAGCTCGCGGAGATCGCCGCGCTCCTCGGAGCGCTCGGCGCCGTCGGCGCGCTCATCACGCGCGGCGGGATCTTCCCGCTGATCGGGCTCGCGCTCCTCGGGGATCGCGACGGTCGGGCTCGGCTGGTCGCTCGTCGGCGACGACGACGTCGAGCTCCTCCTGCACGACCCGGCCGGGATCGCGCTCGTCGTCGTCGGAATCGCGACTGCGATCGTGCTCGCGGTCCCGCTCGCTCGCTATCCGGCGAGCCGTTCCGGTGGCCCTGCTCGCGGTCGCGCCGTTCCGCGTGCCGGTCCAGCTCGGCGACGAGGAGGCCTTCCTGCTGCTGCCGCTCTACCTCGTGATCGCCGCGGCCGTGCTCGCGCTCGCCTACCGCATCCTCAGAGGCGAGCGCCCGGCGCCGCCCCCGTTCCTGCTCGCGCTCCCGCTGGCGGCGTTCGTGACGCTCGCGTCGACCTCGTTCCTGTGGACGTGGGACGAGCGCGCTGGCGGCATCGCGCTCGCGTTCTTCGTGTTCCCGTTCACGG
The DNA here is from genome assembly GCA_963770715.1 of uncultured Gaiellaceae bacterium. Classification (GTDB taxonomy): domain Bacteria; phylum Actinomycetota; class Thermoleophilia; order Gaiellales; family Gaiellaceae; genus GMQP-bins7. The sequence continues at coordinate 355,150 of CAVYQX010000012.1, forward strand.
CCGGGCTGGCGACCGTCGCCCGCAGCCCGGTCGCGACGTGGCTCCCGCGCGCGCTGCTCGTGACGCTCGTCGCCCTCGGGACGCTCTTCGCCGCGGTCGGCATCTGGCAGGCGCACACGCGGACGCTCTTCTTCGGACGCGACGTCGAGGTGGCGAACGCGTACACGTCGTTCTTCCGCGTCACCTCGCTCTTCAAGGATCCGAGCCTCTACGGCCGGTACCTCGTGGTGCCGATCGCCGTGCTCCTCGTCGCGATCCTCGTCCGACGCGGACGCACGATCGACTGGATCGTGGCGACGGGATTCGTCGCGTTTCTCTTCGTCGGCCTCTTCTACTCGTACTCGCAGTCGAGCTTCGTCGCGCTGTTCGTCGTCACCTTCGCAGTCGCGCGTCGTCGGCGCCGACCGCCGGACGCGGATCGTTCTCCTCGCGTGCGCGCTCGTCGCGACGCTGGCCGCCGCGGGCGTCGCCGGAGCTGCGATCGGCGGTCGCTCGGCGAAGGACGTGACGAGCGGGCGCTCGCGACTCGTCGACGGTCACGCTCGACGCGTTTCACGGAGCGACCCGATCGCAGGCGTGGGGATCGGCGGCCAGCCGCGCGCGAGCTCGGAGATCGTGAGGAAGGGCTCCCCGAGCCGGAACGCCTCGCACACGACGCCGCTCACGGTCCTTGCCGAGCTCGGCGTGATCGGCTTCGCGCTCTACGGCTGGCTGCTCGCCGCCACGGCCTGGGCGCTCGTCCTCGTCGCGCGCACGGATCGCGCGTTCGGCGTCGGCCTCGCCGCCGTCCTCCTCGCCCTCGTCGTGCACTCGCTGCTCTACGCCGGCTTCTTCGAGGATCCGCTGACCTGGGGCGTCATCGGGCTCGCCGCCGCGGCGCTCGCGACGCGCTCCTGAGCGGAGCGTCGTGCGCGGCGCCGACGACTGACACCGCGCCGGCGGCTCCGGAGCTGCTGGCACACTGACCCGCGGCCGGCGCGCCCGGCCGCCGCTTCATGCCGAAAGCCTTCGCCTGGATCCTCGCTGCGGTCACCGTGCTCGTGCTCGCGCTGTTCGGTCTCGCGATCGGCGTCGCCGCTGACGACGCAGGATCGACCCTCCGGCGCGCTCGACACCGACCTCGAAGGCGTCACCGTCTCGGACCGAGACGACGACCGCGCCCAAGCCGAGCCGGAGCCCGAGCCCGAGCCGGTCGACGACCGCGCGCTGCTGGCGCACGTTCGGCGGCGACCCGCGGCGCTCCCTCGCTCGCCCCGACGCGACGCTCGGCCTGCCGGCGCGGAAGCTCACGTGGACGCGCGGGCTCGGCAGCTACATCGAGTTCCCGCCCGTCTACTGCGAGGGCGAGCTGTACGTCAACGGGTTCTCCGGCACGACGTTCGCGATCGACGCGGAGACGGGACGAGATCCGCTGGACAGCGCCGCGTCGGCGGGACGCTCCCGTCGAGCCCCGCGATCGACGGGCCGCGCGTGCTCGTCGCCTCACAGGACGGAACCGTCACCGCGCTCTCGACCGGCGCTCCGGTCGTCTGCTCTGGCAGGTGCGGACCGCAGGCAAGGTCGAGTCGTCGCCCGTCGTCGTCGACGGCACCGTCGTTCTTCGGCTCGCACGACGGTCGCGTGTTCGCGGTTCGATCGCGAGTCCGGGCGGGTTCGCTGGGCGTACCAGACCGGCGGACGCATCAACGCGAGCCCGTCGGTGTTCGGCGGGCAGGTGTGCGTGACGACGTACGCGGGCTCGTTCGTCTGCCTCGACCGCGAACGGGCGAGGAGCGGTGGACGACGTACCTGAAGCGCGACGCGTTCCGCTACGAGAGCTTCTACGCCAGCCCGTCGAGCGACGGCGAGCGCCTCTACTCGGTCGCGCGATCCGGCAAGGTCGCGGCGCTCGACGCCTCGAGCGGCCGCGTCGTCTGGACTGCGGGTGTCGGCGGGCTCGGCTACACGACTCCGGCGGTCGCGGACGGACGCGTGTTCGCAGGCGGCTTCGACGGGCGCCTGCGGGCGTTCCGCGCGACGACCGGCGACGAGCTCTGGAGCACCTGGGTCGGCGGTCGGATCCTCGGCGCTCCCGTCGTCATCGGCCCGTACGTCTTCTTCTCGACGCTCGAGAAGCGCACGTACGCGTTGCGCGTCTCCGACGGCTCGATCGCGTGGCGCCTCCCACTCGGGAAGTACTCACCGGGTATCGCGACCGAGCGGACCTACTTCTTCTCGCTGAACGGCCGACTCATCGCCGTCCGCGGACGCGACGTCCCGCTGCTCCGTAGCGCTGAGAGCCGCGGATGCCGACGCCGCCAGAGCGGCGAGCGCTGGACGATCGAGGCTGACACGTTCCAGGCCGCGAGGCGCGCGTCGTACGAGACGCGCGTCGCCGACGCGCGCACGCTCGCTCGGGGCGGCGACGCCGACGTCGTACCCGAGCTCGTCCGAGCAGCTCGCCGGCGACGGCGCTCGAACGCGGCGACGTCGTCTGCAGGACATGTCCTCGCGCCAGCTCCGCACGCCCGCCGTCGGCGGCCGGAGCAGCCGCTGCTGGTGCGGCTTCGTCGGAGACGTCGACGGCACTCGGCGTACTCGAGCATGCTCGGCTCGAACGGGATCTCTGCGAACGCGCAGATCGCGGCGACCGAGCCGTCCGGGTCCGCGACGAGCTCCTCGTAGCGCACCTCGTGGTAGCGGGCCGGGCCGACGCGCCGTCCGAGCGCACGGGCGTCCGAGACCTCCTTCCGCCAGAGGCATGCGAACTGCGCGGGTGTCGTCGGGTGCGCCCACGTGCGCGTGAACGTCCCCTCCGGCATCTCGAGGAACGAGAGCGCGGCATCGCGTCCGTCCCGGACGAGGTGGACGTACTGCGCGTCGGGGAAGAGCCGCTCGAGGAGCGGGAGATGGCGCATGTACATCGGCGTCTTGTCGCCCCAGCGCGGCTTGCCGTGCGTGCTCCGCGTACGTCTCGAAGATCGCCGCGATCGCATCGCCGGTCGGCATTCCGGAGCGGACACGCGGTGCGACGTCCTCGGGTCGGATTCCCCACGCCCGAATCGTCGGGATCCGCGCCAGGTCGTCGAGGAAGCGCTCGGCATCGACACGCCGCCCATGGCGCCGGGCGAGGAGCGGAACGAAGAACGACTCGTCGGGGATCGCGATACCCGGCGAGCGGTCGAGGATCACGCGGAGGAGCGTCGTGCCCGAGCGGCTGACGCCGAGAACGAAGAGCGGCAGCGTCACTCGGGCGCGACCGACGTCGACGGCGGCGCGCGCGGCCCGATCGCCGACGGTGACGTAGAGCGCAGTACGCGCCGGGCGTCTCCGGCGCGCGCAGCACGAGGATCTGGCGCCGGCCGACACCACGCCGACCCGCGAACAGCCACCGATACGACTCGGCGTCGGTGAGCACTCGCACGGAGAAGCGCTTGCCGGCCGCGACCTCGATCCGATCTCGGGACAGCTCGACGAAGCGCACGCGGACGGCGACTGCACGTGTGCGCATCGAGCGGTTGCCGGCTCGGTCGACCGCGCGCAGCCGGATCTCGTACGTGCCCGGCGCCACGGTGCGGCCGTTCACGCGGCCGAACCAGACGAGCTTCCCCTCGAGCCGTCTGAACTTGCTCTGCACGCGCTGTCGACCGTCGACGAGCATCACGGCTCGCGCGCGCTCGTCGATCCGGTAGGTCGCGGTCACGCGGTCGCGTCTGCCCGTCGCCGTCCGGCGAGAAGACCCGCGGGAACACGCGGACGAGGGTGATTCGCGGGCGCCGTCGTGTCGACGCGGATCGGATTCGGCAGGACGATCGTCCGGCCGTTGCGCCGGAGCCGCACGCGCGGCCGGTAGACGCCCTCCGGGACGACGCGATCCGCGTTGTCGCGACCGTCCCACGTGTACGAGACGCGGCCGGCCGACTCGCGCCGGTTGCGGACGACCGTACGGATCGAACGCCCGCTGCGATCGAGGATGTCGAGCGTCACCGTCTCGCGACGCCGCAGGATGAACGAGACGACCGAGACGTCGCGCGCGCACTCGCACACGGGCGAGAAGACGCGATCGACCTGCGTGCCGGTGATCGGGCTCCGCTCGAGCTTGAGGCGCTCGGTGACGGCGAAGGCAGCGGCCGTCGCCCCGAGCAGGGCGAGGACGATCAGAAGCTGGGGCCACCGCGCCAACGCGCGCAACCTATCTCGCGGCTCGACCGGCGCTCGCACGCGGCCGCGAAGCGGACGCCTTCAGGGGTCTTCTGCGCGATCGAAATCCGCGCGTCAGCGGATTTCGATCCCGCGCACGAGGACGAACGGCTCCGCGTACTCGCAGCCGCAGCTCGAGCCGTAGAACTCCGCGGCCGCGCGGATCGCACGTTCGCTGCGCGGGTGCGGGTAGTCGCGTCGCTCGGTCTCGTAGTGGGCGAACGCGGCGACCTTCCGCTCGATCGTTCCCGTGATCTCGACGAACCAGTTCGGGACGAACCAGTTGAGCGCCGCCGGCGTCCACTCCGTGCTCGACGTCGGTGCGTACGTGAACACGCCGCCGGACCGTGCGACCGGGCACCGGCCGGGTCGCGACGGCGACCGAGTCGAACAGCGCGCGGTGGTCGCTGGTTGACGTCCGGATGCGGCGTGTACACGCACTCCGGCAGCGAAGTCGCGGACGTGCTCCTCGACGACGGCGTTGACCTCGACGTGCGGAAGCGTGTCGAGCCGCATGTCGGGAAGGTCGAGGTGGACGTAGTCGGTCACGCCGAGCTCTGCCGCGGCGCGCAACGCCTCGTCCTCCTTGCGGGCGCGGATGTCGTCGTCGCCCGGGTACTGGGTCGACGAGCCGTCGGTCACGACGACGATACGCACGTCGTCGCCTCGGTCGACGTGGAGGGCGATCGTCCCGCCCATCCCGAGCACCTCGTCGTCGGGGTGCGCAGCGAACACGAGAACGCGACTCATCCCAGCCGGGCTCCCACGACCAGCTCATCCGCTTCCGTCTGGATCTCCTCGAGCAGGAGCGCACCCTCGCCGCACGCGACCACGGGCCCGTCGGTGCTCAGGTCGACGATCGTCCCCGCCGGCGCGTCTCCAGCCAGCTCGACCGGGCGCGCTCCCCAGACGATCACCTTGTCCTCTCCGAGGTACGTGAACGCGCCGGGATACGGCCTCGTCTGTGCGCGGACCCAGTCGTAGAGGTACGGCGCGCGCGTCTCCCAGTCGATGATCCCGTCCGCGGGAACGCGCTTGGGCCACGAGCTCGCGCGACTCGGATCCTGCGGGAATGCGCGGTGCGCTTCGCGAGACGAGCTGCGGCACGAGCTCGCGGACGAGGTCGACGTGCGCGTCGGCGAGTCGGGCGAAGAGCGTCGTCGCCGTCTCGTCGGGAGCGATGTCGACGACGACCTGGCCGACGATCGCGCCCGAGTCCGCCGTCGCGTCGACGATCTCGAACAGCGTCACGCCGGTGCGCGCGAGCCCGGTGAGGATCGCCCACGGGATCGGGGCGCGGCCGCGATGCCGCGGCAGCAGGGTCGGGTGCATGCCGAAGACACCCTCGCGAGCGAGCGCGACGAACGGGTCGTGAACGAGCTGCGACCAGCCGACGACGAAGATGAGCTCGGGCTCGAGCTTCCGGATCACGTTCAGCGTCTCGAGGGAGTTCACGTCCCTCGTCTCGATCAACGCCGCGTCGAGCCGGGCCGCGAGGTCGTCGAACGAGCACTGCCCCGACCGGTTCGGATCGATCGGGCCGGGGAGCGTGACGACACCGACGATCTCCGCGCCGACATCCGCCGCCACTTCCAGGCAGTCGCGGCCGATCGTGTCGAAGCTCACCCAGACCGTGCGCATCGCCGCGCGATGCTAGTCGCCTCGAGGCTACTCCGCGGCGGTAGCCACGCGCCCCCGCGTCCGCGGACGAAGCGGATCCAGCTGTGGCGCGCGAGCCAGACGAGGAGCGCGACGGCGCCGGCCGAGAGCACGACGACGACGATCGTCCCCGCCCCCGGCACGTTCAGCAGCTTGATCCCGGCGAGCCCGAGCACGCCGGCGAGCAGGAGCCGCAGACGCTGCTCCGGGATGGACAGCGTCAGCCGGCCGCCGATGAGGACGCCGGGAATCGAGCCGAGCAGCAGCCAGCCGAGGATTCCGAAGTCGATGTTCCCGGCCGCCCAGTGGGCGGCGCCGGCGACGTACAGGAGCACCGCCGCGTGGAAGATGTCCGTCCCGACCACCTTGTGCGCGCGCAGCGGGAAGACGACGAGGAGCGTGAGGCCGAAGAACACACCGCTCCCGACCGATGTCAGGCCGACGATGAAGCCGCCGAAGATGCCGATGACGATCGCTGCGAACTGGTCGCGCGTCGTGAGCTCCCAGTCGGGGTCACCGGACGGGCCGCTCGACTGGACGAGGCTCTTCGCGATGAGGCCGACCGCGCCGAAGAGAAGCGCAGCCCCGAGCACCTGGCCCATCACGGACTTCGCCTCGTCGCCGTAGCGCTCCGTGAGCTGCACGTTCAGCCACACGCCGACGAGCGACGCGGGGATCGAGCCGATGAGCATCCAGCCGGCGAGCCGCGCGCGCACGTTCCCCATGCGCCGGTGCTGCACGGCGCCGACGGTCTTGAACGCCGCGCCGTGCGCGATGTCGGTGCCGATCGCCGTCGAGGGCGGGATGCCGAAGAGGAAGACGAGGATGGGCGTCATGAGCGAGCCGCCGCCCATCCCCGTCATGCCGACCAGGAGGCCCGTCAGGAGCCCGACGAGGGTCAGTTGCCACGTCACGGCGTCGCTCACCGGTTGTAGGGGCGAGGCTCGCCTCGCCCCTGAACGTCAGCGGCCGCCGAGGGCGAGGCAAGCCTCGCCCCTACGACCGGTACGCGTCGATGAGCACCTGCGCGACCTCGGGCCGCGTGAACTCGACCGGAGGAACGTCACCGTCGCCGAGCATCTCACGCACCTTCGTCCCGGAGAGGAACACGCGGTCCTCGGGCCCGTGCGGGCACGACTTCGTGCTCGCCATCGACCCGCAGACGTTGCACCAGAACGTGTGCTCGAAGAACATCGGCTCGATGTCGAGCTCGTGCGGCGCGAACTCGTCGAAGATGAGCTGCGCGTCGTACGTCCCGTAGTAGTCGCCGACGCCCGCGTGGTCGCGGCCGACGATGAAGTGCGAGCAGCCGTAGTTCTTGCGGCAGATCGCGTGCCAGATCGCCTCGCGCGGACCGGCGTAGCGCATCGCCGCCGGGAAGGCCGAGAGGAGGACGCGATCCTCGGGGTAGTAGCCGTCGAGCAGCGTCCGGTAGCAGTCGACGCGCACGTCGACCGGCACGTCGTCCGACTTCGTCTCGCCGACGAGCGGATGGACGAGCAGGCCGTCGACGGTCTCGAGCGCGACCTTCGTCAGGTACTCGTGCGCGCGGTGGATCGGGTTGCGCGTCTGGAACCCGACGACACGCTTCCAGCCACGCTCGGCGAAGATCCGCCGCGTCTCGGCCGGATCGCGCGCGAGCTCCGGGAACTCCGACTGCGGGCGCTCGAACACGGTGACGCGCCCTGCGAGGTAGAGGGGCTTCTGCGCGTAGAGCCGCGCGACGCCCGGGTGGGCGTCGTCGGTCGTGCGGAAGCACTGCTCGGCCTCGCGCTCCTTGTCGTACTCGAACGTCTCCTCGACCTCGAGCACGGCGATCGGCTTGCCGGCCTCGTCGGTGAGAGCGACGCGGTCACCGGTCGGCGCCGAGTCGACGGCGAGGCAGACGGGAAGCGCCCACGGCAGGCCGTTCGCGAGGTGCATCTCGTCGACGACGCGCTCGTAGTCGGCCTTGCCCATGAAGCCCTCGAGCGGCGAGAGCGCGCCCGAGGCGATCATGTCGAGGTCGGAGAGCTCGCGCGACGTGAGCGCGACGACCTCGAGCGCGTCGAGATCGGCCGGCGCGTCTCCGGTGCGGTCGACGAGCGTCCCGCCGTGCGGCGCGATCAGGCGATCGGTCGTGACGGCAGTCACGCCGTCACCTTGGCCGGAACGAGACCCAGCTCCTCGAGCTTGCCGATCACGACCGCGCGCCGACTCCTCGGGCTCGAGGCCCTCCGTGTCGACGACGATCTCCGGGTTCTCCGGCGCCTCGTACGGGTCGTCGACGCCCGTGAAGCCCTTGATCTCGCCGGCGAACGCCTTCGCGTAGAGGCCGTTCACGTCGCGGCGGGCGCACTCGTCGAGCGAGGTCGTGACGTGGATCTCGACGAACGGGCCATGCTCCTCGACGAGAGCGCGCGCGTTCTTCCGCGCCTGCTCGTAGGGCGAGATCGCCGCGACGATGACCGCGCCGCCGTGGCGGGTGATGCGCGAGGCCACCCAGCCGAGGCGCTCGACGTGGGCGTCGCGGTCCTCCTTCGAGAAGCCGAGGCCCTTCGAGAGGTGCGTGCGAACGGTGTCGCCGTCGAGGTACTCGACGACGAGGCCGCGCCGGTCCAGCTCCGGACCGACGTGGTGCGCGATCGTCGTCTTGCCCGAGCCGGAGAGGCCCGTGAACCAGAGCGTGAAGCCTCCGCCGCGGTCGGTCTCCGACTCGGGGTGCTCGTGCGCGTGGATGTGCTGACTCATTTCGTCCTTTCGACGCGTCGTTGACTCGTGGATGCCGCACTCGAGCTTGTCGGAGCCGGCCCAGCGGCCGGCGCGCTCCTCCTCGTCGGGCGTCGTCGGGCGGGTGCACGGAATGCAGCCGATCGAGCGGTACCCCGCGTCGTGCAGCGGGTTGGAGGGTATCTCGTTGACGTTGATGTACGACCAGACGCGCTTCTCGTCCCAGTCGGCGAGCGGGTGGATCTTGAAGACCTGGTAGCGCTCCGACCACTGCACCTTCGGCGTGTCGACGCGGCTCGGCGACTGGTCGCGGCGGATCCCGGAGATCCAGGCGTCGTACGGCTGGAGCGCTTCGACGAGCGGCTCGACCTTGCGGATGTGGCAGCAGCGGTCGGGGTCGCGCTCCCACAGGTTCGGCCCCTCCGCGCGATGCTGCTCGGCGATCGTCGGGATCGAGGGCTGGATGAGCTTCAGCTGGTAGCGGTCGACGAGCGCGTCGCGCGTGTCGTACGACTCGCGGAAGAAGAGGTGCGTGTCGAGCTCGACCGTGTCCATGCGCAGCCCGAGCTCGGCGACCATGTGCACGAGCACGGACGACTGCTTCTGCCACGAGCAGGTGAGGCAGACGCGCGGCCAGAAGAACTGGTGCGTCCAGGAGATCAGCTCCTCGGCCGTCATGGCCTCGAAGTCGAGGTCAGGAAGCCGGGGCGGGCTCGACGCTTGAATCGCCAAGCAGCACCTCCTTCAGCGTGTCGGCGCGCAGCCCGAGGCGCAGCGTCTCGAGCGCGATGACCTCGTCGGGCGGGATGTTCCCGAGGTTGACCTCGGGCCCGAAGTGCCGCACGAACCAGGCCTGGGACGACTTCGTCGGCGCCTCCCAGATGAGGTCGTGGAACGAGATCGAGTGCTCGATCTCGTCGACGAGCCCCGTGCGCAGCTCGCCGGTCGGCCGGTAGATCCCGGCGGTGCCGCCCTCGCGACCCTCGGCGATCACCTTCCACGAGCCGGCGTCGAGCTCCTCGCGGATCCACTGCACCCACAGGTACGGCGCGATGTTCACCTCGGAGTCCTTCGAGCCGACCTCGGAGAGGACGACGAAGTCGCGCGCGAAGTCGGCGATGAGCTCGAGCTTCTGCTCGCGCGGGATGTCGAGCGTGCCGTCCGAGATCTCGACGTGCGAGAAGCGGAAGTGCTCGAGCCAGCGCTTGAACTCGTCCATCTTGCCCTGGCCGTAGACCGCCTCGAAGAGCGTGCCGCCGCAGACGACCGGCGTCGAGAACGAGCGGTAGAGCGCGATCTTCTTCTCGAGGTTGTTCGTGACGTAGCTCGTGCCCCAGCCGAGCTTGACGATGTCGACGTACTCGCCCGCGGTGTCGAAGAGGCCCTCGATCTCGCGCAGGTTCAGGCCCTTGTCCATGACGTGCGTGAGGCCGCGCTCGCGCGGCTTGCCCTCGCGCGTCGGCACGTCCAGGAACGTGTGCCCGTCAGAGGCGTGCATAGATCTCCTCCAGCTTCTCCTTGGCGCGGTTCTGCACGTCGCGGTAGAGCGAGCCGCCGTGTGCGTCGATGCCGACGGTGAGCGGGCCGAAGTCCTTCACGCGGAACTTCCAGAGGCACTCGGGCATGAGCTCCTCCCAGGCGACCTCCTCGATCTCCTCGATCTGGGTCGTCTCGAGCGCGGCGGCGCCGCCGACGATCGCGAAGTAGACCATCCCCAGGCGCTGCATCGGCTCGATCGCCTCGTCCGGGAAGCCGCCCTTGCCGCAGATCGCGCGGACGCCGTACTGCGCGCCGAGCCCCTCGGTGAAGCGCACCATGCGCGCGCGACGTCGTCGTCCCGATGCAGAGCTTCTCGTACTTCCCGGGCCCGAGCTTGCGGACGTTCGGCGCCGTGTGCAGGAGAAACGCGCCGGAGAGGTCCATCGGCGGCTCGACGCCCTGGTCGAAGATCCGGATCTGCGTGCGGTCGCGGATCCCGATGATGTGGCCCTGGACGATCACCTCGTCGCCCGCGCGGAGCTTCGAGGATCTCGGCCGGATCGGTGACGGGGAACGTGACCTCGTGCGTGGCCATCAGCGCACCCTCTCGCAAGTGACACAGTGTCACAAGGCATCTCAGGCGTCCCTCTCGAAGTCGTCGAGCCGTCGGCCGCGACGTGCGCGGACGCGCGCCGCGCGGCCCAGCACTGGTAGTTGACGGCGACGGGGTTGAGCGTCATGTGCGTGTCGGCGTGCTCGACGTGGACCGAGAGCACGGTGACGTCGCCGCCGAGGCCCATCGGGCCGACGCCGGTCTCGTTCAGGAGCCCGAAGAGGTCGTCCTCGAGCTCGGCGACGAGCGGGTCGGGGTTGTGCGTGCCGACCGGCCGCGCGATCGCCTCCTTCGCGAGGTGCATCGCGTAGTCGGCCGAGCCGCCGATGCCGACGCCGACGATCCCCGGCGGGCACGGCTTGCCGCCCGCGCCGACGATCGACTCGAGCACGAACTTCTTGATCCCCGTGACCCCGTCGGCGGGGACGCACATCTTGAGGAAGCTCATGTTCTCCGAGCCCGACCCCTTCGGGACGCACTTCACGTCGAGGCCGTCCCAGTCGGGGACGAAGTCCCAGTGCACGATCGGGACGCGGTAGCCGACGTTCGGCCCCGTGTTCTCGCGCGTCAGCGTGTGCACCGTGTTCGAGCGCAGCGGATGCTCGACGGTCGCGCGCTCGGTGCCCTCCTTGAGCGCGGCGTAGATCCGCGCCGGGTGCAGCGGGAAGTGCTCGCCGACCCTGCAGTAGTAGACCGCGATGCCGGTGTCCTGGCAGACGAGGTTCTTCTCGTCCTCGGCGACGGTCACGTTCTGGAGGATCGTCTGCAGCACGCGCTGCCCCGTGACGGACGTCTCGCGGCCGGCCGCGTCGGCGAGCGCGTCGCGGAGGTCCTGCGGGATGTCCTTCAGCGCCCAGACGTAGAGGTGCGCTGCAGCGTCCGCGACCGCCGCGTCGAGATCGGTCGTCACGACGCTCATCGCGACCTCGGTCGCCTCGAGGAGCTCGAGCACCGCACGAGCGTCCGCGCCGCCCGCGCGCGCATGCTCGACGAGCGGGATGCCGTGCGGGCCGAGGGCGTCGCGCATCTCGGGGAAGTCCGGAGAGCACGGCGCTGACGATGTCGAAGTAGCCGAGCATCGCCGCCGCGAACAGGTCGAGCCGCGCACCGTGCTCGAGCAGGTACAGCGCGATCTGCCGGCGCGCCCATGTGCGCCGCGGCGCCGAGACCGGTCTCCCAGTCGCCGCCACCCCAGTCCCAGGCGGCGTTGACGAGCGCGGGCTCCTCGGCGAGGAGCGAGCGGACGACGTCGAGGTCGCCGTGCGCGCTCGAGACGAAGGCCTGGACCTTGGCCGGATCGAGCGGTGCGGCGCGTCGCTCATCGGCCAACTGTTGGCGATGACGTGAGGGGGAAGGTCAGTCTCGAGACTTGCGTGCGCGCACCTCTCCGCGGCCGCCTTGCCCGGCGCGCCGTCCGAAGACGGCGCACTCGAGCAGCGAGTTGCCCATCATGCGGTTCCTTCCGTGGGTGCCGCCCGCGATCTCGCCGCAGGCGAAGACGCCCTCGAGGGTCGTCTCCGCGTGCTCGTCGATCACGAGCCCACCGTTCTGGTAGTGGAGGACGGGGTAGGTGTAGATCGGCTCGGCGAGCGGGTCGATTCCCGCACCGCGGTAGCGGCGGAGCATGTACGGCAGCGAGATCTCGGCGTCCTCCGGCGCGATCCGCGTCGTGTCGAGCCAGACGGCGGGGCGACCGTCCGCGGTCAGCACGCCCCGTCCGGCCTCGACCTCGTCGAAGATCGCCTGCGAGACGGCGTCGCGCGGGCCGAGCGAGTCCGTGAACTCCTCGCCGTCGGCGTTCAGCAGGACGGCGCCGTACGCGCGCGTCGTCTCCGGGATCGAGTAGCCCTGCATCGTCGACGGCCACGCGCCGCCGTTCGGGTGGTACTGCAGCGCGTCGAGGTCGCGCGTCTCGGCGCCGGCGTCCACGGCGATGCGCGTCACCTCGCCGGTCGCGTTCGGGTGGTTCGTGGAGAGCTCGCCGCGCGTCTCGGCCTCCGCGAAGCAGCGCCCGCCGGCAGCGAGCACGACGACTGCAGCCTCGACGTCGGCCGGGCCCTCCTTCGTCTCGAAGGACGCGATCCAGCCGGTGCCGCCGGTGCGACGGCGCGCAGCGCGTGGTGCGGCAGCTCCGCACCGCCGCCCGCCTCGTACGCCTCGCGGAGCGCCTTCGTGATCGCGTGCCCCGTCCGGTCGCCGACCTGCAGCAGCCGCTGCCGCGTCGCGCCGCCGCAGCGCGCGAGCCGGTAGCCGCCGTTCGAGCGCGGGTGAACTCGACGCCGAGCTCCTCGAGCCAGTGGATCGCGGACGGGCCTCGCTCGTCAGCACCTCGACGAGCCTCGGGTTCGCGGTGTCGTGCGACCAGCGCATGACGTCCTCGGCGTGGATCTCCGGCGAGTCGTCCTCGCCGAACGCGGCCTGGATCCCGCCCTGCGCCTTCGCCGAGTTGCACGCCTGCAGCGTCGTCTTCGTCGCGAGGCCGACGCGCGCGCCGGACAGCTCGGCCGAGACGGCGGCCGCGAGACCGGCAGCGCCGCTGCCGACCACGAGCACGTCGAAGGAGGCGCCGTCGCGCACGGGGCGGATCGTAGCGCATATCCTTATTTCTGTCATTACGTCTCGTTATCAGAGGGACACCGGATCGACACGAGCGCACCGTTGGATTGCGCAGAAAAGCGGTTACACTCCTGCGCTCATGGGCACCCTGGGCGAGATCGTGCAAGCCGACGTTCATCACCGTCGCTCCCGAGGACACGCTCGGCGAGGTGGCCGAGCGGATGAGCGCGCAGAACGTCGGTGCGGTCGTCGTGAAGGACTTCGGCCGGCTCATCGGCGTCCTCACCGAGCGCGACATGCTGCGTGCGATGGCGGCTCGCGTGCACACGAGCGACGCACGGGTCCGTCAGTGGATGACGGAGGACCCGATCACGGCGCCGCCCGACATGACGTTCGACGAGGCGTCGCAGATCATGCTCGACAAGGGCTTCCGGCACCTGCCCGTCGTCGACGGCGAGACGATCCTCGGGATCGTCAGCTTGCGCCGCATCATGGCCGCGGACGCGCGCCAGCTGTCCTAGGCGCAGGCCGAGACGACGCCCTTGGTGACGGCGTTCGCGGCCGCCGAGACGCTAATGCCCCGCTTCTTGAGCTGCGCGACGAGCTTCGGTTGCCGCGCATCTCGCGCGCAGCCTGATCCTTCGCGGCGTCCTGGCCGAGCAGCGTGAGCCCGCACTGGCCCGGGTTCTTCGTGCCGCCGATCCAGCCGAGCGCGTAGAGGTACTTCAGCGCCGGCTTCGCGTACGGCGCACGCTTGTAGGCGGCCTTCGCGCCCGCCGGCGAGATCTTCTGCGCCTTCGCGGCCTTCCCCACGGCGCGCGATGCCGACGCTGCTCGAGTCGAACACCGCGGTGACGTTCTGTCCCGTACGCGCCGGTGAACGTGATCGCCATCAGCGAGACCGCGGCGAGGATCCCGGCGTACTCGACGACCATGCGCACATCGTCCGCCCGCGGCGGCGATCCGTCAACGGGCTCACCAGATCGAGCGCAGGAGCGCCTCGATGTCCTCGGCCGACGCAGGACGAGGATTCGAGCGAGCGCCGGGCCGCTCCGCACTCCGCAGCTGCCACGTCCGCGAGGTCTGCCTCCGGGATGCCGAGATCGCGAAGTCGCTCGAAGCCACCGAGCCGCGCGAGCTCCTCGATCGCGGCTCGGGGCGTCGTCGCTCCCATCGCCCCTGCCAGGGCGGCGATGGCGTCCGGCACGACCGCCTCGTTGAAACGCAGCGCCGGCGCGAGGCAGAGCGCGTTGAGGCGCGCCGTGCGACGCGCCGTAGCGTCCGCCGAGCGCCTGGGCCATCGCGTGGGCGAGGAAGAGCCCGCGCTCGGCGAGCGCCATGCCGGCATGCATCGCGCCCTCGAGCAGCGCGGTCCGCGCCTCGAGGTCGCGTGCCGTCGTCGACGACGACGGGGAGAGCCGCGCGCGATGCAGCTCGGCTCCCGTGGTCGCGTCGTCGCACGGGCCGGCGTAGAGCGCCTCGGCGCAGTGCGCGAGGGCGTTCATCGCCGGTGCCGACGGACTCCTCGCGAGGCAGGTCGAGCGTGAGCGCGGGCTCGTAGACGACCGCGACGGTGTTGGCGCCGGAACCGCCGGTCTTCGCGCCGCCGCGCCTCGTCGCGCATGCCGAAGTACGGCGTCCACTCGGAGCCGGAGTACGTCGTCGGGACGGCGACGAGCGGCAGCCCGGTCGCGGCCGAGACCGCCTTCGCGGTGTCGATCGCGCTGCCGCCGCCGACCCCGACGAGGCCGTCCGCGTCCGCCGGCCGCTTCGGTCGCGGCGGCGACCACGTCGAGCGGAGCGTGCCGCCGGACCCCGACGAAGCGCTCGGCACCGGGAACGTCGAGATCGCGCGAAGCGCGCGCTCGTGACGAGCAGCGGGTCGCTCGAGCCCGAGCTCGCGAGCAGCGGCGCCGAGCTCGTCGAGCCCCCAGCGGACGATCACGACGCGAGCCGCTCTCGCGCGAACGCGACGAACGCGTCGGCGACGCGCGTGCGTGCGCGGCCCGTCGCGGACGCGAGCGAGATCTCGCGCGTCGACGTCGAGCCCGTCGACGCGCGCCTCGGCGAGCCGGCCGGCGGCGAGCTCCGCCTCGACCGCGGTCCGCGAGATGAACGTCACGCCGTACCCGGCCTCGACCGCGCGCCGCACCGACTCCTGCAGGCCGAGCTCGAGCCTCACGTCGAGATCGCGCAGCCGGACGCCCTGTCGCCGCAGCGCGTCCTCGACGATCTGCCGAACGCCGGCTCCCTCCTGCATGAGGATGAGCGTCTCCGTCGCGCAGCTCGTCGAGCGTGACCGTCCGCCCGGCGAACGCGTGCCCGGGCGGGCAGGCGAGGATCACCTGGTCCGAGAAGAACGGCTCGAAGCGCACACCGCGATGCCGACGCGCGGCGCCGACGATGCCGAGCTCGAGCTCGCGCGCGGCGACGCGCTCGACGATCGAGTGCGTGTCCGAGACGGTGAGGAACACGCGCACGTCCGGGTTCTGACGCTGGAACTCCCCGAGCACGACCGGGACCGCGACCGCAGCCGGCCCGGTCGACGCGCCGAGGACGAGGTCGCCCGCGAGCTCGCCCTCGCCCGACGCGGCGACCTCGGCGACGAGCTGATCCTCGAGCGCGAGCATCCGCTGCGCGCCGCGGTAGAGCCGCCAGCCCGCCTCGGTCGGCTCGACGCGGCGCCCGGAGCGGTCGAGGAGCTGCGTCCCGAGCCGCTTCTCGAGCGCGCGCACCTGCAGCGAGACGGCCGGCTGCGTCACGCCGAGGCGCTCGGCGGCCTGCGAGAAGCTCCGGCGCTCGACGACCGCGCAGAACGCGGCGAGCTGACGCGTGTCCATAAGCGAATCTTATCCGTGGGTCAGAAGACGCCGCGCTCGGCGAGCCAGTGCTCGAGCAGCGGATCGGTCAGCTCCGGACCAGCGTCGGTCATCCGCACCTCCGCCTTGCCGATGAGCCCGCGACAGCGCGCGGCCGACGCTTCCCGGCGCAGCCCGAGGAAGCGCAGCGTCTCGTCCGCGTACAGGTGCGCGGCGACGCGGCGAGGGCGACGCTGACGCGCTGCTCGTTGACCGCGAGCGACTCCCAGCGCGCCCGCAGCGCCGGCTCGGCGAGCGCGAGCGCACGCTCGCGCGCGTCGACGAACGCCGCCTCGTCGCCGACCGACCCGGGCGGGACGAGCTCCCAGAGATGGTGCGCGACGAGCATCAGCGCGCTGCGGATGCCCGCGGGTGAACGCGAGCAGCGGATCGAGCGCGTTGCCGACGTCGCGGCCGGTGCGCGGAAGCGATCCTCGAGCACGGTCGCGGTCACGTCGTCGGGCAGCGGGTCGAGCTCGACGGGCACGGCGTGCTCGAGCAGCGGGCGGGACGGATCCTCGAAGAGGCGCTCCATCAGCGTCGGCGCGGAGCCGGCGAACGCGTACGACGCGACGCCGGTCTGATGCTGGAGGACGCTCCGCAGCATCCCGTCGCGCCGTCGACCCGGAGGAGGTCCTGGAACTCGTCGAACGCGACGAGGCTCCGCGACGCCGGTGCGCTCGTGCACCTTCGCCGGGAGGTCGAGCAGGCGGAGGAACACGCTCTCGACGTCGATCCGCGGATTCGACTGGATCGACGCGGTGAACCCGCCCGCGCCGAGCGACAGGCCGACCTGCCACGCGCGGAAGAGCGCGTCGACCGTTCGCCGCACGGCTCCCTTCAGCGAGCGGTCGTACGCGCGCTCGATCCGGACGACGATGCTCGACAGCGAGAGCACGCCTTCGAGATCGACGAGCGCGGTCGCCCAGCCCGAGTCCGCCGGCCTCGAGCGAGGACGCGGCGGAGAAGGCTCGTCTTCCCGTAGCGACGCGGGGCGACGAGGCGCGAGGCGTGGCCGCCTTCGGCGAGCGCGAGGAGGCGTGCGGCCTCGGCGTCGCGATCGATCATCTCGTCGGGGAGGAGCTCGCCGGCGATGCGGAACGGGTTCGACGATCGCACGAGCCACAGTCTGCCGGAGTGGAACAGATCTGTCTACTCCATGCATACAGATCTGTCTGCTTTCTGTAGACACGTCTGCTACGGTCGCCGCGTGCGCGTCTGGATCGACATCTCGAACTCGCCGCAGGTGCCGTTCTTCCGACCGCTGATCGCGCTCCTGCGCGAGCGCGGCCACGAGGTGTCGCGTCACGACGCGCGAGTACGCGCAGACGACTCGAGCTTCTCACGCTGCACGGCATCGAGCACGACGTCGTCGGGCCGCGCCACGGAGGCGCCGGCGCGGCCGGGAAGGCGCGCGCGATGGCCGGCCGCCTCCGCGCGCTCCGGCGCTACGCGACGCGGCGCGAGGCTTCGACCTCGCGCTCTCGCACGCCTCGCACGAGCTGCCGATGGTCGCGCGCTCGCTCGGCATCCCGTCGCGTACGCGTTCGACTACGAGTTCGCGCGCGTCCAGCACGGCTTCGGCTGCCGCGCGGCGCGCCGCGTCGTCGTCCCCGACGCGATCCCGCAGGACCGGCTCGACCGGCTCGGCGCACGCGCGTGCGAAGGTGCGCCGCTACCCGGGCCTGAAGGAGGAGTACTACCTCCACGGGTTCACGCCCGACCCGAGCGTCCTCGACGAGCTCGGCCTCGACCGCGAGCGCGTCCTCGTCGTCGTGCGGACGCCGCCCGACGTCTCGCTCTACCACCGCCAGGCGAACCCGCTCTTCGCGGACGTGCTCGAGCGACTCGGGCGCGACGCGCGGTGCCACGCCGTCGTCCTCCCGCGCACGGCGGAGCAGCGAGCAGAGATCGTCGCGCGGGCGCTGCCCTCCGTCCTCGTGCCCGAGCGACGCCGTCGACGCACAGAGCCTCGTCGCGCTCGCCGACCTCGTCGTCTCCGCCGGCGGCACGATGAACCGCGAGGCGGTGGCGCTCGGTGTCCCCGTGTACACGACGTTCGCCGGCAGGCTCGGCGCGGTGGACACGGCTCTCGTGAGCGAAGGACGGCTGCGCGTCCTGACGTCGGCCGACGATCTGCGCTCGAGAAGCGCACCGCGTCGCGAACCGCGACGGAGCGCGATCCCGCGCTCCTCCTCGACCTCATGCTGTCCGCGCTCGAGGGCTAGCCCGAACCCTCCACCGGGACCGGTGGCGAGCGGCTAGACGGTCTCGGACGCGGGCGTCGCCTCGGCGGCGTCCGCGCCGTCTCCAGCTGCGACGTCGATCCGGTGCGGAGCCGCGCAGATCGTCTTGAGGCGCCCGATGAGCTCGAGCGTCTCGCCGCGTCGACGAGGCTCGCGAGCTCGTCGAGCTCGTCCTCGAGCCAGCTCGGGTCGATCGGCGGGCGGGTGACGAGCATGATCGCCTCGTGCGGCGACGGGCGAGACGCGTCTCGGTCTCGGACCACAGCTCCTCGTGCAGCTTCTCGCCCGGCCGCGCGCCGACGAACTCGATCGGCGACGTCGACGCCGGGCTCCTTGCCCGAGAGGCGGATCATCGTGTCGGCGAGGTCGGTGATCTTCACCGGCTCGCCCATGTCGAGCACGTAGACCTGGCCGCGGCCGCCGATCGCGCCCGCCTGGATGATGAGCTGCACGGCCTCGGGGATCGTCATGAAGAAGCGCGTCATCTCCGGGTGCGTGACGGTCACCGGCCCGCCGCGGGCGATCTGCTTGCGGAAGATCGGGATGACGCTGCCCGACGAGCCGAGGACGTTCCCGAAGCGCACGCCGCAGAACTTCGTCGTCGTGTCCTCGCCGATGCCCCCACGACTCGACGATCCACTCGCAGAGCGCCTTCGACTGGCCCATCACGGTCTTCGCGTTCACGGCCTTGTCCGTGGAGACGAGGACGAACCGCTTCGCGCCGAACTCGACCGCGATGTCCGCGACGGTGCGCGTGACGAGCGTGTTGTTGCGCACGGCCTCGAGCGGGTTCGCCTCCATGAGCGGCACGTGCTTGTACGCGGCGGCGTGGAAGACGACGGCAGGGCGGTACTTCTCGAAGACCTGGCGCATCTTCGTCGCGTTGCCTGCGTCGGCGAGCACGGCGGCAGTCGCGTGGAAGTCGCGCTCGTCCACGAGCTCGCGCTCGATCTCGAAGAGCCCGGGCTCGCCGTTGTCGACGAGCACGAGCCTCGTCGGGCCCATGCGCGCGATCTGCCGGCAGAGCTCGGAGCCGATCGAGCCGCCGGCGCCGGTGACGAGCACGACCTCGCCCGCGAGGTAGCCCGCGATCGACTCGAGGTCGACGTCGACCGGCTCGCGGCCGAGGAGGTCCTCCACCTCGACGGGCCGGATCTGGCCGGCGAGGTTGAAGTCGCCGGCGATGAGCTCGTAGAGCGCCGGCAGCGTCTTCACCGGGACGCCGCGCGGCGCGCGCGATCTCGACGATGCGCTCGCGCACGTCGCCCGACGCGGAGGGGATCGCGATGAGCAGCTCGTCCGGGCCGGCGGTCGCGCAGGAGCTCGGGCAGCTCGTCGGTCGTGCCGAGCACGCGGATCCCGTGCAGGCGGAGGTTCTTCTTGCGCGGGTCGTCGTCGACGAGCCCGATCGGCGTGTAGCCGAGCGACGGGTTGCGGAGCATCTCGCGCAGGATCAGCTGCGCGGCGTCGCCCGCGCCGACGATGAGCACCTCCTTGCCGCGCGCGACGATCGTGCGCGCCGACGGGCCGCTCGATGAGCGTGCGCGCGAGCAGGCGAACGCCCATGACGAAGGCGAGCAGGAGGAGGAGGTCGACGATCCAGATGCCGCGCGGGACCGTCGCCGGATGGAAGTCGAGCAGCGTGAAGACGAGGAACGCCGCAACGACGGCGACCACGACACCGCGCAGGACGCCCCACATGTCCTGCGTCGAGACGTACCGCCACCAGCGGTTGTAGAAGCCGAAGGCGACGAAGACCGGGAGCATGATCCCGACGACGAGCGGGACGACGTCCCACTCGAGGTAGCGGTCGTAGTAGCGGCGGCCAGTCGGCGTCGAAGCGGACGTACCAGGAGAGCATCCACGCGGCGGCGATCAGCGCGCGTCGACGGCGACCTGCCACAGGCGGTGCCGGTTGACGGGGAAGCGCATGGCTACGCGGGGACGCCGGCGACCGAGCGCACCGCGTCGACGACGCGCTCCTGCTGCTCGCGCGTCGATCCCGCCCCACATCGGGAGCGCGAGGTTCTCGGCCGCTGCGCGCTCCGTCTCGGGGAGCGAGCCTTCGGCGACGCCGAGGTACGGCATCGCCGGCTGGAGGTGAGCGGCGTCACGTAGTACGACGCGCAGGCGATCCCGGCCTCGCCGAGCGCCGCCGCGATCTCGCTCGCGGCGGGACGAGCGGACGACGTACATGTGGTAGACGTGACCGGGCTCGTCGACCGGCAGCTCGACGAGCTCGCCGAGGCCGAGCTCCGCGTAGCGCGCCGCAGCCTCGCGCCGCGCGTCGTTCCAGCCCGCAGAGCTGCGGCAGGAAGACGCGCAGCATCGCCGCCTGCACGGCGTCGAGGCGCGAGTTCGTCCCGACGAGCTCGAAGGTCTTCTTGTCGCGCGAGCCGTGGAAGCGCAGCATCCGGACCCGCTCCGCGACCTCGTCGTCGAGGCACGTGACGAGCCCGCCGTCGCCGAGCGCGAAGAGGTTCTTCGTCGGGAAGAAGCTGAAGGTCGAGCAGACGCCGGTCCGCGCGACGCCCGTCGGCGCCGAACGCCTGCGCCGCGTCCTCGATCAGCGGGAGTCCGAGCGCGGCGAGCTCCGCGAGTCGGCGCGGCCGCCCGAAGAGGTGCACGGGCATGATCGCCTTCGTCCGCTCGGTGATCCGCGCCGCGACGTCCTCGGGATCGAGGTTGAGCGTCGCCGGGTCGATGTCCGCGAAGACCGGCGTCGCGCCGACGCGGGCGATCGCCTCGGCCGTCGCGTAGAACGTGAACGACGGGCAGATGACCTCGTCGCCGCGCCCGATGCCGAGCGCCTCGAGCGCGAGGACGAGCGCATCGGTGCCGTTGGCGACGCCGATCGCGTGCGGGACGCCGAGGAACGCGGCAGCCTCGTGCTCGAACGCCTCGACCTCCGGCCCGAAGATGAACCGGCCGGACTCGAGCACGGCCGAGAAGCGCTCCTCGAGCTCGGGGATGAGCGGCGCGTACTGCGCCTTCACGTCGACGAGTGGGATCGGCTGAGTCACGCGGGCGAGTGTAGCTCCGCTCGCCTCCAGGTTCCTCAGCCGGCCGAAGCGACTCCTCGGCGACGCCGCCGCTCGCCGCTTCTTCAGATAGCGCCAGCCGAGCCAGCCGACTGCCGCCGACGATCGCGACCGCAACGACGTAGTCGACGTAGCGGAACGCGTGGTGGAAGTCCTCCCAGTTCGCTCCGGCCGCGAAGCCCGCACCGGCGAACGCGAAGCACCAGATCGCCGAGCCCGCGAAGGTGAGCAGGGTGTACCGGACGAACGGCACCTCGAAGACGCCGGCGGGGATCGAGACGAACGAGCGCACGACCGGCGTGAGCCGGCCGAGGAACACCGCCCAGTCCTCCCAGCGCTCGAACCAGCGTTCGGCACGGTCGAGCTTCTCCTCGTCGAGGTGCAGCCAGCGCCCGTGGCGCTCGAGGTACGGCCGGCCGCCGTAGATGCCGATCGCCCAGCCGATGATCGCGCCGAGCGTGTAGCCGATCGTGCCCGCGAGCGCGATCGCGAGGTAGGCGGGCAAGCCCTCGTCGATCGTCCGTCCGAAGAGGACGACGTCCTGGTCGGCGAACGCACCCGACGCGAGCGCGCCGCCGTACACCATGACCAGCTCGCTCGCCGCGGGAAGACCGCGTCGATGAGCATCAGCAGGAAGACCGCGTACAGGCCGTAGTCGCCGATCACCGAGGTGATGGCGTCGGTGAGCTCGCTGAGGACGGAGGCGACGAGCACGGGCGGACTGTACTGCGCGGCTCTGGCTAGCGCCTTGACGCGCCGGACGGTCAGCGGCTGCGTGAGCGAGACGGACGCCGAGCTCGTTCGTCGCGGACACGCGGACGACGTAGCGGCCGCCCGCCGACGGGCTTGCGGTTGCCGCGCGCGGCCGTCCCAGGCGAGCGTCTGCTCGCCCGGCAGCGCAGGCTGCGTTCGACACGGTCCGCACGACGACGCCCTCCGGCGTCTCGATCGTCACCTTCACGCGGGCGGCGCGCGCCTGCGTCCAGCGCATGTCGGCGCGTCCGCCGGTTCGGCGGACGACGACGCGCGCGGGTGAGACGCGGAGCGACGCGAGCGTCGAGTTGACCGCGAAGCGCCGCGTCGTCGTCGACGGGCAGACCCTGGTCGTCGGTCGCGGACGACGGTCAGCGTCCAGCGCCCCTCGGCCGGGGGAGCGGGCTCGGCTCGGGCGGCGGCTCGCCGTCGGGCGGGCGGCGCCGGGGGCGGAGGCGGCGGGAACGCGACGTCGTACGCGCCCGGCTCGCGCGCGCCCGACTCCTGCCAGGCGATCGTGCCGTCCGGCGCCGTGAGCGTCGCCGTCACCGTCGACGGTCGCACGATCTTGTACGAGAGCCGCTGCTCCTCGGCGACGCCGTCGCCGTTCGGCGAGACGACGGCCTCGAGCGGCGGCGGCGCGTAGACGCCGTAGTACTGGAGCATGAGCGCCGTCGAGACGGCGCGCTCCTTGCCGTCCGACGGCGAGTTCAGGACCGTCCCCTCGAACGCGATCGTCGACGAGCCGCCGCCGTCGAGCGCCATGCCGCGTACCGCCGCCGAGGCGGACGAGTGTCTGCGCGAGCTCGAAGTTCGTCATCCCGACCGAGAGGCCCGGCTGGCGACCGTCGGTCGTGACGAGCAGACGATGCCGCCGTCCGCGCGCTGCCCGACCGCCGTCCGCGGGCCGCGCGGCGCGAGCTGCGAGATCGTGAACGCCTCGTTCGACCGGTAGACGGGCACGCCGTCGCGGACGAGGACCGGCCCTCCGCCGATCGCGTCCGACACGACCGACCAGTCGGGCTGGAGGATGAGCCGAAGCGTCACGACCGTCCCGGGCTGCGCCTCGGCCTGGAGCTTCGTCGCCGCGTTCCCGCGCGCGACGAGCACGGCGCGTTCCCGGCGGGATGCGAGCGGAGCTGGCCGGCGCCGCCGACGTCACCGGCACCGCGAGGTCGGTGTTCGGCGTCGCAGGCGGGAACGAGCCGAGCGACGACGGCGAACGCGCCGGCGACACGCGGCGTCGTCGATCCCCAGTCGGAGGTGAAGAGCGAGATCCCGTTCGCTCCCGGGCGCCTTGTTGAGGAAGTTCAGCGCACGTCGCTGTCCGGTACCGCGCCAGGTGCCGCGAAAGCCGACGCGCCGCACGTCGAGCAGCCCGTCGAGCGTGATCCCGGCACTCGAGCGCGCCGCGTTCGGTGGCGTCGCGAGGATGCCGTCGCGCAGGAAGATGCCGCTCGGCCGGCCGTCGCGCAGGCGCGAAGTAGTCGCCGTTGACGCCGACCGAGGTCGCCTGCGTCGCGAGCCGCCTCTGCATCGACGGACACCGTCTCGCGCAAGACGATCGACTCGTTCGAGAGCACGGGCCGCAGCCGGTACAGGCCGACCGGCCGTCGGGCCGCGCACGACGTGGATCGA
The DNA here is from genome assembly GCA_963770715.1 of uncultured Gaiellaceae bacterium. Classification (GTDB taxonomy): domain Bacteria; phylum Actinomycetota; class Thermoleophilia; order Gaiellales; family Gaiellaceae; genus GMQP-bins7. The sequence continues at coordinate 378,881 of CAVYQX010000012.1, forward strand.
GACCGGGCCGTGCGGCGTGAACTGGACGCTCCGCTCGTACGTCACGCCCGGGAAGAGCGGTCGCTGCGCCTGGGCCGCGGCCGGCCGAGGACCGCGGCGCGCAGGCACGGCGACGCGAGGCGAGCACGGCGGCGAGACCGACCGAGCGATTGCAGGTAGCGAACAGACGAGCGACGGTCCACGGCTCGTGCGTCGAGGGTAGCCCGAACGCGGCGTTCGAAGTGACGTCGACTTTTTGCAGCGCTCGTTACAGGATTCGGCGTCCGACCCGACACGACGCGGCTCCTGACAGGCGTGCGATGACGTACGCCCGGACGGCGAGGCGGCTAGTCGAAGACCTTGACGTCCGGTACAGCGTGTCGCGCTGCACCGGGCGTCTTCCCGAGCGCCTTGATGAGGTGGACGAGCTCGTCGGTCGTCGTGCGGTGCGTCGTGCCCGCGGCCGAGACGACGTTCTCCTCGATCATCACCGAGCCCATGTCGTCGGCGCCGAAGCCGAGCGCGACCTGGCCGACCTTCATGCCCTGCGTCACCCACGACGACTGGATGTGCGGGACGTTGTCGAGGTAGATCCGCGAGACGGCCTGCGTGAGCAGGTAGTCGAACGACGTCGGCATGGCGTCGTCCGAGACCATGTCGTCCATGCGGTTGCCGTCGCGCTGGAACGTCCACGAGATGAACGCGCGGAAGCCGCGCGTCTCGTCCTGCAGCTCGCGGATCTTGCGCATGTGCTCGACACGCTCCTCGAGCGTCTCGACGTGGCCGTACATCATCGTCGCGGTCGTCGACATGCCGAGCCGGTGCGCCTGGCGCATGACGTCGAGCCACTCCTCGGACTTCGTCTTCTTCGGCGCGATGATCTGCGCGCACGCGGTCGACGAGGATCTCGGCGCCGCCGCCGGGCACCGAGTCGAGGCCCGCGTCGCGCAGGCGCGTCAGCGTCTCGGGCACGGTGAGCTTCGAGCGCCGCGCGATGTGCTGGATCTCGGGCGGCGAGAGCGCGTGCAGGTGGATCGTGTAGCGCGCCTTGATCGAGCGGAAGAGGTCCTCGTAGTAGTCGATGCCGAGGTCGGGGTGATGCCCGCCCTGCATGAGGAGCCCGGTGCCGCCGATCGCGAGCGTCTCCTCGATCTTCTTGAAGATCACCGGCTTCGGGAGCAGGTAGCCCTCGCGCACGTCGCCCGGGCGGCGGTAGAAGGCGCAGAAGTCGCAGTCGGTGACGCAGACGTTCGTGTAGTTGAGGTTCCGGTCGACGATGAACGTCACCTTCGACGGGTCGTTCGTCCGGTTGCGGATCTCGTTGGCGGCGCGACCGACCGCGACGAGGTCGCGCGAGCGCAGGAGCGCGACGCGCGTCGTCGTCCGAGATGCGCTCGCCGTCGAGGGCCTTCTCGAGGACGTCGTCGACGGCCGGAGTCGGCTCGGCCGTGATCGTCACGCGACGACCTCCTCGCGGACGAAGCGGAGCTCGGGCACGTGGTCGAGCTCGCCGACGTCGCGGGCCATCTCGAGGAAGGTGTAGAGGCCGGCACGCTCGCGCGGCCCGAAGCTGTAGCGCAGCTTCTCGAAGTAGCGCGCGAGGAAGCCGGCCGGATAGCCGTAGCGCTCGCTCGCTTTCCGCGCGAGGAGCTCCGGCTCCGAGCGCGCGAGGCGGACCGACGCGACGAGCGCGTGCTCGAGCTCGACGAGGCCCTCGGCGAGCGGCTCGGGCGCCGCCCAGACGGCGAAGACCATCGGCAGCCCGGTCTTCTCGAGCCACAGCCGGCCGAGGTCGAAGTGCGGCGTCGGGTCCTCGAACGCGCTGTGCAGCGCGGCGTCCCCGATGAGGAGCTTCGCGTCCGCCTCCATCCCGAGCGGCAGGATCTCGGCCTTCGGGAGCAGGATGCGCGTGAGCACGACCGAGGTCGCGCTCTCGGGCGTGACGGCGACCGAGCGCACCTGCGCGAACGGCAGCCGGGTGACGAGCTGGATCGAGTCGACCGCGCCCTCGGACGAGACGCAGACACGCGGCAGGATCCGCAGGCGGTCGGCGTTCCGCGCGTACTCGATCGACGGGATCGGCGCGATGTCGATCTCGCCGTCGAGCAGCATCCGCTGAGGCTCGGTCGGCACGCCCGTGACCTCCTCGACGTCGGCCTCGAGCCCGTAGAAGACCGGCGCCATGTTCACGTACGAGATGCGGCCGAGCCTCATCGCCGCTGCCTCCTCCGCACGATCCAGGTCACGAGCGCGCGCGAGCGCGAGCCCGCCCCAGAGGATGATCGCCGGCAACGAGAACGTCGTACTCGACGCGGGACGTCGCTCCGAGAGCACGCGCGCGCCGAGCGTGAAGAGGAGCGAGAAGGCGATGATCGTCCGCGGCGAGGATCCCGAGCGCGTAGACGAGCCCACACCCAGATCGGCGTGCCGGCTGCACGGCCTGTCGATCTTCGGGCTGCTTGCTCGGAGCGCCCTCACGGCTCACTCACCACCGCCGCAGCTCGTTATAGAGCGTGTCGCGCTGGACCGGGATGCGTCCGGCGTCGCGCACGAAGCGCACGAGCTCGTCGATCTTCTGCTCGGTCTCGGTGCGCGCGCCGGCGGCGTGGAAGATCTGCTCGCGCACGACCGTTCCCTGGACGTCGTTCGCTCCGAAGTGGAGCGCGACGGCCGCGAGCGGCATTCCCATCATGATCCAGTAGGCCTTGATGTTCTCGACGTTGTCGAGCATCAGCCGCGAGAACGCGAGCATCTTGAGGTCGTCGGAACCGGTCGTATGGCGCCAGCCGCGCCGCTCGAAGACGGTGTTCTCCGGATGGAACGCGAGCGGGATGAAGGCGAGGAACCCCCCTGTCCGGTCCTGCTGGTCGCGGAGGCGCAGGATGTGGTCGACGCGCTCCTCGTAGGTCTCGACGTGCCCGTAGAGCATCGTGCAGTGCGTCGGCATCCCCATCCGGTGCGCCGTGTCGTGCACGTGGAACCAGATCTCCGGGCGACTCCTTGCCCGGCGCGACGAGCCGTCGCACGCGGTCCGCGAAGACCTCGGCCCCGCCACCCGGCAGCGAGCCCGAGCCCCGCCTCCTGCAGCTCGCGCAGCACCTCCTCGTGCGTGAGCCCGGAGAGCGTCGTCATGTGGTGGATCTCCGAGGCCGTGTAGCACTTGAGGTGCACGTCGGGCAGCGCCTCGTGGAGCGACGCGATCGTGTCGCGGTAGAAGTCGAAGTCGACGTGCGGGCTCTCGCCGTTGACCATGTGGAGCTCGGTGAACCCGGTGATCTCGCGCTGCGCGAGGACGTCGGCCGACGAGCTCCTCCGTCGTGAGCGTGTACGCGTGCTCCTGCTTCCGCGTCGCCGCGAACGCGCAGAACTTGCACTTCACGCGGCAGACGTTCGTCTGGCTCACGTACAGGTTCTGGACGAAGTAGACCTCGTCCGTCCCGCCGCGCACGCGGCGCGCCAGGTCGGCGAGCGCGCCGAGCTCGAGGAGGTCGTCCGACTCGAGGATCGCGACGCCGTCGTCGAAGTCGAGGCGCTCTCCGGCCTCGATCTTCTCCCGGATCGGCTCCAGCGTCTCGAGCTCCAGAACGGCGATCAGCTTCTCCTCTCCACGACGGCCCGCGTGAGCGCCTCGAGCTCGTCCCGGCGCGGGGCGCCGTCGAGGCAGGACCTGGCCTCCGAAGCGTAGTGGAGCGCCAGCTCGCGGGATCGGTCGAGCGCACCGCTCGCGGCGACCCGGACGAGCGCGCCTTCCTGCGGCCCTCCGGCGAGCGCCTCGCGCACGACCGGATCCTCCTGCGCGGCGAGGAGGAGCGGCAGCGTCGGCGTGCCGTCGCGGAGGTCGGTTCCGGGAACCTTCCCCGTCTCGATCGTCTCGCCAGCTGCAGTCGAGGACGTCGTCGGCGATCTGGAACGCGATGCCGAGGAGCCGGCCGTACTCGCCGCTCCCTCCTCCGAGGACGCACGAGGCCTCGAAGAGCTTCCCCGTCTTCAGCGAGCAGCGCTCGAGGTAGTCGTCGATCGAGGTGTCCGGATCGTGGCGCTGAACGCCGCTGCATCGCCTCGCCCGCGCGCGAGCGCGAGCGACGCGTCGGCGAGGACGGCGACCGCGCCGCCGTCGCCCGTGTCGGCGAGGACGGAGAACGCGCGGGCGAAGAGATAGTCGCCGGCCGCCTTGGCGGCGCCCTCGCCGTGCTCGCTCCACGCGGCCGCGCGGCCGCGTCGAACGGCGGCGCCGTCGATGAGGTCGTCGTGGACGAGCGTCGCCATGTGCACGAGCTCGACGGCGACTCCGGCCGCGAGCGGCGGCTCGTCGTCGGGCGACGACGAGAGGAAGGCGAGCGCGGGGCGCAGTCGCTTGCCTCCGGCAGCGAGCGCGCTCGCCCCGACCTCGGCGACGAGACCCGGGTAGCGCGCGACCGCGCGCTCGAGCTCTGCCTCGACCTCGGCGAGGTAGTCGTCGAGGCCGGGTGCCGCGCGCACGACCTCGAGGGCAGTCACGGGCCGCTCCTCGGCTCGTGACCGGGGAGGGGTGTGGGGAACTGGGAGGTTCCCCACGCTCTCAGGAAGAAGGGGGCACACGGGGGAAACATGGTTTCCCCCGTGAACGTGAGCCGACAGGCGAACGTTGTCATGGCTTCACCCCGACGTGCAGCGCGACGATGCCGCCACCGAGGAGGCGGTAGCGGACGTCCTCGAAGCCGGCGCTCTCGAAGAGCGTCGAGAGGTCGTCGGGACCCGGAAAGCGCCGGACACTCGCAGGAAGATAGGTGTAGGCCTCGCCGCCCGGAAGCACGCGGCCCGCGAAACGGCACCAGCACGTCGAACCAGAGGCGGAAGAACGGCCTCAGGATGCCGCGCGGTCGCGTGATCTCGAGCACCGCGAGCTTCCCGCCGGGCCGCAGGACACGCGCGAGCTCCTGCAGGCCGGCCTCGAGGTCGGCGAGGTTGCGCACGCCGAACCCGACCGTGGCCGCGTCGAAGTCGCCGTCGGGGAACGGGAGCGCGAGCGCGTCGCCCTGGACCCACTCGATCGCGCCGGACTTCCTCCGCGCGCGCTCGAGCATCCTCTCCGAGAAGTCGAGCCCGACGACCCGCCCGCCTCGCCGCTCCGCCTCGACCGCGAGGTCGCCGGTACCGCAGCAGGCGTCGAGCACGCGGTCGCCCGGCCAGACGACCTCGCTGACCGCGAGCTTCCGCCAGCGCTGGTCGAGCCCGACCGTCATCACGCGGTTCATCACGTCGTAGACCGGCGCGATGCGGTCGAACATGCCGCGCACGGAGTCGGGCGCGAGCGTTCCGGACTCGTAGGTCAGTTGTCGCCCCAGCGCGTGACGAGCGCGTTGTCGATCCCGATCTGGTCGAGACAGCGCGCGACGACGAAGTCGACGAGGTCGTCGATCGTCTCGGCGCCGTGGTAGAAGCCCGGCGCCGCGAAGAGGACGACGGCGCCCGCCTCGTTCAGTGTCGCGAGCCCGCGGAGGTGGATCGAGGAGAGCGGCGTCTCACGTGGCACCAGCACGAGCTTGCGTCGCTCCTTGAGCGCCACGGACGCGGCGCGATGGATGAGGTTCTGCATCGCACCCGATGCGAGCGTCCCGACGGTGGCCATCGAGCACGGGCAGATGATGTAGGCATCCACCCGGGCAGAGCCGCTCGCGTAGGGGCTGCGGAAGTCGTTCTCCCCGTACACCGTCACCTGAGGCGCGGCGCTGCCGACGAAGCGCTCGAGAACCTCCTCGCGCGCGAGCGACGGATCCTTGTAGAGCTCGGTCGCGAGCACCTCGACGCCCGAGCGCGACGCGCACAGACCGATCTCGCAGTCCACGGCCGCGAGCGCGCGCAGCAGCCGTTCCGCGTAGGGAGCGCCGGATGCGCCGGTCACGCCGAGGAAGACCCTCACGGCGGAAGCGTAACGGCCACTCGGATGCCGGCTTGCAGTGTAGGGGCGAGGCTTGCCTCGCCCTCGGCGTTCGCTCGCGCCAGGGCGACGCAAGCGTCGCCCCTACGGTGACGCCTCGCCGCCCTTCGACGCCGCGAGGAACGCGCCGAGCGCCTCGAGGTTCTCTTGCCCGAGATACGAGTAGGAGCCCATGACCGTGTTCCCGAAGGCTGCCGGGTTCGTCAGGTACTGGACGAAGAACGCGGCGTCGTTCGACGCGCCTATCGACGAGAGGTCAGGCGCACCAAGCTGGCCACCTCCCTGCCCGAGGTAGGTGTGGCAGTTGAGGCAGCCCGACTGCGCGAAGAGCGTCGCGCCCTTCTCGGCCTCCTCGTTACCCGCGAATCCCTGCTCCTCGGCCCACTCGGGGACGAGCAGCACGAGCTCCGAGCCGAGTGCCTCCTTCGCCGTCGCGCCCTTCCAGGTCAGCACGGCCATCGACAGGATCGTGAGGACGGCTGCGACCATCGCGACCGGGCGATGCGTCGGCCGTCGCTCGCGGCGCCGGTCGTAGAACGGCAGCCCGATGAGGAGGATGAGGCAGATGGTCGGAATGCCGACCGTGGCGATGAAGACCGTCTCCGGCCACTTGAAGATCCGGAGAAGGTAGAAGAGGAAGTAGAAGTACCAGTCGGGACGTGGGATGAAGTCGGTCGTGCTCGGATCGGCCGGCTCCGTGTACCACGGGCCGAGGATCCCGGACTTCACGCCGTCCGCGCTGTAGTACCAGATGGCCGCGAGCGCCACGATCACGCATCACGACGACGAGCGACATCACCGTGTCGTGGAGGATCGCGCGCGGGAAGAACGGCTTCCCTTCCTTCTTGACGTCGTCCTTGTAGCGGGCGAAGTCCTCGCGGTTGAGCTCGCCGAGGTCGCGCGCCATCAGTCGCCGCTCCCGCGCACGAGACCTGCGCGCCCGCCCGTCGGCTGCGCGGGCGGCACGCTCACGCCCGGCGGCCTCGCTCGACCACGGCGGCGACGCGACCCCGAGCCTGGTCACGAGGTAGATGTGGATCCCGATCAGCGGGATGAGCAGGCCCGGTATCAGCAGCATGTGCATGGCGTAGAACTTCGGCAGCGTCTCCGTGCCTATCTCGGGGCCGCCGGCGAGGAACTGCGCGAGCCACGGGCCGGCGAACGGCGCCGTCCCGTTCAGGTTGATCCCGACGGCCGACGCCCAGTAGGCCGTCTGGTCCCACGGGAGCAGGTAGCCCGTGAAGCCCATGAGCATCCCCGTCGCGAGGATCAGCACGCCGGTGATCCACGTCAGCTCGCGGGGGTACTTGTACGCGCCGTACAGGAAGACGCGTCCCATGTGCAGGAAGAGCAGGATGATGAAGACGCTCGCGCCCCACCGGTGCATGCCGCGAACGAGCCAGCCGAGCGTGAGCTCGTTCGTGATGGACTCGATGGTCGAATAGGCGACCGGCTTGCCGGTGACGGGATTGATCGAAGCCGAGGGCTCGTAGTACATGGCGAGGATCCCGCCGGTGAGGGTCTGCACGATGAACGCGGTCAGCGCAGCCGAGCCGAGCGTCTGCATCCAGCTGACGTCCCGCGGCACGTTCCGGAAGAGAAACCACTTCGTCCCGGTGACGGCCGCGGTGCGCTCGTCGATCCAGTCGAGCGGCGCGAGCACCGCCATGTCGACCATCTGCTGGCGCTTGGACTTCGCCGCCATGGCCTACCCGGTCACCTGGCTCGGGACGATCGGATAGAGCCACGCCTCGACGCCGTCGACGTGCGTTCCCGGAACCGACCACGGGTAGCGCGAGATCTTGGCGTTGGCGCCTGTACCGCTGACGTTCCCCACTGCATAGACGGGGCCGAGAACGACGCGGCCGTTCTTGATCGAGTACTCGGCGCGGTCCATCGAGCGGACCGGGGGGCCCGCCTGACGGTTGCCCTCGGAGTCGTAGAGACCGCCGTGGCAGGGACAACCGAATGACTGTGCCAGCACAGGTCGGAGCTCGACACCGTCGATCTTCTTTACCGCCGTCTCGTCGATCGGCCCGTTTGGCTGCACCGGGCAGCCGAGATGAACGCAGCGGCTGTAAAGGATCGTAAGGCTCGGCTCCTGTCGCCCGTTGCTGGCCGGATTCTCGACGAGGCCGTTGTTCCGAACGAAGACGGTTCGACGGCTGACCTCGCCGGCGGAGGGATGCGCGAGGAAGGACGCGATGACGTACGTCCCCTGTGGGAAGTTCTCGAGCGGGCCGATGTCGGCATCCGTCTCATCGAGGTTCGTGAACGACGGGAGCACCGTGAATCCGAGAACCGGGAGGGTCACGACGGCGCCGATGGCAGCCCCGAGTCCGATCGTCGACGCCTCGAGGAAGCGCGAGCGCGTGTACGCGGGGAGCGGCTCCGACGTCGCGGCTGCCGGTGCCGCCGCGGCGGTCGGCTCGTCCGCGACGGCGCGCGTCTCCGGCTCGACGTGTGGCACCCCGTCGCGAACGTCCCGCGTGACGTCCCGCGCCCAGAGGACACCGAAGACGACCGCGAGGACGGCGCCGATCGCGGCGACGATCCAGCTGATGACGAGCCCGAGCAGCAGACACGCGACCCCGATCGCGAACGCGATCGGCCAGAGACTCGGGCCGGATGCGTGCGGGGTGTCGTGGCTCGTGTCGCTCAACTGAAGCCTTGCCGTGGATTCAATCGCCCTGCGGTCCCGCATGTCAACGACGTGCCGTCTGTCGCGACGCGAGGATTCTGCACTTTGCGGAGGACGCGTGTCACGACAAGGCGTCGAGTCCGTAGTCCTGCCAGCGCTGAGTGACGCGCTCGCGGATCTCGTCCGACATGACGATCTCCTCCGGCCACGGACGCGCGTCCTCCTCCGGGAGCTTGTGGGTCGCGTCGATCCCGAGCTTGCCGCCGTAGAACTGCCGGCCAGGAGCGTGGTCGAGGTGGTCGAGCGGCCCCTCGGTGATGAGGACGTCGCGCTTCGGATCGACGTTCGCGGTGACGCGGAAGAAGACGTCCTCGTAGTCGTGGACGTCCACGTGCTCGTCGACGACGACGATCGACTTCGAGAGCGACAGCATCCCGAGTCCCCAGAGCGCGTGCATGACCTTCTGCGCGTGGCCGGGGAACGCCTTGCGGATCGAGACGATCACGCAGTTGTGGAATGCGCCCGCGACCGGCAGGTCGTAGTCGACGATCTCCGGGAGTGTCATGCGCACCGCCGGCAGGAAGATCCGCTCGGTCGCCTTCCCGAGCCACGCGTCCTCGGCGGGCGGCTTGCCGACGACGATGGACGCGTAGATCGCGTTCCTTCGCATGGTCATGGCAGAGATCCGGAAGATCGGGAACGGCTCGGCGTGCGAGTAGTAGCCGGTGTGATCGCCGAACGGGCCCTCGATGCCGACGTCGTCCTTCGCGACCCAGCCCTCGAGGACGATCTCCGCGTTCGCGGGGACCTCGAGCGGGATCGTCTTGCAACGGACGAGCTCGACCGGCTCGCCACGCAGGAAGCCGGCGAGCATGAGCTCGTCGAGGTGCTTCGGGAGCGGGGCGCTCGCCGAGTACGCGGTGACGGGGTCGAGCCCGATCGCGACCGCGACCGGGATCCTCCCGTCCTCGGCGGCGAGGAGATCCGCTCGGCCGTCCTTGTGCATCTGCCAGTGCATGAACGTCGACGAGCGGTCGATGACCTGCATCCGATACATCCCGACGTTGCGCGTACCCGTCTTCGGGTCTTGCGTAATCACCGCCGGCAGCGTGATGAACGGCGCGGGATCGCCCGGCCAGCAGCGCTGGATCGGGAGCTTCGTCAGGTCGACGTCGGCGCCTTCGAGGAAGAGCTCCTGGCACGGCCCCTTCGAGACCACCTTCGGGCGCGAGTCGGCGACCGACTTGAGCTTGAGAAGCCCTTTTACCTTCTCGCGGATGCCCTCCGGCGGCTGCATGTCGAGGATGTCGCCGAGCTTGGCGGCCGCGTCGTCGAGCGCGTCGACGCCGAACGCCATGCACATGCGCCGCTCGGTGCCGAACTGGTTGATGAGGAGCGGATGCTGCGAGCCCTTCGGACTCTCGAAGAGAAGCGCCGGCCCGCCCGCCTTGACGACGCGATCGGTGATCTCGGTGATCTCGAGGTCGGGGTCGGCCTCGGCGGAGATGCGACGAAGCTCGCCCTCGCGCTCGAGGAGCGCGATCCACTCGCGGAGGTCTCGCGGCGGCGTCATCCCTTCGAGTCTAGGGCGCCGAGTGCGAGAGCGATCGCCTCGTCGACCTCCAATCCACGGCCTTGGTCGCACAGGTTTTCGACGGTGCGATCGCCGAGCGACGACCGCAACGTTGCGCGCACTCGATCGTGTAGACCGCGCTCGGCTGGAGTTTGCGACGTGTTCATCTCTTCCCGCAGCGCATCAGCTGCCCCGATCAACCGAGCGGCCAACATCGTGTGCTCTCCTTCGGCAAGGAGCGCCGCGCTCGTGTCGAGGCTCGAGGCGATGACCTCCTTGAAGCCCAGCTCACCGCCGAGGACGAGAGCCTCTTTCGTATGCGCACACGCCTCGTCGGTGCGCCCAAGCAGTAGTGCAGCATCCGCCAGAGTCGCGATCCCTACTGCAATGCCGCTCTGGTGACCCCGGTCGCGGAAGAGCTGAATGGCTTGTTCGGAGAGCTGCCTCGCTTCTTGGTAGTCGCCCCGCAGTAGGGCGACGTAGCCGAGGTTGCCGATCGAGCCGGCACCGTTGGACCCACCGGCGCGCCCAGCGGCGACGGCTTCGTGAAATAGGTCGACCGCTTCGTCGAACCGCTCCTCGACCATCGCGGCTTCTCCGAGCTCGTGAAGCGCGCGACCGACGCCCAGATGATCTCCCAGCTGCCGCGAAAGGGACAAGCTCTCCTCGCAGTACGCCCTTGCCCCTGCGATGTCTCCCTGATCGCGTGCGAAATCCGACCCGATCGCAAGCGCTCGTGCCCGCAACGCAGGCGACTGCTCCGCCGTCCAAGGCGAGAACAGCCTGAACATGCGACTTGCCTTCCGAGGAGTGCCCGCGCACGACCCAGTGGTCGGCGAGCGCGCAGACGAGGCGCAGCGCCGAATCTGCCTCTTGCCGGTCCACGAAACAGGAGAGCGCCAACCGCAGGTTGTCGTGTTCGTCGCTGATCCGCCGGAACGGCTCGGTCGACGTCGCCTCTGTCTTGTCGTGCTCCGCCCGCTCAGCCAGCGAGAGGTAGTACGTCGCGTGACGCGGACCCAGCCCCTCGATCTCGCCGGACGCCTGCATCCGTTCAGTCGCGTATTCCCGGATCGTCTCGAGCATCCAGTAGCGCGCGTTGGAGAAGCGAAGGAGGCTCTTCTCCACGAGCGACTGCAGGCTGTCGAGGTCGGCGTCACAAACCTCCTCGGCGGCAGCCAGCGTGCAGCCGCCAGCGAAGACCGAGAGGCGGGCGAAGAGCTGCTGTTCTGCGGGCGAGAGGAGCTCGTAGCTCCACTCGATCGTGGCTCGCAGGGTCTGCTGACGGGGATCGGCGTCGCGACCGCCCTTGAGCAGGTCGAGCCGCTGCGTGAGGCGCTCGAGGATCTGCGCGGGAGAGAGCGCCTTGGTGCGGGCGGCGGCGAGCTCGACGGCGAGGGGGAGAGAGTCGAGGCGGGCGCACAGCTCGGCGATCTCGTCGGAGGCCTCGAGCTGGGAGCGCGCGCAGAAGAGCTCGACCGCGTCGGGCTCGGCGAGCGGGGGCACCGCGTACTCGACCTCGCCGGAGATACGCAGGAGTTCGCGGGAGGTGACGAGCAGCGTGAGGTTGGGGCAGGCGGAGAGGAGCGCCGAAAGCTCGGGTGCCGCCTCGATCACCTGCTCCAGGTTGTCGAGCAGCAGGAGCAGCTCCCGCTCTGCAATGTGGGAGGCGAGATCGTCCTTGGCGCCGAGCGTGTGGGCGATCGTCTCACTGACGAGGGCGGGATCGCGGAGGGTGGCCAGCCCGACCCAGAAGACGCCTGCCTTGTAGGAACCGACGAGACTGGTAGCTGCCTCGATCGAGAGTCTCGTCTTGCCCGTGCCGCCAGGACCTGTGAGCGTGATGAGGCGGGCGCCTTGCTCGATGCAGGAGAGCACGTCGGCGAGCTCTCGCTCCCTGCCCAGGAAGGAGCTCGCGGGACGTGGCAGGTTCGTGTTCGAGATCGTCTTGAGCGGAGGAAAGGAGCTTGAGCCGAGCTGATAGATCGAGACTGGCTCGTCGATGTCCTTGAGCCGGTGCTCGCCAAGGTCGAGGAGCTGCTGGTCGAGGAGCGCCGCCGTGGCGTTCGAGAGGACGACCTGGCCGCCGTGCGAAGTCGCGGCGACCCTCGCAGCGAAGTGGACGTCGTCTCCGACGTAGCCCTCCGCGGTGACCAGCGGTGTCCCCGTGTGCAGCCCGACCCGAACCTGGATCGGTCCCTCGGCGAGGGAGTCGGTGAAGCCGGACGCAGCCGCGAGCGCTTCCGGTGCCGAAGAGAAGGCGAAGAAGAAGGCGTCCCCCTGGGTATCGACTTCGACCCCTCCCTGCGACGCACACGCCTCGCGTATGACTCGGCGATGCTCGGCCAGCGCGTCGGCGTACGCCTCAGCGCCCAATGAGTGAAGGAGCTTGGTCGACCCCTCGACGTCGGTGAACAGGAACGTGACCGTTCCGGTCGGAAGCTCGGGCCGCATCGCGGCCAATCATGCGATTCGAGACTGCGCGGGTCTAGTGCTTCTTGCGCGACAGCTTCGCGAGGAGGTCGCCGCCGACGGCGACCGCCACGAAGATGAGCCCGACGACGAGCATCGAGAGCACGATGTCGCGCCCTTCCTCGGAAGCCGACTTCTCGGTCTGGGCGAGGAGTTCGACGAACGCAGCGAGCATCGCGGCGACTGCTACCCGACGAGCCGGGCGTGCGCAGCGAGCGCAAGGTCGACCGCCTCGTCACCCGCCGTCACACGTGCAGAGGCGTCCAGCAAGCTCGAGTCGCCGCGCTCCCGCAACGCGCTACGCGGGAGCTCCAGGCCTCCCGCGCCGAGCGACGCGGCCGTCGCGGCCCACGCCGGTCCGTCGCCGTCACGCCCGTCGGCGCGGACCTGCGCGCACAGCGAGATGAGCTCGGCGAGGTCGGACACCGCGGCCACGTCGCCGGTCTCCGCGACGCGTACGAGCCCGTGCGCGTAGAGGTAGTCGCCGAGGAGGAGCGCCAGCGTCGCGGTCGGCGGGCGAGAAGAGCCGCGAGCGGCCGTAGTGCACGAGGTACCCCTCGTAGATCGTCTCGAGCCCGAGCGCCGTGCCGCAGCGGCCCCGAGCGGCGAGAACACGGGCTCACGCTCCTGCTCGCCCTCCGGCCCGGACCGCCTCGGCCCAGAGCGGGCTCTCGGCCGCGGCTCCGCCGTGATCGTCTCCCACACGAACGGAGACGCTACCGCGACCCGCTCGCCGCTTTCGGCGGTTCGAGCTCGACCTCGACCGGCACCTCCGAGCCGCCCTCGTCCCAGCGTCTCGAGCTCGACGCGCTCGCGGAAGAACTCCCAGATCGCCCGCCCGCCCGGCCATCGTCGGCAGCGCGACGAGCACGCCGGCGATCCCGTAGAGCTCGCCGCCGGCGAGCAGCCCGAAGATGACGAGCAGCGGATGGAGCCGCAGCGCGTTGGCCATGACGTTCGGAACGACGATGTGCCCCTCCACCTGGTAGATGAAGAGGAAGAGGATCCCGACCCAGACGATCGCCCCAGGGCGGGTCCGCGAAGAGCGCGAAGATCGACGGCGGCACGGCGGAGAGCCACGGCCCGATGTACGGGATCACCTCGATGAAGGCGGTCCACAGGCCGAAGAGGAGCGCGTACTCCTGCGGCGCCCTCGACGAGCCCGGTCACGCCGAGGATGTACATGCCGACGCCCGCGCTCGTCCCGATGACCGTCGAGAGGATCGCCTGTCCCTTCAGGTAGCCCCAGAGCGCGCCCTCGATCCGCTGGGTCAGCGGCGCGCCGCCGTGCGGTGGGAAGCGCGCGTCGATCGTGCGCTCGAGTCGCTGCATGTCGAGGAGCATGTAGATCGAGATGACGATGATCAGGATCGACCGAGAACATGAGGAGCACGAACGAGAACGCCGCTCCCTGGGCGAACGAGATCGCGTCCTGCGCGTAGCCGGAGATCTCGCCGGCGCTGAGCCCGTCCAGCCACTCGTTGACCTGCTCGCGGATCTGGACCTGCTCGAGGCCGTGGTCGTCGAGCCACGCCTGGAGCCGGTCGATGTCGAGCTCCGCGGCGGTCTGACCGCCCGTCGACGTCCTCGGTGACGTACTCGTCGATCCGGTCCGCAGCCTCGCGCGCCTGGTCGACGGCGACGGCGCCGATCGCGACGAGGAGCGCCACGACGACGGCGAGGAAGATCGTGTAGACGAGGAAGACGGACGGCCCGCGGGGCACTTTCAGCCGCGTGAGGTCGCGGACGAGCGGGTTGAGCGTGAACGCGATCACGCCGGCCGTGAGGAACAGGAACAGGACGTGACCGAGCGTCTTCGCGAGCAGGAACGCGAGGACGAGCGCGACGGGGAGGACGACCAGCTGGATCCACCGCGGGATCTGGATCGTCGGGCCGGAGCCGGCCATGCGCCGGATCGTACCGTCGGGCCTGGAGAGCGCCCGTCGGAGACCTTGCTACGGTCCGTGCAAATGGCGACGACGACTCCGCGCTCCCGTCACGCTGCCCGACTTCGCGCCGATCGGCGACGGGCGCAGGCCCGAGCGCGGCGCTTCGCGATGTCGGCGTCATCGCCGTCCTCGCGGTCGTCACGCTCGCGCTCACGGCGTTCGACAACGAGCAGCGCGCCGGCCGTGAGCCGCCCCGCGCCGCTCCCGGTGACGTCCGCGCCGCCCGACCCCGCACATCCTCGCAACGGTCGGGAACCTGCGCGTCCAGTCGCCCGTCGCGCAGGGCGGCGTCACCGCGATCGGCTTCCACGGAAGCGAGGACGGAGCGCTCGTCCTCAAGCCGGTCGGCCCGCAGGTCAACGAGGGGCTCGCTCGCCCGCCTGTGGCGTCGGATCACCGGGCGCGTCGCGGAGCGGTCTCGCGTGGTACCAGCTCTCCGGCGGCCCGCTCCGCACGCTCGACGTCGGCGCCGTCGCCGGAACGGACGTCTACTCGCCGGTCGACGGAACCGTCGTGGCGATCCGCGACCAGATCGTGTCCGGCCGCACGGTCGGCGCCGAGATCGAGCTGCGCCCGTCGTCGGCACCGTCGCTCGTCGTCTCGATCCAGAACGTCCGGCCCGACCCCGTGCTCACGGTCGGGGCGAACGTCGCGGCCGGCTCGTCGAAGCTCGGCACGGTCACGGACATCAGCCGCTTCGAGCGCCAGGCGCTCGAGCGCTACGCCACGGACGGCGGCGAACAACGTCGCCATCCAGGTCTACCCGTCGGCGACGCTCGGCGTGCCGTAGGCTGCTCATGCGCAAGACCGAGATCCGCGAATGCGGATTTCGGCCGCGCGAAAGATCCCTGAAGGCGACTGCTCCGCAGCCGCATGCCTACTAAGCTGCGCGACCTTGCGCATCCTGTTCATCGCCGACGTCGTCGGCGCCCCGGGACGGCGGGCGCTGCAGGAGCGCCTGAGCGCATTGCGCTCGGAGCTCGGGATCGACGCGTGCGTCGTGAACGGCGAGAACGCCGCCGACGGGATCGGCATCACGCCGAGGCTCGCCGACCAGATTCTCGGCATGGGCGTCGACGCGATCACGCTCGGAAACCACGCGTTCCGGCGCTCCGAGATCGGCGAGTACCTCGACTCGTCGGACCGCGTCGTGCGCCCTGCCAACACGTCGCGGAACACGCCGGGTCGCGGCGTCGCTGTCGTCACGACGGCCGAACGGCGCACGACTCGGCGTGGTCAACGTCCTCGGCTCGCTCTTCCTCCACCCGGCGACGTCGATGTTCGAGG
Organism: uncultured Gaiellaceae bacterium; assembly: GCA_963770715.1. Classification (GTDB taxonomy): domain Bacteria; phylum Actinomycetota; class Thermoleophilia; order Gaiellales; family Gaiellaceae; genus GMQP-bins7. The sequence goes on from CAVYQX010000012.1 coordinate 394,699, forward strand.
TCATCGACGAGCTCGTCGAGCAGGCGAGGCAGCGAGACGCCGGTCGTGCTCGTGGACGTCCACGCCGAGGCGACGAGCGAGAAGGCGGCGCTCGCGCGCTGGCTCGACGGACGCGTGACCGCGGTCGTCGGAACGCACACGCACGTCCAGACGTCCGACGCGACGGTCCTCCCGAAGGGGACGGCGTTCATCACGGACGCGGGCATGACCGGGCCGCACGACTCGGTGATCGGCGTCGAGGCCGACCTCGCGATCCGGCGCATGCGCACCGGGCTGCCGGTCCGCTTCGAGACGGCTCAGGGCGGCGTGAGGATCGAAGGCGCGCTCGTCGAGTGCGACTCCGAGACCGGTAAGGCGTCGTCGATCGAGTCCGTGCGCGTCTCCGTGTCCTGATCCTCGCTGCCCCGGGAGGAGCAGCCAGAGCAGCACGAACGGGACGACCCACGGGAGGTAGAGGTAGAACCAGTGGGTCAGCGTCGAGCTGGAACGCGACGAGCACGGCAGCGGTCAGCGCCGCGAGCTCGACCGGGCCCTTCCGCCGCGGAACGAACGCGAGGAGACCCGCCAGCGCGACGGCGGCCACCGCGACGACCGGCTGGAGGAAGCCGAGGTCGGGGATGCCGCGCGCGTGGTACTGACCCCAGCCCCAGATCGAGAACGGCGAGTCGCGGCCCGACTGGAAGCCGATCGTGCGATCCCAGAACGTGCGCAGCCGCGTCCCAGAGCGACGGCTCGAGCAGCAGGATCGAGAACGCCAGCACGCGTCGCGACCGCGAACGCGGCCGCGAAGCGGAGCACCCGTGCGGAGCTCGTAGCCGGATACGTCGCCCAGAGCGGTGCGACGAGGAGCGCGCCGAACTTCGTCCAGCCCGGCGAGGGCGACGGACGACGCCTCGCGCCCAGTCGGAGGTCACGAGCCAGAAGCCGACGAGCAGGAAGACCGGCATGATCGCGTCGTTCGTGTTCGCGTTCAGCGTGTACGCCGTGAACGGGTACGCGACCCAGCCGAACGCGAGCAGCACGCCGAGTCGGCGGCCTCGCGAAGCGCAGACCGACGAGCAAGGAGCGCGAGGACGGCGAGCAGCGTCGAACGCGATGGAGGTCGCGTGCGCCGCCGGAAGCGAGTCCCACTTCCCACTCCAGTCGAAGACCGCGACCGCTGGGACGTAGGCGAGGTACGAGACGGGCCCGTAGGTGTCGCCGCGCTCGATCGCCGCCTCGCAGCGGCCGTTCGTCTGGATGCGCTCGCGCACCTGCCCCTCGGCGTCCTCCGGGCCGCACGGCTTCAGCGTCGCCGCGCTGCGGCATGTTCCCGTACGGCGCCTCGCCGTCGAGGATCCGGTCGGCGCCGACGACCCCGGCGAGCCCGACGTCGATGACTCCTCGCGGCGCCTCGAGGTTGAGCCCGACCCGGAAGCCGAGCAGGAAGACGGCCGCCGCCGCGAGCACCCACGTCGGCCAGACGGACGACAGCGCCTCCGAGCGACGACCGAAGCCGACCCAGACCCCACGGCCGAGCAGATACGCGAGCACGGGGTAGGCGAGCGGGACGCTGCGGAAGATCTCGCCGCGGTCGAAGAACACGAGCGAGACGCGTGAAGCCGAGGAGCGCGAGCAGATCGAGGTTTCGCGTCGGACAGCGGCCTGCGGAGGTCCGCGAGCCCGACGAGGAAGACGAGGCAGAACGCGAGCCAGACGTACGGCTTCAGGAGCGTCTTGCCGCCGAACGCCCCCTCGCGCCCACGTGCCATCTTCCAGGCGACCTGCGGGCCCGTCCACGCCTCGGTCACACGGCCGGTCGTGTCCTGCGACGACCGCCTGCGCGACCTGCCCCGCCTCCCCCGACCAGACCTTGACGATCCACGTACGCGTCTCCTCGTCGAAGTCGCGCGGACGTCGTCGGGTCCGGCGGGTAGCGCTCGAGCCAGTCCGCGATCTTCGGATCGTCGAGCGCGAGCTCCGATCGCCTCGTCCTCGCTCGAGGCGCGCGAGATCCGCCGGGATCGCCTGCGCGACGCCGGTCGCAGGCAAGACGAGCGAAGACGGCCGCGACGCAGCCGCGGCGAAGCGCGAGTTAGCTTCGAGGTCCGAACGACCAGAGCTTATTGCCGACGAAGTTCACCGGCGTGACGAGCACGATCGCGATCGCCTGGGCCACGAACTCGCCGAGCCCGAGCGTGACGAGCATGTGCAGGACGCCCAGGTTCGCGACCAGCGCCATCGTCGAGACGACGAGGAACCGCACCCCCTGGTACGCGACGTCGCCCCGCTGCGCGCGGAACGTCCACATGCGGTTCCACGCGTAGTTGTTCGTCACCGCGACGAGGAAGGAGCCGACGGCGGCGGAGATGTAGTGCAGCCCGACGACGTCGAGCAGGAACGCGTAGACGGCGAGGTTGACGAAGTACCCGGTGGCGCCGACGGCGCAGAACTGTCGCGAGCTGCTCCCAGTTCTTGCGCTTGCGCATGCCGGCGCGCACCCGTGCGGGCGAGAATCCGGCGTCGATGCGGGCTTGCGAGGACTCCACGGTCATCGCAGGGTAGTCGGGCGGTAACTCATCACCGCCCCCCATACGATCAGTCATCGCCAAACCCTTCGTCGCCGACGAGCGGAACGAAGCGACACGAGATCGAGGTGCGCTCCACCGGGCCCGTCGGCGTACGCACGACGAGCACGAGGTCCTGGCCGCGCCGCGAGCCGCGCGGGAGGACGAGCCTGCCGCCTCTCGGACGAGCTGCGTCGTAGAGGGCTCGCGGGACGCGGGGCGCGGCGGCCGCGACCGCGATGCGCGCCGAAGGGCGCGTGCTCGGGGACGCCGAGTGAGCCGTCGCCGACCCGCACCTCGACGTTCGAGACGCCGGCGTGCGCGAAGGCGGGCTCGGGCCTCCTCGGCGAGCTCCGGAACACGCTCGATGGTCACCACGTCGGCCGCGAGCTCCGCGAGCACGGCGGCCTGGTAGCCCGGAGCCCGTGCCGACGTCGAGCACGCGCTCGGTCCCGTCGAGGTCGAGGAGCGAGCAGATCGTCGCCACGACGAACGGCTGCGAGATCGTCTGGCCGCTGGCCGATCGGAAGCGCGCCGTCGTCGTAGGCGTAGCGCGCGGAGACCCTCCGGCACGAAGAGCTCCCGCGGCACGCGCCCCATCGCGTCGAGCACGCGCTCGTCCGTGATGCCACGGCGGCGGAGCTGCCGCTCGACCATCTCCGCACGCGCGACGGCGGCGTCGACGGACGAGCGTCACTTGGCGAGCGTACGCAGCCCTGCGAAGCGCGCGGCCTGACGCCCTCGCATCCGGGCGGCGAGGACCGGGAGCGCGACCGCCAGGACGTACCCGGCGATCGGGATGAGCGCGACGAGGCAGACCAGCACGCCGAGCGCTCCCATGTACGCCCCGACGCCGAAGCGGGTCGCACCGCGACGGAGTGCGCCGACGACGACGGCCGCCGCCGACAAGAGCTCCGAGAACGCCGCCGACTGCTCCGGCCACGGTCTCCGCGGAGTCGCCGATCAGCAGCCCGATCGCGCCACCGAGGACGGCGCCGACGACCGCGGCGGCACCGATCCCGAGGACGTTCGTGCCCAGGATCCCCGTGATCGCGATCGAGAGCCCGAGCCCGAGGCCCAGGCAGAGGCCGATCGTGTACCAGCTCCCCACGCGGAGGAGTGTAGAGAGCGAGCTACCCCGAGCCCTCGATGCGGGCGATGACCGCCAGCCCGAAGGCGGCTGCGCGCGCGCCGTCCACGACACGGTGGTCGAACGTGAGCGCGACGGTTCCGACGCGTCGGACGACGATCGCGTCGTCCCGCGACGACCGGCCTCGGCGCCACGCGACCGACGCTCAGGATCGCGACCTCCGGGTGGTTGACGATCGGCGTCTGGAAGAGCCCGGCGAGCTTGCCCGCGCTCGTGACCGTGAACGTCGAGCCGCGCAGCTCGTCGGCCGCGAGCGAGCCCGACCGCGCGCGCTCGGCGAGGTCGGCGATCTCGGTGGCGAGCTCGTCGACGGACTTCTCGTCCACGCCGCGGACGACCGGGACGACGAGCCCGTCGTCGGTCTGGACCGCGACGCCGATGTCGTAGCGGTCGAGGTAGAGGATCGCGTCGCCGTCGAGGCGCGCGTTCAGCTCCGGGATACTCGGCGAGGGAGTCGGCGCACGCCTTCACGACGGTCGCGCAGGAGGCGGTCGAGCGGAACGTCCTCGAAGTCGCACTCCTCGACCCAGGTCACGGGCGGCACCTCGCGGTGCGCGCGCGCCATGTGCTCGGCGATCACGCGGCGGACGCCGCGCAGCGGCTCGCGCCGCCCTTCGCCCGCCGCGACGGCGGCGTCGCGCACGTCGTCCTCGGTGATCCGGCCGCCCGGCCCGCTCCCCGCGACACCGTCGCCAGGTCGACGCCGAGCTCCTGCGCGATCCGGCGGACGACCGGGCGTCGCCTGCACGCGGCCCGGGTCCGGTGTGACGCGACGCGCTGTGCCGGCGCTCGCCGAGCGGGCTCGGCGTCGGCGGCGTCTCGCCCGGAGCGCCGATGACGACGAGCTCGGTGCCGACCGGCACCACGTCGCCCTCGGCGACGAGGACCTGCAGCACGGTGCCGCCGTACGGCGACGGGATCTCGACGGTCGCCTTGTCGGTCTGGATCTCGACGAGCGGGTCGTCCTCGGCGATCTCCTGCCCCTCGGCCACGAGCCAGCGCGCGACCTCGCCCTCGGTCAGGCCCTCGCCGAGGTCCGGGAGCTTGAACGAGCTCGCCACTACCCGTGATTCTCGTGCGCGAGCGCACGCCGCGCGCGCCAGCGCTGGCCGCGCGCGACAGCATCGCGAGAGCGGCGAGCGCGATGAGGAGCGGCGGCGCGATGAACGCGACCGCCGACACGTAGTGGATCGTCGCCGCAGTCGTCGCCGCACGTCGCGAAGTTGTTCGCGCCGTGGAACTCGTTCGTGATCGCGACGAACGCAGCGATCCAGACGAGCGACGGAGACCACGAAGAGGACGAGCGCCGCGATGCCGAGGCGCCCGCGCATCCAGGCGACGGCGAGCACTCCGCACGTCAGCGCGAAGAGCGCGACGATCAGGAACTGGACGATCCACGTCGACATCGCGTCGAATTGTCGTCTAGCGGAGCGCGTCGTGCGCGAGTCGCGCGTGAATTCCGCGCGCTCCGTTGACGAGCTGCGTCACGCGAAGATCGACGACGACGCTCGCGAGAGCAAGCGCCTCGCGCTCGTCGAGCCCGTGCTCGCGCTCCATCAGGTCGAGCATCCCGTCGATCGCGATCGCCGCCGCCTCGTCGAGGTCCTCGTCGAAGCCGAACGTCAGCCACGCCTCCGGCGTCCACGCGATCGGCCAGGCCGAGCGGGAGATCGTCGCGCACCGAGAGCGTGAGCACGCGCGCGCTCGACCGGCGCCTCGATCGCGAGCTGCGACACCTCGCCGTCGCCCTGAGCGGCATGGCCGTCGCCGGCGGAGAGCAGCGCACCGTCGACGGAGATCGGGAGGAAGAGCGTCGTCCCGGCGACGAGCTCCTTGCAGTCGATGTTCCCGCCGCTCCGCCGCGGCGGCGCGGTCGGGTGGATCCCCGGCTCGTCGGGCGGCATCCCGATGACGCCGAGGAAGGGGCGCAAGGTCGACCTCGCGACCCCGCCTGGTCGCGACCCACCGCCTCCGTCCGCGTCGAGCCGCCAGCTCGAGCGCGACGTTCTCGCCCTCGTGCGACGCCGAGCCGCTCGTTGAGAGGCGTGTACCAGCCTCCCGCGTCCGTGTAGCCCCACGTGCCGATGCGGATCTCGTCGATCTCGACGACGAGCGTCTGGCCCGCACGGGCGCCCTCGACCTCGACCGGTCCGACGAGCGCGTGGCCTGCGTCGAGCTCGTCTCCCTCGGCTCGGTACTCGACCCTCGCGCCCGCTGCATCACGCCAGCCGGCGTTGAGGCAGGCGAACGCGATGGAGTCGCCGCTCTCGACCGTGAGGATCGGCTCGAGGTCGCGCGAGAAGTGGCCGTGGAGCGTGCGCCGCTCGAGCGGGATCTCGTGGAGCGCCACTCGATCGGCCGCGAGCACTCGGCGCGCCGCGTCGACGACGCGCTCGACCGACGGCATGTACGCGTCCTCGATCTGCCAGTACGGATAGGGCACGTCGTAGCCCGTCACGCGGATCACCGGGCCCCGCAGATCGAAGATCGCCTTCTCGGCGAGCACGGCGGCCACCTCGGCCGCGAAGCCGCACACGCGCGGCGCCTCCTGCACGACGACCGACGCGACCGGTCCTCGCGACGGACGCGAGCAGGCCGTCCTCGTCGAGCGGCTTCAGCGAGCGCAGATCGAGCACCTCGCACGACGCCTCGCCCGCGAGCGCGTCCGCAGTCGGCGAGCGCGACGTGCACCATCGCGCCGTACGCGACGAGGGTCAGGTCGGAGCCCTCGCGCACTACCCGCGACTCGCCGAGCGGCACGACGTGCTCGCCGTCCGGCACGTCCTCCTTCGCCGTGCGGTAGTGGAGCTTCGGCTCGAGGACGACGACGGGTCGGGGTCGCGGATCGCCGCCGCGAGGAGCCCCTTCGCGTCCGCGGGCGTCGACGGGATCGCGACCTTCACGCCGGGCGTGTGGACGTAGTACGTCTCCGGCGAGTCGTCGTGGAGCTCCGGGCGCGCGGACGCCGCCGCCGTACGGCATGCGGATCGTGAGCGGGAACGACATCTTCCCGCGCGTGCGCCAGCGGTAGCGCCCCACGTGGTTGATGAGCTGGTCGAGCGCCGGGTAGCTGAACGCGTCGTACTGCATCTCGACGACCGGCCGCCAGCCGGCCATGCACAGGCCGACTGCCGTACCGAGGATCCCGGCCTCGGCGAGCGGCGTGTCGACGCACCGGTCGACGCCGAAGCGCTCCTGCAGCCCGGCGGTCGCGCGGAAGACGCCGCCGAGCTTGCCGACGTCCTCGCCCATGACCATGACCGACGGGTCGCGCTCCATCTCGACGTGGAGCGCGTCGTTGACCGCCTCGACGAGGAGCCGCTCAGCCACCGAGGATCCTCCGCAGCTCGTCCCGCTCCGCGAGGAGCGACGGCGGCGGGTCGGCGTACGCGTGCTCGAAGACGAGCGCCGGATCCGCCGGCGGCTCGGCCTCGGCTGCGGCGATGCCGGCGCGCATCAGCTCGAGCGCCTCGTTGCCTGATCTCCTCGGCGCCCTCGTCGGTGAGGACGCCCAGGCGCATGAGGTAGCGCTCGTACCGCCCGACACACTCGTTTCGCGCGCTTCCTCGACACGCTCGGGATCGACGTAGATCGACGGGTCGTCCGCCGTGGCGTGCGGGGCGGCGCGGTAGGTGACCGCCTCGATGAACGTCGGCCCGTCGCCGGCGCGTGCGCGCAGCACGGCGTCGCGCGTCGCCTCGTACACCGCGAGTACGTCGCCTCCGTCGACTCGGACCCCGGGCATGCCGTAGCCGATCGCCTTGTCCGCGAGCGTGGGCGCGGCCGTCTGCTGCGAGAGCGGCGTCGAGATCGCCCACTGGTTGTTGTTGCAGAAGAAGACGACGGGCGCCTTCATCACCCCTGCGAACGTCATGCCCTCGTGAAAGGCGCCCTCGGAGGTCGCGCCGTCCCCGAACAGCGTGAGGGCGATGCGGTCGTCGCCCTTGAGCGCGGAGCCCCAGGCGAACCCGACGGCGTGCGGGATCTGGGTCGCGATGGGGACGCAGATCGACGCGACGTTGAACTCCGTGGGATTCCACCAGCCGGCCGGATGACCGCGCCACCAGGAGAGGACGTCGAGACCGGCATCCCGCGGAGGAGCCCGATCGCGGACTCGCGGTACGCGGGGAAGATCCAGTCGCGGTCCTCGAGCGCGAACACGGACCCCGCCTGCATCGCCTCGTGGTTCCAGAAGATCGCGTACGTCCCGATGCGCCCCTGACGGTGGTAGACGACCGAGCGCTCGTCGTACGTCCGCAGGAGGACGAGGTCGCGATAGAGAGCGAGGAGGTCGTCGGCGGTGAGGCCCTCGACCTCACCGTCCGGGACGGCCTCGCCGTCGCCGATGACGCGGCGCAGGTCTCCTTCGGCCGGGAGCACGCGGCTCATCGCGGCCGACAGTCTACGCCGGAACCCCGTGACGCCCCGCGGTGCATTCGATCGGGAGCAGCCAGATCAGACGAAGACGGTGACGACGTCGCGCTCGGCCTCGTAGACGACGTCGAGCACGTCGCCGGTGTCCTCGCCGTCGACCTGGAGCGGGAGTGGCTCGTCGCAGTGCACGACGATGCGATCGAGGTCGCGAGCGGCAAGCGTCCTGTCGTGCTTGAGCCCCGACCCACGCGCCCCACGGAGCAGCAAGCGCGGAAGGTCGCGGGCGCGCAGCGACACCGGCGCGACGTAGGCAAGACCCGCGTCGAACGAAGCGCCGGGGACGAGCTCGAGCGCGACCGTTCCCGCATACGTGTACGGCGAGCAGTTCGCCACCAGGACGAGCGCCGCTCGACCCGCCCCTTCGACCTCGAGCTGCTCGTCGAAGCGACCGTGCCGTGCCCAGAGCGTTCCGGACGCGACCTTCATGAAGGCCACGTCGCCGGGCCTCCTCCCGTCGGGCCTGCGGCCGAGCTCGTCGACCTTGCGGACGAGCTCCGCGTCGAGCCCGAGCCCTGCGTTGAAGCCGAAGCGGCGACCGTTGACGCGCCCGAGACCGATGCGCCGCGTCCTTCCCTCCGCGATCCGCTGTGCCGCCTTCCCGGGGTTGCGCGGGAGACCGAGCGCGCGCGGGAGGACGCTCGTCCCACCGCCCGGGATGAGCCCGAGCGGGACCTCGCTCTCGACGCCGTTGAGCACCTCGTTGAAGGTGCCGTCGCCGCCGAAGACGTAGATCGCCTCGACGTCGCCGGCGGAGCGCACGATCTCCGTCGCCTCGCCGGCGGCCGTCGTGAGCATCGTCTCCGTGCCGGAGGGCAGCGCCGCGCGAACGGCGGCGAGCCGGTGCTCGTCGACGCCGGAGGCGAACGGGTTGACGATGAGGATCCGCGTCACGCCGGTGTCGCGTAGCCGCGGATCCCATCGACGAGGATCGCCAGGAAGCGATCGGCGAGCTCGTCGGTGTCGCGGCCAGGCTCGAGCCACGTGTAGGCCCAGTTCGCGGCCGAGAGAACGAGCAGCGCGGCCGCAGCGGAGTCGAGATCGGTTCGCAGGTCGCCCGACTCGACGCCCTCGCGGAAGAGCGCACGCCAGCGCTCCTCGTACCGGCGCCGCTCGGACACGATCTGTTCGCGGTACTCGCCCTCGAGGTACCGCCACTCTCGCGTGAAGACGGTCGCAACGTCGAGCTGCTCCGCGACGATGCGGAGGTGCCCGCGCAGGGCAACCCGCACGCGCTCGACCGCCGACTCGTCCTCGGGGACCAGGTCGAGCGCCCCGTGGAACGCGCGGGCGCCCTCGCGCATCGTCTCGAAGAGGAGCTCCTGCTTCGACCCGGTCAGCGAGTAGAGCGAGCCCTTCTGGACCCCGAGCGCCTGCGCGAGCGCGTCCATGGAGGTCCCGTGGAACCCGCGCTCGGCGAAGAGCCTCGCGGCCTCGCGTGTCAGCTCCTCCCGTCGCGTAGCCATTACACTCGATGCTAACGACCGTTCGGTAGGGAGGCCGGCATGGAGGCGCGCGAACAGGAGTTTCTCGAGTACGTCCAGTCCGGAGCGCAGGTCGAGACGAGCGACTGGATGCCGGACGCGTACCGCGCTCGGCTCGTGAAGTTCATCGAGATGCACGGCAACTCGGAGCTCATGGGCGTCCTGCCGGAACGCGACTGGATCCTCCGTGCGCCGACGCTGCAGCGGAAGCTCGCGCTCACCGCGAAGATCCAGGACGAGGTCGGCCACGCACAGCTCATCTACCGTGTCGTCGAGGACCTCGGCAAGCCCCGCAGCGCGTGCCTCGACGACCTCGTCTCGGGCAAGGCGAAGTTCCACAATGTCTTCCACTACCCCACCCGCACGTGGGGCGACGTCGGCGTCATCGCATGGCTCGTCGACGCGGCCGCGATCGTCTCGCAGAAGGCGCTCCTCAGGTGCTCGTACGCGCCGTACGCGCGGATCATGAAGAAGATCTGCTGGGAGGAGTCGTTCCACATCCTCCACGGCCGCGACGTCGTCCTCGCGATGGTCACCGGCACCGAAGACCAGTTCGGCCTCGTGCAGGAGGCGCTCGACCGCTGGTGGGAGCCGCTCATGCACTTCCACGGGAACCCGATCCCGGCGGAGGAGGACCCGATGGTCGTCTGGCGCATCAAGAGCCAGGCGAACGAGGAGGCGCGACAGCAGTTCCTCGACGGGTACGTGCCGCAGATCCGCGAGCTCGGCCTGACCATCCCGGATCCCGCGCTCCACAAGGACGACGAGACCCAGACGTGGCGGTACACCGAGCCCGACTGGGAGAAGCTCCGTTCCGTCGTCACGGGCCACGGGCCCGCGTCGGCCGAGCGCCTCGCGTTCAGGCGGCTGTCGCGCGAGGACGTGGCCTGGGTCGAGCGGGTGGTGCTCGCGGAGGCTGCGTAGTGGTCTACGAGGTCTTCCGTCGGGAGCGCAAGGGGCAGCCGTTCCAGCACGCCGGCTCGGTGACCGCGCCGGACGACGCGTTTGCAGAGATCTACGCCCGCGAGCAGTACGGACGGCGGCAGGAATCGGTCGCGCTCTGGCTCGTGCCGCGCGATGCGCTCCACGAGATCGACGAGTTCCCCGACGAGTTCGAGATGAAGTACCGCCGCGTCGACGGCTACTCGATCAAGGCGCGCCTGGCCGAAGCACGCGAGCGCGCGGGGACGCTGGACATGGCGCCGGGAGCGGCGAGTGAGTGACCGCACGGATCTGCTCCTCGCGATCGCCGACGACGAGCTGATCCTCGGCTGGCGCAACTCCGAGTGGACCGGCATCGCGCCGTTCCTCGAAGAGGACGTCGCGTTCTCGTCGATCGCCCAGAACGAGATCGGCCACGCGCGCGCCCTGTACGAGCTCGCCGCAGCCGAGCTCGGGACCACCGCCGACGAGCTCGCGTTCGACCGTGAGCCGGGCGACTACCGCTCGGCGCCGCTCGTCGAGCTGCGCAAGCTCGAGTGGGCGCGGACGATCGCGCGGCACTGGCTGTACGAGACGGCGGACGAGATCCGGCTCGCCGCGCTCAAGGCGTCGGACGACTTGGAGATCGCGGGGCTCGCGGCAAAGATGGATCGCGAGGAGGCGTACCACCGGATGCACGCCGAGATGTGGGTCGACCGCCTGCTCGCGACCGACGAGGGCAGCGAGCGTCTCCAGGAGGCCGTCGACGAGCTGTGGCCGTATGCGCTTGGCGTCCTCGACGACGCGCTGCGCCCCGAGCTCGTTGCGCGCGTCCAGGAGAAGCTCGGCCGAACGCTGCCGGACGCGGAGCCCGTCCCGCGCGGCGTCCACGAGGCCGAGCTCGCGGAGCTCTGGGAGGAGATGACCTCCGTCCGTCGCTCCGCGCCGGCCGGTTCGCAATGGTGACGGTCGACGAGGTTTGGGAGGCACTGGCTGAGATCCCCGATCCGGAGATCCCGGTGATCTCGATCGTCGACCTCGGTGTCGTGAAAGGCGTCGAGGTGACGAATGGAACAGTGAACGTCGACTTCACTCCGACGTTCATGGGCTGTCCCGCGCTCGACGCCATGCGCCTGGCGATGGAGGCCCGGATCGCCGAACTGGGCGCGACACCGGACATCCACGTCCGGCTCGACGACTCCTGGTCGACCGACGACATCACCCCCGCGGGACGCGAGAAGCTGCGCGCCGCCGGGTTCGCACCGCCGGCCCCACGAGTCGCCGAGAAGCTCGAGCTCGTCCAGCTCGAACGCGGCTTTCGCTGCCCGTACTGCGGCTCGACGCAGACGAAGCTCGAGAACCTCTTCGGCCCGACCCCGTGCCGATCGATCCGCTACTGCGAGGACTGCCGCCAGCCGTTCGAGCAGTTCAAGACGATCTAGTCGAGAATCGCCTCCAACGCCGGCATAGAGCCAATTCGCGGCCGTTGTTGCGCACTCGGTACCGCGATTCTCGTCGTCGCGTTCCGATCGTGACTGCCTCTGCCAGTGGTATCGACGCAGTCGAACCGCGTCGATCGGGGCTACGCTGCCGCCATGGCGAAGACGACCGACGAGATGCTCGCGGAGGCGAACGCCTTCGGGATCACGGTGACGGTGACGAAGCGCCCGAAGAGAGAGACGAAAGAGGTCGTCCTCTTGCCCGGCCTGCGAACGACGGGGCAAGCATGAAACGAGCGTTGAACCTCGTCGTGCTCGCAGTCGCCGTGTATGCGGTTGCGACGAAGTCTGGGCGTGAGCGGGTGAAGCGCGCGCGGGACGCGTACAGCCACGACGTCGCCTCGGGGTCGAAGCCGATCGAGGCTGTCGGCACCGCGATCGCAGCGTTCGCGCGTTCGCCCGGGGTGGTCGTGGAGGAGGTTCCAGAGGGGGCGCGCCCGATGGATTGGGTCGACACAAGCATCGCGGACTTCGGCGGCTCGGATCCCGAAGAGCCGTGAGGACGACCCGCTGGGCGATGGGCGTCAGCGCCGTGCTCTCGGTCGCTGTCGCCGTCGCCCTCCCCGGCTACCAGCTCTGCCTGATCGGCTTCGGCGGCGTGCTGTCACGTTCGCGGTCTACGGGCTGTTGACCGAGGACTAGATCTTGCCGGTGCGGACGCGGCGATCCGGGCTGCACCTTGAGCCGTAGGGATACGCATGCGCCGACCGTTGTTGCTCCTTGTTGGCCCTCTAGCCGTCGCGATAGGCCTTCTAGCCGTCGCGTACGTCGCCTTTGTCGCCTGTTCGTCGTCTTCGGCGAGAAGATGGAACCCGCCCGCATTGACGAACCCGATTACCGTCCAGGCGTCCAACTCGAATAGCGTGTTCGACTTCGCCGCCGGGCAGGACTACATCGTCCGCATGCCCTCCACGCCTCTGACCGTGCGTGGCGGGCTCGTGCTCAGGGGCGGGCGGAACGTCGTGGTGATCGGCGGAGAGATTCGCCAGGACGTACAGGCCACCACAGGCGGGTCCGCGGCTCTCCAGTACGGCATCTACTCGGTCGACCAGACGGGAACGCTGCACATCGAAGGGCTGTACGTCCACGGGCAGGGAATCGGCCAGGCCCTGGTGCTGGCACAAGGGTCGGGGGCTACGGTGCAAGTGCAGAACTGTCGCTTCGAATCGCTCCATCCGGTCGGCTACGTCCACACGGATGCGATTCAGTCCTGGGCGGGACCGAACGTCCTTCGCCTGTACAACGTGACGTTGAAGTCGAGCGGCCTCTCGCTTCAGATGCAGCCGTTCGAGCATTCCGCCGCTGCGGTCGGACAGTGGCACTACGAGCGCGTGAACATGGAGCACCTGACCCAGGCCGCTCCCGCACTCAACAAGTCCAACGGGACCATCTCCGGCACGCCGGGCGGACCGTTTTGGCCCGAGGTGCACACTGACCTTTGGCTCAAGCCCCATCCCGCTTATGCCTACCCGATCCATGTGAACTGGCAGTACAACCCCGCGGGCTGGAACCCGGGCGGAAACGCCGGAACGATCACCGGCCAGGCCCTCAACATCGGCGAGCGACCGCAGGGCGACTTCGTTCCTGCATCGGCCGTCGGGCTCTCGTATCCCGGTTGACCTCTGACCGCACTGCTGTGCGGTAGCGACCTCTCTCATCCGTTCAAGACGATCTGACTCGTCTTCGTTACGCGCGGTAGACAGCCGCGAAGCCGAGTGATATATCAGCTGCGCGCGCATGACGGAGACCGCCGAGCACGCTCTCGAGGCACCCAGGCACCGCATCGACTATTCGAGCCCACCGGCCATCCGCGCCGAGGGGGTCTGGAAGGTCTTCGGGCCGAACGGCGAGCGACTCGTCGGGTCGCCCGACGCGGACCTCCCGCGCGCGGAGCAGCGAGCGAAGACGGGCTGCGTCGTCGCCGTCAAGGACGTCTCGCTCGAGGTCTGGCCCGGCGAGGTCTTCGTCGTCATGGGGCTGTCCGGCTCGGGCAAGTCGACCCTCGTCCGAACGCTCATCCGGCTGATCGAGCCGACGGCCGGGAAGATCGAGATCGTCGGCCACGACGTGATGGCCGCCGATCGCACAGAGCTGCGCGACCTTCGCCGCAACTCGGTCTCGATGGTCTTCCAGCACTTCGGGCTCCTCGCCCACCGGCGCGTGATCGACAACGTCGCCTTCGGGCTCGAGGTGCAGGGCATGGGCAAGAAGGAGCGCCACGCGACGTGCGCGGGAGGTGCTGACGCTCGTCGGGCTCGAGGACGTCGCGAATCAGTTCCCCGACCAGCTGTCGGGCGGGATGCAGCAGCGCGTCGGCGTCGCGCGCGCCTTCGCTGCCAACCCGGACGTGATGCTCTACGACGAGCCGTTCAGCGCCCTCGATCCGCTGATCCGGCGCGACATGCAGGACGAGGTCATGCGCCTGCAGCGGGAGATCGGCAAGACGACGATGTTCATCACGCACGACCTGCCCGAGGCTCTTCGGCTCGGCGACCGCATCGCGATCATGCGCGACGGCGCGATCGTCCAGCTCGGCACCGCCGAGGAGCTCGTCGGCTCGCCGGCGGACGAGTACGTCGAGAACTTCACGCGCGACATCGCGCGCAGCCACGTCCTGACGCTGCGCTGGATCATGCGCGATCCCGAGCCGGGCGATCCGACCGACGGGCCGAAGCTCGACGTGCGGACGACGATGCGCAGAGCTCTGCCGGTGCTCGCGGCGAGCGAGCGACCGGTGTGCTGCGTCGAGGACGGGCGGGTCGTCGGCATCGTCGACCGCGAGGCCGTCCTGCGGGCGATCGCCGAAGAGGAAGCGTAGTCGGTGTCGACGATCACCGAGGCGCAGGCAGTCGCGACCACGTCCGTCTCGCACGCCCCGTGGTGGCGCGGGAAGATCGTCCAGGTCGCGGCCATCGTCGGCGTCATGTGGCTCGCGTACCGGGGCTGGAAGGCCGAGTACCCGTGGCCGATCGGAGCTCGTCTGGAACGGGCTGCAGGCACGGTTCGACTCGATCCAGACCTACCTCATCGACCAGCGTCTCGAGGGTGGAGGAGGGCTGCTCTTCAGCGTCTTCGACGGCTTCCGGGTCTTCGCCGACAACCTCGTGACGTGGTTCAACGACCTGCTCGTCTGGCTCACGTGGATCGGGACGACGGTCGCAGGCACGCTTCTCGCCTGGCGCTTCGGAGGGCTGCGGGCAGGCGCCTGGGCGCTCGGCGCGTTCGCCTCCTTCGCGGTCGCGGGCCTGTGGGCCGAGAGCATGGAGACGCTGGCGCTCATGCTCGCCGCGGTCGGGCTGTCGATCGTGATCGGCGTGCCGCTCGGGCATCGCCGCGGGCCGTTCGACGCGGTTCAACCGCGCGATCACGCCCGTTCCTCGACGCGGCTCAGATCGTCCCCGCGTTCGCGTACCTGATGCCGGTCGTGCTCTTCTTCTCGATCGGCTACGCGGCTGCAGTCGTCGCGACGATGATCTACGCGATCCCGCCGTGCATCCGCATCACCGCACTCGGCATCCGCCGCGTGCCGGTGAACACGGTCGAGGCGGCAGCGTCGATGGGCGCGACGAACCGTCAGATGCTCACGAAGGTGCAGCTGCCGATGTCCCGCCGCATGCTGCTCCTCGGGCTCAACCAGACGATCCTGTTCGCGCTCTCGATGGTCGTCATCGCGGGGCTCATCGGCGGCGGAGGGCTCGGCGCGGTCGTAAACTCGGGGCTCTTCTCGAACCCGGCACTCGCGATCCTCGCCGGCATCGTGATCGTGGTCATGGCGATGGCGCTCGACCGGATCACGGAGGCGATCGCCGACCGGACGGATCCCACGAAGCGGCACCTCGATGCGTCCGCCAAGCGCCGGCTGCGCGTGCAGTCGCTCACCGTGGGTGCGGCGATCGTCGGCACCGTGGTCGTCGCCAAGGCCATCGGTGTCAGCGGCGAGTTCCCCGAAAGTGCAGGCGTGCGGCAGCGTGCGGTCACGGCGCAGGAGTGGCTGCTCGCTCAGATCCAGAAGGTGCTCGACTACGTCGCCGACCCGACGACGTGGGTCTTCCAGATCACCGAGGCGACCGGCAACTTCATCCTCACGAAGCTGCTCCTCCCGCTGCAGGCGTTCCTCGTGGAGGCGCCATGGTTCACGACGCTCGGCGGGCTCGTCCTGATCGCGTTCGTCATCTCGGGCCTGCGCCCTGCGATCACGACGTTCTTCATGCTCGCGCTCATCGGCTTCATGGGCGTCTGGGCGCTCGCGATGGACACGCTGTCGCAGGTGCTCGTCGCGACGCTGATCGCCGTCGTCCTCGGCTTCGGTCTCGGCGTCTGGGCGTCGGAGAGCCGGACCGTCTCGGGGGTGATGCGCCCGATCAACGACGTGCTGCAGACCCTGCCGCAGCTCGTCTACATCATCCCGTTCATCTACCTCATGCCCGTCTCGATCGTCCCAGGGATCGTGGCCGCGGTGCTCTACGCCTTCCCGGTCGTCGTCCGGCTCGTGGAGCGAGGCCTGAAGGACGTCGCCCCGGAGGCCGTCGAGGCCGCAGGCGCGTTCGGTGCGACGCGCGGGCAGATCCTGCGGAAGGTGAAGATCCCCCTCGCCGGCGACGCGATCATGCTCGGCGTCAACCAGGGGATCATCATGGTGCTCGCCGTCGTCGTGATCGGCGGGCTCGTCGGATCGGGCGGCCTCGGCTACGAGGTCGCGCAGGGCCTCGTCCGCGGCCAGTTCGGGCAGGGCGTGATCGCCTCGATCGCCATCCTGGCGCTCGGGATCGCGCTCGACCGGGTCACGCAGGGAGCACGGCAGGCGAGGAAGGAAGAAATCGCAGTGAACGTCAACGACAAGGAGGGTCGGATGTCGAATGCGTCATCGGGGCGGGGGAGTCGGCCTCGGGATGCTCGCCGTCGCCGCTGCGGCGCTCATCGCCGTGCGCGGTAGCCGGCCGGCGGCACACGCCAGGCGTCGTGCGGCGACGTGGTCCTGAACGAGAACTCGTGGGTCGGCTCGACGGCGAACGTCTACGTCGTCAAGAACGTCCTCGAGAAGCGGCTCAAGTGCAAGGTCAAGGTGACGAACATCACCGAGAACCAGCCGAGCTTCCAGGCGATGGCCGACGGCAAGATCGACGTCGTGCTCGAGGACTGGGACAACACGCTCGTCCCGTCGAACAAGAAGTACGTGACGAGCAAGTCCGTCGTTCACGTCGGCGGCAACGGGATCACCGGCGTCATCGGCTGGTACATCCCGCGCTACCTGCTCAAGCAGTACCCGCAGTTCAAGACGTGGAAGGGGCTCAAGGGCAAGGAGAGCGTCTTCAAGACGCCGGAGTCGGCTCGCCAAGGGGATGTTCCTCGGCGGCGACCCGTCGTACGTCCAGAAGGACCGCGCGCTCATCAAGGAGCTCGGCCTCAACCTGAAGCACGTCGTCGCGGGAGCAGAGCCGGCGCAGGTCGCCCGCTGGACGCAGCTGTACAAGCAGAAGAAGCCCGTGCTCTTCTACTGGTACGACCCGCAGTACCTGAACGCGGTGTACGACCTGTACCGCGTCCAGCTGCCCGAAGCGGTTCAAGGGCTGCATCGACGACGAGAAGGTGAAGGGCAAGCACGCCTGCGAGTACCCGTCGTACGGCGCTCGACAAGCTCGTCAGCGGCGAGTTCGCGAAGAGCGGCTCGCCGGCGCTGAAGGTGATCAGCAAGTTCAAGTGGACGTCGGCCGACCAGAACTTCGTCGCGAACCTCATCTCGGGGAAGCACATGGACAAGGACAAGGCCGCCGCCGCGTGGGTGGCGAAGAACAAGGCCAAGGTCAACTCCTGGCTCAAGTGAGCTGAGCGAGGCGGCGGGGGCGTTCGCGCGCCCGCCGCCTCGGCCCTCGTCCATGACGACACCCGCGCTCTCCATCCACCAGCCCGAGGCGGCAGACGCACGGTCGCTCTCGGACCAGGCCTACTACCGCATCCGCGAGCTGATCGTCACGCTCGAGCTGCCACCGGGCTCGCTCGTCTCGGAGCGCGACCTCATGGAGCGGCTCGGCCTCGGGCGCACCCCGGTTCGCGAGGCGCTGCGAGCGCTCGCCCGCGAGCGCCTGGTGGAGGTGTATCCGCGGCGAGGGATGTTCGTGTCGGGCGTCGACGTTCGCGACCTCGCCGGCCTGTCCGAGGTGCGGAACACGCTCGAGCCCAGTCGCGGCGAGGCTCGCGGCCGAGCGCGCGACACCGGCCGACCGCGATGCGATCGACGCCCTCCTCGAGGAGCTCGAGCTGGTCCACGACGGCCCCGACGAGCGTGCGTTGATCGACCTCGACCAGCGCATCCATCGCCACGTCTACCACTGCGCGCACAACCCGTTCCTCGAGGAGACGCTCAACGAGTACTACGTCCTCACGCTCCGGATCTGGTTCCTCGCGCTCGACCGTGTCGCGCGTCTGGAGGGCGCCGTGAAGGAGCATCGCGAGCTCCTCGTCGCCATCCGGGACGGCGACGGCGACCGCGCCGAGGACGCGATGCGACGCCACGTGTCGGGCTTCGAGAGCGCGATCCGCCGCGTCCTCTGAGCCGTGAATGAGAGACGGTGTCTGACACCGATGCCCCGCAAACCCGCATCGCTGCGTGACCGGTGTCAGACACCTTGTATATTCGTGCGTCGCACACTCATATATCAGGAGCGTGAATGACCCTTCCCCGCCAGGCCCGCGCAGTCGTCATCGGCTGCGGCATCGTCGGTAACTCGGTCGCGTACCACCTCACCGACCAGGGCTGGTCGGACGTCGTCCTGCTGGACAAGGGCCCGCTGCCCAACCCGGGCGGCTCGACCGGTCATGCGTCGAACTTCATCTACCCGGTCGACCACTCGAAGGAGATGACGCAGCTGACGCTCGAGAGCATGCGCCAGTACGAGGAGATGGGCGTGTTCACGGAGTCGGGCGGCATCGAGGTCGCGCGCACCGAGGAGCGGATGCAGGAGCTCACGCGCCGTGTCGCGTCCGCGAAGTCCTGGGGGATCGAGCCCGTGTCGCTCGTATCGCCGGCCGAGGTGAAGGAGCTCGTCCCCTTCATCGACGACACAGTGATCCTCGGCGGCTTCTACACGCCGTCGGTCGGCGTCGTCGACTCGCTCCGGGCCGGGACGATCATGCGCGAGCGCGGGCAGGAGTCGGGAAGGCTCACCGTGCTTGCGAACACCGAGGTCCTCGGCATCGACGTCGAGGGACGCCGCGTCCGTCGGGTTCGGACGACCGACGGCGACGTCGAGGCCGAGGTCGTCGTCATCGCCTGCGGCGTATGGAGCCCGAAGCTCGCGCGGATGGCCGGCGCCTCGATCCCGCTCACGCCCGCCGTTCACCAGATGATCGACATCGGCCCGACGCACTGGTTCGCCGACGCGAAGGGGGACATCGAGTACCCGATCGTGCGCGACATGGACACGAACATGTACGAGCGCCAGCACGGGTCCGGCCTCGAGATCGGCTCCTACGCGCATCGGGCGATCCTGTACGACCCCGAGGACCTGCCATCGGTCGAGGAGTCTTCGCTCTCGCCGACGGAGTTCCCGTTCACGCAGGAGGACTTCAACCTGCAGATGGAGCAGGCGCTCGAACTGATGCCGTCGATCGTCGGCGATGAGACCGTCGGCATCAAGCACGCGATCAACGGGATCCTCTCGCTCACCCCCGACGGGATGCCGATCCTCGGCGAGCTGCCCGAGGTGAAGGGCCTGTGGTCGGCGGCCGCCGTGTGGATCAAGGAGGGCCCCGGCGTCGGGAGGTCGCTCGCCGAGTGGATGGTGCACGGGGAGTCGCACGTCGACCTCCACTCCTCGGACGCCGCCCGCTTCTGGGAGCACCAGAAGGCCTCGGCGCACGTGAAGGCGCGCACCGCAGAGGGCTTCAACAAGACCTACGGGATCGTCCACCCGCTCGAGCAGTGGGCGTCGAATCGCGACGTGCGCCTCTCGCCGTACCACGCGCGGGAGCAGGAGCTCGGCGCGGTCTTCGTCGAGGCCGCGGGCTGGGAGCGGCCGCAGTGGTACGAGTCCAACGCGCCGCTGCTCGAGGAGTACGGCGACCTGGTGGGCGCCCGTGAGGCCGAGTGGGACACGCGCTGGTGGTCTCCGATCATCAATGCCGAGCACCTCGCGATGCGTGACCGGGCGGGGATCTTCGACCTTTCGGCGTTCGCGATCTTCGACGTGTCGGGGCCAGGCGCACTCGGCGCCCTACAGACGGTCTCGATGCGGCAGGTGGATTCGGCCGTCGGCCGCGTCGTCTACACGCCGTGGCTCTCCCCGAGCGGCGGGTTCAAGTCCGACCTCACGATCATGCGACTCGGCGACGAGCACTTCCGGGTCGTGACGGGCGGCGCGCACGGGATGGCGGACCACAAGTGGCTTCGCGACCATCTCCCCGCCGACGGTTCGGCGCAGCTCGCGGACCTGACCTCCGCCTGGTCGACCCTGGGCCTCTGGGGCCCACGCGCGCGGGACATCCTCGCCTCGCTCACGAGCGACGACGTCTCGCACGAGGGCTTCCCGTTCGCGACCTGCAGGACGATCGAAGTGGGGCCCGTGCGCGTGCTCGCATCGCGGATCTCCTACGTCGGCGACCTCGGGTGGGAGCTGTACGTCCCCATCGAGCAGGGCGCAAGGTTGTGGGACATGGTGTGGGAGGCCGGTCGTGCGCACGGCGCCGCGCCGTGCGGGATCGGCGTGTACGGGACGACCGGCCGCCTCGAGAAGTGCTACCGCGCGTTCGGCACCGAGCTCGAGAGCGAGTACACCGTGGTCGAGGCGGACATGGCGTGGGGGAAAGTGAAGGAGCAGGACTTCGTCGGGAAGGAAGAGCACCTCCGCCACCGGGAGGAGCCCCCCGCCGCGATTCTCTGCACGCTCACGGTCGACGATCACACGTCCTCGTCGGGGGTCGCGCGCTTCCCGATGGGCCGCGAGCCGATCCTCACCCGTGACGGCGAGCCCATCGTCGACTCGAAGGGTCGCCGGTCGTACGTGACGAGCGCGGGCGCCGCCCCGTCGGTCGGCAAGCACGTGCTCATGGCGTACCTCCCGCCGGACCGGTCCGAGGTTGGAGCGCAGCTCGCGGTCGAGTACATGGGCGAGCAGTACCCGGTGACGCTCGACGTCGTCGGCTCGGCACCGATCTTCGACCCCGAGAACTCGCGGATCCGCTCGTGAGGTTGCTCACGTTCCTGGGGCGCCGCTCGCGGCACGAGGCCGGAGGGGACAGTGTGTTCGACACGGCCCCGGAAGGCATCGTGCCGCGAGCGGCGTCAGCGCTTCGGCGGAGGCCGGCTCCGCCGGCCGCAGGCGAAGGGCGGCCAGGGACGTGAGGATCTTGACCTGCGTGAAGCGCGTCCCGATGACGGGCGGACGGATCGTCCTCACCGAGGACGCGCTGGCGATCGAGACGAAGCACCTCGGCTTCACCATCAGCCCGCACGAGGAGTGCGGTGTCGAGGAGGCCGTCCGACTGATCGAGGCCCACGGCGGCGAGTCGGTCGTCCTGACGCTCGGTCCCTCCGAGGCCGAGGAGCAGCTCCGCGACGCGATGGCGCTGGGCGCCGACCGCGCCATCCACCTCGTGTCCGAGGGCGAGGAGTGGGATCCGCAGGCGACCGCCGCCGCGATCGTCGACGCGGTGCGAGCCGAAGAAACCGCGAACGGCCCGTTCGACCTCGTCTTCTTCGGGAACGAGTCGGCAGACTCCGGCGGCTACCAGGTCGGGATCCGCGTCGGGTACACGCTCGGCCGACCGGTCGCGACGGGGCTCAAGGGCGTTACGGTCGAAGGCGACTCGGTGCGCTGCGAGCAAGAGGTCCCCGGTGGTCGCGACGTGTACGTGCTGCCGCTTCCGGCGGTCGTGACCGTGCTCGAGGGCCTCAACCTGCCGCGCTACCCGTCGGTGCCCGCGAAGCTCCGCGCGCAGCGCAAGCCCGTGGACGCCAGCTCGCCGGCGCGGCCCGAGCCACGCCTCGAGAAGCTCCGGCTCGTCGTCCCCGAGAGCCAGGGCAAGGAGGCGGAGATCCTCGGCCAGGGTCCCGACGCGGCGCCGGCCGTCGTCGAGGTGCTGCAGCGGATCGGAGTCGCGTAGATGACGACGCTCGTCTACGTCGAGGAGCCCGGCGAGCTGACCCAGCAGACGTTCGCCTTCGCTCGCCGCCTCGCACAGGGAGCGGAGCTCCACGCCGCGGCCGCAACCACCCCAAGTGACACAGTGTCACAAGGCGGGGTCGGCATTCTCCACCTCGCCGAGCACGAGGTGTTTGCGACCTACGCGCCGCGGGCAGTCGCCCGCGCGCTCGTCGAGTTGATCGAGAGGCTGTCGCCGTCCGCTCTCGTCGCGTCCGGAACGGCACGAGGAAACGAGGTGCTCGCCCACGTGGCGGCGATCACCGACCTCCCGTTCGCGGCGAACTGCATCGAGGCATCCGGCCCCGACGTGACTCGCGTGCGCTGGGGCGGCAGCCTCCTCGAGGAAGCACGACTCCACGGAGAGACGCTGCTCATGACCGTGCAGCCGCACGCGGTCGACGCCGAGCCGGCCTCCGGCGAGCCAGCTCCCGTCGAGCGCTTCTCTCCCTCGCTGGACGACGCCGACCTCGTCGTCAGCGTGCGCGAGCGAATCGGCTCGAGCGCAGGCGGTGTGTCTCTGGCCGAGGCGAAGGTCGTCGTGTCGTGCGGGCGGGGCGCGGGATCGCCGGAAGGGTTCGGGATCATCGAGGAGCTCGCCGGCCTGCTCGGCGGCGCCGTCGGCTGCTCGCGCGCGGTGACGATGGCCGGCTGGCGCCCCCACACGGACCAGGTGGGACAGACCGGGACGAAGATCGCGCCTGACATCTACATCGCGTGCGGCATCTCGGGTGCGACGCAGCACATGGCCGGGTGCAAGGGGGCGAAGGCGATCCTGGCCGTCAACATCGACCCCGAGGCGCCGATCCTCGCGAGCGCCGACTACGCCGTCATCGGCGACCTGCACGAGGTCGTGCCCGCGATCTCCGCCGAGCTCAGGAAAGCCCAGAAAGAGAAAGCAGAGCCGGGGTGAGCACCACGGCGAGCGCTCTTTCGACGGTCGCGCTCGTCGTCGCGGTCGCGGTCGCCGGCGCGCTGTTCGCGCGGCGCACCTTCTTCCTGACGCGGCTCGTCCGGGCAGGCAAGGCGACATCACGCGTTTTCGATCTGCCCGCACGCGCCCGCAACGAGGCCACGATCGTCCTCGGCCAGAAGAAGCTCCTCCAGCGCATCGGGCCCGGGCTGATGCACGCGTTCATCTTCTGGGGCTTCCTCGTCCTCTTCCCGACGATCTTCATGGCGTCCGCGGCGATCGTCGATCGCGAGCCGTGGCTCCCCGACGAGTCGCCGCTTCTCTGGCTCGAGGAACAGGGCTGGTACGCGTTCTTCGTCGACCTGTTTGCGGTGCTCGTCCTCGTTGGCGTCGCGACGGCGTTCTGGATCCGAAAGGTGCAGCGCCCGCGCCGCTTCGAGGGGAGTCACCTCGGCGAGGCGGATCTCATCCTCGCGCTGATCGCGGGCATCGTCACGAGCCTCCTCCTCTGGCACGCCACGCTCATCGCGCTCGGCCTGAATCCCTGGCCCGCCGGGTGGTCGCCGGTCTCGGACGCGCTCTCGGGTCTCTTCGGCGACAACACGGCGACGGAGGCGCTCGAACGCGTCTTCGTCTGGGCTCACGTGCTGATCATCGTCGGGTTCCTGAGCTACCTCCCACACTCGAAGCACCTGCACATCGGCACCGCAGCGCTGAACGTGTTCTTCTCGCGGACGCGGGCACACGGACGACTCGAGCCGCTCGACTTCGAGGCCGAGGAGGAAGCGGCCATGCGCTTCGGCGCCGGAACGGCTGCCGACCTCACGTGGAAGCAGATGCTCGACGCGATGTCGTGCACCGAGTGCGGTCGCTGTCAGGACGCGTGCCCGGCGTTCGCGACCGGCAAGGCGCTCTCGCCGAAGCTCCTCATCATGGGCATCCGCGACCAGCTCTTCGCCGACGGGCCCGCGCTGCTCGCGGGCGGCGATCTCTCACCGCTCGTCCCGGCGGCGGTCACCGACGAGGTCGTGTGGGACTGCGTCACGTGCGGCGCCTGCGTCGAGGTCTGTCCTGTCTCGATCGAGCACGTCGACCACATCGTCGACCTCCGGCGCAACCTCGTCATGGTCGACTCGAATCCGCCCGCGGACCTCGAGACGATGCTGCGCGACGTCGAGCGCAACGCGAACCCCTGGGGCAAGCCGCAGACCGAGCGGGCGTCGTGGGCGGACGATCTCGACGTCCGGGTGCTCGAGCCCGGCGACCCGCCGCCCGAGATCCTGTACTGGGTCGGGTGTGCGGCGTCGTTCGACGAACGAGCGCGAACAGCGGCAATCTCGACGACGAAGCTCCTGCTCGCCGCCGGACTCGACGTCGCGATCCTCGGCCCGCGTGAGTCCTGCACGGGCGACCCGGCGCGGCGGGCAGGCAACGAGTACGTGTTCCAGTCCTACGCCCAGACGAACGTCGAGACGCTGAACGAGGCGGGCGTGACGAAGATCGTCGCCAGCTGTCCGCACTGCTTCAACACACTGGGGAACGAGTACCCGGACTTCGGCGGGCGCTACGAGGTCGTGCACCACTCCGAGCTACTCGCCGAGCTCGTGCGCGAGGGACGCCTGTCGCCTGCCGCCGGGGACGAGACGATCACGTACCACGACTCCTGCTACCTCGCCCGTCACAACGACGTGCTGGCGGCGCCGCGCGAGCTCGTCGGACGGATCGGCAGACCGCTCGAGATGGCTCGCAGCGGCAAGAAGACGTTCTGCTGCGGTGCGGGGGGAGCGCACATGTGGATGGAGGAGCGCGGCACGCAGATCAACGAGGAGCGCGCCCGCGAGGCCGCCGACACGGGAGCCGGGACCCTCGCCGTCGCGTGCCCGTTCTGCACGGTCATGCTCGACGACGGCGTGCGGCAGACGGGAGGGGGTCTCCGGGTCGCCGACGTCTCCACGCTGCTCCTCGAGAGCGTCGAGCGAGCGTGACGGGCTACGACTACGTGATCGTCGGCGGAGGCTCCGCCGGGTGCGTCCTCGCGAACCGGCTCAGCACCGATCCCGGAGCGCGGGTGCTCGTCCTGGAGGCCGGGCGCACGGACTCGTGGTGGGACGTGTACATCCACATGCCGGCGGCTTTCTCGTTCCCGATCGGGAACCGCCGCTACGACTGGTGCTACGCGTCGGAGCCAGAGCCGTTCATGAACGGCCGCCGCGTCGCCCACGCCCGCGGCAAGGTGCTCGGCGGGTCGAGCTCGATCAACGGGATGATCTTCCAGCGCGGGAACGCGCTCGACTACGAGAAGTGGGCGGCCGAGCCGGGACTCGAGCGCTGGAGCTATGCCCACTGTCTGCCGTACTTCAAGCGGATGGAGACGTGCGTCGCGGGCGCCGACGACTACCGCGGCGACCGCGGCCCACTCGTCCTCGAGCGCGGTCCGGCGGCGAACGAGCTCTTCGGGGCCTTTCTCGAGGCGACAGCGCAGGCCGGCTACGAGCGGACGACCGACGTCAACGGCTATCGGCAGGAGGGCTTCGGCACCTTCGACCGGACGATTCGCGACGGGCGCCGCCGAAGCGCTGCGCGCGCGTACCTGCGCCCCGTGTCCCATCGCCCGAACCTCGAGGTCCGTTGCCGTGCATTCGTGACGCGCGTTCTCTTCGACGGCCCGCGCGCGGTCGGAGTCGAAGTGTCACAGCGAGGCGGCTTCGAGCGCATCACCGCCGGCGAGGTCATTCTCTGCGGCGGCGCTGTCAACTCGCCGCAGCTCCTACAGCTGTCGGGCGTCGGTGATCCGGAGCACCTGCGCTCGGTCGGCGTCGACGTCGTGCACGCGCTCCCGGGCGTCGGCGAGAACCTCCAGGACCACCTCGAGGTGTACGTCCAGCACGCGTGCACGAAACCGCTGTCCGTCGCGCCAGCGATGAAGTGGCGGAACCGGCCGTGGGTCGGGCTGCAATGGCTCCTCTTCCGCCGCGGCCCGGGCGCGACGAACCACTTCGAGGCAGGTGGATTCGTGCGCTCGAACGAGGAGGTCGCGTATCCGAACCTCATGTTCCACTTCCTGCCGCTCGCGATCCGCTACGACGGCACGCAGCCGGCGAGCGAACACGGGTACCAGGTGCACGTCGGCCCCATGAACTCGGACGCGCGTGGGTCCGTGCGCATCACGTCACCGAATCCCTGCGCCTACCCCGCGCTCAGGTTCAACTACCTCTCGACCGAGCAGGACCGCCGCGAGTGGGTCGAGGCGATCCGCTGCGCCCGTCACA
The DNA here is from genome assembly GCA_963770715.1 of uncultured Gaiellaceae bacterium. Lineage (GTDB taxonomy): Bacteria > Actinomycetota > Thermoleophilia > Gaiellales > Gaiellaceae > GMQP-bins7. Next base: position 421,048 of record CAVYQX010000012.1, read on the forward strand.
TCCTGGGCCAGCGCGCCTTCGCCGAGTACGACGCGGGCGAGCTCTCACCCGGCCCCGGCGTCGAGACGGACGAGGAGATCCTGGACTGGGTCGCGCACGACGCGGAGACAGCCCTCCATCCCTCCTGCACCTGCCGCATGGGGATCGACAACAACGCGGTCGTGGACCCCGACACGCTGCGCGTGCACGGCCTCGACGGCATCCGGGTGGTCGACGCGTCCGTGATGCCGTTCGTCACGAACGCGAACATCTACGCGCCTGTGATGATGATCGGCGAGAAGGCCGCCGACCTCATCAAGGGAAGGTCGCTCCCTCCTGTGCAGGTGCCGGCCTACCGGCACGAGCCGGCCGGCTGAGTCAGCGCAGGTCGCCAGCGAGCCGCCGACTTACCTCGTCGGCCCCGGTAGTCATCGCAGCGGCCACGCGAGCCTCGCTGCGAGGAGCTGGGAAGCGGTACGAGGGGCCGTGGACGTGGATTGCGGCGATCGCGTTCCCGCGCGCATCGCGAATCGGCGCGGCGATCGAGTCGATCCCCTCGGCGAACTCCTCGAGCCCCCACGCGTAGCCGGCGTCACGCACCTCGGCAAGTCGCGCCCGCAGCTCGCGGGGGTCCGTGACGGTGCGGCGGGTCAGCGCGACGAGCTCGCCAGCGAGATAGGCGTCGAGTGCGTCCGAGGGCCATTCGGCCAAGAGCACGAGCCCGGACGGCACGGCGTGCATCGGCGCGCGCGTCCCCGTCCAGTCGCGCACCTGGACCGGGTTGTCCGACTCGACCTGGTCGACGTAGTGGATCTCGTTGCCGTCGGGAACTCCCAGCCCAGCGTCCTCGCCGAGCTCGGCCACGAGGTCGACGAGGAACGGCCGAGCAGCCGAGACGAGGCTCCGCTCGGGCGAGGCTGCGGCCGTCAGGGCCTCCACGCCAGGCCCGATCCGCCAGTTGGAGCCGTCGAAGCGCTCGACCGCGTCGACGTCCTCGAGCGTCGAGAGCAGACGGGCGACCGTCGACTTCGGGAGTCGCACGCGCTCCGCGATCGCCGTGACTCCGGCCGGCCTCTGCGCCACCTCGTCGAGGATGGCGAATGCGCGCTCGAGCGATTGCACCACGGTCCGTGATCTCCTAGAATTCCACGATACAGCATCGTTCCACGATACGGAACCCGCGAGAGAGACGGAACCCAGCGTGGCTGACGACACCCTCGACCTGAAAACGCTGACGGACGACGAGCTCGTCGCCCAGATGCACGACGACCTCTACGACGGGCTCGCCGACGAGATCGTCGAGGGCACGGACATCCTGCTCGAGCGCGGCTGGGGCCCCGACAAGGTCCTGAACGACGCGCTCGTGGAGGGGATGCGCATCGTCGGCATCGACTTCAGAGACGGGATCCTCTTCGTCCCCGAGGTGCTGCTCGCCGCGAACGCGATGAAGGCGGGCATGGCGATCCTCCGGCCGCTGCTGGCCGAGACGGGAGCGGAGCGCGTCGGCACGGTCGTCATCGGGACGGTGAAGGGCGACATCCACGACATCGGCAAGAACCTCGTCGCGATGATGCTCGAGGGCGCCGGCTTCGAGGTGCACGACCTGGGGATCAACAACCCCGTCGAGAACTACCTCGCGGCGCTCGAGGAGTACGAGCCGGACATCCTCGGCATGTCCGCCCTCCTCACGACGACGATGCCCTACATGAAGGTCGTCATCGACACGCTCAAGGAGAAGGGCATCCGTGACGACTACATCGTCCTCGTCGGCGGAGCTCCGCTGAACGAGGACTTCGGCAAGGCTGTCGGCGCGGACGCGTACTGCCGCGACGCAGCCGTCGCCGCCGAGACCGCCCAGGCTCTCGTCATGGCCCGCCGTGCTGCTGCCACTGCTTGAGCCGGACGAGGAGCGCGTCTTCGAGGCCGCAGGCCCCCGGGGGGGTTTCGCGCGGTCGGAATCCGCTTCCGCGGATTCCGACCTTGCGCAGGGGGAGGTGCTCGTGCTCGCGTGCGGCGCGATCGCGCGCGAGGTCCTCGCCGTCATCGAGCTGAACGGTTGGGAGAACGTCACCGTGCGCTGCCTGCCCGCGAAGCTCCACTCGCGGCCCGAGCTCATCGCGCCGGCCGTCGACGCGAAGCTCCACGAGATCGCGAGCCGCTACGAGCGCGTGTTCGTCGCGTACGCCGACTGCGGCACCGGAGGAGCGCTGGACGAGGTACTCCAGCGACACGACGTCGAACGTCTGCCCGGTGATCACTGCTACGGATTCCTGACGGGGAACGCCGCCTGGGAGGAGCTGCACGACGCCGAGCCGGCGACCTTCTACCTCACCGACTTCCTCGCCCGGCACTTCGAAGCGATCGTCGTCCGCGGGCTCGGGCTCGACCGACACCCGGAGCTGCTCTCGCAGTACTTCGGGAACTACCGGCGCGTGCTCTACCTCGCCCAGACGGACGACGAGAACCTGCGCGCTCGCGCGCGCGCCGCGGCCGAGCGCCTCGGCCTCGAGTACGAGGAGCGTCGCACCGGCTACGGAGACCTGCTGCCTTCCCTGACCCGCTTCGTGGAGGCGCCCGCAGCTGCCTGAGCTGACCGTCATCTGGTGGCGGGACATTCCCGCGCAGGTCAAGGCCAAGGAAAGCCGCCGGTCTGCCCGCGCGCAACTCTCGGACCGCTTCCAGGAGGCGATCGACGCGGCAGCCATGCGGGCCGGTCTCATCGGCACGGACGCCTACCTCGCCGAATGGCGACGCGAGCAGCGCGAGTGCGGCGACGACCTGGAGGCCGAGGTCGGCGAGGAGGCAGCGTGGCTCGAGGCCGCCTACCCCGACGACACCCTCGAGCGCCTCGTGCGCGCGGAGGGACGCGACTCGTGAGCGAGACACTCGTCTCGAGCGCGACGCGCGAGGTCGTCATCGGCTTCGAGCGCCCATTCGTCATCATCGGCGAGCGCATCAACCCGACGGGCCGGAAGAAGCTCGCCGAGGAGATGGCCGCGGGAAACTTCGACACCGTCGTCGCCGACGCCATTGCGCAGGTTCAGGCGGGCGCGCAGATGCTCGACGTCAACGCGGGGATCCCGCTCGCCGACGAGCCGGCGATCCTGGCGCAGACGGTGGAGCTCGTGCAGCAGGTGACGGACGTCCCGCTCTCGATCGACTCGTCGATCGTCGCCGCGCTCCAGGCCGGGCTCGCCGTCTACCAGGGCAAGGCGCTCGTCAACTCGGTCACGGGCGAGGAGGACCGGCTCGAGGCGGTGCTGCCACTCGTCGCCAGACATGGCGCTGCGGTCGTCGCAATCACGAACGACGAGACGGGGATCTCCGAGGACCCGGACGTGCGCTTCGAGGTCGCCCGCATGATCGTCTCGCGTGCGGAGGATCACGGGATTCCGAGGGAGGACGTCGTCGTCGACCCGCTCGTCATGCCGATCGGAGCCATGCGCAGCGCAGGCCGGCAGGTGTTCCGGATCGTCCGCCGCCTGCGCGAGGAGCTCGGCGTGAACACGACGTGCGGCGCGTCCAACGTGAGCTTCGGACTTCCGAACCGGCCGGCGCTGAACGCGGCCTTCCTCCCGATGGCGATGGCGGCAGGACTGACGTCGGCGATCACGAGCCCGCTCCACCCGGAGATGTTGCAGGCGGTCAAGGCTGCCGACGTACTGCTCGGCAACGACCATCACTGCGCCGACTGGATCGCGCGCAGCGGCGACTCGCCTGGCGGGGAGGCCCCGCGCGGCAGGCGCGGTGGCCGAGAGGGGCGCCGAAGGACCGCCGCCGGATGACCGCGACCGAGGCCCTCGTCGTCTTCACCCCGTCCGGCAGGCGGGGACGGTTCGAGCACGGCACGACCGTGCTCGAGGCGGCGAGGCGCCTCGGCGTCGATCTCGACTCGGTGTGCGGCGGACGCGGCATGTGCGGTCGCTGCCAGGTCGAGGTGGCGGACGGCGAGCACGCGAAGCACGGCATCGTCTCCTCGCCGACGCACCTGACCCCGGCCGGAGATCTCGAGTCCCGCTACGCGGCCGAGCGCGGCCTCGCGGACGGACGGCGACTCGGCTGCACAGCCTGCGTGGCCGGCGATCTCGTCGTTGACATCCCACCGGAGAGCCAGCTCCACCGCCAGGTCGTGCGCAAGGAGGCCGACGCGCATCCGATCGAGCTCGACCCGGTCGTCCGCCTCCACTACGTCGAGCTCGCGAAGGTGGAGCTCGGCGAGTCGACGGGCGATCTTCGGCGGCTGAAGGACGCGCTCGCATCCGAGTGGGATCTCGACGCGCTCGAAGCCGACGCCCAGGTGCTCACGGAGCTGCAGCCTGCGCTGCGCGAAGGAGACGGCGCGGTGACCGTCGCCGTCCACGACGGGAGCACGATCACCGCGATCTGGCCGGGACTGCACGACCGCGCCTTCGGGATCGCGTTCGACATCGGCTCGACGACGGTCGCGGGCCACCTCTGCGACCTGCTGACGGGGGACGTGCTCGCGTCCGCCGGCGAGATGAACCCGCAGATCAGGTTCGGCGAGGACCTTATGAGCCGTGTCTCCTACGTCATGCTCAATCCCGGATCCGAGCGAGAGCTGACGAGGGCCGTCCGGGGCTGTCTCGCGAAGCTGACCGCCGAGCTCGCTCGCTCCGCGGAGATCGACCGCCGCGACGTCCTCGAGGTGACCCTCGTCGGCAACCCGATCATGCACCACCTCCTGCTCGGCATCGACCCGACGCCCCTCGGCGCGGCACCCTTCTCGCTCGCCGTCGACGAGGCGGTTCGGCTTCCGGCGCGAGATGTCGGGATCCCCGTCCATCCGGGAGCACGCGCGTACATCCTTCCCTGCATCGCCGGCCACGTCGGCGCCGACACGGCCGGGGTGCTTCTGTCGGAGGCGCCATACCTCGGAGACGAGGTCAACCTCGTCGTCGACGTCGGAACGAACGCCGAGATCGTCTTGGGGAACCGCGAGCGGCTGCTCGCGGCCTCGAGCCCGACCGGCCCCGCGTTCGAGGGCGCGCAGATCTCCTGCGGCCAGCGAGCGGCGGCGGGCGCGGTGGAGCGCGTCCGGATCGACCCCGACACCCTCGAGCCGCGGCTGCGCGTGATCGGGAGCGACGCCTGGTCGGACGAGGCCGGGTTCGCCGAGGTCCAGGTCACCGGGGTCTGCGGCTCGGGGATCATCGAGGCGATCGCAGAGCTCCACCTCGCCGGGGTGCTGACGACGGACGGCACGATCGACGGCGCACTCGCCGAGCGCTCGTCGCGAATCGTCCCCGACGGGCGCACGTTCTCGTACGTCCTCTGGCGCGGCGAGCCCGAACTCGTGATAACGCAGTCGGACGTGCGCCAGATCCAGCTCGCGAAGGCAGCGCTCCACGCCGGCTGCACGCTGCTCATGGAGCACTACGGGATCGAGCGCGTCAACCGGATCCGCCTGGCAGGTGCATTCGGGACGCACATCGACCCGGTCCACGCGCTCGTCCTCGGGCTCGTTCCCGACTGCGATCCCAAGCGCGTGACGGCGGCCGGGAACGCCGCCGGGACCGGCGCGCGGATCGCGCTGCTGAATGGAAGCGCGCGGCGCGAGATCGAGGAGGTCGTTCGACGGGTCGAGAAGATCGAGACCGCCGTCGAGCCTCGCTTCCAGGAGCACTTCGTGAACGCGATGGCGATCCCACACGACGTCGACCCGTACGCGCGCCTTGGGCGAGCGGTGCAGCTGCCCCCGCGACGGGCCGCGAAGACCGAGCGGCCGCCGAGGCGCCGAGAGAGGAGGCCGGCCACATGAGCCGTCGCGCAGGAGGCCGAGCGGCGCGGCAGGCGGCGCGCCTGCACGCCGTCGTGGAGAGCGTCCCGTTCCTGACACGAACACTCCCGCTGGTCGAGGTGGTCTCGGACGAGGGCCTGATGCTCCTCGAGGAGAACGCGGACACGATCCTCGAGCAGGTCGGGATCGAGTTCCGCGACGCGCCCGATGCGCTCACGCTCTTCCGCGACGCGGGTGCCGAGGTCGCCGGTGAGCGTGTCCGCTTCCCGCGCGGCCTCGCGCGGCAGCTCGTGCAGGTGACAGCGCCGCGAGAGTTCACCCAGCTCGCCCGGAACCCCGAGCGCAGCGTCGTGTTCGGCGGCGCCAACACGATCTTCGCTCCCGCGTACGGGTCGCCGTTCGTGCGCGATCTCGACGACGGGCGCCGGTACGGGACGATCGAGGACTTCCGGAACTTCGTGCGCCTCGCGAACGCCTCGCCCTGGCTCCACCACTCGGGCGGTACGGTCTGCGAGCCCGTCGACCTGCCGGTCAACAAGCGCCACTACGACATGGTCGCGGCTCATCTCACGCTCGGCGACAAGCCGTTCATGGGCTCCGTCACGCACCCGCAGCGGGCACGGGACACGGTCGACATGGCGCGGATCGTCTTCGGCTCCGAGGTCGTCGAGCAGAACACGGTCGTGTTCAGCCTCATCAACGCCAACTCGCCGCTCGTCTGGGACTCGACCATGCTCGGTGCGGCGCGGGTGTACGCCGAGGCGAACCAGGCGGTGATGATGACGCCGTTCATCCTCGCGGGCGCGATGAGCCCGGCGACCGTCGCGGCGACCTGTGCGCAGACGCTGGCGGAGTCCCTCGCGGGCATGGCTTACGTCCAGCTCGTCCGGCCGGGCGCGCCCGTCGTGCTCGGCTCCTTCGCGAGCTCGATGTCGATGCAGTCGGGCGCGCCGACGTTCGGTACGCCGGAGCCCGCGCTGGTCCTTTACACGATGGCCTCGCTCGCCCGCCGGCTCGGCGTCCCGTTCCGGTCGGGAGGGGCGCTCACCGCGTCGAAGATCCCCGATGCACAGGCCGCCTACGAGTCCACGAACACGATGCAGCCGACGCTGCTCGCCGGCACGAACTTCGTGCTGCACGCCGCGGGCTGGCTCGAGGGCGGCTTGACCATGGGGTACGAGAAGTTCGTCCTCGACGCCGACCAGCTCGGCATGTGGCACGCGTTCTCGAAAGGCGTCGACCTCTCGGAGAACGGCCAGGCACTCGACGCGTTCCTGACGAACGAGCCCGGCACGCACTTCCTCGGGCACGCGCACACACTTGCGAACTTCGAAACGGCGTTCTACCGCTCTCCGGTCGCGGACAACTCGAGCTTCGAGCAGTGGGAGGCCGACGGGGCGAGCGACGCAGCCCAGCGGGCGAACGCGCAGTGGAAGCGCGCGCTCGCCGAGTACGAGCCGCCACCGCTCGACGACGCGATCCGCGAGGAGCTCGACGAGTGGGTCGAGCAGAAGAAAGCCTCCTTCCCGGACTCGGACGTATGAGCACCGCTCGCCTCCGGCTCGCGGAGTTCCTCGTCCGCCCACGCTACGAGGTGATTCCGCTCGCGGGAGCCGAGGAGGCGGTGCTCGAGCACGTCCCGTCCGAGGTCACGGTGACGGTCACGACGTCGCCGAGGAAGGGGCTCGATCCGACGCTCGACCTCGTCGAGCGTATCTCCGGGAACGGCTACGACGTCGTGCCGCATCTGGCCGCGCGGCACGTTCGCGACCGTGGTCACCTCACGGAGCTCGTCGAGCGCCTCCGGGCCGCGGGAGCCACCGACGTGCTGGTCATGGCCGGCGACGCCCCTGAGCCGGCCGGCGACTTCGATGGAGCGCTGCCGCTGCTCGAGGCGCTCGCCGAGCTCGGGAGCCCCTTCGAGCACGTGGGAATGACGGGATATCCCGAGAGTCACGCGTTTCTCTCGGACGACGTCGCGACGAGGTCGCTGCTCGCGAAGGCGGAGTTCTCGACGTACCTCGTCACCCAGATCTGCTTCGACCCTTCCGTGACGGCCACGTGGATGGATACGGTCTGGGCGCGAGGCGTCCGGCTGCCGATCTACGTCGGCCTTCCGGGGCCTGTCCCACGATCGAAACTCTTGCGCGTGTGCGAACGGATCGGCGTCGGCGACTCGCTACGCTCGCTGAGCACCGGCGATGAGCGGACCGACAGCGCGCGCGAGGGCGACTTCGACCCCGACCCGCTCGTCCTGGGGCTCGGCGCGAGCCTCGACGGGAGGCAGCCGAACATGGCCGGCTTCCACGTGTTCACGTTCAACGACCTCGAGGGCACAGAGCGCTGGCGCCAGGCGCATCTAACACATCTGACACGCGTGGTCGAGGACACGCGCCCGTGAGCGTCGCGCAGCACGACTACGCGATGGTGGTGGGAGGCGCGTGGGTCGAGTCCGAGTCCGGTGAGCGCGTCGAGACGACGAGCCCCGCGACGGGTGAGGTGCTCGGGACCGTGCCGAGCGGGACACGGGACGACGCGCAGCGGGCAATCGCCTCTGCGAACGCCGCGCGCCGAGACTGGGCCGCCCGATCCGCCTTCGAGCGCGCGGCGGCCATGGAGCGCGTCGCCGAGATCGTCGAGGAGCGCCGCGAGGACCTCGCGCGAACGCTGACGCTCGATCAAGGGAAGCCGCTCCAGGCCGAGGCCTACGACGAGGTCGACGAGCTTGTCGCGTACTGGCGCGCGGCAGCGGCCGACGCGACGCGGATCGCAGGCGCGATGCCGCCGTCGGTGGACGCGGCCAAACGGATCCTCCAGTACCGCGTCCCGCGCGGAGTCGTCGGCGTGATCACGCCCTGGAACTGGCCGTACACGATGCCCGCCGAGGTGATCGCTCCCGCCCTCGCCGCGGGCAACGCGGTCGTCTGGGTTCCGGCTCCGACGACGTCGGTCTGCGCGGTGAAGCTCGCCGAGTGCGTCGTCGACGCCGAGCTGCCCGCGGGTGTCTTCTCGATGGTGCTCGGGCCGGGACCGGTCGTCGGCGACGAGGTCGCGGCAAGCCAGGGCACGCACGCGGTCGCCTTCATCGGTTCGGTTGCGACCGGGCTGCACGTGGCCGCACGGGCCGCCGGCAAGGCCACGCTGCTCGAGCTCGGCGGCAACGGCCCGATGGTCGTGCTCGACGACGCCGACGTCGGGGCCGCCGCCGAGGCGAGTCTCGCCGCGTCGTTCCTCTGCGCCGGCCAGAGCTGCACGGCCGGCGAGCGCTTCCTCGTGCACGACGGTGTCCACGACGAGTTCGTCGAGGCCGTGGAGGCCGCGGTCGCTCGCTCCGTCCGCCTCGGTGACCCGTTCGCTCCTGACACGACGATGGGCCCGCTGAACAACGAGCCGACCGCGGAGAAGATGGATCGACACGTCGCGGACGCGGTGGAGGGCGGCGCACGGGTCGTCACCGGGGGCGCGCGCGCACCCGACTTCCCGACGGACCTCTACTGGGAGCCCACGGTCCTCGCAGACGTCACGGAGGAGATGGACGTCGCGCGCGAGGAGACGTTCGGCCCGGTCGTTCCCATCACGCGCATCTCGAGCGACGAGGAGGCGCTGGCGATCGCGAACGCGTCGCCGTACGGGCTCCTGAGCGCGGTCTGGACGAGAGATCTCGCCCGTGGCCTCCGTTTCGCCGAGGCCGTCGACGCAGGATGGGTGAACGTCAACGAATCGACGAACTACTGGGAGAGCCACCTCCCGTTCGGCGGCCGCGCCGGGACGAGCTCCGGGACCGGCAGGGTCGGCGGCAGCTCCGTGCTCGAGGCCTTCACCGAGCCGAAGACCGTCGTGCTGACACTCGGTGACTAGAGTCCAAAACGTGGCCGTCGAGATCTTCTACTGCCCCACCTGAAGCGGGTACGACGCACGGGCCACGAGTCTCGCGGCCGAGCTCAGAGCGGCGGCCGGCATCGACGCGAAGGTCACACCGGGCGGACGGGGCCAGTTCGACGTCTTCGCCGACGGGCGGCGCGTGTTCTCCAAGCACGAGCGCGGGCGCTTCCCCGAGACCGGCGAGATCGTCGCTCTCCTGAACGGGTAGGGCTCCTCTCGCTGCTCGCGCGCGAGCCGCACACCTCAGCGGAGGAGAAAGCCGTCTCCGAGCGGGTCGTCCGGATCGAGCATGAACGCATGCTCGCCTGTCCGGAACGCGCTCCCCTCGACCTCGGTGACGACCGCCGGGATGCCCGCGACCTCGTCGTCGCCGACGACGCGTCCCGTGAAAGCGGTGCCGACGATGCTCAGGTGGAGGAGATCCTGGCCGCGCGGGAGCCGGCCCGAGCGGTCGAGGAGCGCGAGCCGCGCGGACGTGCCGCTGCCGCAAGGCGAGCGGTCGACCTCCCCGTCCGCGAACACGGTCACGTTGCGCTGCGTCAGTGGGTCGTCGCCCTCCTCCTGCCAGAAGACGACGCCGTAGACGTCCCGGAGCTCCGGCTCCACCGGGTGGACGATGTCCTGCCACGCCTCGAGATCGCGCTTGATCTGCCGCCCCAGCTCGATGAGGCGCGGTAGCTCGTCGGGCTCGACGCGCTCCTCGAGAGAGGCGTAGAACGCACCGCCGAAGGCGACGTCCACCATGCTGTCGCCCAACTCGACGCCCTCGGCCCAGACGAACGACGGGACGTTCCGGAAGCGGACGGAGCGGACGCGACCGTTCTCGACAGTTGCCCACGTGTCGAGTCGACCCGACGGTACGTCCACGACGACGTGGTTCTCACCCTCGCGCCGCTCGACGACGCCCTCGTCGAGCGCCCACGTGACCAGCGCGATCGTCCCGTGTCCGCATGCCGTCGAGTAGCCCGCGTTGTGGAAGAAGACGACCCCGAGATCGGCGCCCGCGTCGTTCGGCTCGACGACGAAGCAGCCGTACATGTCGGCGTGGCCGCGAGGCTCGTGGACGAGAAGCCGGCGAACCTGGTCGAGACGCTCGAACGCGTCGCGGCGCTTGTCGAGGATGGTCGCCCCACTCGGCGACTCGACACCGCCGGTGACGATCCGAAACGGCTCTCCCGCAGTGTGGTAGTCGACGGTGCGGATCCCGGTGTCAGACACCGAAATCCGTCAAGGGTTGACAGCGCCGGAAGTGCGACAATCCATGCACAAGGCTAACGGCCCACCAACCAGAAACTTCGACCGGAGACAGGTCCTTGATGCCGTCCCCGGGGAGATGCCTGCACCGAGTGCATCGATGCGGTGTCTGACACCGAATGATGGAGCACCGAGGATCCGTCGTCGAGCGTGGACCCCCGATGCTCCGTGAGTCGAACACCGTCCGACAGAGAGTTGCCGTCACGGTGGTGGTGGTCACCTTGTTCGCCATCCAGGCGACGGGTCCTACTAGGCGCCTCTGAAGTCCGGCGGGCGCTTCTCGAGGAACGCGGCGACACCTTCGGCGAAGTCCTCGGTCTGCGTCGCGGCCTGCTGGAGCGCGGCCTCCAGCGCGAGCTGATCCTCCATCGACGCGGTGTGCGCGTGCTCGAAGAGCTCCTTCGTCATCGCGACCGCCCGCGTCGGCAGCGCTGCGTACCACGCCCCCAGCTCGACGACGCGCGCCGCGAAGTCCTCCGCGGCGGCGATCTCCGAGACGAGCCCCCACTCGAGCGCCTCGTCCGCCGCCACGCGCCGGTTCGAGATCATCCACTCGAACGCGCGCGTGAACCCGAGCAGGCGGTGGATGAACCACGTTCCGCCGGCGTCCGGCACCAGCCCTATCCCGATGAAGCCCGGGACGAAGTTCGCATCCGCTGACCCGATACGAGCGTCGCACGCGCAGGCCAGCGACAGGCCAGCGCCCGCGCAGGGCCCGTTGACTGCCGCGATGACCGGCTTCTCGAGCGCGCGGATCGCGCGGATGTTGGGGTGGTACGTCTGCTCGAGCGCTCCCTGCACTCCACCCGGCAGCGCCGAGAACTCGCGCAAGTCCTGTCCCGAGCAGAAGCCGCGCCCGGCACCGGTCAGGACGACGGCGCGCACGCCTGGATCCGCGGCATCCGAGAGCGCCGCAGCGAGCCCATCGTGCATGGCACGGTTGATGGCGTTGTAGACGTCGGGCCGGTTGAGCGTAATCGTCAGGACGGCGCCGTCGCGCGCTGTCAGCACCTCGTCGGCCATTGCGTCAGGCTAGATGACTGACCGGTAATACGTGTCGATGCGGGAGATGAATTGCCGGTCAGCCGTCTAGTCCTTTCCCCGCTCGAGGAACGCGCGCACGGCGTCCTGGGCCTCGCTCCCGAGCATCGACATCGCGAGCCAGTCGCGGGCATGGCCGACGGTCTGATGCCACGCGAGGTCGCGCCAGACGTTCAGCTGCTGCTTCGCGTAGCGCGTCGTCTGCGGGAGCCGCGCTGCGAGCTTCTCGACCCACTCGTCGACCACGGCGTCGAGCTCCTCCTCGGGCACGGAACGATTCACGAGCCCCCACTCCTCGGACTGCGCCGCAGGGATCTCGTCGCAGAGAAAGATGATCTCGCGCGCGCGGCGGTCGCCGACCATGAGCTGCAGCCACTGCGTTGCGCCGCCCGCGGGCACCGAGCCATGCTGGAGGCCGACGTGGCGGATGAACGCCGTGTCGACCATCACGGAGAGGTCGCACGCCATCTGTAGCTCGTTGCCGCCGCCGACAGCGATTCCGTTGACGCGAGCGATCGTCGGCTTGCCGATCTCCCGGAGCCGGTCGTGCATGTCCTTGAACGCGCCGAACCACTTCCAGTACTCGCTCGAGTTCCCCAGGAGGTCCTCGTCCCACGAGCGGAGGTCGGCGCCGACGCAGAACGCGCGACCCGTGCCGGTGACCACTACGACCCGAACCTCGTCGTCCCACGAAGCGTCCTCGCACGCACGAGCGATCTCCCTGAGCATCCGGAAGTCGAAGGCGTTGAGGACGTCCGGGCGATCGAGGCGAATCGTCGCGCGCGGTGGCGCCTTCTCGTAGACGATCGTCTCGAAGCCGAGCTCGGCCGGGTCGACCGGGCGTGGGTGACTGGGCTCGGTCACTCGACCTCGGCGAAGTGCACGGTGAACGGAGTACCCATCGCCAGCGCGTCCTTGCCGGACGCCGCGAACGCCTCCGACTCGACGGCAGCTCGGAACGACTCCATGTCGTCCCACTCGAACTCCGCGTGGTACCGGCACGCCGGCTCGCCGAACGGAGGGCCGAAGACCTTCCCGTGCCGGAACGCCGAGCACTCGATCGGAGTGACGTACTCGGCGATGTGCTTCGCGTAGCGCTCGGAGTCGGGCTCGGACTCGTACTGGATGATCGCTCGGATCACTCGTGCCTCCATCCTCGGGGACGCCGGGGAGCGTATAGCGTCCTCGCGTGAGCTCGACCGCCTTCGCAGCCGTGCTCGCCGCAGCGGCCGGGCTCGCCGGGGCAGTGCAGATCGCCGTTCAGGGACGGCTGAACGAACGCGTCGGCAGCATCGAGGCCGCGGCCACCGCGTCGGTGGTGGGAGCGGCACTCGCGATCATCGTGCTCCTCGCCGCCCGACGCTCACTCGGCGGATTCGACGAAGCCGTCGCGGGCCCGAAGTGGCAGCTCCTCGGTGGCGTGATGAGCATCCTCATCATCCTCTCGATCACGATCGCCGGCCCGCAGATCGGCGTGGTGGCGACGACCGCCGTCCTGATCGCCGCACAGTTCGCGCTCGCGGCGGTCATCGACCGCTACGGCTGGTTCGGGGTCGAGCAGGTGGCCCTGACGTGGCCGCGAGTGCTCGGCCTCGCGCTCCTGATCGTCGGTGCCGCACTCACCCTGCGGCAGTGAGCGACACGCTGGACGGCCTCGAGCCGGCGCTCGTCTGGGAGCGCTTCTCCGAGCTGACCCGTCTTGCACGACCTTCGAAGGAGGAGGGCCCGGCGCGGAAGCACGTGCTCGGGTGGGCGGCCGCACGAGGCCTCGTGGCTGCGACGGACGCCGAGGGGAACGTCCTCGTCCGCGTGCCGGCGACGACCGGACGGGACGGCGCGCCGGTCGTCGTCCTCCAGGCGCACCTCGACATGGTGTGCGAGCGCGATCCGGACTCGGGGTTCGATCCCAGGGAAGGCCGGATCGAGGTGCGCGTCGACGACGACTGGGTGCGTGCCGACGGGACGACGCTCGGCGCGGACAACGGGATCGGCGTCGCGGCGGCGCTGGCCGTCGTCGACGATACGGCCGTCGAGCACGGGCCGCTCGAGCTGCTCTTCACCGTCTCGGAGGAGCAGGGGCTCGACGGGGCCAAGGCGCTCGACGCGACGCTGGTCTCGGGTCGCAGGCTGATCAACCTCGACGGCACGAGCGACGACGGGCTCACGGTCGGGTGCGCCGGGAGCGACCACACCACGCTCCGCTTCCCGCTCTCGACTTCCCCTGTCATTCCGGGTCGGACGGTGCTGCGCGTCGCGCTCGACGGAGGAAGAGGAGGGCACTCGGGTGAGGACATCACGGCGGGGCGACTGAACGCACTCAAGGGACTGGGGAGCGTTCTCGCGGCAACCGTCGACGCAGCGCCCTTTGGGCTTGTCAGCTTTGACGGCGGTGTCAGCCGCAACGCGATCCCGCGCGAGGCGAGCGCTGTCGTCGTGGTGGACGACGTGCCGGCTTTCGAAAGCGCGGCCGACGACGAGCTCGAGGCGCTCGTGCATCGGCACACGGACGGAAGGCTCTCGTTGACGTACGCACCAGCGGACGCCGAGACGGCAGCGACCGAAGAGTCGACCCGACGCGCCCTGGACCTGATCTCGGCCATCCCAACCGGCGTGGTCGCGATGTCGCCCCACCTGACCGACACCGTCGAGACCAGCACGAGCCTCACGGTCGCCCGAACCGAGTCCCATGAGTTGCACCTCTCCTCGATGGCGCGGAGCTCGAACGCCGCCGCACTCGACGAGCTGCTCGAGCGGACGCACGCCCTCGCACGCGCCCGCGGAGCGGCGATCGACGTGCGCCGGTCGTATCCCCCGTGGGAGCCACAGCTCGACTCGGCACTGCTCCGGACCGCCGGAGTGACGTTCACGAGGCTCTTCGGCAGTGAGCCCAAGCTGGCGGTCGTCCACGGCGGACTCGAATGCGCAGTGCTCGGGCAGGTGCTCGAAGGGGTCGAGATGATCTCCATCGGTCCCGAGATCGTCGGCCCGCATGCCCCCGGCGAGAAGGTGCGGATCTCGAGCACACAGCGCTCGTACCAGCTGCTCGGCGCCCTGCTCGACGATCTGACGCGCTAGGGACGGCGCTTGCAGCGGTTCTCGAGCGCGCGGGCGTCGAGGACAGCCGTCCGACCGCGCGCGAGCGCAACGGCGCCGAGCTTCATCTCCTCGCGCAGCACGCGGTTGACGGTCGCACGTGACGTCCCGGCCATTGCAGCGATGTCCTCCTGCGTGAGCGGCACGACGCCGTCCTCGTACGTCGCGGCCAGCTCGACGAGGCGTCGGCGCACGCGCGTCTCGGCGTCGACGTAGTGCGCCTCGACGACACGGTCGGTCGAACGGCGCAGCTGCTCGGCGAGGAGCCGGAGGAGCACGTCCTTCACACTGGGATGCTCGCGCTGCAGGAGCGCGAAGTCGTCACGGAAGACCGATCGCGTCTCACCGGCCTCGAGCGCCTCGACGGTCGCCGAGCGCCGTGAATCGGAGAGCAGGAGCGCGAGCTCGCCGAACGCCTGGCCCGGTCCGAAGACGTCGA
Organism: uncultured Gaiellaceae bacterium; assembly: GCA_963770715.1. GTDB lineage: Bacteria > Actinomycetota > Thermoleophilia > Gaiellales > Gaiellaceae > GMQP-bins7. Next base: position 436,494 of record CAVYQX010000012.1, read on the forward strand.
TGAGGACTCCGTCGCCGAGCGGGGTGAGCACCCGTGCGCCGAAGCGCCCGCGGACGACGAGGTGGAGCGAGTCGGCGAGGTCCTCGCGATGGAAGACGACCTCGCCACGCGAGAACGTACGCCGGCGGGCGATCGACAGGAGCTGCCGGACGTCTTCGCGCGGCAGATCGGCGAGCAGCGGCCACTCCATCGTGCCAAGTCTGTGTAGCGGCGGTGACATTCGCAAGGTCGCGTGCGCGAACGACGCCGCGCGGGGCGCCTCCTACGCTGCGGGCATGACGGATCGGACGAGAAGGGAGCCCACCATGAAGCGCATCGCCACCGTCGGCGCAGTAATCACCGCCTTCGCGATCGCACCGTCGATCGCAGCGGCCGGCAACGTCGTGCAGGTGACGCCACGAGTCACGACACAGGTCGTGGGCGTACAGGTCGCGAACGTACAGCGCGTCCAGGTCGCGGTCGCCGTCCAGCGGCACCGCGTGCAGGTCGCGCAGGCCAAGAAGTGGGCCGTCCTCCGCGCACAGCTTCGCTAGTTCCTTCTCACGATCCATCCGAGGGGAAAGGGGCCCGAACGGGGCCCTTTCCTATGCGCAAGATCGGAATCTGCGAGCGCAGATTCCGATCGCGCGTAGACCCCTGAAGCGGACAGCTTCGCTGCCCGGTCGAATCGACTCCCCGCGCGATCAAAGACCGACGATTCCTCGTGCGGAGATCGGAATCTGCGAGTGCAGATTCCGATCGCGCGAAGACCCCTGAAGGCGGCCGCTTCGCGGCCGCATCGCAGCGACTCCCCAATCTGGATCAACGACCGACGATTGGATCAAAGACCGACGATGTCGTCCGGGCGGACCGGAATGCGTGCGAGCTCGCGCCCTGTCGCGTCGCGGAGCGCCGACACGATCGCCGCGGTCGAGACGACAGTCGGCGGCTCGCCGACGCCCTTCACTCCGTAGGGCGCATCCGGCTCCGGGTCCTCCACGAGCTCCGAGACGACGGGCGGCATGTCGAGGAACGTCGGGATGAGGTAGTCCGTGAAGCTCGCGTTCGTGATGACGCCATCGCGCGTCTGGATCTCCTCCATCAGGGCGAGCCCGAGCCCCTGCGCCGTCCCGCCCTCGATCTGCCCCTCCACGGCCGCCCGGCTGAGCGCTTTGCCCACGTCCTGCGCCGTCCCGATCCAGACGACACGTGTGAGCCCGAGGTCGACGTCGACCTCGACGACGACACGCATCGCCGCGAGGGCGAGTGCCACGTGGGCTTGGCCGTCAGTGATCTGGCCGGTCTCCGGGTCCAGCGGGAAGGTGCGCGGGTGTCGGTAGACACGCTCGACGTCGACGGCGCCCCCTCCGGTCCGGTCGCGCTCTTCGAGCGCGGCACGGCATGCCCATTGGACCGCACCGGCAGCCATCCAGGTCATGCGCGAGGCCGAAGCCGATCCTGCCGACCCGACGCGGGCGGTCGAGCCTGCTGCCAGCGCCACGTCCTCGGTGCCCAGCTCGAGCCGGGCGACCTGGAGGATCACGTCGCTCACACCCTGCCCGACCTCGGCGGCCGCGCAGTGCACCTCGGCCGACCCGTCCCCCGCGAGCGCGACGCGAGCCGTGCAGTAGTCGTCGAAGCCCTCCGAGTAGCAGATGTTCTTGAAGCCGACCGCGAACCCGACACCGCGCCGGACACCCTCGCCCCGGGTCGTGTTGCCGGCGCCACCCGGAAGGCGGATGGCGTCGCGTGGAAGCGCCTCGGGGTCCGGAACGGGTAGCGCCGCGGCGCGGCGAATCACCTCGCGCGTCGGCAGCGACCCCGTCACGACCTGGCCGGTGGCAAGTGTCCCACCAGGCTCGAGCGCGTTGAGAAGGCGCAGCTCGATCGGGTCGATGTCGAGCACCTCCGCGAGCCTGTCCATCTGCGCTTCGACCGCGAAACACGTCTGCACCGCGCCGAAGCCGCGCATCGCCCCGCACGGCGGGTTGTTCGTGTAGACCGCAAGGCCGTCGATCTCGACGTTCTCGACCGCGTACGGGCCGACCGCGAACGAGCACGCGTTCGAGATCACCGCCGTCGAGCTCGAGGCGTACGCGCCACCGTCGATGAGGATGCGCATCCGAACCGAGACCAGGCGCCCCTCACGCGTCGCCCGGTGCTCCGCCCAGATCCGCGCCGGGTGACGGTGTATGTGGCCGACGAACGACTCCTCCCGGTTGTAGACCATCTTCACCGGGCGGTCGGTGCGGAGAGCGAGCATCGCCGCGTGGATCTGCATCGACAGGTCCTCGCGACCGCCGAATGCGCCGCCGACGCCGGCGAGGTGGATCCGCACCTGCTCCGCGTCGAGACCGAGGCAGGGCGCGACCTGGTCGCGGTCGACATGGAGCCATTGGGTCGCGACGTGGATGTCGACGCCCCCTTCGCCGTCGGGGATGGCGATGCCCGACTCGGGACCGAGGAAGGCCTGGTCCTGCTGGCCGACGTCGTAGACACCTTCGACGGTGACGTCCGCCTCGGCGTCGGGATCGCCGCGGCGGATGACGAGCGACCGCACGACGTTCGGCCTTGGGTCGTCGCGGTACCCGTGCCCCGTCGTCGGGCGGTCGGGATGGAGCGGCTCCATCTCCGTGGCTCGCTCCGGATCGACGACGGGCTCGAGCGGCTCATACTCGACGCGCACCGCGGCGGCAGCCCGACGGGCCTGCTCGGGCTCCTCGGCGGCGACGATGGCGATCGCCTCGCCGAAGTAGCGAACGCGGTCGCTCGCGAGCACGGGCTGGTCGGGAAACTCGAGGCCGTACGTCTTCGTGCCGGGAACGTCCTCGTGCATGAGCGCCGCATGCACGCCGGGCAGCGAGAGCGCGTCACTCACGTCGATCGCGAGGATCCGCGCGTGGGCGTGCGGGCTCCGCACGGTGTGGCCCCAGAGCATCCCGGCTGCATGCAGATCGCTCGAGTACGCGAACTCACCTGTCACCTTGGGCACCGCGTCGGCGCGGCGCGTGCGCGGCACTGCCCGGCCGAGCGGCAGCGTCGGAGTCGCGGTGCTCAACGCCCGGCCGCCTCGTGCACAGCATCGAGGATCTTGGCGTAGCCCGGTGCAGCGACAGAGGTTCCCGGACAGCGCCTCGCGGATCTCGTCGTCGCTCGGGTCCGGGATGCGGCGGAGGAGGTCCGCGGCAGCGACGATGAACCCCGGCGTGCAGAACCCGCACTGGACGGCGCCCGCGTCGGCGAATGTCTCCTGCACCGGGTGCAGCTCGCCGTCCTGCGCGAGCCCCTCCACGGTCACCACGTCGTGGCCGTCAGCTTGCGCTGCGAGGACGAGGCACGAGCAGACGAGCTCGCCGTCGAGGAGCACCGAGCACGAGCCGCACTCACCCTGCTCGCAGGCGTTCTTCGATCCCGGCAGCTCGAGCCGGTCGCGGAGCATCGTCAAGAGGCTCTCTCCGGCCCAGGCGTCGGCTTGGAGACGAGCACCATTGACGGTCAGTTCGACCCTCACGCGAGGCACCTCTCGAGCGCCCTCTCGGTGAGGACGCGAAGTGCATGGCGCCGGTACGCGGACGTGCCGCGCACGTCGTCGATCGGGCTCGCGGCCTCTGCGACCTGTGTGGCGAACGAATCGCGCTCGCCAACCGGGGCCGTGACGAGACGCGCGGTCGGCGCGGACGACCCGAACGCAGCTCGAAGCTCGCCCCGCTCCCGGTCGGCGACGACGGCAAGCGAGCACACCGCGATGACCATCGCGTTCCGAGGCCCCACCTTCATGAACGTCTGCGGCTGACGGCTCGGCTCGACGAGCGCCGCGACGATCAGCTCGTCCGGCTCGAGCGCGTTGCGTTTGACGCCGAGCAGGAACTCGTCGATCGGGATGCGGCGGGAGCCGCGAACGCTCGCGAGCTCGACCCGAGCGCCCTCGATCAGGAGCGGCGGGAGCGCATCGCCGGCCGGTGACGCCGTGCCGAGGTTGCCGCCGATCGTCCCTCGATTGCGGATCTGCGGCGAGCCGACGGTGCGAGACGCCTCGGCGAGCGCGGGCAGGTCGTCGCCGAGCTTCATCGCCTCGGTGTACGTCAGCCCCGCCCCGAGTCGAAACGCCCCGTTGTCGCGAGACCAGCCACGGAGCTCCGCGACCTCGTTGAGGTTCAGGATCGCGTCGGGCCGCGTGCGGTCGAAGTTGAGCGCGACCATGAGATCGGTTCCACCCTGGATCGGGACGGCCTCGGGCTGCTCGGACTTCAGCAGGAGCGCATCGTCGAGCGAGCGCGGCGTCAACACCTCCATGCGGCGTGTTCTAGCGCTCTTCGCGTACGTACGGAACCCCGAGCGCAGCCGGTGCCCCGAGCCTGCGTTTGGAGAGGCCAGTCGAGACGAGCACCAGCACGACGATCGTCATCACGTACGGGAGGGCGTAGAGGAACTCCGGCGCCACCTGCACATCGCGAGCCTGCAGCGCAAATGGGAGCGCCGAGAGCGCCCCGAAGAGGTACGCGCCCACGAGGCAGAGCTCGGCGCGCCAGAACGCGAAGATGACGAGCGCGATGGCGATCCAGCCAGCACCTCCGACGAACGAGTCGCCCGAGCTCCAACCCGGAGAGATCGAGAGGCTGTAGCAGGCTCCGGCAACACCTGCGAATGCGCCTCCTATGAGGACGTGGACGTACCGATAGAGAGTCACGTTGATGCCCATTGCGTCAGCGGACGCCGGAGCCTCGCCGACGGCGCGGACGTTCAGGCCGAAGCGCGTCCGCCCCAGGTAGAGCCCGACGAGGAGCGCCGCGATCCACGACAGGTATACGAGCGCGGACTGGTCGAACACGATGGGCCCGAGAACCGGAAGGTCCGCGAGGCCCAGCACGTCGACCGACCCGAAGTGCTGCTTCGCGGGGACGTCGGGCGAGAAGCCCAGCTCAGTTCCGACGTAGGCCGACAGGCCGAGACCGCCCGCGAAGATCGTGAGCGCGAGGCCCGAGACGATCTGGTTCGCACGCAACGTGATCACGAGGAACGCGTGGATCGCGGCCATCGCCGCGCCGGCCAGGCCGGAGGCGAGGATCGCGAGAACGAGCACCGGTGCGCTCGCTCCTTCGACGCCTTGGGTGATCCAGAAACCGACCACCGCCCCGAAAAGCATCATCCCCTGGACACCGAGGTTGAGGACACCGGAGCGCTCGGCCAGCAGCTCGCCGAGCGACGCGAAGAGAAGCGGCGTCCCGTACAGAACCGCGTCGGCGAGGACGATGACGAGCAGGGTGTCGTTCACCGCGCAGGCTCCACGGCCGGGCCCGATCCGCGGTGTGCGCTCGAGCGACGCCGTATCCGCAACCGGTAGCGAAGGAGAAGCTCGCCACCGAGCGCGCAGAAGAGGATGATTCCTTGCATCACGCCGACGAGCCCCGACGGGAAGTCGGGGCCCTGAAGCGTGTAGCCCGCATTCTGGAGCCCGCCGATCAGCACCGCGACGAGGCAGACCGCGAGCGGGTTGTACCGGGCCAGCGCGGCGACGACGATTCCCGTGTAGCCGAAGGCGGCCGCCTGCAGCCCGGTCGTGCTCCCGTCGAGCGTGTACGTGAAGTCGCCGATCTGACTCGCGCCCCCGACACCGGCGATCGCTCCCGACACGGCCATGACCGACAGGATCTTTCGCCGGGTCCGCATGCCGGCGTAGCTCGCAGCCCGCGGCGAGTCGGCGATGACAGCAACCTCGAACCCGAACCGCATACGCGTATACAGCACCCACAGTGCAACGGCCGTGCCCAGCCCGATGACGAAGCCGAGCGGGACTACGACGTCCGAGCCGAAGGTCGGCCAGTTGGACGCCTCGGGCATCGGCTTCCCCTGCGGGAAAGCCCGAGCCTGGAGTGTCGACGTGTCGCGCCAGTACGACGAGCTGTCGAAGATGAGGTAGGTGAGAAGGAGGCCCGCGACGTAGTTGAGCATCAGCGAGGTGATGATCTCGTTCGTGCGGGCGAACGCCTTGAGCACGCCGGGGATCAATGCCCAGAGAGCGCCCACCACACCCGCTGCGACGCACATCGCTACGACGTAGGCAGGGGTCGAGGTCGCGTCCCGGTCTCCGAGCTGGAGCGCGATCCACGAGGCGCCGACTGCGCCCAGGTACAGCTGACCCTCGGCCCCGATGTTGAAGAGCTGCATGCGAAAGGCCGCAGCGGCGGCGAGCCCCGTGAAGAGGATCGGTGTCGCCGAGATGAGGGTCGCAGAGAGAGCTCCGTTCCCGGTGAACGCCGCATCGAGCATCTCGCGATACGTATCGATCGGATCGTGACCCGTCGCGGCGAGGATCACTGCCATCAACCCGAACGCCACGACCAGCGAGCCGACGGGGACGGCGACGGACAGCCACCACGGCTGCGTCAGCCGACGCTCCAGCTTCACCCGCGTGTCCCTCCGGCCATGAGCAGGCCGATCTCCTCGATCGACGCCGATCCCGCAGGCAGCTCGCCGACGATCTCGCCCTCGTAGACGACGAGGATCCGGTCGGCGAGCGAACGGATCTCGTCGAGGTCCTCGCTCATGAGCAGGATCGCAACACCCTTTGCGGCAGCCTCGCGGAGGTACGAGTGCACCGTCTCGATCGCACCGACGTCGAGCCCGCGCGTCGGCTGAGCGACGACGAGGACGAGCGGGTCATCCGCGAACTCGCGCCCGAGGACGAGCTTCTGAAGGTTGCCGCCGGAGAGGTTGCGCACGGGCGTCCCCGGGCCGGGGGTCTTCACGTCGTAGCGGCGGATGATCCCGACGGCAGTCTCGCGCATGCGTCGAAGAGCGAGGAGCGGACCGCGTGACAAGGAGCGGCTTCGGTACGTCTTGATGACGACGTTGCGCGTGACGCTCAGGCTCGGAGCGAGACCCGTTCCGAGCCGATCCTCGGGCACGTGAGCGACGCCTGCCATGATCGCCTCGCGCGGATCGCCGCCGCGCAGGCGCTTGCCGCCGACAAGAACGCTCCCCGCCCGGAGGTCGCGCATACCCGAGAGCGCCTCGGCCAGCTCGCGCTGGCCGTTGCCCGCGACGCCCGCGACGCCCACGATCTCGCCCTCGCGGACCACGAACGAAACGTCCTTCACCGCGATTTCCCCCCGATCGCCGACGACCGTTAAGCCGTCCACTTCGAGGGTCCGGACGTCGGACAGCGTCCTCGGCTGCTCGAGCGGTAGCGCGACGTCGATCTCCCGACCGACCATGAGGGCGGCGAGTGAGCTGAGCGTTGCAGGCGCCGTATCGACGGTGGCCACGGTCCGGCCACCGCGCAACACCGTTACACGGTCGGCGACGGCCTTGACCTCGCGGAGCTTGTGCGAGATGAAGATGACGGTCTTCCCCTCCTCGGCCATCGCGCGCAGAGTTTCGAAGAGAGCTTCGGCCTCCTGCGGAGTAAGTACGGCGGTCGGCTCGTCCATGATCAGGATGCGCGCCTCGCGGTAGAGCGCCTTCAGGATCTCGACGCGTTGCTGCTCGCCGACCGAGAGCTGCCAGATCCGTGCCCTGGGATTGACCGCGAGGCCGTAGCGGCTGCTCAGCTCCCCGACTCGCTTCTCGATCGCGCCCGAATGAACAAGCAGACGCCGCCCGTCACGACGGTGGTCGCCGAGGACGACGTTCTCGGCCACCGAGAACGTCTCGACGAGACGGAAGTGCTGGTGCACCATGCAAATCCCCGCCTCGAGCGCGTCGCGCGGCGAGTGAAAGCGGACCTGCTCGCCGTAGAGCTCGATCGTCCCCTCGTCCTGCCGGTAGAGACCCGTGAGGATGTTCGAGAGCGTCGTCTTGCCCGCTCCGTTCTCGCCGAGGAGCGCGTGCACCTCCCCCGCGGCAGCCTCGAAGCTGACATCGTCGTTGGCAACGACGCCGGGGAAGCGTTTCGAGATCCCGACCATGCGCACCGCCGAGAGTCGAGAGGCGCCGAACGGGCCGGCGCCTCTCACTTCCCGAGCACTGCCGGGGAGTCCCCACACGCGGCTAGCCAGGAGGCTTGACTGTCGAGACCCTCCCGATCACGCCCCTTGCGAGCCACTCCATTTCGTACAGGTCCGGGAGCACCTTGAGCGTCTTACCCTTTGGCACCACCAGCTTGCCCTTCTGGTCGTACAGCGGCCCTGTGAAGACGTTGAATTTGCCCGCGACGATCGCCTTCTTCTTCGCCGCGATGGCCGCCTTCGTCTTCGCGCTGACTTTCGGGCCGTACGGAGCGATGTCGGTGAACCCGTCCTTGATCGTGCCGTAGTAGAAGCCCGGTTTCCAGGTTCCGTTGATGGCCGCCTTGACCCGGCGGACGTAGTAGGGCCCCCAGTTGTAGGTAGCGGCCGTCAGCCACTGCTTCGGCGCGATCTTTCGGGCGTCGGAGTCGTAACCGACCCATGGAATGCCCTTGTCCTCGGCGACGGCACCCGCCGCCGGGGTGTCGACGTTCTGCCCGAGCACGTCGACTCCCGCGGCGATGAGGCTCTTCGCCGCGGCGGTCTCCTTCGGGACCGAGACCCACGCGTTCGTCCAGAGGAGCTTGACCCTCGCCTTGGGATTCGTCGCCTGAGCACCGAGCGCGAAGGCGTTGATGTGGCGCACGACCTCGGGGATGCCGAAGGGCACGATGTAGCCGATCAGCCCCTTCTTCGACGCAGCGCCCGCAGCCATACCGGAGAGATAGATCGTGTCCTCACCTGCGCCGAAGTACTCCGACTGGTTCTTGTTGATCTGCGTACCCGTCGCCTGCTCGAACAAGATGTCCGGGTACTTCTTGTACAGCTGTCCGTTCACGCCGAGCTCGAAGAACCCGAACGAGCAACCGAAAATCATGTCGTATCCGTCCCGAGCGAGGCTCGCAACAACCTGCGGAACCTGAGCGCTCGAGAAAATATTCTCTTTGTAGGTCGTCTCGACCTTCGAGCCCAGCGCCTTCTCGATGGCGAGTCGGCCCTTGTCGTGCGCCTGCGACCAGCCGCCATCGTTGTGCGGCCCCGGATAGATGAAGGCAACCTTGAAAGGATCCTGATCGGATCGAGCCGCACCGCCGACCGCTAGCGCGAGCGCCGTCACAGCGAGCGCAAGCACGAGCCCGCCGAGTACGAACGTCTTCCTCATCTCTCTCCTCCTGTCCCGCCTGCCGACTGACCGAGCGACTATACGACAGGGCGCGACGAATTACGCCGTGCTCTTGCGAACAGCAGGTATCCGCTTTCCGCGGACACCTGCTGCGCGGAGATCCCTGAAGCCGGCTGCTTCGCAGCCGGATCGTCGTGACCTCAGCAACGCACCCGCGGGCATTACGCTCCCCACCCATGGACGGGCTGCAACGACGTCTCGCAGTCGCGCGGGGAGACGAGCCGGCCGACCTCGTCGTGCGCGGCGGGAAGGTCCTCTCCGTCTTCACGCGCGAGTGGCTCGACGCCGACGTCGCGGTCGTCGACGGGGTCATCGCAGGAGTCGGGAGCTATGACGCGGGGGCCTCGCTCGATGCCTCCGGGAGCTACGTCGTCCCGGGCTTTATCGATGCGCACCTGCACCTCGAGACCCCGAAGCTGATGGTCGACGAGTTCGCGAGGCTCGTCCTCCCGATGGGAACGACGACCGTCGTGGCGGATCCTCACGAGATCGCGAACGTCCTCGGCGTCGACGGCGTGCACTGGCTGCTGGACGCGACCTCGGGCCTGCAGTTGGACGTCTACTTCATGGCGTCCTCGTGCGTCCCGGCGTCGCCGTTCGAGTCGCCCCGACGGCCGCTCACGCCGGGCGACCTCGAGTCGCTCATGCGACGCCGGCGCGTGCTGGGGTTGGCCGAGATGATGAACTTCCCGGGCGTCATCTCCGGCTCTCCGGAAGAGCTCGAGAAGCTCGGGCTCGAAGGTGCCCGCCACGTCGACGGTCACGCGCCCGGCGTCCTCGGCGCGGACCTGCAGGCCTATGTGGCGGCGGGCATCCGCTCCGACCATGAGGCGCTGACGGTCGAGGAGGGGCGAGAGCGCTTGCGCGCGGGGATGTGGCTCCTCATTCGCGAAGCGTCGATGGCCCGCAACCTCCGTGCACTGCTGCCGCTCGTCGAGGAGTACGGCCCGTGGCACATCGCGTTTTGCACGGACGACCGCGATCCGGACGACATCGCGGACTCCGGTCACATCAACGGGATGGTGCGCGAGGCGGTCGCTGCCGGCATCGCGCCCGAGGACGCGGTGCTCATGGCGTCGTACCACCCGGCGGTCTGGCACGGCCTCTCCCGGCACGGCGCGATCGCGCCGGGCTACCTCGCCGACCTGCTCGTCCTCCCCGACCTCGTGAGCTTCCAGCCGACGACGGTGCTGAAGCGCGGCCGGCCCATCGAGGACGAACCGCGCGTGGAGATCCCCGAATGGGTCCGCCAGTCGGTCCGGGTCGCGCCGATATCGCCGTCCGACTTCGTCATCCCGTGGAGTGGCGGGAGCGCCCGGGCAATCGGACTCATCGAGGACCAGGTGGTCACCGAGTCGGTCGAGCGCGATCCGGCCGTCGAGGGTGGCGAGGCGGTTGCGAACGCCGAGCTCGACCTTGCGAAGATCGCCGTCGTCGAGCGCCACCTCGCGACGGGCCGGGTCGGCCTCGGCTTCGTCTCCGGCTCGGGATTGGAGCGCGGCGCGCTCGCGTCGACCGTCGCCCACGACGCCCACAACCTCGTCGTCGTCGGCATGTCCGATCGGGACATGGCGTTCGCGGTCGAGCGGCTGGTCGAGATCGGTGGCGGGATCGTCGCCGTCGACGGGCTGCAGGTCCTCGCCGAGTGCCCGCTCCCGATCGCCGGGCTCCTTGCCGACGCGCCGCTCGCAGACGTCGTCGCCTGGAACCGCGCCTGCAACGAGGCGGCGCACGGCCTCGGCTGGACCGGCGCGACACCCTTCCTCACGCTCTCGTTCCTCGGGCTGTCCGTGATTCCGCACCTGAAGATCACGGACCGCGGCCTCGTCGACGTCGACCGCTTCGAGATCGTCCCGCTCGCGGTGTCAGACGCGGCGTCTGACACCTTGTCCACACCTTGAACACGCTGTACACGTCAGGATGGGTCGTGACCTGCGACGACGCGGGAACCGAGCACGGGTCGGGATGGCTGCTCGTCGAGGGCGGGGTCGTCGTGGCCGTCGGGGCCGGCGACGAGCCGGACGCCGATGAACGGGTCGACCTCTCGGGGGCGCTCGTCACGCCAGGTCTCGTCAACACCCATCATCACCTGTACCAGACGCTCACGCGCGCTCGCGCGCAGGAGGCGAACCTCTTCGGCTGGCTCCGCGAGCTCTATCCGGTGTGGGCCGGGATCGACGCGGAGGCGGAGTACGCAGCCGCGCGCACAGGGCTCGCCGAGCTCGCGCTCTCGGGCTGCACGACCGTCTTCGACCACCACTACGTCTTCCCGCGCGGCCGAACGGGGCTGATCGAGGCCGAGGTACAGGCGGCCCGAGAGATCGGCGTCCGAATCGTCGCGTCGCGCGGCTCGATGGATCTCGGCGCCTCCGACGGCGGGCTTCCGCCGGACGAGCTCGTCGAGGACATCGACGCCGTGCTCGCCGACACGGAGCGGCTCGTCGGCGATCTGCACGAGCCCGGTCCAGGCGCGCGCGCCCAGATCGCAGTCGCGCCGTGCTCGCCGTTCTCGGTGACGAAGCGGCTGATGACGGAGTCCGCCGCGCTCGCGCGCCGCCTTGGGCTCGCGCTGCACACCCACCTCGCGGAGACGGTCGAGGAGGAGGCGTACTGCATGGAGCTGTACGGCGCGACGCCGGTCGAGTACCTCACCGACCTCGGCTGGCTCGGCTCCGACGTCTGGTGTGCGCACTGCGTGCACCTATCGGCCGACGATACGGCTGACTTCGCGGCCTCGGGCACTGGCGTCGCGCACTGTCCGACCTCGAACCTCCGCCTCGGCGCCGGCGTCGCTCCTGTGCGCGACTACCTCGACGCCGGAGTCCGGGTCGGGCTGGGCGTCGACGGATCTGCGTCGAACGAGCGCGGCGACCTCCTGCACGAGGTCAAGCAGGCGCTCCTCGTGGCGCGCGGACGCGATGGGCCGACGGCGATGACGGCCCGCGAGGCGCTCAGGTTGGGCACGCGCGGCGGAGCCTCCTTGCTCGGCCGCGACGACATCGGCTCGCTCGAGCCGGGGAAGCGCGCCGACTTCGCGGTCTGGCGGACGGACGGGCTCGAGCTCGGCGGCGCCGCCGACCCCGTCGCCGGTCTCGTCTTCTCGGCGCCTCACCGCGTCGACCGGCTCGTCGTCGAGGGTGAGGACGTCGTGCGAGGCGGGGCGCTCGTGGGCGCCGACGAAGACGAGATCGCCCGCGCACATCGGGCGCAGGCGCAAAGATTCGCTCCATGACCGTCTCGCTTTCGACACACGTGCTCGACACGGGCGCGGGGCGGCCCGCGAGCGGCGTTCGCGTGGAGCTCGTCCGCGACCGCGACGTGATCGCCGCAGGCGAGACGGACGCCGACGGTCGGATCGCGGAGCTCGCCGCCAACCTCGAGCCGGGCCGCTACGCACTCGTCTTCTGGCCGCCGTCGCCGTTCTTCACGCGGGTCGAGCTCGAGGTCGAGGTCGTCGAGGGCCACTACCACGTCCCGCTCCTCGTCTCGCCGTACGGGTGCGCGAGCTACCGCGGCAGCTGAGCGTCGAGGAGCTGAGCGAGCTCTTCGAGGCTCGTACGCGCCTGGTCGAGCTCCTCGCCGAGATCGAGGCCCCACTGGAGCACGCGGAGGACGTCCTTGTGACACTGTGTCACGAGGATAAGGTCGAGGCCCTCGCCGCGCATCCGGCGATCGGCCAGAGCGGAGGCCTGTCGGCGCGCTCAGCCGCGGAGCAGGGGGCGTCCGCCGAGGATCCCTGCGTCCTCGTCGAGCTGGCTGCGCTGAACAAGGCGTACGAGTCCAAGTTCGGCTTCCGCTTCGTCGTCTTCGTGAACCGGCGCTCGAAGGCCGAGATCCTCGACGTGCTGCGCCAGCGCATCACGCGCTCGCGCGAGGAGGAGCTCGACACCGGCTGTCGCGAGCTCGTCGCGATCGCGAGGGACCGTTGGATCCGTACCTGAGAGACGTCCTCGACGTCCTCCTGCGGATGCTCCACATGATCGCGGGGATCGCGTGGATCGGCGCCTCGTTCTACTTCGTGCGCCTCGACCTCGCGCTGCGCACGCCCAAGCGACGCGAGGACGCGGACGCCGGCGTCGCCGGGGAGTTCTGGGGCGTGCACGGCGGCGGCCTCTACCACTCGCAGAAATACCGGCTCGCGCCGGCGGAGATGCCTGAGCCCCTCCACTGGTTCAAGTGGGAGGCGTACACGACGTGGCTGTCGGGCTTCGCGCTCTTCGTCCTTCTCTACTACCTCGACGCGGACGTCCGGCTGGTCGATCCGGCTGTTGCCGGCCTGTCCGACTGGCAGGCGATCGGGGTCAGCGTGGTCGGGATCGTGCTCGCCTGGATCGTCTATGACGTCCTGTGCCGGACCGTCGGCCAGCGGAGCCAGGCGGCGCTCGCGGTCACAGGCACGGCCCTCGTCGCGCTGGCAGCCTGGATCGCCGGCGAGCTCCTCGCTCCCCGTGCCGCCTACCTGCAGGTCGGCGTGATGCTCGGGACGATCATGGTCGCGAACGTCCTCTTCGTGATCATCCCCGCGCACCGGAAGCTCGTCGCGGCGATGAAGGAGAAGCGCGAGCCCGACGCTGCACCGCTCCTCGAGGCGAAGAACCGCTCGGTCCACAACAACTACCTCACGCTCCCCGTGCTCTTCACGATGCTCGCCGGCCACTTCGCCTTCGTGTTCGGTGCGGATCACGCGTGGGTCGTCTTCGTGGCCATCGCGGTGCTGACCGCGTTGATCCGCGTCTTCTTCAACCGCTGGCACGCGGGCGCGCGAGCCTGGTGGATCCCCGCGGTGACGGTCGTCTCGGTCGTCGGCCTCGCGCTGTGGCTCCGGCCCGAGGAGACGGCGCCCGCGACCGGCGAGCAGGTGAGCTTCGAGCAGATCGCGCCCGTCATCGCCGCACGCTGCGCACCGTGTCACTCGGGTGTGTCCGCACCTCTCGGAATCCACTTCGAGACACGCGATCAGCTCGAGTCGCGGATCGACGACATCGAGCGGCAGGCGGTGCAGACGCAGGCGATGCCTCCTGGCAACCAGACCGGGCATGACCGACGACGAGCGCGAGCTGCTCGCCTCGTGGATCGCCGGCAGTCGTTAGGGTCGCCCGATGCTCGAGATCACAGCTTCTGGCTTCGACTTCACCGCCCGCTTCGAGGAGGAGTCGGCCCCGCAGACGGTCGCGGCGTTCCGCCGGCTGCTGCCTCTCGACTCGAAGATCATCCACGTCCGCTGGTCCGGCGAGGGCGGCTGGATCCCGATGGGCGACCTCGACGTCGGCATCGGGCCGGAGAACGCGACGAGCTACCCGAGCCCGGGCGAGCTGATCTTCTATCCGGGCGGCGTCAGCGAGACCGAGCTCCTTCTCGCCTACGGCTACGTCGCATTCGCGAGCAAGGCGGGCGCGCTCGCGGGGAACCATTTCGCGACGATCGTCTCCGGGAACGAAGACCTCCGGGAACTCGGCCGCCGGATGCTCTGGAACGGCGCCCAGGACATCACGTTCAGCGAGCTGTGAGCCGCGCGAGCGCGTCGCCGAGCACGTCGGCGGCGAGGAGGACGTCGTCATCCGACGAGAGCTCATCCGGCGAGTGGCTGACGCCGCCCGAGAGGCTGCGGACAAAGAGCATCGCGGCGTCCACTCCGGCCGCCGCAAGGATGCCAGCGTCGTGACCAGCGCCTGACGGGAGCTCGGCCGCCGGCAGTTCTCGGCCTGAGATCGCGGCGCCAAGGGCTTCCCGAGCCGATCCCCTGAACTGCGCGGGCTCGACGCGGTAGGTCGGCTCGAATCCGACCGCTGCAACGAGCGCGTCGAGCCGCTCGGTGTCCGGCGCGCGCACGTCCAGGCTGAGCCGGACACGTGACGGAATGACGTTCGCTCCGCCCGGCTCGACGTCGGCCTGCCCGATCGTCGCCACGGATCCGGGGATCGCGAGCGCCGCGTCTCGAACACGCAGGATCTCGGCGGCCGCATCGACAAGCGCGTCGTGACGACCCTGCATCGGCGTCGTCCCCGCATGGCCCGCACGGCCGTCGAGGACGAGCTCGCCGCGCGCGTAGCCCACGATTCCGGTCACGACCCCGAGAGGCGCGTCCGCAGCGGCCAGCAGCGGCCCCTGCTCCACGTGGAGCTCGAGGAATGCCGACGGCAGCTGATCACCTGCGGCGACGCGTGCGCGGCTTCCGATGCAGCCGACCTCCTCCCCACGGAACACGACAACGGAGCCGGCTCCGACGCGCTCGACGGCCCCGATCCCCGCGACCACTCCGAGCGCCCCGTCGAAACGGCCGCCCTGCGGAACCGTGTCGAGATGCGACCCGACCCAGACGGTGTCTGACACCTTGTCCACACCGGTCCCACCGCGGGCATGGCCGAAGAGGTTGCCGTGGCGGTCGACCTCGACGTCGAGTCCTGCCTCCGCGAGCCAGGACGACGCGAGATCGTGAGCCTCGTCCTCGGCGGCCGACGGATGCGGACGGTTCGCGCCGGGCCCGCCGCCGATCGCGTACAGCTCGTCGAGGCGCTCGAGGATCCGCACGCGCGGAGCCTAGTGTCCCGCCAGCGGGCGCAGCATGAGTCGTCCGACGAGCGGGACGAGCGCCGCGAGGAGGAACCCGACCGCCCAGGACGTCGACGAGACCGACGCGGCGAACACGATCGGTGCGACGACCCCGACACCGCTCAGCACAGACTGCTGAAACCCGATGGCGGCACCGCTGCGCGCCGCACCCGCGAGCTCGGCGGCGGCTGCGAAAGCGAGCGCGTTCCACCCCATCGAGAGACCGCCCGCGAGCGCGAGGACGGGCACGAGGAGCCAGAGCGGCCCCCCGGCGAGCACGGCCGACGCCAAGAGCCCGACCGCGATGACGATGCCGACCTGGCGCAGCGGCCCGATCCGCGAGCCCACGATGTCCGACCAGCGGCCCGTCCCGATCCGGAAGCCGATCGCCAGGACCTGCGATGCGGCGATTACGAACGCGGCATCTCGCTCCGAGAGCCCGTGCTCGTCGTGCAGGAAGACGACACCGAAGCCGATCACCGCGATCTGCGCGTACACGTACACGCTGCTCCCGATCGAGAGGCGCCACAGTCGGCCGTCGCGCAGGGTGCGCAGGAGCGTCGCCGCCTCGAGCTCGTGCGCTTCGCCGTCGCGCGCGCCACGGCCACGGATCACCGCCACTCCGACGACGGCGCCGACCGCGCACAGGACCGCGAAGAACAGGAATCCTGCCGCCGCGTCGCCGGGCGAGATGAGCTGCGGCAGCGCGAGAGCCGCGATCAAGCCGCCGAGCGGAACGGCGGTCTGGCGGACGCCGAGCGCGAGCCCGCGCTCGTCGGCGGCGAACCAGTGCATGACGGCGCGGCCGCTGGCCGAGTTCACACTCGCGCCCGCCCCGCCGGCGAGCGTGAGGAGCACGACGAGCGACCCGTAGTCCGGCGCGTAGGCGGCGCCGACGAGAAAGACGGAGCACGCGGCCAGCCCCAGGGCGAGCACGACCCGCTCGCCGAAGCGATCGGCCGCGATCCCCCACGGGAGCATGGTCACGAGCGCGCCGACCCACTCCGCCGCGAGCACGACGCCGATCTGCCCGAGCGTGAGGTCGTACTCCTCGCGCAGCGTCGGCACGAGCACCGGGAGCCCGATCGCGAGCGCCGAGAACGACGTCTGCGACAGCGTCCCGGCGGCGAGCACCGCCCACCGGTAGCGCGAGCGTGCTACAGCCCGAAGGGGTCGATCGGCGCGCCGCCGATGAAGAGCCCGTACTCGGTCGCGACGTCCACCGGCCCGGAATCTACCCGGCCGTCGCAGGGTTCGGAACGGGCGCAATGAGCGCCGGATCGACCCAGGGGCCGCCCGCTCGCTTCGCAAGATCGGCGAACGTCACCCCGCCCAGGAGCGTGATCGTCGCGTCTCGCACCTCTTCCCAGACCTCACGCAGCGTGCAGCCGACACTCATCGGGCACGGCTCGGGGTTGTGCCGAGTCGCGCAGCTGATCGGCGCGAGCGGGCCTTGGAAGAGCCGCACGATCCGCTCCAGGCTGATCTCATCCGGATCCTTGTTGAGCCGGTAGCCCCCACTGGGACCGCGCTCGGAGCGCACGATCCCCGCGGTCCGCATCGTCGGCATCACCTGCTCGAGGACCGACTGGGGGACGGCCGTCCTCCGGGCGAGCTCCTCGAGCTTGAGCGGGCCCCCGCCTTCGAGCGAGAGGGCGAGGATCGCCCTCGTCGCGTAGTCCGTCCGTCGCGATACCCACATGTGCTCGAACCTCCTGACGGTTCCCGCTTGACAAACAGTCCCGAGATTCTCTACTTTCCGTGCCTTCTTAGTAAGTCGACAAAGTTTATCGACATAATCAACCAGGAGGCTCGCATGAGAAAGGTCATCTCCCTCGTCGCTGCCGTTGCCGCGCTGGCTGCCGTTCTCGCGGCAACGGCGGGCATCGGCGCCGCCTCCCCGCAGCGCAGCGCCGACACGAGGCTCGCGCTCGTCGCGTACTCGACCCCACGCGAGGCCTACGGCAAGCTCATCCCCGCGTTCCAGAAGACGAGTGCCGGCAAGGACGTCGACTTCACGCAGTCCTACGGCGCGTCGGGTGAGCAGACCCGCGCGGTGAAGGCCGGTCTCGACGCCGACATCGTCGCGCTCTCGCTCGCTCCGGACATGGACGAGCTCGTCGCGGCGGACAAGGTCGACGACAAGTGGAAGAAGCAGTCGTACAAGGGCATGGTCACGAACTCGGTCGTGGTGTTCGTCGTGCGGGACGGAAACCCGAAGAAGATCAGGTCCTGGAACGACCTCATCCGGCCGGGCGTCGAGATCGTGACGCCGAACCCCTTCACGTCGGGCGGCGCGCGCTGGAACATCATGGCCGCGTACGGCTCCTGGCGAAAGCAGGGCAAGACCGACAAGCAGGCCCAGGCGAACCTCCTGAAGCTCTGGAAGAACGTCGTCGTCCAGGACACGAGCGCGCGCGCAGCGCTCAACACCTTCAACAGCGGCAAGGGCGACGTGATGCTCGCGTACGAGAACGAGGCGTACTTCTCCCGCATGCAGGGCCTCGACCTGCAGTGGGTGATCCCGAAGACGACGATCCTCATCGAGAACCCGATCGCGGTCACGAAGGACACGTCGGACAAGAACGCAGCGAACTCGTTCCTCCGGTTCCTGCGGACGCCGACCGCACAGCAGGTCTTCGCGGACTACGGCTACCGGCCGGTGGTCGAGAGCGTCGAGAACGCGAACCGGAAGAAGTTCCCGGTCCGCACGGGACTCTTCACCATCGACCAGCTCGGGCTCGGGGGCTGGGACAAGGTGCAGAAGCGGTTCTTCGACCCGAGCAACAGCATCATGGCGCGCTTCCAGCGGCTGGTCGGGGGGAGCACCGGCTGACGGACGTCGCCGTCAGCAGGCCGCGCATTGCGCGGGTCTCGAGGGACAGGGCCGGCACGGCCCTGTCCCTCGGCTTCGTCACGACCTTCCTGATGGTCTTCGTCGGCCTCCCGCTGGCCGCGCTCATGTGGGAGGCGACGAGCGAGGGGACGCAGTCGTTCTGGGACGCGGTGTCGAGCCCGGAAGCAGTCGCCGCGCTCGAAGCTCACGCTCGGTGCCTCGCTCGGCGTCTCCGTCCTCAACGCCGTGCTCGGGACGATCACCGCGTGGGTGCTCGTGCGGGACGAGTTCCGAGGGAAGGTCGTCGTGAACGCGATCATCGACCTCCCGTTCGCGCTTCCGACGATCGTCGCCGGCCTGACCCTGCTCGCGCTCTACGGCCCTACTTCGCCGGTCGGCATCGACGTCGCCTTCTCCCGGACGGCGATCGTCCTCGCGCTCATGTTCGTGACGCTGCCGTTCGTCGTGCGGACGGTGCAGCCCGTGCTCCAGGAGCTCGACCCCGAAGTCGAGGAGGCCGCGCACTCGCTGGGCGCCTCGCACGCGCGCACCTTCGTACGCGTCGATCCTTCCGAACATCCTCCCCGGGATCCTCTCCGGCGTCGCGCTCGCGTTCGCGAAGGCCGTCGGCGAGTTCGGCTCGCTCGTGATCATCACCGGCAACATCCCGTTCCAGACCGAGGTCTCGTCCGTCCACATCTACGGACGGATCGAGAGCGGAGACCCGGCCGGAGCATCGGCCGTTGCGGTCGTGCTGCTCGCCATCTCGTTCCTGACGCTTCTCTCGATCGGCGTCGTCCGCCACTTCACGACGAGGCACGACCGATGAGGCGGCTGCTCCCGCGGCTCGGGCTCCGGACCATCGCGCTCGCCTACCTCGCCGTCATCCTCGTCGGGCCACTCGCCATCGTCTTCTGGCGGACGTTCCAGGACGCCTCCGCCGCGTGGGACGCCCTCGCGACGCCCGAGACGCTCAACGCGTTCAAGCTGACGCTGATCATCACGGCGATCGCCGTCCCGGTGAACACCGTCTTCGGAATCGTCTGCGCGCTCGCGATCGTGCGGAAGCGGTTCTGGGGCAAGGGGCTCCTGAACGCGTTCATCGACCTGCCGCTCGCGCTCTCCCCCGTCGTCGTCGGCCTCTCGCTCTTCCTGCTCTACGGCGAGGACGGCTGGTTCGGCGGCTGGCTGAACGAGCACGGCGTACAGGTCCTCTTCGCCCTTCCGTCGATGGTGATCGCGACGATCTTCGTCTCGCTTCCGTTCGTCGCCCGTGAGGTCGTCCCGACGCTCCGCGAGGTCGGCGACGAGCAGGAGCAGGCGGCGTTCACGCTCGGCGCAAACGGCTGGCAGACCTTCTGGAAGATCACGCTGCCGTCGATCCGCTGGGCCGTGATCTACGGCGTCATCCTCACGACCGCCCGCTGCCTCGGGGAATACGGCGCCGTCGCGGTCGTCTCCGGTCGCCTCCAGGGCCAGACCGAGACCGCGACGCTCCGCGTCCAGGAGCGCTGGGAGGCGTTCGACATCGCCGGGGCCTACGCGATCTCGATCGTACTCGCGATGATCGCGATCCTCGTCCTCGTCGCCATGACCGTCATCCGACCGAAGGAGGAGCGCGCCGCCTGATGTCGATTCTCGTCCGCAACGTCTCGAAGCGGTTCGGCGACTTCGTCGCGCTCGACGACGTCTCGCTCGACGTCGAGAGCGGCGCGCTGACGGCGCTCCTCGGGCCGAGCGGCTCCGGCAAGTCGACCCTCCTCCGCATCATCGCGGGCCTCGAGACGGCGGACGAGGGCGAGATCCTCCTGCCGGGAAAGACGCGACGGCGCTGGCGCCGCAGAAGCGGAACGTCGGCTTCGTCTTCCAGCACTACGCCGCCTTCAAGCACATGACCGTGCGCGAGAACATCGCGTTCGGCCTCAAGGTGCGGAAACGGCCGAAAGCCGAGATCGCCGAGCGGGTCGACGAGCTCCTGAACCTCGTCCAGCTCCAGAACTTCGGGCACCGCTATCCCGCGCAGCTGTCGGGCGGCCAGCGGCAGCGCATGGGCCTCGCGCGCGCGCTCGCTCCCGAGCCGCAGGTGCTGCTCCTCGACGAGCCGTTCGGCGCCCTCGACGCGCGCGTCCGCGCCGAGCTGCGCGAGTGGCTTCGCCAGCTGCACGACGTCGTCCACGTCACGACGGTGTTCGTCACGCACGACCAGGACGAGGCGATGGAGATCTCCGACCAGATCGCCGTCATCAACCACGGGCAAGCCTCGAGCAGGTCGGCAGCCCGCGCGAGCTGTACGACGAGCCTGCGACCGAGTTCGTCATGACGTTCGTCGGGGACGCGCAGCCGATCGGCGACGTACCTCGTGCGGCCGCACGACCTCGAGCTGTCTGGCCGAGCCGGCCGACGGCGCGATCGAGGCGATGATCGTTCGCGTCACGCTGCTCGGCCGCGACGTGAAGGTCGAGCTCCACGACATCGGCGGAGCCGGAGATCGTGGCGCTCATGACGCGCGACGAGTTCGACGAGCGCCGGCTTCTGGCGTGGCCAGAACGTCTGGCTCACCCGAAGCACGAGCGCGCTTTCTCGACGGTCTAGCGGCGCGCTCGAACAGCGCCGCGACGCCCTGGCCGACGCCGACGCAGAGCGTCGCGAGGCCGTAGCGACCGTCGCGGCGTCGGAGCTCGTGCAGGAGCGATACGACGAGGCGAGCGCCGCTCATGCCGAGCGGGTGCCCGAGCGCGATCGCGCCGCCGTTCACGTTGACCTTCTCCTCGTCGAGCCCGAGCTCGCGGATCACGGCGAGGCTCTGCGACGCGAAGGCCTCGTTGAGCTCGACGAGATCGAGCTCGTCGACTCCGACACCCGAGCGCTCGAGCAGCTTCCGCACCGCAGGAACCGGTCCGATGCCCATGACGCGCGGATCGACTCCGGCGACCGCCGAGCCGACGAACGCACCGAGCGGGTCTGCGCCGAGCGCCCGGGCACGCTCCTCGCTGGCGATGACGAGCGCAGCGGCGCCGTCGTTGATGCCGCTCGCGTTCCCGGCAGTCACCGTGCCGTCAGGACGAAATGCAGGCTTCAGCTTCGCGAGCGCATCACGTCGTGGTCTGCGGGCGCGGATGCTCGTCGACCGCGACGTCTTCGACCGGGACGAGCTCGTCGTCGAATCGCCCGGCTGCGTGCGGCGGCGGCCCACCTCTCCTGCGAGCGGAGCGCGAAGGCATCCTGGTCCTCGCGGGACACCTCCCAACGCTCGGCGACGTTCTCGCCCGTCTCGCCCATCGACTCGAGCGGGAACATCTCCTCGAGCCGTGGGTTCGGGAAGCGCCAGCCGAGTGTCGTGTCCCATACGGTCTGATTCCCGCGCGGGAAAGCGGCGTCCGGCTTCGCCATGACGAGCGGAGCGCGGCTCATGGACTCGACACCGCCCGCGACGACGACCTCCGCATCGCCGGCGAGCACCGCGTGACAGGCGGAGACGACCGCGGAGAGCCCCGAGGCACACAGCCGGTTCAGAGTGACGCCGGCGACCGAGTCGGGGAGCCCGGCGAGCAATGCACCCATGCGCGCGACGTTGCGGTTGTCCTCCCCAGCCTGGTTCGCGCATCCGAAGTAGACGTCGTCGATCGCATCCCCGTCCACGCCGGCACGCTCGACGGCCGCGGCGATCGCCACGCCGGCGAGGTCGTCGGGCCGCACGCCCGAGAGCGCGCCTCCGTATCTGCCGATCGGGGTGCGCACTGCGGAGAGAACGACCGCGCGCGCCATCAGCGGACGAAGTCGATGGAAACGGGGTCCGGGAACGCGCCGAGCGCCTCGCCGCGTCGGAGGAGCTCGGTCACGGCCTTGCGACCCTCGTCGCCGTAGTCCTGCGTGAGCTCGTTCACGTACATCGAGACGAAGCGGTCGGCGACCGCCGCGTCGATCCCGCGACCGAACTGGAGGGCGTACTCGAGCGCCTCCGCTCGATTGTCGAGCCCGCACTGGATCGCGTCACGCAGGACCTGGGACACGTCGCAGAGGACATCCTCGCCCAGGTCGCGGCGGACGACATTCACGCCGAGCGGAAGCGGGAGCCCGGTCTCGAGCAGCCACCACTCGCCGAGGTCGAGCACCTTGACGAGACCGTAGTCCTCGAACGTGAGCTGCCCTTCGTGGATGAGGAGCCCGGCTTCGGCGCGTCCCGATGCGACCTCCTCGGGGATCTCGTCGAACGCCGAGCTCGCGGTGTTCGAACCCGCCGAGAGCGAGTCGGAGCACGAGGAACGAGGTGGTCATCGTCCCCGGCACGACGATCTGGAGCTCGCGGAGCTCGTCGAGCGACTGCGGCTCGTCGCGCGACGACGATCGGCCCGTAGCCGGATCCGATGCTCGCACCGTGCGGGAGCAGGGCGTAGTCCTCCTGAACGAACGGGTAGGCGGCAAGCGAGATCGCGGTGACCTCGAGGCGTCCGACGCGCGCCCACTGGTTCAACGTCTCGATGTCGCCCAGGACCTGCTCGAACTCGTGACCGCGGGTGTCGACGAGATCCGTCGTGAGCGCCCAGTACATGAACGCGTCGTCGGGATCGGGGCTGTGGCCGACGCGGATCTGCAAGCGCCGGACGCTAGCACCGCCCCCGCGACTAGCGGTTGAAGAACCAGCGCTCGAGGAGGGGGAGGACCTCCTTGCGCGTGAACGGCCGCGCGTCCGCCGAGCGGCCGTCGGCCTCGAGGACGTTGACATCGTCCTCGAGCGCCTCGTTCGCACGATCGAGCGCGTCGCCGAGCTCGTAGCCCTCGAAGATCACGTCCTCGGGTCGGGCCTCCTCGGACTCGCGAAGCTGCGGGTTCACCGCCCGGCCGACTGCCCACACGGCGCCCGGACGTCGCTCGATCCAGATCACGAGCCGCTCCTCTGCACCAACGTCGTCGACGCCGACGAGCATCCGCTCCGCGTACCGGCCCTCGCGTGAGCTCTTACGCATCACCCGGGATACAATCGCGTCTCGTGTCCGGGTTCAAGAACATGTTCTCGTTCCTGTTCTCACGAGGCTCCGCCGAAGAGCACGTCGCGCGCTACGTCGTCCGCGAGCACGAGCGGGGAAGATCGCTCGGCGAGATCCTCGACGACAAGTACGTCCAGAACCGACTCACCGCCGGAGCAGCAGCGCCGGTTGCTCGACCGGCCGGAGGTCATCGAGGCGTTCGGCGGCGACGTGCTCGAGTCCGCGAAGGCGTCGCTGCCCGGCTAGAGACTCGTCCCGACGCCGCGCTCGCGCGCGAGCCGCACCGCCTCCGCGCCCGAGCGCGACGTCCCACGCCGCGAGGCCGTTCGACTTGAAGACGACGATGTCGCCGTCGGACTGACGGCCGGCGGTCTCGCCGGAGACGACCTCGTGGAGCTCGTGCACCTCGAGCCAGTCGAGGACGCCCGCCTGGATCGGCTCGACGAGATCGCCCGATTCGAGCTTCGCCTGCGCGAGCCAGTCGCAGCACACGAAGCTCGCGCGCTCGAGGACGGCGTTGTCGAGCTCGCGACGGGTCACGACGTTCGCTCCTGCCGCGCACACCAGCGCGCCGGGCGAGAGCCACTCCCCTCGGAGCACCGGATCGGGCGAGGTCGTGATCGTGGCGACGATGTCTCCACCCGCGGCGTCGCGATGGCTCTCACCGGCTTCGGCGCCGGTTCGCTCGCAGAACGCGGCGAGGCTCTCCGGTGTCCGGCAGTACGCGACGACACGCTCGACCGTCGGGACCGCTGCTCGGATGCACGCGACCTGCGTCTCTGCCTGGTAGCCGCAGCCGATGACGCCGAGCGTGCGCGCGCCGCTCCGCCGCGAGGTGTCGCGCAGCGACGCCACTCGCAGCGCCCGTGCGCAGCTGTCCGAGCCGATCGGCTTCGATGACGGCGACGAGCTCCGAGGACTCGGAGTCGAAGAGGCAGACGACGAAGGTCGCACCCGCGGACGTCGCCGCGTACAGCTTCCCGCCGGCGAGCCCGAGACCGCTGTCCGCTGCAGCCATGTCGGCGAGGGCGCCCTCCGGCAACCGAAGCCGGCGACGTGGCGCTATCTCGACGTCGCCCTCCGCCATCCGCCGAAAGCACGCCTCGATCGCGTCGACGGCGACGCCCGGGGAGATGAGCTCGGACACGTCCGACTCTGAGAGGTACAGCGGCACGAGCGGCAAGTCTAGGAAGGTCGCGACCGTCGCCGTAGACTCGACCACCTGACCACCGACGACTACCTCGACCTGCGGCTCGACGAGCTCCTCGACCGCCTCTCGGCGGACGGGCTTGCGCCGGGCGGCGGATCGGCCGCGGCGTTCACGGTCGCCTTCGCCGCGAGACTCGTCGCGATGGTCGCGCGCTGCTCGACCGACTGGGAAGAAGCTCCCGGCGTCGCGGCGCAGGCGACCGCGATCAGCGATCGAGCGGTCGCCCTCGCGCAGACGGACGGACGCGCCTGGGACGCCGCACTGCTCGCTCTACGCGACGCCGAGGCGGCAGCCGGAGGCGACTCGCGGCGAGACTTCGCGCTCGAGCGGAAGCTCGAGGCCGCAGCGGCGGCGCCGCTCGAGATCGCGTCTCTCGCCGCGGACGTCGCGGAGCTCGCGGCCGAGGCGGGGACGAACTGCGAGGCGACGTACCGTGCGGACGCCGCAGCCGCGGCGGCGCTCGCTGCGGGCGGGGCAGCCGCTGCCGCTCATCTCGTGCGGGTGAACCTGGGAATACGAACGGCCGACCCAGGCTCGCGCATGCGCTCGCCAGCGAGCAGGCGGCACGCGAGGTCGCCGACCGCCTCGGCGATCGACCTCGATGACCCGACACTCGTCGCTCACCGACGCCGAGCTCGTCCGGGCGTGCCGCGCCGGCGACTCCGAGGCGTGGAACGAGCTCGTCGAGCGGTATTCGCGCTACGTGTACGCGATCGCAGTCCGCGGCTTTCGCCTCTCCGACGACGACGCCGAGGACGTCTTCCAGGACGTCTTCACACGCATCTACCTCCGTCTCGACACGCTTCGCGACGACTCGGCGCTCCGACCGTGGATCGCCCAGCTCACACGCAGGCGCTGCCTCGACGCAGTCGCGAGCAAGGGACGCGAAGCACCTGCGGACGAGGAGCTCGCGCTGGAGGAGACCGCGGACCTCGCGGACGTCGAGGAGGCGTTCGCGGTTCGCGAGGCGCTTGCCGGCCTCTCCGAGATGTGCCAGGACATGCTCGACCGCTTCTTCGCCCGCGATCAGAGCTACCGGACGATCGGCGAGGAGCTCGACATCCCGTCGGGAACGATCGCGAGCCGCATCGCGCGATGCCTCGGCCGCCTCAAGGACGCGATGGAGGAGAAGAAGTGACCGCGGCCGCGAAGCGGACGCCTTCAGGGGTCTTCGCGCGACCGGAATTCGGCGCTAGCCGGATTTCGGTCTTGCGCACAGCGATCTCGGTGATGTCGAAACCGCGACCGCGGCCGCGAAGCGGACGCCTTCAGGGGTCTTCGCGCGACCGGAATTCGGCGCTAGCCGGATTTCGGTCTTGCGCACAGGACGGGGAAGAAACGGAGCGGAAGAGGGGTCTAGGGGATAGATGACGCGCTTCTCCGACGAAGAGCGACTCGGTGTGCTCCTCCGCCTCCTGCGTCCCGCCCCAGCCGGCTGGGTGCGGGCCGCGCAGGAGTTGCCGGGCGCGCGCCGGACGTTCGACGAGATCGTCGTGCGGGCCGAGGCCGACCTCGCATTCCGCGCCGCACTCGTCGCCGACCTCGAACAGGCGCTCGCGGCGGAGGGCTACGAGCCCGACCGCCGTGTCCTCGACGAGATTCGCGACCGTCTGACGAGCAACTGAGCGGACAGTGCGCAAGCCGGGAATCCGCGAACGCGGATTCCCGGCGCACGTAACCGCAAGACGCTCCCATGCCAGGTCCACGTGCCGCCGGCGGCGGGACTCGACGGGTCTGGCCCCGTAGAGTCCCGTCCCGTGCAGGACGTCAGGCCACAGAGCTCGGATGCCGCCAAGGCCGCACTTCCGGCCTGGAGCCTCCCCAAGGACGCCGTCGACCAGATCGCGCTGCCGACCCACTGGCCCGAGCGAATAACGCGCGAGTGGGCGCTCGACGGCGCGACCGGGAAGGGCGTGCGCGTGTGCATCCTCGACTCCGGCGTCGAGGCGACACACCCGCTCGTCGGCCAGCTCGAGAGCGCGGTCGCCATCTCGATCGGGGCGAGCGACGAGGTCGTCGCCGAGGAGGACACGGAGGGCGACGTCTCGGGTCACGGCACCGCGTGCGCCGGGATCGTCCGACGGCTCGCGCCCGAGGCCTCGATTTCGAGCGTCCGCGTGCTGGGCGCGAGCTTCACCGGCAGTGGGAACGTGCTCCTGGGCGGTCTTCGCTACGCGATCGAGCAGGGCTTCGACGTCATCAACATGAGCCTCTCGACGACGAAGAAGCCGTTCGCGACGATCCTGCACGAGCTGGCCGACAGCGCCTACTTCAAGCGGACGGTGCTGGTCGCCTCCGCGCACAACATGCCGGTGGAGAGCTACCCGTGGCGCTTCTCCTCGGTCATCTCCGTCGGAAGCCACGAGGAGCCCGACCCGCTCGCGTTCTTCTACAACCCGAACCCGCCGGTCGAATTCTTCGGTCGTGGCGTGAACGTCGAGGCGCCGTGGCTCGGGGGACGGACACTGACCGTCTCTGGCAACTCCTTTGCGACTCCGCACCTCACCTCGATCTGCGCGCTGATCCTGTCGAAGCACCCCGAGCTGACGCCGTTCCAGCTCAAGAGCGTCCTCTATCTGACGGCAAACAACGTTGGGGGTGGTGCCACATGAACGAGAAGGCGGACCTACGCGCCGCAGTCGCCGCGGGCGTCATCGGATCCGAAGAGTCGTTCCGGGCGCTCCTCTCCGCGATCGTCGAGGTCGCACGCTCCATCTTCGGAGCGAGGGCGTCGTCGATCCTCCTCCTCGACGAGGAGTCCGAGGAGCTCGTCTTCGAGGCGGTCGTGGGCGAGGGGGAGGACACGCTGCTCGGAACGCGCTTCCCTGCCGGGACCGGCATCGCCGGGTGGGTGCTCGCGACTCGGACCCCCCTGGTCATCGAGGACGTGCAGAACGACCCGCGTTTCGCGACCGACGTGGCGGAGGGGACCGGATACGTCCCGAAGGGACTGATGGCCGCCCCGCTCCTGCACGAAGAGGGCGCGCTCGGCGTGCTCTCGGTCCTCGACCGCCCCGAGCAGACGCTCTTCAGCCTTCAGGAGATGGAGCTTCTCGGGCTCTTCGCGCACCAGGCGGCGATCGCCGTCGATCTCCTCCTCAAGGCGCGCCATGCGGAGCGCCTCCTCGACAGCGACTCCGACGAGCTGGCCGTCGTCGTCGCGCTCGCGAGCTCGGTGAACGCTCTCGAAGGACCTCCCCGCGACGCTGGCCTCAGGCTCCTCCGGGATCTGGCCGAGACGCTCGGGGCCTGACCATAGGAGAGGCCCGGGCGACTGTACATCTCGCCCGGGCCTGTGTCCCTACCGAAGGATCTGGCCTGAAGTGTTACTCGGGGCTGACGCCCGTGCCCTCGGGGCTGACGCCCGCGCCCTCGGGGCTGGGGCCGATTCCGTGAAGCTCGAAGTCAGGCTCGTCATCCGATGACCGCTCGGGGCTGACGCCCGTGCCCTCGGGGCTGACGCCCGCGCCCTCGGGGCTCGGGCCGATTCCGTGAGCCTCGACGTCCGGCTCTTCAGTTGGGCGGGTCTCCTCTGCCACGTGCTCCTCCTTTGAAGAAGTCGACATTCGATCCACTAGACAGTAGTTGCCCGCGAAATCTTCCCAGGGTCTCTTCAATTCGGCAACCGCGGATGAGATGCTCCCCGCGTGCCCGGGTTCACGCGCCGAGTGGCTCAGTCTGCGAGTGCGTTCCACGCCGTCTTCGCGAACAGGAGCCTGAGGTATCTCCAGATCGCCTGGGCGGCGGCGATCCTCGCCCAGTGGGTGTTCGTCCTGGGCGTCTCGATCTACGCCTACGACGTCGGTGGCCCACAAGCGGTCGGGCTCATCGTCCTGCTTCGCTTTGCGTTCGGGGCGGCGATCGCGCCCTTCGCCGGCGTGCTCGCGGATCGCTATCGGCGGGAGTGGGTGCTCCTCGGATCGGCAGTGGCCCGAGTCGCGCTCATGGCCGCCGCAGCGGTCAGTGTCGCTCTGGACGCTCCACCGCTCGTCGTCTACGTGCTGGCTATCGCAACAGCCGTCGTGTCGACCCCGTTTCGCTCCGCACAGGCAGCCATCACACCCTCACTTGCCCGCACGCCGGAGGAGCTCACCGCCGCGAACGCCGTTGCGAGCACGGTCGACAGCATCGCGACGTTCCTCGGCCCCGCACTCGGCGGACTCCTTCTTGCCCTTACCAGTACGAGCGTCGTCTTCGCGGTGACCGCAGGCATGGTCGTCATCTCGGTCCTCGCCGTGCTGCTCATCCAGGCTCCACGCGTGACGCCGAAGGGGGAGGTGGAGCCCTCGACCATCATGTCCGAGGCGCTGGCGGGATTCCGAACGATCGGGCGCGAACCCGCCCTCCGCGTGCTCATGGGCCTCCTTGCCGCACAGACCCTTCTCTTCGGCGCGCTTCAGGTCTACATCGTCGTTCTCGCGCTCGAGACTCTCGATCTGGGAAACGCAGGGGTCGGCTATCTCAACTCGTCCATTGGCGTGGGCTGCGTCATCGGTGGCATCGTCGCGATGGGGTTGACGGGCGTGCGCCGCCTCAGTGTGGCTTTCGTCACCGGCGTGATTCTCGTCGGCGCGCCTCTGATCGTGCTCGGGATGTCGCAGGGGGTCGTCGCCGCGGTCGTGCTCCTCGGGGTGGCCGGGTTCGGGAACTCGCTTCTCGACGTCGCGGGTCTCACACTCGTGCAGCGGTCCGTCCCGGAGGAGGTGCTGGCGCGTGTGTTCGGCGTCATTCAGATGCTGTGGTACGCAGCGCTCGGAATCGGCGCGATTCTCGCTCCCAACCTCCTCGATTGGCTCGGGCTGGGGACTGCGCTCATCACGATCGGCGCGTTCCTCGTGGTGCTGACGGCGCTCTTGGCTCCTCGTCTCGTTCGAATCGACAGTGCGGCGCAGGCACCCGAGGCCGACGAGCTGAGACTCCTCGGCAGCATCCCGATCTTCGCACCGCTTCCGGGCACGGCGCTCGAGCACCTCGCCGCCCGGCTCTTGCCCCTGCGTCTCGAGCCCGGAAGCATCGTCGTCAGGGAAGGTGACATCGGAGATCGCTTCTATCTCGTCGCCGAAGGGAACCTCTCCGTCAGCGCAGACGGGAAGGTGATCTCCACCCTCGCGCCAGGAGACCACTTCGGCGAGATCGCTCTGCTCCGCGATCTGCCGCGGACGGCCACCGTAACCGCCAGCACGCCCGTCGTCCTGTACGGGCTCGACCGCGACGAGTTCCTGGCAGCCGTCACCGGACATGCGCCCAGCGCAGAGGCCGCGGAGAGCGTCGTCAGCGCTCGACTCGCCTCCTTTTCTCCCGCCGGCGTTCGCGTGACGGCGTCCTAGAACGATGGGCTTCCCACATCGGACACCCCCGCTCGTCACGCTAGGTCATCGCCTCTGCAGCCCAGGTGCACGAATGGGAGAGCTCGCGTGAGCATCGACGTCGAGATGGTTCGCGAGACGGACGCCTACGAATCTCGCCTGCGCACGTACGTCTACGAGAGCGCGGAAGAAGGCCGGGCTGTTCGCGTTGGCGAGAAGGGCGTCTCCGAGCAGGCGGCCATCGTCGAGCGCTACGCCGATCTCTTCGCGCGGAAGCAGCTCGAGGCACTCCGTCGCGTCGAGGAGTCCCGAAGCCGACCCGACAAATCGGGAGCGCATCCGCCGTCTCCGCAAGTCGTGCGAGTCGGGGCTGATCTTCGCGGAGCTCGCGACCCTCCAGGACACCTTGGTCAACGCGGAGCTCGAGGCGCAAGTCGAGTTCCGCGGCGAGAGCCTGCCGCTCCGGAGCGCGCGAGCGCAGATCGGGATCCTCCCCGACTACGCCGACAGGGAGGAACTGGGGAAGAGCTCCGCCGACGTGTCCGCAGACGCTGAACGGGCAACGTCTCGAGCTCGCGACGGCTGCCGAGACACTGCGCGCCGACCTGTCGGGTACGACCGACCCGGTCGCCCGTGCCGACGAGGAGAAGGGGATCTCGATTCGCCGTCTCGCCGACAACCTCGCAGAGGCCTCGGCGGCTGCATCCGATACCTACGACGACGAGCGCCACCGCTGGCTCGATCGCCTGCTCGGATCGCAACGCGATCCCCAACCCGCCTCGTATCACGCCGCCTACGTCCACCGGCTGACGCCGCTCGCTCACGTCTACGCGAAGGATCGCGCCGCCGCCGTCTGTATCGACACGCTGAGCGGCATCGGGCTCGACCTGACCGGGCATCCCACGATCCGAACCGACCTGGACGATCGTCCCCAGAAAACCCCTCGGCCGTGCGTCATCGCATCGGATCCTCCCGCAGTCGTCCACCTGATCACGCGCGCGCTCGGCGGCCTTCAGGACTACCAGGGATTCCTCCACGAGGCCGGGCATGCGTTCCATTTCGCGGGATGTGATCCGAGTCTCCCGTACGCCTTCCGGGCCCTTGCCCGCGACAATGCCCTGACCGAGATCTACGCCTTCATCTGCGAGGCGATCACGCGCGAGAGCGGATGGCTGTCGCGCCACTTCGAGCTCTCCCAGGAAGAGGTCGCCGAGCATGTCGAGGCCGTGCACTTCCTGTACACGTTCATCGTCCGCCGTTACGCGGCGAAGCTGCAGTTCGAGCTCGACTTCTGGTCGCGCTTCGCCGACGACGGTGGAACGCCGGATGGCTACGTCGAGCGCCTCACCGAGGCCACCGGGTTCGTGCACCGCTCGAGCTCGTATCTGGCCGACCTGGACGCAGGCTTCTACTCGGCCGACTACCTGCGCGGGTTCGTTCGCGCGGCCCAACTCCGGTCGTATCTCGTCGAGCACGTGGGCGAGGACTGGTGGTGTCGCCGCGAGACCGGAGCCTTCCTGAGCGAACTCTTCACGGAAGGCACGAAGCCCTCCAACGAGGAGATCGCCGACCGCATCGGCTTCGCCGCGGAGGACGTGGAGCCGCTCGTCGCCGAGCTGACCGGGCGCTGACCGGACACGGCGCGGACGAATGCGCCCGGCAAGATTCGAACTTGCGGCCTCTGCCTCCGCAGGGCAGCGCTCTATCCCCTGAGCTACGGGCGCAGGGACGGCAAGTCTAGCTGCGTGACGGCGCGACCCTTCCATTCGAGTCGAGCCGTCGTCGGGACTTCTGCTCTGACGTAGCCGAGAGCAATGACGTGGTTCTCCTCGTGCGCCGCGCTCGTAACCCGACCGACGGCCTTGCCCTCGAACTCGAGCTCGGCGTCGTACTCGGGAAGCTCGGTTCCGTCGATCTCGAGGACGCGGAGCGTTCGGTTCACGCGGCCGCGGTAGTGCTGGCGGGCAATCGGCTCCTGGCCCGGATAGCAGCCCTTCTCGAAGTCGATCGCACGAGCCTCGAGGCCCGCTTCGAGAGGGAGGACACGGTCGTCGATATCGCGCCCGAAGCGCGGCGTGCCGGCGCGGATCCGCATGAGCTCGAGCTCGTCGTCATCGATCTCCCGCCAGTCCGGAGTCTCCTCGTCCAAGACCTCGTAGGCAGCCACACCGAAGTCCGCGGTCGGGATCCCGCCCGGAGGGGCCTCGCGGCCGACGACGACGGACGACGCGTGACTCTCGAGCTCGATCTCACATCTTGCAGCGAATCGGGAGCGCACGAGCGCCGCGTGCACCCGCTCCCCGAGACCGCGCTCGGTGAGCAGGAGGAAGTCGTCGACCCCGCGCCGAAGGACGACGAGCGGCGCGATGACGCGTGCCTTCGCTGTCAGCAGCAGGGCTTCGCACGAGTCGCCGACGGCGAGCCCTTCGACGTCGTTGGAGACCATCGCCTGCAGGTAGGAGGCAGCATCGGGGCCGCTGACGCCGATGTAGTCGCGCGCGCGTGTGCCGACTCGTGCCGCCGTCCCGGGCATGCCGACTAGTGTTGCAGCGATGTTCCGGGGCAGGGCGGAGCGGAAGGTCGTCGAGGCGGGCTACGACCCCTCGCGGCTCCCACCCGGCCAATACCTCACCGACAAGTGGCCCGTGCTCCACGCCGGCTCGATTCCACGGACCGACCTCTCGACGTGGGACTTCTTCGTCGAAGGCGAGGTCGAGACGCCGATCCGACTGTCGTGGGAAGAGCTCAACGCACTGTCGCGCACGAGCCACACGCAGGACATCCACTGCGTCACCCGCTGGAGCCGCTTCGACGTCACCTTCGAGGGCGTCCACTGGAGCGCCCTCGAACCGCTCGTGAAGCCCTTGCCATCGGCGCGCTTCGTCGTCGCGCACTCCGAGGAGGGCTATACGGCGAACGTGCCGATCTCGTTCCTGCGCGACCCGCTATCGCTGCTCGCGACGCACGCGGACGCCGAGCCGCTCACGCCGGAGCACGGCGGGCCGCTCCGGCTCGTCATCCCGGGCAAGTACTTCTGGAAGAGCGCGAAGTGGCTCCGCGGCCTCGAGCTCACCGCCGACGACCGCCCGGGCTTCTGGGAGCGCTACGGGTACCACAACGACGCCGACCCGTTCGAGGAAGAGAGATACGGCTTCTAGGCGCATTTCCCCCGGAAGGGGGAGGAGCGGCGGGGCCGTTCCGACTTAAACCCGTGTAACCCAATCCTCCCCAGTTCTTCCCCCTCTGAGTGGCCGTCCCAGCGGCCACTCTTCTTTTGCGTGGAAGCGGGATCCCCGAGCGGGGATCCCGCCCACGAGACACCAAGATCCCTCAAGCAGCGGCAGCAAGCTGCCGCTGGTGCCCGCGACATTCCACTCGCTGCGTGATCCACCAACTCACGTACGCGAAGGGCCGGCGCGTGCCGGCCCTCGACGTCGTACGGATCAGGGAAGGGACCCTGAGTCTAGAACCTCCGTTCGGTCGCCGCTCGGGCCGAGCAGCAAGAGCCTCAGGAAGGGGGCTCGTGGGGGGAAACATCGTTTCCCCCCACGAAGCGGAGCGTCTTAGAAGTCCATCCCGCCGCCGGGCATGCCTGCGGGCATCGCCGGCTGCTTCTCCGGCATCTCCGCGACGACCGCCTCGGTCGTGAGGATGTTCTTCGCGATCGAGGCTGCGTTCTGCAGCGCCGAGCGCGTGACCATGGTCGGATCGATGATCCCGGCCTTGACCAGGTCCTCGATCTCGCCCGTCTCGACGTTGAGGCCCTGGCCCTTCTTGGCGCTGCGGACCTTGTCGATGACGACGGAGCCCTCGAGACCCGCGTTGTACGCGAGTTGGCGAAGCGGCTCCTCGAGCGCGCGGACGATGATCGCCGCGCCCGTCCGCTCGTCGCCCTCGAAGGCATCGAGCGTGGACTTGACCGCATCACCGGCGTTGATGAGCGCGACGCCGCCGCCCGGGACGATGCCCTCCTCGAGGGCCGCCCGCGTGGCCTGCAGCGCGTCCTCGACGCGGTGCTTCTTCTCCTTCATCTCGGTCTCGGTGGCCGCGCCGACCTTGACCACGGCGACGCCGCCCGAGAGCTTCGCGAGGCGCTCCTGGAGCTTCTCGCGGTCGAAGTCGGAGTCGGTGTTCTCGATCTCCGACTTGAGCTGCTTGATGCGGCCCTTGATCGCGTCGGATCCGCCGGCACCGTCGATGATCGTGGTCGTGTCCTTGTCGATCACGATCTTCCGGGCCTTGCCGAGCTGCGAGAGCTTCGTGTTCTCGAGCTTGAGGCCCAGCTCCTCGGTGATGACCTCGCCGCCCGTGAGGATGGCGATGTCCTCGAGCATCCGCTTGCGGCGGTCGCCGAAGCCCGGCGCCTTGACGGCGACGGCCGAGAACGTGCCGCGGAGCTTGTTGACGACGATCGTCGCGAGCGACTCGCCCTCGACGTCCTCCGCCACGATGAGCAGCGGGCGACCGGCCTGGATGACCTGCTCGAGCACCGGAAGGATGTCCTTGACCGCTCCGATCTTCTGGTTCGCGATGAGGACGTACGGCTCCTCGAGGACGGCCTCCATGCGCTCGGCGTCCGTGATCATGTACGGGCTGAGGTAGCCCTTGTCGAACTGCATGCCCTCGGTGAACTCGAGCTCGAGACCGAACGTCTGGCCCTCCTCGACGTTCACGACACCGTCCTTGCCGACCTTCTCGATCGCGTCGGCGATGACGTCTCCGATCTCCCGCTCGCGCGACGAGATGGTGGCGACGCGGGCGATGTCCTCCTTGCCGTTGACCTCGGTCGACTGCTTCTTGAGGTCCTCGACGACCGCGTCGACGGTCTTCTCGATTCCGCGCTTGAGCGCCATCGGGTTTGCGCCGGCGGCGACGTTCTTCAGGCCCTCGCGGACGATCGCCTGGGCGAGCACGGTCGCGGTCGTCGTGCCGTCGCCGGCGACGTCGTTGGTCGCGGTCGCGACCTCGCGTACGAGCTGCGCGCCCTGGTTCTCGAACGGATCCTCGACCTCGATCTCGCGGGCGATGGTGACACCGTCGTTCGTGATCGTCGGGGCGCCGAACTTCTTGTCGAGGACGACGTAGCGACCCTTCGGTCCCAGCGTCACCTTCACCGCATCGGCAAGGGTGTTGACGCCGCGCTCGAGCGACCGGCGCGCGTCCTCGTTGAACTTGAGCTCCTTGTGAGCCATGTCTCTCTCTTCCTCCTGAACCAGCTAGGCGGCAGCGCCGGCAAGCTTCTTCTTGCCCTTGCTGCCTGCGGATACGACCTTCGCGAGCACATCCGACTCGCGCAGGATGAGCACGTCATCGGCACCGACCTTGATCTCCGTCCCGCCGTACTTGGAGAAGATCACCTCGTCGCCGACTGCGACGTCCATCTTGATGTAGTCCCCGTCCTCGTCACGAGCGCCGGGGCCGACGGCGAGGATCTTGCCGCGCTGCGGCTTCTCCTTGGCCGTGTCGGGCAGCACGATGCCGCTCACCGTGGTCTCCTCGTCTTCGAGGACCTCGACGATGATGCGGTCACCCAGAGGCTGCAAATCCATACGACAGTTCCTCCTTGTACCGAGTTTGTGACAGCTCTGGCACTCTCACTATGAGAGTGCCGATACGACAATAGCACCCTCGGTGCCATGCGCAAGCCAAATTGAGTCACTCCCGCTCAGATCTTGTGTCGCCGCGGCGAAACAGTGTTACAAAGTCGGGGTGCGCCGCGAGTTCTCCGCCGGTGTCGTCCTCGTACGGAGGATGCACGGGCGCTGGTGGTTCGCGGCGGTTCGGCCGCAGGGAAAGCCGGTTGGCGTCTGGGCGCTGCCGAAGGGGCTCGTCGACGCAGGCGAGCGACCTGCGGAGACCGCGTTGCGCGAGGGGTACGAGGAGACAGGAGTCTCGGGTCGGCTCGGGTCGAAGCTCGGCGACGTCCGCTACGTCTACACGTGGCAGGGCGAGCGGATCTTCAAGGTCGTGAGCTTCTTCCTCGCCCACGCACAGCGTGGGCGGATCGGCGAACTGCCCGCGGGAATGGACCGCGAGGTCGCCGAGGCGCGCTGGTCGCCGCTCGCCGACGGGCCGGCGCTGCTCGCGTACAAGGGCGAGCGCGAGATGGCCGCCAGGGCGATCGAGACGCTCGCGGACGACCCTCTATAGTTGCGCCGCCGCCGATGCCGACGTTCGCACTCAACTTCTACAACCCGGCCGTCGCCGAGCAGCTCCGGACGGGTCGGAAGACGGCCACGATCCGTCTCGGCGACAAGTCGGCGAAGTACCGGAAGGGCATCATCGTGACCGTGCTGTGCGGTGTCCGCTACGGCCAGCGCGAGCGGATCTTCGACGCGGTGATCGACAAGGTGGAGGTCAAGGCGCTCCGCGAGCTCTCACCCCGTGAGATCGAGCACGACAACCCCCAGATCCGCAGGGTCGAGGAGATGGTCTGGTTCCTGAGCCAGCTCTACAACCGCGAGGTCGGGGAAGACGACATCGTCACCCTGATCCGCTTCTCGCAAATCACGTAGGGGCGAGGCTTGCCTCGCCCTGGTGTTGCGGGGCGCCGACCGGAGGGCGAGGCAAGCCTCGCCCCTACTTGCCCGGCCGGCGAATGGTCGTCCCGAAGAGCTCGGAGTCGCGAACCGGCGCGCCGCACTCCTCGCACTCGACCGCGAACGCCGACGCGATCGGCGCGTCGCAGCTCGGGCACCGGTGCCGGAGCTCGCCGCGGCACTGCGGGCACGCAGGCGGGAGAGAGGCCACGTCCTCGGGGAAATAGCGCAGCGTGTGACCGCACGCGAGGCAGAACGCGACCCAGTCGCCAAGCGTCTTACGGCGCTCCTCCTGGATCCAGTTCCGCGGCTTGGCCACCCGGCCACTGTAGACGGGCTTCTCGACCGCCACCGGTCCGCGTCAGCGGCCCGAGCGTCTTCCGCGGTTCGCGCGGCTGCGATCCGCGCGAGCGGATTGCGGTCATGCGCAATGGATAAAGTGGCGACCGACCCAGCGGACGGGGAGACGACCGGATGGCCGTACGTGAAGCGGAGCCCGTGGGCTCGCTCCAGGAAGTCAAGGAGGTCGGGCTCGACCGGGAGGACCTCCTCGCGATGTACCGCGGCATGCTCATCACGCGCGGCCTGGAGGAGCGCGGCCACATCCTCTACAAGCAGGGGAAGATCCCGGGGTCCTTCTACACGGGCCGAGGCAACGAGGCGGCCGCCGTCGGCGTCGCGACGGCCATGGGGCCGAACGACGTCGGCACGCCGCTCCACCGCGACATGGGCGTCCACGTCGTCCGCGGGATGGAGCCCTGGCGCGTGTTCGCGCAGTACATGGGCCGCGAGGACGGCCCGACCCGTGGCCGAGACGGGAACGTGCACATGGCCATGCCCGAGCTCGGGCTCCACACGATGGTCTCGCACCTCCCGGCGATGCTTCCGGTTGCGGCCGGGATGGCCCTCGCCTTCAAGATCCGCGGGGACAAGCGGGTCGCGCTCGGGTGGTTCGGCGAGGGCTCAGCGGGACGCGGCGACGCGCACGAGGCGATGAACTTCGCCGGCGTACGCCAACTGCCCATGGTCTTCGTCTGCGACAACAACCAGTGGGCGTACTCGACGCCGACGTACCTGTCGTACCCGGTGGAGCACATCGCCGACCGCGCCGCTGCATACGGGTTCGAGGGCGTCGTCATCGACGGCACGGATGTCCTCGCCGTGTACCGTGAGGCGCGGCGGGCGATCGAGAAGGCGCGCGAAGGCGGCGGGCCGACGCTGCTCGAGTGCCTCACCCTCCGCATGGAAGGGCATGCTGTCCACGACGACGCCTTCTACGTACCGAAGGAGATGTTCGAGCGGTGGGCCGCGTACGACCCGATCGAGCGCTACCGCTCGTGGCTCTTCGACCACGCCGAGATGACCGAGGACGAGGAGAGTGAGCTGACCGCGACCGTCAAGCGCCTGCTGAACGACGCGCTCGACCGCGCGGAGGCCTCGCCGCCGCCCGACCCCGCGTCTCTCGAGGACAGCGTGTTCGCATCCGTCGAAGACCTCGACACGCCACACCACAAGTGAAGACGCCATGGCCGAGATGACCTACATCCAGGCGATCTCGGACGCGCTGCGTCTCGAGATGCGGCGCGATCCCCGCGTCTTCGTCCTCGGAGAGGACGTCGGCGTGTACGGCGGCGCGTTCAAGGTCTCGCTCGGGTTCCAGGAGGAGTTCGGACCGTGGCGCGTCATCGACATGCCGCTCTCCGAGACGGCCATCGTCGGAGGGGCGACGGGCGCAGCGCTGATGGGGCTCCGACCCGTGGCCGAGATGCAGTTCGCCGACTTCATCTCGTGCGCCTGGGACCAGCTCGTCACCGTGGCCTCGAAGCAGTTCTTCCGCGCACGCACTCCGGTTCCGATCGTCGTTCGGCTCCCGTCCGGCGGAGGGTTCTCGGGCGGGCCATTCCACTCGCAAAACCCGGAGACGTCGTTCGCGCACATCCCGGGGCTCAAGATCGTGTGCCCCTCGACCCCGCACGACGCGAAGGGACTCCTCGCGATGGCGATCGAGGACCCGAACCCGGTCCTCTTCTTCGAGCACAAGCACCTCTACCGCCGGATCAAGGGCGAGGTGCCGGACGACCGCTACACGGTGCCCTTCGGTCACGCGCGCGTACATCGCCCGGGAGACGACGCGACCATCGTCACCTGGGGCGCGATGGTGCACACCGCGACCGAGGCAGCCGAGGAGCTCGCGAAAGAGGGCTTCGGTGCCGAGGTGCTCGACCTGCGCACGCTCATCCCGTGGGACAAGGAACGCGTCCTCGAAGGCGTACAGCGCTGCTCGAAGGTCCTCGTCTTGCACGAGGACACCCGAACCGCCGGGTTCGGCGCCGAGATCGCGGCGACGATCGCCGAGGAGGCCTTCGAGCACCTCGACGCGCCGGTCGTGCGAATCGCCGCCCCGGACATGCCGGTGCCGTTCGCACCGCCGCTCGAGAAAGCCTTCATCCCGCAGGTCGATGAC
Source organism: uncultured Gaiellaceae bacterium (assembly GCA_963770715.1). Taxonomy (GTDB): domain Bacteria; phylum Actinomycetota; class Thermoleophilia; order Gaiellales; family Gaiellaceae; genus GMQP-bins7. Next base: position 475,491 of record CAVYQX010000012.1, read on the forward strand.
GTCGTGAACGCACTGAGACAGCTCGCCGCCTACTGAGCCGCCAAACTGGGAGGAATCGTGTCGACGGGAATCCAGACCGAAGTCGTGATGCCCCAGATGGGCGTGTCGGTGTCCGAGGGCACGATCACGAAGTGGCTCAAGCAGGTGGGCGAGGCCATCGGCCGCGACGAGCCTCTGCTCGAGATCTCGACGGACAAGGTCGACACCGAGGTGCCGAGCCCTGCCGAGGGCGTCGTCGCGCAGATCCTCGTTCAGGAAGGGGCGACAGTGGAGGTCGGGACCGTCCTCGCGCTGATCGCTCCTGCCGGCGCTGAGGTCGCGCCGCCGGTGTCGGCTCCGGCACCTCCCGCACGTCCCGCACCTGCCGCACCGGAGGAGGCAACGCCGGCGCCCGCGCCGGAGCCAGTGGCGGCCGCGCCTGTTCCAGCCCCCGAGCCCCCCGCACCGGCTGAGCCCCCCGTGGCCGCGCCGGCGCCGGTCGCGGCGGCCACCGAAGCGGGCGTCCAGGCGGCCGTCGGCAACGGCAGGACCTTCGTGTCGCCGGTCGTCGCGCGGATCGCTGCCGAGCACGGGATCGATCCGTCCGTCGTCTCGGGAACGGGCACCGGCGGTCGCGTGACCAAGAAGGACATCCTCACGTTCATCGAGTCCGGTGCCGCCGCTGCACCGCCGCCCGCTCCCGAGCCCCCGCCGGCTGCTCCGACTCCAGCTCCCGCGCCCGAGCCGGTCGCTGCCGCTCCCGAGCCTCCTCCCACGCCGGCGCCGGCCGCCCCGGAGCCGACTCCGGTCGCCGCTGCGCCTCCGCCTCCGGTCGCGCCGCCCGAGCCCGCACCAGCGCCCGCTCCTGCCGCGCCAGAAGATGCGCCGGCGCCTGCACCTGCACCTGCGGCCGGCGAGCCCGAGCTCACGCCCGGCGAGGAGCTCACGCCCGGCGAGGAGCTCCAGCCGATGACAGCGATGCGGCGGGGCGTGATGGAACACATGCGCCGCTCGCTCGACACGGCCGCCCACGTCACGAGCGCGATCGAGGTCGACATGGCGCGCGTCGTCGCGTTGCGGTCGAAGCTCAAGCCCGACCTCGCCGCGCAAAAGGTGAACCTCACCTACCTCGCGTTCATCGCGTGCGCCGCGGTCGACACGATCCTCGATTACCCGTGGATCAACGGCGAGCTGCGAGGACAGAGCATCGTCACGCGGCCGAATGTCAACCTCGGCATCGCCGTCGCGCTCGACGAGGGCAAGGGTCTCATCGTCCCCGTCGTCCGCAACGCGCAGGACCTCAACCTGACCGGAACGGCCCGCGCGATCCAGGATCTCGCTGAGCGCGCGCGGACGAAGAAGCTCCTTCCCGACGACGTTCAGGGCGGCACGTTCACCATCACGAACCCCGGCAGCTTCGGCACCTTCCACGGCACGCCGATCATCAACCAGCCCCAGTCGGCGATCCTCGGCACCTACGCACTCGTCAAGCGACCGTGGGTGGTCCAGGACGATCTCGGCAACGACGTCATCGCCATCCGGCCGATCATGAACGTGACACTGACGTACGACCACCGGCTCGTCGACGGCGCGTACGCCGGGATGTTCCTCCGGGACGTCCGTGACCGGCTCGAGAGCTGGGACGAGGCCGCCTACTGACATGGGCGCGCGACCGAAATTCGCTCGCGCAGATTTCGGTCGCGCGAAGACCCCTGAAGCCGGCCGCTTCGCGGCCGGGTCGCAGCAACTCCCAGTCCGATGACGCCGCTCCACGGCAGCTGCCTCTGCGGGGGGGTCCGGTTCGAGGTGACTGAGCCGTTCATCCGGGTCTCGCAGTGCCACTGCACCTTCTGCAAGGGCATCTCGGGCGGCTACGGCACGGTGAGCGGCCGCGCGAGCACCGATGCGATCCGCGTGCTCGAGGGCGCGGAACTGCTGACCTCGTACACGCCCGAGGGCGGATCCGCGAAGACCTTCTGCTCCGTCTGCGGCTCGAACCTCTTCGGCGGCGGCTGGCCCGAATCGGAGTCCTCGAGCGTTCGGCTCAGCGCCTTCGGGCTCGACTACGACCGCAAGCCCGAGGGCCACACGTTCGTCCGCTCGGTTGCCGCGTGGGAGATCCTCCCCGACGACGGCCTCCCGCGGTACGACGAGCGCGCGACCTGAGATGGCGCAGCGGATCGTCCCCATGATCGCGTACGAGGACGCCGGCGCGGCAGCCGACTGGCTCTGCGGGGCGTTCGGCTTCACCGAGCGGAAGGACCAGCGCTACACCGATGACGAAGGGATCGTCGGGCACGCCGAGCTCGAGCTCGGCAGCGAGATCGTCATGCTCGCGACCCCGAACCGCGACTACCAGAGCCCGGCGCGCCATCGCGAGACCTGCGATCCCGCCCGCCGCTGGCTCGACAACCCGTGGGTCGTCGACGGCGTCTTCGTCGAGGTCGACGACGTCGGCGCACACCACACACACGCGGTCGCCGCGGGCGCGACGGTGATCCGGCCTCCGGAGGACTCGGGCGTGGGCTTCAAGGTCTACACCGCCGAGGACCTCGAAGGACACCGCTGGATGTTCGGCGAGAAGGCGTGATGCGCGGCGCCTATCTCATGAACCTCGGCCTCGTCCCGTACGGCGAGGCGTTCGAGCTGCAGCGGACGCTCGCCGGGGCTGTGTCGCAGGGCGCGATTCCCGAGACGGTCGTCTTCCTCGAGCACCCGCCGGTCGTGACCATCGGACGTCGAACGGAGACCGACTTCGAGCTCCACATCCCCGAGGACGCCGAGGTCGAAATCGCCGAGACCGACCGCGGCGGCAAGTCGACGTTCCACGGCCCCGGCCAGCTCGTCTGCTACCCGATCCTCGATCTCGGAAAGCACGGCAAGGACGTGAAGCGGTACGTGCGCGACCTCGAGGAAGCGCTGATCGAGACGCTCGCCGCCTTCGGACTCGAGAGCACGCGCTACGAAGGACTGACCGGCGTGTGGATACCGCCCGGCGGTGGTCGGGGCCCGCGGAAGATCGCGTCGATCGGCGTCCATGTCTCGCGCTGGGTGACGACACACGGGTACGCGCTCAACGTCGACCTCGACCCGGCGCCGTTCACGGATTGGATCACCGCGTGTGGCCTCGAGGACGCGCAGTTCACGACCATGGCGCAAGAGCTCCGCCGACCTGTGACGGTCGAGGACGTGCGGCCGGCGGCGACGAAGGCCGTCGCCGAGGTCTTCGACCTCGCGTTCGAGCAGCTCCCCGGGGAGGACGCTGGGCTCTGGACGCAGCCGATCCACGCGTCCCTCGCTGCGCGGTGACTGGCGGGCTCGGGTCGCGGCCCCGGAACCATGGCCCGTAGACTGACTCCGATGGAGCGGTCGCTTCCCGTGGCGCCGCGCCCGCGGCGTCCCGAGTGGATGAAGGTGCGCGCGCCGAGCGCGAATTCGCAGTACTTCGAGGTGAAGAGCCTCATGCGCGAGGGCGGGCTCGTGACCATCTGCGAGGAGGCCCGCTGCCCGAACATCGGCGAGTGCTGGGGGCGCGGGACGGCGACGTTCCAGATCCTCGGTGACACGTGCACCCGGGCGTGCCGCTACTGCTACGTGCAGTCCGGGAAGCCGGAGGGCCCACCGGACCCACTCGAGCCGCTCCGGCTCGCCCAGGCCGCCGCGCAGATGAAGCTCTCGCACGTCGTCGTCACGTCCGTCGACCGCGACGACCTCCCGGACCGGGGCGCAGGGCACTACGCGGCGACGATTCGGGCGATCAAGCGCAAGCTGCCCGCGGCGAAAGTGGAGGTCCTGACGCCCGACTTCCTCGACGTCGAAGAGGAGGCACTCGCGACGGTGCTCACCGCGCGGCCGGAGGTCTTCAACCACAACATCGAGACCGTGAGGCGCCTCCACGCCCGCATGCGCGGCGCAAAGGCGAGCTACGACAAGGCGCTGTGGCTCCTCGAGCGAGCGAAGGAGGTCGCCGACTACCCCGTGCTCACGAAGTCGGGGATCATCGTCGGGCTCGGTGAGACGAACGACGAAGTCGTCGAGACCATGCGCGAACTCCGAGCACACGGTGTCGACGTCGTGACCATCGGGCAGTACCTCCAGCCGTCGGCCAGGCACGCGAAGATCGACCGCTGGGTGCACCCCGACGAGTTCCGCTGGTTCCGCGAGCGGGGTGAGGAGCTCGGGTTCGGGTCGGTCTTCTCGGGCCCGCTCGTACGCTCCTCGTATCGCGCCGACGAGCAGCGACACGCGGCCGAGACCGGCCGCGGCGCGGTCGCGTATTGACAAGGCGCACCGACCACGGACACGATGTCCGTTCACGCGGTGTCTCTCGGGCCGCACCACAGGGGAAGGAGACAGAGTGACAAGACACATCGTCACGATGCTGGCCGCCGCCGCCTTGCTTCTCGGGATATTCGGCGGATCGGCCGGGGCCATCACGAAGGGGCAGTACGACGGCGACGGCCATCCGTACGTGGGCTACCTGGACAATCTCGTGTTCGCATGCTCCGGAAGCTTGCTGTCACCGACCGTGCTCGTGACCGCCGCGCACTGCTTCAGCGACGGACCGTCGGGACTCGGCACGAACACGGTCACCGGCGCGCCGATCGTTCGCGTGTCGTTCGACCCCAATCTGATCAACGACACGAACGAGCAGCGCAACTGGTTCTACGGCAGCTACTACTTCGATCCGGACTTCGCGCTTGCAGCGGGCGGTGGAATTCCCGGCTTCGACACGCACGACGTCGCGGTCGTGATCCTGACCGCGAGCGGGTGCCAGGTGCCGGCGGGTCGCACAGGGATCTGTGGCCCGGTTCCGTCGTCGGCGACACTCGACCAGTACGGCGCCCTCCCGAGCCTTGGCCGCGTCGATTCGCTTCCGAACAAGACGGCTGTCGACCTCGTCGGCTTCGGCGTGCAGAACTTCGTCAACGGCGGCGGTCCGTGCAGCGGGCCGTGCAAGCCGGTGCCCGGCGACATATTCACGAGGTTCTTCGCGACCACGACGCTCATCGCGAGCAACGACCGCATCAGCAACGAGTTCCTCAAGTTGCACGCCAACAAGGGAGGGATCTGCTCCGGGGACTCCGGCGGGCCTGACCTCCTCGGTGGAACGAACGTGATCCTCGCGGTCAACTCCTTCGGGAACGGCGCGAAGTGCACGAGCAACACCTACTCGTATCGCCTGGACACGGACCAAGCGCTCGACTGGATCCACGGAGAGGTGGCCGCTCGGGGCGGAAGCCTCCCGTAGCCCACCCGAGACGCATGCGACCCAGTGGAGGGCGGCGTCGCCGCCCTCCACTCGATCGAAGCGGTGCCTGCGCGCCGCAGCCGCTAGTCGTGCGGCTTCGCCATCGCGTGGTAGTCGAGCGCCTCGTCGAGGATCGCCTCGTCGACGCCCGCCTCACGCGCGACCTCGCGGAGCGCGCGGCCTGACGCCATCGCCTCCTTCACGATCTCCGACGCCTTGTCGTAGCCGATGAAGGGGTTGAGCGCGGTCGCGGCGGAGAGCGTGCTCTCCGCGTACTGCTCGTTCCGCTCGCGATTGGCCTCGATCCCATCGACGCACTTCTCGGCGAGGAGCCTCGACGCCGCTGCCAGGAGCCCGATCGAGTCGAGCAGGTTCCGGGCCATGAGCGGGATGTAGACGTTGAGCTCGAAGTGGCCGCCCAAGCCACCGACCGTGATCGCAGTGTCGTTGCCGATCACCTGCGCCGCGACCTGCGTGACGACCTCGGGGATGACCGGGTTGACCTTCCCGGGCATGATCGAGCTGCCCTTCTGCAACTCGGGGAGAAAGATCTCGGAAAGCCCCGCGCGCGGGCCCGAGCCCATGAGGCGGAGGTCGTTCGCGATCTTCGTGAGCGAGACGGCAACGACCCTGAGGGCGCCCGACGCCTCGACGATGCCGTCGCGCGCTGCCTGCGCCTCGAAGTGGTCGACGGGGGCAGAGATGGTGAGACCGGTATCGCGTGAGAGGTAGTCGCGCACGCGCTCGGCGAATTCGGGGTGCGTATTGAGGCCTGTGCCCGTCGCCGTCCCCCGAGGGGGATCTGGCCCAGGCGCGGCATCGTGTCCTGCACGCGCGCGATGCCCTGCCGAACCTGGGCGGCGTAGCCGCCGAACTCCTGGCCGAGAGTCACGGGCACCGCATCCATGAGATGAGTGCGGCCAGACTTGACGACGTCGTCGAACTCGGCCGCCTTGCGCTCGAGCGACGCGGCGAGGGCCTCGAGCGCCGGCAGGAGGTCGTTCGCGAACTCCCCGAGCGCCGCGAGGTGCACCGCCGACGGGAACACGTCGTTCGAGGACTGCCCCATGTTCACGTGGTCGTTCGGATGGACGTCTTCGCCGGCGAGCGTCGCGATCACCTCGTTCGCGTTCATGTTGGAGCTCGTCCCCGAGCCCGTCTGGAAGACGTCGATGGGGAACTGGTCGTCGAACTCGCCGGTCGCGATGCGATCCCCGGCGGAGGCGATGCGGTCGGCGCGGGCGCGATCGAGGAGCTCGAGATCCGCGTTCACGCGTGCGGCTGCGGCCTTGATGCGGCCGAGCCAGCGCGCGACCGGCGTCGGGATCGGCTCACCGGAGACCGGGAAGTTCGCCACCGCCTTCTCCGTCTCCATTCCCCAGAGCTCCTGCTTCTCGACCGCTTCGGCCATCGAGGCGAGTCTAGCTCGGCCTCGTCAGACTCCCTCGATGGAGGTCGTGGAGGCACAGGGGCTTTGGAACCCCGTGGGCACGTACCTGAACACGGCCTCGTACGGGCTTCCACCGACGGCCGCGTGGGAGGCACTGCAGGTCGCGCTCGAGGACTGGCGCGGCGGCCGAACGAGCTGGGAGCACTGGGGATTGCCGGGCGAGGACGCGCGCACTTCGTTCGCGCGTCTCGTGGGCGTCGGCGTCGGGTCGGTCGCCATCGCCGCCAACGTGTCCACGCTCATCGGGATGGTCGCGGCGTCGGTGCCGGACGGTTCGAGCGTCCTCGCGCCCGAGGTCGACTTCACGTCGGTTCTGTTCCCGTTCATGGCCCAGGCGGACCGAGGCGTGAGCGTCCGGCTCGTGCCGGCTGCGGAGCTCGCGGGCGAGATCAGCGCCGGATGTCGACGTCGTCGCGTTCAGCGCCGTCCAGATGGCGACCGGTGAGGTCGCCGATCTCGACGCGATCGCATCCGCCGCTACGAGCCACGACGTGATGACCGTCGTCGACGCGACGCAGGCGGTCGGCTGGCTGCCGATCGACGCAGCGCAGTTCGACGTCGTCGCCGCGCATGCGTACAAGTGGATGCTCTCGCCGCGGGGCACGGCGTTCATGGCGGTTCGGCCGGAGCGACTCGAAGCGATCGTCCCGCACGCGGCCGGCTGGTACGCGGGCGAGGATCCGCTGGCGACGTTCTTCGGCCCCCCGCTTCGACTCGCGGAGAGCGCGCGAAGGCTCGACACGTCGCCCGCCTGGTTCATGTGGGTGGCGACGGCGCCGGCGCTCGCGACGATCGAGGGGATCGGCGTCGACCGGATCCACGAGCACGACGTGGGGCTCGCCAACCGGTTCCGCGCCGGGCTCGGGCTCGAGCCGGGCGATTCGGCAATCGTCTTCTGCGACGCCGAAGGCGCCGCGGAGCGGCTGGAGCACGCGGGTATTCGCGCGGCGGTCCGTGGCGGACGGCTCCGCACCTCGTGGCACGTCTACAACACGACGGCCGACGTCGATCGAACGCTCGACGTGCTCTCAGGCTGAGCGCCCGGCGTCCAGCAGCTCGTCCCAGGTCGAGAGCTTGATGCGCGGTCGGCCGTATGGCTCGCCGCGGGAGCGCTCGAGCCCGTCGATGGCCTCCCATCCCGAGTACGTCACGACGTCGACGCCGCGACCAGCGAGGAGGTCGTCGATCGACTCGCCCGACCGCGGCGGCAGTCGACCTTCGCGCGCATCCTCGAGGACGCGCTCGACCGTGTCCGCCGCATCCTTCTTGTTCGTCCCGATGACGCCGGTGGGGCCGCGCTTGATCCAGCCCGCGCAGTAGACGCCGGGGAGTACGACTCCGCCCTCTCCGAGCACGCGGCCGGCGTCGTTCGGGATCGTGCCACCGCGCTCGTCGTACGGGACGCCCGAGAGCCCGACCCCGCGATAGCCGACGCTGCGGAAGACGATCCCGCAGGGGATCACCTCGCGTTCGTCGGTGGTGACCGCGCGAACGCTTCCACGTCCGTCGGGCTCGAGGGCGTTGCGTGCGACCTCGACCGCCTCGACGCGCTCGTCCCCGAGGATCGCGACCGGGGACACGCGGAACGCGAGGCGCACGACCTTCGGCTTGCCGGCAGGCTTGCGCCTGACGAACTCGTGGAGGATGTCCACGTTGCGCTGGACGACGTTCGAGGCAGCCTCGAGCTCCGCCTGACTCACAGGATCGAGCTCGAGCTCGACCGGATCGACAACGACGTCGGCACCGGCGAGGTCGCCGAGCTCGCCCAGCTCCGTCGACGTCCATGACGCCTGAACCGGCCCGCGGCGCCCGAGGACGACGATCTCGCGGAGCCCCGAGGAGACGATCGCCTCGATCGCCGCGTCGGTCGTATCCGTCGGCGCGAGCTCTTCGGGCGTGAGCGCGAGCATCCGCGCGACGTCGAGTGCGACGTTCCCGTTGCCGACGACGACCGCGCGCTCGTGCGAGAGGTCGAACGCGAGCTGCTGGAAGTCGGGGTGGCCGTTGTACCACGCGACGAGCTCGGTCGCGGCCCACGAGCCGGGGAGGTCCTCGCCGGGAATCCCGAGCCGGCGGTCGGTCTGCGAGCCGACCGCGTAGACGACCGCGTCGTACAGCGAGGCGAGCTCGTCGGGGCTGATGTCTCGGCCTACTTCGACGTTCCCGAGGAAGCGGAACCCCTGCCGCGCCGCGATCTTCTCGAACGCGCGCGAGACCGTCTTGAGCTGCGGATGGTCGGGCGCGACGCCGAGCCGGACGAGCCCCCACGGCGTCGGCAGCCGCTCGACCATGTCGACCTCGAAGAGCGGGTCATCGCCGGTAAGCAGCGCCCCGGCCGCATAGAACGCAGCAGGCCCGGAGCCCACGATCGCGGCGCGGAGGTCGGCCATGGAGCGTCATGCTACGGCCGCCCGGAGCTGATACGACCTGCGAGCATCACAACCATGTCGAAGGGCCTCATCGGCCGAATCGCGGCCATCGCGGCCGTCGTTCTCCTTCTCGCGGTCGTCGGCGTCCTCGGGAAGGCATGGTGGGACAGTCGGCTGCCCGGGACGTACAACGTCATGTCGTACGGCACCCACGACTACGGCGGCGGACCCGAGCCACCACCGGACCATGCGGGCGACCACGCCGGCACGGGCACGAGCGTCGCCGACCTGCACGGGCCGAGCGACGGCACCCCCGACGCGCGCTTCGAGCTGACCGCGCGGACGGCCGACATTCGCCTCTCGTCCGGGCGCGTCGTGCACGCGCTGACGTTCGACGGGCGGTCGCCCGGGCCTGAGCTCCGCGTCAGGCAGGGCGACCTCGTCGAGGTCGTCCTCCGGAACGAAGACGTCGACGACGGCGTCACGATCCACTGGCACGGCATCGACGTGCCGAACGCCGAGGACGGCGTGGCCGGCGTCACGCAGAACGCCGTCCTGCCCGGCGAGAGCTACACGTACCGCTTCCGCGCGGAGCAACTCGGAACGTTCTGGTACCACACGCACCAGGTCTCCTCGAAGGAGGTCCGGCGCGGCCTCTTCGGCGTGATCGTCATCGAGCCGCGGGAGAAGCCCGCCGGTCTCGATCTCGCACTCGCCGTCCACACCTTCGACGGAGTCCCGACGATCAACGGCTCGGACGCGCTCGTGCGCCGTGCCGTGTCACAGGGAACCGCCGTCCGCCTCCGACTGATCAACACCGACAGCTTCGGCCAGCGACTCACGCTGGGCGGATCGACCTTCCGCGTCGTTGCCATCGACGGCACCGAACTGACCGGGCCCGACCCCATTGCCAATCAGACGCTTCCGCTCGCCGCAGGCGGTCGGATCGACGTCGCGTTCACGATGCCTGCAGCGCCCGTTCGGCTCTCGCTCGAGAAGTCCGACGTCGGGCTCGCACTGAGCTCGGACGGCAACGAGACGCCGCCGGCTGGGCCCGGTGGGCGCGACTTCGACCCCCTGTCGTACGGCGACGCGGCGCCGACACCCTTCGATGCGAAGAGCAACTACGACCGGCACTTCTCGCTCACCGTCTCTCGCAAGCTCGGGTTCTTCGACGGGAGGCCAGGACGGCAGTGGGCGCTCAACGGCGGAATCTATCCCGACGTTCCGATGTTCGTCGTGGAGGACGGCGACCTCGTCGAGATGACGATCACGAACGACACGAACGTCGTCCACCCGATGCACCTGCACGGCCACCACGTGCTCGTCCTGAGCCGCGACGGAGTGCCCGCCTCAGGTAGCCCGTGGTGGTCGGACACCTTGAACGTGCTTCCGGGCGAGCGCTACGTCGTCGCGTTCGAGGCGGACAACCCCGGTATCTGGATGGACCACTGCCACAACCTGCCTCACGCAGCCGAGGGACTCACGATGCACCTCGCCTACGCGAGGATGAGTACGCCGTTCCTCGTCGGCGCCGAGCACGACAACGCACCCGAGTAGCTAGGCGGCAGCGGGCGCTGTCGTCCCTGCTTTCCCTGCCTTCCGGTCGCGCCAGCGGTGCCACTCGTCCCAGGCGATCCATCCGCAGAGGCCGGTGATCAGAACCGCGTTGATCGGATGGAGAAACCCGACCGGGAACGGCAACTCGAAGCCGATCCACGCGAGCCAAAGCTGGATGAAGAGCAGGAGGAAGAGGAGCCCGTGGCGTCCCAGACGCCACTTCCCGATCCCGGCGACGATCCCGATGATCATGAAGATCAGGCCGAGAAGTATTACGAGGTAGCCCCAGCCAGCGTGGAGGCCGAACCCATCGAAGAAGACATCCTCGTCGATCGTCGACCCCTCGTCTTCGAGCTTGTTGGCGGCGTAGAACGCGCCATAGCCCGCGAGCCCGATCTGCACGATGATCGCGGCAAAGAGGATCATCGACCACGCCCAATAGAACGTCCTCACGCTCGCCTCCCGGTCCGCTGACGGCGCGAGCCTACGACACCGTCAGGACATTCTCAAGGGCCGACGTGTCGCGGGTCAGTGCGAGCAGCCGTCGCCGCAGCCACCCACGTGGGTGCCCTCTGGCAGTTCCTCGCCCTCCTCGACCTGGAAGGAGTGGCCGCAGCCGCACGAGGAGACGGCGTTCGGGTTGTCGATCTTGAAGCCCGACTCCTGGAAATCGAGTTCAGGAAGTCGATCGTCGTACCGCGCAGGTACGGGGCGCTGTAGGGATCCACGACGACGGGGATGCCTTCGAGGGAGAGCTCGACGTCACCCTCGGCGACGCCGGCGTCGAAGCCGAGGCCGTACTGGAAGCCGGAGCACCCGCCACCCTGGATCGCGACGCGGAGGACGAGGGTCGCGGCGTCGTCCTCCTCCGCCATGAGCTCCTTGATCTTCGCCGCGGCGACGGGAGTCAGCGAGAGAAGGGTGTCGGTGGGGTGCTCGGTTACGTGATCGACAGTGGCCACGGGCTCATGGTAGCGGACGAGGTCTCGGGCGCCGGCAACGAGTTTGTGACACTCGTATCGCTCATTCTGTGCGGGTTTTCCGAACCCTTCGTGCGCCGGAAGGGGGAGTGCTAGGCTCGGCCTCAGTCCCGACGTCCGGGGGTCATCCGTGCTTTCGAACTGGCTGCCCTTCCTCTTCTACGCGATCTTCGCGGCAGCCATTCCGGCGACGATGATCACGGCGTCGTTCATCGTTCCGCGCCGGCCCACGTCGCGCACGAAGCAGCGCATGCTGCCGTTCGAGTCCGGTGTGTCCGAGGGTGCGCCGAGCCGTGAGCGCCGCTTCACCGTCAGCTTCTACCTGACGGCGATCCTCTTCATCCTCTTCGACATCGAGATCGTCTACCTCTACCCGCTCGCCGTGCAGCTCGACGCGCTCGGCTGGTTCGGGCTCGGCGAGCTCCTCGTCTTCGTGGCGATCCTCGGCGTCGCCTACGTCTACGTGTGGCGAAAGGGAGCCCTCAACTGGCACTGAAGCGCGAGTTGCCCGTCGTGAGCGACCGTCCCCTCGCCAAGGCGGGGCTGCAGTCCGAGCGCGTGCTCATGCCCGACGCCGGTCCCGGCGTCTTCGAGCGCGAGGTCCAGGAGATCGAGGACGCCCTCCTCCTCACGACGGTGGACAAGGCCGTGGCCTGGGCGCAGACGCACGCGATGTGGCCGGACACGTTCGGGCTCGCGTGCTGCGCGATCGAGATGATGTCGATCGTCTCGTCGCGCTACGACATCGCGCGCTTCGGCATGGAGCGGTTCTCGTCCTCGCCGAGGCAGGCCGACCTGCTCATCGTCTCGGGACGGGTGACGCACAAGATGGCCGCGCCTCTGCGTCAGGTGTACGACCAGATGCTCGAGCCGAAGTGGGTCATCGCGATGGGCGCGTGCGCGAGCTCGGGCGGGATGTTCAACAACTACACGATCCTCCAGGGCGTCGACAAGATCGTCCCGGTCGACATCCACGTGCCCGGCTGCCCGCCTCGCCCCGAGGCGCTGATGGAAGGGATCATCCGGCTGCACGAGAAGATCCGCGGTGGCGTTCCCCCGGCCTACGCGATCCGCGGAGTCGCGGAGTGAGCGCGTACGCAGGCGTTCCGGGCGTCGTCGAGACGCGCGAGGCGCTCGGCGAGGTGACGCTCGTGGTCGACCCGGCACGTCTCGTCGAGGCGTGCACGGTGCTTCGCGACGACCACGGCTTCAACTTCCTCGCCGACATCGCCGCCGCCGACTATCTCGGCTGGGGCGAGGAGGAGGTCGCCGGGTACATCGGCACGGCGGACGGACGGGACATCAACGACCCCGGCTCGCGCGGGCTCGCGCGCGTCCCCGATCCGAAGCCGAAGCGCTTCTCGGTCTCGTACCACCTGCTTCGGGTATCGGAGGATCCGGCACGCGTTCGGGTCCAGGTCTGGCTCGACGACGGAGAGCCCATCGCCAGCGTCCTTCCCGTCTGGCCGGCGGCCGACTGGTTCGAACGCGAGGCCTGGGACATGATGGGCATCCGCTTCGAAGGGCACGACAACCTCGTGCGAATCCTCATGCCGGAGGACTGGGAGGGGCATCCGCTCCGCAAGGACTACCCGCTGGGCGGCGAGCCGGTGCGCTTCTCGGACGAGGACTGATGACCGTCATCCCGTCGACGAGGGTCTACGAGGGAACGCGCATCCCGAGCCCGGTGCCGACGATCCTCGAGGTCGATCCGGAGAAGCACCGCCTCGAGGACATCCTCCGCGTCAACTTCGGCCCGAACCACCCCTCGACGCACGGCGTCCTCCGGCTCGTCGTCGACCTCGACGGCGAGACCGTCGCCGGCATCCGCGCGGTCATCGGCTACCTGCACACGGGCTTCGAGAAGAACATGGAGCACAAGTCGTGGTGGAAGTCGGTGACCTACGCGCCGCGCATCGACTACGTCTCCTTCCACGCGAACGAGCTCCTGTACGTGCTCGCGATCGAGAAGCTCCTCGGGATCGAGGTGCCGCGCCGCGCGGTCTGGGCGCGGATGGCGCTCGCCGAGCTGAACCGGATCCACTCGCACCTCGTCTGGCTCGGGACGTCGGCGCTCGAGCTCGGCGCGATCTCGCTCTTCTGGTACTGCTTCGACGACCGCGACCCGATCCTCGACCTCTTCGAGATGGCGGGCGGGACGCGCATGCACACGCGCTACGTGCAGGTCGGCGGCATCGCGGAGGACCTGCCGCCCGGCTTCGCCGACCGAGGCGCGGAAGTTCTGCGAGCACGATGCCGAAGTCGGTCGACGAGTACGAGGCGATCCTCGACCGCAACGCGATCTGGCTCGAGCGGACGGTCGGTGTCGGGCTCCTGTCCGCCGACGACGCGATCGCTCTCGGGCAGTCCGGCCCGATGCTCCGCTCGACCGGCGTCGACTGGGACCTCCGGCGCAACCAGCCGTACCTCGCGTACGACGAGGTCGAGTTCGACGTGCCCGTCTACGGAGGCGGCGACGTCTACGACCGCTACCGCGTGCACATGGACGAGATGCGCGAGTCGGTGCGGATCGTCAGCCAGTGCCTCGACCGGCTCGACGAGATGGAGGGCGAGCCGTGGATCGCGGACGACCGCAAGGTCGTCCTCCCGCCGCGGCACGAGCTGCACACGTCGATGGAGTCGCTCATCCACCACTTCAAGATCGTCACCGAGGGCTTCACCGTCCCCGAGGGCGAGGTGTACGTCGCGATCGAGTCGCCGCGCGGCGAGGCGGGCTGCTACCTCGTCTCGGACGGAGGCGCGCGGCCGTGGCGCGTGAAGTTCCGCGCGCCGAGCTTCGCGGCGCTGCAGGCGACCGCGACGATCGTGCAGGGGCTTCTCATCGCCGACCTGATCGCCGCAGGCGGCTCGCTCGACCCGGTCATGGGAGACGCCGACCGATGACCCTCGCCTCCGAGGTCCAGAAGCTCAAGAAGCGGTACCCCGACTCGCTGTCGGCAGTCATGCCTGCGCTCCAGCTCGCGCAGGCGGAGAACGGCGGCTGGCTCTCGCCGGACGCGATCCGCGAGGTCGCCGACGCGCTCGACCTCACGCCCGCGTACTGCCTCTCCATCGCGTCGTTCTACGACCAGTACTACCTCGAGCCGGTGGGGCGAGACGCGGGTCGAGGTGTGCACGAACGTCTCGTGCGGGCTCGCCGGCGCGCAGCAGGTCGTCGAGGCCTTCGAGCGCGAGCTCGGCGTCGTCCGCCGGCTCGACCTCGGACGACGGCGCGTTCACGCTCGGCACGATCGAGTGCCTCGGCGGCTGCGGCTGGGCGACGGTGGTCGCGATCGACAACCGCCACCGGCTGCGCGTGCAGGCGGACGACGTTCCCGGGATCGTCGAGGAGCTGCGCGGTGCCTGAGTACCCGAGCATCGTCTTCGCCGGGACACCGACGGCGGCGCCGTCACCGACATCGGCGAGTACGAGCAGGCGGGCGGCTTCAAGGCGCTGCGCAAGGCGCGCGCGATGGCGCCGGACGACGTGATCGCCGAGCTCGACGCGTCGGGCCTGCGCGGCCGCGGCGGCGCCTTCTTCCCGACCGGGCGGAAGTGGTCGTTCGTCCCGAAGCCCGAGCAGCTCGCGAAGCCGCACTACCTCGTCGTCAACGCCGACGAGTCGGAGCCCGGGATCGTTCAAGGACCGCGAGATCATGCTGCGCGTCCCTTTCCGCTTCCTCGAGGGCTGCCTCATCGCCGCGCACGGGATCCAGTCGCAGCACGTGTTCGTCTACATCCGCGGCGAGTACGAGCGCGAGTTCGAGATCCTGCGCGACTCGCTCGAGGCGATGCGCAAGGCCGACCTCCTCGGCGGCGTCACGGTCGTGATCCACCGCGGCGCCGGCGCCTACATCTGCGGCGAGGAGACGGCGCTCCTCGAGTCGCTCGAGGGCAAGCGCGGGCAGCCGCGGACGAAGCCGCCGTTCCCGGCGATCGCCGGCCTCTACGCCGCGCCGACGGCGGTGAACAACGTCGAGTCGATCACGACCGTGACGCCGGTGCTCGAGATGGGCGGCGCGGAGTACGCGAAGCTCGGCGTCGAGAACTCGTCCGGGACGCGCGTCTTCTCGCTCTCCGGCGACGTCGTGAACCCGGGCAACTACGAGCTGCCGCACGGGATCTCGATGCGCGAGCTCGTCTACGACATCGGCGGCGGCGTCCCGAACGGCCGCGAGCTGAAGGCGATCATCCCCGGCGGCTCGTCGACCTCCGTGCTCACCGCGGCGGACATCGACGTGAAGATGGACTTCACGTCGCTCGTCGAGGCCGGCTCGTCGATCGGCTCGGCCGGCGTCATCGTCATCGACGACCGCTGCTGCATGGTGCAGCTCGGCATCCGCGTCTCGCAGTTCTACGAGCACGAGTCGTGCGGGAAGTGCACGCCGTGCCGGGTCGGGCACGAAGTGGGTCACGCAGATCCTCCAGAAGATCGAGGACGGCCGCGGCGCGCAGGCCGACCTCGACCTGCTCCTCTCGGTCTGCGACCGGATCATGGGCAAGTGCCTCTGCCCGCTCGGCGACTCGGACGCGATCGCCGTCCTCAGCTACGTCGACAAGTTCCGCGACGAGTACCAGGCGCACATCGACCTCGGCCGCTGCCCGTTCGACGGCGAGTCGTCGCTCGAGGGGATCCTCGCCCCGTCCGAGCAGCACGCCCACCACGGACACGCGCATGTCTGAGCTCGTCTCCGTCACCGTCGACGACCGCACGGTCGCGGTGCCGAAGGGCACCGGCCTCGTCGAGGCGGCGCAGGCCGCCGGCATCGAGATCCCCGTGTTCTGCTACGAGCCGCGGCTCGGGCCGCCGGTCGGCGCGTGCCGCATGTGCCTCGTCGAGATCGAGGGCATGCCGAAGCTCCAGGCCGGATGCACGCTCACCGTCGCGCCGGACATGGTGATCACGACGAGCGCGACGTCGGAGAAGGCGGCGGAGGGCCAGGAGGCGACGCTCGAGTTCATCCTCGTGAACCACCCGCTCGACTGCCCGGTCTGCGACAAGGGCGGCGAGTGCCCGCTGCAGGACCTGACGTTCCGCCACGGGCCCGGCAACACGCGCATGACCTTCGCCGAAGCACACGGTCGACAAGCCGATCCCCGTGTCGCCGCTCATCGCGCTCGACCGCGAGCGCTGCATCCTCTGCTACCGCTGCACGCGCTTCTCGGAGGACGTCGCCGAGGACGGCCAGCTCATCGCGCGCAATCGCGGCGCGCACACGGAGATCGCGACCTTCGAGGACGAGCCGTACCGCTCGCCGTTCTCCGGGAACGTCGTCGAGCTGTGCCCGGTCGGCGCGCTCACGTCGACGCTCTACCGCTTCGACGCGCGGCCCTGGGACATCCAGAACGTCCCGACCGTCTGCACCGGCTGCGCCGTCGGCTGCAACACGTCGGCGACGATCCGCGAGGGCAAGGTCAGGCGCATCCTCTCGCGCAACCACCCGGAGGTCGACCAGGGCTGGCTCTGCGACAAGGGGCGCTTCTCGTACCCGCACCTCCGCGCCGAGGACCGGATCACGACGCCGCTCCGCCGCGGTCGCAAGGGGCTCGAGGAGATCTCGTGGGACGACGCGCTCGACGAGGCCGAGTCGATGCTCCGCGAGGCCGGACGGCTCGATCGTGACGGCGTTCTCGGGATCGGAGACGACGGAGCTCGCCTACGCGCTCGGCCGTCTTCTGCGCGGCGGTCTCGACGCGCACTCGGCGGTGCTCCCCGAGGCGACGTCGGACGCGCTCGAGGCGTTCCGCCTGCCGCTCAGCGGCATCGCGCGGCCGAGCTCGTCGTCGTGATCGGCGACGACCCGGTCGTCGAGCGAGCGCCGATCGTCGACCTCTGGATCAAGGAGGCGCGCAGGCACGGCGCCGAGGTCGTCGTCTGCTCGCCGACCGGCACCGAGAAGACCGCGCCCGGAGCCGGCGCCGAACTCTGCCGCGAGCTCGCGTCGGGGCGCAGCGCACTCGCGAAGAAGCTGCGCGCCGCGGAGCGCGCCGTTCTGATCTGGTCAGGCCCGGGCGGAGGCGGCGGTGCGACGCATCGCGGAGCTCGCGCACGAGCTCGGATTCGCGGAGAAGCCCGGCTGCGGCGCGTTCCATCTCCCGCGGCGTCCAACCCGCGACGGGGTCGCGCTCGGCTGGGCGATCGCGGCCGACGCCGACGAGACCAACCCGGAGCCGATCGAGCTCCTCGTCGTCTCCGGCGACGAGGCCGCGTCGAACGCCGACGTGCGCGTGCTCGCCGAGCAGGCGAACCGCGTGATCGTGCTCACGATGTTCCACGAGCTCGCCGGCGGCTGGGCCGACCTGATCCTGCCCGTCGACGGCGGCGCTCGAGCGCGACGGCACCTCCATGAACCTCGAGGGACGCGTCCAGCGCCTGCGTCGCGCGGTGCTGCCACCGTGCCCGGACGAGCTCGCATGGATCTCGAAGCTCGCCGCGCGCTTCGACGTCGACGTGCCCGCCCACGCCGCCGGCGTCTTCGCCGAGCTGCGCGCCGGGCTGTTCCGCGATCTCACGCTCGAGGATCTCGGCCTGCACGCGCCGCTCCCGGCAAGGCATGCGTACGTGGCTCCGGCCGCTGCCACGACGCCCGACCCTGTCGAGATGCAGGGGCCGACTCCGACTCCAGCGCTACACGCCGCTCTTCTCGGGCCCCGCGGTCGAGCGCGTGCCGAGCTCGGCTTCCAGCGACCGACGCGCGACGTCGAGCTCTCGACCGCCGACGCCGAGAGCCGCGGGATCGCGAACGGCGACGCGGTCGTCGTCCGCTCGAACGGCACGTCCGTCGAGCTCCGGGCTCGCGTCAACGCGGAGGCTCGTCGAGGGCGTCGCGCGCGTCGCGGACGAGCACGCCGGCGATCTCCATCCGACGGTCGAGGTGGTGAAAGCATGACCCAGCCGGTCGACTGGTGGGTGAGCCTGATCCAGGCGTTCATCGTCATCAACCTCGTGATGGTCACGTTCGCGTACCTCACGCTCGCCGAGCGCAAGGTCATGGGGCGCATGCAGCTGCGCTACGGCCCGAACCGCGCCGGCTCCGCGTGGGCTGCTGCAGCCGATCGCCGACCTGCTGAAGCTCCTGAACAAGGAGAGCTTCCAGCCGACCGAGGCGATCGACTGGGCGTTCGTCCTCGGCCCGTTCCTCGCCGCGTTCACGGCGCTCGTGACGTTCTCCGTGATCCCGTTCGGGCCCGGCTGGACGGTCGGCGGCGTCTACATCCCCGGCCAGGTCGCCGACCTCGACATCGCGCTCATCCTCATCTTCGCCGTCGGCTCGATCGGCGTGTACGGCTTCATCCTCGGCGGCTGGTCGTCCGACTCGAAGTACGCGCTCCTCGGCTCGATGCGGACGTGCGCACAGCTCGTCTCGTACGAGGTGTCGCTCGCGCTCTCGGTCCTCGGCGTCGTGATCATGGCCGGGACGCTCTCGCTGACGGACATCGTGGCCGCGCAGGCCGACACGCTCTGGTACGCGGTGCCGCAGATCGTCGGGCTGATCGTGTTCCTCTTCGCGGGGACGGCCGAGACGGCTCGCGCGCCGTTCGACCTCCCCGAGGCCGAGCAGGAGCTCGTCGCCGGCTACCACACGGAGTACGGCGGGATGCGCTACGGCCTCTACGCGATGTCCGAGTACGTCAACCTGATCACGCTCTCGGCGCTGTGCGTGACGCTGTTCCTCGGCGGCTGGCACGGGCCGGGCTGGGACGGGGCGACGTGGGCCGGGCCGCTCTGGTTCATCGGCAAGCTCGTCCTCCTCCTCTTCGTGTTCATCTGGATGCGGACGACGCTGCCGCGCCTGCGCTACGACCAGCTGATGCGCTTCGGCTGGAAGGTGCTGCTCCCCGTCGCGACGGTCAACGCCGTCGTGACCGCGATCCTGGTGGTGGCCTTCTGATGGCCCAGCCGTTCTCGACGCTGAAGGGCTTCGGGGTCACCTTCCGGCAGATCTTCCGGAAGCCGATCACGCAGCAGTACCCGGAGTACAAGCGCGCCGTCTACCCGCGCTTCCGCGGCCGCCACCGACTGCACAAGCACGAGAACGGGCTCGAGAAGTGCGTCGGCTGCTCGCTCTGCGCCGCCGCGTGCCCGGCGGACTGCATCCGCGTCGTGGCGGAGGAGAACACGGCCGAGAACCGCGTGTCGGCGGGCGAGCGCTACGCGCGGATCTACGAGATCAACATGAGCCGCTGCATCTTCTGCGGCTACTGCGAGCTCGCGTGCCCGTTCGACGCGATCACGCTCGGCAACGAGTTCGAGATCGCCGAGTACTCGCGCGACGACCTCATCTACACGAAGGACATGCTCCTCGCGGAGCCGATCAAGCGCGTGCCGGTCGCCGACGCCGACCGCTTCGACACGCCCGAGCCGGCGTACAAGACGTCGAGCTGATGGTCGCTCTCGGAAATCGACCGACACCGCGGCCGCGAAGCGGCCGCCTTCAGGGATCTTGCGCGAGCAGAATCCGCACTCGCGGATTCTGCTCTGCGCCGAGTGATGGGCAACGTCCTCGTCTGGGTGATCTGGTTCGTCGCGGCGGCGGCGTGCCTCGGGACGGGCGTCGCGGTCGTGAGCATGACGAACCCGTTCTACTCGGCGCTGTCGCTCATCGGGAACCTCGCGTCGCTCGCCGTGCTCTTCCTGCTGCTCTCGGCCGAGTTCCTCGCGGCCGCGCAGGTGCTCGTGTACGCGGGCGCGGTGATGGTGATGTTCCTCTTCGTCGTCGCCTACCTCGGCGGACGGGCCGACGCGCCGTGGGCCGGCGGGCCGCGCCTCCTGCGCGGAGCAGCCGTCGTCGCCGCGGTCGCGCTGCTCGTCGAGATCGTCGTCGTGCTCGGGCTCGCCTGGGGCGACAACCTCACCGACCCGGCCGAGATCTCCGGCTCGTTCGGGGATCCGGCGTAGATCGGCGAGGCGTTCCTCACCGACCACCTGCTCGCGTTCGAGATCACGTCGATCGTGCTGCTCGTCGCCGCGATCGGCGGCGTCGTGCTCGGGACGACGCCGGAGAAGGAAGAGGAGGTCGCGTAGGTGGACGGGCCGGACGTCGGCTGGTACCTGATCGTCGCCGCGATCCTGTTCGGGATCGGCGCGCTCGGCGTCATGCTCCGGCGCAGCCCGCTGATCGTCCTGCTCTCGCTCGAGATCATGCTGAACGCGGCGAACCTCACGCTCATCGCGTTCGCGCGACAGCAGGGAGACCTCGACGGGCAGATCTTC
The DNA here is from genome assembly GCA_963770715.1 of uncultured Gaiellaceae bacterium. Taxonomy (GTDB): domain Bacteria; phylum Actinomycetota; class Thermoleophilia; order Gaiellales; family Gaiellaceae; genus GMQP-bins7. The sequence continues at coordinate 496,294 of CAVYQX010000012.1, forward strand.
GCGCTCGCGGTGATGGCCGTCGCCGCCGCGGAGGTCGCCATCGGCCTCGGCCTCATCGTCGCGATGGCGCGACGCCGGGTGCCCCTCGACGTCGACCAGGCGAGCGCGCTCCGCGGATGATGTATCGCCGGCGCGTGGATCTGCTTGCTCGTCGCCGCTCGCCGGAGCGGTCGCGATCACGCTCGCCGGGACGCGGATCTCGCGGCGCACCGCGGCGTGGATCTCCACGCTGACGACGTTCGTCGCCTTCGGAGGCGCGCTCGTCGCGTTCTTCGGCCTCTGGGCGGCCGACCCGTCCGATCGCGAGCAGCGTCTCGACCGCCTACACGTGGCTCGCGGCGGGCGACTTCGAGGTCGAGGTGCAGATCCTGCTCGACACGCTCTCGAGCACGATGATGCTCATCGTCTCGGGCGTCGGCGGGCTCATCGTCTGGTACTCGGTCGGGCTACATGGAGGGCGACGACGAGGAGCGTCGCTACTTCGCCTACATGTCGCTCTTCGTCTTCTCGATGCTCATGCTCGTCCAGGCGGGGAACTTCCTGCTCATGCTCGTCGGCTGGGGGCTCGTCGGCCTCGCGTCGTACCTGCTGATCGGGTTCTGGCACCACAAGCCGGAGGCGGTCGCCGCGGCGAAGAAGGCCTTCGTGATGAACGCGATCGGCGACGCGACGTTCGCGCTCGGCTGCGTGCTCCTCATCTGGTCGACGGGGACGCTCGAGTTCGGCCGGTCTTCGATCAGGTCGACTCGCTCTCGTCGACGACGGTCAACCTCGTCGCGCTCGGGCTGCTCGGCGGCGCGCGTCGCGAAGTCGGCGCAGATCCCGCTCCACACCTGGCTTCCCGACGCGATGGAAGGCCCGACGCCGGTCTCCGCACTGATCCACGCGGCGACGATGGTGACGGCCGGCGTCTACCTCCTCGTCCGCGCGAGCCCGATCTTCGAGGCCGCACCCGACGTCCAGCACCTCGCCGCGATCCTCGGCGCGATCACGCTCCTGGTGGCGGGCGTCGTCGCTCTCGTGCAGTGGGACATCAAGCGCGTCATCGCGTACTCGACGATGTCGCAGATCGGCTACATGTTCCTCGCGGCCGGGATCGGCGCGTACGGCTACGCGATCTTCCACCTCATGACGCACGCCTTCTTCAAGGCGCTGCTGTTCATGACGGCCGGCCTCGTCATCCACCACCTGGACGGCGAGCAGGACATCCGCAAGATGGGCGGACTCAAGGCGATCATGCCGCGGACGCACATCGCCTTCGCGGTCGGCGGGCTCGCGCTCATGGGGATCCCGATCTTCTCCGGCTTCTGGTCGAAGGACGGCATCGTCTCGGCGGCGTTCGCGAGCGACGACGCACTCGGCTACACGCTGTACGTCGCCGGGCTCGTCGGCGCTCTCCTGACCGGCCTGTACACGACGCGCCTCTACTTCGCGGTCTTCCGCGGCGAGCCGAGCGAGTTCGTGAAGGAGCACGCACACGAGGGCCACGGCGAGGGACCGCGCTCGATGACGATCCCGGTCGGCGTGCTCACCGTGCTCGCGACGGTCGGCGGGCTCGTCGTCATCCCGGGCGTCTGGGAGCCGTTCCTCCACTGGATCGACGAGACGGCGGAGCCGCTCGTCCAGGCAACCGTCGCGCGAGGACTACGGGACGAGCGCGATCGCCGTCTCGCTCGCGCTCGTCGGGTTCTTCGTCGCGCGCCGCGCGTTCGAGGCGGGCCGCCAGGTCGTCACGAACCCCGGCATCTGGCGCGTGCTCGAGCACAAGCTCTACTTCGACGAGGCGTACGACGCGCTCTTCTACCGGCCGGCCGCGGCGCTCTCGGTCGCGCTCCGCCGAAACGTCGAGGAGCCGGTCGTCGAGCGCTCGCTCGACGAGATCGGCGCCGGCACGCTCCAGGTCGGCGGCGAGGTCGGACGCGTCCAGTCCGGGCTGCTGCGCACCTACGCCGATCGCCATCGCGTTCGCCGTCTCCGTCCTCGTCGTCGTCTTCGTGGCGGTGCGCTAGCCGATGCTGACGACCGCCCTCATCCTGCTTCCCGGTCGTCGGCGCGCTCGTCGTCGCGATCCTGCCGCTCCCGCGCGAGATCGACTGCGGGTCTCGCGTTTCTCGTCGCCCTCATGGAGGTCGGTCTCTGGATCGTGGCGGCGTCACAGTACGACTTCGACGAGGGCGGTCTCCAGCTCGACACGTCGCGCGAGTGGGTCGAGAGCCTCGGGATCTCGTACTCGGTCGGCTTCTACGGCTTCTCGCTCTGGCTCGCGGGCGCGACGGTGGTCGTCTTCGCGGCGGCGATCGGCTACGCGCTGTGGGTCGGCCGCGATCGCCCGCGCGCGTACCACGCGCTGATGCTCTTCCTGACGGGCGCCGTCGTCGCGACCTTCGCTGCGCAGGACCTTCTGCTGTTCTACGTCTCGTTCGAGGCCATGCTCATCCCGCTCTACGTCCTCGTCGGCGTCTGGGGCGGCGAGCGGCGGCAGGCGGCGACCGTGACCTTCGTCATCTACACGATGGCGGGCTCGCTTCTCATGCTCGCCTCGGTCGTCGCCTTCGGCGTGACCCAGGGCACGTTCTCGCTCACGGAGTCCGGGACGAGCGACAACGTCTGGATCTTCCTCGGCTTCGCGATCGCGTTCGCCGTCAAGGCCCCGCTCTTCCCGTTCCACGGCTGGCTGCCGCTCGCGTACCGCGAGGCACCGGTCGAGGTGGCAGCGGTCCTCTCGGCGGTCGTGTCGAAGACCGCGATCTACGGCTTCGTGCGCATCGGGATCCCGAAGTTCCCGGAGCCGGCCGACGACCTCTCGGGGCTCATCCTCGTGCTCGCGAGCGCCGGCCTCGTGTACGGCTCCGTGCTCGCGTTCCGCTCGTCCGACCTGCGCGGGGTCATCGCGTACTCGTCGATGGCGCAGATGGGGCTCATCACGCTCGGCGTCTTCGCCTTCGACGACCTCGGAGTCGACGGCGCGATCCTCCAGTCGGTCGCGCACGGGCTCGTCTCGGCGAGCATGTTCCTCCTCGTCGGCATGGTCGAGCGGCGCTGCGGCACGGGCGAGCTCGACGAGCTCGGGGGCATGGCGCGCGGCCGGCCGACGCTCGCCACGGTCGTGCTGATCGGGGGGATGATCGCGCTCGCGGTCCCCGGCTCGGCGACGTTCGCCGGTGAGTTCCTGATCATGGCCGGGGTCTACGACCAGGGCTGGGGCTACTCGGTCGTCGTCGCGCTCGGCGTCGTGCTCGCGGCCATGTACACGCTTCGCCTGATCTCGGCGATCCTGCACGTGAAGCCGGGACGCGCGGTGCGCGAGGAGGCGCTCGACCTTCGCGTGGGCGAGCTCGGGCTCGTCATCCCGCTGCTCCTCGTCCTCCTCGGCCTCTCGATCTGGCCGGCACTCGTCAGCGAGAGCTCGTTCTCGGGTCGGGACGCAGGCTGGGCCGCGTACGTGGCGCCTGAGGAGACGCCGTGATCGACACGCCGACCGTCGACTGGCTCGCGCTCTCGCCGACGATCGCGCTCTCGGTCGCAGCCGGGCTCGCGCTCCTCTCCGCGCTGCTCCCGGAGTGGATGCGCAAGGCCGTCTCGGCGACCGTCGCCCTCGCGGGCTTCGTCGTCGCGACGGTGCTCGCCGTGTACGTCTTCGAACGAGAGCTCGACGCCGGAGGTGCTGCTCGACGGGTCGATGGTCCGCGACCAGCTCGCCGCGATGGCCCAGGCGATCCTCGGGGTCACCGGCGCGGCAGTCGTGCTCGCGTCATGGGGAGAGCGGCGTCGCACGAACCACGCCGAGTACTACGCGCTCCTCGCCACCGCCGGGCGCAGGGATGGCGTTCTTCGTGAGCGCGGACAACCTGATGACGCTCTTCCTCGGGCTCGAGTGGTTCTCGCTCTGCCTGTACATCCTCGTCGCCATCGACTCCGAGCGCGAGACGTCGCTCGAGGCGGGGCTGAAGTACCTCATCGTCGGAGGCTTCGGCTCGGCGGTGCTCCTCTTCGGCTCGGCGCTCGTGTACGGCGCGACGTCGGAGCTGTCCTTCGGCGCGATCGGCTCCGCGGATCCGTCGAGCGAGGCCTTCCTCTTCGCCGGGCCTCGCGATGATCCTCGCCGGGCTCGCCTTCAAGGTCTCGGCCGCGCCGTTCCACATGTGGACGCCAGACGTGTACCAGGGCTCACCGACCTCGGTGACGGCGTTCATGTCCGCGGCGACGAAGACGGCGGCGTTCGTCGCGATGCTGCGCGTGCTCGTCACCGCCTTCCCCGACCAGGCCGACGTCTGGACGATCGCCGTCGCGGTGCTCGCGGCGATCTCGCTCGCGTGGGGAAACCTCGGCGCGCTCGCGCAGCGGGATCTCAAGCGGATGCTCGCGTACTCGTCGATCTCGCACGCCGGCTTCATGCTCATGGCGATCTCCGCGAACTCCGAGCGTGGCGGCGAGGCGCTCCTCTACTACCTCGTCCCGTACTCGGCGATGTCGGTCGGCGCGTTCGCCGTGGTCGCCGCCCGCGAGCGTGAGCTTCAGGCGCCGGTCACGCTCGACTCGCTCGCCGGCATGGGCTGGGAGCGGCCGTACCACGGCATCGCGCTGTGGACGTTCATGCTCGGCATGGCCGGTTTCCCGCTGACGGGCGGGATCTTCGGGAAGCTGTTCGTCTTCTCGGCGGCGTACGACGCCGGCGAGTGGTGGCTCGTCCTCATCGGCGTCGCCGCCACGGCGATCTCGCTCGGCTACTACCTCAATGTCGTGCGCTGGCTGTACATGCGCTCGGGTGCGGAGCTTCGCCTCGCGGTCGCCGGCGGCGTCGCCTCCACGCGACCCCGCGCTGGGCGTTGCCGTTGCCGCCGCAGTGGTGGTCACGATCGGCTCCTTCTTCGTCGTCCAGCCGATCCTCGACGTCGCCTCCGACGCGGTCTCGTCGCTCGCGTTCTAGAGCGCTCCGCGATCGCCTAGATTTCACGCTGTGAGTACGGAGCTCACCTGGCTCGGACACGCGTCGTTCCGCGTCGACACGCCCGGCGGCAAGCGGATCTACGTCGATCCCTTCCTGACCGGGAACCCGAAGTGCCCCGAGTCGGAGGTCGAGCCCGAGCGCTGCGACCTGATCCTTCTCACGCACGGACACGACGACCACGTCGGCGACACCGTTGCGATCCACCAGCGGCTCGGGTGCCCGGTCGTCGCGCCGGTCGAGCTGCGTGGATGGCTGTCCGGACAAGGCGTCGAGGAGAACTGGGGCCACGCGCCCAACAAGGGCGGAACCGTGTCGATCGAAGGTGTCAAGGCGACGCTCACGGACGCCAACCACTCCTCGAGCACGTCCGACGGCACATACGCAGGCGAGCCGACCGGGATCGTCGTCGAGCTCGAAGACGGCTTCAAGATCTACTTCGCCGGCGACACGAACGTCTTCGGGGACATGTCGCTCATCGGGCGCATCTACTCGCCGGACGTCGCGGTGCTCCCGATCGGCGACCACTACACCATGGGGCCACGCGAGGCTGCCGTCGCGATCGAGCTGCTCGGCGTCATCCGCGTCGTGCCATGCCACTACGGGACGTTTCGGCTCTGCTGACGGGGACGCCCGACGCCCTGCGCGAGCTCGCGCCGCCCGGCGTCGAGATCCTCGCGCCCGAGCCTGGGGAGACGATCGCGTTCTGATGCGCGAGCGCTGGTTCGGCGCGACCGGACGCAAGGTGCCGGAGATCGTGCTCGAGGGCACCCTCGATCTCGAGGGAGCGCTCGTCCTCGACGACGTCTCCGACGCCCGGGCCATCCACGAGGCCCATCACGCGGGAACGCCGGTCGTCGTCAGGTGCTCGACGGCGGAGGAGGTGCATGCGGCGCTCTCGCTCGGCTCCGTCGCCTGTGCACTCGTCCGCGACGAGTCTCTGCTCTCGCTCGATCTCGCGGAGATGACCTACGGCTAGCCCCGTCGTCGCGACCTACTCCATCTGCGCCTGCGACCTCGAGGCGCGGCAGTGGGGCGTTGCGGTGCAGTCGAAGTTCCTCGCAGTCGGCTGTGTCGTGCCGTGGGCGGAACCGCTCGTCGGCGCGATCGCGACGCAGTCGTGGGCGAACCCGCGCTACGGACCAGACGGCCTGACGCTCCTCCGCGACGGTCTCTCGGCCGAGGAGGCCGTCGCCCGGCTGACCGACGCCGACGAGAACCGCGCGCAGCGCCAGCTCGGCATCGTCGACGGCGCGGGCAGCTCCGCTTCCTACACCGGCGTGGAGTGCCACCCGTGGGCCGGGCACCGGACGGGTGCCGGCTACGCGGCGCAGGGGAACATCCTCGTCTCGGCGGCGACGGTCGACGCACTGGCCGAGACGTACGAGGCGACTCCGGGAGAAGCCGCTCGCGGAACGACTCCTCGACTCCCTCGACGCGGCACAGGCAGCGGGCGGCGACAGCCGCGGTCAGCAGTCCGCGGCCATCCTCGTCGTCGGGCCGGAACAGGGGTATGCAGGGCTCTCCGACGTCTTCGTCGATCTCCGAGTCGACGACCACGACGCGCCCGCTCGAGGAGCTCCGGCGGCTGTTCGGCATCCACCAGGAGCTCTTCGGCCAGACTCCGCGCTCGCGCTGGATCGCGCTCGACGACGACCTGCGCCGGGAGATCGACGAACCGGCTCGCCGGCTCGGCTACGAGCGGCTCGAGGACTGGGCGGGGGTCGCCAATCTCGAGGAGCGCGTCGACGGTGAGGACGAGATCGACCCGGTCGTGCTCGATGCGCTGCGGCGCGCCTCGTCGTAGGCCACGTCAGTTGACGCGAACCGTGACCTGCACGTCAGGCGTCGCAACTGCGACGCTGCCGTAGAGCGGTCACCTGCGCTTGAACTGCTCGACGAGGCGGTGGGCGTCGTCCTCGCCGACTCCATCGATCTCGAGCTCGAGCTGAACTGAGGTGAACACCGTCACGTCCTCACGTACTGGGTGCTCGGTGTCGATCTCACCGGCGATCCGCGCACGGACGGCGGCGACCGGCGCGCCGTCGGCGCGTGCGAGCACCTGGACGAGCTCGACCCCGCAGCTCGCGATCCCGGCGAGGAAGAGCTCGGCCGGCGTCACCGCCTCGCCCGGGCAGCCGTTGTGCACCGGGCCGTCCGCGACAAAGTGCTGGTCTCGGCAGCTCCAGAGGACACGCCCGAAGACGTCCGTCGAACGGGCGTCGACCTCGTACTTGCGGACCGCCGTCACACCGGGAGTCTCCGGCTCGAGGCAGCCGCGGTCAACCGTCGCCGGGGAGCCGGCGCCCGGCAGCGAGGCCCCGGAACGCCGGCACCGGATCGTGGTCCGGACGAGCGACGACGAGCACGGCACCGTGCTCGGGCCCTGCGAGCGCCGAGACGAGAAGCTCGATGCCGACCGCGAGCGCGAACGCCTTGTGCGCCTGCTCGCCTCCGAACGGGACGAGCTCCTCGGGGAGCGCGGCGCCCGCAAGCACCGCGCCGTGCGTGACCGCGCCCATCGACGCATCGGCGACGACGGGCCGCCCGTCGCTCGACGGGATCGCGATCGCGAGCGGATTCGTGCCGGTGAGCGGCGGGCCACCGTCCGGGTGCGACAGTCGGCGCGGCGATGTCGCGGTCAGCGCGGCGACGAGGCCACCGTCGGCCAGTCGTCGTGCCCAGTAGCCGAGCACGCCCGTCGGGAAGCACCGGCGTGCGACGACGACACGCGCACGCTCGGGCGGATCGGCGAGCGTGGCGCGCACGATCTCCTCGAGCACGAGGTAGCCGAGCGCCCCGTGACCGTCCCAGCGCTCGAAGCCCTCCTCGGACTCGACCAGCAGCGGCCGCGCGGCCGGATCGAGGTCGAGCGTCTCGAGCCACGCGACGCGCGTGAGACCGTGCCACGTCTTCCCGTGCGCTTCGGCGTACTCGAAGTGCGCGAGCAGGGCATCGACGGCCGGGGGCGGAAAGCCGAGAGCTTCGAGTCGCGTGCGAGCCTCGTCCGAGGTCATCAGGTCGAGAAGGCGCGACGGCTGAATCGCAGCACGGGCCAGCCCCGGTCGCCTGCGACACGGCGGAGCGTGCGGTCCGGGTTCACCGCGACCGGATGGCCGACGGCCTCGAGGAACGGGACGTCGGAGTTGCGAGTCGGAGTAGGCGGTCGAGCTCGCGAGGTCGATCCCCTCGATCGGCTGCAAGCTCGCGAAGCGCATCCGCCTTCGCGGTGCCGTACAGCCGGCGTTCCAGCCTGCCCGTGTATGTCGCCGTCGCGCACCTCGGCCCGCGAGGCGATCGCTCCCGTCGAAACCCGAGCTGGCTCGAGATCTCCTCGACCACCTCCTGCAGCGCGGCCGACGCGATGTACACGCGCTCGCCGCGCGCGCGATGCTCGTCCGCGCGCTCGAGCGCCTCGCGGTAGACGAGCGGCTTCAGCACCGGCTCCCACGACTCCGCCGCGATCTCGCGCATGAGCGTCACCGGGAGACCCCGAAGAACCGACATCGCGCTGTCGGCGGTCTGGCCCACGCGCGACTGGCCGGCCCCGAATCGCGCGAAGACGAGCTGTGCGAGCGCCGCCTTCACCAGCTGGCGGCGCCCGATCAGCCCGCGTCGTGCGAAACCGTCCCGCGAGAGCGAGCGAGCTCGAGCGGGAGATGAGCGTTCGGTCGAGATCGAAGAACGCGGCCCCAGGTTGGGGTGCGACCGGCATCTGCGACTAGCGGACGCCGGTCTTGCGACGAGACGTAGCCCACGCGGCGAGCCTACGAGAGGACGGTGAGCGGCTTGCGAATCGCGCCCGCGCGGGACGCCGCGACCGATCTCGGCGAGCGCCGCGATCGCGACGGCTGCCTCGGAGTCCGGGGCGACCTCGGCCACGGGCGAGCCCTCGTCCGCTGCCTCGCGCATGAGCGGGTCGAGCGGGATGCGCGCGAGCAGAGGGACGCCGACCTCGTCCGCGAGCGCCTGCCCACCGCCCGAGCCGAACAGCTCCTCGCCCGTGCCGACGAGGTACGACATGTTCTCGACCGCGCCGATGACCCGCATTCCCGTCTTCTGCGCCATCTTGCGCGGCGCGGACCGCGACCTGCTGCGCCGCCGGCTGCGGCGTCGTGACGACCAGCGCCTCCGCACGCGGCAGCAGCTGGCCGAGCGACATCGCGACGTCGCCCGTGCCCGGGAGGCATGTCCACGAGCAGCGTGTCCAGCTCGCCCCAGTGCACGTCCGAGAGGAACTGCTCGAGCGCCTTGTGGAGCATCGGCCCGCGCCACATGATCGGCGCGTTCTCCTCGAGGAAGAAGCCGATCGACATGAGCTTGAGATCGCCGCGAACGGGCGGAACGATCATCTCGTCGACGGCGATCGGCTTCTGGTGGATGCCGAGCATGTGCGGGATCGAGTGCCCGTAGATGTCGCCGTCGAGCACGCCGACCTGCTCGCCGAGCTCCGAGAGCGCGTAGGCGAGGTTGGCGGTGAGGGTCGACTTGCCGACGCCACCCTTCCCCGACGCGACGGCGAGGACTCGCGTCCCCGGCGACAGCGAGATCGTGCGGTCTGCCGAGTGCCCGCCGCGCAGCCGCGAAACGAGCGCGGCCTTCTCCTCCGGACGTCATGACGTCGAAGCCGAGGCGGACGCGCGTGACGCCGGGCACCTCGCCGACGAAGCGCGAGACCTGCTCCTGAGAACGAGTCGCGGAGCGGGCAGCCGGCGACCGTGAGCGCGATCGTCACCGAGACGGAGCCGTCGTCCTCGACGAGGACGTCGCGCACCATGTCGAGCTCGGTCACCGGGCGCCGCAGCTCGGGGTCGATGACGTTCTCGAGCGCCTTCAGGATCGCGTCGCGATCAGGCCTCATCGCGGCGAGCGTACCAGCGACCCCGTTGACCGTTGACAGGACGGTGGGTCGCGAGTTGAGTGCAATGCAGGGGAAGGGGGAGCTTGACCGAGCTCCGGTTCGACGGGGGAGAGGCAGTCCGGGGAGACCGGTCCGCATGGACCGGTCACCTGCGGCGTCCGCTGCTCGTCCTCGCGATCGCGGTCCTTTGCGGTGCCGCCTACCTCGCGGGCATCTGGACAGGGACGAACACGAACATGACGTGCAACGTCACCGGCCCTGACCAGATCGTCTGCGGCAACGATCCGAGTCAGCTGCCGGCTCCGGCACCGCCCGCAACACCATCCGAGCCGCCGGCGACGCCCTCGGCCTAGGGCTCGCTCGCCAGCGCGCTCGCGAGCTCGCGGACGAGCTCGGGGAGCCGGCTGCGGCGACGCGCGAGCGGGCCCGGAGATCGAGCGGCGCGCCGACGAAACGGCGGATCCTCGAACAGCTCGATGGCGAGGCCGCACTCCCGGACGAGGAGCTGTGCGGCTGCGATGTCGACCGAGCGCGCGGCCTTCAGCGAGACGACGCCGTCGACGCGGCCTGCCGCCAGGTGGCACAGCGAGAGCGCGAGCGAGCCCATGACCCGGAGGCGCGCCGCGACGCCGACGGCGCGCACGACATGCTCGGCGATCGTCGGGCGTCGTCGTCCCCTCGAAGGAGAGGATCTCGATCGTCTCCTTCGGGCGCTGCTCGCCGAGTCGGATGCCGTCGAGGTAGGCACCGCCGCCGCGCTCGGCAGTCCACTCCTCGCCCGACCCGAAGTCGTAGACGTACCCGAACGTCACGTCACCCATCGTGCTGCCTTCCGCAACGGCGAGCGAGAACGAGAAGAACGGGATGCCGCGCTTCGCGTTCACCGATCCGTCGATCGGATCGACGACGACCGTCCACACGCCCCCGCGTCCCGAAGGAGCGAATCGCCGAGCTCCTCCGAGACGAGGACGAAGTCGCGATCGAGCGCCGCGAGCCGCTCGACGACGGCGTCCTCGGCGGCCTGGTCGATCGCGGTCGTGTCGTCGCCACCCTCACCGAGCCGCAGCACCGGCTCGCGCTCCGACGCGCGTGGGCAGACGCTCGAGGACGGCGCGGATGTCCGCGACACAGAGCCGGCAGGTCTCGAGCCACGGCGTCATCGGTCGAGCGGGTGGAAGAGGAGCCCCGACAGCGGCTTGGGGAAGAAGTACGTGCTCTTCTGCGGCATCCGCTCGCCGCGCCGTGCGACGGCGAACACGTCGTCGACGCGCGGCTCGCGGAGCAGGAAGGCGACGTCCGCCACGCCGTTGTCGACCGCCTCCACCGCCTCGTCCAGGCGGGGCGTGTAGCGGATGCCTGTCGAGCCCGTGCCGGTCGACGAGCTCGGTGTCGAGCTCGCCCTCGAGCCCTCGAACGACCTCGACGCGGCCGCGACGGTACGCGATCACGGCAGGGCGGTTGTACGGCTCGGCGTCGAGGGTCCTGAGCGCCTCCTCCAGGTCGGCGTACGCCTCGCCTTCGCGCAGCGCCTCGAGGTCGGGACGGTCCGCGAATACACGGTGCGTCGGAAACACGTGCAGTCCCGCGTCGTCCTTCGACACGACGAGCACCATGATCCGCGTCTCCTCGCCGGTGCTCCCGTGCGAGCTCGACCGCGGCCTCGTAGCGATGATGCCCGTCGGCGATCAGCAGCTGGCCCGGGATGCGCTCCGGCGCCTCGGCGCGCCAGAGGCGGGTGCCGTCGACCACGACCTCCGGTGGCGACGACGGGCGTCTCGAGCGCGATCGCCGCGTCCGTGAGAAGGAGAATCGGCTCGGGCTGCACGCGAGTGGCGCGCAGCAGCGCGAGTCGCTCGTCGCGGATACGAGCGTGCGTGCGCTCGTGCGGCAGCACGATGCCCGACTCGTACGGCTCGGCTGCGATCGAGACGATCAGGCCGTGACGCTCTCGCGAGACACCGTCGGGCCCGACATAGCGCTCGACGGCAACCCAGGCACCGGGCTCGTCGTCTTGCTCGAGGATGCCACCCGCGACCCATTCTCGATAGCGCTGCCCCGCTTCCTCCGCGGATTCGGGCAAGCGTCACGTGGACGACGTTGTACGGGCTGCGCGTGTAGAGCTCCGCGCGCTCCTCGTCGTCGACGGCGTCGTAGGGAGGGGCGACCAGATCCGCCAGCGTGCCGGCCGCGCCGGCGTAGCGGACGGCGCGAAACGGCTGGGCGTCGGCCATTGCGGCGAGCGTACCAACGCCCAATCTCCATAGACTCGACACGTGACGACGATCGCCGAGCTCGCCGAGGACAGGACCGTCGAGGGCGTGTTCGCAGTCACGAAGAAGGAGCGCCGACGGACCCGGAACGGTGCGCCGTATCTCGCGCTCGAGCTCGCCGATGCGAGCGGGCGCGTCGAGGCGCGTGTGTGGAATGACGTCGACCTCCTCGACCAGCGGTTCGGAGAGGGCGACGCCGTGCACGTGCTCGGTCGCGTCGAGCGCTTCGGCGGGAAGCTCCAGGTCCAGGTGCGAGCGGTCGAGCAGGCCGAGGACACCGACCCCTCGACGTTGACTCCGTCGCTCCGACGCGATGCGGACGAGCTCGACGGCTTCTTCGAGTTCCTCGCGTCCGAGATCTCGCACGAGGGACTGGCGGCGGTCGTCGATTCGTTCGTCCGCGACGCGGGTGTCAGGGACGCGCTCCGCGCCCTACCCGCCGCAGGGGCCGACGGCCACCACGGCTACGCGGGCGGCCTCCTCGAGCACACCGTCGGCGTCACGACGCTGTGCCGCGAAACAGCGCAGCTCCATCCTCGTCTCCGTCACGACCTGCTGCTGGCAACAGCGCTGCTCCACGACGTCGGGCGCATCAGAGAGCTCGGAAGCGGGCCTGCATTCCGCCAATCCGAGGAGGGCCGCCTGCTCGGGCACGTGCATCTCGGGCTGCGGATGATCGAGGAGCGCGCGCGCGATCTCGATCCTGCCGTTCTCGCCGAGCTCCTGCACGCGATCGCGTGCCATCACGACCGTCCGGCCGCGCGAACGGCCGAAGCCGCCGTCCTGTACCACGCGAACCAGCTCGACGCGCAGGCCGCGACCCGCCCCGTCGGCGACGACTAGCTCCTAGTGGCCGCCGTCCTCGCCCTTTGCGGCGGCCTGATGTGGGGTGTCGGGGACTTCCTCGGAGGGCTCGCGTCTCGACGGCTGGCGGTGATCGTCGTCGTCGTCGTCTCACAGGCGATCGGGCTCGCTGGCCTCCTGATCTGGGTCCTAGCCACCGGCGATCGGTTCCCCGGGGTCGTCGATCTCCTACCCGCTGCCGGAGCCGGTGTAGCGGTCCTCGCAGGAATCACGGCCTTCTATCGCGGGCTCGCGATCGGGGCGATGGGGATCGTCGCGCCGATCTCTGCGGCCGGCCCCGTGGTCCCGCTCGCCGTCGACGCGGCTCACGGAACGACTCCGACGGCGCTGCAGTGGCTGGGGATCGCGTTCATCCTCCTCGGGGTCGCCACCTTGTCACGGGAAGGCGCGACGCACGGGCAAGCCCGCCTGTCGTCGGGCGCGGGCCTTGCGATCTTCGCCGCGCTCGGATTCGGCCTGTACTTCGTGGGGATCGACGCGGGGGCGGACGAGAGCGCGTCGTGGGCGGTCGTGGCCGCGCGCGTCACGGCCGTGTCACTCGGCGTTCTTGTGGCCCTCGCCACGTCTAGATCGCTTCGACCGCCGGGAAGCCTGCTCCCGATCCTCGTCGCGGTCGGGCTCATCGACACGGCCGCGAACGTGCTCGTCGCCGCGGCGACCACGTATGGCGCAGTCGGCATCGTCGCCGTGCTGAGCTCTCTCTATCCGATCGTCACAATGGTGCTGGCGTGGCTCGTGCTCGGGGAGCGCCTCGCCGCGACCAAGCGTGCGGGCGGCGTTGTGGCCCTTGCGGGAGCGGCCTGCGTCGCTGCGGGTTAGGTGTCGACGGGAGGAGGTCGGCGCCGCTCACTGAACGTGGTGGCGTGAGCGAAGCGGAAGCCCAAGCCGAGCCGCCTCGGAGCTTCACCCGGCTCGACATCGGCATCCTCATCACGCTCACAACGCTCGCCATTGCCGCGGCTGCCGGGCTGATCGCGGTCCTCCATGCCGACAACGACTTCTCGGCGATCGGGATCGGGCTCGGCATCACAGTCCTGATCTTCCAGGGCGGAGCGACGATCGCCTGTGCGCTCGCGTGTCTCGTGCGACACAGGCTCGAGCTGCTCGCGCTCGCCGGCCTCGTGGCCGTCGGTCTCTTCGTCGATCTCCTGGTGCTGGCGATCTGGCTCGACATCGAGAGCGCGTCGTACGGAAAGCTCGTCGTCGTCGCTGGAGTGTGGTCGTTCTTCGCGCTGCTGATCCTCGGCCTGACACTCGCCGCGCAACCACGAGACCCACTCGCGCGCTGGCTCTACGTGGGAGCGATCGGCGCGTCGCTGCTCGCCGGGTTCCTCGCCAGCGTCCTGATCGTCGATGCGGGTGGCGACGACCTCGTCGCCAGCCCCTCGGTGTTCGGCATCGAGGCGATCGCGAACGAGAGCGTCCTACGCCCCCTGGCCGCCGTCTTCGTCCTGAACGCCGCGCTCTGGGTCGCCACGCTCGCGGCGAGCAGGGTCGAGCGCGCCTCTGCCAACTAGACGTTGAACCGGATGTTGAGGACGTCGCCGTCCTCGACGACGTAGGTCTTCCCTTCGAGACGCTGGAGCCCCCGCCGGGCCGCCTCTGCATGCGTGCCCCACTCGACGAGATCGTCCCAGCGGATCACCTCGCAGCGGATGAAGCCGCGCGCGATGTCGGAGTGGATGGACTCGGCGGCATCGAGGGCCGTCTGACCGTGCTGCAGCGTCCAGGAGCGCGCTTCGGTGTCTCCGACGGTGAAGAACGTGACCAGGCCGAGCGCCTGCTTGAGCCGGAGGACGACGTCGTCCAGCGCGGACACGCCCGATCGGAACTCGGCGGCCTCCTCGGGAGGGAGCTCCGCCAGCTCCATCTCCAGCGCGCAGTCGATCCCACCCGGCCCGTTCTCGAGCGGAATCAGCGGCTTCGTCGTCAGTGGCTCCAGCTCGGAGGGAAGGTCGCCCCGCCACTCGGACAGCGGCCTGCCGGCGTCGAGGTGCGCGAGCAGTCTCTCGGTCGTCTCGACCTCCTGACGCTTGGCACGGTCACCCGACTTCGCCTCCTTGCGCACCCGCTCGAGCCGTCGGTCGACGTGCTCGCGGTCGGCGACGATCAGCTCGAGACGGAGCGTCTCGAGGTCGGCTGCCGGATCGGCGTTCTCTGAGAACCCGTCGAGAACGGCGAGGAGAGCATCCGCCTGCCGGAGCTCGCCGGGAATCTCGGCGCGTCCCGGAACGTCGACGACGCGGATCGCCGCGGGCGTGACCTTTTTCGAGCCGACGACCTCGGCCAGACGGTCGAGACGGTCGTCGGCGATGACCGCCATCCCGAGGTTCGGCTTCTGGGTGACCTCCGAGTAGGCGGTCACCTGCGCGCCCGCGTGCGTCAACGCGTTGAAGAGCGTCGTCTTCCCGGAGTTGGGAAGGCCGACGATGCCGACCCTCAGCGCCATACCGACCTCGCGTCCCGACTAGAGGTCGAAGCCGACGCGCGTCTCGCGGGCGAACCGCTTCACGTACAGCACGCGTGGAAGGACGAGCAGCATGACGCCGTCCTCCGCCTGCAACTCCACCGTCGCGCCTGCCGACGACGAGCGGAGCGCACCATCGAGCGCCTCGGCACTCGCGGGTGTCACGAGTGCGCTCAGGATCTGTCCGCCTTCGAGGCCGACCTCGATCCGTACGAAGTCGTCAGCCACTCGCAACCACCTCCGTGAGAACGCCGTGGACGGAATCGGGATGGACGAACGCGACCTCGAGCCCGAAGAGGCCGCGGCGCGGTGTGCGATCGACGAGCTGCGCGCCCTCGGCGTCGAGCCGATCGAGCGTGGCGAGAAGGTCCTCCGTCTCGAGCTGCGACATGGTGCATCCCTGGACCCCGCCGCGCGAGGAAGCGGCCGACCGGCGTGTCGTCGCCCGTCGGCGTCACGAGCTCGATCCGGCTCTCGCCGACGAGGACGGACGCGGCCTCGACACCCTGGTCGACGAGCGGCTCGCGGTGCTCGAGCCGCGCCCCGAACAGCGTCTCGTACGTCGCGATCGCCTCGTCGAGATCGGCGACGGCGACGCCGAGGTGATGAATGCCCCGCACGCGGGCGATGCTATCCGCGGGGCTAATCGCGCATCGGCAGAGCGCGAACCGTCCCGATCGTCTCCGACGAATGCGACTCGGGAGCGACGTCCTCCAGGAGCGCCGCGAGCTCGGAGCGGTCGAGCGTCTCCTTCTCGAGGAGCGCTTGCGCAACGCGATCGAGCGCGGAGCGGTGCTTCTGCAGAAGGCGCTTCGCTTCCTCGTACGCGTGGTCAGTGAGGCGCGCCTGCTCGGAGTCGCGCAGCCGCTTGGTCTCCTCCGAGAGCGCATAGTTGTCCGCCCGCATCGTCCGCGAGGGAGCAACGTCCGACATCCCGAACTCGAACACCATCGCGCGGGCGATCTGGGTGACACGCTCGAGGTCGTTCGCCGCGCCGTTCGTGATCCGGCCGAACACGATCTCCTCGGCCGCCCGCCCGGCGAGGAACACCTTCATCAGGTCGACGAATTCCTCTCGCGTGTGCATGTAGCGATCCTCGGCGGGGGTGTTGAGCGTGTAGCCGAGCGCCTGCCCACGCGACACGATCGTCGCCTTCTGCGCAGGGAAGAGATCGCCGACGAGATGCGACATGAGCGCATGGCCACCCTCGTGGTAGGCGAGGATCCGCTTCTCCTTCTCCGAGACGACGCGCCGCTGCTGGAGCCCCGCGACGATGCGGTCCA
The DNA here is from genome assembly GCA_963770715.1 of uncultured Gaiellaceae bacterium. Taxonomy (GTDB): domain Bacteria; phylum Actinomycetota; class Thermoleophilia; order Gaiellales; family Gaiellaceae; genus GMQP-bins7. Next base: position 512,984 of record CAVYQX010000012.1, read on the forward strand.
TCGCCGCTTCGAAGTCCTCCTGCCGGATGAAGCGCTCGTTCGAGCGGCCGGCGAAGATCGCTGCCTCGTTGCAGAGGTTGGCGAGATCGGCCCCGGTGAGACCCGCAGTCTGGCGAGCGATCGCCGAGAGATCGATCTCCTTGTCGAGCGGCTTGTCGCGCGTGTGGACCGCGAGGATCGACTCGCGACCGGCCACGTCGGGTGCCGAGACGAGCACCTGCCTGTCGAAGCGTCCCGGGCGCAGCAGCGCGGAGTCGAGATCCTGCAGTCGGTTCGAGGCGGCCATGACCACGACCTCGTCACGTGCGTTGAAGCCGTCGAGCTCGACGAGCAGCTGATTGAGCGTCTGGTCGTGCTCGCGATGAAAGCCGCCGCCGATGCGTGCGGTGCCGACGGCGTCGAGCTCGTCGATGAAGATGATCGCGGGCGCATGCTTGCGCGCCTCCTCGAAGAGCTTGCGGATGCGTGCGGCGCCGAGGCCCGCGAACATCTCGACGAACGACGACGCGCTCTGGGAGTAGAAGTTCGCGCCCGACGCGCTCGCGACTGCCTTCGCGAGCAGCGTCTTCCCGGTCCCGGGAGGGCCGTGCAGGAGGATTCCCCGCGGTACGCGGGCGCCGAGCCGCTCGAAGCGCTTGCGGTCGCGGAGGAACTCGACCACCTCCTCGAGCTCCGCTTTCGCCTCGTCGAGGCCGGCGACGTCCGCCCACGAGACTTCGACCTGCGAGCCACGCACCACCGGGGCCGGCTTCGCGCGCGGCATGAACTTGAGCGTGTAGAGGAGCAGGATGATGACGATCCCGAAGAACACGATCGGGAGCCAGGTCAGGAGCGTGTTCTCGAGATCCACCAGAAGCGCTATCGGCAGTGCGAGGAGCGCGCTGTAGCGAGAACTACGCGGCGGAGCTCTCGAGCTCGAGGCATGCGTCGCGAGCTGCGTTCGCCACCTCGAGCTGGTCCGCCGACGGCTCGGCCGTCGAGAGGTGGCGTTGAAGCTCGAACCCCGGCTTCGCGAGGATGCGCGCGACCGGATGCGTCGGGTTCCGAGCGACCCACGAAAAGACCTCGACCGACCCTCCGATCGCGCCGGCCGTCCCGACGAGCCGCGTCAAGCCCCTCGTCCCTGGAGGCGCCTTCGCGGCGACCACGTTCACCGCGAGCGACGACGCGACCATGGGCGCGATCAGCTGCGACCCGCACCGCGGATGCTCCTTCGGCGCGGGCGCGCCGCCGTTCTCGTACGTCCCGATCGAGATGTGCTCTGCCCCGTGATAGGCGGCGAGCTCCGGACCACGGAGAGCAAGAGCCGCGGGGAGGAACGCGACGCCCGCCGCGGCGAGCTCTCTGGTGCCCGGCGACAGCCTCGAGCGGCGCAACGTGCGCGCGGCGACGGCGGTGCCGAGGATCGCGGCGAGCACGCTCGGCTTCTCGAACGGGAAGCGCGCCTGAGGCAGGGCGCGACGCACGGTCGGCAGCAGCGCAAATGCCTCTGCAAGGATGATCGGGCCGCGGAGAATCGGCATCTTCTGGCGCGCGACCGGGGCGAGATGCGGTTTGCGGCCGGACGCGACGCGCAGCGTGCCGTTGTCGTCGCGGACCGCGCATCCCCATGCGGTCGGCCCGTGGACGAGGACGCCGTTCTGGAGCGCCATGCCTCCCAGCCGTACAGTGTCCGCGGGCATCGTCAGACCTTAGATGACCGACCGGTGATGGCCGTCGATGCGGGGATGAATTGCCGGTCGGTCATCTCCCCACGATCTCGCGGAGGGCCGCCTGCAGCGCGTCCGCCGCCGGGCCGCGTCCGAGCGCCTGCCCGTCGACCTCGACGAGCGGCATCACCTCCCGAACCGACGAGGACGTGAACGCCTCCTCGGCGTCGAGCAGCGAGGTCAGCGGGTACGCCCCTTCCTCGACCCGGTACCCGCAGTCCGGTGCGAGCTGTGTCAACGCCGCCCGTGTCACGCCCGCGAGGATCCCGAGTTCGAGGCCCGGCGTGAAGAGGGTCGCACCCACGCGCCACCAGATGTTCGTCACCGTCCCCTCGAGAACGATCCCGACACCGTCGACGAAGAGCGCCTCGTCGACGCCGCGGCGCCTTGCTTCGGCCTCGGCGGCCATGTTCACCGCGTAGCTCGTCGACTTCACACCAGGAAGCAGCCACGGCGCGGACGCGCGCACGCCGAGGAGCGACACGGCGGTAGCGCCGCGCTCGCGCGTGGCCTCGATCCAGTCGGGAACGGTGCTCAGCAGCGCGAGCGCCGACGGTATGCCTCCCGTCGGACCGGCTGTCCAGACGAGCCGGAGGGACGCGTCGCCGCCCTCGGCCTTGGGAAGCACAAGCCCGACGAGGACCTGGAGGCGCCGGCGCTCGACGGCGGGAAGCCCGATGCTCGCGGCTGACGCGGTCAGCCTGTCGAGATGAGCCTCGAGGCTGAAGGGCCTGCCGCTGTAGACGCGCAGCGTCTCGAACGCGGCCCGACCACGGAGAAGCCCTTCGTCGTCGGCGCGGATGACCGGCTCCGTCGGATCGACGAGCCCTCGTCCTGTCACCGCAAGCGCGAGCACGGTCACGACAGCGCCGCCTCGGGCACGTGCGAGCCGAGCCTCGCGAGCAGCGGGCCGGCCTTCGTCCACGACTCCTCGACCTCGGCCGCCGGTTCGGAGTCCCAGACGACTCCTCCGCCCACCCACAGGTGGATGGCCCCGTCCGCGATCGCGAACGTTCGGATGGTCAGCGCGAGGTCGAAGTCGCCGTTCCCGTAGACACGCCCGAGCGCACCCATCGACGCGCCCCGCCCGACCGGCTCGAGCTCCGCGATCAGATCGACCGCCGCGATCTTCGGCGCGCCGGTCACCGAGCCGCCCGGGAAGGTCGCCTCGAGGATGTCCCGGAGGCCCACTCCGCGCCGAAGCGTCCCCTCCACCGTCGAGACCATGTGCTCGACACCGGCGAGCTCGTGCGTCTCCATGAGCTCCGGCCAGTGCAAGGAGCCGGCCTCGCACACGCGGGAGAGGTCGTTGCGCTCGAGGTCGACGATCATCACGTGCTCGGCCGCGTCCTTCACCGAGTCGCGGAGCTCGGCTGCTTCGCCGCGTGGCCGGGTTCCCTTGATCGGCATCGTGCGGATGCGATCGCCTCGGCGGGAGAGGAAGAGCTCTGGCGATGCCGAGACCACAGTCCAGGTGTCGGTGACGAACGGCGCGGGCTGAAGCGGTCGCAGCGGCGCGAGTCGTCTCGCGAGCTCGTACGGGACGCCGGTGAACGGCGCCTGGAGATGCTGCACGAGGTTCACCTGGTAGACGTCGCCCCGGGCGATCGCAGCGCGCACATCGTCCACGGCGGCGCCGTACTCGGCCGCCGTCCACGACTGCTCCCACTCTCCGATCGCGAGGGAGCCCTTGTGACACTGTGTCACTTGGCCCGCGTTGAGCCTGCAGGCGGCGAGAGGGAGAGTGCGGCACGGCTCGTGTGGCGCCGATGCGGTGCTGCGCCGGATCGACTGCGAAAGCCCGTAGCCGAGATAGAGCTCGGCGACGAGGTCCGCGCCGTCGGGTGCGAAGAATCCTCGCGCGGCAAGCCAGTCCTCGATGTGCCCGAACGCTCGGTCGGGCTCGCGAAGCTCGAGCAGCTCAGGCAAGTGCGACCTCCACGAGCTCGCGATAGGCCGTTCCGGGATCGTCGCTCCAGAACACCGCGCTGCCGGCGACGAGGAGATCCGCCCCGGCTTCGCGTGCGGGGCGCATCGTCTCCCGGGTGATGCCGCCGTCGACCTGGATGCGAATGCTCGCCGGAAGCGCGGCACGCAGCTCAGCGAGGCGCTCGATCGCCTCCGTCATGAAGGCCTGCCCCGAGTAGCCGGGATGAATCGACATGCAGAGCACGAGATCCGCTCCGGCAGCCGCCGCAACCGCGTCCTGCACCGGGGTCTCGGGGTTGAACGCAACGCCGACTTCGAGCCCGAGCGCGCGCGCCGCCGCGATCGCGCGCGGAGGGTCGTCGCTCGCCTCGACGTGGAAGGTGACGCTGTCTCCACCTGCATTCGCAACGGCCTCGAAGTGGCGCTCGGGCTCGGAAACCATCAGGTGGCAGTCGAGCCTCGCGTCCCAGCCGCTCACGAGCGGCGAGATCGACGCGAGCACGACGGGCCCGATGGTGATCTCCGGGATGAAGTGGCCGTCGCCGACGTCGAAGTGGAAGACCTTCGCGCCCGCGAGCCGAAGCGCCTCGAGCTGCTCGCCGAGGCGCGAGAAGTCGGACGCGTAGATCGACGGCTCGATCTCGACTGCATCTGCCCATTCGGACCAGCTCATCGCGCGCAACCTAGCGAGTGACTCGCTGTCTACTGCGGCTCGCGCCATCCGCCGTGTCGTCGCGCGAGTGCAGTCGCGCGCCTCGGCCCCCACGTTCCCCGGCGGTACTTCTCGACGGGGGGCGGGTCGTCGAGCAACGGCTGCACGATCCGCCAGGTCTCCTCGATGACGTCCCAGCGTGGGAAGAGCATCGTGTTGCCGTGGAGCGCGTCCGTGAGCAGCCGCTCGTACGGGCCGGGTGACTTCCCGAGCTCCTCGAGGAACGAGACGTCGAGCGTCACGTCACGCATGTCCGAAGAGCCCGGTGTCTTGGCGAAGAGACTGATCGTCATGCCCGCATCGCGCCCGATACGGAACACGACATCGTCGTACCCAGGACTGGCGAGGCGATGGGCGCCGTACCGAAGCTCGGGCACCTGCTGCAGACGAACGACGATCTCGGTCGCCGTCACGGGCATGTTCTTCCCGGCCCGCACGAAGATCGGAACGCCGGACCAGCGCCAGTTCTCGATCGTGAGCCCGAGACCGACGAACGTCTCCGTGTCGGAGCCGGCCTCCACCCCTTCGACCTTTTCGTACCCCTGGTACTGACCGCGCACCGCGTGTGCGGGATCAACGGACGGCATCGAGCGGAAGACGTCCAGCCGGTGCCGCGAGACGGACTCGTCGTCACCCGCAGGCGGCTCCATCGCCACGAGCGCGAGCACCTGGAGCAGGTGGTTCTGGACGACGTCCCGGAGCGCGCCGACGCGGTCGTAGAACGCACCGCGCCCCTCGACGCCGAAGTCCTCCGCCATCGTCACCTGGATCGAGTCGACGTGTTCGCGGCTCCACACGGGCTCGAACAGGGCGTTCGCGAACCGCAGGTACATGATGTCCTGGACGGGCTCCTTCCCCAGGAAGTGGTCGATGCGGTACAGCTGCTCCTCGGGCACGAGTGCCGTCAGCCGACGATTGAGCTCGCGCGCAGACACGAGATCGGTCCCGAAAGGCTTCTCCACGACGAGCCGCGCCTTCTCCAGGAGACCCGCGCGGGCGAGGTGTTCGGAGCTCTCGAGGAACGTCGCCGGCGGGACGGCGAGGTAGAAGATGGGGAGCTTCGCTCCCTCGAGCGCAGCGCCCAGTCGCGCGTACAGGTCGTCGTCCATCGCATCGCCACCGATGTACGAGAGTCGCGAGAGAAAGGCGCCGAGGACGTGCGTGTTCAGGCCGTCCTTCTTCGCGGCCTCGATTGCGGCCCGCGCGTGGTCCTGCATCTCGTCGTTGCGAAGCGGCCGTCGACCAACGCCGATGACCGGGCACGTGAGGACGCCCTGTTCCGCGAGGTCGTAGAGGGCGGGCAGGGTCTTCGTGCGCGCAAGATCCCCCGTGATCCCGAAGACGACGAGTGCGTCGGCGGTCTCGCTCATGCCGTGAGGAGATTCCGCGCGACGGAGCGAAGCATGTCGACGCCGAGCTCGAGGTCGTCGACGCGGATGCGCTCGTTCGCCGAATGGACGAGCTTCGTGGCCTCTTCCGGATCCATGTCGCGCATCGGGAAGAAGCCGTACGCGACGGTGCCGAACGTTTCGCGCAGATAGTGACTGTCGGTGAACCCGGCACACGCCGTGGGCGCGAGACGGGCGCCGGGCTCGATGTGCTGGGTGAAGCGCTCGAGCGCGTCCCACAGCGGCGTGTCGAGAGGCGAGCGGGTGCCGCCGACCGCGTCCGAGAACTCGACGTCGTAGCGGCCGTCACCGAGCGCCGAGCGGATCAGGGGCTCGACGTCCGCCGGAGTCGTCTCGGGTAGGAGGCGACAATCCACCGTGATCTCACACTGCGCCGGAATGACGTTGCGCTGATGTGAGGCGTCGATCATCGTCGGCGAAAGCGTGAACGCGAGGAGCGGCTCGACGAGCGCGGGCAACAGTGGGTGGAGCGCTCGGGCGCGATCGAGCGCCTCGTCGAGGGGCGGCGCCTCGCCGAGGACCGCCGCGAGCAGGCCCTTCGCTTCCGGGATCAGCTCCCGGGGAGGCTCGTACGCATCGAGCGCCTCGAGGTAGCGGGCGGACTTGACGAGGGCGTTGTCCGCGATGCCGGGCATCGACGCGTGGCCGCTTCGGCCGTGAACGCGCACGATGAACGGGGCGGACATCTTTTCCGCCGTCGCACACAGGTAGACGGGGACCCCGCCCACGACGAGTCGCTCGCCCGCGCCCTCGTTGACCGCGTAGTCGCAGCGGACGGCGTCCGGATGCTGTTCGCAGAGCCAGACGAGGCCGAACCCACCGACACCGTCGACGCCACCGACCTCCTCGTCCGCGGTCGCGATGAAGAGGAGGTCGCCCGCCGGCTCGAACCCCTCACGGGCGAGCGAGGCGAACGCGACCGCGGACGCGGCGACCTGGTCCTTCATGTCGAGCGCGCCGCGGCCCCAGACCTCACCGTCGACGAGGTCGCCCGACCAGGGGTCGCGATCCCACTCGGCCGGGTCGGCGAGCACCGTGTCGGTGTGGCAGAGGAACGCCAGCGACGGCCCGTCCCCGCCCTCGATCCGAACGACGAGATTCGCCCGCTCGGGCACGCGCGCGTACAGCTCGGCCACGACACCGTTACGTGCGAGGTAGTCGCGCAGGAGCTCCGCAGCCTGCGTCTCGTTTCCCGGAGGATTGACCGTGTCGAGCCGGAGCAGAGACTGGAGCAGCCCGGTGACCTCTTCCCGAAGCGTCATCGGGGCGCCAGCATACTTTCCACGTGTCCGACCTCTTCTCCGAAGCCGCCCGCGAGCGTCAGGCCGAGAACGCGCCGCTCGCCGTGCGGCTACGGCCGTCGCAGCTCGGCGACCTCGTGGGTCAGCAGCACGTCCTCGCGCCCGGCTCCGCCCTCAGGCTCGCAATCGAGGAGGACCGTCCCCCGTCGATGATCCTGTTCGGCCCGCCGGGCACGGGAAAGACGACGATCGCGCGGATCGTCGCCGAGCGAACGGGCGCCGTGTTCGAGGAGCTCTCGGCTGTCTCGGCACGGGTCGACGACGTCCGCGCCGTGATCGCGCGGGCCCGCGACCGGCTGGGCGGCAACGACGTCCGCACGATCCTGTTCATCGACGAGATCCATCGCTTCAACAAGGGACAGCAGGACTCGGTTCTGCACGCGGTCGAGGACGGGCTCGTCACGCTCATCGGAGCGACGACCGAGAATCCGTACTTCGAGGTCAACTCGGCGCTCCTTTCGCGGTGCACCGTCATCGAGCTGACGTCGCTCTCGGAGGACGAGCTCGTCGTGATCTTGGAGCGAGGTGTCGCGACTCTCGGCGTCGAGGCACCGCGCGAGATACTCGAGCTACTCGCGAACCGTGCCGGTGGCGACGCACGCGCGGCGCTGCAGATCCTCGAGCTTGCTGCCGCAACGGCCACTGCCGAGGGGAGCACGCTCTCGGGAGAGCACGTGCTCGACGCCTCGCGCAAGCGCCCGCTGCTCTACGACCGCAAGGGAGACCAGCACTACGACTTCGCGTCCGCGTTCATCAAGTCCATGCGAGGCGGCGACGCCGACGCGTCGGTCTACTACCTGGCCGCGATGCTCGAAGCCGGCGAGGACCCTCGCTTCATCGCGCGGCGGATGGTGATCCTCGCGTCCGAGGACGTCGGGAATGCGGATCCCAACGCGCTCGTCGTCGCCGTCGCCGCGGCGCAGGCGCTCGAGCACGTCGGCCTGCCCGAGGCGCAACTCAACCTGTCGCAGGCGGCCATCTACCTCGCCCGGGCGCCGAAGTCGAACGCGTCGGCCGTCGCGATCTGGGAGGCGCGGCAGGACGTCCGCGAGCACGGGAACGCGCGCCCTCCTGCGATGCTCCGCTCCACGGGCCACACGACTGCGGCGAAGGCGCGCGGCCACGGTGAGGACTACGTCTTTCCGCACGACGACCCTCGCGGGTTCGACGTCTCGTACCTCCCCGAGGAACTCCGCGGGCGGCGGTACTATCGGCCGTCCGGAGCGGGAGAGGAGCAGGCGGATGGCGGTGAGAACAGGTGACGCAGCGCCCGAGTTCGACCTGGCGATAAGCGCCTCCGAGCGCGTGCGGCTGTCCGACTTCCGCGGGCGCTCGAACGTTCTCCTCGTCTTCCACCCCTTCGCCTACACGGCCGTCTGCGAGGACGAGGCACGCGATCTGCAGGAGAACCTGCCCGCGTTCAGGGACGCGGGCACCGAGATCGTCTTCGTCTCCTGCGACCCGCCGGCCGCACGCCAGGCGTGGAAGGAGCAGCTCGGAGCCGAGTACACCTTCGCGTCCGACTTCTGGCCGCACGGCGCGGCGGCGAAGGCCTACGGCGTTTTCAACGAGGCGAACGGCGCGCCACACCGGGGCACGTTCCTCATCGACCGCGATGGCGGCGTCATCTGGTCGCTCGTGAAAGAGCACGACGAGTACCGCGCCGAGCTCGTCCCGGACTCGCTCGACACGCTCGGCGCCAAGGCGTGAGGCTTGCACTTCACGAGTGGGGTGAGCCGAGCTCGCCCCGCGTCGTCTGCCTGCATGGCGTGCGCAACCACGGTCGACACTTCGCGCCGCTCGCCGCCGAGCTCGGCGGGTACCACGTCGTCGCGCTCGATCTGCTCGGACACGGGCACTCTCCGTGGGAGCCGCCGTGGGACATCGGCGCACACGTCGATGCGATCGTCGAGACCGTCGGCGCGCGCGAGTCCGTCCTCATCGGGCATTCGTTCGGCGGCCGCCTCGCATTCGAGCTCGCCGCACGCGCGCCGAAGCTCGTTCCCAAGCTCGTCCTGCTCGACCCGGCGATTCTGCTACCGGGTCACGTCGCGCTTGCCGCGGCCGAGAATGCACGCGCCGAGAAGTCCTACGTCTCCTTCGACGAGCTGATCGAGCGCCGCTTCGACGAGAGCCAGCTCCACTTCGCGCCCCGCGAGCTCGTCGTCGAGGACCTCGCCTCGCACGTCGAGACGGGCGACGACGGTCGTGTTCGCTACCGCTACTGCCAGTCCGCCGTCGTCGCGGCGTACGGCGAGATGGCATCGCAGCCGCCGCGGTTCGAGGACGTCCGCGTCCCCACACTGCTCGTGCTCGGCGAGCGCTCGTATCTCCCCTACGACCATCTTCTCGACGCACACCGCGCAGCTCTCGGTGGCCTGCTCGAGGTCGTCGTCGTCCCCGGCGGGCACTCCGTGCTCTGGGACGCGTTCGAGGAGACCGCCGAGGCGATCGCCGACTTCCTCGAGCGCTAGCGGCAGATCTCGGCGGCGACGCCGACGTAGATCTCGACGCACTGCTCGAGCGAGGGGACGTCGACCCACTCGACCTCGGCGTGCGCGCCCTCCCCGATCGGACCGAAGAGGACGGTCGGTATCCCCGCCGATGCAAGGAGCGCCGAGTCGGCCCAGAACGAGACCCCGATGACGTCGGTCTCCTCGCCGAGGACAGACGAGGCATGCCGTCGAACGGCTTGCACGATCTCCGCGTCCTCCGAGACCTCGAACGACTCGCGCGAGAACACGGTTCGAACCTCGGCGGAGAAGTCGGGGTCGTCCTCGGCGGCGCGGTCGATGATCTCGTGCAGCTCCTGCTCCGCGAGCTCTCCCGTTTCGCCGGGAATCGTGCGTCGCTCCGCCTGGAGCACGCAGCGTGCCGGATAGCTCGAATACTCCTGTCCGCCCTCGATCAGAGACGCGTGGACGCTGCCGCTCCCCAGGCGGGCGTGGGTCGGACTCGCTCGTAGTCGGCGGTCGAGCTGCTCGATCCCAACGAGGACGCGGCCCATCTTCGCGATCGCGTCGATGCCCAGGTGCGGCCGCGAGCCGTGCGCTGCGCGGCCGTGCACCTCGACCTCCAGCGCAACGAAGCCGCCGTGCGCAACCACGAGCTTCAGCTCGGTCGGCTCCGTCACGATCGCTGCGTTCGCGGTCATGCCGGCGGCGATCGCCTCCGTCCCGATGCTCGCGAACTCCTCGTCGGCGACGGCGGTGAGGATCACGTCCCCGCGCAGACCCCGCCTCTTCGCCTCCGCCGTCGCGAGCATGGAAGCGGCGAGGCTCCCCTTCATGTCGTACGACCCGCGGCCGTACAAGCGTCCGCCCTCGAGCCTCGGCGCCAGCGGCTCGGTCATACCGGCGACGCCGACCGTGTCCAAATGCGCATTGAGCATCAGCGAGCCCCCGCCGCCTTGCCCGCGAGCGACCGCAACGACGTTGGCGCGGCCGGGTGCAAGCTCCGACAGCGTCGTCTCGAGCCCAGCGCGCTCGCACCATTCCGCTACGAACCGCGCTATCGCCAGCTCGCCTGAGCCGCCCGCGACGATGTCCGGGTTGATCGACTCGATCGAGACGAGCTGCGCCGCCAGCTCGGTGACGTCGCTCACTTAGACGACGAACTCGTCGGCGATCGCGAGTGTCTCGTCGAGAACGGCGAGCCCCTCGTCGACCTCCTCGCGCGTGATCGTGAGCGGCGGGACGACCATGACCACGTTCCAGTGCGTCATGAGGTAGAGGCCGCGCTCGAGCGACGCGTTCGCGAGTCGCGCGACGGGAGCGGCGGCCTCGCCGGAGGCGTTGAACGGGACGAGCATCTCCCGGGTCTCGCGGCTCTTCACGAGCTCGATGCCCCAGAAGCAGCCGAGCCCGCGGATCTCTCCGATCGACGGGTGTCGCACCGCGAGGGCCCGCAACCCGTCGCCGAGATACGCGCCGACCTCGGCTGCGTTCTCGACGACGCCCTCCTCCCGGAACGCCTCGATCGAGGCAACCGCGGACGCACACGCGAGCGGATGCCCCGCATACGTGAGGCCACCGGGGAAGAACCGGCTTCGCACCCACTCCTTCAGGTGCTCACGGATGATCATCGCGCCGAGCGGAACGTAGCCCGAGTTGATGCCCTTCGCCACGGTGATGATGTCCGGGACGACGTCCCAGTTCTCGCACGCGAACCACCGCCCCGTGCGTCCGAACCCGGCCATGACCTCGTCGAGGATGAGGAGGATCCCGTGCCGGTCGCAGACCTCTCGCATCGCCCGGAGATAGCCGGGCGGCGGCGGGATGACCCCGTTCGTACCGGTGACCGTCTCGAGGATCACCGCGGCGACGGTGTGCGCCCCTTCGTACTCGAGGATCTCCTCGAGATGCGGTGCCCCCGTACAGACAGGGCAAGGGTCCGGATGCCCGGCGGGGCAGCGATACGTGTACGGGTCGAGCATCCGCACGACGCCCCCCATCCCCGGCTCGTTCGGCCAGCGGCGCGGGTCACCCGGTGAGCATGATCGAGCCGTGCGTCGCCCCGTGGTACGAGCGGTAGCGCGCGACGATCTTGTGGCGCCCGGTCGAGAGCCGCGCCAGCTTGATCGCGTTCTCGTTCGCCTCGGCGCCCGAGTTCGTGAAGAACGACATGCAGAGGTCGCCCGGGCGTCACTTCGGCGAGCAGCCGCCCGAGCCGCGAGCGCGACTCGTTCGCCATCGGCGGCCCGATCGTGGCAGAGCTTGTCCGCCTGCTCCTTGATCGCGGCGATGATCTTCGGGTGCTGGTGCCCGATGTTGACGTTGACGAGCTGGGACGCGAAGTCGAGATAGCGCGTTCCCTCGTAGTCCCAGAAGTAGCGGCCCTCGGCGCCCGCGACCGCGATCGGGTTGATCGCGTCCTGCGTCGACCACGAGTAGAGGACGTACTCCTTCGCGTCCTCGACGATCTGCGCCCCGAGATTCGGGTTGGCTTCGACGGTCGCCACCTCGGCCACGATCCTAGCGTCGGATGCAGTTGCGCCGAGGAGTCCGAGAGACCACGATCCCCACATGAGCATCGTCGACCCGACGGTCTCCGCAGAGAGGCGCCTGCTCGAGCGCGACGACACGCTCGCAGAGATTCTCCGGGCATTCGCACAGGCCGAAGGCGGACGAGGGCGAGTCGTGATCGTCGGCGGAGAGGCAGGGGTCGGAAAGACGGCGCTGGTTCGTCGGTTCTGCGAAGACGTCGCGGGGCGGGCGCGCATCCTCCAAGGCGCGTGTGACCCACTCTTCACGCCAAGACCCCTCGGCCCGCTCCTCGACGTCTCGCATACCACCGGTGGCGCGCTCTTCGACATGGTCCATACGGGCGCGATCCCCTATCGGGTCGCCGAGGTTCTCATGGAGGAGCTCGGCTCCTCGACAACCGTCCTCGTCCTCGAGGACATGCATTGGGCCGACGAGGCGACGCTCGACGTCTTTCGACTCATCGCTCGACGAGTCGAAGACGCTCCAACGCTCGTCGTCGCGACCTACCGCGACGACCAGCTCGATCCCGCGCATCCGTTTCGCCTCGTCCTCGGAGGCCTCGCGACGGTATCCGCCGTCCGGCGCCTGCAACTCGAGCCGCTCTCGCGGACCGCTGTTGCGGAGCTCGCCGAGCCGTACCGCGCCGATCCCGACGATCTCTATCGCATGACGTCCGGAAATCCGTTCTTCGTGACGGAGGTGCTCGCCGGCGACTCCGACGAGATTCCCGAGTCGGTCCGCGACGCAGTGTTGGCTCGCAAGGCCACGCTGAGTTCGAGCGCGCAGGCCGTCATCGAGGCGGTGTCGGTGGCTCCGACGGGAGCCGAGGCGTGGCTTATCGAGGCGCTGACAGGCCCGACGAACGGAGAGCTTGCCGAGTGCCTGGGCTCGGGAATGCTCACGGATGCAGGAGACGTCGTGCGCTTTCGGCACGAGCTCGCGCGGCTGACGATCGAGGAGTCGCTCACGACCGATCGGCGAGTCGCGTTCCACCTCCGCGCGCTGACGGCCATGGAGGCACGCTCGACCTTTCGCGACCTGGCTCGACTGGCTCACCACGCCGACGCAGCGGGTGACGGCGGCGCCGTGCTCCGGCTCGCCCCGGAAGCGGCGGTCCGCGCTTCGTCGCTGGGCGCACATCGCGAAGCGGCGGCCCAGTTCCGCCGTGCGCTCCGCTACGCGGACGACTTGCCGCTCGACGCGCGTGCCGAGCTTCTCGAGCGCTACTCCCACGAGTGCTACCTCACCGACGAAGGCGACGAAGCCGTCGGTGCGCTACGAGGCCGCAGTCGCCTGCTACAGGGAGCTGGAGGACGCCCGCCGCGAGGGGGCGACCCTGAGCTCTCTCGCCAGCATTCTCTGGTGCCCCGGAAGGGGCAGTGAAGGACGGGAGGTCGGCGTCCAGGCCGTCGAACTGCTCGAGCGGCTCGAGCCAGGCCCCGAGCTCGTCCGTGCCTGTGGCACGCTCGCGTTCCTCCATGAGCGGAACGCTGACCTCGAGGCCTCGTACCACTGGGAGGATCGAGCTGCCACCCTGGCCAGGGAGCTCGACCTCGACCAGAACTGGGCACGGATCGGCGCGGGGTTCCGGGAGGTTCGCGCCGGCTCACCACGGGGAGTCGACGCGGTCGAGCGAGGTATTGCGGTGTTCCGACACAGCGGTCGCGAGGAGGACGCGGTCGATGCGACGTTCGGCCTCGTGTTCGCACTCACCTACCGCGGCCCACACACCCTCGCGGCTCGCTGGATCGACGAGGCGGTCGATCACGCACGGACCAACGGTCTCGAGCTCTCCCACCTGTATGGCCTCGCCCACCGTGCACGCCTCGAGCTCGATCGCGGTGAATGGACGGACGCCGCCACGTCAGCCGAGCTCGTCCTCGGAGAACGGTTCGTCTCGACGTTTCCGCGAACGCTCGCGCTCGTCGTGCTGGCGCTCGTCCGGACACGCCGCGGTGATCCCGGCGCCGGACCGCTCCTCGACGAGGCGCTGGCTCTCTCCGCACCAACCGGGGAGCTGCCACGAATCGCGCCGGTCGCCGCGGCAAGAGCCGAATCTGCCCTGCTGGCGGGCAGGCCTGAGGCTGTGGCAGGAGAAACTGCGACCGCGTTTCGGCTCGCCCTCGAGCGTGGCGCGCCATGGGCGATCGGCGAGCTCGCCGTCGTCCGCTGGCGCGCCGGGATCGACGACTCGGTCCCGGATGCCATGGCCGAGCCGCACAAGCTTCAGCTCTCGGGTGACTGGCGGCGAGCAGCCGGACTCTGGAGCGAGCTGGGCTGTCCGTACGAAGCGGCTCTCGCACTCGCCGACTCGGACGACGTCGATGCACTTCGAACCGCGTACGACGACCTGCGCGAGCTGGACGCACGTCCGGCAGCGGAGATCGTCGCCCAGCGACTACGGAAGCGCGGTGTCCGCGGCATTCCGCGAGGCCCGCGGCGTACGACTCGCGAGAGCCCCGTGGGGCTGACCGCCCGCGAGACGGAAGTCCTCGTGCTGGTCGCGGACGGTCTCCGAAACGGAGAGATCGCCGAGCGACTCTTCCTCTCGCGCCGCACCGTCGACCACCACGTCTCGACGATCCTCCGCAAGCTCGGAGCCCGAACGCGCGGCGAAGCCGTCGCGAGTGCAGCGCACATGGGTGTGCTCCAAGACCGGTAGCGCGACACGCAAACCTGGGCAATCGCGCCGATGTCGTGCTGGCGCGCTCTCCCTACCGTCGAGTCTGTCCAACTCGTGTGGGGAGTGGTGAGATGCAGACATATCTCGTGGTCCGTCGCTCGGCCTGGCCGTCGCCGCGGGCACAGTGCGCTGCGGAGGCTCGTTCAACTGCCGAAGCCGCACGCATGGTCGACGACATCGCGTCGATTCGGAGCTATGTCCTTGAGGAACGCGACCGGACAGTCGGCAGCGTCTGCATCCTCCGAGCATCGAGCCCGGAGGCGGTGCGTCGACATGCGGCGGCTGCCGGCCTTCCCATCGACGAGATCGTGAGAGTCGCCGACGCGGCGACCGCTCGTGCCGATCCCGCGGAGTCGACGACAACACCGAAGGAGGGGTAACGATGAACAAGCGTTTCTTCGTAGTCCCAAGCCGCAAGTACCTGCCTGTTCTCCTTGTGGCGCTCATGGTACCGCTCGCACTCGCAGGGTTTGCGATCGCCGACAGTGGGGGGCGATCAGACGCCGCGAAGGCACAGAGCGCGACCGCGCGGTACCACGACCTCCAGCGCGCCATGGACGACGGCTACACGATTCTCCCCGCCATGCAAGACACAAGCACCGTGAAAGCGACGAACGGCTGCGCGTCGTCCAAGTTGGGTTTGGGCGCTATGGGAGTGCACTACATCCTGGGGCCGCTCGACGACGTCGTCGATGCGCAGAAGCCCGAGGTGCTCGTCTACGAACCTCAGGCCAACGGGAAGATGAAGCTCGTGGCGCTCGAATACGTCGCGACGAGCCCGCAGTCGCTGTTCGGCCAAGCGTTCGCGAAAACGGATCTCGCCCCGTACGTCGGCGGTCCGGAGGGCGTGAACTTCGCATGGACGCTGCACGCCTGGATCTGGGCATCCAATCCCACCGGCGTGCTCATGCCGTGGAACCCGAGGGTCAGCTGCAGCAACGCTTGACGTGAGAGAGTCGGTGCGCGGAGGTGCGCCGGACAAGGGGGAAGATGTCCGGCGCACCTCCGCGCAGCTGTCGCCTAGCGAGCGGCGGCGGGCAGGAGCTCCTGCCCGAAGGCGGCCCGCTCGACGAATTCGCCCACGCCGGGCTCGGCGACGAGCTCCCCGCCTTCGACGAGCAGGTTCCCGCGTAGGAACACGATCTCGGGAGAGCCCGTCACCTCGGTTCCCTCGTAGAGGTTGTAGTCCGTCTTCGAGTGCTGCGTCTCGGCCGTGATGAGGTGCCGCTTCTCCGGGTCGAAGATCACGATGTCCGCGTCCGACCCCGGCGCGATCGTGCCCTTCCGCGGGTACAGACCGAAGAGCTTCGCCGGGTTCGTCGCCAGGAGCTCGACCATCCGGTTCAGCGAGAGGCGGCCGGTGCGCACCCCGAACTCGTGGATCATGTGGAGCCGGTTCTCGAGCCCGGGCCCGCCGTTCGGGATCTTCGAGAAGTCGTCCCTGCCCATCGTCTTCTGCCCGTCCCAGAGGAAGGCGCAGTGGTCCGTCGAGATGGCCGAGAGGATGTCCGACCGCACCGCGTGCCACAGGACCTCCTGGTTCTCGATCGACCGCGGCGGCGGCGTGTACACGTACTTCGCGCCTTCGAAGTCCGGCCGCTCGAGGTACGTGTAGTCGATGAAGAAGTACTGCGTGCAGGTCTCGCCCCAGACGTCCCAGCCGGCCTCGCGGGCGCGCGCGATCGGCTCGACGGCCTCCCGGCAGGAGACGTGGACGACGTAGAGCGGCGCCCCCGCGACACGCGCGAGCTGGATGGCCCGATTCGTCGCCTCGCCCTCGGTCTCCGGCGGCCGTGTGAGCGCGTGGTAGTGCGGCGCGGTGTTCCCGGCCGCGAGCGCCTGCTTCACGAGGACGTCGATGGCGTCGCCGTTCTCGGCGTGCACCATCACGAGCGCCCCGGTCTCGGCGGCGACCTCCATCGTGCGGAAGAGCGTCTCGTCGTCGACCATGAGCGCGCCCTTGTAGGCCATGAAGAGCTTGTAGGAGGTGATGCCCTGCGCAGGTAGCGCTGCGAGCTCCTCGAGGGATCCTCCTTCACGCAGGTCGGTGACCGCGATGTGGTAGCCCATGTCGATCAGCTGCTTGCCCTCGCGCTTGGAGTGCCAGTCGGCGAGCGCGTCCGCGAACGACTGCCCGGGAGTCTGGATGCAGAAGTCCACGTGGCACGTGGTACCGCCGAACGCGGCGGCCGTCTGCCCCGAGGTCACGTCGTCGATCGTCACCGTGCCGCCGAACGGCATGTCGAGGTGGGTGTGCGGGTCCACGCAGCCCGGCAGGACGTACTTCCCCGAGGCGTCGACGACGCGGTCGGCGTCGACGTCGAGCGACTCCCCGAGCATGGAGATCCGCTCACCCTCGATGTAGACGTCGCCGACGTAGTCGTCGGCGGCCGTGATGATCCGCCCGCCCTTGATCAGTGTCGACACGTCATCTCACCTCCATCTGCGGGAGAGCTCCGGACCGGCCGCAGCCGACCCGGAGCCCACGCCGATCGGTCGGTGTCTCGCTACTTGCCGCCTTCCTTGAGGACGACGACCTTCTTCTTGAAGCCCTTGCCGAGCACGTCCCAGCCCTGCCTGCGCAGATTGGCGACGGCCTGCTTCGCGAGGTCCGTGCGGTACGCCGCCTTCGATGCCGGCTTCTTGATGACCTTGTACGTCTTCGCGATCGTCGCGGTCCGCTTGAACTCGACCGGGTCCATGATCCCGACGCCGAGCCTGTTCGGCCAGATGAGCGCGTTGACCTCGTTCATCTGCCAGCGCTGATGGCCCTTCGGCAGCGCCGGGCCGTTCTTCAGCACGATGTTCGTGCACTCGGCGAGATGGTCACGGCAGTAGATCCATCCCTTGAACGACGCCTCCAGGAACTTCACTGCGGTCGCCTGGTTCGCCGCGTCCTTGATCCAGTCCCCGCGGACGATGACGCCGTCCTGCAGCATCCCGGTCCCGAGATCCGAGTACTTGTAGATCTTCAGGTCGGAGAGCTTGTAGAGCTTGCCGGTGTCCGGGTTCTTCGTCTCGAGCACCTGCGCGAGCTCGTTGTACGTCATCGCGGAGGCGGCGTCGATCTCCCCGTTCAGGAACGCGAGCATGTCGAAGTTCTGCTTGACGAGCGTGACGTCCTTGTCGGGGTTCATCCCGTTCTTGACGAGCGCGGCGCGCTGCTCGAACTCGTTTCCGAAGATCCAGACGCCGAACTTCTTCCCGCGCATCTTCTTGAACGTGTTGATGCCGGCCGACTTGAACGTCACCTCGGTCGTGCCGCTCCGGGAGTAGACCTGGCCGATGTTGACGAGATCCTGCCCGGTGTCGCGCTGCGCGAGCGTCGAACCCATCCAGTTGATGCCGAACTCGGCCTGCTTGCCGAGGACGACCTGCTCCGGAAGGATGTCCGGGCCGCCCGCCTTGATCGTGACGTCGAGACCCGCCTGCTTGTAGTAGCCCCTTGCCTTCGCGACGTAGTAGCCGGCGAACTGCGACTGGACGACCCACTTCGACTGCAGCGTGACCTTCGTCAGCCCCTGACCCTGGCTCGTACCGGCCAGGGCGAGCCCGGCCGCGATCGCGATCGACACGATCAGGACTACCGCCCCCGCGACGTACCACCTTCGTCTCCTCATGTGCCCTCCTTGGGTCACTCGTTTCCTGCCCTCGTCGATGGATGCCAGCGGAGCGCAAACCGCTCGGCCAGTGCGACCACGGCATAGAACATGATCCCGAGCGCACTCGCGACGAGTATCGCGGCCCACGCGGTCTCGTACTGCGCAACCGACACCGCCGAGACGATCTTGACCCCGAGTGCGTCGGTCGATCCGCCGAAGTAGTCCCCCACGACAGCGCCGATCATTGCGAGTACCGACGCGATCTTCAAGGCGGAGAAGACGAACGGGAGGCTGTTCGGGATCCGGACGCGGCGGAAGACCACGCGCTGCGGCACGGCGTACGAGCGCATGAGCTCGAGCGACTCCGGCCGCACGGACGTGAGCCCGCGCAGCGTGTTCACGAGCACCGGGAAGAAGCAGAGCACCGCGGCGATCACGATCTTCGACCACGGCGAGAGCGTCCCGAACCACGCATTCGTGATCGGCGCGAACGCGACGATCGGAACGGCGTTGGCCGCGATCAGGTACGGCATCAGCGCGTTTCCGAGCGGCCGCCAGCGGGCGAGCACGAGCGCAGAGAGGAACGCGACCGAGCAGCCGAGGAGGAACCCACCGAGCGCCTCCTTGAACGTGATCCACCCGGCTTCGAGGAGCTCGGTCCGCTCGTCCCAGAGCGCCTGCAGCACATCGGAGAACGGGGGCAGCAGGTAGCGCTCGACGCCGAGCAGCGGGAGAAGCCACTGCCACGTGACGAGACCGAGCCCGAGGACGACAAGAACGGGCCCCCACGCCCGGACGCTCCTTCCGACGTCGCGATCGGAGCGCGTCGGAGACGGTTGCGCAACCGTGCTCACTCGTCGCCCCGTGCATGGAGAGCCTCGCGAACCTCGGTCACGAGCTCGAAGAACCGTGGGTCCTCGCGTGTCGCGAACGCTCGCGGCTGCGCGAGGTCTATCGGGACGACGGACGTGATTCGCCCTGGGCGAGAGGACATGACGACGACCCGCGTCGAGAGGTAGACGGCCTCCGAGATCGAGTGTGTCACGAAGATCACGGTCGAGCCGGTGTCCGCCCAGATCCGAAGAAGCTCGTCGTTCAGGCGCTCACGCGTCATCTCGTCGAGTGCTCCGAACGGCTCATCCATGAGGAGAAGCGCCGGCGAGAACGAAAGCGCTCGGGCGATCGAGACGCGCTGCTGCATTCCTCCGGAGAGCTGCCACGGGTAGTGCGTCTCGAAGCCGCCGAGCTCGACGAGCTCGACCATCTCGGCCACGCGCTCGGCTCGACGCGCGCGACTCCACCCGAGGAGCTCGAGGGGGAGTGCGATGTTCTTCGCCACCGTCCGCCAGTCATAGAGGACAGCCGCCTGGAAGACGATCCCGTAGTCACGATCGAGGCGCGCGCGGTGCGCGCTCTTGGCGTTGACGAGAATCTCGCCGCCAGAGGGCTCGACGAGGTCGCCGATGAGCCGCAGAAGAGTCGACTTGCCGCAGCCGGACGGGCCGATGAGCGATATGAACTCGCCGCGGCCGACCTCGAGGTCGATGTCTTGCAGTGCTGTGACGCCGCCCTTACCGAAGGTCTTCGAGATGCCCCGAGCGGAGACGACGGCCTCGCCGACGCTCAAACGAGCTGCTCCGGCGCCCGGTGCACGACGAGTTTCTCGACGAGAACGACGACGAGGAAGAACGAGATGCCGAGGAGCGCCGCGACGAGGTTGACCGCCCACAGGTTCTCGGGGTCGAGCGCGTAGTACTGGTTGAAGTTGATGATCCATCCGCCGAGCCCGCTCTGGATCGAGGACGGCAGCTCCCCGATGACGGCGCCCACGACGCTCGCGGTCGCGGCGATCTTGAAAGCCGAGAACAGGTACGGCAGGGAGGCCGGCACGCGCAACTTCCAGAAGACCGCCCATTCCCCCGCTGCGTAGGACTCCATCAGCTCAACCGCGGTCGGGTCGGCCGACCGGAGGCCGCGCACGGTGTTGACGGTGACGGGGAAGAACGTGAGGTACGCGGCGATCACCGCGACGCGCATCCAGTCCTTCGGTGTCCAGCCTGCGATCGAGACGTTCCCGAGTCCGACGACGACGATCGGTGCGAGCGCGAGGATGGGAATCGTCTGCGACGCGACGACATAGGGCATCACTCCGCGCCGGAGCACTGCGAAGCGCGCGATGAGCGCGCCGAGCAGGAACCCGATCGCAGCCCCGATCGCGAAGCCGACCGCGGCTTCCTTCGCCGTGAACAGCGCCGCGTCGAGCATGTACCGCGCAAGCAGCGGCTCCCCCTCGCGTATCGGATCGAAGAGCGCGCCGACGATGTCGTGCAGGTGCGGCATGGTCGTCGCGTTCACGGGAAACGGCCTCGTCCAGCCCGTCTCCTCCCAGAGCGCGCGATAGCCCTCCCAGAGGCCCCACAGCCCGATGAGCACGAGCACGAGCACCGCGATCCGGACCGCGGTCGAGCCGATGCGCGACGTCACGCGCAGAGCATCCCACACTGGAAGCAGCCGGTTAGAGTCGTCCCGTGGGGGTCGATCCGAAGCGCACGGTCGCCGAGCTGAAGGAGCTCCGCAAGCTCACCGAAGACGCGAACGGGGCGCAGCGCGTGGCATGGACGGACACCTGGGAGCAGGCGCGCACGTGGCTCAGGAGCCTCGTGGCCGAGACGGGCGCCGAGGAGTCGGTCGACTCGGCGGGGAACCAGTGGTTCACGCTCCGGGGGGCCTCCGAGCCCGCTGTCCTCATCGGCGGCCACATCGACTCCGTCCCGAACGGCGGCTGGCTCGACGGGAGCCTCAACGTCGTCGCCGGCGTCGAGGTGCTGCGTCGCATCGCAGCCGACGGGACGCCCCCGGTCACGGTCCGGCTGGTCAACTGGGCTGACGAGGAAGGGTCCCGCTTCGGACGCAGCCTCTTCGGCTCGAGCGCCGCGGCCGGGTCGATGTCCGATCAGGACGAACTGCGCGAGCTCTCGGATCGCGACGGGATCTCGCTTCCCGATGCGCTTGCCGCCCACGGCGTCGACCTCGACTCCGCGCTCGCGGCCCGGGCGGAGCTCGACTCAGCGGCCGCGTACGTCGAGCTGCACATCGAGCAGGGCCCCGTCCTCGAAAGCCTCGGACTCCCGCTCGGCGTCGTCCTCGGGACCTTCGGCGTGGAGCGCCATCGGGTCACCTGGCGCGGCCAGGCTGCCCACGCCGGGTCGACGCCGATGGACAAGCGCCGCGACGCCCTCGCGGGCGCGGCCAAGCTCGCGCTCGAGATTCGCGACATCGCACGGCGGATCGGCGGCGGGGCCGTGTGCACGTCGGGCGGCGTCGTCTGCCATCCGGGAATCGTGACCTCGGTCGTCGAGACCGCCGAGCAGCTCCTCGACCAGCGCGACCTGAGCGCGCAGCGGCTCGCGACCATGCTCGCCGAGGCGAAGGCGGCGAGCGAGCGGTTCGCAGCGGAGGAGTCCATCGACGTCGAGTGGGAGCGGATCTGGTCGATCGAGCCCATCCTCTTCGACGAGACGCTCATCGGCTTCGGTGAGGAGGCGATCCAGGCGGTCGCCCCGACCGTGCACCGTCTTCCGTCTGGCCCTCTCCACGACGCGGCCGAGGTCTCGCGCGCCGGCGTTCCCACGGTGATGCTCTTCGTGCAGAGCCTGCGAGGCCTGTCGCACACGAAGCTCGAAGACACACGCGAGGAGCACCTCGAGCTCGCCGTCTCGGCGCTCGACGCACTGGCGTCCAGGACGATCGCCTGGGTCGCGGACGGCGGCGGCCGTTGACGCAGGTCAGGCCCTCGAGGTCTGACTCCATCTCGCACGCAGGCGTCGCCGCAGGACTGGCGGTCGGGGGGTGCCTCACTTGGAACGTCGCGAACGTCGGCGCGGCGGCCGACCCGCTCGCGGACCACTACGGCGTCTCGGTAGCGGCCGTCGGCCTGCTCACGACCGCACTCTTCGTCACGCACCTCGCCGTGCAGCTTCCGGCCGGGCGCGGAGCGGATCGCTTCGGCTCACAGGGGATCGCGCTGCTCGCGATCGGGGCGGGCGTCCTCGGGAATGCGCTGCTCCTCCTGGACACCGGCTTCGAGCTGGCGCTCGTCGGCCGCGCGATCGTCGGCATCGGCTCGGGCGCAGCATTCGTCGCGGGGCTCGACCTCGTGCGAGCCGGCGGTGGAGGACCGGCACTGCAAGGCCTCTACGGCGGCGCGACGATGACGGGCGGCGGGCTCGCACTCATGATCGTGCCGCCGCTCACGGACGCGACGAGCTGGCGCGCTGCCTACTGGACTGCCGCGCTCCTCGCGATCCTGGCCGCGATTCCGACTCTCCTGGCGACGGGTCTTCCGCGTATCGGACACGCGGGTGCATGGTTGCTCGGCGACCGAACGCTCCTTCCGATCGGGATCATGCAAGCCGCGACGTTCGGTCTCGCGGTCGTCGCCGGGAACTGGGTGGTGCCGCTCCTCGAGCGCCAGGGGGCGAGCTCGACCGCAGCCGGGCTTGCCGGCGGACTCGTGCTCTTCGTCGGCATCGTCACTCGCCCCGCCGGGGGCATCCTCGCCGGGCGAGTCGGCGGACGACGGCTCGTCGCGGCCGCCCTCGTGGGCACGTCGGCGGGCGCTCTGCTTCTGAGCATCGGCGGTTCGCTCGCGCTCTCGACGCTCGGTGCCTTCGTGCTCGGCCTCACGGCCGGCCTCCCCTTCGCCGTGATCTTCGCGGCAGCGCAGCGCCAGCGGCCGGACGCACCCGGGGCCGCGATCGCCCTGGTGAATGCCTGCGCCGTCCTCACGATCCTCGTGGGTACACCGCTCGCCGGCCTGGCCTTCGAGCTGCCGAGCGACGGACGCATCGCGTTCGCCGCGATCGCCGTGCTTGCCGCAACCGCGTTGCTTCCGCTTCGCACGGCACGTATCTAGGCTCGATAATCGCGCTTTCCGAACGAGCGAAGGAGAAACCAGAGATGGCTCTGAGCTTCGGCGTCACCGTCCTTCCCGACCCGCCATACCGCCGCTTCCTGGAACTGATCCGGCACGCCGAGGCGAACGGCTTCCAGTACGGCTGGACGTACGACTCGCACGTGCTCTGGCAGGAATCGTTCCCACTGCTGACCCTCGCGGCCCAGGCGACGACGACGATGAAGTTCGGCCACTGCGTGACGAACCCGGGCACGCGCGAGCCGACCGTCCTCGCAAGCGGCTACGCGACGTTGCAGGACATCTCGGACGGGCGCATGGTGATGGGCATCGGCCGCGGCGACTCGGCGCGCCGATACATCGGTCAGCAGCCCGTCCGCGTCGCCGAGTTCGAGCGGCGTTGCCGGATGATCAAGGACTTCATGAACGGCCGCGAGGTCGAGTGGAACGACAAGCAGCTGAAGCTCGCCTGGGTCCGCCCGGAGCTCCCCGAGATCCCCATGTGGGTGGCCGGCTACGGGCCGAAGGCACTCGCGGTCGCCGGACGGGTTGCGGACGGCGTCATCATCCAGCTCGCCGACCCGGTGATCGTCAAGTGGATCATGGACACGGCTCGCGAGGCCGCCGCCGAGGCCGGCCGCGACCCGTCGGAGCTCAAGTGCATCGTCTGCGCCCCGAGTCACATCACGGACGACATCGCGGACGCGCGCGACCAGGTGCGCTGGTTCCCGGCAATGGTCTCGAACCACGTGATGGACCTCATCGAGCGCTACGGCTACGAGTCGGAGATCCCGCACGAGCTCACCGAATACGTGCGCGTCCGAAAGTTCTACGACTACGACGAGCACTCGCGCGTCGGCGCCAAGCACGGCGAGTTCGTCACCGACGAGATCTGCGACCGCTTCTGTGTCCTCGGCAATGCAGAACAGGCGACGGCCAAGCTGAAGGAGCTCGAGGCGATCGGCGTCGACCAGTTCAACATCTACCTCATGACCCACGGTCAGGAAGAGGACCTCGCCGCCTACGGCAAGGACGTGATTCCGGGGTTTTCCGCCGTAGGCTGAGTCGGCTAACACTCGATGCAGCCTGCACGAAGACCCCTGAAGTCGGTCTCTTCGCGACCGGGCGTTGCTACTGCCCAGCGCTCAGATGATCGTGGCCCCGAGCGCGCTCGCAACGAGCTCGACGGCGGTCGTGGCCGTCGTGTTCTCGCGGTCGAGGATCGGGTTGACTTCGACGACCTCGAGCGATCCGGCGAGGCCCGATTCGGCGACGAGCTCGAGCGCGAGGTGGGCCTCGCGATAGGTGAGACCACCGCGCACCGGCGTTCCCACTCCGGGAGCAACCTCGGGATCGAGAGCGTCCATGTCGAGGGAGACGTGGACGAACCCCGCACCCGAGACGTGGTCGAGGGCCTCGCGCATCGCCCGCTCGACCCCGATGCGGTCGATCTCGCTCATCGTGAAGACCCGCGCGCCGGCCTCGCGGAGCAGCTTGCGCTCGCCGGCATCCGCCTGCCGTAGCCCCAGCAGAGCCACCCGGCGCGCATCGAGCGCCGGTAGCGGCCAGGCATCGCTCTCGAACGCCTCCCCGCCCAGGCCGAGCGCGGCTCCAAGCGACATTCCGTGCACGTTGCCGCTCGGGCTCGTCTCCGGCGTGTTGATGTCCGCATGTGCGTCGATCCACAACACGCCGCCGGGGCCGTGCATGGACGCGAGGCCGCCGAGCGTTCCCAGCGCGACCGAATGGTCCCCGCCGAGGACGAGCGGCAGCGCTCCGGCGTTCGACTCCTCGACGACCTTCGCCGCGATCCGCGCGCACGTCATCTTGATCTCGGGCAGGAACCGTGCGCGCTCGTCCTGCACGGTCGTTGCCTCGGGCACCGCCGTTTCGACGTTCCCGTGGTCTCGCACCACATACCCGAGGCTGACGAGGCGCTCCTCGAGGCCCGCGTAGCGGATGGCCGACGGCCCCATGTCGACGCCGCGGCGCCCCTGTCCAAGGTCGAGCGTCGCGCCGATGACGGCGATCTCACGTCCCGCACTCACGGCGGGAACCTAACTACACTGAGTCGCCGCGGCGAGGTAGCTCAGTCGGTAGAGCACACGGCTGAAAACCGTGGTGTCGCCGGTTCGATTCCGGCCCTCGCCACTTTCGACGCTGGTAGGTTCGCCGCCGATGGAGCTCGCGTTCCTCTCGGCCGTCGAGCAGGCGCAGCTCGTCCGCGGCGGCGAGGTTTCGTCGACCGAGCTCGTCACGAGCTCCCTCGCGCGAATCGAGCGGCTCGATCCCACCCTGAACTCCTTCGTGACGGTCTGCGCCGAGCAGGCGCTGGAGGCGGCGGCGCTCGTCGACTCGACGCCCGGCGACGCGCCTTTTCGCGGTGTCCCGATCGGCGTGAAGGACCTCGCGCCGACTGCCGGCATTCGCACGACGTACTCGTCGCATGCGTACGCCGACCACGTCCCGGACTTCGACAGCGCGGTCGTCCGACGCATTCGCGAAGCCGGCTTCGTGATCGTCGGAAAGACGAACACACCCGAGTTCGGGACGGTCGCGTTCACCGAGTCCGACCTCAACGGCGTGACCCGGAATCCGTGGAACACGGAGCTCACGCCGGGCGGCTCCAGTGGCGGCGCGGCCGCAGCCCTCGCCGCAGGACTCGTTCCCGCTGCGCACGCCACCGACGGCGGGGGCTCGATCCGCATCCCAGCGTCGTGCTGCGGGCTCTTCGGCCTCAAGCCGTCGCGAGGCCGGGTCTCGACCGCACCGTTCGGAGCTTTCGAGGGCCTCTCGACGTCCGGTCCCCTCACGCGCTCGGTCGAGGACGCAGCCCATCTGCTCGATGTCCTCGCGGGCTACGAGCCGGGCGACCCGTGGTGGGCGCCGCCTCCCGCTGAGCCGTTCGCGACGACGACATCCGTACCGCCGCAGCGCCTTCGCATCGCAGTCACGTCCTCCCCGCCGATCGACGTGCCCGTGCATCCGGAGTGCGTCGCGGCACTAGCGGGCGCGGCGGAGCTTCTGGCCGAGCTCGGGCACGAGGTTCGCGAAGGCGCCCCATCGTGGCACGAGCCCGGTCTCTTCGACCTGTTCATCGCCGTGTGGCAGGTCGGGCCGGCGCTCCATCCCGTCGAGGATCTCTCGCTGCTGACGCCGCTCAACCGGGGCCTGGTCGAAGCTTCGCGCGTGGCCTCGGCGGCCGATTTCGGACGGAGCGTCGCTGCGCTGCAGATGCTCGCGCGGCGGATCGTCGCGTTCTGGAACGACGTCGACGTCGTGCTCACCCCGACTCTCGCGCTCCCACCGGTGCCGATCGGTTGGCAGGACGCGGTCGAGGGCGCGATTCCCCAGCTCCTGCGCAATACCGAGTTCACGCCGTTCACGGCCATCGCGAATCTCACGGGGCTCCCCGCGACGTCGGTTCCGCTCCACTGGACCACCGCCGGACTCCCCGTCGGCGTCCAGGCGATCGGCCCTCCCGCCGGAGACGCGCTTCTGCTCGCCCTGGCAGCCGAGATCGAGGCGGCGCGTCCATGGGCGGACCGGTGGCCGCCTGTCACCTAGCTCGGGATCGTGATCCGGATCGTCTGTCCCGGCGAGGCGTGCAGCATGCGCGCCGCGCTCCCGCGGGAGATCGCCAACGACATGTTCTTGTAGCTGTCCTCGTAGAGGATCACGTCACCGGGGCGAGCGTCGACGAACGTCCGCGCCATGACGGCGTAGTAGCGCTCGCCAGAGAGCTCGAGCTCGACGCGTGTCCCCGAGGACATGCCGAGCGCCTCCACGTCGTCTCGGTCGAGGTTCAGGGCGATGTTTCCGAAACTGTCGACGTAGAGCAGTGTCGCCTGGAGCGCGCCGTCGGCGAAGACCGGTTCGGGAAGATCGAGACGAATGAGACCTTCCGGGTCGACGGGAGGCCCGAGCTCGGCGAGCGGAACTCCTTTCGCGAGGTGAGCGGCGGCGGGCGCGAACAGGTCTCGTCCGTGAAACGTGCGGGAGATGGAGTCGAGCGCATACTCGGGGTTGGCGAGCTCGTGAGCCTCGTCGATGCCGCGACGACTCGCAGCGGGCAGCAGGAGCCCGTTGTCCGGCCCGACGTAGAGCCGCCCCTCCTCGTCTCGCAGCGCAAGGGGTCGTCGTGGCCCCCCGACGCCGGGGTCGACGATCGCGAGGTGGACGCCGACGGGCATGAAGCCGATCGTGTTCGCGAGGACGAGAGCACCCTGCAGGATCGACGTCGCCGGAATCCCGTGGGTGATGTCGATGATCTGCGCCTCCGGCGCGATGCGCTTCATCACGCCGTGGCACGTCCCCACGAAGTCGTCCTTCAACCCGAAGTCGCTCAGGAACGTGATGAACACGCCGCGGAGCGTAACGCCGCCCGCGGAGTGGGCTACCGGCGGCGAACCGGGCGAGCCGTGCAGAGACGCTTCGTGCTGCGTCGCACCTCACCGCACAGTCGCACACCTCGGGGCCTGATCCTGACGAACGCCGTCGGGGCCTGGAGAGGCAAGGGCCGCGTCACCACGCTCGCAGCATATGCGCCGGTCCGGAGGTTTACGACTCCCTCCCCGACTTCCGCCGCGCGAGCTCGATCAGCTCCGCGGTCTCACGTTGCAGCCGCACGAGCTTGGCGGCGATGATCGCCACGTACACGAGGACGAAGAAGAAGACGACCGCGTAGGCCGCCGCGACGAGCTCCTCCTGACTCCAGCTCACTGGAGCGCCTCGCGCAGCTCCCGGAGATCGGCGTCCAGACGCTTGCCTGCGAGCTCGACGCGATAGAGCACGTACGCGAGAAGCGTCACGGCGGCCCAGGACACGAGAAACGTGGCGAACATCGTCCCGCTCATCTGCGGCCCGTCGCGCGTAAAGACGGTCGGATGGATGAAGTCCTCGGCGAGCCTGATCGCGAGAAAGCTGACAGGGATGAGCGCGACACCGAAGAGCGCGTACACGGCCGACGAGCGCGCACGGCGCGGCCCGTCCTCGAGCGAGAACCGCAGCATGAAGTACGCGCAGTAGAAGAGGAAGAGGACGAGGAAGAGGACCAGCTGGTTCGAGCTCCACGTCCACCACACGCCCCACGACGCGCGCGCCCAGATCGAGCCGGTGATCAACGTGAGCGCGCCGAAGATCGTACCCTGATGGATTGCGACATAGCTCTCGAGGTCGTACCGCTCGTCGCCGCGCCAGAGGAGGAGGAGCGCCTTGATCGCGCCGAGGCCGAAGCAGAAGTACGCAGTCAGCGCGATGGGGACGTGGATGTAGAAGATCCGCTGCGAGATCCCCTGATCGGCGTCTTCCGGCGCCACGATCAGCGCGAGGACGAGAGCGAGCCCCATGGCGAACGCAGCGAGCCAGGCGAGGCCCGGGAGGCTGCGTAGTGACGATGGGCTCAGGTCGGCTACTCCGTGACGACGTACTCGAAGGACGCCCACGAGAGTACCGCGAAGACCGCGTCGTACAGGAGGAGGAACACGATGAACCGCTCGGGGTCCGCGGAGACCGCAGCCCCTACTCCACCGACGATCAGCGGGATCGCGAGCGGGAGCACGAGGAGCGGCAGGAGCACCTCCCTCGCTCGCCCGGCAACGGCCATCGCCGACATGAGCGAGCCGACGGCGCAGATCCCGATGTCGGCGAGGAGGACTCCCGCCAGCGCGTGCGCGTCGAGCGGCTCGAAGAAGAGCACGAACGCGGGCAGCGCGACCACCTGGGCGGCGAGCAGGAACACGAGCGTCGCAAGTGTCTTTCCGAGCCAGATCGCACTGCGATCGCACGGTGCGAGCACGAGCCCGTCGAGCACGTGGTGCTCCTGCTCGGGGACCCATGCCCGCGCGAGGCCGAGGAGAGCGGTGAAGACGATCGCCACCCAGAGGAGGCCGTAGGCCGCGGTCTCGCCCGACCCCTCGGGCAACGCGAAGTGGAAGACGACGAGCGTCGAAAGGACGAAGAGGACCATGGCGGGGAGCGTGTCGCGGCCCCGGAGCTCGACACGGAGATCCTTGCGCGTGAGCGCTGCCACATCCGCGAAGTACGTCATGCGAGCGCGAGCGTCTGTGTCGCAAGCGAGGCGAGCCGGTCCGGGTCGTGCGTGGCGACGACGAGCGTGCGCGCTCCGGCGAGGCCGTCGAGCTCGCGGTCGAGGAGCGCAGCGCCAGGCTCGTCGAGCGCCGAGTACGGCTCGTCAAGGATCAGCAGCTCCGGCCCGTGGAGCAGCGCCCGGCACAACGCGAGCCGCTGGGTCATTCCGCGCGAGTACGTCGAGACACGCTCGTTGCGGGCCTCCCAGAGCCCGAAGTGCCCGAGGAGCATCCCGATGCGCTCGCGCCGCTCGGGCACGCGGTAGAGCCGTCCGAACAGATCGAGGTTCTCGACGGCCGAGAGCTCTCGGTAGACGAGCGGCTCATGTGCCAGATAGCCGACCCTCGAACGATCCGTCCCGATGACAAGGTCCCCACGGGACGGGACGGCAAGGCCCGCGAGCATCCGCAGCAACGTCGTCTTCCCGCTCCCGTTTGGACCGGTCACGAGGGCGAACCCGCCGACCGGAACGGCAAAGTCGACCCCGGTCAGGACGCGCTTGCGCCCGTACCGCTTCTCGATGCCGCCGGCCCCGGATCACACGACGAGCACGTCGAGGGCGACGAACACGAAGAACACGACGCTGATCACGCCGTTCATCGTGAAGAAAGCGGCGTCGAGCCGACGGAGGTCGCCGGGACGAACGAGCGAGTGCTCGTAGACGAGGAGCGCGGCGGTAGCAACGACACCGAGCCAGTAGAGGAACGAGACGTCGAGCCCGAGACCCGCGGCAGCGAACAGGAGCACGGCGCCGACGTGGAACAGCGCGAGCGCCGGCGAAGACGCCTCGCTCGCCGAAACGCACGGCCCACGAGTGCAGGCCCTCCGCACGGTCGTGCTCGAGGTCGAAGAGCGAGTAGAAGAGGTCGAAGCCCGCGACCCACAGGAGGACGGCGCCGCTGATCGCCCAGGCCTCCCACGGCGCAGTGCCCGTCACCGCGAGCCAGGCGCCGACCGGTGCGAGCCCGAGACACGCGCCGAGCCAGACGTGGCAGAGCCACGTGACCCGCTTCAGGTACGGGTAGACGACGAACATCGACGACCGGAATCGGCCAGAGCCAGCGGACGACGGGATCGAGCTGGAAGACCGCGAGCAGAAAGACAGCTAGTGCCAATCCGCACAAGAGCGAGCACCTGCGAACGCGAGAGCGAGCCGGACGGGGAGCTCGCGCATCGCCGTACGCGGGTTGCGCGCGTCGATCTCGGCGTCGACGAGTCGGTTCAGGGACATCGCGAGCGTCCGCGCGCCGACCATCGCGACCGTGATCCAGACCATGTTCGCGAGCGCCGGGCCACGCGTCGACGGACAGGAACGCGCCGACGTACGCGAACGGCAGCGCGAACACCGTGTGCTCGATGCGGACGAGCGACGCGAGCCGTCGAGGAAGCGGAACCGTTGCGACGCCCGCTCGTCACGTCTGTCGATGCGAGCGTCGCCGTGTCGCCGGCGGCGAGCTCGAGCCCGTGACGAAGCGCGGGCCGAAGGACCTCGAACCCGTCGCGGCAACCCCCTGGGGACCCGGGCAGATTGACGACGAGCGTCGCACCGCGAAGACCCGCGATCCCGCGCGAGAGCAGGGCGTGCGGCGTGCGCGCGAGTGCGTCCGCACGAATCGCCTCGGCGAGCCCCGGCGCCTCGCGGTCGACGACGCCTCGCGTCGCCTCGGGCGTCACGTCGCGCGGGGCGAAGCCGGTCCCACCCGTCGTGAGGACGAGCGAGACGCCGGAGTCGCCGAGCGACCGTGATCGGCGCCCGCGATGGACTCGACGTCGTCCGACACGACGCTCCGCTCGACCTCGAACCCCTCGTCGCGGAGGAGCTCGTCGAGGACGTCACCGCTCGTGTCCTCGCGAACGCCGGCACTCACGCCGTCCGAGACGGTCAGCACGGCGGCCTTCACGCGGGCTCCTTCGTCTTCTCGACGAGCTGCACGTCCTCGATCGTCATCGCCTTGTCGATCGCCTTCGCCATGTCGTAGACGGTGAGCGCCGCGACGGCGACCGCGGTGAGCGCCTCCATCTCGACGCCGGTCTGCGCCGTCGTCTCGGCCGACGCCTCGATCTCGACCGCGCCCTCGGCGACCGCGAGCCGCACGTCGACGTGCGTCAGCGGCAGCGGGTGGCAGAGCGGAATGAGCTCGGCCGTCCGCTTCGCGGCCATCACGCCGGCGAGCTGCGCGGTGACGAGGGCGTCGCCCTTCGGAAGCGCGGTGAGCGCGGCAGCCGTCGCGGGCGCCATCCGCACGCGCCCACGAGCCACGGCTCGACGGCGCACGGCGGGCTTCGCCCCGACGTCGACCATGTGCACGTCGCCGCTCGACGTCACGTGACTCAGCTCGCTCGGCGGCTCGGGCACGCCGGAGATCGTAGACGGAGTCGGCTACGAGCCTTGCGCGACGCTCTCGGGCTCCGGTCGGCGCGTTTTCACGTGAAAACGCGATCGCAGTCCGCGGCGCGTCAGGCGGCACCGGCTCGCCCGGAAGATCGAGCGCGAACACGGTCGGGCGAGCCTCGGAGTCGAGGCGCACCTCGCCTCCCATGACGCGCGCGATCTCGCGCGCGATCGCGAGCCCGAGCCCGCTCCCGGAGGCCATGCCGCCCTCGACGCGGTAGAACCGCGCGAACACGGCGTCCCGCTGCGTCGGAGGGATTCCGGGACCGTCGTCCTCGACGACGAGCTCCGCCCGATCTCCACGCCGCCGCGCCCGAAGCGTCACGCGCGTTCCGGTCGGCGTGTGGGTGAGTGCGTTCGTCGCGAGCGCCCGCCCGATCTGGAGGATGCGCGCGTCGTCCCCGAGGCACCAGACGTCGTCCTCGATCGCCACCCGAAGATCGTGCCCGGTGGACGCGGCGAGGTGCCCGAGGTCTCCGGCGAGCATCTGGACGATGCCACCGAGATCGACCGGCTCGTGCACGACCGTCAGCTGCCCGGCGTCGACGCGTGACAGGTCGAGCAGGTCGGTCGAGAGCTTCGCGAGACGCTGAACCTGGCCCTGCATCGTCTCGATGAAGCCGCGCCGCGTGTCCTCGTCGAGCTCCTCGTCGGCGAGGAGCTCGAGGAAGCCGCCGATCGAGAACAGCGGTGTACGCAGCTCGTGCGATGCGTTGGCGACGAACTCCTTGCGAGCGTTGTCGAGCTGCGCGAGCTGGACGCGCATGCGATCGAATGCGCGCGCGAGCTCGCCGATCTCGTCGTTGCCGTGATCGACGATCGGCGCGCCGAAGTCCCCGCCCGCGATCCGCTCGGCCGCCGACTCGAGCCGGAGAAGCCGGTGCGCGAGCATGCCCGCAGCCGTGAGCCCGAGGATGAGCGCGAGGACGAGCGCGAAGGCCGTCGCGAGGAGGAGGCGCTCACGAACGATCTCGACCGTCGCGAGCGAATCGGCGAGAGCGACCTGGAAGAGCAGCACCGCCTCGGGCCCCGACCGGCGAAGGCCACCTCCGCGTAGTCGCCGCTCTGAGCGTCGACGCGGCCCTGCTCGACGTCTCCCGACATCATCGCCGCGCGGGCGATCGGATCCGTCTGCACGTCGCGAGAGCTCTTCGTACGCGAGTCCGCGACGACGACGAGCGCCGACTGAGTCTTCGAGAGGACGCTGAACGCGACGACGCGAGAGTTCGTCTCGACCCCGATAGCTCTCGACCCGGTCCTGCCAGCGGAGCGTGTCCTCGGGGAGCGTCTTCGCGAGCGGCACACCGAGACTTCGCCAGCTGCTCCAGCCGTGCATCGACCAGCCGCCGCTCGAGCGACGGCACGACGATCATGTACGCGGTTCCGAGCGCGCCGGCGACGATGCCGACGAGGACGAGGACGATGCGGGTCCGGATTCCGCCCGGGAGGGACATGCAGGCCTACTCCGGCCGGAAGCGATACCCCGCGCCGCGCATCGTGAGGATCAGCTCGGGACTGCTCGGGTCCCGCTCGATCTTCTCGCGCAGGTGGCGGACGTGCACGTCGATCGTGCGCGGTTCGCGGTAGTCGGCCCCCCCACGGAGACGTTCGAGGAGCTCGCGCCGGGAGAACACGACTCCCGGGCTCTGTGCAAGCACGACGAGCATCTCGAACTCGATGAACGTGAGCTGCACGGACTCGCCGCGCACCTCGACCGTTCTCCGTCGGCACGTCGATGCGCAGCTCGCCACGCTCGATGAGCTCCTCGCGCTCGCCCGCGAGATGCGGAGAGCGCGCGCGGCGCAGGAGCGCACGGATTCGGCTCCGAAACTCGCGGATGGAGAACGGCTTCGTGATGTAGTCGTCGGCCCCGAGCTCGAGGCCGAGCACCTTGTCGAGCTCCTCGCCGCGGGCCGTGAGCATGATGATCGGCACGTTGCTCTGGCGAGCGGAGCCGCTTGCAGACCTCGAGGCCGTCGAGGCGCGGGAGCATGACGTCCAGCACGACGAGGTCGACCTGCTCCTCGCCGAACTTCTGAAGCGCCTCCTCGCCGTCGCGTGCCTGCACGACCGTGTAGCCGTCCCGCTCGAGCGGATACGTGAGCAGCGTCTGGATCGATTCCTCGTCGTCGACGAGCAGGATGGTCGAGGAGGTGGTGGGCATCGGAGAGGTCGCACGGGCCCGCTGCCCGCGGCGCGCCTACTATAGCCCGGCGATGGAAGCGGCTCGGCCCCGGACGCGCGGTCGCCGGCTGCGTCGCGGCACTGTTGAACGACCTCTTAACGCACGGCTCGTGCGGGTCGGATTCGTCGTCGTCGCGCCGGCGCTGCTCGCGCTTCTGTTCTCCATCTCGACAACCGGAACGCTTCCGCGCTCGTCGCTCGAGCCGCTGTTCGACGGAGAGAACGCGGCGACGATCGCGCGGTCGCTCTCGGTCGAGTACCCGTCGCGCGTGCCAGGCTCCGAAGGCGCACGCCAGGCGGCGCGCTGGTACCGGGAGACCGTCGGGGCACTCGGGCTCACGACGGAGGAGGACGTCTGGTCCGAGGAGCTCGCCGACCTCGGCACGGTCGAGCTCCGGAACGTCGTCACCGTCGTGCCGGGCCGCTCGGACGAGACCATCGTGGTCGTTGCTCACCGTGACAACGCAGGCACCGGGCAGCCCGTCGGCGACAACGCCTCGGGAACGGCCGCACTCGTCGAGCTCGCCCGCGGATTCGCGCCCCAGGAGCTCGGGCCGGATCCGCTTCCCCAGCGCACGCTCGTACTCGTGTCCACCGACGCCGGCTCGTACGGCGGCGCCGGCGCCGAGCGGTTCGCGTCGACGTCGCCGCTCGCGCGCTCCGCGATCGCGGTCGTCGTGCTCGACGGCCTCGGGGGAACCGGGCGCCCCCGGCTCGCGATCGCCGGAGACGAGCCGGTCTCGCCCGCGCGCGCGCTCGTGCGGACGGCGGCCGCGCGCGTCGAGGAGCAGGTCGGGACGTGGCCGTCGCTGCCGTTCGTCCCGACGCAGCTCGTCGATCTCGGCGATCCCGTTCGCCGGCGGCGAGCAGGGGCGCTTCCTCGGTCACGGCATCGCTGCCGTCACGCTGACGACGTCGGAGCCGAGCGATCCGGCCATCCCGGCCGGCGATCCGGACACGGCGATCGGAGTCCGCAGGCTCGGGCAGCTCGGCCGAGCGACCGAGGCGCTGCTCAGCTCGCTCGACGCGAGTCTCGGAGGCGCGTTCCAGACGCCGGACAGCCTCTTCTTCGCCGACCGCGCGGCGAGCGGCTGGACGGTGCGACTCACGCTCGTGCTCGCGAGTCGTTCCGTTCGCCCTCGGGCTCGTCGACCTCATCGTCCGCGGACGTCGGCGCGGGCTGCCCTTCAGGCCGGCTCTGCGCGCACTTCGCACGAGACTCGGGTCTGCGCTGCTCGGCGGAGGGCTCCTGATCTGGCTCGGCGCCCTCGGCGGCGTGCTTCCCACCGGAGCGTCGCTCCCGCTGCTCGCCCTTCACCGACGTGCTCGACAACCCGCCGATCGGCGGTTTGCTCCTGCTCGCCGGCGCGTTCGTGCATCGGCTGGCTCGTCGCCCGGCGGCGACTCGCTCCCGTAGCGGCCGACGACCGCCGAGGAGCGGCTCGCAGGCCTCGCCGTCGGCTCTGGCCGCGGTCGCGGTCGTCGCGGTCGTGCTCGCACTCACGAAGCCGTACGCCCTCGTGTTCGTGCTGCCGTCGCTCTACGCGTGGCTCTGGCTGCCGATCGAGCGCCGGTTGTGGCAACGCGTGCTCCTCTTCGCAGCCGGCCTCGTCGGGCCGCTGTCGTGGCACTCGTCCTCCTCGGCGGACGAGCTCGGCATCTCGATCGTGGGCGCGGCGCTCTACTCGGTCGGGCTCGCGACGGTCGGCTACGTCTCGCTGGCGTCGGCGCTCGTCGTGCTCGTCTGGCTCGCAGCCGCCGCGCAGGTCGCCGCGATCACCTTCGGCCGGTATGCGCCGTACGCGGACGGCGCCGAGCCGCCACCGCGCGGCGCGTTCCGTTCGGCGGTGCGCGCGGCGTCGCTAGTCGAGCGTGATGAAACGCACGTCGCCCGTCGGCCGGGATCTCTCCGTCGCCGCGCGGGCACGTGGACGAGCGCATCGGCTGACGCCGCACGCACGATCATGTGCGACTCCTGGCCGCTGACGGCTTCGAGGCGCACACCGTCGGCCGACTCGAGCGCGGCGTGCGCGCACGAACTCGTCGCGGTGCGGGTTCCGACGAACCGCAGCGGCGAGCCGCCCGCCGAGGTAGCTCGGCTCGCGGTCGCGCGTGCCCCTGACGCGCGAGGAGCGCGGGGCGGACGAACAGCAGCGCTCCGACGAGCGACGGACACCGGGTTCCCGGGAAGGCCGAAGACGAGCGTCTCGCCGCGCACGCCGAACGCAAGCGGCTTCCCCGGCTTGACCGCGACGCCCCAGAAGACCTCCTCGACACCCGAGCTCCGCTGCAGACGCGACGAACGAGGTCGTGAGGCCCCATCGACACACCGCCCGAGGTGACGAGAACGTCCGCCTCGAGGCCACGCTCGATCGCGGCTCGATGCGAGCCCGCGTCGTCGGCCGCCACCGGCAGCACCTCGATCTCGGCGCCCGAGCCTGCGAGCGCGGCGGCGATCATGCGCCGGTTCGACTCGTAGATCTGCCCGGGCTCGAGCGTCCTCGCCGGGGCTTCGGAGCTCGTTGCCCGTGGCAAGAACGCGACCCGTCGGTCGAGCCGAGCAGACGTAGACGTCGCGACTCCGGAGGCGGCGAGTGCACCGATCTGCACCGGGTCCGAGCGTCGAGCCGGGCTCGACGACGACCGCGCCGGCGCTGACGTCGCCGCCGCGCG
Organism: uncultured Gaiellaceae bacterium; assembly: GCA_963770715.1. Classification (GTDB taxonomy): domain Bacteria; phylum Actinomycetota; class Thermoleophilia; order Gaiellales; family Gaiellaceae; genus GMQP-bins7. The sequence goes on from CAVYQX010000012.1 coordinate 549,565, forward strand.
GGCGGATGTGCTGACCGGCCCTCGCCTCGTCCGGAACGGTGAGACGATCGCCGCGATCCTCGACCACCTCGACCGGGACGACGGCGTCGGCTCCGTCCGGGACCGTTCCCGCCGGTCGCGATGCCCGCGGCCGTACCGTCCGGGAGTGGGCCAGGCGGCGCAGCTCCGGCGGCGACACGAAACGCGATCGGCAGCTCGCCCGGCGTGTCCGCCGCGCGCACGGCGAAGCCGTCCATCGCGGAGCTCGGGAACGGAGGGAGGTCGACGGCCGACGCGCGCAGGCTCGCGCAGCACTCGGCCGAGAGGCGTCGTCGAGGACGACGGGCTCCGTCTGGAGCGGGCTGCGCATGCTCGAGGACGCGTGCGAGCGCCTGCGTCGACCGTCAGCAGTTCCGGCACTGACCGTCCCGCCCGGGTCGACCCGTGAGGGCGCGGGCTTGGTCGGCTCGGGCTCGGGTCTCCGTCTCGGTCTCCGTCTCCGTCTCCGTGTCCTGCGTCGCGTTCGGGTCGTACGAGAGCGCGAAGTCACCCCGCGTGAACGGCTTCCACTCGGGCCAGACGCGCGGCTCGGGGAACGCCTCGGGCTCGGTGCCCTCGAGCGCGGGCTCCATGAAGAGCCGCCAGATCTCGGCCGGGAAGCTTCCGCCGGTCACCGCGATGCCGTGGACGCTCTCGAGCGGGATCTCGGCGCGCGTGTAGCCGATCCACACGGTCGTCGCGAGGTTCGGCGTGTAGCCCGGCGAACCACGCGTCGACGTTGAGCTCGGCCGTCCCGGTCTTCCCCGCCGCCGGCCGGCCGAAGGCGGCGCGCGTGCCCGTCCCCGACTGGACGTTCTGCTCGAGGATGCGGGTGACGACCGCCGCCGTGCCCTCGGAGATCGCGCGGTGCCGCTTCGGCCTCCCCCAGCCCGCCTGCGTGTCGACCGTTCCGTCCGGAAGCACGACCCGGCGAATCGCCATCGGCTCGGCGTGGACGCCTCCGGCCGCGAGCGTCGCGTACGAGGACGCGAGATCGAGCGGCGACACGGCGATCGAGCCGAGGCCGATCGCCGGCACGTACGCGCCGTTGACGTCGAGCTGCGAGCGAACGCCCATGCGCCGCGCGACGTCGGCGACCTTCTCGGGGCCGACGTCGAGCGTGAGCTGCGCGTAGACCGTGTTGTCGGATCGCAGCGTCGCGCTGCGGATCGAGCTCCAGCCGTAGTAGTCGTTCGCGTACGTCTTGACGCACCACCAGGTGCCGTCCTCGCAGTTCCCGGCCGGGTGGATCTTGTACGTGAACGGCGCCGAGACGTAGTACGTCGAGTCGGGGTTGATGCCCTGCTCGACCGCGGCGGTCAGCACGAACGTCTTGAACGTCGAGCCCGGCTGGCGACGCGCCTGCGAGAGGAGGTTGAACTGGTTCTTCGGACGGTTCGGCACGATGGCGGCCATCGCCCGGATCGCACCGGTCCTCGGACTGATCGAGATGAGCGCGGACGCAGGATCGTCCGACTCGTCGAGCGTCTCCCTGATCGCGGTCTCGGCGAGCCGCTGGTACCGCGGGATGATCGTCGTGTAGACCTTCAGCCCGCCCGAGCGGACCTGCTGCGCGCCGTACGCCTCGATCAGCTTGTCGCGGACGTAGCCGAAGAAGTACGGCTCCCGGATCGCGTCGTAGAGCCGGCCGCGGCGCAGCACGACCTCGGCGTCGAGCGCCTTGCGGTAGATCCGCGGCGTGATGACCCGCGTGTCGAGCATCGCGGCGAGCACCTCGCTGCCGTCGCGCGAGCGCACGGGCCGGAGCCGTGAACGGGTCGTAGATCGACGGCGCCTGCGGAAGCCCCGCGAGCAGCGCCGACTCGGAGAGCGTGAGGTCCCTCGCCGGCTTCGAGAAGTACGTCTGCGCCGCAGCCTCGATGCCGTACGCGCGATTGCCGTAGAAGCTCTGGTTCAGGTACTCGGTCAGGATCCGCTGCTTGCGACCACTCGCCGTCGAGCTTCGAGGCGAGGCACGCCTCCTTCACCTTGCGCTGCACCGTCTTCTCGCGCGAGATGTAGAGGTTGCGGACGAGCTGCTGCGTGATCGTCGAGCCGCCCTCGACGAGCGCGCCGGCCTTGATGTCGGCCACGGCCGCTCGGGCGATGCCTTCGACGTCGATTCCCCCGTGCTCGAAGAAGCGGCGGTCCTCGATCGCGATCGTCGCCTTGCGGACCCACAGGGACATGTCGGCGGCGGTGACCGGCTCGCGGTTCTTCTCGGCCGGGATCGAGCCCAGGAGCGACCCGTTGGCCGCGTAGACGAACGTGTTCGCGCCGATGTCGACGCGACTGCAGCGAGTCGAGGTCGCACGACGACCCGTAGGCGAGGACGCCTGCCGTACTACCGATGCCGGCCGCCGCCACGAGCGCGACGATCGCGACGACCGCGACGACTGCGCCCCTCTTCCGGCGACGGCGGCGAAGGGCTCGCTGGTGGCGGCCTCGGGGACGCAACGTGTCCGGATCGAGCGGCGTGCGCCTGCTCCGAGGCGGGCTCATGGCGGAATGCTAGCCGCGGTTCTGGTGGAATCTCGCTCGTGGTCGCAGATCGGCCGAGAGGTATCCCGGGCGCCTCTGGCGTGGTTCATCTTCGTCGGCGCGCTGACGCTGCTCGCGTACGGGGCACGACTCACCGACACGGAGACGCCCGACGACCTCGCCTACCGCTGGTCGTCGTCGGTCGGCCGCGCTCATCCAGTACGGGATCATGCTCGGGATCCTGCTCCTGATCGCGCGCGGGCTCCCGAAGCGCGAGCTGTTCGCACTTCGCCGGCCCACATCGTGGAAGCGCGCGCTCGGGCTCGCCGCTCTCGCTCGCCGCGATCTATCTCGTCGGCGTTCGTCTACGAGCGCGTGCTGTCCGTCTTCGGCAACTGGGACCCGACCGAGGAGCAGGGTCTCGTGCCCGACGGCTGGGACTCGAGCCGCGCCGCGCCGTTCATCGCGTTCTTCGTCGTCGTGACGCTCGTCGCGCCCGCGGTCGAGGAGCTGACGTACCGCGGGCTCGGGATCTGGCTGCTCCAGCCGTGGGGCGCCGTGCTCGCGATCGCCGTGACCGGGCTCCTGTTCGGCGCCGCGCACGGCCTCCTGGTCGGCCCTGCCGATCCTCACCGTCTTCGGGCTCGTCGTCGGCTGGCTCCGCGTGCGGACGAACAGCATCTACCCGTCGATGGCGCTCCACGCCACGTTCAACGCGATCGCGCTGATCGCGTCCGTGGCAGCGTCCTGAGCGCTCAGTCCTCCTCGTCTTCCTCGTCGACGTCGTCGTCGGGCTCTCCGAGCGCCTCGTCGAGGCTCGACGCGAACTCCTCCGGCGTGACGGTCTCGATGAACCGCCGGAACTCCTCCGGGTCGAGATCGGCGAGGTTCGACGCCGTGACGAGGCTCGCTTCCTCGTCGCCCGCCTGGAACTCGATGCTGGACTCCTCGACGACCTCGTCCGCCGCGAAGATCTGCGCGTCGCAGCGCACCGCGAGCGCGATGGCGTCCGACGGACGCGAGTCGATCTCGAGCTCGTTGCCGTCCTGGACGATCGTGATCCGAGCGAAGTAGGTGTTCTCGCGGAGCTCGGTCACCGTCACCCTGACGACCTCGCCCTTGAGCTCGGAGACGACGTCGCTCAGGAGGTCGTGCGTCATCGGCCGCTGCGGAGTCGCGCCCTGGAGCCGCATGAGGATCGCGGCGGCCTCGGCCTGCCCGATCCAGATGGGGAGAAAGCGATCCTCGTCGACGGTCTTCAGGAGCACGATCGGCTGCTTGCCGATCGGCTCGAAGCTCACGCCGTAGAGAGTCATCTCGCGCATCCCGACGGCCGCATGTTAGTCAGGGGTCGCCGCCGCTTCGCCAAGACGGGTGACAGTGCCCAGGAAGCCAGGCCCGGCCACCACGCCGATCCCTCGGGCGAGCGTCTTTGACCTCCGCGTGCGCCGTCACCATTCGGCGGCGGTGCACTGCGAAAACGATGGGCGATCCTGGACTCGAACCAGGGGCCTCCGCCTTATCAGAGCGGCGCTCTAACCGACTGAGCTAATCGCCCACGGTCGCGAAACTGTACCGCCGCGCTCATGCCGCGCGGTCTTCGATGACGGACTCGAGCGACTCGAGCGCTTCGACGAGCTCGTCGAGACCCTTCTCGTCGTCGAAGCGGATCTGCAGCGTACCCGTGGCGATGCGAACCGGCATCCCCGTGATCCGCTCGGCGGCGGACCGTGCGCGGTCGACGAGTGCGGGGTCGACGGCGGCAGCGTGTCGTGGGCGACGGCGTGCTCCCCCGTCATGCGCAGCACGCTCCGCGGCGCGGACGGTGAGGCCCTCCTTGACGATGCGCCGCGCCAGCCGCTTGCGCGCGTCGTCGTCGGGGAGCGACAGGACGGCACGGGCGTGGCCCTCGCGTCATGTCTCCGCGCGCGAGCATCCACAGCACTTCCTCGGGCAGATCGAGCAAGCGGAGGCGATTCGAGACCGCGGACTTCGACCGGCCGACCCGCTCGGCGACGTCGCCGAGCGAGAGCTCGAACTCGTCGACGAGCGATGCGTAGGCGCGCGCTTCCTCGACCGGGGAGAGCTGCTCGCGAGCGACGTTCTCGACGAGCCCGAGGAGGAGGGAGTCTCGATCCTCGACGTCCCGCACCACTGCCGGCAACGTTGCGATACCCGCAGCGCCGGCCGCGCGCCAGCGGCGTTCGCCTGCGATGAGCTCGAAGCCCCCCTCGCCACGGCGACGGACCACGATGGGCTGGAGGACGCCTTGCAGCCGGATCGAGCTCGCCAGGCCGGCTGCCGCTTCCGGCTCGAACCTGCGACGAGGCTGCCGCGGATTGGGATGGATCGTCTCGACGGGGAGGTGCATGAGCTCGGGCTGCCCGGCCTCGCCGAGCAGGACTTCGAGCCCGCGCCCGAGGCCGCGCCGCTCCTTAGGAACGCTCGACAAGCTCCATCGCCACCTTCCAGTAGGCCTCGGCGCCGGCCGAGCGGCGGTCGTAGGCGATCGCAGGGACACCGTGACTCGGCGCTTCGGCGAGCCGTACCGAGCGGGGGATCGTCGTCGCGAACACGAGGGATCCGAAGTGCCGGCGGAGCTCGGCCTCGACCTCTGCAGCGAGTCGGGTGCGACCGTCCGCCATCGTCAGGAGGATCCCCGCCACCGCGAGCTGCGGATTCAGCTGCGCCTTGACGAGGTTGATCGTCCCGAGGAGCTGGGAAAGACCCTCGAGCGCGTAGTACTCGGCCTGCACCGGGACGATCGCCCTGTTCGCAGCAGCGAGTGCGTTGACTGTCAGCGGGCCGAACGACGGGGGGCAGTCGAGCAGGACGTACGAGTACTGATCGACCGCGCCGGCGAGTGCGTCCGCGAGGTAGCGCTCGCCGCCGTCCCGGCTCGCGAGGTCGACGGCGGCTGCAGCGAGATCGCTCTTCGCCATGACGACGTCGAGGTTGTCGACGTCCGAAGGCCTCGCAAGCGTGCGCAGAGGGGCGCCGTCGAGCAGGTCGTGCGTCGAGACCCCGTTCGCGCGCATCCCGAGCCCCGACGTGGCGTTCGCCTGCGGATCGAGATCGATCAGGAGCACGCGCTCGCCCGCCTCGGCGAGACACGCGCTCAGGTTGACGGCGGTCGTCGTCTTGCCGACGCCGCCCTTCTGGTTGGCGACCGCGTAGATCCTCGTCGTGCTCGAAGCCGGACCTCCGCTGACGCGGAGCACCGGGTCAGACGACAACCCGACAGTGGGCACGCGGCAAGAGTAGAGAGGGGGGCGGCTAGAGCCCGTGGCGCGTGCACGCCTCGACAGTGCGCCTGCCCGCTCCTACGTAGCGGCGTGCTAGCTGATCTCGGGCCGAGGGTCGCGGGGCTTCTCGGGCGGGAGGGGCGCGCCGGCGACGCCGCGCACGGTCGCACAGTCGAGACGCCCTGACCGCACGAGCGCAACGGCGTCCTCGAACGCATCGTACGACGGCTTCTGCGTGCCATCCCGCCAGAGCACACCGGACTGCCACCCGGCCAGCCGCGCTTCTCATCGGCGTCGACACGGAGTCACGAGCCGGATGGCCAGTCGTCACGCGAGCGGGCGCTTCTTCGCCATCCCGGGTCGGCGGGGGAACCCAGCCGGCGTCCGCCCGACCTTCCTCAGCACGACGAGCCCGTCGGCGTCGCTCTCGAGTCGCCCGCCGAGCGTCTCGGCGACACGGCCCATATGCCCCCGATCGGCGGTCTCTCCGAGCCAGAGAACGACTGCGCCGCCAGGCTGAACGAGCGGAAGGCACAACTCGACTGCGACCGGTGGCTTCGCCAGTGCCTTTGCCAGTGCGACGCCGTACACGCCCACCGGCTGCTCCTCCGCGCGACCCCAGGCAACACGGACGTTCGGTAGCTCGCCCGCGAAGCGCTCGAGGAAAGTGCACTTGCGGCGTTCGGCCTCGACGAGCGTGAAGTCGCGAGTCGGTAGCGCGACGGCGAGCGGGATCCCGGGCGAGCCTCCACCCGAGCCGACGTCAACCACGGGCCCTTCGTAGCTGTCGACGAGATCGGCAGCGCGAAGCGCGTCGTCGAGCAGCACACGGCGAGCGGACTCGGGATCGTCGAGCCCGGTCGCTCCCGGTGCGGTCACGACCTCCTCGAGCCAGCGCTCGAGGACGCTCGCCACGTCAGCTTGCGAGGACCCGCGGGAAGACGACGACGAAGCGGTTGGGCTCTGAGCCTTCGCTCGCCGTCTCCACCTCGGGATCGTCCTTCAGCGCCTCGTGGACGATCTTGCGCTCGACCGGAGTCATGGGCTCCATCGCAACGCGTCGCCCCGTCGCGGACGCGCGTTGCGCGGTGCGACGCGCAAGGTTCTCGAGTGTGGCGGTCCTTCGGGCGCGGTAGCCGGCCGCATCGACGATGACCTCGTGCTCGCCACCTTCGGCCCGCGTGATCGCGTTTGCGAGGTACTGGATGGCATCGATCGTCTGGCCGTGCTTGCCGATGAAGAGTGCGACGTCCGCGCCGGAGCAGTTGACCGTGACGCCGGACTCGTGTTCGCGTGTCGCAACGACGACGTCTGCGCCGATCCCCGCCGCGATGCGCTCGACGATCTCCCGAGCGGCGCGAGACGCGTCACCCGAGTCGGATTCGCCTGGCGAGACGGCATTCGATGCCTCAGCGGTCGCGATCACCTGCGCGGGCGTGAACCCGACCCCGAGTAGTCCGCGCTCGCCCTCGGACACGATCTGGAACTGCACACTCTCGCGGTCGAGACCGGGGACCCGCTGCTCGAGCTCACGTAGGGCCGCCCACTTCGCTTCGCCGACGGTCTCGCCGGTCGCCTCGACGGTGACGCTGCTCTCGGGGCTCACTTCCGGGCCCTTCCGCCGCGCTTTCGCTTGACGCGTCGTGGAGTGCCGCCGGAGCTCGGCTTCGGAGCCCCGTCCTGCGACGGCTGCTCGCCGTTGCTCGCCGCCGGGAGCTCCTCCTTGGGTGGCGTGCGAGATGATCGCTTCGGCGGGACGACCGGTCTCGGCATCTGGCGTCTCGTGATGAGACCCTGCCCTGTCGTCCACAGGTTCGTCGTCAGCCAGTAGATCATGAGCCCCGACGGGAAGCCGAGGATGAAGGGCAGGAAGACGATCGGCAGTACCAGGATCATGTAGCGCTGCGCCTTCGACTGCATCGAGGTCGACATGAGGTACGTCGACAGGAGCTGGCTCGCCACGTACACGGCGATGAGAACCGGTCCCCACCCTTCCTTTACCGGCTCGGTGATGTTCACGAGACCGAGCCAGTCGAGCGACGACTCCGGGTAGTTCGGGAAGATCTCCTTTTCGAAGTCCTTGAGGACGAAGAAGAGCGCGATGAAGATCGGGATCTGGAAGACGATCGGGAGACAGGACGCGTACGGGTTGATCTTGTTCTCCTTGTAGAACTTCATGAGCTCTTCCGACTGTTTCTGGCGGTCCGACTTGTAGCGCTGTTGGATCGCCTTCATCTCAGGCGCGTGGATCTGCAGGCTCTGCATCGAGTGGATCTGCTTGATCGCCACTGGGACGAGGAGGACGCGGACGATCACGGTCAGCGCGACGATCGACCACGCCCACGTCAGGCCCGCCGAGCCGTGCAGCCACGTGAGGACGTCCGTGAGGATGTTCTCGAGCGGCGTGAGGACCCCGCCGAGAATCACGCTCGCGCGTTCCTCGAGCGGAAGAGCGGGAACACGGACTGATCGTGCGCGTCGTCGACGCCGCCGTGGCTCCACGGGTTGCAGCGGAGCAGCCTCCAGCCGGCGAGGATGCTCCCGCGGACGAGACCGAACTCGCGGAACGCGTCGATTGCGTACTGCGAGCAGCTCGGGTGGTACTTGCACGTCCCTTCAGGCGTGAGGAGCCCGAAGGTCCAGCGCCACACGTGGACGAGGCCGATCCCCACGTACTTCACGAGCGGGCCTTCTCGAGGACGCCCGCGATCTCCGTGACGAGCCAGTCCTTGCCCCGGGCGTCGGCCGGCTCCGCGAGACCCGGGCGCGCGGCGAGGACGTAGTCGTGGCCGTGCGGAACGTTCGGGAGCAGTTCGCGCCAGGACTCGCGGAGAAGCCGCTTCACGCGGTTCCGAGCAACCGCAGTGCCGACGGAGCGGGGGACGGCGAGACCCAGTCGCGGCTCGCCGCCGGGATCGTCGTCGCGAGGAAACCAGTGCAGGACGAGATACCGCGTCGACGCCGAGCGACCACGGCGATAGACCGTGTCGAAGTCCTTCGACCGGGAGAGCCGGTTGCGGCGTTGCACCTCGTGCGTCTCAGGCGGAGAGCCGCTTGCGCCCACGGGCTCGCCGCCGCTTGAGGATCGCGCGACCGCCGCGGGTGGACATCCGCGCTCGGAACCCGTGACGCCGCTTCCGGCGACGAACGTTCGGTTGGTAGGTGCGTTTCACGTCGTGTCTGTCCGCGGAGCCTGCGGGAGCGGCGAGTATAGACGGACCGGTCTGCCGCCACGTTTTCCACAGTCGGGGGTACCAGGGTGAAGGTCGAAAACGCTGCTCACCGCCCTTCGACGTTGCCGGTATGAGCAACACATGCATCGTCTTCCACACCTGTGGACAGTTGTGTGGAACACCGAAAAACCCTGCAAAAGTGCCATATTTTCATCCACAGATGGCCTCAGATGCTCCGTTGAGCCTGCGCCGTGATGGTGCTATGCTCGCGCCTTCCCGACGACCCCCGAGAACCGCGAGGACGGGTGGAGCACCCCGCCGAGACACGAGCCGACGACCTCTGGAACGCCATCGCAGGCCGGCTGCAGGACACCCTCACCGACACCACGTACGACACCTGGTTCGGTCAGGCGAGGCCGCACTCGGTCAGCGCTGACCGGCTCGTCGTCGAGGTCCCGAACGACTTCACGCGCGACTGGATCGAGGGACACTTCCTCGATGTCGTGATGCGGGCGGCGGCCGATGCCGGCGCGAAGAGCGCCTCCGTCAGCTTCGCGGTGGCCGAGAGCCCACTCCAGCGCGCCACGCCGTCTGCACCCGAGCGAGCCGTCGAGCCGCCGGCAACGGAACCGGCTGTCGGACACCAACGGGAGTCGGGTGAAGTCGAGCTCAACCCGAAGTACACGTTCGACCTCTTCGTCATCGGATCGTCGAATCGCTTCGCGCATGCCGCTGCTCTCGCCGTCGCGGAGGCGCCGGCCCAGGCGTACAACCCGCTCTTCATCTACGGCGGCACCGGTCTCGGCAAGACGCATCTCCTGCAAGCGATCGGCCACTACGTCCGTCAGCACTCGCGACGCCTCACGACGCGCTACGTGACGAGCGAGACCTTCATGAACGAGTTCATCGACGCGGTGCGGGAGCGTGGCACCCGGATCGAGGGGTTCAAGCGGCGCTACCGCAACTACGACGTGCTGCTCGTCGACGACATCCAGTTCATCGAGGGCAAGGAACGCATCCAGGAGGAGTTCTTCCACACGTTCAACTCGCTGTACGAAGGCGGAGCGCAGATCATCATCTCGTCCGACCGGCCGCCGCGCGAGATCGCGACGCTCGAGGAGCGCCTGCGCTCGCGCTTCGAGTGGGGCCTCCTCACGGACATCCAGGCACCCGATCTCGAGACACGCATCGCGATTCTCCGCAAGCGGGTCGAGACGGAAGGGCTCGCCATCACGGATCCCGAGGTGCTCACGTTCATCGCGAGCCGCGTGTCCGCGAACATCCGTGAACTCGAGGGTGCGCTGACACGTGTCGTCGCCTTCTCGTCACTCACCGACCGACCGCTGACGGTCGAGCTGGCAGAGGACGTGCTGAAGGACGTGTACCCGCAGGGCGACGCCGCGCCGGAGGTGACGATCGCGCGAGATCCAGGAGGCCGTGTCGCAGCGTTTCGGCGTCACGCACGAGGAGCTCGTCAGCCCCCGTCGATCGCAGGCCGTCGCGTACCCGAGACAGGTTGCGATGTACCTCTCGCGCGAGTTGACGGACGCGTCACTGCCGATGATCGGCAAGGAGTTCGGCGGCCGCGATCACACGACCGTCATCCACGCGAAGGACAAGATCACGAAGCTCATTCGCGAGGACCGGTCTGTGTACAACCTTGTGCAAGAGTTGACCGCGCGCATCAAGCAGACCCGGTGATACTGGGGGTCCATCGGTTCAGCGCCTCCGGAGGCTGTGGGTGACACCCACGATCGTCCCCAGGCTCGTCCCCACACGTTTTCCCCGCTCGGACGCCACAATTCGCCCGTCTTCCCCATGACCCACACTCCTATTACTACTACGAGTCTTTTTCTTCAGTAATGAACACAGACACCGCGTCCGGCACAGCGCTTCGGATCACCTGCTCGAAAGCCGAGCTCGCCGCCTCGCTCGGCGTCGTCTCGCGCGCGGTGTCGACCCGTGGCGCCGTTCAGGTGCTCGGGGGGATCCTCCTGCAAGTCGAGGATGGCCGGCTCTTGCTCGCCGCGACGGATATGGAGATCTCGATACGCGCGTCGCTCGCCGGCGAGCTCGAAGGCGACGCCAGCGTCGTCGTGCCCGGCCGGCTGCTCACGGATCTCGTGAGGCTGCTGCCGGACGACTCCGTGACGCTCGCGTACGACGAGGGTGACGGCGTCCTCGCGGTGACGTCGGGCAGCCACTCGTCGCGGCTGAACGTCTACAGCGCCGAGGACTTCCCTCGCCTTCCGCCGCTCGACGTGCCTCTGCAGACCATCGACGCGGCGGCGCTCCTCGCGACGATCGAGAAGGTCGGCCGTGCGGCCTCGCGCGACGAGTCGCGGCCCGTCCTGACGGGCGTCCTCGTCCGCTTCGAGGGCGACCAGCCTGATCATGGCCGCGACCGACTCGTATCGGCTCGCGGTGAAGGAGACGAGCCTCTCGACGGCCGGGCCCGACCTCGACGCGATCATCCCGGCGCGCGCGTTGCAGGAGCTCGCGCGGCTCGCCGCCGGCGCCGAGGACGTCCGCCTCGGCGTCCACGAGAACCACGTGATCTTCTCGGCGAACGACGTCTGGCTCGACGAGCCGCCGCATCGACGGCCAGTTCCCGAACTACAAGCAGCTCATCCCCGAGACGTTCGAGATCGAGATCGCGACGCCGCGCGCAGCGCTCCTCGACGTCGTTCGGCGCGCCGGGCTGATGGCGCAGCGAAACGCTCCGCTCCGCCTGCGCTTCGCCGACGGCGAGCTGACGGTGTCGGCGCAGACGCAGGACATCGGCGAGGCGACCGAGTCGTTGCCGATCGACTACGCCGGCGAGGAGCTCGAGATCGGGTTCAACCCGGACTTCCTGCGAGACGGCCTCGAGGCGGTCGCGGCCGACATCGTCCAGCTCAAGCTCATCAACCGCTTCCGGCCCGGCCTCATCGCGGCTCCCGACGAGAGCTTCTGGTACCTGATCATGCCCATCCGCCTCGCGGGCTGATCGTCCGCGAGGTCACGCTCCGCGACTTCCGCTCGTACGCCGCTCTCGAGCTCGCGCTCGTGCCCGGTGTCGTCCTGCTGCACGGCGCGAACGGCGCGGGGAAGACGAATCTCCTCGAGGCGCTCCACGTGGGGACCCAGGGGTTCTCGCCTCGGGCCAGGCGCGACGCGCAGATGATCCGCTTCGGCGCGGACGCGGCGCGCATCGCGCTCGCGGGCTCGCGTGGCGCGAACGCCTTCGAGACCGACACGATCCTGACGCGCCGCGATCTCGCGGACGGTCAGGCTCAACGGCGAGCGACTCGACGCTTCGGAGCGCCTCCGCCACGAGCTGACCACGCTCGTGTTCACACCCGACCGCCTGGCCGTCGTCAAGGGCGCGCCGGCGACGCGTCGCGCCTACCTCGACCGCGTCGTCGGGCGGCTTCTCCCCGCCCGGGCGAAGCTCGCGGGCGAGTACGCGAGCGCGGTCGGCCAGCGCAATGCTGCGCTCCGCCGGATCCGCGGCGGGCACTCGACCCGCGACGCCCTCGCTCCCATGGACCGAAGCGAGTCGCGCTGCTGGGGGAGAGCTCGTCGATGCGAGGATCGAGGTCGTGGAGATGCTCGCGACCACCTTCGCCGAGCTGGCCGGAGGGCTCGGCCTCGCTGACGCGACGCTCACGTACGAGGGCTCTCCGCCGACGGTCGCCGAGCTCGAGGGCAGGCTCGAAGCGGACATCGAGCGTGGCGTGACCGGCGCCGGGCCGCACCTTCACGACCTCCGAATCGAGTCCGGCGGACGAGACCTCAGGGTCTTCGGGTCACAGGGGGAGCAGCGCATCGCGGTGCTGTCCCTCGTGCTGGCCGAGGCCGAGCTGCTCCGAGCTCGAGCCGACGCTCTCCCCACTCGTTCTCCTCGACGACGTGCTGTCGGAGCTCGACGGGAACCGCCGGCGCGCCCTCGCCGACGTGATCGCACGCAATGCGCAGACGGTCGTCACGGCGACCGCGGAAGCTGCGCTGCCGGTGTCGCCGACACAGTCGCTGTCAGTCACCCCAGGCCGCGCCGAGTGATGGACCGCGTTGGCGATCAGGTCGAGCGCGAGCTCGCGCGGAGCGGCAGCCGCGATGCAATCCCTCTCGCCGAGGTCACAGCCGCATGGCCCGATGTCGTCGGCGATGCCGTCTCGCAAAACGCATGGCCGCTCCGCCTCGCCCGCGACGGAACGCTCCACGTCGCCGTTGCGTCGGCGACGTGGGCGCATGAGCTCGACCTGCTCCAGGACGACCATCCTGGACGCGCTCCGTGGCCGGCTGGGCGACATCTGCGCCGGCACGACTGCGCTTCGCCGTCGGGCCCGATCCCGGAACCGCCGGGACGCGGAGGGCCACCTCCGACACCGGCGCCGGAACCGCTCGAGGTTCCGCCGGAGATCGCATCCGAAGCCGCCCTCGCAGCTGCCGAGATCGACGACGAGGAGCTCCGCGAGCTCGTCGCGCGGGCGGCTCGCGCGAGCCTGTTGAGGGCTCGGTCCGGCCGCCAGTTCTGGTAGACTTACTCCGCCCCGCAATATGGCGATTTGCAGGGCTTTTTTGATGGCCGAAGCAGCCTACACCGCAAAAGACATCACTGTCCTCGAGGGCCTCGACCCGGTCCGTCTACGACCCGGGATGTACATCGGGTCGACGGGCTCTCGCGGCCTGCATCACCTCGTCTACGAGGTGGTCGACAACGCCGTCGACGAGGCGCTCGCGGATCGAAACGACCTCGTCGACGTGACCATCCATCCGGACAACTCCGTGACCGTCCGCGACGCGGGCGCCGGCATTCCGGTGGACGTCATCGCCGACCAGGGACTTCCGGCGCTGACCGTCGTCCTGACGAAGCTCCACGCCGGAGGCAAGTTCGGAGGCGAGGGGTACAAGGTCTCCGGCGGTCTGCACGGTGTCGGCGTCTCGGTCGTGAACGCGCTCTCCGAGTGGCTCGTCGCGGAGGTCCGGCGGGACGGCAAGGTCTACCGGCAGGAGTTCGCACGGGGCGAGCCCACGGGGGACATGGAGACGATCGGGGTCGCCAAGAAGGACGAGTCCGGCACGATCATCTCCTTTCTTCCCGACCCGGACGTCTTCGAGGAGACCGAGTTCTCGACGCCGACGCTGTCCCAGCGTCTGCGCGAGACTGCGTTTCTCACCCGGGGCCTGAGAATCGTCCTGCGCGACGAGCGGGCAGGCGGGAAGACCGAGGAGTTCCACTACGAGGGCGGCATCCGCGACTTCGTGACCGCACGTCAACGAGTCGAAGGACACGGTCCACAAGCACGTCATCTACTTCGATGGCGAGACCGACGACGGGCACGTCGAGATCGCGATGCAGTGGAACGGCTCGTACGTCGAGTCGGTGTTCTCGTTCGCGAACAACATCAACACGACCGAGGGCGGCGCACACCTGTCCGGCTTCCGCGCGGCGCTCACAGGAACGCTCAACCGCTACGCGCGCGAGAAGGGCCTCCTCAAGGAGAAGGAGGAGAACCTCGAGGGCGAGGACGTCCGCGAGGGTCTGGCCGCGGTGATCTCGGTGAAGCTCCGCAACCCGCAGTTCGAGGGCCAGACGAAGACGAAGCTCGGCAACCCACCGATCGAGGGTCTCGTGAAGACGACCGTCAACCAGCGGCTTGCGCAGTACCTCGAGGAGAACCCGACGGAGGCGAGGCAGATCATCACGAAGGCCGTCTCGGCCGCACGCGCCCGCCAGGCGGCGCGCAAGGCCCGCGAGCTCACCCGGCGCAAGAGCGCGCTCGACTCGAACTCACTGCCGGGCCGGCTCGCCGACTGCCAGATCTCGGACCCGGAGTCGGCTGAGCTCTTCCTCGTCGAGGGCGTTTCGGCCGGCGGCTCGGCGGTGGATGCTCGCGACCGCAGCTACCAGGCGATCCTTCCGCTGCGCGGCAAGGTGATCAACGCCGAGAAGAACCGGATCAACAAGGTCCTCTCGAACGAGGAGATCCAGGCGATCATCACCGCGATCGGCACCGGCATCGGCGAGGAGTTCGACGTCGAGAAGCTGCGCTACCACCGGATCATCGTCATGACGGACGCCGACGTGGACGGAGCGCACATCCGCACGCTGATCCTCACGTTCCTCTACCGCCAGATGCAGGAGCTCGTCGAGGGCGGCTACGTCTACATGGCCGTCCCGCCGCTCTACCGCGTGAAGCTCGGCTCGCAGCTGCGCTACATCGAGAAGGAGTCGCAGTTCGAGGAGCTCCTCGCCCGCGAGCGGATCAAGGACATGGACGTGACCGACCGCCGCGGCGAGACGCAGAAGCTCACGGAGGCGCGCTACGGCCGCCTCGTGAAGGTGCTGAACGAGTTCGACGGCTGGGTCTCGCGCCTCCGCGAGGACTTCGGCGCCGGGCCTGCCAACTTCGTCGTCGACCACCGGCTCGTCGAGGGTGACGCCGACGACGGTCGAGGACGCGCTCGCCGACGCGCGACGCGAACGGCTACGAGCTCGGCGTCCTCGAGACGTCCGACGACGACACCGACGGTGCGCGTCGTCGAGCGCGAGACGGGCGCCGCGTCGAGCGTCGTCGTGCCGAGCGCGCTCTTCTCGTCTCCCGATCTACGCGAATGTCCGCAAGACGTACGCGCGCCTCGTCGAGATCGTCGGCCACCCGCCGTTCGACATCGCGTTCGGCAAGAAGGCCCGGCACGCCGACACGTTCGGCCAGCTCCGCGAGGCGGCGCTCGAGCTCGCGAAGGAAGGCCTGCAGGTGAGCCGCTTCAAGGGTCTCGGCGAGATGGACGCCGAGGAGCTCGCCGACACGACGATGGATCCCGCCAACCGCGACGCTGATCCGCGTCGAGGTCGAGGACGCTGCGGCGGCGGACAGGGTCTTCTCGACGCTCATGGGCGACCAGGTCGAGCCGCGGCGCGCCTTCATCGAGCAGAACGCGCGCGACGTGAGGTTCCTGGATGTCTGACGTGGTCGAGCCGCTCGGCGCCGGCCGCATCGAGGGCCGCGAGCTCGAGCAGGAGATGCGCTCGAGCTTCATCGACTACGCGATGAGCGTCATCGTCGCGCGCGCGCTGCCAGACGCGCGCGACGGACTCAAGCCCGTACATCGCCGCGTGCTCTACGCGATGCACGAGGCCGGGCCTGCAGCCGAATCGCCCGCGACTGAAGTCGGCGCGCGTCGTCGGCGACGTCATGGGCTACTACCACCCGCACGGCGACCAGTCGATCTACGACACCCTCGTCCGCATGGCGCAGCCCTTCTCGCTGCGCTACCCGCTCGTCGACGGGCAGGGCAACTTCGGGAACATCGACGACTACCCGGCCGCGGCGATGCGGTACACGGAGTGCCGGCTCACGCGTCTCGCGACCGAGATGCTCCGGGACATCGACATGGACACGGTCGACTTCGTCCCGAACTACGACGAGTCGCGCACGCGAGCCGTCGGTGCTCCCGTCGCGCTTCCCGAACCTCCTCGTCAACGGCTCCGCCGGAATCGCCGTCGGCATGGCGACGAACATGCCGCCGCACCGCCTCGGCGAGGTGGTCGACGCGGTCGTCCAGCTCATCGACAAGCCGGAGGCGAACGCCGACGACCTCATGACGCACGTGAAGGGCCCGGACTTCCCGACCGGCGCGATCGTCGTCGGTCGCTCGGGCGTCCGCGACGCGTACCGCACCGGTCGCGGGCGCATCATCATGCGCGCGCGCGCACACGTCGAGGAGCTGCGCGGCGGCAAGAACGCGATCATCGTCACCGAGCTGCCCTACGGCGTGAAGAAGGGCGGCGACTCCGGCGTCATCAAGAAGATCGCCGACCTCGTGAACGACAAGGTGCTGAGCGAGATCTCGGACGTGAAGGACCACTCGGATCGCTCGGGCATGCGGATCCAGATCGATCTCAAGCGCGAGGCGATCCCGCAGGTCGTCCTCAACAAGCTCTTCAAGCACACGCAGCTGCAGGCGACGTTCGGCTACAACGCCGTCGCCCTCGTCGACGGCGTCCCGCGGACGCTGTCGCTGCTCGAGCTCGTTCGCCACTACCTCGACTACCAGCGCGAGATCGTCACGCGGCGGTCGAAGTACGAGCTGCGCAAGGCGCTCGAGCGCGCGCACGTGCTCGAGGGCTACCTCGTCGCGCTCGACAACCTCGACGAGGTCATCGCGCTCATCCGCAACGCCGAGGACACGGACGCGGCGCGCGAGCAGCTCATGGCGCGCTTCGAGCTCTCCGAGATCCAGGCGCAGGCGATCCTCGACCTCCGGCTCCGCCAGCTCACCGGGCTCGAGCGGAAGCGCATCGAGGACGAGCACGCGGACCTCCAGGAGCGGATCGCGGAGCTCCGCGCGCTCCTCGGCGACCCGGCACTCGTCGACGCCACCGTGCGCGAGGAGATCCTCGAGCTGAAGGAGATCTACGGAAAGACGGACGAGCGGCGCACCGAGATCGTCGCCGGCGAGACCGACCTCGAGCTCGAGGACATGATCGCGGAGGAGGACATGGTGATCGCGATCACCAAGTCCGGCTACATCAAGCGTCTACCCGTGACCTCGTACCGCGAGCAGCGTCGCGGCGGGATCGGCGTGATGGGGATGGATCTGAAGGACGAGGACTACATCGAGCACCTCTTCGTCGCCTCGACGCACGACTACATCCTGTTCTTCACGACCGTCGGGAAGGTGTACCGGCTCAAGGTCCACGAGCTCCCACTCGGCTCGCGGCAGTCGAAGGGGCGCGCGATCGTGAACCTGCTCCCGTTCCGGCAGGACGAGGACGTGCAGGCGGTCATCGCGACGCGGAACTTCGAGGAGTCCAAGTACCTCGTCTTCGCGACGAGGAAGGGCATGGTCAAGAAGACCGAGTTCGCCTCGTACAACACGCCGCTGAAGGCCGACGGGATCATCGCGATCAAGCTGCGCGAGGACGACGAGCTCATCGGCGTCAGGCTCGCCGAGGACACCGACGACGTGCTCATGGTCTCGCGACTCGGTCAGGCCGTCCGCTTCCACGGCAAGCAGGTGCGCGCGATGGGCCGCGACACGTCGGGCGTCGCCGGCATGAAGCTCCGCGGCGACGACGAGGTGATCGAGGTCGACATCGCCGTCGACGACGCCGATCTTCTCGTCGTGACCGAGAACGGCTACGGCAAGCGGACGCGCGTCGGTGACTACCCCGTCAAGGGCCGCGGCACGATGGGCGTGAAGACGGCGCAGCTCGTCGAGGGCAAGGGTCGCCTCGCGGGCGCACGGATCGTCCGCGACGGGTACCAGGTGATGCTGATCTCGGACGGCGGCACGGTCATCCGGATCCCGGTCGACGGAATCCGCCGGGCGGGCCGAGCGACGCAGGGCGTGATCGTGATGCGCCTCCGCGACGGACGAGCAGGTCGCGACGCTGGCGCCGGTGGTGGGCTCGGACGACGACGCCGAGATCGGAGACGCGTCGGAGCCGACGCGAGCCCGCGTCAGCCGATCCCGAGGCCGAGCCTCAGGTCTGACCGCCTCTCGCCTCTGCGGCGTTCGAGAGCGCCGTGAGGAGGTCGATCGGGATCGGGAAGACGATCGTCGAGTTGTTCGCCGCCCCGATCTCGAGCAGCGTCTGCAGGTAGCGCAGCTGCACGGTGATCGGCTCCTGCGCCATGATCGCCGCGGCGTCCTTGAGCCGTTCGGATGCCTGGAACTCGCCTTCCGCGGAGATGACCTTCGCGCGGCGCTCGCGCTCGGCTTCCGCCTGACGCGCCATCGCCCGCTGCATGCTTGCCGGGATCTCGACGTCCTTGACCTCGACGACCGAGACCTTGATGCCCCACGGGGACGTGGCCTCGTCGATGATGTTCTGCAGGATCGCGTTGATCTTGTCGCGCTCGGAGAGGAGCTCGTCGAGGACGTGCTGCCCGAGCACCGAGCGCAGCGTCGTCTGGGCGATCTGCGAGGTCGCGACCATGTAGTTCTCGACCTGCGTGATCGCCGCGTTCGGCTCGACGATCCGGAAGTAGGCGACCGCGTTCACGCGGACGGGAACGTTGTCCTTGGTGATGACCTCCTGCGGCGGCACGTTCAGTGTCACCGTGCGGAGATCGACCCGGACCATCTGGTCGACGAACGGGATGATCAGGAAGATGCCCGGGCCCTTCGGGGGCTCGAGCAGGCGCGCCGAAGCGGAAGATCACGCCGCGCTCGTACTCGCGCGTGATCTTGACCGCGAGGAAGAGGAGCAGGACGAGGATCGCGACGACGACGGCGAAGGCGATCAGGGCCGGCAGCGTTGCTCATGCGATGTGCTCCTCCTCGGTCGAGTGTGCTGTGGATCCTACGAGTAGGCGCAAGCCCTCCTCGACTCCCTCCACCCGGACGCGCTCTCCGGGCATGAGCGGCGTGCCGTCGGCGGTGCGAGCCCGCCAGAGCTCGCCGTTGACGAAGACCATTCCGTTGCGCTCGTACGACGCCCTCGTCACCGACGATGTGCGACGTGCCGACCGCAGGGGGGAGCCTGCGCACGCGGACGACCTTCACGATCGCGAAGCCGAGGAGAACGGTGAGCGTCCCTGCGATCGCGAGCGCGACGGGCAACGAGACCTGGTACGCGTCTCCGGCCGGATCGAAGAGCATGAGAGCACCGAGGACGAACGTGACCGCCGCCAGCGAGCGTCAGGGCGCCGTGCGAGGGGATGAACGCCTCTGCGACGAAGAAGAACGGCCGCGAGCAGCATGAGGAAGAGTCCTGCGAGCGAGACCGGGAGGACCTGGAGGCCGTAGAGGCCGAGGATCAGCGAGATCGCGCCCACCGTTCCCGGGAAGATGAGCCCGGGGTTCCAGAGCTCGACGACGATTCCGATGAGGCCGATCGACAGCATCAGCGCGATGAGGTTCGGGTCGACGAGGAAGTCGCGCGCTCGTTGCCAGAAGCTCATCTCGACGTCGTCGACCTGCGCGCCGGCGGTGTGGAGGACGAGGCCCTTCGGCACCGTCTTCATCCCGTCGATCTCGTTCAGCAGCGCGGGAAGCGTCGGCGCGATCACCTCGACGAGCCCGATCCTCTCCGCCTCGCGCGCGCCGTAGTTGGACGCCACCGTCACCATACGGCGTGCGGCGACGACGTTGCGGTCGTGCTCGCGCGCGAGCTCGCCGACGTAGGCCGCGGCGTCGTTCACGATCTTCCGCCGCAGATCCTTCGAGATGTCCTCGCCGTTCAGTGAGATCGGCGTCGACGAGCCGATGTTCGTCTGCGGCGCCATCGCGGCGAGGTCCGACGCCATCGTGATGACCGCGCCCGCCGAGTCCGCGGACGACCCGGGCGGCGCGACGTACACGACGACGGGGACCTTGGCGGCCAGGAACCGCTTGACGATCCCTCGCATCGAGGAGCCGAGCCCGCCCGGCGTGTCGAGGACGAGCACGACCGCGTCGTATCCGCCGTCCTCGGCGCGGTCGACCGAGTTCTCGACGTACTCCTGCGTGACCGGGTTGATGTCGTTGTCGAGGTGGACGGCGAGGACGCGCGGCGGCTCGTTCTGCGCGAGCACGCCCGGCGCGGCCGCGAGCGCTCCGAGAGCGAGCGAAAGGGCAAGAATTCCCCGCAAATAGCGGCCTGGCACCGGTGTAAGGATTCTATCAGCGGAGGTTCGCCGCTCTTGCCCGCGAAGGACGGAGGGGCCACCCTGGAATCCCGTGCGCCGACTCTCTCGCCCTCACCGCCGTCCTGCTCGCCGCGCTGCTCGTCGCACCGAGCGCGTTCGGCTCGAGCGCGGCGCAGGCGACCACCGTCGATCTCCGGCCGCACGGGAAGCGCCGCTTCGTGGCCGCTCGAGCGGTGCCGCGCTTCACGCTCGCAGGTGTCTCGTGGCGCGGAGCCGGGCGAGGTCGAGTTCCGGACGCGGTCGATCGAACGGCGCACTGGAGCGCGTGGCGGCGGCTGCACCCGAGGACGAGGACGGCCCGGACCTCGGCTCGCGCGGAGCAGCGACGCCGCGGCTGGCGGCTCGGCAACCCGTGGTGGGCGGGCGCCTCGGACCGGAATCGAGGCGCGGGCCGTCGGCGACGTCTCGCGTGTCCGCGCGCACCTCGTGTGGAGCCCCGAGCTTCGCGTGCCGCTCAGGGTGCCGGCGTCGACGGTGCACGCCGCCGATCGTCCCCCGCTCGGCGTGGGGTGCGAACGAGTCGATCCGGCGTGCGCCGCCGACCTACGCCTCCGAGATCAGGTTCGCGATCGTGCACCACACGGCGGGCAGCAACGACTACACGCGCGCCGAGGCCGCCGCGATCGTGCGCGGGATCCAGCTCTTCCACGTCCAGTCGAACGGCTGGAACGACATCGGCTACAACTTTCTCGTCGACCGCTTCGGGACGATCTACGAGGGTCGCTACGGGGGCGTCGACCGGAACGTGGTCGGCGCGCACGCGCTCGGGTTCAACACCGGCTCCGTGGGCATCGCTCTGCTCGGCACGTACGGCAGCACGAAGCCTTCGGCCGCCGCGCAGGACGCAATCGCGCGGCTCATCGCGTGGCGCCTCGATCTTGCGCACGTCGATCCGACTTCGACACTCACGTTCGCGTCGGCCGGGAGCGAGAAGTACGCGGCCGAGATCCCGGTCCTGCTGAAAGCCGTCTCGGGGCATCGCGACACGGGCTCGACGGAGTGCCCCGGAAACACGCTCTACGCGCGTCTGGGCGCCATCGCCGCGTCGGCCCGTGCGATCGGCGGTCTCAAGATCTTCGAGCCGAAGGCGGCCGCCGCGAGCTCGTCGATCCGCATTCGCGCGCGCTTGTCCCAGGCGCAGCCCTGGGACGTGACGGTCACGACGGCAGCCGGCGTGGAGGTTGCGCGGGGAACGGGATCCGGAACGACCGTGGATTGGACGTGGGAGTCGGGCGGAGCTCCCGTAGGCTCGTACAGGTGGTCCGATCACCGCCGGGTCGGCACGTCCGGCAACAGGAATCCTCCGCGCGGGTGGCGGCACGACGGCGCTCGCGATCGAGAGCGCCGCAACGGCTCCCGAGGCGATCAGCCCGAACGGCGACGGCCAGGCCGACACTGCGACGCTGACGTATCGGATCTCCGCCCCGGCCAACGTCACGGTCGAGGTGACAGATGCGATCGGCGGGCTGGTCGCGACCGTCGTCGACCGTGTGTGGACGCAGGCCGGCGAGCACTCGGTGACGGTCGACGGGGCGGCGCTCGCCGACGGCGAGTACAACGTCGTGATCACGGCTCGGACCGCGGCAGGCGTCTCGGTTCAGCAGGTCGTGCCGCTACGCGTGAACAGGACGCTCGGCCTCGTGACCGTCGTGCCGACGGCGTTCTCGCCGAATGCAGACGGCCGCAAGGACAGGCTCAGTCTGACCTTCACGCTCGCCGCACCCGCCGACGTGCTCGTTCGGATCGAGCGCGACGGGAGATGGGTCGCGACCCCGCTCGTCGGGACGTTCCCGCGCCGGAACGCAGCGGCTTCACGTGGGACGGTTCGCGCTCGACCGGCGTGCTGCGCGACGGCGAGTACGTCGCCGTCGTCGAGGCGACGAGCGAGGTCGGTGTCGTCTCGTTCGGCGTTCCGTTCGTCTCGGACACGGTCGCGCCGCGCGTGCGAATCCTCCCCGGCAAGCGTCTCGCGGTCGACGTGAGCGAGCCCGCCGTGCTCACCTTCGTGATCGACGGTCAGTCGTTGCGGCGAGAGGTGACGAGGGCCGGCCAGGTGCGCATCCCGTGGGTCGGTCCGGCGTCGAGAGTCCGTGTGGTGGCCTGGGATGCCGCCGGGAACTCGAGCGCTCCCGTCGTGCGTATCCGGCGCGAGTAGCTCCGGATCCGGCCAGTAGACTCGGCGCGTGCAGACGCCCGCCGTGCCGTTCGGGAAGGACGTGATCGAGTCGATCCTTCCCCATCGCGACCCGTTTCTGCTCATCGACGAGGTGACCGAGCTCGAGCCCGGTGCGCGAGTGGTCGCCCGGCGGAACGTGAACGTCGACGACTGGTGGTTCCGCGGCCACTTCCCGGAGCGACCGGTGATGCCGGGCGTGCTGATCGTCGAGGCGATGGCCCAGACCGGCGCGATCGCCGTCCTCGTGGAGGAGGAGAACCGCGGAAAGATCGCGTTCTTCGCAGGCATCGACGATTGCCGCTTCAAGCGCGTGGTCGAGCCCGGCGACGTCCTTACGCTCGCCTGCCAGATCGACACGATCCGGGGTCCAGTCGGACGCGGCAAGGCGACGGCGCACGTCGGCGACGCGCTGGCCGCGCGCGGGACGCTGACCTTCGCGGTGGAACGCTGATGCTGGGCACGGCGCAGGGCGTGCGCATCGGGATCACGGGCCTCGGCGTCCACGTACCGGCGAAGGTCGTCACGAACGCCGAGCTCGCCGAGATCGTCGAGACCACGGACGAGTGGATCCGCGAGCGGACGGGAATTCGGGAGCGGCGGATCGCAGCGCCCGACGAGGCGCTCACCGACATCGCGCTGCCTGCCGCGCGCGCTGCGCTCGACGATGCGGGGGTCGCGGCGGAGGACATCGATCTCCTCATCTGCGCGACCGTGACGCCGGACATGATGTTCCCGACCTCCTCGGCGCTCCTCGCCGATGCGCTCGGCATGCGGCATGCCGCCGGCGTACGACCTGCTCGCGGGCTGCACCGGGTTCGTCTACGCCATCGCTCAGGCGTACGGGATGCTCGCGTCCGGGCTCTCGCGACGCGCGCTCGTCGTGGGCGGCGACGTCCTCTCGAAGATCCTCGACTGGGAGGACCGCTCGACACTCGTGCTCTTCGGGGACGGCGCGGGGGCCGTCGTCATGGAGCCGGTCGATCACGGCGGCTTCATCGGATTCGAGCTCGGCGCCGACGGGGGTGGAGGTGAGTACCTGTGGTACCCGGGCTCGGGGTCGCGCCACTTCGAGGACCCGAACTCGTTCGTGAAGATGAACGGGCGCGAGGTCTTCAAGTTCGCGACGCGGGTGATGGTGTCGTCCGCGAACGAGATCCTCGCCGAGTGCGGCAAGACCGTCGACGACATCGACGTGTACGTCCCGCACCAGGCGAACAAGCGGATCATCGACTACGCGGCCGCTAAGCTCGGGATCCCGGCGGAGAAGACCATCGTGAACGTCGATCGATATGGAAACACCTCGTCCGGCTCCATCCCGCTCGCGCTCGCCGACGCGCGCGCCGACGGCCGGCTGCAGGACGGGACGCTGGTGCTGATGACCGGGATGGGCGCGGGCCTGACGTGGGGCTCGGCGCTCGTCGAATGGACGAACGGGAGGGCCTGATGAGCAAGGTCGCGTTCTGCTTCCCCGGACAGGGGTCGCTCGAGGAAGGCATGGGGCGCGAGATCGCGGAGGCTTTTCCCGCTGCTCGCGACGTCTACAGGATCGGATCCGAGGCGACGGGGCTCGACCTCGAGAGGCTCTGCTTCTCGACGCCGCTCGAGCAGCTCGTCGAGACGGAGGTGCAGCAGCCGGCGCTCGTCGCGACGAGCCTGGCGATCCTCGCGGCCATGCGGGAGCGTGGGCTCGAGGCGGACGTCGTCGTCGGGCACTCGGTCGGCGAGTTCGCGGCGCTCGCTGCGGCAGGCTCGCTGGAGACCGGGACTGCGATCGGCCTCGTCCGCGAGCGCGGCCTCGCGATGGCAGAGGCGGCACGCCAGCGTCCAGGCGCGATGGCCGCGATTCTCGGACTCGCGGACGAAGAGGTCGAGAAGCTCTGTCGCCGGATCGTCGGCGTATGGCCGGCGAACTACAACTGCCCGGGCCAGATCGTGGTCTCGGGCGAGCACGAGGCGGTCGAGGAGTGCTGCGCCGAGGCCGCAAGCCTCGGCGCCCGACGAGCCGTGATGCTCAAGGTCTCGGGTGCATTCCACAGCCCGCTCGTGGCGAGGGCCGCCGATCGGCTGCGGCCGGCGCTCGAGCGCGTGAAGTTCAGCGAGCCGCTCTCGCCCTTCATGTCCACGGTCACGGCGAAGATCGAGCCGGCGCAGAAGGTCGCCTCGCTCCTCGTCGATCAGCTCACGGGCCCCGTCCGGTTCACGCAGGCGGCGACGGAGCTCATCCGCTCCGGTGCGACGACCTTCGTCGAGGTCGGCCCGGGGAACGTGCTCTCGGGCCTCGTGAAGCGGATCGATCGGGGCGTGAAGACCATGTCCGTCAACTCGCTCGAGAGCTTGGAACGCGCGCAGGAAGCACTCGCGAGGTGACCGAGGAGTTCTGCTCACTCGAGGGCCGGACGGCGCTCGTCACCGGTGCGTCGAAGGGGATCGGCCGGGCGATCGCGGCGGAGCTCGCTGCCGCCGGCGCCGACGTCGTGCTGTCCTACCGCACAGGCGCGGACGACGCCGAGTCGCTGGCGGCCGAGATCGGCGGGAAGGCGGTGCAGGCAGACGTCTCGGACCCGGCGTCGGCGAGCGCGCTCGTCGAGGAGGCGGGCGACGTCGACATCCTCGTGAACAACGCGGGCGTGACGCGAGACGGACTGCTCGTGCGCATGTCGGACGAGGACTGGAACACCGTGATCGACACGAACCTTGCGTCGTGCTTCTACACCTGCCGCGCCGCGGCGCGCGGGATGATGAAGAAGCGCGCGGGCACGGTCGTGAACATCTCGTCGATCGTCGGGATCCACGGAAACGGGGGGCAGACGAACTACGCAGCGTCGAAGGCCGGGATCATCGGCTTCACGAAGTCGCTCGCGCGAGAGCTCGGGAGCCGGAACGTCCGCGCGAACGTCGTCGTACCCGGGTACGTCAAGACCCAGCTCACCGACGTTCTCCCCGAGGAGGCGACGGGCGCGATGCTGACGAACACGCCGCTCGGACGGCTCGGCGACCCGGAGGACGTCGCGGGTGCGGTGCGGTTCCTCTGCGCTGACGAGTCGTCGTTCATCACGGGCGCGGTGCTGCTCGTCGACGGCGGGCTGGGGATGTAGCGGTGGACCCATCGGTAAACGGTCGCCGGCGCATCGTCATCACCGGCGTGGGCATGGTCACGCCGCTCGGGAACGATCCCGAGTCGACTTGGCAGAGCCTCGTCGCGGGTGAATCGGGCGCCGGGCCGATCACCCACTTCGACACGACCGGCTACGACATTCACTTCGCGTGCGAGCTGAAGGACTTCGAGCCGACGACCTGGATCGACCGCAAGCAGGCGAGGCGCATGGACAAGTTCTCGCAGCTCGCGCTCTCCGCGGCGCGCATGGCCGAGGCGGACAGCGGCATCTCGATCGCCGCCGCGCCAGAGCGCGTCGGGGCCGCTGTCGCTACGGGGATCGGCGGCCTGTACGCGTTCGAGAACTGCTTCCAGGGGCTCCTCGAGCGCGGGCCTGATCGGACGAGCCCGTTCGCAATCGTCCAGATCATCCCCAATATGGCCGCCGCCTGGGTCTCGATGGAGCTCGGCGCGCAGGGGCCCCTCGCCGCCGAGTGCACGGCGTGCGCGGCATCGAACATGGCGATCGGCGACGGGCTGGACGCCATCCGCCTCGACCGCGCCGACGTCATGTTCTGCGGCGGGACCGAGGCGCCGATCACACGGGTCGGCATCGCGGGCTTCACGGCGATGAGGGCGCTCTCGAGGAGGAACGACGACCCGCAAGGGGGCATCGCGCCCGTTCGACTCGGGGCGTGACGGATTCGTCATGGGAGAGGCGGCGGCGATGCTGGTGCTCGAGGAGCTCGACCATGCACGCGCACGCGGCGCGAAGATCTACTCCGAGGTCCTCGGCTACGGCGTCTCCTCCGACGCGAGCCACGTGTCGGACCCCGATCCCACCGGCGCGAACCCGGCCCGCGCGATGCGGATGGCGTTCTCGGACGCAGGGATCGAACCGGAGGTCGTCGGCTACGTGAACGCGCACGGCACCTCGACGCCTTCGGGCGACGCGGCCGAGACGCGTGTGCTCAAGCTCGCGCTCGGCGAGGAGCACGCCTACCGGACCCCCGTCTCGTCGACGAAAGGCGCCACGGGGCACTGCCTCGGAGCCGCCGGCGCGGTCGAGGCGATCTTCACGTCTTTCGCGCTGAAGGACGGTGTACTTCCGCCGACCATCAATTACGAGGACCCCGACCCCGAGTGCGACCTCGACTACATCCCGAACGAGGCGCGGCGGCAGGACATCGAGTTCGCGGTCAACAACTCGTTCGGCTTCGGCGGTCACAACGCGTGCGTCGTGTTCCGCCGCTGGACTGAATGATCCGCAGAGCAGAATCCGCGAGTGCAGATTCTGCGAGTGTAGATTCTGCTCGCGAAGATCCCTGAAGGCGACCGCTTCGCGGTCGCTACGCAAGCGCCGAATCGGCGGATGCTAGAGACGTAGCTCCAGAAGGACGGTGTCGCGCCAGACGCCGTCGAGCTGGGCGATGCGCTCGAAGCGGCCGACGAGCCGGAATCCGAGGCGCTCGTGGAGCGCGAGACTGGCGGCGTTCTCCGGGAACATGCCCTGCCTGGATGGTCCAGATCCCGCCGGCATCCGCGCTCGCGAGGACTGCCTCCATGAGCGCTCGACCGATTCCTCGGCCGCGCGCGCTCTCCGCGACGTAGACGGAGCTCTCGGCGACCCCGGCGTAGCACGCTCGCGACGACGTCGGAGCGAGGGCGACCCATCCCACGACGCGGCCCTCCTCGACGGCGACGAGCCGGTGAGTCGGATGATGGCTCGCATCGAAGGCGTCGTACTCCGGAGGCTCGGTCTCGAACGTCGCGGCGCGGGTCGCGATGCCCTCCGCGTAGATCGCCTCGACGGTTGGCCAGTCGTCGGAGACCATCGGCCTGATCTCGATCACGTCTCGGAGACTAGGCTTGCGGCGTGGACCGGTGGGCGACGTTCGACTGCTACGGCACGCTCGTGGACTGGAACGGCGGGATCCACGCGCAGCTCGAGAGGCTCTTCGGGGTGGAGCGCGCCGACGAGCTCCTCGTGCGCTACCACGAGCTCGAGCCGAAGATCCAGACGTCGAACCCAGGGATCTCGTACCGCGAGGTGCTCACGATCGCGCTCGAGCAGCTCGCCGCGGAGACTGGGCTCATGCTTCCCGAAGGCGAGGGGAGCGCGTTGGCGCGCTCGCTCCCCGACTGGCCCGTGTTCGAAGACGTGCGTCCCGGTCTGACGGAGGCGCACGACCGCGGGTGGAAGCTCGCGATCCTCTCGAACACCGACCGCGACCTGATCGAGGCTTCGATGGAGGTGCTCGGAGTGCCGTTCGAGATGGCGATCGTCGCCGGGCGAGATCGGCTCGTACAAGCCCGCTCACAAGCACTGGGAGGTCTTCTACGAGACCACGGGCGCCGATCGACGTCGCCACGTCCACGTCGCGCAGAGCCTGTTCCATGACATCGAGCCGGCGAAGGAGCTCGAGATCCCGTCGATCTGGATCAACCGGCGCGACGAGCCGGAAGACCTGCGACCGACCGCGACGCTGACGGATGTCGCCGACATCGCGGACGCGCTCGACAGCATCGTCGCGGCATGACCGAGGGTCTGCGGGCGCCGCGGCACGAGGACGCTCCGGCAGTCGCCGAGCTCATGGGTCGGGACGCTCCCGAGCCGGTCGACTCGGAGCGAGTGCTCGGGGAATGGAGCTTTCCCGGGGTGGAGCTCGAGAAGGATGCGAGACTGGCGGATGGTTCGTACGCCTTCGTCGACGGCTTCGGCGATGAGCGCGTATGGATCGACCTCGCCGGACGCCCGACGCCGGAGATTCTCGACTGGGCGGAGGGTCGCGCGCGCGAGCTCGGTTCGCGCCTGCTCTCCGGTGGCTGGACGACCCAAGAGGCGCTTCTCGCCGAGCTCGAGCGGCGCGGGTTTCGGCTGACTCGAACCTCCTTCCGCATGGCGATCGATCTCGACTCGCCGACGCCGGATCCGGTCTGGCCCGACGGGGTCGAGCCGCGGGCATACCGACGCGGCGACGAGCGGACCTTCTACGAGCTCCATCAGGAGACGTTCACAGACACATGGGAGCCAATCGAGGAGACCTACGAGGAGTGGGCTCACCAGTTCCTCGCCGCGGGGGCGCTCGTTCCCGAGCTGTGGACGCTTGCAGTCGCGAATGGCGACCCGGTCGGCTTCGCACTCTGCCATCCTCATGCTGTGGTAGCGGAGCTCGGTTGGGTGCGGATCCTCGGAGTACGTCGATCGTTTCGGGGCCGAGGACTCGGTCGCGCGCTGCTGCTCAGGGCGTTCGGGCAGTTCCGTCGTCAGGGGATGAAGCGAGTGGGGCTCGGCGTCGATGGCGAGAGCCCGACTGGAGCGAACGCCCTCTACGACTCCGTCGGCATGCGTATCGTCGCACGCTTCGCGATTCACGAGAAGAGCGCCGAGTGAGTGCGCTGCGCGCGCGCTGCCCGAACTGCCGCACTTTCACCGCGGTCGCGGTCGGCGACGGCTACGAGTGCCACAGCTGCGGCGCGACCTTCGCCGCCGGCCTCGTCCGCGTGCCTGCAGCGTGGGGCTCTGGAGGCGAAGGGATGGCGCAGGGCGCCCGCGTCGACCTCCCGTACCCGGAGGTCGCGATCGTGGAACGCGCCACACTCGACGAGCAAACCGAGGCGATCGCCGACGCGCTCGCTCCCCGGCCGATCGTCCTCGGCGGTTGTTGCTGCACCCATGTCGGCGCTGCGAGCGGCGTGGCCCGGCGCGTCGATCGACTCGCAGTCGTCTGGATCGACTCGCACGGCGACCTGAACACGCCCGAGACCTCGCCGTCGGGGAACCTCTGGGGAATGCCCTTCCGGATGCTCCTCGACGCCGGCGTCGTCGCGCCCGACGACGCTGTACTCCTCGGCGCGCGCAATCTCGATCCGCCCGAGGTCGAGTACATGGCTTCGGTGGGACTCGACGACTCGCTCGACCGCGCGCTCGAAGGCACCGCCGCGACATACGTCGCGCTCGACCTCGACGTGCTCGATCCGAGTGAGGTCGACGTGCTCATCCCCGAGCCCGCGGGGCTGTCGGCGGACGAGCTCGAGAGGCTTCTCCGCGATCTCACCGAGAAGACGACGATCGCGGGCATGGGGGTCACAGGTCTCCTGGCGACCGATCGCAACACCGCGCTCGCCACGCGGATGCTGGCAGCGGCCGGGTTCTAGTATCCAGCAATGTCTTCCGGGGAAGGACGCGTCGACGTCGAGGTCGAGAGCAAGCGCTCGGACGAGCCGGCGCCGGGCCAGTCACATCCCAACACGTGCCCTGGCTGCGGGTCGCACTACCGTGATGACGAGCTCGAGCAGACACTCCGAGTCTGTCCGCAGTGCGGTCACCACTTCCGCGTTCGAGCCCGTGAACGCATCGACCAGCTCGTCGATGCGGGCTCGTTCATCGAAGAGGACGCGGATCTGCGCTCGGCCGATCCGCTTGCGTTCTTCGACCTGCGGCCGTACACGGAGCGATTGGCCGAGGCGGAGGTCGAGACCGGCCTCGGAGACGCCATCGTGTGCGGCACGGCTGCGATCGAGGAAGGCGACTGCCAGCTCGCGGTCATGGACTTTGCGTTCATGGGCGGATCGATGGGGAGCGTCGTCGGGGAGAAGTTCGTTCGCGCCTGCGAGCGCGCGACGATCTCTGCGGTCCCACTCGTCTCCGTCTCGGCGTCGGGCGGTGCCCGGATGCAGGAGGGCATCCTCGCGCTCATGCAGCTCCCGAAGACGATCTGCGCGATCGACGAGCTCCACGAGTCGGGTGGCGCGATGATCTCGGTGCTCACGCATCCGACGACGGGCGGCGTGCTCGCAAGCTTCGCGAGCCTCGGTGACGTCGTCGTCGCGGAGCCCGGCGCGCTGATGTCGTTCGCCGGCCCGCGGGTCGTCGCGCAGACGACCCGGGAGAAGCTGCCGGACGACTTCGGGCTGGCCGAGTCGAACTACCGCTACGGGCACCTCGACGCGATCGTCCCACGGCCGGAGTTGCGCCAGACGGTTGGCCGACTTCTCCGCCTCTTCGCGAGCCCGTAGTGGCGAACGAGGACGAACTGCGGCTGCGCGAGCGGCTCAGTAAGCTCGGCGCCATGAAGCTCCTGCGCGGCACGAAGCTCAGCGGCGAGCTCGCGCGCCTGCAGGACCAGCTCGACCACCTGCGGGCCGATCCGAGCGCCGAGGAGATCTGGCAGTCCGTCGAGCTCGCGCGACACGCCGACCGTCCGTACACGCTCGACTACGTCGAGCGGATCTTCGAGGACTTCTTCGAGCTGCACGGCGACCGCGGCCGCGCGGACGACCCTGCGCTCGTCACCGGCCTCGGCAAGCTCGGCGGCCGCACCGTCGTCATCGTCGGGCATCAGAAGGG
Source organism: uncultured Gaiellaceae bacterium (assembly GCA_963770715.1). GTDB lineage: Bacteria > Actinomycetota > Thermoleophilia > Gaiellales > Gaiellaceae > GMQP-bins7. Next base: position 580,726 of record CAVYQX010000012.1, read on the forward strand.
CCGCGATCTCAAGGACCGCACGAAGCGGAACTTCGGGATGGCGTATCCGGAGGGCTACCGCAAGGCGATGCGTGCCATGGCGCTCGCGGACCGACACGGGTTCCCGCTCCTTACGATGGTGGACACGCCCGGCGCCTACCCTGGGGTGGCGGCCGAGCAGCACGGGCAAGGCGGCGCGATCGCGCGTTCGCAGGCGGCGATGGTGCGTCTGCGCATACCGACCGTCGCCTGCGTCATCGGAGAAGGAGGCTCCGGAGGGGCCGTCGCGATCGCCGTGGCCGACCGGGTGCTGATGCAGGAGAACGCGATCTACTCGGTCATCTCACCGGAGGGCTGCGCGGCGATCCTCTGGCGCGACGCGGGCGAGGCGCGGAAGGCGGCGGCCGCGTTCAAGCCGGACGCCGCCCACTGCCTCGAGCTCGGCGTCGTCGACGGCATCGTTGCGGAGCCCGAAGGCGGCGCGCACGCAGATCCCGACGCTGCCGCTCAGCTCCTCGAGCAGGGCATTCTCGCTGCACTCGACGAGATCGAGGCTCTCGACGCGACCGAGCGACGGCGCGAGCGGCGCGCGAAGTACCGGGTCATGGGCGTGCTGGCCTCGGTTTGAGGCTTTCCACAGATTCCACAGGCTTATCCCCGGCCTCGTAATATCGTCTGAGCAGGGAAAAACGTCTTCTTGCGGCGACTTGGTAAAGAACGTGTTGCGCTTCGGGCGACAATCCACAGGTGAGCGTCGACGAGTACCGCCGTAAGCGAAATCCGCGGAAGACGCCCGAGCCTTTCGGCGCCGCGGAGGGGAACGGTGAGCGTCCACGCTTCGTGATCCAGCGGCACGCCGCGCGGCGCCTCCACTACGACTTCCGCCTCGAGCGCGACGGCGCGCTCGCGAGCTGGGCGGTGCCGAAGGGCGTCCCGTTGCGGAGGGGCGAACGCCACCTCGCGGTGCACGTCGAGGATCACCCGCTCGAGTACGCGGAGTTCGAGGGCGTGATCCCTGCCGGGGAGTACGGCGCGGGGACGGTCGAGATCTGGGATCGAGGGACCTACGACCTCCTCGAGGAGAAGAAGAACGGCGGCTTGACGGTGCGTCTCCGCGGGGACCGCCTCGACGGCGTGTGGACCCTCGTGCCGGCCTCGCTCGACGGTGATCCGAAGAACTGGCTCCTCCTGCGCAAGGACGCCGGGGACGGCGCGGGCGGCCGCTACGAGCCGATGCGGGCGATCGCGGCTGATGCACTCCCGGTCGGGGAAGGCTGGGTCTTCGAGCCGAAGTGGGATGGCTTCCGCGCGATCGTGAGTGTGTCCGGCGGCGAGGTGGCGCTCACGAGCCGGAACGGCAACGATCTCACGGAGCGGTTCCGCGACGTCGCGCGTGCGGCAACGCTCGCGATAACGACCCCGGACGCCGTCCTGGACGGCGAGATATGCGCGCTCGACGACCAGGGTCGTTCCCGCTTCTCGCTCCTGCAGGAAGGGGGTGGCATCCCCGTTCTCGTCCTCTTCGATCTCCTGGAGCTCGACGGTGAGCCGCTACTCGACGTCGCACTGTCGGAGCGCCGAGAGCGGCTGCAGCAGGTCGTCGGCTCGAGCGGCGGCGTCCTCGTCTCGCCGCAGTTCGACGACGGGGCAGCGCTCCTCGCCGCGGCGCGTCAGGAGGGGCTCGAGGGCGTCGTGGCCAAGAAGGCGGACTCGGAGTACAAGCCGGGCCGCCGGTCGCCGGACTGGCACAAGCTCAAGCTGCGCCAGACGCAGGAGATCGTGATCGCCGGGTACACGCGTGGACAGGGGCGGCGTGTCGGTGGGTTCGGCGCGCTCGTCGCGGGGGTACACGACGCCGGTGTGCTGCGCTGGGCGGGAAACGTCGGAACGGGCTTCTCGGACCGAGAGATCGAGCGGCTCCGAGCAGCGCTGGCACCGCTCGAGCGCGCCGACTCGCCGTTCGCCGAAGTGCCGAAGATGCCTCGGGTGCGCCGCTCGGACGTGGTGTGGGTGGAGCCGAGGCTCGTCGCCGAGGTCGAGTTCGCCGAGTGGACGCACGAGGGCCGGCTGCGCGCTCCCTCGTACCTGCGTCTGCGTGAGGATCGGGAGGCACCGGACGTGCGCCGTGAGCGCGCGCCGCTTCCGACCGTCGTGAAGCGCGGGAAGCGGGAGCTCCGTCTCTCGAATCTCGACAAGCCGTTCTGGCCGGACGAGGGGATCACGAAGGGCGATCTCATCGGGTACTACCGCGGCGTTGCGGACGTCCTCGTCCCGCACCTGCGCGGACGGCCGTTCACGATGAAGCGCTACCCCGACGGCTGGCAGGGCAAGTACTTCTTCCAGAAGCAGGCGCCGTCGCACATGCCGGAGTGGATCCCCCGGAGCGCCCAGCCCGCATCGACGCGTGAGGGAGAGAAGAAGATCATCGACTACGCGCTCGTGAACGACGAGCTCGCGCTCCTGTGGATGGCGAACATGGGCTGCATCGATCTGCACGCATGGTCGTCTCGCATCGACAAGCCCAACCGACCCGATTGGGTCATGTTCGACCTCGATCCGTCGGAGGGCGCGACGTTCGAGGACGTCGTGACGGTCGCGCGCCTCGTCAAGGACACGCTCGACCTCCTCGAGCTCGAGTCGTTCCCGAAGACCTCGGGCTCGCGTGGCATCCACGTCCTCGTTCCCGTCGCCCGGCGACACACGTTCCCCGAAGCGCGCGAGTTCGCGTCCATCGTGGGAAGCGCGCTCGAGCGCACGCACCACGGTCTCGTGACCACCGAATGGGCGAAGTCCAAGCGCAAGGGCGTGCTCGTCGACGCGAACCAGAACCGGCCGGGGGCCACGAACGCCATGGCCTACTCAGTGCGTCCTCGTGCAGGCGCCCCGGTCTCGACCCCGCTCCGCTGGGACGAGGTGACGCCCGGGCTCGATCCCTCGTCGTTCACGATGGACGCCGTGCTCGACCGCGTGGCACGCGACGGCGACCTCTTCGCAGGTGTGCTCGCCGGGAAGCAGTCGCTCACGGCCGCGCTCAAGGCGGTTCGCTAGCGGCCGGGTCGAGTATTCACCCGCACCGGCCGTGAACGCGGCCGCTTCAGAGGTCTTTGCGCGTGTGGGATCCGCGGTCAGCGGATCCCACACTTGCGCCCAATCGATGCGGATGGCCGAGCATGGACAGCTCGACGATGTCGCGGCGGAAGAAGAGGGCGACGGTCCAGTCGACGAGGACGCGCAGCTTCCGCGAGAGGAGCGGGAGCTGGTACAGGTGGTACGTCCGCGTGACGAACCATCCCGGGAAGCCCCAGAGGTGGAGACCAGGGAGCTCCGCGATGCCCTTGAAGCGGCCGAGCGTCGCGACCTGCCCGAGCATGCGGTAGCCGTACGGCTTCGGCGTGCCCGTGACGTTCTTCACCAGCCGTCGTGCCTGCCGCAGGGCGTGCTGGGACGTCGGCGGGTCGATCCGGCCGGGCGTCTTGGAGTTCTTCACCGCCGCGCAGTCGCCGAGCGCCCAGACGTGGTCGGTCCCTTCGACGCGAAGCGTCTCGTCGACGAGAACACGTCCTCGCTCGTCGAGTGGGAGCCCGAGATCCGGGAGGAGCGGGCTCGCGCGGACACCTGCCGTCCAGACCAGCGTCCGCGCAGGGATGCGCGTCCCGTCGGCGAGTACCGCCTCGGTCCCGTCGTACGACACGAGCGTCGTGCCGACGTGGATCTCGACGCCACGCTTCGTCAGCCTGCGCGCGGCGTACGTCCCGAGCCCGCGTGGGATCTCGGGGAGGATCTTCGGCGCCGCGTCGACGAGGACCCAGCGCTGGGGTACGCCGCGGAGGTCGGGGTAGGAGCGGAGCGCCGCGCGGGCCATGTCGTTCAGCTCGGCGAGCGCCTCGACGCCCGCGTAGCCCGCGCCGACGAAGACGAAGCCGAGTTCCGCGGGATCGCCCGGATGGATCGAGGCACGCTCGAGTTGTAGGAGCACGTGATTTCGGAGCGCTATGGCGTCGGCGAGGTCCTTGAAGCCCCTGCCGTGCTCGGCGAGACCCGGAATCGGAAACGTTCGCGTCGTCGCCCCGAGCGCCACGACGAGGCGTTCGTAACCGATCTCGATCGGCCCGGCGAGCGACTCGACGGCCACGGCGCGCCGCTCGTCGTGGTGGCCCGTGATGCGGCCCAGGACGAGCTCCGCATGCGGGCACATCTCCCGGAGCGGGACGACGACGTGGCGGGGCTCGATCGTTCCTGAGGCAGCCTCGGGGAGAAGCGGCGTGTAGAGCATGAAGTTCTCGAGCGAGACGATCGTCGCGCCTCGTTTCTTCAGGAGCCGCGCGACGTATCCGCCGGCGAAGCCCCCGCCGAGGATCAGGGTGCCGCCACGTGCCTCGCGTCGCTCCACGGGTCATGCTTAGCACCGCGATGGCCATCCAGGTTGCAGTTGTCGGCAGCGGTGGGGAGTGGGAGGCTGCGGCCGAGGACGTCGGGCGCCTCCTGGCCGAGCACGGCTGCACGGTCGTGACCGGCGGTCTCGACGAGGTGATGGCAGCGGCGCATCGCGGCGCGAAGGCAGGCGGCGGTGTCACCCTCGCGATCCTCCCCGGTGAGAACCGGCACGCTGCGAACCCGTGGGCCGATCACGTCGTCGTCACGGGGATCGGTCACGCACGGAACCTCGCCGTCGCCGCGTCGGGGGACGCCGTGATTGCCGTCGGAGGGAGCTACGGGACGATCGCGGAGATGGCGCTGGCGCTGCGTCTCGGGCGGCGCGTGGTCGTGCTCGAGGGTGCGCCCGAGGTCGAGGGTGTGTTGCGCGCCGCCACTCCGGCCGAGGCGGTCGAGCTCGCCTTACGAGACCTCGGCCAGGCGCCGCCGTAGGTAGCGCGTCTCAGCCTCGTTCGTCGTGAGCTCGAGAGCACGCCGGTAGGCCGCGGCCGCGTCGTCGCGGAGCTCGAGGCGCCGGTAGAGGTCGGCTCGCGCAGCGTGCAGGAGGTGGTACTGCTCGAGGCCCTCGACCTCGTCGAGCAACGCGAGGCCCTCGTCCACCTGACCGGCGAGTGCGACTGCGACGGCTCGGTTGAGCTGTACGACGGGTGACGGGTCGATCGAGGCGAGCGCGTCGTAGAGCGCCACGATCTCGGCCTTCGGACGCTCCTCGGCGTGTGCAGCCGCGATGGCGGCCTGAAGCTGGTACGGGCCAGGACGGCGCAGCGACACCGCGCGGTCGAGCACCCGGAGGCCTTCGGCGATGCGAGCCTCGCTCCAGAGCGAGCGGTCCTGGTCCTCGAGGAGGACGATCTCGCCGTCCTCTCCGATGCGTGCCGCGCGTCGCGAGTCCTGGAGGAGCATCAGCGCCAGAACACCGAAGACCTCCGCCTCGTCGGGCATGAGGACGGCGAGAAGCTTCCCGAGCCGAACCGCCTCGTCGCATAAGTCGGCGCGCACGAGGTCGATTCCGGCCGTCGCCGCATAGCCCTCGTTGAACACGAGGTAGAGCACCGCGAGCACCGACCGCAGCCGCTCGGGAAGCAGGTGATCCGGCGGGACGCGGAAGGGGATGCCGGCAGCGCGAATCTTCCGTTTGGCGCGAACGAGGCGCTGCGCCATCGCCGACTCGGCGACGAGGAACGCGTGTGCGATCTCGGTCGTGGTCAGGCCGCCGACCTCACGGAGCGTCAGCGCGACGCGGCTCTCGGCGGCAAGCGCGGGGTGGCAGCACGTGAAGACGAGCGCGAGCCTCTCGTCCGGGATGGCGCTCACGTCGTCCTCCTCGGCAGGGAGCTCTTGCAGCCGCCCGATGAGCTCGGCCTTCTGCCGGAAGACCTTTTCTCGCCGGATCCGATCGATCGCTCTGTTGCGTGCGGTCGTGACGATCCACGCGGCGGGCGTCCTCGGGACGCCCTCGCGTGGCCACCGCTCGAGTGCCGTCGCGAAGGCGTCCTGCACCGCGTCCTCCGCGAGCTCGAGGTCGCCCAGGACGCGCGTGAGGATCGCGACGGCACTCGACCACTCCTCTCGGAAGACGCGCTCGACGTCCGATTGCACGCAGGCGTTATTGCAGAATCGGGCGGATCTCGATCGCGCCGGCGTCCTTCGCCGCCGGAACGAGAGCCGCGAGCCTGATCGCCTCGTCGAGGTCGGGCAGGTCGATGACGAACACGCCGCCGAGGATCTCCTTCGTCTCGGCGAACGGGCCGTCGGTGACGAGGCGCTCGCCGTCACGAACGCGCACGACCTTCGCGGTCCTGCGCCCCTCGAGCTCTTTTCCGGACACGTTCGGGTCGGCCGTGCCGAGCTCCTCGAAGAGCGAGAGCCACTGCGGCATCTCCTCCGCGCGGAGTACGGCCTTCTCCTCGGCGGGAAGATCGATCCAGGCCGAGTCGTCGCCGTAGATGAGCATCGCGTACTTCACAGCTGGACCTCCTCGGGATCGACATGGACGGGTCGGACTTCGATCGCGCCGTGCTCTGCGGCGGGGATGCGCGCGGCCCAGTCGAGCGCGTCGTCCATCGACTCGCACTCGAGGACGAAGAAGCCGCCGAGCGCCTCCTTCACCTCCGCATACGGGCCGTCGGTCACCAGCGTGTCGTCGCTGCGCACGCGCACCGTCGTCGCGTCGCGCGTCGACGCGAGCTCGTGCCCGCCCGCGAGCACACCCGCTGCCTCGGCGTCGCGCGTGAGGGCGCGGTAGCGCTCGTACCACGACTCGCGCTCCTCGTCCGAGAACGCCTCCCACGGCCCTTCGTCCGTGTAGATCAGCGTGATGAACTGCACGCCTCCTCCTTCCGTCGCTTCGAGATGACGACGAACGGCGCGTCGCCGATTCGACACTACGCCGCGAGCATGCGTTCCAAGAGCAGCCGCGCCCCGGCCTTGTCGAGCGGCTCGTTGAGGTTGCCGCACTTCGGGCTCTGCACGCAGGAGGGGCAGCCGGCGGCGCACGGGCAACGCTGCAGAAGGCGGGTCGTGTCCTCGACCCAGTCGGCGAAGCGGTCGAAGCCGCGCTCGGTGATGCCCACGCCGCCGGTGTGGCCGTCGTAGACGAAGATCGTGGGTCTCCCGGTCTGGTAGTGGACGTTCGTCGAGAGGCCGCCGATGTCCCAGCGGTCGCACATCGCCCAGAGGGGCAGGAGGGCGATGAGGCTGTGCTCGGCCGCGTGCAGCGCGCCGAGGAGCTTCGGCATCTGCTCGAGCCCTTCGAGGTGCTCTCGCTCGGGGCAGAACCAGACCGCCTCGGTCTCGAACGTCGTTTCCGGCATGAGCATTGGGACGACGTCGATCGTCGCGCCGTCGCGGACCGCCTTCCGCGCGTAGCCGACGACCTGCTCCGTGACGGACACTCGGCCGAAGTGGAGCTCGACGCCGAGTCGCCGATCCGCCCGGAGCGACTCCTCGATCGTCGTCTCCGACTCCTTCTTCGCCTGCGTGTACCACTCGACGCGAGCGGGTGACACCACCGCGACCCGATCATCGAACGAGAGCGACTCGACGAGGTACTGCTCGCCGAGGTGGAGATAGACGGCGCCCTCGTGGACGGTCGAGTAGGCGCGGTCGCGCTCGACGAGCCCGAGGAGCGAGCCCGTCTGCCCGTCCACCACCGTGAACGCGTCCGCATCGCCCGATCGGAGCGAGACGCGCGCTGCCGGGTAGTCCCGACCCTTCCACACGTAGCCTGCGGCCGTGCGCTCGAGCTCGGGCAGCTCGGCGGCACGGCGAAGCGCCTCCGAGCCGAGGATGTCCGCATCGACGTCACCGAGTGGCGCCTCGAAGGCAGCCGCGAGGACGTGCGGGTCGAGAATTCGAGGATTCGCGTGATCGACGATCGCGGCCTCGACCCTGCGGGAAAGGAGCGCGTCCGGCTCTCGCGCGAAGAACTGGTCGAGCGCGTCGTCCGACGCGACGAGGATCGCCAACCCGCGCTCGCGTCTGCCGGCCCGCCCCCATTGCTGGCGCAGCGATGCGACCGTTCCCGGGAAGCCGACGGAGATCGCGCAGTCGAGGAGGCCGATGTCGATGCCGAGCTCGAGCGCGTCGGTTGCCGTGACGCCGAGCAGCTCGCCCTCGACGAGGCGTCGCTCGATCTCCCGCCGCTGCTCGGCCGTGTAGCCCGCGCGGTAGGGCGCGAGCCTCGCGGCGGTCGCAGCGTCGACGCGCTCGGCGGCGAACCGGTGGATCAGCTCGGCGGCCTTGCGGCTCTTCGCGAAGCAGATCGTCCTCAACCCACGCGATGTCAGCTGGGAGAGAAGGCGGGCGGCGTCGCCGAGTGGGCTCGCACGGAGACCGAGCTCTGCGTCCAGGAGCGGCGGGTTCCAGATGACGACCTCACGCTCGGCATGTGCGGACGTGTCGCGGTCGACGATCGTCGCGACCTCCCCGGTGAGCTCGAGCGCCAGCTCGCCGGGGTTCGCAATGGTCGCCGTCGCGAGCAGGAACTGTGGCTCGGCGTCGTAGATCCGCGCGAGGCGGCGGAGCCGACGCAGGACGTTCGCGACGTGCGATCCGAACACGCCGCGGTACACGTGCGCCTCGTCGACGACGACATAGCGCAGGTTCGCGAGGACGTCTCCCCAGCGGTCGTGGTGTGGGAGTACGCCGACATGGAGCATGTCCGGGTTCGTGAGGACGACGTTCGACCACTTCCGGATCTGCCAGCGGCGTTCGTGCGGCGTGTCGCCGTCGTAGATCGCGGGCTTCAGCCCCTTCAGCCGCAGTTCGGCGAGCGACCGCGCCTGGTCCTGCGAGAGCGCCTTCGTCGGGTAGAGGTAGAGAGCCCGCGTTTTCGGCTCACGGGCGATCGCGTCGAGCACGGGGAGGTTGAACGCGAGCGACTTCCCGGACGCGGTACCCGTCGTCACGACGACGTTCTCGCCGCGTCGCGCCGCTTCCCATGCCTCGGCCTGGTGGCGGTACAACGACGTAACGCCGGTCGCCACGAGCGCTGACGCGACGCGCGGGTCGAGGTCGTCGGGGAGCGCCTCGACCTTCGGCTCGCGCGCCGGCTCGACGCCCGAGTACGCGACCTCCTCGCCTTCGAGGATGTCGATCCAGCTCGCCGCGAGGGTGCTCACAGGTGGGGTGCGAACTCGCGCTCGAAGCGGGCGCGTGGCTGTGCGCCGTGGACCGTCGCCTTCGGATCGCCCTCGGCGAAGAGGATGACCGTCGGGAGGGAGAGGACCCCGTAGCGAGCGGAGAGCCGCGCCTCCTCGTCGACGTTCACCCGTACGAGTCGCACACGTTCGCCCCACTCGTCGGCGAGCCCGACCAGGTGCGGCTCGATCGCGTCGCACGGCTTGCACCACGGGGCCCAGAAGTCGACGATCACGGGCACGGGCGAACCCAGGACCTGCTCCTCGAACTCCGCCCCGCCGACTGTGTCCACGGCTACAGCTTGCCGGTGAGAGCGCGGAGCCGGAGCAGCGGGACCTTCCACATCGCCTCGACCACGATCGAGCCCGTCATCTTGGACGCGCCCGCGCGGCGCTCGACGAACGTGATGGGGACCTCGCGCACACGGAGCCCGGCGCGGGCGACCCGGTAGGTCGTCTCGATCTGGAACGCGTACCCGTGGGCCGAGAGAGCTTCGAGGTCGATTGCCTCGAGAGCGGTGCGGCGGAAGCACTTGAACCCCCCGGTGAGGTCGCGGACGCGGATTCCGAGGAGTACCTGCGCATAGAGGCAGCCGCCGCGGGAAACGACACGGCGCATCAGCCCCCAGTTCGCCGTCCCGCCGCCAGGGGTGTAGCGCGAGCCGAGCACGAGGTCGGCGTCGGCGGCGGCCTCGATGAGCCGCGGCACGGCCGTGGGGTCGTGCGAGAAGTCGCAGTCCATCTCGAGGACGAGCTCTGCGCCCTCCGCGAGGGCCCAGCGGAAGCCTGCGATGTATGCGGGCCCGATCCCCTCCTTCGTCTCGCGATGCAGGACGGACACCCATGAGTGCTGGGTCGCGAGCCGGTCGGCGATCTCGCCGGTGCCGTCGGGAGAGCCGTCGTCGATGACGAGAACGCGGTCGGTCGACGTGTCGAGCGTGCCCGCGAGAGCCTCGATCATGGCCTCCAGGTTCTCGCGCTCGTTGTACGTCGGCAGGCAGAGGACCGCTCGTGGCACCGCCGTATCATCGCGGGATGCCTCAGACGTTGCCCTTGAACGGCGAGCTCGCGGACCAGCTCGACCTCCTCTCCGATCTCTCGGAGATCCTCGACGAGGAGTCGTTCAAGGTCATCGCGTACCGCCGCGCAGCCGGGCGCATCCGGGAGTCGGCGGTCCCGATCGCGGAGCTCGCGCTCGCGGGACGGGCGAAGGAGCTCCCGGGAATCGGCAAGACGATCGAGAACAAGGTCGTCGAGGTCGTGGAGGACGGTGAGATGCACGCGCTCACGAAGCGACGCGGCCTCGTGCCCCCAGGCGTCGTCGACTTCCTGCGTCTCCCCGGAGTCGGTCCGAAGACGGCGGCACGGATCTGGACGCAGCTCGGGATCACGTCGCTCGACGGGCTGAAGAGCGCCGCCGAGGAGGGGCGACTGCGAGATCTCTCCGGGATGGGTGCGCGGAGCGAGGAGAAGATCCTGAAGGCGCTCGAGGCCGGTGTCGGCGAACAGGCGGAGGAGCGGCGCCTCCTCGGCCAGGCGCTCCCTGCCGCCAGGCGCGTCGCCGCCGAGCTCGCCGCGCACCCGGCCGCGACCGCCGTCTCCGAGGCAGGCAGCGTGCGCCGGCGCCGCGAGACGGTCCGCGACCTCGACCTCATCGCCACGTCGAGCGACCCGGCCGCGCTCATCGCCGCGTTCTGCGAGGGCGACTGGGTCGCGGAGGTCGCCGCGCGGGGGGACACGAAGGCGACCGTCGTCGGTCACGACGGCCTCCGCTTCGACCTGCGCGTGGTGCCGGACGAGTGCTATGGCAACGTCCTTCAGCACTTCACGGGCTCGAAGGACCACAACATCGCGTTGCGCGAGGACGCGCAGCGCCGCGGGCTGTCCGTCTCCGAGTACGGCGTCACCGAGGTGGAGACCGGTGAGGTCGTCACGCACGCACGCGAGGACGAGCTCTACGACTACCTCGGATACCACTCGATCCCGCCCGAGCTTCGCGAGGGGACGGCCGAGATTGCCGCCGCGCGTGAGGGAACGCTGCCGGCTCTGGTCGAGCTGGGCGACCTGCGGGGCGAGATGCACTGCCACTCGACCTGGTCGTCGGACGGCAAGAACTCGCTCGAGGAGATGGCGCTCGCGGCGAAGTCACGCGGGTACAGGTTTCTGTGCATCACCGATCACTCGCATTACCTCCGCAACGGTCGGCTCGAGGCGCAGTGGCGGGAGATCGACGAGCTGAACGAGCGGCTGAAGTCGTTTCGGATCCTGCGCGGCGTCGAGGTGAACATCCGCGCGGACGGCTCACTCGACGTCGCCGACGACGTGCTCGCCGAGCTCGACTGGGTGATCGCATCGCTCCACACGTCGTTCGACCGGAGCCCGACCGAGCGGATCATGGGGGCGATGGACAACCCTCACGTCGACTGCATCGGTCACCTGACCGGACGGCGCCTGCTGAAGCGCGACGGAGCGCCGGTCGACGTCGAGCGCGTGGTTACGCACGCCGTCGAGACGGGCACGGCCGTGGAGATCAACTCTCAGCCCGACCGGCTCGACATGCGCGACACGCATGCGCGGCTCGCGGGCGAGGCGGGTGTCCGCATCCCGATCACCACCGACGCGCACTCGGTCGGTGCGCTCGGCTACTCGGAGCTCGGCGTCGCGCAGGCGCGTCGGGCGTGGCTCACGAAGGAGCAGATCCTGAACACGCGCTCGTGGCGAGACATCGAGAAGCTCACGAAGTGAGCGACATCAGAGAAGACGGAGCGCTCGCGCTCGAGTGGGTCGCGTCCTACCTCGAGCGCGTGAGCGAGCTCCCGGTGCTGTCTCGGGTGGAGCCCGGCGCGATCCGCGCGGCGCTTCCTGCGTCCGCTCCCGAGGAGGCCGAGCCGTTCGCGGCGGTCGTCGCTGATCTCGACTCGGTGCTGCTGCCGGGGATCACGCACTGGCAGAGCCCGCGCTTCCTCGCGTACTTCGCGACGACCGGCTCCGAGCCGGGCGTCCTCGCGGAGCTGCTCGTGGCGGGGCTCAACCAGGTCGGGATTCTCTGGCGGACGTCCCCGGCGCTACAGGAGCTCGAGGAGCTCACGGTCGACTGGCTCCGGCAGCTCGTCGGCCTCCCGGCGGAGTTTCGTGGGCACATCGAGGACACCGCGTCGACCGGCGTCCTCGCAGCCGCGATCGCCGCCCGGTCGCTGAACCCGGACCGCCGCGTCCTCGTCTGCTCGGAGCACGCACACTCGGTCGGGGAGAAGGCGGCGCGGATGCTCGGCCTCGACCTGCGGAAGGTTGTGACGGACGGCGAGTTCCGGATGCGTCCTGACGAGATCGGCGAGGACGACGCGTGCATGGTGCTCGCGACCATCGGGACGACCGGTATGGCGTCCGTCGACCCGGTGCCGGAGATCGCCGAGCGTTGTGCGGCGACCGGAACCTGGCTGCACGTCGACGCCGCCTACGCCGGATCGGCGGCGATCCTGCCGGAACTGCGGGATCGCTTCGCAGGATGGGAGCGCGCGGACTCGATCGGCGTGAACCCGCACAAGTGGCTGGGCGTGCCGATGGACTGCTCGGTGTTGTGGACACGGAGGCAGGACGCCTTTCGCAACGCGTTCAGCCTCGTACCCGAGTTCCTCCGCTCGCCCGACGACGCGCTCAACCTGAGCGAGGTCTCGATCCCGCTCGGACGCCGCTTCCGCGCGCTGAAGCTCTGGGCGGTGCTCCGCTGCTACGGGCGCCGCGGCTTGCAGGAGCGCCTCCGCGAGCACCTCCGGCTCGCCGAGCTCTTCGAGAGCTGGGTGCGCGCCGAGCCGGGCTGGGAGGTGACGGCGCCGCGACACTTCTCCCTCGTCTGCTTCCGGCACGACGGCTCGGATGAGGACAACGAGCGGATCCTCCAGCGGGTGAACGACTCCGGCGAGGTGTTTCTCTCGCACACGCGCTTCGCGGGGCGGTACCAGCTGCGTCTCGCGATCGGCAACTTCCGCACGACCGAGGACGACGTGCGGGTTGCGTGGGACGTGCTCAGGCGCGAGGCAGCGGCGCTCTGAGGTAGAGGCGCAACGCGCGGAACACGCGACCTCCGTCCGGCGTCGACGCGAAGCGCCCTCTCGCGTACAGGCCGTCCTTCGTCCGCAGCCTTGCCTGCGCCTGCTCCACCTCGGACCGTGTCGCACCGCTCGCTTCGAGGTCGATGGACGACGCCGTGATGCGGGAGGAGCCGTTCACCTGTTGTGCCCGGAAAGAGAAGCACGGCGCGCGGATGCAGACGATCCCGGTGTCGAACACCCGGTAGTAGCCGCCGTTCACCTCGGCATCCCCGGCAGCTGCATAGACGGCCGAGACGACGACCTCGTCGAGCTCCAGAGGAGCTCGTTCCCAGCGATCGATCGCACCGCGGACGAGCGCGCCTTCGGAGATGTCGGCGAGTGGCCGACCCTTGGGGCCCACCGCTCTGCCGACATAGCAGCGCGGGCGTCGCAGGCCGTCCGAGCAGCGAGTCCGCGCCCCGTTCGCGATGGCGAGCCAGTACCCGCCGCACCTGGGGCTCGGGCACAGGCGAGGGTCGTGGCGGATCACGTACATCGCAGTGCCGGCCGGCGGCTGACGCGCGGATGACGTGGCGACCCCGACAGCCGAGACCACGATCAACGCAAGGACGATCCCGACTCGACTGACCACGCTCGTACGATACGCCCGTGCGCCTCGTCGCCATCGGGCTCGCGGCGGGGGTCTTCTCCGCGTTCTTCGGAGTCGGCGGCGGCATCGTCGTCGTGCCGCTCCTCATCCTCGTGGCGGGCCTCTCCGAGCGCGAGTCGACTGCGACATCGCTCGCGGCGATCGTGATCACCGCCGGAGCAGGGGTCGTCGTGTTCTCGCTCCGCGGCGAGGTCGACGTCGGCTACGCGGCGCTCGTCGGTCTACCTGCGGCGATCGGGGCGCTCGCCGGCACCGTCTGGCAGCAGCGCGTCAGACAGAGCACCCTCGCCTACGGCTTCGCCGCACTCCTCACCGTCATCGGCGTCGCGCTGCTGATCACGTGAGCACCGCTCGCCATCGGTCCGCGCCCTTCTTCTTGAGAGCGTGGGGAACCTCCCGGTTCCCCACGCCCCTCCACGCTCACGAGCGAGGCGCGTGCTCGTGAGCACGTCGACGATCCTCCTCGCGATCGTGCTCGGGCTCGCGGCCGGCGTGTTCGCCGGCATGTTCGGCGTGGGGGGAGGGATTCTCTTCGTCCCGACGCTGGTCGCGCTCGGCCTCGGGCAGCTCGAGGCGCAGGGAACGTCGCTGCTGGCGATCCTGCCGACGGTCCTCGCGGGCACCTGGAATCAGCGGCGGTACGGCAACGTACGGATCCGCACCGCGATCGTCGTCGGCGTCTCGTCGATCGTCGGCGTGGAGATCGGTGCCCGCGTCGTCACCGAGCTGCCCGAGCCGACACTGCGGAAGCTCTTTGCGATCCTGCTCTTCGGCGTCGCCGCGCAGCTCGTCTGGAGCACACGTCGTAGGCGGCCGCGCTACTCTGATCCGCCGTGATCCGGTTCGCCGTCGCGGTCGTAGCTGCCATCGTCGCCTGCACTGCGATCGCATCAGCGGCGCCGCCGCCACGCAGCGCAACGACGGGTGCGAGCGCATTTCTCCTCCGGATCACGATCCCGGGCCAGGACACGGTCGCGCTCGGCGACCTCGATTGGCCGACGTCGACGACCGCGGACGTCCAGTCCTTCCAGTACCCGGCCGACGGCTCCGTGGCCAGCATCGGTCGTTCGCGCGCCGTCGTCTTCGCCTCACCGGGGTCCGCCGCGGCGACGCAGTCGTTCGCCGAGGCGATCGTCGTCTCGCTCTTCAACGGCGAGATCGTGGCCGGGAAGGTGACTGCGTCGGTCTCCGCCGGCGCCAGCGAGCGCTCGGTGGGCTCCGAGAGCCTGGCGTCGGAGGTCCAGGGACTGCGCGCGCTCGGACGCGACATCGCGAGCACGCCTGGCGCGAGCACCTCGCTCGAGGACTGGGGGTCGCTCACGGTCCTCTCGGGCTCCAGCGGTTCGCGCAAGAAGGGACCTCCGGCCGCGCAGGCGTCGATGATCGCGCTGCGGGTCAACCTGAGCGCGGCCCATGGCGGGCTGCCGGCCGGAAGCGAGATCGTGATCGGCAGCGCGCAGGCGACGGCTGTTGCCGACCTCGACGCCCCGCCGAAGCCGGTGGTCCCCGGCCCGAGCGACCGCCCGACTCGAGGACGACCCGATCAGCTCCCACCCGCGCCCGAGCCGGAGGTCGGCGGTGAAGTTCCGGGCGGCCCGGTGCGCGTCGCACCGGAGGTCTCCGCACAGCTGTCCTCCGGGGGTTTTGTCTTTCCCGTGTTCGGGACGGCTTCGTTCGGCGACAGCTTCGGCGGCCCGCGGCCGGACGTTCCCGGCGGCTGGCATCACGGCGAGGACATCTTCGCGGCGGCGGGCACGCCGCTGCTGGCCGTCGCCGACGGGACGCTGCACACGATCGGGTTCAACCGGCTCGGCGGCTACCGACTGTGGCTGCGCGACACGGAGGGGAACGAGTTCTACTACGCCCATCTCTCCGCCTATTCGCCGCTCGCCGTCGAAGGGCGCAGCGTGCAGGCGGGCGACGTGATCGGCTTCGTCGGCGACACGGGAGACGCCGACGGCGGCGCGCCGCACCTCCACTTCGAGATCCATCCCGCCTCGATGGCAGGGCTCGGCTACGACGGTGTCGTCGCGCCGTACTCGATCCTGCTCGCGTGGCGACGCGCGCAGGATGTCTCGTTCTCCGCGGGCAGGATCTACCTGCCGACGGGACCCGGCAGTGTGACGCTGCCGCCACCCGGTGCGGTCTTGCTCAAGGCCGACGACATCGCCTCTACGAGCGGGCTGGTGCCCGGAGCGCTCGAGAGAGCGCTCCGGAATTAGCTTGCGCAAGACCGGAGATCCGCTAGCGCGGAGCTCCGGTCGCGCGAAGATCCTAAAGGCGGCCGCTTCGCGGCCGCATCGTTGCGTCTGACCGACCGGCTCTAGGGTTCCGACCCGTTGCCGCCCCCCGATGCTGCGTCGGCCTCGGCGGCGAGCTCTGCCCCGAGCTCCTCGAGCCCAGCCCCGTCTCCGCCGGCGATCTGCTCCATGATCCAGTCGCGCGTCGCCTGACCGGTCCACGGGTTGTACAGGACGCCGATCGTCACCCCCGTGAGCAGGATGACACGGTTGCGGCCCTTGTGGCCCTTCTTCTTGGCCTTGCCCTTGAGCTTGTCCGACGCCTCCGAGAGGTCGTCGACGAGATGCTGGAGCTGCTTCTGGACGTCCTTGTCGGAGACCTTCTCCGCCTTGCCCTTGATGCCGCGACCCTTCGCCATCTGGTCGTAGATCGAGCGGGCGGCGACGAATGCGGCGAGGAGGTCCTCGCGTAGCTCGGGATCGGTCATCGCCCGCTGGACGTACGGCTTGAGCGCCTCTGTCGCCAGCGCGGGACTCGTCTTGGTCTTCGCCATGCCTGGTACCACCTTTCCTTCGACTCGGCCCCGAAGTATGTCGGCTACGATCGCCCGCGTGCGGGCACTGCTGTATCTCGCCCTCCACCCCAAGCGCCTTCTGCAGCTGATCGCGGGAGTCGTGACCTTCGCGGTCTACGTCTGGTTTGCTGCTGTGCGGGACGTACCCGGTGTCAGGGAGCGCAAAACCGCGGCGCGGAAGGCGTGGCGCGAGCGTCCGCGAAAGCGGCCGTAGCGTTTCGTAGCATCTCGCCGTGCAGCCGAGAGGCCTCATCTGCGCCGGTGGCGAGGCGACGCGCCTCGGCGAGCTGACGCGAGTCTCGAACAAGCACCTGCTGCCCGTCGGGAGCTGGCCGATGATCTACTACCCGCTCCAGCTCTTGCAGCTCGCGGGCATCTCGGAGGTGCTGCTCGTGACGGGCAAGGGCCACGCGGGGCAGATGATCGACCTGCTCGGGGACGGGCGACTCGCGCCCCGTGGTGGCGGCGACCCGATCCTCGAACTCGATCTCACGTACAAGGTGCAGACCGAGCCGGGAGGCATCGCGCAGGTCGTCGGCATGGCGCGGGACTTCGCCGGCGGCGCCCCGCTCGTTGTCGTGCTCGGAGACAACATCTTCGAATTCGCGCAGACCGCGAGCCTGCACGATTGGGCGGAGAGGCCCTCGCGCGCTCGGATCTTCGTGAAGGAGGTCCGCGACCCCGAGAACTTCGGCGTCGTCGTGTACGGCGAGGACGGCGGGGTCGCCGACATCGTGGAGAAGGCGGGGGTCGTCGATCCGCGCTACGACAGCCCTCCGACCTCGCACGCGGTCGTCGGGCTCTACTGTTACCCACCGGACGTGTTCGACGTCATCGACACGCTGAGCCCTTCGGCCCGCGGCGAGCTCGAGATCACGGACGTCAACCGCCACTACGCGCTCGCCGGACGGCTCGACGCCTCCGAGGTCGAGGGCTGGTGGGAGGACGCCGGGAAGCACTGGCAGCATCTCGCGGACATCGGGCACCGGATCGACCAGACGGGGGCCAACAAGCAGGACGCCGCGTGATCGACGGCGTCGTGCGCATCCCGCTACGTCGCGTCGAGGACGAGCGCGGATGGTTCTGCGAACTCCGGCGTGACAGCGCGCTGCCGAAGCCGATGCGGCAGACGAACGTCTCGTTCTCAACCGCCGGCGTGATCCGCGGGCTGCACTACCACGCGCGCGGTCAGGACGATCTCTTCGCGTGCCTCCGGGGTACGGCGCGGGTGGTGGTGCTCGACCGCGAGACGGGCGAGACGTTCACGGAGGACATCGGCGAGGACAACCCCGTCGCCGTTTACGTCCCAGGCCACCACGCGCACGGCTTCGAAGCGCTGACGGACATCCTCTTCTGCTACCACGTCACGGCCGAGTACGACCTCGCCGACCCCGACGAGCACACCTTCCCCTGGAACGACCCGCGCGTCGCAGCGCTATGGAGCTCGAGCACCCCGATCCTGTCCGCGCGGGACGCCGCCGTCGAGTCCTGATCACAGGCGCGGGTGGCCAGCTCGGCCACGCGCTCCTGCGGGCCTTTTCCGACGACGATGTCCACGCGCTCTCCCGCGCCGAGTGGGACGTAACCGAACCCCTTGGGGACGCGGTGAGTCGCAACAGCATCGATCTCGTCCTCCACACCGCGGCGTGGACCGACGTCGACGGCGCAGAGGCCGACCCTCAGGGCGCGGCGGCGGTGAACGTCGCGGGCACGGCGCACGCGGCCGCCCTGAAGGCACCGTTGGTCACGTTCTCCACGGACTACGTGTTCGACGGTCGCAAGCGCTCACCGTACGTCGAGTCGGACGGCCCGAACCCGGCGTCCGCGTACGGCCGCACGAAGCTGCACGGGGAGGCTGCGGCCGGCCTGAACGCGTGGGTCGTGCGCACGTCGTGGCTGTTCGGCCCCACGGGCCACAACTTCCTGCGGACGATGCTTCGGCTCGCCGGAAAGCAGGACGAGATCGCAGTCGTGGACGACCAACGTGGGTGTCCGACGTTCGTCGGACACCTCGCCGAGGCAGTGCGTGGGCTCGTCGACGAGGACCTTCCGAAGGGCCTCTGGCACGTCGCAGCGGCCGGTGACTGCACGTGGGCCGACTTCGCGGAGGCGATCTTCGAGGACGCCGGGGTCGACTGCCGTGTCCGCCGGATCACGTCCGCCGAGAGCGAGCGCCCGGCGTCGAGGCCTGCCTACTCGGTGCTGAGGAGCGAGCGCGCGGGCGCTCCGCGGCTCCCGCCCTGGCGCGACGGGCTCCGCGCCTGTCTCGCCGAGATGGGCGACCACTAACCTTCCGCCGATGCGCCTCCTCGTCACCGGCGGAGCCGGCTTCATCGGCTCCAACTTCGTTCACCACTGGCTCGAGCGCCATCCCGACGACGAGGTCGTCGTCTACGACCTCCTCACATACGCCGGGAACCGCGAGAGCCTCGCTGCAGTCGAGGACGACATCGTGTTCGTTCAGGGCGACATCTGCGATCGCGAGCTCGCGGAGGCGACGCTGCGCGAGCACGGCACCGAGGTCGTCGTCAACTTCGCCGCCGAGTCGCACAACTCGCTCGCCGTCGTCGATCCGACACGGTTCTTCCGGACGAACGTGCTCGGCACGCAGACCCTGCTCGACGCGTCACGTGCCGCCGAGGTCGAGCGCTTTCATCATGTCTCCACGTGCGAGGTCTACGGTGACCTCGCGCTCGACACGGACGAGGTCTTCACCGAGGAGTCGCCGTACCGGCCACGCACGCCGTACAACGCGTCGAAGGCGGGAGCGGACCACGCCGTGCGTGCGTACTTCGAGACGTTCGGGCTGCCGGTGACGATCACGAACTGCTCGAACAACTATGGGCCGTTCCAGTTTCCCGAAAAGGTCATCCCGCTCTTCGCGACCAACGCGCTCGACGACGAGGCGCTGCCGATGTACGCCTCGACGCAGAACAAGCGTGAGTGGCTCCACGTCCTCGACCACTGCGAGGCCATCGACCTCGTTCTCCGGGCGGGGCGGCCGGGCGAGACCTACAACGTCGGGTCGGGCATCGAGGCCACCATCGAGGAGATCGCGGACCGCCTGCTCGAGCTGACCGGCAAACCCGCGTCGCTCAAGAAGATCGTCCCCGATCGTCCGGGCCACGACCGCCGCTACCTGCTCGACTCGACGAAGATCGCGAACGAGCTCGGCTGGAAGCCGTCTCGCGGGTTCGACGACGGTCTCGCCGAGACGGTCGCCTGGTACGAGGCCAACCGCGGTTGGTGGGAGCCGCTGAAGGCCCGCGCCCCTGTCGAGGAGTCTGCGTGGCAGTAGGAGCGAGCGGCTTTCGATGTGCGTGCGGTCGCGGATCTGCCAGAGCAGATTCGCGGGTCGCACAACCTGAGCCTGCCTGGAAATAGGCCGTTTCGCTCAAGGCCGCGCGCTTTTGGCCGAGAACACAGATTGCACTCTTTGCGGAGCTACCCTGGAGCCTTCGTGCGCACGTTTTCGATCGTCCTTCTCACTGCGGTCCTCCTCGTCACCGGCGCGGCCTCCGGCCAGCAGAACCCGTCGTCGTCCTACGGCGAGGCGGTGTTCGTCGTCTCCGGACGCGGATACGGCCACGGGGTCGGCATGAGCCAGTACGGCGCGTATGGACAGGCGCTCGCCGGGCGCACGTACGACCAGATCCTGGCGCACTACTACACGGGGACTCAGATCGGGCGGGCCGGCCGCAAGGAGCTTCGCGTCCTGTTGGCGGAGGGCCGTCGTGCCGTGACCGTCTCTTCGCCCGTCCCGTTCACCGCGGCCGATGCCACGGGAACGACGTACAAGCTTCCGAAGGGCTCGCTCACGCTCCGCGCCGATCTCTCGCTGCCGTCCGACGTCGGTCCCGTCACGGCGACACAGCCGCTGATCATCCGTCCCGGCAAGAAGGCGCCGCTCGCGCTAGACGGGAAGCTGTATCGCGGAAAGCTCGAGCTCGTCCCGCAGGGCACCTTCCTGCGCGTCGTGAACGTCGTCGCGCTCGAGAGCTACCTGCAAGGCGTCGTCGCCGGCGAGGTCCCCTTCAGTTGGCCCGTCGAGGTGCTCAAGGCCCAGGCGGTCGCCGCGCGTTCCTACGCGATCGCGAGCCTCCTCAAGGGCAAGCCGTTCGACCTCTACGCCGACGTGCGCAGTCAGGTGTACCTGGGTGTCGCCGGAGAGAAGCCGTCGACGACGAAGGCCGTCGAGGACACCGCCGGCGAGGTCGTCCTCTACGGTGGGAAGGTCGCCACGACGTACTACTTCTCGACCTCGGGCGGCAAGACGGCGAGTGCCGCCGACGTCTTCGGGTTCGCTGTCCCGTACCTCGTGTCCCGGCCCGATCCCTGGGACAAGCTGTCTCCGTACCACCGCTGGGGGCCGGTGCTTCTCGGCGCACGCACGATGCAGTCGAAGTTCGGGGCGGACGCGCGGGTGATCGACGGCAGAGGCGTCGGAACGCCGTCGGGCCGGCTGCGGACGCTCATGCTCGAGACGGTTGGTGGAACCGAGCAGATCCCGGCGTCGCTCGTCCGAACGGCTCTCGGCCTGCGGTCGACGTGGCTGACGGTCGGCGTTCTGCGCCTCGACCGGCCGAGCCGCGGGGCGGTCGTCTTCGGATCGAGCACCCGCCTGAGCGGAATCGGGCGGGGCCTTGGCGTGCCGAAGCTGGCGTCGTCGCTCGAGGGCTCGTCGTGGACACCCGTCGTGACCATCGCTCCGGATGTGGCCGGCGCCGTCGCGTTCGACGTCACACCGCTACGCACGACGCGGTATCGGCTGGAGGCGGAGGGCGGCGCCTCGCCGGCGCTGCTCGTCCAGGTCGCACCCCGCATCACACTCGCTCGCCCGACGCAGATCGAGCCCGGAGTGATCACGGGCACCGTCAGGCCGAAGCGCCCCGGCCTTCTCGTCGCGATCGAGCGGCGAAAGGGCACGACGTGGGCGCTCGTGGGTGACGCCAGCGTGGATGCGACGGGCAGCTTCCGGCTCGAGCTCGACACTCTCGTTCCGGCGGGGACCTACCGTGCGCGCACGGCTGCCACCAGTGACCTCGCGGCGGGGACGTCCGCGCCCGTGCAGGTGATCGGATGAGGGTCATCGCGCTTCTCGCGGGCGTCGTCGCCGCGTGGCTCGCGCTGCCCGCGAACGCTTCGGCCGCGCGAGTCGCGGTGGGCATCGTGCACGGGGCGAGCGCGTCGAAGGTCGCAAAGGCGGTGGAGGCGCGCACCGGCTCGCATCCGGAGAGCCTGAGACCGATCCCCGCGCTCGTGGTCGACGTGCCCGCGGGTGTGTCGCTTCGCGAGATCCCCGGAGTTCGCTACGTCGAGCCGATCGTCACGCGGCATCTGGCGTTCACGCCGACCGATCCGCTCGTGTCCAAGCAGTGGTACCTCACCTACAGCGGCTTCTATGCGCCGTGGGTGACGCTGCCCGCGTTCGAGCCGATCCCGGTCGCCATCATCGACTCGGGAGTCGACGCGGGTCATCCCGACCTCGCCGGGAAGATCCTCGGGGCGAAGAGCTTCGTCGGAGGGTCGGCTCGTGTCGACACCTTCGGCCACGGAACCTTCGTTGCGGGTCTCGTGGGCGCGGGTGTCGACAACGGCATCGGCATCGCCGGGCTGGCCCCGTCCGCCGAGCTGCTGATCGCGAAGGTCGTCACCAAGTCGCGCACCATTCCCGTGGACGCCGAGGCGAAGGCGATCCGGTGGGCGGTGGACCACGGTGCCCGTGTCATCAACATGAGCCTCGGCGGCGTCCGCGATCCGCTCGATCCCGCCCGCGACACCTACTCGCGACTCGAAGCCGACGCCGTCGCCTACGCGATCTCGAACGGCGTCGTGGTGGTCGCCGCTGTCGGCAACTCGGACCAGGCGCCCACCAGCCCGTGGAAGTACGCCAGCTATCCGGCGGCGCTCCCGCACGTGCTCGGCGTGAGCGCGACGAGCAACACGGGCGGCATCCCGGCGTTCTCGAATCGAGACTCGATCTACAACGATCTCGCGGCGCCCGGGCTCGAGATCCTCTCGATCCTTCCGCGACCGCTGACGGCGCGGTTCCCGCAGTGCACCGAGCAGGGCTACTCGAGCTGCGGTCCCGAGGAGTACCGCGAGGCGCAGGGGACGTCGTTCGCCGCGCCCCAGGCGACGGCGGCGGCAGCGGTCCTGCTGAGCCTCCGTCCCACGCTTCGCCCCGAGCAGGTCACGAGCATCCTCCAGTCGACGGCGATCGACCTCGACGTCGACACCGGCTGCGACACGTGCGCGGACGGACGCGACGCGTACTCGGGCTGGGGCAGGCTGAACGTCGCTGCCGCGATCGACGCCCTGGCGGGCCCGCTTCCGCCGCGCGACTTCTACGAGGCGAACGACGATCTCGGCACGCGCGCGTACCCGGTGTCGGGGACGAATCGGCGGCTCCGAGCGCGCGTCGACTTCTGGGACGATCAGGACGACGTCTACGCGATCCGCCTGAACCGGAACCAGCCGGTGTACGTGGGGCTGACGGGCTCGGACACGACCGTCGACCTCAGCCTCGCCTTCTGGCTGCCCCGTGCCGGCTCGCTCGAACGGGTCGCGGACTTCCGCTACCGGGTGCGTACGTCGGCTCGCCCGGGGTCGCGTCAGTACCTGTCGTATCGTCCCCGGCTCGCCGGGACGTACTACATCCAGGTGCGCATCTCGAGCCCGGGCGCGACTCGCTACCGACTCGCGGTCGTCAAGGGCTGATCCCTCGTGGCGACGCGGCCGCCTTTAGGGGTCTTCGCGCGACCGGAAACCCGGCGCTAGCCGGTTTCCGGTCCGTGCAACAACTCGTCCTGCGGGACGTCGCGCAGCACACGCGCGGGGTTCCCGACGACGATGACGCGCGGCGGGACGTCCTTCGTCACGACCGCCCCCGCACCGACGAAGGCCTCCTCGCCGATCTCGACCCCTGGGCAGAGGATGGCGCCGCCGCCCACCCGCGCGCCGCGCCTGATCGTCGGGCCCTTCATGAGCTCGTGCCGCTTCTCGGTCCGGCCCATGTAGTTGTCGTTCGTGGTCACGACGCAGGGGGCGATGAAGACGTGCTCCTCGAGTGTCGAGTAGGCGGTGATGTACGCCTCCGCCTGGATCTTCGTCATGGAGCCGATCGTCGTGTCGTTCTCCACGAGCGACCCGCGCCCGAGGACGACGTCGTCGCCGACGGTCACGCGCTCTCGCACGCACGACTGGTCGCCGAGGATGACCCGCGCGCCGATCGTGGAACCGGCGAAGACGATCGCGCCGGTCGAGACGATCGTCCCGTCACCGATCTCGGTCGGCGGCAGCGGCTCGCGCTTCGCGGTCGACCGCGGCGACAGCGAGGGCTGCTTCCCGACGACCGCGTTCTCGAGCACCTTCACGCTCTTCCCGAGCACCGTGCCGGGGTAGACCGTCGCGGTCGGGTGGACCTCAGCCGCCATTCAACGAGGTGGTGAGCATGTCGAGTGCCCGGACGACGCGGGCACCGTCCCGTGCGACGCGCGCACGATCGCCTTCGCCCTCGACGAGCGAGAGGAACGCACGGCACTCGAGCTTGAGCGGCTCGTCGGTCGGGATCCTCGGGATGTGGATGTCGCCCGTGCGGGTCTGCCACTCGCCGTACGTATCGACGGGCTTCCAGGACGATTTGTCGTACACCGTGACCTTCCGGTCGAGCTCCATGTCGTCGAAGACCGCCATCTTCTCGGTGCCGACCACGGTCATCTTCCGCATCTTGTGCGGGTCGAGCCACGAAAGATGCATGTGCGCGATGCGCCCCGACGGGAAGCGGAGGTAGCAGAAGACGACGTCCTCGACACCCGTCTTCAGCAGCGACTGGCCGAGCGCCACGGCCTCGACCGGATCCTCGTCGAGCAGGTAGAGGATCACCGACAGGTCGTGTACCCCGAGTGACCAGAGGGCGTTCTCGTGCTTTCGAATGACGCCGAGGTTCTGACGATTTCCGTACACCATCAGGACGTCGCCGAGCTGCCCCCCGTCGACGAGCTCCTTCAGCTTGAGGACGCCGGGGTGGTAGAGGAGCAGATGGCCGGGCATGAGGACGAGGTCGCGCTCCTCCGCAATCGCGACGAGGTCGTCGATCTCGTCACCCTTCATCGCCGGGGGCTTCTCGACGAAGACGTGCTTGCCCGCCTCGAGCGCTTGCTTCGCAAGCTCGTAGTGCGTTGGCACAGGAGTTGCGACGACGACTGCATCGAGCGCCGGGTCCTCGAGCATCTCGTCGAAGGAGTCGGCCCAGCGCGCCTGCGGATAGCGGCTCCGAAACTCGTCCGCCTTGCCCTCGGCCGGATCGGAGAGCCATGCGAGGTCGGCGAGGTCGGCGAAGTTGCGCGCGAGGTTCTTCCCCCATTCGCCGAGGCCGGCCTGGCCGACCCGGACTCTCACAGCTTCCAGACCTTGTCGGAGCGCGTCCCGTTCGCGCCCGTCGCGTTGCGCAGGTCGACGACGAGCACGGACTCGTCGATCAGCCGCTCGTAGTCGATCTCTCCGTGATCCGTCACGATGACGACGCAGTCGTACGCGGCCGGCTCGAGCGGGGACGAGCTCATGGAGATCCCGTTCTCCGAGAACGAGGGCACATGCGGATCGTGGTAGGCGACCTCGGCGCCGGCAGTCCCGAGCAGCCCGATGAGCTTGATGGCCGGCGACTCGCGCGTGTCCGAGATACCCGGCTTGTACGCGACGCCGATGACGAGGATCTTCGAGCCGGAGAGCGAGCGCTGGCGCGCATGGTTCAGCGCCTGGGAGACGACTGACCGGCAGAAGTACGGCATCGACTCGTTGACCTTCCCAGCAAGCTCGATGAACTCCGTGGAGAAGCCGAACTCGCGGGCCTTCCACGTGAGATAGAAGGGGTCGATCGGGATGCAGTGGCCGCCGAGGCCGGGGCCGGGCTTGAAGGACATGAATCCGAACGGCTTCGTCGCCGCTGCCTCGACGACCTCCCACACGTCGATCCCCATCCGGTCGCACAGCTGCGCCAGCTCGTTGACGAGCGCGATGTTGACCGAGCGGAAGATGTTCTCGAGGAGCTTCGTGAGCTCGGCCGCCTCCGGGGAGGAGACCGGGTGCACGTTGTCGATCGCGGCCGAGTAGAGAGCTGCGGCGGCCGCCGTCGAGCCTCTCGTCGATGCCGCCGACCACCTTGGTGACGTTCTTCGTCGTCCAGTCTTCACGCCCGGGATCGACGCGCTCTGGAGAGAACGCGAGGTGAAAGTCCTGGCCGGCGGTGAGACCGCTCCCGCGCTCGAGGATCGGCTGCACCTGCTCGCGCGTCGTGCCGGGGTACGTCGTCGACTCCAGGACGACGAGCTGCCCTGCGCGCAACCGAGTCGCGATCTGCTCGGAGGCCGCGACGAGGATGCGCAGGTCGGGCTCGCGCTGTCGCGAAAGCGGCGTCGGGAGGGCGATGAGAATGGCGTCGACGTCCCTCAGCTCGTCGTAGTCCGTCGTCGCGGCGATGAGCCCGGAGTCGACCAGCGGTTTCAGTACCTCCGTCGGCACGTCCTCGATGTAGCCCTCGCCCTCGTTCAGCTGGGCGACGCGGGCCGGATCGACATCCACGAGGAGCACGCTCTTGCCGGCGTCGGCGAACGTGCGGGCGAGCGGGAGGCCGACGTAGCCGGCTCCGACGATGGCGACCTCGCGCTTCATCGGGTCGGGATCGTAGCGACGAGCACCTGCGCGATCCGCTCGGAGGCGTGCCCGTCGCCGTACAACACTGGTCGGTTGGCCGGCATCGTCGCCGACGCGACCGCGGCGGCGAGCGCCTCCGGGTCGTCGTCGACGAGCACGTTCGCGCCCTCGGCGATCGTGTCCACCCACTCCGTCGACGGCCGGACGGTGACGCATGGCACGCCGTACCAGTAGGCCTCCTTCTGCAGCCCGCCGGAGTCCGTGACGATCACCCGCGCCTGCGACGCGAGGGACGCGAGCTCGAGGTAGCTCAGCGGCTCGATCACGCGGATGTGGCCGCCGAGCACGAGCCCTTGCTCCTGGATTCGTGTGCGTGTCCGCGGGTGCACGGGGAAGACGACCATCTCGTCGATCCGGTTCAGGCCCTCCACGATGCGCCCGAGGCGCGGCGGCTCGACGTTCGCCTGCCGGTGGATCGTCACGACCACATACGAGCCGGGCTCATGCGGTACGGGGAACGCGGCCCGGGCAACCGGGGCGAAGATGCGCGTCGCGTCGGCCATCACGTCGCCGACGACGTAGATTCGGCCCATGACGCGCTCCTCCTCCAGCGTCCGACGTGAACGGTCGTCCGGGCAGAAGAGGAGCCAGGCGAGGCGGTCGGTCTCGATCCGGTTGTGCTCCTCCGGCATCGAGAGGTCGCCGCTTCGAAGCCCCGCCTCGACATGGCCGAGGGGGATCGAGGCGTCGGCTGCAGCGCGCGCGCCGGCGAGCGTCGAGTTGGTGTCGCCGTACACGAGGACGAGATCCGGCGACTCGGCGGCGATCCGTTCGGCGATCGTGGGCTGCATCGCGTCGATGCTCGACGTGTGCAGATCGAGGCGGTAGCGCGGCTCGGCAAGGCCCAGCTGGTCGAAGAAGACTTGGGACATGACGTGAAACCAGTGCTGGCCCGTGTGCAGCACGACCTCGTCCACGCGGCCTCGCGCAGCGCTGCGGAGAGCGGCGCCGCCTTGATGAACTGGGGACGGTTGCCGACGACGGTGAAGACCTTCACGGGGCGGCAACACTACTGGCCCGTCAGGGCCGCAGTAACGGGCTGGAGACGTGCTCACCGTCGAGCTACATGTCCAACTGGTGCGGGCTAGCCCGATATGTGTGAGAAGTACGTAGGCGGTGCCGGAACGCCTCGAACGCTGAGGACGGCTTGGGCGATTTCGCGGTCGCAACGACCTCATCGACGAGATCGCGAACGCGTCGTGCGTACTCCTCCGGTGTGGCAACCCATGGCCGTACGGTCGTGCGCGCCCCGAGCCCGAGGCGTTCAGCAAGCCCTTGGTCCGACAGCACGTCGACAAGTGCGTCGGCGAGCGCTTCCGGATTGTCCGGTGGAACGAGCAGACCGTTCTCGCCGTGAGTGATGAGGTCGGGAATCCCACCAGCAGCGGTCGCGACCGCGGCGCGACCGCGGCAGGCGGCTTCGATAATGATTCGCGGCAGGCCCTCCGACCGGGAAGGCAGCAGGAGCACGGTGGCATCGTCGATCGCGCGAACGACGCCCTCCGTCGGAAGGCTCTCCGTCCAGCGCGTCTGTCGCGGCAACTCGGCGATCAAGCGGTTCGCCACCGCGTGCATCGCCCCGCGACCGATGAGATGAAGGGATGCCGAGGGCACCTGTGGCGCCGCGATCCGCCAAGCAGCAGCGAGGACGTCAGCGCCCTTGTAGCGCTCGAGAACGCCCACGAACACCGCGACCGGTAGGTCCGGGAGAGGTGCAGGCGGCGTCTCGAGGAACGACTCGAGATCCAGATATGCCGGAAAGGTGGCAGTTGGCTCGACTCCCTCTGCACGCACCGCTCGAGACGTGAAGTCGGACAGCGTGCGTACGCCGTCCGCCCGCCGTAGGCCCTGGCGGGCGAGCAGGTCCGCGAGTGGCGCGAGCGCCTTGCGGAACCTCGATCCGTACAGCCGCGTCGGGGCTCTCGGGTCAGCATGGACATCGGCGATCACGCAGGTTGGTACGCGTGCGAGCGCGCGACCAACGAGGACGAGCCCGGTCTCTTGACCGCCTTGGGCGAGGACGGCGTCGGGACGGACGCGGCGAACCTCTCGTGCGACACGGAATGGGAGGAGCGCGTAGAAGAGGGGTCCATCGATGAGACGAGGGCGGACAGGACTGACGAGCCGAAAACGAGCATCGCGTCCGCCCCCGCCGGCGACCGCGGCCAGCACTTGCACCTCGAACTCGGCCGCGAGTGCATCGAACTTGCGCGTGAGAGCAGCAGATAGCGGGAGTGTGTAGCGCGTCCGCGACACCATGAGAAGTTTTCGTCTCACGCTTGGGATCCAGTCGGTTCTCGGTACCGGCTGTGGGGAACAGTGCTTTCCACAGGCGCCCTCGTCGTCGGCGATGGGCGCTCAGTTACCCGATCGAGTCCTGTCCAAACGCTACCGCACCCCAGCGCGTCGCGGGTTCCGTTGCCCCATCTGTTGCCGCGCGGCTCGTCCGCTGGGCATGGCCGACAAGAAGAGAGGCGCCGATGTGCAGGGCTTTCTGCGAGGGTACGCGGCTGGTCGGGGAGAGGGGGGATCGAATCAACCCATGAACGCACCCGGCCATGAGAGGCCGGGCAAAGGAGCCGTTCGCGTCCCCTGCTCCCCGGCGCGACGCGACTCCGGCTTTCCCACGTCCAGTCGCCCGGCCTCAGTGGACAGTGTGCGCCTTCGCGCGAGGGCTGGGCAAGCGATCGGCAAGAGCGATCGCCGGGTGCGGGCGGCGGCGCGATGGCGAGGCCGGAGGTGAGACGGATCGAACCGACGGCGAAACCTCTCTCCCCAGGCTCGTTCCCCTTGTGACGGGCCCACCCCCGGCCTCATTCTGAGTATGCGCCGTTCTTCACAGGAAGGCCAGAGGTGTTCTCGCGGAACCTCCCGCCAACGTCGACCGCGGGTCGGCTGCGGTCCGGGACATTGGCGAGGTGGCCAACCTTTCGCATCCGCGCATCGTTCAGATCGTCCGTGAGGGGGCACAGCTCACGTTGCCGCTTCCGCCGGAGTAGGACTCCGGAAGCCCTTGCAGGACTGTCCAGCCTTCATACGGTGCGAATGTGGGGTCGTTGCCGGGCGGCGCGGCCCCTCAAGCACATGCGAAGAACTGCGGCGCGGGTGTGGCGTGGGATCACGCGCAGGTGCGGCTGCGGTTGCGGATCGCGACGGCGCACGACCTCGTACGAATCGACCAAGCGTCGATCGACGAGGACGAGCTCAGGACTGACTTCCTGTGGCGGCGGCACAACCATCCCTCGCCAAGTCCATCGTCGTACGGTGACCGGCTAGCCGCCCCTCCGAGGGGTGATTTCAACAACCGGCGCATGTGGGCTGCGGCACCCGGAGCCGGTATCACCGGGGCATGCACCGCACGCGATAGTGGGACATTCTCGACACCGCTGAACCGCTTAGCTGAGCCAAATCGGCTTGGCTACTGGCGTCGAAATGGGCCGTGAAGGATTCGAACCTTCGACCTTGGGATTAAGAGTCCCCTGCTCTACCAACTGAGCTAACGGCCCGCGACGGGCAAGTGTTAGCCCCGTCGTCACGGCCTCAGGCCGGTGCAGCCGCGGAGCGAGCGCCAGGACGCGAGCTCGCGTCCACGCTCGGCGCCCGACAGCGGACGAGGCACGCCGTCGACGATCCGCGCCGGGACCCAGCGGTACGCCGAGGACACGCCGTCCGTCGACCGTCACGACGAGGACACCCGTCTGCGTCGAGAGCTCGCTCGTGCCGTACCAGACGAAGTTCCCCAGGCCGTAGCCGACGAGCGCCTCGCCCATGCGACCGGCGCCCTGGACGCGGTGGGCGTGGCCGCCGACGACGACGTCCGCTCCAGCGGCGACGAGCTGCTTCGCCAGCGTGCGCTGGTCGCTGGACGGGCACTGCTCGAGCTCGACTCCCCAGTGCAGGAAGACGACGACCGTGTCGGAGGTCCTGCGCGCCGCACGCACCGCCTGTACCAGCCGGGGCACGTCCTTCGCCGACGCGAGCCCGGGCTTTCGGCGACCCGCGGTCCACGCGGCGACGAGCTCGTCGTCCAGCACCTGCGTCGCGCCGATGACGGCGATCCGCCGGCCGTCGACGGTACGGCGGAACGGCTCGTACGCCTGCGAGTCGTCGAGCCCGATCCCGATGACCGGGAACCCGTAGCGCCTCGCCGCTGCGAGCGAGTCGCGCAGTCCGACGACGCCGTAGTCGAGCCCGTGGTTGTTCGCCATCGACGCCACGTCGACGCCCGCTCCCTCGAGCGCCGCGAACGCGGTCGCGGGCGCCCGGAACGTGAACGATTTCGGGGTCGGCGCCCCGCGGCTCGTCACCGCGGTCTCGAGGTTCACGACCGCGATGTCGGCGCTCCGGAGCACGGGAGCGATAGGCGCGAGGACACGCTTGGCGTCCGACGCGAGCTTCGACTCGAGGACGCCCTCGAAGTGCACGTCGCCGCCGAACGCGAGGACGACGGGCTTGCCCTGGGAACGTGCAACCGCACCGCCTGCCGCCCCACCGACGAGGGCGACGATCGCAAAAGTGACGACGGTAACGAGCGCGAGGCTCCATGCGACTCGGGGCATCGGGCCACGATAGCCAGGAGCCGTGCGGTTCGATCCCACGACCGCTAGTGCTTGGAGTAGGCTCGGAGCCGGTGCGCAAGGGGATCGTGCAGCTGGTCGCGATCGGCGTCGTGATCGGCATCGCCGTGACGCTCGTGGCTGTCCTCTTCCAGTGGCTGCCGACCTCCAACAGTGAGGAGTTCGACCGGATCCAGGACATCTACTGGTTCGCGACGGTCATGTCGATCGTCATCTTCGCGCTCGTCGCCGCGGTGGTCGTGTACTCGGTGTGGAAGTGGCGCGTCCCGCCGGACGACGACGCCGACGGCCCGCCCATCCACGGGCACACGGGCCTCGAGATCGCCTGGACCGCCGTGCCCGCGATCCTCGTGATCGCGCTCGGCATCGTGAGCGCATTCGTCCTCTCGGAGAACGGCAAGGCGAGCGACAACTCGCTGCAGGTGACGGCGATCGGCCAGCAGTTCGCCTGGAAGTTCCAGTATCCGGACTACGGGAACGTCGAGTCCGGCGAGCTCGTGCTTCCGGTGGGCAAGCAGGCGCAGTTCACGATGCAGGCGGTGGACGTGCTGCACTCCTTCTGGGTGCCGCAGTTCGGTCAGAAGATGGACGCTGTGCCGGGCATCGAGACGCACATCAACGTCACCCCGAAGCACACCGGGTGAGTTCGCCGTCGTCTGCGCCGAGCTGTGCGGGCTCGGGCACGCGACCATGCGCGCGAAGGCCCGCGTCGTGACCCAGGCGGAGTTCGACAAGTGGATCCAGGAGCAGCGCGCGTGACCGCCACGCACCCGGACCACGACGTGCAGCAGTACCCGGCGCACTTCGAGCCGCCGCACGGCTCGACGTGGAAGCTCCTCTTCGGCCCCGGGCTCGTCCGCGGGGCGTGGATGGCCGTTCTCGGCTTCTGCCTCGGGAGCGCTACTCGTCATGGCCCTGCGCGCCTGGTGGGGCTGGGACCCCGTCTGGAATACGGAGGTCATCCTCGTCGTCGGCGCGATGGTCGTCGCGCCGATCTTCTTCCTCGCCGGCATCGGGTCGTTCGACTACTGGCTCCACTACATCTCCGGTCGCCCGACGGTGGCGGAGGACCACTCGGGCCACGGCGCCCGCACCTGGAAGGACTACTTCAGGGTCAACACCGATCACAAGGTGATCGGCATCCAGTACCTCGTCACGACCTTCTTCTTCTTCACGGTCGGCGGGCTCATGGCGATGTTCTTCCGCGCCGAGCTCGCGCAGCCGGGGCTCCAGTTCGTCGACTCGCAGACGTTCAACGGGCTCGTGTCCGTGCACGCGACGTTGATGATCTTCCTGTTCATCATCCCCGCGTTCGCCGGGCTCGCGAACTTCGCGGTGCCGCTCATGCTCGGCGCGCCCGACATGGCGTTCCCGCGGCTGAACGCCCTCTCGTTCTGGCTCCTGCCGATCGCAGGGATCATGTTCGTCGCGAGCTTCCTCGCCCCCGGTGGCGCGTTCGGCGCCGGCTGGACGGGCTACGCGCCGCTCTCGGAGGGGCAGCCGCTCGGCCAGACCTTCTTCAACATGGGCGTCCAGTGGGCGGGGGCGTCGTCGATCATGACCGCCCTCAACTTCCTCGTGACCATCATCACGATGCGCGCGCCCGGGATGACCTTCTGGCGCATGCCGCTCCTCGTGTGGGCGAACTTCACGACGTCACTGCTCGTGGTCCTCGCCACGCCGTTCATCGCCGGCTCGCAGTTCTTCGTGATGTTCGACCGGATCATGCACACGAGCTTCTTCGTCCCCGAGGGCGGCGGCTACGTGCTCGGCTACCAGCACATCTTCTGGTTCTACAGCCACCCGGCGGTGTACATCATGATGCTGCCCGGCTTCGGGATCGTGTCCGAGGTCATCTCCTCGATGTCGCGGAAGCCCATCTTCGGCTACCGCTTGATGGCGCTCTCGCTGCTCGGGATCCTCGTGCTCGGGTTCTCGGTCTGGGCGCACCACATGTTCGTTGCGGGCATGGCCGACTGGCTGCGCGTCCCGATGATGATCACGACACTGCTCATCGCGATCCCCACCGGCATCAAGGTGTTCTCGTGGATCGCGACCCTGTGGCGGGGCCGTATCCACCTGACGACGCCGATGCTGTTCGCGCTCGGCTTCGTGACCATGTTCGTGATCGGCGGACTCTCGGGGATCTACCTCGGCTCCGTACCGATCGACATCGCCGCCTCGGACACGTACTTCATCGTCGCGCACATCCACTACGTGCTCTTCGGCGGCTCCGTGTTCACGATCTACGCGGGCGTCTACTACTGGTTCCCGAAGATGACCGGGCGGATGTACTCGGAGACGCTCGGCAAGTGGCACTTCTGGCTGACCTTCGTCAGCTTCAACGCGACGTTCTTCCCGATGCACTACGTCGGCCTGCGCGGGATGCCGCGGCGCGTCTTCGACTACGACGAGGCGTTCGGCGACCTGAACCTCTTCATCTCCATCGCGTCCTTCGTGCTCGGCGCCTCGTTCGTCCTGTTCGTCTACAACATGATCACGAGCTGGGTGCGCGGCCCGATCGCCGAGGCGAACCCCTGGCACGCGCGCACGCTCGAGTGGCAGGTCTCGTCCCCGCCGCCGATCTTCAACTTCGACGAGATCCCGCAGGTCGTCGGCGGGCCGTACGAGTACGGCGTCCCCGGCGCGCAGCACGCCATCCTCAGCCCGACGAAGCAGGCCGAGGAGGTGCACGCATGACCGAGGCCACCACGGTTCTCGTGGTGGCGAACGAGACGCTCGTCGGCGACGAGCTCGTCGACTCGATCCGTCGCCGTGCGGAGCACGGGCCGGTGCGGGCCGTCGTCGTCGCGCCAGTGACGCCTCCGCGCGAGGGATACGTCGTCTATCGCGACTCGCGGAGGGCGGCCGCAGGGCGCCGGCTCGATCGCGTCCTCGCCTGGCTGCGCCTCGCGGGCATCCCCGCGCACGGCGGCGTGTACGACGACGATCCGCTGAGCGCGGTCAAGGACGTCCTCGCTTCCGAGGAGATCGACGAGATCGTCGTCTGCACGCACCCGGAGACGAAGTCGGGTTGGCTGCGCAGGAATCTCGCTCGACGAGGTCCGGAAGGTCGCGGGCGACCGGCCGGTGGAGCACATCGTCTCGGACGTCAGCGGCCGGTCGGGCGCGAACGTCCTCGTCGTCGCGAACGAGACGGTGCTCGGCGAGCCACTCCTCGACCGGATTCGCGCGCGCGCCGCCGAGGGCGCCTACGAGCTTCCTCATCGTGTGCCCGCAGAGCGACCCGTCTCGCGGCGAGCATCCGGAGGCAGAGCGCCGGCTTCGCGCTGCGCTGTCGATCCTTCGCTCCGAGGGGCTCGAGGTGCACGGGCAGATTGCGCATCCGGACCCATTCGTCGCCGCCATGGAGCACGTCGAGGACGAGCGGACCGACGAGATCATCGTGTCGACGTTCCCCGGCGAGCGCTCGGGCTGGCTGCGGCGCGATCTCGTCGGCCGTCTGCGTGCGCAGGCAGGGCTCCCCGTGCAGCACGTCGTCGTCGAGGAGCTGGTGGAGGCAGGCGTATGACGGCCCACGCCGAGCCGCTCCACGGCCATCACGACGAGCACCACGGGCCGCCGCCTGCGAATCAGAGCTCGCGTGTCGACGCGCGCGTGCTCGGGATGCTGCTCTTCATCGGCTCGGAGATCATGCTCTTCGGCTCGTTCTTCGCCGCGTACTTCTTCATCCGGGTCGTCAACCCCGACTCGTCGACCATCACGCCGGAGGCCTGGCAGTTCTGGCCACCCTGCAAGGAGCCGCCCGTCGGCGGCGAGTGCACTGCCGGCCAGTACGAGTTCCCCGTCTTCGTCGCCGGCGTCAACACGTGCGATCCTCGTGACCTCGAGCTTCACGGTCCACTGGGCGCTGCAGTCGATCAAGCGCGGACATCGCGCGGGCTTCCTCGCCGGCATGGTGCTCACGTTCATCATGGGGCTCGCGTTCCTGCTGACGCAGGTCATCGAGTACCTGAACGTCGGCTTCAACACGGGCGACGGCGCGTTCGCCTCGGTGTTCTTCGGCCTCACCGGCCTCCACGGGGCGCACGTCGCGGTCGGGCTCAGTCTGCTGCTGATGGTGATCATCCGCGGCTTCCGGGGGCACTACTCGCCCGAGCACCACCACGGTGTCGAGCTCCCCGGGATCTACTGGCACTTCGTCGACGTGATGTGGATCGTCGTGTACACGACGATCTATCTCGTCTAGCTCAGGAGGCACCGTGCTCGCCGCAGAACACGCAGCCATCGCGGCCCCGGAGGGGCCGCCTTCAGGGGTCTTCGCGCGCTCGGGATCCGCTTCTGCGGATTCCGAGCTTGCGCACAGCTGATGGAAAGCCCGTTCCGGAGTGAGGAAGCGGCTTTCCGATTCCTGCTGATCACGATCGGGGCGTTCGCTCTCATCGTCGTCGCCTCGTGGATCTCGCCCGCGCTCGGCTTCCTCACGTTCATCGCGCTGTCGGCGGCCGCGGTCGCCGTCTATCTCCGTCAGCGCGGCCCCGCGCCCGCCCAGGCCCACGTCGAGCAACTGGGAAGCTCCGACGAGCGCCGGGTCCTCGTGATTGCGAACGAGACCGTCGGCGGTCAGGAGCTCCTGAGCGCGATCAGCACGCTTGCTCTCAGCGAGAAGACGCACTTCAGGGTCGTGTGTCCGGCGCTGAACTCGCGCCTGAAGACCTTCACCTCGGACGAGGACCCTGCCCGCGAGGCGGCCCAGGCGCGGCTCGACGCGACGATTGCCCGTCTCGCTTCGGTCGGAATCGACGCACACGGCGAGGTGGGCGACGGCGATCCGCTCGTCGCGGTCGACGATGCCGTCAGGACGTTCGGTCCCAACGAGATCGTCGTCTCGACGCACCCTCCGGGGAGGTCGAACTGGCTCGAGCGCGGCGTCGTCGAGTCGGTGCGCGCGCGCTACGACGTGCCGGTCACGCACGTCGTCGTCGATCTGGCGACGAGTATCGAGCCGTTGAAGGATGAGCACGACCCGGTCGCGTAGCGGCCGGTTCCAAGATCGTCGCGCGACCGGAAGCCGGCGCTAGCCGGTCCCGCTCTTGCGCGGTATTCCGCCTACTTGCCGGCGGCGGACGAGACGTAGTCCGCCACGGCCTGGATCTGCTGCTCGTCCAGGGAGTCCTTGAACGACGGCATAACGCCCTGGCCGTTCGTCACGCGATCGACGACGAGGTCCTTCGGAGGCTTGGCATCGTCGAGGTTCGGCCCAACGGTCCCGGTCGTGCCCGCGTCGGCCAGGGTGTGGCAGCTCGCGCAGTTCGCCTGGAACATCGACTTTCCGTCGGTGGGGCTCTCCACGACGACGCCCGTCCCGGCGACCGAGCCGACGTAGACGGCGACGTCTTGGATCGCTTGATCCTGATCCTCGACGCAGAAGCCCTCCCCCTCGACGTCGTCGCACGACGGCAGCGTGTCGTCGACCGGCGGGCATGCCCGGCGCGCCCGTAGAGGTCTCGGTGATCGGGTACCGGATCTGGCTCGCCACCACCTGCGTGAACGTCGCCGACGTCATCCCCGCTTCGCGCGCTTGCGCGAAGGCGTCGTCGAGGTTCGGCCCGATCGTCCCGTTCGTGCCGGCGTCCGCGAGCGCGTGGCACCCGCCGCACGCCTGGACGAAGAGCTTCTTGCCGCCGCCCTGGCTGCCCTCGCTCGTGTAGCCGCCGGTGCCGCAGCCCGAAAGCGCGACGGCCAGTCCAGCCGTGCAGAGAGCTGCGACGAGGACGACGGGCCGCCTCACGAGAGGCGAGTCTAATGAGTCCTGCGACGGAGGAGGGTCCGTACCGAACCGGTCGCGAAGCGACCGGCTTCAGGGGTCTTCGCGCGATCGGAGACTCCGCGTTGGCGGATCTTCGATCTGTGCACTACCCGGTCGTGCCGAGTTGCTGCAACTCCTTGAGAATCCGTCGCACCTCGGGCGCGGTCGGATCGTTCGGCGCGAGCCTCAGGAACGCCTTGTAGGCCGCGATCGTGGTCGTGAGGTCGTTCGCCGACTGTGCGGCCTGCGCGAGCTCGAGCTGGACGCTCGGATCCGTCGGCTGGGCTGCGGCGATCTTGCGGTACTGCTCGACGGCCTGCGCCGACGCGGTCTGGATCTCCGATGCCGCCGCGGAGATCAGCTGCTCGTAGCTCGTGCTCACCGCGTTCGTGATCGGGTCGGGGTCGAGCGGGCTGTCGCCGATCTGCGAAGATCGTGTCGCGGATGGCGCCGGGCGCGAAGTAGTCGGCGCGCGCCTGGTAGATCTGCGCGCGCTCCTGCGCTGCCGACGCCTTCTGCAGGTAGAGGGCCGCGAGCTCACGGAGCGCGTCGGTGTCCTTCGGACGAAGCTGCACGTAGCTCTCGAGAGCATCGATCGCCTCATCGGTGTTGCCGGCGGCCTGGTGCGCGGTCGACAGGTCTCTGAAGGCCTTTGCGTTCTTCGGGTTGTCGAGCACGCGCTCCTCGGCGTCCGAGATCGACGGCTGCCCGCCGCCTCCGGCCGCGTCGCGGATGACGTCGCCGAAGCCGATGCCGCCGGCGCCGACACCGAAGCCGACGAACCCGAGTGCGAACACGAGCGCGAGGAACAGGAACATCCACTTCGCATGTCTGCGAAGCCTCGGGAAGAACATGGTGTCCTCGATTACGACGTCGGATCTGCGGACTGCAGCAGCCGGCTTCGCGCGCTGCGCGCGGCGTCGATCAGCTCGAGCCATGTCTTCCCTCCCTTCTCATACCGCGGCTTGCCGGACACGAGAGTAGCGACGACGCCTCGAGGCGATCCGCCGAGAACTGCCCCCGTAACGGGATCTTCCCACGGGATGAACCCGGTGTCGGCGAGCGAGAGCACGGTCAGATCGGCCTGCTTGCCGGGTACGAGCGAGCCGAGCGACGCCTCGAGCCCGAGCGCGCTGGCGCCGCCGAGCGTGGCCAGCTCGAGAGCGCCCGCGGCGGTCAGTGCGTCCGGGCGCCCTTCACGAGCGCGCGCGCCGACGATCGCTGCGCGCATCTCGTCGAACATGTCGAACGACGGCGTCGACGCTGGGCTGTCAGTGGCGATGCAGACGCGGATGCCGGCCTCGCGGAGCGCGGTGAGCGGCGCGACGCCGCAGCCGAGGAACCCGTTCGAGCGGGCGCAGTGAGCGACGGCGACGTCGTGCTCGACGAGAAGCGCGATCTCCTCGTCGTCGGCCTTCACGCAGTGCGCCGCAATGACGTTGGAGCTCAAGAGCCCTGCCTCCGCGAGCGCCCGGATGCCCGTCGTTCCGGGCGGGGGGACGAGCATGTCGGCGAACGACTCCCACCCGCCGCGTCCCGTGCGCAGGAACTCCGTCTCGTCGTCGCTCTCGGCGAGGTGCGTTGCCATGGGTAGTCCCAGCTCGGCGCAGGCACGGTAGAGGTCGACCGTGCACGTGTACGGGGCGTGCGGGGAGATCCCCAGCCGAACCTCGTCGGAAAGCGAGCCTGCGATCCGCTCGCGCATCGGCTCGAACCGCTCGGCGATCGGAGCGCTCGACTCACCGAACACCTCGAGATAGATCGTCCCCCGGAGACCGAGCTCGGCACAAGCGGTCGCGGCAGCGCCGCTGAAGCTGCAGTCCCCGACTGTCGTGATTCCGGAACGGAGGCAGTTCAAGGCTCCGACGCGCGCGATCGCCTCCATGTCCTCGAGGGCGATTCGCGACTTCCGCTGGACGTGCAACCCGATCCAGTCGGCGAAGCCAAGACCGTCTCCGAACCCCGCGTACACGTCGTACTCGAGGTGCGTGTGCGCGTCGACGAAGCCGGGGAGAATGACCGCCTCTTCGTAGTGCACCGAGTCGCCGAGCTCCTCGCGCGGACCGACGGCGGCGATCGTGCCGCTCCGATCGTCGATCTCGACCGCACCGTCGCGGATCGGTGGCCCCTCGACGGGCACCACCCAGTCGGCGGATACGACCGTCACAGACCGGCTTCGGCGTAGTCCTCGTCCCAGCCGCGCTCCCAGCGGCGTTCCATGAGCACCGAGAGCCAGATGGACATCTCGAACAGGATGAGCAGCGGGACCACCTCGAACGCGAGCGAGACTGGATCGACGGTCGGCAGGAGGATCGCGAAAGCGAGCAGGAGGACGTACGCGATCCGGCGGTTCTTGCGAAGTCGGTTGGAGGTCAGCACGCGCAGCCGCACGAGCGCGAGCACGAAGATGGGCATGAGGAACGCAAGGCCGCCGGCGAGGAGCGTGAGCGCGGCGAAGCTGTAGTAGTAGCTCGCGCGGATCTGGATGTTGTAGATGTTGGCGTCGTACGACGTGAGGAAGTCGAGCGCGCGCGGCAGCACGACGTAGTACATGAAGAGGACGCCGAGGACGAACAGCGTCGAGGCGAGCACGACGAAAGCGAGGATGACCCGCTCGAAGTGCGGCTGGACTGCGGGGGCGAGGAACGCCCACGCCTGCCACAGCAGGACCGGCAGCGCGAGCGCGATCGCCGCGATGAAGCTCACCTTGACCGACGTGGTGAACGGCTCGGTCACGCCCAGCGTGACGAGCTTCTTGTCGTCGGGGAGCGGTCCCGTCAGCCACTCCATGATCTGCTCGTGGAACACGAAGCAGAGCACGAAGAGGGGAATGATGGCGAAGAGCGCGATGATCAGCCGCGAGCGGAACTCGTCGAGGTGCTCGACGAGCGTCGCCTCCTCGCCGTGACCGATACGGCGCGGGAGCCACCGGCGGATCATCGCGGGACGTCCCTTAGCTGACGGTCTGGCGCTCCGACTCCGGCTCGCTGTGGCTCGTGGAGCTCGGCGGGCTCGGCTCGGGTGCGGGAGGCGTGAGCTCGACCTTCGTCGGCGTCGGAGTCGTCGGCACGGACTCCTCGGCCCCACTCACGCCGTCCTTGAACTCGCGCATCCCCTTGCCCAGCGACCGCCCCATCTCGGGTAGGCGCTTCGCACCGAACACGAGCAGGAGGACGACGAGCAGGATGAGCAGCTCGGGTAGTGAGATGCCGAAGGGCATGGGCCCACCTTAGCAGCGTCTTTGCGCCGACCGAGATCCGCTACTCGCGAATCTCGGTCGCGCAGGAGAGCGAAGACGCTCGCATGCCGGGTCGAACCGGAGACGGCAGATCGCGTTCCTCCGGCCGTTCAGTGTCTGGGGCTACCATGTGTGCGGCGGGCAACTGGCCTGCCGGATGAAATCCCAGGAGGCCTCCTTTCCGCATGGCTCAGCTCGAGATCAGGAATCTGCACGTCGCGCTCGAGGACGGCACCGAGATCGTCAAGGGTGTCGACCTCGCCGTCGACATCGGGCAGAAGCACGCGATCATGGGCCCGAACGGCTCCGGTAAGTCGACGCTCGCGTATGCGCTCATGGGCCACCCGGCGTACGAGGTGACCGAGGGCGAGATCCTCTTCGACGGCGAAGACCTCACCGAGCTCGGTGCCGACGAGCGCGCGCAGCGCGGGCTCTTCCTCGCGTTCCAGTATCCGCATGCGATTCCGGGTGTCACCGTGACGAGCTTCCTCCGGAGCGCGATCAACGCGAACCGCAAGGCGGCGAGTGGCGGCGAGGACGATCCGGTGCCGATCCCGGAGTTTCGGACGAACCTGCTCGCCGCGATGGAGGAGCTGAAGGTGCCGCGTGAGCTCGCGTCGAGGTACCTCAACGACGGGTTCTCGGGTGGCGAGAAGAAGCGCGTCGAGATCCTGCAGATGGCGATGCTGAAGCCGAAGATCGCGGTACTCGACGAGACCGACTCCGGCCTCGACATCGACGCGCTCCGAGATCGTCGCGAACGGCGTGAACAAGCTCGTGGGACCCGAGACCGGCGCGCTCGTGATCACGCACTACCAGCGGATCCTCGACTACGTGACCCCGGATTTCGTGCACGTCTTCGTCGACGGGCGCATCGTCGCCGACGGCGGCCCGGAGCTTGCACATAAGCTCGAGGCCGAAGGCTACGAGGCATTCGGTTCGAACGGCAACGGAAGAGGGCCCTCATGAGCAGCACGCACGAGACCGACGTCGTCCGCGGGATTCGCTCCGAGTACAAGTACGGGTTCTCGAACCCCGACGACGCAAAAGACTACTTCTTCAAGTCGGGGAGAGGCATCTCGCACGAGGTCGTCGAGGCGATCTCGGAGCACAAGGCAGAGCCCGACTGGATGCGGCGGTTCCGCCACAAGTCGCTCGACTACTTCTTCGCTCGGCCGATGCCCAACTGGGGTGCCGATCTCTCGGGCATCGACTTCGAGAACATCTACTACTACATCAGGCCCACCGAGAAGCAGGCCGACTCCTGGGAGGACCTCCCCGCCGACATCAAGGACACCTGGGACAAGCTCGGCATCCCGGAGGCGGAGAAGAAGTACCTCGCGGGTGTCGGTGCGCAGTACGAGTCCGAGGTCGTGTACCACAAGCTCCAGGCCGACCTCGAGGCGAAGGGCGTGCTCTTCCTCGACATGGACTCGGGCCTGCGGGAGCACGAGGACATCGTCAAGCAGTACATGGGCACGATCATCCCGCAGAACGACAACAAGTTCGCGGCGTTGAACTCGGCGGTCTGGTCGGGCGGCTCGTTCATCTACGTGCCGCCGGGCGTGCGGATCGAGATGCCGCTCCAGGCCTACTTCCGCATCAACGCGGAGAACATGGGCCAGTTCGAGCGGACGCTGATCATCGTCGACGAGGACGCCTACGTGCACTACGTCGAAGGCTGCACGGCGCCGATCTACTCGTCCGACTCGCTGCACTCCGCCGTGGTCGAGATCGTCGTCAAGCGCGGTGGGCGCTGCCGCTATACGACCATCCAGAACTGGTCGAACAACGTCTACAACCTCGTCACGAAGCGCGCGGTCGCGTACGAGGACGCCACCATGGAGTGGGTCGACGGGAACCTCGGCTCGAAGGTCACGATGAAGTACCCGGCGATCTGGCTCATGGGCGAGCGCGCCCACGGCGAGGTGCTCTCGATCGCCTTCGGCGGCAAGGGCCAGCACCAGGACGCGGGCGGCAAGGTCGTGCACGTCGCGCCCCGCACGTCGTCCGTCATCACGTCGAAGTCGATCTCGAAGGACGGTGGCCGTGCCGGCTATCGCGGTCTCCTGCAGGTCGCGAAGGGTGCGGTCGGCTCGAAGTCGAAGGTCGTCTGCGACGCCCTCATCCTCGACGAGGAGTCACGCTCGGACACGTATCCGTACATCCAGGTCGACGAGTCGGACGTCGACTTGGGACACGAGGCGACCGTCTCCAAGATCGGCGAGGAGCAGCTCTTCTACCTCATGAGTCGCGGCCTCTCCGAGGCCGAGGCATCGGCCATGATCGTCTCCGGCTTCGTCGAGCCGATCACGAAGGAGCTCCCGCTCGAGTACGCCGTCGAGATGAACCGCCTGATCCAGCTGCAGATGGAAGGTTCTGTTGGCTAGCTCGCAATCCGCGAGCGGCCCGCGGCGTGCCGGCTAGGAACCGCGTTGTCTGAGGGGATCGGTGTGCAGCGGGTCGACTACATCCGCGTTCCGGTGACGGACATGGACGCGGCGAACCACTTCTACGGCGATCTGTTGGGTCTCACGCGCAACCCAAACTCTCCAGCTGACGACTGGGTCGAGTACGAGGCCGGCAACGTCACGCTCGCAGTCATGACCCCGCACACGCACGAGTACGAGTTCTCGGCGCTCCCGCCCTCAACGATCGCGCTGCGCGTAACCGACGTCGCAGCCGCGAAGGCGAAGCTCGAGGAGGCCGGTCTCGAAGTAGCCGACATGTGGGACTCGGGTGTCTGCAATGGAGCGGGAGTCAACGACCCTGCGGGCAATCGCATCCTTCTCCACCGCCGCTACACGCCGTACCCCGACGGATCGGCGCCCTGATGCAGGTCGAGCACGTCGACTTCGTCTCGTTCCTGACCCGAGACATCCCTCGGGCGAAGGAGTTCTACTCGGAGGTTCTCGGGCTCGAGCTCGAGACCGAGGGCGAGAGCGACATGGAGTTCCGCGCCGGCCAGGTCACGCTCGACATCTTCGACCCTTCGAGTATCGGGCAGCCGTTCGCACCGTCGCCGGCGGGGTTCGCGCTGCGCGTGGCAGACGTCGACGCCGCACGTGCGGAGCTCGAGGCGAAGGGCATCGTCTTCGACGGCGAGACCATCGAGACGAGCGTCTGTCGACAGGCCTGGTTCAAGGACCCCGACGGGAACGCGCTCATGCTCCATCGGCGCTTCGACGTATGACGCGCACCGAGCTTCTCGAGCGCTACCGCGCGCTTCCGCTTCCGACGACGAAGGACGAGCACTGGCGTTTCACCGATCTCAAGGGCTTCGACCCCGACACCTGGAGCGCCGACGGCGCGACCGAGATCGCGGCTCCTCCGACGATGCTCGAGCTCGACGCGTCGGGCGTCGCGTACGTCGGCGAAGCCGGCATCGAGATCGTCTCGGCGCCCGACGGGATCCGCTTCGAGCGTCTGCCTGAGGATCACGACCTGCTCTACTCGCTCGTCGGCTGGGACGAGAAGTTCGCAGCGCACAACGCGGCGATGTGGACGAACGGCCTGCTCGTCCACGTCCCCAGCGGCGTGGAGCTCGAGAAGCCGCTGTACGTGCGGATCGCGAACGCGGTCGAGGGCGGCTCGCTCTTCTGGCGGCTCCTCGTCGTCGCGGAGGAGCAGAGCCGGTTCACGCTGATCGAGGAGTACGCGTCGGCGTCGTCCGAGTTGCAGGCGTACTCGAACGCCGCCGTCGAGATCGTCGTGCAGCAAGGCGCGAAGGTCGAGTACGTCTCGGTGCAGAACCTCTCGCGCGCCACGTGGCACTTCGGCTCCCACCACGCCCGCGTCGAGCGCGATGCGGAGCTCGACTGGGTCGCCGGTGGGTTCGGTTCCGGCAAGGGCAAGGTCTGGATCCAGAACGACCTCGCCGG
The DNA here is from genome assembly GCA_963770715.1 of uncultured Gaiellaceae bacterium. Taxonomy (GTDB): domain Bacteria; phylum Actinomycetota; class Thermoleophilia; order Gaiellales; family Gaiellaceae; genus GMQP-bins7. The sequence continues at coordinate 624,469 of CAVYQX010000012.1, forward strand.
CCCGGGCGCGACGTCCCGCGTCACGGGCGCCTACTTCGCGGACGGGACCCAGCACCTCGACTACGACACGTTCCAGGAGCACATGGCGCCCTCGACGACGTCGGACTTCGCCTTCAAGGGAGCGCTCCGTGACACGGCACGAGCCGTCTGGCGCGGGATGATCCGCGTCGAGGAAGGTGCGCAGAAGACCAACGCGTACCAGGAGAACCGCAACCTGCTCCTCTCGAAGAGCGCCCACGCGGACTCCATTCCTGGGCTCGAGATCATGGCGAACGACGTGCGTTGCACCCACGGCGCGACGCTCGGCCAGGTCGACCGCGAGCAGCTCTTCTACCTCATGACCAGAGGGCTTTCGCGCGCCGAGGCCGAGCGGCTGATCGTCCGCGGGTTCTTCCAGGACGTGCTCGACCGTGTCGAGCTCGCGCCGGTACGCGATGCGCTCGCGGCGGCGCTCGAAGCCCGCATACCGCAGACGTAGCGCGGATCGGGCATTATCGCTCGATGACGGAGTTCGTCGTGCCGCGGCTCCGCGGTGTCTCCCACCAGTACGCCTTCGTCGCGGCGGTCATCGCAGGGACGCTTCTCGTCGTGCTGGCCGACGGCTACCTGGAGCGCTTCGCGGTGTGGGTCTACGCGGTCGCGCTCGCGGCGATGTTCGGCGCGAGCGCCCTCTATCACCGCTATCCCTGGCGGAGCCCGTCGGCCCGTCTGCGTGCCCGCCGCCTCGACCACGCGACGATCTTCGTCTTCATCGCCGGGACGTACACGGCGTTCGCACTCGTCGCGTTCACCGGCACGGCTCGCGTCGTCGGCCTCGTCACGGTATGGATCGGCGCCGCGCTCGGAATCGTCCTGAACCTGGTGTGGATCGACGCGCCGCGCTGGCTCTCAGCGGTTGCCTACCTCGGGGTCGGCTGGGTCGGGCTCATCCTCATCCCGCAGCTCTTTCCTGCACTCGGCGATGGCTGCAGCCGTACTCGTGATCGTGGGTGGGGCCCTCTACAGCGTCGGGGCCCTCGCGTACGCCACCGCGTGGCCGAATCCGTTTCCCGCTGCCTTCGGCTTCCACGAGGTCTTCCACGTCCTCGTCATCGCTGCTGCTGCGACACAGTTCGCCGCCCTCTCGCTCGTCGTGCTCTGACCCGAAGCGGGTACCCTCGAGCCGTGGAGTCGAAGGTCGAGCTCACGGACGCCGAGTGGCGCGAGCGCCTGACGCCCGAGCAGTACGAGGTACTCCGACAGAAGGGGACGGAGCGGGCGTTCACCGGCGTCTACTGGGACGAGCACTCGCCCGGCGTCTACCGCTGCGCCGGCTGTGGCGCCGAGCTCTTCCGGTCCGACGCGAAGTTCGAGTCGGGCAGCGGCTGGCCGAGCTTCGTCGAGCCGACGTCGCTCGACAGCGTCGTGACGGAGACGGACACGAGCTACGGGATGGTTCGAACCGAGGTCACGTGTGCGACGTGCGGCGGACACCTCGGCCATGTCTTCGACGACGGGCCTGGGCCGACGGGCCTGCGGTACTGCATCAACTCAGCCGCGCTCGATCTCGAGCGCGCGTCCTGACGGTCGCTGTCGTCGCTGGATGAGCTGTACATGACGGTGCGGCGGACGACGTGAACGAGCTCGGCTTGTTCCCGCTCGGCATCGTGCTCCTGCCGACCGAGCGACTCCCGCTCCACATCTTCGAGGAGCGCTACCAGGAGCTCGTCGAGGAGTGCCTCGAGCAGGACGCCGAGTTCGGGCTCGTGTTCGCGGACGGCGACGGCATTCACGACGTCGGGACGAGAGCGCGGGTCGCCGAGGTGCTCACGCGGTTCGAGGACGGGCGCCTGAACATCCTCATCGAGGGTGGCGAGCGGTTCCAGGTCGAGGAGCTGACCGACGGTCGGTCGTTCCACACCGCGCAGGTCTCGCCGATCGACGACGCCGACGACGCGGCCGACGCGACCGCGATCGAGGAGGCAATGCGGATCTTCGGCGTCCTTCGCGACGTGACGGGGAGCGACGTCGAGGCGCCCGATCCGGCGTCGCCCCAGCTGTCGTTTGCGCTCGCGGGCAAGGTGGAGCTGTCCGCCGGTGAGAAGCTGATGCTCCTCCGAGAGCTTTCGGAGCGACGGCGGATCGAGCTCGTCCACGAGCTGCTCGAGCACGCCGTGCTCGCTGCGCGCCGCATGCGCAGGGCGGCCGAGCGCGCGCCGACGAACGGCCGCGTCGACCTCGGGTAACCGTGACGATGCGGGCGCGAAGCGCCCGCCTTCAGGGGTCTCGGCGCGCTGCGGAACTCGCGATCGCGAGTTCCGCAGCTTGCGCACACCACAGGGGTACGATGGGCTCATGGCAGTGACGACGCAGCCGAAGCTCGACGCGCACCGACTTCGCGCGGACTTCGCCGTGTTCGACGAGCTCGTCAACGGGCGACCGGTCGCGTTCCTCGACTCGGCGGCGTCGACGCAGAAGCCCCGGCAGGTGCTCGACGCGATGCGCGACTTCTACGAGCACTCGTACGCGAACGTCCACCGCGGCGTCTATCGGCTCGCCGAGCGTGCGACGACCGGCTACGAGACGGCTCGTGGCAAGGTCGCCGGCTTCGTCAACGCGCCGTCCGAGCGTGAGGTGATCTTCACGCGGAGCGCGACGGAGGCGCTGAACCTCGTCGCCTATGCGTGGGGGCTCGACAATCTCGGCCCCGGCGACGTCGTCGTCGTGACCGACCTCGAGCACCACTCGAGCTTCGTTCCCTGGCAGTACGTCGCCGGACGGACGGGCGCCGCGTTCAAGGCGATCCCGATCGACGAGCACGGCGAGCTGCAGCTGTCCGCTCTCGAGGAGATCGAACGAGAGGGCACCGTGAAGGTCGTCGCGTCGAACCTCGTGTCGAACACGCTCGGCACCGTCAATCCGGTGCGCGATCTCGCGGCGTGGGCACACGAGCGCGGCGCGATCATGGTCGTCGACGCTGCGCAGGCGGCCCCGCACCGGTCGCTCGACGTCCAGTCGCTCGAGTGCGACTTCCTCGCGATCTCGTCGCACAAGATGTGCGGCCCGAGCGGCGTCGGTGCGCTCTGGGGCCGTCGCGAGCTGCTCGAGCAGATGGCGCCGTTCAACCTCGGCGGCGAGATGATCCGCTCCGTCTCGATGGAGCGAACGACCTGGAACGAGCTGCCGTACAAGTTCGAGGCGGGGACGCCCGCGATCGCGCGAGGCGGTCGGGTTCGGCGCGGCCGTCGACTACGTCCTCGAGGCGGGCCTGGCCGACGATCGAGGCGCACGAGCGCGACCTCGTCGAGTACACGCTCGGCCGTCTCGGCGAGCTCCCCTGGATCTCGACCTACGGTCCCCCGCCGGAGCACCGCGCCGGCATCGTCTCGATGAACGTCGACGGCGTCCATCCGCATGACGTCGCGCAGGTGCTCGACTGGGAGGGCGTGGCGGTGCGCGCCGGCCACCACTGCACGCAGCCGCTCATGTCGAAGCTCGGCGTCGCGGCGACGGTTCGCGCGAGCTTCTACCTCTACTCGATCCCGGAGGAGGTCGACCGGCTCGTCGACGGTCTCCACAAGGCCAAGCAGAGCCTCGGCTAGCCATGAGCGAGTTCGACCAGCTCTATCGCGAGCTCATCCTGGACCACTACAAGAACCCGCGAAACCACGGGCTGCTCGACCCCGCCGACGCGCAGGCGGAGGGGCAGAACCCGTTGTGCGGCGACGAGATCTCGGTGTCGGTGCGCCTCGGCGAAGGCGACGTCATCGAAGAGGTCGGGTTCGACGGCCGCGGCTGCGCGATCAGCCAGGCCGCGACGTCGATGCTCAGCGATCTCGTCAAGGGGCGCACCGCGGACGAGGTCGCGGCGATGCCGAAGGAGGAGCTCCTCGACGAGCTCGGGATCCCGCTCACGCCAGTCCGCCTCAAGTGCGCGATCCTCGGTCTCGGCGTGCTCAAGCTCGCGCTGCACAAGGCCCGCGGCACGCCGCTGCCCGAGGAGTGGGGCACGTCTGCCAATGAGCTCGTGCTCGAATGAGCGTGGGTGAGTAGCTATCGCAGCGGCTGCGAAGCGGCCGCCTTCAGGGATCTTTGCGCGATCGGAATCTGCAGTCGCAGATTGCGATCTTGCGCAGGGCGCCTCCTCGAGTAGTGGCCGAGATCGAGGTCGGGACGCTCGCTCCTGGCGAGATGAAGCTCGTCGAGGCGGGGACGCTGACGATCGGGGTCTACAACTGCGCCGGGAGGTTCTTCGCGATCGAGGATCGCTGCTCGCACGACGACGGCCCGCTCTGCGAGGGAGAGTGGGAGCCCGAGGCGTGCGTCGTCGTCTGTCCCCGGCACGGCTCGCGCTTCGACCTCGAGAGCGGCATCCCGATGTCGCTGCCCGCCTTCGCCGCGGTGGAGACGTACCCGGTATCCGTCCGCGAGGACGGCGTCGCCGTCGTCGAGGTGCCCGATGCTTGACGACCTCGTGCTCGGGACGCTCGCGCGCCTCGAGGCCGAGGACGCGGCAGAGCGCGAGGCCGGACTTCCGGCGATGCAGCGCTCCCGACAGGTCCGTCCGACGACGGGGCGGTTCCTGTTCGCCCTGGCCGCTGCACAGGCCGGCATCGAGGTGCTCGAGATCGGTGGCTCGCGGGGCTACTCGTCGATCTGGCTCGCTGCCGGCGCGCGCGTGCTGGGCGGAAGCCTCGTCTCGCTCGAGAGCGACCCCGCGAAGTGTGAAGCTTGGCGCGCAAACGTCGCGGACGCGGGTCTCGAGGCGTGGGCCGAGCTCGTCGAGGGCGACGCGCACGAGACACTCGCCCGGGCAGAGGACACGTTCGACCTCGTCTTCCTCGACGCCGAGAAGGACGACTACGAGGCGCTCTTCGCGCTCGCGCGACCACTCCTCGAGCCCGGCGGCCTCGTCGTCGCCGACAACGTCCTTTCGCACGTCGAGACGCTCGGTGCGTACTCGGCTACGCGGCAGGCGGATCCGGCGCTCTCGAGCGTCACCGTGCCGCTCGATCTGGGTCTCGAAGTCTCGGTCGTGCTCGGCTCGGCCACCTGACTTCGCTCATTGGCCCGTGGAGGTTGCGGATCGTGTGGGCCCTTCCCTCCATCCGCTCGAAGTGCGTATGCTGGCACTACCGCGGAAAGGAGGTGGTCCGGCTTGAGCGATGACAGTACGGGCAGTGGAGGTACCAGCGGGTAGAGGCGTGCCCCCGGGACCACCGGGAACCGCCTAGCCAGCGTAGGGGGCTCGCGATTTCGCGCCGTTCGGTGCTCGTCACCGGACAGGAAGCGCCTCTACCAAATCCAACGCTGGTATCCGTTCGAGAGGGGCCGCGGAGACGCGGCCCCTCGGCGTTCTACGCGGCGACCGCGACCGGCGCGGTTTCGACCGCGACCGGCGCGGCTTCGTGGAGGAGCTCGGCGACGTGTTGCCTCAGCCGCTCCGCGACGAGCGCGCTCGGGGCGCCGGTCGGGTCGCACACGGCCTGCGCGCGGCCGACGGGGAGATCGGGGCAGACGACACGCGCTCCGGCGATGCCGAGCACGCGCCGAAGGTCCTGCTGGGCCCAGAGCGCGCCGTACTGGCCGGTGCTCGCTCCCGCGACGGCGGCCGTCTTGTCGAGGAGGGCGGCATCGCCGCGTGGGCGGGAAGCCCAGTCGACGGCGTTCTTGAGGACGCCCGGAATGGAGCCGTTGTACTCCGGGGTGACGAAGAGCACGGCGTCGGCCGCCTCGATGCTCTCGCGAAGATGGCGCACGGCTGTGTTCTCGTCGCCTTCGGCGTCGGCATCGAAGAGCGGCAGCTCGCCGAGCCCGTCGAAGATCTCGACCTCGACGCCCTCCGGAGCGACGTCTGCCGCCGCCCGGGCGAGAGCCGTGTTGTATGACCCTTCCCGGAGGCTGCCGGAGATGGTCAGGAGCCGCATCGGTCAGGCCGTCCTCGTCGCCGCGAAGTAGGCCTTCAGGAGCACCTCGTTCGGGAGGAGGAAGCCACCGCCCGGAAGCGGAGCGTTCCACTGGAGGCCGAACGCGGTGCGATCGACCGTGGTCGCGAGCTCGAGCCCGATGCGGTCGTTGCCCCACGGGTCGGTCTCCGGCCCGCTCAGCGTCCCGCGTAGCTCGACCGGCTTCGTGACGTCCTTGATGGTCAAGTCGCCCTTCACGACGATCTCGTCGCCGGCCGTCTCGACGGACGTCGAGAGGAAGCGGAGCTCGGGGTAGCGCTGGGTGTCGAAGAACTCGGCGGACTGGACGTGTGCGTCGCGATCGGCATCGAAGGTCGTGATGCTCGTTGCATCGACGACACCGTCGATCGCGGCGTTCTCGCCACCGGTGATCGTCCCGGAGAAACGCGGCACGCGACCCTTCACCGTCACGAGTCCGAGCTTGCGAACCTCGAACTCGAGTGCCGACCAGGACGGGTCGATCGACCAGGTGCCTGCCGGGATGACTGCAACCGGGGGCTCTGCGAGGATGGACATGGACTCTCTCCTTTGCGTCCGCTACTATTGAGTACGCAAGCAACTGTACACGGAGAAAGATGACAAGTCAAGTATTGAGCGAGCAAGCTCTTTCGGTCGAGTCGTTCGTGTCGCTCGTCCGCGCGTACACGCACGCAACACGTGAGCTGAACGCGCAGCTCACGGCCGACCACGGCCTCACGATCTCGGACTATGAGGTGCTCCTGCGCCTCTCACGCGCGCCGGAGCGGCGGATGCGCAGGGTCGATCTCGCGCAGCAGGTTCTCCTCACGGCCTCCGGAATCACGCGCCTCCTGGACGGGCTCGAGCGCCAGGGATTCGTTTCGCGCGCGGCCTGTGACTCGGATCGCCGCGTCGTGTACGCGGTGCTGACGGACGACGGAATGGCAAGGCTGCGCGAGGCGTCCAAGACGCACGTCGCGCAGATCGAGGACTACTTCACGTCCCGCTACGAGACGGCCGAGCTCACGGAGCTCGACGGCGCTCCTCGGCCGGATCGAGCTCGGCGACGCGCTCGGCTGCCGCTCCGAGTAGCGACTCTAGGTCGACTCGAAGTTCTGCCAGTAGCGGCTCGGCGTCGGGCCGCGCTGGCCCTGGTACTTCGAGCCGATGCCCTCCGACCCATACGGCCGCTCGGCGGCCTCCGAGAGCTGGACGAACGAGAGCTGCCCGATCTTCATCCCGGGGTAGATGGTGATCGGGAGGTTGGCGACGTTCGACAGCTCGAGCGTCACGTGCCCGTCCCAGCCCGGGTCGATGAACCCGGCCGTGGAGTGGATGAGCAGCCCGAGGCGGCCGAGTGAGCTCTTCCCCTCCAACCGAGCCACCAGGTCGTCGGGCAGCGTCACGCGCTCGAGCGTCGAGCCGAGGACGAACTCGCCCGGATGGAGGATGAACGCCTCGTCGCCCACGACCTCGACCAGCTCGGTGAGGTCCTCCTGCGCGGACTTGACGTCGATGAACGGGTACCGCGAGTTGCGAAAAACGCGGAAATAGCGGTCGACGCGGACGTCGACGCTCGATGGCTGCATCAGCGCTGCGTCGTAGGGATCGATGCCGATTCGACCCTCGTCGAGCAGCCGCCTGATCGTGCGATCGGACAGGACCACGCGACGATTCTACGAGCGCTGCGATAGGGTCCACGGCCCGGTGTCGATGCTGTTCCCACCCATCGACCCGAACGAGCGGTTTCGCGAGCGTCGGGCTTCGGTAAGAAGGAGGAAACGCCTGAGGCGTAGCGCCGCCGTCGCATCGTTCCTGTTCGCCATCGCGGCACTGGGGGTTGGCGCGCGGTTCGTAGGGACGGGCGAGGGCAAGCAGCCCGTCACCGACGTCGCGACGCTCGCCTCCACCCCGACGGGCGGCCCGAGGACGTTGCCGATCGAGTTGCGCGGCGTCCACGTCACGATGGCGCTCGCATCCCTCCCGGGGAAACTCGACGAGTACCTCGATCTCGAGCAGGACGGGCTCACGGCACTCGAGCTCGACGTCAAGGACGAGAACGGCGAGATCGGATTCCAGGCGCCCTCGGTTCCGCTCGCCGTGTCGAGCGGTGCGGCTCGGGACTACTACAGGGCGGCCGAGGTCGCGCGGCGCGTGCATCGGCGTGGCGTCTATCTCGTCGGAAGGGTCGTGACGTTCGAGGATCCGGTTCTCTCCCGAGCGCGGCTCGATCTCGCGATCAGACGAACCGACGGGTCGGTCTGGCGCGACGCTGCCGGCCTCGGCTGGACGAATCCCTACGACCGGCGCGTGTGGAAGTACAACGTCGATGTCGCCGAGGCGGCCGCGAAAGCCGGGTTCGACGAGATCATGTTCGACTACGTTCGCTTCCCGTCCGACGGCGACGTCGCGAGTGCCGTGTACAGAAACAAGGCGTCACTCGCGAAGCGGGAGGCGATCCCCGCGTTCCTGCGCTACGCGAGCCGCCGGCTCGAGCCGTATGGCGTGCGGGTCTCCGCAGCGGTCTTCGGGCTCTCCGCAGCGCGCGATCTCGGCATCGGCCAGCTCCCGAGACGAATGGCGCCGTATCTCGACACCGTCTACGCCATGACCTATCCGTCCCTGTTCGGGCAGGGCGAGCTCGGGCTCCAGGACCCGAGCACCGCTCCGGGGGCGACGGTCGCGCGTGCGCTGCGAAGGTTCGAGCTCGCCCTGCGCGGCCAGGACACCCTCGTCGTGCCCTGGGTGCAGGACTTCAGCTTCTCGGTCCCGTACGGCCTCGATGAGGTGCGCGCGCAGATCGACGCGGCCAGGCTGTCCGGCGCCAAGGGGTACATGCTCTGGAACGCCGAGGGCCTGTACACCGACGGCGCGCTGCAGCAATAGTCTGTTGCGCAGATCGAGAATCCACAGGAGCGGATTCTCGATCGCGAGAGTCAAAGACGCTCGTACCGACGCTCGCCTCCGCGGCCACAGTCCTAGTCCGCTGGTAGATCGAGATCTGCTTCACGGCGCGAGCAGTGATCGCCTCCAGCCGGCGCCGTCGCACTCGTAGCGCACGCGGTCGTGGAGGCGATCGTCGCGGTGCGTCCAGAGCTCGATCGACTCGGGAACGACGCGATACCCACCCCAGAACGGCGGAAGCGGGACGGCGGCGTCGTGGAAGCGCTCTCCGGCTTCGGCGACCCGCGCGTCGAGGTCGGCGCGGTCCGCCAGCTCGTGCGACTGAGGTGACGCCCAGGCTGCGAGCTGGCTCCCGCGCGGTCGCGTCTCCCAGTACGCGGCGGACTCCTCCTCGGAGACCTCCTCCACGGCACCTTCGACCCGAACCTGCCTGCCGAGCTCCCACCAGTGGAGCGCGAGCGCGGCCCGGGGATTCGAACGTAGCTCCTGCCCCTTCCGCGACTCGCGATTGGTGAAGAACACGAGGCCGCGGTCGTCGATTCCGCGGAGCAGCACGACTCGCGCGGACGGCCTTCCGTCGGGCGTCGAGGTCGCGAGCATCATCGTCTGCGGCTCGGCGCCGACGCTCTTCGCCTCGTCGAGCCAGGCCTGGAGCTGTGCGATCGGGTCATCCACCATCACTATGCTGCCGCGCGTGGCGGCGACCCGTGTGATCGAGATCAGGACGGAGATCCCGGGGCCGCGGAGTCGGGAGATCCTCGAGCGTGAACGCCATGCGGTCGCGCATCCGCTCATCGTGCACGAGCCGATCGTCGCCGACCGGGCGCGTGGCTCGACGATCACCGACGTCGACGGCAACACGTTCGTCGACTTCGTCGGCGGCGTCGGTGTGGCGAACGTCGGGCACAACCACCCGCGCGTCCTCGCCGCGATAGCCGAGCAGGTCGATCGCTTTCTGCACACCGACTTCACGGTCGTGCCGTACGAGAGCTACGTGGAGCTTGCGGAGCGCCTCGGCGCGCTCGCGCCGATCAGCGGCGAGACTCGTGGGGCGTTCTTCAACGCCGGGGCCGAGGCGGTCGAGAACGCCGTGAAGCTCGCGCGCTTGTACACCAAGCGCCAGGGCGTGATGGCGTTCGAGGGAGCGTTCCACGGCCGGACGTGGATGGCATTGACGATGACGTCCAAGACGCATCCGTACAAGACGGGCCTCGGGCCCTTCGCGCCCGAGGTCTACCGAGCGCCGTACCCGAACGCGTATCGCGGCCTCGACGCTGCGACGTCGCTCGCCGCGATCGAGCGGATGTTCCTGACCCAGGTCTCGCCCGAGCACCTCGCCGCCATCGTGTTCGAGCCCCAGCAGGGCGAAGGCGGGTTCGTCCCAGCGCCGGCCGAGTTCGTCGAAGGCCTCCGCAGGATCTGCGACGAGCACGGCATCGTCCTCGTCGCAGACGAGGTGCAGACCGGCTTCGGGCGGACCGCTCGCATGTTCGCGATGGAGCACTACGACGTCGAGCCGGACCTCATGATCGTCGCGAAGTCGATCGCCGGCGGGCTGCCGCTCTCGGGCGTGATCGGGCGGGCTGCGATCATGGACGACCCGCACGCGGGAGCGATCGGCGGAACCTTCATCGGGAATCCCGTTTCCCTCGCCGCTGCGCTCGCCGTCCTCGATGTCTTCGCCGAGGAGCAGCTCGTCGCGCGCGCGGAGATCCTGGGGGACGCGATTCGTGCCCGAATGCTCGCGTGGCAGTCGCGCTGGCCGCAGATCGGCGACGTCCGCGGTCTCGGCGCGATGCTCGCTGTCGAGCTCGTTCGCGATCCCGCGTCGAAGGAGCCTGCCCCGGAGCTCGCGCTCGCGGTGATCGACGAGGCGCTGCAGCGCGGCTTGCTGCTTCTCAAGGCCGGGGTCAACGGCAACTGCATCCGCGTGCTCTGCCCGCTGACGACGTCGGAGGCCGAGCTCGACGACGGTCTTCGGGCCTGGGAAGAGGCGCTCACGGCGGTTCTCGGCTAGCGCGCGCTCGGCCGCTTCGGGGAGACTCCCCGGGTGCGCGCGGGCGAGGAGCGCAAGCTCGTCACGGTTCTCTTCGCCGACCTGGTCGGCTCGACCGCCTACGCTGGCGATCGCGACCCGGAGCGCGTGCGTGCGCAGCTCGAGCCCTTCTACGACGCGATGCGCGAGGAGATCGAGCTCACGGGTGGCACGGTCGAGAAGTTCGCGGGCGACGCGGTGATGGCGGTGTTCGGTGCTCCGGCTGCGCTGGAGGATCACGCCGAACGCGCGCTGCACGCAGCGCTGGCGATGCAGCAGCGGATGCGCGGTCTGTTCGATGGCGAGCTCGAGCTCCGCGTCGGCGTGAACACGGGAGACGTGGTCGTCGGTGCGCCACGCGAAGGAGGATCCTTCGTCACGGGCGACGCCGTGAACGTCGCCGATCGCCTCCAGAAGGCCGCGCAGCCGGGCGAGGTGCTCGTCGGAGAGCGAACCGCCGCGGCCGCGGCCGGCGCGTTCGAGTTCGGCGTCGCCCGGTCCGTCGACGCGAAGGGCAAGCCGGGAGGCGTCGACGGAGTGCCCGTCGACCGCGCGCTGCGGACGATGCGACCGCGTGGAGTTGCCGGCCTCCGACGGGTCTTCGTCGGTCGAGACGGCGAGCTCGACCTGCTGCGCGCCACCTATCGCCGCGCGGCTGCCGGTGCCGAGCCCCACCTCGTCACGCTCGTCGGTGAGCCGGGCGTCGGGAAGTCGCGGCTCGTGCGGGAGCTTCTTGCCGTCCTCGCGAACGACGAGCCGGCGCCGACGGTTCGAACCGGCCGCTGTCTCGCGTACGGCGACGGGATCACCTACTGGCCGCTCGGCGAGATCGTGCGCGAGCAGCTCGCGCTGCGTGAGGGTGCATCCGCGGAGGAGCTGGAGCGGGGCCTCGAGGGACGTGAGATCCTCGGGCTCGCTCTCGGCTTGGACGTCGCTCCCGGGCTCCACCCGCTCGACGCGCGGGAGCAGCTGCACGCCGCAGCGGTGCGGTTCGTGGAGGAAGTCGCCCTCGAGTGCCCGACGGTGCTCCTGGTCGAGGACATCCACTGGGCCGAGCCCGATCTGCTCGATCTTCTCGAGCGCATCGTCTCGGACGCGCGCGCCCCGCTCGTCGTGCTCGCGACAGCTCGCCCCGACATGCTCGAGGAGCGGCCCGGGTGGGGCGCGGCGAAGCGGAACTCCACGGTGCTCTGGCTCGGCCCGCTTCCGTCCGACGTCGCCGTCCGCATGCTCGACGAGATGCTCTCGTCAGCCCTGCCCGACGACCTGCGCCAATCGGTGGTCGAGCGGGCGGACGGCAACCCGTTCTTCCTCGAGGAGCTCGTCGGGGAGCTGGTCGACAGCGGCGCCCTCGTCGAGTCGGACGGGACCTGGGTGCTCGGCGAGCCCGAGGCGACGCTGCCGATGCCGGACACCGTGCATGCGGTGCTCGCCGCGCGCATCGACCGGCTCCCGCCGACGGAGAAGGCGGCACTCCAGGCCGGAGCCGTTGTCGGGCGAGTGTTCTGGAGAGAGCCCGTGGTTCAGCTGCTCGACGGCGTCGAGCCGGACTTCGGCGTCCTGGAGGAGCGGGACCTCGTCGCCGAGCGACGTGGGTCGACGCTGGGCGACGATCGCGAGTTCGCGATCAAGCACGCCCTCACGCGCGAGGTCGCCTACGGCTCCATCCCCAAGGCCCGGCGCGGCAGGCTGCACGCGGACTTCGCCGAGTGGCTCGAGCGAGGCACGGCGGCAGACGAGCGCGCACCACTGCTCGCGTACCACTACTCGGAGGCGGCGAATCCGCAGGAAGCCGATCTCGTGTGGTCGGACGACCCCGAGGGGCTCGCGCGAGCGCGCGAGCGGGCCGTGCACTGGCTGTCGCACGCCGGCCGCCTCGCCCGCGGCCGGCACGAGATGGAAGAGGCAGTCGAGCTCTACACACGAGCCGTCGGCCTTTCGGACGACGCGTACGAGCAGGCGCTCCTCTGGCGGGCGATCGGCGAGGCGCAGGCTCTTCGCTACGACGGCGAAGGGATGCGGCTGGCGCTGCTCCGCGCCGCCGACGGCCCGCTCGACGACGCCGAGCGAGCGGAGACGTACGCATTTCTCGCCTTCCAGTCGTCCATCAGGTCGGCGATGTGGTCGATCCGACTGAACATGGACCGCATCAAGGAGTGGGCATCGAAGGCGCTCGAGCTGGCAGCGCCGGGCTCCGAGGCGCGGGCGCGTGCACTCCTCGCCCTGGCGAACATCGAGCTGACCGGCGCGTCTGACGACGTTCTCGAGGAGGCGACCAGGCTGGCCGACGAGCTCGACAGCGTCGAGCTCCGCTCGTTCACGCTGGGAGCGAAGACGCAGGCCGCGTTCGACTATCGGCGCTTCCAGGAGGCGGCGGCGTTCAGCGAGGAGCGACTCGCACTGATGTCGGAGATCGACGATCCGGACCATCTGTGCGAGGCGTACGAGGCGGGGTCTCCGGCTGCTGCGGCCGTCTGCCGCTTCGACGAGGCCAGACGGCTGGCCGACCTCCACGGCGACCTTTCGCAACGGCTCTCGGCGCACCATCGCGTCCATTCGGTCTCGCTCGAGCTCGAGCTGGCGGACGCGATCGGCGACTGGGTCGAGCTCGCGGAGCAGACGGATCGCGCGGTGGCGGCGATCGAGGCGAACCTCGCGACGCCGTGCGTGCGCAACCCGCGAGACCTGCTTCTCTGCGCGGCCGCACACCTGTGCCTGGGCGACGAGCCGCGAGCGACCGAGCTGGAGCGCGACGGCCTCCGCATCGCCGGCGAAGGGTACGAGACCTACTTGAGCGGCGTGCGGCTCCGGATCGCGCTCGAGCGCGGCGACCGTCGTTCGCTCGAGTGGCTGGTCGAGCTCCCGGTCGAGCGAGCGCTCGTGTGGGGGCCGGGAATCTTCGCGGCGCGGATGGACGCTCTCGTCGCGCTCGACCGTCGCGACCGCATCGAGTCGGAAGCGCCGGCGTTGGTGCAGGCCGGAACGTCGGTCGAGCCGTTCGCGCTCCGAGCGCTGGGTGTGGCTCGCGCCGACGACGACCTTCTCGCGCGTGCGGACGAGCTCTTCGCGACGCTCGGCCTCGGGTGGCATCGCGCTCAGACCGAGCGCCTGCTCGCAGGGCTGTAGGGGCGAGGCTTACTCTGTAGGGGCGAGGCTTGCCTCGCCCTAGAACAGAAGCCTAGCCTTGCGCTCGTGCCGCTCGAGTGCGAGCGCAATCAGACGGTCGAGGAGCTCTGCGTACGGGACTCCCGCTGCCTCGAAGAGCTTCGCGTAGACGCTCGTCGACGTGAATCCCGGGATCGTGTTGATCTCGTTCACCACGACCTCGCCGTCCGGACGCACGAAGAAGTCGATGCGCGCCATGCCCTCGCACTCCGTTGCCACGAACGATTCGACTGCGAGCGCGCGGACGCGCATGTCGGCCTCGGGTGATATCCGCGCCGGGACGACGAGGTCCATGCCGCCCTCGTCGTACTTCGCCGAGTAGTCGTACCACTCGGCGTGGGCCACGATCTCGCCGACGACTGATGCGACCGGGTCCCGGTTGCCGAGGACGCCGCACTCGACCTCGACGCCGGGAACGCCTTCCTCGATGAGCACCTTGTCGTCGTGGAGCCTTGCGAGCTCGACGGCCGGCGCGAGCTCGCTCTCGTCGTGCACCTTCGAGATCCCCACCGACGAGCCGAGCCGCGCCGGCTTCACGAACACTGGGTACGGAAACGTGTGCGCCGGCTCGTCGCCGTCGCGAAGCGTCACGTTCCGCGCGACCGGGACGCCGCGGTCCCGGAGCACGGCCTTGAAGAGATCCTTGTCCATGCACAGCGCGGAGGCGGCGACACCGGCGCCCACGTAGGGGACGCCGGCGAGCTCGAGCAGGCCCTGCACCGTCCCGTCCTCGCCGAACGGCCCATGGAGGATCGGGAGCACGACGTCGACCTGGCCCAGCGTCGCCGCGGGCGCGGAGTCCGCGACGACGGGAAGTGTCTCCACGCTCGTTTCGGGGAGCCCGCCTCGCCCGCTCGCGAGCTCCCAGCGCCCCGCTCGGTCGATTTCGACGACGACCGTCTCGTAGCGCTTGGGATCGAGCGCAGCGACCACCGAGCGTGCCGATGCGACGGAGATGTCGTGTTCGCTCGAGCGCCCGCCCGCGAGGACCGCGACGCGTACGCGCGCGCTCACGGGGTCGTCGTGGTCGTCTCGACGAAGCGTCCGACGAAGAGCGTGACGAGCGTGTTGGGCTCGGACTGGGTTCCGCCGACGGGGTCCTGCGAGATGACGATGCCGTCGAACGTCGGGTCGTCTGTGTCCTCGAGCACGACGCGCGTGCGGAAGCCGGCGGCCTCGAGCGTCGTCTGGGCGATGGCGACGTCCTGCGTCGTGACATCCGGCACCGCCGATGTCGACGGGCCCCTCGAGACAGTGACCGTGACGGTCGAGCCCTTCGAGCTCTCGGAGCCGCCGGTCGGCGTCTGCGAGATCACGATCCCCGCCGCTTGATCGGAGTCCTGTTCGAGCCTCGACGGGACGAAGCCCGCCCGCTGGAGCTCGGACGCCGCCTGGTCGTACGGAAGGCCGACCACGTTGGGGACGGAGACCGGCTTCGGGCCCTGTGAGACGTTGATCCGGACCTGCGTCCCCTCGACCACGACCAGGCCCGCCGCCGGCGACTGCCCGGTGACTGTTCCCACGTCCTTGTCCGAGTTCACCTCGACGACCTGCGCGTTGAGCCCGGCTCGCGTCAGCTCCGCAACGGCGTCCTCGACCGTCTGCCCGACGACGCCCGGGATCGTCACCTCCGGCTTGCCGGACGAGACGTCGATGCGTACGACCGTCTCCTTGTCGACACGCGTGCCTTCGGTCGGGTTCTGGGCGAAGACGACGCCTTCCTCGACATCCGAGTTGGAGACGGGGCGGACCTGCGGGATCAGCCCGGCGTCCTCGATGTTGTTGACCGCGAGCGCCTGGGGGATGCCGAGGACGTACGGAACTGCGACCGTCTCCTCCCCCTGGATCTGGCGCTGGATGGAGTCGTAGAAGAACCAACCGGCGACCAGGAGTGCGAGCAGCACGCCGATCCCGAGGAGCCACGGCCACAGCGGCCGCCCCCGTCTCGGCGGCTCGTACTGCGGGGGAGGCGCGCGTCTCGCGATCTGGGTCGCAGCGGTCGCATCGATCGCCCGATCGCCCGCGAGCACCATGGTGGCTGCCTCTGCCGTCTCCGCTGCCACGCGCCCGCCCCGCGCGACGGTCTCGAGGTCGGCGTCCATGGCGGCGGCCGACTGGTAGCGGTCGGCCGGCTCCTTTGCGAGCGCCCGGACGACGACGAGGTCGAGATCGTTGGGGACGTCCTGGCGGAGGTCGGACGGGGCCGGCGGCGTCTCCCCGAGGTGCTTCATCGCGATCTCGACGGGGCTGTCCCCCGTGAACGGCACCTCGCCCGTCAGGAGCTCGAAGAGGACGATTCCGGTCGAGTAGAGGTCGGACGTCTGGTCGAC
Source organism: uncultured Gaiellaceae bacterium (assembly GCA_963770715.1). Lineage (GTDB taxonomy): Bacteria > Actinomycetota > Thermoleophilia > Gaiellales > Gaiellaceae > GMQP-bins7. The sequence continues at coordinate 640,806 of CAVYQX010000012.1, forward strand.
GGGCGCGCCGCGGGCCTGCTCCGGCGAGAGGTACTGCGCGGTGCCGATGATCGCGCCCTCCTCCGTCATCTGGCTCGCGCCGGCCCGCGCGATCCCGAAGTCCGTCACCTTGACGACGCCCTCGGAGTCGACGATGACATTGTGCGGCTTGATGTCGCGGTGGATGACGCCGTTGCGATGCGCGTAGCGCAGTGCCGCGAGGATCTGGCGCGTGTACGCGATCGCGACCGGGACCGGGCACAGCCCGCGTGAGCGGATGAGCTCCTTCAGCGTGCGGCCCTCGACGTACTCCATGACGATGTAGTACGAGCCGTCGTACTCGCCGCGGTCGAAGATCGAGACGATGTTCGGGTGCGAGAGACCGGCGGCGTGCGTGGCCTCGCGGCGGAAGCGCTCGACGAACTGCTCGTCGTTCGCGTAGCGCGCGTGGAGCATCTTGACGGCGACCCGGCGACCGAGCTCCTGGTCCTCCGCGAGGTAGACGTCGGCCATGCCGCCGCCCCCGAGCTTGCGCGCGATGCGGTAGCGCCCTGCGAAGAGGGTGCCGGAGAGGGTGTCCTGAGTCGTCATGGCGTCTGCAAAGGGTGCCTAGAGGTTAGGGATTCTCCGTCCCCTGCAAGATTGCCTGCATGACCGTGCGGGCGATCGGCGCGGCGGTCGTGCCGCCCGTCCCGCTCTGGTTCTGCAGGACGACTGCGATCGCGAGCTCGGGCGGGCTCTCCTCGTCGCGTCCCGCGAAGGCGATGAACCACGTGATGTTCGACCCGGGAACGCCGGTCTCGCCGGTTCCCGTCTTGCCCCCGATGGAGTAGCCGTAGATCTGCGCGGCCGTTCCCGTGCCGCGCGCGACGACGTCTCGCATCATCGCCGCGACGTCGTCCGCGGTCTTCTCGCTGACCGCGCGGCGGATGAGCCGCGGCTGCTGCTTGTCGATCACCTTACCGCCCGGGGCCACGATCTTGTCCACGACGTGCGGCTCCATGAGGCGGCCGTTGAACCCGACTGCCCCCGCGACCATCGCGTTCTGGAGCGCGGTCGCGAGCATCCGCTCCTGGCCGAATGCCATCCGCCCCGCGTCGACGTTCGCGTCGACCTTCGGGTAGAAGAGCCTTCCGTTCCGGTAGAGGCCGCTTGCGAGCCGCTCGTCGGCGGGCGTCTCGAGCGGAGGCCGCTCGTAAAACCCGAAGCGCTTCGCCGTGTCGAGGATCCTCTTCGCGCCGAGCTTCAGCCCGATGTTGCAGAACACCGAGTTGACGGAGTGAGTGAGCGCGTCGTGCAGCGTGATCGTGCCGAAAGGCCGGCTCGTGTCGAAGTTGTTCACCCGCTTGCCGTAGACCGTGCAGTACCCGGGGTCGACGAACGTCGACTCCGGCTTGTACTTCTTCGACTCGAGGGCGGCCGAGGCCGTGATGACCTTGAAGGTCGAGCCCGGAACGTAGAGACCCGCGCTCGCACGGTTGATGAGCGGCGCCGCAGGCGTGCAGTTCGCCGTGATCGCCGAGATCGAGTCGAAGTTGTTCTCGACTCGGTTCGGGTCGAAGCTCGGCGAGGCAGCCATGACGAGGACCTTCCCGGTGCGAGGGTCGAGCGCAACGACCGCCCCACAGTTCTGCCCCAGCTGCTCCTGGGCGACCGCCTGCGCGTCGAGGTCGATGGTCGTGACGACGTTGTTGCCGCGGACGGTCTTGCCGCGAAGCTCGTCGAATGTCTTGTCGAGGACGGTGGAGAGGTTCGCGTTCGAGGCCGTCAGGTAGTCGTTCAGCGAACGCTCGAGCCCGGTCCGGGAGCGCCCGACGGTCGAGTAGCCGACGACGTGCGCGGTGAGCGAGCCGTACGGGTACCGTCGGAAGTAGAGGGTTCTGCCGTCGATGTCGCGCTCACGATTGCGAGCCAGCCGCTTGCGCGGCGCGAACGAGAAGATGAGGCCGCGGTCGATCGAGAACTCGGCGACGCGTCGGATCGCGTTGTCCTGCCTGTCCGCGAGGCTTGCAGCCGCCCACGTCTGCCAGTAGGTCGTCATGACGACGAGCACGCCGACGAGGACGAGCGCGACCTGCGTGAGCCGCATGATCTGTCTGTTCATCTAGAGCTCGCTCCGGGCGTTCGCTCGATTCGAGACGAGGAGCAGGAGCGCGAGCAGGACGAAGTTCGCGACGATGCTCGTCCCGCCGTACGAGACGAACGGGAGCGTGATCCCGGTCAGGGGGACGACCCGCAGGACGCCGCCGACGATGATGAACGCCTGCAGCGCGAAGCCGAACGTCAGCCCGGCCGCGAGCAGCTTCGAGAAGCCGTCCTGAGCTTGCAGCGCGACGCGCATCCCGCGGACGACGAAGACCATGAAGACGAGGAGCAGTGCCGCCGCCCCGACGAGGCCGAGCTCCTGCGCGATCGCCGAGAAGATGAAGTCCGTGCGCAGGTAGGGGATGAGCTGCGTGCCGTCCACCGAGGTGAACGTGCCCTCGCCGAGGCCCGTGCCGCCGAAGCCGCCGTTCGCGATCGAGTACAGGCTCTTCACGAGCTGGTACGACGCGCAGTCCTGGCGATATTCGAGCTTCCCGTTGAGAGCGCAGTACACCCTCTCGTCCGTCCAGGGATGGAGCCAGATCGTGACGCGGTTCTGGACGTGGTCGATCGCGTTGTAGAGGACGGTCGCGCCGCCGACGAACAGCGCGATCCCGGCCGCGACGAAGAGCGCCCGTCCCGTGGCGACGTAGAGCAGCGCGAGGAAGATCCCGAAGTTGAGGAGCGCGCTGCCGAGGTCGTTCGTCTGGACGATGACGAGCATCGCGGCGCCCCAGATGGCGACGAGCGGGCCGAAGTCCTTGAGCCGCCCCTGAGCGATGACCTCCCGCTTCTCGCGGAGGTACCCCGCGAGGAAGAGGATGAGACAGATCTTCGCGACCTCGCCCGGCTGGAACTGGAGCGGGCCGACGCTCACCCAGAGCCGCACGCCGTTCACCCGCTCGCCGAGGCCGGGCACGGAGGGCAGGAGCAGGAGTGCGACCGCCGCGACCCCGAAGAGGTACCGGTACGACTCGAGGACGCGGTAGTCGTTCCGGAGCGCGATCAGCGTCCCACACAGGACGAGGACGCCGACCGCGACCCAGACCGCCTGCCTGCCGCCGTCCGTGGTATCGAGGCGGTAGATCGTGGCGATCCCGAACGCAGTGAGTACCGCGGTGAGTGGGAGGAGTGCGCCGTCTGCGTACGGGACGGTCCGCCGGACGACGACGTGGGCGACGAGGTAGAGGGCCAGGAAGAGTGCTCCCCAGGTCACGGCGCTCGCCGAGACCTCGGCGTCCCGGGCGATCGTGATGCTTGCGAGCGCGATTCCCGCGAGCAGCGCCGCGACGATCAGCCCGGCGAGCTCGCGGCTACGCGCGCTCACCGCGTGATGCCCCAGTACAGGACGAGCGCGCCGACCACGAGGACGATGGCAATGAGGGCGAGCGCCGCCAGGCGTCCGCCGGGGCCTGCTCCGTGCGTCGAGACGTCGTCGCCCGAGACGGTGGTCGTGTCGACGCGCCCGGCTTCGGAAGCAGGGTCGCCGTCGGTCTCCGGCTCTGCCTGCGGCTCCGGGTTGCCCTCGACGAGCTCGAAGACGACGACCGTGATGTTGTCCTCACCGCCGCGCGCGTTCGCCCCGGCCACGAGCGCGTCGGCGGCGGCGACGGGGTCGCGATCCGCACCGAGGATGGCCGCGGCGATCTCGTCCGCGCCGAGCATGTCCGTAAGTCCGTCGGAGCAGAGGAGGTAGACGTCGCCGAGCTCGGCCGGGACGGAGAAGACGTCGGCGTCGATGGCGCTCTCGGTTCCGACGGCGCGTGTGATCGCCGAGCGCTGGGGATGACGCTCCGCCTCCTCGGGGGTCAGCACGCCGCTCCGAACGAGCTCGGCCACGAGCGAGTGGTCGGTGGTCACCTGCTCGAGCGCCTCGCCGCGCAGACGGTACGCACGCGAGTCGCCGACCTGTCCGAAGACGACGCGCTCGTTCTCGGCGTCCACCAAGGCGACCGTGACGGTCGTCCCCATGCCCGACGTTCCGGGGTCGGACATCGACCGCTGCCAGACGCGGCGGTTGGCCTCGTCGATCACGGCCTCGAGGCTGTCCTCGTCGGTGACCGAGCTCCGAGCATCCTTCAGCGCCGCGGCCGCGATGCCCGCTGCGACCTCACCGGCGCGAGCGCCGCCCATCCCGTCGGCGATGGCGAAGAGCGGCGGTTCGAAGACGAACGCATCCTCGTTGCGCATGCGACGACGCCCGGTGTCGGTGACGGCGGTCGAGCGCCCGATCTTCACGCCTGCACCTGCAGTTCCGTCGCGCCGATCTTGATCACGTCGCCCACCTTCGCGATCCGCCCCTTCTTCAGCTTCGAGCCGTTCACGAACGTGCCGTTCGTCGAGCCGAGATCGTCCACCCACGCGCCGTTCGCTCGCGGCTCGATGCGGGCGTGCTGCCCGGACGCGAACTCGTCGCGGTCGAGGCGGATTCCGCTCTGCACATCTCGACCGACGATCGTCGGAGCCGAAACCTCGATCGTCGCTCCCTGTTGTAGCTCGGGGCTCGCGACCACGAGCAGCCGCGTCGCAGGCAGTCCGTGCTCAGCGCGCAGGGCGGCCGCTTCGGCCGCTCCGAGGATGATGCTCTCCTGGGGTGCCTGGTGCATCCCCTTCGTCGCGGAGCGCACGACGAGCACGATGAAGCCGTAGAGGAGCACGAGGAACGCGATCTTGAGGATCAGGAGCGTCTCGTCGGTCTCGAGCGCCACGAGCGCGAGCATCACGACGGGAGCGAGCGGCCGAACACGATCTCCGTCGAGCCGATCGTGATGCGGTCGCCGTCACGCACACGCGCTCGGTCGGTGCGCTTGCCGTTGACCTCGAGCCCGTTCGTCGAGTCGAGATCGACGATCCAGTACGCGGCGCCCTCCTGACGCAGCTCCGCATGGCGTCGGGAGACGTTGACGTCCGCCACGCGCAAGTCGGCCTCGCGCGAGCGCCCGAGCACGACGCTCGGCGTCGTGATCTCGTGCGTACGACCCGCGACCGTGAGCGTCACGACCTCGCGTACGGGCTCAGGCGGTGGGGCTTCGGGAGTCGGGGGCGGAGGTGCGCGGTAGATCATCGTCTGTGCCGGTTGGTCGACGGGGAGCTCGGGCGGAGGCGGCACCGCAGCCTCCTCGCTCTCGGCTGCCACGAGCCGTGTCGCGATGCCGAACTCGCCGACCGCGAGGTCGTCGTCCGTCGTCACCTCGACTCGGGGCGAGTCGAGCAGCGCGTAGCGCTCGCGCCGAGCATGCTCGGCGAGGTACTCCTGCAGCTCGCCGACGAGCGCCTCCTCGTACCCGTCGAACTGCTTTCGATCGTCTGGCGAGAGGTAGACCGTGTACTCGTTCGGCACGTACACCTTCGACACCGAGACGTTCCGGTGGTCGTCCATCTCCTTCACGAGCTTGCGGGCCAGCTCGATGGGCTGGACGTGCGTCCGGAAGGCACGTCCGAACACGCCTTCGAAGAGGCCCTCGATCTTCGATTCGATGCTGCGCAGCACGGCCATGGGACGGGAACTTCCGCGACGAGTGTAGAGATCGCTCCGGTGTGGGCTGCTACGAGACGCGGCGGGACGCGCCCGCCGAGAGGCCCGCGATCGCCCATGCCGTCAGACAGGCGAGCGTGCTTGCGATCCCGGCTCCCGCGAGCACGGACGCCGCGACGAGGACGAAGCCGATCGCAGCGACGCCATACCGCGATGCGCGACGAGCCCAGGGAAGGAGCGCTGCCGCCGCTGCGACGAGCAGCGCAGCCGTTGCGGTCGCCGGGTGGCCGAGCAGCCAGTCCCAGATGCCGATCGATGCGTCCGGAACCGGAGTGAGGGGCTCGATCCCCAGGCTGCCCGCAGACTCGCCGGCGACGTGGATCGTGCTTCCTCCAAGAGCGGCGACGAGCGCAGCCGCGAGCACGGCGAACGCACCGTGCGCGGCACGGCGCGCTGTGCCCTTGGCGCGCTGCACGACGAGAGGGACGAGGGGGAGGAGCCCTCCGGCGGCGAGAAGCGGTCCTGCGACGAAGAGGAGCCCGTGACGCCCGTCGCGCCAGTTCAGGAGGAGCCAGCCGACCGCGAACACGCCGTAGAGGATCGCGGCGCTCTCCGCGACGTTCCCGATGGGGAACAGCGCGGCTCCGAGTGCGACAGCGAGGCCGGCTCGGGGATCGATCCATGCCGCGATCGCCGCGGCGACGACGATCGCGGCGACGAGCGCCGGCGGCCAGAACGGGAGCAGAGTGGCGGCGAGGAGCGCGGTGACCGCGCTGAGCGCCACGGGAACGACACGTCGGGCGTGACGTTGCGCCGGCGCGCGGGTCTCCTTCTCCTCGGTGGCGGGCTCCATCGTGCGTGCGGGACGCGTCTGCGACCTTCGCAGCGCGTTCCGCAGCTCCGCTGAGAGATCCGATGCGCTCGGCCGCGCTGCCGGATCGAGCGCGAGCGCGGTGTCGACGGCCCCGACGAGGCGTCGTGGGAGCCCGCGACGCTCGGATGCGAGCGGCGGTGCGCCCTCCTGGATTGCGCGTGCGACCTGCTGGATCGGGACGCCCCAGAACGGGTGGCGGTCGGTCAGGGTCTCCCACAGGAGCACACCGACTGACCAGACGTCGCTCTGCGGCGTCGCGTCGCTGCCGTCGAGGCGCTCGGGGGCGATGTACGCGAGCGTCCCGGGCACGTCGCCGATGGCCGTGAGCGTGTCGGCGCCGTCGAACTGCGCGAGACCGAAGTCGAGAAGGCGGATCGAGAGGTCGTCCCGGTCCTCGACGAGAATGTTGGCGGGCTTGACGTCGCGGTGGATGATGCCCGCGCGATGGGCGTGCGCGAGCGCGTCGAGGACCTGGGCCGCGACCTCCACGGCGTCGCGATCGGTCAGCGCCCCGGAGCGAATCGTTTCGCGGAGTGTCCTCCCAGGCACGTACTCGTACGCGATGTAGACGTGACTCGCGTCGTGACCGACGTCGTAGGCGCGGACGCAGCGGTCGTGGCGCAAGCGTCGTGCAGCCATCGCTTCGCGCTCCGCGCGCGCGGCCGCCTTGCCCTCGCGCGGGATGATCTTCAGCGCGACGTCGAGGCCGTTCCGCTCGTCGAGGGCGAGCCACACCGATCCCGAGCCGCCGGTCCCGAGCGGGCGCATGGGGCGATAGCGCCCGAGAACGAGCTCCTGGGTGGATGGGACAGCCGCAACAGTCGACAACGCCTCACACTCTTTGCCACGCGTCGGCCGACTCCTCGGTCCGCAGGCCGGAAATCGGAGATTTCCGGCCGCGAGAGTCAAAGACGCTCGCTGTCACACCCCGAGCGGGCTAGGTGCTCGCTCCTACCCCTCGTCTAGCATCCCCGTGGCGGCCGCATGAGTACGCGCGACGACGACATTCTCGATTTCGACTTCTTCGACGAGGAGGACGCACCGGCGTGGGAGGAGCCCGAGGGCTTCGACCCCCAGCCGCCGGGCGCCGCGCGGGGTCGGAGGGGACGCGGGTCGGGCTTTCGCCCCCCGCGCAACCTCACGCCGCTCCTTCGTCTGATCGGCCTGATCGCGCTGGCGATCCTCGTGGTCGTGCTTCTCGTCGTCTGGGTCGAGGGGTGCGCCGCCGATGCGAAGCTCGACCGGAACCGGACCTACCTCGCGGACATCGGCTCGATCGGGAACGCGTCGGCCAAGCTCGGACAGCAGCTGGGCACGCTCCTCACGACCCCGGGCCTGAACGAGGAGGACCTCGACGCGAAGCTCGGCGGTTACGTCCAGACGGCCGAGAACCAGATGCAACAGGCACAGGATCTCAACGCGCCGGGGCCGATGGTCGTCCCGAACTCAGGGGCCGTCGAGGCGCTCCGGTACCGGGTGAACGGCCTCGAGGGGCTGCAAGCCGCGTTCAAGGAGTCGGCCGACGAGACGGACGCGAGCATCGCCGGTGAGCAGCTGCTCGCACAGACGCGGCGGCTGCTGGCGAGCGACATCATCTGGGCCGACTCGTTCCAGGAGCCGGCGGAGGTCGTCCTGGAGGACGAGGGAATCGAGGGCCTCGATGTGCCGTCGTCCGAGTTCATCACCGCCGACGAGCTCGTCAGTCAGAGCTCGCTTGCGGCGATCTGGACGCGGATCCAGGGCGCTGCGGATGGGGGGACGACCTCGGGTCTGCACGGCAGCGGCATCAGTTACGTGAAAGCGCTCCCGAGCGGCCAGCTCCTCTCGACCACGACCGAGACGACCATCAAGGTCACAGACGAGCTGAAGTTCGAGGTCGGCGTCGAGGACACCGGGGAGAGCACCGAAGTGCGGATCAAGGTCACCTTGACCATCCCGAAGCAGCCCGACTCCATCGTCAAGACCGCCACGATTCCGATCGTCGACCCCGGCGAGACGAAGGCCGTCGTGTTCACCGTCGGCGCGCTCGTCCCGTTCGGCGAGCAGACCTCGGTGAAGGTCGACGTCGATCCGGTACCCGGCGAGACGAACACCACCAACAACACAGCCGAGTACCCCGTCATCTTCACGTTGTGAGCGCAGCGCTCGCGGTTGCCGTGGCGGCCTGTGCGGTCGCTGCACTGGCGCTCGTCGCCGTGCTCCTCCTGTGGCGCCGAGTCCGTCAGGTCAGGAGTGCGCAGACGGTCGTGCTCGGGACCGGCAGCGGCGATCTCCTCGATTTCGCAGTGTCGCTCCAGGGGCGCATCGACGATCTCCACCGCGCTGTCGACGAGGTCGCCGCCGGGCTTTCCCGCGTCGACCGCCGGGTCGACGGGTCGGTCACGAACACTGCGGTCGTCCGGTACGACGCCTACGAGGGCACCGGCGGGCAGCAGTCGGCGTCCGTCGCGCTCCTCGACGCGACGCGAACCGGAACGGTGCTCACGGCCATCCAGGGCCGCGACTACGCGCGGATCTACGTGAAGGACCTCGACCGCGGGCGGTCGTCGGTCGCGCTCTCCCCCGAGGAGCAGGAGGCCGTGGACCGCGCGATGGCGCGCTGAGCTACGCGGCTGCCGCGGCCGACTCGAGGCCCGGCAGGTACTGGCGCCACGTGTCCGGCACGTGCTCCGCCGCCAGGCGGATGAAGAGCACGGCCGTGGGCGGCCGCGGTAGAGCCCGCAGCGTCATGCTCGTCTCCTCGAGGAGCCGGTCGCCCTTGCGGTGGTTGCACGGCGCGCAGGACGTGACGACGTTCTCCCAGACCGACATGCCGCCGCGCGAGCGCGGGACGACGTGGTCGAGCGTCAGGCGGTTGCCCTCGGTCCCGCAGTACACGCACTTCCAGCCGTCGCGGGCGAAGAGGACGCGCCGCGAGATGCGCTTGGTCACGCCACGAGGGACTCGCACGTACGTGACGAGCCGGATCACGTGCGGTCGCGTGAAGGTCGAGGACGAGGAGCGCAACGGCTGACCGTGGCTTTCGAGGACCTCCGCCTTCCCCTTCCAGACGAGTACGTGCGCGCGGCGCAGCGAACAGACGTTCAAGGGCTCGTAGCTCGCATTGAGGACGAGGACGCGCTCCACCGCCGGCGCAATGTAGCACCCTGCTGTGCAGGCTCCTAGCCGCTCGTAGCGGGAATTGCATGCATATTCTGCTACTCTTTCGCATAGTATGAATCGCCGGGAGAGACAGGGCGCCATCCTCGAGCTCGTGCGCGACCGAGCGCTGTCCACGCAGGCCGAAGTCGCGTCGGCGCTTCGCGAGAGCGGCTTCGAGGTCGTCCAGACGACGGTGTCGCGCGACATCGCCGAGCTCGGGCTCGTGAAGGTGCGCGCGCCGAGTGGGAGGCTCGTCTACGCCCCTCCGGGAGGCAGTGACGCCGACCGCCTGCGCGCGCTCGGCTCGGCGATGCGGCGCTACGCGATCACCGTCGAGGCAGCGGGCCCGCTGGTCGTCGTGACGACGCCTTCCGGGTACGCGAACGCGCTGGCACAGGCGATGGACGAGGCGTCCCATCCGGCCGTCGCGGGCACGCTCGCCGGCGACAACACGATCTTCGTGGCGGCGCGCGACGGTGTCTCCGCGCAGGCGCTCGAGGACGAGCTCGCCGGGTACCTCTTGCAGGGAGCGGCCTAGCGTGAGCCGCACCGCCGTCGTCGCCTACTCGGGCGGGCTCGACACGAGCTGCATCCTCGCGTGGCTGAAGGAGGAGTGGTACGGCTTCGACGAGGTCGTCGCCGTGCTCGTCGACGTGGGCCAGGAGTTCGACCTCGAGGAGTCGATTGCACGCGCACGCGCGGCGGACGCCGACGACGTGCTCCTCGTCGACCGCAAGGACGCCTTCGCCGACGAGCAGTGCGCCCGTGCGATCGTCACGAATGCTCTCTACGAGGGCAAGTACCCGCTCGTGTCCGCGCTGTCGCGCCCGGTCATCGCCCAGGCAGTCGCCGAGATCGCACTCGACATCGGCGCCGAGGCTGTCGTTCACGGGTGCACCGGGAAGGGGAACGACCAGCTGCGCTTCGAGCTCGCCTTCAAGGCGCACTACCCGGGGGTCAAAGTGATCGCGCCGCTGCGCGACCGCATCTGGACGCGCGACGAGGAGATCGAGTACGCACTCGCCAAGGGCATCCCGGTCGTCCAGACGGCCGCCTCTCCTTTCTCGATCGACGAGAACCTCTTCGGCCGCGCGATCGAAGCGGGTGTCCTCGAGGATCCGTGGAACGCGCCCCCCGAGGAGCCGTATGCACTCACATCCGACCCTGCGAATGCGCCCGCGCCCATCGAGATCGTGATCGGATTCGAGCAGGGAGTCCCGGTATCACTCGACGGCGAGGTGCTCTCGCTCGCAGACCTCATCGCGCAGACCAACAGGCTCGCCGGCGCGTATGGAATCGGGCGGATCGACATGATCGAGAACCGCGCAGTCGGCATCAAGAGCCGCGAGGTCTACGAGGCGCCCGGCGCGATGACGCTCGTCGCAGCGCATGCGGCTCTCGAGGACGTCGTGCTCACGAAGGACGAGGCGCGCCTGAAGCGACCGCTCGAGCAGCGCTGGACGGAGATCGTCTACGAGGGCCGTTGGTTCAGCCCGGCCCGTGAGGCGATCGATGCGTTCGTGGACTCGACGCAGGAGCTCGTCACCGGCGAGGTGAGGGTCGAGCTCCGACCGAACGCCGCCATCGTGACCGGTCGCCGATCGCCGCACATGATCTACGCGTCCGAGCTCGCGTCCTACGGGACGGGCGAGACGTTCCCGCACGACGCGGCCGAAGGCTTCATCCGGATCTCGTCCCTCGAGACCGAATTGCACGCGGCTCGCGAACGCGCCAAGATCGACGTGTGACGCCCGCTCCGGCAGCGGCTCCCGCCGGGCGGAGCCCGGCTCCGCCGCGGCCTGACGCCGCTCAGGACACCCGGCTCTCCGGGCCCGTGTTCTGCACACTGTGCCCTCCGGCCGGGCGCCCTGAGCGACGCCCGAGGAAGCGGGCGTGACCACGTGGCAAGGACGGGTCGAGGGCGCCCTCGACCCCGACGTGTGGCGCTTCCTGCGCGTCGACGACGCCGAGCTCCTGCCGTACGACTGCGAGGCGACCGCCGAGCACGCCCGCCGGCTCGCTGCGGCGGGGCTCCTGACCGAAGGGGAGCTCGACGAGGTCGAGTCGCGGCTCGCGGAGATCGCGCAGGATCCCGAGGCGTACCTCGACTCCGACGAGGACGTGCACTCCGCGATCGAACGTCTCCTCGGGGACATTGGTCGCAAGATCCACGCCGGGCGCTCGCGGAACGACCAGGTCGCCGCGGCATTCCGCATGTACGTGCTCGATGCCTGTGCGGAGGCACGCGAGGCGATCGACGCGTTCGCGCTCGTCGTGCTCTCGTTCGCAGAGTCCGAGGCGGAGACCGTCATGCCCGGATACACGCATATGCAGCGTGCGCAGCCGATCACGCTCGGCCACCACCTCCTCGCCTGGGTCGAGATGCTCGACCGCGACCGGACGCGGTTCGCAGCAGCGGCCGAGGCTGCCGCTGAGAGCCCGCTCGGCGCGGGTGCCCTCGCAGGCTCCACGCTCGAGCTCCCACCCCCGCCACGCCAGATGCGCAACTCGCTCGACGCTGTCGCCGACCGCGACTTCGCGCTCGACTACCTGTACGCGGCAGCCGTCCTCTTCGCGCATCTGTCGCGCGTCGGCGAGGAGATCGTGCTCTGGGCGACCTCCGAGTTCGGCTTCGTCCGGCTCCCGGAGTCCGCGGCGACGGGCTCGTCGATGATGCCGCAGAAGCTGAACCCCGACGTCGCGGAGCTCGTTCGCGGCAAGGCGGGCACGGCGATCGGCCGCCTGACCGGGCTTCTTGCGACGGTGAAGAGCCTCCCGCTCGCATACGACCGCGACCTGCAGGAGGACAAGGCGCCCGTCTTCGCGACGCGGCACGAGACCCGCCTCGCGCTCGAGGCGCTGACCGTGCTCGTGAGCGGGCTCGAGGTCGACCGCGATCGCATGGCGAAGGCCGCTTCCGACCCGCTCCTCCTCGCGACCGACGCTGCGGAGGCGTTGGTGCGGGAAGGCGTGCCGTTTCGCGACGCGCACGAGCAGGTGGCCGAGACCGTCCGCGACGGCTCGTTCAAGAAGCCGCGGAAGGCCCAGAAGCGTCCTGCTCCGGGACCCGACGGCATTCGCACCGCCCTCGACGAGGCGCGGAAGCGGTTCGTCGACAACCTCTGATTTGTCCGCAGTTCCGGAATCCGCGCGTGCGGATTCCGGAACGCGAAGATCCCTGAAGGCGGCAGCTTCGCTGCCGCTGTCGTACCTCCGACTCGACCGCGGGGCTAGCCGACCAGGGCGTCGTGTACGCGGCGCTGGAAGGCGGCGATGAGCTGCTCGCTCTGCGACATGAGCCGTCCCTGAGGCACCGCTCCCGACTCGAGCCCACGCTGGACCGACTGTACGAGCGACACGTCCTCCTCGGCGACCTGCGTGTCCCAGGCGACGAGCTCGGCGATCTCCTCCTCGGAGACGTCCGCCCCGAAGTAGTAGTCCGTCACCTCGATCGTCCGACGAAGGCCGTCGGGGTTGTAGCGCTCCATCGAGATGTTGGGGATGCCCGGGGCGATGTTGATCGTCGTCGACGGGAAGAGGACGTGGTACTGGGCCTGCGCGACGTCGCCGTGGGGCGTGTACGCGGCTTTGCTGTTCCCCCCGAGCGCCGACTGCCGGACCGGGGCGACCTGACTCAGGAACGTCGCGTGCACCTGCAGTGCGTACGCGTCCGGGCTCACGTCGATGACCTTGCTGAACCCGGGGTGCGCCGTCGGGCAGTGGTAGCACTCGAGGAAGTTCTCGAGCACGACCTTCCAGTTCGCCTCGATCGGCCACTCGTGGTGGGAGTGGAAGCGGATTGCGTCGATGTCGAGGCCGCTCTGCGAGACAATCTCAGGGAGTCGCCCGAGCGCGGCCTCGAGCGGCGCTGCCTCGGGGTCCAAGTTGACGAAGACGAAAGGTCCCCACGTTCCGACCGAGACGGGCGCGAGGGACAGTCCGTCCGGGCTGAACCCCGGCTCCCGCTCGGCACGGGGCGCGCGGCGGAGGCTTCCGTCCAGGTTGTAGGTCCACGCGTGGTAGGGGCACTGCAGCGTCTCGCGGCAGCCGGTTCCGTCGACGACGAGGTGCCCGCGGTGTCGGCAGACGTTGACCAGCCCGCGGAGCGTGCCCTCCGTGCCCCGGACGACCGCGACGGGCATGTGGCCGATGTGCGCGGCGAAGTACGACCCCGGCTCGGTGACCCACGCCGCCGGGCCGGCGTACGTCCAAGCGCGGGCGAAGAGCCGGTCCCGCTCGCGCTCGTGGACTGCGAGGTCCGTGTACCAGCTCGCTGGCAGCGTCCAGCCGTCCTCGAGCGCGAGCTCGATGTCGGGAAGGGATGCGGGGGCCGTAGTCGACATGCTTGCTCCTGACTGTCGTGTCAGTCAGGATACTGCCGATGCCGGGAACCGAGCAAGCCGCCGGATCGCCGGCGGCCACGGCGCGAGTCGACGAGATCCTGCGTGCGGCCTGTCGTGTCGTCGTCGCGGGGGGCGCGAGCGATCTCCGCATCGGGTCCGTGGCGCAGGAGGCGGGCGTCTCCCGGACGCTCGTCCACTACTACTTCACGACCCGGCAGGAGCTGCTCCGCGCGACGTTCGCCTACGCCGAGGACCTTCGCGTGGAGGCGCTCGATGCCGAGTTGGCGACGCTTCCGACAGGAGCCGAAAGGGCCGAGCGCGCGCTTCTGCGGACGATCGACCCCGCGCTCGAGGCGAATCCGGCGCTCTGGAACGAGGTGTGGTCGAGCCTTCGCTACGACGACGAGCTTCGACCGCTCGTGCAGGAGCGGTACCGGGCGTGGGCGGGCCGGATCGTGCGGCTGCTGGAGGAGGGGCGCCGAGACGGCTCGGTGCCGGCGTCGGTCGATCCGGCGGGGGCCGGATGGCGACTCGCCGCGGCCGCCGACGGAATCGACTCGATCCTCTACCTCGGAGTGCTCGATCGCGACGAAGCACGCATGCTGCTGGGGTCCTGCGTCATACGCGAGCTCACGCCGTGACGCTCCGCTCGCAGTCCGTCGTCCTCGAGCGCGTGAGCAAGGCGTTCGACGACGTCGCTGCCGTCGACGACGTCTCGCTCGAGATCGGAAGCGGCGAGTTCTTCTCGCTGCTCGGCCCGTCCGGCTGCGGCAAGACGACGACGTTGCGGATGATCGCCGGGTTCGAGCGGCCCGATGTCGGGCGCATCGTCATCGGCGAGAGCGACGTGACCGAGACGCCGCCGCACCTCCGGCCGGTCAACACCGTGTTCCAGAGCTACGCGCTCTTCCCGCACCTCTCGGTCGAGCAGAACGTCGGCTTCGGTCTGCGGTTCAAGGACGTGGCGAAGGACGAACGGCGTGGTCGCGTGACGGAGGCGCTCGAGCTCGTCCGGCTCGGCGGGCTCGGGCAGCGCCGCCCGCATCAGCTCTCGGGCGGGCAGCAACAGAGGGTCGCCCTCGCGCGCGCGCTCGTGCTGTCCCCCTCGGTGCTCCTCCTGGACGAGCCGCTCGGCGCACTGGACGCGAAGCTCCGGCGCGAGCTGCAGGTCGAGCTGAAGTCGATCCAGCGCGAGATCGGGATCACCTTCCTCTATGTGACGCACGACCAGGAGGAGGCGCTGACGATGTCCGACCGGCTCGCGGTGATGGCGAGCGGGAAGGTCGAGCAGCTCGGCGCGCCGCGCGACGTGTACGAGCATCCCGAGACGGCTTTCGTGGCCGACTTCCTCGGCGTCTCGAACCTCATGCGTGGACGGGTGCTCGACGGCCGCACCGTCGACGTCGGCGGCGTGTCGCTCAGCGCCGAGCAGGGCGAAGCACGAGCGGGTGTCGTCCGGCTCACGATCCGGCCCGAGCGCGTCCGGATAGAGCCTGCGGCGACACCGGGGGAGAACCGCGTCCCGGCGACGATCGAGCGGTTCGTCTATCTCGGCTCGACGACGCAGGTGTTCGTCGCACTGCCCGGTGGCGATCGCGTGCAGGCGCTCGTCGCCAACTCCGGGGACGTGGACGAGTACGACGTCGGCGCTTCCGTCACCGCGCATCTTCCGGCCGACGCGCTTCGCATTCTCGCCGACGACGAGACGGCGCCGTTGTGACTGACGTCGTCGTCGTCGGCGCCGGCCTCGCAGGGCTCGCCGCTGCGCGCGATCTTGCGCTCGGCGGGGCCGACGTCCTCGTGCTCGAGGCGCGTGACCGGGTGGGCGGTCGCGTCGAGCAGGCCTCGGTCGACGACGGCCGCCCGGTGCAGCTCGGCGGCGAGCTGATCGGTCAGGCTCACATCGCGTATCTCGGGCTCGTCGAGGAGCTCGGGCTCACGCTCGACTCGACGTACACGTCGGTCGCCGGCGCGACGACCTACGACCTCATGGATGGCGTACGGCGGTCGGAGGACGGCTTCCCGTTCGAGACGGCGGAGCAGCGGGCGGACTACGAGCGGGTCGAGCGACTGTTCGGCGAGCTCGCGATCACGGTCGATCCGGAGGACCCGTGGTCGCATCCCGACGCCAGACGCCTCGACGAGGTCTCCTGGGCCGGTTGGATGCGCTCGGTCGGCGCTCTGCCGTCGACCCTGCGTGCGGTCGAGGCCGGCGCGCTCGCGATGGCCGCAGGCTCGAGTGAGCGAACGTCGCTCCTCGCGGAGCTGCGCAAGGCAGCGGCGGCGGGCGACGACGGGTTCTACTCGTACTCCCTGTGGGAGTGCTTTCAGGTTGCCGAGGGCTCGGCCGAGGTCGCGTTGCGGATGGGGGCGGAGCTCGGCGATCGGGTCAGGCTCGGAGCGATCGCGACCGTCATCTCGGTGTCGGGCAGGGGCTGCCGCGTGACGCTCGACACCGGCGAGGACGTGCTCGCCGAGGCCGTCGTCTGCGCGTTGCCGGTCAGCGTCCTCCACGGGATCGCGATCGAAGGCGTGTCATCCGAGCGGCTCGCGTCCTTGCGCGCGCAGCGCCAGGCTCAGGCGGCGAAGGTCGTCACGGTCTACGACCGCTCGGTATGGTCGGACCTGGGAGCCAACGGGCTCTCCGAGGGCGAGCAGCTCCTCGCCTCGACGTGGCCGCAGCGGGAGGAGTCCTCTCGGGACTCATACCGCCCGAGCGTGTGGCCTGGCTCGCCGCCACCGCCGACGAGCAGCGGCTCGACGCGCTGTGCGCGGAGCTCGAGCGGATGTACGGGCCCGATGCGGCTCGACCGAGCCGTTCGTTTCTGCGGATGTGGGCGACCGATCCGTTCACGCGCGGCTACACGACGCACTGGTGGCCGGGGGACGTGCTTCGGGTCGGGCCGCTGCACGGGTCGCACGATCCGCCGTTCTACGTCTGTGGCTCCGACCAGTGGGTCGCGGGGTACATGGAGGGAGCGGTCCGGACCGGGCGCGCGGCAGCCGCCGCAGCGCTCAGGAGCGAGGCATGGGCGCCCGCGTGATCGAGACCGAGGTCGTTGTCGTCGGCGCGGGAGTGTCCGGGCTCGCCGCGGCGCGCAAGCTCGCCGCCGACGGCCGAGACGTCGTCGTGCTGGAGGCCCGCGACCGCGTGGGCGGTCGTCTCTGGAACACGAAGATCGGCGGCGAGGCGAACGAGCTCGGGGGAGAGTGGATCGCGCCCTACCAGTCCCGGATCCACGCGCTCCTCGGCGAGCTGGGGATCGAGCTGTTCCCCGCGTACCGCGACGGCGACGACGTCTACGTCGACGAGTCCGGTCGGTCGCGCCGGCACTCGGTCGACGAGCACGGCCTGAGCTCCGCCGAGGAGCGCGCACTCGAGGAGGGCGACGCGAAGCTCGATGCGCTCGCGAAGGAGCTCGACCCGGAGGAGCCTTGGGAGCATCCGCGCGCGCGCGAGCTGGACACGATCACGTTCGACGAGTGGCTGCGCGCGGAGGTCGGCGACGACGTCGCGCGCGAGAACCTCTGCTCGTACCTCGCGGACGGGTTCCTGACGAAGCCCGCGTACTCGTTCTCGCTCCTCCACGGGCTGTGGGCGATCGCCGGCGCTGGAGGCACCTACGAGCTCTTCGCGGCCGAGCAGTGCCTTGCCTACCGCGTTGTCGGTGGGTCGCAGCTCATCCCGCTGCGCATGGCCGAGCAGCTCGGCGACCGGGTCGTGCTCGGGGCGCCGGCGCGAGCGATCGGCTGGTCGGACGATCGGGTGGAGATCGATGCCGGAAGCGTGCAGGTCACTGCGCGCTCGGCCATCGTTGCGGTGGCGCCGAACCTCACGGCCGCGATTCGGTTCACGCCCGCACTCCCCGCGTGGCGCATGCGGCTCCAGCAGGCGAGCTCGCAGGGCAGCGTGACGAAGATCCTCGCCGTCTACCCGGAGCCGTTCTGGCGCGCCGAGGGGCTCTCCGGCGAGGGCTTCGCTCCGCACCAGCTCGTGCGCGAGGTCTATGACAACACGCCTCCGTCGGCCTCGGTCGGTGTGCTGTGCACCTTCCTCCCCGGCGAGCAGGCCGAGTTCGCGGGGCGTCTCCACCCGGATCGACGGAGGGAGCTCGTTCTCGAGGGGATGTCGAAGTTCCTCGGCCCGACGGCGCTCCAGGCGACCGACTACATCGAGACCGACTGGTCCGCGGAGGAGTGGACGCGAGGCGCATATGCGTCCACCTTCGGCATCGGCGGCCTGACGCGCTTCGGCGCCGACCTGCGTCGGCCCGTCGGCCCCATCCACTGGGCCTGCTCCGATATTGCGGGATTCGGGCACATGCACATGGAGGGCGGCGTGCGCTCCGGCGAGGCCGCAGCGAGCGAGATCCTTGGCGGCTGAGTCTTGGCTGCGACGCGGCCGCGAAGCGGCCGCGCGCAGATCTACCGCACCGTCTCAGCGTCGAGGGCGGCGAACTCGCCGACCGTCGACCCTGTCTGGCCGCGTGCTGCACGGACGCCGCGCCAGAGCAGGAATCCGACCACCGCGATGACGACCGTGAGCACGAGCGTCACCGTCGCGAGTGCGTTCAGCGCCGGTGTCGGCGCCGTTCGTCCCTGCGAGTAGATCCGCACGGGCACGGTGTCGGTCGCCGTCCCGGACGACAGGAAGGCGCTGATCACGAAGTCGTCCATCGAGATCGCGAACACGATGATCCCGCTGGCGACGATCGCCGGCACGAGCATCGGGAGCAGTGCGAGCCGGATCGCCTGGAGGCGTGATGCGCCGAGGTCACGCGCGGCCTCCTCGTACTCGGGCCCGATGGCCAGCAGCCGTCCTCGCACGATGATCAGGACGAAGACGAGCGAAAACGTGATGTGGCCGATCGCCTGGGCGGCGGTGCCGAGCTGGATGAACGTCAGGAGGTGCACGAAGACGAGGAGCAGCGCCGTTCCCATGACGATCTCGGGCGTCACGAGCGTCGCGAGCGACATGCCACGCGCCGTACCGGAGCCACGCCCGCGCCAGCGGGTGAGCCCGACCGCGAGCGCGACGCCGAGCGGAACCGTCACCAGCACCGCGATGGCGGCGAGCCGCAGGCTCTGCAGGAGTGCGAGGCGCAGGTCGGGATCGTGGAACACCGACAGATCGGGATCGCCCGTGTACCAGCGCAGCGACCAGCCCTGGGCCGTCGAGCGCGATCGTCCCTCGTTGAACGAGAAGCGGATCGCGATGAGGATCGGGACGATCGACCAGACGAGGTAGAGCGCGGTGTAGAGGACGAGGAACCGCGGCTTGCCCCACGGGTTGGCCAGCCAACGACGCAGACCGCGAGCCGAAGGCGAGGCGTTCATCCGCCGAGCCGTCGCTGTGCTCGCGCCGTCGCGTACAGGTAGTAGCCCATGAGGACGGTGAGGAACATCATCAGCACGACGACGAGCGCCGCGCCGACCGGGATCTGCTGGCCGCCGCGGATGTAGAGGTTGATCTGATTCCCGATGAGGCTCGTCTGCGGCGCGCCCGAGAGCAGGTCGGGTGTGTAGTAGTCGCCGAACATCGGGAGCGCGATGATCACGATGCCCGCGAGGATCGCCGGCATCGACAGCGGAAGCGTGACCATGCGGAAGGCCTGGAACGGGCTCGCGCCGAGATCGCGGGCCGCCTCGAGCAGGCTCCGCTCGATGCGGTCGAGGAACGCGTAGAGCGGGAGGATCATGAACGGCACGTAGCCGTAGACGAGGCCGAAGATCACCGAGGAGGCCCGGCCGTCGAGCCAGTTGCGCGGAGCATCGAGGATTCCGATCCACACGAGCACGTCGTTGACCCAGCCGTCGTCCTGAAGCAGGTTGATCCAGGCAAGCATGCGCATGAGATACGAGATGAAGAACGGCGCGATGAGCCCGACGAGCAGCAGGCCCTTCCAGCGGCCGCCGTAGCGTGCGACGTAGTACGCGACCGGGTACGCGATGAGGAGCGAGAGGGCCGTCGCGACGACGACGTAGACGAACGTCCGCACGAACACGGTCTGGAATGCGGCACCGCTCGTGAACAGCCCCTCGAAGACGAACTCGAACGCCGACGTGTTCCACTCGAGCGGGTTCCACTCGGGGCTCGGCGTCTGGAAGATCGGGTCGACGGTCCCGAGCGCGACGCAGAGGATCACGTAGAAGGGCAGCAGGAAGAAGATGCACAGCCAGACGACGCCGGGCAGTGCGAGGCCGGCCCAGAAGCCGTCGCCCCCTCTCTCCGCGCCTACGCGGCGCTCGTGCTCAGACACCCGCCTTGAACTCGGCCCAGGCGTTCTGCCAGTCGGTTGCACCCGCCGGGGTGAGCTCGGTCAGCGGGAACGCTACGTCGAAGTCGCTTTCGCGCACGATCGACGTGTCGAGGTTCTTGGGCACGACACCGTCTGCGACGAGCTTGTCCGGGTCGAGCTTCGTGAACGGTGGTTGGTACCCGACGAAGTTCGCGAAGTTGTCGTACCCGTTCTTCTCGTCGAGCAGGTAGTTCAGGAAGTGGTGGGCGAGGACAGGGTGCTTGGCGTTGCGCGGGACGGCGATCATGTCGCTCCCGATGGTCCCCTTGCCGTCCTTCGGGAACCAGAAGCCGAGGGCCTCCGGCCCCGTGCCCTCGGGCAGGTACCACTGCGCCGAGATCGCGCTCCCCGACCACATCTGGTGCACCCACGCCTTCCCCTCCGGGACGTTCGTGTAGTCGTCGGTCGAGAGCTTCACGCTCACCGCGTCTGTGAGTGACTTCAGCTCGCTCTTGGCGAGGTCGATGTCGCCCGCGTCCTCGGTGTTGACGTTGGTGATGCCGTTCTTCAAGAGCATGTGGGCCGGCGCGTCGCGGCTGTCGTCGAGGAGGTACACCTTGCCGCGGTTCGACTCGTCCCAGTAGATCTCGTACGGGTTCGACAACGCGTCGGGCGTCTTCGCGACCTTGTCCGCCCGGTAGCCGATCCCCGTCGTCCACGTGGTGTACGGGACCGTGTACTGCGAGCCTCGGTCGTACCACGGGTTCTGCACCGACGGCCAGACGTTCGCCAGGTTCGGGAGGTAGTCGCGGTTCAACGGCTGCAGCGACTTCCCGATGACGAGGCGCCCGATCCGATCCTGGGTGGGGAAGAACACGTCGAAGTCGATCGCGCCCGACGAGATCTTCGCGACCGCCTCGTCCGTCGTCGAGAAGTAGGTCTCCTCGACCTTGACGCCGTACTCCTTGGCGAAGTTCTTCTTGATCCTCGGCCAGAGGTAGCCGTTCCAGTTGTAGATGCGAAGCGTTCCGCTCTCGGGCTCGAGACCGGAGGCGATCATCGGGTTGTCCTCGAACAGCGGCCACTTCACCGGGTTCTGCGGGCTCGCGAGCTGGAGGTCCGGCGGCTTGAAGTTGCCGTTTTCGGCGCCGCCGCATGCCGCGAGGAACGTGCTCAAGCTGGAGAGGCCGATGACGCCGGCGGCGGAGCGTCCGAGGAACTCGCGCCGGCCGTATCTCGACTCACGTGGGTGCAGCGTCATCCAATCCTCCCGAGCACTGGTGGCCCCCTGTCCGAGTGAACCAGAGGAGCGCGCCGCGGTCAATCCGCAAGGACCACCAAGGCGTCGACGGCCGTCGTGGCTGACACCGTGACAATCAGCGGATTGACCTCGACCGCGGCGATTCGCGGGTGTGCGAGCGCGAGATCGCCGAGCGCGACCAGGGTCGCGGCGACGACGCCGTGTGGGTCGTCGACCCCTGCGGCTGCGACGAGGCCGGCCGCCGACACCGCGTCGAGGGGTGCGCTCGAGACGACGACGCGGTCGAGCTCCTCGACGCCGATCCCTCCCCGTCCCACCGCGAGGATCGGACCGAAGTCCCGATCCCGCGTCATCCCGCACAGCACCTCGGCGCCGGATTCGACCTGACGCGCGACGAGGACAGGGCCGCCACCCAGTCGGCGGGTTGCCTCCGCCGCCGCGGCTGGCGTGTCGATTCCCAGGACGACGCCGCCGTCTCGGGCCTTGTGCGCGGCGCCGTCCGACTTCACGACGACCGGTGCTCCGATCTCCGCCGTTGCTGCTGCGGCTTCATCGGGCGTGGCGGCGCGTCGTCTCGGCGCGAACGGGACTCCGAGCCGCTCGAGCACGAGCGACGACTCGTGCTCGGGCAGCGCGCCCTGGGCACCGAGGAGGTCGGTGACATCGGGCAGCGTGCGGCTGGTCGCGGGTGTGAACGGATGACGCCGCGCGACCCGAGCGAGCGCGATCGTCGCGTCCCGCGGTCCGCGGAGGAGCGGCACGTCGAGCTCGCGGGCGAGCTCCTGGAAGTGGCGCGGCGGGTCGGCGCTGTGCACTGTCGTCATCGCGCAGAAGAGCGCGACATGCTCGTCGCGCAGGCGGGCGAGTGTCCGGAGCGTCAGCTCGCACCATTCGTCGTTCGACGGATCGCGGAACTGGGACAGGTCCGCGAGGGCGACGAGGATGTCGAACGCCCCCGACTCGGCGAGGAGCTCGAGCGACCTCGGATAGACCTCGGTCTCGTCCGCGATCCCCCAGGCGTCGAGCGGGTTGCCCGGGACGAGGTAGTTCGGAAACGTGCTCGACAGCGTCTCCGCGAGGCTGTCGGACAGCGGCTCGAACGGGATGCCCGCCGCTTCCGCTTGGTCGGCGAGGAGCGCGCACTCTCCGCCGGACTCCGAGATGCCCGCGATGCGGGCCCCACTCGGCCAGCGCTCGCGTCCGAGTATCTCGAGCGTCTCGACGAGCTCGTGGAAGTCGCCGACCTCGATCGCCGAGTAGCGGCGGAGCACGGCCGAGAAGGCACGGTCGGAGCCGACGAGCGCACCCGTGTGCGAGAGCGCTGCGCGCGCGGCGGCCTCGGACCGCCCGACCTTGAGGCAGACCACGGGCTTCCCGGCTTCCGCGCAGCGGCGCAGCGCATCCACGAAGGCATCGGGTCGTCGTACGGTCTCGAGGAAGAGGCCGATCGCCTTCGTCCCCGGGTCGTCCGCGAAGAACGCGAGGAAGTCCGCGGCGTCCGTGACGGCTTCAGCGCCGGACGAGACGACGCAGCGAAGCCCGATGCGCCCACCGAGCGCGAGGAACGCGTCGGCGAGCGATCCCGACTGGCAGAGGACGGCGACATGCCCGTCGGCGGTCGAGCTCTGCGGACGGCCGTTCCACGCCGCCGGCCCGTGCGGGACGTAGAAGCCCATGCAGTTCGGCCCGAGGAGCACAGCGCCGAGCTCCCGCGCACGTGCGGCCAGCCGCTCTGTCGTCGGTTTCGCGGCCGCCGCAGCCTCGGCGCCGAGTCCGGGCACCACGAACGCGCGAACGCCCGCGGCCGCGGCCTCTTCGAACACCTCCTCGACGCGCTCGTGGTTGACCATGAGGAACGCGCACTCGGGGACCTCCGGGAGGTCGGCGACCCGCGGGTAGCAGCGGAGCCCGGCGACCTCGGTGTGGTTCGGGTTGACGCCAAACGCGCGCACCCCGCTCACGACGACTGTTTCCACCGCCGCGACGTGGCGCGGCGACGCGCCCACGACTGCGATCGAATCGGGGAAGAGGAGCGAACGGACGCCGGTCACCGCGCGCATTCTCGCGACACCGGACTAGGATCGCGGCCCATGCGTCACGAGAAGCGCGTCGAGATCCGCTGGAGCGACGTCGACGCGTACATGCACGTCAACAACGCCGTGTACGCGACGTACCTCGAGGAGTGCCGCGACGAGTGGGTCGACCGGGCACTGGGCGAGCTGGGAGACGCCTGGGACTTCGTGCTCGCGCGTGTCGCCATCGACTTCCGGCGCGAGCTGCGCCTCGAGGACGAGGAGGTCGTCGTCAGCTGCACGCTCCAGCGCATCGGGAACTCGAGCGTCACGCTCAGCGAGGAGATCCGGACCCGCGACGGAGAGCTCTCCGCCGAGGGCGAGGCGGTCCTCGTCGCGCGTGACCGCGAGCTCGGGCGCTCGCGTCCACTGACGGAGGCAGAGCGCGAGGCGTTCGAGGGTGCTCTCCAGGCTCAATAGCCCTCTCGCGGTCGGGCCGGTCGAGCTTCCCAACCGGATCGTCTCGACCGCGCATCAGACGACGCTCGTCCACGAGCACCTTCCGACCGACGACTTCGTCTCCTACCACGAAGCCCGAGCGCGAGGAGGCGTGGGGCTCATCGTCCTCGAGGCCACTGCGATCCACGAGACCGGGCTGCTCACCTCGCACACGCTCGGCGGCTACCTCCCGAGCATCGTCGACGGCTATCGGCGGGTCGCGGCTGCCGTCCGCCCGCAAGGGACGCGGCTCTTCGTCCAGCTGTTCCACGGCGGCCGGGAGCAGATCGCGTCCGCACCGCGTTCGCCCGCGCTCGCGCCATCCGCGGTGCCGAGCGCGCGCTTCCGCACGGAGCCGAGGGCCGCGCGCTCGCACGAGCTGGAGGAGATCGTCGCCGGCTTCGCGCTGGGAGCGGAGCTCGCGGCGGCGGGCGGCCTCGACGGCGTCGAAGTCTCGGCTGCGCATCGATATCTCATCGAGCAGCTCTTCGATCCAGCGCTCAATCGTCGCGAGGACGAATGGAGCGCCGGCGACGTCTTCCTGCGCAGCGTGCTGCGTGCGATTCGAGCAGCGGCGCCAGGACTCGCGCTCGGGGTGCGTGTCTCCGGCGACTCCCCGCACGGACAGGCACTTGCCGAGGTCGCCGTCTCCGAAGGCGTCGACTACGTCTCGGTGGCACTGGGCGAGTCGTCCACGTATCTCGGATCGGTGGGCATCGTGCCCCCGCCGCCGCTGCCCGAGGACGCCGTGGCAGAGCACGCCTCTGCGTTCCGGCTCGGGCCGCCGGTCGTCGCGACCTCGCGCATCGTCGACCCCGAGCGCGCTGAGACGCTCCTCGAGGCCGCCGTCGCGGATGCGGTCGGAATGACGCGAGCGCTCATCGCCGATCCCGAGCTCCCCGCGAAGGCGTTCGCCGGGGAGACCCGACGCGTCCTCGTCTGCATCGGCTGCAACGCGTGCATCGCCCACTACCACGCAGGTACGCCGATCGGTTGCACCGTCAATCCGCGAACCGGTCGCGAGCGGACGCTGCCGCCGCCCGGACGCGCCGCCACGCCAGGGCGCGTCGTCGTCGCCGGCGGCGGCCCCGCCGGCCTGCAGGCAGCGGCGGACGCCGCCGAGATGGGTCACGAGGTCGTACTGTTCGAGCGCAGCGACCGGCTCGGAGGACAGCTGCTGCTGTCGGAGCGCGCGCCCGGCGGAGCCGATTCGGCTCGGCGCTTTCTCGACCTGCTGGACCGACGCATCGCCGACGGAGGAGTCCAGGTCGAGCTGTCCACGGAGGTGACAGCCCAGGCCGTGGCAGCACTCGAGCCCACCTTCGTCATCGCTGCGACGGGGGCGGCACCCTACGTCGCCGACTTGCCGCTCGTGGGAGTGGAGATGATGCAGGCGTGGGCTCTGCTGGCGGGCGAGGTCCCCGCCGGCCGGCGGGTCGTCGTTGCGGACTGGGGAGGCGACCCCTCCGGGCTCGATGCGGCCGAGCTCCTGGCGGCGGCGGGCAACACCGTGACGCTCGCGGTCGCCTCGGTCACTCTCGGCGAGGCAGTCCACCAATACAGACGGAACCTGTATCTCCAGCGGCTGTACCGCGCCGGGGTCGAGATCCTGCACCACCGGGAGCTGATCGGGGCGTCGAACGGCGTCGTCGAGCTTCGGAACGTCTTCGCTCGCGAGCTGCTGGAGCACGTCGAGGCCGACCTCCTGGTACTCGCCCAGGGGCGGATCCCGGTCGACGATCTCGCTCGGTCGCTGCGCGCTCTCGAGCTCGTGGTCGAGGACGTCGGAGACTGCCTCTCGCCACGTTCGCTCGAGGAGGCGACGCTGGAGGCGTCGCTCGCCGTACGCCGTCTCAGCGCGGTCGCGTAGGCTGCCGCGCGCGATGATCGTTCCGGAGCTGCCCGAAGACATCCGCGCGCTGAAGGAGGCCGTCGGCCGCTTCGTCGAGGTCGAGGTCTACCCGTTGGAGGAACGGATCGCCGAGCGAGGCTCCATCGACCACGGCGAACTCGCCGCGCTGCGTGCCAAGGCACGCGAGGCCGGGTTCGCGATGCTGAACATGCCGGCGAAGCTCGGCGGCCGCGACCTCTCGATGCTCGGCCAGGTCGCGCTCGAAGAGGAGTCCGGGAAGGCGACGAACGGCCTCGGCTTCGCGGTGGTCGATCGCGGCCCGCGCGAGCTTCTCGAGATCGCGACGCCCGACCAGGTCGACCGCTACGTCAGGCCGATCGCGAGCGGCGAGTACCGCGAGGCGTGGGCGCTCACGGAGCCCGGCGCCGGCTCCGACCTCAACGGCCTCGAGGCGACGGCGGTCCGCGACGGCGACGAGTGGGTGCTGAACGGCGAGAAGTGGTTCGTCACGAGCGAAGGCGATCCCGGTGTCTACATCGTGCTGGCCGTCGCCGAGGGCGAGCAGGTCCTCTTTCTCGTCGATCCCGGGACATCGGGGATGGAGCTCCGGCGCACGCCGTCGTTCCTCCACGACCCGTACATCGACCACCACCCCGAGATCGTCTTCACCGACTGCCGCGTGCCCGACGCGAACCGCGTCCCCGCCAGTGGCGACGCGGGCGCAAGGGAGTGGATCCTCGTGGAGCGGCTCTTCATCGCCGCGCGCTGCTGCGGCGCCGCGCTCCGCCTCGTCGATCTCACCGCCGAGTGGGCGCAGGAGCGCGAGGCATTCGGCTCGCCGATCGCGGAGTACCAGGGCATCTCGTTCCCGCTCGCCGACTCGCTGACGGAGCTCCATGCTGCGCGGCTCCTCACCTACCACGCGGCGCATGCGTTCGACGCGCTGGAGGACCGAAAAGTCGTGCACGGCAAGGTGTCGATGGCGAAGCTGTACGCGTCCGAGATGGCCGGACGCGTCGCCGACCGAGCCGTGCAGGCACTCGGCGGTCGTGGCTACATGCTCGAAAATCCCGCCGCACGCTTCTACCGCGAGCTGCGCGTGGATCGCATCTGGGAGGGGACGAGCGAGATCCAGCGCTCGATCATCTCCCGCGGCGTCTTCAAGCGCGGCGCTGCTCCGTACCTTGGTTGGCGCAGACCCGAACTCGGCTAGCGCCGAGTTCGGGTCGCGCGAGATCCCTGAAGGCGGCCGCTTCGCGGCCGCAGGCTCTCCTTGAACGTTGTGACGTAGAAGGCGCCCTGCGGCGTATCCGCTTCGTCACCGACTCAGCGGAGGTTCACGATGAAACGCCTGCTTCTCCTGACCGCAGCGGGGCTTACCGTCGTCGCTCTCGCCGGCGCGGTCGGGCTCCCCGATCTCGCCGGCGCCCAGGCCACGTCGGACTCGGACTCGATCACGGTCGCCGGTGTCGGCACGGTCGATAGCGGTGCCCAACGAGTCACAGATGTCCTTTGGCGCCGAGACACGCCGGCCAACGGCTGAGGCCGCGGTTGCCGCGAACGCGGACGTGATGCGCAAGATCATCAACGCGCTCCGTGAGGCGGGCGGCCGCGAGCTCGCGACCCAGTGGGTCAACGTCTACCCGTATACGGACGACAGCGGGCAGGTCAACGGCTACTCGGCTTCCAACAGCATTTCGGCCGTGAGCGACGTCCAGGTTGCCCCGAAGCTCATCGACACCGCCGCGGAAGCCGGCGCGAACCAGATCAGTGGTCCCGGCCTGAGCTCGTCGAACGCGGAGGTCCTCTACCGGCAGGCGCTCGCGAAGGCCGTCGACGCTGCGCGGCTCAACGCGGAAGTGCTCGCGAAGGCTTCCGGCCGTTCCCTCGGCTCGATCACCACGATCGTCGAAGGTGGTTCGACATCGCCCGAGCCCATGTATCGCACGGCCGCGCAGGCGGATTCGGCCACGCCCATCGTCCCGGGCGAGCAGGAGACCTCCGCGACCGTCAGCGTCACCTTCTCCCTCCGCTGAGCTGACTCTGCGCAGGACCGGAATCCGCGCGTGCGGATTCCGGTCGCGCAGGAGCGGAGCCGCTGCTTTCCGAGGGCTGTCCCGCCGTTCTGGCCGGCGGCGCTCCGTCCAGCCGGGTGGGCCATGATCTCGCAGTGTCCGAGGAGACCATCGACCGGAGCCCGCGGGTCTCCGCCCTCGAGCTCTTCTTCGATCTCGTCTTCGTCTTCACCGTCACACAGCTGACCGGCGTGCTCGTCGCCGGGTCCGGGGCGGCCACGCTCGAGGTGCTCGTGATGCTGGCGGTGATCTGGTGGATGTACGACGGCTACGCATGGCTGACGAATGCGATCGCCACGGATCTCGTTCGGTTCAGGCTCCTGCTGCTCGGGGGAATGGGCGGATTCCTCGTGATCGCGCTCGCGATTCCGAACGCGTACGAGGGCGAGGGTCTTGCATTCGGCATCGGGTACCTCGTCGTGGTCCTCCTCCACGCCGGGATGTACGCGAAGGGCACGTCCGTCTCGGAGGTCGCGGCGATACTGCGCATCGTCCCGTACAACCTCACCGCCGCTCTGCTCGTGCTCGTCGGCGGGATCGGGGGAGGAGGCATGCAGGACGTCTTGTGGCTTCTGGCGGCGCTCCTCGTGTGGGTGACGCCGTGGTTCGCGAGCACGGAGGGCTTCGTCATCGAGGCGCGCCACTTCGTCGAGCGCCATGGCCTCGTGATCATCATCGCCCTCGGCGAGTCGATCGTCGTCATCGGCGCCGGTGCGACGACGTCGCAGGTGGATCTCGATCTGCTCGTCGTGGCGTTGCTGTCGCTCGCCCTCAGCGCGTCCTTGTGGTGGCTCTACTTCCGGGACGAGGAGCCCGTCGAGCGGGCGATGGTCGAGGCGCCGACGTCGCGTCGCCCCCGGCTCGCGCTCGTCGCCTTCGGGTACTGGCACTACGGGTTGATCCTCGGCGTCGTCGGTGTCGCCGCCGGCCTGAAGAAGGCGGTCGGCCATCCGTACGACCCGCTCGACGGCTGGATCGGGTCCGAGCTCGCCGTAGGCGTCGCTCTGTTCGTCGCCTGTACCGCCGGCTTCACGGCGACGCTCGGTCTCGGAATTCGGCGGGTTCGTCTCGCGGCCGCGGCGCTCGCCCTGCTCACGATCCCCGTCGGGACGGAGTGGGCCGCGGCCGGGGAGATCGCGGCACTCACAGCGATCGTGGCGGCAGCTCTCGCTCTCGAGGCCAAGCGCTCGGTTGACCTCGTCCAGCCCGGGCGCTAAGGTGGCCGGGCTGTGAAGCTCCTCGCGCGTATCTGAGACACCGGTTGCCGGGGCCCATTGATAGGGCCGGGCACTGGTTTGCACGTTTCTCGCTACGCACACGACCGAAGGAGCATCAGGTGATCGACACCCAGGAAGCAGTCATGGAGGCCGTGCCCGTGCAAAAGGGCGTAGCCGTCGAGGTGCACGAGCTGCGCAAGGAGTTCCGTCGCAAGGACTCCCGAAAGCGCGGCGAGAAGCGCGGCGAGCGCCGCTCGCGCGTTGCCCTCGACGGCGTCTCCTTCACGATGACGAAGGGCGAAACGGTCGCGATCCTCGGCCAGAACGGCTCGGGGAAGTCGACGCTGGTCCGCCTGCTCTCGACGCTCCTCCTGCCGGACGGTGGATACGCACGGCTGCTCGGCCACGACGTGGTCACCGAGCCCCGCGCCGTGCGCCGGCTGGTCAACCGTGTCTCGGTGGAGGCCTCGTTCTTCAAGAAGATGTCCGCGGCCGAGAACCTCGGCTACGCGGCGCGCTACTACGGGATGACCTCGAAGGAGACGCGGGACAAGATCCCTGCCATCCTCGAACGCGTCGGCTTCCCGCCGGACCGCCGCGACGAGTCGATGGAGGCCCTCTCCCGCGGCATGCAGCAGAAGGTCGCGCTCGCGCGCGCCCTTCTGACCTCACCGGTCGTCCTGCTGCTCGACGAGCCGACGACCGGCCTCGACCCGCGCTCGAAGCTCGAGGTGCAGGAGTTCATTCGCGAGATCCGCGAGACGCACGACTCGACGATCCTGCTCTGCACACACGACCTCGACGAGGCGGAGAGCCTGGCCGAGCGCGTCGGCATCCTCGACCGCGGGCGGCTGCTCGCGCTCGAGCCCGCCGACGACCTCAAGCGCCGCTATCGCGCCGACACGCTCGAGGAGGCGTTCTTCGCCGCGACCGGTCGTGAGTTCGAGGCCGAGGCCGACGACGACGACGACGATCGGGACGTGTTCGCATGAGAGCCCTCGCTCACACGATGCGAGCGGAGCTCGTCGGTGCCGGCGGCGTCGTCGAGCGGAACTTCTACCTCACCAAGCGCTACATCTGGTGGGACCTCGCGTGGTTCTTCTGGACCGTCGCGAACACGCTCACGATCGTCTTCATCGCGCAGGGCATCGAGTCGACCGGCGGCAACATCGACGTGAACGAGGTCGCGACGAGCCTCCTCATCGGCGCCGTCGTCTGGGCCTACCTCGGAGTGCTCTTCGAGTTCCTCATGGAGACGGTCGCCTGGGAACGCTGGGAGGGGACGATCGAGTACACGTTCATGGCTCCGCTCTCGCGTGCCATGCACCTGGCCGGCCAGGGCGTCTTCGCGATCTCGTACGGGCTCCTGCGGGCGGTCTTCCTGTTCACGGTGTGCGCGCTCTTCTTCGACCTGTCCATGCCGGACGCGAACTTCCTCGCTGCGTTCATCGTGCTCGCGATCGCGTCGATCTCGTTCATCGGCATCGGCGTGATGACGTCGGTCCTGCCGCTGATCTCGCCCGAGAAGGGGACGCAGTTGGGGTTCGTCGCCCAGGGCACGTTGCTGGTCGTCTCCGGCGTCTACTACCCGGTCGAGGTGCTGCCCGGCTGGATGCAGTTCATCGCGAAGTTCTCGCCGGCGACGTACGCGCTCGAGGGCGCGCGGGAGGCCATCCTCGACGGTGCGCCGCTGTCGGCGATGTGGGACGAGATCTGGCCGCTGCTCATCATCGGAGCTGTCTCCATCCCGCTCGGCCTCTGGGTGTTCTCACGGGGCGAGCTGTACGCCAAGAAGCACGGGAAGCTGAAGAGGAGTGGCTGATGGGCGCCGCTGTCCGTGTCGACCGGCTCTACAAGGTCTTCGACGTCCCGGAGCGTGAAGCAGGCCTGAGAGCGGCCGCCAAGGGCCTCGTGCGCCGCAAGACGCGCGAAGTGCGCGCGGTGGACGAGATCTCGTTCTCGATCGAGCCGGGAGAGGTCGTGGGCTTTCTGGGTCCGAACGGTGCCGGCAAGACCACGACGCTGAAGATGCTCTCGGGCCTGCTCTATCCCTCGGGCGGCCAGGCGCTCGTGCTCGGCCTCGTTCCCTCGAAGCGAGAGCGTGAGTTCCTGAGCCGGATCACCCTCGTGATGGGGAACCGGAATCAGCTGCAATGGGACCTGCCTGCCCTCGACTCCTACGAGCTCAACCGCGCGATCTTCCGGATCCCGCGCGAGGAGTTCACGGCGATTCGCGACGAGCTGATCGAGCTTCTCGGCATCGGCGACCTGGTGCGCAAGCCCGTGCGCCAGCTCTCGCTCGGCGAGCGGATGAAGGCGGAGATCGTCGGCGCGCTCCTCCACCGTCCCCAGGTCCTCTTCCTCGACGAGCCGACGATCGGGCTGGACGTCACGATGCAGAAACGCATTCGCGCCTTCGTCGCCGACTACAACACTCGCTACGGAGCCACGGTCCTGCTCACGAGCCACTACATGGCGGACGTCGAGGCGCTCTGCCAGCGCGTCGTCGTCATTCACCACGGCCGGATCCTGTTCGACGGTCCGCTGAGCGGCCTCGCCGATCAGTTCGCGGCCTACAAGACGATCGGCGTCGCGCTCGAGAACGGTCAGGCGGACCTCTCGGGGTACGGCGAGGTGATCCACCGTGACGGCGATTGGATCACGCTTCGCGTGCCGAAGAAGGACACCTCCAGCGTCACCGCGCAGCTGCTCGCGGAAGAGCAGGTGCTCGACCTGAACGTCGAGGACCCACCGATCGAGGACGTGATCGAGCTCGTATTCGCCCAGGAGCGGCCGGACTGAGCGTCCAGCCCGTCGCACCTCCGCTCGCCCGACCCGGCGCTCTCCGGTCGATGGTCGCCCTGTACCTCGCAACGATGCGGATGGCGGTGCAGGAGCAGTTCCAGTACCGGACCGCGAACTACTTCTACATGCTCGGGATGATCGCCGAGCCCGTGATCTACCTCGTCGTCTGGACGACGATCGCCGAGCAGCAGGGTGGGACGGTGCAGGGCCTCTCCGTCGGCTACTTCTCCGCCTACTACATCGTCTGGACCCTCGTCCGCAACATGAACATCGTCTTCGGGGCGCCGTACTGGGAGCACCGCATCCGAGAGGGCGAGCTGAACCGCGATCTCCTCCGCCCGATCTTGCCGCTCCACTACGACATCGCGTACTTCGCGGGCTGGAAGATCGTCGTGATCGTCCTCTGGATCCCGCTCGCCTTCGCGCTTTCGCTCCTCTTCGATCCGATGCTCTCGCCGAATCCGCAGCAGATAGCCGCCTTCGCGGTCGCGATCTGGGGCGCGTATCTGATCCGCACGATGTTCCAGGAAAGCCTGGGAATGCTCTGCTTCTGGACGACGCGCGGCGCCGCCGTCTTCGACCTGTGGATGGCGGCCGAGCTCCTGCTCTCGGGACGCCTCGTCCCGATGCCGCTCATGCCCGACTGGGTACAGGAGCTCGCGCGCTTCCTGCCGTTCCAGTGGGCCTTCTACTTCCCCATCGAGACCCTCGTGGGCGACCTGTCCAATGCCGAGCTCCTAGGCGGCCTCGCAGCCCAGCTCCTCTGGATCCTGATCGGGCTCGCGATCTTCCGCGTCGCGTGGCGCTTTGCGATCCGACGCTACTCGGCGGTCGGAGGCTGAGACTGAGACTGCGATGAACACGATCCGCGTCAGCTGGCTGTACTTCAAGCTCGGGGTGCTCAACGAGCTCCAGTACCGGGTGAACTTCTTCGTGTCGCTCTTCCAGATGGCGATCGCGCTCGTGACCGGGCTCGTCGTGCTGTCGCTCGTGTACTCGCAGACGCAGGAGCTGAACGGCTGGAGCCAACCCGAGCTCCTCTGCGTGTTCGGGATCCAGATCCTGATGGGCGGGCTCATCAGGACGTCGATCCAGCCGAACATGACGCGCCTGATCGAGGAGGTGCGGGACGGGAAGCTCGACTTCACGCTGACGAAGCCCGAGGACGCGCAGGTGCTCGTGAGCGTGCGCGAGGTGCGCATCTGGCAGGTAGTGGACATCCTGTCCGGCGCGATCGTCCTCGGGTTCGGGTTGTCGCGGATCGGGACGGACGTCGGTATCGAAGACGTGCTCGCCTTCGTCGTCACGCTCGTGCTCGGCACCGTGCTCATCTACTGCTTCTGGCTCGTTCTCGCCACGATCGCCTTCCGGGCGGTGAACATGTGGCACGCCGTCGAGCTCTTCGACGGGATCTTCCAGACCGGGCGTTGGCCGATCGGCATCTACCCCCCGTGGCTCCGGTTCGGGGTCACGTTCCTCGTGCCGATCGCGTTCGCGGTCACGGTCCCGGCCGAAGCGCTCACGTCTCGGCTCGACTGGCAGACGCTCGTCGTGGCAGTGGTCTTCTGCGTCGCCCTGTTCGCGTTCACCCGCTGGTTGTGGCGGCTCGGCCTGCGCAGCTACTCGGGCGCTTCCGCCTGACGTGGTCATCGTCGGCGCAGCCTGCTAGGCTGCCGCGGTCTATGTGAGGCGACGTGGCCTCGGGCGGCTTGCCGTCCGGGGCTTTTTCCGTTTTCAAGGGAGGTTTCATGGCACGACCCAGGGCGCAGTCGAAAGCAGCGATGGTGAGGAGCAAGGACCGCGCGACCTCCAGCGTGGCCGCGCGGCGCGCGGTGCTCAAGCGCATCAAGGACGAGGGCGTCGAGCACGTCCTCTTCTGGTTCACCGACCTCGAGGGCCACCTGAAGTCGTTCGCGATCACACCCGCGGAGATGCAGGAGGCGCTGAACGACGGCATGGGCTTCGACGGCTCGTCGATCACCGGCTTCAACGCGATCGAGGAGTCCGACATGGTCGCGATACCGGACCCGGCGAGCTTCCAGCTCATGCCGCGTCCGCTCGACGATCACGGACACCCCATCGGCGCGAACGTCGCGCGGATGATGTGCGACGTCGTCACGCCCGACGGCTCGCCGTACGAGGGCGATCCCCGCTACGTCCTCCGCAAGGCTCTCGACCGGATGAAGAGCATGGGCTTCGACACGTTCAACGTCGGCCCGGAGCTCGAGTACTTCCTCTTCGAGGACGACAGGGGCACGGAGACGCTCGATGAGGGCGGTTACTTCGCGATGACCGCGCAGGATGCGGCCACCGAGGTGCGCAACGACACGATCCACGCCCTCGAGGCGGTCGGGATCCCGATCGAGTACCACCACCACGAGGTCGGTCCCTCGCAGCACGAGATCGACATGCGCTACGCCGACGCGCTTGCGATGGCCGACTACACGATCACGTACCGCCTGATCGTGAAGGAGGTCGCCGCGTGGCACGGCTACTACGCGACCTTCATGCCGAAGCCCCTCTTCGGCGAGAACGGCTCCGGCATGCACACGCACATGTCTCTGTTCCGCGGCGGCCGGAACCAGTTCTTCGACCGGCGCGACGAGCACCACCTGTCGAAGACCGCGAAGAGCTTCATCGCGGGATTGCTCGTGCACGCGCGCGAGATCTCCGCAGTGCTCGCACAGTGGGTGAACTCGTACAAGCGGCTCGTCCCCGGCTACGAGGCGCCGGTGTACGTGGCCTGGTCGCAGCGCAACCGTTCAGCGCTGATCCGGATCCCGCTGTACAAGCCCGGCTCGGAGCAGGCGACCCGTGCGGAGATCCGCTGCCCGGATCCCGCCTGCAACCCGTACCTCGCCTTCGCGGCGCTGCTGCACGCCGGGCTCGAGGGGATCGAGGCAGGCTACGAGCTCCCGGATCCGATGGAGCGAAACCTGTACCGGCTCACGGCGACCGAACGGCGCGAGCAGGGGATCGTGTCGCTTCCCGAGTCGCTCGGGGAGGCGATCGACGAGCTGGCAGCGTCGGATCTTATGAAGCGGGCGCTGGGCGACCACATCTTCCCGCGCTACGTCGAGCTCAAGCGGCGCGAGTGGGACGAATACCGCGTCCAGGTGACCGAGTGGGAGAAGGAGAAGTACCTCTCCGCACTGTGATTTCACTTGCATCCCTCCGTCGAAAGTCGGATGATGCGCGCTGCAGGGTGTGCCGCAAGGCGAGCGGTGAGCCCTGTATCTGACGGCCGATCGCGGGCTCCCTGGTGTGGAGCCCGTGGTCGTTGTGGAGAGAATCGCCTAGTCGGGCTTGCCGGCCATGGCCCAGACGGCCACGAGGGCGGCGGCGAGGACGATCCACGCGATCACCATCGCGGCCTTCAGCAAGCCAGCGCCGCCGCCGGAGCCCAGGCGGCGGACGCCGATCCCGCCGAGGATCAGCGCGATGAGCGTGAGCAGCGCACCGAGGTCGGCCACGATGAAGCCGATGCCGATCCAGGTCGGGTCCTCCGGCGCGTCGTCGAGGTGCTCCTTCGAGTAGATCCACTGGGCACCGATTCGCATCACGATGTAGCCCGGGAGCGCGACCGCGAGCAGGGTCCAGTAGCCGAGTCTGAGCGAGCGGACGTCGCCTCGAGCGAATGCGAGGATGCTTGCGCCCGTCAGCAGTCCTCCGACGAGGATCATCGCGCCGAGGACGTGGACGAAGAGCGGAAAGTTCCAGCTGTCCGGCCGGATCGTCGCGAGCACCATCGTCATGCGCCCGGCTTCCAGATCATGTCGACGAGGATCAGCAGCGTGACGAGGCTGGCGACCGAATGCAGCACGAGGCCGCGCTGCGTGCGGTTGACCGCGAGGAGCTCCTCGCTCGGCCCGGTCTGGCCGGCCGCCTGGAGCTCCTCGGCCTTCTTCATGCCCGCCATGTACTCGGCGCCGGTACGTCCGCCCAATCCGGTCGCGATGGCCCAGAGGACGATCGCCGCGATGATCCACCCGTCCCAGATGTCGTATCCGCCGACGGAGAAGGCCAGCCAGACCCCGAAGACGATCGTCCCGATCCCACCGATCCCCGCGGCAGCGTTCCCGACCTTCGCGACGGGCGCCATGCGGATCGTCCCCTCGGGCGTGTCGGTTCGACGGACCGCGACGATCATGACCCAGAAGAGGACGATCGCCGCGACGAGCGAGAACGCGCTCAGCACGTGCAGCGCGAGAATCCATCGGTCGAAGCTCACGGCGCGGCTGATCCTATGACAATGGAACACGTGGATTCCACCGCGCGACACCTACGACTCCTGACCGAGACGATCGCCGCCGTCAACTCGTCGCTCGACCTGCAGGAGGTGCTCGAGCTCGTGGCGAGCAAGGTCGCCGACGCGCTGGGGACGGACGCGTGCTTCGTCTACCTCTACGACGACCGCTCCGACGAGCTCGTCCTGCGCGCGACGCACGGCACGCGCGTCGAGGAGCTCACGCGGACACCGCGCATGCGGCCGGGCGACGGGATCACGGGTGTCGCCGCAGCGGAGCGAGCTCCGGTCATGATTGCCGCGCAAGCGCACCTCGACCCCCGCTTCAAGCAGTTCCCGAACCTGCCGGAGGACGAGTACGAGTCCATCCTCGCCGTTCCGATCGTCGCCAGGGAGATACTCGAGGGCGCGCTCAACGTCCGCACGCGCGCGCCGCGGACGTTCACCGACGCCGAGATCGAGCTCCTCGTCGCCATCGCCTCGCAGGTGGCCCAGACGATCGAGCACGCGAAGCTCTACGAACGGGCCCAGCGGCGCGTCGCCGAGCTCGAGGCGCTCGCCCGCATCTCGGAGGCCGTGTCCGAGTCGCTCTACCTCGAGGAGTCGCTCGAGGCGATCGTGAAGACGACGATGGAGTCGCTGCACGCGACCGGCGCGGCGCTCGTCCTCGAGGACGGCAAGATCGCGTGGCCCGAGGGCCGCGCGGGGGCGTACGCCGTCCGCCTGCCTCTGCGCTGGAAACGGCGTCAGATCGGGGAGCTCGTGTGCGACCGCGACACGCCGTTCTCCGCGGACGACGAGGCGCTCCTCGAGGCGATCGCGCACCACGCGGCTGTCGCGCTCGAACACGGCCGGGCGGTCATGCGCGGCGTGCTCGCCCAAGAGATCCACCACCGCGTCAAGAACAATCTCCAGTCGGTCGCGTCGCTACTTCGCCTGCAGGCCCGCGCCGAGAACGTCGACGCGCAGAAGTCGCTCAACGACTCCGTCAACCGGATCCTGGCGATTGCCGCCGTGCACGAGGTCCTCACCGAGCATCGCGAGGACGACGTCGACCTCGGCGAGCTCGTCGATCGCCTGCGTGCGATGCTCGTCCAAGGACTCGTCGCCGGGAAGGACGTCTCGTCCGAGCTCGAGCCCGTCTCGCTCGCAGGTCACCGCGCGACCGCGCTCGCGCTCGTCTTCACCGAGCTCTTCCAGAACGCGCTCGAGCATGGCGGCGACCATGTCTCGATCGCACTCGCGCAGCGCAACGGTGACGTGATCCTGAGGATCGCCGACGACGGCGCGGGCATCGAGGGGGCCGGGACCGGCACGGGGCTGTCCATCGTGCGCGCGCTCGTCCGGGACGAGCTGCGCGGTGAGCTCGCACTCGAAAACGACGGCGGTCTCCGCGCCGAGGTGGTGTTCCCCGCATGACGCGCGTTCTCGTCGCGGAGGACGAGACGCTCATCCGGCTCGATCTCAAGGGACTGCTCGAGGCCGCCGGCTACGAGGTATGCGCCGAGGCCCGCGACGGGGAGGAGGCGGTCGAGCTCGCGCGGACGACCGAGCCCGACGTTGCGCTCCTCGACGTGAAGATGCCACGGCTCGACGGGATCGAGGCGGCGCGGCGAATCCTCGACGAGCGCCCGATCCCGATCGTCATGGTGACCGCCTACGGCGAGCGCGAGCTCGTGTCACGCGCCGTCGAAGCCGGCGTGTTCGGCTACCTCGTCAAGCCGTTCCGCGAGAACGACCTGCTGCCCGCTATCGCGACCGCGACCGCCCGCCACGAGGAGCTGCGAGCGCTCCGCGAGGAGGCCGGCTCGCTCGCCGAGGCCCTCGCGGCGCGCAAGGCGATCGAGCGGGCGAAGGGGATCCTCATGCAGCGTGAAGGCCTCTCCGAGGAAGAGGCCTTCACACGGCTCCGCAAGGCGAGCCAGATCTCCGGGCGTCCGCTCAAGGTCGTCGCCGAGGCGCTGGTCGCGACGTTGGGCGAGTGACCTCCTCGTAGGGGCGAGGCTTGCCTCGCCCTCACGTCGCCAGTAGTCGCTCCTCTTCGTGCCGCCGGTAGAACCGACGGCCGAGCCAGGCGGCGAAGCCGACGAGCGCGAACGGCGCGAGCACGATCAGCAGGCCCAGCGCGACGACGCCTTCCCAGGCGAGGACGTTCAGCGCCTCGTCGATCGTGCGGTCGATCCGGGACGGAGGCGCTACCGCGCCGAACGCGCCGGGCGTCACGACGGTGAGCTGGATCGTGGACATCTGCGCTTCCGCGTTCGTTGCCGCGATCCCCTGACGGATCGACGTGAGCTCGGCGCGCAGCGTCTGCAGGCGGGCGCGCAGCACCGCCTCGGTCTGCGGGTCCAGCGAACTCGACTCGAGACGCGCGCGGATCCGCGCGATCTGGGTTCGGACGCTCGCCTCACGGCGCGAGAGCTCGTCGAGGCTCTGCTGCAGGTCGTCGATCGTGACCTGCTGCGAGACGAGGCGGCCGAGACCGGAGAGGCCGGCGATGGCGTCCTGCACCTTGTCCACGGGAACGCGGACGGTGATCGATGCACTTCCTTCCTCACCCGTCGCGACCGACGACGAAACGACGAAGCCGCCGAGCGAGCGCGTGAGGTCGAGCGCGCTCTGGGCCGCATGCGAGACGGCGTTCGCATCCTTCACTTCAACCGTGAGCGTCGCGCTGACCCTCTGCGCGCGATCGGTGGCCGTGCCACCCGCCCCCTGGCTCTGAGCGCGGTCGGTTGTCGTGAGGTCGTTCCCCGTCGCCGGCGTCGCCGCCTCGAGAGTCGACTTTTCGAGCGCATCCTGGCGCACGGCCTGGGGCGAGTCCGAGCGCGCGAGCCCGAGCACACCGGCGCTCGCGATCGCGAGCGCGGCCGCGGCGGGTACTGCGACGAGCATCCCCCGACGCACGGGGAAGCCCCAGCTCGCCCAGGGAGCGCGGGCAGGCTGCTCCGACGCGATCGTCCGCACACGGGCGCGAAGGTCGGCGGGCGCGGAGGGACGTGACGCCCGCAGCTCGTGGATCAGGTCAGGCGACGACGTCATGGTCTCTCATCCTCTCTTCGAGCTTGGACAGGGCACGGCTGAGCCTCGTCGAGACGGCTGTGACCGAGATCCCGAGCAGGCGTGCGGTCTCCTCGCCGTCGAGATCGAGAACGATGCGCAACGCGACCACCTCGCGCTCCCCAGCTGAGAGCGACTGCAAGCTCTCCGCGAGGTCGGCAGAGAAGCCCTCGCCGAACGTCACGAGCTCAGCTCGACTCTCGGCGGCTCCGGCCCGTTCCTCGCGCTTTCGGCGCCGCGCGTCCGCACGGAACCAGTCGAGGGCGGTCGAGCGAGCGATCGCGAGCAGCCACGCGCGCGGCGTCCCGCGGCCCGGATCGAACCGGCGCCACTTCTTGAACGCCGCCTCGAAGGTCTCGCTCGTCAGATCCTCGGCGACGGCCCAGTTCTTGGTCAGGTACAGCAGGTAGCCGTACACGTCGTCGAGAAGCTCCTCTGCGACCGCCGCGAACGACGGCCTCGTCGTGTCGAGCGGCGGGGCGTCGATGGTCACTGCATGCACGACACCTGTACGCCGCCGGCCCGCCGCCATGTCACGTCGTCTGGGCCTCGCCGAAGACGACTTCCCACCGCTCGAGGAGCCCGACGAGCTCGTCCCGGGCGGCTCTGTGCGCCCCCAGCACGTCCACGTCGGACCAGTCGTCTGCGAGCTTCCTCTCGAGCTCGGCGATCCTGGCCTCGACGCCGGCGATCTGGCCTTCCAGGAGCTCGAGCTCCGTCGGCGGCCGCTTCGCGCGCCGCGCCTTGGGTGCCTGTGAAGGCTTCGCCGGGCCGGGAGGCTCCGCTGCCGGCGGGGGAACACTCGCCTCCTCGCGCTCGCGCTCCATGTCGGCCCAGCCACCGTCGTACGAGCGCAGCGCGCGGTCCTCGAAGGCCACGATCCGGTTCGGTACGGCGTCGAGTAGCGCGCGGTCGTGCGAGACGAGGAGGACGGTCCCGGGGAACGCCTCGAGCGCTTCCTCGAGCGCCTCGCGTGACTCGACGTCGAGGTGGTTCGTGGGCTCGTCCAGGACGAGGAAGTTGGCGCCCGACGCGACGAGCAGCGCAAGGGCGAGGCGCCTCCGCTCGCCGCCCGACAGGGCCGTTACCCGGCGCTCGTGCGTCTCCCAGCCCGAGAAGAGGAAGCGGCCGAGCAGCGCCTGGGCGCGCGGGCGCGAGAGCCCGGTCGAAGCGGCGGTCGCGTCGAGCACCGAGCCGGTGGTCGGTAGCTCGAGCCCGTGCTGTGAGAAGTACCCCGGCACGACGCCGTGCCCGAGTGCGATCCGCCCATGGTCGAGCGGGTGGCCGTCGAGGATCGCCGCGAGCAGCGTCGTCTTGCCCGAGCCGTTCGGCCCGACGAGCCCGACCTTCTCTCCGCGCTCGACCACGAGCGTCGCCCCGTCGAGCAGCTGCTTGTCGCCTGCCGAGAGCGAGAGCTCGTCGCCTTCGACCACGATCCGACCGGTACGCGGCGGCTCGAGGAAGTCGAAGCCGAGTGTCCGCTGCCGCTTCGTCAGCGACTCGACTTCGTGCCGGGCCGTGGATCGCTCCTTCTCGAGCCGCGCGATCTGCGTGAGCTTCGCCTGCGCCTGCTTCGCCTTCGACTTCTTGTACCGGAACCGTTCGACGAAGCGCTCGAGCCGCGCGATGTCGACCGAGACGCGGTTGGCGGTCTTCCCGGCGGCAGCAGCGCGCGCGGCCTTCTCCTGGCGCCATTCGTGCCACGGCCCGGCGAAGTAGTGCGCGCCGCCCGGCGACAGCTCGAGAACCGAGGTCGTAACGGCCTCGAGGAACCACCGATCGTGGGCCACAAGGATGACGGCCGCGTCGATCGTCTCGAGCTCCCGCTCGAGCCACTCGAGGTTCTCCACGTCGAGGTGGTTCGTCGGCTCGTCGAGAAGGAGGAGATCCGGGCTTCCGGCGAGAGCGCGCGCGAGCGAGGCGCGGGTTAGCTCGCCGCCTGAGAACGTGCCCAGCGGCCGGTCGAGGTCGTCCTCGGCGAAGCCCAGCCCGCGCACGGACGCGGCCGCACGATCGCGCCACGCCCAGCCTCCTGCGTGTTCGAGCCGCGCCTGCGCGTCCGCGTATCGACGCAGCGTCGGCTCGTCATGGGCGCCCGTCGCCATCGCCTCTTCGAGGCGCCGGAGCTCGGCTTCGAGCTCGAGCAGGTCACGCGCTCCCGAGAACGCGTACTGGCGCAGCGTGACGTCGTACTCGAGCGGTGGGCGCTGGTCGTGGAGTGCGATGCGCGTTCCCTTCGCGAACGCGAGCTTCCCGCCCTGGAGCGACGTCTGGCCGGCGATCGCGCGAAGGAGCGTCGTCTTCCCGGCGCCGTTCGCACCGGCGAGCGAGACGCGGTCCTTGCGACCGACCGTGAACGAGACGTTCTCGAAGAGCGGATCGCCGGCGAACTCTTTGCGCAGCTCGGATGCGATGAGGACGGCCATCGCCGCCGAAGGGTAGTGGGCGTCAGAACAGCCGGAACGTCGCGGCCGTCGTGACGCTCCCCGTCGCTGTGTTGCCGGCGGCGTCCTGAAGTGTCGGATCCGGGGTGAAGACGAGCGCTCCGATCCCGGCAGCGAGATTTGCGCCGCACGTGTCCGTGCACGATCCGGCGACAGTTGCGGTCACGACCGCTCCGGCGAGCCCGATCGCGCTCGAGGCGAACGAGGCGCTCGTGTTGTTCGTGACGACGTAGCCGTTGGAGCCCGTCGCCACGCCGGCGACCGCGGTCAGGCCCGCAACGGTCAGTCGGTCGTTCCCCGAGCCGGGCGGATCGGTCTCGGTGACGGTCGTCGAGGTGCTGCCGAGCGCCGCGAGCGACTCGCTGAACGTCACGTGCAGCAGATCTCCGGCCTCCATGAGACCCGCGACGAGCCCGTTGTTCGAGGAAGTCACCGTCACGGGGACTGGCCGCGCGGCGTCTGCGGGCGTGCTGGCTGCGAACGAGGAGAGGTTGCCCGCCGCATCGCGGATGCCGGTCGCCGAGGTGGCGAGTGCGACGCTGAAGGAGCCGACGGCGGTGTCGGGAGCTCCTGCGCCCTCGGCGATCGTCAGGGTTGCGGTCGTCCCCGACACCGACACCGAGGAGAGGGTGCCGCCCGAGGGCACGTTGGAAAGCGTCCAGGGAGCCGTCCCGGCCGAGTAGGCCGCCAGCGTCTCCGAGAAGGTGGCGACGACGCGGTCGACCTTGCCGTTGGTGTTCACGTCCTGCATGACGAGCGAGACGAGCACCGGCGTTGCCTGGTCGACGGGAGCGGTCGAGCCGAAGGAGCCCTGGTTCGAGGCCGCATCGCGAATGCCCGTCGCGCTGGCGGCGAGCACGACCCGGAAGGTGCCGACAGCGGTGTTCTGAGCACCAGCGCCTTCGGCGATGACGAGGGTTGCAGTCGCACCCGAGGTCGAAGCCGAGGAGAGGGTGCCGCCCGAGGGCACGTTGGTGAGCGTCCAAGGCGGCGTGGTGTCGGTCGAGGGCTCTAGGGACTCCGAGAAGGTGGCGAGGACGCGGTCGACCTTGCCGTTTGCGTCGACGTCGCGCATGAGCAGCGTGCCCGCGACGAGCACGGGCCGCGCGGCGTCTGCGGGCGTGCTGGCTGCGAACGAGGAGAGGTTGCCCGCCGCATCGCGGATGCCGGTCGCCGAGGTGGCGAGTGCGACGCTGAAGGAGCCGACGGCGGTGTCGGGAGCTCCTGCGCCCTCGGCGATCGTCAGGGTTGCGGTCGTCCCCGACACCGACACCGAGGAGAGGGTGCCGCCCGAGGGCACGTTGGAAAGCGTCCAGGGAGCCGTCCCGGCCGAGTAGGCCGCCAGCGTCTCCGAGAAGGTGGCGACGACGCGGTCGACCTTGCCGTTGGTGTTCACGTCCTGCATGACGAGCGAGACGAGCACCGGCGTTGCCTGGTCGACGGGAGCGGTCGAGCCGAAGGAGCCCTGGTTCGAGGCCGCATCGCGAATGCCCGTCGCGCTGGCGGCGAGCACGACCCGGAAGGTGCCGACAGCGGTGTTCTGAGCACCAGCGCCTTCGGCGATGACGAGGGTTGCAGTCGCACCCGAGGTCGAAGCCGAGGAGAGGGTGCCGCCCGAGGGCACGTTGGTGAGCGTCCAAGGCGGCGTGGTGTCGGTCGAGGGCTCTAGGGACTCCGAGAAGGTGGCGAGGACGCGGTCGACCTTGCCGTTTGCGTCGACGTCGCGCATGAGCAGCGTGCCCGCGACGAGCACGGGCCGCGCGGCGTCTGCGGGCGTGCTGGCTGCGAACGAGGAGAGGTTGCCCGCCGCATCGCGGATGCCGGTCGCCGAGGTGGCGAGTGCGACGCTGAAGGAGCCGACGGCGGTGTCGGGAGCTCCTGCGCCCTCGGCGATCGTCAGGGTTGCGGTCGTCCCCGACACCGACACCGAGGACGAGAGTGCCGCCCGAGGGCACGTTGGAAAGCGTCCAGGGAGCCGTCCCGGCCGAGTAGGCCGCCAGCGTCTCCGAGAAGGTGGCGACGACGCGGTCGACCTTGCCGTTGGTGTTCACGTCCTGCATGACGAGCGAGACGAGCACCGGCGTCGCCTGGTCGACGGGAGCGGTCGAGCCGAAGGAGCCCTGGTTCGAGGCCGCATCGCGAATGCCCGTCGCGCTGGCGGCGAGCACGACCCGGAAGGTGCCGACAGCGGTGTTCTGAGCACCAGCGCCTTCGGCGATGACGAGGGTTGCAGTCGCACCCGAGGTCGAAGCCGAGGAGAGGGTGCCGCCCGAGGGCACGTTGGTGAGCGTCCAAGGCGGCGTGGTGTCGGTCGAGGGCTCTAGGGACTCCGAGAAGGTGGCGAGGACGCGGTCGACCTTGCCGTTTGCGTCGACGTCGCGCATGAGCAGCGTGCCCGCGACGAGCACGGGCCGCGCGGCGTCTGCGGGCGTGCTGGCTGCGAACGAGGAGAGGTTGCCCGCCGCATCGCGGATGCCGGTCGCCGAGGTGGCGAGTGCGACGCTGAAGGAGCCGACGGCGGTGTCGGGAGCTCCTGCGCCCTCGGCGATCGTCAGGGTTGCGGTCGTCCCCGACACCGACACCGAGGAGAGAGTGCCGCCCGAGGGCACGTTGGAAAGCGTCCAGGGAGCCGTCCCGGCCGAGTAGGCCGCCAGCGTCTCCGAGAAGGTGGCGACGACGCGGTCGACCTTGCCGTTGGTGTTCACGTCCTGCATGACGAGCGAGACGAGGCTCGGGGCCGCTGTGTCCT
This sequence comes from uncultured Gaiellaceae bacterium, assembly GCA_963770715.1. Lineage (GTDB taxonomy): Bacteria > Actinomycetota > Thermoleophilia > Gaiellales > Gaiellaceae > GMQP-bins7. The sequence continues at coordinate 685,161 of CAVYQX010000012.1, forward strand.
TCGTCCGCGTAATGGACGTCGTGGGCGAGACGTCTCCGTAGCTGCTCGCGGCGCTTGCGGAAACGGTGATCGGGCCGTCCGCAAGGCTCGATGCGTCCAGCCCGTTGAACGTCAACGTGCCTCCGCCGTCGATCCCAGGTGCGTTCGTGCTCACAGTGCTCGACCCGTCGCCGAGGGTAAGGGTCACCGTGTCGGAGGAGAGCGACGTCGCGGGGAGGATGACGTCGAAGGAGAGGCTCGCCTGGTTCGCTCCGGTGATGAACGCATTGCCGGCTCCGGCGCCGTTCGTAAGAGCGACCGAGGTCGGCGCATCCGGTGCGATGACCGACATGGCGCTCGCGACGCTCTCGCCGCCGGTCCAGCTGTACAGGAGCGGTATCGCCGCATACAGCCACCGACCGGTGGGGAGCGACGGCTCGGAACAACTGAGCGGCTCGGAGGCTCCCGACAGAACTCCCGTGCATGAGCCTCCGGCAGGGATCGCGGCTCCTGGCGCGCTCTCTGCGTAGCGGTTGATCGCGTATCCGCCGGCCGTCAGCTGGCCGAGGAGGGTGCCGTTCACGGTCGACTGAGACCAGGTCACCGTTGCGGTGCGGCTCGCGACCGAGACGGAAGGTGCGTTCGCCGTCGGGAGCGCCCCGGCGTGAGCGTGGCCATTGCCACCTGGGTTCGAGCCCGCGGTCCAGTAGGCGCCGACGATGCCGGCGACGCCCAGTCCCGCGGCGAGTACGACGCCAACGGCGAGGAAGCGCAGAGGACGATTGCGGGTCACGTCTGCACCCCGGTGCCGCTGTAGTCCGCCGTGAAGACGGCGCCCTTGCACGCGTCCTGGTTCGTCGGCAAGTCCAGCATGGCGACCGTGGGCGCGGTCGCGGCTCCTTGTGGGAGTGTGACCGAGCTTTGCGCGGGAACGACGAAGGAGATCGATCCACCTGACGTGTTCGACTGTGCGATCGCGAGGTTCGCTTGGCCGTCGCACCCCGCCTGCGAGCTGCCCGGCCTGATCGTGACCGTGATCGACGTGACCCTGATCGCGAAGCCGAACGGGTTCGAGATCCGCAGCGGAAGGACTTGACTCGAGCCGGGTGTCAGCGTTCCCGGAAACGTGCTCGTGATCGTGAACGGGCTGGAGGGCTCGGGTGCGCTCGGCGAGGCGACGATCGTCCACGCCACGCAGCTCTCGGCACCGACGACGCCGGCCCCGTTCACGGCGCGTACGCAGAACAGGTGCACACCCGGAGCGAGGCCGACGTACATCGCCGGGCTGGAGCACGCGATCCAGGCGCCGCTGTCGAGGCGGCACTGGGCAGCGTCACCGTCTGCGACGTCGAATTCGAACGACGCGGAAGTCGACGTCGTCGTCCCGTCGGGACCTGAGGTGATCGTCGGTTCGGCCGGGGCGGGGCTCGACGTGATCGTCCAGGTGAATCGGTTCGCACGGCTTCGGTGGCCGCCTGCGGCCACGGTACGGACGCGGAAGACGTGGCGACCCAGAGTGAGCCCGAGGTACGTCTTCGGGTTGGCGCAGCGCCGCCAGCGTGCGCCGTCGAGACGACACTCCGCTGACCTCGCGCGCGGCGCGAGCCAGGCGAACGTCGCGTTTCGAGACGCGTACGGCCGTATGGGCGCCGTCGTCATCGTAGGTCGCAGGCTGCGCGTGGATCGGGCCGCGAGCCGCCGCCGGGGGGCGACGATCGTCCAGGTGTACGTCGAAGCCGAGCTCGTCGCCCCCGTCGGCGTGCGAGCGCGAACCCTGAATGTGTGGTTCGACCGACTGAGCCCGGCGAACGTCACGGGGTTCGAGCACGGCGCATAGGTGCCGTCGTCGCGGCCGCACTCGTACGCGAGGTTCGCCTGGCGGTCGAAGGCGAGCGTCGCTCGCGTCGACACGGTCGGCCGGAGCGGCGCGCTCGAGATGACGGGCGCTGCGGGTGCCGCCTCCGCGCCGAAGGCACCCAGGCCCACCTGGGCAGTGACGGTTGCGACCGCGAGCATCGCAAGCACGAACGCGGCCTTTCCCGCTCGCATGAAACTCGCGCTCACGTCGAGGCCACCAGGTAGACGACGAAGGTCGCGTCCTGACAAGCAGAGGCGGCGGTCGTGTCCAGCGCGATCGCGTTCGGCAGGCCGAGCGCCAGCGTCGAGCCGGCTGGCACGTACCAACCGGCGCCGCTGTTCGACTGAGCCGTGTACGAGAGAGCGGACGGATCACAGCCCGGTTGCCCTCCGGTGACGGAGAAGCCTCCCGTCCCCTGGGTCGTGTCGAGCACGAGCGATCCGACGTAGACCCGGTACGTGTTGTCGTTCACGATGGAGACGGCGACGTCGCCGGAGGTCCCGGGTAGAGCTCGGTCGTGGCTGTTCCTGGAACGAGTGTCACGGCCGCGACGCTCTCGGCAGGAAGCGTTCCCGTTCCCGATCCGGGTCCAGACCAGAACGCTCCGACAGTCGCGGCGACTCCGAGAGCAGCGAGGATCGCGAGAGCGAGGACGGCCGCTCTCGGAGGTCGCCTTACATGCCTGCCGCTGGTCATGCGCGCCTCGAGGTCTCTTTCGGACGCGACCGAACGTCGCGCTGCCTGTGCTCTATTCCTTTCGAAGATGGGACCACGCCTCCTCGCACCTGGTCCTTCGGATAGTCGGCAGGACACCGGCCAACCTTGATGCGACGTGAACGAAGCCTGAACGAGCCGACGGACTACCTAGACAGGAGGTGTGCAGCCAGACGACGTCTGCCGACAGGCATGACGTCGGAGGCGCTTCGTCGTCGGGACGTGCTCAGCGGGAGAGCTGCGCGAGGCCGACGAGTCGTCGAGCGGCCGCTGCGATGTGCTCTGCGTCGATCCCGGCCGCTGCCAGGCACTCCTCGGGCTTCCCGGACCTGGGCATCTCGCGGACGGCGAGCTTCACGACGCGCGGTGGCTCGTCCCTGTCCGAGAGCGCGTCGAGCACCGCGTCGCCGAGCCCGCCCTCGGACCAGTGGTCCTCGACGGTGACGAGCCGCCCACCGGTCGCCTCGGCTGCCGCTGCGAGTGTGTCGACGTCGACCGGCTTGATCGAGTAGAGGTCGATGACGCGGGCCGCGACGTCCTCCTCGGCCAGCGCGTCCGCGGCCTTCAGCGCCTCGTGAACCGTGATGCCCGCCCCGATCAGCGCCACCTCGTCGTCGTCGCTCGAGCGGAGGACTCGGCTCCCTCCGACTTCGAACTCCTCGTCCGGCGAGTAGAGAACCGGCGTCGCAGGCCGGAGCGTGCGCAGGTAGGAGATGCCGTCCGTCTCGGCCATGGCTGCGACGAGCCGCGCCGTCTGGTTCGCGTCGCACGGGTGGAGGACCGTCGACCCGTGCACTGCGCGAAGCGACGCGATGTCCTCGAGGCCCATCTGGGACGGGCCGTCCTCGCCGATCGAAACGCCCGCATGCGAGCCGCAGAGCGCAAGCGTCGCGCGGCTGACCGCGGCCATGCGGACGAAGTCGTACGCGCGGGAGAGGAACGCCGCGAACGTCGAGGCGAACGGCCTCCATCCGACCGCCTGCAGTCCCACGGCGGCGGCGACCATCTGCTGTTCGGCGATGTACATCTCGAAGTAGCGCTCGGGGTGGGCCTTGGCGAACGTCTCTGCGAACGTCGAGTTGGAGACCTCGCCGTCGAGGGCCACGACGTCCGGTCGCGAGGCGCCGAGTGCCGCCAGCGCGTCGCCGTACGCCTTGCGGGTCGCCACCTTCGTCCCGACCTCGTAGCGGGGGAGCTCGAGCGCAGTCGGCCTCGGACGAGCTGGTGCCTCGACCTCCGGCCGCGCGACCTCGATGCGGATGTCGCGCAGCCCACCGAGCTCGGCGATCGGCGCGTCCGGGTCGTCGAGTGGCTTGCCGTGGAAGCCGTTCGCGTCCTCGACGGCGGCGACGCCCTTCCCCTTCTTCGTTCGCGCGACGACGACCGTCGGTCGGCCAGTGGTTGCAATTGCCTGTGAGTACGCCTCGTCGATTGCTTCGACGTCGTGGCCGTCGACCTCGAGCGCGTTCCAGCCGAACGCCTCGGCGCGGGCGACGTGGGTGTCGAGACTCCATCCGACCATCGTCTCGCCGCGCTGTCCGAGGCGATTCACGTCGATGATCGCGGTGAGGTTGTCGAGACCGAAGTGCGCGGCGTGCTCGAAGGCCTCCCACATCGATCCCTCGGCCATCTCGCTGTCGCCGCAGAGCACCCACACGCGGCTCGGCAGCTTCTCGAGCTCCTTCGCGGCGAGCGCCATGCCGACGCCGATCGGCAGGCCCTGCCCGAGCGATCCCGTGGCGACGTCGACCCACGGGATGAGCGGCGTCGGGTGGCCCTCGAGCATGCTCCCGTGCTCGCGGTAGTGCATGAGCTCCTCGTCGGAGACGACGCCCGCGGCGCGGTAGATCGCATACAGAAGCGTCGACGCGTGGCCCTTCGAGAAGACGAGCCGGTCGTTCGCCGGGCTCTTGGGGTCGAGGAAGTCGTAGCGGAGATACCCGTCCACGAGGACTGCGAGCAGATCGGCGGCGGACATCGCGGACGTCGGGTGCCCCGACTTGGCCGTCGAGCTCATCCGAACGGAGTCGACCCGGAACTGCTGGCCCAGCTCGCGACGGCGTTCGGCGGCGTTCACGCGCGCCATTCTACGGCGGTACCCCGAAACGCTAACGTTGGCACGTGGCGCGCAGCAGGTTGCACGAGCTCGAGGAGCACGGCGTCAGCGTCTGGGTCGACTCGCTGTCGCGGGAGATGCTCGAGACAGGGCATCTGAAGCGGCTCATCGAGGAGGACGCCGTCGTCGGCGTCACGTCGAACCCGACCATCTTCGAGAAGGCCCTGTCCACCGGCGAGTGGTACGACGAGCAGCTCCGCGAGGAGCTCGAGCGCTCGGACGACACGAAGGAGGTCTTCTTCGCGCTCGCGGTCGAGGACATCGAGCGCGCGTGCGATCTGCTCCTCCCGGTCTGGGAACGCACCGAGGGCGTGGACGGCTTCGTCTCGATCGAGGTCGATCCCGATCTCGCGTACGAACGGGACGCGACCTTCGAGCAGGCGAAGCTCCTGCATGAGCTCGTCGCCCGGAAGAACGTGTACGTGAAGATCCCCGCGACCGTTCCGGGGGTCGGCGCGATCGAGGACTCCATCGCGGCCGGACGCTCCATCAACGTCACGCTCATCTTCTCGCTCGATCGCTACGCGGCCGTGGCGGAGGCCTACGTCCGCGGGCTCGAGCGGCTCGTCGAGCGCGGAGGCGACCCGACGCACGTCGCGTCGGTCGCAAGCTTCTTCGTGTCGCGCGTCGACACGGAGTGCGACCGACGGCTCGCCGAGATCGGTCGCGATGATCTGCAGGGCAAGCTCGCCGTCGCCAACGCGAAGCTCGCGTACGAGCTCTACGGGGGGATCTTCTCCGGGCCGCGCTGGGAGCCCCTTGCCGCCGCCGGTGCGCGTCCACAGCGCTGCCTGTGGGCGTCGACCTCGACCAAGAACCCGGCGTATCGGGACGTCCTCTACGTCGAGGAGCTCATCGGCCCGGACACGGTGAACACGATGCCGTTCGAGACGATCGCGGCCTTCCAGGACCACGGCGTCGTGCGTCCCGGAACGCTCATGGAGGGACTCACGGAGTCGCATCGGCTCCTGGACGACCTCGCCGCGGCCGGCATCGACTATGACGACGTCACCGCCACGCTCGAGCGCGAGGGCGTCCAGAAGTTCTCCGACTCGTTCGCGTCGCTGCTCCAGGGCATCGACGCGAAGCGCGGCGCCCTCGTCTAGAACGAGAGCGCCGCGCTCCGATCATTCAGTGCGTCGAGCCGCCCTTCGGGTTGCCGACCTTCAGCAGGCCCACCTGGCCGAGGTCGACGTCCGCGAATGCATGGCTCACGAACGGGTACATGCCTTCGCCGTCGATCTTCACGTCGAAGACGGCGCCCCCACCCGAGGGCACGACGACCGTCTGGACCCCCTGTTGGGGCGGGCTCGTCAGGTCGGAGTTGACCCACGCCCGGTCGAAGATCGTGCCGACGACGTGAAAGTTCACGTTGTTCGTCGGTCCTGCCGCGACGACCCAGAACCGCGTGGTCTCACCGGGGTTCGCGGTGAGCGGATGCGTGACGTACTGGTTCGCATAGCCGTTGAACGTGACCCAGTCGGCGAGTCGCGCTCGTGCCTTCGTCATGTCGAGCGAGGCGGGCTCGTCGACGCCGTCGCCATTCAGGTACCACTCGCTGCCGACCAACACGTACTCGTTGTCGGCGGGCGGCAATCCTTCCTTCGGCTCGACGACGATCGCGCCGTACATGCCGTTCGCGATGTGGGCGAGCACAGGCTTCGTCCCGCAGTGATACATGTAGACGCCGGGGTCTCCGGCCTTGAACCGGAACGTGAACGACTCGCCCGGCGCGGCATCGCGGAAGGCGCGATCGGGTGCGATCCGAGCGGCGTGGAAGTCGATCGAGTGGGGAATGGAACCGCCGTTCGTCAGCGTCATCTCGACCGTTTGGCCCTCGCGGACGTGGATGACCGGCCCGGGTGCGCCGTGCCCGTCGAACGCCCAGGTGTTGTACTTCACGCCCGGTGCGATCTCCACGACCATGTCCTTCAGCGTCATGTCCACCTTCACGAGGTTGCCCGCCGGCACCGGCGGAAGCACGGCGGCGGTGGCCTTGTGCGCCAGCGCGAGCTCTTCGGCGTCCTCGCCCGTCTGACCAGCGAAGCTCTGCAGCGGGAGGCTGACCGCCCCGCTCGTGGCCGCCTCAGTGTGGCCCGAGTGACCGGTCGTCGCTCCGGTCGTCGCTTCGGTCGTCGCCGCGGCCGCCGCCGCGTCGTCGCGAGCGTCGTCAGCCGTCTTCAGGAGCACGACTGCGGCGATCGTGAGGATGCCGACGGCGATCCCGAGGAACAGCGCGAGGATGCCGACTCCGACGCCGGAGGATCCGGGCTCGCGTCGACTCCCTCCCCGACGACTCCCTCCCCGATACGGCTGCGTGGGCTGATAGCTGGACAATTCCGCCTCCCTGAGGTTCGAGTTGCGCCCACGCTAGTGGCGCTCCACGAGGGCTGCGTCGGGAGGGGCTACGTCTGCCGTTGCGGGCTTCTACGGAGCCGCGATCGCGGCCAGCAGCTCCTCGTGCAGCAGGCCGTTCGACGTGACCGCACTGCCGGAGTCGATCCGTGACGCGCCCGCGGCGTCGGAGAAGCGCCCGCCGGCCTCCTCGACGATCACCTGCACCGCGGCCAGGTCCCACTCACCGAGGCCGAGCGCGTCGACCGCACCGTCGACGGCGCCCTCCGCGACGAGCATGTGCGCCCAGAAGTCCCCGAGGCCACGCGCGTGCCAGGCGCGCCGCGCGAGTGCGGGCACCGTGGTCTCGATCGAGAACGACAGAACCGCTTCGTCGACGCTGCCGATGGCCGAGACGTGCGCCGGCTCGCCGTTCGCGAACGCGCCCGCCCCGCGCTCCGCCCACCAGCGGCCCCGGAGCGCCGGAGCGGACACGACGCCGACGCGAACCGTTCCGTCCACTTCGAGCGCGACGAGCGTCGCCCACACCGGAATGCCCCTCGCGTAGTTCCGTGTGCCGTCGATCGGGTCGACGATCCAGCGCCGCGAGGCCGTTCCCGCCGCGCCCTCCTCTTCGCCGAGGATCGCGTCGTCGGGCCGCTCGACGGCGAGGACACGTCTGATCTCGGCCTCGACCGTGCGGTCGGCCTCGGTGACGGGTGTGAGGTCGGGCTTCGTCTCGATCGCGAGCCCCGAGCGGAAGCGCGGGACAGAGATCGCGTCGGCGGCGTCGGCGAGCCGAAGTGCGAGGTCGAGGTCGGAGCTCACCGCTCCGACCTTAGCCGGGTCAGCCGCCGGTTATTCGGAAGGTCGGGCGGACGACTCTGAGGGCGACTGGCGTCGACCACGTCATCGCGGGCGTGCCAACCTGCGCCGGGTTGAGACCGCGAACGCGGTAGTACCACTTCCCGGCGGGCAAATTCAGTACGGTCGACGTCGACCAGGTCCTGGTCGATCCCTGCTTGCGCCAGGGGTACGCCACCCGCGACCACTGAATCTCGTACTCGGTTGCGCCGATTACCGGGCGCCATGCGACGAGCGGGCTTGCGAAGACGACCGGATGAGCGCCGGCCTGCGAGAGGAGGCGGCCCTTCGGGGTGAGGCCCGAGACATACGGCCCACCGCCCGCGGTCTGCGCCGGCTTCGAGTCCTTTCCGAACACGCCGACCCGGCCGGCCGCGCACGCATCCTGCGGCGACTCGTAGTCCCAGTACTCGTACTGCCCGGAGAGCTCGCTGTCGACGATCGCAACGGGGACGACGGTCCAGAAGTACCTCGTCGTCCGCTTGTCGAGGTCCGGCAGGTCGAGCCTGAGCATCGTCCGGCTCTCTTCGAACGACTCGTTCGAGACGAGCGGGAACGTGTCGGCGGTGAATGTCTTGGCGTGCTCGTTCTTGTCGTTCGGGAGCACCTCGAGCAGGGCCTTGTCGAGCTCCGCGATGTCCGTTGGCAGCTTGAGCGGGCCGTTGACCCTGGGCGCGAACGCCGGGCTCCCGACGACCGAGCCCTTGAAGACGACGTTCACGCAGTCCTTGTCCGAGAACACGTATGCGCGAAAGAGCCTGAACTCGCGTCCGTCGAGCGCCTGATCACCGCTGAACGTGAGCGCGGGCATGAGCTCGTGCGGCGGTGCGAGGCTCGCGCTCAGCCGATCCGAAAGTGCCGCGCCGAGCTTGATCTTCCCCGATGTCCACGTCGGGTTCGTTGCCGTGTACAGCTGGCTCCAGGGGCCATAGGAGACGGCAGGCAGCCCGTTCGGCAGGGCTCCGACGACGACCCGCATCGCGCGCACGCGCCACTGGACGGTTCGCCAGTAGCCCTCGTCCAGGTGGAAGGTGTACACATCGCGCTGATCGGCGACGTTCGTCTGGGTCTGGACGATCTTGTTCAACCAAGACATGGGTCCTCGACCGCCGAACCACACCTCGTAGCCGGTCGCGCCTTCCACGGGGGTCCACCGGACCAGGCCGGGACGTGAGGCGAGCGGAACGGGCTCGTTCTCCCAGCGCATGTCGAATCGGTACGACTCGCTCCACGCCGACGCGCCCCCCGTCGTCACCGATCGAACGTGGGCATAGAGCGCGTACGGCGCCTTGCCCGTGAACCACGGCAGCGTCATGTTGATCGACACGGCCGGAATCCGGATCGGCGCGATGGTCATCTTGATCGTCTCCTCGCCCGACTCGCCGTCTCCGCCGGCGCCCTTCGAGCTCGGGTCCTTCGCCTTGGTGAAGGTCATGGTCACGGGGCGGCAATGCTTGCCCGACTTCGCGTCCGTCGACACGTTCGACCAGACGACCGAGCTGCCGTTGAACGAGCGGCTCGTTGCGAGCTCGAACTCGTAGCAGGCCGCGCCGCGAGCCGGGTTCCACGCGAAGGCCGGTGTGCGCGAAAACGTGTGAGTCGGCACCTCGTTCGGGCGCAGCTCGAAGCCACGGAGGCCCTTCGGAGCACCTGGAAGCGCGGCGGAGGCCGAAGTGGCGACCACCGTCGCGGCGACAAGGATGGAGAGGAAAGCGAGGCGAGCCGCACGCATCGCAACTCATGTCGGCACGCCGTCGCGCCGACTTGAGCCGAGTCCGGCCGCGACGAGTCCGGCCTTACGTGCGAGCGTCAGTCGAGTTGCAGGTAGAGAACCGCGACGAGGATCGTGCCGGCGAAGATGAGCCAGAAGAGCAGGAACAGCGCCCAGCCGAAGCGGAGGTTGCGCCGTGCGAGGTCGGCTTCCGTCACAGCAGCACCGGATCGAGCGCAGCAGCCGTGAAGAGCAGCGCGAGGTAGAGGAGTGAGTAGTGGAAGAGCACCTTCGCGCGGGCGCGTGAGAGGTCGCGGCGCAGCATGAACGACAGTGCGACGAACACGGCACCGAGGACGAGCGCGGCCGCGGTGTACAGCGGGCCGAGCCAGAGCCCGACGAAGACCGTGAAGGCGACCATGACGAGCGAGTAGAGCACGATCTGCCGCGCGGTCTCGCGGTCGCCCCGCACGACCGGCAGCATCGGCACGCCGGCCGCCGCGTATGCGTTCTTGATCATCAGCGCGAGGGCCCAGAAGTGCGGCGGCGTCCAGAGGAACACGATGAGGAAGAGCCAGAGCGCGGGCAGCGCGAGCGATCCCGTCGCCGCCGCGTACCCGACGAGCGGTGGGACGGCGCCGGCAGCGCCGCCGATGACGATGTTCTGCGGCGTCGAGCGCTTGAGCCAGCGGGTGTAGACGAGCACGTAGAAGAGGTTCCCGACGAGCGCGAGCACGGCAGTGAGGACGTTGACCGCCGAGGCGAGGAGCGCGAAGGAGACGGCCGACAGCACGATCCCGAACTCGAGTGCCTGCTCCGGCGAGACGCGCCCCGACGCGACCGGTCGTTGCTCGGTGCGGCTGCCCATCAGGATGTCGATGTCCCGGTCGAGCAGGTGGTTGAGCGCGGAGGCTCCGCCACACGCGAGCGCGAGCCCGAGCATCGTCACCGCGAAGAGGCCGAGCGGCGGCACGCCCTGAGCCCCGACGAACATCCCGGCTGCGCCGGTCAGGAGGAGCAGCGTCATGATCCGCGGCTTCGTGAGCGTCAGGTAGTCGCGAGCGGATGCGAGAGCGGTCGCCCTCCCTCGAAGTGCGCCGGCGACGGCGACCAGCGCGAGGGCAAGCGCCACCGCAGCGCCGCCCACGTGGAGAACGACAGCCCAGGTCGCGTCGCCGCTCCACGCGACGACACCGCCGAGAGCGATCGCGGCGAGGAACGCCACCAAGGCGACGATCGCTCGGCGCTGGAGCGCCGGGTACGCGAGCCGCGCGAGCACGACGTTCGCGACGAGCAGGGGCAACGCCACGAGCGCCGTCCCCCAGTGCGTCGTCCCGAGCTCGAGGACGGCGCTCACGACGACGAGGCCGACCGCGACCGCGCTCGCGACCGCAGACGCCCGGAAGAGCACGCCCGGGGCGAGGGCGAGGCAAGCCTCGCCCCTACGCAGGCTCGCGCTCGCCACGCTCGTCACGCAGCTTCCTCCTCAGGTCGTAGAGCGGCCTCGCGCTCGTCACGTACGGCACCTCGTCGAAGTTGTGCGGTGGCGGAGGGGATGTGGTGTACCACTCGAGGGTGTCCGCCTGCCAGGGGTCGTTGCCGACGCGCTCGCCGCTGCGCCGCGTCTTCAGGATGTTGATCGCAAAGAGCAGGAAGGCGACGGCCATGATCCACGAGCCGATCGTCGAGGCGAGGTTGTAGCCCTCCCAGCTCTCGTCCGCATACGTGTAGATGCGCCTCGGCATCCCCTCGAGCCCGGCGAAGTGCTGCGGCATGAACGCGACGTTGAAGCCGACGAAGAGGATCCAGAACTGCCACTTGCCGAGCCGCTCGTCGAGGCGCCGGCCGAACATCTTCGGCCACCAGTAGAAGAGGCCGGCGAAGATCGCGAACACGACACCGCCGAGCAGCGTGTAGTGGAAGTGCGCCACGACGAAGTAGCTGTCGTGGACCTGCCAGTCGATCGGGAACGCGGCGAGGTAGATCCCGGTCAGGCCGCCGATGACGAAGAGCGAGAGGAAGCCGAGGGCGAACAGCATGGGCGTCTCGAACGACAGATTCCCCCTCCAGAGCGTCGCCAGCCAGTTGAAGATCTTCATCCCCGTCGGGACGGCGATGATCATCGACGCGATCATGAACCAGGCCTGGAGCGGGATCGGCAGGCCCACCGTGAACAGGTGGTGCGCCCAGACGAGCATCGAGAAGAAGCCGATGGCGACCGTCGACGCGACGATCGCCTTGTAGCCGAAGATCGGCTTTCGGGCGAAGACAGGGAGGATCTCGGAGATCATCCCGAACGCCGGCAGCACGATGATGTACACCTCGGGGTGCCCGAAGAACCAGAACGCGTGCTGGTAGAGCAGTGCCGAGCCGCCGTCCTCCGGGTTGAAGAAGTTCGTCTGCACGTCCCAGCCGCCGATCGAGATCCCGCGGTCGAGCAGGAGGATCGTGAGCGCCGCCGAGAGCACCGGCATCACGGCCATGATCAGCCACGCGTAGAGCTCGATCGACCAGACGAAGAGCGGCAGGCGCGTCCAGGTCATCCCGCGCGTCCGCATGTTGTGGATCGTCACGATGAAGTTGACCGCGCCCGCGACGGTGGACACCGTCAGCAGGTGCAGCGAGAGGATCCAGTAGTCCTGGCCGTTGCCCGGGGCCTGGATCGACAGCGGCGGGTACGCCGTCCACCCGGTGTCTGCGGCGCCGCCGTCGGCGAAGAAGCTGAGCATCAGCACGGTGCCGCCGAACACGAAGAACCAGTACGAGACGGCGTTCAACCGTGGGAACGCCATGTCGGCCGCGCCGATCATGAGCGGGACGAGGTAGTTCGCGAAGCCGGCGAGGATGGGGACGCCGACGAGGAAGACCATCGTCGTGCCGTGGATCGTGACGAGCTCGTTGTACCGATCCGGTCCGATGAGGTCGGCGTCCGCCTGCGCCAGCTGGAGCCGCATGAGGAGCGCCATCGCCCCGGCGAGGATCAGGAAGACGACGGACGTGAGGATGTAGAGGATCCCGATCCGTTTGTGATCCGTAGTGACGAGCCAGCTCGTCACTCTTCCCCGCTGCCAGGCGGGGATCGCCGGTTCAGCTCTCGACGCCACTCGGTGGGCTCTCCTTCAGGTAGGCGGTGAGCGCGGCGATCTGCTCGTCCGTCCAGCCGGAGCCGACGGCGGGCATGACTCCGGTCCGAGTGGCGCGCCCATTGCGAACAAGGGTCTCGAGCGCCTGCGGGTTGGAGAGAGTCGGCGATCCGGCGATGCGTCGTGCGATGCCGCCTTCGCCGGCGAGCCCGTGGCACTTCGCACAGACGCCCTCCCAGGTCTCCTTGCCGAGCTCCACGGCCCCGGCATCGGTCGTGCGCTCCCCGAGCCATGTGTCGAACGCCGCCTGCGACATCACCTCGACCGAGGCGAGCATCTGCGCATGCTCGAGGCCGCACAGCTCTGCGCACTGTCCCGTGTAGACGCCCTCGTTCTCGGCCTCGAACCACGTCTCGTTCGTTCGTCCGGGAATCGCGTCGATCTTTCCCCCGAGCGACGGGATCCACCAGGAGTGGATGACGTCGGAGTCCGGCGAGGTCACGACGAGCTTCACGGGGACGCCCGCCGGCGCGCGCATCTGGTCGATCGCGATCACCCCGTTCGGATACTCGTACTGCCAGTAGAACTGGCGTCCCGTCACCTTTACCTCGAGCTGCTCCTCGCCGGCGGTCGCGTCCGGGATGTCCTTGATGCCGGGCAGCTCGATGAAGACGAACGCGGCGACGAGGAAGAGCACGACGACGGGCCCCACCGTCCAGGCGAGCTCGAGCTTCGTGGCGCCGTGCACCTGGGCGCCGTCCGCGAAGCGAGCGCGCTTCTGGCGTCGGTACTTCCAGATGAAGGCGACGAGGAGGCCCTCGACCAGCACGAAGATCGCGACGACAAAGATCGAGACGAAGAGGTAGCTCTGCCGGATCCCGTCCGCGTTCGGCGACTCCGGCGCGACGGGCGCAAGCTGCGCGAGGAAGCCGACGAGGTCGAGGCGGAGCACCGGCTGCCATTCTATGAACGTGCCGGAGGGCTCGTATCGAGGAACTCGCGTCCGCCTGCCCGCCGACGTCGTGCGCCCCTTCGAGGTCTTCCTGAACGGCGTCCGGCAGGAGGAGGGCCGCGACTACCGGATCGAGGGCCGCACGCTCGTCTTCGACCGCGACCTCAAGACGGAGGGCAAGCTCGGCTTCTGGCGGTGGCTCTCGCTGTGGATCGGGATTGCGGGCACGTATCGCCAGAACGACTCCGTCGACGTCGCGTACAGGCGCAACGGGCAGCCGGTCGTGGCGGCGAAGCTGCCGCTCGAGCCGCTCGAGCCGCTCTAGTCGCTCTGGTCGGCGGTGGCCTGGGTACGAGCGTTCTGCTCGAGCTTGCCGAGGAGCGTGCGGAGCTCGTCGATCTCCTCCGCGCCGAACCCGGCCAGCAGGCGGCGGTTGAAGGCCTGCACCGCCCGCAGCATCTCGGCGTGCTTCGCTCGCCCCGCGTCCGTCAGCTCGACGCTGACGGCACGCCGGTCGCTCGCGTCGCGTCTGCGAACGACCAACCCCTCCTCCTCGAGGCCGTCGATGTGTCGCGTGAGCGTCGGGCCCTCGATGTGGAGCGCTCGTGCGAGCTCGAGCTGCGTGCGCCACTCCTCGCCCTTCAAGTTGGTGAGGATGAACCACATCGGCATCGAGCCGCCGACCTCCGCGAGGGCGTCGTTGAACGCCCGCCCGACGTGCTTGGCGGAGTGGGCGAGCTGGAGGCCGATCGGGATCCCCTCTGGAGGCACCCGGCGATTGTAGCCTTTTTGATAGCCTCCTAACGGTTAGATGGCTAACGAACTTGCCGAGAACGGGATCGAGGTCCGCGGGCTCGTCCGCGAGTACAAGAAGGGCCCGCGTGCGGTCGACGGGATCGACCTCGCCGTCGCGCCGGGCGAGATCTACGGGTTCCTCGGGCCGAACGGCGCAGGGAAGTCCACCACAGTCCACGTCCTGACGACGCTGCTGCCGCCGACCGCGGGAACGGCGCTCGTCGGCGGCTACGACGTCGTGAAGGACGGCCCGAAGATCCGCGGGCTCATCGGGGTCGCGCTCCAGGAAGCGGCGCTCGACCCCCTTCTCACGGCGCGAGACCACCTGCGCCTGCAGTCGACGCTGCAGAGCGTGCCCGAAGGCCGAGCGCGAGTCGCGCGCGGAAGAGCTGCTCCACCGAGTCGGGCTCGTCGACGACGCCGACCGCAAGGTCTCGGGCTACTCCGGGGGCATGAAGCGCCGGCTCGACCTGGCGCTCGCCCTCGTCCACAGCCCGCGCATCCTCTTCCTCGACGAGCCGACGACCGGCCTCGATCCACAGAGCCGGACCGACATCTGGAACGAGGTAGCGCTCATGCGCCGCGAGGCGGGCGTCACGGTGTTCCTCACGACGCAGTACCTCGAGGAGGCGGACGTGCTCGCGGACCGGGTCGGGATCATCGACCAGGGGAAGATCGTCGCCGAGGGGACGCCCGCAGAGCTGAAAGCCGAGATCGGCCGACCGAGCGTCCATGCGATTCCCCGGACCGAGGACGACAGGCCGAGGATCGCCGAGTTCCTGGCACAGTTCGGCGAGCCGCTGGCGTCGACCCGCGACGTCGCCGTCCGGCTACGCGACGGGCTCGGGCTCACCGACATCGTGCGTGCGGTCGACGCGAACGGCATCGACGTCGCCGACCTCGAATTGCACGCGCCGACGCTCGACGACGTCTTCCTCGCGAAGACCGGCCGCACCCTGGAGGGCGCCGCCGAGGAGGCGCAGACCGCGGTGCAGGAGCAGCGTCGGCGGATGAGCACGACGACGACGCAAGTCGGCGCGATCGCGCGACGTGCGATCGTGAGGACGTCGCGGCAGCCCGCGAGCATCATCCCGCCGCTCGTCTTCCCGGTCGCGCTCATGCTCGTGAACGCCGGCGGCCTGCGCTCGTCGACGAGCCTCCCCGGCTTCCCGACCGACTCGTTCCTCGCCTTCGCGCTGGCGGTGCCGTTCATCCAGGGCGCGCTCTTCTCGACCATGAACGCCGGGACCGACATCGCGCGCGACGTCCAGACGGGCTTCGTGAACCGGCTCTCGCTCACCGCTCTTCGCGCCTGGGCGCTCCTCACCGGCCAGCTGGCGGGAATCGTCGTGCTCGGGGTCGTGCAGGTGCTCTTCTACATCGCCGTCGGGTTGACGGCAGGAGTCCGATTCGAGTCGGGGCCCGCTGGGATTGCGGTCTTGCTCGTGTACGGGGCCGTCGTCGCTCTCGCGTTCGGCGCGCTCGGCGCCTGGCTCGCGTACCGAACCGGATCCGGCGAGACGATCCAGGCGCTCTTCCCCGTCCTCTTCGTCTTCCTTTTCATCTCGTCGATGAACGCGCCGCGGAATCTCATCGGCGTCGACTGGTTCCGGACCGCCGCGACGCTCAACCCGGTCTCGTACATGATCGAGGCCGTCCGCAGCCTCATCATCACGGGTTGGGACTGGCAGGCGCTTGCGCTCGGTTTCGGCTTCGTGATCCTCATCGGGCTCACGTCGTTGTACCTCGCCTCGCGCGCGCTGCGCACGCGGATGACGAGGACGTGAGCGCGTGAGCACCTGGAACGTGATCGCGGGCGTCGCGCGGCGGACGCTGAAGAACGCGCTGACGAACCCGCAGATCCTTCTTCCCACGCTGCATGTTCCCGCTCTTCTTCTTCGTCGCCTTCGCCGGCGGGCTCTCGCAGGTGTCGGAGGTCCCCGGCTTCGACTTCCCGCCCGGATACACGGCGTTCCAGTTCGTCTTCGTCCTGCTCCAGTCCGCTGCGTTCAGCGGCGTCTTCACGGGCTTCGGCGTCGCGCGTGACTTCGAAGGCGGGTTCGCGAAGCGGCTCATGCTGGCGGCCCCCCGGCGGAGCGGGATCGTGATCGGCTACGCGCTCGCGGCACTCATCCGCTGGTCGATCGTCGCGGTGCTGCTCACGGTCATCGCGCTCGCCGTCGGCATGAACGTCGGCGGCGGAGCCGTCGATCTCGTCGGCCTGTTCGCGCTCGCAGCGCTCGTCAACTTCTGCGGGTTCTTCTGGGCCGGCGGGATCGCGATGCGGTTCCGCACGATCCAGGCGGGGCCTCTCATGCAGATGCCGGTGTTCCTCATCCTCTTCTTCGCGCCCGTCTACGTGCCGCTCGACCTGCTCGAGGGCTGGATTCACGGCGTCGCGACCGTCAACCCCGTCACCTACCTGCTGGAGACCGGCCGCGGGTTCGTCGCGGGAGACGCCCCGCACGTCGCGGGCGCGTTCGCGATCGCGATCGGACTCGGCCTCCTGTTCTGGATCTGGGCCTTCCGCGGCCTGCGGAACGCCGAGGCGGCAGGAGTGTAGGAGGGGGCAAGCCTCGCTCCGGCGTGGCGGGTCGGATCAGGGCGAGGCAAGCCTCGCCCCTACGCCCTGCATGCGGTGCACCCCTTGGCGGTCGTGCGGTTTGCGACGAGGGGCGAAGCAAGCCTCGCCCCACCGCCATTTCGTGCCGTCGCATGTCAGGTCGACGGCGGCCTCCGTCTTCGGCGCTCGGGATTCTCGGGATCGAGCGACCAGCGGATCGGATTCGAGGTGATGTACGTCCGAACGCGCCGAAGGTCGGACTCGCCTCTGATGACGTGGTCGTGGTAGCTGCGCTGCCAGACGCGGGCTCCGGGAGTGCCGCGGAACGCGTTGATCTCGCGGGCGCTCCCGGACTTGAACGACCCGACGACGACCCGTAGGGGCGAGGCTTGCCTCGCCCTCGTCCTTTGAAGGCAGACGACGGCGTGGACGTGATTCGGCATGACGACGAACACGTCGACGCCGACACCCTGCACCCGACTCGGAAGCGACTCGATCTGGCACGCAACGATTGCGCCGAAAGGGCTCATGACGATGGCCTCGTCTCTGATTCGACCGAGGATGCACCGTCGTTCGTGCGCGCACACCGTTACGAGGTAGTAGCCGTCACCGGCGTAGTCGAAGCCCTGGAGTCGCAGTGGCCGGCGCGAGAACACGCCCTGAGGTTCGCGCCTGCATCGCGCCACATGGTGTCGAGTTTGCGACAACACGAGGGCGAGGCAAGCCTCGCCCCTACGAGCCTGGCCCGGCGCCCAGCGAGCCAGGCGCGGCGCCCGATGAGCCAGGCGTAGGCCCTCGGCGAGCCGGGCCGCGCCTACGAGCTCAGAACGCGGAGGAGCGCGTCCACGACCTGAGGGTCGAACTGCGCTCCCGACGCCTCGACGAGCCGACGTCTCGCCTCGTCCTCTCCGAGCGACCTTCGGTACGGGCGGTCGGTCGTCATCGCGTGGAAGGCGTCGCAGGCGAGAACGATGCGCGACTCGAGGGGGATCTGCTCGCCCGACAGGCCGTCCGGGTAGCCCGTGCCGTCGTAGTGCTCGTGTGCGCAGCGCACGATGAGGCGGACCTCGCCGAGCTGCTCGATGGGAGCGAGGATGCGCTCGCCCACGACCGGGTGCGACTCGACGATCGTCCGCTCCTCGGCCGTGAGCTGGCCGGCCTTCGTGAGGATTCGTGACGGGATGCCGATCTTCCCGATGTCGTGGAAGAGGGCGCCGAGCTCGAGGCGCTTGAGCTCGTGGGGCTCCAGCCCGAGCTCCTCGCCGACCCTGAGCGCGAGGTCGGTGATCCAGCGTGCGTGTGACGACGTGTACTCGTCCTTCGCCTCGAGCGCGTTCGCGAGTGCCTCCACCGTGGAGAGGAACGTGCGCTCGAGCGTCTCGTAGCCTGTTGCGGTCTGGAGTGCGAGCCGCGTCTGACGGGCGATGCTGCCGAGCAGCTCGAGGTCGCGGTCGTCGTGAGGCGACCTGTATGCGATCGCGGCGGCGACGACGCCCCAACGCCCGTCGATCATGAACGGTGCGATGGCGAAGCGCCCCTGCGTCCCCTCGGGCACCGACGCGATCGCTGCGTAGTCGGACGAGTCGACGGTGTACGGCTCGCGGCGGCCGAGCCAGGGCTCGAGGTACTCGGCCGGGATCCTCACGTCGCGATCGTCAGCAGGGAACGCTGCGAGGCGCTCCAGCGCTCCGTCCTCCGCGCTCTGCAGCCACACCGACGTGCTCGGGCTCGAGAGGATGCCCACGGCTCCCGTCGTCACCCGCTCGGCGACCTCGCCGATCCCGGATGCCTCGGCGAGATCGCGAGAGAACGCGAGGAGCGCCTTCGCGCTCTCGGCCTCGCGCCGCTGCGCCTCGTACAGGCGCGCGTTCTCGAGTGCCACCGATGCGTGTCCCGCCATGACCTCGAGGAGACGCAGGTCGTCGGCGTCGAACTGGTCGAGCCCGAGCTTCGAGATCACGATGACGCCCGTCACGCGCGGCCCGTACGTGACCGGGACAGCGAGCAGCGACTCCTCGATCTCGGCCGTGCCCTCGATTCGCTCGCCGAACTCGTGCTTCGCGGCGTCTCCGACGAGAAGCGGCGCGCCGGTCTCGACGACCCGCCCGGTGATGCCGCGCCCGACCTGGGTCGGCAGCAGCTTCACGGGATCTCCGGGAGCCGCGGTGATGAGGTCGCCGCGGAATGCGACCGGGAGGAGGTCGTCCTCGTCGCGAAGGAAGACCCGGCAGTTGTGGTAGTCGATGAGGAGCCGCAGCTCGTCGGCGATCGTGAGGCCGATCTGCTCGACGTCGTTGAGTCGCGAGAGCTTGCCCGAGAGGCTCTGGAGCATCTTCAGGTGGGCGATCGAGCGAACGTCGTCGCGTCGGACGCGTTCCTCGGCCGGTCGTTCGCGTGCGCTCTCGTCGAACGGCACGACGAGCCCCTTGCCGCGTGCCTTCGCGGTCATCATGGCCGCCTCGGCACAGGCGACGAGCTCGCGCGGGTTCGCGGCGTTCTCGGGGCCGATCGCGATCCCGGTCGAGACCGAGAGCCTGCCGACCGCATCGGCCTCGAGCGTCCCGAGCTCGACTCCGATCCGCCGCGCGAGGGCGGTCGAGCTGCGGATGTCTCCGGCGGGCAGGATCACCGCGAACTCCTCCCCGCCGACGCGGCAGACGACGTCGGTCGCACGAACGGAGGCGCGGAGCACATCGGCGACCTGCTGGAGGAGGTGGTCGCCGATGCCGTGGCCGTAGACGTCGTTCACCTTCTTGAAGTCGTCGAGGTCGAGCATCACGACGGCGACGGTCTCGTGGGCGGCCGAGGCGCGAAGGAGCTCCTGCCGGAGGCGATCGTGGAAGGAGCGGTGGTTGTAGAGGCCGGTGAGCGCGTCGGTTTCGGCCTGGTGTTCGAGGCGTGCGCGGATATGCGCGTTGTCGATTGCGAGCGCGGCAGCGTCGCCGAAGCGCTTCGCGAGGAGGAACTCCTCGTCCGTGAAGGCGGCGTCGTCGCCGACGCGGTAGATGTTGAGCGTTCCCTTGAGATGGCCGCGCGCGATCAGCGGGACCGCGATGAGGGCCTCGGGCTCGATCGGTGTGCCGGGAACGAAGCGGACGCGAGGATCGAGGTGCGCCTGATTCGCGAGCACCGCCTCGCGGTGGTCGACGGCCCAGCCCGTGATGCCCTCGCCGAACGAGAACGTCTCGCTCATGACTTCGTTCGCCCACTCGCTTCGCGCGAGCGCGGGCTTCAGCTCGCGCTTTGCCTCGTCGGCCTCGTAGATGTGCACGTCCTCGTACGGGATGAGCTCCGCGAGCGTGTCCGCGATGCGCTCGAGCAGGGCGTCGAGGCTCTGCTCCGAGAGCACGTCGTGGAAGATCTCGGCGAGCCTCCGGTACGGCTCCGCGGAGCTGCTCGAGACGAGGCTGATCTGCGGCCCGGGAGCCGGTTCGATGGGTGCAGGGTCGGACATGCCGCCTGAGACCTCATCGGAAGGCGGTGGAATGCCCTTGAGACCAGCTCTGCGAAGATCACTCGGC
Organism: uncultured Gaiellaceae bacterium; assembly: GCA_963770715.1. GTDB lineage: Bacteria > Actinomycetota > Thermoleophilia > Gaiellales > Gaiellaceae > GMQP-bins7. Next base: position 705,651 of record CAVYQX010000012.1, read on the forward strand.
CATGCAGCGACGCGAACGACGGCCAACATGACCGGCTCGGTGGGATTCGGAGTGTTCTCGGTCGGCGGCGACCCGCCGCGCATCGGATTCCGGGTCGGACACGACATCCTCGACCTCGCGACGCACGGTCTCGGCGCCGTCTTCGAGGCGGCGAGCCTGAACCCGTTCCTCGCCCTCGGTCGCTCGTCGTGGGAGGACACGCTCGCCCGGATCGCGGAGCTCGTCGACGCAGAAGCGGATCTAGTGCCGCTCGAGGATGCCGAGGTCGGCCTCCCGTTCGCGGTCGCCGACTACGTCGACTTCTATTCGTCCCTCGAGCACGCGACCAATCTGGGACGGCTCTTCCGGCCGGACTCCGAGCCACTGCTTCCGAACTGGCGCCATCTCCCGGTCGGCTACCACGGGCGTGGAGGAACGGTGGTCGTCAGCGGGACGCCGATCGTGCGCCCGTGCGGTCAGTCGAAGGCCCCGTCGGACGAGGCACCGCGCTTCGGCCCGAGCCGACGCCTCGACATCGAGCTCGAGCTCGGCTTCGTCGTCGGAGTGGGAAGCAGTCTCGGCGAGCCGGTCCCGGCGTCGGCGTTCCGAGACCACGTCTTCGGCGTCGTCCTCGTCAACGACTGGAGCGCCCGCGACATCCAGGCCTGGGAGTACCAGCCGCTGGGGCCGTTCCTCGGGAAGTCGTTCGCAACCTCGATCGGCGCCTGGGTCACGCCTCTTGCGCTCCTCGAGGGCCGGTTCGTGTCGTCGCCAGCGCAGAATCCCGAGCCGCTCCCGTACCTGAGCGTCGAGGGCGACTGGGCGCTCGACGTCGAGCTCGAGATCGAGCTCGAGGGCACGGTCGTGTCGCGCACGAACGCCCGCGGCCTCTACTGGTCGATGCCGCAGCAGCTCGCACACGCGACCGTGAACGGCGCCTCGATCGCCACCGGCGATCTGTTTGCCACGGGGACGATCTCGGGAGCCGAGCAGGGCAGCGAGGGGTCGCTCATCGAGCTGACGCGGAACGGCGAGCACCCGATCGGGCTCGCCGACGGGTCGACGCGGACGTTTCTCGAGGACGACGATGAGGTCGTGCTCCGGGGTCGAGCGGGAGACCTGGAGCTCGCGGAGGTGCGTGGGACGATCCTGCCCGCCGCTGTCAGCTAGCCGGCGCCGGGAAGCGCCCGGCCCGATACACCTGTCCCTCCAGGCGCCTGCCGAGGAGTCCGGCCAGCCACTCGGATGTCTCAACGAGGCGGTCGAGGTCGACCCCGCTCCCGATGCCCTCGCGCTCGAGCAGGTAGACGAGGTCCTCGGTTGCGATGTTGCCGGTCGCGTTCGGCGCGAACGGGCAACCGCCGAGGCCGCCGATCGACGCATCGAGCACCGATGCACCGCTCTCGAGAGCTGCCAGCGCGTTCGCGTAGCCCGTGTTTCGCGTGTTGTGGAAGTGACCGCCGACCGGGCGTGCGAGCTCCGCGACCCGCGCTGTCAACGATCCGACGGCGCGTGGGCCGGCCACGCCGATCGTGTCGGCGAGGATCAGCGTGTCGGGCTCGACTTCGGCCACACGCTCGGCGATCGCGACCACATGATCGGGATCGACCTCACCTTCGAACGGGCACCCGAACGCGACGCTGAGCGTGACCGCGCACCTGAGACCGTCGCCGCGAGCCCGCGCCGCGATCCGGCGTGCGGCGAGGACGGACTCCTCGACCGCGGCGCCCTGGTTTCGCCGGTTGAACGTCTCGGTGACGCCGAACGCGAAGCGCACCTCATCGAGCCCTGTGGCGAGGAGCCGTTCGTAGCCGCGCTCGTTGAGGGCGAGCCCGGCTCGCACGGGCCCCGGGCACGGCCCGACCGCGGCGACCACCTCCTCGGCGCCGGCCATCTGCGGAACGCGGCGGGGGTCCACGAAGCTCGCGACCTCGATGCCCTCGAGCGCGGCGTCGGCAAGACGCCTGACGAGCTCCGCGCGGACCCCGACGTCGAGGACCTCGGGCTCGTTCTGGAGACCGTCGCGTGGCCCTACGTCGTAGAGAGTCACGCGAGACGCAGCCACAACCGGCCCACTGTAGCCTGGTGGCGTGAGCGGCTCGATCGTGGTGGGTGTCGACGGCTCGGACGCGTCAGGCGACGCCCTTCGCTGGGCAGCCGAGGAGGCGCGGCTCCGATCCCTGCCACTCGTCGCTCTCCATGCGTGGGCGTTCGTGCCGCTGCAGCCGATCGGCGATCCCGGCATGCTCGCGGTGCCCGCCGGCGACCTCGCCGGTCAGTTGAGCGCCGAGAATGATGCAGCGCAGATCGGGCTCGACCAGGCGGTCGAGGCGGCGCTCGGCGCCGAGTCGGGTGTCGAGGTGGAGCGCAAGCTCATCGAGGGCGACGCTGGCGAGGCACTCGTCGCCGCGAGCAAGGATGCCGAGCTCGTCGTCGTCGGCTCGCACGGCCGCTCGGGCTTCAAGGCCGCGCTGCTCGGTTCGGTGAGCCGCCACGTCGTCGACCACGCGGCGTGCCCGGTCGTGGTCGTCAAGTCGTCCTCGTAGGGTGCGGCGCGACCCGGCCGCGAAAGCGGTCGACTTCAGGGGTCTTGCGCTTGCGCCTAGAGCTCGGACGTCTTCTCGGCCAGCTCGCGGTCGCGGTCGGTGACGCCGCCCGCGGTGTGCGTCCACCAACGAATCGTCACGGTCCGGTAGCTGATCGCGATATCGGGATGGTGGTCCTCCGCCTCCGCGAGCGCGCCGACTCGATTCACGAACTCGAGTGCCGCGACGAAGCTCGGGAGCTCGAACGTCCGCTGGAGCGCGCCGTCGACCTCCGTCCAACCTACGGTTGCCATGGAGGGAGTATCTACGATCGTCCGCGATGCCGGTCACGGCCGCAGCAGCCGAGCCGCGACGAGCCGGTCGCGAGGTCGTTCTCGAGCTCGTCTTCCGTCCACTCTCGAACCTGCTCGTTCCGGTGTTCGAACGGACGAGGGTGCCACCGCCTGCCGTCGTCCTGGCGAACGCGGCGACGGGTCTGCTCGCCGCTCTCGTACTCGCCCGCGGTGACCTTCTCGCCGCTGCAGCGCTGCTACAGCTGAAGACGCTCCTCGACAACGTGGACGGTGCACTCGCTCGTGCGACCGGTCGGGTGACGCTGACCGGCCGGTACCTCGACACCGTCGCGGACATCGTGGTTAACGCCGCCGTCTTCGCGGCGCTCGGACACGTGACCGGCGAGCCCGTGCTCGCCGCCGTCGCTTTCGTTGCTCTCACCGTCGTGCTGGCCGTCGACTTCAACGTCACGGAGCTCTATCGCGAGTCTCGCGGGATGCCGACGGAGCAGCCTTCGCCGACCGGCAGTACGGTCGAGCGGGTGCTCGCCGGCGTGTACGGCGTCGTGTTCCGCCCGCTCGACCGCGCGGTGCACAGGTTCTCCGGCTGGCGCTTCGCAGGGCGCTCTCCGTACGACGATCTGGCGGTCACCGTCCTCGCAAACCTCGGCCTGACCACCCAGCTCGCCGCGCTCGGGGTCTGCCTGGCGGTCGGTGCCCCGAGCCTCTACCTCTGGCTCGTGCTGGGATGCCTGCTCGTTCCGGGCGCGCTGCACATTCGCGCCGAGGTGCTCGCTAGTACGCGCCCCGCAGCGTGACGCGCTGACCGTTCATCGAGGCCGCGTCGTCCGAGACGAGGTAGGCGATCGCGTCCGCGATCTCTTCTGCCGGCGTGAACGTGGAGAAGTCCTTGTCCGGGGTCTCGGCACGCATCGCCGGCGTCACGATCGCACCGACCACGATGATGTTCGCCGTCGCGCCCGTGCCCTTGAAGCGGTCGGCGAGCGCGAGCGTCCAGGTCTCTGCCGCCGCCTTGGCCGCCGCGTATGCCGCGTTGGGATGCGTCGGTGCCTGTGCCTGACCGGCGGACACGATCACGAAGCGGCCGTGTCCGCTCGCCATGAGGTGCGGCGCGAAGGCCTGCGTGGCGTGCTGCAGCGTGCTCACGAGAAGAGCGCTCAACGCATCCCAGTCGGCGAGCGGCGCCTCCTCGATCGGCTTCCCGCCACGCCAGCCGCCGACGAGGTGGACGAGGCCGTCGACGCGACCCTCATGGCGTCCTGCCAGCTCGGCGGCCCACGCGTTCGTCGCCTCGGGGTCGAGGAGGTCGACCACGTCGGTCTCGATGGTCGGCTCGATCGCCTCGGCGAGCTCGTCGAGGCTCGCCTGGTCCCGGCCGCACACGCACGTCCGCGATCCGGCTGAGGCCAATCTCTGCACGACCGTCGGCCCGAGGGTTCCCGCGCCGCCTGCGACCGCGATCACGCGTCCGTCGAGCCCCTGCGCCACGGCGCCACGCTAGCAACGGAGCGACGTGCGGAGTAGCGTCCGCGCATGGCGGGGCAGACGTTCGCCGAGCTCCAGGCGCAGTTACGCAGCATCTGGCCGGCGGTGACGCTTCGCTCGATCGGCGACGTCGAGCGAACGGTCGTCGTCGTCCACTCGATCAGCCTCGACGTTCCCGATCAGCTGATCCCGGTCTTCCCCGCGTACGAGGAGCGCTTCCTCTGTCTCGTCCTCAGCCTGCTCCGGGCGCCGCGATCGCGCGTGATCTACGTGACGTCCCAGCCGATCCACCCGCGTGTCGCCGACTACTACTTCTCGCTCGTCCCCGAGCTCGACACGCCAGAGGCGCGAAGCCGCTTCGAGATGGTGTCGCTCGTCGACGGGCGCAACGAGCCACTCTCGCGAAAGCTCCTCGCGCGGCCCGGCGCACTCGACCGTATCGGACGGCTCATCGGCGAGCCCGAGGTCGCGATGATCATCCCCTTCTGCATGACACCGGACGAGGTGGGGCTCGCCGAGGCGCTCCAGCTCCCGATCTACGGGTGTGACCCTGCCCTCAACGCGCTCGGCTCGAAGACGGGGAGCCGGCGACTGTTCGCCGACGAGGACGTGCAGCACCCCGTCGGCCTCGACGTGCGAGCCCGCGACGATCTCTCCGAGGCGCTATCCGAGATCCGCGGACGCAGCCCGTCCGCGAACTCGGTCGTGCTCAAGCTCGACCTCGGAGTGAGCGGGCTCGGGAACGCGCTGCTCGATCTCGACGCGGCCGAGCGTGACCTCCGGGGCGCGGTCGAGCTCGAGGACGAGGAGATCGACGTCGAGCAATACCTTGCTCTCCTCGACGAGCAGGGCGGCATCGTCGAGGAGCGGATCGACGGCGACGATTTCCGCAGTCCGAGCGTCCAGTTGCGGATGAGCCCCTCGGGTCAGGTGGACATCATGTCGACCCACGACCAGGTGCTCGGGGGAGCTCACGCGCTGACGTACTTCGGCTGCCATTTCCCGGCGGATCCGGCGTACGCGTCGTCGATCGCGGCCGAGGCGCTCAAGGTCGGACGCAGGCTCGCCCGCGAGGGGGTGATCGGTCGCGCCGCGGTCGACTTCGCCGCCGTGCAGAGGGACGGCAGGTGGGAGCCGTACGCGCTCGAGATAAATCTTCGCTGCGGCGGGACGACCCATCCGCTGTTCGCGCTCACGAGCCTCACGGACGGCGTCTACGACCCGCTCGCGGCCGAGTGGCGGACGAGGCTCGGAGACGTCAAGCACTACGTCGCGACCGATCATCTCGACTCACGCGCGTACCAGTCCCTGACCCCGGACGATCTCCTCGACGTCGTCGAGGAGAAGGGGCTCGGCTGGGACTCCGACCGCGAGGTCGGGGTCGTCCTGCACATGGTCAGCGCGATCGCGGTCGCGGGCCGCATCGGCCTCACCGCGATCGGCGACACGCTGGACGAGGCGCGCCAGCGGTACTACGGCGTCAAGGCCGCGGTGGACGTCGCCGCGTCGTAGCGGGACGGTCGAACCAGCGCGAGCGCCTCGGTCGCGCTCATCCGTCGCCCGGCGAATCTGGCCGCCTCCGCCTCAGGCCCCGCTGACTCGAGCGGCGCGAGTCGGGCGCTGAGCCCGATGCCGATGATCGGCCACCTGTGGATCCCGGTCCGTTCTCGCAGGCCCTCGGCCGCCCCCAGCGCCGTCGCGGCGAGCGCGATGTCGCCCTCGGCGAGGAGGACCGCCGCATAGCACTCGAGGCAGTAGGCCGTTCCCTCCAGGTACGTCGGCGCATCGACCGCCGCGTCGAGGTCGCTTCGCGCCTCCTCGATCTCGTCGCACGTGAGATGGGCGAGCGCGCGGAGCGTGTGATTCGCGCCGATGATCTCGCGCAGCCCGAGGTTCTCCGCGACGACGATGCCCTCGTCGAGGTACGACATCGCCTCCTGCGTGCGGCCGAGGAGCGCCGAGATCGTTCCGAGCATGCCGAGGGTGGTCGCGAGACCGAAGAGGTTCGTCTCGGCCCGGAACGCCTCGACGGCGCGAGTCACCTCGGTACGGGGCCGTTCGAGGTTCGAGTCGAAGTAGGGGAGCAGCCCGCCGAGGAGCGTTCTCGCCCACGCCTCGCGGTCGAGCGGCCCGGTCTCGACCAGCAGCTCGACCGCTTCCTCGATCGCGACGCGGGCCTCCTCGAAGCGGCCGGCCTGGTAGCAGCCGGCGCCCCACAGGCGGCACAGCTCTCCGCGCAGGGCGGGCTCGAGCTCGTCGCGGACGCCGTACGCGATCGCAAGCCAGGGCCCGAGCGCGCGCACGCGGTCGCGCAGCCAGACGTAGCGCCACGTGCGCGACAGGATGGAGACGAGCCGCGCGTGCTCTCCCCGCTCCAGCCGCCAGTGCATGCAGGCCAGGATGTCGTCCCAGTCGTCGTCGAGGCGGGCCATGGAAGCGGGCGCCGTCTCGCCGCCGATCTGTGACCGAAGCTCGGTGATCCAGTCCTCGTAGTAGCAGGAGTGGCGCTCGCGGAGTGCCTCCCCGCCGGGTGACTCGGCGAGCCTCGCCGAGGCGAACTCGCGAATCGTCTCGAGCATTCGCATCCGCCGGTCGCCGACGGAGCCGAGCTCCGCCACGACGAGGCTGTGCTCCGCTAGTCGCTCGAGACCGCCGAGCACGTCGTCCACACCGTCGCCGCTGCACACCTCCTCCGCAGCGTCGACCGTCCACCCTCCGACGAAGACCGCGAGCCGCGCGAGGAGCAGACGGTCCGGAGGATCGAGAAGGTCGTGGCTCCATTCGATCGTCGCCGTCAGCGTGCGCTGGCGCTCCGGGAGATCCGGCACGCTCCCGCCGACGACGTCGAGCTTCCGTCCGAGCCGGTCGAGCAGTGACGTCGGATCGAGGACGCGCATGCGTGCGGCCGCCAGCTCGATCGCGAGCGGCAGCCCGTCGAGGCGGCGACAGATCTCGGCCACGGCCTGACGCTCGGTCGGGTTTGGCGCCCAGTCGGGACGCGGGCCCGCGGCGCGTTCGAGGAAGAGCTCGACGGCTGCGTCTCGCGCGAGCGGCGGAACCGCATACTCGGTCTCTCCGTGAACGCGGAGCGGCGTGCGGCTGGTCACGAGGAAGTCGACACCGGGGCAGCTCGCGAGCAGATCGGCGACGACCGTTCGCGCCTCGACCACCTGCTCGAAGTTGTCGAGGACGAGGAGCGCTCGACCGGAGGAAAGGCGCTCCTCGATGGTCGCCAAGAGGGCTCGCGAGCCTTCGCTCCTGAGCCCGAGAGCCGACGCCAACGCACCCACGACCTGGTCCGTCGTGCGCGTGTCCGCGAGCGGTACGAAGTACACGCCGTCCGGATAGGCGTCTGCCGCGCGCTCGGCGCTGGCGACGCCGAGGCGCGTCTTTCCGATCCCACCCGGCCCCGTGAGGGTGACGAGCCTGATCTCGTGCCGCTCGATCAACCTCGCAGCGTGCGCGACGTCCTCCGCGCGGCCGACGAGGCCGGTGAGGTGCTTCGGTAGATGAACCGACCTCGTCCCGCGAGCGCGGGGTGCCAGCAGCTCGTCGGACAGGCCCGGCGCGACGAGCTGGAGCAAGTCCTCGGCCCGGTCGAGGCCCTTCAGGGCGAACGCGCCGAGGTCCGTCGAGCTGCCAGCCGTCCAGCTCCGCGTGGCCGAGGAGCTTGGCCGTCGCTCGCGAGACGAGGATCTGCCCGCCGTTCGCGGCGGCGCCGATGCGGGCCGCGCGGTGCACCTCGAGGCCGACGTAGTTGTTCGCCGTGCGCTGTGCCTCACCCGTGTGGATTCCGACGCGCGCCCGGACGACCGCGCCGTCCGGCCACTCGACCTCGTCGAGCGCGCGCTGGAAGGCGACGGCCGCTCGCGTCGCCTGGTCGACGACGGGGAAGACGCAGAACGCCCCGTCCCCCTCGGTGTCGATAACGATGCCGCCGCACCCCTCGACGATCCGCGCGAGGGTCGACTGGAAGCGCCCGACGATGTCGGGGTACGAGCCCGCGAGCTCCTGCGCGATGCGAGTCGAGCCCTCCATGTCCACGAACACGAACGTCACTGTTCCGTCCGGGAGCGCCCGCCCCTCGGCGCGTCCGTGGAAGCGCTCGGTGAGGAGCACGGCGAGGTCGTCGAGGACGAGCTCGGAGAGCTCGCCCGGCGCGCCGAACGTCCGGTACGAGACCAGCGCGTCGCTCCTGACCCGGTCGAGAAGGCGGTCGAGCTCGGCGTCGCGCTCGGGCGCCGGCTCCTTGACGTAGATCAGCTGAGGACGCCCGCGACTTCGCTCGAGCTCGTCCTCGAGGCCGGAAATCGCGGCGTCCGGACCGACCCAGCCGTAGCTCTCCCAGTAGATCCCGACGAAGACGTCGCTCTGCTCGAGGTACGAGCGGTACACGTCGGCGGGGCTGTGGGCGCGCGCTCCGAGCTCGAAGCGCACGGGCGTGAGGCGCAGCGTTCGGACGGCCGCCTCGACGGCATCCCGCTCGGGCGCGAGCTCGCCGAGCGTCGAGGAGATGAAGACGCGCAACCGCTGATCGGGCGTGAGGATGGGCGCCGCGGCTTCGGTCACGCGTGCAGTTTGAACGGTTTGTGCGGCGCGTCGGCATGGAGGTTTGCGCACGCCACGGCGCCGGGTACGGGATGGCCATGAGTGTCGACGGGCGAGCGAGCGGGCCGAGCAGGACGAGTGCCTCGATCGAGCACGCCGGTGGTCTCACCGTCGAGCCTGCCGCCCGCTGAGGGATCGGCCGTTCGCGCCGGCCGATCCTCGTGGGCACTGGATGGATGCAGGTGAAGGTCCGGGCTGAGCCGTCGAAGTCAGCCTGCCGCTACGGGAACGTGGTGCGCACGGGGTCGAGGTCGAGCGCGCCACCGTTGCGGCACTCCGGGCCGACGCGGTAGCCGAGGCTCTCGATGCCGCGGAGCTCGTTCTCGACCAGCTGCTGGCGCATGAGTTGCCGTGCCCGTCCGTCGCCGAGGCCGAGGCGCCGGCCAAGGTCGACGCCGCTCTGCAGCGCGTAGCACTCCGCCACCGACTCATCGGCTTCGCCATGCAGGTGCCATGCCTCGTGAGCCAGTACCGCGACGGCACGGCCGGTCCGGCTCCCCACGACCTGATCCGCGAAGCTGAGCCGATAGAGGTCGAAGCACACCTCGGGCGTGACGATGGCAAGCTCACCGCCGAGCGTCGCCACCCCGTCGGCGTGCTGAACGGCACCGACGTAGTCCCGTGCCTCGTCGCACCGAATGTCGACGGGCTTCTCCGCGATACGCGACGCCTCGACCGAGAACCGCTCGACTGCTTCGCCCTTGCGCTCGCCGGACAGCGACCGCCAGCCGGAATGTCCATCGAAGACGAGAATCGCGACGACGAGCACCCCGATGATCCCCACACCCACGGCGAAGTTCCAGAGCGGCGCCGCCCGCTGCCTTCGTTCAGGCCAGTGGTCGACTCCGTCGTCATCGTCGAACGGCTCGGCGGCGTCTTGGACATTGAACCCGTAGCGATCGCGGTCGATCTGCTGAGGGGTGCGATCGGGGCTGCTTGCGGGGCCGCCGCGGAGGGCTCCTACGAGGAAATGCACCTCGAGGCCGAGAGCCACGAGGAAGACGAGAAGGACCGGCACGGTGTTTCGCAGCTCGATGGGTCCGAGGATCCAGGCGAACACAAAGCCGACCAGCGCGAGGCGCAGCCACGGCCACGGGCTCCGTTCCATCGTGCGACGGTAGCCCGTCGGTGAAGTCCGCTACGCGCTGGCCACGCGAAGACCGGTCTCGGGATCGAAGAAGTGCAGGCGTGTGACGTCGACCTCGAGCTCCAGCGGCTCCCGCTCGCGAGCCGACGTCGTCCGCTCCAGTCTCGCGACGAAGGTGACTCCGGCTCCCCGCGCACGCTCCGCCGCGATGCGCGTCTCCTCGTCCTCCGCGTCCTCGACCACGAGCGCTTCGACGACCTCCTGGGTTGCGACCGGCTCCGCCGCGACGTTGAAGTGCACGTAGACCTCGGAGCCCATGTCCTCTCGAATGTCGCAGACGACGGACAGCCGGCGATCGGGATCCGTCTCCCGGAGCACGGCGGTGTCCTCCATGTCCTCGGGCCGAATGCCGACGACCACCTGGCGGCCGTCGTACGCGTCCAGGCCCGGGTGGCTCTCCACCGTCGCCGGATCCAGACGCAGCCTCTGCCCACCGAACGAGACCCATGCGTCGCCGTCTCGGTGCTCGAGCTCGCCGAGGACGACGTTCATCGCGGGCGATCCGATGAACTCCGCGACGAAGAGGTTGCGCGGCCGGTCGTAGAGCTCTTTCGGGGCGGCGACCTGCTGCAGGAACCCGTTCCGCATCACGGCGACTCGGTCGCCCATCGTCATCGCCTCGGTTTGGTCGTGGGTGACGTAGATCGTCGTCACGCCCGAGGTCACGCTGGATACGCGCGATCTCCGCGCGCATCTCGACACGCAGCTTCGCGTCGAGGTTCGAGAGCGGCTCGTCCATGAGAAACGCCTGCGGGTTGCGGACGATCGCGCGCCCCATCGCCACACGCTGCCGCTGGCCGCCCGAGAGGGTTCGAGGCTTCTTGTCCAGCGAGTCCGAGAGGCCGAGGATGCGCGCCGCCTCCCTCACTCTTTGGTCGATCTCGTCCTTCGAAACGCCGCGCATCTTCAGCGCGAAGCCCATGTTCTTCGCCGCGTTCATGTGCGGGTAGAGCGCGTAGTTCTGGAACACCATGGCGATGTCGCGATCCTTCGGGGGCAAGTCGTTCACGACCTGGCCGTCGATCCTCACCTCCCCCGACGTGATGCCCTCGAGGCCTGCGATCATCCGGAGCGCAGTCGTCTTGCCGCAGCCGGACGGGCCGACGAAGACGACGAACTCGCCGGGGGCGACGTCGAGGTCCATGTCCGTGACGGCCTTCGTGCCGTCCGAGTAGACCTTCGTCAGGCTGTCGAGCGTGATTTCGGCCACGTCGCTCTCCGGGGCAATCTACTAGCATCGAACTCGTCCGATGGAGGCGCACGCTGCGGGGGAGAGCAAGAGGGCCGGTAGCTGGCGCCATGCCCTTGAGAGCCGCCGGGTTCTCGCTCCGCTGCTCATCGCTCCCGCGGTCGTCTTCATGGCGCTCGTCGTCGGGCGTGCCGTTCGTCTGGGCGATCTACCTCAGCTTCACGGACGCCATCGGCGGCTCGCTGAGCGGCGACTGGGTCGGCTTCGACAACTTCACCAACGGCCTGGCACGACGACAACTTCCGTCGTGCGCTCCGCAACACGCTCGTCTTCACGCTCGCGTCACAGGCGATCGTCGTCGTGGGCGCGGCGGTCCTGTCGAACTTCCTGGTCCGCGACTTCCGCGGCAAGTGGATCGTGCGCTTTCTCGTCGTGCTGCCATGGGCGGCCCCGGTCGTGCTGTCGACCATCGCCTGGCTCTGGCTGCTCGACTCGCTGTACAGCGTCGTCAACTGGACGCTCGCCCACCTCCATCTCGACAACGCGCTCGTCTCGCTCCTCGGCACATTGCACATCGAGGAGGGCGCGCAGGTGCCGCTCCAGTGGCTCGGCCGCCCGAACCTCGCACTGCTGGCGATCACGATCGTCCACGCCTGGCGGATTCTCCCGTTCGCCGTCGTGATCTTCATCGCCGGCCGCGCGTCCATCCCCACGGAGGTCGAGGACGCATCGAAGATCGACGGCGCGACCGGCCTGAAGAAGCTCTGGTACGTCGACGTCCCGCTGCAGCTTCCCATTGCGCTCGTCGCGGTGCTGTTCGGGATCGTCTTCACCGCTGCGGACTTCGGCGTCGTGTACATCCTCACCCACGGAGGCCCGTTCAACTCGACGCAGGTGTTGCCCACCTGGGCCTACGCTATCGGGATCGACTCGGGATCGCTCGGTGAGGGCGCGGCGATCTCGCTCTTCCTCTTCCCGCTGCTGATCGTCGTCAGCGTGGCGATGCTGTTCTTCGCGCGAAGGGCCCAGGTCTCATGATCCGGCGCGAGCGGCTGACGACGTATGCGGTGGTCGTGCCCGTTCGCGATCTTCCTCGCCTTCCCGTTCTACTTCGCGCTCGTCACGATGTTCAAGACGAACCTCGACCTGGCCAACGTCGAGCACTCGCCCTACCTCTACAACGACCTCGAGGGTCAACTTCCACTGGGACTTCTGGAACTACGCGACGACCGAGCACGTGAGGTTCCTGTTCGAGGACACGAACTACCCGAGGTGGCTGCTGAACACTCTGCTCGTGGGCGCGGCAGTCGTCGGCATCACGCTGCTCCTCGCATTGCCCGCGGGCTACGCGCTCGCGCGTCTCGCCGGCGGGTGGGGCCAGAGCGCCGGGATCGTGATCTTCCTCGTCTACCTGGTGCCGCCGACACTGCTCTTCCTCCCCCTGTCCCGGCTCATCAGCACAGCTCGACCTCAAGGACTCGCTGTGGTCGCTGATCCTCATCTACCCGTCGTTCACGGTGCCGTTCGCAACGTGGCTCCTGATGGGGTTCTTCAAGACGATTCCCCAGGAACTCGAGGACGCGGCGTTGATCGACGGCGCTTCGCGCCTGAAGGCGTTCTTCCTGATCATCCTCCCCATCTCGGTTCCGGGGATCCTCACCGCCGTCATCTTCGCCTTCTCGCTGTGCGTCAACGAGTTCATCTACGCCTTCACGTTCATCTCCACGTCGGAGCAGCGGACGGTGTCGGCCGGCATCCCGAACGACCTGATCCGCGGCGACGTCTTCTTCTGGCAGTCGCTCATGGCGGCTGTGCTGATCCCGACGATTCCGCTGGCGCTCCTCTACAACGCGTTCCTCGACCGGTTCATCAAGGGCTTTACAGGAGGCGCATTTCGCTAGAGAATCGAGGCGAAAGGAGGAACAACCGGTGGCAGAGGTAACCGACGAGCTCGACAGCGCGAGCTCGAAACTCAGCCGGGGAGACCTGCTCAAGCGCGGCGGCGCAGCCGCATTCGCGGTCAGCATGTTCGGAGGCCTGTCCGACAAGGCTTTCGGGTTCTACGGTCCGCTGAAGTTCGCGAACAAGCAGCTCGCCGGCGATCTCCGGATCATGACGTGGGCGCATTTCGTCCCGTCCTACGACCAGTGGCTCGACAACACGTACGTCAAGCAGTGGGGCGAGGCGAACGACGTCGAGGTCAAGGTCGACCACATCAACAACGCCCTGCTCAACAGCACGGGGGCCGCGGAGGTGGCCGCCCAGAGCGGCCATGACCTGTTCTGGTTCATCTCGCCGCCTGCTGCGTTCCAGAAGCAGGCAATCCCGGTCACGGACCTCGTGCGGGAGGTCACCAAGAAGCTCGGGCCGCTGAGCCCGCGTAGCCAGGAAAGCGACGTACAACCCGAGGACGAAGCAGTTCTACGGCTTCCCGGAGACGTACGCGCCCGACCCGGTGCAGTATCGGAAGAGCTTCTTCGAGGAAACGGGGGTCAGCCTCAACACGTGGGAGGACGTCCGCAAGGGAGCCCCGAAGCTCAAGGCGATCGGGCACCCGATCGGTCTCGGGATGTCGAACGAGATCGACTCGAACATGCTCTTGACGTCGCTCCTCTACTGCTACGGCGGATTCATCCAGAACGAGGAGAACCGCATCGTCATCGGACAGGGCGCCAACCGGAAGGGTGCCATCGAGGCGCTGAAGACGATGCGCGACATCTACAGGAACGGCATGTCCGACGAGGTCTTCGCCTGGACCGCCGCCTCGAACAACCAGGCGTTCCTCGCGGGCCGGCTCTCGATGGCCCTGAACGCGATCTCCATCGAGCGCTCCGTCGAGCAGTCCGGGAATCAGGCGTTGTCCGACGACTCGTGGCTCGCCTCCATCCCGCGCGGCCCGCATATGCGGCTCGGCAACGAGCACGTGATGGGCGTCTTCCTCATCTGGAAGTTCGCCAAGAACAAGGAGGCGGCGCAGAAGTACGTCGTCGACCAGCAGCTCGGCTTCCGCGAGCACTTCCTTCGAAGCCTCTACTACAACTTCCCGCCGTGGACGGGGGCGATCAAGGGCGGCTTCAAGACGATCCGCAAGCTTTCGGCGCAGGACCCGCACAAGCCGAAGGGCAAGTACACGATCCTCACGACCATCGCCGAGAAGTACACGACGAACCCGGGTCATCCCGGCAACTCGACGCCGGTCATGGACGAGCTCTACAACACGTTCCTGATCCCGCAGATGTTCGCCCAGGTCGCTCAGGGGAAGGCGACACCCGAGGAGGCGGTCTCCGCCTTCGCGCAGAAGGCGCAGACGATCTATCGCAAGTGGAGGAACCAGGGCCTCGTGTAGATCGAACGCTCCTGCGACGTGTACCGAGGGCCCGGAAGGGCCCTCGGCGCTTCTGCAGGATGGCGCTTGCACCATCACTTCACTTCGTATAGCGTCGATGCTTCACTCCATATAGCGAGGAGGCGACGATGTCGGTACTCGAGGAAGTCCTGGCCGCCAACGACACGTATTCGAGCGAGTTCGACAAGGGCTCCTTGCCGATGCCTCCGGGAAGACGTTTCGCGATCCTCACCTGCATGGACGCGCGCATCGATCCTGCTCGTGCGCTCGGGCTCGAGGAAGGCGACGCTCACGTCATCCGAAACGCCGGCGGGCTCGCGACCGACGACGCCGTGCGCTCGCTCGTCATCTCCCACCATCTCCTCGGAACGCAGGAGGCGTTCGTCATCGGCCACACCGACTGCGGGATGCTGACGTTCTCGAACGACGATCTCCGATCGACGCTGCGCGATCGGCAGGACGTCGAGACGTCCCACCTCGACTTCCAGCCCTTCGGCGACTGCTCCGAGCGGGTCGCCGCGAGCGTCCGCCGCATCCGCGAGTCGGGGCTCTTGCCGCAGGACTATCGCGTGCACGCTTTCCTCTACGACGTCGAAAGCGGGCGGCTCGAGGCGTTGGCCGCGTAGAGATCAGCACCTCTCTCCACGAGAGTCAGAGCAGCGGCGTCAGGACGAGCGCAGATCTTCGATCGCCTTCTCGACAACGCCCGAGTCGATCGCCCCGGCCTGTCCCCGGTCGAGCGGCGGGCGAGTCTCGGGTCGCGAGCATGATCCCGCCTGCCACGACGACGGTCACGACTACGACCGCGAGCGCGATTAGGTGCGCCAGCCCACCTCCTCGGTTCTGTCACGAGCTGGCGCCGCGGGACCTCGCCCGCGCGAACTCGACCGCTACTCAGCGGAAGCGGTCTCGCGAGCAGACCGGATCTCGGCGTAGTACTGATCGACGAGGTCCAGGTACAGGTCGCGTGGGAATCCGGGGCCAGGGTCGGAGTGCGGGTCCTCGGGTGGGAACGCTCGCGAGGCATCCGAGTGCCGGCAGAACCCGGGCTTTCCCGCACGGAGCTCCCCGACCGTGAGCCAGCGGCGCGGGATCCCGAACGTCCAGGACCACAGCGCGGCCTTCGCCGCGGAGCGACGAAGCGTCGCGTCGTGGGCGAGCCACATCCTCCGCGTCCAGCGAGCGAACCCGCAGTGCTCGACGTGGAGTCCCGTCGTGTTGACCCCCGGTGCGCCCCAGGGGATCACGAGGTCGGGCACGCAGCGGTAGCACTCGAGCTCGTCGACGACGAGCTGGGTCGACGCGCGCGCCGTCGAGGCGAAGAACGCCGCGACGCCCGCCGCCGTGCCACCCTCGGTCGAGTGGATGACGACGTGTCGGATGGCCGACGCCTTCCGCGGGCCAGAGTCGTGCTTCGCTCGACGCCGCTTGCAGCGGACTGCCCAGAGCGGTGTCGCGGGCACGGGCACGATGCCCCCGGCATGAATCGAACATGCGCACGCGGTTTAGGAAACCGCTGCTCTATCCACTGAGCTACGGGGGCGCGCGGAACAGGGTAACGCTGACGCTGGAGCTGGCTACGTGATGTGGCCGAGGTGCGCCGCGATCGCCTCGGCGACGTGACCGGCGTCCTCGCCGACGCCGAGGAGGAGCGGCGACTTTCGGGTGTGCAGCCAGGGGAGGCCGACGAATGCCAGTCCGGGGACGTCGGTGACGCCGCGCGTCGCTCGCGGGAAGCCGAGCTCGTCGAAGATCGGCAGGTCGATCCACGAGAACGACGGACGGAAGCCGCCGGCCCACAGCACGCTCGTGACGCCTTCGCGGCCGAGCACGAGCTCCGTCGGATCGTGATCGCGCTGCGGGCGCTCAGCCTCGGGCACCGCAGGCGACAGCTCGAGGCCTGCTGCCTCCGCCCACTCGTCGCAACGCTTGGAGAGGTTGGCCTCCCACGTCCTGGCGAACTCCAGGCTGGCGTCGAGGTCGGAGGCGAAGACGGCACGGCCGGACCGGAATGCCTCGAATCGCCCGTACAGCTGTGCTCCGGCTCGCTCGAGCACGAGGGCGTTGCAGTCCCGTCCGCCGCGCGAGCCCGAGACGACGACGTTCCCTGCGACGCGCGCAGCCGGGCTCGGCAGGACGTCAGGCGTCTCGTCGGTCATGCCCACGTCGATCAGCCAGCGCATCAGCTCCCGGCCGCGGTACCTGCGCGGGAACCAGCCGCAGCGCCCGAGCGCGAGATGCACGTCGCGTCCGGTCTCGAGCAGCTCCAGGCCGATCTCGCAGCCGGACTGGCCGCTGCCGACGATGAGCACGCCGCCGTCGCCGTCCGGAAGTTGGTCGGGATTGCGGTAGGCCGACGTGTGCATCTGGAGGACCCCTGCGGGCACGTCTGCCGTAGCGCGGTTGGCGAGCGGCTGCTGGAAGGCTCCGGTCGCGACGACGACGCTGCGCGCCTCGAGTACGTCGTCCGAGAGCGTGAGCGCGAAGCCCTCCCCCGTGGCACGAAGTGCGGTCACATCCGCCGTCCGGACGGGGGCGCCGATCTCGTCCGCGTAGCCGGCGAACAGCTCGACGATGTCGGGGAGCGGCGCGAACCCGTCCGGGTCGGAGCCCGAGATGTCGAGCCCGGGCAGCTGCGTGCTCCAGTTGGGCGTGTTCAGGTGGAACGAATCCCAGCGCGTGCGCCACGTCTCCCCGACCCGACCGCGCTCGAGGACGACGTGGTCGACGCCGAGTCGGCTGAGGTGGTAGCTCGTGGCAAGTCCTGCCTGCCCTGCTCCGATGACGGCGCAGTCGATCACGGACCAGGATTATCTCGCGCGGCTACTTGGATCCGATCGAATAGGCTCGGACTCCGTGCGCAGGAACTGGTTCATCGCCGCGATCGTGATCGGCGATCGCCGCGATCGTCGTCGCGGCGATCGCGATGCGGCTGAGCGACGACGGCGCCGCCGATCGACGGAGCGAGTGGGCCGACTCTGTCTGCACGAGCCTCTCCGATTGGAAGACGTCGATCGAGTCGCTCGCCGACGTCGGCGGCGAGACGCTCACGCCGGACCTGCTGCGCGAGAAGCTCGACGACGCGCGAGAGCGCCGACGTCGAGCTCGTCACCGAGCTGCAGCGATCTCGGGCCGCCGGATCTCGAGGCGGGCGACGAGCTCGAGGCAGGAGCTCGACGCGTCCGTCGGCGAGCTCGAGTCGAGCTTCGACGATCTCAGGGAGAGCGCGGACGAGGCGGCGGATGCGCCGGCCGAGCGAGTTCCTCCAGGCTCTCTCGCGGCCTCGCGTCGCGACTTCGCCGCGCTCCAGACGGCGATCGTGACGACGGTCGAGCACGCTCCAGAACGCCGACGTCGCGGAGGAGTCGAAGGCGGAGCTGCAGCAGGCGTTCGCCGACGCGCCGTCGTGCCAGTCGCTGCAAGCGGACAGTTAAGAACCCGCGTAGTCGCTCGGTCCGCCCTTGCTAGGGCACCGACGGCGGCGGATACCATCCGCGCCGTGCACGCGTTGATCGTCTTCTTCGTCGTCCCGATGGTGCTCGGCTTCTGGGCCCAGCATCGGGTGAAGTCGACCTTCGCGAAGAACCTCGAGGTACCCGTCGCCAACGGCATGACGGGCGCCCAGGTCGCGCGGCGGGTCCTCGATGCGAACGGCCTCAACGAGGTGCCGGTCGAGGAGACGCCGGGAACGCTCTCCGACCACTACGACCCGCGCAGCCGGTCGGTGCACCTGTCGCCGCACGTCTTCCAGGGCGTGTCGGTCGCGTCGACCGCCGTCGCGTCACACGAGGTCGGCCACGCGATCCAGCACGCGAAGTCGTACGCGTTCTTCAAGTTCCGCAGCGCGCTCTTCCCGGCCGTGCAGTTCGCGTCGAACATCTGGATGCTCTTCCTGCTCGGCGGGATCTTCCTCCAGATCGTCGGCTTCATCGTCCTCGCGATCGCGCTCTACGCGGTCGCCGTGCTCTTCCAGTTCGTGACGCTGCCCGTCGAGTTCGACGCGTCGAAGCGCGCGAAGCAGCAGCTCCACGATCTCGGGCTCGTCGCCTCCAACGAGGCCGCCGGCGTGCAGGCGACGCTGAACGCGGCCGCCTGGACGTACGTCGCGGGCGCGCTCGCCGCGGTCGCGCAGCTTCTCTACTTCCTCTCGCTGCTGAACAACCGCTAGCTCCGTAGGCGGCGCTCAGCGCTCGCGCGGCATCCAGCCGAAGCGGCGGACCGCGACGAGGACGCCTGCGGCGCCCCACGCGCAGACGATCGCGAGCGCCTTCGGATCGGCGAAGAGCGAGTCGCCGTCCAGGTAGACGCCGTACGTGATCGTCGAGGAAGTACGTCAGCGGAAGGACGTCGGCGATCGCCTGGAGGAACGCCGGGAACTCGTCGGTCGGGCCGAAGGAGCCGGAGAGGAACGCCATCGGGAGGATGACGACGTTGACGACGGCCGAGACGCCCTCGGCCGAGCGGATGAGCGACGCCGCGCCGAGTCCCAGCCCCGCGAAGGACGCGACGCCGAGGACGACCGCGCCGGCGAAGCCGAGCCAGTTCGCGGGCATGCTCGCGCCGAAGACCAAGCCGCCGAGCGCCAGGAGCGCCGACCGACTCGCAGCGCGAACGTCACGAGCGTCGAGAGCAGCACGGCGGTCAGGTAGACGGCGGGTGGGAGCGGGGTCGCGCGCAGGCGCTTGAGGACGCCGGCCTCGCGCCGGACGACGAGCGTGATCGCGAGCCCGCCGAACGCGGTGTTGGCGGCGCCGTAGCCGAAGAGGCCGGCGAGCAGGACGTCGACGGCCGGCACGCCGTCGATGTCGTCGCCGTAGACCGACCCGAGCAGCGCGTAGAGGAGGAGCGGGAAGATGAAGATGAACACCGCTGCCTCGCGGCTCCGCCAGAAGGTCTTCTGCTCGAAGCGGAGCTGATGGGCGAGCGGCTCACTCCGGCTCCTCGCCGACGAGCTCGAGGTAGACGTCCTCGAGCGTCGGCCGGCGCACCTCGAGCTGCTCGAGCTCGTGGCCCGCGGCGAGCGCCTCGGCCGTCAGCTCGTTCAGCACCCGCGTCGGCTCGGCCGTCGCGACGACGACGACGCTCGCCGTCGCGCACGTAGCGGATCTCGGTCGTTCGAGCGTCGCCGATGAGCTCGGCCGGCGACCCCTGCCGGACGATCACGCCGTCGCGGAGTACGGCGACGCGGTCGGCGAGCTGCTGCGCCTCGTCGAGGTAGTGCGTCGTCGAGCAGGATCGTCGTGCCGAGCGTGCGCAGCGAGCGGATCAGCTCCCACGCTGCACGTCGCGCGGCGGGGTCGAAGCCCGTGGTCGGCTCGTCGAGGAAGACGAGCTCCGGGTTCCCGACGAGCGCGACGCCGAGGTCGAGTCGCCGCTTCTGACCTCCCGAGAGCGACTTCACGCGGGCGTCCCGCTTCTCGGCCAGGCCGACGAGCTCGATCACCTCGTCGACGTCGCGCGGCTTCGCGTAGTAGCCGGCGAACATGCGGTGCGTCTCGCGCACGGTGAGGAGCGGGCTCAGCTCGGACTGCTGCAGGACGACGCCGATCCGCTCTCGCAGCGCGCGCGGGGCTCCTCCCGGGTCGACCCCGAGCACCGTCGCGGCACCACCGTCGCGCCGCCGGTAGCCCTCGAGGATCTCGACGGCCGTCGTCTTGCCGGCGCCGTTCGGCCCGAGGAGGCCGAAGACCTCGCCCTCGGCGACGTCGAAGCTGACGCCGCGGAGCGCCTCGACGTTCCCGTAGGACTTCGTCAGGTCGGAGACGACGATCGCGTGCGCCACGGCCGGAGACGATATGCGCGGGGTCGGGGTAGGGTGCCGCGGTGCCGACGCTCCGCTACGTCGTCGTCGACGTCTTCACCGACACGGCGCTCGCAGGCAACCAGCTCGCGGTCTTCACGGACGCGCGCGAGATCGACGCGAGGACGATGCAGGCGCTCGCGCTCGAGATCGGCTTCTCGGAGACGACGTTCGTGCTCCCGCCGGAGGCGGGAGGAACGGCTCGCGTTCGGATCTTCAACCCGGACCACGAGATGCAGTTCGCCGGGTCATCCGGTCCTCGGCACGGCGTGGGTGCTGGCGCAGCCGCTCCAGCGCGACGTCGTCGAGCTCGAGACCGGGTCCGGGCTCGTGCCCGTCGAGGTCGACCGTGACGAGTCGGGCGCGCTCGTGTTCGGGCGCATGCAGCAGCCGATCCCGACGATCGAGCCACTCGCGGACGAGGCACGCCTGCTGGACGTGCTCGGGCTCGAGCGCTCGGAGCTGCCCGTCGAGCTGTACGACAACGGCGCGACGCACATCGTCGTCACGCTGTCGAGCGAGGAGGCGGTCGCAGCTCTCGCACCCGAACCGTCGGCGATCGCACGGTTCGGCGTCACGGGCGTGAACTGCATCGCGGGTGACGGCGCGCGGTGGAAGATCGCGCATGTTCTGGCCGCGCGGAGAGGATGCGGCGACCGGATCGGCCGCCGGCCCGATCGCATGTCACCTCTGCACGGCACGGACTCGTCGAGTGGGGTGAGTGGATCGAGATCACGCAGGGCGTCGAGATCGGGCGTCCGTCGACGCTCTTCGCGCGCGCGGACGGAGCAGGTGGCGAGATCGTCGGCGTCTTCTGCGGCGGCCGCGCGGTGGTCGTCGCGCGCGGCGAGTTCCGTCTCTAGGAGGCGAGGAAGGCGGAGACCGTCGCCGCCGCGACGCGGGCGGCCTCGACCGGCTCGGCGCCGGCGGCACGCTGGACGAGGTAGGTCACGGAGTAGGTGTCGCCCGCACCGGTCGGGTCGACGGCGCCCTCGACCGGGACGGCCGGGACGTGCTCGACGAGGTCGGGGGTGATGACCCACGCTCCCTGCGAGCCGAGCGGTGAGGATCACCTCCGGCACGCCGAGCGCATGGAGCGTCTGCGGGTCGGCGCTGCCGACCAGCGCTCGGCCTCCTCGTCGTTCAGCTTGAGGATCTCGATGTACTGAAGGACGTCGCCGATGTTCGCGTCCGTCCGGAGAGGCCCGATCGTCGGCCGTGCGTACGAGGCCCTGCAGGTCGACGAGGAGCTGCCGACCGCCGGGATCGAGCGCGGCGAGGGTCTGCCGGCGGAAAGTCGGTTCTCGTAAGCGCGCAGACATCGATCCAGGTCGCGTCAGCCGCCGCCTCGACTGCCTGCTCGGCCGTCCAGGCATCTCCGACGGCGTCCTGCCACATGATTCGGCGGTCGCCCTCGTAGTGGAAGCTGTACGCCGTCGTGTTCGTCGACTCGTGCCACGTGACCGGCAGACCGAACGCCTCGAGCGGCGGAAGCAGCAGGGGCCGATCCTCCGCGCTGCACGACACCTCGACGCGCGAGTCGGCTCCCAGGCGCGCCAAGGCGCGCGCAGCGTAGAAGACACCGCCGCCGGGCCGCGGCTCGGCGCCTTCGACGACGTCGCGCGTGATGTGACCGAGCGCCGCGATCGACGTCACGCCGTCGCCGCTCCCGCGTCGGCTCGCCGAGTCACGACCGCGACGACGCTTGCGATCCCGAACGAGACGAGGAAGCTGGGCACCGTCGCGCCGATGCCCCAGCTCGGGCGGATCGAGCTTCGCGACGAGGTCGACCCACCAGCTGGGACCTGTCGGGAACAGCCACTGGTAGAGGGCGAAGCCGGCGATCCACGCGGCGATGAGTCCCGGCCGCCACGCGGGCGATCCGAACACGTCCTCCGGCGTGTAGTGAGCTCCGGCGGCAAGCCAGTCGGCGAGCAGCACCGCGAAGAGCGGCACGAAGACGGAGCCGAGGAGCAGGAGGAAGCTCTGGTAGCCCGTGAAGTCGAGGACGAGCGCCCCCGCCGTGGCGATCGCGGTGACGACGACGACGAGGAGCGCCTGCGGCGCCTGCGGCACGGCGTTCTGCAGCGAGACAGCCGCCGAGTAGGCGTTCGCGAACGCCTCGTCGGTCTCCGTCACGAGCAGAGCGAACAGCGCGAGGATCGCGGCCAGGCCGCCGGCGACGACGGCTGCCGGCAACGCGGCCGGATCGCCGAGGTCCCGCGAGAGGACGAGCACCGCACCGAGTGCCAGCAGCCATGCGTCGGGGACGAAGTAGCCGATGCCGGTCCCTCCGAGCGCGCCGCGCCGCGTCGTCGAGAAGCGCGTGTAGTCGGCCGCGTACGGGATCCACGAGACCGTGATGCCGACGACGACGTCGGCGCCTTGCCAGACGCTGAGGCCGCCCTCGCCGTCCGCGTTCCAGATCGCCGACAGGTCGGCGCCGTCGAGTGCCCACCACGTGAGGTAGAGCAGTGCGAGTGGCACGGCCCAGACGGCGAAGCGACGGATGAATCGGCGGACGAAGCCGATCGGCCCGAGGAGCGCGAGGACGAGGGCGAACGCTCCGAAGACGAGCGTCCACAGCCACTTCGCCTCGAATCCGAAGAGCTCGTCCGAGAGCGCAGCGGCGGCCGTCGCGATGACGAGCAGCTCGAAGGTCGTCCAGCCGATTCCCTGGAGGACGTTGATCCCCGTCGGGAGGAGCGACCCGCGCTGGCCCAGCGGCGCGCGCATGAGCGCCATCCCCGGGACGCGTGCGTCCGCTCCGATCATCCCTGCAACGGCGAGCATCGCGTTCCCGATCAGGCAGCCGACGACGATCGCGACCAGCGCGGAGGGAAGCGACAACGCCGGAACGAGGATGGCGCCCGCGACGACTACGAGGAGCGAGACGCCGAGGTTCCCCCACAGGAGACCGGTCTCGAGCCCGCTCAGGACGCGCAGGCGTGGCGGAACCGGATCGATCCCCCAGCTGCCCTCGACGACCTCCGGATTCGCCACCAGGCGCGTGAGGCTAGACGATCCCCCGTGCTCCCCCGCTAGATCTCGCATCGCCTGCCCGCGAGGACCCCGACGCCGCGGCCGCGGCCTGATCAGGCGGAGAGCAGGCGCCGGAGCACGAAGGGGAGGATCCCGCCGTGGCGCAGGTACTCGCGCTCGCGCGGCGTGTCGAGACGGACGACCACGCGGAAGTTCGTCTCGTCGGCGCGTACGGTGACCTCGCGTGCCTCCCCGTTTTCGAGACCGCCGATCGAGAACGCTTCACGGCCCGTGATGCCGAGCGAGTCGCGGTTCTCGCCCGGCAGGTATTGCAGCGGCAGGACGCCCATCATCAGCAGGTTGGAGCGGTGGATGCGCTCGTAGCTCTCGGCGATCACCGCCCTCACCCCGAGGAGCTTCGGCCCCTTCGCCGCCCAGTCGCGTGACGAGCCGGAGCCGTACTCCTTCCCGGCGAGGACGACGAGCGGTGTTCCCTCCTCGCGGTAGCCCTCGGCCGCCTCGAAGATCGTCGTCTCCTCCCCCGAGGGCACGTGCACGGTCCACGTTCCCTCGGAGCCGGGCACGAGCAGGTTCCGGAGTCGGACGTTGGCGAACGTCCCGCGCACCATCACCTCGTGATTGCCGCGGCGCGACCCGTACGAGTTGAAGTCCTTGCGGTCGACGCCGTGCTCGATGAGGTAGCGGCCTGCCGGCGAGTCCGGCTTGATCGAGCCCGCCGGCGAGATGTGGTCCGTCGTAACCGAGTCTCCCAGAGAGACGAGACAGCGAGCGCCCTCGATGTCCTCGACCTGGCTGGGCTCAGGAGGCATGCCGTCGAAGTACGTCGGGAGGCGCACGTAGGTCGAGGCCGGCTCCCATGCGAAGAGCTCGCCCTCCGGGACGGGGAGCGAGCGCCAGGTCTCGTCGCCGGTGAAGACGTCGGCGTAGGTCGAGCGAAACATCTCCTCGCCGATCGATCCGGCCACCGTTTCACGCACCTCCTCCGGTGACGGCCAGAGGTCCGCGAGGAACACGTCCTCGCCGTCCGAGCCGACGCCGATCGGCTCGGTCACGAGATCGATGTCCATCCGTCCCGCGAGTGCGTACGCCACGACGAGTGGGGGCGATGCCAGGTAGTTCGCCTTCACCTCAGGGTGGATGCGTGCCTCGAAGTTGCGGTTCCCGGAGAGGACTGCGCAGACGACGAGGTCGCCCTGCGCGACACCCTCCGAGATCTCGGACCCCAGCGGGCCCGAGTTCCCGATGCACGTCGTGCAGCCGTAGCCGACCGTGTGGAACCCGAGCTGCTCGAGATACGGCGTGAGCCCCGCCTTCTCGTAGTACTCCGTGACGACCTTCGAGCCGGGCGCGAGGCTCGACTTGACCCACGGCTTGCGCGACAGGCCGCGCTCGACCGCCTTCTTCGCGAGCAGGCCGGCGCCGATCATGACGGCAGGATTCGAGGTGTTGGTGCACGAGGTGATCGCTGCGATGACGACGGCGCCGTGGTCGAGGTGGAACGACTCGCCCTCGTACGTGACGTCGACCGCCGTGGGTTCGACCAGTACGAGACGCGGGCCGGTTGCGATCGCGCCGTCGGCGGCCTCTTCCTCCGCGTGCCCGGGCGTGCCCGAGGCGAGGGGATCGCTCGCCGGAAACGTCTCCGCCACGGCCTCGTCGTGCGCGTTCCCGTAGTCGACGCCGAAGCTCGGCAGCGCGTCGACGAACGCCTGCTTCGCCCGGACGAGTGGCACGCGATCCTGCGGGCGACGCGGCCCGGCGAGCGAGGGCTCGACCGTCGAGAGGTCGAGCTCCACGATCTGCGAGTACGTCGGCGGATCGTCGGGGTCGTGCCAGAGCGCGTTCTCCTTGCAGTACGCCTCGACGAGGGCGATCCGTTCGTTCGAGCGTCCCGTCAACCGCAGATAGCGCATCGTCTCGGTGTCGACCGGGAAGAAGCCGCACGTCGCACCGTACTCGGGCGACATGTTGCCGATCGTCGCGCGGTCGGCCAGCGGGAGTGTCTCCAGACCGTGCCCGAAGTACTCGACGAACTTCCCGACGACGCCGGTCTCGCGCAGGACCTGCGTGACCGTGAGGACGAGGTCCGTGGCCGTCGATCCCTCGGGCAGCGCGCCGCTCAGGCGGAAGCCGACGACCTGGGGCACGAGCATCGAGATCGCCTCGCCGAGCATCGCCGCCTCGGCCTCGATCCCTCCCACGCCCCAGCCGAGGACGCCGAGCCCGTTGACCATCGTGGTGTGCGAGTCGGTCCCCACGAGCGTGTCCGGGAAGGCGATCCCGTTGCGCTCGTCGACCACACGTGCGAGGAACTCGAGGTTCACCTGGTGGACGATCCCCGTGCTCGGCGGGACGACCTTGAAGTTGTCGAAGGCGCCCTGGCCCCAGCGCAGGAACGCGTATCGCTCGCGGTTTCGCTCGAACTCGAGCTCGGCATTGCGGAAGATCGCGAGCCTGTTCGCGAACACGTCGACCTGCACCGAGTGGTCGATCACGAGCTCGACGGGGAGGAGCGGGTTGATCGTCCGCGGCTCGCCCCCGAGATCGTGCATCGCGTTCCGCATCGCGGCCAGGTCGACGACGGCCGGGACGCCCGTGAAGTCCTGCAGGAGCACTCGGCCCGGTGTGAACGAGATCTCCTGCGAGGGCTCGGCCGTTGCGACCCAACCTGCGACCGCCTCGACGTCCGCCGACGTGACGTTCGCGCCGTCCTCCGTGCGCAGCACGTTCTCGAGGAGGACGCGCAGTGTGTAGGGGAGGCGCAGCACGTCGTGGCTCGCCTGCAGCGCGTCGAGCCGGAAGATCTCGCGGCTCGTCCCGCCGACGTCGAGCGTGGCCCGCGCGCCGAAGCTGTTCGGGTGCTCCACGTCTCGATTCAACCAAACGGGGCGCGACCCGCCTTGTGACACTGTGTCACTTGGCCCGAGTCTTGCCAGGCCCTTCTCGGTGAGCGTCGCCTGACGCGGGTCCAAGTGGCGCGCGACGGCCTGTGCGTACGGCGTCCCCACGCGCCGCGCATACGAGGCGAAGCCCTCGTCGCGCACGGGGCGGAGGTCCTCCGTATACGGGTCGAGCACGTGCTGGCGTCCCACCTTGCGCGCCGAGTTGAAGAACGCGAGGCCCATCCCGACCGAGACCTCCAGGAGCGAGCGCTGCTCGCGCTCGGCCTCCGCGAGGAGCCCCTGGTAGACCGCCGCGAGCTCCGGAGGAGTGGGGAGGCTCTTCGCGTCGTCGCGCAGATCCGAGAGCGAGCGCTTGAGCCCCTCGACCTCGAGCGGGGGGATGTCGATGAGGCGCGCGGTCGTCCCGCTCGCGCCTTCGAGGGCGGCGAGCAGGTCGTCCACCGACGCGAACTCGGCCTGCCTGGCCAGGACTCCGGCCGCCTTGAGCTCTCCGACGAGGACGTCGAGGTAGACCCGGGTGCCGTGCGAGACGTCCGCGGCCGCTGCCAGCAGCCAGAGCGGAGAGAAGCCGAACGCGAGGATCGATCCGAGCTCGACGACGTTGCCGCCGGCCTTGCGCACCGCGAGCTTCTTCGGCGACGACTCGTGCTCGCCGGCGACGGCCTCGGCCTCTCGCTCGACCCCGCCCACGAGCTCGACCGTGATGCGGAGGAGGTTCTTCGCGGTTGCCTCGTAGAAGCGCGACTTCCGGACGAGTCGCGGCAGCACGAGCTCGGCCGTCTCGTGGATCGTCCCTCCGAGCGCGGCCGCGACGGCACGGAGGATCCGCTCGGGGACCGAGACGAGGTACTCGGTGACCCGGCGCACGTCTAGCTCGTCGCCGGCTCGGCTTCGGTGGACTTCGAGCCGACCGTGATCCCGCCGATCACCGCGAGGCCGTCGATCTGTAAGCGCGGAGCGTCCGGCACCTCGACCTGCGGGGGTTTGATCGCAACGCCACCGCCGAGCGCTTTCGCTTTCGACTCGACTCGCCACTCGGGCGGCACTCGAATCGCGATTCCGCCCCACAGCGTGTTCAGAGTGAGCTCTGCGTCGGGGGCCAGGGTCGCCTCGCGCAGATCGACGGCAATGCCACCGAACCACGCGAACATGGAGCCGCCGCGGAACGCCTTGGCACGGCTCTCGAGCTCGATCCCGTCGAAGATCGCGACGAGTGCCACCTCGTCACTGTCCGCGTCCCCCTGTGACGGGAACACGCGCTTCATGAGCGCTGCTGCGCCGAGCAGTCCGGCCCAGAAGCCGAGCTTGAAGACGATCAACGAGCGGAAGAGCCGCACGGCTCCAGCGTACCGGCGGTGACTACCATGGCCGCGTGGACGCCACGATCATCCGCGAGTTGCTCGAGACCGCCTTTCCAGGCGCGGCGTCGGTCGACGTCGAGGATCGAACGGGCGGCGGCGACCACTTCCAGGTGACCGTGGTCAGCGTCGCCTTCGACGGGCTCCCCCTCATCGACCAGCACCGTCGTGTGAACGATGCGCTCGCCGCCCCGCTCGCCGACGGCTCCATCCACGAGCTCCGCATCCGAACGAGAGGAACCGCATGAAGACCTTGAACGAGCAGATCTCCGACGTGATCGACCACGAGCCCGTCGCCGTGTTCATGAAGGGGACACCGCAGATGATCATGTGCGGCAACTCGCACCGAGCGCTGCAGGCGCTCCACAGCGCCGGCGCGCCGATCACCGCGGTCGACATCCTTCCCGACCCGCGGATCCGCCAGGAGCTCTCCTCGATCTCCGGCTGGCCGACGATTCCGCAGGTCTTCGTGAAAGGCGAGCTCATCGGCGGGGCGGACATCACGGAGGAGCTGGTCGCGTCCGGCGAGCTCCGGCAGAAGCTCGACGAGGCCCTCGGCGCCGATCGCTCCCAGGACGTCAAGGTCGTCGAGCTACAGCTCGTCTAGGCGGCCGCGACACGAGCGGCGAGCTCGCGCGAGATGGCGTGCTCGCCGCGTTGCGTTCGGACGGTGACGGGGCCGCCGAACGGCGCATATGCAACGAGCTCGAGGGTCGACCCCGGGACGAGCCCGAGCTCACCGAGGTAGCGCAAGAGCTCGGAGTCACCGTCGGGCACGCGGGAGATCAAGGCCTGCGCGCCCGGCTCGAGGTCGAGCAGCGTGCAGTCGTCGGCGTGCACGACCTGGAGATCGCGGTCCGGGATCGGGTCCCCGTGGGGGTCGTGCGTCGGAAACCCCAGCTCCTCGTCGATCTTCGCCTCGAGCTCCTCGGACAGCGCGTGCTCGAGGAGCTCGGCCTCCGCGTGCACCTCGTCGAGTGAGAGCCCAAGGCGGTCGACGAGGTAGCGCTCGAGCAGCCGGTGGTGGCGAAGCACTTCGAGCGCGCCTCGCTGCCCGGACTCCGTGAGCGCGACGCCGCGATGCGGCACGCGCTCGACGAGGCCCAGCTCGTCGAGCCGCTTCGTCATCGCGGTCGCCGACGGTGCGCTCACGTTCATGCGTCGGGCGAGCGCCGAGGTCGTGACCCGCTCGCCGGCCGATTCGAGCGCGTAAATCGCCTTGAGGTAGTCCTGGACGGCGACCGTGAGATCGGGGGTCTGCGCTGGCATTCCGAGCGTCTTAGGTTACACTCCGAACCGGAATTAGCCATGACTAAAACACGCCTCACGAGAGGAAAACTGCTCGCCGCAGCGGCGCCGCTCGCGGCTGCCCCGCTCGTGGGCAAGCTCGCGCTCGAAGCAAACGCCGCGCCGTCCGGCGCACGACCACTCGAGCCATGCACACGACCGCACGCCGGCGAACCACCTCGAGGGCTCCATGGGTCATGCGGCGATGGTCGGAGACCAGGCACCCGCCGTCGGCGGCCCCACGGATCTCGATGCGCTGCTCTATCCGCCGCCGCCGCAGCCGTACCGGCCCGGCCGCGTGAGCGAACACCAGCTGACCGCCACCGACGTCGACCTCGAGGTGGCGCCCGGCGTCTTCTTCCCGGCATGGGTCTACAACGGCACCGCGCCCGGCCCGGTGATCCGTGCGACGGAGGGTGACCTCCTCCGCGTCCGTTTCGTGAACGCCGGCTCGCACCCGCACACGATCCACTTCCACGGCATCCATCCGACGAACATGGACGGGGTCTTCCAGATCGTCGAGCCGGGCGGTCGGTTCACGTACGAGTTCGAGGCGCGACCCGCCGGGATGCACCTGTATCACTGCCACTCCACGCCGCTCAAGAAGCACATCCACAAGGGGCTCTACGGCGCGTTCATCATCGACCCGAAGGAGCCGAGACCTCCCGCCAAGGAGCTCGTCATGGTGATGAACGGGTTCGACACCGACGGCGACGGTGAGAACAACTTCTACACAGTCAACGGACGCTCGTTCTACTACGCGCGTTATCCGATTCGCGTGAAGCGGTCTGAGCTCGTCCGCATCTACCTCGCGAACCTCACGGAGTTCGACCTCATCAACTCGTTCCACCTGCACGCGGACTTCTTCCGCTACCAGCCGACGGGCACGGGCGAGCACTGGGAGTACACGGACACGGTCATGCAGTGCCAGGGCCAGCGTGGCGTGCTCGAGATCCAGTTCGCCGGGACCGGGCTGCACATGTTCCACGCGCACCAGTCCGAGTTCGCCGAGCTGGGTTGGATGGGCTTCTTCGACGTGGTCGAAGACTGATGGAGGCCGGCTCGGCGGCGAGCGCGCACAGCCGGCTCAACTGGCGGCTGTGGGCGGTCGTGCCGGTTCTCCTGCTCGCGCTCGCAGTCGGCGTCGTCGTGACAGCGGGTTCGTCGCTCGGTCGATCTCGTCGGCTCGAACCCGCCTGCCGCCGACGAGTTCGACATCCGCCGTGTCGAGTTCTCGCCCGGCGAGATTCGCATCCTCGTCCGGAACCCGCAGACGGACGATCTCACGATCGCGAACGTGAACGTCGACGACGCGATCGTGCCCTTCACGGTCGACGGCCCCACGACGCTCGGCCGCCTGCGCTCGAGCACGATCGTGGTCCCGTTCGAGTGGGTCGAGGGCGACCCGATCACGGTCGGAGTGACGAGCTCGACCGGCATTCAGACGGTGAAGGAGATCCCGGCGGCGATCGAGACACCGCAGCCGTCGGTCCAGGGATTCTTCGGGCTACGCGCTCATCGGGCTTCTCGTCGGGGTCCTGCCGATCGCTCTCGGCCTTCTCTGGCTGCCGGCGCTCCGCCAGGCGAGCGAGGTGTGGCTCGCGACCTTCATGGCGTTCACGGCGGGCCTCCTCACGTTCCTCGGCGTCGAGGCGCTGACGGAGTCGTTCGAGCTGCAGGCGGCACTGCCGTCGGCGCTCGGGGGTGCGGGGCTCGTCCTGCTCGGCGTCGCGCTCAGCTTCCTCGGGATGACCGCCCTCGCGGGGCGGCTGGCCGGGCGGCTCCGCCGCGACGGGGTTGACCCTCGCGCTCCTCATCGCGGTCGGGATCGGCCTGCACAACCTCGGTGAGGGGCTCGCGATCGGCGCGTCCTTCGCGCTCGGTGAGTTGCAGCTCGGCGCGTTCCTGATCGTCGGATTCATGATCCACAACGTCACGGAGGGACTCGGCATCGCGACGCCGGTCGCGAAGACGCGCGTAACGGTGCTCGCGCTCGTCGGGCTCGCGCGTCGTCGCGGGAGCGCCGGCGATCCTCGGCGCGTGGATCGGCGGCTACGCGACGAGCGACGTGCTCGGCGCCCTCTTCTTCGCGATCGCCGCCGGCGCTGCGTTCCAGGTCGTGGTCGAGGTCGGCCGGTACGTCGCCCGTACCGCACCGGGCGGCCTACGCTCGGGTCATGCGATCGCCGGCTTCATCGTGGGGATCGCGGCGATGTACGCAACGGGTGTGCTCATAGCCTGATGCGCATTCGCACCCGTCGACGACGTTCGGCAACCGGGACTTAACGGCCGCTAACCCGCGGTTCACGACGACCGGGCTATAACCGACGAGTCGTGTCGTTCGCCCGCATGTCAGCCGCGCTCGCCGTCGCCGCGCTTCTCGGCGGCCTCGTCGCAGTCGGTGCGGTTGCGCTTCTCGGTGGGCTCGACGGCGACACGACGGTCGTGACCGAGACGTCGCCTGCCGCGCAGCCCGGGGCTCGCGCCGGCGAACACGACGGGCTTGAGCGTCAACGAGATCTACGAGCGCGCGGCTCCCGGCGTCGTCCGCGTCAGCGCGACGAACAACTCGACGTCGTTCGTTCCCCATGTCGTCCCCCCCGACCAGTTTCCGACCACGCCGCAGTCGTCGTCGCTCGGGTCAGGCTTCGTCATCGACAAGGCCGGTCACATCGTCACGAACTACCACGTGGTCGAGGGTGCCAACGAGGTCACGGTCAGCTTCTCGAACCGCGACACCGTCAAGGCCGAGATCGTCGGCACCGACCCCTCGACCGACCTCGCCGTGCTCCGCGTGAACACCTCCGCGAGCGCTCTCACCCCTCTCCCCCTCGGTGACTCCGACGCCGTTCGCGTCGGCGACTCGGTCGTTGCGATCGGGAACCCCTTCGGGCTCGACCGCACGGTGACCTCCGGGATCGTGAGCGCGTTGCAGCGCCTCATCACCGCCCCCAACCGGTTCACCATCGACCACGTCATCCAGACCGACGCGCCCATCAACCACGGCAACTCGGGCGGCCCGCTCCTGTCGAGCCGTGGCCAGGTGATCGGGGTCAACACGCAGATCGAGACGGGCGACACCGCCACCGGGAACGTCGGCATCGGCTTCTCCGTCCCTTCGAACACCGTCAAGGACGTCGTTGCGCAGATCCTCCGCACCGGACGCGTCGACCACGCCTACCTCGGCATCAGCGGACAGGCCGTGACTCCCGACGTGGCGGACAGGTACAACCTCGCCGTCCAGCGAGGCGTGATCGTCGGGTCGGTCACGAGCGACTCGGGTGCCGACAAGGCGGGCCTCAAGGCCGGCAAGACCCAGGTCGTCGTCGCGGGCGAGACGTTCGTGCTCGGTGGCGACATCATCGTCTCCCTCGGCGGCAAGAAGATTTCCTCGATCGAACAGCTCCGCGACGCGGTCGCCGCGCACAAGCCCGGCGACAAGGTCAAGGTCGTGATCTATCGCGACGCGAACAAGACGAGCGTGACAGTCACGCTCGGACGGCAGCCCCAATCCCCCCAGGGCTAGCCGGGAGCACGGCCCCGGGTTGCCGGGGCCTGCTCACCTATCCACGGCACGGGGTCCGACCGCCTGCCCGGACCCCGGCCGACCTCTTTTCCGCAGATGGGAAACGCCGAATGGGCGTTTCCCATCGCGAGAGTCAAAGACGCTCGTTGTGACGTTTCACTCGCTGCACACTCCTAGCGCCGAATCGCTGAAGGAAGTGGCTTGCTCGAGGGCCTCGTCGGTGAGTGTGTAGCCGCGCTCGATGAGCGCTCGCTTGCGCTCCTCGGGCCACGGGGTGTCGCCGCGGAAGGTCGGGTCGAGGCTGTCGGATCCAGGCGTGCCGCGGACTACGAGTGTGGGGACGTGGCGCTCGTGCCGGAAGGGAAAGCGCGCGGCCTCGAAGCGCGCGTCGAGCTCCGCGCGCAGCGCCCTTCGTCGCCACCGGGGCGCGGCAGCGAGAGCGGCGCGGGTGACGTCGTCACGGAGCAGCTTCAGCTCGGAGACCGACGTCTCGCGCTCGCTGACGAGCCGCTCCTCGACGACCGCGTTCCGTGCGAAGGCGACGCGCATGAGCCGCACGATCAGCTCCCCGTAGTGCGCCGGCTCGCCACGTGACGCCCGCTCTTGGGCCAATCGGACCTCGGCCAGCAGAGCTCGCACCGGAGGCACGGCGCGGAAGCAGCTCGAGTCGCTCGCGCGCTCGCTCGAGAAACGCACCGTCGCTGACCGGGTAGCTCGGTAGGTACCTGAACGCCGCGATGGCCGCGACGTCCGGGTTTCGGTACGCGTGCTCGAAGGGGAAGTTGCGCACCCAGCCGCCGTCCGTCGCGATCTTCCCGTCCACCTCGAGCGGGAGCACGATCCCGCTGACCGCGGCAGACGCGAGGATGGCGCGGCCCATCGTCTCCGGCTCGGTCGCGTGCGACGAGTACTCCAGCTCGAAGTCGCGCTCCTGGTCACCCTCGGGGTACTCCGTCACGTCGGTCGCATAGACGAGGAGCTCGATGGGCGACGCGGCGAGCGCGGTTCCGAGCTCGAGTGGCGGGCCCATGCGCTCCGCAATGGTCGCCGGGAGTGTGTAGTCGTGCAGTCCGCCCGGGAACTGCCAGATCGGACGCGGTCGGAACGCGTCCTCGGGCCGGAGGCCCAGCACGAACTTTTCGAGATCGTCGAGGCGGTCGAGCGCGGCCATCGTTCCCGCGAGCGCGCCGGCCGAGGTCCCGTAGAGCCAGCCGATTCGCGGCCAGAGCGCGGTCTCCGAAAGGCGCCGGAGGAAGCCGAGCTCGAGCAGCACGCCGTTGATCCCTCCGCCCGAGAGCACCACGGCCACGTCGCGTCGTTCGGACTCGGGCACGAGGCTATTGTGCCCCCGTGGAGTCGGAGCTTCGCCCCGGCGCGGCAGTGCTCTCGGACCTCGACCTCGAATCGGACGAGGAGATCTGGCAGGGGGACGACGACGGGGACCACGGTGGCTGGTTCTGTGTTCGCACCGACCCGTTCCCGTGCCCGGCCGAGGGTTGCCCGTTCGTCGCGGACTTCATGACCGCGGCGCATCTCGTACTCGTTTGGGAGGAGCGGGACGACCCGAATCTCCTCTGGCATGCGCAGCGTGCGAAAGAGGTCGGGCGCAACCCACGGATCGTCGGCTACGAGTCGGGCTTCGGGCCGAGCGCCTCGTACTACGCGTGGGAGGCCGCGGGCCGCCCCGTTCACGGCGTCAAGCGCTGACACCTTCGGGCGACCGGGAGCTCTCGCCGAACCAGGCCGCCCCTCCCGGTAGAGTCGGCACGAATGGCGAGCGCGACTCTCAGAGTCAGCGGTGTGCGCTGCGAGCGTTGCGTTGGACGACTCGCCGGCGCGTTGCGCGGTCACGACGGCATCGAGTACGCGAACGCGAACCTCATGGGCGAGGTCTCGCTCGAGTGGGACGAGGGAAAGACCTCGAAGGACGAGATCGTCGCTGCACTCGCGCGCGGCGGATTCCCCGAAATCGCCGACGAGCGGGAATAGCGCCCGTCTGCGCCTCGTTCCAGGCACCGGTACAGGACAGCGGTACGGTACGCCGGTGAGCGAGCCGGGCCCCGACACCGAAGCACGCGACGCACGGCGCATCGCAACCGAGGCGCGTGACCGTGCGCGCTTCGAGGAGGATGCGCTCGCGCTCGCCGACCAGGTCTACCGTGTTGCGAGACGACTCGTCGGCTCGCGTGAGGAGGCAGAGGATCTCGTGCAGGAGACGTACGCAAGGGCATTCCGCAGCTGGAAGTCGTTCACGCCGGGGACGAACCTGCGCGCATGGCTCCTCCGCATCCTCACGAACTTGAACGTCGATCGCGGGCGCAAGATCCAGCGCTCCCCGCAGACGCAGCCGCTCGAGGAGACGGACTACTACCTCGCCAACAAGCTCGCATCCGCGGCAGGCGAGGAGGTCCTCGAGACCGACGAGGTCGTCGAGCGGCTCTCTCAGGACTCGATCGTGAACGCGCTCTCCGAGATCCCACCGCAGTTCCGCGACGTCGTCGTGCTGGTCGACATCGGGGACTTTTCGTACGCTGATGCGGCACAAATCCTCGACGTCCCGATCGGAACCGTCATGTCACGACTCCACCGCGGTCGCCGCGCCCTGAAGCAGCACCTCGCGGAAGAGGCGCTCTCCTAGATGGGCGAGCCGTGCGATCGCTGCGAGGAGCTCCTCCAGGACTTCCTGGATCGCACGCTGTCCGACGCCGAGTGGCGCGAGGCCGAGGAGCACCTGGGCGACTGCGACTACTGCAGGCGCCGCTACCGCTTCGAGGAGAGCCTCCGCCGCTACGTGCGCACGAGCTCGGTCGAGCGGATGCCGCCCGGCCTGATGGACAAGCTCGGCGAGCTCCGCGGGCTCGACGCCACGGCCTAGGCTGAACCTTGCGCCAAGCACGAATCCGCTAGCGCGGACCCGTGCGGCGCGAAATCCCTGAAGCGCCCGCTTTGCGGGAGATCGTTGTCACTTTCCAGGCGTCAGGTCTTCGGGCGTGTCCACGTCTCCGGGCGCGCCGAGGTCGTCGCACGGGACAAGGCGCACCGTCGTGCGCGCGCAGGCCTTCGTCCGGGATGTCGCGCCAGTCGGCTCGACCGAGCACGAGTGGATGGCCACGCCCGCCGTCATACGACGCGGCGACGATCCCGCCGTCCTGCCGCCACGCAGTCGAGCACGCGCTCGACCGCGTGCGGAGAGAGATCCGGCCCGTCGGCGAGGACGACGACCGCCGCCTCGACGTCCTCGCCGAGAACGGCGAGCCCGCAGCGCAGCGACGCACCCGGTCCGCTCGACCAGTCGCGGGCAGCGGGCGATTCGCACGCCTTGTGACACTGTGTCACTTGGGATCTCGAGCGGGTATGCGCCCTCGACGACGACGATCTCGTCGACGGAAGTCTCGCGCAGCCGCTCGAGGACGCCCGGGAGGAGGATGCGCTGCTTCGGGCTTCCGAACCGCGACGCCTCGCCTGCGGCGAGGACGATCGCGGCGATTCGCCTCATCAGCTCTCGGTGACGGTGACGCTCGAGACGACGACGGGCTTCGACGGCGGGCCGTCGCCGGCACCGAGTGCGTCGATGCGCTCGACCGTGTCCATGCCGTCCGTCACCGTGCCGACGATCGCGTAGTCGGGCGTCAGGCCCGCGTCCTCGCCCGTGACGACGAAGAACTGACTGCCCGATGTGCCCGGCGCCTCGGTCGGCGTCTTCGCCATCGCGACGACGCCCTTCGTGTACTTCGCATCGGACGGCGGCGCGTCGACCGTCGAGTAGCCGGGTCCACCCGCTCCGGTCTGCGTCGGGTCGCCACCCTGGATGACGAAGCCCGGCGACGACGCGGTGGAAGATCGTGTCGTCGAAGTAGCCGTCCCTCGCGAGCGCGACGAGCGACGCCGCCGTCTTCGGCGCGAGCTTCTGGTCGAGCGTCACGGTGAACGAGCCGCACGACGTGTCGAACGTGAGCGTGTAGGTCGTCGAGGGGTCGAGCTCGCGAGACGACGCTCTCGCCCGTCCTCGGGCCCGCGCGCCTCGGGCGCCTCGACGTCGGCGCACTCGGTGACGGCGCGTCGTGTGTCGCCGCCGTTCGCCGCCTCGTCGTCGCTCCCGCCGCAACCGGCGACGGCGAAGGCGAGGACGAACCCGAGGAGCACGAGGCGGCGCACGGCCTGCGATCCTATCCGCCGATGCCGACCGTCACGCGCTGCGGGTGGGTCGCCGGAGGCGACGAGCTCATGGTCGCCTACCACGACGACGAGTGGGGCACGCCGTCGCACGACGATCGCCACCTGTTCGAGATGCTGACGCTCGAGGGCGCGCAGGCGGGTCTCTCGTGGTCGACGATCCTGCGGAAGCGCGACGGGTATCGGCGCGCGTTCGCCGGCTTCGATCCGGCGAAGGTCGCGCGCTACGGGTCGAGCGACGTCGAGCGTCTGCTCGCGGACCCGGGATCGTGCGGAACCGGCTCAAGGTCGAGTCCACGGTCAACAACGCCGCCCGCGTGCTCGAGGTACAGGAGGAGCTCGGAAGCCTCGACGCGTACCTGTGGGCGTTCGTCGACGGGCGCCCGATCGTCAACCGCTTCCGGACGCTCTCCGAGCTTCCGGCGGAGACCGACCTGTCGAAGGCGATCTCGAAGGACCTGAAGCGACGGGGCTTCCGCTTCGTCGGGCCGACCGTGATCTACGCGTTCATGCAGGCCGTCGGCATGGTCGACGACCATACGCTCGACTGCTTCCGCCGCTCGCGGTGAGCACGCTCGATCCAGTACGCCCGGAGCGGCGACGTCAACGTCGCCTACCAGGTCAATGGCGAAGGGTCGTTCGACCTCGTGTTGATCCACGGGTTCTTCTCGCATCTCGAGATCGACTGGGAGCTGCCGGCATCGCGGTACGTCAACGAGCGTCTCGGATCGTTCGCACGCCTCATCCGGTTCGACAAGCGCGGCACCGGGCTCTCCGACCGCAACGTCGGCCTGCCGGATCTCGAGTCGCGGATGGACGACGTCCGCGCGGTCATGGACGCGGTCGGCAGCGAGTCGGCGGCGCTCTTCGGGTACTCGGAGGGCGGCCCGCTGGGCATCCTCTTCGCCGCGACGTACCCGGAGCGGGTGCGGGCGCTCGTGCTCTACGGCACCTACGCGAAGCGGCGTGATCCCGATGACGACTACCCGTGGGCGCCGACGTGGGACGAGCGCGTCGCGATCGCGCGTGAGTTCGAGGAGACGTGGGGCTCCAACGTGGATCTCGGGACCATGTGGCCGAATCCAGACGAGGCCGAGGCCGCATGGTTCCACCGACGCGGACGGGCGTCGCTGAGCCCCGCCGGAGCGCGCGACCTGATCCTCATGAACTCCCAGGTCGACGTGCGCGACGTGCTGCCGACGATCCAGTGTCCGACGCTGGTGCTGCACCGCACCGGGGACCGCGACGCAAGCCTCGATGAGGGCAGGTACATCGCACGGCGCATTCCGGGAGCGCGGTTCGTCGAGCTTCCCGGCGACGACCACACGCTCGTCGCCGATCCCCGCGTCGTCCTCGACGAGGTGGAGGAGTTCCTCACGGGCGTGAGGCCGAAGCCGTCGACCGACCGCGTCCTCGCGACCGTTCTCTTCACCGATCTCGTCGGCTCGACCCAGCGGGCGACGCAGCTCGGTGACGCAGCGTGGGCGGAGCTGCTCGGCCGCCACGACGCGGCGATCCGCGCAGAGCTCGACCGTTACGACGGCGAGGAGATCGATACCGCGGGCGACGGGTTCCTCGCGCTCTTCGACGGGCCGGCCCGTGCGATTCGCTGCGGACTGGCGATCCGCGATCTCCCTCGCCGGCCTCGGCCTCGACGTCCGTGCAGGCGTCCACACGGGCGAGGTCGAGCGGCCAGCCGGCGAGAAGCCACGCGGCATCGCCGTCCACGTCGGCGCGAGGGTCATGTCCCTCGCGGGCGCCGGTGAGGTCTTCGTGAGCTCGACGACGCACGACCTCGTCGCGGGGTCGGGTCTCGACTTCGACGATCGCGGCGAGCACGTCCTGAAGGGCGTCGAGTCCGCGCGCCGGGTGTACGCCGTCGTCGGCTAGGCGCGCGTCGTGAGCGAGACCATGTCCGCGAGGTTCACGAGCTGGATCGCGGCCCGGAACGTCGCGCACCCGGTCGTCGTCGTCCTCGATCTCGGCACACGAGCGCCACAGCTCCTGAGCCGTCGTCAGGAGCTCCTCGATCCGCTCGGACGCGTCCGGATGCCCGTTCGAGCGCTCGCGTGACGCGTTGACCGCGAGCCCGATGCGCGCCGATCGCGTCGCGCTGACGGAGCCAGAGCATCGGGACGGCCATCGAGATGTACTGGTGGATCCGAGCGAAGGTGAGCGGCTGGACGAGCGACGTCGGCCCCTTCGGGCCGGAGAGCGGCTCGAGCTCCTCACCCGCCTGCATCCGGCGGGCGCTCCCGCCGAGCATGAGTCGCAGCTGCTTGTCGTCGAAGCCCGCGAGCTTCGCCGTGCGCACCGCGACGAGCAGCGAGTTGGGCTGGCGACCGTACGGGTAGTCGGACGCGTAGAGCACCTGCTCGGGCGCGATCTGGCGGTAGAGGTCGAGGAGATCGAGGCCGCTCCAGACGGACGTGTCGAAGAACACGCCCGGGATGCCGCCGAGCCGCCCGGCCAGCCCGGCCATGTCCGCGATCCCGGCGTGCGCGACGATGAGCCGGACGCCCTCGTTGCGCCGGACCAGCGCCTCGAGGTCCTCGGCGATCGGAGGAAGGCCACGTCCGCCGTGGATGAGGATCGGCACGTCCCGCTCGACGGCGAGCGCGAAGACGGGCTGCAGCCGCTCGTCGCTCAGGGCAAAGGCCTGCGCACGCGGATGGAGCTTGATCCCGCGGGCGCCGAGGTCGAGGCAGCGGCGCGCCTCCTCGAGCGGCCGCGCCGTCAGGTCGAGTCGGACGAACGGGACGAGCTTTCCGCCGGAGCGCTCGGCGTGGGCGAGCGTCCGGTCGTTCGGCCCCGTGAAGGCCGGCTCGCGGTCGGGCTCGTCGAGGCAGAACATGAACGCCCCGCGAAACCCGTAGCGGTCGAGCACCGACGTGAGCTCGTCGTAGCTCCCGACCATCCCGTCGATGTCGTTCCCGAGGTGCGTGTGGACGTCGAAGAGGTACGCGTTCTCCGGGAGCTCGCGTCGAAGCTCCTCGTCCCAGGCCGCGACGACCGAACGCGCGCGCTCGAGTGCCGTCACGAGCGAAGGGCCTTCCAGACGCGCGGCGGGGTCATCGGGAGCTCGTGGAGGCGTGTTCCCGGTCGGCGGCTGCGACGGCGTTCGCGATGGCAGCAGGCGCTCCGACGACCGGAGCCTCGCCGATCCCCTTCGCGCCGAACGGACCGTCCGGCGCCGGCACTTCGACGATGAGCGTCTCGATCTCGGGAACGCGCTCCGCGGTCGGGATCGCGTAGTCGAGGAACGAGCCCGTCAGCAGGCGTCCGTCCTCGTCGTGGGCGAGCTCCTCGAAGAGCGCCCAGCCCATGCCCTGCGCGGCTCCGCCGCGCATCTGGCCCTCGACGAGCGCGGGGTTGAGCGCGCGTCCGACGTCCTGCGCGATCACGTGCCGCAGGAGCTCGACCTCGCCGGTCTCGCGGTCGACGCGGACGTGGGAGAGGTGCGCGGCGACCGACGGCGCGCCGCTCGTCTGCGCCGAGCCACCGTGGCCCTCGATCGGCTCGTAGAGGCCGCCGAAGCGGAGTGCCTTCTTCGCGAGCTCCTCGACGGTGATCGAGCGATCCGGCGCTCCGATCGCGTGCACGACGCCGTCCTCGACCTCGAGGTCGTCGGGCGCGATCTCGAGCTCCTGGGAGGCGGCGGCGAGTACCTTCTGGCGCGCCGACTCGGCTGCGCGCAGGACGGCGGCGCCGACCGTGTACGTCACCTTCGAACCGCCGCTGCCTCCCGCATACGGTCCGGAGGAGGTGTCGGCCGAGACCACTCGGACCTTGTCGGGTGACAGGCCGAACGCCGCTGCCGCGATGACGGCGAAGCCCGAGTTCACGCCGCTCATGTCCGCGGCCGACGTCACGACCGTCATCGTCCCGTCGGAGTCCACCCGGCAGACGGCAGCTGCCGGCTCGAGCCCTCCGGGCCAGTGACCAGCTGCCATGCCGATCCCTTCGTTCTCCGGGAGCGAGTCGCGCGACGCCCAGAGCGGGTGCTCGCGGATCCGCTCGAGCACCTCCCGCGCGCCGATGACCGGATACGGATTGCCGCTGACACCGACGTCGCCCTCGACGACGGCGTTCTGTCAGGCGAAGCTCGATCGGGTCGAGCTCCAGGGCCGTCGCGAGCTCGTCGAGGAGCGACTCGAGCGCGAAGGCGGCGGTCGGCGCTCCCGGCGCGCGATAGGCGCCGAACGTGAAGCGGTTCGTCTGGACGCCGTAGCCGCGCAGGTCGTGCGCCTCCCAGTTGTACGGGCCGGCGACGAGGAGCGAGCTGATGCCCTCGACGCCCCAACCGGCATTCGAGCCGCGGTCGACGATCATCCGCGCCTCGATCCCGGTCAGCGTGCCGTCGGCCCGGGCGCCGATCTTCAGGTGCGTCACCTGCGCCGAGGCCGGGTTCGTCGCCTGGAAGTCCTCTGAGCGCGTGAGCACGAGCCGGACGGGCCGCTTCAGCGCGAGCGCGGCGCCGACCGCGAGCGGCTCGACGAGGGCGAACTTGCCTCCGAACGCGCCTCCGAGCGGCTCGGCGATCACCCGGACGCGCTCGAGCGGCAGGTCGAACGCGCGGGCGAGCTCTCGCTGCGTGACGAACGAGCCCTGCGTGCTCGTCGAGACGACGAGCGTGCCCGAGGGCTCGAGCCAGGCGGTGCAGACCTGCGGCTCGAGATACGCCTGGTAGACCCACGGCGTCCGGAACGTCCCCTCGACGACCGCCGCGCTCGACGCGAACGCCGCGGCGACGTCGCCCTGCTCGCGCGTGATGCGGTCGAGCACGTTCCCCGAGAGCTCCTCTGCGGGGTCGTCCGCCTGGCCGTGGTCGACGCCGGCGTGGATCGACTCGAGGTCGCCGGCCTCGTCGTCCGTCTCCTCGACGGTCCGTGCGAGCGCGGCACCCGACCTCCATCGCGGCCTCGACGTCGACGACAGCCGCGAGCGGTTCGTAGTCGACGACGACGAGCTCGGCGCCGTCCTCCGCCGCCGCCTCGGATCTCGGCGACGACGAGTGCGACGGGCTGGCCGGCGAACACGACCTCCTCGCGCGCGAGCGGCTCGGACGTGCGGTCGGTGCCGGCTCGACGTGATGGGGAGATCGGCCGCGGCGAGAACGGCGACGACGCCGGGGACGCGCGAGCGCCGCGCTCCCGTCGATGCCGCGAATGCGCGCGTGCGCCTCGGTCGCGAGGACGGGTCGCGCGTGCAGCAGACCGTGGACGTAGCCGTCGGCCGCGAACCTCGTCGCGCCCGTCACCTTGTCCGGCGCGTCGATGCGCGGTCGCGCGACGCCGATCAGCGCGTCACTCATCGATTCTCCTCTGCACGTTTGCGGGCGCTCGCGAGCGCCCGCTCGGCGACGACGACGGCGAGCTCGCGCCGGTACTCCTCCGACGGCGAATCGGTCGCCGAAGATCTCGGCGGTCGCGAATCGCCTCGCGCGGATCGCCCTCCAGGACGAACGGCGTCGCACCGACCCCCGTCACCGCGACGGTCTCGCCGGAAGGGCCGACGAGCGCGGCAGCGCCCACGAGCGCGAACCCCGACGCCGGGTGCTCGACCGACACGTACGCGGAGCCGGAGCTCGGCGACGGAATCGGGACGAGGACGTCTGTAACGAGCTCCTGCGGCCCGAGCGCGGTCGAGAAACGGACCAACGAAGAACTCGGAGATCGGTAGCACTCGCTCTCCGCCGTGGGAGCGAAGGC
Organism: uncultured Gaiellaceae bacterium; assembly: GCA_963770715.1. GTDB lineage: Bacteria > Actinomycetota > Thermoleophilia > Gaiellales > Gaiellaceae > GMQP-bins7. Next base: position 748,005 of record CAVYQX010000012.1, read on the forward strand.
GAAGCTGAGCTCCGAGGGCGATCACGACGGCGGGCATGTCCGACGCGGGATCCGCATGCGCGATCGAGCCCCCGATCGTCCCGAGGTTGCGCACCTGCAGGTCGCCGATCCCGCGCGCGCATTCGGCGATCGCCTCGAGCCCTGCCGGCAGCTCGGCTGCTGCGAGCTCCGCCCAGGTCGTCAGCGGGCCGATGTGCAGCGCGCCGTCCTTCTCCTCGACGCCGCGCAGCTCGAGCCGCGAGATGTCGACGACGACGGACGGCCGCGCGATGCGCAGCTTCATCACGGGAATGAGCGACTGCCCGCCGGCGAGCGCCTTCGCGTCCGGCTCGCCGAGCAGCTCGAGCGCGTGGTCGACGTCCGACGCGCGCTCGTACCGCGTCGGAGCCGCGATCACGCCGAAGCTCCGGCTGCGCGGATCGACTCGACGATGCCCTGATAGCCGGTGCAGCGGCAGAGGTTGCCGCGCAACGCGTGGCGGATCGTCTCGTCGCTCGGCGAGGCATCGCGCGAGAGGAGGTCGGCTGCCGTCAGGATCACGCCGGGCGTGCAGAACCCGCACTGGAGGCCGTGGTGCTCGATGAATGCGCGCTGGAGCGGGTGGAGCTCGCCGTCCGGAGCAAGCCCCTCGATCGTCGTGACCTCCCGGCCCTCGGCCTGGTGCGCGAGCACGGTGCAACTCTTCACGGCGCGTCCGTCGAGGAGCACCGTGCACGCGCCGCACTGGCTCGTGTCGCACCCGATGTGGGCCCCCGTGAGCCCGAGCCCGTCGCGGAGCGCGTGGACGAGGAGCGTCCGCCCTTCGACCTCGAGCGAGCGCGGCTCGCCGTTGACGACCAACGCGACGGTGTCAGACACCGGCAGGCAGCGTGGCGAGCTTGTCGCGCAGGTACGCGAGATACGGCTGTGGGTCGATCGTCGGTGCTCCGGTCAACCGCTCGATCGTCTCCTTCGGCGTGAACTTGCGGCCGAGGGAGTAGAGATTGTCGCGGAGCCAGGCCGCGAGCTCGTGGAGCTCCCCGACCTCCATCTGCGCGTCGAGGTCCGGGATCGCCTCGCGGACGGAGGCCCAGATCTGCAGTGAGATGACGTTGCCGAGCGCGTACGTCGGGAAGTAGCCGATCCCGCCCTGCGACCAGTGGATGTCCTGGAGGACGCCGTGCGTGTCGTCGGGGACGTCGACGCCGAGCAGGTCGCTCATGCCCGCCGCCCAAGCCTCGGGCAGGTCGTTCGGGTCGAGTGAGCCCTCGATGAGTCGCTGCTCGAGCTCGAAGCGGAGGATGATGTGGAGGCTGTAGGTCGTCTCGTCGGCCTCGACGCGAATGAGGCCCGGCTCGGCGCGGTTGACCGCTGCGAGGAACGTCTCGAGATCGACGTCTCCGAGCTGACCCGGGAAACGCTTCCTGGAGCGGCTCGTACCAGTGCAGCCAGAAGGGGCGCGAGCGGCCGACGAGGTTCTCCCAGGTGCGGCTCTGGGACTCGTTCAGCCCGAGCGACGGCGAGCCCGCGAGCGGCGTCCGCTCGAGCGACTCCGCGATGCCGTGCGCGTAGTGGCCGTGTCCCGCCTCGTGCAGCGTCGACCACAGCCCGTCGAGACCGCTCTCGAACCGCGTCGTCATGCGGACGTCGCGTCTCGAGAACGACGTGCAGAACGGGTGCACGGTCGGGTCGAGCCGGTACGAGCCCTCCTCGAGGCCGAGTGTGCCGAGGATGCGTGCGTAGAACTCCTTCTGCTCCTCGTCCGGGTAGTCGTGACGGAGGAACGATGCGTCGACCCGCGGCGCGTCCTTCACGAGCTCGGCCAGCACCGGGCGGATGGTTCCGAACACCTCCGCGACCTCGGACGTCAGCATGTACGGCTCGAAGTCGTCGAGGAGCGGCGTGTAGGGCGAGTCCTCCCACTCGAAGCATTCGACGTAGCGTCGCTTGAGCTCGAGGTTCCGTTCGAGCGCGGGCAGGAACTTCCCGAAGTCGTTCGTCGCGCGCGCCTCGATCCAGACCTGGTTGCCGAGCGCGGCCGCGCGGATCATCTCCGTCCGCAGCTCGGTCGGAACGCGACGCTGCTTCTCCCAGTCGCGCCGCGTGACGCGGATGAGGCTGGCGTCGTCGGAGTCGTACTCGAGGGACTCCTCGAGCGGCCGGAGACGTTCGAGCAGGTTGCCGATCTCGGCGTCCGTGAACCTCTCGTGCGCGATCCGGCCGAGGGTCGCCATCGCCTCGGCGCGAGCCGGATGCCCGCCGGGCGGCATCGTCACCTTCTGATCCCATGCCAGCACGCCGACCGCACGGGAGAGATCCGCGATCTCGGCGAGGCGCTCCCTGAGCGCGCGAAGCTCCGCGTCCACCTCGGCGGACTCTACCCACGGCGTTAGGATCGGCGTCCGAATGAGCGACCCGGCGATCGAGACCCTCTTCGACGAGCAGCGCCGCTACCCCCCGCCGCGCGACTTCGCGGCTCAGGCCAACGCGAACGCAGACATCTACGACGTCCCGTTCGAGGAGTTCTGGGAGCGGGAGGGTCGCGAGCGCGTCACCTGGTTCGAGCCGTTCACGTCGCTGCTCGAATGGGAGCTGCCGTACGCGAAGTGGTACGGCGGCGGAAAGATCAACGTCGCCTACAACTGCCTCGACCGCCACGTCCTGGCCGGGCTCGGTGATCGCGTTGCCTACTACTACGAGGGCGAGCCCGTCGGCGAGCGTACGGCGATCACGTATCAGCAGCTGCTCGACGAGGTCGTCAGGGCCGCGAACGGCCTGAAGTCGCTTGGCGTCGAGAAGGGTACGCCGGTCGGCATCTACATGGGCATGGGGCCGGGCCTTCCGGTGGCCATGCTCGCGTGCGCGCGGCTCGGCGCTCCGCACACCGTGGTCTTCGGCGGCTTCTCGGCAGAGTCGCTCGCCGACCGGCTCAACGACATGCGCTGCGAGGTGCTCTTGACACAGGACGAGGGCTACCGTCGGGGCACCATCGTTCCGTTGAAGCGAAACGCCGACGAGGCGCTCGCGACGTGTCCTCGCGTGCGCACTGTCGTCGTGGGCCAGCGCACGCGAGGCGACGTCCCGATGAGGCCGGGCCGGGACCTCACCTGGAACGAGCTCGTCAAGGGCCAACCGACGGAACCGGAGTCGTGCCCGTGCGAGCCGATGGACGCGGAGGACCTCCTGTACCTCCTGTACACGAGCGGCACGACCGCGAAGCCGAAGGGCATCGCGCACACGACGGCCGGCTACCTCGTCGGCGTCGCCGCGACCCACAGCTACGTCTTCGATCTGAAGCCCGAACGTGACGTGTACTGGTGCGCGGCCGACATCGGCTGGGTGACGGGGCACAGCTACATCGTCTACGGGCCGCTCTGCAACGGCGCCACGAGCGTCCTCTACGAGGGGACGCCCGACTTCCCGGACAAGGACCGCTGGTGGGAGATCGTCGAGCGCTACGAGGTCACGATCCTGTACACGGCGCCGACCGCGATCCGGGCGCACATGAAGTGGGGGCCAGAGCACGCCGCGAAGCACGAGCTCTCGTCGCTCCGCCTGCTCGGCACCGTCGGCGAGCCGATCAACCCGGAGGCATGGATGTGGTACCGGGAGCACATCGGAGCGAATCGGACACCGATCGTCGACACGTGGTGGCAGACCGAGACGGGGATGATCCTCATCGCGCCCTTGCCAGGGGTGACGACGACGAAGCCCGGCTCTGCGACGAAGCCGTTCCCCGGGATCGACGCAGGGGTCGTCGACGACCGAGGAAACGAGGTCGGGCCCGGAGGTGGGGGGTACCTCGTGCTGAAGCGGCCCTGGCCGGCGATGACTCGCGGCATCTTCGGCGACGACGCACGCTTTCGCGCGACGTACTGGGAGCGTTTCCCGGGGATGTACTTCGCCGGTGACGGCGCGCGCATCGACGAGGACGGCGACTTCTGGCTCCTCGGCCGAGTCGACGACGTGATGAACGTGTCGGGCCACCGCATCTCGACGATCGAGGTCGAGTCGGCGCTCGTCGACCACTCGAGCGTCGCCGAGGCGGCCGTGTGTGGTCGCGCCGATCCGCTGACCGGGCAGGCGATCGTCGCGTTCGTCACGCTCAAGGGCGCCGAGGAGGGCTCCGTCGAGCGGCTGGAGGAGCTCCGTGATCACGTCGCCCAGAAGATCGGGCCGATCGCGAAGCCGGCGAACATCGTCTTCACTCCCGAGCTGCCGAAGACCCGCTCCGGGAAGATCATGCGGCGGCTCCTGCGGGACGTCGCCGAGCACCGGCCGCTCGGGGACACGACGACCCTTGCCGATCCCGCCGTGGTCGCGGAGATCGCCGACCGCGCGGTCGCTCAGCCGATCGAGGAGTAGCTCAGGCCGCTGCTCGGCTCGGTCAGGCCGTGACGAGTGCGGCTTCGAAGGCGCCGACGGTGCGATCGATGTCGGCTTCGGTCGTACGCCAACTCGACACGGAGACGCGGATTGCGGCACGCCCGTCCCAGGCGGTGCCACCCATCCACGCCTCGCCGCTTCGCTGCACCGCGTCGAGGATCGCGAGCGTGCTCTCGTCGTCCTCGAACCGGAAGAGCACCTGATTGATGACGACGTCGTTGAGGAGCTCACAGCCGGGGAGCCGCTCGATGTCGGCCGCGAAGCGCGTCGCCAGCGTGCAGCAGCGGTCGACGAGGTCGGCGACGCCGTCGCGCCCGAGCGAACGCAGCGCCGCGTAGACGGTGAAGGCGCGTCCGCGCCGCGACGACTCGGGCGTCCAGTCCACGGCGTCGCGTACCCACTTGCCCTGGCCCTCGAAGTACGAGGCCTTCATGGTCATCGATGCGTTGTGGGCGGCTGGATTCGTGCAGAACATGAGGCCGCAGTCGTACGGGACGTTGAGCCACTTGTGCCCGTCGGTCGCCCACGAGTCGGCGGCCGTGACGCCCTCGACGAGATGGCGCCGCTCCGGGCTGGCGGCGACCCACAGCCCGAAAGCGCCGTCGACGTGGAGCCATGCGTCGCTCGCGCGGACGATCTCGACGATCTCCACGAACGGGTCGTACGAGCCGGTGTTCACCTCGCCGGCCTGGGCGCAGACGATCGCCGGGCCGTCGATCTCTGCGAGCGCGGTGCGCAGCCCGTCCGGCTGCATGCGGCCGTGCGAGTCGGCAGGGACCACGACGAGCTGCGAGCTGCCGATTCCGAGGAGTCGGAGCGCGCGGTCGACCGTGACGTGTCGGTACGCCCCGACGGCGACGGTGATCGGAGGCGATCCGGCGAGCCCGTCCTCGCGCACGTCCCACCCGCGTCCAGCGAGCACGTGGTGCCGCGCGGCCGCGAGCGCCGTGACGTGCGCCATCTGGCAGCCGGTCGTGATCGCGAACGACGCGTCGGCCGGCAGCCCGAAGAGGTCCTTCAGCCAGTCGCCGGCGATCTCCTCGACGACGGACGCCGAGGGTCCAAGCGCTCCGAGCCCGGCACACTGGTCCCAGATCGTCGTGAGCCAGTCGGCGGCGATCGTCGCGGGCAGCGCGCTTCCGGTGACGTAGCCGAAGTACCGCGAGCCGGCGGACGCGACGACGCCGCGGTCGATCTCGCGCGCCATGAGCTCGACGACCTCGAGCGGGTCCGACGGCGACTCCGGGAACGGCCCTCCGAGGGCGTCGGCGACGTCCTCCATCGAGTCGCGCGGGAACACCGGCCGCCCGTCGAGCGAGTCGAGGAAATCGCCGGCGATCTCGGCGGTTCGGCGCAGGAGCTCGCGCTCGTCGCTCACGTGCGCGAGTCTACGTTCGCGCCGTGCCACTGGCCTCTGCGACGAACGCGAGGACGTCCGGGCCGGCGGGGTCGATCGCGTGGTCTCCGCCGACACGCACGTGTCGTGCGTGTGGAAGAGCCGCCGCGAGTGCCTCGGATCCCCGCCGGAGCGGTTCCGGCGAGCCATCGGCGGTTACGATCAGAGTCGGGACCTCCAGCTCTTCGAGCCGGTCGTTGTCGGTCCACTCCCCGCCGCGTAGCTCGGCCAGGAGCGCCGGCGAGTTCGCGGTGAAGACGGTGCGCCAGTCGTCGGGGAGCTCGTCCCACGCTCCGAACACCTCGCGCACGACCGTCTCGCCGACGGCGTCGAGCGGAACGTCCTCGCACTGGTCGCGGATCGACATGAACCACGCGTCGTACTCATCCGAGAGTCCCATCGGCCCTGCCTCCAGCAGGGCGATGCCGAGGGCCGAGCGCGGGTGTCGCAGGGCGAGATCGAGCGCGACCGTGCCGCCGTAGCTCCTCCCGATGAGGACAGCCGGCTCGGCGTCGAGAGCGCGCAGCAACCCGAGTGCATCGTCCGCATGCTCCTGGACGCTCGTCGTCTCGTACGGATCGGGTCGCTCGCTGCGGTTGCTGCCGCGGCGGTCGTAGGTGATCACTCGCCCAAGCTCAGAGAGTCGTTCGGCGGCGTCCTCCCAGAAGACCGCCGAGCTGCCTGCTCCATGCAGGCCGAGCAGAGGCGTACCCGAACCGCGATCCTCGTAGTAGAGCCGCACGCCGTTGACGAGCTCATGTGGCATGGCGCACGAGCTTAGCTCCGAACGTCAGGCGGCGAGCAGCTTCTCGAACCGTGCGGGATCGTCGAACGGGCCGACGAGTGCGAGGTACAGGCGCTTGTCCTCCAAGAGATCTCTTGCGACGCGCTGGACGTCATCGACGGTCACGTCGTCGAGGTGCTGGAGGAGCTCGTCCGGCTCTTCGATCTCGCCTTCGAGCACCTCCTTGCGGAGCCCGTACTGGATCGTGCCCTGCGGGCTCTCGAGACGCAGCACGAAGCGGCCCTTCGCGTACCCGCGCGCCTTCTCGAGCTCGTCTGCGGGAACCCGCTCCGAAGCGATCTTGCGCAGCTCGGCGAGGATGGTGGTGATCGCCTCGTTCACGCGTGCGACGTCGACGCCCGCGCTCGCGTAGAACGTGCCGGCGTCCGTGTACGCCGTGTTCCCCGCGTGGACGTAGTACCCGAGCCCGCGGTTCTCGCGGACCTCGGTGAACAAGCGCGACGACATACCGCCGCCGAGTACGACGGCGAGAAGCTGGAGCGCATAGCGGTTCGGGTGCCCGATCGGGTAGCCGCGCACGCCCAGGATGAGGTGCGCCTGCTCGGAGTCCTTCGTGTGGAGGAGGACCGGCGACGTGTCGGACGGAAGCACGACCCCCGCAGCCTCCCCGGTCGGCCGCGGTTCGATGCCGCCGAGCAGCTCCTCGAGCCGCTCGGTGAGCCCGTCACCGATGCGTCCGCCGATCCCGACGACCACGCGCTCGGGGCGATACCAGGTGTCGAGGTACGACAGGAACGTCTCCCGCGTCGTGCCCTCGATCGTCTCGCGCGTACCGAGGATGTCCCAGCCGAGCGGTTGATCGGCGTAGAGGAGCCGGTCGTAGATGTTTCCGACATAGCGCTGCGGTGTGTCGAGGTAGACGTTCATCTCCTCGAGGATCACGCCCTTCTCCTTCTCGATCTCCGCGTCGTCGAAGCGCGAGTGGAGCAGCATGTCCGTCAGTACGTCGAGCGCGACATCGCGTGTCTCGGAGCCGCAACGGACGTAGTAGCCGGTCAGCTCCTTGCCGGTGAACGCGTTGAACTCGCCGCCGATCGCGTCGATCTCGGTCGAGATCGTCCGCGCGGTCGGCCGCCGCTCGGTGCCCTTGAAGAACATGTGCTCGGCGAAGTGTGCGATGCCCTGTGACCCCGCCGTCTCGTAGCGCGAGCCGGCCGCGAGCATGACGAAACACGAGACGGATCCGACCTGTGGGAAGGGCGCCGTGACGACGCGCACGCCGTTCCCGAGCGTGGACTTCTCGAAGATCGCCACGGCGTTCGATGGTATAGACACCCCTGGTGTCTGCACAGCTGACGCGCAAGGCCATCGCCGCACAGCCCGAGTGGCTCACGCAGGTGCCCGAGCGGGTCGGCGCGATGCGTCTCCCGGACGGCGTGCGCGTCCTATTCACGGGGTGCGGCACGTCGTTTCACGCTGCACTCGCGTGCGGACGGGCGGCGCCGGCGCTGGAGGTCGTCCTCGGAACTGCTCCGGAGGCAGATGTCCTCGTCGCGATCTCGCACGAGGGCGAGACTCGGCTGACGCACGAGGCGATCCGCGGATTCGCCGGGGAGACGTGGCTGATCACCGGCGCCGCCGAGAGCCCGATCGCGAAGGACGTCGATCACGTGGTCGTCGTCACGCCCGCGATCGAGGAGAGCTACTGCCATACGGCCAGCTACACGTGCGGCGTCGCGGCAGGTCGGGCGCTGCTGGGCGAGGACGTCTCCGTTCTGGCCACCGACGTCTCCCGCGAGCTCGACCGCGAGGCGTTCGGCGCATCCGAGCACGATCGGTTCGTCGTGGCCGGCGCGGGTCGTGACGAAGCGACTGCGCTCGAGGCTGTTCTCAAGCTCCGCGAGGGCGCGCACGTCGCCGCCGAGGCGCACCACACCGAGCAGCTCCTGCACGGCCACCTCGCGGCGATCGATCCTTCGGTGCGCTGCTTCGTGCTCGAGGGCGAGGACCGGGCGGCCGAGAGGGCGGTCGACGCGATGCGTGCGTTGGGCGAGCTCGGATGCGAGGCGCTCCTCGTGCCGACGACGCACCCGGTCGTCGACATCGTCCGCTTCCAGCTGCTCGCGTGCGATCTCGCGGACGCCCGCGGGATCGACCCGGACACGATTCGCTGGGACGAGGAGCCGTGGAACCGCGCGCGTCAGGCCCAAGACTGGACCGCAGACCAGCCGGAGGTCTAGCCGGAGTTCACGGCCGATCCGTGAGCCGGTAGACGAAGCGCAGCGCCTGCCAGCGCTTGTCGATCGAGCAGCTCTTGTTGTCGACGAGGCCGCGGGTGAGCCCGATCTCCTGCACCGTCTCGAAGGTCAGGTCTCCCTCGATCTTCGCCGCCTTCTTGGGCCAGGCGATCCACAGGCCGTCCGCGGGATCGAGCGTCGCCTTCAGATCGTCGAAGCGGCGCTCCAGCTCCTCGCGCGTCGTCGTGAAGTAGACGACCACGCCTGCACCGGCCTTTGCGCCGAGCTTCTGCGAGAGCGGCGTTCCCGAGTAGTCCTTATCCGCGGCCATGCCATGCCTTCAGGAGCTCGGCTTCGCGCTCCGGCTTCAAGCCGACCGCGTCGGTGGTCGCGGCGTGGTCGAGCGTGCCCCTGAGCGTCTCGGCCAGCGGCCGGAAGGTCAATCCCGCCGTGAGTGCTCGGCTCACGTCGATCCGGTCCGCGCAAGCGAGCGCAGGGTCCGCGAGCCAGAGCGGGAGCTCCATCCACTCGCCGACCCCCTGCTCGACGAGGAAGTCCCGGTCCACCCACGTGATCGTCGCGTCCGCGCCGGCGACCGACGTGCACGTCTCGAGGAGGTCTCCCCATGACACGCCGGGATGCGTCGCGTTGAACACACCCCCGAGGTCGTGCTCGCAGAGCGAGACGATCCACTCGCCGAGATCCCGGACGTCGATGACCTGCGTCGGCTCGTCGGGAGGGGCGGGCGCGAGGACCTCGCCTCCACCGGCGACGCGGTGCGGCCAGTACGTGAAGCGGCCGGTCGGGTCGTGCGGGCCGACGATCAGCCCCGGCCGGACGATCAATGCGCGTTCGCCGAAGACGTCGGCTACGGCGTCCTCGCAGAGCGCCTTGAGCGCGCCGTAGCTCTCCTCCGTCACGACGTCGTCGGGGAGGTCGCCGAGCCGCGCGACGGGGCTCGCCTCGTCGTTGGGTTGCGAGAAGTCTGCGTACACCGAGACGCTCGATACGAAGCAGTAGACCCCTGAGCCCGTGAGCGCGTTCACAGATGCACACACGACTTGCGGCGTGTAGCCGCACGTGTCGACGACTGCGTCCCACTCCCGTTCGGCGATGACGGAGAGCTCGCCGGCCCGGTCGCCGACGAGGCGCTCGACCTCCGGATACAGGCTCGCGTTCGTCTTCCCGCGGTTGAAGATCGTCAGCTCGTGGCCGCGCTCCAGCGCGGCGTCGGCGATCGCACGGCCGAGGAACCTCGGGCCGCCGAGCAGGAGGAGCTTCACGCCAGGACGGAGAGGCCCTCGAGCAGCCGGTCGACCTCGTCCTCGGTGTTGTAGTGGACGATGCCGGCGCGGACGGCGCCGTCGTCGAGCCCGAGGTGCTTCATCGTCTCGACGGCGTAGTAGTCGCCGTGCCAGACCGCGACCTCGCGCTCGGCGAGGAAGGTCGCGACCGCCTCCGGCGAGCGGCCGGCGACGTTGAAGCAGAAGGTCGGCACGCGCCCGTCCATACCGCGCAGGCCGTACAGCTCCACGGTTTCGGGCAGACCGGCGAGGAACCGGTCGCCGAGTCCGCGCTCGTGACCGAGCATCGAGTCCCAGCCGAGAGAGGCCATGTAGTCGACCGCCGCAACGAAGCCCGCCAGGAGCTCGTGCTGGCTCGTCCCGAGCTCGAAGCGGTGACCGACCGGCTCGCTCGCAGCCGGGCGTACCTTGTAGGCGCGCCACGACTCGAGCAGCTTCTGCTTGCCGAACGCAATGCCCATGTGCGGCCCGAAGAACTTGTACGGGGAGCAGATGAGGACGTCGACGTCCCAGGCGGAGACGTCGATCGGGCCGTGGGGCGCGTAGTGGACGGCGTCGGCCCACGCCAGAGCACCCACGGAGTGAGCGAGATCCACGATGCGGCGCACGTCGGGAGCCGTGCCTACCGAGTTCGCAGCCACCGGGAATGCGACGACGCGCGTGCTCTCGGACAGCTTGCTCTCCAGATCGGCATAGTCGAGTTCGAGATCTTCGGTCAGACCCGCAACGCGAACATCGATGTCCATGTCGTGTGCGATCTCCAGCCAAGGAGCGACGTTCGCGTCGTGGTCGAGCGCCGTGTGGACGATCTCGTCGCCGGGCCGCAGTGTCCGCGCAAACGCGCGCGTCAGCAGGAAGTTCATGGCGGTCATGCTCTGGCCGAAGGCTGTCTCCTCCGAGGAGCAGCCGAGGAACGACGCGGCCTTCTCGTGCGCGAGCTCGACGAGCTCCACGGTCCGGATGCTCGTCCCGTAGGGAGCGCCGATGTTCGCGTTGTCCTCGCGCAGGTAACGCGAGATGGCGTCGATCACCTCGTCGGGGCACTGCGTGCCTCCGGGGCCGTCGAAGAACGCCAACCGGCGGTCGAGCGCGGAGAAACGCGCGCGGACAGCGCCGATGTCGAGCAGTGTCGCGCTCACGTGGCGCAGGCTACCCGGCGCCAGGTGTCACGCCGCGGTTGTGGTTGACGACTTCGACGTTGTTCCCGTCGGGGTCGAGCACGAACGCGCCGTAGTACCCAGGGTGGTAGGCGCGCCGCTCGCCGGGCGCCCCGTTGTCGCGGAAGCCCACAGCGGTCGTGGCTGCGTGGAAGGCTTCGACCGTCGCGTCGTCCGTCGCGGGAAAGGCGAGGTGCACGTTCGCGCTCGCATCGCCCGGAAGCAGCGAGAGTGAGCCGCTCGGGCCACGAAACGAGACGCGCTCCGCCGTATCCGTTCGCAGCGTGAAGCCGCCGAACGGTGCGACGAGCAGGTAGAAGCGCCGCGACCGGTCGAGGTCGGCGACGCGCATCCAGACGTGGTCGATGCCGGCCCGCTCCGCGGTTCCTTCGTGGACGACGGCTTCCACGCTCAGACCGTCGGGGTCGAGGAGGAACGAGCCGTAGTACTCGGCGCTGTACTGCGGCCGCGGTCCCGGCTCGCCGTCGCTCCGATAGCCGGCGCCGACCCCGACGCGCCAGAACTCATCGACGACCTCGCGAGACGGGGCGACGAAGCCGACGTGCAGGCGGCGCGTCACGGGCCTCTCGTCCGTCGCCGGCGACAACGAGAAGTCGCCCCATTCGGCGAGCTCCGTGTCGCTGTGCGCCTTCGCGATCCCGAGAACGGAGAGCACCCCGTCGTAGAACTCCTCCGACGCCGCCCGGTCCGAGGCGCGAATCGTCACGTGGTCGAACACGTGCGCTCCGTACCCGTTCGGGCGCTCAGGGAATCTCCTGGCCGTTGACGATCCAGCGATGCCGCGGCTTCGCGGTCAGCGAGTTCGAGACGAAACAGCCGTGCTCGGCCTTGGCCACGAGCTCCTTCAGCGCGCTCGAATCCGGCGCCGGCGCGAGATCGACCTCGAGCGTCGTCTCGATGTCCACGAACGCGTGCAGGCCGTCGTCTCGCCTCGTCACGACGCCGTGCGCGCTCCCGACTCCGAGCGAGTTGAGGCCTGCGCGCCGCGCCGCGTAGTCCATGCTCGCGAGCGTGCATCGCACGAGGCCGGCGAGCACGAGGTGCTCGGCCCACCACTCGACCTCGCGCGGTAGCGGGCTTCCGCCGAGCGCGCTGTGGGCGTCGCCCGCCCGGTCCACCGTGACGTCGAAGTGGAGGGCTCGCGGACGCAGCGGCATCTCGTGAGCCTATCCCGCGTCCGTCCGGGGACTCGCCTAGCCTGCGAGCACATGGAGCGGCTCCGGACGCTCAGCGAGGCGGAGTGCTACGAGCGCTGCTACGGCTGGCGCTACACCGAGGACACCGTCAAGGTGCTCCCGCGAAGCGGCGTGAAGCCCGACCATCCGAGCGACGTGGGCGAGAGGCTCCGCGTGCTCCTCGAGCTTCGTCTCGACGCCCGCGAGCCGGAAGCCGCCTGAGCGACTCCGCCGCCCCGGACATCCTCGCGCCCGGAGTCCGGCTCGTGTTGAGGAGTGTTCCAATGTTTCCAACGCAACCGACCCGGGTCTCAGGCTCCGGGCCTTAGGGCAAGCCCGCCCCGCAGTCCGCTCGTCCGATCGTCGTGCCTATTGTTACGAGGCGTTGGAGTGGGCGACCCTCTTCGCTTCTCTTATAACCGCAGCTGCGGTGGCGGGGTCGGTGCTGTTCCTTGCACGTCAGACCAGCCAGTCAGTTGAACAGTTCTTGGTCGCCAACGAGCTTGCTGGCGCTCGGGCCTTGGCGCAGGGTTACGAGCTATGGGATCACGTGATCACCCGTTTCATCGATTACCCAGAGCTCCGCCAGTACTTCTACGAAGGTGTGGAGCCGCCTGAAGATCCGACAGCCAGGGCGCGCGTTCTCGCGATGACGGAACTGATCGGTGACGCCCTCCAGTCCGCCGAGTGGCTATACCAGGGCAAAGATGTTGCGTTGTTGGGATCGGTGGATGATCCGGAACTCGGCATCCGGGTCGACTGGGACGACTGGACGAAGTTCATCCTCACGATGTCGCCGGTGATGCGTTCTTTCGTGCGAGAGCACCCGCTCCAGTACCCGTTTATCACCAGGATGCTCGACACGATCGAGCCTGCCACGACCGGCTGAGACGGCGAGATCGTTCGTGGGTGAGGAGGGCCTCCGGGTCTCCTCTGTCGTTGAGGAGTATTCATTTGTTTCCAACCCGACCGCCTACGAGGCACCTCCGTAATCGAGTAGCGCGAGTTCGAGGCGGGCGGGCTGAACCAGCGGCTCGAATTCACGGTAGTGGCCGGCGACTAAACAAGACGAGCTACTACCGTGTCCTACTCATGTGACCGGACGCCGCGGAGCTAGCCTCAAGGAACTCGAAGCGCTGTATCGCAGTCGCTTCGACGTCTTCACACGAGTCGCTACGAGCGTGACAGGCGACTCAGACCGCGCCCGCGACGCCGTGCAAGAGGCGTTTGTCCGCGCTGTCCGCGGACGCCGCTCCTTCCGGCGCGAATGTCCGCTCGAGGCTTGGGTCTGGCGCATCGTCATCAACGCTGCTCGTTCCGCAGCACCCAAGGCGAGCCCGACCGTGGACGAGGATCAACTGGCCGCCTCGAACGGCCATCCCGAGCACGACGTCGAGTTACGGGTGGCGCTCGCGCGGCTGCCGGAACGCCAGCGAACGGCTGTCTTCCTGCGGTACTACGCCGATCTCGAGTACGCCGCGATCGGCGAGGTGCTCGGAATCCAGACCGGAACGGTCTCCGCGACTCTCAATGCCGCGCACGCCGCCTTGCGAAGCCAATTGGAGGAGGTACGAACATGAGCGAACTCGACCGCGCCAGCCTCGACCGCACCCTTCCCCCGAGGTCCGGCTCCGCTGACTGGGACGAAGTGCTGCGAGGCGCAGGCGCGGGGAGGGAACGCCGTGGACGACGCCTTGTCGCCGTCGTTGCGGCCTTGCTCGTCCTCGTCGTTGGCACGGCCTCGGCCTTCGGCACCGTGCGTGACCTCTTCGGCAACGGGAAGCACCCCGGTGAACGTAACAACTTTGCCATCGAAGGCAAGAGGGGAACCTTTAGCGTCCGGATCTTGTCCGCTGGGGAAGGGACTGGGCGGACTGGGCGGACTTGGCGACTGGTGCTTGAGCCGTTGCCGTGGACGGACATATCTTCCACCGTGGCCATGGCTCCCACGGGCCAGTATGTGGAAGTCACTGGGCGCGGGCGGGTTGTCCGAATAGGTGGCCACAAGCAGCGCTGGAGCGCGCGCCTTGAGGGCTTCGTGACACGCCCCGGAGAAGCGAAGCAGCGCGTCGTGATCACGATGAAGGGGCGCCCCGAGGGTGTGTTCGTGCTCACCCCGCTGGAGCCCGGAGTCCTGAAGCGCGACTCAGGCACGCTGGTCTACACGTACGCCACCGGATAAGTCAGGCGGGCGAATCCTTCACCGAACCGCCGAGGACGCGGCCCGCGAGCTTCCGGACCTGCCACGAGCCAGAAGCCGCGCAGCCGTACGATCAGGAGATGGATGCACTCGCCGAGAGCGCGATCCCGGACGTCCTCGCGCCGGGCCTCACCGCGATCTTCTGTGGGATCAACCCGGGATACGCGAGCGCTGCCGCAGGCGCAGCGTTCGCGAATCCGCGCAACGACTTCTGGCGGCTCCTCCACGCGGCCGGGTTCACGCCGCGTCTCCTCGAGCCGCACGAGCAAGGCGAGCTCCTCTGTTTCGGCATCGGACTGACGAACGCCGCCCGCCGGACGACCCGCGGCTCGAGCGACCTGCGCGCCGCGGACTACGAAGGGGCACGCGAGCGCCTCGAGGCGCTCGCGCGTGAGCTCGAGCCTCGGGCCATCGCGTTCGTCGGCAAGGCCGCCTACCAGGGCACGTTCCGCGAGCGTCCGGAGCACGGACTCCAGGGGCGTATGCTCGGTGCGACGCGGCTCTTCGTCCTGCCGTCGACCTCGCCGGCGAATGCCGCCGTCCCGTGGGACGAGCGGCTCCGCTGGTTCCGAGCGCTGAAGGAGCTGCTTTAGGAGGACTTGGCAAAACAGACACTGTGTCGCCGGAGCGGCGCTGGATCGCCGCGAGGCGGCGTCCTCAGTCGCCCCAATACGTCAAGTATTGGGGCTCCCTGCGTCCTTGCCTCGACGACGACCAGCGGCAGTCCTGCGACGAGGCCGTTCCGCCAAGCCCTCCTAGATGCGCGCGAGGTACGTGCCGAGCACGTAGCCCCACCCGGTGTCGTAGTCGTCTCGCTTCGCGGGCGCGTCGTCGGCGACGCGCTCCCAGCCCCGATGCTCGAGCTCGACGCGGGTCCCCTCGTCCTCCGGAAGGAAGTGGACCTCGACCTCGGTGCCGATGACGCTCGGCGAGACCTCCCACGCCAGGACGAGACGGTTCGGGGGCTCCCAGGCAAGCACCGTGGCCCAGTGGCCCTTCTCTCCGGTCTCGGTGAGCTCGTAGACCTCGCCGCCCTCCCGCTCTTCGAAGACGACCGCTTTGACGCTGTCCCCGAAGAGCGAGTGCGAGCCGACGGGCCACCAGGAGGTCGCCTCTGCGGTGTAGATCCGGAATGCCTCCTCGACCGCGCAGCCGACGGTCACGCTCTTGCGAACGACTTCGATGACGAGTGCATCGTTCATGGCTTCTCTCCTTTCGTGTCGGCCACCGCCTTGAAGCGCGCGAGGGCCTCGCTCCAGAATCCATCGACCCAGTCTCGGAGCACGCCGACTCCGGCCGAGTCGAGCTCGTACAGGTGCCTCGTCCCGTGTCGTCGATGAGTCACGAGACCGACGTCCTCGAGGATCCGCAAGTGCTGGGATACGGCCGGTCGGCTGACCGGCAGCTCGGCCGCCAGCTCACCGACCGACCGTGGGCCCGAGCGCAGGAGCTCGAAAACCTGCCGCCGCGTCGGGTCGCCGAGCGCGTCCAGAGGATGTCCGTTAGTAAGCACTTACCGTAAGCTAACACTTACGATAGTCGGCCGTCAATCACTCCAGCGATTCGTGATGGGCGTGCGGCGGTCGCGACCGAACGCCTTCGGCCGCAGCTTGACGCCGGGCGGCGCCTGCCGCCGCTTGTATTCGGCACGGTCGACGAGCCCGACGGCGCGCTCGACGACGGCCGCATCGAACTCCTCGAGCAGCTCTTCGCGCGAGCGGTCCTCCTCGACGTAGGCCTCGAGCACGGGATCGAGCGCGTCGTACGGAGGGATCGAGTCGGAGTCGCGCTGATCGTCGCGGAGCTCGGCGCTCGGCGCGCGCTCGATCGTGCTGCGCGGGATCAGCTCTCGCCCGCTGCGCGCGTTCAGGTGCTCGGCCAGGCGGTAGACGTCCGTCTTGAACACGTCCTTCAGGAGCGCGAACCCGCCGACCATGTCGCCGTAGAGCGTCGAGTAGCCGACCGCGAGCTCCGACTTGTTCCCGGTCGAGACGACCAGCCAGCCGTACGTGTTCGAGAGTGCCATGAGCAGCACCCCGCGGACTCGCGCCTGCAGGTTCTCCGCCGCGAGACCTGCGATGCCGCCTTCGATCTCCGGAGCCAACGCATCCCGAAACGCGCTGACGGTGGCTTCGATCGGGATCTCCCGGAACGTGCAGCCGAGCGCGTCGGCGACGAGGCGTGCGTCGGTGCGCGTTCCCTCCGAGCTGAAGCGCGACGGCATCGAGACGCAATGAACGCGGTCGGCGCCGACGGCGTCCGCGCAGAGCGCAGCGGTGACGGCGGAGTCGATCCCTCCGGACACGCCGACGACGACGTCGGAGAAGCCGTTCTTCTCGACGTAGTCGCGGAGACCGAGCGTAAGGGCGAGGCGCATCTGCTCGAGCTCGGGCTCGAACGGCACGATCGTCGGATCGGTCGCGGCGCCCTGTGCTCGCGGACCGTCGAGCTCGACGACCTCGAGCTTCGGACTGTCGGCTCGTGAGCGCTCGAGCTCGCGGCGGCGCGCGTCGCGGAGCCTGCGCGCGATCGCGTCGGCTGGGTCCAGATCGACGATGAGGAGCTCTTCGGCGAAGCCCGCGGCGCGCGCGACCACCTCGCCCGCGTCGTCGAGAACGACCGAGTGGCCGTCGAAGACGAGTTCGTCCTGTCCGCCGACGAGGTTGCAGAACGCGAAGTAGGCGCTCGTGTCGCGGGCGCGTGTGACGAGCATCTCTTCGCGCTCCTCCGCCTTCCCGACGTGGAAGGGCGACGCCGAGAGATTGACGATCAGCTGCGCGCCGGCGAGCGCGAGGTCGGTGGCCGGCGGACCGGGCTGCCAGACGTCCTCGCAGATCGTGATGCCGACGGACGCGTCCCCGATGCGGAGGACGACGAGCTCCCGTCCCTCCGCGAAGTAGCGGTGCTCGTCGAAGACGCCGTAGTTCGGCAGGAAGTGCTTCCGATAGACGGCCTGCACGCGCCCGTCGGCGCAGACCGCGCACGCGTTGGCGAGATCGCGGTCGAACCACGGTGTTCCGACGAGCGCCGTAATGCCCTTGCAGTCCGCGGCGATCTGCTCGAGCGACGCGTGCGCGGCACGGACGAACCCGGGCCGGAGCAGGAGATCCTCCGGTGGGTACCCCGTCGTGGCGAGCTCGGGGAAGAGGACGAAATCCGCACCGACTCCCCGTGCCTCGCCGAGGCTCGCGAGGATCTTCACGCGGTTGCCTTCGAGGTCCCCGACGACGACGTTCAGCTGCGCAAGTGCCACTCTCACGGTTTTCGCCTCACAGTCACAAACTCCATTCTAATGAGCTCTTGCGCGATCGGAATCCGCTAGCGCGCGGATTCCGATCGCGCACGGATCCCTGCAGGCGGCCGCTTCGCGGCCGCGTGCGTGCATCGACGCGACGTAGGCTGGGCGCGTGGAAGTCGTCTTTCCCCGGCGGTACCGCGGGCCGCTGACGTCGGCGAATGGAGGCTACGCCTGCGGTCGGCTCGCCGCGTTCGTGGGCGCCGACGAGGTCGAGGTCACGCTTCGGCTGCCGCCCCCGCTCGATCGTCCGCTCGCGGTCGAGCGCGACGACGGGCGCGTCCTCCTCCTCGACGGCGATGCTCTCGTCGCGGATGCGCGGCCCGCACCCGTCGACGTCGACCCGCCGGCGCCCGTCTCGATCGCCGACGCGGAGGCGGCCCGCGAGCGTCATGTCCGCGACTGGAGCCCGGACTTCGGCGAGTGCTACGTGTGCGGCATCCGGGATGACGGCCTCGAGATCCGCGTCGGGCCGGTCGCAGGTCGCGAGCCGCTGCACGCCGCTCCGGTCGAGCTCCTCGAGACCGGAACGGAGTTCGTGTGGGCCGCGGTCGATTGTCCCGGTGCGTACGCGGTCGGGGCGGAGGGGCGTGGCGACATCGTGCTCGGCCGGATGACCGCTCGCGTCGACCGCGTGCCCGACTTTGGCGACGAGTGCGTCGTCACGGCGTGGTCCCTCGGCGAGGACGGGCGCAAGCTCTACGCGGGGACGGCGCTCTTCTCCGCCGGCGGCGAGCTTCTCGCCGTCGCCCGGCAGACGTGGATCGCGCCCAAGCCCTCCTAACGGGGCGTCAGAGCGAGCAGGAGCCCGCCGTCCTCGTCGTACGCGGGGAAGAAGTCGACGACGACGCGCTTCTCGATGCCCGCGCGTGTGCGGATCTCGAGCTCCTGCCCCATCTTCCGCACGCCCCACTCGCGCACGACTTCGATCGGCGAGACGTCGGAGAGCGCCAGGGCCTCGGCCACGTCGCGACCGATCAGGTCGGCGTCGCGATAGCCCGTGAGCTCGAAGACGCCTCGACCCGCGGCAAGGACGCGCGTGTCGCGGTCGCACACGACGAAGCCGGTCTCCGGCGCCGGGTAGTAGTCCTCGAGCAGCTCGAAGAGGAAGCCGAACGCGCAGCTCCGGCACTGCACGGCTTGGATCGAGAACCCGTCGTAGCCGTCGAGGTCGACGGTGCGCTCCTTGCAGTTCGGGCAGATGAAGTAGGGCACGCCGGCGCAGAGTAGGGAATCGAGCGGTTCAGTCCGCGTTACGTTCTCAGCGTCGAAGGCGGATTGCGTTGAGGTCTTCGGCGACGACCGCGTCTGCACGGGCGATGAGGTCCTCGATGTCGTCGTGTTCGGCATGGATGTATCGGCCCGCGAGCGCGTCCGCTCGGCCCGAGGCGAGGACACGGACGAGCTTCGGGGCGAGCTCCGGCGGCGTCCAGGGAGCGTCGTCTCCGAAGGTGTCCGCGGTCATCGCCGTGCGAACGAGTCCCGGGCTGATGGAGAAGACGGGGATTCGACCCTGAAGCTGGTTCGCGAGCGTTTCCGCGAAGCGATGCACGGCCGCCTTGCTCGACGTGTAGGCGGTCGATTGCGCGCCCGGAAGGTATGCGGCACCACTCGCCGTCACGACGATTCGCCCCCGGCTGGGCTCGAGCATGCCCGGGATGACCGCGCGGCAGCAGAGGAAGACGCCGAGCACGTTCACCTCGTGTACGTGCCACCACGCCTCCGGCTCGACCTCCCAGACGTCCTCGTGGGCTATCGAGATCCCTGCGTTCGCGGCGAGCAGGTCGATCGGCCCCAGCTCGCGTGCGACCGTTTCGACCCACCGCGAGACGTCCTCGGCGCTGGAGACGTCGCCGGTCAGCGCGAGTCCTCCGACGTCGGTCGCGACAGCTTCGACCTGCTCGGCGGTGCGCCCGGTGACGGCCACCGTCATGCCTGCATCCGCGAGCTCGCGAGCGATCGAGGCGCCGATCCCGCGCCCGCCTCCGGTGACGAGCGCGACGCCTTCGAGCGCGTCAGCCGGCATGCGCGATCTCGTCGAGCGCTTCGGGGTTCTCGAGCGTGGAGAGGTCGCCGGGATCCTCGCCGAGCGCGCGGGCCCGGACGGCGCGACGCACGACCTTCGCGCTGCGCGTCTTCGGCAGGGCCGACACGAAGATCACCCTATCCGGCGCGAACGCCTTGCCCAGCTCGCGGGACACGGTGGCTGTGACCTCGTCGGACGAGACCTCGAGGCCCGGCGCGAGCACACAGTAGAGCCATGCGACCTCGCCCTTCACCTCGTGCGGGACGCCGATCGCCGCGGCCTCGGCGACCGCCGGATGCCCGACCGCCGCGGACTCGAGCTCGGCGGGGCCGATGCGCTTGCCCGCGATGTTGAGCGTGTCGTCGGAGCGCCCGTGGAGGAACCAGTAGCCGTCCTCGTCGACGGACGCCCAGTCGCCGTGCGTCCACACGCCGGGAAAGCGGCTCCAGTAGGTGTCGAGGTACCGCTCCGGATCTCCCCAGATCCCACGCGTCATGCCCGGCCAGGGGCGCTTGCACACGAGCTCTCCCACCTCGCCGCGGACGGAGCGCCCCGCGTCGTCGAAGACGTCGATGTCCTCGCCGAGCGCCGGGAACCCGACCGAGCACGCCTTCGTCGGCTCGAGCATCGTCACGGAGAGGAAGCACGCTCCGACCTCGGTGCCGCCCGAGCAGTTGACGATCGGGATGCGTCCCTTGCCGCAGACGTGCTCGTCGAGCCACTCGTACGGCCCGCGGTTCCAGGGCTCGCCCGTCGTGACCACCGTCCGCAGCGACGAGACGTCGGCGTCGGGCTCGCCATGCGGGATCAAGGCGCGCACGAGCGTCGGCGAGACGCCGAGCATCGTGACGCGCTCCTGCTCGACGAGCTTCCAGAGCCGGTCGTGCGGTCGGTCCGGCGCACCCTCCATGAAGACCACCGCGGCTCCGCACGCCATCGCGCCGGTGACGGTCCACGGGCCCATGATCCAGCCCATGTCGGTGGCGAACAGGACGCGATCCCCCGTTCGCAGGTCGGCCTGGTAGGCAGTCTCGCGCGCGATCGAGAGCAGGAACCCGCCCTGGACGTGAAGCGCGCCCTTCGGCCTTCCGGTCGTCCCCGAGGTGTACGCGAGGAGGTACGGGGCCTCGCTGTCGACCTCGACCGGCTCGAGCGAGCCGTCGGCGTCGGCAAGCGCGTCCGTCCACCAGACGTCGCGGCCGGCGGTCATCGGGCAGTCACCGCCTGCGCGGTCCCAGACGACGACGCGCTCGACGCTCGGCGTGTCCGCGAGTGCCTCGTCGAGCGCCTCCTTCATCGGGACGAGCCGGCCACGGCGGTACGTCGAGTCGGCGGTGACGACGACCTTGGCGCGCGCATCGGCCAGCCGAGCGGATACGGCCGGTCCCGCGAAGCCGGAGAAGATCGGGACTTGGATCGCGCCGATGTGGGCGCAGGCATGGGAGGCGACCGCGGCTGCGGGCGACATCGGAAGGAACGTCCCGACCGCATCGCCCTCCCGGACCCCGAGCTCGTGAAGCGCTGCGGCCAGCTTTCGTACGTCGCGCGACAGCTCCGCCCACGTGAGCGACAGCCGGTCGCCCTCTTCGGGGGCCCACACGGCCGCCTCACGATCGGGGATCTCGCGCGCCCAGCGATGGACACAGGCCTCGGCGACGTTCAGGCGTGCGCCGACGAACCACGTCGCCCACTCGATGCCGCGGGACGCATCGAGCACGTCGTCCCAGCCCCGCGCGAGCGGGATGCCGAGGTCGTCGACGATGGCCCGCCAGAAGCGGTCGGGCTCGTCGATCGACGCGCGGTGGAGCTCCGCGTAGCCCGTGTACCCGAGCATGCGTGCGAGCCGTCCGATGTTTGCCGCCTCCAACTGCTCGGGACTGGGAGTCCATGTGAAGTCACCCGGTACCCGCTGGCTAGTCTGGGGCGGCATTGAAGACTCGGATCCTCGCAGAGGAAAACAGGAAGTGGCTGACGCTCGCGTCGGTGTCGTTCGGCCTCTTCATGATCATGCTCGACAACACCGTCGTGAACGTCGCGCTGCCTTCGATCCAGCGCGATCTCGGCGCCGACCTGTCCGAGCTCGAGTGGATCGTCACCGGTTACGCGCTCACGTTCGCGTCGCTGATGCTCGTCGGCGGCAAGGTCGCAGACGCGTACGGGCGCCGACGCATCTTCGTCACGGGAATCGTCGTCTTCACGCTCGCGTCGCTGCTCTGCGGGCTTGCGGAATCGTCCGAGATGCTCATCGGCTCCCGTGTGCTTCAGGGCGCCGGAGCCGCGCTCATGAATCCTGCGACGCTCTCGATCATCGCCGCCACGTTCCCGCCGCGCGACCGTGGAACTGCGATCGGCATCTGGGCAGGCACGTCCGCGCTCGCGCTCGCGATCGGCCCGCTCGTCGGCGGACTCATCACAGAGCACATCGACTGGAGCTGGATCTTCTTCGTCAACGTGCCCGTGGGTGTGCTCGCGATCATCGCCAGCCTCCTGTTCATCGACGAGACGCGCGACGAGACACACGCGAGCCTCGATCTGCCGGGCCTCACCACGTCTGCGCTCGGGTTGTTCGCGCTGACATACGCCCTCATCGAGGCGAATACCTATGGTTGGACCTCGGCGCGGATCGTCGGGGCCTTCGTCCTCTCGGGTGTCGCGCTCGTCGCGTTCGTCGTGATCGAGCGGCGACGGCGCGATCCGATGCTCCCGCTCGAGCTGTTCCGCAACGGCACGTACACGGGCGCGAACCTCGTCGTACTGCTCGTGGCGCTCGCGATGTTCGGCGTCTTCTTCTTCGTCTCGCTCTACATGCAGAACATCCTCGGCTACTCCGCCGTGCAGGCGGGCGCGGCGTTCCTGCCGATGACGATCCTGATCATTCTCGTCGCGCCCATCGCGGGGAAGACGAGCGATCGCATCGGCTCACGTGGCCTCATGACCGCCGGGATGCTCCTCGTCGCGACGCAGCTCCTCCTGTTCTCGCGCCTTGGCGCGGATGCGACGTACTGGACCCTCGTCCCCGGGTTCATCCTCGGCGGGATCGGGATGGCGCTGACCATGACTCCGAGCGCCGCCGCGGCGACTCGGAGCGTTTCCGTCGACAAGGCGGGTGTCGGCTCCGCGGTCCTCAACTGCGCCCGCCAGGTCGGCGGCACGATGGGGATCGCGATCCTGGGTGCGATCATGGCCGCGAAGGCAGGCGGTGAGCGGTCGGTCGACGCGTTCATGGACGGCTTTCGGATCTCGTTGCTCGTCGCTGCGGGCATCGCGGTGGCGGGCGCGATCGTCGCCTACGTCCTCGTCCGCCCCCACGAGGAAGCCGGCCGACGAGTCGAGCACACGACGCCCGAGCCTGTCACCAAGTAGCGCCGAGTCACTGCATCGCAAGAGGGCCGAAGGGCAATTCACTTGCCCGTAGGCCAGGAGCGGATGGTCAGTGACGACGCAGAGGAAGGGGGGCCGGCGGGGGGAAACGTCGTTTCCCGGCCCAAACTGAAAACGCCCCCGGCTGCGGCTCCGGGGGCGTTTCCCGTTCGAGGCGACCCCTTCCCGGGGTTGGCGAGCCGGTGAATCGTGGCTCTGCGGCCCAGCCACGCTCATCTACGACGCGCCGACCAATCCGGCGGTGGTGCCCGCGCATCCGATCTGGCGTCCGATCGTCTGCGGTGTGGGCCTGACTATAGGAGTCGTGTCCAAAAAAGTCAAGTAGCCAGGTCAAGTGATTTGGGCTACCGTTAGTTCACTCAGAAGCGGTAGCCGACATCCCCCTGGAGGGGGAGCGCTCGGGGATCCCGATCTCACTTGACTGATAGAGGCATGCACGAGACCGTCACCTTGCCCGCGCCCGCTGCGGGCATCCGTCTGGGTGAGCGCGTCCGTACGTTGCGTATCGCCGCCGGCCTGACGCAGACGCAGCTCGCCGGGGAGCGGTTCTCGAAGGAGTACATCAGCCAGATCGAGCGCGGGAAGACGCGCCCGACGGAGACGACGATCTCGTGGCTCGCCGAGCAACTCGGCGTCGATCCGGTGTTCCTCGCGTCCGGTGTGTCGACCGAGGAGCGAGCGAAGGTCGAGGCACAGCTCGAGCGCGCGGAGGCCTTGTCCGCCGCGCACAGTTACGAGGACGCGATCGCGGCGTTCAGGGAAGTAGCTCCGGCGATCGACGAGTCCGGCTCGCCCACGCTGCAGGTGCGCGCGCTCATGGGCGAGGCCTGGGCGTTGCAGGAACGCGGGCACGCCCGCGAGGCGATGGAGCTGCTGCAGCAGGCTCGCGAGCTGGTCGAGCGTCGGGAGTTCTCCGACGTCGACCGGGCCGACGTTCTCTTCCGACTCGGCGTCTGCCGCTACAAGCTCTCGAGCATCTCGACGGCGGTCGCGCTGTTCGACGAAGCCTTCGAGCTCGCCGAGCGCTCGGGCCTTCCATGTGGGCTGCTGCGTTCCGACGTCCTGCAGTGGCGCTCGCGTTGTCGCCGACGGCTTCGCGACTACGTCGCAGCGCACGACGACGTCGAGCGTGCCCTGGAGCTCGCCCAGGACCTGGGCGACCGGGCCGCGATCGCCCGCGCGTACTTCCAGGCGTCACTGATCACGCAGCGTCAGGGCCACTACGTTCTCTCCCGCAACTACGCGCAGCGGGCGAAGGAGCTGTACCAGTCCGTGAACGACGAGCGCAACGTCGGGCGCCTGCACCTCATGCTCGGTGGCCTCACGCTCCTCCTTGGAGACGAGGCGCACGCCGTCGAGCACCTGAAGGCGTCGTACTCCAGGGCCCTCGACGCGGATTCGCCCGCGGACGCGGCACAGGCGCTCGAAGGGATCGCACGCGTTCATCTGAACCGTGGCGAATACGACCAGGCGGACGAGCTCGCGCGGCAGTCGCTCGCGCTCCTGCAGGGTCGGGAGGACTATCTCCACGAAGTCAGTCCGTCGCAGCTCGTACTGGGACGAGCGCTGCTCGAGCGCGGACGACTCGAAGAGGCGGAAGAGTGCTTCCGGGCGGCCGACGCCGCTGCCGAGCAGATGGCGTCGATCAGCCACCGGACGGAGGCATGGGTAGCACTCGGAGATCTGGCAACGCGTCGCGGGGACGCACGCGAGGCCGCACGTCTCTATCGGAACGCCGCCGAGGCGCTCCAGGAAATCCGCTTCTAAGAGAGGAGGGTCGCCATGAAGCCGAGGCTCTATCTGCTGCTCATCAACCTCGCCTTGGTCGCCGCGTGGTTCGGGAAGTGCGGCTGGAACCGCTCCTGGCCCGACGGAAGCTAGGAACACCACCCCGGCTACACTCGGGCGCGTATGCGCCCAGCTGCGGCACTGACCGTACTGTCGTGCCTGCTGCTCGCGGCGGGCTGTGGTGGATCCGACGGAAGTCCGTCGGCAAACGCGACCGAGCCCGGCGGTGGATCGACGCTCGAGGAGCTCTGGCGGGCCCCCGGCGACGACGTGGCCGTCATACCCGGAACCGAGAATCACGAGCCGGGCGACGTCCGTGTCTCGTTCCTCGTCGTCGACGCGGAGGGCCGTGTCGTCGCGCTGCCGACCGCCAAGCTCTTCGTCGCGGACGGGCTCGACGCACCGCCGTTCCTCGAGACAGAGGCGAAGCTCGAGCGGATCGGCGTGCCCGGGGGCGACGAGGCCGACGCGACGCACATCTACGTCGCCGACCTGAAGCTGCCGCGCGTCGGGACGTTCTGGATGCTTGCCGAGCCCGAGGGCGGCAACGAGACGGTGCAGGCGCTCGGGAACGTCGTCGTCGTGAAGGACGACGCCCCGCCCGACGTGGGCGACCCGGCGATCGCGTCCGACACGCCGACGCTGGCGTCGGCCGGAGGTGACGCGGCCGCGATCACGACGCGCACACCACCGGACGAGTCGCTCCTGCAGTACTCGGTCGCCGACTCGCTCGAGGCAAAGGTGCCGTTCGTCGTCACGTTCGCGACACCGAAGTTCTGCACGAGCCGGACCTGCGGTCCCGTCGTCGACGTCGTCGAGGAGGCCCAGCACCGGCTCGAGGGCGAGAACGTCCGCTTCATCCACGTCGAGGTGTACGAGGACAACGACCCGGCCAACGGCTTCAACCAGTGGATGCAGGAGTGGAAGCTCCCGACCGAGCCGTGGACGTTCCTCGTCGGCGCAGACGGGAAGATCGCCGAGCGTTTCGAGGGGACGGTCTCCGTGAACGAGCTCGAGACGGCAGTGCGCGAGAAGCTTCTCGCCTCTCAGTAGGCGTCGCCGACGCGCTCCACCACGATGTTCGGGACGCGAGCCATCGGGCCGAGGGCGAGAACCGCGCGCACGAGCGTGACGATGTCGTCCGGCGAGATCTGCTCCTCGTCCGGCAGGCCCGTCCACTCCGTCATGCGTGTTGCGACGAAGCCCGGTGAGATCGCGGTTGCGCCGACGCCGTTCTCGGCCTCCTCGCGGTTCAGCGACGACGTCCAGGCGATGAGCGCTGCCTTCGTCGCGCCGTAGACGGCGAGACCGGGCGTCGGAATCGTGCCGGCGATCGAGGCAAGCGTGATGACGCGGCCGCGCGACCCCCGCAGGTGCGGGAGCGACTCGCGCGTGACGATCATCGTCGCCTGCAGGTTCACATCGAGCTGGAGTGCGATCCTCTTCGTGTCCTGGTCGCCGAACGAGCCGCCGATCCCGATCCCGGCGCAGTTGACGAGGACGTCCATGCCTCCGTGCCGCTCGGCATGCGCCGCGACGACCCGGACACACTCGTCCGGATCGCTGAGGTTCGCGGGAACGGCGAGCGCATCCAGCTCCCTCGCTGCCTCCTCGAGTGGCTCGGGACGGCGGGCGACGAGCGTCAGCTCGTACCCGTCCTCCCGAAGCGCGCGCGCAATCGCAAGCCCGATCCCGGAAGACCCACCGGTGATCAATGCCGACGGCACGCGCGCGAGTCTAGGCACAGGACGTATGAGTCGTCGCCTCGATCGAGGGCCGAAGGGCGACTTGCTCGCCCGGGAGGCCAGTCGCGGCTTGCAAGTGCTCGCGGCGAGGAAGGGGGGCAGGCGGGGGGAAACATCGTTTCCCCCCGCCAAATAAAGCGGCCGCCGAGGGGGCGGCGGCCGCTGCGTCAGGGGGAGAGGAGAAGGGGAAGGATCTCTCCGGTCTCCCTGTTCGTGGCCCCGATGGGAATTCCTTCCGCGTACAGTGCTCGGCGTGGCGTCCGTGCCTCTCACGTCGCTCGCGAAGGCCGGAGGGTGCGCGGCGAAGTACTCCGCGGGCCGTCTCGAGACACTCCTCGCCGGGCTGGTACCCGCCGAGGCGGAGGATCTGCTCGTCGGCCTCGATCCCGCCGACGACGCCGCCGTCTACCGGCTCGACGACGAGCGTGCGATCGTGTTCACCGTCGACTTCTTTCCGCCACTCGTCGACGACCCACGCACCTTCGGCGGGATCGCTGCGACGAATGCGCTGAACGACGTCTTCGCGATGGGCGGCCGGCCGCTGCTCGCACTGTCCGTGGCCGCGTTCCCCGAGGAGCTGCCCGTGGAGGTGCTCGGCGAGGTCCTCGCAGGTGCCGACGCGAAGGTTCGCGAGGCCGGCGCCATCCTGGCGGGGGGGCACACGATTCGCGACACCGAGCCGAAGTACGGCCTTGCCGTCGTCGGCACCGTGCACCCGGAGCGGGTCTGGCCGAAGGCCGGTGCAGTCGCCGGCGACGTGCTCCTCCTGACGAAGCGCCTCGGCACGGGGATCGTCCTGCAGGCGGAACGTGACGGAGCTGCTCCCGACGGCGCGCTCGACGCGGCAATTCAGTCGATGCTCGAGCTGAACCTCGCGGCTGCAGACGTCGTTCGCGGCTTCGAGCCCAACGCGGTGACCGACGTGACCGGGTTCGGGCTGCTCGGGCACACGCACGAGGTCGCGTCGCGTAGCGGCGTCCGTGTCGTACTCGACGCCGACGCGCTGCCGGCCCTCCCGGGCGCGTCGAAGCTGGCGGCCGACGGTGTGCGTACCGGAGGCGATCGTCGGAACCGGGAGTTCGTCGGCGCGCACCTCGAGAGCAGCGCGGACGAGGCCGCGGAGGCACTCGCATTCGATCCGCAGACCGCCGGTGGCCTGCTCGTGTCGATCCCGGGCGAGCGCGCTGCCGTTCTCGAGGCGACGCTCCACGGCGTGGGGATCGTGGCGGCCAGGATCGGCCGTGTCGAGCCCGGGTCCGGAGTCGTCTTCGGCTAGTGGCCGTCGCGATTCCACGCGCGCGCACCGTCTCGGCGGGCACGTTCCTGCGGATCGCGACCGCTTCCACCGTCGCGCTCCTGCTCGTCATTACGTCGGGTGCGTTCGTTCGGCTGACCGGGTCCGGTCTCGGCTGCGAGAACTGGCCGAGCTGTGGCGACAAGCCCTACCCCGAGCAAGGCTTCCACGCCTTCGTCGAGTTCGGGAACCGGATGGTCGCCCTGGCCGGCATCGTCCTGACGCTCGTCACCGTCCTTGCGTCGCGCCGGGCGGTCGCGCTCTCGGGCTGGGGTCGGTGGGGAGCGCTCGGAGCGTTCCTCGTCGCCGTGGCGCAGATCCCGATGGGAGGCATCACGATTGCGCTCGACCTCCATCCGCTCGCCGTGATGACGCACTTCCTGCTCGGACTCGCGGCGTTCGGCCTGGCGCTGATCGCGGCGCTCGAGGCATGGAGCCTGCGCGACGGCCGTGCTGCTGCCGTCGGGCCCGCGCTGGCTCCGCCTGTTCGTGACATGCGTCGGGCTGCCGACCTGTGTCGCGCTCGTCGTCACGGGTGCGGTTGCGACCGCCTCGGGCCCACACCCGGGCTCGAGCGACGAGGTCGAGCGACTCGGCCTCGGGATCGCCGACACGGTCTACGTACACGTACGCGTGGCCGCAGCCTTCGGCATCGGCGTTCTCGTCGTGGGCTGGCTCCTGTGGCGAATCCGCGGCCGCGATATCCGGGGCTCGTCCGTATCTGGGCCGGGCTGCTCGCGGTGCTCGTCGCCCAGGCGATCCTCGGTGAGGTGCAGTACCGGAACGCCCTGCCGTGGGGACTCGTTCTCGCCCACGTCGCGCTGGCCGCGTCGATCTGGGCGTTCGGTCTCGCGCTCGCCTACGTCCTGTGGCGACCCCCGGTGCCCTTGACCCGGAAGTAGGCTTGGAGCGGATGGCTCGCGAGCTTCGGATCTACGAGCGACCCTCGACGCTCGAGCGGCCGGTCCTGATCGGTGCCTTCCGCGGATGGAACGACGGCGGCCAGGCGGCGACGCTCGCGGCGGGCTACCTCGCACGGTTGTGGGGTGCACGGAAGTTCGCGGACATCGATCCCGGAGCTGTTCGTCGACTTCCAGGCGACGCGACCGATGGTCTCGCTCGAGGAGGGTCGGACGCGCAGGATCGAGTGGCCGGAGAACACGTTCTTCCGGGCGCGCATCCCGAGGCCCGGCAGGGATGCGATCCTGCTCGTCGGAGTCGAGCCGAACTACCGCTGGCGGTCGTTCAGCGAGATCGTCACCGAGCTCGCGTCCGATCTCGGCGTCGAGCTCGCGGTGACGCTCGGTGCGCTCGTCGCGGACGTCCCGCACACGAGGCCGTCGCCGGTCACAGGTGCGGCGACCGACCCGCAGCTCGTCGACGAGCTCGGGCTTCAGCTCTCGCGCTACGAGGGGCCGACGGGGATCGTCGGCGTCCTCCTCGACTCGTGCCGTCGCGCAGGCATCCCGTCGGTGAGTCTGTGGGCAGCAGTTCCGCACTATGTCCAGCTCGCGCCGAGCCCGCCTGCGGCCAAGGCGCTGTGTGAGCGTCTCGGCGGCGTCCTCGGGACCGAGATCGAGGTCGGCGAGCTCGAAGAGGCCTCGCAGGAGTACGTCGATCAGGTGTCGCAGGCCGTTGCGACGGACGCAGACACGGCGAACTACGTCGAGGAGCTCGAGCGCCGGGCCGACTCGCTCGACTGGCTCGAGGAGTCGGAAGATCTCCCTTCGGGCGACGCCCTCGCCGCGGAGATCACGCGCTTCCTGCGCGAGCGCGAAGCGAACGGCGACACGCCCGAGTCGGGCGGTCCCGGCTAGGCGGCGTCTTCGACGTCCGCGGGGGCGTCGGGCTCGACCGTCTCGACTGCTTCGACCGCGTTTCCGTCGCTCTGCTCGGCGGTCTCGGTCGCTGCGGGCGTGTCCGCCGGGGTCGCCGGCTTGCGCTTGCGCCGTCGGCGCCGTGACTTGCGCGCGGTGAGCTTCGGAAGCGGGAGGTTGTCCGCGAGCGCGTTCGCGATCTCCGAGATGGTCCCCAGCTCCTCGCGGGCGTGGTCGAGCGCCGAGTTCGAGCGAGGCGTGTAGCCGTCGGCGGAGGCAAGGAGCGCTGCCCCGACCGGCAGCGGCATCTCGCGCGCGACCTGGACGAGCCGGTTGACGTTCTCCTCGTGCCGGTAGCCACGCGAGTTCGCCGCGGCGCCGAGGAGCCGCTTCGCCTCGGGGAACTCCGTCGAGACGCGGCGGTCCTGGACCTTGCGGGTGGCCCGCGCGAGGCGCCAGGTCCACCGGGCCAGGATCTGATCGGGCGCGAGCGGCTTCCCTTCGCCGATCGCGCGCAGCAGAATGCGCACGCCGGCCGCGCGATCCTTCTCCCACGGCGGCGCCTGCGTCACCAGCGTCACGAGGTCGTCGAAGTCGGCGCGGTCGACGGGGGTCGCGACGCGATCCATGAGTGCGGTCATCCGAAGTCTGCGGTTGGGGTTCTCGGCGGCACAGGTCGAGAGGAACTGCTCGAGTGCGCCCTTCCCGGCGCGGCCCTCCGCGAACTTCTTCGCGAACTCGGCTCGCTGATCGAAGCGGATCTGGCGCCCGGCGATCGTCGCCCAGAACCGCTGCTCGTCGTCGTCGAGGTACTTCGGGTCGATCCGCTGCCACTCGCGCTGGATGACTGCGAGCCTGCGCGCGACGTCCGGCGTGACCGGGACGAGCCAGGGCACCGGAGAGAGCTTGCGGCGTGCGCGGCGCTGCTGCCGACGTCGCGGCGCCGGCGTGACGCGGGCGCCCTCACGGTAGAAGTCGGAGTCGAGCAACGCGTGCAGCGACACGACCCGCTCGGAGTGCGTCGCGCTCTTCGGGACGAAGTCGACGACGACACCGGCCTCCTTGCGCGCGTGAATCCGCATGATGCGGCCGATGCGCTGCTGGTAAACGCGGCGCGATGCCGTCGGCGCGAGGTGCATGCACACGGTCGCGCGCGGAGAGTTCCAGCCCTCGGCGAGGAGCATCGCGTTGATGAGGACGTTGATCTCCCCTCGCTCGTAAGCCGCAAGGGTTTCGGCAAGTCGTGCCGGCGGAGTGCGCCCCGAGACCGCCTCGGCCTTGAGGCCCGCGGCTCGGAACTCCTGCGCGAGGTTGTAGGCGTGCTCGACGCCCGCCGCATACACGATCCCCGGGGTCGAGCCGAAGCGCTCGCGATAGAGGCTCGCGGCAGCTTGGTTCATGGCCTGGTGGTCGAGCGCCGCCGCGAGGGCGCGCTCCTCGAAATCGCCGCCGACGATGGGCACCGAGTTGATCGCCGCCGCCGGCGGCACGCGCAGGCAGCGGAGGGGAGCGATGAGGCCGCGTCGAGCCGCGTCGCCGAGCGGCAGGTCGTCGACCGATGCCGGGAACACGTCCGAGACCTGTTTCGCGATGAGCTGCTCCGTCGCGGTCATTCCGATGTAGAGCGGCTCGGAGAAGGCGCGTATCGCGGCGCTCGTCTTCTCGCCGAGCGCGGTGTGCGCCTCGTCGCAGATGACGAGGTGGTAGGTGCCCCGGTCGAGCTCCGCGCCGTGGCGCGCGAACCAGGCGTAGGTCTGGATCGTGATGGGGTTCTCGGTGGGCGCCTTCATGCCGGCGACGATCGGATCGGTGAACCGACCGCCGTAACCCTCTGTCGTGAGGTCACGCTTGAACTGGGAGACGAGGAGGCGGCGGTGGGTCAGGATCAGGATGCCGAGGTGTCGCGAAGCCTCGACGAAGCCGGCAGCGGCGATCGTCTTGCCGGAGGCGGTCGGGTGCCGGAACCGGTACCTCCGCACCGCGCCCTGGTCCGCGTCCGTGAGCTCCCCCTCCTCGAGCAGTTCGTCGTCGACGTAGCCGGCGTCGTAGTCGTCGTCGGTCTCCTCGTCGAGATCGGTCTCGGCGACCGCGCCGTTTCCGGTGGCATGGCCGTTCCCGTTGCCGTTCTCGTCAGCGGCGCGCTGCGTCGACGCGATGAGCTCGGCGAGCATCCCTGCGAGCGCGTCGACCTGATGGCGCCGGAGCTCCGTCCCCGACGCGGTGTGGGGTGGATCCTCCGTGAGGACGCGCTCAAGGCCGAGCATGAGCCCGTACCGCACCCTCCAACGGGCGGACGGCGTGGTGAGGCCAGTGTCCATCTCGGCGAGGGCGTCGTCGAGCGCCGCGCGGCGCGCGGCGCCCTGGGCGAGCGCCTGCATCGGATCCTCGTCCGGCTGCAGGAAGGGCTCGCCGAACCATGCCTCGGCTCGACGAGCTGCCGCAGTCAGGTTTTCGGATGTGTCCGACGTCAGCGTCGGGATGGTCGTCGCCTCGTGCATTCACGCAGCACGTTGTGCCGTGCCGCTCCTTCCGAAGAGTTGCGCTCGCCCGATCACCGGCGAGCGGTACGGCCAGAGCATACCTCAGCACCGGACGGAACGGGTCAGGAACGTGTGCCGATATCTGCCAGCGGGCGGCCCACGACGCGGTCGGAGACGCCCGTCTGGTCGAGGTGCTTCGTGATCCCGCCGAGCCAGAACGGGAACCCGGCGCCCAGGAGGAGGCACGTGTCGATGTCCGCCGCCTCGGCGACCACACCGTCCTCGAGGATGTGGCGCGACTCGTCGGCAAGCGCCTCGAGCACTGCCCGGTAGAGCTCGTCGACGGAGCGCGGCGCGTCCTCGACCACCACGACGTCCCCGCCCTCGGCGAGGCTCTCGAGCGTCTTCGAGAGAGGAAACCTGTCCGGCCACGCGTCGTGGAGCTGGTGCCGCACGTGGTTCGCCACCTTCGGGCCGACCAGCTGGAGGAGGACGGACGGTGCCATCGGCAGGCCCATCCGGAGCACGGCCTCGTCGGTCTCCTCGATCGAGTTGCCGTGGTCCAGCGCCTGCGTGATCACCGAGCCCTGACGGCCGAGGAGCCGGTTGACGACGAAGGCGGTCGCGTCCTGGACGAGAACGCCGGTCTTGCGGAGCTTCTTCGTGACCGCCCACGCGGTGGCGAGCGACACGTCGTCGGTCGACGGCGTGCGTACGAGCTCGACCAGTGGGAGCACCGCGACCGGGTTGAAGAAGTGCATGCCGACGACACGCTCCGGGTGCTCGAGGTGCGAGCCCATGTCGGTCACCGAGAGGGACGACGTGTTCGTGGCGAGGACGCACTCGGGCGAGACGACCCGCTCGAGCTCGGCGAAGACCTCTCTCTTCACGGTCATCTCCTCGAAGACCGCCTCGAGGACGAGGTCGCAGCCGGCGAAGACGTCCCAGCCCGTCCCGCCGGAGACGATCGAGCCGAGGAAGTGCGCCTTTCCCTCGCCGATGCGGCCGCGCTTCACGAGGTCGGCGAGCTCGTCGCGGATCCAGCCGATGCCGTCGTCGACCTGCTCCTGCGTGAGGTCGCGGAGGATCACGGGGACCTCGAGGCGGCGGAGGAACAGGAGCGCGAGCTGGCGGGCCATGAGGCCCGCGCCGACGATGCCCACCTTCTGCACGCGCCGCGGCTCGGCGTCGGGCATGCCGACACCGCGCTTCGCGCGGCGCTCGACGAGGTTGAAGGCGTACACGGACGCCTGCGCCTCCGGCCCCGGGAGGAGGTCGGCGAGCGCGTCCTCCTCGGCCCGGTATCCCTCCTCGAGCGACCATGTCGCGGCTCCTTCGATGAGGTCGAGCGCGCGATAGGGCGCCGGCGTCGCGCCGTGCACCTGACCGTCGAGCCGCGAGCGTGCCTTCCGGCACACCTCCGCGGCATCGGAGAGATCGGCCGCCGGCCGTCGCTTGCCCGCTCCCTCCTCGACCTTCTCGAGCAGGAACGCGAGCGACTCGTCGAGAAACTCGACGGGGTCGAAGAGCACGTCGGCGTAGCCGGCCTCCAGGGCCTGCCGCGCGTTCAGCATCCGGTTCTGACGGAGGGGGTTCTCGACGATGAAGCGCACGGCCTCGTCGGCGCCGACGAGCTGCGGCACGAGCTGCGTCCCACCCCAGCCGGGGATGAGCCCGAGGAAGACCTCCGGACACCCGAAGTGGCGGACGGACGAGGCGATCGTGCGATAGTCGCAGTGGAGCGCTATCTCGACGCCGCCGCCGAGCGCGGCGCCGTTGATCGCCGCGACGGTGACGAACGGAAGTTCGCGAATCCGGCCGAAGAGCTCGTGGCCGGCCTGGCCGCCGAGCCGTGCGCGCTCCGGCGCGATCTCTCCGAACTCGCCGATGTCGGCGCCGACGGCGAAGACGAAAGGCTTGCCCGTCAGCAGGAGCCCACGCCAGTCGCGGGAGCGGAGCTGGTCGAGGACGCCTTCGAGCGAGCGCAGAGCGGCCTCGCCGAAGGTGTTCGGCTTCTGCCAGTCCTCCCCGTTGTCCATCGTCACGAGCGCGATCGGGCCGACGCGCGTCGCGAGCTTCTGCAGCTTGAACTCGGTGGGGCTGCTAGCCACCGTTGCGCACGTTCTCCCAGAGGATCGCGGCGCCCATGCCGAGGCCGATACAGAGCGCCGTCAACCCGTAGCGCGAGCCGGGACGGTCGCGGAAGCCGTGGGCGAGCTGCGCCATCAGACGGACACCGGTGGCCGCGAGCGGATGTCCACACGCGATCGCGCCGCCGTATGGGTTGAGGCGTGGATCGTCGGGCGCCACGCCGACGCCGTCGCACCACGTGAGCACCTGGACGGCGAATGGCTCGTTCAGCTCGAAGAGGTCGACGTCGTCGATCCCGATTCCGGCGCGGGCGAGGACCTTCTCGGTGGCGGGGACCGGGCCGAGCCCCATGAGGTGCGGCGGGACACCCGCGTAGGCGAAACCGACGAGGCGCATCCTCGGCTCGAGGCCGAGCTCGTCGGCGGTGTCCGCTGAAGCGATGAGTGCCGCTGTCGCACCGTCGGTCAGCCCGGCTGAATTTCCCGCGGTCACTCGTCCACCCGCGCGGAACGGCGTGCGTAGGGTCGCGAGCGCCTCCATCGTCGTCTCGGGGCGCAGGAACTGGTCACGATCGGCGATCGTCCAGCCATCGTCAGTGAACACGGACATCGGCACGACGATGTCGTTCATGACGCCCTCGTCCCACGCCTTCCCGGCCCGCCGCTGCGACTCGACCGCGTACGCGTCAGCGGCCTCCTTGGTCAGGTGCGGGAACTCGTCGTGGAGATTCTCCGCCGTCTGGCCCATGACTGCCGCAGACTCGTCGATGAGGCGCTCGGCGACGAAGCGCGGGTTGAAGTCGACATCGGCGCCCATCGGGTGGTGCCCCATGTGCTCGACGCCCCCGACCAGGACGGCGTCGGCCGCGCCCATCGCGATCTCGCCCGCGCCCGCGGTCGTCGCCGTGAGCGCGCCGGCGCACATGCGGTCGACCGCGAACCCGGGAACCGTGGCCGGGAGCCCGGCGAGCAGCGCCACGTCACGGCCGAGGGTCAGTCCCTGATCTCCGACCTGTGCCGTTGCCGCGAAGACGACGTCGTCGATGCGCTCCGGCGGCAGTTGTGGATTCCGCCGGAGCAGCTCTCGAACGGCCTTGACGGCCATGTCGTCGGCCCGCGTCTTCGCGAAGAAGCCGTCGGGTGCGGCGCGACCGAAGGCCGTCCGGACGCCGTCGACGTACACCACCTCGCGGAGCTCGGCCACGGCGAGACGATACTTCCGGCGCGATGGCGGACTGGGAGGAAAGGGCCGCGCGAGCACGCGAGCGCTTCGAGGACGGCGCCGCACGCCTTCCCGACGGCGCGGACGAGCGCCAGCGCCAGCTCACGCGGATGGGGAACGCGGCGTGGGCCGCAGGGCTGTCGTTCCTCATGCTCGGTCGCCGCGCGGAGGCGAGCGAGTGGCTCGTCCGGGCTGCAGAGACCTACCGCCGGAGCTGGCCCGATGCGCCGCCCGGGAGCTGGGGCAGGCCGATCGGCGCGATGAAGTCACGCTTGATCGCGGGTGACGCCGATGGCGTGCGGGCCGATGCGCGCTGGGCGCTCGATGCCGGGGCGGCCGATTCGGAGAGCCCCATCGGCCGCTACGCCGCGGCGCTTGCGCAGCTCGTCCTCGATGACGACAAAGCGGCGGCGGGCCTCGTGCCGACACTCGCCGACGCGGAGACGATCCCGCCTGCTGTGACGCGCTCGCTCGCGGCGCTGGCCGCGCGCGACTCGTCCGGCTACGAGTCCGCGATCCAGGAGCTCGTCGCCGACTTCGAGGCGCGCGAGGAGTTCCTCGAGGACGTGCCGGTTGCAGAAACCGTTCTCGCGTTCCAGAGGCTTGCCGCCGATCGGGGACTCTCCGTCTCGGTGACGTCCGCGCTGTTGCCCGAGCGATGAGTTCCGACGTCGGCGGCCGTCGAATGAGTTGAATCGAGTCACCGAGGAGGCAGACATGGGGAAGCTGGTCGAGTCGACGTTCATGGCGCTCAACGGATTCATCACCGCGCCGCAGGAGTGGAGCCCGCCGTACTGGGACGACGAGCACGGCGCGTACGCCTCGAAGCTGCTGTTCGCTGCCGATGCGCTGCTGCTCGGCCGCAAGACCTACGAGGGTTTCGCCCAGGCGTGGCCGACGCGGAGCGGCGATCCGTATACCGACCGCATCAACGCGATGCCGAAGTACGTCGCGTCGCGCACGCTGACCGAGGCTACGTGGAACTCGACGATCCTCGAGGGTGACGTCATCGACGAGGTCGCGAAGCGCAAGGCGGGCGGGGAGAACCTGCTGAAGTTCGGGACGGGTGAGCTCGATCGCGCGCTCATCGGTGCGGGCCTGGTCGACGAGCTGCACGTCTGGGTGTTCCCGGTGCTCGCGGCAGGCGGCGACGCGCTCATCGACGGACTCGGGACAACCCATCTGCAGCTCGTCGAAACGACGCCCTTCGCGTCGGGCATCGTCGTCAACACGTACGCGCCGAAGTAGCTACGGATCGCCGGCCGCGAGCTCGCGCGCACGCACCATCGCGGCCTGGATCGCGTTCAGGAACGCAGCGCGCACGCCGGCGATCTCGAGCTCGCGGATCGCGGCGATCGTCGTGCCGCCCGGTGAGGTGACCATCTCGCGGAGCTCGACTGGGTGCATCTTCTCGTCCCGGAGCTGTTTCGCCGTTCCGAACATCGTCTGGACGACCAGCTGCGTCGACACCTCGCGCGAGAGCCCGAGCAGGATGCCCGCCTCGATCATCGCCTCTGCGAGGAGCGCGAAGTAGGCGGGGCCGGAGCCGGACACGGCGGTGATCGCGTCGAGGGCGTCCTCCGGGACCCGCACGACGGCGCCGAGGTGAGAGAGCGCCTCCTCCGCGAGGTCGAGGTGCTCGTCGCCGGCATGAGCGCCGGCGCAGAGCCCCGCGATCCCCTCATGCACGGTGGACGGGGTGTTCGGCATGGCCCGAACGACCGGCACGCCGTCGGAGAGCCGGTTCTCGATGCGCGCTGTCGGGATCGCCGCCGCGACGGACAGCACCGTCTGCTCGGGGAGGATGAGCGTGCCGATCTCGCCGAGCAGGCCCTCGATGTCCTGCGGCTTCACGGCGATGACGACGAGCGCGGCGCCGGCGGCCGCGTCGTGGTTCGAGAGCGTCGCGTCGATCCCGTAGCGCTCGCGGAGCTCGGCAACGCGCTCCGCGCGCCGCGTCGTCGCCGACACCTCGGACGGCTCGCGCCAGCCCGACGACAGGAGCCCGGCGACGAGCGACTCGCCGATTCGCCCGGCCCCGAGCACCGCAACCTTGCGGGGGTCGACCATCGGCGGAGTGTACGGCCCGACTGCGCCTAGTGACACAGTGTCACAAGGCTCAGGCGGCGCGGGAGGCGGCCGCTCTCACATGTCGCGCTCGGTCCGCGCTCGCGCCGGGGACGAGGCCGCGCTTGAATCCCTGCAGGAGGAAGATGCTCGCGAGACCCTGCCACTCCTCGTACGGAGCGAGGAGCTCCGCGGTCTCGCCGGGCTCCGGCCACCTGCGGCGCAGTGACGCCAGGAGCTTCACGAGACCGAGGTCGTCCACGAGCCCCGTGTCGTACCGGCCGAGGCCCTGCAGCGACACGACACCGACGGTCCACGGTCCGACGCCCCGCTCGCGACCCAGTCGGACGAGCGCGTCGTCGCGGCCACGGAGCTTCTCGAGATCGAGTCTTCTCGCGAGTCGCGAGAGCGTCGCGGCGCGGCTCGCGGCAAGGCCGCACGCCGTGAGGCGGGCGGGGGAGAGCGCCGCCAGTGCGTCGCGTGTGGGCGGATCCTCGCCGCACGCGCGGATGATCGACCGCTCGATCTCGAGTGCCTTGCTTGCCTGGATGAGCTGACCCGAGATCGCCCGGATCACGGCGTGCGTCACGGTCGGCTTCCGCCGCGGGCGCATCCCGCGCAGCCGCTGCACCGTCGGCCCGAGCAGTGGGTCGCGTGCGTGCCGCCGCTGGAACTCCGTCGTGTCGTCGTCGAGCGCGAGCGCGAAGCGGGTTTCCTCGACGGCCCGATCGCACGAGGCGCGCACGACGACCTGCCCGTCGGACAGCTGGTGCGCCGACGCCCAGCGGCGCTCGGGGAGCCGGGCACTCCACATTGCCGTTCCGGCGGTGAGGCGGAGCGAGTACGGCCCTCGCGCTCGCAGCACCGCCTCGACCATCGCGCCACCCTACCGGCACCCGCGGACCCGATACTTCCACGACGATGCGGCTCGCCGACTCGATCTCGTTGCGCTCGCGCGAGCGCAAGCTGCGTCTGTTCCTCGACGAGTTCCGACCCACCGCCGACACCACGGTGCTCGACGTCGGCGCGGACGAGCTCGGCTTCGGCGAGGGCGACGGGTGCGGGACGTTGAACTTCTTCGAGGAGCTGTACCCCTGGC
Organism: uncultured Gaiellaceae bacterium; assembly: GCA_963770715.1. Classification (GTDB taxonomy): domain Bacteria; phylum Actinomycetota; class Thermoleophilia; order Gaiellales; family Gaiellaceae; genus GMQP-bins7. Next base: position 786,909 of record CAVYQX010000012.1, read on the forward strand.
CGGAGCGGATCACCGCGCTCGGGCTGCACGACGGCGCCGGCTTTCGTGCGCGCTATCCGCACATTCGCTACGTCCAGGGTGACGCTTGCGCGCTGCCGTTCGAGGACGGCGAGTTCGAGATCGCGTTCTCGAACGCCGTGATCGAGCACGTCGGTGGTCGCGAGCGGCAGCGGCAGCTCGTCTCCGAGGCGATCCGCGTCGGCCGGCGTGTCTTCATCACGACGCCCAATCGCCGCTTCCCGGTCGAGGTGCACACGCGGCTGCCGCTCGTCCACTGGCTGCCCGACGCGATTTCACATCGTCTCTACGGCGTCACCGGTCAGGAGGTCGGCAACGAGATCGACCTGCTGACCCGCGGAAGCTTCGCGGAGCTCTTCCCCGGTCGGGTTCGTGTCGTCAGCCTCGGGCTGACACTGGTGGCGATCGTCGATTAGCGCGCGGCGGTTCACCGGGATCGCGGTCTCGCTCCTCGTCGTCGGGCTCGTGCTCCACAACGCCGTCATGGCGCAGCTCTGGGACCTCGGGGTTCGCGGGACGGCGCTCGACGTCGTCGCGGCCTGGAAGGAGGCGCTTCTCCTCGTCGCCCTCCTGGTGGTCGCGTGGCACGTGCGTAACTTCCCGGCCGTCAAGGCCGCGGACGTCCTCGCGGTCGCCTACGCGATCGTGATCGTCGTCTACTTCGCGATCCCGCAAGACGTTCTCGGCGGCGAGGCGACGACTCGGGGCGAGCTGCTCGCGCTTCGGCATCACCTGTTCCCGGTCGCGGCGTACGGGCTCGGCCGTCTCGCCGCCTTCGCCTGGGAGGAACGCGGCCGGGTCGGCGGGCTCGTCGCGCTGTCGGCGGTCGTCGTCGCGGTCGTCGGGCTCGCCGACCTCGCGCTCATCTCGCTCCAGGCATGGCGGGACTCCGGCGTGCCGGGGTGGTACCGCGAGCAGCTCGGTCTCGACTACGAGGGGCTGTCCGGACTCCCCGAGAACTGGGTCTACAACAGCGGCGACGAGGACAACCCGATCCGGCGGCTCGTCTCGACGTTTCTCTCGCCGCTCGCGAGCGCGTACGTGCTCGTCGTCGCGCTCATCTACGTCGCGAGCCGGCCGTTCCGCTGGTGGTGGGGACTGCTTGCGGTCCTCCTCTACGTCGCCCTCCTCTACACGCACACGCGCGCCGCACTGGCCGCGCTCGCCTTGTGCCTCGTGGTGCTCGCGCTCGCGCAGCGGCGCATCGCGCCGGCCGTGCTCGCTGTCGCATCGGTCGCAGCCGGGCGCTCTCTTCCTCACCGCCTACCCGTCGATCGGGCCGTCGACGAGCTACACGCCGGAGGAGCTCGAGTGGCTGCGCGAGAACGCACAGCAGCAGGGGAGCACGAGCGGCGATCCCTTCGGAGGCGGCGAAGCTTCGACCGAGAGCCACTGGCGCAACCTCCGCGACGGCGTGCGCGTCGTCGTGCGGCACCCACAGGGGTACGGGCTCGGGAACGCCGGCGTGGTCGCCAAGCGCACCGGTGTCGAGATCCGCGCGGGCGAGTCGACGTACACCGAGCTCGGCGTCGATGCAGGCGTCGCGGGCGTGCTCGCGTTCGTCCTCTGGAACCTCGCGCTCCTCGCGGGTCTCTGGCGACGGGAGGCATGGATCGCGGCGGCACTCGCGACCGTTCTCGCGATCGGCCTCCAGACGGACGTGATCGGGATCCACTGGATCTCGTTCACGGTGTGGGTGGCCGCTGGGCTGGCGCTCGGTCTACCGCGTGCGTCCGCGAAGGACGATGGTGAGGAGAGCACGACCCCGGAGGTCACAGCTTCCTAGCAGGTCGGCATGCTCGGTTGACGCGGCGGCGCCGGCATCGACGGGTAGGACGGCGGGCTCCGGCGACGCATCGTCTCCGCCACCATCACTCGGACGGGCCGGGTCAGGTCCGCTGCGACGGAGTCGTCTCGGCCTGACCTGCGGCTCCGGCCAGAAGGAGGAGCGACGCCCGCCCCGTGCCGATCAGCCGAGCAGACCCGCAAACACCGACGATCACGACACTATGGTGCCGTTCGGCTCAGACCCGCCCGTACGAGCATCTTCTTGAGGGACGCCGGAGCGCGGAACCAGCCTCCGTGCGTCCGCTCGCTCTCCCAGAACGGCTGCCCCGCCTCCATGTGCGTGAGCGCAACGGGCTTCGCGTACGGGTAGACGGACTGGACGACGCGGCTCCGGATGTCGTTCGGCCCCGGCATGTCGTAGACGACCTTGTAGCGCGGCCCCAGCGAACGGTTCGGCCGCGACGCGAACGTCGGGTCCGGTGTCTGGCCGAACATCTGCGCGAAGAATCCGCTTGCCATCGCCAGTGTGCCGAGCGCTGTGCCCGGCCCTTCGCCGTCGCCCGTCACCGTCAGAGGGCCGTCGACCCCGGGCCCCGAGATCGACGCGCTCGCGGGGCCTTTCGCCGCGGCCAGCGCGGGCAGCGCCAGCGCGACGACCGCGGCTGCAACGAGGTACCTGCGCATGTCGGCTCTCCCTTTCCTCGCGTGACGTGTGTCGTACACCCCCGAGGCGGAGAAGGTTCCGGGGGGTACGCTCACGTCATGGCAGGGTCTTCGATCGATCCCCGTGTCCACATCGGCCATGTTCACCTCAAGGTCGCCGACATACAGCGCGCGCTCGATTTCTACTCCGGCGTCCTCGGCTTCGAAGAGCAGGCGCGCTACGGCGACCAGGCGGTCTTTCTCTCGGCCGGCGGCTATCACCACCACATCGGGCTCAACACGTGGGAGTCGCACGGCGGGTCGCCGGCCCCGCCCGGTCACACCGGCCTCTACCACGCGGCCATCCGCTACCCGGACCGGCAAGACGCTCGCCGATGCTCTCCGCCGCCTCGTCGACGCGGGGATCCCGCTCGACGGTGCCTCCGACCACGGCGTGAGCGAGGCCCTCTACCTCCGGGACCCGGACGGGAACGGCCTCGAGCTGTATCACGACCGTCCGAAGGAGCAGTGGCCCACGAATGACGACGGGAGCCTCGGCATGTTCACGCAGCCGCTCGACGTACAGGCGCTCCTGGCCGAGGCCGTGTAGGCACTGCTAAAGTTCCGCGCGGTAAATCAAGAGCGAGTCCGGTTCGCGCGTTGCGCTTTCCTTGCCCGTTCGTGAGTAGGTAAGGGAGGTGTTTCTATGGCAACTGGGACCGTGAAGTGGTTCAACGACAGCAAGGGGTATGGCTTCATCACCCCGGACGAGGGGTCGAAGGACCTGTTCGTTCACTTCTCGAACATCGCGGGTGACGGCTTCAAGAGCCTGCCCGAGGGTGCTCGTGTCGAGTTCGAGCCGCGCGAGGGTCAGAAGGGCCCCGAGGCGACGAACGTCATTCCCGTCGCGTCGTAGCGAGTTCAGTGCCGTGGCCGCTCGTGCGGCCACGGCTCTCACTCCCCGAGACAAGGAGCGCCGATGAAGGCGAAGGAAGAGAAGCTCGAAGTCGAGGGTGAGGTCATCGAGGCACTTCGCAGCCGGATGTTCCGCGTCCGGCTCGATAACGGCCACGAGGCGCTGGGGTACATGGGGGGCAAGATGAAGCGTTATCGCATCAGGGTCTTTCCGGGCGACCGCGTTCGGATCGAGCTCTCCTCGTACGACCTCACCCGCGGCCGGATCGTCTACCGGCTCAGCTGAGCAGATCCGCAGCGAGCGGAATCCGCTCGCGCGGATCCCGCTCGTGCAAGACCCCAAGGCGGCCGCTTCGCGGCCGGTCGCAGCTACTCCCGACGTCGCAAGGTTCAGCTATACCTCGGCTGTGGCCATGTCGAAGCCCGTCGAGCACCTCGAACGGGTCGTGATCCGGTTCGCCGGCGACTCCGGCGACGGGATGCAGCTCACGGGCGATCGTTTCACCAGCGAGACCGCCGTCTTCGGGAACGACCTCGCGACGCTCCCTGACTTCCCGGCCGAGATTCGCGCGCCCGCGGGCTCGCTGCCCGGCGTCTCGGGCTTTCAGGTCCACTTCGCCGACCACGACATCCTCACGCCGGGCGACCAGCCGAGCGTGCTCGTCGCGATGAACCCGGCGGCGCTCAAGGTCAACCTGGGCGACCTCGCCAAGGGCGGCACGGTCATCGCGAACACGGACGCCTTCAACGACCGGAATCTCCAGAAGGCCGGATACGAGACGAACCCGCTCGAGGACGGCTCGCTCGCCGACTTCCACGTCCATGCGGTCGCCCTCTCGTCGATGACCGTCGAGGCGCTCAAGGGAATCGAGGGAGTGACCTCGCGCGAAGCGGAGCGCTCGAAGAACTTCTTCGCGCTCGGCCTCATGTCCTGGCTCTACCACCGCCCGACCGAGGGCACGCTCGGCTTCATCGAGACGAAGTTCGCCACGCGGCCCGAGATCGTCGAGGCGAACACGAAGGCGTTCAAGGCAGGGTGGAACTACGGCGAGACCTCGGAGGACTTCGCGAGCTCGTACGAAGTCGCACCGGCCAAGGCTGCGCCGGGAACGTACCGCCAGGTCTCCGGGAACAGCGCGCTGACGTACGGTCTCGTCGCGGCGAGCAAGCTGAGTGGGCTCCCGCTCTTCCTCGGCGCCTACCCGATCACACCCGCGTCCGATGTCCTCGAGCAACTCGCCGGTCTGAAGCACTTCGGCGTCCGCACGTTCCAGGCCGAGGACGAGATCGCGGCCTCGGGCGCCGCACTCGGAGCGGCCTTCGGCGGCGCGCTCGGTGTGACGACCTCGGCTGGTCCGGGGATCGTGCTGAAGTCCGAGACGGTCGGGCTCGCCGTCACGCTCGAGCTTCCGCTCTTGATCGTCGACATCCAGCGCGCCGGGCCGTCGACGGGCATGCCGACGAAGCCGGAGCAGGCAGACCTTCTCATGGTCATGTTCGGGCGCAACTCGGAGTCGCCGGTCCCGGTGGTGGCCGCATCGACTCCCTCGGGGTGCTTCGACGCGGCGATCGAGGCGGCGCGCATCGCCGTGAAGTACCGGACGCCGGTGTTCCTCCTCTCGGACGCGTACCTCGCCAACGGGTCCGAGCCGTGGCTCATCCCCGACGTGAGCACGCTGCCGACCATCGACGCCGGCTTCGCGAGTGGACTGAACGACGGCGACCGCTTCCTCCCGTACCGCCGTGACGCGGAGACGCTCGCTCGTCCCTGGGCGATCCCGGGCACGCCGGGTCTCGAGCACCGGATCGGGGGCCTCGAGAAGGAGGACGAGACCGGCAACGTCTCGTACGACCCGGAGAACCACGACCGCATGGTCCGGCTGCGAGCGGCGAAGGTCGCCGGCATCGCGGGAGACATCGCCGAGCTCGAGGTCGACGATCCCGACGGGGCGGAAACGCTCGTTCTCGGGTGGGGCTCGACCTACGGCGCCATCGGCGCTGCGGCGCGGCGAGTCCGTGCCACCGGGCGCAAGGTCGCGACCGCGCACCTCCGACACCTCAATCCGTTCCCTCGCAACACGGGCGAGGTCGTGCGCGCGTACGACAAGGTGCTCATCCCCGAGATGAACCTCGGCCAACTGCGGATGCTGATCCGCGCCGAGTACCTCGTCGATGCGGCCGGCTACAACAAGGTGCGCGGGCGGCCCTTCCGGGCAGCCGAGCTCGCGGACGCGATCACGGCTCTGGTGGATTCCTGATGGCCGAGGGCAACGGCAGCCTCGTACAGCTCAGTACGAAGGATTTCAAGTCCGACCAGGAGGTTCGCTGGTGCCCGGGCTGCGGGGACTACGCGATCCTCAACGTCATCCAGGGCTTCATGCCCGAGCTCGGCCTGCCGCGCGAGCGGATCGTCTTCGTCTCCGGGATCGGCTGCGCCGCGCGCTTCCCGTACTACATGCAGACGTACGGCATGCACTCGATCCACGGGCGTGCGCCGGCGATCGCGACCGGGCTCGCGGTGACGCGGCCGGACCTCTCCGTTTGGGTCGTGACCGGTGACGGCGACGCGCTCTCGATCGGGGGCAACCACCTCATCCACGCACTGCGCCGCAACGTCAACCTGAAGATCCTCCTCTTCAACAACCGCATCTACGGACTCACGAAGGGCCAGTACTCGCCGACGTCGGAGCTCGGCAAGGTCACGAAGTCGACCCCGTTCGGCTCCCTCGACCACCCGTTCAACCCGCTTTCGATCGCGATCGGAGCCGAGGCCTCCTTCGTCGCGCGCGCGATCGACACGGACAAGAAGGGCCTCACCGACGTGCTCGGTGCCGCGGCTCGCCATCGGGGGTCCGCGTTCGTCGAGATCCTCCAGAACTGCAACATCTACAACGACGGCGCCTTCGACTACGTGCGCGACGAGAAGGCGAACCGCATCTACCTCGAGCACGGGGAGCGGATCCGCTTCGGTGCAGAGGAGGAGAAGGGTGTCGTGCAGTACCCGGACGGCTCGCTCCACGTGGTCGACGCCGCAGAGGCGGGGGAGGGCTCGTTGCTCGTGCACGACGCGCACCACCGCGAGCCGAGCCTGGCCTTCGCCCTCTCGCGTCTCACCTGGGAGACCGACCGCGCCGTACCGTTCGGGGTCTTTCGTGCGCTCGAGCAGCCGGTTTACGACGACCTCATGAGCGAGCAGCTCGTGACGGCCCGCGAGCAACGAGGAGAGGGCGAGCTCGAAGCCCTGCTGCACTCGGGCGATACGTGGGTCGTTCCGTAGGGGCGACGCTTGCGTCGCCCTTGACCGACCGACTGCTCGAGGGCGAGGCAAGCCTCGCCCCTACGGCGACTCCTGAAGAAAGCGCATGATCCGGTCGGCGATCTCCTCCCCCTTCTCCTCCTGGAGGAAGTGGCTCGCACCGACGATCGTCTCGGCCGGCCCGGCGCCCGGGATACGTGACGCCATGTGCTCGGCCGCGACCGTCGAGAAGATCGGGTCGGAGTCCGAGAAGAGGACGAGCGCGGGGCGCTCCCACGACTCGAGCGCCGCGCGAACCTCGAGCATCTTCGCCGCGCTCGGGTGGTCGATCTCGGTCGGGACGAGCTCTGGGAACGCGAGCACGCCCGCCTTCGAGTCAGGCGTCGGAAACGGCGCATTGTAGGCGTCGATCACGGCGTCGCCGGGGTCGCTCACGCACGAGAGTCGGATGAGCTGCCCGGGGACGAGGTCGCTTCCGACCCTGCGCATGAACTCGCGAAATCTCAGCCACTCGGGCGACGGCGCCCGACCTGCGCCGATCCCGGTGTTCAGGATCACGAGCCGTGCGACGCGCTCGGGGTGCTCCACCGCGAGGCGAAGGCCGACCGGCCCGCCCCAGTCCTGCACGACGACTGTCGCGTCGCGCAGGTCGAGCTCGCCGGCGAGGCGTTCGATCGACCCGTAGTGAAAGTCGTAGGAGTAGTCCGCGAGGCTGGTCGGCTTGTCGGAGCGGCCGAAACCGAAGTAGTCCGGCGCCACGACGCGGGCGACCCGAGACAGGGCGGGGATCATCTTCCGGTAGAGGAAAGCCCAGGTCGGCTCGCCGTGGAGCAGGAGCAGAGGAGCGCCGGATCCCTCTTCGACGTAGTGCATCCGCAGACCGTCCTGCTCGAGATATCGGGGCTCGAAGGCGTAGCCCGGAAGCCCGGCGAAGCGCTCGTCGGGCGTGCGGTAGACGTCCACGCGTTCAGACTAGGCGGTGCGGAGCTACCCGGCGTGTGACAGCGCTGGCTCACCTGGACGAACGCGCCGTGCGGTCGCGATGCCGATCGTCACGAGGGCGGTGAGGCCGGCGACTGCGAAGGCGAGCGTCGTTCCGCCGACGCTGACGAGCCAACCGGCGAACAGGCCACCGACCGGTGCGAGCCCGATGAATGCGAACAGATAGAGGCCGATGAGCCTGCCGCGCAGCTCGTCGGGCGCCGTGAGCTGCACGAGCGAGTTCGCGTTCGCGGTGAAGAGGGTGAAGGCAATACCGATCCCGAAGAGCAGCACCGCTGCGAGGTAGGCGTTGTGCACGGGCGCGAGGAGCAGTGCAAGCACCCCGAAAGACGCCGTGCCGACGGCGAACAGCCTCCAGCTCGCATGCCGGAACGACGCGGTGGCGAGCGCGCCGACGAGGGCCCCGAGGCCGAACGACGCGGACAACAGGCCGAAGCCTTCCGGCCCGACGTGCAGCGTGTCCGCGGCCAGGAGCGGCACGAGGACGTGGAAGTTGAACCCGACGGTCGAGACCACGGTGACGACCGTGAGGATCGGTCGGAGCTGTGGGTCGTTCCACGCGAACGACGCCGCTCGGCGGACGCCGCCGACGATCGTCGCGCTTCGATCCTTCACGACCGGGCGCAGCTCCTCCTCGCGAACGATGGCGAGCGCGGTGAGCACCGCGAGGAAGCTCACGGCGTTCAGGACGAAGCACAGGCCGGTGCCAACCGCTGCGATGACGAGGCCGGCGATCGCCGGCCCGATGACCCGGGAGCCGTTGAAGAGGCCGGAGTTGAGAGCGACGGCATTCGGAAGCTCGCGCGGGCCGACCATCTGGAAGGTGAGCGACTGCCGGCCGGGCGCGTCGAATGCGAGCGCGACGCCGCCCAGCGCAGCGAGCGCATAGACGATCGGCAGCGTCGCGGTGTCGGTCAGCGTGACGACGGCCAGCGCGATCGAGATCAGCCATGGCCGCGGCCTGCGTCGCCATGACGAGCTTGCGCGACTCCATCCGGTCGGCGACGACCCCGGCGACGAGCCCGAAGACCGTAAACGGGACGAAGCGCCAGAACGCGAGCGCGCCGATCGCGAGCGGAGAGCCCGACAGCTCGAGGACGAGCCACGCGAGCGCGACGTTCTGCATCCAGGTGCCCGCGAGCGAGACGAGCTGGCCGGTGAAGAAGATCCGGTAGTTGCGGTGTCGCCGAAGGCTGCGGAAGGTTCGCGCGCGCAGCGCGAAGGCGAGCGTCGTCACGCTTCCGCCTCGACCAGCCGCAGAAGCGCCGGGAGAGCTGCCTCGACCGCGGCGAGCTCGGCCGGCTCGAGCGTCTTCAGCCGATCGGCGAGCCATGTCGTGCGGCGTGCACGGACACGGCGCATGAGCCGCTCGCCCTCCTCCGTGAGCCGGAGGCCGACGCGGCGACGGTCGTCGCTCGAGCGCACGCGCTCGAGGAAGCCCGCGCGCTCCAGCCGGTCGACGTGGCCGGACATCGCCGGAGCGGAGATGCCCTCCTCGGCCGCGAGCTCCGCGAGCGACACGTCTCCAGGGCTCCTCTTCACGAGCCAGAGGAGCGTCGCCTGGCGGGCGGTGATCCCGAGTTGCTCGGTCTCCTTGCGGAGCTCGCGCGCCAGGCGCAGGATCGCCGGCCGCAGATCTGTCGCGACGGTCTGAGGACTAAGCGTAACCTCACTAATCATTAACGTGATGAAGCATAACATCAGCAAGGGATTATGGGAGCCCGCGATCCCAGTAGGGTCTGCCCATGCGCGACTCGGAGGCGAGGGAGTACGTCCGGACGCTCGTGTTCGCCGCTCTGCTCGGCGTGCCCGTCGCCTTCGCGGCCGTGCTGTTCCAGACCGCGATCCACGACGTGATCCACCTCGTGTGGGAGGTGATCCCCGACGAGCTCGGCTGGAGCGAGCCGTCCTGGTGGTACGTCGTTCTCGTGCCCGGACTGGCGGGGCTGCTGGTTGCGGCGGCCGTTCGGCTGCCGGGCCATGGCGGGCACTCTCCCCTGGAAGGTCTCGGAGCCGATCCGATTCCCACCATCGCGCTCGCGAGCATCCTTCCTGCGGCGCTCGCGAGCCTCGGCCTCGGCCTCGTTCTCGGCCCGGAGGCCCCTCTGATCGCGCTCGGGCTCGGTCTCGGCGCGCTCGCGGTGCGACTGATTCGAACTGGAGGGGACAGGAGCCCAGCTGCTTTCGCTCGCCGGTGCGTTCGCGGCGGTCGCTGCGCTCTTCGGAGGCCCGTTGATCGCAGCGTTCCTTCTGTTCGAGGTGACCGCGGCGGGCGGGAAGATTCCCGCGCAGCAGATCGGCCGCGCGCTGCTGCCGGGGTTCGTGGCGGCAGGGACGGGAGCGGTCGTCTTCACCGGGGTCGCGGGTTGGAACGGGCTGCACCAGACGAATCTGGCGGCTGCCCTCGCTCCCGCCGTACGAGACCCTGCGCCTGACGGACCTGGCCTGGTGTCTGCTCATGGCCGTCGTCGTCGCGATCGTCATCGTCGGAATCCGCCACCTCGCACACGGCATCGCGGCGCAGTCGGCTCTCAGCCCGGTCGCGCTGCTCGTCGTCGCCGGGCTCGCCGTCGGCGCGCTCGCCGTCGTCATTTCGCGCGACGACCGACCGGCCGGTCGACCTCGTCCTCTTCTCCGGTCAGGCCGAGTTGCCGGCGGTCGTCGCGGAGGGGTCAGCCGGAGTGCTGGCTCTCCTCGTCGTGGCGAAGGGCCTTGCCTACGCCCTGTCGCTCGGCGCCGGCTACCGCGGTGGGCCCGTCTTTCCGGCGATTGCGATCGGCGTTGCCGGCGCGATGGTCGCCGCGAACCTCTTCCCCGGGTTGGACACGACGCCGGCGGTTGCAGCCGGGATCGCCGCCGGGACGACGGCCGTGCTGCGGGTCCCCTTCACCGCCGTCCTGCTCGTGTCGCTCCTCATGGGGGACGTCGGCATTCGACGTCGCTCCCATCGCGGTGCTGTCCGCCGCAATCGCCTGGCTCGTCGCGACCGTGCTGCCGAACCCCGAGGACCGCGCGCACGAGCCGCACGTCGAAGCGCCGGCCGGCGCGTCGGCGTAGGCGCTACTTCGGCTCGGCTTCGAGCTTGTAGCCGACGCCGTAGCGCGTGTGGATGAAGGTGTGGCGCGGCGCCCGTCGGTCGACCTTCTCGCGGAGCTTGCGCACGAAGACGTCGACCGTGCGGTCGCGGTGCGTCGCGCGGCGTCCCCAGACGCGCTGGAGGAGCTCGTCGCGCGTCAGCACGCGCCCTTGCTCGCGCGCGAGCGTGTACAGCAGGCGGAACTCGGTCGGCGTCAGCTCGGCGCTCGATCCGTCGACGTAGGCCTGGACGTTGTCGGGGTCGAGCTGCAGCTCCTCGATCTCGATCCGGTCGCCTCGACGTGGCTCGGCGTCGCTGACGCCGCGCCGCGCCGCCGCGCGGACGCGGGCGGCGAGCTCCTTCATCGAGAACGGCTTCACGAGGTAGTCGTCGGCACCGATCTCGAGCGCGTGCACGCGGTCGTGCTCGGTGCCGCGCGCCGAGACGACGACGATCGGCGTGCCGATCCCCTCGTCGCGCGCCTGCTCGATCACGCGCCAGCCGTCGATGCCGGGAAGCATGAGGTCGAGCACGCAGACGTCCGGCCGCTCGTAGCGCAGACGCGCGAGCCCCGTCTCGCCGTTCGCGACTCCGACGGCGTCGAAGCCGGCCGTCTCGAGGTGTCGCGCCATCCCGCGGGCGATGACGTCGTCGTCTTCGATGATCAGGACTTTCGCCATCCGGCAACACCATAGTGGCCGTCCACGAACGTCCCGGGGGAGCCGAGATGGTGTCCGTCCGGTAACCGAGTGGTTATCGGTGTGTCAAGCGCACTTGACACACAGGCACTGTCAAGCTAGCTTGACATCGTCATGCAAAACGACATCAGGGAGCGACGGCTCGAGCGAGAGCTGTCGCAGGCGGAGCTCGCGAAGGCGATGGGCGTGTCGCGGCAGACGATCAACTCGATCGAGACGGAGAAGTACACGCCGTCACTGCCGCTCGCGCTCGCGCTCGCCCGTTTCTTCGACGTCCAGGTGGAGGAGATGTTCGATGGAGATGAGTAGATCGAAGTGGTTCCAGCCCGCTGCTCGCCGTTGGGCTCGGCGTGCTCTTCTTCGTCGGCGATGTGGATCGGAGGCGACCCGCGCAACGGCGTGTACTCGCTCGCTGGTCATGGTCGGCGCTCGCTGCCCTGATCCTCTTCGGCGGGCGGAGCGAGACGATTCGAGGGCTCCGCGGTGACGGGAAGGACGAGCGCTTCCGACAGATCGACGTCACGGCGACCGCGGTCGCAGGCATCGTCGTCATCACGTGCGATCATCGGCGCGTTCGTCGTCGAGGTCGCACGGGGACAGGACGGCAGTCCGTACTCGCAGCTCGGAGCGATCGCGGGAGTCGCGTACGTCGTCGCGATCGTCGTACTGCGCCTGCGCGGCTGAGACCGGGTCCCGCCGGCGCGGAACCTGGTCTCAGCGCCTGCCTCAGCTGTCCGCCTCGGTGTCGGCGTCGGCGTTCTCGCCTTCGCCCTGCTCCTGCGTGAGCATCTCGACGAGGTAGACGACCTCGCACCCGACGACCTGCGTGATCCGCCGCTCGGAGCGCAGGATCCACGCCGTGTCGCGCCCAGGCCCGCATTGGAGGAGATCCACGTCGCGGTCCGCCGCGAGAGCGTGGAGCTCGTCGTTCCCTGCCCCGCCGAACACGCGGTCCGCGCCCCAGCCGCCGTACAGCGAGTCGTCGCCGTCTCCACCGGAGACGTCGTCCGGTCCCTGGTTCCCGGCGGCCCGGTCGTTGCCGTCGCCTCCGTTCACCTGGTCCGAGTCGGAGCCGCCGTAGAGGCGGTCGCCGCCGTCGCCGCCGGCGAGGGCGTCGTTTCCACGCCCGCCGTAGACGAGGTCTCCGCCGTCGCCGGCGCGCACGCCGTCGTTGCCGGCACCCGCACGGACGTCGTCGCCTCCGGCGCGGGCGTAGACGAGGTCGTTGCCGGCGAACGCCGAGATGCGGTCCGCCCGATCCGTTCCGCGGAGCACGTCGTCGCCCGGCGTTCCGACCACGACTGCGGCCGTAGCGACCGCCGTCGCCATGAGCACTCCCGTCGCAACCAGCACCATGAGTGCTTTCCTCTGCATGCGTTCTCCTTTCCGAGGACGCACGCATTCACCGACATGTGAGTACGGAGGCAGTGAGGTCGCCGCAAGCAGTCCGCAAACCTTCTGTTAGAACGCTGTGACGTGCGCGACGCCGACGCGATCCGGGGAAGGGCGCTCGTCGAGGAGAGCCGAGAGGCGGTCGTGGTCCTCGACGACGACGACCGCGTGCTGCTCGCGAGTCGCCGCGCACGCCAGTCGATCGACGGCGTCATCGAGGGCGAGACCTTCCCGCCGGATCTGCTGACGGGCGAGCGCGGCGTCATCCCGCTCGTCGTCCCGTACGAGGTCGCCGGCAGGCGCGAGCGGCTCGTCTTCCTCTCGCGCGAGGGAGACCTCGCCGCGTACGAGGAGCTCCGGGCAGGGTTCACGGCCGCCGTCTCGCACGAGCTCCGCACCCCGCTCGCCCGACTGCTCACGCTCCTCGAGACGACCACTCTCCCCGGCGAGGACGTCCCGGCGCTCGTCGAGCAGGCACGCAGCGGAGATCGACCAGATCACGGAGCTCATCGACGAGGTGCTCTTCCTGTCCGAGCTCGAGTCGGGGGCGCGCGTCGTCGCGCTCGGCGCGACGCCGGTGGAGCCGGTGCTGAAGGAGGCGGTCGAGGAGCTCGGGGAACGCGCCGCGCGCGCGGGCGTCGAGCTCCGGCTCGAATGCGCCGACGACGTCGAGCTCGCGATCCGGCCGCGCATGCTGCGAGTCATCGCGCGAAACCTCGCGGAGAACGCCATTCGCTACGCGGGTCCCCGGCGCGACCTTCACGCTCTCGGTCGAGCGCGACGGTGACACGGTCATGTTGATCGGCCGCGACGACGGTATCGGGATCGAGGAGTCCGAGCTGCCGCGGCTGTTCGAGCGCTTCTATCGCTCGGACCGAGCGCGGGCGTCGCGCGGAACCGGCCTCGGGCTCGCGATCGTCAAGCACATCGTCACGCAGGCAGGAGGCACGATCGACGCGCGCGGCGCGAGGGGCCGCGGCCTCGAGGTGCGCGGTGTGTTCCCGACGCCATACGTCGTTCACCGGATCGTCACCACATCTTCACGAAGAGGCATCACGAGCCGAAGGGCGCTCCGAGGACACTGGCGGCATGAGTGCACGCGCGCTACTCACCATGCTCGGATGCATCGCAGCACTTGCGCTTGTGGCGGCCGGCTGCGGCGGAGGCGACGACTCGTCGTCCGGCGACGTCATCACCGCTGATGGCTCGAGCACCGTTGGGCCTTTCACGACCAAGGCGGCCGAGGACTGGAAGGCATCCGGTGGCGGTGATGTCACGGTCGGGATCTCTGGGACCGGGGGCGGCTTCGAGCGTTTCTGCGCGGGCGAGACCGACATCTCGAACGCGTCGCGTGCGATCGAGGACGACGAGAAAGTGCTCTGCGAAGACGCCGGCGTCGAGTACGTGGAGCTCCGTGTCGCGACCGACGCGCTCACGAATGTCGTGAACCTCGAGAACGACTGGGTTTCGTGCCTCACGGTCGAGCAGCTAAACGCGATCTGGAAGCCCGACTCGAAGGTGGACAACTGGAGCCAGGTCGACTCGTCCTTCCCGGACGTCCCGCTCAAGCTCTACGGCGCCGGCACGGACTCCGGGACGTTCGACTACTTCACGGCTGCGATCAACGGAGAGGAAGGCGCGAGCCGCTCCGACTACTCCGCAACCGAGGACGACAACGTCACGGTACAGGGGGTCTCGGGCGACCGCGGCGCGCTCGGCTACTTTGGCCTCTCGTATTTCGAGGAGAACCAGGACAAGCTGAAGGCGCTCGAGGTCGACGGCGGCTCGGGCTGCGTCGCGCCGAGCTCGGAGTCGGCTCAGGACGACTCGTACACGCCGCTCTCGCGCCCGCTCCTCATGTACGTGAAGCTGAGCTCGCTCGCGGAGAACGACGCGCTCAGAGAGTTCGCCCGCTACGCGCTCGAGAATCAGAACGCGATTGCCGAGGAGGCGAAGTTCGTTCCGCTGAGTCAGGAACAGATCGACGAGGAGCTCCAGAAGCTCGATGATGCGACCGCCAGCTCGTAGATGACGACCGCCGGCGCCACCGTCGGACGGCCGACGGCTACAGCTCTCCCCCGCAAGAAGATTCGCTGGGGCGAGCAGCTCGTTCATCTCGTGCTATTCGTCGCCGCCGCGATCTCGGTGCTGACGACCGTCGGGATCGTCCTCTCGCTGCTATTGCCGGCGCTCGAGTTCTTCCGCGAGGTGAGCCCGGTCGACTTCTTCACGGGCACGACGTGGGCACCACTTTTCCTCGACGCGAAGTTCGGCGTTTTGCCTCTCGTCGTCGGAACGCTGATGATCTCGTTCTGGTCAGCGCTCGTCGCCTTTCCGCTCGGCATCGGCGTAGCGATCTACATGAGCGAGTACGCGGCTCCACGCGCCACTGCCTTCCTCAAGCCGATCCTCGAGATCCTCGCGGCCATCCCGACCGTCGTCCTCGGCTACTTCGCGCTCACCTTCGTCACACCGTTCCTGCGTGACCAGCTGAACGTTCAGGTCGAGATCTTCAACGCACTGTCCGCGAGTCTGGTTCTCGGGATCATGCTCATCCCCACCGTCGGCACGCTCGCGGAGGACGCGATGGCAGCGGTGCCGCGCGACCTCCGTGACGGCGCGTACGCGCTCGGCGCCGACAAACTCCAGGTCTCCACTCGCATCGTCGTGCCGGCAGCAGTGTCCGGGATCATTGCCGCGTTCGTGCTTGCGTTCTCTAGAGCCGTCGGTGAGACGATGATCGTTCTCATCGCCGCAGGGCAGCTTGCTCAGATCACCTTCGACCCTCGTCAGACCATCGAGACCATCACGGCGTTCATCGGCGCGACGGGTAACGGCGACATTCCGACTGGCTCGATCGAGTACAAGACCATCTTCGCGGTCGGGCTCACACTCTTCGTGATGACGCTGATCATGAATCTCATTTCGATCCGACTCGTGCGCAAGTACCGCGAGGTCTACGAATGAGCGCCACCATGCCTGCGTCCATCGAGGGCGGCCAACCGCGCCGAGCATGGCGAAACCGCCTCTTCAAGCTCGCGATGGCGTTCTGCATGTTCGTCGCGTTCGGGACCCTCACCGTCCTCCTCGTCGACACGTTCCTAACCGGTTGGCCCGCGATCTCCAAGCAGCTTTTCACGGGGTTGCCGTCGACGATTCCCGCTGAGGCAGGCGCACGGCCTGCGATCCTCGCGACGCTTTACCTCGGCGTGCTCGTGTTGCTCTTCTCGGTGCCAATCGGCGTCTTGACTGCCATCTACCTCGAGGAATATGCGGACCGTCAGCGCTGGTGGAACCGCGCGATCGAAGTCAACATCCAGAACCTCGCTGCCGTTCCGGCGATCGTGTACGGCATCCTCGGCCTCGCGTTCATCGTGCGGGGGATCGGAGTTGGTCGCGTCGTGCTGGCAGGCGGTCTCATTCTCACGCTCGTGGTGCTGCCCACGGTGGTCGTCTCATCGCGTGAGGCGATTCGCGCCGTTCCCGACTCGATCCGTCAGGGCGCTTTCGCTCTCGGTGCGACCAAGTGGCAGGTCGTCTGGAGGCAGGTGCTGCCGGCGTCGATTCCCGGCATCGCGACCGGCTCGATCCTTGCGCTTTCGCGTGCGGTGGGCGAGACGGCGCCGCTGATCATGGTCGGGGCCATCACATATGTCGCTTTCAACCCAACATTGACGGGGCCGTACACCGCGCTTCCGGTGCAGATCTACAACTGGACGAAACAACCAGACGCCGACTTCCAAACGCTCGCGGCGGCCGGCGCCATCGTCCTCCTCGCCATCGTGCTCAGCATGAACGCGGTGGCGATCTTCGTTCGCAATCGCTATCGCAAGCAATGGTGAGTGAGGATATGACGCAAATGGAAGCTCCACGCATCGACAGCGGTCGAATCGCCGAGGTGTCGCACGGGCTCGACCGAAACGAGGTCGAGAGCCGCGAGAAGGTCTTCGCAGTCTCCGGTCTCAGCGTGGCATACAGCGGAAACGTCGCGCTCGAGGGCGTTGCGCTGGACGTCCACAGGAACACCGTGACAGCCTTCATCGGTCCGTCGGGTTGTGGGAAGAGCACGTTCATCCGCTGCTTCAACCGCATGAACGATCTCATCCCTGGCGCGAAGGTCTCGGGCACGGTGCTCTATCACGGACAGGATCTGTATGCCCGCGATGTCGATTCCGTCGAGATTCGGCGGCGCATCGGCATGGTGTTCCAGAAGCCGAACCCCTTCCCGAAGTCGATCTACGACAACATCGCCTTTGGGCCTCGCGTGCTCGGGATGAAGGGATCGTTGGACGATCGCGTCGAGCAGGCACTGCGCCAGGCGGCACTCTGGGACGAGGTGAAGGATCGCCTCAAGGACGGGGCGCTCGGTCTGTCGGGCGGCCAGCAACAGCGTCTATGCATCGCGCGTGCTCTTGCTGTCGAGCCCGATGTCATCCTCATGGACGAGCCAGCGTCGGCACTCGATCCGATCTCAACGACGCGTATCGAGGACCTCATGCACGAGCTGAAACGCGAGTACACGATCGTCATCGTGACTCACAACATGCAGCAGGCGGCCCGCGTCGCGGACATGACCGCGTTCTTCAGCGTCCTCGTCGACGAGGACGGCGGCGGTCGTCGGGGGATTCTTGTGGAGTACGACTCGACGACGAAGATCTTCACCAACCCGGGTGACAGGCGCACCGAGGACTACGTCACAGGGAGGTTCGGATGAGAACCGAGCTGCAATCGGACCTCGACGCGCTCGAGGCAGGGTTCCAGGAGATCGGTGAGGTCGTGTCGCGGGCGATCCGCGGTGCAGTCGACGCGCTCCGAAGTCAGGATGTCGAACTCTGCGACGAGGTAATCGCCTTCGACGACGAGATCGACGACCGCTACAAGGGACTCGAGAGCCAGATCCAGCTCGTGCTCGCGCGGCAGACACCCGTGGCAACCGACCTCCGGCTCGTGCTCGCGATCCTGCATTCGGCGATCCATGTCGAGCGGATGGGCGACCAGTGCGTGACGATCGCCAAGCTGACGAAGCTCTCGAGCCACCTCGAGACGAAGCACGACGTCATCAACGGCCTTGTCGACATGGGCGAGCGCTGCGTCGAGATGGTGCACGTCTCGCTCGACGCGTTCGCGACACGCGACGTCGCGATGGCGCGGCAGATCCACGACCTCGACGAGCTCGTCGACCGTGCCAACCGGCAGGTCTTCGACGAGGTCCTCGGCTACGTGAACGACGCCGCCGCGCTCGAATGGGGCATGCGCCAGATCACCGTCGCTCGCTGCTTCGAGCGGATCGGCGACAACGCCGTCGACATCGGCGAGCAGACCGCCTTCCTCGTGACCGCCGAGTTCGCCGAGTTCACCGACGCCTCGCATTGAGAGCGCGTTCACCACTCCGCTACCCGACGTTCACTCTCCATCGCCCCACGCCTGGTTGTTACGCCGGGACGATCGCAGCGGCAGGGGCAACTCGAAACGAGGAGATGGGAACACAATGAGATTTCGATTTGGTCGGCGTGGCGTCTCCGTACTCGTTGGTGCGCTCGCGTCGGTGGTGGTCGTTTCGACGGCGATCGCGGGGTCCGCGGCCGGCCCGACGTACAACCTGAAGAAGCTCAAGGGCTCGATCACGGCTGACGGTTCGTCGACCGTGGGCCCGTACACGACCGCGGGTGCCGAGCTGTTCCGTCGCGCGGGTGCCAGTGGCGTCCAGGTGACGGTCGGCATCTCGGGCACCGGTGGCGGCTTCCAGCGGTTCTGCAAGGGCGAGATCGACCTTGCGGACGCATCGAGGCCGATGCGCAACGTCGAAGCAGCAGCGTGCAAGACGAACAACGTTGGGTCGTGGCGGGCGTTCACCGTTGCCAACGACGCCCTGACAGTCGTGACCAACCAGCAGAACACCTGGGCGCGATGTCTCACTGTGGCCGAGCTGAAGAAGATCTGGGAGCCGGGCTCCAAGGTGAACAACTGGAAGGACGTGCGCGCGGGCTTCCCGGACGTACCGCTCAAGCTGTTCGGCGCGGGTACAGACTCGGGGACGTTCGACTACTTCACCGAGGCGATCAACGGCCGTGCGCGCGCCAGCCGCACCGACTACCAGGCGTCCGAGGACGACAACGTAACCGTGCAGGGTGTCTCAGGTGAACGCGGCGGGATGGGCTACTTCGGCTACTCCTACTTCGTCGAAAACCAGAGCCGCCTCAACGCGATCCAGGTCGCGAATCCGAAGACGGGCCAGTGTGTCGGGCCATCCAAGGCAAGCGTCTGGAGCAACACGTATCGGCCGCTGTCGAGGCCACTGTTCATCTACGCGAAGGGCTCGTCCTTCAAGCGGCAAGAGGTCCAGGCGTTCCTCGACTACATCTTCGACAACGAGGTCGCGATCGCGAACCGGTCGGACTTCATCTCACTCACGCCGAAGCAGCTCAAGCGGGCGAAGACGAACTTCATCCTTGCCCTCAAGGCGTCGAACCGAACATAGGCTTCTCCCTCCGTTCTCCTGCCCGACAGAAGGGCGGCCGTCAGGCCGCCCTTCGTCTTCGTCGAAAGGGTGAACTGCGTCCTACCCCTTGACCGGGTGGGTACAACTGCTGAAAAATGCCTGCAACGGGCCGGAGAAGTCCGCGAGACGAGAGGGGTACGGATGCTGTTGCTGAGACATGCCAGCGCGGGCGAGCGACTGTCCTCCCCGGGGGTGGACCGGTTCCGCCGGCTCGACGAAGAGGGCCGCCTCACGGCACGCCAGCTGGTTTGGGCGCTCGCGGACCAAGAGATCACGCAAATCGTCTCCAGCCCGTTTCCACGCTGCGTGGAAACCGTCGTGCCGCTCGCCGAGAGCCGCCGGCTCATCGTGGAGCAGCGATGGGAGCTCGGCCCGGACTCATCGCTCGATGACGTCATGACGTTGCTCGTCGACCTGCCCGAGACGACGCTCGTGTGCACGCACCGCGAGATCTTCGAGTTGCTGCTCGGCTGGGACGTGCCGTGCGAAAAGGGCGCGGCCTGGGTGCTGGAGCGGAACGGGTCGGAGCTCGTTCCGACGCTCTACATCGAGTCGCCGACCGCGGTGCGCTCGGCCCAGCGCCAGGCCGTCTAGCGGCGGCTACGCCGCGGCCGACTTGACGCGTGCGAGTGCGCGGACTGCTCCTTCGCGAAGGCCACCCCTGCCGACCTCGAGCTTCGTGTGGAGCTGCCGCGCCACTTCGGCGAGGACGAGCGTGCCGCCCAGAAGAGTCTCCAGTCGGGCCGCGGTGACGTCGAGCCCGGCGCCCACGGACTCGTGGCCCTCGCAGACGAGCCGGTCGGCGAGCGCGTCGAGCTTTCGGGCACCGAACCGAACACCGAGGGTCCGGCCGACGGCGCGCGCGGTGCCCCCGACTGCGAGTGCGGCATCCGGATGCGGAGGGTCCATCCCGATCAGCAGGTCTCGCACACCCGCGCGCGCCACCTCGAGGTCAACGCGCGTCGGACGAGGATGGGACAGAAAGCTGCGCGTGACCCGAAGCGCGCCGCCGTCGCACGACCGAACCCACGTGGGACCGATCTCGGGCTGACCGAATGCGACCTCGCACGAGCCGCCGCCCAGGTCGATGACGGCCACCGTGTCCGGCTGCGCCTTGAGCGCGGCGATGGCGCCTTCCCATGCGAGCCGCGCCTCGTCCTCCGCCGAAAGCACGAGCACGGGCGCCCTCGTCGCATCCACCAGGACGTCCACCAGTTCGTCCGCGTTCGACGCCTGGCGACCGGGCGCGGTCACGATCGTCTCGAGGCGCTCGACGTCGAGCGTCCGCGCTCGTAGGGCGTAACGCTCCGCGACGAACTCGAGCTCGTCGAGCTTGCGCGCGCCGATGCGCCCGAGGTGGTAGGCATCGTCACCGAGGCGCAGGTACACGCGGTCGCGCTCGATCTCGTGCGCGTCGCCGTTCGGCTCGACAGCGGCCGCGAGCAGGCGGACCGAGTTCGAGCCGACGTCGATGACCGCCACCCGCATCGACGGGATTGTCGCGAGGGGATCGGCCGGTCTATCCGGCACGCCGCTCTCGAGCGCCCCGGCGTGCGCGCTTGAGCGATCGACGCATCATCGTGTCGTGATGCGAGTGCGACTTGCCGGGTTTCTCCGGCATGACCCGCGTCCACTTGCCCTCGGCGTCGAGGATCCAGGCGTTCGTGTCGTCGGCGAGCGCGCTGTCGAGGATCGCATGGACCTCCTGACGTGCGCGGGCGTTTTCGACGGGCACCAGCACCTCGATACGGTGGTCGAGGTTCCGCTGCATGAGGTCCGGGCTGCCGATGTAGGTCGCAACCCGGTCGTCCGCCTCGAAGGAGTAGATCCGGCTGTGCTCGAGGAAGCGCCCGACGATCGAGCGGACGCGGATGTTCTCGGAGAGCCCCTCCACGCCGGGACGGAGAGCACACGTCGAGCGGGCGATGATGTCGACTCGGGCGCCAGCGCGTGATGCGGCGTACAGCTCCTCCACGATCTTCGGGTCAACGAGGTGGTTGAGCTTGAGTCGGATGCGCGCGTGCTTCCCCTCGGTGGCTGCCGTTGCGACGCGTCGGATCTCGTCGACGAGTCCGCTTCGCAGCGTAAATGGGGCGACGAGCAGCTTCCGGAACTTCTGCGGACGGCCGAATCCCGTGATGTAGTTGAAGAGGTCTGCGACATCGGCCGTGATGTCCTCGTCGGCCGTGAAGATGCCGATGTCCTCGTATAGACGGGCGGTCGCAGCGTGGTAGTTCCCGGTGCCGATGTGCGCATAGCGACGGAGGGCGTCGCCCTCGCGCCGAACGATCAGGGTCATCTTTGCGTGGATCTTCAGGTCGGGGAACCCGTACGCGACGTGCACGCCCGCCTGCTCGAGCGCCCTCGACCACTCGATGTTGCGCAGCTCGTCGAAGCGGGCCTTGAGCTCGACGAGGCAGACGGACTGCTTTCCTTCCTCCGCGCACTGGATCAGCGAGCCGACGAGCACGCTGTCGTCGCTCGTCCGGTACACCGCCGTCTTCATCGCGATGACGTTGGGATCGCGCACCGCCGCCTGTGCGAAGACCTCGAAGCTCGCGATGAACGAGCCGTACGGCTGGTGCACGTGCACGTCGCCGCGGCGGATCTCCTCGAACATCTGAGGGGGGTCGCTCTGCGCGCTCGCGAGCCGCGGCGGAATTGCGGGGACCCATGGCTCGTACTTCAGCTCGGGCCGGTCGATGGACGGGAGCTCGAGCAGCTCGGAGAGGTCGAGCGGGCTCTCCACCCGGTAGATCTGCGTCTCGTCGGCGCCGAGGCCGCTCTGCAGGCGGGCGACCATCTCGGAGGACGCCGACGAGCTCACCTCGACCCGGACGACGTCGCCAAACCGGCGCCGACGGAGCTGCGTCTCGACGGCCTCTAGGAGGTCGTCGGCGTCGTCCGATACCTCGAAGTCGGCGTCGCGCGTGACGCGGAAGACCGCGCGCTCGACGATGTGCACACCGGGGAACAGCGAGGGGAGGAAGTGGGCGATTATCTGCTCGAGCGGGACGTAGAGCCCACGGCCGCCCAGGTCGAAGAACCGTGGGAGCCCCTCCGGAATCTTTACGCGCGCGAAACGCTCCTCGCCGACGTCTGGATCCTCGGCGAAGATCGCAAGCGAGAGCGAGAGGCCTGAGATGTAGGGGAAGGGCTGCCCGGGGCCGACCGCGAGCGGGGTGAGAACCGGGTAGATCTCGCGGTGGAAGCGCTTCTCGAGCTGCGAGAGCTCCTTCTCGCCGAGGTCCTCGATGCCGCCGACGGTGATCGCCTCGGCGGCGAGCGCAGGGCGCAGCTCACGCTTCCAGAGCCTTGACTGCAGCGCTGAAAGCTCGAGCACGCGCTCGCGGATTCGAGCGAGCGCCTGCTGTGGCGTGAGACCGTCGGCGGAGCGCACGGTGATGCCGGCTTCCGCCTGGCCGAGGAGCCCCGCGACACGCACCTGGAAGAACTCGTCGAGGTTCGAGGAGAAGATCGCACAGAACTTGACGCGTTCGAGAAGAGGCAACGACTCGTCCGTCGCGAGCTCGAGAACCCGAGCGTGGAACTCGAGGTGCGAGAGCTCCCGGTTGAGCAGGGTCTCGGCATGTTCTGAACGGACGCGCGTCGCCATTGCTGCATTCTGTATCGGCAGCGCCTCCCGTGGGGTGAGCATCCGGTGAAGCGTGTCGCGGAAGCGCCGAACGGGGCCGGCCCTGGCGGGCCCCGCTCGGCGTCGCGCCTCCCCATGACTTTGGCCCGCGTCAGGTCGTCGGCCGAAGCAGGAAAGGGTGAGGGACTCTTTGCACTTCGGCGCAGAGCCGTGGGTCGCGACTGGGTGACGTCGCGGCGACGCTTTGGTGAACGCCTACGCCAGCGCGTCGACGACGAGCGCCTGGAAGTGCGCGATGAGCCGCTCGGACTCCGGGAGCAGCCGCCCGTCCTCGATGAGCCCCGCCCGCATCCCGGCCTGCACGCGCTCGATGAGCGCGCGATCCTCGGTGCCGACCTGTGCGTCGAACGCGAGCGACTCCTCGATCCACGCCTCGTCGGCGTCCTCGGCGACGAAGTAGTCGAGGAAGCGGAACGTCTTCTCGGGGCCCCGCGGGACGATGGGGCCGATCGAGAAGTTCGGTCGGCCGGGCATCACGTTGATCACGGTGCCGGGGAAGAGGAGGTGGAACTGGCCGCGCTCGACCTCGCCTGTCGGGTCGTACGCACCGCGAGGCTCGGCGCGCGGCGGGCTGTGCTGGCTCATGCGGCCGCCGCTCGTCTCGAGTAGGTACGCATCGACGGACACGTCCATGACGGCCGAGAAACCTGGGTGCGCGGTCGGGCAGTGGTAGCACTCGAGGAAGTTCTCCGCGGAGACCTTCCAGTTGCACTCGAGCTCGGACTCGGAGCGCTGGAGAAACTGGAGCGCTTCGAGGTCGATTCCGGCGTCGGCGATTCGCTCCGGCATGCCCTCGAGGAACTCCTCGAGGGGAGCGGCTTCGGGATCGGGGTTGACGAAGATCAACGGCCCCCACGTGTCGAGCTGGAGCGGGACGAGCCCGAGCTCCCCCTTGGGGATGCCGCCCTCCTGGTTGCCGCGCGGCGCCGTGATGAGCCTGCCGTCGAGCCCGTACGTCCACGCGTGGTAGGGGCACTGCAGCGTCTCTCGCCGACCCTTCCCCTCGCAGACGATCGAGCCTCGATGCCGGCAGACGTTGAGGAAGGCCCGTAGCGTGTCCTCGCGATCGCGAACGAGCACGACCGGGACGTCGCCGACCCACGTGGCCGCGAACGACCCCGGCTCGGAAACGTCGCGGTCGTGCCCGACGTACTGCCACGAGTGGCGAAAGATGCGCTCCCGCTCGAGTTGGAGCACCGCAGGATCGGTGTACCAGCTCCACGGCAGCGTCTTCACGTCGACCGCGCTCATCAGAGCGCAGGCTAGCGGCGCTCAGGCGTGCGTTCCAGCGGCGACGGATAGGATCGCGCCCGATGAGCGTCTGCGGCCGCGAGATCGTCGACGCGGTCCGGGCGGTTGACCGGCGAGGAGGCTGCCATCGGCCCGACGACCGACGTTCGCGCCGTTCTCACCACGGGTATTGCGGCCGCATGCATCGGACCGCTCGCCGAGCGCAGCCGGGGAACGGACGAGCGTGTCTACGTGTCGTCGGCCGTGCAGACTGCGCAGGTGCTCGCGATCCTCGGTCGCGACCGGCGCGGCCTCGCACGACGGAACGCGCTACGGCGCGTCCGCTCGAGACCCTCTCGGAGATCCGGCGCTTCTCCCGACCGGGTCGCCGCGTCGTCCGCCTCGTCGAGCCGACCGCCGCGTGACGTCCGACGCTCGCCGGATCGTCGAGGACGCCGAAGCGCGCCTCGCTCCGCTGTCCGAGGAGGCGAACCTCGCCTGGTGGGCCTCGCAGGTCGAGGCGACCGAGGAGAACGCGGCGCGGAGGGAGCGCGCGGAGATCGCGTGGTCCGATGCGCTCGCCGACCGCGAGCGGTTCGCCGCCGTGAAGGCGGCTCGCCGGAACGGCGCTGGCGGCGACGTGCGACGTCGGCTCGACCTCCTCCACGACGAAATGCTCAGGCATCAGGTTCCGGACGGGCTCAGGTCGAGGATCGTCGAGCTCGAGACGTCCGTCGACCTCCGTTTCTCGCGCCATCGCGGCGTGGTCGGCGGCGAGGAGGTCGGAGACACGGAGATCAAGAGGATCCTCCGCCGGAGCGACGATCCTCGAGAGCGGCGGGAGGCGTGGGAGGCGTCGAAGACCGTGGGTGCCGTCGTCGCGGACGACGTGTGTCGGCTCGCGAGCTTGCGCAACGAGGCTGCGCGCTCACTCGGTCATCGCGACTGGTTCGCGCTGTCGCTGGCGACCGACGAGATGGACGAGGAGCGGCTCGCGCGGACGCTCGCCGAAGCGGACCGCGTGACCGCCGGGCCCTACGCGCGCTGGAAGGGCGCGCTCGACGAGCGCCTGACGGCCCGGTTCGGGTGCGCCGTGGCAGATCTGCGGCCGTGGCATCACGCCGACCCGTTCTTCCAGGAGGTGCCGCCGGAGGGAGCCGTCGATCTCGATCCGTACTTCGACGGCGCCGACATCGTCGATCTCGCGCGGCGGACGATCGAGGGCGTCGGGCTCGAAGCCCAGGGGATCATCGAGCGCAGCGACGTGTACCCGCGTGACGGGAAGAACCAGCACGCCTTCTGCATCGACATCGATCGTCGCGGCGACGTCCGCGTGCTCGCGAACCTCGTGACGACCCACGACTCGGCGGACACGATGCTCCACGAGCTGGGACACGGCGTCTACGACCTCGGCTTTCGCGACGATCTGCCATGGCAGCTGCGGTCGACGCACCTCGTGGCGACCGAGGCGTCGGCGATTCTCTTCGGCTCGCTCGCCGGGCGGCGCGAGTGGCTCGAGCGCGTCCTCGGTCTGAGCGCGCGCGAGGGGGCGGAGCTCGAGCCGAGACTCCGCGCAGCCCGAGCCGTCGAGCTCCTCGTCTTCACGCGCTGGGTGCTCGTGATGCATGCGTTCGAGCGGGCGCTGTACGCGAATCCCGACGGAGATCTCGACGCACTCTGGTGGGAGCTCGTCTCGCGCTACCAGCGAGTCACCCCGCCGGACGATCGCCGGGCGCCCGACTGGGCCGCGAAGATCCATATCGCGGTCTCTCCCGTCTACTACCACACCTATCTGTACGGAGCGATCGTCGCGCTGCAGCTCGACGCGGCGCTCGAGTCCGAGACGGGCGGCATCGTGGATCGCTCCGAGGCCGGCGCTCTGCTGCGGGAGCGGCTCTTCGGACCGGGGCAGTCGATTCGCTGGGATCACCTGGTCGAGGAGGCGTCCGGCTCGCCGCTGTCCGTCGAGTCGCTCGAGCGCGCAGTCGCGGCAACGTGAGCGAGCTCGCTCCGCTCATCGGCGAGGACACGACCGCCGAGGAGGAGCGCAAGACCAGCTACCTCGAGCTCTTCTTCGACCTCGTGTTCGTGTTCGCGTTCACGCAGGTCACGTCGCTCATCCTCGAAGACACGAGCCCGCAGGGTTTCGCCCGCGCGGCGCTCGTGCTCGCGATGGTCTGGTGGGCCTGGTCGGCCTACGCGTGGATGACGAACGCCATCGACGTGGAGAACGCGGTGACTCGGCTGATCATCTTCGCGGCCATGGCGGCAGGCTTCTTCATGGCGCTCGCGGTCCCGGACGCGTTCCAGGACGAGGCGGCGTGGTTCGCGGTCGCCTACTTCGTCGTGCGCATCCTCAACTCGGCGCTCTACGCGTGGGGAGTGCGCCACGACCCGGCGGTGCTTCGGTCCGTCGCGCGTCTCTCACCCTGGTTTCTGCTTGCCGCTCTCGTCGCGCTCGTCGGAGGCTTCGTCGATCCCGACTACCGCGCCTGGGTCTGGCTCGCGTCGCTCGTCATCGACGTCGTCGGGACGCTCACCGTCGCGAGCATGGAGTGGCATGTCTCGCCGTCGCACTTCGCCGAGCGCTTCGCGCTCATCGTGATCATCGCCCTCGGCGAGTCGATCGTCGCCATCGGGATCGCGACCTCCGAGCTCACACGCGATGTGACGTACGCCAGCTCCGTCGTCGTCGCCTTCGCCGGGGTCGCCGCGTTGTGGTGGGCGTACTTCGACTTCACGGCGGTCGCCGCGGAACGGTCGCTCCGACGAGCCTCGCCGCAGGCTCGCGGCCCGCTCGCCCGGGATGTCTTCACGTTCTTTCACTACCCGGTCGTGCTCGGGATCATCTTCTACGCGGTTGCGGCCAAGAAGACGCTCGAGCACCCGCTCGATCCGCTCTCGAAGGCCGGGCGTTGGGCGCTCGGGCTCGGGATCGCGTTGTTCCTCGTCGGTTTCGCGCTCATGCGCTTCCGCGTCGTTCGCAGAGTCGCGTGGGAGCGGCTCGCCGCCGCCGCGGCCGCGCTCGTCATCGCCGTGCTGCTCGACGGCGCCGACGCGATCGTGACGCTCGGGGTCGTGATCGTGATCCTCCTGTTCTCGATCGCGCTCGAGACCGTCCGCCTTCGCGAGCTCCGCGCGAGCGTGCGCAGTGGGTAGCGTCCGTCTCGGATGGGGAGCCAGGAGGAGAAGGGGCTTGCGTTCCGAGCGCTTCACGAGGGCGAGCCCTTCGTCATCCCGAATCCGTGGGACGTCGGCTCTGCCCGCGTGCTCGAGGCGTTCGGCTTCGAGGCGCTCGCGACGACGAGCTCCGGATTCGCGTTCACGCTCGGTCGTCTGGACGGACAGGCGACGCTCGACGACGTGGTCGCACACGTGGCCGAGCTCGACCGCGCGACCGGCCTCCCCGTCTCCGTGGATCTCGAGAACGGCTATGCCACAGACGCCGACCGGGTTGCGCACACGATCGAGCGCGTCGCCGAGGCGGGCGCCGTGGGAGGCTCGATCGAGGACTGGGATCCGGCGGGACGCTTGTACGAGCGAGCCGAGGCGGTCGAGCGGGTCGCGGCGGCCGTCGAGGCCGCGAGCGGGCTCGGGTTCCCGTTCATGTTGACCGCACGTGCCGAGAACCACATCCGGGGAAATCCGGACCTCGACGACACGATCGTGCGCTTGCAGGCGTTCGAGGCGGCGGGTGCCGACGTGCTCTATGCGCCCGGTCTCCGCACCGTCGACGAGATCCGCGCGGTGTGTGACGCTGTCTCGCGTCCGGTGAACGTGCTCGCCTTCGGCGACCTCACGCTCGCGGAGATCGTGGGCGCCGGCGCGCAGCGCGTGAGCGTGGGCGGCGGTCTGACCTGGGTTGGTGTCGGCGCTTTCGCCGAAGCCGCGCGCGCTATCCGCGAGCGCGGCGACTTCTCGTCGCTCGGCGTCAGGGTGCCGCTGCGCGACTGGCTCACCTAGGGATACCGACGCGGAGCTTGCCCGTCCGGGACGAGGCGTCCGAGCAGGTCGCGCCGCTCGGCGATCGCGCGATACAGCGCGTCGGGCAAGCGCCCGCGGACGCCCAGGTATCCGCGCAACGACCCGTTGCGGTGCGCCAGGCGCCAGCTGGCGAAGCGCTCATCCTCCGCGAGCTGGGCGAGAAGCGGTGCGGCTGCGACGTCGTCGAGCGGCAGGATTGCGAGCTGCTCACCGCGATCGAGGCGGACGACGACACGCGCCGCCCAACGGCAGAAGCGTCAGCCCGCGTCGTAGAGGAGCACCGGACGGGAGAGGCTCATCGCCCGTTCTCGAACCCCTCGAGGGTGGCACGGACGAGCGAGCCGATCGTCTCGAGCACATAGCCACCTTCCTGGACGAGGACCGTCGGCAGGTCGAGGCCGCCCAGCAGTCGCCCCGCTTCGCGGTATCCGTCGTTCGTCACAGCAAGGGGCGAGTTGGGGTCGTCCGCTGCGGCGTCGACTCCGAGCGCGACGACGAGCGCCTCGCTACCGTGCGATCGTGCCGCGGCGACAAGCCGCTCGACGCCCGCGAGCCAGACGTCGTCGCCCGACTCGGGCGGCAGTGGGACGTTGAGGTTCGCGGCGCCGAGCTCGTCGGCGAAGCCGAGGAAGTGCGGGAACCAGCCCGCGCCGGGATCGACGTGCACCGAGCCGGTGAGCACATCATCGCGCGCCCAGAAGATCGCCTGTGAGCCGTTTCCGTGGTGAGCGTCGACGTCGAGCAGCGCCACGCGTGACACTCCGCGCTCGCGCAGGTGCTGCGCGGCCACGGCCGCGTTGTTCAGGTAGCACGAGCCGCCGAACGCCGACCGCGTCACGTGGTGGCCCGGCGGCCGGCAGCAGGCGTACGCGGCCGGCGCGCCTTCGAGGACGAGGTCGGCCGCCGTGAGCGCCGCGTCGATCGCACCGCGCGCAGCCCGCCACGTGCCTTCGGCGACGACCGTCATCGTGTCGAAGCACCACGCGCCGGTGCGCGCGGACAGCGCAGTCGGCACGTGTGGCTCGAGCCCTGAGAGAAGGCCAGGTGTGGGGAAGATGTAGCCGACGACGTCGGCCTGACCCGACTCGGCCGGCATCCCGCTTGCGCTCCAGCCTTCCCACGCCGTTCGCAGGAACTCGACGAGCCCGGCGTCGTGGACGGCCAGCAGCGCCTCGTCCGGGTGCGGTTGCGCCGGAACGAGCTCGGCGCCAGCATCCTCGAGCGCCTTCCGGATGACGTCGGCGCGCTCGGGGAGCTCGTCGGCCTCGATCGGCACGCCCACCCAGACGGCGTGCTTCGGCGCGTGGAGCCGGTGAGCGTCGCTCCACGTGACCGGCATCGCGACCGCCATGCGCTACCCCGCGAAGCGGTACTCGGCGGCGACGTCGGCCGTGAGGTAGGCGGCCGAAGGGCTCCCGGCCGGCGTGAAGATCCCGATGATCGTCATCTCGCGCTCGCCCGCGTTCTCGACGATGTGCACCTGACGCGGCCTGAGCCTGAACGCCGCGCCCGCCCTCAGCTCGTTGCTTCCCTCGGAGAGGTGCAAGCGCCCGGGGCCCTCCGGCACCCAGACGATTTCGTCGTACAGGTGGTAGTGCCACGGTGCCTTCCCAGGCGGGATGAAGCCCGCGAACAGGGTCGCGCGCGTCGACCCGTTGTGCGGGCCGAACAGGATCTGGAACGAGCGCGCGCCCGTTGCCGCCTCCGCATCCGCCGCGTCGAGCGAGGCGACGAGCTCCCGGGGTCCCATTGGCGCGTGCAGATCCGCCTCGGCACCGACCGTCGCCACGATGACGTCGAGCGCCGCCGTCGCCGACAGCTGGGCGTCCTTCCCGGCGACCACGAGGCCGGCACTCCGTGTCCGCACCGGCACGGACTCGTCGTCCGACTGACAGCAGCCCTGCTCCCGCGGACACGTAGAGCAGCGAGTCGTGCTCCGCCGCGCCGATAGATGTCGTCATGCCCGGTGCGAGGGAGATCGTCCGTAGCGCGAGCGCCGACCCGTCGATCGGCTGGACGTCGAAGGCGGCCGACACGGAGGGCAGCCTAGTCGCGTCGGTACCGTGCAGACGTGTCGTCGTGCGCCCATCTCGACACGGTCACTTTCCGCGACGTGCCCGACGACATCCCGGGTTGCGAGGACTGCCTGAAGACCGACAGTTGGTGGGTGCACCTACGGCTGTGCACGAGTTGCGGGCACATCGCGTGTTGCGACAACTCGCCGAACCGCCATGCGACGGCACATGCGAACGAGATCGGGCACCCGGTCATGCGCTCGATCGAGCCGTTCGAGAACTGGTTCTGGTGCTACGTCGACGAGGTCGCGTTCCTCGCCGACGCTCTCCCGGAAACCTAGCGGCGGCTTCGCGGGAGGAAGCGGTCGTCCGAGCGGCGCTCGAACACCCGCTCCGCGCGTCCTTCGAACCACCCGGCCCGCACGTCGTCGCCGGCGGGTGCGTCGAAGAGCGGGACGTACGGCTTCAGGTCGAGAACGGGCGTGCCCGTGAGGAGGTCGAGCCCTGCGATGACGACGGCGAGCTCGTCGACCGCGACGATCTCCGCGAGTGACAGCCCGATCGCGTTGGGGCGCCGAGGCGAGCGCGTCGCGAACGTGCCGTGCGTGCGGTCGTCGAGGAACGTCGGGACCGCCGCATCCCAGCCGGTCGTCTCGTGCAGGTGTGCGAGCACCCAGACATGCGAGAAGTCCGCGAGGTCGTCGAGGCACCCGCGGTGCGGCTCGAAGACGTCGATGCGCGACTCCCCGCTCGTATCCGCGATTGGTTGGAGTGGCATGCCGTCGAGGTCCGACGTGTGGAGACACCACGACGCCGATCGGCCGGTAGACGACCGGCTCGACCGTGCGCTGGTCGAGTAGTGCCTCCACGAACGAGAGCGCCGCCCGCACGACCGAGAGCCTCCAGAGGACGAGAGTTCGGTCGAACTCCGTGGAGGAGCGCAGCTGCCGCTCGAGCGCGAGCTCGCCGCGGATGAGGAACCCGGCCTGCTCGCGCAGGAGCGGTGTCGGATCGGTGCCCGCCCGGTCCTGGAACAGCAGCTTGAGCATGAGCTCGGACCGGAGGTCGCGGACGTGCTCGACCGCGGAATCCTGCCACTTCCGGAACGCTGCTCGGCCGCGTCGCGTGGCGGCGAGCGTCGTCCGCGCCGGACCCTCGTCGCTTGCTGCCGTGCCCCTCTCCTCGACCAATCCTGCCTCGCGGAGCTGACCGAGCGCGCGGTAGACGAGCGGCCGAGTACACGAGTACACGCGGCCGAGCTCACCGCTCGGAGCAAGCTCACGTGCGATAGCCCACCCGTGCCGTGGGCTCTCGCAGAGCAGGCCGAGGGCCGCCCACTCCGGGAGCGTGCGCTCGGTACGGGGTGGTCGGCTCACTTCGCGAGCATGACCTCTGTCGACTTGATGATCGCCCAGACGATGTCACCCTCGGCGATGCCGAGTTCCTCGGCGCTCGCGCGAGTGACGACGGAGACGATCTCGTTCTCGCCGACCTGAACGACGATCTCCGCCATGACGCCGCCGAGCTTGACGGACGTCACGGTCCCGCTGAGCTGGTTCCGCGCGCTGATGTTCATCGTTCCTCCTGGTAGTTCACTATTGACTAGTGCTGTGCTAGCGTAGCCCGCCGGCAGGCACCGAACAATTGTCGAGGGAGAGGACGGTGACGTGAATCGACGTCGTTTCTTGACGGGCGCGCTCGGCGCCGGAGCGGTCACGCTCGGCACGCCGTGGCTTGCCACGGCCGGGGCTGCCACGGAGGATGACCTCGCTTTTGGGAACTTCGGTGCGGCGACCGAGTTCCTGGTGAAGGACTTCTATGCAAGGGCGATCGAGGCGAAGGTGGTCTCCGGGCCGAAGGCCGCAGCCCTCAAGCGCGGGCGCGCAGCTGCCGTGCAGCACGCGAAGGCACTGTCGGATCTGTTGACGAGCGCCGGCGACGTCGCACCACTGCCCGAGGACTTCCAGTTCGCATGGCCCTCGAACACGTTCAAGTCCGAGAAGGCGCTGGTCGACACCGGCCGCGGCGTGCTTCGGGCGCTGCTCGGCGCGTACCAGACGGCCGCCGCCGTTGCGAGCGAGCAGTCGTACCGCGTTCTCTACGCGAGCCTCGCTGCAAGCGTCAGCCAGCAGATCGTCGCGCTCGCTGGCGTGTCTGCAGCGGAGCCGTTCCCGATCGCGATGGACCTCGAGGCCGCGAGCGACGCGCTCGAGGCATACCTCGGTTAGGAGGAGTGATGAGAAAGCGCATCGCGGCAACCGTCATCGCGATTCTCGCGGCGGCGTCGCTGGCGTCGGGCGCGCGGACGCAGACCGAGCCCCTCACCATCTACGCGGCCGCGTCGTTGACCGACGTGTTCCGGGCGTTCGACGGCAACCAGCGCTACAGCTTCGCCGGGTCCAACGCACTCGAGACCCAGATCCGGAACGGCGCGCCGGCCGACATCTTTGCCTCCGCGGCGCCGCTCAACACGCAGCGTCTCTTCCGCCAGAACCTCGTCGAGAAGCCGGTGACCTTCACGTCGAACCGTCTCGCGCTCATCGTTCCCAAGTCGAACCCCGCCGGGATTCGCTCGGTCTACGACCTCAAGCGCAAGCCGGTGAAGCTCGTCGTCGCCGGTGCTGCCGTGCCCGTCGGCGGATACACGCGCACGGTGCTCCGGAAGATGGGCCTGTCCTCCGTCCTCTCGAAGGTCGTGAGCCAGGAGACGGATGTGCGGGCCGTGACCGGGAAGGTGGCTCTCGGGCAGGCCGACGCCGGATTCGTGTACATCACCGACGCCCGCGCAGTCGCGGATCGGGTGACGGTGGTCAGGATCCCCGCCTGGGCACAGCCGCGTGTGCGGTACGAGATCGCGGTCGTGTCGAGCTCGTCGAAGAAGGCGGCGGCACAGGCGTGGATCAAGACGCTTCTCTCGGCGAAGGGCCAGGCCGCACTCAAGGAGTACGGATTCCTTCCCGGTCCGGGCGCGTAGCAGGCGACGCGCTCTTCAGGACGACGCTCGTTCTGGCCACGAGCGTCGTCCTCCTCTTCCTCCTGCTTCCGATCGTCGCGGTCTTCCTCCAGATCCCACCCGGTGAGCTCGTGTCGGCGCTGGGCACCGATGCAGCGCGCGATGCGCTCCGCGTGACGGCCGAGACGATCTCGATCTCGATGCTCGTGATCCTCGTGTTCGGGACGCCGGCCGCATACTGGATCTCGACGCGGCGCGGAGCGCTCCGCGACGTGCTGGTGACGCTCGTCGAGCTTCCGCTCGTTCTGCCGCCTGCGGTCGCCGGCATCGGTCTGCTCGTCGCCTTCGGGCGCGTTGGGCTCCTCGGCGGCACCTTCGACGCACTGGGCATCGACATCGCGTTCACGAAGGTCGCGGTCATCCTGGCCGTGACGTTCGTCGCGAGCCCGTTCTACCTCCGCACGGCGATCGCGTCGTTCGAGGTCGTCGACCCGACCCTGCCGGCGGCTGCGAGGACGCTCGGAGCCGGGCCGGGCCGCGTCTTCGCTCGCGTGATGCTTCCGCTCGCGCGTGGCGGGCTCGGCGCCGGAGCGGCCCTCGCTTTCGCGCGCGGTCTCGGCGAGTTCGGCGCGACGATCATGTTCGCGGGATCGCTCCAGGGCGTGACCCAGACGCTCTCGCTGGCCATCTACGAGCAGTTCGACATCGACCTCGACGTCGCGCTCGCGATCAGCGCGTTCCTGATCGTCCTGAGCGCGCTCGTCCTCCTGTCCGTCAAGCTCTTCACCCGATGGCGCTCAGGGTCCGATTCGTTCACGCTCTTCGCAGCTTCAGCGCGTCGGCCGACCTGACGGTCGAGCCCGGCGAGACGGTCGCGCTCGTCGGGCCGTCCGGAGCGGGGAAGACGACCGTCCTGCGCGTCGTCGCCGGGTTGCTCAAGCCGGACGAGGGTCTGGTCTCGCTCGACGACACGGTGCTGCTCGACACGGCCCGGCGTATCGATGTCCCGCCGGAGCGGCGGCGCGTCGGCTACCTGTTCCAGGAGTACGCGCTGTTCCCGCATCTCGACGTCTGGCACAACGTCCGATTCGGAGCTCGTAACGCCGCGGACGTCTCGCCGTTGCTCGAGCGCTTCGGGATCTCCGAGCTGGCTCGTGCCCGCGTACAGCAGCTTTCGGGAGGGGAGCGCCAGCGGGTGGCGCTCGCTCGCGCGCTCGCGCGCGACCCGGCGCTGCTCCTGCTCGACGAGCCGCTCTCCGCCCTCGACGCCCACACGCGCGCGGGCGTGCGGGCCGATCTGCGCGAGTTGCTCGACGAGCTCGACCTCCCGACCGTCCTCGTCACGCACGACTTCGAAGATGCGGCGACTCTCGCGCATCGCGTCGGCGTGATCAGCGACGGAGAGGTGCTGCAGCTCGCGACGCCGACCGATCTCGTCGCGCTGCCGCGGGACGCGTTCGTCGCGAGCTTCACCGGCGCGACCGTTCTCCCCGGGCGCGTGGTCGAAGTGCGGGACGGTCTGAGGCACGTCGCGCTCGACGGCGGTCTGGCGCTCTGGAGCGCGGACGAAGGCGACGGCGAGGTGAACGTCGCGGTCTACCCGTGGGACGTCTCGCTCGGCTCGTTCACCCCGGACGACTCCCGCATGAACCACCTGAGCGCCGCCGTCGTCTCCGTCGCACCGATGGGCAACCGCACCCGCGTGCGGGTCGGCCCGATCGTCGCCGAGATCACCGCGGCGTCGGCGGAGCGGCTCGGACTTCGTCCAGGCGTGCTCGCGACCGCGTCGTTCAAGGCGACGGCGGCGCGGCTGTATCCGCGCTGATCGGCCGCCGTCCTACTCGACGTCGATCGAGCCGAGCCCGATCCACGCTGCGAGCGCTTCGATCTCCCCGGTGACGGCTTTCGCGATCGGCTTCGTGAAGCGCACGTCCTCGTGGATCGCGTGCACGCGGAGCACCGATGCCTTGCGGTCTGCGGTCGCGTCGAGCTTCCCGACGAGCCGGTCGTCGTGCAGGATCGGCAGCGCGAAGTAGCCCCACCGGCGTTGGTCCGGCGGCTTGTACATCTCGAGCGTGTACTCGAAGTCGAAGAGGTCGAGCGCGCGCTGGCGGTCGTGCACGAGGCGGTCGAAGGGCGACAGCAGTGCCGTCCGTCCCTCGAACGGTCGGCCGATGGTCTGCGGGTCGACCCGCCACTCACCCTCGGTGGCCTCCACCTCGGCCGGCTCTCCTCCGACCTGCTCGTGGTTCCGCTCTCCGTAAACGCCCAGGACCTCGGGGCGCGCGACGCCGAGTGCGCGTATGCGACGCTCACCCATGGTCCGGCGCGCCTCGGCGAGCGGCGCGACGTCGGCGACCGGCGGGTAGACGCGCTCGGACACGTCCCACAGCCGCTGACGCCCGCTTCGTCGCGCGGTCGCGACCTCTCCGCGCGCGGACAGGAACTCGAGCATCTGCGTGACGTTGCGGTTGCCGGTCCAGCCCGACGACTGCCACGGGACCACGCTCGTGTCGGGGATCTCCCTCGAAAGGAGCGGGCCCGATTCGCGGAGCCGCTCGAGGACGTCGCGGCGGAAGGAGTCGTTGGCCTCGAGCCAACGTGCGGCAGACGGCCCGGGAACGGCGTGGTAGCGCTTCGGCTCGTCGGCGAACGGCCATGCTGCCATCGACGCGAGCTGAAGACCGAGGTCCGTGGTCGGCCGGATGATCGCGCGCACCTCGTAGAGCGTCCGGTCGTGCTCCAAGGCGGCGGTCAGCTGAGACGGTTGGTACGCGTCGCCGAGCCGTGACCAAGCCACGAGGTCGGCGCTCGGGGCGATCGTTGCCGTGGGATCGAGCTGCAAGAGGGTCAGGTGGCCGATCACCTCGAGCAGAGCCGTCGGTCGGTTCGCGTCGAGGAGCTGGGCTCGGATCGCGATGCGCCTGGCCTCGGTCCTGCTGAGGCGATGCACGGCCATCGCAGTGACGCTACCGAACGGCTCTCCGCCGAGAGCGGTCGCGAGCAGCTCGCCTGAGGCAGACTGGGAGGCATGAGCGACCTTCGCGAAGGCGGCTGTTCGTGCGGTGAGGTTCGTTACCGGCTCGCCTCCGATCCGCTGTTCGTCCACTGCTGCCACTGCCTGAACTGCCAGCGGCAGACGGGGAGCGCCTTCGTGATCAACCTGCTGATCGAGACCGACCGGGTCGAGCTCCTCGCCGGCGAGCCCCAACGTGGAGACGTGCCTCGCGATCGCGGCAAGCAGAAGGTGTGGCGGTGCCCGACGTGCCAGATCGCGCTCTACAGTCAGTACACGAGCCCGCGCATTCGATTCGTACGTGGCGGCACGCTCGACGACCCGTCGAGCGTCAGCCCCGACGTCCAC
Organism: uncultured Gaiellaceae bacterium; assembly: GCA_963770715.1. Classification (GTDB taxonomy): domain Bacteria; phylum Actinomycetota; class Thermoleophilia; order Gaiellales; family Gaiellaceae; genus GMQP-bins7. The sequence continues at coordinate 823,396 of CAVYQX010000012.1, forward strand.
ATCTTCACGCGCTCGAAGCTCCCTTGGGTGGCGCTCCCGGAGTCGGTCCCGGCCTTCGCCGTCTACTACGACACCGAGAAGCTGTGGCCGGCGGAGAGCCTCGAAAGGCTCCGGGCGGTGATGGCGACAGCTTCCGACGGCTGACTCGACGCGCCGCGTGTCGTGCGGCTGTACAGGCTCCGCGAGCCTGAGCGGAACGAAAAGACGCGACGGACGAGCGGAGCGGCTTGACCCGTCGTGGCCCATCGTTTATTCATACTGGACAGTGCGTGCTTCCAACGACCCGCGTCCAACCGTGGGGTTGATCGGGCTCGGCAACATGGGCACGGCGATCGCAGAGCGCCTTCTCGATGCCGGGTATCCGCTCGTCGTCCACAATCGCACTCGAGCGAAAGCGGAGTCCATCGAGGGTCGTGGTGCCGTCGTGGCGGATTCGACCAGGGAGCTCGTCGAACGGGTCGACGTGGTCCTCACCTCGCTCGCGGACGACGACGCGTTCGAGGCGATCGCAGCCCAGGTCGTCGAAGCGGCGAAACCGGGCGTGCTGCTCGTCGATGTGAGCACCGTGTCGCCGGACGTCTCGGCACGCATCGCCGCGCTCGCCGATTCGGCGGGGGTCGAATACCTGCGCGCACCCGTCAGCGGGAACCCGAGTGTCGTGCGCGCCGGCAACCTGAGCTTCATCGTGTCCGGTGAGCGCGACGCCCTCGAGCGCGCCGATCCAGTCCTGCGTGCGATCGGGTCGACCGTCACCCATGTGGGAGACGCGGACCAAGCCCGGGTCGTCAAGCTCGCGATCAACCTGATGATCGCGGTGCTGGCGCAGGTGATCTCCGAGGCTCTCGTCCTCGGCGAGGCCTCAGGGGTCTCTCGCGCGGCGCTCCTCGAGGTGATGGGGAGCTCGGCGGCCGGCGCGCCGTTCGTCAAGTACAAGACCGAGCCGCTCCTGCGGGACGACTTCTCCGCGACGTTCACGACGGCGCTGATGGAGAAGGACATCGACCTCGTCCTCGACGCTGCCCACGACGCCGGTGTCGCGCTTCCCCTCGCGAACGAGATGAAGGTTCACCTGCGGGCGGCGATCGAGGCGGGCTACGGAGACGACGACTTCATTGCGCTCTTCCTGTATCTCCGGAGCATCTGCGGGCTCGACGCCGCGGCCGCGACGCTCTCCGACGTAACCGAGGATCCCGATCAGCAGGAGGTGCTGCGGTGAACATGCGAAGCCGCGCCAGCGGCTCCCCCGACGCGACGCGCGCCGTCGACTGGGAGCAACGCATCGACTTCCCGCGGCTGCGGGAGGAGCGCCTCGACCGCGCCAAGGCGGCCCTCGAGGCATCCGACCTGGGGGCGGTGCTGCTGTTCGACCCCAACAACATCCGCTATGTCACGAGCACGCACATCGGCGAGTGGGCACGGGACAAGAACGCGCGCTTCACGCTTCTCATGCGAGGAGCCGACCCGATCCTCTGGGACTTCGGATCGGCGGCGCGCCACCATCAGCTGTTCGCTCCGTGGCTTCCCCCCGAGAACTTCCGCGCAGGCGTCTCGCCGATGCGCGGCGCGATGCCGGACGAGACCGGGATCCCCGATCGACTGGCCGGCAAGATCGCGCACGAGCTGCGGGAGCGAGGGCTGCTCGACGAGCCACTGGGCGTCGACATGGCGGACCTCGTGACGCTCCAGGCGCTCGGCCGGGCCGGGGTGCACGTCACCGACGGATCGCAGGTGCTTCTCGCGGCGCGAACGATCAAGACGCCTCAGGAGATCATGCTCCTCGACCAGTCGGCCGGGCTCGTCGACGCCGTCTACGACGAGATCTACCGGATGTTGCGGCCGGGTGTGTACGAGCACGAGATCGTCGGGCGCGCGCATCAACTCCTGTTCGAGATGGGATCCGAGCAGGTGGAGGCCGTCAACGCCGTCTCGGGCGACCGCTGCAACCCGCATCCACACGTCTTCTCGGACCGGCTGCTGCGCCCGGGCGACCAGGCGTTCTTCGACATCATCCACTCGTTCATGGGCTACCGGACGTGCTACTACCGCACGTTCAACGTGGGCGGGGTGACGCACGCACAGCTCGACGCGTACAAACAGTGCCGGGAGTGGCTCGACGCGGCGATCCAGCTCGTCCGCCCGGGAATGACGACCGACAAGATCGCCGCGGTCTGGCCGACCGCCGAGGAGCTCGGCTTCCCCGACGAGGAGACGTGCTTCGGGCTCCAGTTCGGGCACGGGATCGGCGTCGGGCTCTACGAGTCTCCGATGATCTCCCGCGTCCACTCCCTCGAGCACCCCGTGGAGCTCGAGGAAGGCATGGTCTTCGCTCTCGAGACCTACTGCGCCGCTACCGACGGCCGCTCGGCAGCGCGCATCGAAGAGGAAGTCGTGGTGACTGCGACGGGCTGCGACGTGATCACGCGGTTCCCCGCCGAGGAGCTCCTGGTGGCCGGTCGCATGTACGTGCGCGGCGCGGACCTGCTGCCGTCGCCCGACGGCGGCCAGGACGGCTTCGCAGCCCAGGTGGCGACCTCGGCGGTCGTCGATCCGGCCGGCGTCCCTGCATGAGCACCACTCGCCTGCGGCTCGTGGTCGCGGGGGAAACGCTGTTTCCCCCGCGTGCCCCCTTCTCTTCGAGAACGCGGGGAACCTCCCGGTTCCCCGCACCCCTCCACGCTCATAGGGCAACGAAGGTTGCCCTATGAGCTCCGACACGGGCACGCGCCAGCTCGCAGACGGCATCCCGGGGTATCGGCTCGTCCGACGCGAGGACGTCGACCTTCGACTCAGCGCTCCCGGGCCACTCGAGCGGCCTCACGACCTGTCGTCTCGTCGACGGCTCGCTCGGATCGACGCACATGGCGTTGACCTTCGTCTCGCTCGCCGACGGGCACGTCGACGAGCACTTGCACTCGTTCGAGACGAGCTTCTACGTGCTCGAGGGGGAGCCCGTGCTCTATCTCGACGGTCGCGGCGTGCGGCTCGAGCCCGGCGCCTGCGGCGCGATCCCGGTGGGGACGCCGCATGCGTTCCGGTGCGACGAGGGAGCGCGCTGGATCGAGATGGCGTCACCTCGGCCACGTGCCGACGGCACCGACACCTTCTTCCTCGGGCCCGCTCCCGAGTCCGACGCGGTGCCGCTCGACGCTCGCGACCCGCGCAACCACAACCTCTTCCTCCTGCGCGAGGGCGAGATGGATCTCGACCGGCTGAAGCACGCACAGGCGGTGGGCGCACCGACGGTGTCGGGAAGCATGGCGACCGCCGTCCTCGCGTACAGCGGGATTGCGGTCAAGATGCTCGTCGACCAGCGGCTCGACGCGCAGCTGCACACGATGTTCATGGTCGACTACCAGCCGGGAGCCTGCGCCAACCCGCACGACCACCCCTTCGAGGAGTCGTACTACATCCTCGAAGGCGAGGTCGACGTGGTCGCCGACGGCGACCGCTACACGCTTCGGCCGAACGATGTCTTCTGGACGGGTACCGGCTGCGTGCACGCGTTCTACGAGACGCAGGGGCGCCCTGTCGTATGGCTCGAGACGTCGGCGCCCGGGCCTCCGCCGCGGCACTCGTACCGTCACGAGCGGGACTGGAGCTACCTCGCCGAGCGCCTCGCCGCAGACAGCGGGGTCGCGACGGCATGAGCCATGCCTCGAGCGAGCCGGCGACCGGCGTCCTCGACGACGTCTCGCTGTATACGGGCATCTACCGGCAGATGCTCCTGATCCGCGGCTTCGAGGAGCTCGTGCAGTCGCTGTTCCTCGCAGGCGAGGTGTACGGGACGACGCACCTGTACTCCGGGCAGGAGGCGGTCGCGACGGGTGTCGCGAGCGTGCTCGAGGAGCGCGATCGACTGGCGGCGACCTACCGCGGCCACGGACACGCGCTGGCACTCGGCGTGGACGCGCAGCAGCTGCTGGACGAGATGCTCGGGCGCGCGTCCGGAGTCAACGGCGGCCGCGCGGGCTCGATGAACGTCAACTCGCCGCGCGACCGGCTGATCGGCTCGTTCGGCATCGTCGGCGGGAGTATCGCGGCGGCGACCGGTGCGGCCCTGGCGCTGAAGCGGACGACGGGGGGTGTCGCGGTCGCGTCGTTCGGCGACGGCGCCATGAACCAGGGGTACGTCTTCGAGTGCCTCAACTTCGCGCAGGTCTTCAAGCTGCCGCTCGTCCTCCTCTGCGAGAACAACGGCTACGGGGAGTACACGCCGTTCCGCTCGGTCACCGCGGGCGAGATTCGGGCACGCGCCGAGGTCATGGGCGTGACGGCGGAGACGATCGACGGGATGAGCGTGTGGACGGTGCGCGAGGCCGCGCAACGCGCGGTCGCACACGCGCGCGCGGGTGACGGGCCGGTATTCGTCGAGGCGCTCACCTACCGCTTCGTCGGCCACTCGCGCAGCGATCCGGGCGCGTATCGCCCCGAGGGTGAGCTCGACCGCTGGAGGGAGCGAGATCCCATCGTCGTCCTTCGCGCCCAGCTCGAGGCGGAAGGGGTCGAGGCGGACGAGCTCGACGACATCGAACGGGAGATGGCGGGGCAGCTGGAGCGGATGCGCGAGAGCGGCCTCGCCGCGCCGTTCCCGACCGAGCTGACGGCTCGCGAGTTCAAGGACTGACACCGTGCCGCCCCGCGAGCTGACGATGCCGAAGCTCTCCGACTCGATGGCCGACGCGGTCATCCTCCGCTGGCTGAAGTCGGCGGGGGATGCGTTCGCGCGAGGCGAGGGGCTGATCGAGGTCGAGACCGACAAGGCCACCGTGGTCTACGAGGCCGAGTGGGACGGGACGCTCGACTCGATCCTCGCTCCGGAGGGCGCGACGGTGGCCGTGGGAGATCCGATCGCGACCTTGGCGAACGGCGACGGTGCGGCGGCCCCCGAAGCGACGCCTGCGCCGCCCCAGCCCGAGCAAGCGGCTTCGCCTCTCGCCGCGACCCCGCCCGCCAAGCCGTCGCCCGCCGCCGATGGCTCACCGGCACGTCCCGTCGCGACGCCCGTCGCGCGCCGGACCGCGGTCGAGCTCGGCGTCTCCCTTCACGCAATCACCGGCACCGGGCCGGGAGGCCGAATCACCGTCGACGACGTGACACGAGCGGCTGCCGAGGCCGACTCGACCTCGGCTCCGGCGCAAGCGCCGGTCTCGGGCAAGGGCGAGGTCAGCGTTCACGAGCCGACTCCGACGCAGGCGACGATCGCGCGCAGGATGGTCGAGTCGGCGACGACGATCCCGGTCTTCACCGTGTCGGCCGACGTCGACGTGTCGGAGATCCTCGCCTCGCGGCGGGATGCGCGCGACAAGGGAGAGGAGGCTCCGTCGGTCAACGACTTCGTCGTCAAGGCGGCGGCTGCCACGTTGCGCGAGTTCCCCCGCTTCAACGCCTCCTACGTCGACGGCAAGGTGGAGTCCTACTCACGGGTGAACATCGGTATCGCAGTGGCCACCGACGACGCGCTGCTCGTGCCGGTCGTGCGCGACGCCGACCGCAAGTCGCTGGCGGAGCTCGCCGAGGAGACGCGAACGCTCGCGGATGGCGCACGGCAGCGGACGTTGAGGCCCGAGGACTTCCATGACGGCACGTTCACGGTCTCGAACCTCGGGATGTTCGGGGTGCGGGCGTTCACCGCGATCATCGACCCGCCGCAGGTCGCCATCCTCGCGGTCGGGCGTGCGCGGCGCGCGCCGGTCGAGGAGCCGCCCGACCGCGTCGCCTTTCGCGATCTCATGACCGTGACCCTGAGCTGTGACCACCGCGTCGTCTACGGCGCCGACGGAGCGCGATTCCTGTCCCGGCTGCGCGAGCTGCTCGAGCGACCCCTCGCGCTCGCGTTGTGACCTCGATGAAATGGAGACGCTGACATGCCGACTGTCGCCTTTCGCACCGCGATCCGCGACGCGCTCGACGAGGAGCTCGCAGCCGACGAGCGCGTGATCCTCTTCGGCGAGGACATCGCGGTCGCGGGCGGCGTGTTCGCGACGACGACGGGCCTCTACGACAAGTACGGGCCGGAGCGCGTCTTCGACACTCCGATTTCCGAGCTCGCGCTCACGGGCGCGGCGTTCGGCTCCGCGGTGCACGGCCTCCGGCCGGTCCTCGAGATCATGTTCGGCGACTTCCTGACGCTTGCGATGGACAGCATCGTCAACCAGTCGACGAAGTACTGGTTCCTGACGCAGGAGCAGGTCAGCGTCCCGCTCGTGATCCGCTCCGTCGTCGGCGCCGGCGGGCAGTTCGGGGCGATCCACTCGCAGATGCCGGCTTCCTGGTTCATGGGCGTACCGGGGCTCAAGATCGTGTGTCCTTCGAACCCGGCGGACGCGAAGGGCCTTCTGAAGGCCGCGATCCGCGACGACAACCCCGTGCTCTTCTTCGAGCACAAGCGCCTGTACGCCCTCGAGGGCGAGGTGAACGGCGCGCCGGGACGGCTCGGCGAGGCGACCGTCGTGCGCGAGGGTCGCGACATCACGCTCGTCACCGCAATGAAGGGAGTCCACGACGGCCTGGAGGCGGCGGGCCAACTGGAGGCGGAGGGGGTCTCGGTCGAGATCGTCGACCTCCGGACGCTCAGGCCGTTCGATCTCAACACCGTCCTGAGGTCCGTGCAGAAGACCAGTCGGATCGTGGTCGTCGAGGAGGGCCCGCTGACGGGCGGATGGGCCGGCGAGGTCCTTGCCTCCGTCGTCGAGCACGGGCTCGGCCATCTCGACGATGCGTGGCGCATCGCGACGCCCGATACGCCGATTCCGTACAGCCCACCCCTCGAGGACGCGTTCCTGCCGGGGCCGGGCCGCATCGTCGCCGAGATCCGGGAGCACCTCCGATGAGCGAGCCCGCGTCCTCTTCCGCCCTCGACCGCGGTCTCGAGGCATCCAAGGTCGGACATCGTCTGCGCGCGGAGCGCGAGCGTCTCGGCATCGGTCTTCGCGAGCTCGCTCGCCGGGTCGGCGTCTCGCCGAGTCTCGTCTCGCAGATCGAGCTCGACCGCGTCAATCCGTCGGTCAGCACGCTCTACGCCATCGTCACGGAGCTCGGCATGACCATGAGCGACGTCTTCGGGGAACAGCCCGAGGAGCGGCTGGTCCAGCCCGGCGACGGCCTCGCCGAACGCCCCGAGACACGACCCGTGATCAACCTCGCGTCCGGCGTGCGCTGGGAGCGTCTCACGCACGAGCGCGACCCCGACGTCGAGTTCCTGTACGTCGTGTATCCGGTCGGAGCCGCGTCGTGCCCCGAGGACGCGCTGATGACGCACGGTGGCAGGGAGTACGGATACGTGACGAGCGGAACGCTGGGAGTGCAGGTCGGGTTCGAGGTATACGAGCTCGGCCCGGGTGGGTCCATCGCCTTCGACTCGTCGTCACCGCATCGGCTCTGGGCCGTCGGCGGCGAGCCCGTCCACGCCGTCTGGGTCGTCATCGGCCGCGAGGCGGATCCGCGCACGACGAACGCGTCGTTGCCGCGCGCGGTCGTGGACTAGCCGCGCCTCAGCCCGCCGCGTCGCCCTCGCCCGCTTGAAGCCGACCGACACCGGCCCTGCTGGTCCGGAAGCGGTCGAGAAGGTCCGGGGCCGAGTAGAGCACGAGCGCCAGCAGGATCAGCACGCCGATCGTCATCTGCGAGTACTCCGAGGGCTGGTGGAACAGCGGCAGGACGTTGTCGATCAGCGAGAGGAAGAGCGCCGCTAGCAGCGCGCCCACGAATGAACCCCTACCGCCGGAGAGCGCCGCTCCGCCGAGGACGGCGCAGGCGATGCTCTCCAGAGAGAAGCCGAGGTCGAGGATCGGCGAGCCGATCTGAACCCGGGCCGCGAGGTACAGGCCGGCGAGCGATGCCATCAAGGAACATGCGACAAGCGCGAGGAATACGATCCGGCCGGTTGCCATCCCGAGCCGGCGCGACGACGTCTCGTCGAGGCCGACCGCCCTCGTTGCGAGCCCCGTGCGCGTGCGGTACAGCCATACGTCGCCGGCGGCGGCGAGGACTACGACCGCGATGAAGGCGATCGGAACGAAGCTCACGCTCTTCGTGAGACCACTGACGGCGTCGCTCGAGATGGGCCCTTCGGGGTGGTCCCGGAGGAGGAGCGATGCGCCCGTGAGGATGCTGAGCGTCCCGAGCGTCGCGATGATGGACGGAAGTTTGAGGACGCAGATGAGCACGGCGTTGAAGATCCCCGTCGCCACGCCCACTGCGATGAGCACCAGGGCTCCGGGAAACAACGCCCACCCCGACGTCTCGAACGTCATCGTGTAGGAGGCGACGACGACGCAGAACGTCATGAGCGCCGCCACCGAGACGTCGAAGCCACCGACGAGCAGCGCGCAGGTCTGGCCCAGCGAGACGAGAGTGAGCGGCATCGCCAGCAGGAGCAGGTTGTTGAGGTTGAAGCTCGTGAGGAATGCGTCCTGCCGGACCGTCGCGAACGCGCCGACCGCCAGGATGAGGATCGCCATCAGGACGAGTGGCAACGCGCCTCTGAACCTGCCGATCCTCACGCCGACGCCTCGGGGCTCTCCGTCGCTTGCTCTCTGGCACTGGCCCGCGAGCCGACGATCGCTTCGATGATCCGACGTTCCCCGAGCTCGTCGCCAGGGATCTCGTCGACGATCTGCCCGCGCGACATCACCACGACCCGGTCGCAGAGGCCGGCGAGCTCGATCGGGTCGCTCGACTTGACGATCGTCGCGACCCCGTCCTTCGCCTTCGCGCGCAGCGCGTCATAGATGTCGAAGCGTGAGGCGACGTCGACGCCCTGCGTCGGCTCCTCGGCCAGGATCACCTTGACGTCTCCTCGCAGGAACGGTCGTGTCAGCGAGACCTTCTGCTGATTCCCGCCCGAGAGCGTCTGCACCGGCTGCTCGATCGACGCCGTTCGAATGCCGAGGCGCCGCACGAGATCGTTGACCGTGCGCCGCTCACGTCTGCGGCTCAGAAACCCGAGCTGTCCGAGCCGCCGCAGAACCTGGATCGTCGCGTTGGCTCGGACGCTCAGGACGGGGAAGAGCGATTCGGACGCTCGCTCGCCGCTGAGCAGCACCACTCCGGCGCGGAGCGGTCCGAGCGGCGACCTCGAATCGAGCTCCATGCCGTCACAGAGCGCCGTTCCGGTCGCCCGCTCCGCACCGGCGAGCGCCCGGAGGAACTGCACCTGCCCGTTGCCCTCCGCGCCTGCGATTCCGACGATCTCGCCGCTTGCCACCTCGAGGTCGATCGGCCCGAACCGATCGCCCCGTAGTCCCGAGACGGCGAGGAGCACCTCGCCCGTCTCACGTGCGTGTCGCTCCGGAAACGCAAGCTGGAGCGGGCGTCCGATCATGAGCGCGACCAGGCTCTCCTCCGACATCGAGGCGGCCTCGAACGTCCCCTGGGACACGCCGTCGCGGAGAACGCTGACCCTGTCGGCGATGCCGAGGACCTCGGGCAGGCGGTGGCTGACGTAGACGACCCCGACGCCGGCGCGGCTCCGCTCGCGAACCAGCGCGTGCAGTCGGTCGACGTCCTCGGGCCCGAGGGCCGTCGTCGGCTCGTCGAGGAGCAACACCTTCGGCTGAGCGAGGAGCGCCTTGACGACCTCGAGGAGCTGTCTCTCAGCGAGCGAAAGCGTCCCCGCGGGCGCGGTCGGCGAGATATCGAGGTCGAACTCGGCCAGCCGGTCGGCCGCCCATTGATCCATGCGTCCGTACGTCGGTCGGAGGTCGGGCGGCGCCGCGAGATAGAGGTTCTCCGCCACCGACAGGTGCAAGACGTGCGAGTACGTCTGATACGCGATGCCGAGACCGAACTTGCGGCTCTCGGCGGGAGAGACGCGCCGGCGCTCCGTCTCCCCGATCACGACGGTGCCCTCGTCGGGGGCGAGGAAGCCGCTGGCTATCCCGAGCAGAGTCGATTTCCCGGACCCGTTCTCCCCGACGAGGGCGTGGATCTCACCGGCGTGGCAGTCGACGCTGACCTCGCGAAGCGCCTGTACCGCACCGAACGCCTTGGACACGCCTCGCAGCGTGAGGACGGGGCTCGCGGGGGAAGCATGGCCTCCCCCGCGAGCAGGCCCGGGAATCGACATCGATTGTTCTGGTTCTGGTTTCGCTTCCTCCTACGGGTACATCTTCTTGAGCAGGCTCAGCGGGATCAGGGACGTCGCCGACGCTTCCATCGGATAGCCCTTGACGCAGGAGTCACGCACCCGCTGGTTCTGCAGTTCGATCGGGAACACGATCTTCGGCGGGATCGTCGCTCCCTTGAGCTTCATCATCCCGGCCGTGAGGGCGACCCGGATATGCGAGTTGAAGGAGCTCGTGTAGTACATCTCGAGGTTCCGGTTGTTGAGCTGGTTGAAGAGGCAGCCCATGCCGACGTCGTCTGTGCGGAGTGTCAGGACGGTGTTGAAAGGAATGCCTGCGGCCCTGTATGCCGCGTAGGCACCCTGTGCCATTCCGAGCCCGTACTCGTAGCTCCAGCCCTTGATGTCGGGATTCTTCGCGAGGATTCCGGCCACGACCTGTTGCACCTTGGACGGATTCCAGTCCGTCGGCTCCTTCGCGACGACGTCGATCGCCGATCTGAGCGCAGGCGCCTCGCACTTCTGCCAGCCCTCGGAGAGTGGGTTCCCCGCGAAGCCGCCGAGGAACGCGATCTTCCCGGACTTGACCCGGTTGTTCATGGTGTACGCCCACGTCTTGCCGGTCACGCAGGTGTCCTCACCGACGACCGTCAGGTAGTTCTTGCCGGGATCGCTGACGTAGCCCCAGGCATACGTCGCAACGGGGATGCCGGCGTCGGTCGCCTTCTTCATCGCCGGGATCATGGCGTCGCCGAAGTCCGGATAGGTGACGATCACGTCGACACCCTGGGCGATCGCCGCGTCCCAATCGGCGAACGCCTTGTTGAAATCGACGTGCGCGCTCGAGTAGGTGATCCTGCCGACTTCCTTGTACGTGAGCGCCTGGAGGATGAACTCCATCTTCGACATCTGGCGGTAGACGTTCTCGCCGAACTGCTCGATGTACGCGACGTGGAGCTTGCCGCCCGTTCCAGTGGTGCAGCCGTTGTTCTTCCAGCACCTGAGCGCCAAGGCCTCGTTGACCTTCCTGTCGGCGCGGCCGAGCCCTGCCAGCGCGATGTTGCGGGCCACCCTTTGCTTCGGGATGAGCTTGGCCTTGAAGAGCGTGTGCCTCAGGGTGGACGCCTTGGCGGCGTATACCTCGCCGAACCCCTTCCCCGTGCCGATGATCACCGCCGGCTTCTGAGCCGCCGCCTGCGGCTTGGCGGTGCTGCCGCTGCTCGTCGAGACGAGCGCGAGCATCGTCCCGAGTAGCGCGAGTGACAGAACGCCCACTGCCAAGGGACGCCTGCGCGACACCGCAGTTTCATTCCGACCCTCCATCGTGCCTCCTTTCGAGCCTGCCTCAGCTCGTGATGTCGTTAACAGTACGTTGGCCGCCCGCCGCACGGTTCTCGATCGTCCGTAGAAGGCGACCGAGGAGCGACGCCATCCGATCCCCCGACACCAGCATCCCGACGATGATCGCTGCGCCGTACACGATGAACTGCAGCGCCGCCGAGAGTCCGAAGATGAGCAGCATCTCGATCAGGAAGGTGAGCGCGAGCGCTGCGACCCAGATCGAGGTCGCGCTCGCGAGTCCGCCCGAGAGCGCCGCGCCCGCGAGGACGACCACGGCGATCGGAGCGAGGAGATACGAGCCGCCGAACGCCGAGTCGATGCTTATGCGCACGCCTGCGAGCAAGATCGCCGCGACTGCGTAGAGAACGCCCGCCGCCGTGTACGCGAACACAACATGGGTTCGTACGCGCAGTCCGGCCATCCAGGCCGCTCTCGGGTTCGCACCTACCGCCTGAAAGCGCCGGCCGGCGGTCGTATAGCGAAGGACGAGCGCGACGGCGAGCGTGATCGCGACGCCTGCCCAGAAGACCGTGGCGATGCCGAGCCACTTCTCGGAAGCCCAGGACGAGAGCGAGTCCGGCACCTGGAGTGAAATCGTGTGCTCGCGCGCGTACTTCGAGCTGTATGCGAGCACGATCAGGCCGACGGCCAGCGTGACGATCAGCGGGTTCAGTCTCACGATCCCGACGAGGATTCCGTTGACGAGGCCCACGAGTGCCCCGAGCCCGATGCAGACGAGGATCCCGACCGCCAGGCCATGGTTGGAACCCACGCTCACGCCCACGAGCACGTTCCCGCAGAGGGAGATCACGCCGGCGGTCGAGAGGTCGATGCCCGCCTGCATGACCACGAGCATCTGCCCGAGCGCGGCGATCGCGAGGATCGTCATGTACGGGAGGATGTAGGACCACGACGTGTTCTGGAGCGTGCTGGGTGCGAACAGCGCGGCGATGACGAGGAGTGCCAACATCGCGAGCCAGATGGGGAGGAAGCGCGCTGCGACGAGCCCGCTCGCGAGAATCTGCGCGGAGCGCCCCATCGTTGCGGCGTCGGCCATCGGATCCCTGTCACCCGGGGAGCTCATGGACCGCCCGATCGAGAGCGGCCGAACGGTGGAGAGCCAGCCGCGACCAGGTATCCATTCTGCGCACCTCGGGCGCGAAGTGTCAACCGTGACCGAACGCACCCTTTATGTCGTCCACCGGACTCGTACGCGCCGAACCGTGGATCGGATCGCGGTAACCCGCTCCAGCACGGGCAAGTCTCGGCTTCCGAAGCGGTTGACTCTCCCGCGCGGGGGTGTTTATGCTCGCTGTACATCCGGCAGCGCGACGGGCCTGCCGCAGGTGGGTGTGCCCGAGCGCTGACGCGGTATCGATGTTCCGCCGGCCAAGGAGAGTGGCATGAGCTCGCAGCGCCTCGTTTTCCGGAACGGGTTCGTCGTCTCGATGGACCCCGAGATCGGCGAGATCCCGAACGGGGAGGTCCTCGTCGAGGACGGCGTCATCGTGGACGTCGGTCCCGACCTCGGCGTAACCGACGCGGAGGAGATCGACGCGACCGGGATGATCGTCATGCCGGGGTTCGTGGACACGCACCGTCACACGTGGCAGACGCCCGTACGAGGCGTCCTCCCGTGCTGCACGCTCGACAACTACTTCGCGGTGATGCTGGGCAGCGTCGGCGGTCACTACCGCCCCGAGGACGTGCACATCGGCAACTACGCGGGCTCCCTCGAGGCGATGAACGGCGGCGTGACGACGCTCCTCGACTGGTCGCACATCAACAACACGCCCGATCACTCGGACGCGGCGGTGCAGGGCCTGAAGGACGCCGGCATTCGCGCCATCTACGCGCACGGGGTGCCCACCGGCGGTGAGTGGTGGTCCTTCAGCGAGCTCGACCATCCCGAGGACATTCGCCGGATCCGCGACACCTACTTCCCGTCCGACGACGGGCTCATCACACTCGCCCTCGCCGCGCGAGCGCCCGGCAACTCGAACTTCGAGGTCGCCAAGCACGACTGGGAGCTGGCACGCGACCTCGGTATCCGCATCAGCGTGCATGTCGGGATGCGGCTGACGACGGTGCACGTCACCCACGTCAAGAACATGAACGACCTCGGCCTGCTCGGCTCCGACACGACGTACATCCACTGCACGGACTCGACCGACGAGGAGCTCGACCTCATCGCGTCGACCGGCGGGTCGGCGTCGGTCGCCCCGTACGTCGAGATGCTGATGGGCCATGGGCCGCCGCCGACCGGCAAGCTCGTCGAGCGCGGCGTTCGCCCCTCACTCAGCGTGGACGTCGTCTCGAGCGTTCCGGGCGAGATGTTCACGCAGATGCGCACCGCCCTGGTGTACGAGCGGGTCGGCGCGCATACCGACACGCCGGACGAGGCCTTCTCACCGACGCTGTCGCACCGGGACGTTCTCGAGTTCGCGACGATCGAGGGTGCGCGCACCTGCGCCCTGGACGGCAAGGTCGGCTCGCTGACGCCGAAGAAGCAGGCCGACATCGTCCTGCTGAACGTCAACGCGATCAACACGATGCCGATGGTCGACCCGATCGGGACGATCGTGGTGTTCTCCGACACGTCGAATGTCGACTCGGTCTTCGTCGCGGGGAACGCCGTGAAGCGGAACGGACAGCTCGTCGACGCGGACCTCCCGAAGACCTTCCAGAAGCTCGACGAGTCGAGGAACCACATCCTCGGGGAAGGTGGCTTGCTGCCCGACTGGGCAGCCGAGTCGGCGGCAGCGGTCTAGGTCACTCCCGCAGAGGCCCGGCCCCGGCCCGCACGTGGCGCGGGCCGGTCGCCTCCACCGGGTGGCGAAAGGAGAGAGCATGGGAAACGTCGTCATCGTTGGCGGCACGCAGGGGATGGGCCGTGAGCTCGCGATGTCCTACGCCAACGAGGGCCGCGAGGTGGTCGTGACTGGCAGGGACCAGTCTCGGGCGGAGACTGCGGCGCAGGAGATCGGCGGCGCGACGCGCGGCATCGGGTTCGACCTCGCCGAGCCGCACACGATCGCGGGCGCGCTCGCCGATGTGGGCGACGTCGACCACCTCGTCCTCGTCGCGATCGAGCGCGACGTGAACAAGGTGCGCGAGTACGACATCGACGCTGCGCTCAGGCTCGTCACGCTCAAGCTGGTCGGCTTCACGGAGGTGGTCCACGTGCTCGCGCCGCGGCTCCACGACGGCTCGAGCCTCCTCTTCTACGGAGGGCTGGCGCGCGACCGCCCCTACCCGGGCTCGACGACCGTGACGACGGTCAACGGCGGTGTGACAGCCCTCGTGCGTTCCCTCGTGTGGGAACTCGCGCCGATACGCGTCAACGCGATCCACCCCGCGATCGTCGGCGACAGCCCGCAGTGGCGCGACATGGCGCCGGAACGGCACAAGGCGCTCGTCGACCGGACGCCGATCGGACGGCTCGTGACGATGGCGGAGGTCGCGAGCGCCGCGCGCTTCTTGCTCGAGAACGAGGCGATCAACGGCCTCAACCTCGTCGTCGACGGCGGCTGGATGTGCATGTAGTGCAGTAGCGGCGCGCCTGGCTCAGGCGCCCCAGCCCTCGTGCGGCGGGTGGTCACCCGGCTCGAACATCCACGTCTCGCGCAGCTCCTCGCAGCGGCCGTCGTCGGCGAAGCGGAGGAACAGGATCCCGACCAGCGTCACCTCGGCGCCGCCGTTCAGCATCCTGACCCAGAACTCGACCGCGGCGCGCCGGCCGTCGGGCGACTCGACCGGCCGGCCCATGCCCACGTCGACTCGGTCCTGGCTCGCCGTCACGTTCTCCCAGTACGAGCGGACACCCTCGGCGCCACGATGCCCTTCCTGCAGCGGATGGTCGCGGTAGACGGAGTCGTCCGTGAACAGGGCGGCTGCCGCGTCGGCATCACGATCGCGCCAGGCCTGCGCGTACGCGTCCACCCACTCCTGGATCGTCACGCCGAGACCCTACTGCGATCGGACCGAACTGCACGGCGATCCGGGACGAATGAGCGCCGACAGTCCCCGACTCGAAGGAGCTCTCGATGCGCTTCATCCCCACCAAATTCCACGCGCCGCTCGACTACGTCGTCGGCGTCGTCCTGATCGCCGGGCCGTGGATCTTCCAGTACTCCGGCTCTGGCGCCGCGACGGCGATCTCGATCGTGCTCGGCATCGGGCTCATCGCCTACAGCCTGCTCACGAATTACGAGCTCGGCGTCTGGAAGGTCGCGCCGATGGCGGTCCACAACGTCATCGACGTCGTTGCCGGCGCGCTGCTCGCAGCGTCCCCGTGGTTGTTCGGCTTCGCCGACGAGGGCGCGAACTTCTGGGCGCCGTTCGTCGTCATCGGCGTCGCTGCGATCTTCCTGGGCCTGACGACGAAGCAAGCAGGCGGCTACAGCTACCGCAAGACCAGCACGCCGACAACGGCGTAGCTACGAGGCTCGGACGCGCGGCGGTTCCCGCCGCGCGTCTCCCTAGGACGCGGATGCGACGAGGGAGGCGGCGGGGATCTCGAAAGCCGCTTGCGGATACGTGGTGGACGAGCTCTTCGCGCCGGCCTCGGCGTGACCGGAAAACGGAGAGGGCCCGGCAAAGCCGGGCCCTCTCCGTCGAAGCGTGCGGTGGAGTTACGCGGCGACCAGAACGCGGTCGCTGTGAGCGACGACCTTGCCGCTCGTGATCTTGGGATCGTTGGGGATGATCGTGTCGAGCTTCTCGTCGCGGATCCAGGTGGCGACGAACTTCGTCGACTCCATGCCCTGCTCAGGCGTCTCGAAGAGACTGAGCGAGCTGAAGACGCCGTCGCCGGCATCGACGAGGAAGTAGCCCGCGTACCCGGACAGCTTCTCGAGCTTCGGGACGAGGGTCTCGTTGACCTTGCGGGTCAACTCGGCCGAGCGATTCTGGTCCACACCGTCGTAACGGCGGATGGTTGCATGCATGTGATGCTCCTTGTGTTCCGTTCAGGACAGAGGGTCCGAACGAACTCTCTGCTGCGCTCAGGCCGGGGGTGACAGTCGAAGAGGAACCTGCGGAGCCTCGACGGCGTCAAAGACAACCAACGCGCTGAAACCACCCTAGCTGCGATTCCCGAGCGCCGTCGGCGTCGCATCAAATGTCGCGCCGTTCGAGGAGGCTGGCAGAGAGGGGCAGCGAGCGCAGCGCGCGGGGGGCGACTAGCTAGGCTGGCCGCGTGGGAGAGGAGAGCACGCCTGACGCCAATGACGAGCGCCCGCCGATCTGCCCGGCCTGCGGCGTCACGATGGGGATCATCGTCGACGAGGACGGCACGACGCGCGATGTCTGCCTCGAGTGCGGATTCTCCGACGAGATGACGCTCCGACGAGATGACGCTCCTCCGGCGACTGTCGGCTGACGGTGCGCCGATCGCGCCTCTCCCACGAGAGGGGCAGTCGCCGCCTACGCGCCGGGAGAGAGCCTAGCGCCGTCGTACCCGGGAGAGTCGCCCGTTTACGGCGGGCGCATTCGAGCGCCGGCTGAAGACTCACGTGGGGCAGGGCAGACGTGCTTGGAGACGAACTCGATCGGCATCGTGCGCACGATGTTCGTTCTGTACTCGCTGCTGATCGTCGGGGGCATCGTCTTCTTCGTCACCGTCGGGCTCACCCAGCAATGAGACGCTTCGCGAGGGAGAACGGGCTCTCGCTGTTCTTCGCCACGATCTTCCTGGCAACGCTCGTCGGCCAGTCGTTTGCCGGCCAGCACAACTTCAACGCGGAGCAGGCCGCGCACGGGCAGCAGACGCTGTCCTGGTGGCACTACGTGGTTACGCCCAGCTTTGGCGGTGCGGTGATGGAGAATTGGCAGTCCGAGTTCCTGCAGTTTTCGCTCTTCATCGCAGCGACGATCTGGCTTGTGCAGAAGGGCTCTAACGAGTCGAAGAAGCTCGGGGACGCGGGGCTCGAGAGCGACGAGCAGCAGCAGATTGGGCGCCACGCGCCGACGCGCAGTGCACGGTGGGCGAAGGCGGACGACTTCCGCACGCGCATCTACGAGAACTCGCTGCTGGTCGTGATGACGCTCATCTTCTTCGCGACCTGGTTCGGCCAATCCCTCAACAACTGGCGCGTCTTCAACGAGGAGCAGACGACGCACGACGCGGCACGCGTCTCCTGGCGCCGGTACTTGCTCGATCCCGACTTCTGGGAGAAGACCCTTCAGAACTGGCAGTCGGAGTTCCTCGCCGTCGGCACGATGGTGGTCTTCACGATCTACCTGCGCCAGCGCGGCTCTCCCGAGTCCAAGCCCGTCGGCGCGCCACACGACGAGACGGCGACGTCGGGCTAGATGTCGTCCGGCTGCCGAGGGGTCACTCGATGTCGCTGACGACGAGGCGCGTCACCTTGACGCCGGAGAGCCTTCGCTCGATCTCGTCAAGGCTGCCCTCCTCGAGCCAGAGCTCCCGGGCTTGCTCGCCGCTGTCAACGGTGAAGATCGGGCGGATCGGCGCCGCGAACATCGGCTGCTGCTAGCGTCGGGCGTGACCGAGCGCTTCGCGCAGGACGTGGACGCTGCAGCCTGCCAGGGCAGCCGAGCACCCGGGCGATCGCCTTCTTCAGCCCGGCGTGCGCGTCGGACACGACCCGTGGATGGATTTGAGGCGTGAACGTGCCGCTGGCACGCTCACACACTCGAGCGAGGATCCGGCGGCAGCGGCCGCTCGACCCGCACCCTTTCGGGGTCCGCCAGTCGCGACGCCGCCCTTCGGCGCTCGTCGGCCTGGCGGCTGGCCGGGGCGAACGCGCTCCAGGCGAACCAGCGCCCGAAGGCGCGCTGGAGCACCCTCGGGCCGCTCAGCGTCAGCTTGCGCGCCCGCATCGCGCCGCCTAGTTCGGCACGCCCGAGGTAGACGCGGTAGAGGGTCGCGGTGTCGACCGCGACCTCGAGGTCGACGTCGAACCCGGGATGCTGGAGACAGACCGAGACCTCCGAGGGCTCGAGCACCATCCAGTAGCGCTTCGCCGGATCGCGAAAGTCGAACCGGACGACGGTGCGATCCGGGGGAAGCTGCTCGCGGTCGACGTGTCGGGCCATCCAGACGATGAGGAGGTCGGGGTCGAGCTCCTCGGGGCGGGGATCGGTGAACGACCAGGTAACCCCCCATTCCCCCATCGCCTGCACGACCGCCTCCAGATCGCGGCCGGCAAGCGTCAGGCGATACTCGAGCGTCCTGCCCTTGGGACCGGTGCGCCGCTCGATGATCTCGGCGCGCTCGAGTGATCGCAGGCGGTCCGTGAGGACCGAGCGCGAGATCCCTGGCAGGCCACGCTGAAGCTCGTTGAACCCGCTCGCGCCGCCCAGCATCTCGCGCACGATCAGGAGCGTCCAGCGGTCGCCGAGGATCTCGCTCGCCTTTGCGATTGGACAGTACTGTGCGTAGCTCCGCATGCTCCAGGGATGCTAGCCCCGGATTGGCATTAGGTTCGGAATTCGGACCACTTAGTTCGAAGTTCGGTCTAGTCGGTCGCGACGCATCCGCCTACCGTCGTCGCATGGCTACCGGAACCGCAAGGGTGGCGACGGCCACCGACAACGAGCGTCTGCGCAACTCCCTCGACGGCCCGGTAATCGGACCCGAGGACGAGGGATACGACGAGGCCCGCTCGATCTGGAACGGCGCGATCGACCGCCGCCCGGCCTGCATCGCTCGCTGCACCGGCGTCGCCGACGTCGTCGCCGCGGTCCGCTTCGCCCGCGAGCGTGATCTGCTGGTGGCCGTGCGCTCCGGTGGCCATGGCGTCGGCGGCCACGCGCTCTGTGACGGCGGGCTCGTGATCGACCTCTCGCCGATGAAGGGAATCCGAGTCGATCCGGTGAAGCGCACCGCACGTGCTGAGGCTGGCGTGCTCTGGGGCGAGCTCGACCGCGAGACGCAGCTCTTCGGGCTGGCGACGGTCGGCGGGATCGTCACCCACACGGGGATCGCGGGCCTGACGCTCGGCGGGGGGATCGGCTGGCTGATGCGAAAGCACGGCGCCACGGTCGACAACCTCCTCTCCGCGGACGTGGTGACCGCGCAGGGCGAGATCGTCACCGCGAGCGAGGAGGAAAACCCCGATCTCTTCTGGGCGATCCGCGGTGGCGGCGGCAACTTCGGCATCGTCACCTCGTTCGAGTACCGACTACACCCCGTCGGTCCGATCGTCCTCGCGGGACAAGTCTTCCACCCCCTAGAGGACGCGCCGGAGGTCCTGCGCTCCTACCGCGAGTTCATCGCCGCAGCCCCCGACGAGCTGACCACGATCTTCGAGTTGTCGGTGGCGCCGCCGGTCCCCTTCCTGCCGGAGAAGGTGCACGGCAAGCCGATCGTGTGGGTGGGCGCCTGTTACGCGGGATCGCCGGACGAGGGCGCCGAGGTCGTCCGTCCACTCAAGCAGGCGGGCCGTCCGATCGTCGACCTGCTCGAGCCGAAGCCCTACACGGCCTTGCAGTCGATGTTCGACCCCATGGTGCCCCACGGCTGGCACCGCTACTGGAAGTCGGTCGAGCTGCCGCCGCTTACCGATGATGCGATCGACACGCTTGTCGAGCACTCATCGGCCCCCACTTCGCCCAGGTCCTACACCATCGTCTTCCAGCTCGGCGGAGCGCTGGCCCGCGTGGATGAGAACGAGACGGCCTTCAGCCAGCGCGATGCCGCCCACAACGTCAACATCAATGCGGTGTGGACCGAGGAGGATCCGGAGGCAGAACGCCACATCACCTGGGCGCGGGACTTCTTCGACGCGATGCAACCGCACGCCGGGGGGCGCGTGTACGTGAACTTCCTCGGTGAAGAGGGCGGTAGCCGGGTGCGCCAGGCTTATGGCCCGCGAACCTACGAGCGGCTGGTCGACCTCAAGCGCGCCTACGACCCGACCAACTTCTTCAGGCTAAACCAGAACATCGAACCCTAAGCGCCCGCGGGCTTCACTCATGGTCGCCTCGATCGACCGGCAGGCACTCTAAGAAACGGGAGCGACGGGACTCGAACCCGCGACCTCCGGCGTGACAGTTCTGTCCGGCGCCGATCAGGCGTGGTCAGCGCAGGTCCGGACGTGACCGTTGGGCGGTTTGCGACTCAGCCGGTGTCCGGGAGTGGTCGACGATGGTCAGGCTGATCTGACACAGATCTGACACGCAAAGGCACTCAAGCGAGAGGACGCTCGCACAGCCGACAGTGCTGCCGCTAGCAGTACCCGAGCACGATCGGTGCCTTCGAAGGACGATGGCATGAGAAGATCGCCGCGATGCGGTGGAGCTACCAGCTCCTTCCGGAGCACCCCCTCGACGAGCTCCTGAGCACGCTCGAGCTCCTTGACGACCTGGGATTCTGGGCCTGTTACGCCGCGGACGAGACGTACCACAAGGACATGTGGGCGCTCTTTGCAGCCGGTGCAGCACGTACGTCGCGCCTGCGCCTCGGACCAGAGGTCGCGGGAATCATCCTCAAGGATCCGACGCTCGTGGCGCAGCAGATCGCGACTCTCGACGAGCTGACCGGCGGTCGAGCGGAGCTCGTGTTCAGCACCGGAAACTTCGCACTGCTGGAGCAATACCACGTGCCGCTAGAGCAGGCCAAGAAGCCGATCCAGCGCCTACGGGAAGCGCACGAGGTGATCACACGCTTCCTCGCCGACGGACGGATCGACTTCAACGGCGACTTCTACTCGTACTCCGGTCTCTTCACCGCCGCTCGCCCACGGCAGTCGCCCTTTCCGATCAAGCTCGGCGGGATGCGCGGGCCGCGTTCGTTCGAGCTCGCGGGTGAGATCGCGGACGGGCTCCACACTGCGGGGGCCTACTCCCGCGAGGCACTGGACTTCACGGCCGACGCGTTTCGTCGCGGTGCCGCACGAGCGGGCCGCAACTGGGAGACACTCGACCTCGCCGACAATATGCTCGGCGCAATCGCAGAGGACGCCGACGTCGCACGCGAGGCAGCGCGAGTCGTCGCCGCGTTCTACCTCTCTTCGATGCCGCCCGAGCTGCTGCTGCGACACGGTGTCGAGCCAGCAGACGTCGCACCGGCGATCGCGGCCTTCAACGCAGGCGACGTGGGGCGTGCGCTCGCACTCACACCGTCCGCGATCGGCGACGCGCTGAGCGTCGGCGGCACGGCGGAGGACTGGATCGAGAAGATCAAACGCGACTTCCAACCGGCCGGGTTCGACCACCTGCTCGTGACATTTGCCGATCCGTTTCTCGTCGAGAGCTGGGCGGGGATCAGGATCGACGGCCTCCCGTCACTTGACGATCAGATCCGCCTCTTCCACAGCCGCGTCATGTCGGCCTTCTAGAACCGTCCAGCCAAGGGACATTCCCGCACACTGGGGCAGCCGACCGTCCCCTCGTCAGGGCTGTCTAAGCTGGCGCGAGCTCGGGCTGTGGGTGGCGTCTCGCCAGCCAACGACCGAGAGCGTGCATGACGACCAGGCCGACGACGAGGAGGCCGACGCCGACGAGGATCTGGAAACCGCGCTCCGTCGCCTCGATCCCGACTTGGCCGGGGGCGGATAGAAGAAGCACGAGCGAGAACGTGTACAGGCCGTACATGAGCCAGTACTTCTCGGCTTGCGTGAGCGCGAGAACGAACACGATCGTTCCGACCACCGTGAGTACCCATGCAGGCGGATCGAGGAGCGCAACGGGTATCGCTGCGGCAACGCCGAGCGAGGTGCCGATCGCCTTTCCCCTGATCCGGTCACGCTTCCCGATCACGATGTAGAGCGCCAGGATGAGAACCGGCTCTGGAACCCAGTATGGCTCCGTCCAGCCGAGTGCCACACCGATAGCCGCGGCGCCACCTAGAACAGCGCCGGATACGAGCGCGACGACAGAAGCGACCGGCAGCGGGAGGCGTTGCCCGTCCACGACCTCGGGAGCGCCGAAGCGGCGGGCGATGACGATGCCGTAGAGCGTCCCGATTGCGACGACAACGCCGTAGATCACCGCGTCTCTGGCCGAAGTGGCAGGGGAGACGAAGGTGGCGGCATACGGCACCATCAACAGGGGGGCGAGCCAGCCGAACCCGATCCCCGCGCCCGTCAGGACGCCCGTGCTTGCTAGCAACGCGGCCCACCACCAGTCGTAGGCCGTGAACGCTCCGAGCCCTGCAGCGAGTCCCACCACGGGAGCGAGAGCCAGCATCCGGCGAGTGCCGCCGATCTTCGATCCCACACCACCGAGCAAGAGCCCGACGAGCAGCGCGTAGGCAGCGAACTCTCCGATCAAGAGGCCAACGAGCAGAGCCGGGAGGGCGACACCGACGAGTACGGCACCGAGAACGTGCGCTATCCGGCCTGGTCGCGACCTCGTCTCGGGGACTGGTGCCGGCTCGTCAGCATCCGCAACCGCTGAGGGCTCTCGCTCAACCTTGTTCACTCGGGCGCACCCTTCCAGAGCTTCGGCGGTGAGTATAGGTTCGAGTCGACGCTCAGCCGCCTCCGCCAACGCTGCGTTCAAGCGACATTCCCGCACGCTCGCGCACCGGGCAGCTCTGTCGCTTGGCGCGACTAGTCCGGCGTAACGCTCAGCGCGAGCGCGATTGCCTCGTCTCGGGCCAAGGCCTCACCGCTGCGAACCGCGGTCTCGTAGCCCTCGTCGCCCAGAGCCGCCCGCGCGCTCTTCTCGATACGGCCAAGAACCGCTTGCGTCGAAGAGCCTCCTCGACCACGCCGTGCTCGCGGTACATGCGGCGGGCGGCGCTGACGAGGCTGATACCGGACGTCGGCGTCGCCTCTCCCGCACAGCGGAGATCCCGATGGTGAAGAGAGAATCCGACACCCTTCCCGTCTCCGTCTCGAGCGTGGCCTCCAGCTCGAGGAGCTTTCTCAGTGCGCGCTGCCCCGTTGCGATGCCCTCCGAATAGGCCTCGAGCACGAACAGGCTGAAGGCAAGATCGTGCAGCCACGCGGCCTGTTCCACCAGCGTCCCCGCAGCGGCGGCGTCTGCTCTGTGCCGCAAAGAACGCCCGACTACGTTCTGCAGCCGCGCGGTCGTTCTCCTCGAGAGCTCGTCCAAGAAGCGCCCAGGCGAGCACCGACTCAGCCTCCGACGGGGTTCGAGTTCTCGCCGCGGCAGCGGCTGGGTCGGCGTCGTCGAGGGACTGCGCGAGCGCTGCGAGCCGTTCGGCGAGCTCGACTACCGGTCGTAGTTGCCGGTTCGTAGCTCGACGACGCATCGCGCCCCGATTGCGTCTGCGCTCCCGTGCCCGTCCCCGAGCTCTTCGAACAGTACGTCGGCTTCGTCGAGCCAGCTCCGAGCTCGAGCGAAGTCTCCGTGAGAGAGGCGACGCGCGCAGTGCGCACGAGCGCCCACGCACGATCCTCTCGAGTGCCCCCAGGCAAGGCGACGCTCGCGACAGCCCTCGCGTACCAGTCGCGGGTGTCGACCCCAATCGCGCCCGTGACGCGACCCAGGCGGCGAACGAACCTGAGCGCGCTCGCGCCGTCGCCGGTCGCCAGCGCGCGGGCGTGGGCTTCGTCGAAGTTCGCGCGATCGGAGACGAAGAGATCGCGTTGCTCGTCGGACACCGCAAACGTGCTCGCCGCGTCCACGTCGGTCCGCGAGATCCGCGAAGAACGCGGTGTGGCGGGTGCCGGCGGCGTCAGCCTCGCCCTCGCGCTCGAGCTCTCGCTGCGCGTACTCCCTGATGGTCTCGAGCATCCAGTATCGGTCCTGACCGGCCTCGTCGATCCGATGCCGGATCAGGCTCTTGTCGAGGAGCGACTCGAGCGAATCGACGTCGGCTTCGGCGACGGCTTCCGCCGCAGCCAACGTGCAGCCGCCCGCGAAGACGGAGAGACCTCGCAGCACGCGTCGCTCGTCGTCATCGAGGAGGTCGTAGGACCAGGCGATCGTCGCCTCGAGCGTGCGCTGCCGCTCCTCGACGTCGCGGTTGCGAGAAGCCAGGAGCCCGAGCCGCTCGCTCAGCCGCTCGTGGATCGCAGCCGTGGAGAGCGCCCGGACACGGGCGGCGGCGAGCTCGATCGCGAGCGGAAGCTGATCGACGGCGTCGCAGATCGCGTCCACGTGCTCGTCCGGCTGAAAGCCAGGGCGGACAGCCGAGGCGCGCTCGACGAAGAGCGCATGTCCGTCGCTGATCGCCATCGGCGGCACCTCGTAGATGCGCTCGGCCTGGAGACCGAGGCGCTCACGACTGGACGCGACGACGACGACGTTCGGGCAGCCGCCCACGAGCTGGCCGACGAGCTCGGCAACTCCTGCGACGAGATGCTCGCAGTTGTCGACGACGATCAGCGACCGCTTCGTGTGAACGCGGCGACGATCGACGTTCCGATCTCGATTCCCGGCCGGTCGCGAACCTCCAACGCCTGAGCAAACGTCGCCCCGACCGCGGTCTCGTCTCGCAACGGCGCCAGAGGGATCCAGTGCACGCCATCGGGGAATCCATCCGACGCCTCGGCGGCAGCTTGGAGCGTGAGTCGCGTCTTTCCCGTTCCCCCGGGTCCGGTGAGCGTGACGAGCCGCGCATCCTCGCGGTCGAGGAGCTCGACGACCTCCCGGAGCTCGCGCTCGCGACCGAGGAAGGCGGTCGCCGGGATCGGAAGATTCGTCCGGTAGAGGCTCTTCAGGGCGGGGAACTCGCCGTCGCCGAGCTGGAAGACGCGCTCGGGTGCACCGAGATCCTTGAACGCGGTGCTCGCCGAGGTCGGTCAGCTCGGATTCGACGAGCGACGCCGTCGACGCGGAGACGAGCACCTGGCCGCCGTGGCCCGCGGCCGCGATGCGAGCCGCGCGGTGGACGTCGTGGCCGACATAGCCCTCGTCTCCGACGAGCGGCGTTCCCGTATGGACGCCGACGCGCACACGGATCGGGCCGTTCGCTGCGAGGCGCTCGGTGAAGTCGCGAGGCGGCGTCGAGAGCGCCAGGCGCAGTCGGGAACGCGAAGAAGAAGGCGTCTCCCTGCGTGTCCACCTCGACGCCGCCGTTTCGGTACACGCCTCGCGGATCACCGTGCGGTGATCGGCGAGCGCGTCCGCGTAGGCCTCTGCGCCGAGCTCGTTCAGCAGCGACGTCGAGCCTTCGACGTCGGTGAAGACGAAGGTGACGGTGCCGGTCGGAAGCTCGGGCCGCACGACGGGATCATCCGCCGATGGCAACGCCCGGGCAAGACGCCGGACCTCAAGCGACATTCCCGCCGACTCGGACAGGCGAGCGTCTGCCCACTCGGCTGTGAGAGCTCGTCTGCTCTATGCCAGCTGATCGAGCACGAGGACGAGTGCTGCAACGCTTCCTGCGAGCGCCACGAGAGCCACGGCTGCGACGCCCCCCGCGATGAGCTTGAGCTTCCGGGGAATAGATCGCCAAGCGAACGCGACGATCGCGCGCTTGCCGAACTGTGGACGTACGAGCGCGAGCCACAAGAGCGCAACCGTGGCCACGAGCCAGCGCGCAGGCCGAAATTCGATCCACTCATCGCCGAGGCGTCCCTCCCGGTCCGACGCGTGAACGATCTCGGGCGGCTTGCGTTCTTCGGAGTGGAGGGGGGAGGGGACGGGCATCGCCGTCACGATAGACGCCATAGCTCGGCGTTTGATGCAACCCTCGATATGAAGATCGAGGCGTTGTGACTAATCCATCTGTCCGGGGTGGGCGAGGTTGTCAGTCTGATCTGAGACAGATCTGGCACGGCGCGTCCCAGCTTGAAGGCGTTCACGCGGGCCTCGTGACCCGCCTGATGCGCTCGAAGCCGAGCTCGCTCGGGTGCCCATGAAGGCACGGCGGAGGTCTAGGAGACTACTGCGAGAGCATCCCGCACGAGTTGATCTGCCTCGGCGTTCCACTCCCGGGGCACCCAACCGATGCGGAAGGTCTTGAACCCAATGCGGAGACCGCACGCCTGGTCGTGCAGCTCCTGGAGTGTGCTTGTTTGACCGCGGAGACAGCCGTTCACTTGGTCCACCACGAGCTCAGAGTCCGTGTAGACCCTGATGTGCTCGACCCCATGAGCGCGAGCAAGCTTCAATCCTTCGATCAACGCCTGGTACTCCGCCACGTTGTGGGTGGCACGACCGATCGGCTTCGAGATCTGAGCGACGTGGACTAGACGGCGCGTGCGCAGGAGCGCACCGATAGCTGCGTGGCTCAATGGGTCTCCGGGGAGGCGTCGCTTGTTGCCCCCATCGGTGTTGAGAAGGTAGTACCCAGGCTTCACTGCGGCGGCTCACGACCCGCGAGGGCACCGCTTAACTACCGGAACCTCGCGCAGCGTGGCCTCACGGACGCGGCCGACCGAGCTGGGCTCAACGGTGACGGGCAGCCAAGGCTCACCCTCCACGATCTGCGCCACACATATGGCTCCCACCTCGTTCGCCAGGGCGGAGACGTCGTCACGGTCTCGCGGCAGATGGGCCACGCGCGCCCGAGTATCACCCTCGACGTTTACTCCCACGAGTTCGCTGCAGTTCAACATCAAGCTAGCGTCGCGGCAAAGCTCACTGATGCTTTCGGCGGGATCCTCTCACCAGGGGACAGTGACGCCGGTCGATCAGGCGGCGGAATCTGACAAAAGCTGACAAAAACGAGGGCTCGGTGTAAACCGAGCCCTCGTCCTCAGAGCAGAAATGGCTTGAATAAAGGACGGGAGCGACGGGACTCGAACCCGCGACCTCCGGCGTGACAGGCCGGCGTTCTAACCAACTGAACTACGCCCCCTGGGGCCGGGAGAGTGTAGCCGGGCTGCAGGGATCGGAGCCTCTGGCACGTAGGTGACTCATCGTGTCCACAGCGGACTGGGTCGTCATCGTCGTCGTCGCTCTCTCGGGGTTCTACGGGATCGCGACCGGCTTCCTGCGCGGCGCGTTCTCGCTCGCGGGCTTCGCGTTCGGCGCCTACCTCGGCGCGCGCCTCGCGCCCGTGATCCTCAGCGACGGGTCGCCGTACGTCCCGGTCGTGGCGCTCGGAGGAGCAGTGCTCGGCGGGATGCTGATGCGCGGGCTCGCCACGCTGCTGGCCGGGGCGCTTCGCACGAGCATCGGAGTGATCCCCGGCATGCGGCTCCTCGACCGCTTCGCGGGCTTGCTGCTCGGGCTCGTCGCCGGTGTCTTCCTGTGCTGGGCGATCGGTGCGGTCTTGCTCTATCTCCCCGGCGAGACCGAGCTGCGCCGCTCGGTGCAGCGCTCGGCGATCCTCTCGGAGATCAACGAGGTCGTGCCGCCGGAGCGCCTGCTCGAGGAGCTCGAGAGGGTCGACCCGATCGGGGTGTTCCTCGGGCCGCCCGCGATCGTCGCGCCGCCCGACAAAGGGCTCGCAAAGGATCCGGACGTCGTCCGAGCGTCGAAGAGCGTCGTCCGCGTCACGGGGATCGCGTGCGGTCTCGGCATCGAGGGCTCCGGCTGGGTCGCCCGCCGCGGTCTCGTCGTGACGAACGCGCACGTCGTCGCCGGGATCGAGCGGCCCCGCGTCGACACATCGGCCGGAAAGGCGTTCGTCTCGACGGTCGTCGCCTTCGACGCCACCAACGATCTCGCGGTGCTCCGCGTTCCGGGCCTCGGCGTTGCTGCGCTCGCGCTCATCTCGCCGGACCGGGGGACGCCGGTCGCCCTCGTCGGCTACCCGCAGAACGGGCCGCTCACCCGCACACCGGGTCGGCTCGGCGGAACCGCTAACGTCCTCAGTCGCGACGCGTACGGTCGCGGCCCCGTGCGGCGCCAGATGACGACGATCCGTGGCGCCGTCGAGCCCGGCAGCTCCGGTGGCCCCGGAGTCGACGCCCAGGGGCGAGTGCGGACGACCGTCTTCGCGCGGCGGCCGCTGGAGACCGGCGGCTACGGCATTCCGGACGACCTCGTCCGCAAGGTGCTCGCGCAGGCGGACCAGCCTGTCGCCGCGACCAGCTGCACGCCCTAGTCGAACAGGTCGAGCGCTGCGTGTGGTTGGCGGAACGGGGGGATGACGTAGACGCCGGCCGCCTGCTCGCGTGATGCGTCGAGAAGCTCACGCGCGATCGCGAGCCCCGTGTCACCCGCCGCTGCACCGGCGTCGCGAAGTCGCTCCTGGACGTGATCGGGCACGACGATGCCCGGGACCTCGTTGTGGAGCCGCAGCGCGAGCTGGTAGCTGCGGACGTAGAAGATCCCGATGAGGAGCGGGATGGGGCAGGTGCCGCCGAGGCGCTCGAGGAACGCTTCGAGGTACGAGAGGTCGAAGAGCACCTGCGTCATCGCGAACTGCGCGCCCGCCTCGAGCTTCCGCTCGAAGCGCTCGAGCTCGTAGTCGAGGTCGTCGGCGGCGGGGTTGACGGCGACGCCGAGGAAGAACGACGTCGGCGCGTCGATCTCGCGTCCGTTGTAGTCCTCCCCGAGGTTCATGCGGGAGATGACCTGCGAAAGTCCGATCGAGTCGACCTCGTAGACACCGCTTGCGCCGGGATAGTCGCCAGCCTCCGGCGGATCGCCCGTGACGGCGAGGATGTTTCGAATACCTTCGGCGTGTGCGCCGAGGAGCATCGACTCGAGCCCGGCGATCGACGCGTCCCGGGGCGTGAGGTGAGGGATCGTCTCGAGGCCGACGACGCGCTCGATCGTCGCCGATGCGATGAGTCCGCTCATGCGGGCGCGCGCCCGCGGGTTGTCGTTGACGTCGACGACGTCCACGTGCCCCGACGCCTTCAGCGAGCGCGCGAGCTCGAGCATCGCGTGCGCGTTGCCGCCGCGCGGCGGGTCGATCTCGACCGAGACGACGAATTCGCCCTCGCGGAGCTTCCGCTGGAGCAGCGTCTCGCGCTCGGGCTCGCTCGCCGGGATCACGATCTCGCGCTCGCGCACCACGAGCTGCGTGCGCGAGCTGCGATCCTCGTCGACTGCCTTACGGATCGCCGCGACCTGCACGGGCGTCGTGCCGCAGCAACCTCCGATGATCCGTGCGCCGAGCTCGCGCGCGTGCGCGGCGAACTCCGCGAAGTACTCGGGCGTTGCATGGGGGAAGATCACCCGCTCGCCCGCCAGGCTCGCGAGGCCGACGTTCGGCAGCGCCGCCAGCGGTTTCTCGCTGCCGCCCATGCGCTCGAGCGCGCGGAGCGCCGCCTGGAGGCCGAGCCCGTGGTTCGCACCGATCGCCGCGACGTCGAGCTGCGAGAGCGTGCGTCCGGCCTGCTCGGCCGACACGCCTCCGAGTGTGTGGGCGTCCTCGTCGAACGTCATGAGAGCGACGATCGGGAGGGAGGAGACGCCGCGGACGGCATCGATCGCGGCGAGCAGCTCGTCGAGCTCGTAGAACGTCTCGATCATGAAGAGGTCGACGCCGCGGCCCTCGAGCAGCTGCGCCTGCTCGACGAAGACGGCGGCGCGATCCTTCACCGGTCCGCCGAGCGGGCCGATGGAGCCGGCGATGAAGACGTCCGCACCCGATACGTCACGCGCATCGCGAGCGAGCTTCACTGCCGTCTCGTTGATGGCCGCGACGTCGTCCTCGAGGTAGTGGTCAGAGAGCTTCCGGCGGTTCGCGCCGAACGTGTTCGTCTCGATGACGTCCGCGCCCGCGCGGATGAAGCCGAGGTGGAGCGAGAGGACGCTCTCGGGCGCGCGCAGATTCGCCTCCTCGGGGCAGCGCAGGCGGGAAACGGCGCTCGAGAGGAGGGTGCCCATTCCGCCGTCGCCGACGAGGGGTGGGCCGTTCGCGAGTCGCTCGAGGAACCGGCTCACCGTCGCATTCCAGCACGCCAGGCTGACGCGCCGGTGCGAAGGTCGTAGCCCCCGCTCCGTGACCGAGGCGCTCCCGATCGGGACCGCGACGTTCCTCTTTAGCTCGTTCTCTGGAGAACCCAGGACGGCAGCCGGAGGCAGCTAGCGACAAAGCTGCGCGAGAGGCCGACGATAACTGGCATGTTCCAACCCGACCAGCCCGGCCGGGATCTCGGACCGACCGCGAGCGCGAGCCACCTGCGGATCGAAGAACGAGCTCGAGGGGAGGGGGCTGAACTGGGCGACAAGAGGAGCCTGCTTCCGAGGAGTCGATCGCAGAGTCTCGAGGCGGGGACCTAATAGCCTCGACCCCCGTGAACCCCGACGACAGTTACTCGATCTGGGTCCAGGCGTTCGCGCTGATCGTGATCCTGACGCCCACCATCGCGTTCATCGCCTTTCGGCGGAGCATCGGCGTCATGAACGCAGCGGCCGGGCTTGTCATCTGGGGCGCCCTGGTTGCATGTAGCGAGCACGGGATGTGGGCGATGCGGCTGTCGATCCACGAGCGGCTGTTTGCGAATCCCCACTCCACCGTCCACTACTTCATGGCTGGTGTCTACGCAGCCGTCGCGGGAGTCCTCTTGAGCGTGATCGCGCTCACCCTGTTCCGCGAAGGCCGCCGCAGTGGGTGGTTCGCCGTGCTCTTTGCGCTTCTCGGCGGGGGAACCGTCGAGCTGGTGATGACCGGCCCCACCGGATACCTGTACCACCACATCGGCCTCTACGGCTATCCCCTGGCGTGGGCTGCCGCATTGGTAATCGCCTACAAGCCGACGTTCGGAGGACCTCGACCACTCAGTCCATGAAGACACTCCGTCCTCTTTGAGATCGTCCTGCGAGTGTCGTAGGCTCGCGCCGTCAGCTAATGGGAGGTCGAGTGCGTACCGTCTATTGGTTGTGGTCGATGCTCATGTTCGCTGCGATAGTCGTCCAGATCGGATTTGCCGGTTACGGCGCGTTCTTCGCAGCTGGCAAGCTCGAAGATGAAGGAGCGCTTGTCGACGAGGACACGTTCGGTCACGGATTCAACGCGCACATCGCCTTCGGCTACATCCTGGTGCTCCTGGGTCTGATCTTCCTTCTGATCGGAGTTGCGGCCGGGGTCGGCACGTGGCGGCTCGGACGCCATGGCGTCCTGTTCCTCTTGCTGATACTGCAAGTGTTCCTCGCCTGGGCCGGTTTTGGCACGCCGGCGATCGGGTTCTTCCACCCCGTGAACGCTCTCGCTCTCTTCAGCCTGTCTGGGTGGATTGCGTGGGACGAATGGCAAAGACGGAGGACCGGTTCAACCCCAGCGGTAGCGGCGTAGCTCGAACCCAGCCGCTTACTCCGGCTCGTCTTGTTGGACGTCGCCGACCCTGAAGGGTGTGGTTACTCCCGCATCCGTCCCGTCGATCGAGCGCTACGCGCTCTCGGACGAGACGGAGGCGCGGATCGCGTATCGCGACCGCGACCTCGACAGCGCCACGACTCGCGGACGGGAGGCACCTACAGACTGGGAGTCCGGACGCGGCGGCGGCTCGGACGTCTTCGCATGGACAGCGCGGTTCCCACTGCTCGGCGTCGCGCTCGAGCGCGGAGAGCTCGATGAGGTCGGCGAGCACGCGAGTGCCTTGCTCGACTCCGCTCAGCAGCCTCTCCCCGACGAGCTCGCGGCTGCGCTGGAACAGGCGGCTGCGACCGGCGGGCTGAACGCGTTTTCCGACGCACTCGAGGTGGCGCGCGCGCGGGGCTACGCGTAGCAGTCAAGTACCGCAGTCAACGCAGTCAAGTACCGCAGTCAACACCGTACGGGGGAGCGGTCAAGCGCCCCCGGGTGTCGCCCGCCGTGGGTGAATCGACCAGAGTGCGATCACTCAGAACGGGCAGCGATGCGGCGGCAGGTCGTCTGAGATCACTGAGGGGTGAAGGAGCAGTTCCTCGTCGGAGGAGCTTGCCGGGGACGGAGAGAGCGGGGGCTTGGCGGCTACCCCATCCTCTGCGCCCCGACCAGGGGCTCGCGAGTGCGAGCCCCTGGTCGCGCGACGAGCGACGACGCTCGCCTGCCAGGTTGATCTGCGGATGGCCGATTGCTCCGACTCAGCGCTCAAGGCCCGGAGGGACGGCGCCGATAGCGACAGCGACTCCCGGCTGGGGACTGACGGCAATCAGCCGAGCCTGGAGCGTCGAGAAGGGGCGGCGGACGACGCCGCCCTTCTCATTGCGCGCGAGAGGGGATTCGCGAGCGCGAATCCCCTCTCGCGCGCGACAACCTCCAATACGCTCGCGGCGCACTTACGTGTCGGAGTGGCCAGACGCCGGCGGCTCGGAACCGCCACGCGGTGTCAGACACCGAGTTCCGTCAAGGGGCAACTGCCCAAATTCAGCTGCAATTCGCCCACAAGGCATTCGAAGCCCTCAGAGCGATCTCGGGTTCGGGACATGACCCGTCGATCCCCTGGCGTCACAGCGCCGTGCGGAGAGTGTCTGACACCGGCTCAGCGCTGCCACTCGAAAACGGCGATGAGGCAGCCTGTCTCCGTCCACGAGTTGTGGTGCGTCCCCGCGTCGTAGCTCACGAAGTCGCCCGGGCCGAACCTCGTCCCGTCCGAGTCGACGAGGTCGCCCTCGATGACCAGGAATTCCTCCATTCCGGCGTGGTCGTGCGCGATCGTCACGGCGCCGGGATCCATGCGCATGAGGTACGTCCCCTGCCCGGTTGCGTCGTCGTAGGAGAGCGGGAGCCAGCTCATCTCCGGCTGGACGGGCCCTTCCATGTCGTATTCGAGGAACGGTGTCGTGTGCGCGTTGACGGTCTTGCGACCCGGCAAATCGGTCATTGCAACTCCTCAGTCGGCATCTCCGCGGCAAGCCCAGCCCCGATCGTCGTAGGCTACTTCCGTGCGCGTCCACGTCATCTCGGACATGGAGGGCGTCGCCGGCATCGTGAAATGGCAACAGACCTCGGGCGGCGAGTCGCTGTACGAGGAGGGCCGCAAGCTCTACACGCAGGAGATCAATGCCGCCGTGCGGGGCGCGAAAGCCGCGGGCGCCACCGAGATCGTCGTCATGGACTGCCACGGCGCGGGGAAGGGCTGGACGTTCAACTCGCTCCTCCCCGAGGATCTCGATCCCGACTGCCAGTTCGTCGTCCAGAACGAGTGGACCGAGTACACCGCGTTTCTCGAAGGCGGCTGCGATGCCGCGCTCTTCATCGGGATGCACGCGCGCGCCGGCACGCCCGACGGGGTCATGAACCACACGATCTCGGGCCGCGACTACCAGAACCTCTGGTTCAACGACATCCTCGTCGGCGAGACCGGGATCAACGCGGCGCTCTGCGGGACCTGGGGGTGCCCGGTGCTGCTCGTGACCGGTGACGAGGCTGCGTGCCGCGAGGCGCGCGAGCTCCTCGGCGACGGCCTGACGACGGCGGCGGTGAAGTGGGGCTTCAGCGGCGAGTCCGCACGCACGCTGACGCCGGCTCGTGCGCGCGAGCTGATCGAGGACGCGTCTCGTCGCGCGCTCGGCGACCTGAAGGCAGTCGCGCCGTACGACCCCGGCCGCCCCTGCGAGGTCAAGGCCGAGTTCAAGAACACGGACGAGCCCGACCGTCTCCGCTACCGCCACGGCGTCGAGCGCCTCGACGAGCGCACGATCGTCTCCCGCGCCGACACGTGGTGGGACGCCTGGAAGCAGTTCTACTTCTAGGCGCGTCCGGGAATCTCCGAGTGGAGATTCCCGGACGCGCGACCCGTGTTGACATGTCACGGGACCGATGTCACAGTCGTCCGACGAGCGCGGGCAGGCACTCGTCGGCGGCCGCTTCCGGACAACTCCGGCGCCGGTTCGACGTCAAACAAGGAGTACCCGATGCGGGGAAATCGAAGGAGGGCATGTCTATGAGGAAGGCCATCGTCATCGCGGTCTCGGCCGTGACCGCCGTCGCAGCAATTGCGGCGTCGGTCGCTACGGCCGATTCGTCGCGGGTCGCGAGCCCCGCGGCACCGAACTGCAAGCTCGCCACCATCGCGACCTCGGGGCCGTACACGGGTCCTGCAGCATCTGCCGGTCTCGACCAGCGCGAACTGGGCGCGGGTCTTCACGACCAACTGGAACGGCGGCAGAGCGATCCCCGGTGTCCCGCGCACGCTGAAGCGGACAAGGCTGAAGGTCCTCGAGTTCGATACACAGCTCAGCGCGCAGGTCGCGGCGACGACCGCCGTCGGGCTGCGATCGAACCGGGACGTGCTGGCTTTCAATGGCTTCTCCGGAAGCCAGGAGAATGTCGCCGGTGGGCCGATCCTGCGGCGAGGTGGCCTGTCGTTCGTCTCCGGCTCGGCGACGCGAGCGAGCCTGACCGATCCGACGACGCCGGACGGGAGCGTCCTCAAGAACGGCTTCTTCCGCCGTGTGGTGCCGAACGACAACTTCCAGGCCCGAACCGGCGTGGCGTTCTTGCGGCAGCAGCTCAACGTCGGAGCGGGCGACACGGTGATGGTCGTCGATCAGGCCGAGGCGTACTCGGTGCCACTGGCCAACCTAGTGGCGTCGCTGCTTCGCGCGGCCAACATCGAGGTCGACCGCCAGTCTCAGTCGGCGGCGCAGACGGACTTCACGTCGCTCGTCAACAGGGCCGTCGCCCAGCGAGTGGAGGCGGTCTACTTCGCGTCGCAGGTCGCCTCGAATGCGCAGCTGTTCGCGCAGCAGCTGAGGTCGCGTGGGTACCAGGGTGTGTTCTTCGGACCCGACGGGACGTACGACTCGAACACCTTCAAGGTTCCGGGCTCGTACATGTCGTCGTTCAGCCTCGACGTCAACGACATCCTGGTCGCGAGGCCGTACGTGAACCAGTTCAAGGCTCGCTTCGGCGACACGAACAACTTCGGCGTTCCGACGTTCGTCGCCATGCAGGCGATCGCGATGGGTCTCTCCGCGGCGTGTGCCGACGGGCGGGTCAGCCGTGCCGAGGTCCGCCGTGCGATCGGCAAGGTGAAGATGTCAAACACGATCCTGGGCAAGCCCGTCGCCTTTGCGAAGTCGGGCGACCCCGTGGGCGGCGTCGGCTTCTCGATCTTCCGCATCGGGAACGACGGCTCCTACACCATCGTCCAGAAGGGTTACTAGTTCCCCCAGTCCTTCCGGGAATCGGCGTGCGGCCCGTCACTTGGTGGGCCGCACGTCTTTCTGAGAGGCTTGGCCGATGTCGGTGGTGGCTGGCCTCCTCGGCTACTTCCAGGACTTCCAGCTGACGTGGGACTACTTCTTCGATCAGCTCGTCGCGGGGCTGACCCTCGGGAGCCTGTACGGGCTCATCGCGATCGGCTACTCGATGGTCTACGGGATCCTGAAGCTCCTGAACTTCGCGCACGGCGAGGTCTTCATGATCGGCTCGTACATCGGCTTCTTCGTGCTCACGTGGCTGCGGCGGCGCAGCCGACCCGAGCCTGCCGATCGCACTCGTGATCGTCCTCATGTTCCTGCGGTCGCGATGCTCGGCGCCGGGCTCCTCGGGGTCACGATCGAGCGCTTCGCGTATCGCCCGCTGCGGGAGAAGCGCGCGTCGCGGATCGCACCGCTCATCAGCGCGCTCGGCGTGTCGTTCTTCCTGCAGCAGCTCGCCGTCATCTGCTTCGGCGCCGACGCCGAAGCAGTACGACGCCTTCTCCTTCGACGGCGGCTCGTTCTTCACCAGCGTCACCATCGGGCCGTTCGAGATCCAGTACATGCAGCTGTTCGTGATCACGACCACGGTCTGCCTCATGGTCGCGCTGACGATCTTCATCGCGCGCACACAGGTCGGGTCGTGCGATGCGGGCGACGTCGTTCGACCTCGAGGCCGCGTCGATGATGGGGATCAACGTCGACCGCGTCGTCGTGGTGACGTTCTTCATCGGCTCTGTCCTCGCGGGCGCGGCGGGTGTGATGAACGGGCTGATCTTCCAGAACGTCGATCCGTACGTCGGGTTCCAGGTCGGGCTCATCGCGTTCACGGCGGCGGTCGTCGGCGGCATCGGGAGCATCCCCGGTGCGATGCTCGGTGGCCTCGTCATTGGTCTCGGCCGCGCGTTCTCGGTGGGGTACGTCTCGTCGTCGTACCAGGACGTGATCGTGTTCGCGATCCTCATCGGCTTCCTGCTCCTCCGACCGTCGGGGTTCTTCGGCACGCCGGCCCCGCAGAAGGTCTGACGTGACCGACGCTCCCACGAACGAACCCGTGTCCGAGTCCTCCGGCGGCCCGCGCGATCGGCGCCGACGAATGGGTCGCACGCTCTGGTGAGCGCGCAGAGCGTCACGGCGGCCTGACTGGGCGCGCGCAGGCCCTCGTACGGTCGCGTGCCCAAGCCGGCCGTCTTCGCGTTCTTCGTGATCCTCGCAGTTCTCGTTCCGGTCTTCACCGCGCAGACCGACAACGACATCTACTTCCTGCGCGTCTGCACGATCGCGCTCGTCTTCGCGCTCCTCGCGCTCGGCCTGAACGTCGCGGTCGGGTTCGCCGGCCTGCTCGATCTCGGCTACATCGCCTACTACGGGATCGGCGCGTACGGCTACGCGATGCTCTCGTCGGACAAGTACGGGATCCACTGGGAGGCGTGGCTCGTCGATCCCGCTCGTGGTCGTCGATCTCCGCGCTGCTCGGACTCCTCCTCGCGCTTCCGTCGCGGCGGCTCGTCGGCGACTACCTCGCGATCGTGACGCTCTTCTTCGGCCAGATCTTCTACATCATCGCGACGCAGGGCTACCGGATCTCGTTCCTCGGCCTGAACAAGGACCTCGGCTTCGACCGAGCCAACTGGGACCTGACGGGCGGCCCGAACGGGATCGCGAACGTGGATCGCATCGGCGCCTTCGGGCTGACCGCATCGAGCGAGCGCGCGTACTTCTACATCACGCTCGTCGCGGTCGTCGTCGTCTTCGCGGCGCTGAGCCTCGCGAACCGCTCACGTACTGGACGCGCGTGGCGGGCGCTCCACGACGACACGCTCGCGGCGCAGGCGATGAGCGTGCCGGTGAACTGGCTCAAGCTCCTCGCCGTCGGGATCGGCGCGGCCGTCGCCGCGCTCGCCGGGCACGATCAACGCCGCGCTGCTCCAGGGTGCGTTCCCGGACGACTACAACACGCAGGTCCTGATCATCATCTACGCGATGGTGATCCTCGGTGGCGCGGCAGTCTCGCCGGCGCCGTGCTCGGAGCCATCGTCG
The DNA here is from genome assembly GCA_963770715.1 of uncultured Gaiellaceae bacterium. GTDB lineage: Bacteria > Actinomycetota > Thermoleophilia > Gaiellales > Gaiellaceae > GMQP-bins7. The sequence continues at coordinate 860,699 of CAVYQX010000012.1, forward strand.
TTTCGATGTTCATGCTCGAGGGTCTGCGCCCGCAGACGCCGATCGGCGACGTGACCGGGAACGGCCGCTGGATCTTCTACGCCTCGATCCTCATCGTCCTCGTCGTCGACGATCCGGCCGTGGCGACGGCTCGCGGCCATCCTCGGCGGCATCGTCGCGTTCGGCGTCGTCGTGCACGCGATCGTCGCCGTGACGACCGAGCGCGGGACGGCCGGGCTCCTGAACACCGGCCCTGACACGTTCGACGACGGCGGCCCGCTCGGCTGGCTCATCCGCCACTGGCTCGCACTCCCGGGCGGGACGTACGAGGTCGGGCTCGCGCACCTGGTTCAACGTCGCGCTCGTCGGCGCTGATCGCGCTCGTCCTGTGCATGACGCTCGTCAAGGGCTGGGTGCGGGACGCGCTGCTCGTCCCGACAGTCTGGCTCGCCGCGTTCGTGTGGGAGACACGTCTCGATCCAGGAGGCGTCCGGCCCGACGCGCTTCCTGCTGCTCGGCGCGATCCTCGTCGGCGTCATGATCGCCCGGCCGCAGGGCCTGCTCGGACGACCGCGAGTGGAGATCGTCTGATGGCCGAGCCGCTCCTCGAGCTCGACGGCGTGAGCAAGGCGTTCGGCGGGCTCCAGTGCATCAGCGGCCTCGACCTCGAGGTCGGCGAGCGCGAGATCGTCAGCGTCATCGGCCCGAACGGCGCCGGCAAGACGACGCTCTTCAACCTCGTCACCGGCATCTACGAGCCGGACTCGGGCGACATCCGGCTCGACGGCGAGAGCATCGTCGGCCTCGCGCCGCACAAGATCACGAACCGCGGCGTCGCGCGGACGTTCCAGACGCTGCGGCTGTTCCTGAACATGAGCGTCAAGGAGAACGTCATGGCCGCGACGTACGGCGGCACGCGCGCGTCGCTCGCCGAGTCGATCCTGCGCCTGCCGCGCGCACGCCGCGAAGAGCGCGAGTCGCGCGAGCTCGCCGAGGAGAAGCTCTCGTTCTTCGGCCAGCGGCTCATGGGCTACCGCTGGAACCAGCCCGCCTACAGCCTCTCGTACGCGAACCGCCGCCGGCTCGAGATCGCGCGCGCGACGGCGACGAACCCGCGGATCCTCCTGCTCGACGAGCCGGCCGCCGGGATGAACCCCGTCGAGACGCACGAGATCACGGAGCTGATCGGCAAGCTCCGCGACGAGGGCGGCTACACGATCCTCGTCATCGAGCACGACATGCACGTCGTCGAGGGGATCTCGGACCGCGTCGTCGCGCTCGACCACGGCGAGAAGATCGCGGAGGGGACGTTCGAGCAGGTGGCGACGAATCCGCGCGTCGTCGAGGCGTACCTCGGCACGTCGGCGACGGAGCGCGAAGTGAGCGACGACGACGAACGGCTCCGGCGCGCTCCTCCAGCTCGACGGCGTCAACACGTACTACGGCCAGATGCACATCCTCCAGGACGCGAACCTGCAGCGTCGGCGCGGGCGAGCTCGTCTGCCTGCTCGGCGGGAACGCGTCCGGGAAGTCGACGACGCTGAAGACCGTGCTCGGCATCGTGCGGCCGCGCACGGGCACGGTGACGTTCGACGGCGAGGACGTCACGCGCACGGACGACGAGCTACCGGATCGGCGAAGGGCATGGCGATCGTGCCCGAGAACCGGCGCCTCTTCGGGCCGATGACCGTGCTCGAGAACCTGCAGATGGGCGCGTACCTGCACGGCGGCGGCGATCCAGGAGGACTACGAGCGCGTCTACACGCTCTTCCCGCTGCTCTACGAGCGCCGCGTCGCAGCTCGCGGGGACGCTGTCCGGCGGCGAGCAGCAGATGGTCGCGATGGGGCGGGCGCTGATGGCGCGCCCGAAGCTCATGCTCATGGACGAGCCGTCGATGGGTCTCGCGCCGATCCTCGTCGAGCGCAGCTTCGAGATCATCAAGCAGGTGCACGATGCCGGCGTCGCGATGCTCGATCGTCGAGCAGAACGCGAACGTGTCGCTCTCGATCGCCGACCGCGGCTACGTGCTGTCGACCGGCCGCGTCGTCCTCGAGGGCAAGGCGTCCGAGCTCATCCAGCACGACGAGCTCCGCAAGGCCTACCTCGGCCGCTAGGAGTCAGTGTCGACGCCGGCCTGACCCCTGGCGTGTCCGTTCGGGCCGAGTTCCCGATCTTCGAGCACACGACGTACGCGAACTCGTGCTCGCAGGGCGCGCTCGCGAATCGCGTCCGCGCCGCCGCCGAGGAGTGGCTCGCCGGCTGGGACGAGAACGGCGCGGAGTGGGAGTTCTGGGTCGAGCGGAACGAGGCCGCCCGCGCTGCGTTCGCCGGTCTCCTGCACGCCGAGCCCGACGACGTCGCCGTCACGACGTCGGTCTCGCAGGGCGTGAGCGCGCTCGTCTCCGCGCTCGACCTCACGGGCGAGCGGAACCGGATCGTCATCAGCGAGTACGAGTTCCCGACGGTCGGGCAGATCGCGCACGCGCAGGAGCTTCGCGGGGCAGAGGTCGTCCACGTCCGCCCGGAGCCGGACGGGCGCATCCCGCGTCGAGCGCTTCGCCGACGCGATCGACGAGCGGACGGCGCTCGTCTGCTGCACGGCGCGTCTCGTTCCGCTCGGGCCACCGCCACGACGTGACGCGCGATCGCGGAGCTCGCGCATGCGAAGCGGCGCGCTCGTGCTCGCCGACAGCTACCAGGCGATCGGCGCGCTCGAGATCGACGTGCGCACGCTCGGCGCCGACGTCGTCACCGGCGGCACGGTGAAGTACCTGCTCGGCTCCGCCGGCCTCGGCGTTCATGTGGCTGCGCGACTCGCTTCGCTCGCAGCTCCTGCCGACGCAGACCGGCTGGTTCGCCGACGAGGACATCTTCGCGATGTCGATCGCCGACTACTCGCCGCACGCGACCGCGCGGCGCTTCGACAGCGGCACGCCGCCGGTGCCGTCGCTCTATCCCGGGGTCGCCGGGATGGAGCTGATCGCCGAGGTCGGCGTTCCCGCGATCGAGGCGCACGTCCGCGGCGCTCGTCGACCGGCTCCTCGCCGGCCTCGACGAGCTCGGCGCCACGGTCGCGACGCCGCGCGGCGACGACGAGTACGGCCCGCTCATCTGCGTCGTCTCGACGGATCCGAACGCGCTCGTCGACGCCCTCGCCGCCGAGCGACATCGTCACGTCGACGCGCGACTCGAACCTCCGGATCTCGCTCCACCTCTACAACGTCGAGGAGGACGTCGACCGGATCCTCGCGGCGCTCTCGAGCCACCGCGAGCTCCTCGCCTGACGACTAGGCAGCGTCCGGCCAGGCGGTCTCGGCGGGCGGCGCGTCGTACCGCGGCCGGCCGCGCTTCGGCCACTCGCGCGTCCAGCGGTTGATGACGAGGTTCCGCTCGTCGAACTTCCAGCGCGGACGCCGCGCGTGGACGAGCGGATCGAGCCCCGCGACGATCGCGAAGCAGTCGAGGCAGTACGCGATCGGCCAGTGCTCGTCGCGCGAGCGACGATGCGCGAACGCCTCGACGACCCGCTCGTGCGGGCAGTCGTCACAGTCGTCGAGTCGCGTCCGTCGCTGGCCGCGCAGCGTCAGCGCTCCCTCGAGCCGATCGTCCTGCATGTACGCGTGCCCGATCGGCCGCCGATTCACGAAGACGTCGACGAACTCCACGCCGCGGAACGTATCCCGGCGGCCTGACGACGACAACGTCGGCGCGGTGCGATACTCGTCGCGGATGGATCCGCGCGACGCCGCCGACGCGCTCGAGAGGACGATCGAGCGCTACAACGACGCCTGGAACGCGCAGGACGTCGAGGCGATCCTCGACGTTCCACGCTCCCGGGATGGTGTTCGAGAACCACACGGCCGGCGATCGCGTCGAGGGCGACGCGGTCGGGCCGCACATCGCCGGGATCTTCGAGCGGAACCCCGACCTGCGCTTCACGGGGCGGCGGCTGTACGCGCGCGACGGGCTCGTCGTCAGCGAGTGGACGGCCACGGCGACGAACCGCGCCGGGCAGCGGGTCGAGTGGGACGGCATCGACGTCTTCCCGTTCGAGAACGGCCTGATCCTGCGCAAGGACGTCTACTCGTCGTCGCACGACCCCCGCGTGCTCGACGACTAGCGCCGTGTCGCGGCCGACGGTGCACGAGGCGGCCGGCGTCCCCGCCGAGATCGCGCGGGAGCTCGCCGACGTCGTTCGAGCTCGTCGCGAGCCCGAGTCGTGCGGACGGCGTCGTCACGACGCCGGCGATCCCGGTCGACGCGGCGTTTCTCGACGCGGCCGGCCCGCAGCTCCGCATCGTCGCGAACTACGCCGTGGGGATCGACAACATCGACCTCGCGGCGACGCGCGAGCGCGGGGTCGTCGTCTCGAACACGCCCGGCGTCCTCACGAACGCGACGGCCGAGCACGCGATCGGGCTCGCGCTCGCGCTCCTGCGGCGCATCGTCGAGGGCGACCGCTCGCTGCGGCGCCGCGACGACTGGGAGTGGGGGCCGGACTTCATGGTCGGCGAGGGGCTCGAGGGGAAGGAGCTGCTCGTCGTCGGGCCGGGGCGGATCGGCCGTCGGGTCGCCGAGCTCGCCGAGCGCGCACGGCGCGCACGCGAGCTTCGCCGGGCGCGGCGACGACCTGCATCGCCGCACTCGCGCGGGCGGATGTCGTCAGCCTGCACTGCCCGCTGACGCCCGAGACGCGCCATCTCGTCGACGCCGACGCTCTCGCGGCGATGAAGCCGACGGCCGTGCTCGTCAACACGGCACGCGGGCCGGTCGTCGACGAGGCCGCGCTCGTCGCCGCGCTCGCAGGCGGGAGCGCTCGCCGGCGCCGCGCTCGACGTCTTCGAGCACGAGCCTGCGGTGAGCGAGGAGCTCCTCGGCGATGGAGAACGTCGTCCTCACGCCGCACATCGCGAGCGCGACGCGGGAGACGCGGCTCGCGATGGGCATGCTCGTCGTCTCGGCGCTCCGCGCCGTGCTCCTCGAGGATCGCATCCCGCGAGAACGCCGTGTAGCGTCGCGCGATGGCTCGGTTCGGCTCGCAGTCGATGACCGGACGCCTCGAGCGCGTCCTCGTCCGGCCTCCGCTCGCCGAGGACGGCGCACGCTGGCGCGAGTACGGCTGGCGCGCCGCGCCCGACCACGCCGCAGCGGCGGCCGAGCACGAGGCCTTTCGCGCGATGCTCGAGGCCGCCGGCGCCGAGGTCGTCGTCTCGCAGCCACGACCCCGGCAACCCGGACGCGATCTACGTCTACGACCCGGTGCTCGTCGGCTGCGAGGGAGCGGTGCTCCTGCGCCCCGGGAAGGAGGGACGCCGCGGCGAGCCCGACGCGATCGCGGCCGCGCTCACCGCCGCCGACGTTCCCGATCGCCGCCGAGCTCGTCGGAGCCGGTGATCGCCGAGGGCGGCGACACCGTCTGGCTCGACGAGGAGACGCTTCTCGTCGGGATCGGCTACCGAACGAATCCGGCGGCGGTCACCGCGCTCGCGGATGCCTTTCCCGGTGTGCGACGTGATCGCCTTCGATCTCCCGCACTGGAACGGGCGCGGCGAGGTGATGCACCTCATGAGCTTCATCTCGCCGCTCGACCGCGATCTCGCGCTCGTGTATCCGCGGATCGCTCCGGTGCGGCTGCTCGAGCTCCTCGCCGAGCGCGGGATCGAGGTCGTCGAGGTGCCCGACGAGGAGTTCGAGACGCAGGGGCCGAACGTCCTCGCGCTCGGTCCTCGGCAGGCGCTCGCGCTCGACGGCAACCCCGAGACACGCCGCCGCATGGAGCGCGCCGGCGTCGACGTCGTCGTCTACCGCGGCGAGGAGATCTCGCGGAAGGGCGACGGCGGCCCGACCTGCCTCACCCGCCCGCTGCTTCGCGGCTAGGAGAGGCCGAAGCCGACGGCGAACCCGAGCGCGGTGACGAGACCGGCCTCGCGGCCGCCGAGCTCGAACGCCTCCGGCATGAGCGTGTCCGCGAGCATCACGAGCAGCGCTCCGGCGGCGAACGCCGTCACGAACGCACCGCCCGACGGACCGCATCGCGTCGAGGAGCCGCGCAGCCGAGAACCGAGGCGAGCGACCGAGGCGGCGACGACGCAGGACCACATCCGCGAACACCCGCATCCGCGACCAGCCGGCCTGCAGGAGCCCGGCGGATCCCGAGAGCGCCTCGGGGACGTTCGAGACGAACACGCCGACGACGACGGCCGTCGGAACGACGCCTTCCTGCGAGGAGCGACGCGCCGAGGACGAACGACTCCGGGATGCCGTCGAGCACCGTCCCGAGAACGATCGCGCTCGCGCTGCCGGCGAGCTGGCTCGTCGCCCGTCATGCTCTTGCGTCCCTCTCCGCCCATGCGGTCGATCAGCACGTCGCCGACGTAGAAGGTCAGGCCGCCGGCAGGCGAAGCCGATCGACGCGAGCCTCAGGTCCGTCTCGAACGCGTCGATGCACGAGCTCGTAGGCGACGGCGGCGATCAACGCGCCGGCGCCGAACGCCATCGCGAGCCCGATCATGCGCTGGCTCGGTCGCGCGTAGGCGGCGAGCGCGGCGCCGACCCAGAGCGACCCGGCGGTGACGAGCCCCCAGAAGAGCGCCTCGAGCATCGGCGGACTCTACGACTCCTCGAGCGTCAGCTGCCGGTAGGGCGAGAGCCCGGAGACGCCGACGCCGACGAGCCGCAGCGCGCCCGGACGGTCGCGCAGGCCGCGGTCGAGGAGGCCGCAGGCGACGTCGCCGATCACGCTCGCGTCGTCGACCGCCGCGGGCAGCGTCGTCGAGCGCGTGCGGATCGAGAAGTCCGCGTACCGGAGCTTCGCCGTCACCGTCCGTCCGGACAGACCCGAGTTGCGGAGACGCTCGGAGACGAGCTGCGACAGCCGCCGCACCTCGTCGTGGAGACGCTCGCGGTCGATGCAGGTCGCGCGCGAACGTGTCCTCGGCCGAGACGGAGACGGGCTCGAGCTCGAGGTCGAGGTCGCGCGGGTCGATGCCCCGCGCGCGATTGCGGAGGAGCGGGCCGAGCGAGCCGGGCAGGAGCGTGCGCAGCTCGACGTCCCCGAGCGCCGCGAGCGCGCCGATCGTGTCGACGCCGGCACGCACGCAGCCGCGCCTCCGCGCGCGGCCCGACGCCGGGGAGGAGACGCACCGGCGAGCGGTGCGAGGAACGCGCGCCTCGGTTCCCGGCGGCACGACGGTCATGCCGCCCGGCTTGCGTCGGTCGGAGGCGATCTTGCAGACGACCTTCGACGTCCCGACGCCGAGCGAGCAGGTCAGGCTCGTCGTCCCGCGGACGGCGGTCTGAACGGCAGACGCGATCGCGCGTGCGCGAGTGAAGTCCGTCGCGACCGTGCCGAGGTCGAGGTAGCCCTCGTCGATTCCCGTGCGCTCGACGCGCGGGACGATCTCGCCGACCGTGTCCCAGACGACGCGCGAGTACTGACGGTAGAGCGCGTGCCGCGGGCGGAGGAAGACGGCGTGCGGGCAGCGTCGACAGCGCCTCGGCCGCGCTCATCGCCGAGTGGATTCCGAACTTCCTCGCCGCGTAGTTCGCGGTCGACACCACGCCGCGGCCGTGCGGGTCTCCGCCGACGACGAGCGGCTTGTCGCGCAGCGACGGGTCCTCGAGCTCCTCGACGGCGGCGAAGAACGCGTCGAGGTCGAGGTGGGCGAGGATCCTCACCCGGGCAAAGCTACTGTTGGCTCGTGATCGCGACGCCAGCGCTACCGCCGCCGGCGATCGAGCAGCCGGCGCCGCGGCAGGTGTCGTACGGGCTCGTCACGGGTCGCGCCGCGCGCGGGCACGACGCGGGTGCTCGTCCTCGCGAACGGGAAGCGCCTCGCGTCGAAGCGCGCTCGACGGCCGCCGCTTCACGCTCCGCGTGACGCTTCCGCGCGGCGACGTGACCGTTCGCGTGACGACGATCGCACGCGGCGGGCAGCCGATCGTCGGCGCACGTCCACGACGTCTTCGGCCTGCCGCCCGGATCGCGCCCTCGCGTCGTCGCGGCCCGCGCTCGACCCCGTCCTCGCAGCGGAAGCTGACGCCGCATCGTTCGCGGCTACCCGGGTACCGCCGGCTACTACGTCCAGAGCCTCACGGGAGGCTCCGGTGCGGCGTGGAACGCGAAGGCGCGCTTTCCGGCGGCCTCGACGGTGAAGCTCGCGATCGCGGCGACCGTCCTCGCCGAGCACCCGGGAATCCCGCCGCCGGGCTCGCAGCTCGACGGCGCTCCTCCGCGAGATGATCATCCCGTCCGACGACGCGGCGGCGAACTCGCTCCTCGTCTGGCTCGGCGGCTCGACGAGCTCGGGCGCGTATCGCGTCAACGACCTCATGCGGTCGATCGGCCTCACCGACACGCTCATGTACGGCGGCTACGCGACGCGCACGCTTTCGTCGCGCATCCCGGTTCGCGTCGACGAGGCGCCGGCCTTCGGCGTCGGCAAGTACACGACCGCCTGGGACATGACGTCGCTGTGGCGCGCGCTCTGGCTCGCCTCGGGCGGGATCGGGCCGCTGCGGTCGTCGCAGCCGGGCCTCACTCCCGCCGATGCCCGTTACCTCCTCTGGCTCACCGCCCACGTCCGCGACCAGCCGAAGCTCGACACGACGCATCGGCTCCGACCGCAGGCGTCGACGTGCTCCACAAGGCGGGCTGGATCTCCGCGGCACGCCACGACACGGGGCTCGTCTTCTGGGAGCGGTGGCGTCTTCGTCGCCAGGCGTCATGACGTACCGGTCGTACGGCGTCTCGACGTCGTCCGATCGCCTCGCGGGCCGCGTCGCGGCGCTGACGCTCGCAGCGATTCCGTCGCATCGAAGGGCTGACGAGACGCGCTCGACGCAGCCCTTGCCGTGGTCGGTACAGTTTCTGAACCAACTATGGCATTCGTACGAAAGCGAGCATCGTGAGCGAGAGACTCGACACGCCTTCTGCTCGTCCCTCTGGAAGACATCGTCGTCTTCCCCAACATGAACGTGACCCTCACCGTCGACGTCGGCGACGAGGAGCGCGTGCTGCTCGTGCCCAAGCACGAGGACGAGTACGCGAAGGTCGGCACCGTCGCCGAGGTCACCGACCGCATCCGGCTCCCCGGCGGCGGTCGCGCCGTCGCGCTGAACGGCCTGCATCGCGGCGTCGCGGGCGCTGCGGCATCCGACGCGCAAGGACGCCTCTTCGTCGAGGTCGAGGAGCGGCCCGATCCGGAGTCGGCCGACGGCCGCATCCGCGAGCTCGAGCGCGAGTACCGCGCCGTCGTCGAGGAGATCCTCGAGCTGCGCGGCGACGACGGCCGCATCGCCGCGTTCGTCCGCTCGATCACGGAGCCCGGCGCGCTCGCCGACACGTCCGGCTACTCGCCCGACCTCACCTTCGAGCAGAAGGTGCAGCTGCTCGAGACCGTCGACGTGCGCGAGCGCCTCGAGCTGGCGCTCGAGCTGCAGCGCGAGCGCCTGGCACTCATGCAGGTGCGCCGCCGCATCCAGGAGGACGTCGAGTCCGGCGTCGACAAGCAGCAGCGCGAGTACATCCTCCGCCGCCAGCTCGAGTCGATCCGCAAGGAGCTCGGCGAGGACGAGGGCTCGGTCGTCGAGGAGTACCGCACGAAGATCGCCGAGGCCGAGATGCCCGAGAACGTCCTCGAGCAGGCCGAGCGCGAGCTCTCGCGGCTCGAGCGCATGGGCGACCAGTCGCCCGAGGCGTCCGTCATCCGCAACTACCTCGACTGGCTGCTCGCGGTCCCGTGGAGCAATCGCTCGGAGGAGCGGCTCGACCCGAAGCACACGCGCGAGGTGCTCGACACCGACCACGCCGGCCTCGAGGACGTGAAGGACCGCATCGTCGAGTACATCGCCGTCGCGAAGCTCCGCAAGGAGCGTGGCGTCGAGGACGACAAGCGCTCCGGCGCGATCCTCACGCTCATCGGGCCGCCCGGCACCGGCAAGACGTCGATCGGCGAGTCGATCGCCCGCGCGACCGGCCGCGAGTTCGTGCGCATGTCGCTCGGCGGCATCCGCGACGAGGCCGAGATCCGCGGCCATCGCCGCACGTACATCGGCGCCCTCCCCGGCCGGCTCGTTCGCGCGCTGCGCGACGCGGGGACGATGAACCCGGTGATCATGCTCGACGAGGTCGACAAGGTCGGCGCCGACTGGCGCGGCGACCCGTCGTCGGCGCTCCTCGAGGTGCTCGATCCGGCGCAGAACCACTCGTTCCGCGACCACTACCTCGACGTCGAGCTCGACCTCTCGCAGGTCTTCTTCATCGCGACCGGGAACATGGCCGAGACGATCCCGGGCCCGCTCCTCGACCGGATGGAGGTCATCCGCTTCGACGGCTACACGACCGACGAGAAGGTCGCGATCGCGAAGGGCTACCTGTGGCCGCGGCAGGTCGAGCGCAACGGCCTGCGCGAGGACGAGGTCTCGATCTCGGACGAGGCGATCGAGCTCGTCGTCACCGAGTACACGCGCGAGGCGGGCGTGCGCCAGCTCGAGCGCGAGCTCGGCACGGTGCTTCGCAAGACGGCGACGAAGATCGCGTCCGAGGAGGTCGAGCCGCCCGTCGAGCTCGACGAGGACGCCGTGCGCGAGGCGCTCGGCCGCCGCAAGTTCTACCGCGAGGTCGCGGAGCGAACCGCCGTGCCCGGGGTCGCCACCGGCCTCGCGGCGACCGCGACCGGCGGTGACGTCCTCTTCATCGAGGCGACCTCGCACAAGGACGGCGACAAGCTCGTCCTCACGGGTCAGCTCGGCGACGTCATGAAGGAGTCGGCGCAGATCGCGCTCTCCGCGGTGCGTGCGCTCGCTCCGAAGCTCGGCATCGACGAGGAGCTGTTCGAGAACCGTGCGTTCCACCTCCACGTCCCGGCCGGCGCGATCCCGAAGGACGGCCCGAGCGCGGGCATCACGATGGCGACGGCGCTCGCGTCGCTCCTGACCGAGCGGCCCGTGAAGCACACGGTCGGGATGACCGGTGAGATCACCCTGCAGGGGCGCGTCCTTCCGATCGGCGGCCTGAAGCAGAAGGTGCTCGCGGCGCACGCGGCCGGGATCACCGACATCGTCATCCCGGAGCGCAACCGCGCGGATCTCGAGGACATCCCGGAGAACGTGCGCGAGGAGATCGCGTTCCACCCGGTGATGTCGATCGACGAGGTCCTCGGCCTGGCGCTCGAGGAGACGCCGGTGCAGCCCGGTGTCACGGTGTAAGCGACACCAGCCGATTCCCGAGGACGTCCGTCGCGCGGCGGACGTCCTCGAGCGTCGCTACGCGGTCTCGATCCTCTACGCCTCGCATCACGGGTGCACGCGCTTCACGGAGTTCCGGCAGGCGCTCGGCACGAATCCCGCCGGCGACGCTCGCCCAGCGCCTCGCCGAGCTCGAGGTCGCCGGCGTGCTCAGGCGGGAGGTGCGCGACACGCGCCCGCCGCACGTCGAGTACGTGCTGACGCCGGAGGGCCGCCGGCTCGAGGGGCTCCTCGACGCGCTCGCCGCCTGGGCGCGCGCCTCGACCCTGTAATACTTCCCGAAATGAAGCGAACGCCCGAGCGGCTCGCGGACCCGTACCGCGACCTCGACGTCATCGACTCGCGCGCGCCGCGCTTCAACCAGGTCGTCATCGGCACGCTCGCGCTCGTCGCGGTGATCGCCGGCTGGCCCTGGCTCCTCGCGCTCCTCGCGCTGCAGCTCGTCGTCGGGCTGACGTTCGGCCGACGGTACTGCCTTCCGTGCCTCGCCTACTTCGAGCTCGTGCAGCCGTACGTCGGTGAGGGCCAGCTCGAGGACGCGCGACCTCCGCGCTTCGCGAACATGGTCGGCGTCGTCTTCTTGACGGCGTCGTTTCTTGCCTACTCCGGCGGGCTGGCCGTGCTCGGCACGGTGCTCGCGCTGCTCGTCGCGGCGCTCGCCTTCCTCGCCGCCGCAACCGGCTTCTGCGCAGGCTGCGAGGCGTACAAGCTCGGGCATGTGCTGACGGGTCGACGCTTCGTCGCGTGCCCGTTGCCGCCACGGCCCCAGGCCGTCTCCGAAGACCCTTAACAATTCGCGATCAGGTGCCGATAGGCACCTGGTGAGCATCGCGCGTCCAGATCGCGCGTTCTTCTTCGTGGCCGCCGCGTGCGCGCTCGCGTACGTCTCGCTGCCGCGGGACACGGCGTACTACGACCGCTGGTTCCAGCTCTTCCCGGTCGCGGCGGTCGTCGCGACTCTCGTCGGCGTCACGATCCACAAGCCCGCGATCGAAGGCGCCGTGGTACCTCGTCGCGATCAGCGGCCTCTGCGCCGTCACCGCGGACGCGCTCTACGCGATCGAGCTCGAGCAGATCGGGCGAGGTCCCGTTCCCGTCCACCGCCGACTACTTCGCTCTGGGCTCGTACGTCGTGCTCGCCGCCGCGCTGCTCGTGATGATCCGGAAGCAGGTCCCGGCCGCGACTGGCCGAGCCTGATCGACGCGGGCATCGTCACCGTCGGCGTCGCGCTCGTCGGCTGGACGTTCCTGGTGCATCCGGCGCTCGACGGACGACTCGAGCGCGCTCGGCACGTCGGTCGCGCTCGCGTTCCCGGTGATGGACATCCTGCTCGTGTCGCTGGCTGCGCGGATGGTGCTCGGGCCTGGGCTTCGCTCGCCGGCGTTCGCCATGGTCGCGACAGCTCTCGTCTTCCAGCTCGCCGGCGACGCGCTCTACGGCTTCGGGTCGCTGCACGGCTGGTATCGCGTCGGCGACTCCGTCGACCTGTTCTTCGTGCTCGCGGCGGTTCTCTGGGGCACCGCGGCGCTGCATCCCGTCGATGGTCGCAGCTCACCGAGCCGAACCCGGACCCGGAGCAACGGCTCAGCGGCAAGCGGCTCGCCGTCCTCTCCGCCGCGACGCTCGCCGCGCCGGCGATGCTCGCCGTCGCAGCAGTCCGCGAGGGATCGAGCGAGCTCCTCGTCATCGTCGGTGCCGGCGGCGCGCTCGGCGCGCTCGTGATCGTCCGACTCGCCGGCCTCGTCGCGCTCCACGAGCGTTCGGAGCGGCGCGAGCACGTGCTCGGTACCGCGGCGGCAGCGCTCGTCTCCGCCTGGACGCGCGACGACATCTACGTCGTCGCTGCCGACGCCGCGCGCGACATCGTCGGCCAGGAGGACGTGGCGGTCGAGCTCGTCGTCAGACGACGTGGTCGGTGGCCAGCCGGCCGGTGCGGCTCGGCTGCCGGCGACCGTTCGCACCGAGATCCCGCTCGCCGTCACGGGCGAAGACGTGACGCTCGTCGCTCCGCACGCGCGAGCGTCTCTCCAGGCAAGCGCGGGAGGGCGTCGAGACACTCGCTGCGCAGGTCGCGCTGGCGCTCGAGAGCGCCAATCTCGCGGCGGATCTCCACGAGCGCCAGAGCGCCGAGCGGTTCCGCTCGCTCGTCCAGAACTCGAGCGACGTCATCGCCCTGCTCTCGCCCGACCTGACGATCCGCTACCACACGCCGTCGGTCGAGCGCGTGCTCGGCTACGGCGAGGACGAGCTCGTCGGACGGAGGCTGACCGAGCTCCTCGAGCACGAGGACGCCGAGCAGCTCGGCGGGTTCTTCGCCGAGGTGTGCGCGGTGCCGGCGCCCCGATGCCGCGCGACCTGCCCCTGCGCCGGAAGGACGGCACGCGTCGTCCAGCTCGAGAGCGTCTTCAACAACCTGCTCGGCGTCGCGAACGTCGGCGGCGTCGTGGTGACCGCGCGAGACGTCACCGAGCGCCGCGCGCTCGAGGATCAGCTCGCGCACCAGGCGTTCCACGACTCGCTCACGGGTCTCGCGAACCGCGCGCTCTTCTCGGAGCGGATCACGCACGCGATCGAACGCGGAACGCGCCGGCGGAACCTCTTCGCCGTCCTCTTCATCGACCTCGACGACTTCAAGACCGTGAACGACAGCCTCGGCCACGCGGCGGGCGACGAGCTGCTCGTCGCCGTCGCGCGAGCGGATTCGCGCGGTCGATCCGGCCGAGGACACGTGCGCACGTCTCGGCGGCGACGAGTTCGCCGTGATGGTCGAGAGCATCGACGACCACGAGGGCGCGGTGACCGTCGCGAAGCGGATTCTCGGCGCGATGTCCGAGCCGCTCGTCGTCGGCGGCTCGGACGTCATCGTGCAGGGCAGCATCGGGATCGCGCTCGACTCGGGCGGGCAGACGGCGAGCGAGCTCATGCGCAGCGCCGACCTCGCGATGTACCGGGCGAAGAGCGAGGGCAAGGGCCGATACGCGCTCTACGAGCCGTCGATGCACGAGCACGTCCTCGAGCGGCTCGCGCTGAAGGCGGACCTCCAGCGCGCCGTGATCGCCGACGAGTTCGCCGTCCACTACCAGCCGATCGTCACGCTGCAGACGGGCGGCATCGTCGGCGTCGAGGCGCTCGTGCGCTGGCAGCACCCGCAGCCGCGGGCTCGTGCTCCCGGGCGACTTCATCGGGCTCGCGGAGGAGACCGGGCTCATCCTCCCGCTCGGCCGCCACGTGCTGCAGGCAGGCGTGCCGGCCAGGTCGCGAGCTGGCGTCAGCGCAGGGCCACTCGCAGCTCGGCGTCAGCGTGAACCTGTCGGCGAAGCAGCTCGCGAGCCGGACGCCTCTCCGGCGAGGTCGCGGACGCGCTCGGCGACGTGCTCGCTCGACGCCTGCGGCGCTCACGCTCGAGATCACGGAGAGCACGCTGCTCGACAGCCCGGTCGTCGTCAGCCGGCTCGTCGAGCTGCGCGAGGCTCGGCGTCCGCATCGCGATCGACGACTTCGGCACCGGCTACTCGTCGCTCAACTACCTCAGCCGGTTCCCGGTGGACGCGCTGAAGATCGCGAAGCCGTTCGTCGACGAGCTCGGCACGAGCAGCGAGCAGGACCGCCTCGTCGCCGCGATCCTCCGCCTCGGCGCGACGATGGGCCTCGAGACGGTCGCCGAGGGCATCGAGCTCGAGGAGCAGCGCGATCGCCTTCGCGCAGCTCAAGTGCCGGTACGGCCAGGGGTACCTCTACTCGCGCCCCGTGCCCGGCCGACGAGCTCGACTCCGATGCTCGTCAGCGCCCGCGTCGCCTAGGGCGCATACTCGGCGGCGTGCGGTTCGCGACGTCGCCTCGTCGCTCTGATCCTGCTCTGCGGTCTGGTCGCGATCCCGCGGGCGCGACGCCGCCGCGACGAAGCCTCCGTCGCTCGCGACGCTCCTCGCACGGCACGTCCCGATCCTCGTCCTCCATCCCGCCGAGCGCTTCGCTGCCGGTGCGCGTCGACGGCTTCCTCGCCGACTCCGACCTGACAGCGCAAGACGCGACCGGGTGGGAGACGATCGACGGGCCGCTGCCGGCAGGCGGTGCAGATCTCCGGCTCGACCAGCGGCTGTGCGACGCGATCGACGGCCTTGCCGCCTCGCCGTGCTACCAGGCTGCAGAGGAAGCGCACGGCTCCGGTCCCGTCGTCTACGGCACGGCGTTTCGGACGAAGAGCACGGATCGATCTCCAGTACTGGATCTGGTACCCGTACGACGACTACAGCCCGACGCTACCCGCGCGGCGACGTTCTGGCAGGTGCACGAGGGCGACTGGGAGGCGGTGTCCGTGATCCTCGACTCGAGCGGGAAGCCGCTCGTCGCCGCGCTACTCGCAGCACCGCGAAGGGCAAGCGCCGCGCGTGGGGAGCGGCACCGAAGCGTGGCGCCGCGAGCCGCTCGTCTACGTCGGGCTTGGCTCGCATGCGAACTACTTCGGTCCGGGAGTGCAGCCCCTCGATCCGCGCACCGTGGCGATCCAGGCTGATCAACGTCATGAAGGCCTACGGCATCGCGGTGCCGGTCGACCACACCGGGAACGGCCGGATCGTGCGCCCGCGGCTCGTTCGCGTGACCGCGCGAACGCCGTCGTGGATGACGCTTCGCAGGCGCGTGGGGCGAGACGGGATACCTCCACGTCCCCGACCAGGAGCCGATCGCTGCGGGTGCCGGCCCGACCGGTCCAGCGTTCCACCGACAGTGGCAGCGGCCGGTCGTCGAGGCGATGAGCTGGCCCCGCGGCTAGGGGCCAACCGCTACTCAGGCCAGAAGTTCTCCTGGTACTCGGCGTCGTCGGCGGAGCCGCCGGGGACGACCTTGGACACGATGATGAGCTCCGCGTCCTCGGGCTCGTCGTTCCAGACGGAGCGCCAGGTCTCCGGCGGAACGCGCACCGCCGCGCCGCGCTCGAGCTCCACCACGTCGTCGTTCAGCTTGAACAGCAGCTTGCCCGAGGCGACGAAGTAGACCTCCTCCTGCTCCTTGTGCCGATGACCGTAGGATCCCTTCCCGCCCGTGTGCTGGGGCATGCGCCGGTACGTGAAGGCGACCTGCTCGGCCTCGAGGTCACGGGTCATCATCCGCATCTCGCCCGGGTAGTCGCCGAGGACGTCGTCGCACGTCTTCGAGCCGCTTGATCGTGTAGTCGGCCATCTCGCCTCCTCGTTCGCCGTCGCGCGACTCTAACGGCCCGCACACGCCGAGCGCGCAACACCGCCGCAACTAGGCCTTACGTTCTGTCAACAACTCACGCGGGTATCCGTCGTTAGAGGAAGTGTGTCGGCGGCAGAGCACCCACCACCCACCTTCGAGTTCTCGCTCGAGGATCAGCGCGTGGTGGGATGGCGCTTCGAGCAGTTTCGCCTCCTCGGCTTCGGTGACGAGGACGCCTGGATGCTCGTCGACTCGGGCGCCGATCTCCAGCTGACGCGCTCGCTCGTCGGCGCTGGGCTGCCCGCTGCACCTCGCGCTGCGCATCGTCGTCTGACGCCACTGCTTCCTTGACACTCCAACCGGGAGCTGTCATCGTGGCCGCGCCCCGCCGGGGGATCCCGGCACGACGTGAAGGGAGGTCATCGATGCGGATTCGTCTCTCGATCGCGAGCTGGCCTCTCGCCTCCGCGTAGAGCCGCTCGCAGCTCACTCGTCTGCAAGCGCACCGGCCCTTCCAGGGCTTCTCACGACGAAGGAGGACTCTGTGACCTCACGTCCCCAGCTCGACGGCGTCGCCTTCCGGATGTTCCGGGGGCCTGCCGACTATCCCGCCCTGCGCACGCATCATCACGGCCTCGGCGCGTGGCGAGGGAGACGAACGCGTCGAAACCGTCGAGTCGCTCGCGTCGACCTACGACCACCTCGAGCGTTGCGACCCGGGGCGTGACCTGCTCGTCGCCGAGTTCGACGGCCTCCCCGTCGCGTACAGCCGCGTCACGTGGGACGACGAGCTGGACGGTCCCCGTGTCTACCGCCACGTCTGCTTCGTCGACCCCGAGTTCGGCGGGCGTGGAATCGGCGGCTCACTCCTGACCTGGAACGAGATGCGTCTTCGCGAGATCGCGGTCGACCACGATGTCGAGGACAAGGTGGTCGAGGCCTGGACGGGCGACCAGAACGACGCGGCGACGGCCCTCATCCGCTCCTCCGGCTACGAGGCGCTCACGTACATGGCCGAGATGGTCAGGCCGACCGTCGAGGACCTCCCCGACCATGCGCTGCCCGAGGGGCTCGAGATCCGTCCCGTGCGCGAGGAGGACATCCGCACGATCTGGGAGGCGGATCAGGAGGCGTTCCGCGACCACTGGGGCTACGTCGAGTCGTCGGAGGCCGGCTACGAGCGCTTCCGCGCGTTCCCCTACCTCGACCCGACCCTGTGGAAGATCGCCTGGGACGATGAGGATGTCGTCGGCCAGGTCAAGTCGTTCATCGATCCGGCGCAGAACGAGGAATACGGGCGAAAGCGCGGGTGGACCGAGGACATCTCGACGTCACGGCGCTGGCGCCGCAAGGGCGTCGCAAAGGCGCTGATCGTCGAGTCGATCCGCGAGCTCGCCGCGCGCGGGATGACCGAGGTCGCCCTCGGCGTGCACACCGAGAACCCGAACGGCGCGTACCAGCTGTACGAGAGCCTGGGCTACGAGGTCGTTCGCACCTGGACGACGTACCGCAAGCCGCTCTAGTCGGCTCGTTCGTCCTCGAGCTCGGCGAGGAACTGGTAGCCGATGACCTCGAACACGCCGAACTCGACCACCTCCATGCCGGCCGTGGCGGCGAGCTGGTCTCGCATCGTTCCACGCGACTCCGGGCGCGCGCTTCGTCGGCCGCCGTGTCCCAGAACGTGACGAGCCGTGCGAGCTGACGCTCTTCGTCCGTGAGCACGAGCGTTCCGCGGTATCCCTCGTACTCGTTCAGCCACGGGCCGACGCTGTCGGCCGCCAGCCGAGAGACCTCGGCGAGTGTCTCCACCGGACCGGAGAGCGTGGACATGGCCGCAACCATCCGCGGGAAGGCTACTTCGGCGGACATGATTGGATTCGCTCGACCGTGGGATCACGAGCATTGCGGACACAGCTGTACCCACGCGCGGCGCTGCGCACCGCCGTCGCTCTGGCCGGCGTCGGGCTCATCTTGCCCCTATCCGTCGACGCCGGCGTCTCAGCGATCTACGTCCAGAACGGCACGGAGTTCGCCGCGGCGGTATCGGCACTTCGAGACACGGGCGGCACGATCAGACTCCGTCGCAACACCTACGGTGGCGAGCTCGTGGTTCGGTCGCGCTCGGCCAAGCCGCTGCACATCGTCGGTGAGCGCGGAGTGCGGGTCGAGAGCCTGCTGCTCGAGCAGACCCAGCACGTCTCCGTGAGCCGACTCACCATCGCACCGGCCCGGCAGGATGCGTGGTTGCGGGTCAGCGCGTCGCGCTTCATCGACGTGCGCGACATCCTCGTGACCGCGCAGCGAACGCGGTACCGCGCAACCGTCCAGGTCTCCGGATCGAGCCAGGTCGGAATCCGGCGGAGCGAGTTCCGCCATTGCGGTGACCGCTCGCCTTTGTTCTCGAACTGCCTGCACCTCAAGAACGGGACGAGGCACATCCGGATCGTCGACAACTGGTTCCACGATTGCCGAGGCTGTGACTTCATCCACGGGCGCTTCGGCTACGACGTGACGCTGCGCGGGAATCGATTCGAGCGCGCGCTGCCGTGCCGCATGAACCGCGACCGCTGCGGGCATCAGGACCTCGTGTCGTTCTGGTCCGGAAACCGCCGCGATCGAACGAAAAACCTTCGGGGTCTCCGGCCGGGGCCGCGCAGCTCCGACGGGGCGGGGGCGGTGGGTGGTGAAAAGGTTTCGCGGGACCGACACAAGGCCCCGGATGGGCCCGGGTGGGGAGTGGGAGGAAGGGAAGGAAGGGCGTCCCCCGCGGGGTCCGCGGAACAAACGCCCCCCGGGGGCGCGCGCGGTACGCGGGCTCGATACGGATGAGCGGCGCGTACCGGGACGTCCAGCGGCGGAGGCGGCCGCTGCTCGCGAACAACGTCATCGGCCTCGTCGAGGATCCGCACCACGTCTGCAGCGTCGCCCGCAAGGCGGTCTCGAACGTCGTGATGCGCGGCGTTGCGTGCCGGGGCTTCAACCGTGCCGGGCTCGTGCACGTCGACTCGTCGGGCCGGCCGACCGCCGCGTCGGCGCTGCTCATCGACCGCGCGAGCAGGCGCTTCGGCGCTCGGCGGGACATCGACGGTCGCCTACGCGACTCTCGGCCGGACATCGGAGCGTACGAGTACCGCGGCCGGAAACCGCGGCGTTGAGCGTCGCCGTACGGGCTCGCGGGATGGGCCGGGTAGGAATCGAACCAACGAGCTTGGGATGGAAAGTGCCATCCGGCTAGGAAGCACGCGTCTGCAACGCACACCGACAAATGCCGTAACGGCTGCAACTCAGCGTTTCGAGGAATCGAAGGCGCAACGCACACCAAGGCCATCTGCGAGCGGGTGTACGCGCATGGCTGTACACGCAGGCCCTGGGGCTGAGCACCGACCGGCCAGGAGGTCAGAGGCGGGCTAGCTCACCGCGATGTAGAGCTCAGCGTTCTCCTGAGCGAGCTCGACAACTATCCCGTCGCCTCCGAAATCCGCGGCCTCGAAGTCAGCGAGGTCAATGTGCGCCTCGCCCGCGTGATAGTCGCCCTCGCCGTCCTTGCGCAAGGCGCCCGTCATCGAGATCTTGTCCGTGACTAAGCCGCCATCGAGCTCCCGCCACTCAACGAGAACCGCCTGGTCGAGGTGGTGGTCTAGCCAAGCCTCGAAGTCATGACGCGTCATCGGGGACAGAAGCATGGCTGGCCAGAGCCCCCAATGCCTCCCCAATACGGGGTAGGACGCGGACACGTCGGAAACGGCCATCTTGCGGCCGAGCTCGAGACGCGGCACCGTTGGGCGCGGGCCGAGTAGCTCAGGAGAGATCGGGGTGGCGACCCCGTCGGGGGGGTCGACCCACCAACCTGCCCCGCCGCGTCCGGCTCGCCTCGAGCACGACTGTTGGTTTCGTCGAACCGGGACCGGGGCACAACGGTAGCGGGGGGAGGGGCCGCGCTGGCGGTCTGGCCCGTCGCTCGCCCTTCTCCACTCGCTCGGGTGTTCGACTCGGAACCGATGCACGCCAACAGGGTGGCTGAGATCGTAAAGGCCGTTTCCTATGCAGGGTTCCACGACGTTCCGGTCGAGGCGCTCGACACGCCGTACACGGGTCGTAACCCCAACTTCAAGGGCGCGGCGCGACGGGCGCGCTGCGCCGTACGCAGGCCCCCATCCGTGCGTGCCTGTAACCCGCATCAAGCCTCTAGATGTAGAGCTCGCCGGAGATGTACTTGAGCCCGGAGTCGACAAGAGGGGTTACGACCCGCTTCCCAGGCCCGAGCTCCCTCGCGAGGTCGAGCGCGACGGTCAGGTTGGCTCCCGTCGACGGCCCGGACCAGAGACCTTCCTGCCGCGCGGCGCGGCGGGCCATCGCGTAGGCGTCCTCCGTCGACACACTCCGTACCTCGTCGAGGTCGCCGTCGCCGAGCAACGGCGGACGGAACCCGATGCCACCGCCCTCGATCCGGTGCGTGCCGGGCTCACCCCCCGACAGGACCGGGGACTCAGCCGGCTCTATCGCCACGCGTCGAATCTCGGGCCACGCCTGCCGCAGCTCACGTGTGACGCCGACGAAGCATCCGGCCGTCCCGACGTAGCCGCAGTACGCGTCGATCCTGTCGTCGAGCTGCTCGAGCAGCTCCCGCCCGAGGCTCGAGTAGCCGTCGAGCATGTCCCGGTTCCGGAACTGGTCGGTCGCGAAGGCACCGGTTTCCTCGACGATCTCGGTGGCTCGCGCCATCATCCGCGGAATCAGGGTCGGGGTAATGCCTTCGGGGCTCGGGACGAGCTCGACGAGCGCACCGAGCGCCCGCATCGTGCGGAGCTTCTCCTGAGCGAAGGCGTCGGAGCTCACGATCCGGAGTGGATAACCCTTGATCGTGCAAACGAGCGCGAGCGACGAGCCGGTGCTACCTCCCGTGTACTCGACAACGGTCTGGCCGGGTCGTAGACGGCCGTCGCGCTCGGCGCCCTCGATCATCGCGAGAGCCATGCGGTCTTTGTACGAGCCGGTCGGGTTGGCGAACTCGAGCTTGACCCAGACCTCCGCCATGCCGCGCTCGACCAGGCGCTCGAGCCGAACGAGCGGAGTCGAGCCGATCCCGTCGAGCACTCCGGCGCGCACGGCCGAAGCCTAGTAGTCGATCCGAGCTTGCGGGCTACCTGCGGATCGAGGAGCGGCAGCTCAAGGCGGGCGGCGTCATCTAGCGCGGGCGCGAGGCGGTCGCGTCCGAGCGCCAAGGGGCTTCGTGTGGGGGGAGATCATGCGGCGAACAGCAGGAACGTGATCGTTGCGACGACTACCCAAACGACGACGACCCACGTCCACGCGGCGACGAGTTCCCAGGGCACACGGATCGACGCGTTGATTGGCTCGAGCTTCGCGTCAGTGACATCACGGACGGATGTCCAGGTTTCTGTCACGCTTGCCTCCTTCGAGGTATGAACCGACGCCGACAAGGATGCGGCTGGCGTCGGATGGCCGAGAAGGCCCCGCCACGACCACGCACGCGGGTCGGCTCCCTGCGGCCCTATCCTGCCACCCTCGCGCAGGTCGCCGAGACGGAGACCGTCCGCGCAGTGTTCGTCGAGTTGTGGACGATGACCGAGTAAAGGTCGTTCGTATTGGTGCCACTCGACTGGATGAACGTGCCGTAGAAAATCCCGTTCACGGCGGCGGCCTGCATGGTCTGGGTTCCTCCCAGTACCCTCTTTCCGGCTGGACACTTCGCTTGCGCGGAGATCAACGTCGTGCCGGCAGGGACGTTCGCTGTGCTCCTGACGATCTCGTAGCCGCTGATCCCCACGGGTCCGCGGTCGCCCTTGTCGCCCTTGTCCCCCTTCGGCCCTTGCGGGATCTGCCCCGGCTTGAAGTCATCGACGAGAAGCGAGCTATTGACGATCTGAGACGTGCGGATCGAGTTTGGAGCGATCTTCGATGAGGTCACGGCGTTGCGCTTGAGTTGGAGCGTGCCAACGCTGCCCCGAGGCACGACTTGGTTCCAGGCCGCTTCCCCGATTGGTGTCGCGCCTCCTCCTACCGCCACCACGAGCGCGGTGAAAGAGAGAGCCAAGCTGATGCGATTACTCATGACCGGTGCATCCCTCCTGGATGGGTTCATGGACTGTGCGCAGTACCTTGATCGCTGCTCGGCATGTGCGCAACAGGCCGAGATCGCAGAGTTGAAAGCCCGAGTCCCGGCGAATTAGCGGTACACGTTACGGCTCGTGAGGAGGAGGGCTAAGCGAGGCGCAAAATCGCATGAACCCTGGAAATGGGCCGGGTTGGAATCGAACCAACGACCTTGGGATTAAAAGTCCCCTGCTCTGCCAACTGAGCTACCGGCCCGCGGCCGCCAGTGTAGAAGCCGCGCCCGAGGGGACAATCTCGAGATCCCCGAGCGCCGCCATTGCCGTTTTCTGGCGAAGGAGCCGGCTAGGCGCCGCCACGCCACGCGACCACGAGTACCGTGATCGCGACGATTGCTGCGACGAGCACGACGGCGAAGTTCGCGCCTAGCACGATCGGCGTGAGGCTTCCAGAACGCCAGCGGCCGCGAGCGACCGCATCCGTGGCGACGTCGACCGAACGCCAGTGGACGGCGCCCGCGAGGACACCGTTGATCAGCTGGTTCAGGCTCACGCCCTCGCTTTCGGCTGTCCGGGCGAGCTCGTCGTGCAGCGTTGCCGGCATCCGAACGAGAAGCTTCCCGCTATGTCGCGGCGTCGCTGTCGGGGACGAGAGCGCGACACCGTCGCTGGTCGACTCCGCTTGGGACTCCTCCACGGCGGCCCAGGCGCGCCGAACTGCTTCCTCGGGTGTAGATGCCCGCATAGGGCTCTCCGGAAAGTCTTCGACCTCTGCCAACCACGCCACTCCCGCCTCGTCGGTCACTCGAACGAGCGACATACGATGCGTCGGCGCAACACGCAGGGCGATCGACGGCCCGCCCACCATGCTCCGAGTGTACAAGCGAGCTGCAAACTGCACTAGACCCGCACCCGAGCTCGCCGCTTCGCCGGGCCCGCCACGTCGACAGCGAGCGCGCCACGCATCCGCTCGAGCGAGGCTCGAATGAGCCGCGAGACCTGGACCTGCGAGACGCCCACCTCCTCCGCGATCTCGCCCTGACTGAGCCCGGCGAAGAAGCGCAGATGCATGATGCGCCGCTCACGTGCTGCAAGTGTGCGGAATCCCGCGACGAGCAGCAGTCTGTCCTCGGTCGCGTCGTAGGCCCCGTGAATCGCCGTCGCACGGTCGAGCCTCGCGTCGACCTCCTCGGGTATCGAGAGAGAGACCGCCGTACGAGGGGCCCTTAGAGCGGCATGGCGACGCGGAATTCGAACAACAGCCGTCCGGTCGCGGAGGTGGTGCCTGATCTCGCCCGTGATCGTCGGGACGGCAAAGCTTGCGAAGTCGTCGCCCCGGTCCGGGTCGAATCGGTCGATCGCACGGATCAAGCCGATCGAGCCGACCTGCACGAGGTCCTCGAACCGCTCGCCTCGGTTGATATGGCGATACGCGAGTGCCCGAACCAGCGGCAGCAGCAGCTCGATGAGCCTCGCACGAGCGGTCTCATCGCCGTCACAACGGTAGGCGCGAACGAGCGCAAGGTGGTCGTCACGCAGCTCGGGCGAACGCGGAGTCGACGACGCGAGATCGGTGTTCATGGAGCGCTCCTTCGCGGTAGGCTAGCCCGGCGATGATAACGCAGCTCGGCCGTCAATGTGCGACGAAATGGTACTACGCGCGTATAGCCAAGTTATGAGTTGGGTATTTCTTCTCCTGAGTGGGCGAGCTCGTGGACACAACGTGCGTCGCATGTCCCGGGGTCTGTTGGGCCTCGCCGAGCGAAGCTGACAGGGGCCGCGCTTGCGATTCTTACGATCTGCGGGCTCGTGGCGACTGGGCCTGCTCTCGCTGCCGACGACATCGTTCCGATTCCGCAGGTCTCGACGAGTTCTGGACACCGGGACCTCGGCGTCGGACGACTCGTCGGACGGTTCCGTCGCGCAGCCGCCCGTTCCAACCGTCGCACATTGCTGCCGAGCAACCCGTCACGGTGAATGTGGAGGTGGACGGCGGCAACGTCGACGTGTCCGTCCGCGTGCTCAGTCCTGGCGAGGACGGATCTGAGAGCCCGGAGAGCGCGGAACCGCCCGTAGTATCAGATTCCGCTGCACCTGGTATCACGACGCCAGACGGACGCGACGCAGCCGGAGCCCGACGCCGAGACACCACAGGGCTCGAATGTGAACGTTGCGGTCAGAGTTCTGAGCCCCGGCGACGACGGCGCCGTCCAGCAGAGCACGGCCACTGGTGAGGAACAGCAGGCGTGGAGGAGACGGATACGACCGACGACGATACGCCGACGGGTGAGCCTGATGCGAGCACGACGCCGTCGAGTGCTCCGAGCACAATCGACGAGTCGCTCACCTCGACGGAAACGCCGGTGCAGTATCACGACGAGGATTCGCGATATCAATCCGACCGAGAATTCGCCTCCGACCCGTGGCATTGGCTCTGGTATCTCTCTCGTCGACTGTGACGGGAATGTGACGTCACGT
Organism: uncultured Gaiellaceae bacterium; assembly: GCA_963770715.1. GTDB lineage: Bacteria > Actinomycetota > Thermoleophilia > Gaiellales > Gaiellaceae > GMQP-bins7. The sequence goes on from CAVYQX010000012.1 coordinate 885,654, forward strand.
CCTCCGAAACGGGGAGCCAACCGCCCCGGACTGGACGTGGGAATGGGTGTGGGAGTGGAAGTGCAACAGTCCCGCACGCCCACCTCCGTTGGAGCCGCCTGAAGGAGTTGTCGACCGCGAGCCTGCGCCGCCGGTTGCGGCGCCGTCGACTTCCGACGGAGGCGACGAGGGGGTCGTTCCCGCCGGCGATGCTCCGAGCGTCGTCCCCGACGGCGAAGGTGAGCCCTGGCGCTGGACGTGGACGTTCACATTCTGCGGGGAGACGACGTCGGCCACGGTTCCGATCGGGGTCCAGACCGAGTTGCACTGGGACTGGGACTGGACGTGGGACTGGACGTGCGAGTCGGAGCCGACGACCGGACCGGTCGCTACGACGCCGTCGGACCCGTCACCCGCCGCTGCGACCGGGCGCCCACCGAGCCGAGCGAGAGCGGTTCGACGACGCCGTCGAACCCGTCACCCGCCCCTGCGATGGGACGCCCGCGGGCGAGCGAGCGCTCCCGGTGGAGCGGGGTCGAGCACCGACGAGCGCTCGGAAGTGCCGCCGCTGCTGATTGCCGGTGTGCGGCTCCCGGCGTGGGTGATACCACTCCGTCCGCTCCCCGCGTTCGAGTCGGCGGTGCCGATAGCGCTCGTGTCGTTCCGCTCGAGAGCACGACGATCTCCGTGGTCGTCGCGCTCCCGGGCTCAACCGACCTCGCTCCCGGACTCGCCTCTGGCTTGGCCCGTCCCGGCCGGCGTCGATGTCTCGATCGTCATCGCCCCCGAGGCCAGCGTCGCTGACGCTCGAGCCGGAGGAGCAGCGGTTCGACCGCGTGTCGCTGGCTCGGAGGCGAGTAGCGGCGCGGCCGGCCTCATCCCGTCGGGGGGCGTCGCCACGTACGCCGGTACGCAACCGGCGAGCCTCTGCGTCGAGCCACGCCACCGCCAGGCCGGCACCAACGCGGCCCAGTGTGCGTCCGAGCTCCCCGCGTCGAGAGCGAGAGCCACTGACGCCAACTCGGCTGGCTCAGCTCGTCGTCCCCGGCGGCGCCGGGACCTCGGGTGGCCGGGTGCCCACCACACCGGTCCTGGCAGTCGCGGCCCTCATCGCGTTCTTCATGCTTGCCGCCCCCAGCCTGGGGCGGCGGATTCGCGTTGCACGGGAGCTGAGCCCGCGCAGCGCATACCGCTCCTCTATCGACCACCCGGGCTGAGAGCTGTCGTCGTGGTACCTGCGCCGCTGCCACCCATGGCACGGCGCCGTCTTCGACAGCTCGAAGGGAGACAACATGAAACGTGTTTTCCTCGCGCTGGCCGTGGCCTTCCTCCTCCTGCTCGTCGCGGGAGTGGGAACGGCCGCAGCGAGTCCCCCTGCGACCCAGGGCTCGGGCCAATTGGCCGGAAGCGAGCAGGACGCAGGGGCGGCCGCAGGCACAGCGCAGCAGGAAGCAACGAACGAGAACAGTCCCGTTCGGGTGCTCAGCCCGGGCGACGACGGGTCGGTCTCGCAATCGAACGAGGCCACGTCGGATGCCACGGCCGGGAACCTGAATGCGACCGAGCAGACGGCCGATCAGACGCAGGCTGGTGGATCGGGCCTGCAGGCGGTCGGTCAGTCGGCGTACGAACGACCAGGACGCGTTCGCGCTCGGGTTCACGCTCCAGAGCGGAGCGTCGAACGAGAACGAGCCGGTGCGCGTCCTCAGTCCCGGTGACGCGGGCTCGGTGTCGCAGTCGAACGACGCATCCTCGGATGCGTCCGCCGGCAACACCAACGTGGCAGAGCAGACGGCTGCGCAAGAGCAGGCCGGAGGCAGCTGCTGCGGCGGCGGCGGCGGCGAGCAGGTCATCGGCCAGTCGGCCGACTCGGAGCAGGACGCAGCGGCGCTCTCCACGACAGTCCAGGAGAAGCCGTCGAACGAGAACGTCTCGGTCCGCGTCCTGAGCCCCGGTGACGACGGTGAGGTCTCACAGTCGAATGAGGCTTCCTCGAACGCCGAGGCCGGGAACCTCAACGTCGCGAAGCAGACAGCCGACCAAACTCAGGCCGGAGACTCCTGCAAGTGCGGAGCTCAGGGCGAGCAGGCCATCGGTCAGTCAGCGACGAACGACCAGAATGCGGCTGCTCTTGCGGCAACGAAGCAGGAGAAGCCGTCGAACACGAACGTCTCGGTTCGGGTTCTGAGCCCCGGTGACGGCGGCTCGGTGTCGCAGTCGAACGTCGCGTCGTCGAACGCGGCGGCCGGCAATATCAACCTGACCGGGCAGTCGGCCGAGCAGACGCAGGCCGCCGGAGACTCGTGCAAGTGCGCGAGCGGCGGCGACCAGGTCATCGGTCAGTCGGCCGACTCGGAGCAGGATGCGACGGCGATCTCGGCGACGAAGCAGGAGAAGCCGTCGAACACGAACATCTCGGTTCGGGTTCTCAGCCCCGGCGACGACGGTGAGGTCACTCAGCGCAACGAGGCCTCGTCGAACGCGACCGCCGGAAACCTGAACGCGACGCACCAGGAGGCAGGTCAAGTGCAGGGCGGAGGCTCCGGCCTGCAGGCGATCGGCCAGTCGGCCACGTCGGACCAGGACGCACTCGCGCTTGGTCTCACCCTCCAGAAAGGAGCAAAGAACGAGAACGCGCCGGTGCGGGTTCTGAGCCCGGGTGACTCCGGCGACGTCTCGCAGTCCAACGATGCGTCGTCGAACGCGACGGCCGGGAACGTCAACCTGACCGGGCAGTCGGCCGAACAGGCCCAGCGGGGAGGCTCCTGCAAGTGTGGGAGCGGCCTCCAGGTCATCGGGCAGTCGGCCGATTCGGAGCAGGGAGCCGCGGCGATCTCCGCGACGATCCAGGAGAAGCCGTCGAACTCGAACGCTCCCGTTCGAGTTCTCAGCCCCGGTTACGACGGTTCGGTCTCGCAGTCGAACGAGGCCTCGTCGAACGCGACGGCCGCGAACGTGAACGGAACGACGCAGACTGCCGATCAAGCGCAGGCCGGAGGTTCCGGCATCCAGGCGATCGGTCAGTCGGCGACGAACGCGCAAGGTGCGCTGGCTCTCGGGCTGACGATCCAGACCGGAGCGTCGAACGAGAACGCACCCGTCCGCGTGCTGAGCCCCGGTGACGGCGGCTCGGTGTCGCAGTCGAACGTCGCGTCGTCGAAGGCGGCGGCTGGCAACATCAACTGGACCGACCAGCAGGCAGGACAGATCCAGGGCGGAAGTGACAGCCTGGACAAGCACTGCTGCGGGACGGGCATCCAGGCGATCGGCCAGTCGTCGACGAACCATCAGGGCGCGGTGGCACTCGCAGCCACGCTGCAACTCGGCGGCCTCAAGCCACCGTGCAAGTGCAACAAGGACTCGCAGATCGGGAACCGCAACGAGCCGACTCGCGTCCTCAGCCCTGGTGACGACGGTGCCGTCCGACAGGACAACCTGGCGGACTCGCATGCGACTGCCGTCAACTGGAACCTCACAAAGCAACGAGGCTCCCAGATCCAGCCCAGCTCGTGCCTGTGCCTCGACCCGAGCAAGGTCCAGGCCATCGGACAGCAGGACGACAGCACGCAGTTCGCTCTCGGCCTCGCTGCCACGCTTCAGCTGGACCCGTCGAACGACTGGGCACCGGATCGCAAGAAGAGCCCCGGCAAGAGCGGGCCCCTGAGCCAGATCGGCGAGGAGGCCTCGCACGACGCTTCGGGGAACACGTCGATGACCGACCGGTCGAAGGACCAGGTGGCGAGGTAGGTGATGCCGACAATCGCGTAATCGTCTGATGGTGACCGCCGGTCTTCCCGTGGACGGCCGGCGGTCACCTTCTCTTCATTCGGGGAGCACGTATTGACGGATCCGGCAACGAGGAGTAGCGTCCGAGGCAAGCGGCGAGCTTCGGGGGGCTCGTGGAAAGCATGACAGGCGCACAACTGCGGCGCGGTGGCCAGCTACGGGGGTCGGCGGGAGCGCGCGCGGTGGCCTCATGCGCTGTGTCGCGTCCGTGCGTCCTCGCTCTCTGGGGCGCGCTCGCGCTCGCAGGGTGGTCGCTCGCCTCCACCGATGCGTACGGCGCTCCCGGACCGGATCCCTATAAGCCGAACGCGCCGGCTCCACATTCGCCCGCACCGGACCCCTACCCCTCGTCACGCTCCGCATCGACGCAGAGTTCGTCGACGTCGCCCTCTCCGTCGCCCGCACCGGCGGCCGTGGCATCCGGAGGCTCCTCGGCAGTGGTCGACCGGCAATCGGTCACTCCGACGCGGCAAGAGCAGGGGAAGCCGCAGCAGCGTCGAGAGCGGCAGGAGCCAGCCGTCCCCGTTCACAAGCCGAAGACGAGCCATAAGACAGTTCCGCCAGCCGTCGAGAAGCCAAGTCCGAAGCCGACGCTGAACGCGTCCGCTGCGGCAGCTGCGGCCTCGGCTTCGTCAACGCGGCCACTCGCGATGGGAGGACTGACGCTCCTACTCCTGGCCATCGCGAGTGGCAGCCTGGTCGCGCTCGTGACGCGCGACCATTCGTGGAGAGCCGAAGCCTGATGGCGCGAAGAGCTTCGCTCGTGCTCCTGATGTCGATGTGCGCCGTCCTGGTCGTCGCGGGCTCGGCCGCGTCCGCGCCCCCTCCCGCGCCTCCGGATCCGAGTTGCTCTCCAGGGCCGAGCGACTGCGGCGCGTGGCACCGGCAAAACGTCACCGTGAGCTGGGGTGCAGCTCCCGCCGGTGTAACGGCCAGCGGCTGCGGCCCGGTGACCATCACGAGCGACACTTTCGGTGCCGCCGTCACCTGCACGTGGTCGAACGTCGACGGAGCGAGAGCCACCACGACGCTCGTCCGACGGGACGCCTCACCTCCGTCGGTGCGGGCATCCGCGGACCGAGGGGCCGACAGCAACGGCTGGTACAACCACGGCGTCTCGATCTCCTTCTCGGGTGAGGACGAGATCTCAGGAGTGTCCTCGTGCACGTCCGCCAGCTACAGCGGCCCGGACGCCGACCGGGCGACCGTGAACGGCAGCTGCACGGACAACGCTGGGAACACGGGCAGCACGGGGCTCGAGCTCAAGTACGACGCAACTGCCCCGACGGTCGAGGCGAAGGCCGATCGAGGGCCGGACTCGAACGGCTGGTACAACCACGCCCTCACCGTCTCCTTCCTCGGCGCGGACCCGTTGTCGGGCGTCGAGTCCTGCGCCGCGCCCGTCCAGTACAGCGGCCCGGACACGATCAAGACGTCCGTGACGGGTACCTGCAAGGACAAGGCAGCGAACGCGAGCGCTCCCGTCCCCTTCGACCTCAGGTACGACACGAAGCCGCCGGTTCTCGGACGCCTGCGGACCGAGGTCACGAGCCACGGCGTCAGGCTCAGGTGGACTGCATCGAAGGACACGCACTCGACCACGGTCTCCCGTCGACCCGGCTTGCGCGGTCGGAGGCTCTCGACCCTCTATGACGGGAAGGCGCGATCCTTCGTCGATCTGCGACTTCGAAGCGGCGTCAAGTATCGGTACACGATCACTGCGTACGACGAGGCCGGCAACGCAGCCGCGAAGGGCTTGGCGATAAAGCCGAACGTTGCGACGACGAAGAAGGCAGTGGCGAAGAAGGCGGCAGCAACGGCCGGGCTGACCAGACCGCTAGCCGGAGCACGCGTGGCGGCGGCTCCGGTGCTCGCGTGGAACGCCGTCGCCGAGGCGACGTACTACAACGTCCAGCTCTATCGGAACGGACAGAAGATCCTCACCGTCTGGCCGCGCACGACGTCCTTTCACCTGCAAGGTGCGTGGAGATTCGAGGGCCGCACCTACAAGCTGACCGCGGGCAGCTACCGATGGTACGTCTGGCCAGGATTCGGCGCGCGATCGACAAACCGCTACGGGAAGCTGCTGGGGACCCGCAGCTTCGTCGTCATCCGCTAGATGTCGTGGCCGAGCTTCTCACCCGCTGCGCCTCCCGTCGAGACCAGCCCCTGCCTGGTCCCACCTCAGCCAGCCCGGCAACCCGGGAGCCGTACGCTCGGGCCTGGTCAGCGCATCGTCGCTGGTCGCATCTTCTACTCGGCGGCATGGATCGACGAGACCGCCAGCAGCTCTTCAGAACTGCTGGATGCACTGGTGCCTTGCGTGGACGTTCCAGACGTCCGACACGCCGGGCCGCGGTTGGACTCGAACCAACGACCCTGGGATTAGCCGTGCCTACTGAGCTACCGGCCCGCACGGCACGTGCAGGGCGGGCTGTTGCGCGTTACGAAGCGCTGCGGCGGTAGACGCCCGCTTCGCGCTCGAGGAGTCCCGCGTCCACCAGGAGGCGGCGCAGCGTCACGTGGTCGTTGTGCAGGTCGAATCGAGCTCGAACCGAGCGCGACGGCGGCAAAGGTGCGAAGTCGGCGCTCGTCGGCGAGGCGTCCGAGGGTGCGTGACGGAGACGGTGCGCTCGCAGTCATGCGGCGACGGTAGCGCAGCAGGCCCACCTCTACACTCCGACGCGGCCCCCATCGACTAGCGGCCTAGGTCACCACCCTTTCAAGGTGGCAGCACGGGTTCGAATCCCGTTGGGGGCACCTCCCGCAAATGCCCTGCAAACGCCGGGGATTCACGCCGAAGGGGCGATAGGGGCCCTATCGCCCCGCGTATCGCCCCGCGCCCGAGGCTGTGTCACCCGTCCTCGTCGACGCCCATTGTTCACTGACGCCGACCTGCGGTTCGCTCCAATCCCCGTGGCGGCTGAGGGCGTCAGCGGCAGCCACAACATGCCGAGCAATAGGCCCAATTGAGTCCTACCGGGCGACGCGAGGGCCGGACATGCTTCCTCGCATGACACGCGAGCAGCGCGACTTCCTCCGCAAGCAGATCGACGCTCAGATGCGAGAGCGCCTGGAGCGTGCCCGGAGCGCGAGGGCACAGGCAAGGACGGAGGCTCTAGAGCGCCCGAGGCGTGAGGAGGCCGATGCATCAGCAGATCGAGCAGGTCTCCCCGGCGACGTGGATGTCGAAGGTGTCACAGTGGGCTGCGAAGGGCTTGAGGAAGATCAGCGTCGGGAGGCTCTGAGGAGGGCTCGGGAGGAGGCTCGCCTCAGGAGCAGGCGGCGTCTCCAGAAGCTCTGTGACGAGGGATTCCAGACGTTGAAACCCGGGCCTTGAGGCAGTCCGTCGCGGCTGACGACCTGTTGCCGTAGCCCGAGGCATCGAATCGCCACGATCAACCTTTGCTGACGCCGACCTGCTATTCGCCCCAATCCCCCGCCGACCGGCTCGACGCGCTGATGCGCTCGGTGAGCCCGCTGCGGGCAGCGGCGGCTCTCGCTGGGAGGAGGCTCTCGCTCCGGCGACCGCGACTCCGGTTTGACACGCTGTCAGTGTCTGACAGACTGTCAGCACGTCCGGGGGAGAGGTGCAGTCCGGCGGGGGTGGTCTGGCCCTGCGCTGGCAACTGGCGGCAGCCCCTCCCCCGAACTCTCTCGTACGCTCAGAGCGTGCCTCGAGGCGTCCTCGCAGTCGCGCTCGCCGTGAGCGGCCTCGTCTGCACCGTGCTCGTTGGCGAAGCCTGCGTTTTGCTGATTGCCGGGGGCAAGGCGCTGCCGTGACGGGCCGTCCGCCTCCGGCGGTGCCTTCCCCCGGCCGACCCCGGCACGAGGCGATCGACCCGGGCGCCCGGGACATACCCGCGATTCGCCGACTGGCAAACGCGGCCGCGCGATCGGACGAGACGCTCACTGTTGCCTTCGGAGACGCAATCTGTCAGAGTCCCGCGTCCGCGGCGGGCCGGCTGTGCAATGCCGGTTGATCCCTCCCCTGGAATCCCCCCGGCAGGCCCGCCGCGGTCCCCATCTGGCGAGCACGAGCGGCCGGTGCGTGAGGGGACGTGCGACGAGCCGAGACCGTGCAGTAGGTTGTCTCTGGCGTGACCGTTCGGCGTGTCTTCCGCTGTTGGAAGCGTGCTCACCTGGAACGTCGGCGGACACCTCTTGTCCCTCGGCGCGCTCGTGGCCGGTCTTCTTCAGCTGGCTGTCGTGCTCGCGGTCGGGCGTTCGTCTACCGCCGCGCGCGCTCTGATCAGACTGCACGAACCTGAACAAGAGGTGCCCTCGTTCGGCGACGATCGGCCAGGGGACGGACGCCGCTCCTCGCGGCTCCTGGGCTAGTCGGAGTCGCTCGAGGCGGCCCAGATATTGATTGCGCCGTCCACGGCGTAGCGGTCGATCTCGGCGAGCTCCTCGTCGGTGAGTCCGAGCCGGTCGAGCGCCGCGATGTTGTCCTCGAGCTGGGCGACGTTCGACGCACCGATGAGAGCCGAGGTGACCCGGTCGTCGCGCAGCACCCAGGCGAGCGCCAGCTGCGCGAGGGTCTGTCCGCGCCCGACGGCGATGTCGTTCAGTGCGCCGATGTTCTCGAGCGCCTCGTCCGTGAGGAGATTCGGCGGGAGGGAGCTGGGCCAGCTCGCACGGGAGCCCTCCGGGATCCCGTTCAGGTACTTGCTCGTGAGCATCCCCTGCGCGAGCGGGGAGAACGCGATGCAGCCGACGCCGAGCTCGCCGAGCGCGTCCAGGAGGTCGGGCTCGATCCAGCGGTTGAGCATCGAGTACGACGGCTGGTGGATGAGAAGCAGCGTGCCGAGGTCGCGGAGGATCGCTGCCGCCTCGCGCGTCTTCTCGGCCGAGTACGACGAGATGCCCGCGTACAGCGCCTTGCCCGAGCGCACCGCCGAGTCGAGCGCACCCAGCGTCTCCTCGAGAGGCGTCTCCGGGTCGAAGCGGTGCGAGTAGAAGATGTCGACGTAATCGAGCCGCATGCGGGCGAGGCTCTGGTCGAGGCTGGCGAGGAGGTACTTCCGCGAGCCCCATTCGCCGTACGGCCCGGGCCACATGTCGTAGCCGGCCTTCGTCGAGATGACGAGCTCGTCCCGGAACGGTCGGAGATCCTGGTCCATGAGGACGCCGAAGTTCTCTTCTGCGGAGCCGTACGGAGGGCCGTAGTTGTTGGCGAGGTCGAAATGCGTGACGCCGAGGTCGAACGCGCGGCGCACGATCGCGCGGCTCGTCTCGAGCGGGCGGTCGTGTCCGAAGTTCCACCACAGGCCGAGCGAGATCGCAGGCAGCTTGAGGCCGCTCCGGCCCGTCCGGCGGTAGAGCATGCGCTCGTAGCGGTCATCGGCAGGGGCGTACGGCACGGCCGCGAGGATAGTCGCGCTCGCGCGGCGTTTGTGTGACCCTGTGCGCCGCCAGGGGCGGTTAGCTCAGTTGGTAGAGCGCCTGCTTTACACGCAGGTGGCCGCAGGTTCGAGTCCTGCACCGCCCATTTCGAGAAGCCCTGCAAGCTCGGCCCTCTAAACTCCTCCGCCCATGGCGAACGGGTCTCTACACAAAGCCCTACTCGGGATCGGCGTCTTCACCGGCGTCGCGTAGCCCACCGGCGTCGCATCTTGTGCGTCGCGAACACAATGCTTACCTCGGAGCCCTGTGCCGAGTAGCGGGATCTCCTGCTGAAACGCGACGAGCTTTGGGTCGGACGTCTCGCTCTGACAGCCGCCGAGCACGGTCCTGCGGCGACGGCACACACGGGAGCCGCGCCGGCGTCACGCATGCTTGCGCCGACTGAAACCCTTGATCAAGAGCACAAGGCCAACGATGAATGCCACGATCGCCAGGAGCGTGAGGGCCAGCATGACGAAGAAGGCGGTAGGAACGGTTCCGTAGTCGTCACAGGCGTCACCGAACGCGCCACATGGGTTGCCCGCGAGCACGGTCGCGAAAAGGAACACCAGCGCCAAGAAGCCACTCACGATGCTGACGATCAGGCCCGCGATCATCATCTGGCGTGGTGATCGAGTTGGTGGTTCGTGCAGATCGCCCATCTATCTCCAACCATGCCGCGGACGGCGGGTAGCGCCGGCCGATCCCTCGTCACGAGAACGAATGGGCCGAGCGCGTACCCGGAGTTTCGCGAACTCCGTCACGGGGTGCGTCAAGATGCGGTCTGCACGCCGCGGACTGGATCGTTCCTAGCGAAGGAGGAACACGATGAGCGAAGGAAGAGGGCTACGAATCGGCGGCTATGTCTCCGGAGGCTTGCTGATCTTCTTCGGCGTCGCCGTCATCATCCTGGGCGTCTGGGGGTTCGCGTTCACCCGCGACCACATCGAGCGCGAGGGGATCACGTTCGGGCCGATCGAAGACCCGGCCGTTGCAGAACACGCCGAGCAGTGGGCCGGAGAACCCGTCGATACAGGGAGAAAGGCGCTCGCGATGGCGGAGATCATGCGCGAGCACACGCTCTCCAGCACCGGCGGGCTGACCTACGCCGAGATGGGTCAGTACCAGTCCGCCGAAGATCCGAGCGATCCGGTCGGCACGAACGACCCAGAAGCGGCCGCGAAGGACGAGAACGGCGAGCCGATCTCGAACAGCGCCCGCAACATCTGGGTCACGGAGACGGCGCTTGCGACGGCACTCGACATGGGATTCATGTCCGAGATGCTCTCGATCTTCAGCATCGTCGTCGGCATCGCCTTGCTGTTGACCGGAATCGGGCTGGTGATCCTGGCGAAGGCGGTGTTCGGACGAAGGACAGACGCGCAGGCCGCCTCTTCGGCTCCGACGCCAGCAACGGCTCCCGGATAGGTTCGAGATAAGGCCGAGCCTCCCTCCAGCCGGCAGCGAACGCGTGCGGTGCGGATCGAGGAGCGTCGCGTGACGAGTGAGGCTGCGCGAGAGACTGGGCCGCCGCAGCCTCCCGGTCTCTCGCGCAGTGACGGCAAGCCCGCGCAGGCCCCACCTGCTTCCAGGGGTGCGCCGTTGCCGCAGACCGCGCGGCTCCCGGCGCCGGACTCGCCGTTGCATCACGGTAGGTGCGGGCAGTCAGGCCGTCCAGGACACAATCGGGTCAAGTCCCGACGGAGCTGACCTGACCGGGTTACGCGGTCGCTTGCGCAAACCGCCCACGAATAGACCCAAACGTGTCCTATCGGGCGAGGCGCGAACAGGACACGCTTCCTCATCGATGGAGGGGGAACCGCCTGCCTCTCCCTCCATCGTCTCCTCGTCCGAATGCGAACGGAAGCGGCTGGGGCCGAGAAACCGGCCGTCCTCCGTCTTGAGCAGCGAATGGCGCCTTGCGGGTTCCACCTGAGCCGTCGATCGGCGACACTTCAGGTGATGGCCACTGGCCTGGCAGTCGGCGGCGACGTCGAGCAGGCTCTGGAGAGCGTCGGCGTCCCGAGCTACGTCCTCGACGACGCGGGAGTCGTCCGCTGGATCAATGCGGCAGCCGAGCGGCTCGTCGGCGACGTCCGGGGTCGTCACTTCACCTCGGTCGTCGCGCCCGAGGACAGCCGCCGCGCCCGCGAGCTGTTCTCCCGGAAGGTGCTCGGCACCTCCCCGGCCACAGAGGCGACCGGCGTCCTGGTTTCCACCGACGGATCGCGGGTGGCCGTGGAGATCAGCGCGGTGCCGCTCATGAGTGGTGAACGAGTGGTCGGCGTCTTCGGGCTGTTCGAGGGCCGCCACGACGACATCCCTACAGCGCCACCCGCGCATCTCACCCCGCGCCAGGTCGAGGTGCTTCGTCTCCTGGAGCAGGGTCGCTCGACGAAGCAGATCGCCGCCGAGCTCCACCTGAGCACCGAGACGGTCAGGAACCACACCCGCAGACTCTTTCGGGCCCTCGGCGTCAATTCCCGACTCGAAGCTGTCGCCGCCGCACGGGCCGCGCCACGCTAGACGAGCGCCGCGCCAGCACGGGCGCTCTAGCGGGGGAGTCGCAGCCGAGTGCGTCTCGAAGCGAGATACTGCCCGCGTGGGCCGTCTCGAGGGCCGCAGGGCAGTGATCACCGGAGCGAGCCGGCGGGCTCGGCGCCGGGATCGCTCGCGCGTTCGCCGGTGAGGGCGCGCGGCTCGCGCTCGCCTCCGGGCGATGCTCGGCTCGCACTCGCTGCGACGATCGGCGCCGAAGACGTCGAGTTCGACGTGCGGACGCAGGCTTGACGCGGCGCGGTGTCGATCGCGCCGCCGAGCTCCTCGACGGTCTCGACTGCGTCGTGCCGCCGCGGCGGTCGACTGCGAGTGGGCGCCGGTCGGGGAGATGTCGGTGGAGACGTGGGACGACACGGTGCCGGACGAACCTCTCGGGGACGTTCTACGTCTGCCGTGCCGCGCTGCCCCACCTCGTCGCGGCGGGCGGCGGCTCGATCGTCACGCTCACGAGCGTCGCCGCGTACCGCGTGTGGCCCCACGACGCCGCCTACAGCGCGTCGAAGGCGGGGTCGACATGCTCACGCGCACGATCGCCGTCGAGTACGGCGACGCAGGGCGTCCGCGCGAACTGCATCTCCCCGGGCGTGATCGACGCCGGGATGACCGACCTGATCGAGGACGAGAACGAGCGGGAGCGCCTGGCGCGGATGCACGCGCTCCCGCGCCTGGGCCTCGCCGAGGAAGTCGCCGAGGCGGCGGTCTGGCTCGCGTCGGACGCCTCGTCGTTCACGAGCGGCTCGGTGCTGCGCGTGGACGGAGGATTCCTCGACTACAGCTCGAGCGGCGGGTAGGCGAAGCAGCGGGCGGCCGCGCCGCCGTCGACGAGCATCGATGCGCCGGTGACGTATGACGCCCGCTCCGAGAGGAGAAAGCAGACGACCTCGGCGACCTCCTCCGGACGCGGCGACACGCCCGAGGGTCGCAAGCGCGCCTTCCGGCCGGAGCGCCTCGTCGCGCGGGAGATCCCTGCGGGAAGGACGCTGTCCGTCATCGGCGTGTCCATCGTCCCCGGAAGCACGGTGTTGCAGCGGATCCCGTACGGGCCGTAGTCGACGGCGACCGAGCGCGCGATGTGAATCACGCCTGCCTTGGCGACGCCGTAGACGAGGTACCGCGGAAAGGCGGCAACGCCCTGCACGGAGGACACGTTCACGATCGATCCGCGTCGGTTCGGGAGCATGTGCGTGACGGCGGCGATCGTGCCGGCCATCGTCCCGACGAGCAGGACCCGCAGCCCACGATCGACCTCCTCGGCAGTGACCTCGTGGGCCGCGCCCTGGACGTCGATCCCTGCATTGTTGACCCAGCCCTCGAGCGGGCCGAGCGCTTCCGCGGCCGCGGCGGCGCGCTCGTGCGTCGACCAGTCGGCCACGTCGCCGACGACGGGCTCGAGGCCGAACTCGTCCGCCGCGCGCGCCAGCCCGGCGTCGTCGACGTCGACGCCGACGACCGGTGTCCCTTCGGCGGCGAGCTGTCGGGCGACCGCGAGACCGAGACCGGCAGCGGCTCCGGTGACGACGGCCGAGGTGGCGAGCCTGCGACATGGCAGGACTCTCGCACACTGCGAGCGCCGGCAGTAGGCTCGCGATCCATGGCTCCGGCTCCGATCGAAGACGTCGAGGTGATCGTCCTCCGGGCGCCCGAGCAGGACGCGACCGACGTCGACAGCTCGGCCGAGACGGTGGTCGTCCTCGTCCACGACGCGGAAGGACGCATCGGGATCGGCGAGGCCGACGCGCCGTCGCGCATCGTTCAAGGAGCTCGTCCTCATGGAGGACGTCCACGGGTGGAGCCGCGGGCTGAGGACGATGCTCCTCGGCCGCGATCCGTTCGAGATCGGCGCGATCCACCGCGATCTGTACGAGGCGACGATCTACCACGGTCGGCGGGGCCTCGGGATCCATGCCCTCTCGGCGGTCGACGTCGCGCTCCACGACCTCGTCGGGAAGCAGCTCGGACGGCCGGCGTACCAGCTCCTCGGCGGCGCGTGCCGGACGGCGATCCGGCCCTACGCGACGATCTATCCGGGCGCGACACACGGCCGAACGATCGGCGAGCTGATGGACGACATCGCGCAACGGTTCACGCGCGCCGTCGAGCTCGGGTTCTCCGCGGTGAAGATGGAGGTGCTCTTCGGCGACCTCGTCTCCGATCGCGAGCTGGTGCGGCTGCATCGAGGAGGGGCGCCGGCTGCGTCGGGGACGCGGTCATGCTGCTGGTCGACTTCGGCTACCGATGGAACGACTGGCGCGCGGCGCTGTGGACGCTCGAATCGGCTCGAGGAGCTGCGACCTCTACCTCGCCGAGGCGACGCTCCACCACGACGACCTCGAGGGCACGCGAAGCTCGCGGCGCGAGTCGAGACGCGAGTCGGCGGCGCGGAGATGGCCGCGACGCGCTTCGAGTGCCGGGAGTGGATCGAGCGTGGGGCGTCGACGTGCTGCAGCCGGATGTCTCCCGGGCGGGTGGCCTGACGGAGCTACGGTCGGATCGCGGAGCTGGCTGAGAGCTCGGCGTGCTCGTCGATCCCGCACGCCTGGAAGACGGGCATCACGGCCGCAGCGACACGCCACCTGCAGGCCGCGACACCGAACGTCCCCCTGGTGGAGCACCTCGCCCCCGAGCTCTTCGACTCGCCGCTGCGCCGTGAGCTCGTGACGCCGGAGCCCGCGCTCGTCGACGGCGTCATCGAGCTGCCTTCGGCGCCGGGACTCGGCGTCGAGCTCGATCGCGAAGCGGTGGAGCGCTACCGCACCTAGGTCGTCGTCACGGTGAACCGGAGCTCGTAGTCCGCCGTCTCGCCCGGACCGAGCTCGAGCGCCTGCCCGTGCTCGATCGCGGTTGCCAGGCCGAGCGGATGCGGGACGGACGTGGGCTCGATCGCGAGCAGCTCGGTCATGCCACGCCACGGCCCTCCGTACTCGCGCGCCTCGTGCCACACCCACAGGTGGCGCAGCCAGGTCGTCTCCCAGTCGAGCTCGACCGTCGTCCCGGTCGTCGGATTGCGGATACGCGCCCGGCCCTCCGGAAGCTCCGCCACCGCGAACAGCCGGCTGCGCGGCTGCTCGAGCCGCCAGCGGCCGGCGCGCTCGAGCGAGCCGTCGAGGAGCAGCACGTCCGGCCATCGCGGAGCGTCACGTGGTGGACGCGGAGGCCCGTCCGTCTCGCTCAGCTCGTACGCAAGCCCCGCCGGAAGGTCGATCTCGACCTCGGGATCGAGCAGCTCGACACCGAGGGCGATGTGCTCGAGCACGACCAGCGGTGCCGGCTCGAGCGCTCGCGCCCAGACGCGCACATGGATCGACGCGCCCGCCAGCTCCACGACGCGTGTGAGCTCGAGCCCGTGACCGTGCCACGTGAGCGTGGCGACCGAGGCGTCGACGGTGACCACCTCCCACGGGGAGCTCGAGGCGCTGCCGTGAAAGCCGTGGTCGACGTCGCCAACGCGACAGGCTGCTCCCGCGTTCGGCGCGACGAGCTGCCAGCCGCCTCGGTAGGACGCAGTCCAGGCGGACTCCGAGAGGTCGCCGGAGGACGGCGGCGCGGTCGCGAACGGCGGACGGCCGAGAACTCGCCGTCCCGTCTGCAGGTGCACGACGTCGAGGAGCTCGCCGCCGTGGCGAGGGTCGAGGACCGCGAGCAGCTCGTGCGAACGGAGGACGATCACGGCCGCGTCGGAGGCGCCGGAAGACGAGGAGCCGCGTCGAGGAGGCGGCGGGTGTAGGCGTCCTCCGGACGCGAGAGCACCTGCTCGGTCGCCCCGAGCTCCCGCATGCGACCGCTCTCGAGCACGAGCACGTCGTCTCCGATCGCGCCGACCACGCCGAGGTCGTGCGAGATGAACACGAGCGAGAGACCGAGGTCCTGCCGCAGGTCGTGGAGCAGCTCGAGCACGGAGGCCTGCACCGACACATCGAGCGCGGACGTGATCTCGTCGCAGACGAGGACGTCCGGCCCGGCGGCGAGTGCCCGCGCGATGGCGACGCGCTGGCGCTCGCCGCCCGAGAGCTCGCTCGGGAAGCGCTCCGAGAGACGGCTCGGGAGGCGAACGCGTTCGAGCAACGCCGCGACCTCGGTGCCTGCTTCGCCGTCGTGAGGCCGCGGAGAAGCCGCGCCGGGCGCGCGATCTCGTCGCGGATCCGCCGCCTCGGATTGAGCGAGTCGTAGGGGTTCTGGAAGACGATCTGGAGTCGCCGGCGCTGCTCACGCGTTCGCGAGCGCGCGCGCCCCGCCAGGAGCGCGCCGTCGAGTCGGATGCTGCCGCTCGTCGGCGGCGTGGAGACCGGCGACACAGCGAGCGATCGTGGTCTTGCCCGATCCCGACTCGCCGACGATCGCAAGGCACGCGCCGCGGTCGAGCGCAAAGGAGACGTCGTCGACCACCATGACGCGCCCGTGCGAGGCGTGGAGGGCGTCGACCGAGAGGATCGGCATCGCGTCCCGGTCGTGCCTCTTCACGCCGCTGCACGCGACCGCCGGGAATCGACGCTACGAGCGTTCGCGTGTACTCGTGCTGCGGCCGTGAGATGACCTGGGTCGCGTCACCCTCCTCCACGATCCGGCCCTCGTACATCACCGCAATGCGATCGGCGATCGACGCGACGACGGCGAGGTCGTGGCTCACGTAGACGACGGCGATGCCGCGCTCCGTGCGCAGACGCCGCACCTCCTCGAGGATGCGGGACTGCGTGACGACATCGAGGCCGGTGGTCGGCTCGTCCATGACGACCGCGGCCGGCTCGCAGACGAGGGCGCTCGCGATGCTCACGCGCTGCTGCTGGCCGCCCGACAGCTCGTGCGGGAAGCGGCGCGCGAACCCGGGATCGCCGGGCAGGTGGACGCGCTCGAGCGCCTCCAGCACTGCGCCGCGCTCATGCCCGCTGCCGTGCTCACGGAGCACGTCCCCGATGCCGTCGCCGACTCGGAGCGAGGGGTTCAGCGCCGACGCCGAGGGATCCTGAGGCACGTAGGAGATCGACTCGACCGCGATGACGCGCGCACCTCCGTCTCGGCCAGCCCCGTGAGGCGCGTCCCCGCCACCGACGACCGAGCCCGCCGACGATCCGAAAGCCGGGCCGGGCGTAGCCCAGGAGTGCCAGCGAGAGCGTCGTCTTGCCCGATCCCGATTCGCCGACCAGGCCGAGGATCTCGCCGCGCCTGACCGAGAGGGAGACGTCGTCCACCGCTCGGAGGCCGCCCGGCACCTCGACGACGAGGCTCTCGGCGCGGATTGCCTCGCTCACGTCCGGGCTCCCACTTCCGTCGCGGACACGCCCTGCTGACCGACGACCGCGTCACCGACCATGTTCACCGCGATGGTGAGGAGCGCGATCATCGTCGCGGGGGCGAGAACGGCGAGGGGGTTCAGGTTGAGGCCGGAGCGGTTCTCGGAGACCATCAGCCCCCAGTCCGCGTCGGGCGGCTGGAGGCCGAGGCCGAGGAAGTTGACGGACGCGACGAGAATGATGGAGTAGGTCAGCCGCAGCCCGATGTCTGCCGCGATCGTCGGCACGATGTTCGGGAGCAGCTCGCGCCCGAGGATCGCGCTCGTCCGCTCACCACGAGCCGCCGCTGCTTCGACGAACCCGCGGACGGACTGCGCCTGCGTCGCCGACCGGATGATGCGGGCGACGAGCGGCATCTGGATCAGGGCGACCCCGATGACGAGGACGGCGCGGCTCGAGCCCAGTCCGGTCACCAGCACGAGGAGGAACAGCAGCGCCGGCAGCGAGAGCAGGACGTCGGCCGACCGCATCAGGACCGGGTCGAGGAGGCCGCGTGAGTAGCCGGCGGCGAGGCCGACCGCGAGGCCGCCCGCATACGCGAGCAGCACCGAGAGCCCGGCGAGCGCGATCACGCTCCGGCCGCCCCAGAGCGTGCGCGAGAGCACGTCACGGCCGAGAAAGTCCGTGCCGAGAACCGCTTCGCGCGCTCGGCTCCTCGTACGGGACCCGATCGGCCGGTCGGGAGAGTGCGGCGCGACGAACGGCCCGAAGATCGCGACGAGCAGGACGAACACGAGGAGCGCGGCGCCGACCGCACCGGTGCCGCTGCGCGCGAAGCGGAGCGACTCAGGCATGTCCGCGACCGCAGCTTCGGCACGAGTGCGATCACGACGAGGTCGGCGACGATGTTCACGGCGATGTACACCGCTGCGATCGACGATCGCGATCGACTGCACGGCCCGCACGTCGCGGATCGCGACCGCGTCGACGAGCTCCTTCCCGATGCCCGGGTAGTTGAAGAGGTACTCGACGACGATGATCCCGCCGATCAGGTACTGGATGTTCTGCGCGAAGACCTGCACCGCGGGCGCGAGTGCGTTGCGGAGCCCGTAGCGGAGGACGACGATCCGCTCCGGCAGCCCGTTGAGCCGCGCCATCTGGACGTAGTCGGAGCGCAGCGACTCGAGCATGCCTGGCTCGCACCATCCGCGTCGAACCCGCGAGCGTCGCGCCGAGCAGCGTCAGGGTCGGGAGCACCAGGATCTCCGGGCCGCTCGAGCGGGCTCGTCCCCGGCGGGACGAGCGAGACCGGCGGCAGCACGTCGAGCCACGAGAAGAAGACGACGATGAGAAGCGATCCGATGATGAACTCGGGCAGCGAGACGACGGCGAGCGACCCGAGCGAGATCACGTGGTCGCGGGCTGCGCCCGACGCCCGTCGCAGCCGCGACCCCGAGGATCAGCGAGAGCGGGATCATCAGCGCGACGACGATCGCCGCCAGGATCACGGTGTTCCGAGCGGGCTGCGGACGTCGTCCCAGATCGA
Source organism: uncultured Gaiellaceae bacterium (assembly GCA_963770715.1). Taxonomy (GTDB): domain Bacteria; phylum Actinomycetota; class Thermoleophilia; order Gaiellales; family Gaiellaceae; genus GMQP-bins7. Next base: position 904,137 of record CAVYQX010000012.1, read on the forward strand.
CTCCTCCGCGCCGGCCGCATAGCCCGCGGCGGAGTTGCCGAGATCGCCGATGACGACACCGCCGAGCCAGTCGACGTAGCGCTCGACCGCGGGCCGGTCGAGACCCATCAGCTCGCGCATCTCGGCCAGCTGCTCGGGCTGCGCCGTCCGCCCGAGGACGGCGCTGGCCGCGTCCCCCGGGAAGGAGCTCGGTCCCGACGAACACGAGGGCCGAGACGACGAGCAGGGTCGGAGCCCGGCGAGGATCCGGCGCAGCGCGAGGCGAGCGAAGCTCGCGCGGTGGGGCGCCGCGGCGACCGCGACCGGACGTGGTCATCGTCGGCGCCGCGCTCCGCGATGTCGTCGCGCGCGGCAGGCGGCGCCCGCGTGTCCGTCACGTCTGCAGCCAGACGTCCCGGTAGTTCCACCCGCCCAGGTTGAAGAACGAGCTGGGCGTGATCCCGCCCACGTTCGGCGCCGCGGCGTCGACGATGTTCTGGTACGCCCACACGATGTAGCCGCCCTCGTCGAGCTGGCGCTGTTGCACCTCGTCCCAGAGCTCCTGCGCCGACGACTCGTCCGTCGCGCCGATCGCGTCCTGGATCAGCTCGTCGTACTGCTCGTCGCGGAAGTGCGTCTCGTTCCAGACGGCGTCCGACAGCAGGGACTGCGTGTACCAGGCGGCGAGCGACGAGTACGTCCAGAACGACTGGGCGAACGGGAGCTTCGTGTAGAGAAGCGACGTGTCGAAGTAGGCGTTCGCGGCTTCCCGCTTGATGTTCACCGTCACGCCCGCCTCGCTCGCCTGCTCCGCGAAGAGCGTCGCCGCCTCGACGAAGCCGGGGACGATGTCCGACGTGTGGAGCGTGACCTCGAGGTTCTCGTGACCCGCTTCCGCGAGCAGCGAGCGGGCCTGCTCGAGATCCTGCGTCGGCGTCTCCGCCTCCATGTAGTAGGGAAGGCCGCTGCCGGCGAGGTCGTTGCCGATCGTCCCGTACCCGGAGAGCGCACCGTCGATGAGCGCCTGCCGGTCGGCAATGAGCCGGAACGCCTGGCGCACGCGGACGTCGTCGAACGGCTCCTCGTCGACGGCCATGATGAAGACCTGCAGCGCCGGGCTCGAGGCGTCGATGACCTGGATCTTGTCGCCGCCCGCCTCCGCGCGGGCCTGCGTGAAGGGGAGCTGGCTCATCATGTCGATCTCGCCGCCGAGGAGAGCGTTCAGTCGCGCCGTGTTGTCGTCGATGGAGATGTCCTCCCACTCGTCGACGTACGGCTTGCCCTCGTCCCAGTAGTTCTCGTTGCGCACGCCGAGACTGCGCTGGCCCGGCGTGAACTCGGTCAGCTTGAACGGGCCCGTGCCCACGGGCAGACGCGTGGGCTGCGAGCCGTCCTGGACGACGACCGTGTTCTGCTGGACGAACTGGTCGTACAGCCGCGCGTCGGGTTGCAGGAGCGGAATCTCGAGCGTGAGGTCGTCGGACTTCTTGACGTCCGCGAGCTTGATGTTCGAGACGCTCGAGTGCGCCGTATGTCCCTCGTCGGCCATCTGCTGGAGCGTGTAGATGACGTCGTCGGCGGTGAAGGGCTTCCCGTCGTGCCAGACGACGTCGGGCCGCAGGCGGAAGACCCACATGGTCGAGTCGTCGTTCGGCTCCCACTCGAGAACGAGGCCCGGCTCGACCTCGAGCGTCGGGGTGACGCGGAACAACGGGTCGTAGATGTTGAAGAAGCGCGACGCGTCGATGAACGACGAGCCGGTTGCGGGGTTGACGGACTCGCCCGTGCCGCCGCCGACGTGCCCGACGCGCAGCCGACCCCCGCGCTGTGGGTCACCGGTCGGGCCGAGTGCGGTCGTCGCGTCGTCATCGCCTCCACACGCCGCGAGGAATCCGCTCGCCGAGAACGTGAGCCCGAGCGCCGCCGCGCTTTCGAGTAGTCGTTTTCGCGTGAGGATGGGGTTGAGGATCTCCTGCCGCAGGCCGTCGTCACTCGTCGGGCTCATGCCTTCCTCCGTTTCCGTCGCAAACCGCTCTCAGGTCGGTTTCTCTCACTGCGAGCTTCCCAAGTCAAGCGAATGGGACCTTCGCCGCGCTCGACTCCGCTGAACGGAAGCGAGCGCAAGCTGCGCCAATTCGATGTGTTGGCTGCTCGACCAGGTCGCGGCCGCGGGCGAGTGCCCGCGGCCGCTGGTATCGGTCAACCGGTGTTCGTCACCGGCGGCCGGGACGCCGTACGATGGCGCTCGGTGGACCGCGACGACTACCGGCGCGCGAGTCTCGCGAACTGGGAAACCATGGCGGCGGGCTGGGAGCGCCGCCGGGTCGATATCGAGAGGGTCTCGACGCCCGTGCAGGAGTGGCTCGTGCGCGAGCTCGCCCCGCAGCGGGGTGAGACGATCCTCGAGCTGGCGGCGGGGCCTGGCGACACCGGATTCGCTGCCGCCGCGCTCCTCGGAGACTCAGGTCGCCTGATCTCGACCGACTTCTCGTCCGAGATGACGGAGGTCGCGCGCCGACGCGGCGACGACCTTGGCCTCCGCAACGTCCAGTACCGGACGATGGACGCCGAGCGCCTCGAGCTCGAGGACGACTCCGTCGACGGCATCATCTGCCGGTTCGGCTTCATGCTCATGGCTGATCCCGCGGCCGCGCTCGCGGAGTCGCGTCGTGTCCTGCGGACGGGCGGCAGGCTCGTCCTTGCAGTGTGGCGCGGCCCCGAGCAGAACCCGTGGGTCTCCGTGGCCGGCAGGATCCTCGTCGGGCGAGGGCTCATGCCGCCGAACGAGCCCGGAGCGCCGGGCATGTTCACGATGGCGACCGACGAGCGCGTCGAGTCGCTCCTCGAGACCGCCGGCTTCACGAACGTGCGAATCGACGACGTGCCGGTGCAGTTCGTGTACGCGGACATCGGCGAGTACGTCGCTTCGGCTAGGGATACCGGAGGCGCGTTCTCGACGGCCTTCGGCCACGCGTCCGAGGAGGACCGGGAAGCGATCACGCAGGAGCTGGCAACGGCATTCGCTTCGTTCGCGGTCGACGGCGGCTACACGCTGCCGGGACTCGCGCTCGCGGCGCTCGCCCGCTGATCACGCAGCTGAGGCCGCTTGGGTGAGTACCAGCGGATGTAATACGCGTGCGTGCAGTTCGATACCAAGATCGCCGTCGTCCTGCGCGACGATCTCGCCGTCTGGCAGAAGGCGAACGTCGCCGCGTTCCTCGTGAGCGGCGTGGCCGGGACGAATCCGGACAGCGTCGGCGAGCCGTACCGCGACGCGTCGGGGAACGAGTACCTGCCGATGTTCGTCCAGCCCGTGCTCGTGTACGAGGCGGACGCGGCCGCGCTTCGCCGGGCGTACGAGCGTGCGATGGACCGCGGCGTCACGCCCGCGATCTACACGCACGAGCTCTTCGCGACCGGCTACGACGAGGCGAACCGCGCGGCGGTCGCGGCGGTCAGCGCCGAGGACCTCGACCTCGTCGGTATCGCGTTCCGCGCGGAACGCAAGACGGTCGACAAGATCGTCGACCGTCTGCGGCTCCACTCCTGAGCGCGAGCCGACCTACGCGGCGAGGCCCGCCTCGGCGCCGACCTCGATCGGGTTGCTCAGCGGATCCTGGCTCCACTCGTACCAGCCGCCGTCGTAGACCGCGACGCGCGGCCAGCCCATGAGGAGAGCGTAGAACCAGGTCTCGCTCGCTCGCCAGCCCGTCCCGCAGTAGAACGCGACCCACTTGTCGGGCGTGATGCCGGCGTCTTGCCAGTTGGCGGCGATCTCGGGGTACGCGCGCATCGTGTTGTCGACGTTGCGGTAGTGCTGCATGTGGTACGCGTCCGACCCGCAGTTGCCCCAGACGTCGCCGGCGATCCTGCCCGCGCGCTCGATGTAGTTGTAGCCGCTGACCTCGCCGATGTGCTCGCGCCAGGTCCGGACGCTGACGAGGGCGGCCGCGGCCGGGTCGTCGAGGATCTCCTTCGCCTCGTCGATGTCGACGATCACCTCCGGGCGGACGGGGATCGAGGCCCCGAACGACGCTACGGGGGAGGGCGCCCGCAGCGTCGTCTCGAGCTCGTTCCCCGCCTGCACCCAATGGTCGTACCCGCCGTCGAGGATGCGGACGTCCTCGACGCCGCAGTACGTGAGGATGAGCGCGGCACGCGCGGCAGCGATCTGGCCCGCACGGCGGCCCGGCCACTTCTCGTTCGCGCCTCCCTCGGTGTCGCGGCCGTAGAGGACGACGGTCGTGTCATACGTGATCCCGAGCCGCTGCACGGCAGACTCGAGCTCGGCGGGCGTCCGGCGGTTCCAGTCGCCCGAGTCCTCGAGCCAGTTGGTGTCGAGGTAGAGGGCGCCGGGGATGTGGCTCTCCTCGTACTCCTCCGAGACGCCGAAGTTGACGTGGAAGAGGAGCTGGCGCTCGGCGGGCGGCGCCTCAGGGCTGCCGCCCGCGAGCACGTCTCGAAGCCACTCGACATGGACGAGGCGCTCATATCTCGGAAGCCGCTCGACCGGGAGGCTCTCCTCCTCTGCCCACGTGTTCCAGCCGTCCTCGTAGATCCGCACGCCGGAGTACCCGAGGACCGCAAGTCGATCGAGAAGAGCCCGTGCTCCGTCCCCGTAGAGCACGAGGTCGCGATCGGGGAGGAGGCCCTTCGTCGCGACGATCTCCCTGACGTCTTCGTCGTCGAGCGAGCCCAGCCACTCGCTCGGGAACGCGATCGCGCCCGGGATGTGGCCGCCGCGACGAGCGCCGTCGACGCGCCAGCCGTTGAACGCATGCAGTGGGCGCGTATCGACGATCGCGAGAACGGGATCGTCGAGGCGGTCGCGGAGCTCCCCTGTGGTCATGCTCGTGCCTCCTCGCTTCACTTCAGGAAGCTTCGAAACTATTGAAAGTGAAGTAAGAAGTCAAGCACGACCAGTAGCCGCGTGTCGCTCCAGCGCGTATCGCCGGCGGGTCGAGATCAGGCGATCGCGGTCGTTCGGAGGTGGCTGACGCCTATCGCCCCGCGTGGACGCGAACGGGCTTCGAGGTCGCGGCGGTCACACCGCTGGCGTTCCCCGCCCAGACTCGGCATGAGATCGTGCGGCCGCGGTCGGAGCGACCGATGACGTGCGTGCTGCCGACCGCGTGTGTGAGTACCTTCGTGCCGCGCAGCCAGCGGTAGGAGAGAACGATCGGCCCGGTGCCGGTCCATGCGCCGGGTCGGCACATGAGTGTTCGGCCGACCTCGGGCGTGCCCCGGAGACTCGGGAGCCGGACGTTGCGCGGCGCCTTCGTACCGGCGTCCTCGCACGCGGATCCGCAGGCGGTGAGCACGAACGGCCGGAGGAGTGTCGCCAGGCCGACTGCGCCGTCGGCGTTCAGGTGCAGGCCGTCCGGATTGAACCAGTCCTTGCCTCGGCTCCACGCCTCCCAGTCGGCGACGCGCAGCTCGGGCCAGCGCGGCGCCCGCGACTTGATGATCTCGTTGATCTGCCGGTAGTCGTCCTTCTCGGCACGCAGCGTGACCCAGACCACATGCCCGACGCCGCGCTCGACGAGCGCGCCCGCGACCTGCGCCATGTCCGTCTCGTAGTTGTTCGCCGGGTCGTTGTAGCCCACGGCGACGATGACGATGTTGCCGAGCTGCGCGAGCGTCGACGACTTCACGATGTCGAGCACGGACGGCGGGCGCGTGCCCCTGTACACGCACCCGACCGGCACGAGCCTTCGGCACGGCGTGAGCTCGAGCCGGAGGTCGACGCCCTCGCCGAGGAGCTCCTGTGCCTCGGGGACGTAGTTGAGCGAGTCGGCGATCGAGTCTCCGAACATCGTCACCCGCGGACCTGCGGCGGGAGCGCTGTCGGCCCCGTTCGCCGAGGGCGAGAGAACGACGACTCCGAGCATCACGGCGACGAGAACGAGGGCGGATCTCACCACGCCCACGGTAGCTCGTGGGCGCTCTCTACCAGCCGGGCGGCGGGACGACGTAGACCGCCACGCCGAGCCCGGGCAGCTTGTCCGTGACGAGGTCACCGAACGGCTTGACGGTTCGGCCGTCCCGGAAGACGCGCAGCGCGCGCCCGCCGAGCCCGGGCACGGAGAAGGCCGCGGTCGCCTCGGAGGTCGACGAGTTGGCGGCGATCACGTACGTCGCTCCGTTGTAGCGACGGGCAGCGACGCGGACTGGGCTCTCGGTCGACCAGTTCGCCCTCGCAACGGGGGAGAGGAGCGCGGGGGCGAGCGCGAGGATCTCGCGGTTCGTCAGCCTCACCTCGCTGCGGATGGTCTCCTCCCACCAGTCGGGGAAGTAGCCGATGCCGCGCGCGCCCCCCGCGATCGCGAGCCAGGTCTCGGCGCGGACGACTGCGGGGGTCGGATCCACGTTCTCGCGGCAGTGCTCCATCGGGCCGGCTTCGATCCACTGGAACGTCGGCTTGCCGCCGGCCAGCGAGACGATCTCGCGCTGCATCCAGTACACGTTGTCGATCTGCTCGATCTTGCAGCGGCCCTCGACCGGGTAGGTGTCGAAGCCGACGACGTCGGCGCGTGCGAAGAACTCCTTGTAGATCTCGCGTCCGCTCTGGTGCGGCGCGGCGCGCATCGAGAAGTGGTCGGTGACGGTGAGGAACGTGACGCGGCCCGGGCCCTGCGGGCTCGGCATGTGCGCCGGGATGCGGACGGACATGTCGGCCTCGTCAGGGAGGTGCCAGCCGACCATGCCCGGCCCGGAGATGCCCGGCGTCTTCGCGTCGACGGTCGACATGGCGCGGCCGGCGAGGCGCTTGAACTGATCGTCGGTGTTCGTGCACTCGACGCCGAGGAAGAGGTTGATTCCCGCACCGAGCGACGTCGGGTAGTACGTCGGGCACTGGCGCCACACCATCCGAGGGAAGACCGCGTTACCGTTCACGCGGAGCGGGGCAGAGCTCTGGACGGCAGGGGAGCCGGGCGGGAGCGGGTTCGAGCCGGGCGGGGACGTCGGCTGCGTCGGGTTCACGCCGGGCGGCAGCGGGGGCGGGAGGACGAATGGCGATCCGCCGCCGTCCGTGCCGCCGGTCTGAGCGGCCGCGGGAGCGACGGTCGCAGCCGTTGCGCCAGGCCAGGGATCGGTGCGGAAGGATCCGTGCGCCTCCGCCGTCATTCCGTTGCGCCAGCGCGCGAGCACGCGGAACCGGTACTGCGTGGCCGGCTCGAGACCTGCGAGGGTCGTCCGCGAGGTGAGCTCTCCGCGCGCAACGGTCGTCGGCGACCAGATCCCGTAGCGGTCGTCGACGCCGACCTGGAGGACGACGCGGGCCGCGTCCGGGACGCGCCACTTCACGACCGCCGAGAACGGGTACGCGTCGATGGAGACGACGTCCGGAACGGGGGGTCGAGTGGCGTTCGCACCGCTCGACGCAAGCGCGCCGAACGCGCTCAGCGCAAGCAGGGAGAGAGCAGCCGGACGCCGCAGCATTCGATCAACGTCGGTTCCCGGGCCGACGTGTCGCCTCCCTCGAACGAGGGTCGACAGAGCTCATGCGAGTACAGTCGCGCGACCGTGCGCGTGCTCTTCGCTTCGACTCGGGGTGCCGGGCACTTCGGGCCGCTGATTCCGTTCATCGACGCGTGCTTGCGCAATCACGGCGAAGCGCTCGTCGTCGGCCCGCCGGGACTCGACGCTCGAGGCTACGAGTTCCGAGCGGGAGCCGCTCCGCCCGACGACCTCGTCGGTCCGCTGTGGGCGCCCCTGCCGACACTTCCTCCCGCGCAGGGCGATCTGGTCGTCCTGGGGAAGCTGTTCGCGTCGCTCAACGTCGACGCGATGCTGCCGACGCTCATGGAGACGATCGAGGACTGGAAGCCGGACTTGGTGCTGCGCGAGGCCTACGAGTTCGCGTCGGCGATCGCGGCGGAGCGACTGGGAGTCCGCCATGTGCGCGTCGCGGCGGGAACCGCTCTGAACGAGGAGGCCTCGCTCGCGCTTGCAGGCCCGGCGCTGGACGAGCGGGAGCCCGGCATCCCCCGGCGGATCGCGGATTCCCCGTACCTATCCTGCTTTCCGACCGCGGTCGATCCTTCGCCGTTCCCGGTCTCTCGGTTCCGGCACCCGGCGACGGAAGCGACGCCCCAGCCGCTGCCGGACTGGTGGCCGGGCGACGACCGTGCCCTCGTCTACATGAGCTTCGGCACTGTCGCGGCAGGGTTTCCGCTCGCTGAGCAGGTGTATCCCGCTGCGCTCGCTGCCGCTGCCGAGCTGCCGCTGCGCGTTCTGCTGTCCGTGGGTGGGAGGGAGATCGAGCTCGGCGACCTGCCGGCGAACGTCCACGTCGAATCGTGGGTCTCGGAGCCCGACGTGCTGGGGGGTGCGTCGGTCGCCGTCGGCCACGGTGGCGCGGGTACGACGCTCAGCGCGCTGGCGGCCGGCTGCCCGCTCGTCGTCGTGCCGCTCTTCGGCGACCAGCCGTACCACGCGGTGCGCGTCGCGGTCTCTGGAGCTGGTGTTCCGTCATCGATCGATCAGATCGCCGAGCGTGTCGAGCGTGTGCTTTCGACCGACAGCTATCGCGACACGGCCCGGCGAATGGCCGACGAGATGCGAGCGTTCCCGCCGGTGGACGACTTCTTCGCGGGCTACTGAGCCTGTGTTTCCGCGACTGCGCGCCGCGCCTGGATCTCGTACGGATTCGAGCGGTACCGCGTGGTCACGAGCTTCCACGACATGTGGAGCGCGCGGTGCTGTCCCTGCCAGATGTGGCAGAGCTCGTGCGTGACGAGGTCGTCGGACACGTCCGCGTGCTTCAGCAGGATCGTGCGCCAGAACGCGTACCCGACGTACCGGCGGAAGCCGGGGATCCGGAAGAACCACGGCGCGACGAGGATGCGGACGCGCTCCGTGCGCACGGGCTCGGGGTACCAGTCGAGCGTGTCGAGTCGTGCCCTCGCGTGCTGGATTGCACGTAGGAATGACGGGTCCACTAGCGCAGCGGCCGCGAAGATCGCGCGCTAGCCACTGAGCGCAGGTGCCAGCACCATGACGAGGCTGCTGTCCTGGGCTTGGAGCCAGCCGTACTCGTAGAGTCGCGGCAGGGTCGTCCGGTCGATCGCCGACTGCTCGTCGACCCGGATCTCGCCCACGCCGGGCGTCAGCGGAGCGGTGAGCGTCTGGTCGAGAGGTCGACCCAGCATTGCGCCGACGTCACCCTTGGTGAGAAAGACCGCGGTGGCCGCTTGCCCGTCGGCGCGCGGCGGGAGCAGCATCAACGTGGCGTCGACGCCCTCGATGTACTTGAACGAGTAGAGCGCGAGCTCGAGCGCCTCACGCCGGAGCAGCTGGCCGCGCGCGTTCGTTGCCTTCCCCTCGAGAATGGAGCACGCCTTGCCGAGCCCGCAGAGGTTGAACTGGACCGTGTTTCGAGCGTCGAGGGTGGCGATGTCACTCGCGTCGGCGCGTCCGCCGGTCGTATCGGGCCGCACGGCCACCGCACGAACGGGCTGGAGCGAGCCGTCCACGGAGCCGACCGGTGGCCCCTGATACGTGATCGCGACGAGCGCATTCCCGCTCGGGAGGCGGTACCCGAGGCTCACGTGGTCGGCGATCTGGGCGACTCGCTGATCGGCGGTCCCGGTGGGCTCCCATGCCGACCAGGGTGGAGCCGGCTCGGGGCTCCCGCGACCGACGAGGACGAGCAGCGCCCCGACGCCGGCGCCCGCGACGATCGCGAGCACGACGAAGAACGCTGCGAAGCGGTTCCGGTAGGCGTGGCGGCGTGCCCGATCGGCGCGCGACTCGGGTCGCGTCGCCACCGTCGCGCCGACTCCGTCCGCCGGGACGGTGTTCGCGTCGGCGGCGGCCTTGCCCATCACATCGTCGGCCACGAGCTCTCCTCCGACAGGTCCACCTCGGGAATCGTGATCTTCGCCTCGTCGAGCAGGTTCAGGAGCTCGTCACCGAAGAGCTCGCGCCGTGCGTTGAGCACGTCGGCGATGTGCTCGACGGCCTCGCGATTGTGCACGATCAGGTTGTACGCCGCGACGTATGCCTGGCCGACGAGCTGACCGACGATGACGCGCTTGTCCTGGTCGCCGAGCACGGACCCGATGGGATTTTCGGCGAACGGGCCGCCGCCGCCCGTGCGGTTCACGATCTGCAGGCCGATCTTCTCGAAACGCTTGAGAACACGCTCGCGTGCCTCTTCTTCGGTCTCGTCCTCACGCGGCGTGACGGCGAACGGCTCGGGGCCCATGGCCGACGCGCCGACCATGTAGGCGGCCTGGGCGGTCACGCTCATGACGTCGCCCCCGACGCCGTTCGAGTTCTCGCCGTAGAACACGCGCTCGGCGGCCATCGCGCCGAGCGCCCAGACGAGCCGGGCGAACTCCTCACTCCGGAAGCGACTGAAGCGCTCCTCCTTCTCGAGCGCCTGGTGGTGCCCGAGCGCGCCTCCGCGCATCCGGATGGAGAGCCGCGTTGACTCCGCGCCCTTCAGGTAGACGTGGCCGGCGGCGGCATGGCCAGCCTCATGAATGGCGACGGCACGGCTCTCCTCCGGTATGTACTCGATGCCGACTGCGGTACCGGCCTCGAGAGTCGTCATTGCTTCGACGAGGTCGTCCCAGTTCAACGCCTCGCGGTTCGAGTGGTGCGCGATCGTGAGCGCCATCGACGTGACCTGCTCGAGCATCGCCGGCGCGTATCCGTTCGTGACGCGAGCGATCTCCTCGCGCTTGTGCGGCCGGTCGAGCTCCGGCTCATGGGCGACCTTGCCGAGGTAGAGGTCGAGGACGTCGAGGCGGTCCTGCTTCGTCGGCGTCCGGAACCACACGTGGCGGCCCATGCGTCCGGGGCGCGTCAGCGCAGGATCGAGCCGGTCGACGGGCACGTTCGTCGCTCCGATGAAGTAGATCTGCTCGCGGCGCGGCTTCGCGGCCGGAATGCGCAGCGACCACTGCCCGATTCGGCGCGGGACGATGTAGACGCCGTCGAGCAGCGTGTTCGTCTTGTTCGTGAAGAACTTCTTGAAGAAGGGCGGGTTGTCGATGCCGTCCATGACGACGAGCAGCTGATTGAGCGCGAGCGAACCCCCGCCCATCCCCCCGGGGAACATGAAGTTGACGATGTTGTTCATGCGGTGAGCGAAGGCGGACGGGCCCGGGCGACTGCGGCGCACGCTCGGCGAAGAGGCGCTCCCGCCACTGCCGGTTCTCGAGGATGAGGTCGCCGGTCGGGTTGAGTGCGCCGAAGGGGCCGTAGAAGAGGTAGTCGTGCACGTCCGGCGGTCGTGATCCGCCTGCGATGCCGCCGAAGCCGGGGTTGAGCGCCTGTCGGCGCATGCCGACGGCGTCGATCTCGTCGATGAAGACGATGCACTGGCCACCCCACTTGCGGGCGAGGCGTTTTGCGCGGCGGGCGAGGATGCGGACGACGATCGCGTCGATGCCGATGAAGGTCGCGGCGAAGCCCGAGCCCGGGATCGAGACGAACGGCGAGTTGAAGCCGGTCGCGAGGGCCTTCGCGAGCATCGTCTTTCCCGTGCCGGGCGCGCCGAGGAAGAGGAGGCCGCGCTCGCGCTTGCCGCCGGCGCGCTCGAACGCCTCGCCGGACTGCCAGATCGAGACGACCCGCCGAACCTCTTCCTTCGCCTCGGCCTGCCCGCGGACGTCGGCGAGCTTGACTCCCCACTCAGCGTCACCGGGCTCGAAGGCCTGGATCTGCGAGAGGTTCATGAGGAGGAGCGGCCCGAAGAGGATCGCGAAGTTGAAGATCATGTAGAAGGGGAAGATCACGAGGAGCGGCAGGATCCCGACGAGGTAGCCGGCTCCGCCGATCAGATAGAAGACGGCGCCGACAACGATCGAGACGACCGCGACCTTCAGCCAGAAGCGCCAGAACCAGACGCGACGGCGCGCGACGACGTCCTCCTCGCGCAGCCGCTGGCTCTCGAGCCCGAACAGGCTCGGGCGCGGGATGAAGCGGTGGAAGATCAGGTCGAAGGCGCCGCGGAAGCAGACGACGACGAGCAGCGCGGCGAGGATCGACCAGTACCACGCCCAGCCCTGCGTCTGGTTGAACCAGATGACGAGCGCGGGTGCGGTGATGAGCGCGACTGCGGTGGCAGCGCGCGTCAGCTTGCGCCACTGGCTGGCAAGCTCCGTCGAGAGCTCGGTTGCCTGCAAACCCCCCAGAGGCTGCGCTTCGGTCGCCACCGTCGAAGTGTAGGGACGGCCGTTCGGGACGGATGTTTGCGACGGCCCGTCGAAAACCGGTGTCTGACACTTTGTTAAGAGGGCGTACGCAGCCGTGCGGGTTTGCGCGGCGGTCGACCGGGTCGGTGTCAGACACCGGGTTGCTGGTAGCGTCGCGGCCGTGTCCACGGCGGTCATGACCACAAGTGAGGGGACGATCGAGCTCGAGCTTTTCGAGGCCGACGCCCCCAAGACGGTCGAGAACTTCACGAAGCTCGCCGGCGAAGGCTATTACGACGGCTTGATCTTCCACCGCGTCATTCCCGACTTCATGATCCAAGGCGGCTGCCCGAAGGGGGACGGCACGGGCGGGCCTGGCTATTCGTTCGAGGACGAGTTCAACGACCACCCGGTCGCGCGCGGCTACCTCGCGATGGCGAACGCCGGGCCGAACACGAACGGCTCGCAGTTCTTCATCGTCACCACCGAGGCTGCGCCGTGGCTCGACGGGAAGCACACCGTCTTCGGTCGTGTGACCTCGGGCCAGGACGTCGCCGACGCGATCTCGTTCGTGGACCGCGACGGCCGCGACCGTCCGCTCGAGTCGGTCGTCATCGAGTCGGTCGCGATCGCCTGAAACGGCCACGGCCACTTTTCGGGCCGCTTCGGACATGGTTGTTACCGATCGCTCGCGGTGGTGCCTGGGCTGGCGGCGCAGTTGTTTGCTTCGGTGTCTGACACCGCAGTGACCGCTTCGGACTAGGCTCAGAAGTCGTGGAGCTCGCGGGGAAGACAGCCGTCGTCACCGGCGCGTCCAGCGGCATCGGTGCCTCGACCGTGCGCAAGCTGCGCGAGGTGGGCGTGCGCGTCGTGGGCGGCGCGCGGCGGGTGGAGCGGATCGAGGCCGACGTGGCGCTGCACGTCGACGTCACGGACGAGGAGAGCGCCGCTGCATTCGTGGCGCAGGCGGTCGCGGAGCTCGGCGGCGTCGACATCCTCTTCAACAACGCCGGCCTCGCGCTCGGCCGCTACCCGTTCACGGAGTCGAACCTCGAGGACGAGGAGACCGTCCTGCACACGAACGTCGACGGCGTGCTGCGCATGACCCGCCTGTGCCTCCCGCACATCCGCGACGGCGGCCACATCCTCTTCATGGGGTCGGTCGCGGGGCGGCAGGCGTACCAGAACGCGGCCTCGTACGTCGCCGCGAAGTTCGGGCTGCGCGGCTTCGTCTACGGCCTTCGTGAGGATCTCCTCGGGCGGCCGATCCGGATCACGACGGTCGACGCGGGACTCGTCGCGGGGACCGAGTTCTCGCTCGTCCGCTTCAAGGGCGACGCCGAGAAGGCGGCGGCGGTGTACGACGGTGTCGACCCGCATCACTCCGGACGAGGTCGCCGACTGCGTCCTCTTCGCGCTCACGCGGCCGCTGCACGTGAACGTCGACGAGATCGTGATCAAGGCGCTCCAGCAGTCGAGCGGCGCGCGGATCGTTCGCCGCGAGAGCTGATCGATGCTCACGATCCTCGAGGGATCGACGTTCTGCATCTCGGACGATCGGGGCGACATCGCCGCACAGACGAGCGGGTTCTTCGCGCACGACACGCGATTCCTCTCGCGCCTCGTGCTCCGGGTCGGCGGCACCGCGCCGCTCATGCTCTCCTCGGGGAGGGTGGAGCACTTCCGCGCCGCCTTCTACCTCCGCAACGCGACCGCGACTGGGCTGCCGCGCGATTCGATCTCGATCTCGCGCGAGCGGTTCGTGGGATCCGGCATGCAGGAGCGGATCTCCCTCCGTAACGAGAGCCCGGAGCGGCTCGAAGTCGACGTGGAGATCGAGACGGAGGCCGACTTCGCGGACATCATCTCCGTCAAGCTCCACGACTTCGCGCTCGGCGATCCGGAGCTCGCTCAGCCGCTGCCGCCGCCGGCGCCCACGACCCTCGACGAGACGGGTCGCCACCTCTCGATCGTCGATCCGCGCGGCGACCTCGGTACGCGACTCGTGTTCTCGAAGCCCGGTCGTCTCGACGCGAGCGCGATGACGTACTCGGTCGCGCTCGAGCCGCACGAGCGCTGGGAGGTCACGGTCGACGCCCGCCCGTGGCTCGACGAGGAACTCGAGACCTTCGAGGAGCTGGACCCGGAGCGCGAGAGCGCGAGCGATGTCGTTGCCGCCTGGACGCTCCGCGTGCCGCGCGTGCGCGGCGGCTGGGAGAGCCTGCGCCGGTCGTTCGACCGCTCGATCGGGGACCTCGCCGCGCTGCGAATGCGCACCGGCGAGTACCGCCGCCCGCTCTTCGCAGCCGGGATGCCGTGGTTCATGACCGTGTTCGGGCGCGACACGGCGATCACGTCGCTTCAGACGCTCCTCCTCGGCCCCGAGATCGCCGTCGGCGCGCTCGACGCGCTGACCGAGCTGCAGGCGCACGAGGAGGATCCGACGGTCGACGCCGAGCCCGGCAAGATCGTCCACGAGGTGCGCGAGGGCCGCTGTGCGGAGACCTGGTTCCCGCGCTACTACGGGTCGATCGACTCGACGCCGCTCTACCTCGTTCTGTTGGCGGAGACCTGGCGCTGGACGGACGACGCCTCCCTCGCGCGTCGGCTGCGCGAGCCCGCGATGCTCGCGCTCGAGTGGATCGACCGCTACGGCGACCGCGACGGCGACGGCTTCGTCGAGTACAGCCGCTTGGTCGACTCGGGGCTCGCGAACCAGTCGTGGAAGGACTCCGGCGACTCGCAGCGCTTCCAGGACGGCAGCTTCGCCGAAGCTCCGATCGCCGCGGTCGAGGTGCAGGGCTACGTCTACGACGCCAAGCGCGGCCTCGCCGAACTCGCGCGGGAGGTGTGGCGCGATCAAGCACTCGCCGAGCGGCTCGAACGCGAGGCAGAGGAGCTGCAGGCTCGCTTCGACGACGACGTTCTGGGTCGAGGAGCGCGGTGGCTTCTACGCGCTCGCGCTCGACGGAAAGAAGCGCAAGGTGGACTCGCGCAGCTCGAACATGGGCCACCTCCTGTGGAGCGGGATCGTGCCTCCCGAGCGCGTCCCCAAGGTCGTCGACCAGCTCCTCGCGGAGGAGCTGTGGACGGGCTGGGGGATCCGCACGATGGCCAGCGACGCTGCGGCGTTCAACCCGATCAGCTACCACAACGGCACCGTGTGGCCGCACGACACGGCGCTCGCCGCTTGGGGGCTCGCGCGCCACGGTTACACGGCCGAGGCGCGCCGGGTCGGTCGGGCGCTGATCGAGGCGGCCGCCCACTTCGACTGGTCGCTGCCTGAGGTGTTCGCGGGCTACACGCGCGACGAGACGCCGTTCCCGATCGCGTACCCGACCGCCGCACGACCGCAGGCCTGGGCGGCGGGCACGCCGATCCTCCTCGTCCGCGTGCTCCTCGGCATCGAGCCCGATCGCGAGCGGCAGCGGCTCGTCTCGACGGTGCCGGACGAGCTTCCGAGCTGGCTCGACGGGCTTCGGATCGAGGGCGTGCGGGCGTACGGGCGAACGTGGACGGTTGCGGTGGAGCGCGGCCATGTAACGATTGCCGAAGGCGTATGAGGCGCACGGCCGTCACTCGGAAGGATGCGCCCGCGGAGCGGGCGCCTTCAGGGGTCTTCGCGAGCGCCGTTCGCGAGAGCGAGTGGCGGTTTTGCGTACAAGAGGAAGCGATCTTGGTGCGATCGGAATCTGCGATCGCAGATTCCGATCTTGCGCGATGAGGATCGGCCTGATCTGCCCGGTGTGGTTCCCGGTACCGCCGGAGGCGTACGGCGGGACGGAGCGCGTCGTCGCGCTGCTCGCCGACGGCCTCGTCGACGCCGGCCACGACGTCACGCTCTTCGCGTCGGGCGACTCGCAGACCCGCGCGCGGCTCGAGTCCGTCTTCCACACGGCGCCGAGCGAGTGGATCGGGCACACGTACTGGGAGATGCAGCACTCGGTCCATGCCTTCCGCAAGGCGGACGAGTTCGACATCGTGCACGACCACACCGGCATGCTCGGGCTCGCTTTCGGCGGGCTGATCGAGACCCCGTTCTGCCACACCGTCCACGGACCGCTCGACGGGCAGCCGGGACGTCTCTACGAGCAGGTTCTCGAGCTCGCGCCGAACGCGAAGCTCATCTCCATCTCGATGAACCAGCGCAAGCCGAAGGAGGAGCTGCCCTGGATCGCGAACTGCCCGAACGCCCTCGATCTCTCGATGTATCCGTTCCGGCGCAAGCCGGGCGGCGACTACCTCGTGTTCCTCGGGCGCATGAGCCCGGACAAGGGTGCGCATCGCGCGCTCGCCGTCGCGCTCGAGACGGGCCTGCCGCTGAAGATCGCGGCCAAGTGCCGCGAGCCGCTCGAGATCCGCTACTTCGACGAGTTCATCCGCCCGCATCTCGGCGGCTCGATCGAGTACGTCGGCGAGGTCGGCCACGCCGACAAGGTCGAGCTCCTGATGGGTGCCCGCGCGCTCATCTCGCCCATCGACTGGGAGGAGCCGTTCGGCCTGATGATGATCGAGGCGATGGCATGTGGCACGCCGGTCATCTCGACGCGTCGGGGCGCCGTGCCCGAGATCGTCGACCATGGGAAGACCGGCGTCGTCGTCGACAACTACCGCGACATGGAGGAGCCCGAGGTGCTCGAGCTCGCGGACTCGCTCGACCCGGTCGTCATTCGCAAGGAAGTCGAGACCCGCTTCTCGCCGGAGATGATGGTCTCGAACTACGTCGCCGCGTACGAGGCGACGATCGAAGCCATGCGCGCCGCGTGAGGCTGCGCTCAACGTACGACCGCGAGATCGTCTCACTCGCGCTGCCGGCGCTGGGCGCACTCGCGGCGGAGCCGCTCTACCTCCTCGTCGACACCGCGATCGTCGGCCATCTCGGGCGGCCACAGCTCGCGGCTCTCGGCATCTCCTTCGCGATCCTCGGAGGGACGTTCGCGATCTTCAACTTCCTCCAGTACGGCACGACCGCGCAGGTCGCGCGTGCAGGCGGGGCCGGAGAGGACGAGGTGGCGCGGCGCCTCGGCGCGCAGGCGGTATGGCTCTCGGTCGCATTCGGGATCGCGGTCTCGGCGCTCATCGCCGTGCTCGCGCCGCAACTCGTAGAGCTCATGGGCGGAGAGGAGCAGACGGCCGACTACGCGGTCGAGTACCTCCGCATCGCAGCGGTCGGCTTCCCCGCGGCGTTCCTCGCGCTCGGGGCACAGGGCTACCTGCGCGGCGTCGCCGACCTCCGGACGCCGCTCGCGATCCTCATCGGGGGGAACGTCGCGAACGTCGTGCTCGAAGTGTTGTTCGTCTACGGCTTCGATTGGGGGATCGCCGGCTCGGCGTGGGGAACGGCCGTCGCGCAGCTGGGGATGGGGGCGGCGTTCGTCGTCGTCGTCCTACGGCGGCTGCCGGCCGGGCGAGGCGACCGTACGGCTCGCGCTCGCGCGGCGCGTGCTCTCGCTCGGCAAGTGGATCTTCATCCGCACGACAGCGCTCATGCTCTCGTTCGTCCTCGCCGGTGCCGTCGCGACCCGCTTCGGTGACGCCTCCATCGCCGCGCACCAGGTGGCGTTCCAGCTCTGGGTCTTCCTCGCGCTCGTCCTCGACTCGGTCGCGATCGCGGGACAGATCATCGTCGGCCGCGAGCTCGGTGCCGGCCGCCGCGACGAGGCCTACGGCGCGAGCGAGCGGATGATCTGGCTGTCCGTCGCGCTCGGCGGCGCGTTCGCCGCGCTCATGCTCGTGCTCGCGGGTGTGCTCCCGCGCGCGTTCACCGGCGACGCGTCCGTCCTCGACGAGACCGCGCTCCTGTGGCCGATCTTCGCTCTCATGCAGCCGTTGAACGGAGCGGTCTTCGCGCTCGACGGGATCCTCATCGGCGCGAGCGACGGTCCCTTCCTTGCGGCCTCGATGGTCGTCGCGTTCCTGTCGTGTGTGGCCGTGCTCGCCGCGGCGCTCGAGGCGGACTGGGGGATCCGCGGCGTGTGGGCGGCGCTCGTCGTCCTCATCGTGGTGCGCCTCACCTTGATGGCGACGCGTTTCCGCCGCGGCCGCTGGCTCGTCACCGGCTGGGCCTGAGGCGTTGGGCCGGCGGCTACGCTGCGCGTGCCGTGATTGCGCGTCGACGTCGGTAGACGCGGCGCTGGAGCGAGAGAGTCGTGACGACCGCGACGACGATGCATGTCAGGTTGACTGCGAGCTGCGCGGCGGCGCCGCCCATCTCGCTCCAGTCGCGGTAGGCGGCGGCGACCCCGACATTCGCGGCTGCAGGGATGGTGGTCACCGAGATCAGGACGCCCACGAGCGCCCCGGACTTCGCCGTCGACAACGAGAGCGCGCCCGCGACGCCCGCCAGGAGGGCCACCAGCACGGAGTACTCGTCAGGGTGCGAGATGAAGATCGTCGCCGGGCGCGCAACGGCAACGAGCTCGTCCGGCGCCGATCCGAAGGCGCGAAGGACGACGGTGAGGCCGAACGCGGCTCCTATTGCGAGCGGGAACCCGACTGCGAGCGCGCGTAGTGAGCGCCTTGCGAGCCCGCCCTGCCGTTGCACGAGCGCGACGCACAGACCGGCGAGTGGGCCGAACTCCGGGCCTACGACCATCGCACCGATGATCAGGACCACCGAGTCCTGGATGATCCCGAGCGCCGCGATCATCGTCGCGACGACCATGAAGGCGAGGAAGCTCGCGGAGAGCTCGGAGCTCTCGGATGTCTGATGCTCGACGGTTTCCCACACGACGGCGTCCGCGGGTGAGCCCACGGCGGCCTCCTCCGCCCGGCGCCCTGCGTCGGATACGAGTGCCGAGATGGGCTCGAGCGCGATCGATCCGGAGCGCTCGAGGCCGAGTGCGCGCAACTCGGCGACGACTACGCTGGCGTCTTCGCTGGCGACGTCGCAGAGAAACAGATCGCCGCCTGGTCTCTCGGCGACGTCGCGCAGTCGGATGACGTTGAACGCCGAGGGATGCGCGAGCAGTGTGCGATGCGTCGCGTATGCAAGCTCGGGCGGAGCGACGACGCGGAGGTGGATCACCGCAGGGGATCCTAGGAGTGGACGAGGTCAGCGCCAGCGGGGTTCGCAGCGAGGTCGCTCTCGTTCGCGTCCGGCGCCGGGCGCAGCACGAGGATCTCGCCAGGCCCGTACTCGAGCATCCACGACAGATCCTTCGACGAAAAACCGGTCCGGCCGGGAGCCGGCGCGGGCACGACGACCCGCTCGAACGCCTCGACGCCCCAGAGGCGACCGAGAGCGTCGATGGGCGAGCGTCCACGCTCGATACGTGCGTCCACCGGCACTCCGGCCCGGCGAGCGGCCAGTTCGACAGCCTCGAGGATCGGCATCGCCCGGTTGAGCTCTGCGTTCTGCACGGGTGCCTCGAGGCTGAACTCGAGCGGGACGACGAGGAGATAGGCGGGGACGAGCACCGCCTCCTCGGCGCGGGCGATGCGCAGTGCGGCGTCCAGCACGGACGGGTCGAGCTGGCGATCCGCGAAGGGGACGAGGAGTCGTGGCTGACCGGGCCGGATCTCGGGATCGCGTCGTCCGAAGAGCTTCATCGGTGAAGCTCGTCGCGGAGCGCGCGATGGGCGACGACGCGGATGTCGATCCCCGGGAGCTCGCGGATCATCCGCGAGATGAGCGAGCCGCGGATGACCTCGACCCAGCGGCGCTCGTCGGGGGTGCCGACGAAGATGTAGGTCGAGCCGCGCTCGGCAGCGACTCTGCGCACGATCTCGACGAGATCGGTCCCGTCCTCCTCGAGGAAGTGGACACCGAGGATCGAGGCGAGGCGTCGCAGGGCCGCGAGCTGTGTCGCCTCCTCGGGGTCGAGCACCTGGCCGGGGCGTCGCATCCAGAGTGCGTCGATGTCGCCGCCGAGCCGCTGTGACGATCGCCATGCTCGGCGCAGTACTCGCTGCGAGCGAGGCTGCGGCTCGACGAGAGCGAGTACCCGCTCGCCGACGGCCTGCTTGCTCAATGGGTCGAGAACGGCGGATCCGCGGCGGTGCTCGACGTCTTCGGCGATCTCCCGCAATGCGAGCTCACGCAGAGCGGAGAGGTTGTCCTGACGGAAGAAGTTCAGGAGTGCTCGCTCGGCCTGCCCACCCGCGTAGACCTTGCCCGCGCGCAGCCGGTCCTGGAGGGCTTCCGGCGAGATGTCGACGAGGATGACCTCGTCCGCCTCGTCGAGCATGTGGTCCGGGAAGGTCTCGCGGACACGGACTCCGGTGAGCTCGAACACCGTGTCGTTGAGGCTTTCGAGGTGCTGGATGTTCACCGTGGAGATGACGTCGATGCCGGCGTCGAGGATCTCGCCGATGTCCTGGTAGCGCTTCTCGTTCCTCGACCCGGGCGCGTTCGTGTGCGCGAGCTCGTCCACGAGTGCGAGCTCGGGCGCGCGACGAATGACGGCGTCGACGTCCATCTCGTCGAGCGCGAGGGTTCCGTGCTCGACCTTCAGCCGCGGCACGACCTCGAGGTCCTCCGCGAGCGCCGCCGTCTCGGGCCGGTCGTGTGGCTCGAGGTAGCCGATCACGACGTCTCTGCCTTCCGCCAGCGCCTGGCGGCCCTCCTGGAGCATCCGGTAGGTCTTGCCGACCCCGGCCGCCATACCCAGAAGGATGCGGTAGCGGCCGCGCATGGCCGGAGCCTAGGCGCCGAACACGTTGTGGACGAGCAGGTCGATGAGCTTGATCCCGGCGAAGGGCAGGATCACGCCACCGAGGCCGTAGATGAGGAGGTTCCTGCGCAGGAGCGCAGTGGCGCCGATGGCGCGGTACTTCACGCCGCGAAGCGCAAGGGGAACGAGCGCCGGAATGATCAGGGCGTTGAAGATGATCGCGGAGATGATTGCGCTGTAGGACGTGCCGAGGTTCATGACGTTCAGGTCCTCGAGCGGGCCGTCCTGCCCCGGGGTGGTCGCGTACGTCGTCGCGAAGATCGCGGGCAGGATCGCGAAGTACTTCGCGACGTCGTTCGCGATCGAGAACGTCGTGAGCGCGCCGCGCGTGATGAGGAGCTGCTTGCCCACCTCGACGATCTCGATGAGCTTCGTGGGATTCGAGTCGAGGTCGACCATGTTTCCGGCTTCCTTGGCCGCAGTCGTCCCCGTGTTCATGGCGACGCCGACGTCCGACTGTGCGAGCGCGGGCGCGTCGTTCGTCCCGTCGCCCGTCATCGCGACCATGCGTCCGCGCGCCTGCTCCTCGCGGATGAGCTCGAGCTTCCGCTCGGGAGTCGCCTCGGCGAGGAAGTCGTCCACGCCGGACTCCTCGGCGATCACGGCGGCGGTGACGGGGTTGTCGCCGGTGATCATCACGGTCCGGATGCCCATGCGACGAAGCTCGTCGAACCGCTCGCTCATGCCGCCTTTCACGATGTCCTTCAGGTGCACGACCCCGAGCACCCAGTTGTCCTGGGCAACGACCAGCGGCGTGCCGCCGGACTGGGCCACGCCGAGCACGATGGTGTCGAGCTCGGCCGGCGCCTGTCCGCCGTTCTCGGAGACGAAGTGCTTGACCGCGTCGGCCGCGCCCTTGCGCAGGCTTCGGCCGTCGAGGTCGAGTCCACTCATGCGCGTCGAGGCCGAGAACGGGATGAACTGGTGCTCGCCCAGCTCCTGCTCGCGAAGCCCGAAGCGTTCCTTGGCGAGCACCACGATCGAGCGACCCTCGGGAGTCTCGTCGGCGAGCGAGGCGAGCTGCGCAGCCTGAGCGAGGTCGAGCTCGTCGACGCCGCTCACCGGCAGGAACTCGGCCGCCTGGCGGTTGCCGAGAGTGATGGTTCCCGTCTTGTCCAGCAGAAGCACGTCGACGTCCCCCGAGGCTTCGACGGCGCGACCCGACATCGCGAGGACGTTGCGCTGGACGAGGCGGTCCATCCCGGCGATCCCGATCGCGGAGAGCAGGGCGCCGATGGTCGTCGGGATGAGCGCCACGAGGAGGGCGATGAGAACGGTCTGGGACAGGTCGGTGCCGGCGTAGAGCGCGTACGGCCGCAACGTCACGACGGCGGCCAGGAAGGTGATCGTGAGTCCTGCGAGGAGGATGTTGAGGGCGATCTCGTTCGGGGTCTTGCGACGCTCGGCGCCCTCGACGAGGGCGATCATGCGGTCGAGGAACGACTTCCCGGGCTCCTGGGTGACCTCGATCACGAGCCTGTCGGAGAGCAGGCGCGTCCCGCCCGTGACCGCAGAGCGGTCGCCGCCCGCCTCGCGGATGACCGGCGCGGACTCGCCCGTGATCGCCGACTCGTCGACCGAGCCGACGCCCTCGATGATCTCGCCGTCGGCGGGGATGACCTGTCCGGCCTCGACGACGACGATGTCGCCGCGCCGGAGCTCCGGGGCGGGCACCTCTTCGAGGCCGCCGGTGTCGGTGCGCCGGAACGCGGTGGTCGTCGTGCGCGTGGCGCGGAGTGCGTTCGCCTGCGCCTTGCCGCGGCCCTCGGCGATCGCCTCGGCGAAGTTGCCGAACAGCACAGTGAGCCACAGCCACAAGGCGATCGTGCCGGTGAACCAGAGCGGCTCGCTGTCTCCCGACGAGAACAGGTCGCGGAAGAAGATCACCGTCGTGATGACGCTTCCGATCTCGACGATGAACATGACCGGGTTGCGGAACAGCGTCCGTGGGTCGAGCTTGAGGAACGAGTCCCCGATCGCCGCGAAGACGATCTCCTTCGTGAAGATGGACTTGCTCGGCCTGGTCACGTCGTCTCCTCGTCGAGAGCAAGGTTGAGCTCGAGCACGTTCACGGCGGGCTGGCCGAAGAGACCCAGCCAGCGGCTGTCGGTGTGCTCGTCGATAAGCTCCTGCACGCGCTCCGGCGTCAGCCCGCGCACCTCGGCGATGCGCGCGGCCTGCAGGTCGGCGTTGGCAGGGGAGATGTGCGGGTCGATGCCCGACGCGGAGGTCGTGACGGCGTCGACCGGGATGTCGCCGATCTCGAGCCCGGGGTTGTAGGGGCCTTCGAGCTTCAGGATCGCGGCCGCGCGCTCGCGGATCGCCTTCGCGAGATCCGGGTTGGTCGGCCCGAGGTTCGCAAAGGTCGTCGCCGCCGCGTTGTACTCCGGCGCCGTCGCCGACGGCCGCGGATGGAAGTACTCGGGCTTCGTGAACGCCTGTGCCGCAAGCGACGACCCGACGACCTTCCCGTCGCGCTCGACGAGGCTGCCGTTCGCCTTGTCGGCGAAGGTCACCTGGGCGAGGCCGGTGAACGCGATGGGGTAGATCAGTCCGAAGACGGCGGTCAGCACGACGACGGCGATGATCGAGCGAAGGAACGTGCGAGCGATCACGGCGACAGCGCCTCCACAATCGGGCCGAGCGTGAGCGCGGGGAAGATCATCAGGCCGGCGGTGAGGATCACGACGCCGACGAGCAGCACCGCGAACGTCGCGCCGTCCGTGCGGAAGGTGCCGGCGGACGGTGGCACGGTCTTCTTCGCAGCCAGCGCACCGCCGAGCGCGAGCGCGGCGACGAGCGGCGCGAACCTGCCCATCCAGAGCGCGAGCGAGCCGAGGAGCGTCGAGAACTCGGTGGCTCCGTAGCCCGCGAACGCGCTGCCGTTGTTGTTGGACTGCGAGTCGTAGGCGTAGAACGCCTCCGAGAAGCCGTGCGCCGCGGGGTTGTAGATCGAAGCCAGCCCACGGTCGGTGGACATCGCGATCGCGGTCAGGACGAGGACCATCGTCGGAACGAAGAGCGCTCCGACGGCGGCGAGCTTGATCTCCCGCGCCTCGATCTTCTTCCCGAGGTACTCGGGCGTCCGGCCGACCATGAGCCCGGCCACGAAGACCGCGATGACGATGTAGAAGAACATGCCGTAGAGACCGGAGCCGACGCCGCCCCAGATCACCTCTCCCGTGAACATGTTCACGATGGGAACGGCGCCGCCGGCCGCCGTGAGCGCGTCGTGGCCGCCGTTGACGGAGCCGTTGGACGCGTTCGTCGTCACGACCGCCCAGTTGACCGTGGGGGCGATTCCGTAGCGGACCTCCTTGTCGGACATGTTCCCGCCGCTCGAATCGGCGCTCGCTTCGAGGTTCACGCCGGAGTCGCGCAGGACCTGGGAGCCATGCTGCTCCGCGGGGAGCGCGACGGCGATCCCGATGATCGTCATGGCCATCATCGCCGCGTAGATCGGGTACGCCTCCCGGCGAGACGCGACCATGCGTCCGAACATGAAGACCTGCGCGACCGGGATCAGGAGGATCGAGATCATCTCGAGGAAGTTCGTGAACGGGTTCGGGTTCTCGAAGGGAACCGCCGAGTTCGAGTTGTAGAAGCCGCCGCCGTTCGTCCCGAGCTGCTTGATCGCGATCTGCGTCGCGGCCGGGCCGCGCGCGATCTCCTGCGTCGCACCCTCGAGGGTCGTCGCCGTCGCCTTGCTGTCGAAGGTCTGGACGACGCCCTGCGTGACGAGGATGGCGGCGAGGATGAACGCCAGCGGGAGCAGGATGTAGACGAGCGACCGGTAGAGGTCGACCCAGAAGTTCCCGACGGTGCTCGCCGAGCGGCGAGCGAACCCTCGAATGACCGCGACGAGCACCGCCATGCCGAGGGCGGCCGACACGAAGTTCTGGACCGCGAGCCCTGCCATCTGGCTCAGATACGACATCGTGTACTCGCCGCCGTAGTACTGCCAGTTCGTGTTCGTGACAAAGCTCGCGGTTGTGTTGATCGAGACCCACGAGTTGACGTCTGCGAGGTTGTCCGGGTTCAGCGGCAGGCTGCCCTGCAAGCGCAGCAGCGCGTACAGCAGAATCGCGAAGACGAACATGAAGATCAGCGCGACGGCCGCGTACGGCTTCCAGCCCCATTCCTCGTCGACCTTCGTCCCCACGAGCCGGTAGAAGCCTCGCTCCGGCGCGGTGAGCCAGCGCGGCATGCGCAGCGTCCCGGCGTAGACGCGCGTCATGTACCAGGCGAGCGGGTACGCGAGCAGCGTCAGGACGACGAGATAGACGGAGATCTGCGCGATGCCGTTGCCGGTCACAGCTTCTCGCCCCTGAAGAGGACGTACAGGAGGTAAAAGAGGATCAGCACCGAGACGACGAGACCGAAGAGGTCGCCCGCTTCCATCAGACCCGGTCCAGCAGGACGAGCAGCCCGAAGGCTGCGAGGAAACAGATCACGGCGATGACGATGCCGAGGAGCTCGACCATCAATGAGGCTCGAGTGCGTCGAGCGCGGTGTCGAGGAAGACGGGCAGGTCGTCGACGAGCTCGCGATCGTAGAGCGGGCCGGAGCCGTCGATGAGCAGGCGCTCGATGAAGACGACGCCGCGTGGTGCAACCGGCCTCTCGAGGTCCGCGAGTCGGCTTGCGACCGCGAGCAGCGTCTCGGCCTCGGCCCTCACTGCCAGCCGGTTGACGGGTGATGCGCTGGGAAGGTAGCGCGGTGCGGACTCGCGCACGAGCGAGCGCAGCGTGTGGGCGAGGTCGAGCCGATTCTTCGGGGCGACCAGCTCCTCGGCGCGCCAGGCTAGGCGCAAGGGCGCCGTGTTCCGGCGCATCAGTTCCGCGTCGGCGGCCCAGCGTGCGGCGCGTAACGCGCGGCGCGCCTTCAGCTCCTTGAGGCGGCTCCACACCGCCTGAAACGGCGTGTACCCTCCCGGTTCTGCAGTGCTCGCTTGGAAGGTTTCGGCCATGTCCCCAAGCTAGGGACGCCGGTCTGAGGGCGTGCTAAGGGTTTCGCGATCGGGTCTAAGGGATTCCTAATTACCGATCGGTCGGGTTAACGAGCCGGTACCCGGCGCCAGACTCCGTGAGGATGTATCGCGGCCGACCTGGGTCGGCTTCGAGCTTGCGGCGCAACTGGGAGACGAAGACGTGGAGGTAGCTCGACTCCATCTGGTAGGCGGGTCCCCAGACCTCTCGCAGGATGGCCTTGTGCGTCAGCAGCTTGCCCTCGTTCTGGGCGAGAACGCGGAGCAGCTCGAACTCGTGCGGGGTCAAGTGGACCGGTTCCCCGCGCATCGTCACCGCGCGCTTCTCGAGGTCGACTACGAGCTCGTCGATGGTCAACGTCGGCTCCGTGGACGGACCGGCGCGGCGGAGCGCGGCACGGAGCCGGGCGAGGAGCTCGCCGATCGCGAACGGCTTCGTCACGTAGTCGTCGGCGCCGGCGTCGAGCGCCGCGATCTTCTCCTCCTCGTCGCCGACCGCGGAGACCAGGATGATCGGCGCGTCGGTCCACTTCCGCAGGTCGCGGCACACCTCCGTGCCCCGGCCGTCGGGCAGGAGCAGGTCGAGGATGACGGCCTCGGGGGGATGCAGGCCCGCCGAGGTCAGCGCCTCTTCGGCGGTGCTCGCGGTGACGACGTCGTAGCCGGCGCCGCGCAGGTTCGTCTGGAGCGCGCGGAGGAACTGGGGCTCGTCGTCGACGACGAGGATGCGCGTCATACGGGCGCGGGCGCGGGCGCAGGCGTGGGCAGCTCCACGAGCGGAAAGGCGAGCACGAACGAGGCACCCTGGCCCTCGCGCGACTCCAGCCACATCCGGCCTCCGTTTGCCTCGGTGAACCCCCGCGCGATGGCGAGGCCGAGGCCTGCGCCTGGCTGGTCGGGACGGCCGGCGATTCGGTGGAACGGCTCGAAGATGCGCTCCCACTCCTCCTCGGGGATGCCCGGTCCCCGATCGGTCACGCGCACGAGCACGTCTTGTCGCGTGGCCGTCAGGCGAACGTTCACGGGTTCGTCCGAAGGCGAGACGCGCAGGGCGTTCTCGAGCACGTTCGCGAGCGCACGCTGCACCTGGACGGCGTCGACGCGCACCGGCGGAAGCTCGTCGGGCGCGGTGAGGACGACACGGTCCGACTCGGGCAGCTCGTCGAGCGCCTGGGAGACGAGCTCCTCGATCGTCCAGACCTGCGGGTGCGCCTCGGCCGCGTGCGCCTGGATCCGGGACAGGTCGAGCAGGTTCTCGACGAGACGCTTGAGCCGGCTGTGCTCGGCGCGGATGGTCTCGAGGAGTGCGGTGCGGTCATCCTCGGTCAGCTCGAGCTCGCCGCTCTCCAGGCCGTCGAGTGCTTGCTCGATCGTGGCCAGCGGAGTCCGAAGGTCGTGCGAGACCGCCTGGATCACGGCCGTCTTGACGACGTCGCTGCGTCGGAGCGTGTCCGCTTCGAGGGCCTCGCGGGCGAGGGTCTCGCGCTCGAGCGCGACCCCGAGGAGCGCGGCGAGGCCCGGGAGTAACCGGCGCTGAGTGGCGAGCACCGGCTCCTCGTCCTCGGGCGTGTACAGAACGCCGATCGCGCGACCCTCGACGGTGAGGTGGTGAGGAGACTCCTTTGCCGAGGCGCGCGGATGCTCGCCGAGCGCGATCCTGACGGCCGACACCCCCAGGACTGCCGCGGTACGTTCCTCGATCTGCCCCATTCCCTCGCCAAGCTGAGCGCCGCGCAACAGGTCCGCCGCGATGTCAGCGAGCAGCGCGGCCTCGCGCTCCCGCTGCTCGGCCTCTTGCTTGCCGATCCGGTACCGCGACGCGAGCGTGCCGACCACGATCGCGACGACCACGTAGACGGCGAGGGCGAGCCAGTTGCTGCGATCCGCGAGGGTGAACGTGTAGACCGGAGGAAGGAAGAAGAAGTTGAACGCGAGCATGCTCGCGACAGCGACCGGTACCGCGACGAGCGGACCCCAGAAGATCGCGACGAGGAGAACCGCGAAGACGTAGAGCACTCCGAGGCTCAGCACCGGCACGATGTCGTCGATGAGCTCGATCGCGATCGTCACCGCTGCGACCGCGCCGGCGCCGATTGCGACTCCGATCAGCCAGTCACGCGTCGTCTTCGTACCCGCGCGCATCGCGTGCGAAGCGTACGCCTGGCGCCGGAGCAACGCGCGCGGTCGCGCCGACCCACGCTCGTGGGCGAACGCCTAGGCTCCGCGCGTGAACGTCCTCGGCGGCGACCTCGAGCCCTGCTCCTTCGATCCGCTGACGGGGTTCTTCCGCGACGGCTACTGCCGGACCGAGGGTCGCGACCCGGGCTTCCACGCGGTGTGCGCCGTGATGACCGCGGAGTTCCTCGAGTTCTCGAAGCGAGCCGGGAACGACCTCTCGACTCCGCAGCCGCAGTGGATGTTCCCGGGCCTCGTGCCAGGCGATCGCTGGTGCGTCGTCGCGGCGCGCTGGCAGGAGGCGCTCGAGGCCGGGTTCGCGCCGCCCGTCGTCCTCGAGGCGACGCACGCGTCGGCACTCGAGTTCGTCTCGCTCGACGACCTGGAGGCGCACGCCTTCGAGGACTAGGCGGCTTCGCGCTTCTTGCGCCAGTAGCGCTCGAAGCCGCGGAAGTGGTGCCAGAACGGGCCGGCGCGCTGGTACTCGTCGACGAGTCCGGGATCGAGCTTCGAGACGTCGTCCGCGGCGGCCGCGACGAACGTCTGCTCGTCCATGCCGTCCTCGACCCACTCGCCCCAGCGGCCGAGCGTCTCGCGGAGCATCGTGAGGTGTGACTCGACGTCGTCGAAGACGCCGAAATGGATGAGCGCGAGCCGAGCGGGCGCCCGGCGCTCGATCTCGGTGATCGTCGCGTCCCACGCTTCGAGGTCGAGCTCGGGTGGCGGGCACGGTGGCATCACGAAGTGCCCTCCCTGCAGGCGGACTCCTGCGGCGTCGCCGGCGTACAGCGTCCCGTCGGCGTCGAGGTACGACACGTGGTGCCACGCGTGACCGGGAGTGGGGAAGCAGTCGAGCCCGACGACGCGGTCGCCCACGACGTGCACGTTGGCTTCCGGCACAGGGGCGAGCTCGCCCCACAAGTCGTCGAACGCGTCGCCGTACAGGCGCCTGGCGCTCGCGTCGAGCTTCGACGGATCGACGAGGTGGGGCGCGCCGACCTCCGAGACGTGCACCTGGAGCGCGGGGTGCTCGCGCACGAGGACACCCGCCGCGCCGGCGTGGTCGAGGTGGATGTGCGAGAGGAGGAGGTGCCGCAGGTCCGGCAGCTCGAGGCCGTGCTCGGCCAGGCCGTCCTTCAGCGCAGGGACGCATGCGGTCGGCCCGCAGTCGAAGAGTGCGGGGCCGTCGTCCGTCTCCAGCAGGTAGCAGGCGACGATGCCCGGCGCCTGATGGTGGAGGTCGATCGGCGCGGCGATCACGCGGACGATCTTACGAGCGGCGGGGTACGCCGCCCGCGTGAGTCAGCGCGCCTCGACGACGGCCTTCAGCCCGGACGAGCATCTTCTCCCAGTTCTCGCGCGAGTGCTCGGCGGCCTCGGCCGAGGGGTTGTTGTCCTGGCTCAGTGAGACACGCGTGTGGCCGTCCTGGCCTTCGAGCTCGTACGTCAGCGTGTGGTAGTTCTCGGGAACGTCGTCGTCACCGCTCAGCGGGCTGAAGTGCGTCACTCTCAGCCGCTCGACTCCGGCACGACCTCGAGGATCTCGCCCTTGTCCTCGTACGGCCTGCCCTCGTACTCGCCTTCCAGATGATGGCGCTCCCCGGCTGCCAATCGGTGACGACGCGCGAGCCGAACATGTACTGCTCGATCTCGTCCGGGTCGGTCAGCGCCTGCCATACGCGCTCCGTCGGCGCAGCGATCTCGGTCTCTGCGGTTGCGACATGACCTGCCATGCCGTGGGCGTACCCATCGCCGCGCGACGACAAACGCCTACGAGCCGAGCGCGCGCTCGAGATCCTCGACGAGGTCGTCCGCCGACTCGATGCCGACCGAGAGCCGAACGAGCGTCGGCGGAACGGCGAACGGGGCGTCGGCCGTCGACGCGTGCGTCATCCGCGCCGGGTGCTCGATGAGGCTCTCCACGCCGCCGAGGCTCTCGGCGAGCTTCCAGATCCTCGTGCGCGAGACGACGTCGACCGCCTCCTGCTCGTCGCCGAGCAGGAACGAGACCATGCCGCCGAAGTTCCGCATCTGCCGCTCTGCGAGCGCGTGGCCGGGATGCGACGGCAGGCCGGGGTAGAGGACGCGCTCGACGCGCGGATGCCGCTCGAGGAAGGCCGCGACGGCGACCGCGTTCGCGCAGTGGCGGTCCATGCGGACGGCCAGCGTCTTCACGCCGCGCAGGACGAGCCAGGCGTCGAACGGCCCGGGCACTGCGCCGAGCGACTTCTGCAGGAAAGCGAGCTCCTCCGCGATCGCATCGTCGTCGTGGCGACGAAGCCGCCGACGACGTCGGAGTGGCCGCCGAGGTACTTCGTCGTCGAGTGGAGCGCGACGTCGGCGCCGAGCGCGAGGGGCTGCTGCAGGTAAGGCGTCGCGAACGTGTTGTCGACCACGACGAGCGCGCCGACGGCGTGCGCCGCCTCCGAGGCGGCCGCGATGTCGACGAGGTTGAGCGCCGGGTTCGTGGGCGTCTCGAGCCAGACGAGCTTCGTCCGCTCGTCGAGGTGCTCGGCGAGGCCGGTCGAGATCTCCTCGGGCGTGAGGAACGTGAAGCGGTAGCCCTTCGGCTCGTAGACCTTGGTGAACATGCGGTAGATGCCGCCGTACACGTCGTTCACGGCGACGACGTGGTCGCCCGGTGAGAGCAGGTGCATCAGCGTGGTCGCGGCGCCGAGGCCGGACGAGAACGCGCGCCCGTGCGCCGCGCCTTCGAGCGACGCGACGCACTCCTGGAGCGCCGTTCGCGTGGGGTTGCCGACGCGCGCGTAGTCGTAGCCCTTGTGGACGCCGACCGCGTCCTGGACGTACGTCGAGGTCTGGTAGATCGGAGTGGTGATCGCGCCGGTCGCACTGTCGGGCTCCTGCCCCACGTGGATCGCGCGCGTCTCGAAGTGCACGCGGCGATGCTACTCGGAGCGCCGTCGCGCCTTGTGACACAGTGTCACTTGGCGTCGCTGGCCACCTCGGTGGTCCGGGCAGCGAGCCACGCGCGCAGGCTCACGAGCGCCTCGTCCGCGCGGGACGTGTCGCCCCAGGCGCCGAGCACTTCGAGCTCGCCCGTCTTCCGGTCGAACCGCGGCTCGATCCGCCCGACGAGGCGGTCGCCGACGAGGATCGGCAGCACGTAGTAGCCGTACTCGCGCTTCGCCTTCGGCACGTACATCTCGAGGCGGTAGTGGAAGTCGAAGAGGGCCTCCGCCCGGTCGCGGTCGTGGACCAGGCGGTCGAAGGGAGAGAGGAAGGAGACGCGGTCCGGAACGGGACCGTCGGCGACGTCGGGATGAGCCTCCCAGCCCTTCCGCGTCAGTCTCACGCCGAGTGCGCGGAAGCGCTGCTGCGCGAGCAGGCGGTCGGCCTCGCGGACGGACACGGTCTCGGTGGGCGGGTACCACCGCTCGGCGAGGTCCCACAACCGCTGACCGTTGCTCCGTCCCGCGACGGCGATCTCGCCGTAGACGTGGAGGATCTCCAGCATCATCGTGACCTGGCGGGTCCCCCACCAGCGGTGCGGCTCGCCCGGCCGGGGGGCGGACTCGTGCCGGAGGTCGCGCGAGAGCATCGGCCCGTTCCGCTCGAGCTCTCTGAGGACGTAGCGCTTGAAACCGGCGTTCGTGCGGAGGAACTCCTTGCTCCAGCGCTCGTGGGTGTAGTGCGTGCTGCGACGGCGTTGGCGCATCCGCGCCTTCACGAGCGGGAGTGACTCGATCGGCCAGATGTACGCGTGCCACTCGAACAGCCGCCGCTCCTGCCACACCAGCCGGTCGAGCTCGGCGACGTCGTACGCGCCGAGTCGGCTCCAGAGGACGAGGTGCTGCGGCGGCGCGACGGTCGAGATCGGATCGATCTGGAGGAATCCGAGGCGGCGCACCGTGTCGAGCACTGACGTTGCCGTACCGTCCAGAAGCTGCGCCCGCACCGCGATCCGGCGTGCCTCCTCCGGCGAGACGATCCTCATCCGCCCTGAAGCCGCCAGGGGAGCTCCTGCTCTTCACCCGACTCGACCGGTGTCTCCGCCACTCGTGCGTCGTGCCAGTCGGCGTAACGCTCGGCGAGGGGAGCGGCGGTCACACCGTGGGCGAGCACGGAGAGGCCCACGGTGACGAACGCGGTCGTGAGCACCGTGCTCTCGTGCGGGAGCCCCTCCTCCTCGAGGACGAGGAGCGCGAAGACGATGGACGCCGCACCTCGTGGCCCGAACCAGCCGAGGAACGCGACGGTCGGTCTCCGCGCACCCGTTCCCAGCATCGAGATCGCGACGGGGACCATGCGGATCACAGTGAGGCTGAGAACGGCGTAGAGCATGATCTGCCAGCTCAGGTCGTGGATCGCGGGTCCGAGGAGCACGGCACCGAAGAGCACGAACGTCACCGCCGCGAGGATCGTCCCCGTCTGCTCGATGAGGTGGGAGACATCGCCTCCGCGGTGCCGGCGCATCCCGCCGAAAGTCATCCCGCCGACGAAGGCGGCGATGAAGCCCGATCCCCCGATCGCCTCGGCGAGCGTGAACGCGAGGAGCGCTCCTGCGACCGGCACGACCTGGAGCCAGGTGTCGTCGATCAGTCGGCGGGCGGTGCCATGGACCACGACGGCGGCTGCGATGGTGCCTGCGACGACCCCGATGAGGACGCCGTACCCGATCTTCTCGAAGACGAGTTGGACGGCGTGGCCGTGCCCGATCGCGCCCTCCTCGGCGAGGGCGACCGCGAGCGCAATGAGGAAGAGCGGAACGCAGATGCCGTCGTTGAGGCCGGCCTCGACGTTCAGGCTCTGCCGGATCCGCACCGGCAGCCGCTTCGATGTGACGACGACCTGGCCGAGAGCCGCGTCGGTGGGGGCGAGGATGATGGCGACGAGGAGCGCCTCGGACCAGGCCAAGTCCGGGAGCATGAGAAGCGCGACGGCGAAGCCGGCAAGGATCGTGAGGGGTAGCCCGATCCCGAGCAGCCGGGCGGGAATGTGCAGCGTTCGTCGTAGGACCGTGAGGTCGATGCGCGACGCGTCGGAGAAGAGAACGACCGCGAGGGTCGCCTCCGCGAGGACCTCGACCTCGAGCCCTTCTGCTTGCGCGTCGACGAGCCCGAGCGCGTCGACTCCGACGACGAGGCCCGCGGCCGTGAAGACCATCGGTGCGGTGACGGGCGTCCCCTCGATGCGGCGCGAGATCGCCGCGAAGCCGAGGAGAATGAGCGCGAGCGTGACGAGCTGCCAGTGCACGCGCGGAGCTTCTCAGAGTCAGCGCCGCACGTGTTCGAGGCCGATCGTGCGCCGGAGCCGGTCGAGCGCGCGCTCGAAGGCGTCGTCGAGCGCGGCCGAGTGGCGAACGCCGCGCTCGAGGTGGAGCGCCTTGACGACGAGGGTTCCGTCGCCGCGCTCCGACTTCAGGTCGGCGCGCCCGACGATGCGGTCGCGCCACAGGAACGGCAGGACGTAGTAGCCGAACCGGCGCTCGTGCCCTCGCTTGTACACCTCGATGATGTGGTCGAATCCGAGGACACGGCGTGCGAAAGGCCGATCCCAGAGCAGGTTGTCGAACGGGGAGAGGAGCGCCGCCCCGGTCGGACGTGGTGGATCCAGATCGGCTCCGGACGGGACGAGCACGTCGGCGTCGCCGTCCTCGACCCGGACGCGTTCGAGGACGCCCTCGGCGACGAGGGCGTCGGTCTGCGGACGGATGCGCGCCGCGCCGCCGCGCATGCGCCAGTGCTCGACGATGCCGGCCTCCGTGAGCGCGCCACGCGCTCGAACGGAGCGCAGCGCGAGCTCCCGGTCGCGCGTGGCCTCGTCCGGTACCGGCGCGTCGAGTACCTCGCACGGGATGACGCGCTCGGTGAGATCGTACGAGCGCTGGAAGCCGCTGACTCGGCCGGCGATGACGATCTCACCGGCGTTCCAGAGCGACTCGAGGACCATCTTCGCCGGCTTCCAGTTCCACATCCCGCCGCCGCCCTTGCCCTCGAAGTCGCGGGAGGTGAGCGGGCCGCGCTCCCGGATTGCGGCGAGCACCTCCCGGGCGAGCTCCGGGTGCTCCGCGACGACGTCGCCGCGCCACGGGTGGTGTCGCGTCATCCGCGGTCGGAAGAGGGGCCACTCCTCGACCGGGATGAGGCACGCCTCGTGGGCCCAGTATTCGAAGATGCGGCCCTGCCCGAGGAGCCGCGAGACCGTCTCCCGCGGGTAGGCGCCGACGCGGGAGCCGACCGTGATGCGGTGGCTCCGCTCGACGGCGGTGATCGAGTCGAGCTGGACGCACGAGAGCGCTCGGATCGCGTCCTCGACCTCGCGCCGGGTCCCCGTGCGGGAGCGCGACACGTAGCCCTGGGCGCCGATGACGATACGGCGGAGGGCGGTGAGGGAGACCGTGCGCATCCAGAATTCCTACCGGTGCGAGGGCGGGCTAGGGTGCCGCGGTGCCCGACTGGGATGCAGAGGTCGTCGTCGACGAGGCGCTGGTGCACGCGCTCCTGGCCGAGCAGTTCCCCGAGCTCGACGCCGGCTCGGCGCGCTTCGTCGGCGAAGGCTGGGACAACTCGGTGTGGGCGATCGAGGACGCGTGGGCGTTTCGCTTTCCGCGCCGCCAGATCGCCATTCCCCTGGTCGAGCGCGAGCTGACGGTGCTGCCTCGGCTGGGTCCGTTGCTGCCCGTCCCGATCCCCGTTCCGCGGTTCGTCGGGACTCCGAGTGCCCGCTATCCGTGGCCGTTCTTCGGGGCAGCGTTGCTACCCGGGCGCGAGCCGGCTGATGCCGCTCTCACCGACGACGAGCGCGTCGAACTCGGGTCTGCCCTCGGTCGCTTTCTGCGCGCCCTCCACTCTCGAGAGACGCTCGACGCCGTGGATCCGGAACGGTCGCTGCCGATCGACTTCAACCGGCGGGCCGACATGACCTGTCGCGTGCCGCGCGCACGAGACAACCTCGCCTACCTGCGTGAGCGCGGGCTCTGGAGGCAGCCGGCCGTGGTGGAGCGCATCCTCGCCTCGGCCGAGATGCTCTCGCCGTCGCCGGCCGGGCTCGTCCTGACGCACGGCGATCTCCACCTGCGGCACGTGCTCATCTCCGACGGAGCACTTGCCGCGGTCATCGACTTCGGCGACGTTTGTCTCGCCGACCCGTGCATCGACCTCGTGCTCACCTGGTCGCTTCTCCCCCCCGGCGGCCGCGATCGGTTCTTCGCCGAGTACGGTCAGGTCACCGACAAGCAGCTCCTCCGTTCTCGCGTGCTCGCGATCGCGCTTGACTCGATGCTCGCGCGATACGCCCACGACAAGGGGAACGCGAGCCTGCAGCGGGAGAGCCTCGCGGCGCTCGAGCGGACGCTCGTCGACTAGTCCGGAACGCGACCGTCGAGGATCGAGACTAGGCGCGACGAGTCGATGTTCCCGCCGGACACGATGCAGACCACGCGCTTTGCGTCGACGCGCCCCGCGAGTGCCGCTGCGACCGGCAGCCCCGCTGCGCCCTCACCCACCACACGCGCCCGTTCCACGAGCGTCCGCACCGCCGCGGCCGCATCCTCGAGTGAGATCGCGAACGCGTCGGTCAGGAGCGGCTCGGCGAGCTCCCACATCCTCGGGAGCAGCGCGCCCGAGCCGGCCCCGTCGATGAAGGACGCGGTGTAGTCGATCTTCACGGGTACGCGGCCGTTCGCCATGGCGGCGGTCACGGGAGCCCCCGTCTCGGGCTCGCAGACGTAGATCCTCACGTCCGGGCGCACCGCCTTGACGGCGCTCGCAATGCCGGTCGAGAGCCCACCGCCGCCCCACGGGATCAGCACCGCGTCGAAGTCCGCCAAGTCCTCGACGAGCTCCAGCCCGGCCGTGCCGTTGCCGGCGATGACGGCATCGTCCTGCACGGGGTGGATGAAGAGCCCGTCGACGCCCTCGACGTGACCCGCCTCCATGGCTTCCCACCACTCGTCCCAGGACACGCGGACGACGCGGCCACCGAGGCGCTCGACCGCGGCGAGCTTGGTCGCGGCCGCGTTGTGGGGCGCGACGATCGTCGCGGGAACGCCGAGCTTGCGCGCCATCCACGCGACACCCTGCGCCATGTTCCCCGTGCTCGTCGTGACGAGACCGCGCGCGACGTCGTCGCGCGGCGCGCTCAGCACGGCGTTCCCCGCCCCGCGGATCTTGAAGGAGCCGATCGGCTGCAGGTTCTCGAGCTTCAGCCAGATCTCCGCCGGCGCGTCGTCCATATGGAGGCGGACGAGCGGCGTGCGGACGGCGGTGCCGGCGATGCGTTCTCGGGCGGCCTCGATCTGCGCGAGTGGGATCAGAAGGGCACCTCGACGCCGACACCGTGCTCGCGAGCTCGCTTGACGATCAGCTCTGCAGACGCGAGGTCCTCCACGGCGATGCCGAGCGACTCGAAGATCGTGAGCTCGTCCTCGTGCTCGCGTCCTGGATGCATTCCCGCGAGAACCTCGCCGAGCTCGGCCTCGATGTGCTCGGGGCCGACGGCTCCCTCGGCCGCGGCGATGATGTAATCGCCGGCCTCGTTCAGGCACGACTCGCGACGGTCGGTGAAGAAGGAGGCGGTCGCGACGGTCTCGGTGTCCAGCTCGCGCGTCGTCGGAAAGCACGAGCCGACGGCGTTGACGTGCGCCCCGCGAGCAAGCCAGCGCCGTTCCACGATCGGCTCGACGGCTGCCGTCGTCGTGCACACGACCTCGGCTCCGAAGAGCGCGGCATCGACGGAGGGGGCGACCGTCGCACCGACGTCCCCGGCGAGCTCCTCGGCCTTATCGAGATTGCGTGACCAGATGCGGATCTCGGGATCGTCGAGGACCGCTCGCATCGCGTGGACGTGGCCGCGCGCCTGCGCTCCCGACCCGAGTATCGCGACGCGCTGCGCGTCCGCGCGGGCGAGGGCGCGCGTCGCGGCGCCCGACACCGCCGCCGTGCGGATCTCCGTGATCGGCGACGCGTTCATGATCGCGAGCAGCTCGCCCGTCTCGCCGTCGTGCAGGAGGACGCCGCCCATGTGTGTGTCGAGCCCGCGCGACGGGTTGGTCGGCACGATGACGATCTCCTTCAGCCCGTACGCCTTCGTCGGCGCGCTGCGGTACGCGGGCATGAGGCCGAGGAGTGTGTCGGCGCCCTCGGCGCGGGCGATCGAGCGCAAGGGGTTGTACAGCTCGCCGCGAGCGAGTGAGGCCAGGACCTCGGTCATCGCCTCGATGCACGACTCCATATCCAGGAGCTCGCGGACGTCGTGCTCCGACAACACGAGAACACTCATGTGGCGAGCCGGAGGCGAGCGTTGATCACGGGAACAACCCTCGCAGATCGGCGTGCTCCTGGGACTCGAGCGAGAGGGAGAGTGCCTCGCGGACCGGCTCGAGCTGCTCGGCGCGCGTCGGGCCGACCACGACGGCCGTCACCTCGGGGACGCCGAGCAGCCAGGCGATCGCGAGCCCCGCCATCGAAACGCCGTGCGCAGTGGCGCGCGCTTCGAACGCCTCGAGCGCGTCGAAGCACGCGTCGGACTCGTACTTGCGGTATCCGTCCGGCCGCTGGGTCATCCGGGAGCCCTCCGGATACTCCACACCGCGGCGGTACCGGCCGGTGAGCCAGCCCCCTGCCAGCGGGCCGAACGCCTCGTACCCGAGGTCGTGCTCGCGGCAGACGGGGAGGATCGTGTCGCCGTCCCCGCAGTCGAGGAGCGAATACGAGTTCTGCACCCATTGGTACCTCGCGATGCCCTCGAGCTCGGAGATCTCGACGGCCTCCGCCAGCTGCTCGGCGGTGAAGTTCGACGCTCCCACAGCGCCCACCTTGCCCTCGCGGACGAGCTCGTCGAACGTTCCGAGGGTCTCCTCCTGGGGCGTGTCCGGGTCGAAGTCGTGCGCCATGTACAGAGGAAGTCGCTCGAGCCCGAGGCGCTCCAGGCTCGACTCGACCTGGCGCCGGATCCGCCGGCGGGAGAGCCCGCGGTCCGCGCCTTCGGTCATCGGGTTGAACGTCTTCGTCTCCACGGTGATCGCGGCGCGCACTTCCGGGCTCTTCGTCGCGAGCCATTCGCCGATCCACGTCTCGCTCCGCCCACCCCCGTATGCGTCGGCGGTGTCGAACGTCCGGATGCCGAGCTCCCAGGCGGCGTCCATGATGCGCGGCGCCTCCTCGCGCGCGATCCCCTGCCCGAAGAACGCCGGCGAGGACCCGACACCGCCGAAGTTGCCGCAGCCGAGGACGATCCGCGTGACCGACACCCCGCTGCGCCCGAGTTCGCGCGTCTCCACGCGCGCGATCCTAGGCCGGACCGGATCCGTTCGAGCCGAGCTCGGGCGGTGCGAACGACGATGTGATCTCGATGGCCCGGCCTTCCGCGACGGATGTCGTGATCGCGTCGAGGATCTCGACGATGTGGGCGGCGTGCGCGCCGGTCGCGCGATGCGGTCGTCCTGAGCCGATCGCGTCGCTCAGGTCGCCGAGCGCCCGCCCCCAGTCGGTGCCCCGGAAGGCGTTCTCCACCGGGACGGTGCGGTACTGCTCCCCGAACTGCGCGAGCTCGACCGTCGCGTCGAACTCCTGCCAGTCGGAGAGGAAGATCGAGCCGGTGTCTCCGTGGAGCTCGATCCCGCCTTGCTTCGTGAGGTGCGAGACGTAGAAGTTCGCGGTGAGGCGCACGACAGTCCGGCTCTCGAGCTCGACGACGGCGACGCCGAAATCGGGCGCCTCCGGGGTGAACGGCTCGCCCGTCAGCGTCGTGCGGTCGGGATAGACGACCGTCCCGAAGGCAGTGACACGCCGGGCGGGCCCGAGCATGGCCGTGAGAATCGTGAGCGGATAGACGCCCACGTCTGCGAACGGGCCGATGCGGTAGAAGGGCTCCGGGCGAGGGTGCCAGCTCTCGATCCGGTTCCAGTTGACCTCCGCGTATGCGACGCGCACCCGGCCGATCGCGCCCGAGTCGACGAGCTGCGACATCGTCTGCTGCGCCTCTCCGAGGAACGTGATGGGCGAACAGGAGAGCCTGAGCCCGCGGTCCGCCGCCAGGTCGACCAGCGACCGCGCGGCAGCGTAGTTCCCGGCGAGAGGCTTCTCGCTGTGCACGTGCTTGCCCGCCTTCAGGGCCGCGCTCGTCACTTCGGCGTGGACGGCCGGAAACGTGAGATTGACGACCGCGTCGATGTTCGGATCGCCGAGGACGTCGTCGAGGGCCGGGTAGTCGACGCCTCCGAAGCGCTCGACGAAGGCCGCGCTCAGCGAACGGTCCACGTCGGTCGCGCCGGCGATCCGGACCGACGGGTACGCGCTCATTGTCTCGCCGTACGCGCCCGAGATGTTCCCGCAGCCGACGACGGCGACGCGGAGGGCGTGCTCAGACACCGCGGCCGGCCTGCGCGTTGGAAAGCTGCTCCCGAGTCCGAATGAGCATGCGGGCGCACTCGTCCGTCGGGTCGCGGTCGAACGCGTGGTGCTCGATGCTCACCGGGCCCGTGTAGCCGAGGTCGAGGAGCGCGTCGAGGCAGTCGGCGATCCGCGCGCATCCCTCACCGTGCATGCACGTCACGTGCGCGCCGGGCTCCTCGACGTCCTTCAGGTGGACGTGGAAGAGGCGATCGGAGAGCTCGCGGATCGCGTCGACCGGGTCGTACCCCTGCGTCGCCCACCAGCCGGTGTCGACCGCCGCGCCGAGGGAGCGGGCGTCGCCGATCGCTGCGAGCACCTCCGCCGGCGCGCGTTCGGGGTGGTTCTCGAGACCGAACCGGACGCCGTGCGCGTCGAGCACCTCGACGGCGGCGTCGCGATCCGTGTGGACGATTCCTCCGAGGCCGGCGATCAGGTCGACGTCGAGATCGTTCGCGAGCCGGCACGCAGCCCGCACGTCGTCGACCGTGTTCCCGATGCTCCCTGCGAGGCTGACGACCCGAACGTCGTTGCGTGCGAGGGCGTCACGCGCGACCGCGACGTGCTCCGGGGTCGCCCAGCGCCAGTTCAGATGCGCGAACCAGAGGTCGATCGCGTCGTAGCCGCTGTCGGCGATCGAAACGAGGAGGGCGTCGAAGCGCGCGGGGAACGTCTCGACGGGCTCGAACGCCGCATTCGTCGCGACGTCGAAGGGGCCCCACTCGTCGGCCGCGCCGTAGCCCAACTCTCTGGCCACGTAGTTCGCGCTCATGAACGAGATCGCGACGGGTCGCACTGCCACCTGTGCCGCTACCGCTCCGGCGGAGGACCCGTCGTCTCACGGACGACGAGCTTCGTCGCAAGCTCGACCCGGAGGGCCTCGACGCGCTGCCGCTCGAGCATGCGCGTCAGCAGGTTCACTGCGGTCCGTCCGAGCTCGGCGAGCGGCTGTCGGACCGTCGTCAGCGCCGGGCTCAGGATCGTGGCCAGGTCGGCGTCGTCGAAGCCGACCACGGAGAGGTCGTCCGGGACCGTCGATCTCGCGCTCGTGCGCCGCTCGGAGCACGCCCGCGGCCATGTTGTCGTTTCCCGCGAAGATCGCGGTCGGCGGCTTCGGCAGGTCGAGGAGAACGTTCGCCGCGGCGTAGCCGCTGGCCACCTCGATAGGTGCCCTCGACGACGAGGTCGGACGTCGGAAGCACGCCCGCCGCGGCGAGCGCAGTGTGGTAGCCCTCGAGACGTTCTTCTGTCGCAGCC
The DNA here is from genome assembly GCA_963770715.1 of uncultured Gaiellaceae bacterium. Classification (GTDB taxonomy): domain Bacteria; phylum Actinomycetota; class Thermoleophilia; order Gaiellales; family Gaiellaceae; genus GMQP-bins7. The sequence continues at coordinate 944,716 of CAVYQX010000012.1, forward strand.
CAGCCCTGGCGGCCGCTGACGTGCCCGATGCGACGGTGCCCGAGGGCAAGGAGGTGGTCGGTCGCCGCCTTGGCACCCGCTCGGTGCGACGCCGGAGACGGCGGGGATGCCCTCGTCCAGGGGGACGCGCGGGTCGGCAACGACGAACGGGAAGCCGCTCTCCTGCAGGGCCACGAGCTCGTCGCTCGACTCCTCCGGAAGCAGGATGATCGCCGCCGTCGGTCGTGCCGTCCGCCAGCCGCTCGAGGAGGGACACCTCGCGGTCGTGCTCGTGGAGCGTCGTGCAGAGCACCATGCGGAGCTCCTGCTCGTACACGGCCTCGAGGGCGCCCGAGAGGATCGCGGCGAAGTAGTCGCCGCGCACCAACGGCATCGCCCACCCGACGAGGCCTGTTCGTCCCCCGGAGAGAGCGCGCGCGCTGCGGTTCGTCGTGAAGTTGTGCGCGCGAACGTGCCGGAGCACGGCGTCGCGCGTCTCGGGGGCCACGTCGGGGCGGTCGTTGATGACACGAGAGACGGTCGCGACGGATACGCCCGCGAGCTCGGCGATGTCGCGGATCGTTGCCCGGCCGCGTGCTCCTGCGTGTTTCTGGGTGCGCCATCGTCGCCTCGGTTCTCGCCGGTTTCCGGAACCGGTTACGGTAGCACGTCAACCCGCTACGCCGCAAGCCTCAGGATACTTCACTGGCCACCGCCGCCGACGAAACTTGCATTTTCGGGGACACTGTGTAATCGTTACCGGAAATTTCCGAGGACCGATGCCCGTCAGTCGCGGCGCGACGAGCCAGGAGGGAGGGCGACGACCGAGAGCGACTAACCCGAACCAGCTATCGACGTCTAGCTGACCAGAGGCGGGCAGGTCACGGACGTGAGAGGAAGGGAGACGAAGCAAGCATGAAAGGTCAACGCCGAAGCATCCTGGCCAGCGCGGCAGCCGTTCTTGTCGGTGTCGCCGCGATCGCAACCACCGCCGCCTCGGGCGGATCGACAGCCCAGGCCGCACATCCATGTGTCGTCGCCACCGGTTCAGGCGACGCCGCGTTCATTCGCAACTTCAACCCGTTCCAGGCAGCGTCGCAGGTCGCGAGGGACTTCACGGCCGGCGGCATCTACGAGAACCTCGTCATCTCCACCGCCTTCGGTGGCGGCAACATCTACAACGTCCTCGCCAAGAAGCTCACGATGAGCAAGGACGGCAAGACGCTCACGATTACGATCCAGCCGAACGTCAAGTGGTCGGACGGCTCGCGACTTACGGCCGCCGACGTCGCCTACAGCCTCAACATCGGCAAGCAGAGCAAGTTCGCCGATCGCATCGGGCTCACGTCGCCGACCAGCAACATCGCCTCGATCAAGGTCTCGGGCAGGAATCAGGTCACGATCCGCTTCAAGGCTCCGGACTCGACGTTCGTCGGGTCGCAGCTCTCGAACGTCTGGATCGTCCCGAAGAAGATCTGGTCGAAGGTCGACGTCGAGAAGTTCACGAACCCGAACCCCGTCGGCTCGGGGCCGTTCACGAAGGTGAGCAGGTTCAACCCGCAGTCGTACACGCTGTCGAAGAACCCGAACTACTGGAAGAAGGGGTATCCGAAGGTCCAGTGCGTCCAGCGGATCGCGGCTGCGTCGAACGACGCGGCGCTCCTCCAGCACCTCAACGACCAGGCCGACTGGTCGCACAACTTCTATCCGAACGTCGAGTCGTCGTACCAGGCGAAGGACCCGGAGCACTACCACAACTCGTACCTGACGACGAACCTGCAGGTCGCGCTCTTCTTCGACACGACCGAGTACCCGTACAGCCTCCCGGCGTTCCGGAAGGCCGTCAGCCTCGCGGTCGACCGCAAGACCGTGTCGAAGCTCGGCGAGTACGGCTACGCGCCGCCGACGAGTGCTCTCGGGATCGAGTTCATGTACCCGAAGTGGATCGACCCGGCCCTGAAGGCCCGTGCGAAGGCGATGGCCGCGTACGCGCCGGATGCGGCGAAGAAGACGTTCACCGACGCCGGCTTCACGTACAAGAGCGGTGACCTCTACGACCCGAAGGGCGATCGCGTCAAGTTCCAGATCCACGTGATCGGCGGCTGGTCGGACTGGGTCGCGTCGCTGCAGATCATCTCGCGGAACCTGCAAGACGTCGGCATCGACGCGTCCGTCAAGCTCGAGCCGGACTGGGGCGCTTGGCAGCCGAACGCGATGAGCACGAAGGTCGTGACGCTGCTCTGGACCTATGGCGCAAACGACATCACACCGTGGGCGTACTTCTACTCGCACTTCGACCCGAGCCAGAACGTCGGCAAGGGAGTCGACGCGTCGGCGACGGGCAACTGGGAGCACTACCAGAACGCCCAGGGAGCGGCGCTCCTGAAGCAGTTCAAGAGCACGTTCGATCGTCGCGAAGCAGAAGAAGATCGTCGTACCAGCTGGAGAAGATCTTCCTCGACGAGCTGCCGTACGTCTCGCTGTTCGTCGGCCCGCGCTGGTCGACCTACAGCACGAAGTACTTCGAAGGGTTCCCGTCCTGGACGAACCAGTACGTGGACCCGATCTTCTCCACGTGGACAGCAGGTGGAGAAGATCCTCTGGTCGCTCCGACCTGCTTCCTCCAAGTAGCCCTCCGAGAGGGCGGGTCGAGCCTGCGATGTGCCCGGTTGGTCGCCAGCCAACCGGGCACACCGCGCCGAAAATCGACGTGACAGACTCCCCGTGAGCGTCCCGAGCATGCCGACCGGCAGTCGAGGAGTGGTGAGATGCGATTCCTGCTGAGGAGACTCGTGTTCTACGTCATCGCGCTCTGGGCGGCGATCACGCTGAACTTCCTGCTCCCGCGCCTGATGCCCGGCTCACCGCTCGACGGGCTCATCGCCAACTACGGCGAGCAGATCCGATCGAACCCCCAGATCCTCCAGCAGCTCAAGGCGTCGCTCGGCTCCGCCGACGAGCCGATCTGGCAGGCGTATCCCCACTACCTGGCGGACATCGCGACCGGGGACTTCGGCGTCTCGTTCGCGAAGCAGGCCCCGGTCAGCGTGATCATCGGGAACTCCCTGCCCTGGTCGATCTTCCTCGTGGGCGTCGGCTTTCTCCTCTCGTTCGTCATCGGGACGACGCTCGGGATGCTCGCCGCCTGGCGTCGCGGTGGGATCACCGACAACGTCGCGACTCCGGTGATGATGACGCTGCAGTCGTTCCCGGCGTTCTTCTTGAGCCTCGTCGCCGTCTACTTCCTCGGGCTCAAGCTCGGCTGGTTCCCCATCCAGCACGCCTACTCGAACGACGCCGAAATCGGGTACAACCTCGAGTTCTTCGCCGACGCCATCCGGCATGCGCAGCTCCCCGTTCTCGTGATCATCGCGATCAGTGCGGGAGGCTGGCTCCTCGGCATGCGCAACGTGATGATCACGACGATCGGGGAGGACTACGTCGCGTTCGCCCATGCCAAGGGTCTGAGCGAACGGCGCGTGATGACCCAGTACGCGGCCCGCAACGCGATCCTGCCGCCCCTCACCGGTTTCGCGTCGTTCTTCGCCAGCGCGGTCGGCGGGCTCATCCTCGTCGAGGTCGTGTTCAGCTACCCGGGCGTCGGTCTGACGCTCCAGCAGGCCGCGCTCGGCCACGACTACGCCGTCGTGCAGGCACTCCTGCTCGTCCTCGCGATCTGCGTGCTGGTGGCGAACTTCATCATGGACTGCCTCTACGTCGTCCTCGACCCGCGGGTTCGATCCGCATGACGATTGGCGCCGAACTGCGAGCCGCTCGAGCCGCCGCCGCTCCGCGACGCGGGCGCGCCACCTCCGCGCAAGAGGCGGCGCCTTCCCGAGCCGATCCGTCTGCTGCTCGCGAACCCGAAGTCGTGCTTCGGAATCATCCTCCTCTGCGTGATCGTCCTTGCCGCGATCGCGGCGCCGCTGCTGACGGGTCATATCGCGAACGAGCCGGACGCCCTGCCACGCCAGGCGCCGTCGTGGGAGTATCCGTTCGGGACGACCGATCAGGGCTACGACATCTTCGCCCAGGTCCTGTACGGCGCGCGCGTCTCACTCGGCGTCGCGCTGGTCGCGTCGCTGATCGCCATGACGATCGCGATCACGCTCGGGCTGCTCGCCGCTTACAGCGGCGGGTGGGTGGACGACTCGATCGTCCTTCTCACGAACGTGTTCCTCGTCATCCCGATCCTTCCACTGCTCATCGTGATCTCGTCGTTCCTCCAGGGCACCGGGCCGACGTCGATGGCTCTCATCATCGGCCTCACGAGCTGGGCGATCGAGACGCGGATCCTCCGCGGTCAGGCGCTCTCGCTCCGGAACCGCGACTTCATCCTCGCGGCCAAGGTCGCCGGGGAATCGACGCCGCGGGTGGTTTTCGGTGAGCTGATGCCGAACATGCTGAGCCGCATCGCCGCCGGCTTCGCCTTCATCTTCGTGCAGGCGGTCTTCTACGAAGCGGCTCTCGAGTTCCTCGGCTTCGGCGACGCGAACCAGGTGAGCTGGGGGACGACCCTCTTCTGGGCCACGAACAACTCGACCCTGCTGACGGGCGAGTGGTGGCACTTCGTCTTCCCCGGGGTGGCGATCTCGCTGACGATCCTCGCGATCGTCTTCATCAACTACGGCATCGACGAGCTGAGCGACCCGCGGCTTCGACGCCCGACGCCCCGAACCCGTCGTCGCTTTTTCGGGATCCTCTGGCCGAGGGCGGCAACATGACCGTCGTGGACAAGGAGCCCGCGGTGTCGCCGTCGACCGGGAGTGCACGCGAGCCCCTCGTCGAGATCGAGGGCCTCGTCGTCGAGTATCCGGTCGCCGACGGATCGGTCCGCGCCGTCGACGCCGTCTCGCTCGCGATCTACCCCGGTGAGATCGTCGGTCTCGCGGGCGAGTCGGGCTGCGGGAAGAGCACGGTCGCCCACTCGCTCCTCCGCATCCTCAAGCCTCCGGGCCACATTTCCGGAGGACGCGTCCTGTTCCGCGATCAGGACGTCGTCGCGCTCGCGCCGTCCCAGCTGCGCAAGTTCCGCTGGCGCAACGTGTCGATCGTCTTCCAGAGCGCCATGAACTCGCTGAACCCGGTGATGCGCATCGGCGACCAGTTCGTCGACATGTTCAAGGCGCACGAGCGCATCCGGAAGTCGGAAGCGCTCGGGCGCTGCGGGCGAGCTGATGGAGCTCGTCGGCATCGATCCGGCGCGGCTCCGCGCGTACCCCCACGAGCTCTCCGGGGGCATGCGGCAGCGCGTCGTCATCGCGATGGCGCTGGCGCTGAACCCGGAGCTCCTGATCATGGACGAGCCGACGACGGCGCTCGACGTCGTCGTCCAGCGCGAGATCCTGCGGGAGATCGAGACCCTGCAGCGCGAGCTCGGTTTCGCCGTCCTCTTCATCACCCACGACCTCTCGTTGCTCGTCGAGTTCAGCGATCGCATCGCGATCATGTACGCGGGCAAGATCGTCGAGCTCGGTCCGGCGCGGGGTCTCTTCGACCGTCCGCTCCATCCCTACACGGTCGGGCTCATGCAGTCGTTCCCTCCCCTCGTAGGCGAGAGGCTCCGGCTCCTCGGGATTCCCGGGTCACCGCCGGACCTGCGTGAGCCACCATCAGGCTGCCGCTTCCACCCACGCTGTCCACGTGCGGAGAAGAAGTGCACGATCGACGAACCGAGGCTCGTCGCGTTGGGCCCCGGTGAGCACGTCGCCTGCCACTTCCCCGGAGAGGTCTCGTGACGACCGAGGCCCCAGTCCTCGAGGCCCGCTCGCTCAGCAGGACGTTCGACGTCGGGACGGGCGGGCTCGGCCTGCGCCGGCGAACCCTCCGCGCCGTCGACGACGTCAGCTTCGCGGTGAGTCCGGGAAAGGTGACGGCGCTCGTCGGGACAGAGCGGAAGCGGGAAGAGCACGATCGCCCGGCTGCTCGTGCGCCTGTACGCGCCGACGTCGGGCTCCATCCTCCTCGGGGAGGAGGACGTGAGCCGGATCCGCGGGCGGAGGAACCTCAGGCGCTACCGCTCACAGGTCCAGATGATCTTTCAGGACCCGTTCGCGTCGCTCAATCCGGTCAAGCGTGTCGGGCACCACATCGCGAGGCCGCTTCGCGTCCACAAGATCGTGCCTTCGAGCCGGGTGGACGAGCGCGTGCACGAGCTCCTCGACGCGGTCGGCCTCACGCCTCCCGAGGTCGTCGCGGCGAAGTTCCCACACGAGCTCTCGGGTGGACAGAAGCAGCGGGTCGCGATCGCGCGTGCGCTCGCCGTGGAGCCGAAGGTGGTCATCGCCGACGAGCCGGTCTCCATGCTCGACGTGTCGATTCGGCTCGGCGTGCTGAACCTCATTCTCGAGCTGAAGGAGCGTCACAACCTGGGGTTCCTGTACATCACGCACGATCTCGCGAGCGCCCGCTACGTCGCGGACGAGATCCTCGTCCTCTACGCGGGCCAGGTCGTCGAGCGCGGGCCGACGGATCAGGTCCTCCACGAGCCGCTCCACCCGTACACCCAGCTGCTGCTCTCCGCGGTGCCGAACCCCGGGGCGGGCCTGCACACGGAGGAGCCGCCCGAGCGCAGGGACTCGGTCTTCGCGTCCCCCGACGCCGAAGGGTGCCGCTTCGTCGATCGCTGTCCGTTTGCCTTCGAGCCCTGCGGCTCCGTCGCGCCGCAGCTGGTCGCTGCGCGGGCGGGGCACGACGTTCGCTGCCATCTGTTCGGCCAGCCCACGACTTCGAGAGGAATCGAGTCATGAACGCTACGCGCGCTGAATTCCCGCCCACGTTCGTCTGGGGGACTGCGACCGCGGCCTACCAGGTGGAGGGCGCCGCCACCGAGGACGGCCGCGGCGAGAGCATCTGGGATCGCTTCAGCGCGACGCCCGGAAACGTCAGAAACGGGGATACGGGAGCCGTCGCCTGCGACACGTACCACCGGTACACGGACGACATCCGGCTGATGCGCGCGCTCGGCATCGGGGCCTTCCGTCTCTCCGTCGCATGGCCGCGCATCCTGCCGGACGGCCGTGGGCGGGTGAACCAGGCCGGACTCGACTTCTACGACCGTCTCGTCGACGAGCTGCTCTCCAACGGCGTCGACCCGTACGTGACGCTCTACCACTGGGACCTTCCACAGGTGCTCGAGGATCGCGGCGGTTGGCCCGCGCGCGATACGGTCGAGGCGTTCACGGAGTACACCGAGCTCGTCGTGACGAGGTTCGGGGACCGTGTGCGGCACTGGATCACGCAGAACGAGCCATGGGTCGTCTCGTGGCTCGGGTACGGGCTCGGAGTCCATGCGCCTGGCCGAAAGAGCGAGCAAGACGCTCTGGCCGCGGGTCACCACGTGCTGCTGGCACACGGGCGCGCAGCCGAGGTCATTCGTCGGGAGGCTCCGGCTTCGGAGGTCGGGATCAGCATCGACCTCGTGCCGACGTATCCGTTCTCGGACGCGGAGGCAGACATCGAGGCTGCGCGTCACTCGGATGGTTTTCGCAACCGCTGGTTCCTCGAGCCCGTCCTCGGGCACGGCTACCCGGAGGACATGCTCGAGCGGTACGCCGAGATGCTCCCGACGATCGACGACGGCGACATGGAGACGATCGCCGCTCCACTCGACTTCCTGGGGGTCAACTACTACACGCGCAACGTGGTGCGAGCTGGCATCGGTGACGCCGCTCCGACGCCGGTCGAGACGGAGGGGACCGAGCACACGGATATGGGCTGGGAGGTGTACCCTGACGGCCTGCACGAGCTGCTCGTGCGTCTCCACGACAACTACGAGCTCCCCGACCTCTACATCACGGAGAACGGAGCCGCGTTCCCGGATGCGCGCGAGAACGGGAGCGTCCCCGATCCTCGGCGGATCTCCTATCTCGAAGGGCACCTCGATGCACTCGCCTCGGCGATCGCGGACGGCGTGCCGGTACGCGGCTACTTCCTGTGGTCGCTCCTCGACAACTTCGAGTGGGCATTCGGCTTCTCGCGGCGCTTCGGGATCGTCTACGTGGATTTCGACACGCTCGAGCGCGTGCCGAAGGACAGCTTCACGTGGTACCGCGACTTCATCGCGGCCCAGCGCGCCGCGCAGGCGTAGCGGCGATCGTCGCTACGCCCCTTCGGGCAGAGGCTCGACGGGTCGAGGCGCCGTGAGACGGGAGAGCACGACCACACCGAGGAGCGGCCCGAACGCGCAGACCACGAACACGCCGTCGTATCCCGCCGCCGAGGCGATGGCGCCTAGGCTCAGCGCGCCGATGAGAAACCCGAGCTCCGTGAACGCGCTGAACGTGCCGACGACCGAGCTGCGTTCGCTCGCGGGAGCTGCGTTCACGGCCAACGTCATCAGCGACGGGAAGGCGAGCGCGTGGCCGAACGCAACGACGATGGTCCCGACGAACAGGCCGGCCGGAACGTTCCAGATCCCGATTGTCAGGAGACCTACGGTGATGAGCGAGAGCGCCACCCGCGCCGTGCGCTTGGGCCCCAGCCGATCGGGTACCTGGCGCGCGAGAACGCGGGTTGCGACGACGACGGCCGAGAACGTGAGGAAGACCGACCCGGCGCCCTCCAGTCCGAGCTCGCGCGCGTAGAGCGCCCCGAACGTCCCGAGGCCCGCGAACCCGAGGACGGTGAACGCGAGCACGACACCGGGCCCGATGGCCGCGGGATGCACGAGCCGTGCGGTCGTGTCGTGCTCGGGCTCTCGCGCCGGCGCGGTCTCCGGAAGCGTGAGGCCGATGAGCGTTGACGCGAGGCAGCAGGCCGCGGCGACAAGCCACACGGAGTCGAAGCGGTCGTCACCGAGCACGAGCTCTCCGAGGATCGGCCCGAGCGCGAGGCCGCCCCACAGGCCGAGGCTGAAGAGGCTCAGCGCCTCGCCGCGTCGGTGCTCGGGTGCGAGGTCGGTGATCATGGTCGCGGCGCCGACGAGGAGCATCGCCTCACCGGCGCCGGTGAGGAGGCGCAGACCGACGAGGAGCGCGAGCGAGTCGGCGACCACGTATCCGGCGACCGCCAGCGAGGCGATCGCGCCGCCCGCGACGATGAGGAGCTTGCGGCCACGCCGGTCCCCGTATCGTCCCGCGAGCGGCTGGCAGACGAGGACCATCGGGCTGACCGCTGCGACCGCCACCGCGACCCCGAAGCTGCCCACGCCGAGCGTGTCGTCGGCATAGACGGGGACGACCGCGAGCAGCATGCCGATGGAGGTGCAGAGGGCGAACTCCGTCAGCATCGTGAGCACGAACGGCCCCGAGAGCACGCGATCCTGCTGCATCGTCCGATCCAAGCACATCGGCGTCGGCACGCCGTTTGATAGAGGACAGGCGATGGTGTCCTCCATGTCGTCCTCGTGACGGCACGCGCGGCTAACGTGCTCGGGTCGTGAGCGAGCCACTGCGCGAACGGATCAGCCTGGAGGAGCTCCAGCTCGCCGCGCGCAACCACGCGCTGCCGCTCGAGGCGCTCCGCTGGGACGTGACGCCGATCGGGCTGCACTACCTCCTCGTCCACTACGACATCCCCGAGGTCGACGCAGGGACGTGGCGGCTCGAGGTCGGCGGGCTCGTCGAGCGGCCGGTGTCCCTCTCGCTGGACGACCTGCGTGCGCGGGACGTGGTCGAGCTGGCCGTGACGATGGAATGCGCGGGCAACGGGCGGGTGCACGTCGAGCCTCGTGTGGTGAGCCAACCATGGCTCCTCGAGGCAGTAGGCACCGCGCGCTGGCGGGGGACTCCGGTCGCTCCGCTGCTGCAGGAGGCCGGCGTACGCGACGGCGCCGTCGAGGTGCTCTTCACAGGGCTCGATCGCGGCGTCGAGGGTGGGGAGGAGCAGGGGTACGAGCGCAGCCTCCCGGTGAGCGCCCTGCTCGAGAGCGACGCGCTCCTGGCGTACGAGGTGAACGGCGTTCCACTTCCTCCGCAGCACGGTTACCCGCTCCGCCTCGTCGTTCCCGGCTGGTACGGGATGACGAGCGTGAAGTGGCTCGCGCGGATCTCGGTGCTGGCGGAGCCGTTCTCCGGATACCAGCAGCGGCACTCGTATCGGGTTCGCCGGGAGGAGGACGAGCCGGGTGAGCCGATCACCACGATCGCGCCGCGCTCGCTGATGGTCCCGCCGGGGATCCCGGACTTCCTCACGCGGGCGCGCGTCGTCGCGCATGGTGAGTGCGAGATCGTCGGGCGGGCGTGGTCCGGAGCTTCCGAGATCGCCGCGGTCGAGGTGTCGTCCGACGCCGGCGCGACCTGGGCGGACGCGGAGCTCGATGAGCCGACGCTAGGCCGCTGGGCGTGGCGCCGGTGGCGCTTCGCGTGGAACGCCGAGCCCGGCGAGTACGAGCTCTGCTGCCGCGCTCGCGACGCTGCCGGCCGCGAGCAGCCGCTCGAGCCGTCCTGGAACCTCGGCGGCTACGTGAACAACGCCGTCCAGCGCGTCGCGGTGACGGTTACGCGGTAGCAGTGTTACCTCCGGCGTCGCCGGATCGTCAGTGATGTGAGATGACCGAGCTCGACGCCCTGTCCGTTCAGTTCGAAGAGAGCCGTGCACACCTGCACGCGGTCGCGTTCCGGATCCTGGGATCGCATGCCGAGGCTGACGACGCCGTCCAGGACGCGTGGCTGCGGCTCGCTCGCTCCCATCCCGGCGGGATCGACAACCTCGGCGGCTGGCTGACGACGGTCACGGCCCGGATCTGCCTCGACAGACTGCGAACGCGGGCTGCGCGACGTGAGGAGCTCGAGGAAGAGGTTCCGGCGGTCGCGGCCTTGGACGACCCCGAGCACGAAGCGCTCGTCGCGGACTCCGTCGGTGCCGCGCTCACGGTCGTCCTCGAGACGTTGACGCCGTCCGAGCGCGTCGCCTTCGTCCTCCACGACGTCTTCGGCGTGCCGTTCGACGACATCGGAGCCGTCCTCGGACGCTCGCCGAGCGCCGCGAAGCAGCTCGCGAGCCGTGCTCGCCGCCGGCTGCGTGGCGCACCATCCGAGCCCTTCGTCGACGTCGCTCCGCAGCGGGCGGTCGTCGACGCCTTCCTCGCCGCATCGAGAGCCGGAGACCTCGCCGGGCTCGTGGCCGTGCTCGATCCGGCCGTGGTCCTGCACGCGGACCCTGCTGCCGTGCGGATGGGCGCCACGGGCGAGGTGCGGAGCGCAGAGGCGGTCGCCGGCGTCTTCTCCGGCCGTGCAATCGAGGCTCAGCCGGCGCTTGCCGACGGTCTCGTCGCCGTCGCCTGGGCTCCCAAGGGCCATCTCCGCGTGCTCTGGGAGCTCGAGATCTCCGGCGGCCGCATCGTCCGGATCGACATGCTCGCCGACGGCAGCACCCTCGACGAGATCGACCTCGTCCTCGACTGACAAAGGAGACCGAACGATGCTAGGCATGAACAGCTATCCGCGGGACTACGTCGAGGCGTGTCGGGCGCGCATCGAGTCCGATGTGGCGACGTTCGCCGGGTCCAAGGCGCCGGCCGAGCTCGAGCACGTCTTCTTCCGAAATCTGCTCCTCGCCCTCGAGGGCTCGTTCGTCCACCGTCTGCGGACGCTCGAAGGCAAGGACGGCAACGCGCTGAACGAGGTGCGCGTCCTGTGCAACTCGGTGCTGCTCCACGACGGCGTGTTGACGAGCGAGAAGAGCATCAAGCTCTCTCCCGAGAGCTCGGTGCTCGGCATCTCGTACGGGGAGACGATCGTGCTCGACGCCACGTCGTTCTCGCGTCTCTCCGACGCCTTCTTCGCCGATCTCGAGGCGAAGTTCGTCGCGGCTTGACGACGCGCACATGCCGCACACATCCGTGGCCTATCGTGTCGCCGTGCGAGCTCTGGCCCTGCTCGGCGTCGCCGTCTGCGTCGCTGTTCTCGCGGCGAGTGCACGCGGCGCGGCGTCCGCCACGGCGGAGCTCCGCCTCGACGGCATCGCCTTTCGGCCCGAGCTCGCCCTGACGTCGGCCCAGCACCAACGCGGCTTGATGTATCGCACCCGACCCCCCGTCGACGGGATGCTGTTCGTGTTTCCACAAGCGACGACGGGCGGGTTCTGGATGAAGAACACGCTCGTTCCGCTCAGGATCGTGTTCTTCGACACCGCAGGGAAGCGTGTGCGAGCGATGACCATGACTCCGTGCGCGAAGGATCCCTGCCGGATCTACAACCCCGGGAGGCGGTACCGCTACGCCCTCGAGCTCCGCGCGAACGACCCGAGGCAGGCTCTGCGATTGGGGCCGACCGCGGAGCTCCGACGCCTCGTCGCCGCGGCCGGCTAGTCATCTAGTGCGCGTCGCTCTCGCCGCCTCCGTGCTCCTGCTCGTGGTGCCCGCGGCGACCGCGAAGCAGCGTGCGACGGTCGTGATCGATCCGGGCCACGACCTTCGCGCGAACTCCGCGACCGAGCCGATCGGCCCGGGCTCGTCGACGACGAAGATCAAGGACGGCGGTGGAACGCACGGTGTGGTCAGCGGGCTGCGCGAGGCCGACCTGAACCTTCGCGTGGCTCTCCGCCTCCGCACGCTCCTCGAACGCACTGGCACGAGGGTCGTTTTGACGAGGACGAAGACCGCGGGAACGAGCATGGGCAACATCGCGCGCGCTCGGATCGCGAACCGCGCGGGTGCCGCGCTCTTCCTGCGGATCCACGCCGACGGCTCGACCGATGCTTCCGCCCGCGGGACGCACACCCTGTACCCGGCGCTCCGAAGGGGCTGGACCGACGACGTCTACGTGGAGAGCCGGCGCGCGGCCGCGGTCGTCCAGCGAGAGCTCCACGCCTCGCTCGGCTTCCCCGACCGCGGCCTGCAGGAGCGCTCCGACTTCACCGGCTTCAACTGGGCCGACGTGCCGGTGATCCTCGTCGAGATGGGCTTCATGACCAACCCGACCGAGGATCGCCTGCTCGCGACGCCGGCGTACCAGGGTCGGGCCGCGGTCGGCCTGTGCCGTGGCGTCCTCGCGTTCCTCGGCCGACCGGTCGCGGGCTGTGGCTGAGCGACCGTAGAATCGCCGCCTCCATGGCTGTGCATGTCGATGGATCGCTCGAGGGGATCGACTGGGTGGAGGCGAAGGCCGACCTCCTCGCCGACGATTGGGACAACGGGCGGGGCGCCGACGCGTTGCGCCGCGCGTTCGAGCAGTCGCAGCACGTGGCGTTCGCCCGCGACGGCGAACGCGTCGTGGGGATGGCGCGACTCATTTCCGACGGTGTCTCCAACGCATTCGTCGTCGACGTCTGGACGATGTCGGCGTATCGCCGCCAGGGTGTCGGGTCGAGGATGATCCGGCACCTGCTCGAGCGGGTGCCGGGACAGCACGTGGGCCTGCAGACGCACGACGCGCAGGCGTTCTACCAATCGCTCGGATTCGAGCACCAGCCCGAGTTCTGGTCGCTGGTCGTGGGCGAGTGGCTCGACAACGACGCCAATCGATGAGCACCTCTCGCCTTCGGCTCGAGGTCGTGGGGGAAACCATGTTTCCCCCACGTGCCCCCTTCTTCTTGAGATCGTGGGGAACCTCCCGGTTCCCCACACCCCTCCACGCTCATCGGACTGACGTCCGATGAGCACCTCTCGCACCCTGTACTACACGGCCACGACGCTCGACGGCTTCATCGCCGACCCGGACGACTCGCTCGAGTGGCTCTTCACCCGCGACCAGGACCACGAAGGGCCGCTCAACTACGGCGCATTCATCGCCGACGTGGGTGCGCTCGCGATGGGGTCGACGACGTACGAGTGGATCCTCGAGCACGAGTTCGCGGACAAGGAACCGGCCGACTGGAAGTGGCCGTACGAGATCCCGTGCTGGGTGTTCACGCATCGTGAGCTCACGGTCGTGCCCGGTGCCCAGGTCGTGTTCACGAGCGATCCGGTCGAGACCGTCCACGCGCGAATGGACGAGGCGGCGGGAGGCAAGAACGTCTGGATCGCGGGCGGCGGCGATCTCGTCGGGCAGTTCGCGGACGCGGGCCTGCTCGACGAGGTGATCGTCTACATCGCGCCGGTGACCCTCGGCGCCGGGAAGCCCCTGCTTCCGCGCCACGTCGAGCTGCGCCTCGAGGAGACTGCGCGGAACCGCGACTTCGTCACCGCGCGCTACGTGGTGGCCCGCTAGCTCAACGCCACTCGACGGAGACGATCTCGACGGGCTCCGAGACGCCCTTGAGCGTCGCGGTCCGCTGCTCGCGCACACGGAACGACGTGCCCTGGCCGTCGAGCGTCCCGGCGCTGACGAGGATCTCGCCCGCCGTGGCGGCGGCTCCGATTCGCGACGCGACGTGTACGTCCTGCCCGCCGTAGTCGCTCGAGTCCCCGGCGGTGCGAAAGGCGCCGCCCGAGTGGGCGCCGATCCTGACGTCCGGTGCGACGATCTCCGCACCGAGCGCGCGCTGGATCGCGATCGCCGCGTCGATTGCGGCCTTCGGGTTCTCGAACGACGCGAAGAAGCCATCGCCCGTCTGCTTCACGACCTCGCCGCCCGTCTGCGAGATGCACTCGCGTACGAGCTCGTCGTGGCGCGCCAGGAGCCGCTTCCACTTGTCGTCGCCCAGCGTCTCGAGCAGCCTGGTCGAGTCGACGATGTCGGTGAACAGGAACGTTCGCCGCGCCTCGACCCGGCCCAGGAGCTCCTTGGCGCGCGACGCTTCGGGCCCGGCGCCCAGGCGCTCGAAGGTCGCGAGCGCGCTCTCGAGCTCGACCACGCCGGCGTGCTCGTCCCCGGCGCGCGTGTACGCGGTGCCGAGGAGCATCCTCGCGCGTGCGGTCTCGTAGGGGGCGCCGACGCCCTGCCACTCGTCGCGCGCCCGTCGCAGCGACGCGATCGCGCTAGTCCAGTCCTTCTCGGCGAGGTGGATGTGGCCATGCGCGAAGTGGACGGTGGCGTCGAACGCCGCCGCTCGCTTGTTCCCGATCTTGTACGAGTCGACGATCTGCTCGGCTTCGTCGGCCGCGGCGCGTGCGGTCTTGAGGTCGCCCGCGGCGATCGCGATCTCGACCTGTGCCGGGAGTCGCCGGAACCGGAAGAGCGGCTCCGCGGCGTCCTGCAGCGTCCGTGTGATTCCGGCGACTGCGGCATCGACCTTCCCCTCGGCGAGCCGCAGCAGCGAGAGACCCGGCTGCGGTTCGCGGCCCATCTCGTTCGAGATGCCGTACGCCTCCTCCGCACCCGCGAAGTCGCCGCGTCGACGACGGATCTCCGCGATCTCGTAGTGCCCGAACGCGGTGATCGAGCGGTCGAAGTCGTGGAGCTCCTCGCACGCGGCCATCGCCTGCGCCTCCGCGGCGGACCAGTCGCCGCGAAGCCGGAGGACTTCGGCGCGGTGGATGCGGCAGGCCCCCGGGAAGCCCGAGACGTCGAGCTTGTCGCAGAAGCGGTTCGCCGCGTCTGTCCACTCCGCGGCGCGGCGGTAGTCGCCGAGGTCCTGGCAGGAGCTGATCGTGATGCAGTAGACGAGCCCCGACGTGTGGGCGCGCAGATCGCCGCACATGGCCGACGCGGTCGCCTCGTCGAGGAGCGAGAGGCCCTCGTCGATGTTGCCGAGCTTGATCTTGGCTCGGCCCTTCCCGGAGAGGGCGAGCATCTGGCCGTCGCGGTCGCCGACGCGGGCCGCGCGCTCGTACGCCTCGTCGAACAGCCTCACCGAACGTTCGTAGTCGCCCTCCGCGAACAACGCGGCGAGCGCCTTCACGAGCAGCAGGCGCCCGTGCTCGGGTGCCTCGGGGAGATCCGCGAGCAGCCGTTCGGCGTTCGCCATCCAGCCGTTGGCGACCGCGAACGAGCCGCGGGCCTCGTAGTCCCACTGGAGCGTCAGCGCCATCCGCGCCGCACCGAGCATGTCGCTGTCTGCTGTGTATGCCGAGTACGCGCGCTCGCGCAGCGAGATTGCCTCGTCGAGCTTTCCGCTCCACCAGGCGGCCTCCCCGTAGCTCTCGAGGTCCGACGCCGTCAGCGGGACCGCGCCGGCGTCGACGTACGCGCCGTACGCCGCCCGCCACGACTGGCGTGCAGCTGCGGCGCGGGCCTCCTCGAGCGCGTCGACGACCTGTGACATCCCACCTATTGTCGCGACCGCGCCCGTGCAGGGCAATTCGGTTAGCCGTACCCCGCCGTCAACCGCCTCAGAACGCGCCGGCGTAGCCGTTCAACGCCGGCTGTCCGCCGAGGTGCGCGTACAGCACGCGCGATCCGGCCGCGATCCGGCCCGAGCGGACGAGATCGACGAGCGCGGCCATCGACTTTCCCTCGTAGACGGGATCCGTGAGCATGCCCTCGAGGCGGGCGCACAGGCGGATTGCGTCGATCGTCTTCTCGTCCGGGATCCCGTAGGTCCCGGCGTGCCACTCGTCGAGGAGCACGATCTCGTCTTCGGAGAGCGGGCGGTCGAGCCCGATCGCCTCGGCGGTGAAGCGTGCGATGCGCGCGATCTGCGCCCACGTCTGCTCGACGGTTGCCGAGCCGTCGATGCCGAGGATCGTGCGGTCCGTCCCCTGGGCGGCGAAGCCGGCGATCATCCCGGCCTGCGTCGAGCCCGTGACCGAGCACACGATCACGGTGTCGAAGACGATGTCGAGCTCACGCTCCTGCTCCGCGACCTCATTCGCCCAGCGGGCGAAGCCGAGCCCGCCGAGCGGGTGGTCGGACGCTCCTGCGGGAATGGCGTACGGCTTGCCTCCCGCCGCCTCGACCGACGCGAGCGCGTCCTCCCAGCTCTTGCGGATGCCGATGTCGAAGCCGGCGGGGTCGAGCCGCACGTCGGCGCCCATGATCCGCGAGAGCAGGATGTTCCCGACCTTGTCGTAGACGGCATCGGGCCAGTCGACCCAGTGCTCCTGCACGAGGACGCACTTCAACCCGAGCCGCGCCGCGACGGCGGCGACCTGGCGTGTGTGGTTCGACTGGACGCCGCCGATCGAAACGAGCGTGTCGCAGCCCGTCGTCAGCGCCTCCGCCGCGAGGTACTCGAGCTTGCGCACTTTGTTGCCGCCGTACGCGAGGCCCGAGTTGCAGTCCTCGCGCTTGGCCCAGATCTCGACCTCGCCTCCGAGATGTTCGCTCAGCCGGTCGAGACGGTGGATCGGCGACGACCCGAAGAGCAGCGGGACGCGCGCGAAGGCCTCGATGCCCATCCCGTCGATCCTATGCCGCGCGGCGCGCCAGCTCCTCGCGCACGCCCGGCACGACCTCGCGGCCGAGAAGCTCGATCGAGCGGAGGATTCCCTCGTGCGGGATTCCGCCGATCGTGAACTGGATCAGGAAGCGGTCGTGCCCGAAGAGCTCGTGCTGGAAGAGGATCTTGTCGACCACTTCCTGTGGCGTGCCGACGAAGTTCGCGCCGCGGAGCGTTGCGGCGGTGTCGTAGTCGGCCCGTCGCATCGGCGACCAGCCGCGTTCCTGTCCGATTCTGTTCATCGCCGCCGAGACGTACGGGAACGACTCCTCGAGCGCCTGCTCGCGTGTGGCAGCGATGTAGCCGTGCGAATTGATGCTGAGTCGCGGCGGCTCGCGGCCCGCCTCGACGGCGCCGCGCCGGTGGAGCTCGACGAAGGGCTTGAAGCGCTCCGGGAGCCCGCCGATGATCGCGAGCGCCATCGGCAGGCCGAGCATGCCGGCGCGCACCGCCGACTCGGGCGTGCCGCCGACCGCCACCCACACGGGCAGCGGATCCTGGAGAGGACGCGGGAACACGTCGTTCCCCTCAGGCGTCGTGCCGGTCTCGCGGATGTGCAGCAAACGCCCGAGCTTCTCGGCGAAGAGAGAGTCGTAGTCGCGGAGCTCGTATCCGAAGAGCGGGAACGACTCGATGAACGATCCGCGTCCGACCATGATCTCCGCACGGCCGCCGGAGAGGACGTCGAGCGTCGAGAACTCCTGGAAGACGCGGATCGGGTCGTCGGAGCTCAGGACGGTGACGGCGCTCGTCAGCCGGATGCGCTTCGTCCTCGCGGCCACGGCGGCGAGGACGACCGCCGGCGTCGAGACCGTGAAGTCGGGGCGGTGGTGCTCGCCGACGCCGAAGACGTCGAGCCCGACCTCGTCGGCGAGCTCTGCCTCCTCGACGAGCTCGCGCAGGCGCTGCTCCGCGCTCTCGCCCTCTCGCGTGTCCGCGAACGTGAAGACGCCGATCTCCACGCCCAGGTTCTACCGGTCGGAGGCCGCCCTAACGCCGACGCACGGCGCCCGTGATCGCGAGCGCGGTGCCGGCGGCGAAGAGCGCGCCGAGTCCGAGCAGCCCGAGCCCGATCCACAGGACCGAGTCGAGCTCCGCGCCGATGCTCATGTCCGACGTCACCCCTCGCGAGGCGTCGGTGTTCATCACGACGACGCGCCAGATGCCCTCCTCCGGTTCCCACTCGATCGTCTGCTCGCCGGATCCAGACGCAGAGGCGGTCCAGAACGTCTGGCTGCCGGGTGGGGCGGAGGGCGCGCCGCCTGGACGCCCCGAGTACTCCGGATCCCCACTGTTGTCGAGATCGTCGATCTCGTCCCGGTCGACGCCTCGGAGGTAGCGATCGACGGCCGTCGCAGGGCCGATGCCGACGAACACGGGGCGGTCGCTCTCGCTCCTGATCCGCACCGTGCCGAGGAACGTGTCGAGCGCCCACTCGGCGCCTCCGGTGTCGAGCTCGGCGCTCTCGGAGACGATCGCGTACGTCGACGTCGTGAGCTCCCGGGTCGGCGACATGAGGTAGCCGTCGTCGTCGCGCTGGGTTCGATCGATGGCCACCAGAGCGCATCCACTCGCGAGGAAGCCGAACGCGAGAATCCCCGCGAGCACACCGACGACGATCAGCACGACCTTGCCCGCGTTCCCTCCGCCGCTCGGCTTCACGGCCGTCGTCGGCGGCTCCGACGCGAGCGGGTGGAGATCGGACGGGAGTGGGTCGGCGACGGCGGCCGTCTCGTCGGTGCCTCCCTGGTCGAGCCGGAAGGGCGGGTATTCGTCGCGCATGAGGAGGACGTACGCCGCGACGCGGGCGACCCAGCGGTCGAGCCCGAGGACGACGTCGAACATCCCGCGCGGATAGCGCGCGGTGAAGAGCAGCGCGACCCCCGCGAAGAGGACGAGGACGCCGATCAGCCCGGTGTGGAAACCGACGCCCCAGACCCGGTCGTAGTCAGCGGCGCGAGCCGGGGCGAACCCGCCGCCGCCGAGGAAGAACGCGACGATGACGTACTGCGGGATCGCCAGCAGCCACCACTTCACGAGGACGAGGCCGCGGGAGAGCCGCTCGGGGTACGGAATGTCGAGCCGCGCCGGATAGTCGGTGACGTCGTCGAGCGTGAACGGCGGGTAGCGGTCGGTGCCGAGCGCGGCGTACGAGTAGAACAGGACCCGCCACGTCCAGCGCAGGACACCGAGGTTGAAGTCGAAGATCGCGCGCGGGTAGCGGCCGGTGAAGAGGATCGCGAAAAAGGCGATCACGGTCAGGACGAGCAGCGTCAGCCACAGGAACGCGAGCACGATGTAGTGCGGGATAGCCAGAGCCCACTTGACGAGCCAGAGCCAGCGGCTGACGCCTGCGTCGAGCTCGCCCTCGAGGCGGACGGGGTACGGCGCTCGCTCGGACGGCGCGTCCATGCCGTGCACTGTTACACGCTCGCTCGCGCTCGCGGTACCCGGGGCGCGCACACGGTCAGGTGCACGGTCACGATCAGCGCCACGCCGACGACACGCAGCCAGTGCTCCCAGCTCGTGTCGTAGACGAGGTACGCCACCGTCCACGGCAACGCCAGGAGCCACATCAAGACCTCCCACCCGACCGGGAGCCCGCGCAGCCACCCGTAGGCGTCGTCGAGTGTCGACGGGGACATCGCGAGCAGGGTCACGAAGGCGCCCCAGAGTCCGGCCATCAGCGCGAGGAACGCGGATCCGGGAGCCTGCATCGGAACCGGCGTGGCTCGGCTCTTCGGTCTCGCGGCGGCGATCTGGCTCACCTTCCTCACCTCCTCGTTCGACCGGATCGTGGGGTCATGGCGGCGCGCGTGGCATCGGCAGTTGTCCACACTCCACTGCGGGATACAACGGGTAGCCTGCGCGCCCATGAGCGACGAGACGACGAACGCGGAGAACGGGAAGAAGCCGGACCACGAGCCTCCCGCCGGTGCCGAGACCACGGGAACCTGGGGCAGGGGCCGCAAGGCGATCCAGTACTCGGCCGCGGGAAAGTGGACCGTCTTGCGGAAGAAGGAGAAGCCGGCGGCCGAGATCTTCTCGGTCTCGTACGCCGCCTCGGACGGAGGCAGAGGCCGGCCGGTCACGTTCGTGTTCAACGGCGGCCCGGGCGCCGCGTCGGCGTACCTGCACATGGGTGCCGTCGGCCCGCAGCGCGTCGACTTCCCGCCTGACGGGACGTTGCCGGCGATGCCGCCCCGGCTGGTCGAGAACGAGTCGTCGTGGCTCGCATTCTCGGACCTCGTCTTCGTCGACCCGGTCGGCACAGGGTTCAGCCGCGTCATCGAGCCGGAGAAGAAGAGCGACGGGAAGGACGGCGGGAAGCCGGACGACGGCGCGCCCGACCCGAAGGAGTACTTCGGCTACAAGCGCGATCTCGAGTCGCTGTGCGAGTTCATGAGCCGCTGGCTGTCCGAGAACGGCCGCTGGGGATCGCCGATCTTCATCGCCGGCGAGAGCTACGGCGGCTACCGCGTCGGACGTCTCGCACGCCAGCTCCAGGAGGCGGCGGGCATCGGCCTGAACGGTGCGATCCTCATCTCGCCCGCGTTCGAGATCACTGGACTCACGTCGACGGACTACGACGTGCTGGGCTGGATCGACCGCGTGCCGACGATGGCCGCGGCGGCGCTCCACCACGGCAAGTCGCGCGCGTTCCGCAAGGGGACGTCGCTCGCCAAGGCGCTGCGTGATTCCGAGGAGTTCGCGACCGGCGACTATGCCGTGTTCCTGACGCGAGGCGCTGCGCTGCCCGCGAAGGAGCGCACCCGCATCCTCTCACGGCTCGCCGACATCCTTGGGCTCCCGCTCGAACTCGTCGTCCGCGAGGACGGCCGCGTCGGGATCCTGAGGTTCGTGCGCGAGCTCCTGCGCGACGAGCGCAAGGTGCTCGGCCTCTACGACACGACGATCACCGCGACCGACCCGTTCCCGGATCGAGACGAGTTCTCGTGGCCGGATCCGACGCTGTCGGGGATCAGCCCCGCGTACACGGCTGCCGTCAACCGCATGCTTCGCTCGGAGATCGGCGTCCAGACCGACCGTGAGTACACGCTGCTCTCCTACGAGGTCAACCTCGCCTGGAAGAACGACGCCGAGACCCACGCCTTCGCGCCGCCCCCCGGCGCGACTGACGACTTCCGCTACGGAATGGCGCTAAACCCGCACATGAAGGCGTTCATCACGCACGGCCAGCACGACCTCGTCACGCCGTACTACACGAGCGACCGCCTGCGGAACCTCATGAAGCTCGACCCGCAGGTGGCCGACCGGCTCACGGTTCAGCACTATGGCGGCGGGCACATGTTCTACGCCTGGGAGACGAGCCGACACGCCTTCGCCTCCGACATCGCCGCTTTCGTCGCGAACGCGACCTAGAGGCTTGATGTGAAATTGGCGCGCCGTCGGGGACGGTCACGACCAAGCCGGGCGACGCCGGCCGCGAGCGCGTGGCGATCCGGCGCCGTGTCGTGGACGTCAGCCGGCCCGCGGGAATTTCACATCAGGCCTCTAGCTGCCGTTCCGCGACGTAGGCGGCCGCAATGCCTCGTCGCCGGAGGCGACGAACGCGTCGACGAGCCGCTTCGGTGCTCGCAGGAGCCACGAGTCCTCGATCCGCTCCGTGAGCTCCCGCGTCTCGATCCCGTCCATGCGGATGAGGAGGATCGGGTGGCCGTGGTAGTGCGGCGTCTGAAAGTAGCGATCCGGCGCCGTCTCGAGGAGGAGCGGCAGCTCGCCCGGGTCGACGCGCACGGCGAGTGCGCCCTCAGCTGCGTCGTCGGGGCTCATCCAGGCGAAGAGCTTTGCTTTCACCTTGAACGCCGGCTTCCCGTAGGTCGTGGACTCCTCGGCACCTGGAAACGACGCGGCGATCTCACGAACGGTGTCCCAGTTCGCCATGCCGTGACGATAGTCTCGGCGGGTCCATGAGGGTCGATCCCGGCGACGGCGAGGACTCGGATGGACGGCGACCGATGGCGAGGTCAGCCATGGCTCCGGACCCTGGCGATCAAGGTTAGGGTCGTCGAGTGACCGAGATGCGCCTCTACGACCTGCGCGTGACGGTCGAACGGATCGAGGGTCGGTCAGTGTGCGGGCTCGAGGTCGGCGACTACTTCGAGGTCACCGAGTCGAGTCGCGTCCGTATCCCGGACGGCAAGCACTTCTGCCTGTTCGCGCTACAGGCCGTGTTGCCGCTGCTCCCGGCGAAGATGCGTCGCCTTCCGGAGGAAGACTGGCTCGAGCAGGACTCGCTCGTCGCGTGCCCCGATCCCGACGAGCGCCTCGTCATGCGCATCGAGCGGATCGGTGAGCGCACGCTCGTCACAGAGGAGCTCACGTAGCTCGCGAGCTGGCGTTCGGCGTCCGGACGAACCTGGCGCCCGAGGAGTACGAGGCGCTCGCGCGGCGCGCGGAGGCCGCCGGGATCGACGTCCTCTCCGTCTACCACGACCTGCTCGACCAGCCCGCGATCGGGCCGCTCCTCCTCATGGCGCGCGTCACCGAGCGGATCCGCCTCGGTCCGGCAGCGCTCAACCCGTTCACCCTGCACCCGTACGAGATCGCGGGCCAGATCGCGATGCTCGACTCGGTGTCGGGCGGTCGCGCGTTCCTGGGCCTGGCGAAGGGCGCGTGGCTGGACCGGCTCGGCATCGAAGAGGCACGCCCGCTGGCCGCGCTGCGCGAGGCGGTCGCGATCGTCCGTGCGCTGCTCGCAGGCGACGACGCGGGAGTCACCGGCGAACGATTCATGCTGGCGCCCGGGACGACCCTCACGTATCCGCGTGTCCGGGACGCGGTTCCGCTCCTCATCGGCACCTGGGGCAGGGAGACCGCGCGCTGGGCGGGGACGGTCGCGCAGGAGGTCAAGGTCGGAGGAAGCGCCAACCCGGACGTCGTCCCGGTCGTGCGGAGCTGGATCGGCAACCCCGACGTGAACGTCGTCCTCGGCTCGGTCAGCGTCGTCGACGAGGACGGCGACTGGGCACGCGAGCGTGCGCGGGCCGCGGTCGCGCCGTATCTCGACGTCGTCGCGCACCTCGATCCGACGCTCGGGCTCGAGCCGGGCGAGCCGCCGCCGCTCGAGCGCTTCTGCATCGCAGGCACGCCGGAGGAGGTGGCCGGGAAGGTCGTCGAGCTCTGGGACGCCGGCGCCGACCGTGTCGAGCTCGGGACGCCGCAGGGCCGAACGCCGCTTGCGGGCGTGGAGCTGATCTGCGAGCGCGTCGTGCCGCTGCTGCGCGGCTGATCGCTTTCGCTACGGTGCGCCGCATGTCCTCGACCACGCTCGCGGTCGATCAGCAGCTCGAGGCGTACCGCGTCGAGCTCACCGGGTACTGCTATCGAATGCTCGGCTCGGTCGACGCCGAGGACGCCGTGCAGGAGACGTTCCTCCGCGCCTGGCGCTCGATCGACCGCTTCGAGGGCCGCTCTGCGCTTGCGCTCCTGGCTCTACCGGATCGCGACGAACGTCTGCCTCGACATGATCGAGAGCCGGAAGCGGCGTGCGCGGCCGATGGACCTCGGGCCCGCCGGTGCGCCGATCATGGAGAACCTGCGGACGCCCGACCAGCTCTGGATCGAGCCGATGCCCGACGGCCTCGTCGTTTCCGACGGCGACCCGGCGGAGATCGTCGCCGGTCGAGAGTCGGTGCGGCTCGCGTTCGTCGCCGCGCTGCAGCAGCTCCCTGCGCGCCAGCGAGCCGTCCTGATCCTCTGCGAGGTCCTCCGCTGGAAGGCGTCCGAGGTCGCCGAGCTCCTCGAGACGAGTGTCGCCTCGGTGAACAGCGCCCTGCAGCGAGCGCGCGCGACGCTCGAGGCGAGCGATCTGACCCCAACGACGACGGCGCCGTCCGTCGAGGCCGCCGACGAGGAGCTGCTCAGCCGCTACGTCGCAGCGTTCGAGCAGTACGACATGGACGCGCTCACCGAGCTGATCCACGAGGACGCGACGCAGTCGATGCCGCCGTTC
This sequence comes from uncultured Gaiellaceae bacterium, assembly GCA_963770715.1. Classification (GTDB taxonomy): domain Bacteria; phylum Actinomycetota; class Thermoleophilia; order Gaiellales; family Gaiellaceae; genus GMQP-bins7. The sequence continues at coordinate 968,813 of CAVYQX010000012.1, forward strand.
GATCTCTGGCTCGCGGGCCGCGACGACATCTTCACCTGGTGGTTCGGCCCGGGCAACGGCTGCCGCGGGTCACGTGTCGTCCCGGTGCGCTCGGCGAACGGGGCTCCGGCGTTCGGCCAGTACAAGCCGGCCGAGAGCGGCGACGGGTACGAGCCGTGGGCGTTGCAGGTGGTCGAGATCGAGGACGGCCGCATCGTCGAGCTCACATTCTTCCTCGACGTCGAGACGCTCTTTCCTCGGTTCGGGCTGCCTCTCGAGTTCGACGCTCGCTGAGGACGTTCGACAGGCCCATCAGCTCGACGAGCTCGAGCAACGTGTCGGACGCGTTCCGCAGGACGATCCTGCACCCGCACCGGCTTGCACCCAGCTGCAGGCGGGCGAGCGCGTCGACGGTCACGGCATCCGGCTCGACGCCGTCCACGTCGCACACGACGATCTGGCCGCTCCGGGCGAGGATCGCGCACACACGCTCGCACAGCCCGGGAAGGTCGGCACGCGCGATCGGGCCGCGAATGGAGAAGGCGACCTCACACGGCCCATGATCTCGGGGCATCGTCGGTTAGACACGCGGGGAACGCGAAGCTCATCGGCCTGGTTGCCGACCGGTGTCCATTCGAAGTCGAGGTGGCGAACGCGCTCAAGGTGGCCTCGAGGGACCTGAGATCGGTAGGTTTGATGCCGAGGTTCCCTCGAGCGACCTCGTGAACGGCGCGGGAACAAACGCGACGGCCGATGAGTTCTAGGGGGCTTAGCCGTCTTATGCAGAACGGAACCGAGGGGGCAGGAATGTCTGATCAGACGAGCGGAAATGACGTGGGCGGAGATCGGCTCGCGGCACACGAGAGACTGTCGACGGGTGGCCTCGCGCGCTGGATGCGCTGGTGCGCCAACAACCCGTGGAAGGTGGTCGTCGGCTGGGTGGGGATCATCGCCGTGCTCATCCTCCTCGTCGCGACCGTCGGCGGGAGCCTGAAGGACGAGTTCGAGATCCCGGGGTCGGATACGCAGCGTGCGACCGACCTGATCGAGTCGGAGTTCGCCTCCGAGCAGGGCTCGGTCCTGAACCTCGTCTTCGCGGCTCCGGAGGGCGAGAGGCTCGACACGCCCGCAGCGCAAGGCGGCGATCGAGGACGTGGTCGCGAAGCTCAAGACCTCCGAGTTCGCCCCGAATGGGGACAAGGTCGGCATCGACAGCGTGGGTGACCCGTTCTCCGAGCAGACGTTCTCCGACGACGGCCGGATCGCCTACGCCGAGGCGCAGTTCTCGGACGTCATCGAGACCAAGGATCGCCCCCAGGTGGTCGCGGTCCAGGACGCTGTTCGCGACGGGGTCGAGTCGGCGGGCGTCACCGCCGAGTTCAACGGTGACGCGGAGTTCCCGCCGATCGAGCAGGGGACGCAGGAGCTCCTCGGCTTCCTCGCCGCGTTCATCGTGCTGCTCCTCGTCTTTCGCACGTTCGTTGCGACCGCGATTCCGATCGCGCTCGCGCTCTTCGCCGTCGCGACGGCGTTCATCTTGCTCTTCATCCTCGCCGGTTTCACGAGCATCAACACGATCACGCCGATCCTCGTCTCGATGATCGGGATCGGCGTCGGGATCGACTACTCGCTCTTCATCGTCACGCGATTCCGCCAGTACCTCCACGAGGGTCTGCCACCGTGCGACGCGGCGGCCGAGGCGGGCGCGTCGGCGGGGCGAGCGGTGATCTTCGCCGGCCTCACCGTCGCGATCTCCGTCACCGGCCTCGCCTTCTTCGGCCTCGACTTCGTGACGAAGCTCGGCATCGGCGGCGCTCTCGGCGTGCTGACGACGGTCCTGATCGCGAACTCGTTGCTCATCGCCGTGCTGGCGAAGCTCGGCCACAAGGTCGATCGCCTGAAGGTTCCCTTCCTCAAGCCGATGGACGATTCGGAAGAAGCACGGCAAAACACGCTTATCGCACGCTGGGGCCGGTTCGTCACGGCCCACGCGAAGCCGGTGTTCTGGATCCTGCTCGCGATCGGGCTCGTGCTCGCGGCGAGTTCGGCGCTCGTGCGGCTCGGTGCGTCGGATCAGGGGACGCAGCCGACCAACCAGACCGCCCGACGTGCGTACGACCTGCTCGCGGAGGGCTTCGGGCCCGGGTTCAACGGCCCGATCCCAATCGTCATCGACGTCAACGGCGACGAGCAGGCGCCGCAGCGCGTGTTCGAGGGCGTTCAGGCGCTCGGAGAGCAGGGCGACGTCGCGTCCGTCGGCGAGCCGCAGTTCAACGACTCGAAGTCGGTCGCGATCGTGTTCGTCACGCCGGGCTCGGCACCGCAGGACGAGGCGACGGCGAACCTCGTGGACCACCTCCGCAGCGACGTGGTGCCTGCGGCGACCGAAGGCAGCGATGCCGCCGTCTACGTGTCCGGCCTGAACGCGGCGTTCATCGACATCGCCGACCGGATCATGGAGCGGCTGCCGATCTTCCTCCTGTACGTCGTCGGCGTGACGTTCCTCGTGCTCGCGATGGCGTTCCGGTCGATCGTCGTCTCGTTGACGGCGGCGATCTCGACGATCCTGTCCGCGTTCGTCGGCTTCGGCGTCCTGACACTCGTCGTCCAGGAGGGCCACCTCATGAGCCTGATGGGGCTCGACGTCAAGGGCCCGATCGAGACGTTCGTGCCGCCGATCGCGTTCGCGATCCTCTTCGGGCTCTCGATGGACTACATGGTGTTCCTCACGAGTCGCATCAGGGAGGAGCACGTCCACGGCCTGGAGACGAGAGCCGCGATCGAGCATGGCATTGCGGCGATCGGCCGCGTCGTCGTGGCCGCGGCGATCATCATGGCCACCGTCTTCTCCGCGTTCATCCTCACCCCGGAACGCGTCTCGAAGGAGTTCGGCCTGCTGCTCGCGGTGGCGATCCTCACGGACGCGTTGATCGTGAAGATGACGCTGATACCCGCCCTCTTCACGCTCATCGGCGAGAAGACGTGGTACATCCCGCGCTGGCTCGACAAGCTCCTGCCGAACATCACGATCGAGCCGCCGCACGACGGCGAGGAGCATCGCTGCCGGTCGGCGGCCGGAGCCGAGCGAGGCCACGTCGTAGAGCGATGACTTTCCCGGTCGTCGGAGGTCTGAGTCTCCGGACACCGACGACCGCGAAAGGACTTCCGATGACTCTCGACTCCCGCTCCCGCTGGCTCGCACTTCTGATCGTCTGCCTCGGCGATCTGATGATCGTGCTCGACGTGACGATCGTCGGCGTGGCGCTGCCGTCGATCCGCGAGGACCTCGACTTCTCGGAGACGTCGCTCGCGTGGGTCGTCAACGCGTACCTGCTGACGTTCGGCGGCTTCCTCCTGCTCGGCGGGCGACTCGGTGACCTCTTCGGGCATCGGCGGCTGTTCATCGCCGGGATCGGGCTCTTCACCGCCGCCTCGCTCGCGTGCGGGCTCGCGACCTCGCAGGCGGCTCTGGTCGGCGCGCGCGCGGTGCAGGGGATCGGCGGAGCGGTCGTCTCCGCGGTCGCGCTCTCGCTCATCGTGACGCTGTTCACCGAGCCGGCGAGACCGCGCGAAGGCGATGGGCGTCTTCGGCTTCGTCGCGGCCGGAGGCGGGTCGATCGGCGTCCTCCTCGGCGGGCTCATCACGGACGCGCTGACGTGGCACTGGATCTTCCTCGTCAACGTGCCGATCGGGATCGCGGTCGTCGTCTTCTCGCTCCTCGTGCTCCCGGGCGGCCGCGGAGTCACCACCGGAACGCGCCTCGACATCGGAGGAGCGGTGGTGGTCACGGCGTCGGTGATGGTCGCCGTCTACGCGATCGTGAACGGGAACGAGGTCGGGTGGGCGACCGTCCGTACGCTCGGCCTGCTCGCGCTCGCGGCGGGGCTCATGGGTGTGTTCCTGCTCATCGAGTCGCGCGCCGTCGCGCCGCTCGTCCCACTCGGGCTCTTCCGCCTCCGCAACCTCGCCGTCTCGAACGTCGTCGGGATCCTCTGGTCGGCGGCGATGTTCGCCTGGTTCTTCCTCTCGGCGCTCTATCTGCAGCTCGTGCTCGGCTACAGCCCGATCGAGGTCGGCCTCGCGTTCCTGCCCGGGCAACATCATCATGGCCGTCTTCTCCCTCGGCCTCTCGGCGAAGCTCGTCATGCGGTATCGGGATCCGCAAGCCGCTCGGCGTCGGGCTCGGTCTCGCGGCGCTCGGCCTGCTGCTCTTCGCGCGCGCTCCGGTCGACGGCACGTTCGCCGTCGACGTGCTCCCGAGCATGCTCCTGCTCGGTATCGGCGCCGGCATGGCGTTCAACCCGGTCCTCCTCGCGGCGATGGGTGACGTCCCGCAGGAGGAGGCAGGGCTGGCATCCGGCGTCGTCAACACGGCGTTCATGATGGGCGGCGCGCTCGGGCTGGCCGTTCTCGCGAGCCTGGCGGCGTCGCGGACGGACTCGCTGACCGCGTCGGGCAGCAGCGAGCTCGAGGCGCTCACCGGCGGCTACCACGCGGCGTTCCTCGTCGGCGCGCTGTTCGCGGCCGCTGCTGCGGCCGATCGGCGTCCTCCTGCTGCGGCCGGCGCGCCGCGCCGGCGATGCACGCGGAGACGGCCGACGAGGAGGCCGTCGCCGAGGCCGCGTGAGCTACGGGATGTACTGCTGGTCGATCGAGCAGACGCGTGTCGACGTTCACGCGGATCCAGACGCCGGTGTCGAGCGGCTCGTACAGCTCGACGGGCGTCTGGCCGGCGACCAGCTGGGCGAGCTCGTCGACCGTGATCGGGGTCGCGCCGAAGCTCGCCGGATCGCCCTCCCTCGTCAGGACGGTCACGGGCGTGTCCGCCGGCACGAGGTAGGTGAGCAGCCGATGGCCCTCCTCGATGCGGTAGTTGTCGTTCGGGACGGGCTCGCCGGGCTCGACGACGCCGTCCTCGGCAGCTGCCTCGTTCGCCGTGACGCCGCTCGTGAACCACGCGGGGTCGAATCGCATCCGGTATCCGTCGCCCTGCGGCTCCAGCGACGCGATGTGGCCGTACGTCCGATCGCCGCACTGCGCCGACACGGCGGGCTCGGCCGAGTCGTCCGTGAGGTAGAGGATCGCGAAGACTCCCGCAGCAACAGCTGCGACGGCCGCAACGCCTGCCAGGACGACGACGGCGATCTTCACGACGATTCGCGCGGCATCGTACGCGTGCCGGCGGCCCTCGCCAAGAGAGAGGTGTGACATGGACTACAGGCTCGAGCTCGTGGCGATCCCGGTCTCGGACGTCGACCGAGCGAAGGAGTTCTACGTCGAGCGCGTCGGGTTCAATCCCGACCACGACCACGCGGTGGGAGACGGCATCCGGTTCGTCCAGCTGACCCCGCCCGGGTCGGCGTGCTCGATCGCGATCGGCAACGGTGTGACCGACGCTCCTCCCGGCTCGGTCAGGGGCATGCAGGTGGTCGTGACGGACATCGAGGCCGCGCACGCCGACCTCGCCGGTCGTGGCGTCGACGTGAGCGAGATCCAGGACTTCCCGTGGGGCTCTTTCGTGTTCTTCGAGGACCCGGACGGCAACCGCTGGGCGGTCCAGCAGATCCAACCGCGCACACAGGGAGGCGAGAATGGCTGACCTGAAGCTCGAGCTCGTGCTCATCCCCGTCTCGGACGTGGATCGCGCGAAGGCGTTCTACACCGAAAAGCTCGGCTTCGACCTCGACGTCGACCACGCACCCAACGAGGAGTTCCGGGTCGTGCAGGTGACGCCCCCGGGGTCAGCGTGCTCGGTGACGTTCGGGATCGGTATCACGGATTCGGCGCCGGGCTCCTACCGTGGCACGCACCTCGTGGTCGAGGACATCGAGGCGGTGCGCGACGAGCTCGTCGGGCGCGGGGTCGAGGTCAGCGCGGTCCGTCACATGACGCCGCAGGGCTGGGCGGACGGCGTCGATCCGGAGCACGCGAAGTACAACTCGTTCGCCGACTTCGCCGACCCGGACGGGAACACCTGGGTGCTCCAGGAGGTCGGGAGGGGCAAGACGGCGGCCTAGCCATCGTCGCGAACCGCTCGGTTCCGACTGACCAGTCGTCCCGGTCGTCGCGTTGGGCTCGACGGCGACCGAGCTCAGTCGGGGAGAAGCGGCATCACGATCCCGTCGTCGCGACCGACGAGGACGCCGCGCGTGATCGACTTCGCGCCGTAGCGGTCGCGCACCTCGTCGAGCGCCGCGTCGAGCGCGTCGGGCCGCCAGTCGTCCGTGAGGCTCAGCTGGATCCGGTCGGCGCTCTCGAGGTTCGTGAGCGAAAGCCCGACGAGCGTGATCCCGCGTCGCTCGATCAGCGGCTTGGCCGACGTGAGAAGAATGCGAGCGGCCCCGAGGATCGTCTGTGACTGATCGGTCAATCGAGGCATCGTGAGTGACCGCGTCGCGCGCGTGAAGTCGTCGAAGCGAAGCCTGAGAACGACGGTTCTGCACAGCCGTCGACCCGCGCGCAGCCGGCGCGCGACGCGGTCCACGATGCCGATGACTGACGAGTCGATCACCTCCCAGGAGGTCGCCCGCCTGCCGAGCGCGCGCTGCGAGCCGATCGAGCGCCGACGCCGGCCCGTCTGTACGGGTCGCGGGTCGCGATTGTGGGCGAGCGCGTGCAGGTGCCGTCCCGACGCGCGGCCGAGAAGCTGGACGAGCAGCTCCTCGTCGAGTCGTGCGACCTGACCGACCGTCCGGAGCCCGCGCCTCGAGAGCTTCTCCGAGGTGACGCGCCCGACGCCCCACAGGCGCTCAACGGGCAGCGGGTGCAGGAACGCGAGCTCGCCCTCCGGCGGCACCAGCAGCAGGCCGTCTGGCTTGGCGACCCCGCTCGCGACCTTGGCGAGGAACTTCGTGCGCGCGATCCCGACCGTTATCGGGAGCCCGACCTCGTCGAGCACGCGGTCCCGCAGGCGCCTGGCGATCTCGGCGGGCGGCCCTGCGAGCCGCTCGAGCCCGCGCACGTCGAGGAACGCCTCGTCGATCGAGAGGCCCTCGACAAGGGGTGTCGTGTCCTCGAACAGGGCGAAGACGGCCTTGCTCGCCTCCGAGTACGCGGACATCCGGGGCGGCACGACGATTGCGTGCGGGCAGAGGCGCCTCGCCTGTCGGCCGCCCATCGCGGTGCGAATGCCGTACGCCTTCGCCTCGTAGCTCGCCGCGAGGACGACGCCCCCGCCGACGATCACGGGTCGGCCGCGGAGCCGCGGATCGTCGCGTTGCTCGACCGATGCGAAGAACGCATCGAGGTCGGCGTGCAGCACGCTCGCGGGCGGGGACACGAACACATGTTCGCATGCCTCGTCCCGGGGTGGCTAGGGCAGCCAGTCCTCCCGGTACCGCACCTGCTGCCGCTTGACCCAGGCCGCGTACGCCTCGTCCGGCTCGTTCGTCTCGCGCTCGACACCGGCTCCGTGGCGCGCCGCTACCTCGTCGACGGTGTAGCCGCCCCAGTCGGGACCTCCTGATTCGCTCGCGCGCCGACCGCGATGACGACACACGGCCCGTCGCCCGCGCCGACGATCGTGTGCTTCGTGAGGCTCGCGCAGTGGAAGAAGTCCCATTCGCGAAGCGGTCGTTCCTCGCCCTCGACGATGAGGAGCGCTTCCCCCGACACGACGAGGAAGTCCTCCTGGTCCACCTCCCAGTGGTACATCGCCATCGGCTGGCCGGGCAGCAGCACCTGGACGTTCACGCCGACCTGCGGGAACTCCTGGTCTCCTTCGAGGTCGCAGAACGCGCCGCGCCCGTCGGTGTGGTACCAGCGCGCGTCTCGCGCATTGAGGACGAACCACCCGTCGCCGGTCGGGACGAGCCCGTGCTCGGTCTCCTGGAGCTTCGCCTCTGCGACCACGGGCCAAGCCTAGTATCTCGCGCATGGGTCGGCTGATCGCCTCGACGACGATGACGGTCGACGCCGTCGTCTCGGTCGTCGACCGGTACGTCAGCGAAGGCGGGCACGACGAGACGGCGCTGGCTAGACACGTGCGCGCGCCGACCAGGCGCGCGCACTGATCACGAACGGCGGGTCGGGAAGGCGCTTCCTGCAGTGTTCGCGGAGCTCCTCGCGAACCTCCGGCGCGAGCCCGGCGACGTAGGCACCGGCTGGCCCGACGCCGAGCGTGTACGGCTCCCACCACTTCTCGAAGGTGTCGTGCTCGACGTTCACGGTGAGAGGCTCTTCCTCGACGCCGGTCATGCCCGCCTGCTCGAAGAGCTTCGTCAGGTCGCCCTCGGTCGCACCGGCGAGCTGAGACTCGCCCTCGCTCGACGGATCCATCTCGCGAACGGCGTCCCAGTAGAGGCTGAGCGGCCCGTGCCCGCCACCGTGATCCCACACATTCGCGGCGACGATCCCGCCGGGAACTGCAACTCGGTGCATCTCGCGGAGGCCCGCGACGGGGTCGGTCATGAAGTGGACGACGAGCTGAGCGAGCACCGCGTCGAAGGTCTCGTCCTCGAACGGCAGGTTCTCGGCGGCCGCCTGCTGGACCACGACGTCGGGCTGGCGCTCGCGCAGAGCTCCGACGAACGGCTCAGACGGATCGACTGCCGTGACCGCGGCAGATCCGACGCGCCCGACGAGCGCGGCAGTGAGCGCGCCCGGCCCCGCGCCGACGTCCAACACGTTCTGACCCTGCGAGATGTGCGCGAAGTCCGCGAACAGCGGAGCCAGCGGAGTCGAGTACCTCCCCATGAAGCTGTCGTAGGCCTCGGCGGCGACGGCGAAGCTCATCGGGCTCTGACTCTACGCTGACCATCATGTCCAAGCGTCGGCTTGCCCTGCCTGTTCTCGCTCTGGCTCTGCTCGCGACCGCCGGAGCGAGGGGAGGCGCCGAGAGCCTCACGCTCGAGCAGCAGGTCGGCCAGCTTCTGGTCTTCAGCTTTCGCGGGACGGTGCCACCTGCGTACGTGCTCGAGACGCTCCGGGAGAAGCGCGCTGCCGGCGTCATCCTCTTCGGCGGGAACATCGCGTCGCCTGATCAGCTCCGCTCCCTCACGCGCGCTCTCTGGCGCCAGGGCGGAAGACCCCTCGTCGCCGTCGATCAGGAAGGCGGGCCCGTGCGGCGCGTGCCCTGGGCGGGGCCGGTGCGCTCGGAGCCGGAGCAAGCCGCATCCGGGAGCGTGCGATCCGATGCGACGGCTGCAGCGCGTGCGCTTCGTTCCTCAGGCATTACCGCGACGTTCGCGCCGGTTGCCGACGTCCCGAGCGTGCGTGGAGCGGCGATCGCCCCGCGGGCGTTCTCGCGTGATCCTGCGGCCGCGAGCACGTCCGTGCGTGACTCAGTCCTCGGCTGGCGCGCCGGCGGTGTCGCCGCCACCGCGAAGCACTTCCCGGGCCTCGGCGGCGCGTCCGCGAACACCGATGCTGCCGTCGTCCGGATCCGTCGCTCGCGTGCGGAGCTCGAGCGCGTCGATCTCGCTCCGTTCCGTGCGGCCATCGCCGCGGGCGTCCCACTCGTCATGGTCGGGCACGCGCGCTATCCCGCGCTCGATCCCTACCGAATCGCGTCTCAGTCGGAGGCGATCATCGAAGGCCTGCTGCGTAACGAGCTCGGGTTCCGCGGCGTCGTGATCACGGACTCGATGGAGGCGCGGGCCTCGCTTGCAACCGGTTGGCTCGTGAAGGACTCGGAGCGCGCCGTCCGCGCCGGCGTCGATCTCCTGCTGCTGACCGGCCGCGGCTCCTATCGACCGGTGTACGACCATCTGCTCGCCGTCGCGAGAGCCGACCCGGCGTTCCGGGCGCGTGTCCGCGAGTCGGCGGCGCGCGTGCTCGCGCTGAAGGCCCGCGGCGCACTGCCTCCTCGCTGAGCACGCGTTGGCGTCGCCCGCAACCGGGCGGCTCGCTTCGCAACAAGTCTGCGACGCAAGAGCCTCGATTCGCGAAAGGACAGTTTCGGCGGGCCGGGCGGCCCGGTACGAGAGGGGAACTCACGTCCCTCTCCCGATCGGAGCTGCCCATGCATCGAGTCCGACTCCTCAGTGCGCTCCTCTTCGCCGGCGCCCTCCTGCTCGCGCCGGCCGCAAGGAGCGTCTCCTCCGACATGGTCGTCAGCCAGATCTACGGCGGCGGCGGCAACAGCGGAGCCACGTTCGCGAACGACTTCGTCGAGGTCTTCAACCGCGGCGGGACCGCCGTCGACCTCGGCACCTGGTCGATCCAGTACGCCTCCGCGTCCGGCACCAGCTGGCAGGTCACGCCGCTCACGGGGACCGTCCAGCCGGGCAAGTACTTCCTCGTGCAGCTCGCGTCTGCGGCCGCGGTCGGAGCCGCGCTCCCGACGCCCGACGCGACGGGCACGTCGAATCTCGCGAACGCTGGTGGCAAGGTTGCGATCGTGCGCAGCGCGACGGCGCTGACGTGCGGAGCGTCCGCCGGGAGCTGCTCGACCGTTTCGGACGTCGTCGATCTGGTCGGCTACGGCTCTGCCACGGACTACGAGGGATCCGGGGCTGCAGCGGCGCTCACGAACACGACCGCCGCCGTTCGCGCGGGCATCGGTTGCACGGATACCGACGTGAACGAGGCCGACTTCGACGACGCCACTCCGGCACCGAGAAGCTCGGCGACGACTGCCGCACCGTGCTCCGGCGGGCCGCCGCCACCGGAGGAGGGCGCAACGGCGAATGCCGGTGTCGACATCGACATCCAGGGAGCGCTCTCTATCTCACTCGAGCGTCAGAACATCAGCTTCGGGAACGCGCTCGCAGGCGACAGCCCGGCAGCAGTCTCGGAGCGCGTCACGGTGTCGAGCACCAACGCTGCGGGCTACGCCCTCACCGTCCACCGCTCGGCCTTCCAGCCCGCCGATCTGCCCCTCGGAATGACGGCGTCCGCGCCGACCGGCGGTCAGATCGGGCCTCAGCTGGCCGGCGGCGCCAAGGCGGCCATCCCGATCGCGCCGGCCCCCGACCTGCTCATCGGGACGACGTCGTCCAGCAGCGCCGCGGGCGGAGACGCGTGGCCGACGAACGTCGGCTTCACCGCGGCGCTGCCCGTCGTTCCGCCGGGTCGATACACGGCCACCGTGACGTACACCGTCATCGGACGATGATCGGACGCGTCATTCGCGCTGCCGGTCTCGCCGCCCTCCTCGCGCTCGCGTCCGCTTCGGCGGGCGCGAGCGAGGCCGCGCGGTCACCCGTCGCACTCATGGCGTCACCGGCCCACGTCGAGCTCGCGGGCTCGAACCGAACGACGGTGCGTGTGACGAACTCCGGAACGCGCCGGGTCGTCCTCGACGTTCGCCGCGCGGGCTTCGCGCTGGATCTCCGCGGACGCCCGAGGATCGTCGGGCAGGCGGCTGTTCGACGCTCGGCCGCCGGCTGGCTCGGCTTCCGACCGCGAAGCCTGACGCTGAGCCCGGGCACCTCCGGCACGGTGACGATCGCGTCGAAGGTCCCGGCGCGCGCCGAGCCCGGAGATCACGACGCCCTCGTCCTCTTCACGACGCGACGGCGCATGTCGGACGGGCTCGCAGTGCGCGTGCGCATGGGAGTCGTGGTCGTCGTCCGGGCGCCGGGCACGGTCGTTCGACGTCTCGGCCTGACGAGCCTGCGGCCGGTTGGTGCCGGACGCAATCGCGCACTCGAGCTCGTGGTGCTCAACCGCGGCAACGTCACGGAGTCGCTTGCTCGAGGGCGCGTCGTCGTCGCCCTCGACCAGGGCGGACGGCGGCTCACGCGGCTGACCGCCGAGCCGAGATCGTTCCGCCCCGGCACGCGCGGCGTGCTCCGGTTCCCGCTGCGCCGACGGCTCGTCGGTCCCGTGCTCGCGCGCGTCGACCTCGTCACCGACGCCGGACGGATTCAGCGTGTGTATCGGTTTCGGCTGTGAGCTCAGCCGTCGAGCGACGCGACCGTCTCTTCGACCGCGGCTCTGAGCCCGTTCACGATCGTTGGCAGCTCGCCGACGTCCACGACCGTGAGCTATGGCGGCGTGCCAACGCGCGCGAGGAGTGAATCGAGCGGCCGGGGAACCCGGTCGAGGTCGAGTGCCTCGACGAGGAGCGGCGCGTGCTTGATCTTCCCGGCACTGCTGCCGAAGAAGCGTCGGAGCTGAGCCTCCACTGGGCGGCCCTGCCACTGCGGCTGCTTCTGGAACGTGCGAAAGGACGAGAGCTTCCCGCTCATTTCGAGGACGCCCTCGACGCCGCTCGCGCCGAGGGCGCGGATCAGCTCACCCTCGAGGTCGGGCTCGCAGACGTAGAAGCCGAGCGTTTCAAGCTCCGCGCGTGTGCCCGCAGGCCCGACACCCGCCCGTTCGAGAGCTCGTCCGAACGGATCGATCTCACCGACGTCGCAGAGGCCTGCTGCACGGACGTCGGCCGGGAGATCGATCAGGAACTTGCCGATCGCATGGGCCCCTCCGATCGCGGTGACCTCCACGCCCTCGCCCGCGAGGTCCCGCCCGCGTCGCCGTGCGAGTGTCTCCACGGCAGCTTGGTCGCTCGCGCCTTCGACGAGAACGACCCAGCGTGCTCGCATCGCACTGTCCATGGAGTCAAGCGTGTTCTACGCGGTGCTCAGAAGTCGTTCGAACCGCGTCTCCAGCCGGGCGGGATCAGGGCGCCACGGCCGTCTGGTTGGCAATTCGATGACGGAACCGTGAAAGGTCTTGAGGAGGTCCAGCATTGGCCCATCGTCGTCGTCGAGCAGTCTCGGCGAGACGTGCACATGCAGATCCGGTGCGACACCGACGAGGTCCTGGTCAAACGCCCGGTGGTGGATCGAACACAGGCTCAGCCCGTTGCTCACCACTGGTTCTCCGGCTTCCTCGGCATCTCCGACGATGTGGGCCGCATCGAGCAGTCGCACTTCTCTCAGTCGGCAGATCGCGCAGCGGTCGCGATACGCGGGTAGCACCGCGCCGCGGAACTGCGCCTGATGGATGCGCTGCTTGACCTCGCGGACGACATACCTGCGCTCGATCTCGTCCGGGATCTGCGTCGGTTCGCGTTCATCGTACGAGCCACGCATCTTCCCGAACGTCAGCAAGACGCGGAGGTGTTCGGGCTCGTCCCTCTCGATGTAGGTCGGGTAGATCGGCTGATAGTGGTTCGGGCGCGAACCAACGAAGTAGACGATCGGAACCTCGAGGAGATGTGCGCTCCGAAGCCACCGGTTGAAGTAGTTGTCCGGATCGTCGCCTTGGTAGCGGTATAGCACCCCGTCGGGCGTCTGCTCGTCGAGGTATCGATCCTGCTTGAAGGAACTGTTGACCGAGAGCGCCGCCGGACCGCGTTGTGCGTCGCGCGATCGGTAGATGCCGAAGCCTCTGCTTAGGAATGGCACCTTCCTGCCACGAAAGTTGAACCCTTCACGTAGCGCTTCATATGGGACGTCCGCTCCCCATTTCGCCTGCAGCACGTCCAGGGCCGCGAAGCACGCGCTTCTGACGTCGTCGTCGCGCATCGCTGAGATTCTCCGAGTCAGCGCCGGAAATGACAAGCACCCCTCGTGCGAGCGAGGGGTGCTTGTCTAGTCGCTGATGTGACGCTACGAGCAGCCGGTGTTGGTGCCGCAGTCGCGGCACGTGTAGCAGGAGCCCGTCCGCACCATGCGGCCGCCGCAGCGGGCGCATTCCTGGGCGTCCTCCCACTGGTTGAAGAGCGCGGTCTGGCCCGGCGGGACCGGCTCGAGCACCGCGGCCGCGGCCGCCGCCTCGCCGCCCGCGTCCGCATACGCGGCCGCGAGGCGCTGCTTCACCTCGGCGGTGAGGATGCCTGCCTCCTCTTGCTGATCGGTGGAGAGGAACTTCTTCCCCATCCAACGGAAGATGTAGTCGACGATCGACTTCGCGACTCGGATGTCCGCGTCGTTCGTCATCCCCGACGGCTCGAAGCGCATGTGGCTGAACTTCGAGACGTACACCTCGAGCGGCACGCCGTACTGGAGGCCGAGCGAGACGGAGATCATGAACGAGTTCATGAGGCCGGCGAGGGTCGTGCCTTCCTTCGCGATGTCCACGAAGATGTCGCCCGGCGTCCCGTCCTCGAAGAGGCCGACGTGGATGTAGCCCTCGTACTCGCCGACCTTGAACTTGCGGCCGACCTCCACGCGGTCGTCCGGCAGCCGGCGCCGCTGTGGCAGCGCACCGACGGCACCCGACACCGGCGCGAGCGTCGTCGCGCCGGCATCGCCCTTCTTCGAGAGCGGCTGCGCGACCTTGCAGTTGTCGCGGTAGATGGCGATCGCCTTGATGCCGAGCTGCCACGACTCGGTGAGGAGCTGGGAGATCTCGTCGACCGTGACCTCCTCGGGCAGGTTCACGGTCTTCGAGATCGCGCCGGAGATGAACGGCTGGACGGCGCCCATCATCTTCACGTGGCCCATGTAGTGGATCGCGCGGTCGCCGATCGCGCAGTCGAAGACGGGGTAGTGCTCGGTCTTGACGTACGGAGCGCCGACGACCGTGTTCCGCTCGTCGATGAACGCGACGATCTCGTCGCCCTCGTTCGGTGAGTACCCGAGCTCCCCGAGCGCCATCGGCACCGTCTTGTTCACGATCGTGATCTCGCCGCCGCCGACGAGCTTCTTCGACTTCACGAGCGAGAAGTCCGGCTCGACCCCGGTCGTGTCGCAATCCATCATGAAGCTGATCGTCCCGGTCGGAGCGAGGACGGTGGCCTGGGCGTTCCGCCATCCCGAGACCTCGCCGAGCTCGAGCGCCTCGTCCCACGCACGGCGTGCGGCCGCGAGCAGGTCGTCCGGCACGGAGTGGGCGTGGTCGATGTTCCCGACCGCTGCGCGGTGCTTCGCGATGACGCCGGTCATCGCGGCCGCGTTCGGCTGGTAGCCGGCGAACGGGCCCATGCGCCGCGCGGCCTGAGCGGACTTGCGGTAGCCGCGGCCGGTCATGAGCGCGGTGATCGCCGCCGCGTACGCTCGACCCTCGTCCGAGTCGTACGGGAGCCCGCGCGCCATGAGGAGCGCGCCGAGGTTCGCGTAGCCGAGCCCGAGCTGGCGGTACGCCTTCGCGTTGCGCCCGATCTCGGGCGTGGGGTAGGACGAGTAGCCGACCGCGATCTCCTGTGCGAGGAACACGACGTCCACCGCGTGCTCGAACGCCTCGACGTCGAACTCGCCGTCCTCGCGGCGGAACTTCATGAGGTTCAGCGACGCGAGGTTGCAGGCGGAGTCGTCGATCGACATGTACTCCGAGCACGGGTTCGACGCGTTGATGCGGCCCGTGTTCGGGAGCGTGTGCCACGAGTTGATGGTGGTGTCGTACTGGACGCCTGGATCGGCGCACTCCCACGCGGCCTCGGCGATCTGGCGGAGCAAGTCGCGGGCACTCGTCGTCTCGACGACCGAGCCGTCCGTGCGCGCGGTGAGGTTCCACTCCTTGCCCTCGACGACGGCCTCCATGAACTGATCCGTCACGCGGACCGAGTTGTTCGCGTTCTGGTACTGAATCGAGGCCCAGTCGGGCGAGTTCAGCGACATGTCGTAGCCGGCCTGCTCGAGGACGCGGGCCTTGCGCTCCTCCTTGGCCTTGCACCAGATGAACTCCTCGACGTCCGGGTGGTCGACGTCGAGCACGACCATCTTGGCCGCACGCCGCGTCTTGCCGCCCGACTTGATCGTCCCGGCGGACGCGTCGGCGCCCCGCATGAAGCTGACGGGACCGGAGGCGTACCCGCCCTTCGAGAGCTGCTCCTTCGACGAGCGGAGCCGCGAGAGGTTGAGGCCGGAGCCCGAGCCGCCGCGGAAGATGATCCCCTCGCGGCGGATCCAGTCCAGGATCGACTCCATCGAGTCGTCGATCGAGAGGATGAAGCAGGCGCTGCACTGCGGCTGCGCCTCGAAGCCGACGTTGAACCAGACCGGTGAGTTGAAGGACGCGTACTGCTTGACGAGGATCGCCTTGAGCTCGGCCTCGAAGGTGTCCGCCTCTTCGTCCGTCGCGAAGTAGCCGCCGTCGCGGCCCCAGCCGCCGATCGTCTCGACGATGCGGCCGATCATCTGCTTGACGGAGTGCTCGCGCTCCGGCGAGGCCATGCGGCCGCGGAAGTACTTCTGCGCGACGATGTTCGTCGCGGTCTGCGACCAGAACTTCGGGAACTCGACGTCCTTCTGCTCGAACGTCGGTCCGTCCTTCCCGGGGATGTGCGCGTCGCGCAGCTCCCACTCGATCTGCTCGAACGGGTCGATGCCCGGGACCGTGAAGTACCGCCTCGGCGCAACGCTCGCCTCGGTGTCGACGACCGTGTTCACGACCTCGTCGGTCGTCTTCTCAAGGACTTGCGCTTGCTCCGCGGTTGCCATCGCTTCCTCCCGAGCCGAGTTCGACATCACGACTTCCCACTCGGGTGAGCGACATTCGTCATGCGAGCGGGCAGGGGATGGTAGGACGCGGGCCGGACGGTACGTAGCGGCGAAAAAATCCCTGCAAATAGGCTAAAACGCACCAGACGGACATTGTAGCCGTGCGGACCTGGCTCCCGCCGGCCGCGAACTGTCAGACGAGCGTGTCGTCGCCGCCGACGTCGTCGGCGTGCGCTGCCTGGCGCCGCCGCGAGAGGTAGCCGAGACCGCCCGCCCCGAGGAGCAGGATCGACATCCCGCCGAGCACGAGCAGGGGGATCGGGACCGACGACGGACTCGACGTGTCGACGCCGGGGGCGACCTGTCCCGGGTCCTCCGATCCGGAATCCGAGCCGTCGTTCGAGCCGCCGTTTCCACTGCCGTCGGTCCCGCCTCCGCCGTTGGCGCTGCCGCCGGGCTGGCGCGCGCAGTCGTTCGCAGAGCCGTCCGCGCTCGGGTCGCAGCCGCCCTCTTCGAGGTTGCCGCGCAGCGCGCCCTGCAGCGCTCGCGTGATGACGTCCTCGGCGTCGACGTACGGCCCGATGTCGTCCGGGATCGCGTCGATCGCCTCCTCGTAGCAGTTGAGGGGGTAGAGCTTGTCGATGCGGCCGTTGTCGTACCAGTCGGCGAGGACCTGCTGCCCGCACTTCGTCGCCGCGCCGGCCGTGCTCGTGAACGAGAGCGCCGCCATCGCGCTCAGGGCGACGACGAGCGCCACGAAGCACGTGCGGAGCGAGCGGTCGCTTGTCACGGGTGAGATCTCACGGGGAGGGCGGAAAGCCAGGGAAAGCGGAGTCTTCCCTCGCGGGGTGAGCCGGTGGTGTGGGGAGCGTAAACGAATTGTTAGACGGCACGGGACCATACCCTGCCCGTCGGCCGGAAAGAACCGAAGCCGCTGCTAGCGTGGCCCGCCATGGACTCGGCGTCGGAGACGTCCGCGCGCCGCCCCTCCGCAACCGGCCCTCTCGTCCTCGCAGCGCTCGTCGGGGCGTCGCTCGCGGGCGCGATGTTCGCGGGGGACGGGTCGGGCTCGGGCGGCACGCTCCGCGTCGGGGGCGGTGCGCTGCTCCTGCTCACGGCCGCTCTCGTCATGGTCGCGTTCGGGAAGATCCCCGCGCCGCGAATCGGCCGCACCGGCGCGGTCCTGCTCGGTTCGTTCGTCCTCCTCGTCGCCTGGCTCGGCGTCACCGTCTGGTGGTCGATCGTCCCCGACCGGAGCTGGGACAGCTTCAACAAGAGCGTCGCGTACGTTGCCTTCCTCGGGCTGGGCTTCGTGCTCGCGGCTGTCGGCCGCGCTATGGCCGCGCGGCTGGCTGCGTCGCTGCTCTCCATCGTCATCGGTACGGCGCTCGTGTGGGCGCTCGTCACCAAGGCCGTGCCCACGCTCGCCGAGGACGAGCGTGTCGCGCGCCTCAACGAGCCGGTCGACCACTGGAACGCGCTCGCGCTCCTCGCCGACGTCGCGATCGTGTTGGGGCTCTGGCTCGCGACTACGAGCGCGCACCGCTTCTTGGTACGGGTCGCAGGCGCGCTTCTCGTCTACGTCGCGACGCTTGCGCTGCTGCTCACGCTCTCTCGCGCAGGCGTCGTCGTCGGCGTCGGCGTCATCGCTCTCTGGCTCGCACTGACGAGCGAGCGCGTCCAGAGCGGGCTCGTCCTCGTCGCTGCCGCCGGGCCAGCCCTACTCGTCGCCGGGTGGGCCTTCACGCGCGACGCGTTGACCGAGGACCTCGCTCCCCGCGCGGATCGTGTCTCGGACGGCGCCGTCTTCGGCGTGCTCGCCCTCGTCGGCGCGGCCGTTGTCCTCGTGCTCGTCTCGCTCGGGTTCCGGCGTCCGCTGGGTGTCGATGCACGACGACGAGCAGGCCGCTGGCTGATCGCGCTTGCCGCGGTGCTCATCGTGGTGGCGGCGCGTTGGAGCGACCGTGGCGGCCGCCGACGCGGTCTCGTCGGGCCGCAAGTGCGCCGAGGTGGTCAACGATCCGAGCCGCTTCGGGTCGCTCGACGTCTCGAACCGCCTCTGCTGGTGGGAGGAGGCGGTGGACGTCTTCCGCGAGCACGCGCCGGAGGGCGCGGGTGCCGGGACCTTCGAGATCGCGCGCAAGCGCTTCCGCCCGAGTGCCGAGACGGTCCTGCAGCCGCACAGCGTCCCGCTCCAGCAGCTGGCGGACGGCGGCGTCGTAGCGCTCGGCCTCTTCGTCGTCGTGATCCTCGCCGGGTTCGCGGTCTGCATCTGCGCCGTGCGACGTCTCTCGGGCACCGAGCGAGCGGCGGCCGCGGCGCTCGTGGCTGCACCGGCCGCGTACCTCGGTCACTCCCTCGTCGACTACAACTGGGACTTCCTCGCGGTGACCGCGCCGACGATGGTCGCGCTGGGCGCTCTCGCGGGCGCCGGGCGCGAGGCGGCGGCGCCGCGCAGGCGGCCGATTCTCGGCATCGGGATGGTCGTGCTCGCGGCGATCGTGCTCGTCTCGTTCTCGTTCCCGCGACTCGCCGACCGGGCGGAGCGGCGGTCGACACGCGCGCTCGCAGCCGGCGACCTGGAGCAGGCACTCGACGAGGCGCGCTGGGCGCACCGCTTCAATCCGTGTCTCGGCCGACCCGCTCTTCGCGAAAGCTCGGGTCGCGGAGGTCCAGGGCCTCGGCTCGCGCGCCGAGCGCTACTACATCGAGGCGGTCGAGCTCCAGCCCGACAATCCGCTCACCTGGTACACGCTCGGGATCTTCGAGTTCGAGGTGCAGCAAGAACCTCTGCGCCGCGTACCGCTTCCTCAACGACGCGTACACGCTCGACCCGAAGGGGAACCAGTGGACGAAGGGGAGCCCGCTCGACGTCGCCCGCGACGCGGTCAACGAGGGCGGCTGCGCTCCGGGATCGTAGCCTGAGCCGCGATGCGGGCGAAGCCCCGCCTTCAGGGTCTTCGCGATCGAAATCCGCGCTCGCGGATTTCGATCTGCGCTAGGGACCCAGGATGAAGACGAGGTGCGCGCGGCCGAGGTCGCGTGCACGCATGCCGTCGAGCGGTGTCACGAGCTTCACGCCGAGGTCCCTGCCGAGGCGCTTGCCCTCGCCGGCGAAGCCGGGCTTGTACATCACGATGCTGCGCGGCACGAGCTCCGGAGCGTTCGTCACCTCGCCGATCTTGTAGCCGCGCGCGTGGACGCGCGACGCCGCGGACGCCGCGGCGCCGGTGCGGCCGTTCCCGTTGAGGACGAGGACGACGGTCTTCGAGCGAGGACGCTTCGCGACCGCGACGGGCGCCTGCTTGTGAGTCGGCGTGGTCGCCCGGGTCCTGTGGACGGGCGCAGCGACGTGCTGACGTGCGGCGAGCTGCATCCGGTCCGACGCCCAGCCCGCGAGCTTGCCGCCGCCGATGACCAGGAGGAGCAGGAGCTCGAAGGCTGCGATGGCGACTGCGATGTAGGCAGCCGTCCGCCACGGGCGGACGAGCGCGTCGGGGGCCGCAAGCGGATGATCCACGGGCAGACGTTCGCCCGTCGAAAGCGCATTCCTTCCGCAGACCGACGAGTCCCGAGCGGGACTCGTCGGTCGCGAAGACCCCTAAAGTCGCGGCCTCCGGCCGCGAGCGATCAGGTCCGACGGACCCAGTCCCAGGTCGCGCGGAGCCCGTCCTCGAGCTCGACCATGGCCGTGAAGCCGAGCGACCCGGCGGCGAGCGTCGTGTCGAGGAAGCTCCGCTGCAGCTCGCCGAGACGGGCGGGCGCGTGCTCGGGCGGCGAGTCCGACCCGGCGACCCGCGCGCACAGCTCGTAGAGCTCTGCGACCGAGGTCTCGCGGCCCGTCCCGACGTTGAACACGCCGCCCTCGTGCCCGAGTGTCGACAGCGTCGCGCGCGCGACGTCGCCGACGTAGACGTAGTCGCGCGTCTGTGCGCCGTCGCCGAAGATCCGCGCCTGCTCTCCGCGCGCGAGCGCTCCGAGGAAGATCGCGACGACGCCCGCCTCGCCGTGCGGATCCTGCCGCGGCCCGTACACGTTTCCGTAGCGCAGCGCGATGTGCCGCGTGCCGTGGAGCCGGTTGTACGCGCGGAGGTACTCCTCGGCCGCGAGCTTCGCGGTGCCGTACGGGGAGAGCGGCTGGCACGGGGAGTCCTCGCGTGCGGGCTCCGTGCACTCGCCGTAGATCGCACCGCCGGTGGAGGAGAACACGACCTGCGCTCCGTGCTTTCGCGCTCCCTCGAGGATGCGAACGGTTCCGAGGACGTTCACCTCCGCGTCCTCGACCGGCCGCTCGACCGAGACGCGCACGTCCGCCTGCGCAGCGAGGTGAAAGACCGCCTCCGGCCGCACGGCGTCGAACACGTCGTCGAGCGGCTCGCGGATATCACGCACGTGCAACTCGGCGCCCGCCGCCACGTTGTCCTTCGTGCCATGGACGAGCGAGTCGACGACCGCGACCTCGGCATCCTGTGCGACGAGGGCGTCGACGACGTGCGAGCCGATGAATCCGGCGCCTCCGGTGACGATCGCCCGCACGGACTCATCCTATGGACGACCGTAGGATGGAGCCGATGTTCGTGACCTTCGAGGGCCTCGACGGCTCCGGCAAGTCGACGCAGGCCGAGCTCCTGCGCGCGCGACTCGAAGCCGACGGCGTGGACGTCTTGTCGACGCGAGAGCCGGGCGGCACCGAGCTCGGGCGAGGGAGTTCGAGACCTCGTCCTGCACGGAGGGCACGTCGGCCCGTGGGCGGAGGCGCTCCTCTATGTCGCCGCGCGCGCGCAGCTGGTCGACGAGGTCATCCGACCCGCGCTCGAGCGAGGCGCGGCCGTCATCTGCGACCGCTACGTCGACTCGTCGGTCGCCTACCAGGGCGTCGGACGCGAGCTCGGGCTCGACCGCATGCTCGACCTCAACCTCGCCGCCGTTGGAGGCCTGCTTCCCGACCGCACGTTCCTGCTCGAGCTCGACCCCGGCGACGTGCCCTCGCGCATCCAGCGGCACTACGACCGGCTCGAGCGCGAGGGAGACGACTTTCGCGAGCGCGCCGCCGAGGGATACCGGCAGCTCGCTGCGCGCTTTCCCGAGCGGATCGTCGTGCTCGACGCCACGCGACCGGCCGACGAGCTCTCCGAGGAGGTGTATGGAGCCCTTCGCGTCCGTACCTGAGCAGCCCGAGGCGAAGCGGCTCCTGACCGCGGCGCTGTCCGAGGGGGGCGCGCATGCGTACCTCCTCCACGGCCCGCCCGGCGTGGGGAAGCGGGCGGCGGCTTTCGCGTTCGCGTCGGCGGTGCTGGGCGACGAGCGGCGCGTCGAAGCACGCGCGCACCCGGACCTCTACCTCTTGCAGCCGCTCGGGGAGATGATCCGCATCGACGACATCCGGGCGCTCCGACACGACCTGCACATGCGGCCGTTCGAGGCCGACCGGCGCGTCTACCTCGTTCTCGACGCCGAGCGGATGAACGAGGACGCCGCGGACGCGTTGCTCAAGGACCTCGAGGAGCCGCCGCCGTACGCCGTCATCGTCCTCGTCGCAGCGCGAGCTGGGACCACTGCCGCCGACCATCCTCTCCCGCTGCCAGCTCGTCCCGTTTCGGCGCTTGTCCGAGGCGGCCGTGCGCGAATGGATCTCGTCGCAGGCGCCTGAGCGGAGCGACGAGGAGGTGCGCGTTCTCGCCCGCGCGTCGGGCGGCCGCCTCGATCGCGCTCGACGACTCCTCGATCCGGACGCAGCTGCCCGACGCGATGAGCTGATCGCGACCGCGCGCGCCGTCTACCGGGACGGCCTCGAGCCGGCGGACGCCGCGAGCACCTTGCTCGCCGTCGCGGCGGCGAAGGCCGAGGAGGCGCGCGAGCAGGAGCAGGCCGTCGTCGACACGCTCGACCTCCCGGCGCGGGACGCCGAGCAGCGGGTGAAGCGCGCCCAGCGGGGCGCTGAGCGCGACGAGCTGCTCGCCGCGCTCGAGGGTCTCGAGGCCTGGTACCGGGACCTCGTTGTCGTCGGCGCGGACGCCGACGCAGGGGCTGTCCACGCAGATCGGCTCGACGACCTCCGCGAGGACGTCGCCGCGGGCGCGGCCGACGGAGCCGTCGAGGCGGCAGAGGCCGTGCGGCAGACGTGGCGCGAGCTCGAGGAGTTCAACCTCAACCCGTCGCTCGCGCTCGAGGCGCTGTTCGTGCGGCTGCGCCGCGCGCTGGCGCCGGCCGCCGGCGCTCGTGCTGCCCGCGCCTGACCCGCGGCTACACTCATCCCGCTTCGCCGACGTAGCTCAGCTGGTAGAGCACTTCACTCGTAATGAAGGGGTCCCCGGTTCGAGTCCGGGCGTCGGCTTGAAGAAAGGCCCTGGAAAGGGGTGACTTTCCATTCGACGCGCGCCGTCTCCGCGGGATGGTGGGCCACCGAATGGGCCACACGCCATTGCGTCTGTGGGGCTAACCCCGAGGGGGTTCTAGTCGCCGACTTGCGGTACTAGGTACCGGGCTAGACTCCCGCGTTCCAGCGCTTCGGTGTGTCGTACCGCCGCTGTACTTCCCTCGCGCCGCGGCCCTTGATCGTTGCGCGGTGGCTTCCCGGATGGCCTGGCTTGCGAACGCAGTACGCAGGGGTACCGATCGGGCTCCGGAGCGCGTGGCCGCAGATCGGTATCGACGTTGGCCCGGTCCAGGGTGGTGGGTCTGGCAGGCTAACGGCAAGCTCGCGGAGCTCTCGATAACGCGCGATCTGCTCCGGGGGAATCGGCGTTACGCGGCCCGAGTCGAATGCGGCCTGCAGCTCATCGCGTGCCGCATTCGCCGTCTGCCATCGCCGTCGATGCCAGTCCGCCTGAGCCTGCGCGCTCGGCGGCGCATCGTCGGCATCTCGGAGCGCGTAGATGTTCGGGCTACGCTGGCCGCCGCTGGGAGTGACGGTCACCAGCCCTGCCTCGTTGGCCTTTCGCATGACGGCGTGCGCTCCGCGGGGCTTCAGGCCCCATCGCTCTTGCGCCCAGACGGCGTGTGCCGATGACCAGCGGTTTCCGATCTGCAGGAACTCCTGTGCGAAGGTCGAGAGCCGCTTGACCGTCCAGGCCGGGGGCGGCCACGGTTGACTTGCCGATGCGGGCTAGGGAGAGGCTCGGCACGCGTTTGTCCGGTTGTCTACGAGATCACGACGGACAAGGAGCGGACGCGCACCACCAGTCCCTCTCCTATTGACACAACTCTACTCCAAGAGTAGTAGTAGCACCGATGCGCTCATGTGTCGTCACCGGCGCGGCGGCGGGACTGGGACGCGCGATCGCGCTCGAACTCGCTAGCGACGCTTGGGCGATCGTCGCGGTCGATATCGACGAGCCAGGGCTCGAGGCCCTCAGGCGTGACGCAGGATCTGCGGTTGTCGCGGTGGTGGGCGATGTCGCTGAAAGGTCGACGAGCGAGACGGCGCGCAGCGTCGCCGCAGAGCTCGGCGAGCTCGCCGGCTGGGTGAACAACGCCGGGATCGATCTCCCGGGCCCAGCCCATGCTTTAACGGAGGCGGACATGCACCGCCTGCTCGACGTCAATCTCGTAAGTGTCGTCTGGGGCTGCTGCGAGGCGATCGGCCACTTCCTAGAGCGCGGTGGCGGCGCGATCGTCTCCATCAGCTCGATCCAGGCGATCTGTGGTTTCCCGGAGTCCTTCGTCTACGCCGCGACGAAGGGAGGGGTCAACTCCTTGACTCGGCAGATCGCCACCGAGTACGGCCCGTTCGGCATCCGCGCCAACGCCGTCATGCCGGGCGCCTTCCGGACGAGGATGGCAGTCGAAAGCTGGGAGCGGGCCTCCGATCCGGCTGCGGCCGAGCGGGACGATGCGAGGCTGCATCCGCTGGGCCGTCTCGGTGAACCCAGCGAGGTCGGCGCGACGGTCGCGTTCCTGCTCTCGGACGACGCATCCTTCGTGTCCGGCCAGTGCATCGCGGTCGACGGAGCAGCATCCGCCCGCTGCTTCGCGTACCCGCCCCACCCGGAGCTTGTCGAACGGTACGGGCTTGCGTCCGGGGACAAGCGGTGACCGAGGGGAACGAGTCCCTCCTTCGCAAGGACGAATTCGCAGGCCATGTCTGCATCGTGACGGGGGCCGCTCGTGGCATCGGCGCAGGGATCGCCGAGGCTCTCGGCCGCCGTGGCGGGTCGGTGGTGGTCCTCGACCGGAACGGGACGGCCGCGCGCGAGCGCGCCGAGCTCCTCTCTGCGAACGGTTGTGACGCGTTCGCGTTGGAGGCCGATGTCACGGACGGGGCCGCCCTCGCGAGGATGGTCGAGCATGTCGAGGCGAGTATCGGCCCTCCCCGGGTGCTCGTAAACAACGCGGGCCTCTTCACGCTCGCCGCGTCGCACGTGCTCAGCGAAGCCGACTGGCGCTTACAGGTCGACGTCCTGCTGACGGGAACGTTCCTGGCGACTCGGGCAGTGGCGCCTGGGATGCTCGAACGTGGCGAAGGCGCGATCGTCAACATCAGCTCGATCGGCGGGCTCGGCGGACACCCCGGTCGCTCCGCCTACAACGCGGCGAAGGCCGGCGTTATCGTGTTGACAGAGGTACTCGGCGTCGAGTGGGCAACACGCGGGATTCGCGTGAACGCCGTGGCGCCGGGTGTGACTCGTACGGAGATGACCGACGAAGTGCTCCGCAGCCCGACCGGCAAGGCCAAGCTCGCGACCTACGAGAAGCGAACGCCGATGGGGCGAATTGCCGACGTCCACGAGATCGCAGCATGCGTCGCGTTCCTCGCGTCCTCACGGGCGAGCTTCATCACGGGCGTGACCCTGCCGGTCGACGGCGGCTGGCTGGCGAGCGCGGGCATCTACGACGAAGACGGCGCCGAGCTCGAGGAGCCCCGATGACCACGCCGGCCTGCCTGGTGTCCGGCGGCAGTCGCGAGGTCGTAACAGCCTTCGCTGCCGCGCTGCCGGAGCTCGAGCTCACGTGGATTCACCCCGCCGCGGAGACGGGAGACGAGGCCGCGTCCGGCACCGTCCGGGTAGCGCCCGCCTCCGACGCACGAGTCCTGGCGTCGCGCGCTCGGGGTTGGATCCATGTGATCCCGTCGGACAGTGCGGGCGAGCGTGAAGTCGACCTTGCGCTCTGGGCGCTCGGCGAAGCCGGCCAAGCCCTCGACCCCGCCGTCCGACCGTCATTCCTCGCGCTCCTGCCGACCGTCGGGCTCCATCGGCCCGATGCAAGTTTCGAAGTCGAGGTCGCGTCCGCCGCGACAAAGGCCGGCATGCGGCGCTCGGTGGTCGCGTGGTCTACGCGCGGGGTCAGGCTCAACGCCATCGAGTACGGCGCGGTCGACGTCCCGTCACCGCAGCGTCGACGGTCCAATGCCATTCTCGTCGCACGTACGCCGATGGGGCGAACCGGCACCGCCCGAGAGCTCGCTGACGCAATCCTCTTTCTGCTCTCGGACGCCGCGTCGTACGTGACCGGCGCGGTCCTCCGCGTTGACGGCGGCTGGGGAGCGTATTCGTGGTTCTACCCGGCCCAGGAGATCTGACCCCCGATTAGTCCATCGAAGTCCGACGTGAAATGAGGACGCGACGTGAGTGACAGCCAGAGCACTTCGCAGAAGACAACCCCGCTCGCCGCGGGCGACGCCCTCGGATCGTGGCAGGAGTGGGTTCGGCAAGGGCTCCTCTTTACGGAGGCGGTGCGCGGCGGCCCGCTCGTATGGCCCGCCGGCGCCGCGCACCTGCACGGCGATCCCCTCGGGCCGATCCGCCACGCCCACGACGACGCCGAGGAGTACTACTTCATCCTCAGCGGGCAGTGCCTCGTCGAGGTCGGCGGCGAAGAACGCGTCGCTGGGGCCGGCGATCTCGTTCACATACCGGCCAATGCTCCGCACAACTTCCTCGGCGAAGTCGGTGAGAGCGACGCCTGGGCGTTCATCCTCGTCGCCCCGAACCTGGCGCACAACAAGTGGCGCCTCTCCGACTTCCTGCCCGGAAGCGAGGACCTCGAATGACGATCACGCGCCCCCTCGATGGAGACTCCGGCGCCCGCGGAAATGCGCTCGGCGCGGAGACCCTGCAGGTCGCGCCCGGCAGTTCCTTCGCCGAGACGGCGAGCGACGGCGAGGTGGTCGGGCTCGTCACGGGCGGGCGCGCGCACGTGCGCGCGGGCGTCATGGCGGGCAACCTCGGCCCAGGCGACTACTTCCACGTACGGCGCGATCTCGAGCTGCACGTCGACGCGCTAGGCGCGCATGCGACGCTCCTCCTGTTCCGGTGTCCGTTCGAGAACTTCGCGGGCGCCCCGCTCGGCTCCGACACATGAGTCGCGACGCTTCGAGTGGGCCGCTTGCGAATCTCCGCATCATCGAGCTCGCGAACGTCGTGGCGGGCCCGAGCGTGGGCACGTACCTATCCGACTTCGGGGCGGAGGTGATCAAGATCGAGCAACCGGCCGACGGCGACCCCACACGCTCGCTGGGCGAGGCTGTCGGCGAGATGTCTGCCTGGTGGCTGGTTCTGGGGCGGAACAAGCGCTCCGTGACTCTCGACCTGAAACATGCGCGCGGCCGAGAAGCCCTCCTTCGCCTCGTCGAGCGGGCGGACGTGCTCGTCGAGAGCTTCCGCCCTGGCGTGCTCGAGCGCCTCGATCTCTCCCCGGACACGCTACTCGCCCGGAACGGAAAGCTCATCGTCGTGCGCGTCTCCGGCTTCGGTCAGACCGGCCCCAGGCGCGACCGCCCGGGATTCGGGACCCTTGCCGAAGCGTTCTCGGGCCACGCAAGCCTGAGCGGCTATGCGGACCGGCCCCCGCTGCTCGCGCCCATTGCCTCGGCCGACGCGGTGGCAGGCCTCTTCGCCACATGGGCACTCCTCGTCGCCCTCTACGCGCGCGACACGAGTGGCGCGCCGGGGCAGGTGATCGACGTCTCGCTCTTCGAAGCCCTCTTCAACACCCTCGGGCCGCTCCCTACGCTCTTCAAGCACAACGGCTACGTACAGACACGCAATGGCTCTCGTCTCCCGTTCTCGTCGCCCCGCAACGTGTACGAGACGAGTGACGGCGAGTTCTTCGCCGTGTCCGCCAGCACGCCGTCGGCCGCCGACGCCGTGATGTCGCTCGTCGACGCAGCGCTCCCGCAGGATCCCCGGTTTGCGACCTCGGGGGCCCGCGCCCTGCACGCCGACGAGCTGGACGAGATCGTCGCCGCGTGGATCAAGGAGCGCCCTGCCGACGAGATCGAGACCGCGTTCGAACAGGCAGGAGTAGCGGGTGCGCGCGTGCTCTCGATCCGCGATGTGTTCGAAGACGAGCACTACCGTGCGCGGCAGACGCTGATCGATGTGCCCGACAGTGACCTCGGCAGCGTGACGATGCAGGCACCGGTGCCACGCATGAGCGCCACTCCTGCGACGATTCGCCACGTTGGCCGGGCGCTCGGGGAGGACACCGACGCAGTCCTCGCCGAGCTCGGGTTCTCGGCCGAAGAAATCGAGAGCTACCGACGCGAGGGCGCGTGGTGACGGACCGAACAGGCCGCACGTTCGACGCGCGCGAGGACCGCTTCGGGCGGTACTACGAGGAGCTCGAGGTGGGCGACGTCTACCGGCACTGGCCGGGCAAGACGATCACCGAAGCCGAGGACCATCTGTTCTGCCTGCTTACGCTGGCGGTGAGCCCGCTTCACGTCGACGCGCACCACGCGGCGGCAACGATGCCCGGGGGCCGCAACATGGTCGTCGGCACGTACGTCTACGCGCTGCTCCTCGGCATGAGCGTCCCGGACGTGTCGGGCAAGGCGATCGCGGCGCTCGGGACGGAGAAGCTGCAACACCTACAGCCCGTGTTCCACGGTGACACGCTCTACGCGGAGACGCGCGTGCTCGGCAAGCGATCGTCCCGTACGAGGCCGGGCTCCGGCATCGTCTCGGTGGAGACGAAGGGCTTCAACCAGGACGAAGAGCTCGTGTGCACGTTCGAGCGCTCGATCCTCGTGCCAATGCGCGGGCACCGCGACGCCGGCTAGGTGTCTGTAGGCATTACGCCCGCGCTTTCTTGCGTGAGCTGCGCCGAGCCGGCGGCAAGGCTTCCGCATCCTGGACGGCTCGTCCCAGGATGATCCTCCTGATGTCCGGGTCCGAGTGCCACCAGTCGTCGTACGCCTCGAACCCGGTGATCTGCTTCGTTCCCTGCAGGAGGAAGTCGTGACCAAGGTATTCCTCGGTCACCAGGCAGAGCACAGGGTTCGAGGTGCGGACGCCGGTCGCGATGCCACTCGACGGGATGTGCGCGATCAGCGCGTCGCGGCGGTCGGCGACGAGTGTCAGCATGCGTCCGCCGATCCTGCCGGCGACGATGTCCTGGTAGCTGTGCTGCTGCCAGGAACCGACATCGAGCTGTGCGTCGCCGTAAAGCATGGCGAAGATGTGCACTCCACGGCCGGCCGCGGCCTCGAGCGCCGGCCGGATCTCCTCCAGGTCGTCCGCCCAGGTCGAGACGTAGAGCTCGCGCTCCGCTCCGGCGACCACCCGCCGCGCGTGGTCGCAGATCGCGGCCATGCTCGAAACCGTGATCGTCTCGGGCTCCGGTCGCTTCTCGTCCAGCTTGTGCAGCGCGATCTCGAGGAACTCGAGCGGCGGGACGAACGTTCCGCGAAGGCGGCTTACCAGGTCGTCAGGCGTGATCGCGGTGTAGACCGCGCCGCCGTCACGATGTGTCTGATGGACGAAACCGCGCGCCGTCAGCTTCTCGAGAGTCGAGTACACCTTCGACGAAGGCACGCGTGCGGCCTTGCTGAGCTCGTTCCCGTTCTGAGGCCCGCCCTGGAGCAAGCCGACGTAGAGCCGCGCCTCGTACATCGAGAGACCCACCGTCTGGAGGTGGTCGAGGACTTGGGAGAGGCTGGGGCTCGTCACGGTGGCCTCGTACCCTCGCCTTCAGGCCCCGGCCTCGAGATGATGCACCGCGAGCGGTACCACCTCAGCGTCGATCCACGGGAACACCGGCAGTGACGCAATCGCCTCGTGCAGCACGGTTGCGTCCCTCGCGTCCCAGATTCCGACGTTCGCGAGGCGGCCGGGAATCCGCCAGATTCTTACGATCGTTCCCTGGTGCTTGAGCTCGACGCCGCGCTCCCGCTCGCGTTCGAGCAGGCGCTGGCGTGCATCGGGGTCCATGTCGCCGGGAAGGCGCACCTCGATGCGCACGAGGAACTCCATCAGGCAGTCACCGGCGTTGTCGTGTCACCAAGGGTATGCGGCATTTTACTCCCCCAGTAGTAGAGTACGCTGCCGGATGGACGCCGTGATCGACGCCGCGCCTGGCGCGCTGCCCAGGCCGATCAGGCTCAGGAGATCGTGTCTCGCCGTCCCCGGCTCGAGCCCGAAGATGCTCGCCAAGGCCGCGGAGCTCGACGCCGATCAGATCTTCGTCGATCTCGAGGACGCGGTTGCGCCGGCGGAGAAGACCGATGAGACCCGCTCGCGGGTTGTGACCTCGCTGCGGGATCGGCACTGGCGTGCTCCCACCCGGGTCGTCAGGATCAATGCCGTCGGAACGCCGTGGTGCCTCGACGACATGCTTGCCGTCGTGGGCGGTGCGGGCGACCTACTCGACTGCGTGATGCTTCCGAAGGTCGAAAGCGCTGCCGAGATCCACTTCCTCGCGCATCTGCTCGAGCAGCTCGAGCGCAAGCACCGGCTCCCGCGCCCGATTGGCATCGAAGTGCAGATCGAGTCGCCTCGCGGCCTGCTTGAGATCGAGCGCATCGCCGCCGCCTCAGCGCGGGTCGAGACACTCATCTTCGGACCTGGAGACTACGCGGCTGCGGCCGGGCTGCCGCAGCTCACGGTCGGAGCGATCGATCGCGAGTACCCGGGCGATCAGTGGCACTACGTCCTGTCCCGGATCATCACGACTGCACGTGCGTTCGGGCTTCAGGCGATCGACGGTCCGTACGCCGCGATCCGCGACCTCGACGGCTTCCGCGAGTCCGCCAGGCGGTCGCGGCTCCTCGGCTTCGATGGAAAGTGGGCGCTCCACCCGGACCAGGTGCAGGTCTGCAACGTGACCTATGTCCCGACTCAGGAGGAATTCGACCGGGCGGAGCAGATCCTCGAGGCCTATGAGACGGGGGCGTTGCAGCGAGGCCGCGGCGCCGCCGTTTTCGAGAGCGAGATGATCGACGAGGCGTCGCGCAAGATGGCGACTTCGATCGTGCAGCGCGGGCGTGCGATCGGGATGATGCGGGCCGGCACATGACGACCGCGTGGAGGGGCCGCTTTCTCGAGGACTTCACGGTCGGCGACGTCTACCGAAGCCGGTTGGGACGCACCGTGTCGGAGGCCGACAACACCTGGTTCACGTTGCTGACCATGAACACGAACCAGATGCACTTCAACAGCGTCTATGCGGCGCGGACCGAGTTCGGAAAGCCGCTCGTCGTCTCGACGCTGACGCTCGCCATCGTGGTCGGCCTGTCCGTGGCAGACACGAGCGAGAACGCCGTCGCGAACCTCGGCTGGGGCGACATCTCCCTTCCGCGGCCGGTCTACGCCGGCGACACGATCTGGGCGGAGTCGGAGGTGCTGGAAGTGCGCGAGTCTCGCTCGCGGCCGACCTGCGGCATCGTCTCGATTCGCACGCTTGGGCTGAACCAGGAAGGAGAGGTCATCATCGAGTTCACACGCAGCTTCATGATCTTCAAGCGCGATGCCCCCGAGCTCGTGGACGTGTTTCCGACGAGGAAAGCGAACGGGGATGAGGATTGAGGTCAGGATGCCAAGCCTCGGCTACGACATGCAGCAAGGGAAGCTCGCGGGTTGGCTGAAGAGCGTCGGCGACCGGGTCGAACGAGGAGAACCGCTCGCCGAGATCGAGACCGACAAGTTGACCATCGAGATGGAGTCGCTGGCGACAGGGTCCTCGAGGAGATCGTCTGTGCAGCCGGCGAGGAGGCTCCGGTCGGGGCGGTAATCGCGTACCTCGAGGACGAAGGCTAAGTGGAGGGACGAGCCGTCCCCGAAGGAGGTCCTGAGATGAGCGCGCAGCGTGGCCCCGATCGGGTTCGCTGGCTTCGTCAGATGCTCGAGATCCGGCTGTTCGAGGACAAAGTGCAGGAGCTCTTCATGGAGGGCGAGATCCAGGGAACGACGCACCTGTGCCAGGGCCAAGAAGCGGTCTCCGTGGGCGCAATCGCAGCGCTCCGCTACGACGACTACCTCACGATCACGTATCGCGGACACGGTCACGCGCTCGGGCGCGGCATGCCTATGGAGGCCGCGTTCGGCGAGCTGATGGGACTCACGAGCGGCTGCTGCCGTGGCGTCGGCGGGTCGATGCACCTGACCGACTTCTCGCGCAATCTGATCGGGTCCTTCGCGATCATCGGCGCGAGCTACTCGGTCGCCGTCGGCGCCGCAATGTCAGCGGTCCTGCGCGGAACCGACGCGGTGGCCCTCGCGTTCTGCGGTGACGGAGCGACCAACATCGGCACATTCCACGAGTCGCTCAACATGGCCGCGGTCTGGAAGGCTCCCGCCGTCTTCGTGATCGAGAACAACCTGTACGGGGAGTACAGCCCGATTCGGGAGACGACGCCGCTCGACGATCTCGTGGAGCGCGCCGGGGCGTACGCCATGGAAGGCGCGATCGTGGACGGGCAGGATGTGGATGCGGTATTCGAGACCGTCTCAGGCGCGGTCGCACGAGCTCGTCGAGGCGAAGGGCCGACGCTGATCGAGGCGAAGACCTATCGCTACAGGGGTCACTCCCGCACCGATCCCGCGAGGTATCGGCCTGCAGGAGAGCTCGAGCGCTGGAAGGAGCGCGACCCGATCGCGGTCCTCGGCGCGAGGCTCGCCTCCGAGGGCATGGCGAGCGAGGCTGAGCAACGCGCGATGCGCGAGCGAGCCCAGGTCGACGTCGACGAAAGCGCCCGGCGGGCGGCCGAGGCACCCGTCGCGACCCTCGAGGAGGTCAGGAACTATGTCTACGCCGGTTGAGACCGAGCTCGCCGTCCCTGAGGGCAGCACCGTCGAGCTCTCCTATCGGGAGGCCATCGGGGCAGCGCTCGAGCACGAGCTTCGTGACGACCCGACCGTAGTCTTCCTTGGCGAGGACATCGCCAACGCGGGGGGAGTCTTCAAGACGAACGAGGGGCTCGTCGAGAAGTTCGGGCCGGAGCGGGTGCGGAACACGCCGATCTCCGAGAACGGCTTTCTGGGAGCCGCGCTCGGGATGGCCGTCACAGGGATGCGACCCGTGGTCGAGTTCATGTTCAGTGACTTTCTTCCCTCGGCGGGTGATGCCATCGTGAACGAACTGCCGAAGTTTCGCTTCATGTCGGGCGGCCAATGCGTGACGCCGGTGACGGTGCGCGCAATCGGCGGTGCGACTGGCCGGTTCGGGACGCAGCATTCGGCCACCGGAGAGTCCTGGTACATAGGGTTGCCGGGACTAAAGGTGGCGACGGCCGGCACCCCGGCCTCGGCCTACGGTGTGCTTCGTGCGGCGATCCAGGACGACGATCCGGTGCTGTTCTACGAGCACAAGGGCCTATACGGCCGCAAGGGGCCGGTCGTCCTCGGCGCAGACGGCATCCTTCCGGTTGGGACCGCCGGAATCCTTCGTTCCGGGTCCGACCTCACCGTGGTGGCGACCCTCCTGATGGCCGACCGAGCCATGACCGCGGCTGACCGCCTGGGCGAGGAAGGGTTTTCGGTGGAGGTGATCGAGCTTCGTTGGCTTCGACCGCTCGACATCGACACGATCAGCGAGAGCACGTCCAGGACCGGCCGTCTCCTGGTGGTCGAAGAGCAGGTGCACGCCGGGGGCTGGGGAGCCACTGTGATCTCCGAGCTTTGCTTGCGCGGTGCACCGCCGGAACGGCTCGCTGCCTTGAGCCTTCCGGACGATCTACTCGTGCCCTACAGCCCCACGCTGGAGGACGCAGTCATACCAAGCGTCGAGGTCGTTGCCGACCACATGCGGCACGTCCTGCGCGTCGATTAGGGGGCGGGATGCCGAGCTCGGCCGCGAGCTCATGCACCTCCGGGTGTG
Organism: uncultured Gaiellaceae bacterium; assembly: GCA_963770715.1. GTDB lineage: Bacteria > Actinomycetota > Thermoleophilia > Gaiellales > Gaiellaceae > GMQP-bins7. The sequence continues at coordinate 1,002,101 of CAVYQX010000012.1, forward strand.
GTGACCACGTGCCCGATCTCCTCCGGCTCTTCGTACCACTTGGCGCGATCGCCGACCTTCGCGCGGCTCCGCCAGCGAAGCCCCTTGGGCTGCGCCTCCACTCGTTCCCACAGGCGCTGGAGCCGCTCGTCGATGAGCGATCGATCGTCCTCGGGCAGTTCGGACTCCGAGAGCCTCGCCCTGGCTTCCTCGACGGACTGGCGCGACGTCCGCCAAAGCCCCCAGTCCGCCGCGAGGAGCTCGGCGATGCGCGCGGCGTTGATCGCGTCGTCGTCGTGTTCGGCAACGTCGTGCTCGTGGACGATCGCCCAGATGTCGAGCAGGTCCTTGTGATTCAGCTCCACGATCTGCAGCTTCGTCAGGAGCAGCTCGGCGAGCGGCACGGTGGTGTCCTCGAGCTCGAGCCGGTCGGCGATCGAGATTTGGTGACACATGCGGAACTCCCCGACGAAGACGTCCACGTGGCGCCCGTTGGCGAGGTCGTAGAACACGAGTCGAGTCGAGCCGTTCATCAGGTTGAATCGTTCGTTCGCGGTGTATCCGAGACCTGTCAGAAGCTTGGCCGTCGCTCGCCCCTGCTTGCGCGTCGTGACGAGGTCGATGTCGCGGTACGGGCGGCTGAGGGCCGGATGTAGCCTGCCGTTCGCGTGGAGCGAGATTGCGACCCCGCCGAGGACGCGAACCGGCACGTTCGCCGCGCGAGCACCCTCCGTGACCCGCCGCGCCTCTTCGAGGATGTCGGGACGGGTCATGCGCGCAAACGTTAGCCCACGGCTCGACGACAGGTCTATCATCGCCACCGCCGATGAGCTCCCGCCCTGGTCGTCCACCTCGTCTCGGCGATGTCGCCCAGTTGTCGGGCGTTCACGTGTCGACCGTCTCGCGCGTGATCAACGGCGCTGACGACGTCGCGGTACGCCCGGAGACCCGGCAGAGGATCCTCGACGCGGCCCGCGAGCTCGGGTACCGCCCGAACGCGATGGCGCGCGGGCTCAAGCTGTCGACCGCGGGTGCTCTCTCGGGGTACTCGTCCCGTCGCTGCGCAATCCCCTCTGGAGCGAGATCATCCACGGCGCCGTCGGCCGGGCATGGGAGCGGGACTTCGTGGTGCTCCTCGCCGAGGACACAGGCGAGGATTCGGTGCAGGAGGCTTACGAGGATTCGGTGCAGGAGGCTTACGAGCGGCTCGTCGCGGAGGGGCGCATCGACGGGCTGCTCGTGCTCAGCGCACGTTCTGGCAGCCCGATCCTCGAGCGGCTGGCGCGAGATCGGATCCCGGTCGTGTTCGCAAACCGGGGCCTTTCGGGTAGTGGTCGCAACGTCGTCATGGACGAGGAGGCGACGATGATCTTGAGCGCCGACCATCTCGTCTCGCTCGGGCACCGACGCGTGGGGCACATCGACGGGCCACAGGACATAGACACCGCGGCGCGTCGCGTGGCGGCGTTCGGAAAGCTCGCGGCGGACCTCGGGATCGAGCTCCTGGTGGAGCAGACGCCCTTCGACGAGCAGGGAGGGCTCGCCGCGATGGAGCGCATGCTGGCCTGGGAGCCACGACCGACCGCGTGCGTCGTGGCCAGCATCAACCAGGTGATCGGCGCGGTACGCGCGGTCCGCGAGAAGCGCATTCGCGTTCCGGAGCACCTGTACCTCGTCAGCGTCGACGAGGAACCCCTGCTCGACTACCTCGACGTCCCGGTCACGGGCGTCGAGCTGCCCCTGTTCGAGCTCGGCATCACCGCCGCCGATGCGCTGATCGAGCAGATCGGCGGCGGCGCTCCCCGCGACATCATGCTGGCGACGGCTCCGTCGCTCGTGCGGCGGGAAGGCGCCTGAGGTTGTTCATCACCGCCGCCCTCCTCGTCGAGACGGGTTGCGAGCTCGAAGTCGTCGAGCTCGAGCTCGCACCGCCCCGCCGCGACGAGGTGCTCGTGCGGCTCCAGGCATCGGGAATCTGCCGCAGCGACCTCTCGCTGCTCGACGGGAAGTGGCCGGCACCGCTGCCGATGGTGCTCGGCCACGAAGGCGCCGGCGTGATCGAAGAAGTCGGCGAAGACGTCGATCCCGCTCGGGTCGGCGAGCATGTCGTCCTCACGTTCACGCCCGCCTGTGGTCGCTGCCGCTTCTGCCTGCAGGGGCGCGTGAACCTCTGCCTGGAAGCGGCGCGCTGCATGGACGACGGTGTCCTCCGAGACGGGACGACGCGCCTCTCGCAGGACGGCGCCCGCGTGCATCACCTCGCGCTGGTCTCCTCCTTCGCGACGCACGCCGTCGTGCCGGCGAATGCGGCGATCCCGGTGCCGTCGGAGCTCGATCCGGCGCTCGCCTGCCTGCTGGGGTGCGGGGTCATGACCGGGGTGGCCTCGGTCACGCGCCGGGCGAACGTCCGCCCGGGCGAGTCCGTGGCTGTGTTTGCGTGCGGCGGCGTCGGCCTTGCCGCGGTGCTCGGGGCGAGGCTCGTCTCGGCATATCCAATCGTCGCCGTCGACCCGGTGCCGGCGAAGCGCGAGTTGGCCCTGAGGCTCGGTGCCACCCACGCCGTCGATCCTGCCTCCGAGGACCCGGTCACCGCCGTCCGCCGGATCGTCCCCGACGGGGTCGACCATACCTTCGAGGCACTCGGCTCCCCAGCGGTTGCGGAGCAGGCCTTCGCGGCGTCGCGGACCGGCGGCAAGACAGTGCTGATCGGACAGCCCGCAATGGGCGTGACCGTTCCGCTGCCCGTCTACGAGCTGACGCAGTTCGAGCACGATGTGCTCGGCACGCACATCGGCGGGGCGACGCCGGCGCTCGAGATCCCGGGACTCGCAACGCTCGCGCTCGCCGGCAAGCTCGACCTCGCTCCGCTCGTCACGCACCGGTTCTCGCTCGGCGAGATCGCGGAGGCGCTCGAGACGACGCGCTCTGGCAGTGCGGGCCGCGTGGTCCTTGAGCTCGCATGATCATCCTCCGCTCCGGCCGGTTGCTCGTCCGGCTCGATCCTCGCCACGGCGGCGAGATCCTCGATCTCGTCGACCTCGACACCGGGCGACAACTGCTCGGGCGGCCGCCGTTCCCGTCGCTCGAGCCGCTCGGCGGCGAGCTCGACGAGAGCGCCTGGACGGACCGCTATCGCGGGGGCTGGCAGACCGTGACTCCCAACGCCGGAAACCCCTGTGCTTACGAGGGGGCGTCTCACGGCTTCCACGGCAGGGCGTCGAACGACCCGTGGGATGTCGTCGACGAGAGGGCCCGAGGCTCGACCTTGCGCTGGTCCGGTCACGGCCTCGAGGTCACCCGCACGATCGAGCTTCGGGACGGCTCCCTGGAGATCGAGACGGGGTGGGTCGCGACGACCGCAGCGGCCGCGTTCGTGTCGGTCGAGCACATCGCTGTCGGGAACGAGCTGCTCGCGCCCTCGGCGGCCATCAGGTTGCCCGGCGGGGTGGCGTACGAGCTATCGGAGGCCGACGGCCCCGTGCTGCCGCCGACAGACGCGCCCGGCTGGCCGGAGGTCCGCCTGCTCGACGGCACAACCGAACGCGGAGACGTCGTTTCGGTCGCGGAGGCAAGCGGACGCTTTCTCAGTGTCGCGGACGTGCCAGAAGGCTGGTACGAGGTCGTCAACGACGCCACGGGGCAGGGACTGCGCGTCGAGTGGGACACGGCCCGCCTTCCCCACGTGTGGATCTGGCGTGAGGTGCGCGCGTCGGGTGGGCGTTGGCGCGGGCAGGCCGAGATGCTGGCCCTCGAGCCGGCCTCGGTTCCCCACTCCCTCGGTCTCGCGCGGGCGGTCGACGAGGGGCAGGCAGTCGTCCTCGACGCCGGCGAGCGCGCCGACTCGCGGATCGTCGCGACGCCCTTCTGCGAGCCACGGCGCATGGGTTGACGCGGATCGTACGACCGTTTACGGTCGCCCACGCAAACGTTTTCACGCACAGGCCAGGGAGTCGCATGCTGCTCGGGCGCTCGAAGAGAGGTGCAGGCGGTTCGACGACAGCGGACACGCTGTCGCTCTACTACGCATCCGACCTGCACGGATCGGAGCGTTTGTGGCGTAAGTTCCTCGGCGCCGGGCGCTTCTACGGAGTCCAGGCGCTGATCATGGGGGGCGATCTCACCGGGAAGGCGATCGTGCCTGTCGAGTCCTTCCCGGACGGTTCCTTCTCGACCACCTTCATCGGCGAGACCAGAACGGGGACGACGCCGGAGGAGCTCGATGAGCTGCTGGAGGCCATCCGCTTCAACGGCATGTACCCGTGGCTCGCGCCGGCGGCCGAAATCGCGCGGCTGCGCGATGACGCGGCCGCCCGCGCCACCCTGCTCGAGGAGACAATGTTGACCGAGCTGCGGCGCTGGATCGACCTCGCCGACGAGCGGATGGCGGAGTACGGCATCGACGTGTACGTGATGGCGGGCAACGACGACCCGTGGTCGTGCGACGCAGTGATCGAGGCGGCGACGCACGTCCAAGCGTGCGACGATCGCGTGGTGCGCGTCGGGCTGTACGAGATGATCTCGTGCGGCTACGCCAACCCGACGCCGTGGCACACGCCGCGGGAGCTCGACGAGGACTCCCTCTACGCACGCCTGCGCGGACTCGCCGATCAAATCGAGGATCCCGAAAGCGCGATCTTCAACCTGCACGTCCCCCCGTACGACTCGGGACTCGACACCGCGAACGAGATGAACCCGGACCTGACACTGAAGTACGTCGGCGGTCAGCCGCACCCGATCCCTGTCGGGAGCCACGCCGTCCGGCAGATCATCGAGGAGATGCAGCCACTCCTCGCCCTCCACGGCCACATCCACGAATCACGAGGGGAGGTGCGGATCGGCAGGACGCTCGCGATCAACACGGGCTCCGAGTACAACAGCGGCCACATCCACGGGGCCGTCGTCACGCTCGAGGGCTCGGCCGTACGCAGGCACCAGTTCGTCGTCGGATAAGGCAACCCCAACGGAGGTCTTGTTGTGAGTGAAGTCGAAGCAGTCCCGCAGGTCGGCACGTCTGGCCTCTTTGCCCGGACCGCGACCGGCCTGGTGCGCGGCGTACCGCCGCGCTCGTCACTGATCATCAACTTCATCCCCGGGCATCCCACGCAGACGATGGTCGCGATCTTCCTCTTCGCGCTCGCTGTCGGAGCCGGCGGAAACCCGTACCTGGCGCTCCTGATCGTCGTGCCCATGAGCCTGTCCATGTCCTACGCGTTCGGGTTCCTCACGCAGATGATCCCGCGGTCGGGCGGCGACTACATGCTCGTCAGCCGCGTCATCCATCCAGCGATCGGGTGGGTTTCGGTCTTCTGCATGACGACGGCGGGGCTGCTGTCGAACGCATTCTTCGGCCTGGCGGTGATGACTGCCGGCATCGTCCCGCTCTGCGTCGCAGTCGGCCTGATCGCCGACTGGCCCGGGCTCGTGCTGTGGGCGCAGGATGCGAGCACGAGCAAGGCCTGGCTCATCTTCTTCGGTCTCACGATGTTCGCGTTCGCCGGCCTCATCCAGCTGTGGGGCTGGCGGACCTTGCTCCGCATCCAGAACCTCTTCTTCTGGATGGTCACCGCCTCGATCGGCATCGTCACCATCGTGACCCTTCTTCAGTCGCAGGGGCACTTCGAGGACAAGTTCAACGGCTTCGCGGAGGACTTCACCGGCAGCCCCGACGCCTATGCAGGCACGATCGCAACCGCTGTGGAAAACGGTGTCCCGGTTGATCCGAGCTTCTCGTTCTCGGCGACGATCCCGATGGTCGCCGTGTTCGCCACGACGGCGATCTTCAGCTACTGGTCGACGTTCGTCGGCGGCGAGCTGCGGCAGGCGTCGACGATCAAGACCGCCAACAACATGGCGCTCGGCGGGGTAATCCCATTGATCCTCGTCGCGATCTGCACCGCGGTCTTCTTCAAGACGTTCGGCGCTGATTTCCTCCGCGCCGCGAACGGCGGCGGGCTACCGGAAGAGATCCAGACGCCGGGGACGACGTTCTTCTACTTGAGCGGCATCAGCGTGGGGAGCGCCGGCTACACGTTCCTCATCTTCCTGCTCTACATCGTCTTCTGGCCGCTGATCACGTACATCTCGAGCCTGCAGCAGACGAGGGCGATCTTCGCGATGTCCTTCGACGGCGCGCTGCCCAAAGGTGTTACACGGGTCAACCGGCACGGGTGCCCGTGGCTGGCGCTGTTGATCGCGCTCGTGATGTCCTCAATCGTGTTCATCTACGCCGTCAGCGATCAGACCGGGTTCTTCCAGGTGCTCGTCTATGCGGCTCTCGTGCAGCTGATAGCGATGGCACTCGTCGGGCTCGCGGCCGTCCTTGCCCCGTACATCCGACCGCAGCTCTACCGGGCCTCGGCTTCTCAGAAGACCGTCGCCGGTGTGCCGCTCGTCGTGATTGCCGGTGTGGGCGCGATCGTGACCGCCGCGTTCGTGTGGTGGGCATATCTGCACTACGACCAGCTCGGCACGAACACGAACTACGGCAAGCTCCTCGCCTGGACGGTCGGCCCGGCTGTGCTCGGGTTCGTCCTGTACTTCGTGGTCACAGCGATCAGGAAAAGCCAGGGAGTCAACATCGAGCTCGTCTACCGGGAGATTCCGCCCGAGTAGCCGATCCCGCTCCGGGGGCGCCGCGGGGGCGCCCCCGGAGCCGCTAACCGAGGAGGAGAAGTGAGGTCAGCCGTCGTCACAGGCGCAGCGATGGGGATCGGACGTGCCGTCGCCGAGCGGTTGATCGCCGACGGCGTGTCCGTGATCGCCCTCGACCGGAACGCAGATGCGCTCGCTTCCGCGAAGGACGAGATCGGAGAGCGATATGAACCAGTCGTCGGGGACGTCGGCGACTGGGACGCCCATGAGCGGGTCGCAGACGCGGCCGAGGCGGCCGGTGAGCTCCGGTACTGGGTCAACAACGCGGGAATCGACTGGGTCGGCGCTGCGCACGAGATCGACGCCGAGCACATCGAGCGGGGGCTGCGGGTGCTCCAGCTCGGACCGATGTTTGGTTGCTGCGTCGCTGTGAGGCGGATGCTGCCCGCACGCGCCGGCTCGATCGTGAACGTGTCCTCCATCCAGGGGATCGCAGCGTTTCCGCGCTACTTCGTCTACGACGCGGCGAAGGCCGGGGTGCTGATGGCTACGAAGTCGATCGCAGTCGACTACGGCGCGTTCGGGATCCGCTGCAACGCCCTGCTGCCCGGGTGCATCGAGACGCCGATGACGTACGCAACGCTCCCTCCTCACCTCGATCGCGAGGAGGCGTTGCGCCGCGAAGGCCTGCTGGCCCCGATGCTCCGCGTGGGGCAGCCGGAGGAGATAGCGGAGGTGGTCGCATTCCTCCTCTCCGACCGGGCCTCGTACGTGAACGGAGCCGACATCGTCGCCGACGGTGGCGCGGTCGCTCGCGTCTACGCGTACCCACCACTCGACCTGTAAGGAGGGGCCTGATGGGACGTCTCGACGGGAAGCGCGCACTTGTGACCGGTGCGTCGAGCGGAATCGGCCGAGAGGTGGCCAACCGTTTCGCTCGTGAGGGAGCACGAGTCGCCGTGGGCGGGCGCGACCCGGAGCGGACGAGACGTACGGTGGACGAGATCCCAGGCGCAGGCGGGACCGCCGTCGAAGTTCTGGGGGACGTGTCGCAGGTCGATGGCGCCAAGGCCGTCGTCGCCAGAGCGGTCGACGGGCTCGGCGGGCTCGACGTCCTCGTCAACAACGCGGGCATCGACGTGTCCGACTGGGTGCCGGTGCACGAGTGGGAGGTCGAGGCGTTCGACGAGATCCTGCGGGTCAATCTCCGCGGCCCGTTCCTCGTCACGAAGTTCGCCATCCCCCACCTGTTGGCCGCGGGCGGGGGCTCGATCGTCAACATGAGCTCCGTCTGCGCGATCACCGTCTGGGCGGGCGACTGCGGCTACGACATCTCGAAGGCCGGCCTGAACATGCTCTCCGACCACATCGCGGTCGAGTACGGCCCAGCAGGGCATCCGCTCCAACACGCTCATGCCCGGCGTGATCGAGACCGAGCTCCACCGCTCCGTGATGGACTCGATGGAGGGCGGCGCCGAGATGGAGGCCGGGCTGCTCGTGAAGCACCCGATCGGCCGGTTCGGGCGCGTCGAGGAGGTCGCGGACGCATGTGTCCTGTTGTGCGCCGACGAGGCGGGGTTCATGACCGGGGCCAACATCTCCATCGACGGCGCCTACAGCAGGGTCTGAATGCAGGTCGTCGACGTCGTCACGCACGTCCTCCTCGACCCGGGCTTCGACAGGGAGGCGACGAGCTCGGCCCAGGACACGATCGTCGTGGAGGTGCTCACCGACGCGGGGATCGTCGGCATCGGCGAGACCGACCTCAACGCCTGGATCGCACGTGCCTGTATCGAGGCCCCCGCCACGCACACGATGGACCGCGGTCTCAAGGAGATGCTCATCGGCCGCGACCCGCTCGACCCCGAGGCCGTCTGGCACGACCTCTACGTCGGGACGGCCATGTCCGGTCGACGAGGCGCCGTCGTACACGCGCTCGGCGCCCTCGACATCGCGCTCTGGGACATCTGCGGCAAGGCACTCGAGATTCCGTGCTGGAAGCTGTGGGGCGAGACAGAACGCACCGAGCGACTGCCCGTACGCCTCGCTGCAACCGGAAGTGGAGTCGTTCGGTGCGTACGTCGACTCGATGGTCGGTTGGGCGACGCGGGCACGGGAGATGGGTTTCCGCGCCTGCAAGCTCGAGGCGACGTTCTCGGGCCCGTACGTGCACAAGGGCCTCGTCGGGCCGGACGAGCGGATCACCGAGGTGGTCGCGGCTGTTCGGGCCGCCGTCGGCTCGGAGATGACGATCATGGTCGACGTCCAGTACGCCTTCGATTCCGTCGAGCGCGCGCTGCGTGTGGCCGAGTCGTGGGACGGGCTCGACGTCTTCTTCCTCGAGACGCCGTTGTGGACGGACGACGTGGCCGGTTACGCGGAGCTATCGGCCCGCTCGCCCGTCGCCATCGCAGCGGGCGAGTGGCTCTCGACCCGGCACGACTTCGAGGTGCTGATCGACCAAGGCGGCGTGCAGGTCGCGCAGCCCGACATCGGGCGCGTCGGGGGCTTGACCGAAGCGCGTCGCGTTTGTGCCCTCGCAGCCGACCGAGGCCGAGCGATCGTCCCGCACGCCTGGAAGACGGGCATCTCGGTGGCCGTCGCAGCGCAACTCGCGATGGTCACCCCGCACATGCCGTTCTTCGAGTTCCTCCCGGCGGAGCTGTGCGAATCGCGCCTCCGGAAGGAGCTGACGCACGACGAGCTCGTCTTCGAGGACGGGAAGCTGCGCCCGCCCGAACGGCCGGGCCTCGGTATCGAGTTGGATCGCGGCGCTCTCGAGTTCTTCGCCGAAGCTGCCCGCGCGATCGCCTGATTCAAACGTCGCCTGCCCTACGCGTAGCGCTCCCGCGCGGCCACAGCAAAGCGGTCGAGCGCATCCCGGTCGAGCTCGATGCCCAGCCCGGGCTTCCGCGGGAGCAGAAGCCGGCCGTCCACCAGCTCGAGCTCGTCCCGTACGAGCTCGCGGCGAAGAGGCGACTCGGCCACCTCCCGGGGAACGAACTCGAAGAACGGCATGTGCGGTGTCACCGCCGCGAGGTGAGCGGTGGCGGCGATCGTGATCCCCGTCTTCCAGCCGTGCGGAACCACGAGCAGACCGCGCTGGGCGGCAAGCTCGCAGACGCGCCGCGCCTCGGTGAGGCCCCCGACCCGGCCGACATCCGGTTGCGCGACGTGAACGCCGCCACGATCCATCAGGTCGAGGAACTCGAACCGTGTCGCCAGCCACTCGCCCGGCGGCGACCTTGATCGGGCTCCGCGCGGCGAGCTCGGCGTAGCCGGCCAGATCGTCCGTCCAGAGCGGGGTCTCGACGAAGAACACGTCGTATTCGGCCCAGGTCTCCAGAATCGCGGGAGCGTGCTCGACCGAGTCCACGCGTAGGCGACGTCCACCATGATCGTGAAGTCGCGTCCGACGGCTCTCCGAACTCCCGGATCATCTCGACCATGCGGGTGTCCGGACCTTCAGTCCTTCGTGGGCGTACGGCCCTGCCACGAGCGCTTCGAGCTTCGCCCCGTGGAAGCCGAGCCCGTGCGCCCAACGTGCCTGGTCGACGAGAGCCTGGCTGAAATCGTCCCACGAGCTGCCGCGGTTCGGGAGCAGCGACGCGTACGGGTGTGAAGGACTCGTGTGCCGCCTCGGCCGAGGAGCTGCCAGGTCGGCACGCCCGCCGCCTTGCCGCAGATGTCCCACAGTGCCATGTCGAGCGCGCCGAGCGCGTGCACGGCGGCACCGCGCGGCCCGGTCATCGCGGTACCGACGTAGAGCCTCGTCCCACACCGCGACGGGTCGAGCGGGTCGCGCCCGACAAGCGTCTGAGCCGAGGCCGAGATCCATCGTGTGCGTGCCAGGCGCCTCGATGCAGGCGCGCGCGACCCATGCGTTCAGGTCGGTCTCGCCGATCCCGGTGATGCCTTCGTCGGTGTGCACCTCGACGACGATGTCGTCCTGGTCGAGCTCGTGGCGTCGCGGTCGTAGCCTGGGTCGAGCAGGACGTGACATGTGACGCCCGTGATCTTCATGTCGGCCTCCGGATGCAGTCGCGATACAGGGAATCGAGCTCCGTGAACGTGCGGACGGCGGATGCGCGCTCGGCGAGGGCGGTCGTCAGGAGGTGTCCTGCCTCGCGCTGGAACGCCGGCCACCAGGCGTCGCGCGGGCGGACCCAGGACGCCTCGATCGTGGCGAGCGTGCCGCTGAAGAAGCCTCCAGCACGCGCGTCGAGGTCCGCGTCGAGCCAGGCCGAACGGCTTCCAGGCTGGCCCCCGGCCGGCGCAACGAGCGTCCGTTGAGCTTCCGCGCCGGACGCCCACGCTGCGAACGCGGCAGCGTCCGATGGATATCGTGAAGTCGAGGAAACCGCGAGGCCCGCCCCACCGAGCACCGCACCGACGGCCCCGAGTCCCGCGGACGGCAGATCGGTGAACCGGCAGGGATATGCCAAGTCCTCCGACCGCGAGTAGGTGACGAAACCGTAGGTGAGAGGCACGCAGTCGAGCTCGTCGGGGGCCGTGAGCCGCGCAAGAGCATCGGGCGGCTCCCATGAAATCGCTTCCGCGGGGCCGAGGGAAGCCAGCTCCGCCAGAAGTGACACCGCCCACGTACCGGTCTCCTCGTCGAACAGCGACTCACCCGTGGCCGGGGCCGCCCCATGGTTGGCACAGAGGGACAGAAAGCTGGAGATTGCGTGCGCGGGCGCGAGGGGCAGGGCAACGCGGCCGGGCCGCGCGCGGGCGAGCTCGAGGACGCCGTCCCAGGAAGCCGGAAACGGCGCCCCGAGAAGGTCGGGGCGGAACGCCGCCACCTGGCAGGCCGCATCCGTGGCAAAGGCCCACTGATGCCCCATGAACGAATACGACATGTGACTCGGTCCGACCGCGTCGTCAGCGAGCGTTGACAGCGTCTCGGGGTCGACGAGCTCGTCGAGCGCCGCGAGGCAACCGGTCGCCGCCGCAGTCCCGCAGAACGGGTGGTCGACGACGAGCAGGTCGTAGTCGGGCGCCACCTGCTCGAGCGGCTGGTCGCCGAATGCCTCGAGACTACGGAAGTCCCAGAGGACATCGACACCCTGCGTCTCGCGCCAGGCGTCAGCGCACGCGCGCATCGGCCTCACACAGCGCGGGTGATCCCAGCCGATTGCGCGCACCGTCTTCACCGTCCTACGGCACAAGCGCGATGCAGTCGATCTCGACCTTCCCCAGCACGAGCCCGGCCTCGACGGTCGCGCGCGCCGGCTTCGGGTCCGGGAAGTAGGTGGCGTACACGCTGTTCATCCCCGCGAAGTCGGCGAGATCGGTGAGCCAGACGCCGCAGCGCACGACATGCTCGAAGCCGCTGCCGGACGCGGCGAGAACTTCGCGCATGTTCTCGAGCGTGAGCTTGGTCTCCTCTTCGATCGTGCCCGGAACGTACGTGCCGTCCTGCAGTGGGCCCTGCCCCGCCACGAACACGAACTTCCCTTCGGCGACGACTGCCGGCGAGTACGGGGAGAGAACGTTCGGTCCCGTTATTGCTTCTCTGATCATGCTGCCTCCTCCTAGCGATGGTCGGGGATCGGCACGTCGAGCTCGGTCGCGAGCTCACAGAGACTCGCCCACACGGGAGCGAGGACGGGAATCCCGTCGCGCAGCAGGGCCTCGACGGCACGCGCCGAAGGCTCTCCGGGAACGAGCACCTCTTGCCCCGTGAGCGGCGACGCCGAGCGGACGTAGCGCACCAGGCGCTCCGTCTCGGTCTCGAGCTGGCCGAGAGCGAGGAAGCGCCCGGGGTCGAGCGCCAGCATCCACACTCCCTGGAAGTCGTGCGCCGGCGCCTCGCGACTGAAACCTGCGCCGCTGAGCACGCCTGCGAGCACCTCGACGGCGAGCGCGAGGCCGGTGCCCTTGGCACCGCCGAGCGGCAGCAGCACGTCCCCGGCGGCCCAGCCTTGGGGCAACGCAGCACCGGTGAGTCGATGCAACTCGACCGTTCCGTGGCTCGCGGCACTCGTCGCCATGTCGAGCACGAGGTGCGGTGGCGCCGGTCTCGGAATCCCAATCGCGATCGGGTTGGTCGCGAGCCGACCCTCGCCCGAGCCGTGCGGGGCGACGAGCTGGTTCGCACCGGAGTCGTTCACGACGAGCACCGCGACGACCCCGTTCGCTGCCATGTGTGCGACGTAGCCCGCGAGTCGTCCGAGATCCCCGCTGAGCCGCATCGTCACGACGGCCACGCCATGCGCTCGTGAGCGCTCTACCGCGAGATCCGCGGCGGCGAGGCCGGCCACCGGGCCGAGCGCCCGTCGCCCGTCGAGAACCACGGTCGAACCGTCGTCGCGATCGATCCGAGGGATGGCCGTGGGGTCGATCGCCCCTGATCGACACCGCAAGCAGTAGTCGGGAAGGAGGCGGACGCCGTGAGATCCGTGGCCTTCGAGGTCGGCGCGGACGAGCATCGCCGCGGTCGTTTCAGCCGCCTGCGCAGGGGCGCCGACGGCTTCCAGCATCGACACGGCCATCGCCGTCAGCCCACCCGAGTCGACTCGCGCGCTTCGCACGAATCTGGCTCAGCCGCCGGGCAGGGTCTCGACGACGACAGGTTCGCCCTCGTGACACCGTCGACAATCAGCTCGCTGCCCGTGATCGCCGCCGCGTCGTCGGATGCGAGAAACAGGATCGCCGCGGCGATCTCCTCGGGTGTCGCCATCCGCCGCTGCGGAATCCGATCGAAGTCCTTGGTCATGTACTCGTACATCTCCTCACCGACGTACTGGCGCGTGAGTGGCGTAGACGTGTACCCCGGGCTGACGACGTTCGACCGAATCCCGTGCGGGGCGAGCTCCATGGCCATCGTACGGCTAAGGCCCAGCATCCCGGCCTTCGAGGCGGTGTACGCCACCTGGTTGCCGTCTTGCATGGGCGTCGATCGAGGAGATGTGCACGATCGAGCCGGTGCTCTTCGCTGCCATGACTCTCGCCACTCGTTGCGCCATGAGGAACGCGCCAGCGAGGTTCACGCCGATGACGCGGTTCCACTCTTCGTCCGGGAAGTCGAGGAACGTGCAGAACCTGGCCGATAGGGGAAGGGTCGGGTGCATCACGAAAACGTTTGCGTGACGCTATGACGTCGCTGGTCGGCCGTCAAGCGAGAAGTGGCGTGCAAGAGAGACCCGCGTCCGGTTACTCAGGTACTACTCAATTACGAGATCTCAATTACGAGATCGACTCACGATCATTCCGATGAAGCTTTCGAGGTGTTGAGAGAGCGCTTCGCTGCGGTCTACACCGCCGCCTTAACCGACATCCTCGACAACCGCGGGTGCAGAGGCCAAACGCTTCCACATGAACTCCGTCCTCTCGTTGCCGGAACCCGCATGGCTGGTCCTGCGTTCACCATCCTCGGCCAACCTGCTGACCAGCCTGATCACGACGCTTCGATGCGGAAGGTCCTTGCGATGCTCGGGTCGATTCCGGCCGAGCACATCGCCGTCTATTCCTGCAACCAGGAGATCGCCGCACATTTAGGCGAGCTTTCAGTTGCATCACTCAAGGCCCGTGGCGTTGTCGGCGCAGTTGTCGACGGCGGTTGCCGCGACGTTCGCTTCATCATCGAAGAAGGCTTCCCGGTCTTTTCGCGGCACGTCACGCCTGAGGACGGCGTCTGGCGCTGGGATCTGATTGCGACAAATGTCCCCATCTCGGTTGGCCGCGCCGCGATCGAACCCGGCGACTGGATTGTCGCTGACGAGGACGGAGTCATCGCCGTTCCGGCCGCGATCGTTGAGGACGTTCTCGCCGAGGCCGAGGAGAAAGTTGCGACCGAGTCGGCGATTCGCAGCGCCGTGCGAAGAGGGTCACGCCGCTCGCTGCCTACGAAGAGTTCGGCAATTGGACTCTTGATACATTCGACGAATGCCGGCGTCCCCGTTCGAGGTTCCAGGTCGGTACGCGAGCCGTCGCGTCCTCGTGTCAGGCGGTGGGAGGGGGATCGGTGAGGCTACGGCGCGAAGGGCCGCACGCGAGGGAGCCGAGGTGTTACTCGTTGCGCGCACGGCGGCGGAGATCGACGCCGTCGCGGCCTCGATCGAGGCCGAAGGCGGAAGCGCCTGGTCGTTCGCGGCAGACGTCGCTGATCCCGGACAGGTCGACGCAGTTGTTGCCGCGGCGAAGGACCGCTGGGCCGGCATCGACGTCCTCGTGAACTGCGCCGGCTTCGGACACACGTGCCCGTTCCTCGAGTTCCCGGACGACGAGTGGCGCCGCGTCATGGACGTCAACCTGACCGGTGCCTTCATGATGGCCCAGCGCGTGGCTCGCGTCATGGCCGAGAACTCAGGAGGCTCGGTCGTCCACATTTCATCGATTGCCGCGTACGCAGCCGACGGCGACGAGGGCGCGTACAACGCTTCGAAGGCGGGCATGCGTGGGCTCAACGCCACGATGGCGCGCGAGCTTGCACCGTACGGGATTAGATCCAACATCGTGGCGCCGGGCTACACGGCGACGCCGCTCACCCGTGATTTTCTGGGTGATGCGATGTTCGACTACGTGATGAATGACTTCGACCGCATTCCGCAGCGGCGGATGGCAACCTCGGAACAAATCGCAGCCGCAATTCTCTTTCTGGCGTCCGATGACGCAGGTGCAATCACCGGAAGCGAGCTCATCGTCGACGGCGGGACACTCGCGAATCTGTACGTCGTCGAAAGCCTCCCCTCCAGTTGACGGTCGATCAGGAACCTCTACACGCCGGATCGATATTGCGCTCCCGGTCGCCGGGCGACGGTAGGAAGGCGGTGCTCGGGCGGTGATCGTGCTACAGGCCGACGATCTGCTGCATCGCAGATCTCCCCGACGGGCGGCTCGAGGTCAAGAACGCATCGACCGGCGGAGGGCTGGCGGTGGAGTGGGACGTCGCCGTCCTCCCACATCTCTGGATGTGGCACGAGGTGCGCGCCAGCAGCGGCCGGTGGAGAGGTCAGGGTGAGATGCTCGGCCTCGAGCCGGCGTCCGTTCCACATCCGCTCGGCCTTGCGAGGGCGCTGGCGGAGGGGCAGGCCCACCTTGTCTACCCCGACCCACTTCTGACATGGCGGATCGTCGTTCGACCGCTGCGCGGACGATCGTCGAGATAGGGCGCCTGCCCTACGGCTGGGCCGGGTAGTTCAGTGGCGCCCCCACAAGGCCGAGGTCGATGCCCTTGACGACCATCCCACCCAGGGAGCCGATGGCAAGCTTCGTCAGTCCCGCGCCGTAGAAGGTGACATTGGTGGGCATCGGGATGTGGATCCCAGTCGGATCATCGAGGATGACGTCGACGCCACCGCCCCCGGGCGGCACGTAGAGCAGCCGGAACGGGTAGTAGCACGCCACCACGAACGCGCCGTTCGTGCACAAAGCAACACCGTCGGGCGTCGTCCCTGGGAGCTCGGCGATCAGCTCGACGCGCCCGTCGACGATCCGCGAAAGCCGGGGCGTGAGCGTCTCCAGCACCGACGGCGTGCCGTCGGCGTCCATGCACATGCCATTCGGGAAGTGAAGCTCCTTGTCGAGCTCGACCACCTCGCCGTCGCCTCCACCAGGCGGCACGCGGATCAGGCGTCCGTTCTTCAGGTTCATGTCCTCGGTGCCGGAGTCGGTGAAGTAGAGCGAGCCGTCGGCTGCGAACGCGGGCCAGTTTGGCGTCTCGAGCGGGCCGCCGCCGGCTGAGTCGCAGAAGGTTTCGACTTCGCCGGTCGCCGGATCGACGCGGAGGACAGCCGGCGTGCTGTCGAGGTTGCAGAGATAGATCATCCCGGCGGCGTCGTGGCAGAGGCCGAGGACGAACCCACCCGTGTTGGCGATCTCCGCCGCGGTGCCGGCGGCGGAATCGATGCGGTAGACCTGACCGGCTTCGCCGCCGGCGTACAGCTCCCCGTCCGGGCCCGTCGCAATCCCCTCGGGATGGTCGAGCGGAGCGGCGATGACGTAGAGGTCGGAGAGAGAAGCCATGTCGTGTCCTTTCGGTGGGCAGGGTTGGTTACCCTGCGATGCCGTCTCCGTGAACCAGCTCCCATACTGCGCCCACGACGTCGTCGACGTCGGGGATCACGGCGGCCTCCAGGGTCGGAGCCGACGGCTTGGGAAGATCGGGCGCAGTCACCCTCGTCACGGGTGCGTCGAGGAGCCAAAACCAGTCCTCCGCCGCGCGGGCGGCGATCTCGGCGCCGAACCCGCACGTCTTCACGGCCTCGTGAACGACGACCAGCCGGCCCGTCCGGTCGAGCGAGCGCATGATCGTCTCGTCGTCGAAGGGGACGATCCAGCGCGGATCGATCACCTCGCAACTGACACCCTCAGCCTGGAGTCGCTCCGCCGCTTCAAGGCTCACGTCGATCATGCGCGAGAGGGCGACGACGGTGGCGTCCGATCCGTGTCGGCGGATCCGTGCTCCACCGACCGTCTCGATGGGCTGATCGAGCGCAACCTCGCCCGAGCAGGTGTAGAGGCCTCGGTGCTCGATCACGATGACCGGGTCATCGTCCACAATCCCGGCCAGTAACAGCTCGTATGCGTCGGCCGGGCACGACGGAAGGGCGATCTTCAAGCCTGGGATGTGAGCCAGCATCGCCTCGACGCAGCGCGAATGCTGAATGCTCGATGCCGCCAATGCTCCCTGCTGCGTGCGGACGGTCAGCGGAGCCGCGACCTCCCCGCGCGACAAGTACCGGACATGCGCAGCGTGGTTGATCAGCTGATCGATCCCGACGAAGAGGAAGTCGGCCCACATGATTTCGACGATCGGTCGCCGACCGACCATCGCCGCGCCGACCGCCGCTCCGAGCATCGCCGACTCGGAGATCGGCGTATCGAACACGCGGTCACCGAACTCGTCTCGCAACCCGCGGGAGACACCGAAGACCCCTCCGGGGATCGCCACGTCCTCGCCGAAGAACAGCGCTTCGGGATACTCCTGCAACGCTCGCCGTAGCGCCTCGTTGACAGCCTTCCAATACGGAAGGCTCGTGGTGTCGACGCCTTCTTCATGCATAAAGGTGCTCCGCGACGGAGCCAGGATCCGACGGCGGCGATGCGGTAGCGCGAGCCAGCGCGCCCTCGTTTGCCTCCTCGACCTCGCGCTCGAGCCCTGCCAGCGCGTCGGGTGCCGTGCCTGCGGTGAGGAGCTGGCGTCGGAAAGTTGCGAGCGGATCCTCCGCCCGCCAGGCCGCCTTCTCGTGCTTCGGTCGATAGTGCTCGGGATCGTGCGTGTGGTGACCCTCGAGACGACGAACGTGCACGTCGATGAACGTCGGGCCCTTGCCGCTTCTCGCCCGGTCAGCAGCTGCTGCGACGACCTCGTGCACCGCCCGAACGTCCGAGCCGTCGACGGTCACACCGCCGAACCCGTAGGCGGGGGCGCGATCCGCAAGGCTCCCAATCCGGAACATGCTCTCCGTCCGCGTGTACTCGGCATAGCCGTTGTTCTCGCAAAGGAAGATCACACCGAGGTCGAACACAGCGGCGAAGTTCATGGCCTCATGCACGGCGCCTTGGTTCATGGCGCCGTCACCGAAGGAGACGAGACTCACCCGGCCCGACCCGTCGTAACGCGACGCGAGTGCCGCGCCTGCTGCAATGGGCGCACCGGCGCCGACGATCCCGGTCTCCCCCAGGAAGCCGTGCCGTGGCGACATGAAGAGTCCCGCGCCCCCACGACCGCCGTTGACGCCCGCCGTGCGGCCGAGGAACTCTGCGAACAGGGAGTCGAGCGGTACCCCGCAAGCGATCGCCCAGTGGTGACCGCGGTACGTGGCGACAACGACGTCGGCGTCGGTCAGCGCCGCTCGGGCACCAACCGCGACCTGTTCCTGGCCGATGCAAAGGTGGATCGAGCAGGTGATCTCGCCGCTATTGCGCAGTTCGTTCGCGCGCTCTTCGAAGCGGCGGATCGTGTAGGTCGACCTGTAGGCGGCGAGAAGGTTCAGCACAGCCGTCAGCGGGCAAGTCCCAGCCCACACGTGTCGACCATGCGATTGATCGCATGGACATCCGAGACGGACAGTCGCATAAGCGGAGGTCTGACCTTGGCGCAGGTCAGCAACCCCATTTGTCGGAGGGCTTCCTTCAAGCGGGCGCGAAAGTCGCGAAACGGCTGGGCGAACACGACTGTAGGTAGCGGTTCGAGGGCACGGCTCGCTTCGAAGGCTGCCTCGATTCCCTTCTCACGCACTTGCGCCAGCAGATAGACGTACTCGCGCGGCGCCACCGCCGCGAGCGCCAGCGCGAGACCGTCTGCACCGATCTCGAGCGATCGCATCACAAACGTGTCGGCACCCGAGACGTGTGCGACGCCATCAACGGATCGTGCGAGGTCAAGGGATCGGCGGTATGTCTGCTCGTCGAACGACGACTCCTTGAGCGCAACGACCGTATCGACCGCGAGGGTCCGTTCGATCACCGCGTCGCTCATCGCGTACCCAAGCTCGAGCGGGGGACGATAGACGAGCAGCGGCAAAGCGGTGGCCGATGCAATCGCCTCGAAATAGCCCGCCGCCAGTCCTGGGTCCAAAGCGTTGCCGAGAAAGGCCAAGGGCGGGAATACTTGAAGCCCCGCCGCGCCGGTGGCCTCCGCCTCTCGTGCCGTCTCGACCGCCTCGGCCGTAACGTTCGCGATCAACCCGACTAGTACGGGGACGGTGTCGCCCACTTCGTGCACCGCAAGCCCGAGTACATCGAGCCAATCGTCCCGTGTCAAATGCTGGCCTTCGCCGGTGTCGGCCGCGACCACGATCGACGCCACGCCGGAGCCACTCAGCCACTTGACATGTTCCCGAAACGACCGGGCGTCGATCCGTAGATCCTCGTCGAAGGGCGTCACCGCCCCTGCGAGCACGCCGGTCGCCCATGAGGGGTGCGGTTCGCTCACGTCCGGTCTCGTTGCCCGACGCGCAGACAGCTCACCCGGAAGGGATGGTCGTGAGTCCGCCGTCGATGGTCACGCAGGCCCCCGTGATGTACGCAGCCTCGTCCGAAGCGAGGAATGCGCAGAGTTGTCCGACCTCGCGCGGATCACCAATCCTCCGGGCCGGGATCGTGTCGATGTAGTCCTGCTCCTCGTAGAGCCCGCGGGCGACTTCCTGTTTCCACATCCCCGTCGCCTGCACACCGGGGGCGATCGCGTTGACGCGGATGCCGTAGGGGCCCCATTCGCCGGCCATGACCTGGGTCATGATGATCACGGCTGCCTTTGCGGCGCAATATGCGAGTCGGCCGGGATTCGGTGAGAAGCCCCGGATCGAAGAGATGTTGACGATAGCGCCCTTTCGTTGGTCGATCATCTTCCGACCCACCGCGCGCGAGCAGAAGAACACCCCTGTCTGCATCACTGCGATCGACTCGTGCCAGATCTCGTCGGAGAGCTCGTGCGTGTGGTCGCCGACGCGACTTACGCCCGCGTTGTTGATCAGGACGTCAACGCCGCCGAACGCTGCGACCGTGCTCTCGACGGCGCGGTCGACCGAGGCGCTGTCGGTAATGTCGACCGCGAACGCTTGGGCGTCGGGGAGCGCGGCGGCGACAGGGTGGCCGAGATCCGTGCTCAGCTCCCATACGGCGACGCGACCGCCTCGCTCGGCGAACTCCTCGCAGATCTCACGGCCGATTCCGCCGCCGCCGCCGGTGACTACCACCCTCAGAGGATTCTCAGACATCCGGCCTTCTCCCTTCGCATCCCAGACGAGCCGGGATTGCTCGGCACGTCGTATTTCGAATTGGCGATCCTGAGCTTCTACAGCTCACCACGCACGATCTCCGCACCTTCGACGAGAGCGACGAGCTTGGCGAAGGCAACGTCACGCGATAGGTACTTCATGCCGCAGTCCGGGGCAACGGATAGGCGACTGGGAGGGAAGTACTCGAGCGCAGCCCGGATGCGCCCAGCGACCACGTCTGCGGTCTCGATGGCCGGGTTCGCAAGATCGATCACGCCGAGCGTGAGCTCGTGTCGCAGTGGTGCGAGGAGCGAAGGATCGACGTTCGGCTGCGCGGCTTCGATCACGACTTGGTCGACGTCAACATCGTTGAGCTCCGTGAGGAACGGGTAGCCCGCCGCAGCGTTGCGCTTCTGACTGTTGAAATGCGCGTAACCGAAGCAGCTGTGGAGCGCAGTCTTGCCTGTCGCAAACGAGAGGGCTCGGTTCATCGCCTCGATCGCATACTCCCCTGCCGCCTCGGGCCTCGCCTGGAGATACGGCTCGTCGACCTGGACGACGTCGGCACCCGCGGCGAACAGGTCGGCGATCTCTTCGCCGACGGCCGTGGCGAACGCGAGCGCCAACGCGCGGTCGGTGGGGTAGAACTCGTTCTGGCACTGCTGCGTCATCGTGAACGGCCCCGGAATCGTGATCCGGATCGGACGGTCCGTGTTGCGACGCAGGAACTCTGTGTCCGCCACTTGAACGGGATGCGTGCGCCGTACGGGTCCGACGATCCGGGGTGCTGGATTCGGTTGACCGGTCCGCTCGATGATCTCACCTGGATGCTCGATCTCGACGCCATCGAGCGCTGTGGCGAAGTAATTCGAGTAGCTCTCACGACGGACCTCGCCGTCGCTGACCACATCGATGCCGGCCCGTTCCATGTCCCGTACGGCAAGGACGGTCGCATCATCCTGAGCGTCCTGCAGGAACTCGGGGTCGATCCGCCAGAGCTCCCGCGCACGAACGCGGGGCGGAAGGCGCGCTCTCAACCGCTCGCGATCGATCAGCCACTCAGGCTGCGGATAGCTGCCGACAACCGTGGTGGTGAGCTCGTGTGTCATCCGAGAGTGCTGCCTCAGGCGACGGCGTATTGTCGAAGGGCGGCCTCGTCGACCTCAACTCCGAGCCCCGGGCCACTGGGAAGCTCGAAGACGCCGTCGACCATGCGCGGCTCGGGGCCGAAAAGGTTCCGGCGTAGCTCCTGGTGAGGGTAGATCTCAGGATGGCAGTACTCCGTCCACGGGCAGTTGTGGAGTGTCGCGGCCAGGTGGAGATCGGCGACGAGTGCGAGCGTCGTCGCAACCCAGCCGTAGGGAACGACCTCGCGGCCGCGGACGGCCGCGTCCTCGGCAATCCTTTTCGACTCCGTGAACCCGACGCGTGAGACGCACGGCTGTACGATGTCGACGCCGCCGGCGTCCATCATCTCGAGGAACTCGTTGCGGGTCACGAACAGCTCGCCGACGGCTGTTCGGATCGGTGACCGCTCGGAGACCTTCCGGTAGCCTGCGATGTCGTCGAGCCAGAGCGGCGTCTCGATGAAACCGGGGTCGAACTGCTCGAGCTCCTGAAGCCAGCGCAGCGCCTCCTTCGCGCTCTTCCAGCGATGCCCGACGTCCACGAGCACATCCGCGTCCCAGCCGATGGTTTCACGGCCGACGTCTACGAGCTCGACGATCTGGCGGTTGGTCGGGGTGCAGTCGTCCAACGGCTCGATCTTCACGGCTCGGAAGCCGAGCTCGCGTGACTTCGCAACGGCGTCCTTGTTCCACGTGACCGTCTCCTCGAACGCGAGTGGACCCGAATAGAGGCTGCTGTAGGGAACGATCGGCGCGCCGCTCGCGCCTCCGAGCAACTCGTAGATCGGCTTGTTCTCGGCCTTCCCCTTGATGTCCCAGAGGGCAACGTCGACGGCCGCGAGAACTGCGATCATCATCCCTCTGCGGCCCGACATCGCCGTTCCCCGGTACAAGCGATCCCACACGCGCTCCGGGGACAGCGTGTCTTGACCGATGAGGAGATCCTTCAGACCCTGACTCCAGCTATGCGATCCGGGTGACTCGATGATCGCCTTCATGGCGCGGGGGGTGTGATTGCCCTCGCCGTATCCGACGATGCCCTCGTCTGTCTCGACGCGCACGATTAGAGCGTCCTGCATGGCGTCGGCGGCGCGGACGTCCATCATGGGGCGTTGCACGACGATCGCCTCGATGTCGCGAATCCTCATCTCACTCCTTCCCTCCGCGCTGAGCCGTTGGTGACGGGCCGACCGCGGACCGTCCAGAGCCTATGCGCTTTCTCGCGGGCGCCGTCCAGTCACGCTTCTCCCTCTTTTCGTGGCTGCGTCGCATGGACTCGCACGCCTCCACTCGAAAGGTGACTGGTTCAGGGAGTGGAGAGTCGGTTCTACTAGCCGACGCTCGCGCGTGTGGGCCTCGCGAGGGCCACATAAGCTGCCGAGACGTGCCGAAAACGGCAGCGTCGCCCATGCGGCGGGAGTCGCCACCAGAGCCAAAATCCCAGACGCACCGAGCGTAGCCGAGAACCCATTTGCGTACTCGTAATGAAGGGGTCCCCGGTTCGAGTCCGGGCGTCGGCTTCAGTGTTCATGCGGCGTCCGGGAATCTGTCGAGGCGCTCGGAGGCCCGTGCTAAGCGCCGTGCTAAGTAGCCCCGCAACGTGCCCAAGTACCGCCAGCGAGTCCGGCGTGTCCGGCTCTGGAACGACTGGCCCCGGACGCTGGGAGCGGACTTTGGCCCCGAGACCCAAGCTGAAAGGGAAACCCCCGCATCGGGCACAGTCAGGGTATGGACGCATTGTCGGATGCGGACTGCCTGGCGCACTCACTGAGTGAGCCGAGAGCGTTCGCGCCGATCTTCGATCGCCACTTCGGTGCCATCCACAGGTACCTCCATCGACGAGCTGGTTGCGATCTCGCTGACGAGCTGGCCGCAGAGACGTTCGCGGTTGCCTTCGAGCGGCGCGCGAGCTGTCGCGCAAGCGACAGCGTCCTGCCATGGCTGTACGGGATCGCAACGAACTTGCTCCATCGCCACCGGCGGGTCGAGCGCCGTCAACTGGACGCCTACGCTCGAAGCGGAGTCAACGACTGGGTCGCCTATGAGGACGACGCAGCGGCACGAGTCGGCGATTCGTCTCACGGCGCTCAGCTGGCCCGAGCACTCGCCGCCATGCCGCAGCGGGAGCGGGACGCGCTGCTCCTCTACGCGCTGGCCGATCTCAGCTACGACGAGATTGCCTGGGCGCTCGATGTTCCGGTCGGGACCGTGGGCACGTGGCTTCACCGGGCGCGTCTGACCGCACAACACGAGCTCGCAACGGAGACGACCGCTCTCCCTCTCGCGACGACAGGAGCTGATCGGAATGAATGAACTGGACCTCTTTCGCAACTTCTGTCGCGGTGTCGCGACTCCGAGTGCAGAGGCGCAGCGACGAGCTTCCGCCCGGCTGGCGAGTGCTCTTGAAGAAGCCACAGGTCGAGAGCAGACAGCTCGCCTGCACCAGGGGCGTCGTCGCTGGCGCGCAGTCGCTCTCGCCGTAGCAATCGTCGCGGGTGCGGCCTTGCTTGCTACGCCGGCGCTCGGTATCGGCGATCGCCTCCTGAGTCTGATCCAAGGCAAGCCGACCCCGCTAGACGTGCAGGCTCCTGCCTGGTCACGCGACGGGCGGACGATCGTATTCGTGAGCTGGCGCGACGGCAACGGCGAGGTCTACGCGATGGACGCCGACGGCAGTTCGCCTCGGAACCTCACGCAGGACCCGGCGAAGGACGCCGGCCCTGCCTGGTCGCCGGACGGACGGCGCATCGCGTTCGTAAGCCGGCGCGACGGCAACTCCGAGGTCTACGTCATGGACGCCGACGGCAGCGGGAAGCGAAACCTCACGCGAAGTCGGGCGAACGAGGACTACCCAACCTGGTCAGCCGACGGGCGGAGGATCGCGTTCCTGCGTGGCCGTCTGCACGGCAATCCGAGGCCCGGCCGCGACGTGCGCCGGTGGTACCTCTACGACCTCTATGTCGTGAATGCCGACGGCAGCGGGCTGCGCAGGCTGACACTCCGTGTACCAGCGGGGACTCCTGAAACGACAGGGCCTCGTAAGGGTGGTCAGCTGGTCTGGTCACCGGACGGGCGGACGATCTACTTCGGGCGCTACCTCGTCAGGACCGACGGGAGCGGAGCGCGGAGGCTCCCGTACATACCGATAACCGCCGTCTGGTCGCCCGACGGGCGGCGGATCGCCTTCGCGGCCAAAGGGCCGGAACCGCCGCCTAGCTATTCGTCGCACACGGATATCTACGTCATGAACGCCGACGGGAGCGGAAAGCGCAAGCTGACGCACAACGAACGCTATAACACCGAACCTGCGTGGTCCCCGGACGGGCGAAAGATCGCTTTCCGGAGCACACGAAACGGCAACAGGGATATCTACGTCATGAACGCCGACGGGAGCGGAAAGCGGAACCTCACCCGGAACCCGGCGCAGGACCGCAGTCCCTCCTGGTCCCCGGACGGGCGGAGGATCGCTTTCGTCAGCAACCGCGACGGGCGTCTCGAAGCTCACGTCATGAACGCCGACGGGAGCGGTCAGCGGAGTCTGACGCAGGGGACATGAAGGGGTCATCCCCGTGCGGTCGCATCCGGTCGAGCCTGCTAAGGTCGCCGCCGTCGGGTTGAGCGCCCGTCGTGGACAAAGCACTGAACGCGGCCCTCAACGGGGCCGCGTTCGGGTTTCTGGACCGCACTGGCATCTCGACCACTTCTGCGCGCGCCCTCCTCGAGCGCTTCGGGAGCGTTGCTGCAGTCGTTGCCGCCGATCTGGGCGAGGTGGCTCGCAGTCCCCGGCATCAGCCCCGAGCGGGCTCGGGCCCTCGAGGAGACGTTCAACCTTCCCCGGAGAAGGCAAGCACATATGTGACGTTAGACTGAGAACGTGCTCAGCGGCGATCTCTTGGTCGAGGCGCGACGACGCGCCGGCATTTCGCAGGCGGAGCTCGGGCGCCGCAGTGGGGTCGCGCCGTCGCTGATCGGCCGCTACGAGCGGTACGAGGTGACTCCGAGCGTCGAGCGCCTGCGCGAGCTCCTGCGTGCCTGCGGCATTGAACTCAGCATTCGGCTAGCGATCGTCGATGCTAGCGACCATGACCGTGTCTTGATCGAGCGCGAGCTGCGTCGGACGCCAGCCGAGCGGCTGCGGCGCGGTCTCGCCGCGGCTCGGGCGTTCCGCTCGCTGGCGGAGCATGCCGACGGCCGAGCCTGACCCGCTCGAAATCCTGCGGGCGCTCGAGCGGCACGGCGTCCAGTACGTCCTGATCGGCGCGGCCGCGGCGCGGATCGCGGGTGCACCTGTCGTGACCGAGGACATCGACGTCACGCCGGCGACCGACGACGAGAACCTCGAGCGGCTAGCCGCAGCGCTGCGCGAGCTCGGTGCCCGTCTGCGCACCGCTGAGCCCGAGGGCGTGGCGTTCCCGGTCGACGCCCGGACGTTGGCCGGGGCCGAGATGTGGACGTTGACGACCTCGGCGGGCGACCTCGATCTCTGTTTCATTCCTGCGGGCACCCGCGGCTACGACGACCTGCGTCGAGAGGCCTCCCGTGTGCGACTGGGGAGGGGCCTCAACGTAACCGTTGCCTCGCTGCGCGACGTGATCCGCTCCAAGGAAGCGGCGGGCCGCGACAAGGATCTCGCTCAGCTGCCGCTCCTGAGGCGGACGCTCGAGCAGATCCGCGAGCGCCAGCGCAAGCCTCCGGAGCGCGAGCGATAGCCGAGGGTCTACGCGGGGTCTCCGCGTTTGCCCAGTTAGGCACGCGAGTCAGCCGCGCACACGGGCGAAGTGCCGGACGGCATGCTCGGCTGCGCCGGCCATCTGGGTGAGCGCGACTCCGCTGACATTCGCGGCGTTGTCGCAGGCGCGGTGGTAGCACGGGTCGTACGGCCGACCGGCCTCGCCGCCGAAGCCGGACGCCTCCGCCAAGGACTTCTCGCCGTCCGCGCCGGTGAAGAGCCCGCCTACCGGAATTCCTGCGCGCGCGAACGGCGCGTGATCCGAGCTACCGCCGACGCTCGTTTCGCGGTACGCGAGACCGCGCGAGTCGAAATACCGCGCGAAGACACGCTCGATCGAGGCGGAGGCAGGGTGGAGCTCGAGGCTCGACCGGGTGCTCGAGGAGTCTCCGTCGAAGACGAAGCGGACGAAGTTCGGCGAGCCGACCATGTCGAAGTTGAGGTACAGCGCATGCGCGCGGCGCGCCGCCTGGGAAAGGCGCCTGACGTAGTGCCGTGACCCGAGAAGGCCGAGCTCTTCTGCGCCCCACCACACGAAGCGAAGCCTGTTCGAAGGCCGCAGGTTCTTCATCTGCTCTGCGATCTCGAGGATCACGGCAGAGCCGCTGCCGTTGTCGTTGATGCCGGGACCCCGCTGGACGCTGTCGAGGTGCGCACCCACGACGACGAGGCGATTCGCGTTGCCGATTCGGCTCTCGGCGATGACATTGCGCGTCCGTCGGCGCTCGGCGACGACGTCGGTCTGAACCCGGACGGTGACGCCGGTCGGGCCGTCACGGACGCCGTTCCGAAGCTCATCGCCGAGTTCGAAGCTGGCCGCGAGACCCGGGATCGAAGCCTGCGGCGCGCCCAGCGTGGCGGCGAACACGTCCCGCCTGCCCGGATTGCCCTCGTTGAACACAATGACCGCGCTCGCACCAGCCGCGACTGCGTTTGCAAGCTTCTCCCGGAAGAAGCACGTTCCCCGCTGGAGCAGCGCGACCGCACCGTTGGGAAACTCATTGAAGTCGGACGCCTCGCAGCCGCTCGTCGATGCGTTCGGGTCTGGGCTCGGCACGAGGAGGTCGACCGCCACGACTCGAGCCTCGACCGCCCCGCTGCCCGAGTAGCCGAGCGTCGTGTAGTCGCGCTCCGCGCGGAATCTCTGCGTGGCGGCGCCGACGACGCGCAGCACAGGCGGCGAGCGGTCGGACACGAAGGGGAACGAGAACTCCTGGAATCGCACCCGATAGCCGGCGGCGCGCATCCGGCGTGCGACATGACCGGCGGACGCGTCGTACCCCGAGGTGCCGGCCAGGCGGTTGCCGCCGTTGCGCGCCGCAATCTTCTGGAAGGCGGTGAGATGCTCCCGAATGCCCGCGAGCGGAACGCGGACCTGTTCGGTGGCACGCGGCGCTGCAGGGACGGCGCCGGCAACAACGCCGAGGACGAGTCCAAGCACGAGGAGCGCAACCGACCACAGGCGCCAGGTCACACGGGAAGCGTAGGGGCGAGCTCGACGAGCGTGGAAACTGGAACGTCGCCAAGGTCACAGCGAGCTTGGAGAGCGCGAGCTCGAGGGGGTGGCCTGACTTGAAGCCGCTATCCCGCTGGCATTGTCGGCAGCCAGTCCACCGAGAACGCGCGGTCTCTTGCATGCCAGACTCGGCGAAGCCCAGTTCCGTCCGGCCGCACGACATAGACGTCCACTTCCGAGCCGCCGCCGATCATCGCGATGAGCGACCCGTCTGGCGACCACTCGGGAGACCGGGAATAAAGCCGACTGGGCGTGATCGGCCGAGCAGCTGCCCCGTTGGCGCGAGCCACATAGATGCGCGCCGGGGCGTCAACGCCGGCGCCGAACGCGATCCGCCTGCTATCAGGTGCCCACGTCGGTTCGAAACCGCCTTCGAGAGCGGGAAGCTTTGGCAGTCCTCGTATCCGGCGCGTGCCCAGGTCCATGGCGACGAGGCAGCACGGGAAGCCCGGTTCGCAATCACCGGTCCCAAACGCCAGCGTGCGTCCGTCGGGGGAGACCGCCGGGCTGGTCTCGAGCCCGGTCTTTCGCGTGACGGCCTTGGCCCCGCGACCGTCCGCGGAGACGCGCCAGATGTTTGCGCAGATCTCACAGCAGAAGTCGCGAGCGAAATAGAGCGTCTTGCCGTCGGGCGTCCACGTTGGCGAGCCACCTCTGACGCCGAGGGGGGCCTGACGGCTGCCATCGGTGTCCATCGTCCACAGTTGCGGAGGATCGGTTCGCTTCGATTCATGCTGATAGGCGACCACGGTCCCGTCCGGAGATACGGCTGGAGCCGTCTCCCATGCCCTCGTCTTGGTCAAACGAACTGCGTGACCGTCCGCAAGTGAGACCGCGAAGAGGTCGCCGTTCCGGGCGACGATGAGGCCCTCACTTGACTGCACCGACGAACCGGCACTGCCGCTGGCGCCGGTGAGCGCGACGGTAGCGAGGGCGAGCAAGAGCGATCCTCGACGGAACGCGGGGCGCATCACTTGCAGAGCATGAACTGCGGGGTGGCTCGCGCGCTACCGAACCTGCCGCTCGAGGACGCGCCGCAGCTCGTGCCGGCGCACTGATTACAGGATCGGGCGCGTCGAGCCGAAGTAGTAAGTCGATGACCCTCAGTAGTCGGAATGCGCAGACTGCGACAGGCGCGATGTTCTTGTGGCTGCTTTCGCTCCAGGTGTGGGTAGCCGTCGTCGCCGTGCTCGGTCTTCTTCACTAACAGGTACAGGTCGCCGCGTTGTGACGTCTGGCCGTCGCAGCGGCCCGCTCCCGGCTGTCACCCAGCGACCCTCATCGACGAAGCCAAGGGCGATCAAGTGAGCGCGACCGGATCCAGTGGGCTGCCCGCCAGAGGCGATAAGGCTTCATGCCACAGTCTTGGATCCGGCCGCGGCCTGGGTATCGACACGTTCTCGGTTGGATTCCTCACTCGGGCAAGGGATGCGGATGCCACGAGCAGAGGTCGTCGTTGTCTCTCGTTCGGGGTACGAGAGGTCGGCGGGCGGGCGATCCCGGAGTCCTCGGATACAATCCGAGCTACCTACTTAGCTCCTCCTCCCGCCCTGACTGCACTCATCCGAGCCACTGCGTCAGGACGAGCGGAAAGGGAGGCGCTATGTCTTCCAGTTTGACTGACCCGCTGCTCGCGAAGCTCGACGCGCTGCTCGATCAGGCCGTGAGGGTGGTTCCCCGTCCGAGGAACACTTTCTCGTCTGCGATTCGCGCGATGCATGCCGGGCGCTATGACGCTCCGCTGCACAACGGGCGCTATGACGCTCCGCGAGGTCGCTTCCCGCGCCTCGAGGTGCACGAAATGCTGGCGAGAGACATCACCGCAGCAGTCGACGCCGGCGAACCGGCAGGGCGCGAATCCGAGTTCCTCAAGCGCGTCTCTGTCCGCCTGGCGTAGCGGCTCGAGCTGCGCCCCCATGCCGCACGCGGTCAGATGCCGATCACCAAAATGCGGATCTGAACCTCGATCGTGTCCGACCTGATGAAGATTGGGCCGGATGCGGCTCATTTTCTCGCGACCTTCGACCGTTATCCTCACCGAAGGTCAGTGGCTGGGACACGTTGGACGTACGGAGGTGCTGGGCAAATGGCTGAGAGGAAACCTGCACAGAAGGGCAAGCAGGAGTCCGCCAAGCGCACGAGCTTCTCGGACGAGGAGCGCGACGCGATGAAGGAGCGCGCTCGAGAGCTGAAGGCGGAAGCGCGCGCGAGCAAGAACAAGGAGGACGGCGAACGCGACGTGCTCGCGAAGATCGCCGAGATGCCGGGGCCGGATCGCGCCCTGGCCAAGCGGCTCCACGCGATCGTCAAGGCCAGCGCGCCAGACCTTTCGCCGAAGACCTGGTACGGGATGCCCGCGTATGCCAAGGACGGCAAGGTCGTCTGCTTCTTCCAAAGCGCGGAGAAGTTCAAGTCGAGGTACGCGACGTTCGGCTTCAGCGACAAGGCGAAGATCGACGAAGGCGCGATGTGGCCAACCTCGTTCGCGCTGAAGAAGTTGACGGCGGCCGACGAGGCGAGGATCGCCGCGCTCGTGCAGAAAGCGGTGAGCTGAGGACTCCGCCGGTGGATCACTCGGGTTGCGGCAGCGTGGGCGGAACCGTTCCCACCTCATGAAGGGTCCCGGTTCGCGTCCGGGCGTCGGGTTGATCCCTGCTAAGGATTCGCTCATGCCCCAATCCGTCCCGGAGGCACCACTGACCACGACCGAGAAGGGAACCATCCCCGAGGGCGAGGGGTGGTTCGTGCTCAACGCGCGCGACGCTTCGTGGATCCGGAGCGAGGAGCGCGGGCAGGACACCGACTTCGAAGGTCGGCAGGAGTGGGCCGATCTCGGCTTTCGCATACACGTTCTCATGCCCGGCCAGCGGAACGGCATGTACCACGGCGAGCGCGGCCAGGAGAGCTTCCTCGTCGTCTCCGGCGAGTGCGTTCTCGTGATCGAAGGCGAGGAGCGCCGGCTGAAGGCCTGGGACTTCGTCCACTGCCCGCCGTGGACGAAGCACGTCTTCGTCGGAGCCGGCGACGCGCCGTGCGCGATTGTCATGATCGGCAGTCGCGCGGGCGGCTTCGAGGTCGTATACGCCGTGAACGACGTTGCGGCGAAGCACGGTGCGAGCGTGCTCGAGGAGACGTCGAATCCGGACGAGGCCTACGCCCGCTTCGGGCCGGAGAAGCGCTCCGCGTACCACGAAGGTTGGTTGCCGTGACGACGCCTCACTCGCTGCTCGTGTCGACGTAGGTCGATCCGAGGACGTTCGCGAGCGTGCGGTGCGCCGTGCTCGTCCCGACGAGCACCGAGCGCCCCGGGTCGACGCCGTGACGCCGTGCGAACTCGAGGGGGAGCCCGGGCAGGGGCGGTCGGCACCAGCACGCGGGCGGCCCGCCGCCGTGCGTGCACACAGCCGTGGCGACGATGGCCGCGGGTATCCGAGCGGCGAGCGCGTCGAGGTCGGCGGCCAGCCCGTCGGGTCGCCAGTCGAACGCGAGGTGCGGCGCGGCCGCGTCCATCGTGTCGAGGCGGAGACGCTCGACAGCGCCCGCTGCGACGAAGACGCCCGGGCGTCCTTCTCGCGGCGCCCGTGAGAACGGCACGCGCTCCACGCTCACGAACCCCTCGTCGTCTCCCGGCGGCTCGAGCTCGCGCAGCGCCCGCATCTGCTGCGTCGGCGTGAGCACGCCGGGCTCCTTGCGGCCGGCGGCTTTCAGCTCCTCGGGGGAGAGCAGCCTGTCGAAGCGATCGAGCAGCCGCTCGACGAGATTGACCTGCGCCTGCGCGAGCGGCGTATCGAGCCAGACGCACCGGACCGGCAGGCCGTGGCGCGCCGCCGTCTCGACGACGTCGTTGCGCCAGGCCCGCGCGAGGTACGTGTTGTCGAGAACGACCTCGCGCGCGCCGGAGGCGAGCGCCTCGTCGAGTGCGCCGACGAGCTGCCGGAGCGTCCCGCCGCGCTCGTCGCGGTTGAGTCGGAGGTAGCCGCGCTCGACGTATGTGTCTGCGATGCGCGACTTGCCCGCTCCCTGTATCCCCATGACCAACACCACGTCGCCGTCGCGCCGTCGCCGCCGAGCCTTTGAGTGGACGGCGCGGAGCAGCTCGCGCTCGTCGGCGTCCAGCTCGAGCAGCGCAGCGCGGGCGGCCGACCGCGCCGTTTCGGGTCGGCGTGCGCCGGGGATCGCGACGATGTTCGGCGCCTGGTCCAGCACCCACGCCAGCGCGATCTCGGCATCGGTCGCGGCGCGCGCTCGCGCGATCTCCGCGAGCGCCGCGTCCGTCGCGATCCGTCCTGCGCGGCGTGGCCCGCCGAGCGGGGAGTGGGCGATGAGGGCGAGCTCGAGGTCCGCGCAGCGCTCCACGAGGCCGCCTCGCACGGCGGTGTCGTCGAACCTGCTCAGCGCGACCTGAACGGCGGAGATCGGCGCGTGCTCCAGCGCGACGTCGAGCTGGGTGCGGTTGACGTTGCAGACGCCGACCCGGGCGACGAGGCCTTCGTCGACGAGCCCTGCGAGTGCACGGGCGGACGTCGTCAACGCGACGCGCGAATCGGGCGCGTGCAGGAGGTACAGATCGATCGGCACGCCGTCGAGGGCGTCGAGACTCGCCTCGCAGTCCGCTCGGATCGTCCGCGCTCGGCCGTCGGGAATCCAGGCGTTGCCGGTTCGCGCCATGCCGCCCTTCGTCACGACGCGCGCTCCGGCGACGTCCCGGAGTGCCCGGGCGACGAGCGTCTCGTTCCCGTACGCCCGAGCGGTGTCGAACACGGTGATGCCGGCCTCCGCTGCGGCAGCGATCGTGGCGAGGGCGACCTCCTCGTCCGAGGGAAGGCGCATGCACCCCAGACCGACCCGGAGCTCGTCCTCCCGCAGCCAAGGCATCAGGGCTTCCCGGAGACCCGCAGGAACGCCTCGAGCCGCGACGCCTCGTCCTCGACCTCGCGTCGGGCTCGGCGAGGGAGCGGTGCGAAGGGCCGCACGCGCACGCGCCCGTCCCCAAACGACCACGTCCCTGCGACGGAGCCGTCGACGAGGAACGTCGCGGAGACCTCGCCTCCCTGGATCACCGTCGCCCGGTGCTCGTCCGCGATGACGCGACGCCGGTCGTCGTGGCTCAGGACGAGGTTGTCGAACCGTGGGAGCAGGCGCGCGGGGGCGTGAACGTCCGAAGACGGAAGTGGCGCTCTCGGGAGGTCGTAGAGCTCGCGATCGTGCTCATCCCGGAAGCGCCTCAGCTCGAGTCCCGCCAATCCACGGTCGACGACGCTCCGTGCGAAGCCTGTCCATTGCGCGATGTCTGCGCGTGATGCCGGCCCGAAGGCGGCGAGGTAGCTGCGGACGAGGCTCGCGGCGGCGCCGTCTCCCGACGCACCGTCGGCGCCCAGCCAGGTGCGCGCGGGCACGAACGTGCCGCCGGCCGTGTGTGAGCGCCAGACGGAGGACGACGGGCCGTTGACGAGCCCGGCGTGGGCGGCGAGGCCGTACCAGACGAGCCAGGGGCTCCGTTCCTCGATTCGGAGCTTCGGACGCCCGAGTAGGGCGAGCAGCTCTGGCCGCGTCCTGGCCTTCTCGGCCGCGAACGCCGCGATGCGCTCTCCGTCGTCGGCGAAGTCGGCGTCCTCGCCGAGCGCGGCGAGCTGCCGCTGGAGCGCCCGGATCCGGCTCTGGCGGTAGATCCCTGCGTACGCGAGGTAGTCGGCGGCGCTGACGAGGTGCAGCGTCGTCCGCATGAGCGTCGCCTTGACGACGGTCCGACGCGCGACGGCGCGGACGAGCTGGTCGGGCGTGAAGCCCTCGAGGCGCGACCAGAGTCCGAGGTACGGCGACGGCGGCCACTGCGCCTGCAGTCCCGCGACGCGCTCGACCGCCTGCGTGACGGAGAGTCGGTGGCGCCGCAGGAGGAGCTGGCGCGCGAGCAGCGCGCGGTTCAGCTCGCGCAGCGTGAGCGTCCGCATGCAGGCATCTTGCGCGAGACGGCGAACCCGGACCGCCCCGATGCGCGTCTTGCTCGTCGTCCTCGTCTTCGCGTTCGCAGGACTTCTCGCCGTCGACCTGCAGTCGTCGTCGGCGCCGCGCGCGGCCGTCGCGACACCCACCCGCGCGCTCGCGAACGTGGTGCGCCCGCCGCAGACCGTCGAGGTCGCCTTCGTCAAGAACGGCTGGGTCATCCGCGTCGATCGGGTCGTCCCGAAAGGCATGACCCCGCAGGAGCTGGCGCTGCGCGAGCTGACGCAGGGGCCGACGAAGGTCGAGCGTCGGAGAGGGATTCGTACGGCGCTGCCCGAGACCGCGCGACTTCGGTCGCTGCGGCGCACCGACGACACGTGGTTCGCGAGCTTCTCGCGGTCCACCTTCGGTGCAGGCTCGGCAGAGACGAAGCGCACGCGGCTCTGGCAGATCGTCGCAACGCTCGCGCCGCTCGGCGAGCAGGAGGACGTCGCCGTCGCGGCCGAGGGCCGTTTCCTCACGACGGCGCGGCTCGGCCTCCGGCCAGGTCAGTGGCGGGCCGAGACGGGCGAGAAGAACTACGCGTACGTCGTCCGCGGCGTCCAGCTCAGACTTGCCGCGCTCGGGTACCTCGACCGCTCCGACGTGACCGGCTGCCGACGACTACCTCACCGAGCAGGCCCTGCTCGCCTTCCAGGGCTGGGAAGACCTCGACCGCACCGGGACGGTCACCGGCCAGACGCAGGTTGCGCTCTTCACTGCGACGCGTCCGAAGCCGGCCGCGCGGCGGCCGGGCCGGCGCATCGAGATCTACCGCGACCGTGGCGTGCTGCTCATGGTCGAAGACGGGGAGGTGGCTCGTGCCGTGCACACGTCGACCGGCTCCTTCGGCCTGACGCCCGTCGGCGACTTCCGCGTCTACGTGAAGTCGCTCTACTCGTGGTCTGTGCCGTTTCACGTCTGGATGCCGTATGCCGCGTACTTCCACGGCGGGATCGCGACCCACCAGTCTCCGGACGTCCCCTCGTATCCGGCCTCGCACGGGTGCGTTCGGCTTCCGGAAGGCGAGGCCGAGCGCGTTTACCGCTTCGTCGACGTCGGTACGCCGGTCACCGTGCGCTGACTCGTCGCTACGGGTGTCGGGCCGATAGCCCGGCGCACCGTCGTTCCTCATCGCTCGCCAGCGCTGCCGCTACCGCTGGACCGTCGGCGGAGGGTCGTTCGCGCAGTGCGGAGCGCGGCACTCTCGGACGTGCTCCGCAACGGCGACCGCGACCTCCCAGGCGCCCGGTCCGTGGCAAGATCGACGGCCGTGGAGACGATGCGCGCCATCCGCAAGCGCGAGTCGGCGCCGGGCCTCACGCTCGAGGAGGTACCCGTTCCGACACCTGGACCCGACGAGGTGCTCGTCGAGATCGAGGCGGCGTCGATCTGCGGCACGGACCTGCACATCAGTCGCTGGGACCAGTGGTCGTCGGAGCGCGTGCAGCCCCCGCTGACCCTCGGCCACGAGCTGTGCGGCACGGTCGTCGCGAGGGGAAGCGCCGTGCGCGACATCGAGGAAGGCGACTACGTCTCCGCCGAGAGCCACGTCACGTGTGGGGTGTGCTTCCACTGCCGGACCGGCAAGGCGCACATGTGCGAGCAGACGCGGATCCTCGGCGTCGATCGCGACGGCGGGTTCGCCGATTTCGTCGCGGTTCCGGCCTCGGTCGTCTGGCGCAACGACCGCGCCAAGCTCCCGCCCGAGATCGCCTGCCTGCAGGAGCCCTTCGGCAATGCGGTGTTCGCGACGTCGACGCAAGATCTGGCGGGGCGCGCCGTGGCGGTGCTCGGCTGCGGTCCGGTCGGACTCTTCACGATCGCCATCGCGAAGGCGTTCGGATCGGGACGGCTCTTGGCCTCGGACCACGTCCAGTACCGGATCGAGCTCGCCGCCGCCCTCGGCGCCGACGCCGTCGTGAACGTCGACGAGGTCGACGACGTGCCCGCATGGTTCGCCGAGCAGAACGAAGGTCAGGGCGTCGGCGTCGTCTTCGAGATGTCGGGCGCGCTGCGCGCGATCGAGGATGCGTTCGACATCGTGCGGCACGGCGGGAACGTCGTCCTCTTCGGGATCCCATCCCGGCCCGCCACGATCGACGTTGCGGAGTCCCTCATTTTCAAGAACCTCACCGTCACGGCCGTCAACGGCCGCGAGATCTGGGAGACCTGGTACACGACGCGCTGGCTCCTCGAGCACGGCGTCGTCGACCTTCGCCCGCTCATCACCGCCCAGCTGCCTCTCGAACGCTACGAGGAGGCGTTCGCGCTGCTCGAGTCGGGCGAGGCCTGCAAGATCGTCCTGCGACCGAACGGAGCGACGCCGTGACCTCAGTGTTGGACCAACAGCTCGGCGCGGAGCTCGACTCGCTCCGCGACGCGCGTACGTACAAGCGCTTCCTCACGCTCCAGTCGCCGCAGGGGCCGGTCGTCCGGATGGAAGGTCGCGGCGACGTGATCGTCCTCTCTTCGAACAACTACCTGGGCCTCGCCGGCCACCCCGAGGTCGTTCGCGCGGGGATCGATGGGCTCGAGCGCTACGGCGCGGGAACGGCGTCGGTGCGCTTCATCTGCGGCACATTCGAGCCGCACCTCGCGCTCGAACGCGCCCTCGCAGACCTGTCGGGCACCGAGGCGGCGCTCACGTACGTCTCGTGTTGGAACGCGAACGAGGCGTGCATCCCGAGCCTCACCGACGAGACGACGGTGATCCTCACCGACGCGCTCAACCACGCGAGCCTCATCGATGCGATCCGGCTCTCGCGGCCGGCATCGAAGGTCATCTACCCGCATTCGGACATGGATGCGCTGCGCGACGGCCTCGCCTCGACTCCGCGCGAGGCTCGCAAGCTCATCGTCACGGATGGCGTCTTCTCGATGGAGGGCGACCTCGCGAAGCTCCCGGAGATCGTCGAGCTCGCGCGCGAGCACGACGCGGTCGTGATCGTGGACGACTCGCACGGTGTCGGGGTGCTGGGAGAGACCGGACGCGGGACCGTCGAGCACTTCGGCCTCCTGGGCGAGGTCGACGTGATCACGGGAACTCTCGGCAAGGCCCTCGGCGGCGCGGCCGGTGGCTACGTCGCGGCGTCGGAGGAGGTCTGCGACATCCTCGCGCAGCGCTCGCGTCCGCAGCTCTTCTCGAACGCGTTGCCTCCTACGGTTGCGTGCAGCGCGCTGCGCGCGATCGAGCTCATGCTCGAGCAGCCCGAGCTCCTGACGCGGCTCCGCGAGAACACGCGGGTCTTCCGCGAGCTCCTGAAGGAGGTCGGCTACGCGCCGCTCGACGGGGAGGCTGCGATCATCCCGATCATCATCGGCGAGACGGCCGACGCGATGGCGCTCTCCGCGGGCCTCCTGGACGACGGCGTGTTCGTCACCGGGTTCGGCTTCCCGGTCGTGCCGGAGGGAACCGCGCGCGTGCGTGTGCAGATGTCGGCAGCGCTCGAGCGCGAGCACCTGGAGCGGGCAATCGAAGCGTTCGTTCGAGTGAACCCCAACCGCGAGGCCTGAGTCGACGCCTACGACGCGGCCGCGCAGGCGGCCGCCTTCAGGATCGCACGATCGGAATTCGCGCTGGCGGATTCCCGATCTGTGCACAAAAAGGGGGACGAGGAACTACCGTACTGCCCGCGAAAATGGGGCGATGGAAAACTGGCCTGTAAATCTCGTCGGACTCGGCCTCATCATCGCCGGCGTCCTCTTCATGTACTTCCTGAACTTCGTCGGATACGTCATCGGACTGCCGATGGTGCTCGGCGGGATCGTCGCGCTGTTCATGACGTACCGGCGCAAGAAGCTCGCGACGCAGTAGACACCGTCCGGTCGCTGGGAGGAAGCGGCGCCCGGCCGTCGAACGGAGCTGCCAATGGCACCCAACATCATCGGGCTGGGTCTCATCGTTGCGGGCATCATCTTCATGATCATGGGTGGGCTCTTGCTCTGGATCCTCGGAGTGATCTGCCTCATCGGTGGAGTTGGCGCCCTCTTCATGACCTGGCAGCGCAAGCGTCGCGCGACTGCATAGGGCCCGCGCGAACGACTACCGCTTCGTGAACACGTAGTCGTTCGCGCGCGCCTGCGCGTGGCAGCTCGCACAGAACGAGCCTTGGCCGATCACGGAGTAGCGCGCGCCGGAGAGCTGGTACTCGACGTAGCGCCACTTGCCCGCCACCTTCCGCATGACGGCCACCTGGTTGGGAAGCGCGGGCTTGTCGCCCGCCTGCGCGACGGTCTTCACGACCACGGTGCCGTTCGGGTACTTCGAGCCGACCTTCTTCTTGCTCGCGTAGACGTTCTTGACGCCTGAGTGCGCACACGGAGGGCCGCACTTCGTGAACGGCTTCCGGTTGACCTTCGGCCACTTCGCGTATCCATTCGTGTACGACGGGAGGCCGCTCGGCGAGGTGCTCGCGAATGCGACCACAGCGAACGACGCAGCCGTCGCTACCGCTGCGACGACGCCGAGAGCCCGGATCGACACGTCGCCATGATGCCCCAAGCCGTGACGGAAGTTGCGCAGCAGGTCGGCCTCTCGCAAGACTCCCGGCACGGGAGGTACGTGTGAGCTCCGAATACGCGACCAGCATTCCCAGGGAAGAGACGCCGCAGCGGGCCGTACGGCGTACGTGGCGAACGCTGGCGATCCAGCTCCTTGGCCCGCTGACGATGGTCGGCGGCATCGTCTGGGCGGTCGCCCAGCCCTACCGGATCGTGCTACTCGACCGCGAGGGGCAGGGTGTCTACGACTACCTCTTCCAGTCGCCGCTACTCGTCGTGCTCGTCGGTCTCGCGTTCACGTTCTGCATCGCCCCCGGGCTCGTCGAGGACCTCGAGGTGGAGGAGATGCGTGGTCCCGAGAGCTGAGACGGCTCACTGGATCGCTGCGGCCATCGCGCTCTTGATCGGCCTCCTCCTTCTCGCAGAGGCGATCGTCGGGCCCGAGGTGTTTCGCCGCCGCGCATGGCGCGCATACCTCTTTCCGGCCGTCGTCGTCGCGTCGAGCGTCGGGCTCTGGGTGATCGCGGTCTTCTCGACGTTCTCGACGATGCACCTCCTCGCGCACGCGCTCTGGGCGCAGGCGGCGCTCGTCGCCGGTGCGGTCGAGCTGGCGGTGGTCCGCGGAAAGCTGAAGAGCCCGAACTGGTCGTTGGTCCCGGGTTCGCGTTCCTGATCTCCGGGCTCGCGTTCCTCGTCCACGAGCAGAACCCCTTGCTCTACTCGCGCTCGGCGTTCCTCCACCACGCGATCGGGTGGATGCTCGTCGTGGCCGCGTTGTTTCCGCTAGGTCAGGCGCTGCGTCCGCGTCAGGTGGTCTGGCGTGCCGGATTCGCGCTCACCTTCCTGCTGCTCGCCGTGCTCCTCTTCGCGGATCGGGACGCGGCTCCCATCTTCGGACGGTACGGGCTCGGCGGCGGGCCGTGAGGCGGCGACTCGTCGCCGTGCTGGCCGTCGCGGCCGCGCTGACCGCGCCGAGCACCGCCCTCGCCCACGTCACGCTCCTCGACTCGGAGCCGGTGACGCAGTCGCGCGTCGATCGACCGCCGACCGAGGTCCGGCTTCGCTTCAACCAGCCCGTGACGATCACGTCGAACGCGGTCCAGGTGCTTGCGCCCGACGGGACGGTGCTCTCGGGCACGGCTCGGACGGAGGATCGCGGATACGTGGTGGTCGCCCCGGTGTCGCGGCTCCGCGACGGCCGGGGGTACACGGTGCGCTGGCGCGTGATCGGCGAGGACGGGCACTCCCCTGCAGGCGTCTTCACCTTCGGCGTCGGCGTGAGCGCGCCGCCTCCGACGGAGGCGGTCGGAGCGTCGGGCACCACCTGGCACGACGACCTGGCGCGCTGGGCGCTGTTCGGCGCGCTCGCCCTCCTCATCGGGCCGCTGGTGCTGCGGCTCGTCGTCCTGCGCGGTCCCGTCCCGGCCGCGCTCGAGCACCGTTTGCACCTCGTCTCGGTCGTCGCGACGTTCCTCGTCATCGACGTCGGGATCGTGGCTTTCGTGCTGCGCGCGTCGAACGCCCTGCAGCTGCCGATCGTCGATCTGCCGTATGGCGATCTCCAGCCGTTCGCCGAGAAGACCCGCTTCGGGATCGCGTTCCTCGTGATGACGTTCGGATTCGGGATCGTCGCCGCGCTCCTCCTGGTCGGCTGGGTGTTCGACAGGTTGGAGCTTCGCGTGCCCGCCCTCGTCCTCTCGCTGACGCTCGTGTCCGGCCTCTCGCTCTCGGGCCACCAGGGGACGGAGCCCAACGCGTCGTGGGTGTCCGAGCTCGCGGACTGGCTGCACCTCGTCGCCGCGTCGATCTGGGTCGGAGGCATCGCGACGCTCGCGTTCTTCGTGTGGCCGCTCGCGCCGTCTCTCCGCCGCCTGGCATTCATCGGCTTCGCGCGGCTCGCCGTCGGGCTCGTCGCGGTGATGGTGCTCGCGGGCGGATATCTCGCCGTCGTCCGGCTGCCCGAGCTGAGCGACCTCTGGGAGACCCTGTACGGCCAGCTCCTGCTCATGAAGGTCGCGATCGTCGCGCTCGCCCTCGTCTGGGGGGCCGTCCATCACTTCGTGGTCCGGCCTCGGCTGGAGGCGGGTGAGGAGCCGGACGTCCACCCGAGCCTCGTCGGCGAGGCGATCGTCGCGTTCTCGGTCCTGCTCGCAGCTGCGATCCTGACGAACGTCGCTCCTCCGCCGGTTGACACGCCGCCGTCGACCACAGCCCGCTCGGCCCGGTAGAACGTCCACGTGGAACACGGCCATGACCACGGGCGGGTCGACAGCCGCCGCGCACTGGCGGTCGCGCTCGCCCTCACCGCGGGCTACACGGTCGTCGAGGTCGTCGGCGGCATTACGGCCGGAAGCCTGGCGCTCCTCGCCGACGCCGTGCACATGCTCTCCGACAACGTGGCGATCGCACTTGCGCTCGTCGCCGTCTGGCTCGCCGGCAAGCCCGCGACATCGGAGCGCACGTACGGCTACAAGCGCGCGGAGGTCCTCGCGGCGCTTGCGAACGGCGTGCTCCTCGTCGCGCTCGCGATCTGGATCTTCGTCGAGGCGGCCATGCGGCTCCAGGACCCGGGCGACCCGCTCGGCGGGTGGATGCTCGCCATCGCGCTGCTCGGGCTCGCCGTGAACGTCGTCGCCGGGCTCGTTCTCGCCCGCGCGAGACGGCACAGCCTCAACGTCGAAGCGGCGTTCCGGCACGTGTTCGCGGACGTCCTCGGGTCCATCGGCGTTGCAGCCGCTGCGATCGTGATCCTCACGACCGGCCGCGTCGAGGCGGACCCCGTCGCGAGCATCCTCATCGGCGTGCTCGTGCTCGCCAGCGCGTGGTCGATCCTCCGCGACTCGACCGAGATCCTCCTCGAGTCGACGCCGCGCGGCCTCGACCTCGCCGCGCTCGGTCGGCGGCTCGCCGGCGCGCCGGGCGTCGTCGAGGTGCACGACCTCCACGTGTGGACGATCACGTCCGGCTTCACCGCGCTGTCGGCACACGTTCTCGTGCGCCCAGGCGAGGACTGCCACGGCCGACGTCGCGAGCTCGAGCGCATGCTCCACGACGAGTTCGGCATCGAGCACACGACGCTACAGGTCGACCACGCCGCCGACGGCGGCCTCGTCGAGATGGGACGGTTCAGCTAGGTCCTAGGCGCCGAGCGCGAACACGTGCGCGTCGATCGGCGCGTAGTGCTCGTAGCTCTCCACGATTGGTGTGCAGTCGTCGAGTGGAATCTCGAGCTGCTTCGCGGCGGCGCTCGTCACGAGGGCGAAGCCGCTGCGTCCGGCCAGCTCAGGCGCGCTCGATTTGAGGAGGCGATGGGCGATTACCACCTCCGGTCCCACGAGCTCGCGCTGGCCGGCGATCTCCTGCATCACGAATGGACCGGCGTGGAGGACGAACTTGAGGTCCAGCATCTCGATGTTCGCGCACGCCTCGCACCAGCACGGCCAGATCTCCTTCGCCGACCCGACCTGCTCACGAAAGGCCACGTAGCAGCCGCCGAAGCACATGAGGACGCCGCTTCCCATGGGCACCGCGTCGTCATCCGTCGCGAATGCAAAAACCGCGTCACCCTCGAGCTTCGACAACGTGAACGGCGGCACGAGCCGCCCGACGATCCCGTCAAGCAGGCGCGTGAGGATTGCGTACGCCTCGGGAACCGCCCCGTCCGCGAATGCGTCGCCAGCATGGGCGGACGCCACAGACTGCAGGAACGCGGTGTAGCCGCTGATGTCAGCGAGCACCAGCGGGCCGTTCGCGGCGCTCGGGGCGTTGGAGGCCGTCACCATTCCTACGCTACTACCAGAACCGCGGAGCCTCGGAGTGCGCCGCGTCGCAGGCGGTCGAGCGCTTCGTTCGCCTCGTCGAGCGGGAACGACTCGACCGCGGTTCGCACCGGGACGCTCGGTGCGAGCGCGAGGAATTCCTCGCCGTCGGCGCGCGTGAGGTTCGCCACCGACCGGATGACGCGCTCGCCCCAGAGGTGCTCGTAGGGGAACGCCGGGATGTCGCTCATGTGGATCCCGGCACACACCACCGAGCCGCCCTTGCGGACGTGCCCGAGGGCTGCGGGCACGAGCGCTCCCACCGGCGCGAAGACGATGACGGCGTCGAGCTCGTCCGGCGGCCCGGCGAGCACGTCGCCCGCCCAGACAGCTCCGAGGGAGCGAGCGAACGCCTGCGCCTCGTCGTCGCCGGCGCGGGTCCCTGCGTAGACCTGCCGTCCCTGCGAGACGGCGACCTGGCAGACGATGTGCGCCGAGGCTCCGAAGCCGTACAGCCCGATCCGCTCCGCGTCCCCGGCGAGCCGGAGCGACCGGTAGCCGATGAGACCCGCGCAGAGGAGCGGCGCGGCCTGCTCGTCCTCGTAGCCGTCGGGGATCGGGAAGCAGAACCGCTCGTCGGCGATCGCGAGCTCGGCATAGCCGCCGTCCACGTCGTATCCGGTGAACCGCGCGCGGTCGCACAGGTTCTCCGCTCCCGCGCGGCAGAAGCGGCACGCCCCGCAGGTCCAGCCGAGCCAGGGCACCCCGACGTGGTCGCCTGGCCCGAAGCGATCGCCGCCTTCCACGACGTCGCCGACGATCTGATGGCCGAGGACAAGCGGGAGCTTCGGCCGTGTGAGGTCGCCGTCCACGATGTGCAGATCGGTCCGGCAGACTCCACACGCGCGCACGCGAAGGAGCAGCTGTCCGGGCGCGGCGACCGGGTCCGGCAGCTCCGCCGCGCGGAGGGGCGTGCGCGGCGCGTCGAGCACCAGTGCGCGCACGACTAGAGGACGAGCTCGGCGCGAATGGTCCCTGCGCGCTCGTGCCGCGCGGTAGCGGCGACACGAGCTCGTGCAAGCGCCTCGATGTGAACGCGTCCTTCGTTCGAGTGGACGAGGTGGTCGAGGAGATTCAGTGCAGCCGTCGAGAAGCCATCGAGCCGGATCCGCATCCCGCGCGAGCCTAGCCGCTCACCGCCCGCGGAGAACGAGGCGCCATGCCTCCGGGGCGACGGGCGTAATGCCGTCCCACGCACCGAACGCGTCGACTTCGGAAAAGCCGGCCTCGCGGAGCATCTCCATCCACTCCTTCGCCGAGTACACGTGCAGCACGTACGGGCGCTCGACGCGCTCGCCGGTCGGCGAGACGATGACCCGGTAGGTGTCGATCGTTCCGACCGCCCAATCGGGAGTGCGCTCCTCGAGGTAGAGCGAGCCGTCAGGGATTCGCTCCCAGGTGCGCCGAGCGAAGGGCAGGCGAAGCGCGCGAACCCGTCGCGGTGTGCCGTCTCGACGATCAGCGGGCGCTCCGGTCGCAGGGTGCGCTTGAACTCGCGGAGGACCCCGACGTCCCCGTCGCGTCCCAGGTAGCCGAGCGACGAAAGAGGTTGAAGACTGCGTCGAAGCTCGCATCCTCGAATGGCAGCTCGCGGTAGTCACCGCGGACGAAGCGTGGCCACTCGGCGTCGCCGCGCCGGCGCTCGGCCTCGGCCAGCAGGTCCAGGAGAGCGGTCGAGACCCGTCACCCGGTAGCCCTCTTCTGCGAGAACGAGCGCGTGCCGGCCGAAGCCGGTCGGGCAGTCGAGTACCTGGGCACCGGACTCGA
Source organism: uncultured Gaiellaceae bacterium (assembly GCA_963770715.1). GTDB lineage: Bacteria > Actinomycetota > Thermoleophilia > Gaiellales > Gaiellaceae > GMQP-bins7. Next base: position 1,045,777 of record CAVYQX010000012.1, read on the forward strand.
GCTCCGCCAGCGAGGCGGCGCCGAGCGCCTCGGCGCGCGTGAGCTCGGGGTCGACGGACGGCAGGTACGTCTGCAGGTACGTGCCGTCGAAGACGGAGTCCCAATCGCCCATCTCCGGCAGACTGCGGCGCATGCGCGACCTCCTCGACTACCGCTCCGAGTTCCCGATCCTCGAGCATACGACGTACCTCGCGAGCCACACGCTCGGCCCGATGCCGAGGAAGGCGGCGGAGCGTCTGGCCGAGTTCTCGCAGATGTGGGCCGAGCGAGGGATCCGCGCGTGGGCGGAGGGGTGGTGGCGGACGCCAATCGAGGTCGGCGACCAGATCGGGCGCATCGTCGGCGCGCCGGCCGGCTCGACCGTGATGCAGCAGAACGTCGCGATCGCGGAGGCGATCGCACTCTCGTGCTTCCGGCCCGTCGATCCGGCGAGGAACCGGGTCGTGTACGAGCGCGGGAACTTCCCGTCCGTCCGCTATCTGTACCAGGCGCAGCCCGACCTCGAGGTCGTCGTCTGCGAGGACGACGCGGAGATCGTGGAGCGGATCGACGAGCGCACGCTGCTCGTCCCGATCAGCCACGTCCTCTACAAGGACTCGCTCATCCAGGACGTGGAGCCGATCGTGCGACGAGCGCACGAAGTGGGCGCGCACGTGATCCTCGACTGCTACCAGTCGGCCGGGATCGTCCCCGTCGACCTCACCGCGCTCGGCGTCGACTTCGCGGTCGGCGGCTCGGTGAAGTGGCTGTGCGGCGGCCCTGCCAACGGCTGGCTCTACGTGCGTCCCGACCTCGGCGAGACGCTCGAACCGACCTACGTCGGCTGGCAGGCGCACACGCGTCCGTTCGCGTTCGAGGAGGAGCTCGAGTACGCGGACGGCGCCGCGCGCTTCCTCACCGGCACGCCGAACCCGGCCGCGCACATGGCCGGAACGGCCGGCTACGACCTCATCGAGGAGATCGGCGTTGCCCGCATCCGCGAGAACTCGCTGCGCCAGACAGATCTCCTCATCGACCTCGCGGACGCCGCCGGCTTCGAGGTCCACTCGACGCGCGATTCGAGCCGGCGTGGTGGCGCGGTCATCGTGAACGTGCCGGAGGCGGCTGCCGTGTACGCAGAGCTCGAGCAACGCGCGATCCTCGGTGACTTTCGTCCCGGCGCCGGGATTCGCATCGGCCCGCACTTCTTCACGGCGGACGACGAGATCCGCTTCGTGGTCGCGCAGATCGCGGAGATCCTCGAGACCGGCGCGTACGAGCGTCACTTGGGCGCGGTCGCCCTCCACTAGGCAGGCCGTCGCATCCGTCGTAGCATCCGCGTCGATGTCCCTGCAAACGAGCGAGAAGTTCCTGCAGGAGATCGTCTCGACCGTGGCGTCGTCGATCGAGCTCGCCGAGGTGCTGCCCGCGGTCGTGCGGCTCATGTCCGACGCGAGCGGCGTGCACGGGAGCTTCGTCTACCTCGTCGAGGACGGGCGGCTCGTCATGCGAGCGGCGTCCCCGCCGTACGAGCGGCAGGTCGGACGCGTTGCGTTCGAGCGCGGCGAGAGCCTCGCGTGGTGGGCCGTCGATCACGCCGAGCCGGCGTTCATCAGGGAGAACGCGCTCGCGGACCCGCGAGTGAAGTACGTTCCCGAGCTCGAAGAGGAGCGGTACCAGTCGCTGCTGGCCGTCCCGATCGTCGGCCGCTCCGGCGATGCGATCGGCGCAATCACCGCACACACCGAGGCGCCGCGTGAGTTCACCGACGACGAGGTCGACTTCATCGTCACCTCTGCCTCGCTCGTCGCGAGCGCCATCGAGAACGCCCGTCTCTACGAGGAGACCCGTCTGCGCGTCACCGAGCTCGAGCAGTTGACGGAGTTGGCCGAGGCCATTGCCCGCGCCGACGCGCTCGACGACCTCCTGCAGACGGTGGTGGCCGATGCGCGCCCACTGCTCGCGGCGCGCGCCTGTCACGTCTATCTCCTCGATCCCGCCCGCGAGGAGCTCGACCTGAAGGCGAGCGACCCCGAGCCCGGCAGTGCGCGCCAGACTCTCGGTCTCGCCGAGCTCGGGCCGGAGCTCGCACGGGGCGGCCGGAGCACTCGCCTCGCCGTTCCGCTCGTCGCCACGGGCGAGCTGATCGGTTTGCTCGTCGCGGAGGGAAGCTCGCGCGTAGAGCTCGGCCGCGCGGTCGCCAGTCAGGTCGCGGTCGGGATCAAGAAGGTTCAGGTGATCGAGCAGCTCACCGAGAAGAACCTCATCAAGGACTTCTTCGAGGAGCTCGCGGGCGGGCGTCCGCGCGGGGACCTCGAAGGCCGCGCAGCTCGGCTCGGCTGTGATCTCGACCAGCCGCACGTCGTCCTCGTCGCGGAGCCGTGGAGCGAGGCACTGGCACGTGCGGTCCGCGTTGCGGCGCCGGGATCGCTCTTCGACCATCTCGACGACTCGCTGCGCGCGGTCGTTCGGCTGGCCTCGGCGACGAGCGAGTCGTTCGTCGAGCGGCTCGGGCGGATCCACGCCGAGCTCGGCGAGCCGGTCTCGATCGGCGTGTCGAGCGTCTGCCAGGGCGAGGCGTCGTACGCGGACGGGTTCGCCGAGGCGCAGCACGCGCTCCTCGGCACCGTGGCGCTCGCCGGCAGGCCGTCCGTCCTGGCCTACGACGACCTCGGCGCCTACAAGTACCTCCTCCGCGTCGCGGTGGACGGCGGGGTGCGCGACGCGACGGTCGACGCGGTCGGCAGGCTCGCCGACTACGACGCCCAGCGCGGCGCGCAGCTCCTCGCCACGCTCGAGGAGTTCCTGCGCCGGCACGGCTCGATCAGCGCGACGTCGGAAGCGCTCTACGTCCACCCCAACACGCTGCGTCAGCGCCTCCGTCGGATCGGTGAGCTGTCCGGCCTCGACCTTCGCCGCGACGACTGGCTCGCCATCGAGATCGCGGTGAAGATGGTGAAGCTGCAGCAGGCTCTGGGAGCGGCGAAACCGCACACATAGACGCCGTGAAGGTGTGGAAGCCGCACCTTCCCGTGCGCGTCGCAGCCTGGTAGGGCTATGCGACCGACGTCAGAGGAGGAGCTTCCATGGGTGGGACCCCTGCATCGGCCGACGCGATCTGGAAGGACATGCAGGCGCGCGGCGTCGAGTTCGTGTTCGCGCAGTTCGTCGACATGTACGCACGGCCGAGCGCGAAGCTCGTCCCGGTGGGCTCACGCGAGGCGTTCGACGGGCTCCTCGAGGAGGGCGCGGGGTTCGCGGGATTCGCGGCGGGCGAGATCGGACAGGTGCCGAGCGATCCGGACATCGCGGCGATCCCCGACCTCGCGAGCTACACCCCCGTCCCGTGGCAGGCGAATCTCGCTCGCTTCGCGTGCGACGTCACGGTCGAGGGCGAGGAGTGGCCGTACTGCCCGCGCACGATCCTCCGTCGCGTACTTGCGCAGGCGAAGGAGAAGGGGTTCGAGTTCCGCATGGGCCTCGAGCTCGAGTACTTCCTCGTGCGGCAGCGTGACGACGGCTCGATCGAGATCGCCGACCCGTACGACACGCTCGAGAAGCCCTGCTACGACATGCTCGGGCTGACGCGGCGCTACGACTTCCTGACGACGGTCTCGCGCTACTGCAACGAGCTCGGGTGGGGGAACTACGCGAACGACCACGAGGACGCGAACGGCCAGTTCGAGCAGAACTTCACCTACGACGACGCGCTCGTCTCCTGCGACCGCGCGATCTTCTTCCGCTACATGGTCCACACCCTGGCGGAGCAGGCAGGGATGATCGCGACCTTCATGCCGAAGCCGTTCTCGCACCTCACGGGGAACGGCTGCCACTTCCACATGTCGCTGTGGGACGGCGACACGAACCTCTTCCTCGACGAATCGGACCCGCGCGGGCTCGGGCTCTCGGACACCGCGTACCGCTTCATCGGCGGCCTCCGTACGCACGCACGCGCGTACAGCGGTGTGACCGCGCCGACCGTCAACTCGTACAAGCGCCTCAAGATGGGCTCGACGGCGAGCGGTGCGACGTGGTCGCCCGTCTGGATCTCGTACGGCTACAACAACCGCACGCAGATGCTCCGCATCCCGGGGCCCGGCCGCATCGAGGACCGCACGATCGACGGCTCGTGCAACCCGTACCTCGCGGCAGCCGCCGTGCTCGCCGCCGGTCTCGACGGGATCGAGAGAAGTCTCGACGCCGGCGAGCCGAACTCGGAGAACCTGTACACGATCCCCGAGCAGGAGCTGCGCGGCCGGGGTCTCGAGTCGCTGCCGGCCAACCTGCTCGAGGCGGTCGGCGAGCTCGAGGGCGACGACGTCCTGCGTGCCGCACTCGGACGCGGACGCGACGAGGACTACCTCGACTACTTCGCCCGGGTGAAGCGCGACGAGTGGTTCCGCTACCACGAGCAGGTCACGCCCTGGGAGCTCCGCGAGTACCTCACCCGCTTCTAGAGATATGGAGGAAATCTCCATACTGATGCACGAAAGTAGGTGATCAACGCCTGTCAGATGTGGAGATACTGACTACATGTGCGGAATCGTCGGCCTCTTCGCGAAGTCGTCCGAGATCGAGGAGCGCCTCGGCGACCACCTCGCCGCGATGCTCGTCCAGATGTCGAGCCGCGGCCCTGACTCTGCGGGCGTCGCCGTCTACCGCGATCCGGCGCCGAGCGGCTCGAGCAAGCTGACCCTCTACTCGGCCGACCCGGCTGAGCAGTGGGGAGCGGTGCGGGACGGCCTCTGCGACGCGTTCGCCGTCTGCGCCGAGCCGGCGGTTCGCGCGAGCCACGCCGTCTTCGTCGTCGATGCCGATGCCGCCGACGCCGAGCGCTGGGTGCGCGCGAACCGGCCCGACCTGCGCGTGATGAGCGCGGGGCGCGTCATCGAGATCTACAAGGAGACGGGCCTGCCCGAGGACTTCGCGAGGGCGTTCGCGCTCGAGGACTTCCGAGGGCACGCACGCCCTCGGCCACACGCGGATGGCCACCGAGAGTCGCGTGACGACGGAGGGCTCACACCCGTTCTCCACCGGTTACGACCTCTGCCTCGTCCACAACGGGTCGCTCTCGAACCACAACCGTCTCCGCGAGAGCCTCCGGCGCGAGGGCATCGAGTTCCAGACCGAGAACGACACCGAGGTCGCCGCCGGGTACCTCGCCTGGCGACTTCGCGAGGGCGCGAGCCTCGAGCAGGCGCTCGAGCGGTGCCTCGACGACCTCGACGGCTTCTACACCTTCGCGGTCGGGACGGCGGACGGCTTCGCCGTGCTGCGCGACCCGATCGCCTGCAAGCCCGCCGTCCTCGCCGAGACCGACGAGTGGGTCGCGATGTCGTCCGAGTGGCGCGCGATCGCCGTCCTCCCCGGAGCCGCCGACGCGCGCGCGTGGGAGCCGGAGCCGGGCGTCGTGTACGCCTGGGAGAAGGCCCTCGTCTGATGGCCGTCGCGGAGCGCGAGCACGCCGCGGTCGAGGTCGTCGACCTCGGGACGACGGCGCTCCGCGATCTGAATCAGCGCCTCCACGACCTCGCCCGCACGACCGGGGCCGCGGCACTGGCGCATCGTCAACCCGAGCGGCGCGCACGCCGTCGCCTGCGGACTCGACGCCGACGTCGAGGTCGAGATCGAGGGTCACGTGGGGTACTACTGCGCGGGGATGAACAAGCGCGCGACCGTGCGCGTGCACGGCAACGCGAGCACCGGGATCGCCGAGAACCTCATGTCGGGCCGCGTCGAGGTCGACGGCAACGTCAGCCAGTCGGCGGGGGCGACCGGGCGCGGCGGGCTGCTCGTCGTGCACGGGAACGCCTCGTCGCGGTGCGGGATCTCGATGAAGGGAATCGACATCGTCGTCGGCGGCTCGGTCGGCCACATGAGCGCGTTCATGGCGCAGACGGGCTGCCTCGTCGTCTGCGGCGACGCGGGTGAGGCGCTCGGCGACTCGATCTACGAAGCGCGGCTGTACGTGCGCGGCTCGGTCGCGAGCCTCGGCGCCGACTGCGTCGAGAAGGAGCTGCGGGACGAGCACGTCGCGCAGGTGCGCGGCCTGCTCGACGCGGCGGGGATCGACGCGGACGCGGGCGACTTCCGCCGCTACGGCTCGGCGCGCCGCCTCTACAACTTCGACGTCGACAACGCGGCCGCGTACTGAGGGCGAGGCAAGCCTCGCCCCTACGACAATGACGATCGAAGCAGACAGGCCCTGGAACCTCCGCGAGTCGTACCTCTTCGACCGCACCGTCATCGCCGAGATCCAACGCGCGGCGACCGAGGGGATCTACGACATCCGCGGCTTCGGCGCCAAGCGCCGGCTCCCGCACTTCGACGACCTCCTCTTCCTCGGCGCGTCCATCTCCCGCTACCCGCTCGAGGGCTACCGCGAGAAGTGTGCGACCGACGTCGTGCTCGGCACCCGCTTCGCGAAGAAGCCGCTCGAGCTGAAGATCCCCGTGACGATCGCCGGGATGAGCTTCGGCGCGCTCTCCGCGCCGGCGAAGGAGGCGCTCGGCCGCGGCGCGACCGAGGTCGGCACGTCGACGACGACCGGCGACGGCGGGATGACGCCGGAGGAGCGCGAGCACTCGAAGACGCTCGTCTACCAGCTGCTCCCCTCGCGCTACGGCATGAACCCCGACGACCTGCGGCGCGCCGACGCGATCGAGGTCGTCGTCGGGCAGGGCGCGAAGCCGGGCGGCGGCGGGATGCTCCTCGGCCACAAGATCTCCGACCGCGTCGCCGAGATGCGCTCGCTCCCGAAGGGCATCGACCAGCGCTCGGCCTCCCGCCATCCCGACTGGACAGGCCCCGACGACCTCGAGATCAAGATCACCGAGCTCCGCGAGATCACGGACTGGGAGAAGCCGATCTTCGTCAAGGTCGGCGCGACGCGGACGTACTACGACGTCCAGCTCGCGGTGAAGGCGGGAGCGGACGTGATCGTCGTCGACGGGATGCAGGGCGGGACCGCGGCGACCCAGGACGTCTTCATCGAGCACGTCGGCATTCCGACGCTCCCGGCGACGCGCATCGCCGCCGACGCGCTCCAGGAGCTCGGCATGCACCGCCAGGTGCAGCTGATCGTCTCCGGCGGGATCCGCAGCGGCGCGGACGTGGCGAAGGCGCTCGCGCTCGGCGCGGACGCCGTCTCGATCGGAACCGCCGCGCTCGTCGCGATGGGCGACAACGCGCCCGAGCACGACGAGGGATATCGCGAGATCGGCAGCGCCGCGGGCTTCTACGACGACTACCAGGCCGGGCTCGACCCCGCGGGGATCTCGACCCAGGACGACGAGCTCGCCGCGCGCTTCGACCCGATCCTCGGCGGACGCCGGGTCGCCAACTACCTCCGCGTGCTCACGCTCGAGACGCAGACGCTCGCGCGAGCGTGCGGGAAGTCGCACGTCCACAACCTCGAGCCCGAGGACCTCGTCGCGCTCACGGTCGAGGCGGCCGCGATGGCCCGCGTTCCGCTGGCCGGCACCGACTGGATCCCGGGGGCTTAGCCCTCCGGCGCGAGCAGGATCAGACGATCCCCGAGTAGCAGTCGCGCAGATAGGCGTGCTTCGCGGCCTCGTCACGCGGCGAGAGGAGGTAGCGCGTCCACGCCTCGCGCTCGTGACCCACGGCGCCGAGCTCCCACACGCAGAACGTCGGTCGGTGCGCGCCGTCGGTCGGCCACGGACGGAACAGGACGTCGCTCTCACCGTTCTTCGCCCAGACGGTCTCCCACAGCTCGTTCTCGTTGCGCCACGTGCAGACGAGGAGGAAGTAGAAGTCCTCGCCGCAGCGATGGAGGATCACGAAGCCGAGCTCGCCGAGCGTGCCGAGCTCGTCGGCGCGGCAGGCGTCGCGCAGGCAGCGCCGCGCGACGGCCCGGATCGCGAGCGGCACCGGCGCGTCGTCCGGAGCCATGTCGTACCACTTGAGGATCGTGTCTCCGAGCGCGAGGCTCGGCTCGGAGTGCGCGAGCTTCTCGCCGTGGCGGTAGTCGGCCGCGACGCTGACCTGCTCCGAGCGCGCTCACGCCGCCACCTCGAGCGCACGCGTGAAGTCCATGATCCAGTTCGTCTCCCACGTCTCGCCGCCGTCGTCCGAGAAGGCCTGCTCCCAGCGCGGCGTCGGGGTCGTGATCCCCGACCACGTGAAGCGCACGCGGATCGGGCGCCCCTCGAACGTGTCCTCGCCCTCGAAGACGCCGACGTCGTCCGTGAACGAGCCGATCACCGGCGGATCGAGGAGGCCAGGGCGCCGGCTGTCGGCCCAGTAGATCGACCACAGACCCGTGTCGGGGTCGAAGAAGCGGAAGGACATCCCGACGAAGCCACCGCCGTAGTCGGTGCAGAACACGTCCTCGTTCCCGAGACCGCCGGGAAGCGGCCGCGCCGCGACCTTCGAGTCGAACTCGTCCCAGTCGTCGGACCCGGCGAGGCGCCTCGCGAGGCGCCGGTTGCGGACGTTCCACTTCCCCATCCAGAAGTCGAAGTCGGTGGAGGTCGCACGTTCTCGCACTGCCGTTGTCACATCGCACCTCCCAGTCGTTGCGAGCGCTTCGACGCTATCGCCTAAATAGGGCGTATCAAGCCCTCTATCTGTGCTGTACTCCGGTCGTGCTCACGCCGACCGCCAGGCTCCTCGAGTTCCTCGAGCTCCTCCAGGCGAAACCACTCATCACCGGGCGCGAGATCTCGGATCGGCTCGGGATCGACCCGCGGACGGTCCGGCGCTACGTCGAGGCGCTGCAGAAACTCGGGATCCCGGTCGAGGGCCAGCGCGGCGTCGGCGGCGGGTATCGCATTCGCCCCGGCTACCGGCTCCCGCCGCTCATGCTCACCGACGACGAGGCGGTCGCGGTCGCGCTCGGCGTCCAGGCGGCGGGGCGGCTCGGCCTGTCGGGCTCCGAGGACGCGGTCGAGGGCGCGCTCGCGAAGATCCACCGCGTCCTGCCCGACGGACTGCGACGGCGCGTGGAGGCGCTCGAGGCGACGCTCGACTTCACGTCGAGCGCGAGGCGGGGCGCTCCCGTGAGCGGTGAGACCGTGCTGCTCCTCGCCGATGCCACACGACGAAAGCGGCGGCTGCGAATGACGTATCGCGCGTTCTCGGGCGACGAGACGCGGCGTGAGCTGAGCCCGCACGGCCTCGTCGTCCACTCGGGGCGCTGGTACCTGGCCGCCCACGACCACCTCCGCGACGACCTGCGGACGTTCCGGGTCGACCGGATGCTCCGTGTGCGCGTGACCAACGAGACGGCCGACGAGCCGCCCGACGGCTTCGACGCCGTGACGTACGTGAGCACGTCGCTCGCCCGCGTGCCCTGGGGCTGGGAGGTCGAGGTCGTCCTCGAGCTGCCGGTCGACGAGGCGCTGCGGCGCGTGCCCTCGACGCTCGCCGAGCTGGTCGACCAGGACGGCGCGACGGTGCTCCGCATGCGCGCCGACTCGCTCGACTGGGCTGCGACGGTCCTCGCGGGTCTCGGCTGCGCTTTCTCGATCCGGAGCCCCGACGAGCTGCGCGCGAGCGTGCGGGCGCTCGGAGAGCGGCTGGCGAGCTCGGCCTAGGCGCGGTCCAGGGCGTACCGCGTGAAGAGGTGCGAGCCGTGCCGGCGCACGCTCAGGAGCCGCGCGCGCGCGGCCGTCGGCGTCAGGTCGGCCCCCTCGACGACGCGAGAAGCGCGATCCGGGCCCGCCGTCCCCGACGAGAAGCGGCGACGACGTGAGGAAGAGCTCGTCGACGACGCCGTCCTCGAGCAGGCCTCCGAACGTGTGCGGGCCCGCCTCGCACAGGATGCGGCGGTGCCCGCGGTCGCGCAGCGCTCCGACGATCGCGGCGGACGGGATCGTGTCCGAGGAGCCGAGTGCGACGATCGACGTCGTCTCGGGCAGACGGTCTTGCGAGCCGTTCCGCGCCGGCGTCGCTCGTGAGCACCAGCTGCTCGCGACTCGAATACCGGATGCTCGGGGTCGACCGCGCCGCTCCCCGTGAGCGACGGCCACCTCGGGCTCCGGAGTGCGCACCGAGCGCTCGCCGGAACGTCGCGATACGCGCCCGCGGCGGGCGGGTAGATCGCCGTCCGGCCCGCCAAGTCCCGCGCGGGCTCGCCCGCAGGACTCCCGACGCCGATGAGCACCGCGTCCGCGTACGCGCGGAGCAGGCCCATGAGGAAGCGGTCGGCGTCGCTGTCGCCCGCGATGAACTCGTTGGAGCGCGGCATCGCCGGTATCGCGACGATGCCGTCGAGCGTCGCGACGAAGTTGGCGTACAGGCAGTCCTCGGCGAGGCACGAGCCCGCCGCCGTACAGGCGCTGCGAGCTCGTCCGGGAGCGTCGGGCCCCCGCAGCTCGTCGCTCTCGTACAGAGACCTCCAGCGGTTGCGAGAGCGGACGGGTGGGCATCTCAGCCGTTCCAGCCGAGCTCGCGCGAGACGCGCGACGGCGCGCTCGAGCAGGAGCGGGAGCGCCGCGTCGACGGCGTCGTCGTCGAAGCGCTCGCTCGGGCCCTGGAGCGCGACGATCGCCTCGAGCTCGCCGCGCGCCGAGCGGATCGGCGCCGCGATCGCCGTGAGCCCGGGCTCGCGCTCGCCCACCGCCTGCGCGTAGCCGCGTGCCCGCACCTGCTCGATCTCGCGCGCGAGCGCCTGTGCGTCGGTGATCGTCCGCGCCGTGTACGCGCGGAACGGGCCGTCGGGAAGCTCGCGCCCGGAGAACGCGAGCATCACCTTGCCCGGCCGAGGTCGCATGCGCGATCGACGGCCGGCCGAGCCGCGACACGGGCTGGATCTGATGCGCGCCCGGGACGAAGTCGACGGTGATCGCGTCGTCGTCGCCCGGCACGGAGAGCGTCGCGGTCTCGCCGGTCGCCTCGACGAGCGCGACGAGGTGGGGACGCGCGACCTCGCGGACGTCGAGGCGCGCGAGCACGGCGTTCGCGAGGTGGACGAGCCGGATGCCGAGCCGGTAGCGGCCCGTCGCGTCGACGCGCTCGACGAGCCCGGAGGCGGCGAGCGTGCCGAGCTGGCGCGAGACCGTGCTCGGCGTCATGCCCGTGCGCCGTGCGATCTCGTTCGTGCCGAGCTCGCCTGCGTCTGCAAGGGTGTCGAGCATGGTGATCGCACGCTCGGCAGCGCCAATTCGACGGGTGGACGGTTGACGAGTGCGCGACATCGGTGTAGGTTCGTTGCGGAGTCTGGCACAGCGTTGCTGAGAGTGCAATTCACGCCGTAGATGTCTTTTCTGCTCTCGTGCCCGTTCTGCGGCCCGCGCCCGGTGGACGAGTACGCGTACTTCGGCGAGGTCACGAAGCGTCCGACCGGCTCGCCGAGCCTGCGTGAGCTGACGGATTACGTGTACTTCCGCGACAACGTCGCGGGCGTCCAGCGCGAGTGGTGGCAGCACCGCACCGGGTGCGGCGAGTGGTTCCTCGCCGAGCGCGACACGCGGACGAACGAGGTGCTCGAGGTGATCCTCCCCGAGCCGACGAGGCCGCTCGTGAGGCTCGACGCCGCGACGGCGAGCGGATCGACCGCGGCGAAGGCGGTCTCGTTCACGTTCGCCGGCTGGAAGGTCACCGGCTTCGAGGGCGACACGATCGCGTCCGCCGCGTTCGCCGCCGGCAAGCGCGTCTTCTCGCGCTCGTTCAAGTACCACCGGCCGCGTGGCCTCCTCTGCTGCTCGGGCCACTGCCCGAACTGCCAGATGACGGTCGACGGCGTGCCGAACGTGCGCGTCTGCACCGAGCCGATCCGCGAGGGCGCCGTCGTCGAGGGGCAGAACGTCCGCTGGTCGCTCGACTTCGACTTCATGTCCATCACGGACAAGGTCGGCGGCGCCGTTCACGCCGGTCGGCTTCTACTACCGCACCTTCATCCGGCCGCGGGCCGCGTGGCCGCTGTACGAGAAGTTCCTGCGCAGCGCCGCCGGTCTCGGAAAGCTCGATCCGCACGCCGGGCACTCCCGCCGCTACGACACCGAGCACCGCCGGGCGCGCGTGCTCGTCGTCGGCGGCGGCCGGGCGGGACGCGCCGCGGCGCTCGAGGCGGCGAAGGCCGGCCCCGGCGTCGTCCTCGTCGACGAGGACGCGCGGCACGCCGGATCTCGCGCTCGCCGGCGTCGAGGTGCTCGCGCCGGCGCGGGCGCTCGGGATCTGGGAGGGCGGCCTCGTCCCCGTCGACGCCGGCACGGTGCTCTACCGCTTCCGCGCGGAGAAGATCGTCGTCGCGACGGGCGCGACCGAGCAGCCGGTCGTGTTCCCCGGGAACGACCTCGTCGGCGTGATGCTGCCCGGACGGCGTCCGCCGCCTCGTGCGGGACTTCTCGATCAAGCCGGGCGAGCGGGCGGTCGTGCTCGGCGCCGACGACGAGACGCTCGCGATCGCCGACGAGCTCGAGGAGATCGGGACCGAGGTCGTGAAGGTCGTCGACCTCCGCGACGCGCGGCCGCGCGAGCTCGTCGCGCAGGGCGGCAAGGGTCGCGTCCGCCGCCTCGTGCTCGACGGCGAGAGCTACCGCTGCGACCTCCTCGTCGCCTCCGGCGGGCGACAGCCGGCGTACTCGCTGCTCGCGCAGGCGGGCGCGCGCGTCGAGTACGACGACGCGCTCGGCGTCTTCGTGCCGACGGAGCTTCCCGACGGCGTCGAGGCGGTCGGCAGCGTGACGGGCGAGGGGCTCTCGCAGGATCGCGCCCGAGCCCACGTACCCGGGCAAGGGCAAGTGCTTCGTCTGCATCTGCGAGGACGTCACGACGAAGGACATGAAGCGCGCGATCGGCGAGGGCTTCGACTCGATCGAGCTCGCGAAGCGCTACACGACGACGACGATGGGCCCGTGCCAGGGCAAGCTCTGCCACCTCTCGAGCATCCGCGTGTACGCGCAGGAGACCCGCATGTACGAGTCCGCGATCGGGACGACGACCGCGCGGCCGCCGTGGGCGCCGGTCGAGCTCGGCCTCCTCGCGGGACGCGAGCTGACGCCGGCGCGGCGCGGCTCGATCCACTGGCGCCACGAGGAGGCCGGCGCGACGATCCAGTGGGCCGGCCCGTGGAAGCGGCCGTACGCCTACGGCGAGCAAGCCCGAGGACGAGGTGCGCGCCGTCCACGAGTCGCTCGGGCGTCATCGACGTCTCGACGCTCGGCAAGCTCTTCGTCGAAGGCCCCGAGGCCGTCGCAGCTGCTCGAGCGGCTCTACCCGAACCGCTTCGGCGACATGAAGCCGGGGCGCATCCGCTACGGCGTCCTCACCTCGGACGGCGGCCGGATCATGGACGACGGCACGATCGCGCGGCTCGCGGACGACCTCTTCTACGTCACGACGACCTCGACCGGCGCCGACGCCGTGACCGCGTGGTTCGAGTGGTGGAACGCGGTCTGGGGCTACGAGGCCGAGATCGTCAACGTGACGGGCGCGCTCGCCGCCGTGAACCTCGCCGGGCCGCAGCGCGCGAGACGCGCTCGGCCGCCTCGTCGAGGACGCGGACGACGTCGTCGGCCGAGGAGTTCAAGTACCTCGACGCGAAGGAGCTCGAGGTCGCCGGCGTGCCGACGCTCGCACTGCGGATCGGCTTCGTCGGCGAGCTCGGGTACGAGCTCCACTTCCCGAGCCCGGCCGGCGAGCACCTCTGGGACGCGCTCGTCGCCGAGGGCGCGCGGCCGTTCGGCCTCGAGCCGCAGCGCGTGCTCCGCCTCGAGAAGGGCCACGTCATCGTCGGCCAGGACACGGACTCCGAGTCGAACCTCTACTCGTCGGGCATGTCCTGGCTGCCGAAGATGGACAAGGACGACTTCGTCGGCAAGTTCGCGCTCGAGCACTTCGCGCAGCGCGAGGAGAGGGAGAAGCTCGTCGGGCTTCACGATGGAGGAGAACGTCCTCCCGGCCGAGGGCGCGCAGATCGTCGATCGAGGGCCTTCCCGCTGGCCGCGTGACGAGCGCTCGGCGCAGCGAGGCCGTCGGCCAGGTCATCGGGCTCGCGTGGGTGCCGACCGACCGCTCGGAGCCGGGGACGCGCGTCGAGATCGTGATCGACCGGCTCCGGCGCGGCGCGCGGATCACGCACGGCGCGTTCTTCGACCCGAGCGGGGAGCGGATGCGGTCGTGAGCCTCGCCTTCCTGTCTCCGTCGCGCTGTGCCGAGGGCACGACCACGTCGCCGCTCCGGCGCGCGCTCGAAGGCGCCGATCCGGCGGCCGTTCGCGATCTCTCGCTCGAAGGCATCGTCGAGATCCGCGGCAACGTCGGACGCGGTCCCGACGGCTCCGGCGAGGAGCTCCTCCGGCTCGTCGCCGCGCCGCGCGTTCCTCTTCACCGACGAGCGACCCGGCCGAGGCCGTCGGCGCGCGCGCGCGCGGCAGGCGTGCTCGCCTACGACGCGACCGGCGCGTACGCGGGGATCGCGATCGCGAGCGAGCAGGTCGTGCGCCGGCTGACCGATCTCGACCTCGAGCGCGATCCCGACGGCCGGCCCGTTCGCGCACGTGACGGCGCTCGTCCGCCGGGACGCCGACGGCTGGTTCCGCGTCTACGTCCACCAGGAGCTCGGGCACTACGTGGCCGAGGCCGTGCTCGACGCGATCGCCGGCTTGGAGGGCTCGGGATGGCACTGAGCGAGATCTTCTTCCCGAAGCGGATGTGGCGGCCGCGGCCGGAGCTGAAGCGCCGGTACGAGGTCGTCATCGTCGGCGGCGGCTCGCACGGGCTCGCGACCGCGTACTACCTCGCGAAGCGCCACGGGATCACGGACGTCGCGATCCTCGAGAAGTCGTACATCGGCTCGGGCGCGTCCGGGCGCAACACGACGATCATCCGCTCGAACTACCGCACGCCCGAGGGCGCGGCCTTCTACGGCGAGAGCGTGCGGCTGTACGAGCGCCTGTCGGACGAGCTCGACTTCAACCTCATGTTCTCGCAGCACGGGCACCTGACGCTCGCGCACTCGGACCGCGCGATGATCACGATGCAGGAGCGGGCCGAGGTCAACAAGCTCCTCGGGATCAAGTCGAGCGTCGTCTACCCGCCGCGAATCGCCGAGCTCTGCCCGGAGCTCGACCTCTCGCAGCGCCCCGCGTACCCGATCGTCGGCGCGCTCTACCACCCGCCCGGCGGGATCATCCGCCACGACGCGGTCGTCTGGGGCTTCGCGCGCGCCGCCGATCGCCGCGGCGTCGAGATCCACCAGGGCACGGAGGTCACCGGCTTCGAGCGCGACGGCGACCGCATCACGGCCGTCGAGACGAATCGCGGCCGCGTCGAGTGCGGCCAGGTCGTGAGCGCGACCGCCGGCTGGTCGTCGCTCGTCGGGCGGCTCGTCGGCTTGCGCCTGCCGATCACGACGCACATCCTCCAGGCGTTCGTCACCGAGCCCGTGAAGCCGTTCCTCGACGTCGTCCTCGTCTCGTCGCAGCTCCACGTGTACGTCTCGCAGACGGACCGCGGCGAGTTCCTCATCGGCGCCGAGATCGAGCCGTACACGACGTACAAGTCGACCGGCACGCTGTCGTTCCTCGAGTACTCGGCCGGACACGCGATCGAGCTCCTGCCGCAGCTCGAGCGCACGAAGGTGCTCCGCACGTGGACCGGGCTCTGCGACCTCTCGCCCGACTACAGCCCGATCCTCGGCAAGACCGAGATCGACAACTTCCACGTCTCGACGGGGTGGGGGACGTACGGCTTCAAGGCCGCGCCGATCGTCGGCGTGCACGCTGGCCGAGCTCGTCGCGAGCGGGAAGACGCCCGAGCTCATCGCCCCGTTCGCGATGGAGCGCTTCCACACCGACACCCTCGTCTCCGAGCTGGCCGCGGCCGCGGTGAGCCACTGAAGGGGACGCAAGCCTCGCCCTACGGGGCTGTACGCTTGCCCGCGGGAGCGATGACGACGACGATGCCCTCCAGCCTCGAGATCGCCCAGGCCGCGACGCTCCGCCCGATCGGCGACGTCGCCGACGAGCTCGGGCTCCTCCACGACGAGGTCGAGCCGTACGGGCGCTACAAGGCGAAGGTCGACCTCTCCGTCATCGACCGGCTCGCCGATCGGCCCGACGCGAAGCTCATCAACGTCACGGCGATCACGCCGACGCCCGCGGGCGAGGGGAAGACGACGACGTCGGTCTCGCTCACGCAGGGCCTCGGCAAGCTCGGCCGCAGACCGGTGCTCTGCCTGCGCGAGGCCTCGCTCGGCCCGGTCTTCGGCGTGAAGGGCGGCGCGGCGGGCGGCGGCTACGCACAGGTCGTCCCGATGGAGGACCTGAACCTCCACTTCACCGGCGACCTGCATGCGATCACGGCCGCGAACAACCTGCTCGCCGCGCTGATCGACGCGCACCTCCATCACGGCAACGCGTCGGGGCTCGACCCGCTCGCGATCTCGTGGCGGCGGTGCATGGACATGAACGACCGGAACCTCCGCAACGTCGTCACCGGCCTCGGCGGCCGCGCGCACGGCGCGCCGCGCGAGACCGGCTTCGACATCACCGCCGCGAGCGAGATCATGGGGCTCGTCGCAGTCGCGCGCGACCTCGCCGACCTGCGCGAGCGGCTCGGACGCATCACCGTCGGGCCAGACCCACGAGGGCGAGCCGGTCACCGCCGAGGACATCGGGGCGGCGGGCGCGATGGCCGTCGTCCTGAAGGACGCGATCAAGCCGAACCTCGTCCAGACGCTCGAGGGCCAGCCCGCGTTCGTCCACTGCGGCCCGTTCGCGAACATCGCGCACGGCAACAACTCGCTCGTCGCCGACCGCGTCGGGCTCAAGCTCGGCGACTACGTCATCACCGAGTCCGGCTTCGCCTCCGACATGGGGATGGAGAAGTTCTTCGACATCACCTGCCGGATCGGCGAGCTGCGGCCGAGTGCGGTCGTGCTCGTCGCGACGGTGAGGGCGCTGAAGCACCACGGCGGCGACCTCGAGGGTGGCTCTGCCGAGATCGAGACCGGCGCGGCGAACCTCGCGCGCCACATCGGGATCGTCAACGGCTTCGGGCTGCAGGCCGTCGTCGGCGTGAACAAGTTCCCGACGGACACCGAAGAGGAGCTCGAGCTCGTGCGGCGGCTCGCGACGGAGGCCGGCGCGTACGCGGCCGAGATCAACACGGCCTTCGAGCACGGCGGGGACGGCGCGACCGCACTCGCCGAGGCCGCGATCGCGGCGGCCGACGAGCCGAACTCCTTCGACTTCGCCTACACGCTCGACGCGCCGATCGAGGAGAAGATCCGCCTCATCGCGACGCGGGTCTACGGCGCCGACGGCGTCGAGCTGCTGCCCGCCGCGAAGAAGAAGGCGGCCGACTGGGCCGACTCCGACCTCGCGCGGCTCCCGATCTGCATGGCGAAGACGCACCTCTCGCTCTCGCACGACCCGGCGCTCAAGAACGCGCCGACCGGCTTCACCGTGACGGTTCGCGACCTGCGGCCCTACACGGGCGCGGGGTGGATCGTCGCGCTGTGCGGCGACATGATGACGATGCCCGGCCTCGGGAAGACCCCCGCGGCCTTCGCCATCGACATCGACGAGTCCGGCGAGACCGTCGGGCTGTTCTGACAGCCGCGGTCGACGCACGACCGCTCGCAGCGGCGCTTCAGGATCTGCGCAGCGTCGCGCTCGCGACGCCGCGCTAGTGAACGATGAGCACGTCGCAGTGCGCCATGCGCTGCACCTGCTCGAGACCGAGTGACCGAGCATCCGCTCGACCTGGCTCGGCTCGCGCGTGCCGATGACGATCAGTCCCGCGTCGTGCGTCTCGGCGACCTCGACGACGGCCGACGCGATGTCGCCGATCGGCCTCGACGAGCTCGCGCTCGACTCCCAGCTCGCGTAGCCGCGCGTCCGCCTTCTGGAGCTCGGCGCCGGGCTCCATGCTCGGCGCGGTGCCGACGACGACCGGCGTGACGCTCGTCACGACGAGCTTCGCCTCGTAGAGCTTCGCGAGCTGCGCGGCGCGCTCGAGCGCCCGATTCGACACGTCGGTGTCGTTGTACGCGAGAAGGATGTTCATCGAGCCTCCCTGGTCATGGGTCGTCGGCGATGTTGGTGGGCGTCCGGCGATCGGGAATCAGCGGATGTGCGGCCGCCGGGCCGGGTTTCTACTGAGCCGCGGACTGCGGCGGCTCCGTCGTAGGCCGACGAGCCCGAGCGACGACAGGAGCTCCTCCTGCCAGTCGGGATGACGCTGGACGCAGGTACGGGCAGCAGCGGAAGTGCGATCCCTTGAGCGCCGGATGCTCGACCTCGACTGCCGGGCGGAAGCTCCAGTCGCCCCCACGCAGCACCCGAAAGCAGGCCATCCGCCTGCTTTCGGCTACAGATCGCGCAGAGGAGGTAGAGCGCCATCTACGCGCAGGCTACCCCCACGGCCCGATAAAGGGTGCCTCGAGATCGGTCATCAGGATGATCACGACGATGACGATGCAGAGGATCGAGAGGCCGAGCATGAACGGCGCGACGCCACGAGACCTCCTTCTGCAGCGGCGGGAAGTCGATCTGCTTCTCGGCCATGCGTCGCTCCTCTCTAGTCCCCTGCGCTCGCCGCTGGTCGGCGACGGTCGGTCGAACACGCCCGACGCCCGGAGCGCTGCCGCCTGGCGCTCGAGCTTCCGGTTCTCGAGTCACGACCCACCCGATGAGCGAGGCGACCATGAGGATGCAGCCGAGCACCGTCAGGATGTACGTCCCGGTCGAGTTCGCAGGCCGCCGAAGGTCCAGAAGTCGGTGACGGTGTCGCTCCACTCGTCGTACGGGAAGCTGTCGAACATCGCCCCTCCTTCCTCGCCTCCGACCTTCGTCGGTCGCGTCTGCCGTTCGTTGCTCTGGTACGCGTCGAGCAGGACGTCGGCGGCGTCGACCTCGCGGCCGTCCGGCTCGACGATGACCTCTGGCACGCGCTCGAACTCGGGGTAGAAGTCCTGCCCGAACTCGGCCAGGTCGAGGCCCTCGAGCTCGACCTCGGGCGGCACGCGCAGGAGGTTGAGCTTCTTGAGGATCCAGCTCATGACGTAGCCCGGGCAGGAACGCGAGCGGCAGGAACGCCATCATCCCCATCAGCTGGCCGCCGAACGACACCGGGATGTTGTTGATGCCGGTCGGATAGCCGCCCGCAGAAGATCCCGACGAGGAACACGCCGTAGAAGCCGCAGAAGCCGTGGACCGCGACGGCTCCGACGGCGTCGTCGACGCGCAGGCGCTTCTCGATGTAGCCGCCGACCCAGACGGCGAGCATGACCGCCGGAGAACGAGAGCAGGTAGGCGAGCGACGGGTGATAGACGTCGGCGCCGGCGGAGACGGAGATCACGCCAGCGAGACCGCCGGACAGCGTCCAGAACGGATCGCCCTTGCTCGCGAACCAGCCGCCGGTGAAGCCGCCGGCGAAGCCGATCGTGATCACCATCGCGATCGCGCCGAGCGTCGTCGGCGAGTAGTAGATGTTCGTCCAGCCCGGGAAGATCGTCGACTGGATGAACGAGGCACGCGGCGTAGAAGCCGTAGAAGCCGGTGAAGATGAGCATCAGCCCCATCAACGTCAGATGGGTGTTGTGAGGTCTGAAGGTTCTCGCGCTGTCCTAAGACGTCGTACTTGCCGATGCGCGGGCCCGAGGTTGAGGAGGACGCCGAGCGTGAAAGCGCCCGCCACGCCGTGCACGACGAGCGACGCGATCGAGTCGTGGAAGCCGTAGCGGGTCGTGAGCCAGCCGGCGCCGCTCCAGCCCCAGGCGGCGTCCATGATCCAGACGATCGAGCCGAGCAGCGACCGTCAGCATCAGGTACGCCGACAGGCGCACGCGCTCGATGAGCGCGCCCGACATGATCGAGCCGGTCGTCCAGCGAGAAGAGGAGGAACGCGAGGAAGAAGACGAGGCTCAGATGCCCGACGAGATCGCTCTGCATGTTCGGGCCCAGGCCCGAGCTCCACGGCGCGGTCAAGCCGCAGACAGCCCGGGAAGGCGTCGGGGCTGTCGTGGCCGCTCTTCGGCCAGCCTTCCTGGAAGCAGCCGTAGATGTACCAGCCGAAGTAGTAGAAGGTCGGCGTGACGACGGCGATCGTGAGGATGTTCTTCATCGCCGTCGACATGATGTTCTTGCGCCGCGCGACGCCGGCCTCGTACGCCATGAAGCCGACGTGGATCAGCCACATGATCACGACGGTCCAGAAGTAGAAGGTCTCGAGCAGGACGAGCGAGTCGAGGTCGAGCTGCGTCTTGACGCTCCTCGACCGTAGGCGCTTCTTGGGCGAGCAACGACAAGACCGACGAGAGCATCCGCGTCCTCCTCAGGCCGCACCTGCTGGATCGCGTCAAACCTACGAAACGACCCGCGGGCGTTCCATGTGCGCGTAGGGCCTGCGTTCGACGCTCCGCGTATGGAGGTTTGCTACACGTCGCTCAGCGCCTGGACGTCGCCGGTCGTCGCGTTGACGAGGACGACCTCCACGTGCGTCGGGACTGTCCGTTCTCGTCGAGCGTGTACAAGCGAGACCGCCCAGTAGTAGACGGGCGGGATGCCCTGCGGCACGTATCGGACCTGGTAGTCGTCGGGAGTGAAGTCGACGTGCTTCTTCGCGATCGCGACCGCCTCGTCCTGGCTGATCTCGTTCTGCTGCCGCGCGCAGCTCTTCGTGACGACGAAGCGCGAGGAGCAGGACGGCGACGAGGATCAGCGACGCGCCCGCACGGCCGGTCGCGGAGGTCGCGCCGCGGCACGGGCTCAGTCGGCGGGCGGCCGTTACGCCGGTTCGAGCGGCGTCCAGCGTCGGTAGACACCGTAGGCCCTGAGGAACAGGTAGCCGACGAAGTTCGTCATGAAGACGAGCAGGAGCCACCAGAACCACCAGACGTAGTGCGGGCGCCACTCGAGCAGCTCGACGACCGTCAGCCACATGCACGACGGCGAGCGCGAGGAGCAGCGGCCACGGAACCCATCCGAGCAGGATGAAGATGAGCACGCGGTCATCGTATGGCGCTGCGGCCGCGAGCTGTCACGTGACCGGCGCCGAGCGTCCGACACCCGCGTGAACGAGAATCGCTCGGTGTCGACGCAAGGACATCATCCTCACGCTCGGCGTCATGCTCGTCGCCGGGCTCGTCTGCCAGCGTGCGTCGCGGACACCGCTGCGCGCACCGCGGATGCTCGTGCTCCTCGTCGGCGGCAGCGCTGCTCGGGCCGTCGGTCCTGGACGCGATCGACGTGCCGCTCGACTCGACGGGTGCGGAGCTGCTGCTCACGCTCGGCGTCTCGTTCATCCTCTTCCACGGCGGCCTGCAGCTCTCGGCTGCGGAGTGCTTGAGCCGTGTGGCCGTCGGGCTCGGACTTGCTCGCCGATGCCCGGCGTCGCTCGATCACGGCGCTCGTCACCGGCACGGTTGCCTGCGCTCGCGTTCGACATGCCGTTCTCGACCGGGCTCCTGATCGGGGCCGTGCTCGCGCCGACCGATCCGGCGATCCTCATCCCGCTCTTCGACCGCATCGGGATCCGCCAGAAGATCGAGCAGACGACCATCGCGGAGTCGGCGCTGAACGACGCGACCGGTGCCGTGCTCGCGCTCGTGCTCGCCGGGGTCGTCTCGAGCGGCGACGACGTCCGATCGGCGAGCCTGGGGCGTCGAGCTTCGTCACAGGACCTCGGCATCTCGACGGCTCGGCGTGGCGTTCGGGAGTCGTGCTCTCGCTCGTCGTCTCGCGACCGCCGCGCCGGAGTCTGGAAGGAGTCGGCCGCGATCGCGGTGGTCGCAGTCGTCGCGGTCGGATACTTCTCTACCGACTCGGCCGGCGGAGCTGGGTATCTCGGCGCGTTCCTCGCCGGGTCTCATCGTCGGGCAACATGGATCCAGCGCTTCGGGCTCGGGATGCATTCGCGAGCACGAGCGACGACATGCATGGTCAACTCGTCGACACGATCACTCGAGAGTCGTGCGTGATCCTCGTCTTCATCACGCGTCGGTCGCGCAACCTTCCGTGGAGCGCGCATCTGGGACAACCTCGGCGCCTGGCGCTCAGGCGTCGTCGTGGTCGGCACTCAGTCTGCGCTCGCGCGCCCGACTCTACGGTCGTCTTCTCTGCCTCGTTCCCGATCGACGCGGGTCGTCTGGACGCGCCTCGAGGAGATCGCCTTCCTCGCGCTGGACGACGCGAGACCGGCGTCGTCGCCGCGGCGCTCGCCGCATCTGATGGTGGCCCGCGACGTTCCGGACTGTCCGGAGCCTGATCGTGACGACCGTCGCCGTCGGCGATCGTCGTCACGCTCGCGCAGTGCAGACGACGCACGAAGCCGTGGCTCGGGCGCCGCTGACTCGGTCTGGACGAGCCAGGACTCAGCTCAGGACCACGGGTACGGCGAGCTCGAGACCGGGTGCAGGTCGCCGGTCGCGAAGCGCTCGAAGCGGAACGGGTAGAGCAGCCGCGAGTGGTCGCCGAGGAGCACCGAGGCGACCTCGCGGCCGACGCCGATCATCTTGTACCCGTGGTTCGAGTCGAAGATCCCGTAGACGTTCGGCCGCACGTAGTCGAAGACCGGGAAGTTGTCGCCGTGAACGCGCCGACACCGCCCGAGCGCGCCATCTTGTACTGCGCCCGGCAGCCCTCGAAGCGGCTCATCGAGTGCGAGAGCGCCGCGCACCACATGTCCGGGAAGCGTCGGGTCGACGTCGGTCGTCGACGGGTACGGGTCGAGCTCGACGTCGCCGTCGACGACGAGCGGCGACGCGCCGCCCTGCACGCCGTGGCGGTCGCGCTTGAAGTAGATGCCCCACAGCTCGTCGGTGACGAGGTCGCCGTCGTCCGTGTACAGCGGCGCGTCGGTGTCGAGGTGGATCACCGGCGGCGCGCCGCCGTCGGCCGTCGCGAACATCAGCGGGTCGACGGTGATCTCGCCCTCCTGGAGGTTCCAGTACGTCCACATCGGGCGGTCGCGGACGACCTCGCCGGACGGCGTCGTGATGTCGATCCTGTCCGGCATGTCGAGCATCGACCAGAACCGCGCCGCCCACGGCCCGGGCGCGATCACGACCTGCTCGCCGACCTCGATCGCGCCGGCGCTCGTCTCGACCGCCGACACCGAGCCGTCGTCGCGTGACGCGAAGCCGGTGACCTCGACGCCCTCGAGCACCGACACGCCCTCGGCGAGGCACTTGTCGCGCAGGCCGAGCACCGACTCGACGTTGAACGCGAAGCCGCCCTGGTGCTCGTGCAGGCAGACGGTCACGCCCTTGCGCGCGCCAGTCGGGGAAGAGCGCCTTCATGTGCGCGTCGACCTCGGCCTCGCCGGTGATCAGCTCGGAGCGGTAGCCGATCCGCTCCTGGCGCTCGAACGTCGCCGCGAGATCGGACTCCTGCACCGGCGCGCCGAGCGCGATGTAGCCGACCGCGTTGTAGTGGTACGCGGCCGGATCGGACTCCCACACCTCGACGCACGCCTGCATGAGCTCGCTCATCGCCGGCTGGAAGTAGTTGTTGCGGACGACGCCGCACGCGATCCCGGAGGCGCCCGCGCCGGGCTTCGACTTGTCGAGGACGACGACGTCGGCGCCGCGAGCCGGCGCCGCGCGCTCGCAGCTCCTTGGCGAGGTGGTACGCGGTCGAGAGCCCGTGGATGCCGGCGCCGACGACGACGTAGGGCGACGGCTTCGGGAAGCGCCACTATTGCCTCCTATGCAATGGTGTTGCACAGGACGATAGCAGTCGCGTCACCGCCGTGCCTGTCGATCAGTGGACGATCAGGACGTCGCAGCGGGCGTGGCGCTGGACCGAGCCACTGACGCTGTGGCCGAGGAGGCGCTCGATGAATCCTGGCTCGCGCGTGCCGACGACGATGAGGTCGGCGTTGACGCTCGCTCGGCGAGCTCGACGATCGCCTCGGCGGCGCTCGCCGAGTCGCAAGGACGGACTCGGCCACGAACTCCGCGGTCGGCGAGCTTCTACGTGCGCTTCGTGCGAGCATCGCGCTCGTGGGCGTCCGGCGGGTCGGTCGGATCGGCCGCGCCGCCGCGTGCACCGCGCCGCTCGATCGATCACCGAGCGACGCTCGTCACGATCACGCTCGCATCCGAACGCCGCGCGCGATGCTGGCCGACGCGCTCGAGCGCGCGCTGCCGAGGCTCGGTCCCGTCGTACCCGACGACGATCGTCTTCATGTGCATCCTCCTCACGACGGACGTCACGAGAACCCAGGCCTCGGCGTAGCTGCAAGCGCGCCTCGGGCTAGCTCGGCGCGTCCACACGAGACAGCGCGGCCCGCTCGCGCAGCCGCCCGGGCAGCGCTTCGTACGTGCGCCGCACGGATGCGCGGTCCGGCCCGAAGACGAGCACGTCCGGGGTCGCGCTCGGCGACGAGCTCGAGGAGCGCGTCGATCGGGTGCGGGCTGCAGACGCGGAGCCGCTCGACCTGCACGCGCGAGCGAGTGGGCGAGCTCCGCCGGGCTTGCGAAGCTCGCGCTGGAGCTCCTCGGCTCGATGTAGCCGTAGCCGACCAGGCTCCAGCGCGTGGGCAGGATCTCGGCGACGTTGACGACGACGAGCGGCTGGCCGCTCTCGACGGCGGAGTCGACGGCGAACACGGTCGCGTCCTCGGCGAACGGGACGTCGAGCGTCGCGAGCAGGACGGGCGGCGCCGTGCGGAGACGAGCGAGACATCCTCGCGCGGACCACTGCGCCGGAGGGTCAGCATCGCTACTCGGGGTGGAGCTCCCAGCGCGGCGCGCCACGCGCCGTGCGGCGGAACCGCCGTCGCCAGAAGGGAAGGAAGAAGAACAGCCAGACGGCCATCACGAGCGGAATCACGAGGATGAAGCGTCCGGCTCACGAACACGATCAGCGGGACGAGGACCGCAGCGCGACGCCGGCGCGACGCCGATCACCTCGAGCTTGTGGCGTCCGCATGCGCGCGCATGCAGGCCCTCGTACTCCTCGGCCGGGATCTGCGCCGTGTTCCAGCGAGCGCCCACACGTCTCGCACGTCCAGCGCTCGCCGTAGGCGAACGCGCTTCGTCTCGCCGCACTCGCACGTGATCGTGATCGGCGGCTTGCCATCGCGTCGATTGTAGGCGCGCCGACCGGTTGCAACTGCTCGAACCTCGATACCAGGTGTTACGGTCGCCGCGCGCCTCGAGACGACCGATTCGTGACGAGAGGAGGTAGGCATGGCTGAGGCAGTTGCCGGTGATAGGCGTGGCGTGGCGGTCGTCGAGGAACGCCAGCTCCTCAAGACGCTTCGCTGGTACGACGGGTTCGTCATCTGCCTCGCGAATCCGGGCTTCATGCTCGGCTCGCTCGGCTGGTCGGTGCTCGACATGGGCGGCTGGGGCGCGATGCTGCATCTGGGGACTCGACGGCGCTCATCGTCTTCCCGGTCGTCGTCCTCTACTCGGAGCTCGCCGCGATGTTCCCGCACAAGTCCGGCGGCGTCTCGATCTACGCGAACGAGGGCTGGCGCAAGTACACGACGCTCATCGGACCGGTGGCGACGTTCGGGTACTGGATCGGCTGGTCGGTCGTGCTGTCGTTCCTCGGGTTGTTCATCGGCTACATCGTCGCAGACCGCGTGGTTCCCGGGTGAGCCGTACGGCACGTACGCGTTCGGCGGGACGTGCGCCGATCCGTGCGACGGCTACTTCTCGACCGGGTCCCGTGAACATCGGGCTCGACCACCTGATCGCGATCGGCCTGATCCTCGCCGTCTGGCTCTTCAACTTCTTCGGCACGCGGGTCGCCGTGATCGTTCAACTACCTCGCCGGGCATCCTGCTCATGATCCCGCTCTTCTGCTTCACGTTCCTGCCGTTCATCAACGGCGACTTCGACGACCGCCAACCTCACGTACAAGCTGAACGACGCGGCCTCGCCTGGGGCGGCTTGCAGATGGCACTCGTCTGGATCTGGATCATGATCTGGTCGACGGCGCCCGAGGCGTCCGCGACGTTCGCGCCGGAGTACAAGGACACGGCGCGTGACACGAGGAAGGCACTGATGTCGTCGGCGCTCTTCATCCTCTTCGTCAACACGCTGGTGCCGCTCGGCGCTCGACCGGCGGCGTCGGCAGCGGAGACCGTGGAGCTGTTCGACTACGTCGGCGCCCTCGACCAGCTCGTCGGCGCCGAACCTGACCAACTTCTTCGTCGTCGTCATCTGCGCCAGCTTCGTCATCTCGATGAACACCGCGACGGCCGACGGCAGCCGCGCGCTGTACGGCATCTCGAAGGACGACATGACGGTCAAGCAGCTCTGTCGGCTGAACCGGTGGAACGTGCCCGGGAACGGCGATGACCGCTCGACATGATCATCAACATCCTCTTCGTCTTCTTCGTCGGCAACCTGTTCGGCGATCCTCGTGGCCAGCAACATCGGCTACGTCCTCGCGAACGTGTGCGCGACTCGGCGCGTTCGTCCTCCTGCGGAGGGATCGTCCGGATTGGCCGCGACCGATCAAGCTCTGCCGCGATCTGGGTGCCGATCGCCTGCGTCCTCGCGGCCGCGTTCATCGTCTTCGAGTCGTCGGGATCGGCTGGTTCCAGGTCGCCGGCGCCGGCGGGTCTACGGCGGCACGAAGGAGAGGGTCATCGGCTTCGGCGTCCTCGTGCATCTCGCTCCTGCTCTTCCTCTTCCGGCGGATCGTGCAGGACAAGGAGACGCCGCACTGGCGTGAGGAGACGCCGACGATGCCGGACGAGCACGTCGCGAGCTCTCGAGGAGGAGATGGCCCGACGCGCGTCGATCGATCGAGAGAGGGGCGGCCGCGGCCGCCCCTCTCGGTGCGGGTCGTCAGAATCCGGCGCAGTGGAAGGCTCGACGCCCACCGGAGTTCGAGGTCGCGATCGGCGAGCGCGATCGCCGCGCCGGAGGCGTTCGGCACGTCGTTCGACGTGGCGCCATCAGCCGAGGCGCTCGAGCTCGGCGAGGGGCTCGAGGGCGACCCGGCGATCGCTTTCCGGAGGACGCTCGGCATGTTTGCGACGGGCGTGACGGTGCTCACGACGCGCGTCGGCGAGCAGGTGCACGGCATGACGGCGAACGCGTTCATGTCGGTCTCGCTGCGACCGCCGCTCGTGCTCATCTCGATCGACCGGCGCGCGAGGATGGGCGCACATCCTCCACGAGGGCACGCGCTTCGGCGTGAGCGTGCTCGAGGCGAAGCAGACGGGTCTCTCGGACCGGTTCGCCGGTCGCGTGGCCGACGACCCTCCGGAGGCGACGTTCGAGGTCGTCCACGAGACGCCGCTCGTCGAAGGTGCTCTCGCTCACCTCGTCGCGCGGGTCGTCCGTTCCTACTGGGGCGGCGACCACTCGCTCTTCCTCGGCCAGGTCGAGTTCGCCCGCTACGGCGACGGCCGGCCGCTGCTCTTCCACGGCGGGCGCTACGAGCGCCTGATCGAGGATCCGCGCGTCTTCTCGCAGCTGCCGCGCGAGCTCCTCGATCCGATCCTCGCCCTCGGCGAGGAGCGCGCGTACGCGGACGGCGAGGCCGTGATGCGGATCGGCGAGGCGGGCTGTGACCTCATGCTCGTCGTCGAAGGCTCGGTGCGCGTCGAGCGGCCGGGGTTCTCGTCGACCATCGGGCCCGGCGAGCTCATCGGCGAGATCGAGGTGCTCGACCCGGGCGGCGGGCGCATTGCGGACATCCATGCCGTCGGGCCGGTTCGCGCGATCGCCGTGTCTCGCGAGGCGTTGCTCGGCGCGCTCGAGGCCGATCCGCGTGCGGCGGTCGCGCTCATCGAGGTGCTGGCCGCGCGCTTTCGCGAGACGGCGTGAAATTGCAGCGCGGGTTGCTCGGCCTCGGCGTCGGGCTCGCTCTCGCCGACTCGTCGATCGTCACGCTCGCGGTGCCCGAGATCCTGGGGCAATTCGACGTCGCGATCACGTCCGTGTCGTGGGTCCTGACCTCGTTCAACCTCGTGCTCGCGTTGTTCGCGGTGCCCGCAGCGTATGTCTCGCGTCGACGCCCGCGTGAGTCCTACGGGTTCGGCGTCGTCGTGTTCGCCTGCGCATCGCTGATCTGCGGGCTCGCACCCTCGTTCGAGGTGCTCGTCGGAGCGAGATGCGTCCAGGCGGTCGGCGCGGCGCTCCTCGTCACGGCGGCGCTCGATCTCCTCTCGCAGGTCGAGGGAGGAGACGAGCGCGCGCTCCGGATCTGGGTCGCAGCCGGTGTCATCGGTGCCGCGCTCGGGCCTGCCGCCGGCGGGATCCTGACGGAGCTTCTCGGCTGGGAGTCGATCTTCCTCGCGCAGGTACCGCTCGCGCTCATCCTGCTCCTCGCGCTCCGCAGGGTGGAGGCCCGCTCCGTCGCGACACCGGCGGGGCGGCCGTCGATCGCGGCCAACGCCGCGCTGCTCTTCGTCGCGGGCGGCCTGGTCGCCGCGTTGTTCCTCGTCGTCTTGCTCCTCGTCGACGGCTGGGGCATGTCACCGGCGGCGGCGGGAATCGTCGTCACGGTCATGCCAGTGACGGCCGTCGCCGTCGGTCGCGTTCGTCCGCGTTCGGTCGGTGAGATCCAGGGTGTCGTCTGCGGCGTCGTTCTGCTTTCAGGCGGGCTCGCGGCGCTCGCGCTCATGCCGCGCGCGGGCTGGGGATGGACGATCCCGCCGCAGATCCTCGTGGGCGCCGGCCTCGGGCTCACGGTCGGCGGCCTGACCGGGCTCGCGCTGCACGGTCGTGCCGACCAGGTCGTGCACGGAGGCTGGACACTTTCGGCGCGCCATGCCGGTGTCGTGGTCGGGCTGCTGCTCCTCGCGCCTGTGCTGACGAGCGCGCTCGACGAGAACCGCGACGAGGCGATCCGCGCCGGGGCCGCCATCGTGCTCGACAGCGAGATCCCGCCACTCGACAAGCTCGGGGTTGCGCAGGACGTGCTCGCGGAGGTCGACCGCTCGAGCGACGCCGGCGAGTTGCCCAACGTCCAGAGGGCGCTCGAGGATCGGCCCGACGACGACGAGTGGAGCACGCTCGTCTCAGCGCTTCAGGATCAGCTCGACCGCGCCGTGACGAGCGCCTTCTCCGGCCCGTTCCTCCTCGCGGCTGCTCTCACCTTGTGCGCACTCGTGCCCCTGGCGTTCGTGAGACGGCGGTTCGCATGAGGCGCGTTGCTCCGCTCCTCCTCTCGGTCGCGCTCGTCGCGGCCGTCGTGATCCCGTACGTGGCGCTCGGCGGAGGCTCGTTCGAGCCGACCCCGGTCGCCGACCCGTGCCAGGCACGCGATCTTGCCGAGGCCGACGGGTTGGGCGAGACGATCGAGCGCATCGCGTTGCAGGCCGTGGACGGTGTCGCCTGTGAGCTGGGTGTCTCGCGCGAGGAGTTCGTGCTCGCACTCCGCAGCGAAGACGCCTTCGATGCGTTCGCTTCCGAGCATGACATCGAACGCGGAGAGGCGGAGAGCGCGATCCACGACGGCCTCGTGGAAGCAGTGGACGAGGCCGAGCAGGACGGCACGCTCCCCGGGCTGGTCGCTCCGTTCGTCCGGCGTGCCGCGGAGAGCGTGCCGCCGTGGCTGATCCTCGAGACGCTCGAACGGCTCGGCAGCTTCCTCCCCTAGCGGACCCAGACCGAGTGGCCCAAGCTAACCCGCGATGACGAGCTCGCGCGCATGCCGCGACAGGGTCTCGACACCGGCTTGGGTCATCAGCAGCGTTTCCATGTAGCTCGCGGTGAATCCATCCTCGCGATCGAACACGATGTTCTCGTAGTTCGTCACGTACCCGGGTTCCCAGGTGAACGACTCGAAGGCGTCGTTCGACAGGTACGTGTGACCGACCCAGTTCGGTGGGACGGCGATGCCGAGGGCGTACCCGCCGACCCACCACACCTGCTCGCGAGGGATCGCGGCGAACACCCACTCCTCGGCAGCGCGCTGGGCGACGTCGAGAGCGTCGCCGGCGCTGACCGCGCGCTGGACAGCTTCGACGCTTCTCGCCGTGTGCTCGAGGATCCGTCGCGCCTCGGCGTGGTCCCGGCCGATCGCCACGGTGCGACACAGGTCGGCGTGGTAGCGGTTGAACACGCCGCACGCGTCGATGTACATCACGTCGCCGAGCTCGAGAGGTCGTCGGGACGGCGGGGAGTGAGTGCGGCACCAGACGTCGGGGCCGGCGGAGACCATCGTTCGGATGGCGGCGGCCTCGCCGCCCTGGTCGGCCATGACCGCATCGAGTCGTGCCGCCACCTGCAGCTCGGTCTGGCCCGGGCGCACGGTGTCGAGAAGGTCCGCGAACGCCTCGTCGACGATCTCGCCGGCGCGCTGCACATACGCGAGCTCGGTTTCGGTCTTCAGCGCCCGCACACGGTCGACGATCCAGTCGCCGTCGACGATCTCGGCTCCGAGCGCAGCAAGGCGGTCGGCCGTCTCCCGGACGAGGGGTGCGCCCGGCGATTGCGTCCACCATTCGATGCCGACGCTCCCCTCGAGCCAGCCGCGCTCGCGGAATGCTCGGGCGATCGTCTCGAGCGCGTCGTCGTAGCGGTAGAAGACGGCGTCGTCGAAGACGGCTGTCTGGCGGACGAGAGTCTCGTGCCGTTCGTAGTCCAGGAAGACGAGGCGGTCGTCGCGTCGCGAGACGACGACGCCAAGCGGCGCCCGGGGCGGGTACCAGACCGACTCGAAGCCCGTGAGGTAGCAGATGTTCGCCGGGCTCATGACGAAGAGGACGTCGACGTCGCGTCGCTCCATCTCCTCGCGGACGCGGCGTGCACGATCGCGGTACTCGGTCTCGGCGAACGGCAACTCGTTCATCAGCGGAGACCCCAGTCCCGATGCACGGCGCACACCGCGTCGATGTCGGCGGTCGCGTGCATCGGATCGTCGGGCATGTACGCGATCGGATCTGCCAGCAGGCGATCGGCTCCGAGCACGCCTTCGAGGGTCGCGTGCAGGCAGTACGCCGCGTACGTCCGCGCGTACCCACCCTCTTGGACGAGCAGGAGCCGCCCGCCCAGCTCTTCGGCGCTCGCGCGGATGCTCGCTCCGATCGCGTGGAATCCGTCCATGCTCACGTTCATTCGCCCGTTGCCGTCGAACGCGCTCGCATCCTGACCGCTTGCGCCGACGAGCACGTCCGGGCGGTACTGGCGGAGCACGGGCTCCACGACCCGCCGGAATGCCTCGGCGTAGACGCCGTCGCCGCTGCCGGACCTCAGCTCGACGTTGACGTTGTAGCCGGCGCCGTTACCGGTCCCCGTCTCTCCGGGGCTTCCCGTCTCGGGATGCGACGGCCCCCAGCTTCCGTGTCGCATGTGGAGTGAGATGGTCAGCACGTCGTCGCGGTCGTCGAAGCACGACTGCGTCCCGTTGCCGTGATGCACGTCCCAGTCGATCACGGCCACGCGCTCCGCTCCGGCAGCGAGGAAGCGCTCGGCGGCGAGAGCGACGTTGTTGAAGAAGCAGTAGCCGTCTGCGACAGCCGGGCCGGCGTGGTGGCCGGGCGGCCGGACGAGCGCGTACGCGATGTGTGCCTCACCGGCGATCACCGCGTCCGCGGCCGCCAGGGTCGTTCCCGCCGCGGCGAGGATCGGCCGCCAGGAGCTCGCGGAGAGCACCGTCGTCGATCCGAGCCTCTGGCCGCCTGCGTCGCAGCTCGCCTTGATGCTTGCGACGTACGAGGGGTCGTGCACCGACTCGAGCTCGGCGATTTCCGCGAGGCGCCCATCCTGCCACCCGAGACGCCCGGCGAGCGGTCCGCGAAGGAGCACGGATCGCATGTTCTGGATGCGCAGGGCACTCTCGGGATGGAGCTCCTGCTCGTCGAGGAGCTCCGAGGGAGGGGCCTCCCATAGTCCCGATCCCGTGTCGTGCTCGAGCACCGCGGGATGCCAGAAGACGTCGAGGTCGGGCGCCACGGACGTCTATCCGTCGAGGCTCGGCAGCTCGGCGAGCCAGGGTGTGCGGTAGCCGGTTTCGTCCCAGACGATCGGGAAGAACGACTCGTCGAGCGAGAGGTCGCCATGCTTGCGGTAGCGCGAGTAGGTGACGTCCACGTTCGTCTCGTGGAAGCGGGTCTCGACGGGGATGAAGTGGGACACCAGCGCCATGCGGGCGACCGTACCCGACTCGTTCGGGGCCGACCCGTGCCACGTGAGGCCATGGTGGAACGAGCCGCCGCCCGGCTTCACGACGACCGGGACGAGGTCGAGCTCGGTGCCGTCGGGCGCTGCCTCGCGCGGCCCCGCGAGCCAGTCGTCCGGTGCGTGGAACTGCGAGCGCGCCGGCGGCGACTTCGGCCACACGTGTGAGCCTCGGACGAACTCGATCGGCCCGGCGTCCGCCTGCGTCTCGTGGAGGGAGATCCAGCAGGTGATCATCTTCGGCGGCACGAGGTAGTCCGCGTACGAGGCGTCCTGGTGGAAGCCGATCGCCTTCGTCCCGGGCGGCTTCCAGAGGACGTTGTCCTGGAGGATGCGCACGCCCGAATATCCGGAGAGCTGCGCTGCGAGGCGGCCGGTCCGCTCGGAGAGCACCTGCGCGGCGACGACGGTGTCGGACTTCCACGCGTTGCAGAGCTGGCGCGTGCGGTCCTCGGGGTCGCGGCCGGGGACCCAGTTCACCTCGTCGGGGCGGATCCCGGTCTCGTACTCGCCGTCGTAGAGCCGCTCGTAGCGCTCCCGCAGACGTGTGAGCGCACGCTCGGAGACGAGTCCCTCCTCGACGATCAGGAAGCCGTTCGCTCGGAATGCCTCGACCTGAGCCGGTGAGAGCGTCTCGATCAAGCTCGTAGGGGCGAGGCTTGCCTCGCCCGGGGGTGTGCGGCGGTCGAGGGCGAGGCAAGCCTCGCCCCTACGGGGTGGAGAGTCAGGAGCGCGGCCTCGTCTTGTCCGGGTCGTAGAACGGGAAGCGGACGACCGTTGCGGAGATCCGCTTCTGGAGGCCGTCGAGCTTGCCGACCTCGAGCTTCGCGTCGATCTCGGCGTATTGCACCGCGACCCGGGCCAGCGCGATGTTCTTCTTGAGGATCGGGCTCCGGGTGCCGCTCGTGACGACGCCGACGCGCTGGCGGCCGACGTAGACCTCGTCGCCGTGCCCGGCCGTCTCGTTGCCCTCGAGCTCGAGACCGACGAGCACGCGCTGCGGATGCGCGGCGCGCTCGTCGAGAGCGGCTCGGCCCACGAAGTCGTCGTCGGTCCGGAGGTCGACGGCGAAGCCGACCCCGGCCTCGAACGGGTCGATCTGGTCGTCGAACTCGTAGCCGGCGAAGATCAGCCCCGACTCGATGCGGAGGATGTCGAGCGCCTCGAGGCCGAGCGGCGTCAGGCCGTGCTCCTCGCCCGCCGACCAGATGGCGTCCCACACCGCCGGCCCGTCGGAGGGGTGACACCAGACCTCGTAGCCGAGCTCGCCGGTGTAGCCCGTGCGCGAGACGACGATCGGGATGCCGTCGTACGTCCCGATGCGGCCGACCGTGAAGCGGAACCACTTGAGGTCCTCGAGAGACGTCTGCGTCGGGGGCGTCCACACGATCTTCCTGAGCAGCTCGCGGGTCTCGGGGCCCTGGACGGCGACGTTGTGGAGCTGGTCGGTCGACGGCTTCACCCACACCTTGAGGTCCTCGCGCTCGGCGAGCTCGTTCAGCCAGACGCCGTCGTACTCGTCGCCGCCGACGAAGCGGAAGTTGTCCTGGCCGAGCCGGTACACGGTCGCGTCGTCGATCATCCCGCCCGTCTCGTTGCAGACCGCGGTGTACGTCACCTGGCCGACGGAGAGCCGCCGCGCGTCGCGGGTAATCGTCTTCTGGACGAGCGCCTCGGCGTCTGGGCCGAGGATCTCCCACTTCCTGAGCGGCGAGAGATCCATGACCGCGGCCTTCTCGCGGCACGCCCAGTACTCGGCGATCGCGCCCTCGTTGTCGAAGCAGTGCGGGAGCCAATAGCCTCGGTACTCGACGAAGCTCTTCGTCAATTCGCTCGTGCGCGGGTGAAAGGTGGTCTCCTTCGTGAGCACCGGGTCGGCATCGGCGGTCACGCGCCGCGCGATCGCCATGGAGAAGGTGTTGTCCGGCGCGTAGACCCGCACGTGGATCGGCGTCACCTGCCAGCCGTTCGCGGGGTCGATGTCGTCGGGACACGACGACGAGGCGCAGACGAGGTCGCTCATCGCGCGAAGGAGGACGTAGTCGCCGGGTCGCGACCACGGCTCGTCCATGACGAACACGTTGTTCGCGTCGAAGCCGGTGTTGTAGAAGAAGTTGAGCGCCTCCCAGCCCATGCGCGGTGCGATCTCGAACGGGGCCACCTGCCCGTTGAAGTTGTCCGAGCAGTTGACGTGGCCGGGGTAGCCCTTGTCCTCGTAGTACTTCGCGGTGCAGGCGAGGCCGAACGTGTCGTGCCGGCCGACGGTGTCGCGGACGACCTCGATCAGCGGGTCCTGGTCGACGTCGTAGAACTTCCCCTGCAGGCCCGGCTGCGGGTAGGCCTGCCCCATGAGCGACCGGGTCGTGGTGGCGTCCAGGCCACGCTCGAGCCCCGACTCCAGCTTGCCCCGGTGGAACGCGAGGAAGTCCGAGCACTGCTTGCCCTCGACGTCGATCACCTGGATGAACTCACCGGCGCGAATCTCGTACGCGAGCGCGGTCGCCGAGTCGACCCGGATGTCGAGGCGCGGCTCTGCGAGTGGAGGAGGCAGCTCCTGCTGCTCGTAGCTTCGCGGCGTCGAGCGCCGCACCTCGACGACGAGCTCGGACGGGGGAGGTGCCCCGTCGACGATGCGGCCGGCGGGCGCGGCAACGACGATCGTCACGGCCCGCTCGGCTCGGAACGTCTGCGCAGATCCTGCAGGCGACCACTCGCCGAAGAGGCGGATTGCCGTGGCCTCGGTCGGGTCGAGCCCGTGCGATCCGAGCTCGTGTGCCAGAAGGCTCCCGTTGCGGTCAGCGAGGGCGGCCCGGATCACGGTCGCGGGCGCGTCCGCCCGGGCGTCGAGCGCAGCGGCGTCGTCGCGGCCGTCGGCACCGAGCACCGACACCTCCGCCGCCTGGCTCCCGCGCGTGTCGACGACCGTCATCCGCTCGTCCGGTCCGAGGGCGAACACGGTCGCACCGCCGGGGCGGACGACGTAGGTCTCGACGAACGGGTCCTCCGGCAAGAGCCCGCGGACGAGGTGGTCAGGCTCGAGCCTGACCTCGGACGTTCGGTCTGCTCCGGGGCTCACGGTTACGTAGCGGCCGGCGCCTTCGCCTCCATCTCGGCCGCCTCGGCGATGAGGCTCTCCGCCAGCTCGCGCTTGCCGTCTGCATCGAGCTTCTTCACCTCGTTTTCGACGGCGCGGCGGTTGTACGACTGGTTCCAGTAGTCGAGCGCCTCGAAGCCGAGAAGGACGGCCTTCCCGACGAACTGGCGCAGCACCTCGTTCGTCGGGCCCATGACCCAGCCCGCCTTCGCGTCGCGGAGGTACCGCTCGAGCTCCATGTCGCGCTTGTAGCCCGAGCCGCCGCACGCGTGGAGCATCTTGTCCACCACGTGGGCGACGTTCTTCGCCGCCTCGAACTTGATCTGCCATGCCCAGTGCAGGAAGTCGGCGCGCGCGAGCTCGCCGACCGCGAGCACCTTCGTGTTGTTGTCCGTGGCGTTGTCCATCGCCTGCGCGACCGACAGCACGAACAGGCGCGAGGCGTTCGTGTCCATGAGGGCCTCGCCGACGTAGTCCTGGATCGTCGGGTAGTCGGCGACGCGCAGACCGACGTCGACGTGCCGCTTCCGCGTCGTATGGCGCTTCGCGATGTCGATCGTGCCGAGCGCGATTCCGTTCCACACGGAGGACGAGCCGATGAGGAACCACGGGTCGACGGACTCGTCGTTCGACGCGGCGCCGTCGCCGACCGGGCCGACGATCTGGTCGCCCGCGACCTCGACGTCGGGCACCTCGAGCGGGCCCGACTGGTTGCCGCGCAGCCCAAGCGCGTCCCACAGCGCCGGCTGCGCTTCCGCAGCCTCGCCGTCGATGACGAAGACGGAGAGGTCGTCGTAGCCCGAGAAGTCCGGGCTCGTGGTCTGGACGACGTAGAAGTCCGCGAAGCCGGCCGAGGTCGTCCACGACGCCTTCTTGCGCACCTTGAACCCGCCGTTCACGCGCTCGGCGCCGGACGAGATCGGGTACCAGAAGTGCGAGCCGGTCTCCGGGTCGGAGTAGGAGAGGGTGCCGATCTTCCCCGAGTTCAGCGGCCGGATGTACTTGTCGATCAGCTCGTCGGTCGGGCGGAGCATGATCGCGTTCACGGCGCCGATGTGCATGACGTAACACATCGCCGTCGAGGCGCAGCCGTAGCGGGCGATGGTCTCGCACGTCATCGAGTAGGCGACGTGGTTCTCGCCGAGGCCACCGTACTCCTCGGGGACGGTGAGGCCGAGGAAGCCGTGCTCGCCGAGGAGCTCGAGGTTGCGACGGGGGAACAGGAGCTCGTCGTCGGAGCGCTTCGCGTTCGCTCTCATCTCCTTCTCGCAGAGCTCGATGAGCGTCCCGCGGAGCTCCTTCTGGCGGTCGGTCAAGACCCAGTCGGGGTCCCATTCGTAGCCGAGCCCCCAGAACGGCTCGCCTCCCCACATCTTCTCGGACATGCTCACCTCCACCGGATTGGCGTTCTCCGGGTCATCCTAGGCCGCGCCGCCGATTCGCGGCAAGGAGGCGTTCGTAGACTGCTGCGCGTGGCGCAGCGTAAGACCGTGACCGCCCTGTTCTGCGACGTCGTCGGGTCGACGAGCCTCGGCGAGTCGCACGACCCGGAGACGTTGCACAACGTCCTCGATCGCTACTTCGAGGAAGCGCGAACGGTCGTGGAGCGACACGGAGGGTCGGTGGAGAAGTTCATCGGAGACGCGGTCGTCGCGCTCTTCGGCGTGCCGGTCGCCCACGAGGACGACGCGCTTCGCGCGCTGCGGGCCGCCGACGAGCTCCGGACCGAGCTCGGGCGGCTCAACGAGGCGTTCGAGAGGGTCGGAATCCACCTCGACGTCCGCATGGGAGTGAACACCGGCGAGGTCGTGGTGGACGAGTCGCGCAGCGACGGCTTTCGAGCCTCCGGCGACACGATGAACGTCGCTGCTCGGCTCGAGCAGAGCGCGGGTGCGGGCGAGATCCTCGTCGGAGGCCTGACGCGGGAGCTCGGTGGGCAGGCGATCGGCGTGGAAGCAGTCGAGCCCCTCGAGGTGAAGGGCAAGGCGCGGGCGCTCGAGGCGTATCGCCTGCTCGGTGTCCTGCCCGATGTCGAGCCGTACCGGCAGGAAGGCGACGCACCTCTCGTCGGTCGCGAGCGAGAGCTCGAGCTCCTGCGCGGCGCGTTGCGCGACGCACGCGAACGACGTCGCTGTGTCGCGTGCACGGTCGTCGGGCCGCCCGGTGTCGGCAAGTCTCGGCTCGTTCGCGAGTTCGTCGCCACTGTCGGCGACGAGTGGCGCGTGCTCGTCGGCCGCTGCCCTGCGTATGGCGAGGGCGTGACCTTTCTTCCGCTCGCGGAGGCGATCGAGCCCGTCCTCGGGGATGTCGCTCGCGACGGATCGGCGGCCGAGCAGGTCGAGATCGCGCTCGGATCTGCGTCGCCGGCTCGATCTCGCCCGAGGAGGCCTTCTCGGCGCTTCGAACCGTCCTCGAGCAGCTCGCCGCGAGCGTGCCCGTCCTGCTCGTGGTCGACGACCTGCACTGGGCCGAGCCACGGCTGCTCGACTTCCTCGAGTACCTGACGGCGTTCTCGGCCGAGGCTCCGATCCTGCTCGTCTGCCTCAGTCGCCCCGAGCTCGTCGACGAGCGGCCAAGCTGGAGTGCTCCGCGAGAGAATGTCCTGCTCGTATCCCTCGGCCCGCTCGCCGACGCCGAGTCGACCGAGCTCGTCGGTCACCTCCTTCGCTCACGCGGTCTCGAGTCCGGGGAGCTCACGCGGGTGCTCGAGGCGGCAGACGGGAATCCCCTGTTTCTCGAGCAGCTCCTGGCACTCAATGCCGAGCTTGGCCCGGACGATGCGCTGGTCGTGCCGCCGACGATCAACGCTCTGCTCGCCGCGCGTCTCGACCAGCTCGGCGATTCCGAGCGTCGCGTTCTCGAAGCCGCGTCCGTCGAAGGGCGGAGCTTCGATCGTGGCCATGTCGAGCTGCTCGTGGACGGAGAAGACGCTCCGGACGTCCCTGCCGTCCTGCTCGCGCTCGCGCGGCGACAGTTCGTCCACCCGGCGCGCGAGGGGCGGGTGGGCACGGAGACATTCGCGTTCGCTCATGCGCTGGTCCGAGACGCCGCGTACGCGTCGATGCCGAAGGAGCACCGCGCTCGCATGCACGTCGAGCTGGCCGACATGCGCGCGGCCGAGGACGCGCCCGACGAGATCGTCGGTTTTCACCTCGCCGATGCCGCCCGGCTCCGCACGGAGCTCGGTCAGTTGGACGACGAGACCGAGCTGCTCGCCATGCGAGCTGCCCGACACCTTCGCGCAGGCGGCGAGCGAGCACTCGGGATGGGAGACGATCGAGCCGCCGCGAAGCTCCTCGAGCGAGCTGTCGATCTCGTGGGCGTCGACGATTCGGAGGGCAGATTGGCTCAGTTCCAGCTCGGGCGCGCCCTTTCCGGCAGCGGCAGGCTCGAGAGCGCGGAATCCGTCCTTCGGGACGTCGTCTCGGCCGCGCGAGCCGCGAGCGAGCGGGCACTCGAGCTCCGTGCTGAGCTCGCGCTCTCGAATCTCCAGGCTCAGACCGACGTCACGATCTCGATGGCCGAGCTTCGACAGCGAGCCGAGGCCATGCTCCCGGAGCTCGAGGAGCTCGGGGACGAGTCCGGACTCACGCTCGCGTGGTGGCTCCTCCACTGGACCCAGTTCCGCACGGCGCACTACTCGCGCTCGATCGACGCGGCGGAACAGACTGTCGCCCATGCCGTCCGGGGGCACGAGCGCCGCGAGGAGCTCCGAGCGCTCGGTGCGATCGCGATCGCGGCACGCCTCGGCAACCACCCGGTGCCCGAAGGTCTCGCGCGGTGCGACGAGGTCGTCGTGCGTGCGGACGGCGCGCGCTACGTCGATGCCTTCGCGGCTCGATCACGTGGTCATCTGTTCGCGATGCTCGGCGACTTCGCGCGGGGACGGGCCGAATGCGAGAGAGCGGCCGACATCCTCGGTGAGCTAGGCCTCCCGATCTCCGCTTTGGGTGTGGGCGTCGAGCGTGCGGTGGTCGAGCAGCTCGCGGGCGAACTCGAGGCAGCCGAGCGCGAGCTACGCGTTGCGAGCGAGCGCTTCCGCGAGCTCGGAGACGTCGGGTACCTCTCGTGGATCGATCCGCTGCTCGCGCACGTGCTCGCCCAGCGCGACGCCGCCTCGGAGGCGGTTGCGCTCGCGCGAAGAGCACGCGAGGAGATGCAGCCGGATCACGCGTTCGGGCAGATCGTCTCTCGGATCGCCGAGGGGACCGCGCTCCGT
Organism: uncultured Gaiellaceae bacterium; assembly: GCA_963770715.1. Classification (GTDB taxonomy): domain Bacteria; phylum Actinomycetota; class Thermoleophilia; order Gaiellales; family Gaiellaceae; genus GMQP-bins7. The sequence continues at coordinate 1,085,080 of CAVYQX010000012.1, forward strand.
TCGTTGGGGCAGGCGATGGAGGCTCGTGCCGTCGGCTCGGAGGCGCTGCATCTCGCCGAGGCGACCGACGCCATCGATCTTCAGGCACAGGCGCTGCTCGTGCTCGCGGATATCGACGCCGACGAGGGTGAGTCGGGCTCGGCGCTCGAGCGGCGCGCCCGTGCGCTGGCGATCTACGAGAAAAAGGGGGACCTCGTCTCTGCAGCGCGCGCTCGCGAGCTCCTCTAGCTCCAGCGCGGCGCGAACGACGAGTCCGGGTCGCGCGGCAACCCGTCGTCGGGCAGCTCGTCCCAGTCGGGCGCGTCGGCGGTGTAGATGTGTGCCGTCGGTCGCAGGCGGGTCGGAGGGTCGAGCGTTCCCGCGGCGATCCCCGTTCGCTCCTCGTCGACCGCCTGCCAGAACAGGCTTGACCCGCACTCCGTGCAGAACCCTCGTCGGGCGTGGCGGTTGCTCTCGGGGCTCGCGATCCAGCGGAGGGCGTCGCCGGTGACCACGAGGTCGTCGTTCATCGCCGACGCGAAGGCTCCGACGTTGCCGCTCCAGCGACGGCACTCGACGCAGTGACAGAGGACGACGTCGCGCAGCGGCCCCCGCACCTCGTAGGTCACGGCGCCGCAGAGGCAGCGGCCGGTTGCGCGCGGCTCGGCGTTCTCCACGGAGGGATCGTAGAATCGCCGGATGCCGCCCGTCTCCGAGCACATGACGGCGAACCTCCTGACCGTCTCCCCCGACGCGAGTCTCTCCGAGGCGGCCGCGGCAATGGCGGCGCGAGGCGTCGGTGCGGTTGTCGTGCTCGAGGGCGAGTCGGTCGCCGCGATCCTCACCGAGCGCGACGTCATGAAGGCGGTGGCCGCGGGCAAGGACGGCAGCACGCCCGTCGAGGAGTGGATGACGCGGCACCCGGACACGATCGAACCGAGCGACACGACCGACCACGCGGCCTCGCTGATGATCCACGGCGGCTTCCGCCATCTGCCCGTGGTCGAGGCCGGCGGAAGAGTCGTGGGCATCGTCTCGATTCGCGACCTCATGAAGGTCGCGCTCGACGATCGCTCGCCCCGCGGCGTCTAGTCGTTGCGGCGAAGCGTCCTCCCGATCTACGCGCTGTTCCTGCTCGAGACGCTGACCTGGATCGCCATGGTCCCGCTCGCGCCCACGTATGCGGACGAGTTCGGCCTCACGGGGGTCGAGACCGGCGCGATCCTCGCGGCCGCCAGCCTCGCCGCGCTCGTGTCCGCGCTCCCGCTCGGCGTGCTCGCGGATCGCTTCGGGGCGAGGGAGGTCACGCTCGCCTCGGCAGGCGTCTTCACGCTCGCGACGCTCGGTCAGGGAGTCGCGGGCGACTTCTGGTCACTTCTGGTCGCACGCGCCGGCTTCGGTGTGGCGTTCGGCGCGCTTTGGGGTGCAGGCGCGTCGTGGCTCTCCAACTCGCTCGCGCACGAGCGCCGGGCCGGCGCCCTGGCAGCGGCGACGACCGTGGCGGGGCTCGGCTTCACGATCGGCCCCGTCTTCGCGGGCGTGGTCGCCGATCGGTTCGAAACGGGCACGCCGTTCATCGTGCTGGCGATCGCTGCCGCCGCGGTGACGATCTCTCTGTTCGCGGTGCCGGCGGTGCGGGTCACGGATGTGGCCACACAGTCCTTGCGCGAGACCTTGCGCGTCGTTCGGCGCGACGAGCTCGTCCTCGCGGGCATCGCGATCATCGTGCTGATCGGCCTCGTCGGCGGCGGCGTCAACCTGCTCGTTCCTCTCCAGCTGAAGGCGAACGGCGTGTCGGCGGCCGAGATCGGGCTGCTGTTCTCCGCCGCGTCCGCCGTGTACACGGTCGTGAGCGCGATCGTCGCTCGGCTCGGAGAGCGCTCGGCGACGTTGCGAGTGGGGGGCATCTCCGCACTTCTGACCGGGCTGACGATCGTCCTCGTGCTGAGCAGCCCGTCGACCATCGCCGCCGTGGCGTTCGTGTTGGTGCGGGCGCCGCCGTGGTCGACGATGGACACGATCATCTACCCGCTCGCTGCCGCGGGTGCGCACCGCTCGGCACTGGGCCGGGGATCCGTGATGGGGCTCGTCATGCTCGGCTGGGCCGCGGCGTCGACGGTGGGCCCGATCCTCGCCGGGGCGATCGCGGACTCCGCAGGCGATCGGACCGCGTATGCGGTGATGATCGCGTTCTGCGCACTCATCGGGGTCTGGCTCCTGCGCACGGGGAGTCGGGCACCGGCGGTTCATGCGCCCGTCGAGCTCGAGCGACTGTACGGCGCCGTCGACCTCGATGCCCTTCGGAGCGAGTACGACCGAATCGCTTCCGTCTACGACTCGGGGGTGGGCGACGACATGGAGTACGCATCTCCACGCGCCGTGGCCGAGGTCGCGCGAAGGCTGATCGAGCCCGAGGCCGCCGTTCTCGACGCCGGCGCGGGCACGGGCCTTCTGGGAGCGGAGCTCGCACGGGCGGGGTTCCACCAGCTCGACGCTCTCGACATGTCCCGCGGGATGCTGGACCAAGCCGTTCGCAAGGGCGTCTACCGCGACGTGCGAGTCGGAACTCTCGGTGAGGAGCTCGGCTACGAGACCGGGTCGTACGACGCCGTCGTGTCGGCGGGCGTCCTCACCGCCGGTCACGCACCGGCGGCGAGCCTCGACGAGCTCGTCCGCGTGACACGACGCGGCGGGCACGTCATCTTCACGCTCAGGTCCGACACGGCTCTCCCCGGGTTCGACGACAAGATCGCGGAGCTGGAGCGGGCAAGGCGGTGGACGCTCGTCGACAAGGGCGACGAGTTCCAGGCGCTGCCGAAGGGCGAGCCGGAGGTTCTCGTCCGCGTCTGGGCGTTCCGCGTGCTCGAGCCGGAGCCGGCCTAGGCCAGCAGCGCGTCCATCTCCTCGAGGCTGCGCTCGAGCTCCACGGCGAAGTCGTTCGCCAGCCCGTGGAAGTTCGTGACGACGCAGACCAGGGAGTCGTCGTGGACGGTGTACGACAGGCCGAAGCCCTCGTCGACGACCGGTCCGAAGCACGAGAGTGCGACACCGGGCGAGCTCGGCAGCGCGCTCGTCGACAGGACGCTGCGCGTGAGGGTGGTGTAGCCCGCGTCGGTGAAGAGGCGTGGCGTCTCCTCGTCCGGCTCGACGATGCGTCGCAGGCCGAGCAGGTGCCGGTCGACGCCTCGTCCTTCCTTGCAGCGCGCGAGCGTCGCGACATGACGCTCGATCGCGGCGCGGAGCAGCTCCGCGGCTCTGTGCGCTCGGGCGTCGCCCACGAAGCGCACGCACGAACGCGACGCTCTCGTCGGAGACGGACCGCATCGCCTCCGTTCGTCCGTGGAGGAAGCGCTTCGTGTCGACGGACTCGTACGTCGACGCCGTCTCGCCCGTGAGCGCGAAGTACGCGAGCTGGAACGCCATCTGCACGAATCCGTCGGGGCTCACTCCGTGCCGGACGATCGCGCGCTTGCCGAGGCCGGCGACGTCGAGCACGACGAGATCGGTGCGGCGGAGCAGTGCGTTCGCGTCGCGCTCAGCGCTCGAGATCGCGTCGCGTACGGGCTCGGTCGGCTCGTACGGAGAGAGTCGTGGGCGCCACGCCGTCGTGGCGAGCGCCCGAGCTCGGTCGACGGCGCGTGCTCGTACGCGACGAGCAGCTCGGCGAGCCGCACCGCGGTGCTCCCGTCGAAGCCGGAGTGCTCCATGCAGAAGCCGGCGACGCCGTTCGCCGCCACGACGAGCTGGATCGACTTGTCGAACCAGCGGCCGCGCGCGTCTCCGTGCAGGAACAGACGAGCGGCTTCGCCGGTGCGCGGATGGGGCGGAGGCGAGCCGGTCTCCAGGACGAGGACGAGGATCGCCTGCTCGACGACATCGAGGAGCTCGCGGGCCGGTTCGGCCCCTGCAGATGACGACGCTCGCGGATGCCGGCCCACGAACGGCGTCTGTCCGTCGTGAGGACGCCGGGCGACGGCTGCTGCGGGCCGCGGGTCGTCGACGATCTGCCGAAGCGCGCGCTCGAGCTCGGATACCGAGCACGCGCGTCCGTGCGCATCGAGCACGTCGAGCGCGAAGAAGCGACCGTCGTGAACGACGACGACATGTCGGCTGTCGGGGTACGTCCTGAGCTCGTCGCGAGGCTGCTCCCGGGACCCGCGTCGAGGAGAAGAGGCGCGCGTACTCGCGCATGCAGCGGGGAGCGCCGCCGTCGATGATCCGGCTCGAGCTCCTCGTGGTCGACGAGCGCCTTCACCCGCAGCGCCGCTGCGAGCAGCCGTGCGGCGCGCTCGATCTGTGGCTGGTCGCCTCCCGTCAGCGCGAACCCCGGGCTCACGTTGACGACGAGCGGCGTGTCGTCGCAGAGGTACCAGTCGTCCCAGAACGGCTCGAGCCAGTTGTCCGGCGCGGAGCTCGAGCTCCACTCGAGGAGCCGCGCCTGGAGCGCCTGGCCGGGGCCGCCGGGCTCGACGAACTCGGCGACCGCGCGTCGCGTCGCCGCGTACTCGCGGGTTCCGAGCAGCGGACGCGCGAGCTCGAGGTAGAGCGCGCACGTCTCGTCGAGCGCCGGAACGGGAAATCGCGGGAGGTCGCGCTGAAAGCGGAGCATTGCGCCCTGTGTGCGGGCGAGTGCTCAGGCGGGCGCCGTGTAGGCCATCACGTACGAAGCGAGCCGCGTCGTGATCACCGCCGTACCAGGCGGTATCGACGAGCGGATTGAGGCAGACGATGTCGAAGCCGACGATGTTCGACCGCTCGGCGATCACCTGCGCGCACTCGCGGAAGTCCTGGAGGGTGAAGCCCGCCAGGCTCGGGCAGCACCGTTCCCGGCACGATCGCGCCGTCGAAGAAGTCGGTATCGATCGTGACGTAGACGTTCTTGCCGGTCGGCGCGTATTCGGCGACGCAGGCAGCTGGCCCCTTCCTGTGCATCTCGGCGCCCGGGACGACGATGCTGCCGATCTCCGCGGCCGCGGCGAGAGACTCCTTCGACGCGAAGTTCCTGATCCCGAACTGTGTGATCCGGCTGACGAACGGAAGCTCGGAGATCCGGCGGATCGGGCTCGAGTGGGAGTACGGCGAGCCGGCGACGGTGTCGCGGACGTCGAAGTGGGCGTCGAAGTGGAGCAGCTCGATCTCGCCCCACGGCTCCATCCCGCGAACGAGCGGGAAGGTGATCGAGTGATCGCCGCCGACGCTGACGAGCACGGCCTCTCGTTCCGCGATCTGACGCGCGACCGCGGTCGTCGTGTTCACGAAGGTGCGCAAGTCGCCGGGCGTGATGACGACGTCGCCGATGTCGGCCATCTTCACGCCCGCGAGGTACTCCTTCCCGTCGTCGACGCACTGGAAGCCCACGCACGGCTTGCTCGGATCGGGCGGACCGTCGAAGGGGTTTCCGCCGTAGAAGAACGTCGGATTCGTCCGCACTGCGCTTGGCCCCTGTGACTGGCCGACACGGCAGTACGGGATGAGCGAGCCCTGGTCGTACGGCACTCCGAGGAGCGCGACCTCGTGCTGGAAGGAGGCGAGGTCGACTGAACGGAGCGCCGAAGAAGCTGTGCGGCGGGATCGCGACGAGCGGACTCGTCGGTTGCGACGCCTTCGAGGTCGGCGTGCGGGCCGTTTCGAGCGCTCATCGTGCCGCCTCCTTTCCTAACCGGCGGCCGCGAGCGCCGCTTCGAGGCTCGGCGTGTCGGATAGGAGCCTCTTCGTGTAGTCGGCCTTCGGGTCGTCGAGCACGCCGTCGACGAGGCCGCGCTCCACGATCCGTCCCTCGTTCATCACCGCGACCTCCTGCGACAAGGTGCGGATCAGCGCGAGGTTGTGGGTGACGAACAGGAGCCCGATGTTCAGCTCGCGCTGCAGCTCGGCGAGCACGTCGATGATCGCGGCCTGCACCGACACGTCCAGGGCGGACGTGACCTCGTCGCAGACCAGCAACTGCGGCTCCGCGACGAGGGCGCGGGCGATCGCGACCCGCTGGCGCTCTCCGCCCGACAGCTGGTGCGGGTAGCGCTCGAGGCAGGTCGTCGAGAGCTGGACGCGATCGAGCGACGCGCGCACACGACCACGTCCCTCCGAGCCACCCAAAGAGAAGAAGTGGCGGAGCGGCTGCTCGATGATCTGCGCGATCGTCTTCCGCGGATTGAGCGAGTTGTAGGGGCTCTGGAACACGTACTGGATCTCCCGTCGTGTGTCCGCGTCTCGGGACCGGCGCTCCGGCGGGTAGCGGTCGTCCCCGGTACGACATCTCGCCCGTATAGGAGACGTGCAGCCCGGCGATGCACCGAGCGAGCGTCGTCTTGCCGGAGCCGGACTCGCCGACCAGCGCCAGACATTCGCGCGGCCGGATGACGAGCTCCACGTCGTACAGCACCTGGCGGTCGCCGTACGACGCGTTGACTCCGACGATCGCCACGAGCGCGTCCTCGATCCTCGATCTCGGGTCGCGGCGTCGCCGTCACGGCGCGCGGCCGCCGCGTCGCGGAGGACGTCGGCATGACGGATGCAGCGGACCAGGTGGTCGCCCGACACCGATTCGAGCGGCGGCTCCGCGTCGTCGCATGCCTGTCCTCGACGTACGTGCAGCGTGGGGCGAAGAAGCAGCCCGTCGGCCTGTGTCCGGGTCGCGGCGCGGTACCCGGGATGCCGACGAGCGCGTGCAGTCCCGACATCTCGGGGATCGCCTCGACGAGGCGGCGCGTGTACGGATGTGCGGACTGCCGGAAGAGCGTTCCCGTCGGCCCGAGCTCGGCGAGCCGTCCGCCGTACATGACCGCGACGCGATCGGCGAGCGTTGCGACCACGGCCAGGTCGTGACTCACGTAGACCGCAGCGACGCCGTGCGCTGCGCAGAGGTCGCGGACCGTCTCGAGCACGTGGGCCTGGGTGGTCACGTCGAGCCCCGTCGTGGGTTCGTCCAGCACGATCACACGGGGCCGGTTGGCGAAGGCCATGGCCAGCGCGACCCGCTGCTGCTGGCCGCCCGACAGCTGGTGCGGATAGCGGTGCAGGAACACGTCGTCGCTCGGGAGCAGCACCTCGCCGAGCGTCTCGACGATGCGCGCGCGCCGCTCCTCGTTGGACGAGCCGAAACCGTGGGCCGACAGCGTCTCGTCGAGCTGCGTCTCGATCTTCAGCGCCGGGTTCAGCGAGGACGCGGGGTCCTGGGGGACGTAGGAGACGAGCTTGCCTCGGAGCTGCTGGCGCTCGAGCGAGGGGAGCAGGAGGATGTCTCGACCCTCGATGCGGACCTCGCCTCGGGCGACTCGTGCGCCGCGACGCGTGTGACCGAGCACCGCGAGGCCGACCGTCGTCTTCCCGGATCCCGACTCGCCGACGAGGCCGAGGACCTCGCCCGCGGCGACGTGGAACGAGATGCCGTCCACGATGTCCTCGTGCGCGCCGTACTCGATCTCGACCCGTGAGGTCGACGACCTCGAGTGCGTGCGTAGCCAGCGTGCTCATTCGCCGCCCGTCGTGCCGCGCTCGATGCCGATGGCAGCTCGAGCGAGGCCGTCCCCGACGAGACTCGTCCCGATCGTGAGGAGCGCGATCGCGATCACGGGAAGGAGCACCGGCCACGGCTGCAGCGTCAGCCCGTTCTGGTTCTCGTTGATCATCAGCCCCCAGTCGGCCGCGGGCGGCTGCAGCCCGAAGCCGAGGAAGCTGAGTCCCGCGACGACGGCGACGTTGAACGACATGCGCAGCGTCGTCTCGGCGATGAGCGGGCTCGAGACGTTCGGAAGCAGCTCGGAGAGAATGATCCGGCGCCGCGGGATGCCGATCGCCTCGGCGGCCCGCACGAAGTCCCGCTCGACGACCTCGGCGGCCGCACCTCGCGTGACGCGTGCTGCCCGAGGCATCGTCGTGAACCCGACCGCCAGGACGAGCAGCCAGAGCTTCGGGCCGACCGTGGCGGCGAGCACCAGCGCGAACACGATCTGCGGCAGCGAGAGGAAGACGTCCATCGTCCGCATGAGCACGTCGTCGAGCTTCCCCCGCGAGTAGGCGGCAAGGAGGCCGACCGTCACCCCGAGCGTCATTCCGAGTGCCGTCGCGAGGCCGGACAGGACGAGGACGGAGAGGCCACCGTAGAGGAATCGGCTGAGCACGTCACGGCCGAGGTTGTCCGTCCCGAGCCATGCGTCGCTCGACGGCGGGGCGAACGGCAGCAGGCCCTCGACGCCCTGGTCGGGCTCGTACGGGGCGACGAGCCGGCCGAAGACCGCGGCGCCGACGAGCAGCAGCGTGATGCCGAGCCCGATCTTCGTGCGGTGCTGCTTCCAGGCGGCGGAGAAGAGGACGCGCAGCGGGCCGCGACGCGGGTCGTCGAGGTCGACCTCGACTGCGTCGGCGACGGCGATGTCCGTCACTGCAGCGACGTCCTCAGACGCGGGCTGACGAGGATCGTCGCGACGTCGGCGAGCAGGTTGAGCACGACGTAGAGCGCCGCGATGAAGAGCGCGATCGCCTGCACCGTCGGCATGTCACGGGCGCGAACGGACTCGACGAGCAGGAGCCCGATGCCCGGATAGTTGAAGACGGCCTCCACGACGACGATGCCTCCGGCCAGGTACGCGAGGTTGAGCGCGGTGACCTGGAACGTCGGCGCGAGGGCGTTCGGCACGGCGTGCCGCCAGAGGACGCGCCGCTCGGAGAGCCCCTTGAGCCGCGCCATCTCGACGAAGTCGCTCTCGAGGATCTCGACGGTCGACGCCCGCATGATCCGCGTCGTGTACGGGACGACGGCGATGATCAGCGTGATCACCGGGAGGATGAGCTCCTTCGGGTACTCCCACGGCCTCGCGCCGGGCTCGGTGACGATCACGCTCGGGAGCACGTGGAAGACCGTGGTCGAGAAGATCACCGCGAGCGTGATGCCGACGACGAACTCCGGAAGTGCGGCGAGCCCCAGCGTTGTCACCGAGGTCGTCTGGTCGAACGCGCTGTCGCGCTTGCGCGCGCTGATCGCACCGAGCGCGATGCCGAGCGGGACGCTGATCGCGCCGGCGATGAGCATCAGGAAGAGCGTGTAGACGAGCCGCTCGCCGATCACGTCGGTCACCGGGACGCTGTTCGCGAGCGACGTGCCGAGGTCGCCCGTGAAGATCCCGCTGATCCAGTCCCAGTACTGGGTGAGAACCGGCTTGTCCAGTCCGAGCTGCTTCCGGAGTTCCGCGAGGGACTCCGGTTGTGCGCTGCGCCCGAGGATCGAGCGGGCAGCGTCGCCCGGGAGCGCCTGCGTCGCCGCGAAGATGACCACCGAGGTGATCCACAGCGTGACGAGGCCGAGCAGAAGTCGGCGAATGATGAAGCCGCTGAGGCCATGCCGGAGTCTTCGCATCCGCGCGAGACGAGGCTAACGCCGGAAAGCCCCGAGCGTCCAGGGTCTTCTCTGAAGTAGACGCGCCGATAGCCGTCCTCGACGCGTCGTCCGGTCTCCACGAAACCGAGTCGCGGATAGAGCTCGAGGTTCTCGACCATCGCCTCGTTCGTGTACAGCTCGACGGCCGTGAGGCCGAGCTCGCGGGCGCGGCTCTCGGCGAACGCGATCGAGCGCGCGGCCGTGGCCGAGCCCCTGCTCGGCAGGATCGACCGCCACGTTCTCGAGCTCGAGGACCTCGCCCGACGGCCGGATCACGAGGACACCGATGACGCGTTCCGTCCGTCGTCGCCGACCCAGACCTCGCCCGCGGCGATGAGCGCACTCGTAGTCCGCGGTCATCGGCGCCGGCGGCGCCCGATGCGCGCGACGTACACCGGAGTAGGCAGCGTCCGACGACCGCGCTGACTGGCGGTCGCATCACCGTCCGCGGCTCGTCGGATGCGCATGTGACGGGGAGGGTGTCGGGCCGTGACGGCCCGACACCCCTTCGCCCTAGACGAAGTAGATCGTGCGGAAGCCGTTGCCGTACTTGTTCAGGTTCAGCGTGCCGCGGTCGACCTTGTAGCCGCCGACCTTCTGGGAGTAGCCGTCGGTCAGGCTCTTGAAGCCCCAGATGATGAGCCCGCCGTCGTTGTACTCCATCCGCTGCATCTCCTTGATGATCTGCGCGCGCTTCTTGTTGTCGACGGTCGCCGAGCGCCTGCCGGTAGAGCGCCTCGAACTTCGGGTAGTTCGGGTACGCGTCCCAGTGGATCTCGTTGAACGGCGCCGTCTTCAGTAGCACGGCGGAGGCGGTCTGGAGGAGGTAGTTGCGCGTCCCCCAGTAGTCCGCCGAGAACGGCCACTTCAGGTACTGGTCGCCGTAGATCGTGCCGCCGTCGACGTTCCTGACGGTGACGTTGACGCCGCCTGCCTTCGCGTTCTGCGCGAAGATCGTCGCGCCCTCGACCATCCCGGTGTCCGCGCGGACTCGTGACGAGCTCGACGTCGAGGCTGTCGTGTCCCGCCTGCTTGAGCAGCGACTTCGCCTGCTCGGGGTCGTACTTGCGCTGCGGGAACTCGTCGCCCGCGTACGCGGGATCGAACGGCGAGTAGATGTCGTTCCCGACGAACCCGTAGCCGGAGAGGCCCTGCTGCACGACCTGCGGGCGGTTGATGAGGAGGCGGAACGCCCGGCGGACGCGCACGTCGTTGAAGGGCGCGACGTCGACCCGCATGCACAGCGGCGTCCACGCGCCTGTCGGGGAGACGAGGATCTTCTTCCCGCGACCCTTCACGACGGGCACCTGCGCGAACGGGACGTCGGCCATCGCCTCGACCTGCCCGGACAGCAGCGCGTTGACCTTGGCCGCGTCGGACGGGAAGTTGATGATCCGCACCTCGTTGAAGTACGGCTGGCCGTCGATCCAGTAGTTCTCGTTCTTCACGTGGACGCTCTCGCGGCCGGGCGTGAAGCTCTTGACCTTGAACGGCCCGGTCCCGATGTACTGCAACGGGCCCTTGCCGACCGCGGTCGGCTGGTAGCCCTTCGGGACGACGCCCTGGAAGTACTGCGCGAACGCCTCCATGAGCGTCACGTCGGGCGGCGACAGGAAGAGCCGGCACGTCCACTTGTCGAGCTTCTTGATGTTGTTGAGGTCGATCGCGCCGAACGCGGCGTTGCCGAACAGCTTGAGCTTCGGATTCTTCGTGCGCCGGATCGAGTAGATGACGTCGTCGATCGTCAGCGTCTTGCCGTTGTGGAACTCGATGCCCTTCTTGACGCGGATGAGGTACCGGTTGGCCTTCTCCGCCTTGAGCTCCTCGGCGAGGTGCGAGCTTGATGATGCCCTTCTCGTCGAAGCGCGCGAGACCCGTCGAACGTCGCGACGAGCCGCACGATGTCCGACTTCGCGACGATGTGCTGGCCGTCGATGAAGTCCGTCGTGCCGCCGGCCGTGGCCTGGCGGAAGGTGCCACCTCGCTTGATCTGGCTCGAGGCGAACGCCGCCTCGGTGAGCGGTCCGAACGATCCTCCGACCACGATGCCGAGCGCCGCCGCTCGGCGGAGGATGTCCTGCCGCGTCATGCCGCGCTCGATCTCGCGGCTCAGTGCTTCGTCGGCCGTCGTCATTCGCGCCTCCTCCGGCTTACCGATGACCCCCCACAGGGTTGTGGGCCATTCTTCTATTGTCGCTTCGAGAAAGCAAGACGGATCTTTCGCCGTAAAGTTGCGCCGTGGCGGACTGGAGCGGCATCGTCGTCCCCGAACTCGAACGGCTCGACCAGTTCGCGCTCGGACTGACGATCGCGGAGGTGAAGGAGCTCCACGGCCTCGACGAGATCGTCAAGTTGAGCTGGAACGAGAACCTCTTCGGGCCGCTGCCGGGAGTGCTCGACGCGATCCACGCGGAGCTCGAGAACATCTGGCTGTACCCGGAGCAGCCGTACATCGACTTCCGCAACGAGGTGGCAGCCGTCTCCGGCACGAGCGCGGCGAACGTGGTGCCGGCGCACGGCAGCCTCGCGCTGCTCGGCCACGTCGCGAGCCTGCTCCTGCGCCCGGGCGACCACGTCGTCGTGCCGGAGCTGACGTACGGCCTCTACGCGCAGATCTCGGCGACGCGCGGGGCGATCGTGGAGCGGGTGCCGATGCGGGAGCTCGAGATCGACCTCGAGGCGCTGGCCGAAGCGGCGCGCGCCGTCGATGCCCGCATCGCGTGGGTCTGCGACCCCAACAACCCGACGGGCGCTGCGCTCGACCCGGCCGAGTGGAAGGACTTCCTCGACGCGCTGCCCGACCGCTGCGTGGCCGTCGTCGACGAGGCGTACGCGGACTTCGTCGCGCCGGACCGCCGAACGCCTCGTGAGGTCGATGTCCTGGAGGGGCGCCGCGTGATCGTCCTCAGGAGCTTCTCGAAGCTCTACGGGCTGGCCGGGCTCCGCCTCGGCTACGCGCTCGTCGACGAGCCGCTCGTCCCGTACTTCGACCTGCTCGAGGAGCCGTACAACGTGAACTGCGCGCGCGCTCGCGGCCGGGTGCGCATGCCTCCGCGCGCGGGCCGCCGTCGACGAGCGGAGGGAGCGGGTCGCCGCCGCTCGGGCCCAGCTCTCGGACGAGCTTCGCAGCGTCGGCTTCGAGCCGCTGCCCGTCGGAGGCGAACTTCGTCCTCGCGAGGGTCGACGTCGACGACGTGCTGCTCGGCGACCGTCTGGCCGAGCGCGGGCTCCTCGTTCGCCCCGGCTCCGACTACGGGCTTCCCGGATTCGTACGGGTCACCGTGGGCCCGCCCGAGCTCATGGAGCGATTCGGTGTCGAGCTGCGCGACGTCTGCTCCTCCTTGCGCTCCCGCGTCGCGTGACGCGCGTCCTCGCCGATCCGTCGTTCCGGCGGGAGCAGGTGCAGGACGGCCTCCACGGCCTCGACGTCGTCGTCGAGATCGGCTCGCCGCCGTGGTCGGGCGAGGACGTCGTCGGCCTCCTCTCGTTCGAGCCGGTCACCGGCCACGACCTCTCGGCGTTGCCGAGCCTCCGCGTCGTTGCGACGCCGAGCGTCGGCGTCGACCACGTCGACGTGGCGGCGGCGACCGCTCGCGGGGTGTGGGTGTGCAACGTCCCCGACTACTGCGTGGACGAGATGGCGGACCACACGCGTGGCGCTGCTGCTGGCGCTCGCTCGGGGAGTCGTCGAGCTCGATCGCAGCGTGCGCGACGGGGGCTGGGATCACCGGGCGGCAGGGCGGCTCGGGCGCCTCGCGGACGTCCGCCTCGGCGTCGTCGGGTTCGGGCGGATCGGCCGGGCGGTCGCCGCGCGGGCTCGCGCCCTGGGCATGGAGGTCGCGGCGTTCGATCCGCTCGTCGAGCCCGACGTCATCGCATCGGCGGGTGCGCGGCCGGTGTCGCTCGAGGAGCTCCTGCGGTCGTCGACCGCGATCTCGCTCCACGCGCCGCTCACGCCCGACACGCAGCAGCTCATCGGCGCGCGCGAGCTCGCGTTGCTGCCCGAAGGCGCGTACGTCGTCAACGTCGCACGGTCCGGGCTCGTCGACTCCGATGCGCTCCTCGCAGCGCTCGCGAGCGGCCACCTCGGCGGAGTTGCGATCGACGTGCTCGACGTCGAGCCTCCCGACGCCGCCGCGCCCGCACCGCAGGCGCCGCGGCTCGTCGTCAATCCACACGCGGGCTGGTACAGCGAGGAGGCCGAGGAGGCGGCTCCGCGACGGGCGACCGAATCGGTCCGAGAAGTCCTCGAAGGGAGGGTGCCGCCTCACCGCGGTCAACGAGGTAGCGTCGAGCGTCCCGTGAGCGCCCGGCCGCACATCCTCCTCTTCGTCGTCGATCAGCTTGCGGCTTCGTACCTGCGAGCGCACGGGCACCCGGTCACGAGGACGCCGACGATCGACGAGCTCGCGGATACCGGTGTCGTGTTCGAGAACGCGTACACGCCGAGCCCGCTGTGCGCGCCCGCACGCGCCGCGCTGATGACGGGCATGCTCCCGACCCGGACGGGCGTCTACGACAACTCGGCGGAGTTCGCGTCGTCGATCCCCGCCTTCACGCACTACCTGAGGCTCGAGGGCTATCGGACGTGCCTGAGCGGGAAGATGCACTTCGTCGGCCCCGACCAGCTCCACGGATTCGAGGAGCGCCTCACGACCGACGTCTACCCCGGCGACTTCGGGTGGACACCCGACTGGCGCCTCGGGGGTGAGCGGGTCGACTGGTGGTACCACAACATGAGCTCGGTGGTCGAGGCCGGCGTGGCGGAGATGACGAACCAGCTCGAGTACGACGACGAGGTCGCGTTCCACGCGGTCCGGCGCCTGTACGACTACGCCCGCTACGAGCGGGACGCGCCGCTCATGCTGTGCGTCTCCTTCAGCCACCCGCACGATCCGTACGTCGCCAGGCAGCGCTACTGGGACCTCTACAGCGACGACGAGATCGACCTGCCGGCGGCTCCCGAGCTGTCGTCCGAGCAGATGGACGCCCACTCGCGCCGGCTCTGGAAGAGCGCCGCCATGGACCAGGTCGCGATCACGGAAGACGACGTGCGGGCGGCGAGACACGGGTACTACGCGAGCCTCTCGTACGTCGACGAGCGGATCGGTGAGGTCCTCGCCGCCTTCCGCGCGTGCGGGCTCGCAAAGGACGCCATCGTAATCCTGACGTCCGACCACGGCGACTTCCTCGGCGAGCACGGGCTCTTCTACAAGATGTCCTTCCGCGAGCACGCAGCGCACGTGCCGCTCGTCGTGTCCGCTCCTGGGCGCTTCGCTCCGGGCCGTGTGCGCGAGCCGGTGTCGCTCGTCGACCTCGGCCCGACGCTGCTCGATCTCGCGCGTCCGGGTCTCTCCGAAGAGCTCGTCGCCCCGGTGGACGGGCGCAGCCTCGTGCCGCTGCTCGAGGGCGGGAACGAGCCCGAGCGGACCGTCGTCGGCGAGTTCCTCGCGGAGACGGTGCTCGCCCCGATGGTGATGATCCGGCGTGGGCGCTTCAAGCTCATCCACACGCCGAGCGATCCCGACCAGCTCTTCGACGTCGAGGACGATCCGCTCGAGCTCGTGAACCTCGCCGGGAGCGCGGAGCACGAGCCGGTCCTTCGCGAGCTTCGCGCCGAGGTCGAGCGCCGCTGGGACCTCGACGCGGTCGATCGCGACGTCCGCGCGAGCCAGCAGGCGCGACTGACGGTCTTCGCGGCGCTCCGGACCGGAGCGACCTTTCCCTGGGACTTCCAGCCCTCGCGCGTCGCGGCGAAGCAGTACACGCGGAACACCATGGACGTGGCCGTTCGCGACCAGCAGTCCCGCTTTCCCCCGGCGTCGTGAAGGCCGCGGTCTGCCGCGCGTTCGGCGCGCCGCTCGAGATCGAGGAGCTGCGACTCGACGCGCCGGAGGCCGGCGAGCTCACGGTGGACCTGGCGGGGTGCGCGATCTGCCATAGCGACATCGCCTTCGCGGAGGGGGCGTGGGGAGGCGACCTGCCCGCCGTTTACGGCCATGAGGCCGCCGGCGTGGTCCGGGAGGTCGGGGAGGGCGTGAGCGATCTTCGTCCGGGCACTCGCGTCGTCGTCAGCCTCATGCGCTCCTGTGGCCGCTGCTACTTCTGCGAGCGTGGCGACTGCCACCTCTGTGCCGGTGAGTTCCTCGGCGACCGAAAGCCGCGCCTGCACACGGAGGCCGGCGAGCCGGTCGTCCAGGCGATGCACACCGGTGCCTTCGCGGAGCAGGTCGTCGTGCACGAGTCCCAGGTGGCGGCCGTCCCAGCGTCGCTCCCGCTCGACGTCGCCTCGCTTCTCGGGTGCGGCGTCATCACGGGCGTCGGCGCAGTCCTGGACCGGGCCGACGTTGCCCCGGGCTCGAGCGTCGTCGTGGTCGGGACCGGTGGTGTCGGCCTCAACGCCGTCCAGGGCGCCCGAGCTGCCGGCGCCGAGATCGTCGTGGCCGTGGATACGTCTCCGTCGAAGCGGGTCGTCGCGGCGTCCTTCGGCGCGACGCACGCAGTCGATCCCGGAGAGGAGGACACGGCCGCCGCCGTCCGCTCCCTCACCGATGGACGTGGGGCGGACTACGTCTTCGTCGGAGTGGGGCATGCGCCCGTCATCGAGGCCGCGCTCGGCCTCGTCAGGCGTGGCGGGACGGTCGTCGTCCTCGGCATGCCCGCGTCGGACGAGACGATCGGCGTCGTCGGAGTCGACCTCGTCCACGACGACAAGCGCATCGTCGGCTACAAGATCGGCTCGGGGTCGGGCCGGCTCGCGGATGTCGTCCCCCGGCTCGTCGCGCTCTACGACGAGGGCAGGCTGAAGCTCGACGAGCTGATCACCGGCCGCTACGCGCTCTCGCGAGATCAACGAGGCGATCGCCTCCGCGTCGCGCGGGGACGCGCTCCGGAACGTGATCGTGTTCGACGCTCGTAGAGTCCCCGCGTGAACACCGAGGTCTTCATCACGTGCGCGGTGACGGGGGTGGGAGCGACGACCGATCGCTCGGAGCTCGTCCCCGTCACGCCTGTCGAGATCGCGGACGCGGCGCTCGAGGCCGCCCGCGCAGGGGCGGCGATCGTGCACATCCACGTGCGCGACCCGGCCACCGGTGGTCCCTCGCGCGATCCCGCTCTCTACCGCGAGGTGGTCGAGCGGATCCGCTCCTCGGACGTCGACGTCGTGCTCAACCTGACCGCCGGGATGGGCGGCGATCTCGTGCTCGGAGGCGTCGAGTCGCCGCTCCCGCCGAACGCAGAGGGCACCGACATGGCCGGCGCCACCGAGCGGCTCGCGCACGTCGCCGAGCTGCGGCCCGAGGTCTGCACGCTCGACTGCGGCACGATGAACTTCGCTGAGGGCGACTACGTCATGACGAACACGCCCTCGATGCTGCGCGAGATGGCACGTCAGATCCGCGAGCTCGGCGTGCGTCCGGAGATCGAGGTGTTCGACACGGGTCACCTCGTGTTCGCGAAGCAGCTCATCGAGGAAGGCCTCGTAAGCGAGCCGGCGATGCTGCAGCTCTGCATGGGCATCCCCTACGGCGCCCCGGACGACCCGGGCACGCTGCTGGCCCTGGTCAACCAGCTGCCCTCCGACTGCGTGTTCTCCGCGTTCGCGATCGGTCGCATGCAGCTGCCGTTCGTCGCACTCGCGCCGATCGTCGGCGGCAACGTCCGGGTGGGCCTCGAGGACAACATCTGGCTCGAGCGGGGAGTGAAGGCGACGAACGGCCAGCTCGTCGAGCGTGCGGTGGCGATCCTCGAGGCGATGAACGTCCGCGTCCTCGGGCCCGAGGAGACGCGCGCCAAGCTGCAGCTGACGGCGCCCTGACCGATGCGCATCGCCCTCGTAGGCGGTGGTGTCATCGGCGGGGGCTGGGCAGGCCGGCTGGTCGAGAACGGCCTCGACGTCGTCATCTTCGATCCGCACCCCGACTCGGAGCGCCGCGTCCGCGAGGTCCTCGACAATGCCGAGCGTGCCTGGGCGCAGCTGACGTACGCGCCGCGCGCGCGAGGGGCCGTCACCTTCGCGGAGTCGCTCGGCGAGGCGGTGCGTGGTGCCGACCTCGTCCAGGAGAGCGTCCCGGAGAACGTCGAGCTCAAGCGGCGGCTCTTCTCGGAGATCGAGGAGCATGCCCCGCCTGACGCCCTCATAGCCTCGTCCACATCGGGCCTGCTGCCGTCGGTGCTCCAGGCCGACCTGCGCCGGCCGGAGCGCCTCCTGGTCGCGCACCCGTTCAATCCGGTGTACCTCCTCCCCCTCGTCGAGATCGTCGGAGGAGAGCGCACGTCGGAGGAGTCGATCGCGCGTGCGATCGACTTCTACGCAACGGTCGGGATGCGACCGCTGCGGGTCCGCTCCGAGATCGACGGCTTCGTCGCCGACCGGCTCCTCGAGGCGCTGTGGCGCGAGGCGCTGTGGCTCGTCGAGGACGACGTCGCCACGGTGGAGGAGATCGACGACGCCGTCCGGTTCGGGCCGGGACTGCGCTGGGCGCAGATGGGGACGTTCCTCACGTACCGCATCGCCGGCGGCGAGGACGGCATGCGCCACTTCCTCGAGCAGTTCGGCCCTGCACTGCAGTGGCCGTGGACGAAGCTCGTGGACGTCCCCGAGCTCGACGCGGAGCTCATCGACCGGATCGCCACGCAGTCCGACGACCAGGCCGGCGGGCTGTCGGTGCGCGAGCTCGAGCGGCTCCGCGACGAGAACCTCGTGGCGATCCTGCAGGCGCTACGATCGCGCCGCTACGGGGCCGGGGAGGTCCTGCGCGAGCACGAGACGCGCCTCTACGAGGCGGTCGCAGGAGGTGGGCGAGAGCCGGACCCGACGGAGCCTCTCCGCCTCCACGAGACGACTGTCGATCCCTCGTCGGTCGACTACAACGGGCACATGACCGAGTCGCGGTACGGCGTGGAGTTCGGCTACGCGACCGACGCCTTTCTGCGTCACGTCGGGCTGGACGCGGCCTATCTCGACGGTGGCCACAGCGCGTACACGGTCGAGGGCCATGTTCGCTTCCTGCGCGAGGCCGCCGCTCTGGAGCCCATCGCTGTCGAGACACAGGTGATCGCGGCGGACGAGAAGCGGCTCCACCTGTTCCACTCCATGAGGCACGGAGGCAGCGGGGAGCTCCTCGCAACCGGCGAGTACATGCTGCTCCACGTCGACACCGCCGAAGGGCGCACGTGCCCCTGGCAGGAACCGGTCGCCTCTCGGGTGTCCGAGGCTGCGGCGGCGCACGTGCACCTGCCGGTTCCCGAAGGCGCCGGTCGCGCGGTGTCGATGCCGCGCTCGGACTAGAGCGCGAGCACGACCACGCCCAGGACGACGAGCACGGCGCCGACGAGACGTGCGGGTCGGACGCGCTCGTGCAGGAGCGGCACCGCCAACACCGTCGCGATGACGACGCTCGACTCTCGCACGGCTGCCACGGACGCCGCCGGTGCACGGGCGAGTGCCGCGAGGACGAGGATGTACGCACCGAACGTGGCCAGCCCCGCGGCGACGGACGCGCGGCCGACGGCGCCGCGAACGGCGCCCCGGCCTCGGCGGCGCAGCGTCAGCAGGAGGAACCCGAGCGCAGCGGGGATCATGGACAGTTCCTGGTAGACGATCGGCGACGCGTACCGGATGCCTCGGGAATCGACGAGGGTGTAGGCGGCGATGCAGCCGCCGACCGCCAACGCCAGAGCGAGGTCGCCGAGCGTGGCGTTGCCGCCGACCCCACGCACGAGGAGGACGCCCGCCGCGATGACGAGGACGCCCGCCACCTGCGCCGCCGAGGCTGCTTCTCCGAGGACGACGACAGCCGCGACGAGCACGATCACGGGAGCGGACCCCCGAGCGATCGGATAGACGAACGACAGGTCAGCACGCGTGTACGCGGCCGTCAGGAACACGAAATAGGTGAGCTGGAGCAGCGAGGTCACCGCGAGATACGGCCAGACCTGCGACTCCGCCTCCCAGGCGATCGCCGCCACGGGCGCGAACGCCACGATGCCGACGATCAACGCCACCGCGGTGGTCGCTTCGATGTCCGGCGCGCGGGCGAGGAGGAGGTTCCAGAACGCGTGCAGGAAGGCCGCGCCGAGCGCGAGGGCGAGTGCCGTGGCGGGCATCAGGAGGTGCAATCCAACCAGGCGTGGCCGGATGGGGCACGATCCATGACCGGTGGCGACGTCAGCCCCTCCACCGACGCGGTCCGAGTCGATCGAGGCACTCGCCTCGAGGCGGTTCGACCTGCTCGTCGTCGGAGGAGGGATCGTGGGCGCCGCCGTTGCCGCGCATGCAGCCCGGCTCGGGCTCGCGGTCGCGCTCGTCGAGGCCAGGGACTTCGCGGGCGGAACCTCGAGCGCGTCGTCGAAGCTCATCCACGGCGGGCTCCGCTACCTCCGGCTCGGCGACGTCCGGCTCGTGCGCGAGGCGCACCACGAGCGGCGCGTGTTGACGAAGATCGTCGCACCGCACCTCGTGCGCCGGATCCAGTTCCTCCTCCCGCTGTACGAGCACGGTCCCTACCGGCCCGCCTTCGTGCAGAGCGGGATCGTTCTCTACTCGGCGCTTGCCCGCTCACGGCTCAACTGGCTCGTCGACCCCGACCGCGCACGGCAGCTGGTCCCGGAGCTGCGAACCCAGGGTCTTCGTTCGTGCGCGCTCTATGCGGACGCGACGACGAACGACGCTCGCCTCTGCCTGGCGAACGTCCGAGCAGCCGCGGATGCCGGCGCGTGCGTGCTGAACCGCGCCGAGGTCGTTGCCCTCCGGCAGCTCGGCGGGCGCCTCGTCGGGGCCGAGGTGCGAGTGGACGGGAGGGAGGTGGCCGTGGATGCGCGGCACGTCGTGAACGCGGCCGGGCCGTGGGTCGACCACGTGCGCAGGCTCGAGGACCCGCAGGCCGGTACTTCGGTCCGGCTGAGCCGGGGTGCGCACGTCCTGGTTCCGGGAGGCGCCGACTGGCACGCCGCCTTGACGCTCCCGCAGGACGACGTCCGCGTGACTTTCGCGGTGCCCTGGTCCGGGATGCTGCTGCTCGGCACCACGGAGTCGCCGTTCGACGGCGATCCCGCCGACGTCGCGCCGGAGCCCGTGGACGCGGAGCAGATCCTGCGCGAAGCAGCACACGCGCTCGCCCCGCAGATGCTCGACCGCGGGCTCGTGCGCGCGGCGTATGCAGGTCTCCGCGTGCTCCCGACCGGTGCGGGCGAGGTCGTGAGCGCGCGCCGTGAGACGGTCTTCACGCTCGGACCTGGAGGCATGCTGAGCGTCGCGGGCGGCAAGCTCACGACGTACCGACGCATCGCGCTCGAGGTGCTCGAGCGACTGCGCTCGGAGCTCGGGTTGCACAAGGTGGACAAGCGACCATGGCCGCTGCCGGGGGCCAGCGGGTTCGAGTCGATCACGCTTCCCGGCGAGCTCGAGCCGGACACGCGCTCCCACCTGCTCCACCTGTACGGAACCCTCGCGCCGGAGGTGCTCGAGCCGGCACGCGATGATCCGGCGTTGCTCGAGCGCCTCAGCCCGGACGGCCCGGACATCGCCGCGCAGGTGCCCTACGCCGTGCGCAAGGAGTGGGCGACGACCGTCGAGGACGTGGTTCGTCGCCGGACGACGCTCTTCTACCGTGGCCTCGACGACGAGGCCACGAGCGGGTCGGTGGCGGAGCTCCTCTCGCGTTAGGCGACGACGCGGTCGAGCCAGCGCTCGACCGTGCGTCCGTTATCGGCGAACACTGGGCGTGTGCCTCGGAGATCGGATCCCTGCCACAACGTTCCGTTTGTCGCATCGGCCGTCGGTGAGCTTGGTCGGCCCACTTCGCTATCCGTCTTGGCGAGACGCATTCTCGTGCCGCCCGGGGAGCTCTTGCCGCGGGATGTCCCACACGACGCGGCTCTCGCGTGGTCCGCGCAGAAGCGACACGACCTCTGAGTGAAGAGCAGCTGCGCCGGAGATGAGCCAGAACGCCATCGGGTAGAGCGCGCCGACGAGGAGCGCTCGGAAGATGCTCCGGTCATAGCCGTGCTCGAGGGTGAGCGCGACGATCACCTGGACGGTGGCGACGAAGGCGATCGCAACACCCCATCCCAGTGCGAAGCCGAAGACGTTCTCGCTCTCACCCAGCACGATGCCGAGGAGGGCGATCAGGAGCGACGCGGCGAGGGCGACGATCCAGAGCAAGGATGCGAGTCCTTCGAAGCTCAGTAGCCACATGCGACGGTTGCTCCAGCGGCTGACCTCGGCGAAGTGGACGTGGAGCACCTCTCCTTGGCCACGGGCCCAGCGCTTGCGTTGCATCCACAGCGCGTGGATCGACGCGGGAACCTGCATCCCGACGAGCGCACGCGGCTCGTAGCCCGTCTGCCAGCCGCCGAGCAGCAGCTTCCACGTCAGGTCGATGTCCTCGGTGGCCATCCGCGGGTCATAGCCGCCGACCGCGAGCACACGGTCTTTGCGGAACAGACCGAGCACGCCGGCGACGACTCCGACCCGTCCGGTCAGGGCCTGTGTGCGGCGGATCAGGCCGATGATCGACGCCGCTTCCAGCACCTGCATCGCGAGCAGCAAGCGGCCACGGTTGGTGACGTGCGGCGCCCCGGCGACCGCGGCCAGGAGCGGCGACCCGCACATGCGGGCGACCAGCAGCTTGAGAGCCTGGGGATGGATGTGCGTGTCTGCGTCGGTGACGGCTACGAGCCCGTGGCGCGCCTGTCTAAACCCGAGGTTGAGCTGCTCGGCCTTGCCGCGATTGACCGGGTCGCGGATCACTCGGCAGCGCCGGTCGCCGGCAATCGCCTCGAGCGCGGCGGTCTTGGTGGCGTCGGTCGAGCCGTCGTCCAGCACGAGCACCTCGAGCTTCGGGTAATCGGAGGCGATCGCCGCCGACACGCTGGTCGCGATGACCGCTTCCTCGTTGTAGGCGGGGATCAACACGGACACCCCTGGCCAGCCGCCGTCGGGTTCCTCGGCCGCACCCCGCTCGTCCAGCAGGCGGAACAGAAGTCCTCCGGCAACCCAAAGCGCCGCGGTACACACCGGGTAGAGCGCGACGAATGCGAGTAGCAGCTCAGCGGCCGTCCACATACCGCCTCTCCTGCCGCAGGCGCGCTCGTCGGAGCAGCGCGAGGACGACCAGCGCGAGGAAGAACGACGCGACGGTCACGAGCAGGCCGAGCGCGATCGCCCAGGTGTATTCGAAGAACCAGGCGGCGATGGCAATTGCGACGAGCCAGAGGAGCGGACCCAGCACGACACCTACGATCAGGCTCGCGCGCGAAGCCGGGTAGAGCGGCTCGAAGCGCACCGACGAAGGTACGGCTTCCTTATGCATGCGTGGCGTCGCTCTTGAGTCGTTTGTTCGCGGAGGGACGATACGCCTCCGGCTGGCCGCCCGGAGTCATCCCGGACCAGCCGACGAGCCGGGCCGCAAATGCGGCGATCCCCGCAGAGCCCCAGTGCCAGGAGTGTTCGGCGCCCAGCCGTCGACGCGTACCGATTCGGCTCTCGTACCAGAACGCCCCCAAACGGTCGTGACGAGCCTCGGCGCGGAGTCCGGCGAGCGCCGATCGAGCGGCGGCGCGGTTCGCTGGGCCGTCGATGCCTGCGCGGGCGAGATCCTCGAGCACCCAGCCGATCCCGGCGGCGCCGCTATCGAGCCCGACGTGCAGCGGTGAGCGGGGATCGCCCGGCAACTCTTCCCAGGCTCCGTCCCGGACGGCGACGCGCCGCAGCCAGCGCCCGGCTCCGCGCGCGCGCACGCGATAGGCGTCGTCGCCGCTCGTGCGGAAAGCCTGCGCATTGACCCACGCGATCCCGGCGACTCCGAGCTCGAAGCCCGAGGCCGTCCATGCGCCCGCCTGTCCGGCGAACGGCCAGCTCACGTCTCCCGCCGAATCCACGACCGCCTGGTCGTCGACCCAGGAGAGGAGTCGGCGCGCCGTCGCGAGATCGACCGGATCACGATCGCGCCGGAAGCGCTCGAGGAACATGTACGCGGCGCCCGCAGAACCGGAAAGGAAGCCGGTCTCGTGTGTCGCAGTCTCATCGGACCCGCGTGGTAGCGGGCGCGTACCGCTTGCGGTCAACCGCCGCACCTGTGCAGCGCCCGCGCGCGCGTACGCTCGGAAGGTCGAGTCGCCTGTACGTTCGGCGAAAGCGTCGAGGGCAAGCACGATGCCAGCCTGACCCATGCCGACGCCGTAGTACGCCGCGGGTCGGGTCGGATCGTCCGTCCAGTGCCACAAACACGCGGTCTTCGGACAGGACCGGCCTTCTGCCTGCGCGACCAGCCAGCGCATACCGGCGAGCGCACCAGCGCGGAACCGCGCCTCGTGCGTGACCTCGTACAACGTCCAGAGGTAGTCGCTGATCCCGGCCGCGCCGTCGTCGAAGCTCGTGAAGTGCGTGTCGGATCGGCTCCCGTCCGGATCGGCCCAGTCAGGCCAGCGAACCCCACCTCCGGCCGGCTCCGCGACGCCGAGCAAGAAGTCGCCTGCCCCGCGCGCAGCCCGTAGATACCGACGGTCGCCTGTGACGGCAAACGCGGCTAGGAGGCCTGCGCCGACCGACGCAGCGCCGACATCCCGGTCGCTGTGATGGTGCGGTGCCTGAATCGACGATCGCCACGCCGCGCCACCGTCCGGCATCTCTCGGCGCCGTGACACGAGCGAGTCGGCGGCCATGCGCAGGACCTCGACCGCCTGCCGATCAGCCGGCTCTCGCGGCCGCTGCGGCGCCGCGTCCGCGGAGATCGACGCGGCCGCAGCGGCGGCTACGGCGCAGAGGCTCATGAGGATGACGATGCGCAATTCCGGTGACCCCGACGGCCGGCCGCGGGACGAGCACAGGCTCACGACTACAGTAGCCCCGCATGAAGGTATCGGCGAACTCGTTCGTTGCCTTTACCTGCGGCACGCTCCTGGTGGCGACCGCTTGCGGGGGCTCGAGCGACGAAAGCGCGCCGCGAACGCCGCAAAGCGCTCCCGAAGTCGTACTCACCGCCCAGGAGAAGCAGGTGTGGGCGCCGCTGCCCCCGGACCGATCGGCCGTCCCCGTACTCCTCTACCACGGAATCGGGCCTGAGAGCAACTTCTCCAACGCGGAGGATGCCTCCTACGGGATCGGCTTCGACGACTTCGCGAAGCAGATCACGATGATCAAGCACGCCGGCTACCAGACGATCGACCTCTCGTCCTTTCTGAGCTTCCTCCGGGGAGACCCGGTCGAGCTCCCGCAGAGGCCGCTCCTGCTCACGTTCGACGACGCCCGAGCGGACTCGTGGACCGGCGGCGATGGCATTCTCCAGAAGCTCGGCTTCAACGCCGTCATGTTCGTCGACGTCGGCCGTGTCGACGATGGCAACCCCGAGTACTTGACCTGGCAGGAACTCCAGGCCGTCCAGGCGAGCGGCCGCTGGCAGCTCCAGCTCCACTCGGGCCACGGCCACCGGCAGATCCAGTACGGCCCCGGCCCGAACGACTACGGCCCCTACTACGCCTACGAGCAGCAAAGCGAGAGCTTCAATAGATGGAAGAAAAGGGTGCGCTCGGACATCAAGTGGGGCCAGGACGCGCTCGCAGACGAGATCCCCGACTATCGTCCGCTCGCCTTCGCTCCGCCCTACGGCAACTATGGCCAGCAGGGCACGAACGATCCACGCATCCCCGATGATCTCCTCAGCTGGCTAACTCAGCGCTACGGGGCGGTCTTCACGCAGGATCGGAACGCACTGGCGCACCAGGGCAGCCAATCGCCGCTCGGCCGGATCCAGGTCACGCGCGACCTCAGCGGGGGCGACCTCCACACCATGCTGCTGTCGGGAGGGCCCTAGGCATTCCGCTCGAGCCCGAGGTCCTCGCCTGTGTGTGGGCGTTCCGCGTCAACTAGCGACGCAGTCGAGCCAACGCTCGAACAGCGATCGCCCCACGGTGCGCATCTCGTCGGCGCCTACTTCGATCGCGGCGAGAAAGGCCGGTGCCCCCTCGGAGCCGAGCGTTCGCTCGAGCGACGCCACGTACTCCGGAACCTCGGCCCACTCGCGCGCCATCTCGGCGGAGACTTCGAGGTGGAACTGCACGCCGTACGCGCGCGCGAAGCGGAACGCCTGGTTGGGGTAAGCAGGTGACCCGGCGAGCCGAACCGCACCCTCGGGCAGGTCGAAGGTGTCTCCGTGCCACTGCAGCGTCACGAGCTCATGGGGAGCGTCGGCGAACACCGGGTCTGAGCGTGCCTCGCCGGTCATGCTCACCGGCAGCAGGCCGACCTCGGGCTGCGGGCCTGCGTAGACCCGCGCTCCGAGCGACGCGGCGAGCAGCTGCACGCCGAGACAGACGCCCCAGTACGGCGTCCCGGCGCGCACGGCGTCGCCGATCGCGCGCTTCTCGTCCGTCAGCCATGGAAGTGCTGCGTCGTCGTTGACGGACATCGGCCCGCCCATCGCGACGATGGCGTCGAACTCTCGCCAGTCGGGAAGGGGCTCGCCCTCGTCGAGCTCGACGCGGTGCACCTCGACGGCCCGGTCGTGGAGTACTTCCTCGAAGACGCCCGGCGGCTCGCAGGCGATGTGCTGGAGGACGAGCGCACGCACGCATCGACACTAGCCGCGGCCGGAGTGCGCGACTACACGATGGTGACAGGTCACGAGCGTGAGGACGGCGGCTTTCCTCATTACTACTCATCCAAGTACCGCGATCGGAGGGTTCTCCACGCCCGAACGAGGAGTGAGCGTACGCCGTCCCCGCCAGCTCGTCGGGCGCCGGGGCACCCGAGGCGTTGCTCTAGTGCCCGGCGGGCTTCTCCCACCCCTCGAGGACGGGTGCCGTGTACTCAGTGCCGACCGTCTTCGAATCCGCGACCCACGGGCCGAGCTCGGGCTGGGGGAACTTCGTGTGCTGCTCCTTGAGCTGGATCCCATACGAGTTGCCGCTAGTCAGGTGCTTCACGAGCACCTTCCGCGCGATCTCGTCCTCGCGGCCCTCGGGGATCGGGAAGTAGATCTTGAGGAAGGCGTTCGAGTAGCGGTCGAAGACGGCCGGCATGCCGTCCTCCTCGAGGAGGGCGATGTCCTCGAGCCAGTTGATGTCCTCGCCCGGGGTCGCAGCCATGAGGTCGACGTCGTCGAGGAGGGACATGTCCTCCTGGTAGGGGAAGCGGTGCCCCGCGAGGAACTCGGCGTCGATCGACTTGATCTTCTCCGGCTCGGCGTAGGCGAGCTCGTGCGAATGGGGCTGTTCGTTCACGACTCCACCGAGTGCAGGTCCGTGACCTGCGCGGTCGGGTTCGCGACGAGGTCCTCCTCGGCCTTGATCGCGAGCAGGCGCTGCACCTCGGCGAGGATCTCGCGCTCGGTCTGGCCCACGGTGTAGGTCGTGCCCGCGAGCGGCACGCGCGCCATGGCGGAGGCCTCGATCGTCAGCGCGGCGAGGTCCTCGGGCTCGAGTGAGTGCACGTTCGTCTTCCCGCATGCCCGCGCGAGCATCTGCAGCTCCATCGTCATCGCGGTCAGGAAGTTGTAGACGCGCTCGGAGGCCTCCTCGACGACGAGCCGCTTCCGGAGCTCCGGGTCCTGCGTCGTGATCCCGACCGGGCAGCGGCCCGTGTGGCAGTGGTAGCACTGGCCTGCCGGGACTCCGACGGTTCCCTCGTAGTCCGTGACGCCCGGGATCTCCTTGTTGCAGTTGAGCGCCATGAGCGCGGAGTGGCCGATCGCCACCGCCTTCGCGCCGAGCGCGAGGCACTTCGCGACGTCCGCGCCGTTGCGGATGCCGCCTGCGACGACGAGGTCGATCTCGTCCGCGAGGCCGACGTCCTCGAGCGCGCGGCGCGCCTCTGGGATCGCCGCCATCAGCGGGATGCCCGTCTCCTCGGTCGCGATGTGCGGGCCCGCGCCCGTCGAGCCTTCCGCCCCGTCGAGGTAGATGATGTCGGGGCCGCACTTCGCCGCCATGCGCACGTCGTCGTAGACGCGCGCGGCGCCGAGCTTCAGCTGGATCGGGATGCGGTAGTCGGTCGCCTCGCGGATCTCCTGCACCTTCAGCGAGAGGTCGTCGGGGCCGAGCCAGTCCGGATGCCGGGCGGGGGAGCGCTGGTCGATCCCGGCCGGGAGCGAGCGCATCTCCGCCACCTGCTCGGTCACCTTCTGGCCCATCAGGTGGCCGCCGAGGCCGACCTTGCAGCCCTGTCCGATGAAGAACTCGCACGCGTCGGCGAGCATCAGGTGGTGCGGGTTGAACCCGTACCGCGACTGGATGCACTGGTAGTACCACTTGGTCGAGTAGTCGCGTTCGGGCGGAATCATCCCGCCCTCGCCGGAGCACGTCGCCGTCCCGGCCATGGATGCGCCCTTCGCGAGCGCCATCTTGGCCTCCAGCGAGAGGGCGCCGAAGGACATGCCCGTGATGTAGATCGGGATGTCGAGCTCGAGCGGGTTCTTCGCGAAGCGTGCGCCCAGCACCGTGGTCGTATCGCACTTCTCGCGGTAGCCCTCGATGACGAAGCGCGTCAGCGTCCCGGGAAGGAACACGAGCTCGTCCCAGTGCGGGATCGGCTTGAAGATCGAGAAGCCGCGCATGCGGTAGCGGCCGAGCTCTGCCTTCACGTGGATGTCGTTGATGACCTCGGGGGTGAAGATGCGGCTCCGCCCGAGGACGTCCTTCTGGCTCGGGCCGTTGTCAGCCATGACGCCTCTTTCGTAGGGGCGAGGCTTGCCTCGACCTCGGCCAGGGTGACGCATGGAGGGCGAGGCGAGCCTCGCCCCTACAGCCTGCGGCGCGCATTCAGATCACCATCTTCTTCTCGGAGGGCTCGAGGGAGTCGTAGTTGTAGAGGACCTTCCCGCACACGAACTTCTGGAAGTCGGGCGGCGAGCCGAGGCCGTAGATGCGGAACTTCCGTTCGATGAGCTCCGTGTCCGCGTCCGTCCACTCGCCGGGGACGCAGTCGATGCCGAGGGACTTGACCTTCCCGGCGACGTAGATCGTCCCGTCGTACATCGAGTCGCCGAGCCCCGGTCCCGCGTCGCCGCAGATGATCTGGCGGCCGCGCTGCATCATGAACGCGGTCATGGAGCCGACCGAGCCGCCGATGATGATCGTCCCGCCCTTCTGGTCGATGCCTGTGCGCGCGCCGACGCGGCCCTTGACGACCAGGTCGCCCCCGCGCATCGCGGCGCCCGTGAGCGAGCCCCCGTTCCCGTCCACGACGACGACGCCGGACATCATGTTCTCGCAGGCCGACCAGCCGACGCGGCCCGTGATGTGGATCTCCGGGCCGTCGATGAGGCCGCACGCGAAGTAGCCGAGGGAGCCCTCGAAGCGGATCCTGCAGCGGCGGAGAATGCCGACACCGAGTGAATGGCGTCCCTGCGGGTTCTGGATCACGACCTCGTCGACGCCCTCCTCGTAGAGCAGGCGCCGAAGCTCGAGGTTGATCGTGCGCGTGGTCAACTCGCGTGCGTCGAACGTCGCGACGCCGTTCTCGACGACGGCCGTGCGCGGCGCCTCCGCGATGGGTTCGGCGAGCCCGCGCGCGTCGTAGGAGATCTGCCGCTCGCCTACCGCTGCCACACCAGTACTTCTCTTTCGTAAGGGTCGTACGTGTCGATCTCGTGATCGACGAGCTGCCGGATCGCGATCTCCTCGGAGGCGAGCGCCACGAGGTCGTCCGATTCGTAGAGGACGAGGGGCTTCGCGGCGAGCTCGTCCTTCGCGACGCCGAGCTCGTCTCTCGTCACCGCGATGTACGTGAAGACGCCGTCGAGCTCGTCGAGAGACTGGTGCATCGCCTCCTCGAAGGTCGAGCCCTTCGACATCTCCTCGGCGAGGTACACCGCGATGATCTCCGAGTCGCATTCGGACATGAAGCGGCGGCCGGCGCGCTCGAGGCGGCGGCGCCACATGAAGTAGTTGGTGAGCTGGCCGTTGTGGACGACCGCGACGTCGGAGTACGGATACGCCCAGTACGGGTGCGCGCCGGCGATGTCGACCTCGGACTCGGTCGCCATGCGCACGTGCCCGATCGCGTGCGTGCCGTTGAACTTCGCGAGGCCGTACTGCTCGTGCACGGACTCGGCGTCGCCGAGGTCCTTCACGATCTCGAGCGAGCGCCCGAGCGAGAGCACCTCCGCCTCGGGAATGTCCTCGACGAAGTCGGCGAGGTGCTTGAGGTCGCCGTCGTACTCGAACGAGACCCTGAAAGCGTACGGCGTCTCCTCATCGGACTCCTGGTTCCGCGCGCCGAGGGCAGCGAGCCGCGCCTCGACCTCGACGCGGTGCCGACGGAGGCGGTCCTGAAAGTCGAAGTCCCGAGGCGTGTTCGCGTCCGCGAGCTTGTAGCGCATGACGAGGTTGCCGTTCTCGGGGCTCCCGTACAGGGCGTAGCCCGTCGAGTCGGGGCCACGGTGCTTCATCGCCTGGAGCATCCGCGTCATCTCGTCGCCGATGGCGTGCTCCGACCCGTCCCTGTAGATGATCCCCGCTATCCCGCACATGGCTTAGGGCAGCACGTCCAGGTACTCGTCCCTGTCGAAGTCGGTGACGGTTGCGCAATAGCGCTCCCACTCGTCCCGCTTGTAGTGCATGAAGACACGGTACATCTCGCCCGGCAGCGCGCTTTTCACGACCTCGTCGCCCTCGAGCGCCTCGAGCGCCTCGCCGAGCGTCATTGGTACACGCCTGACCTCCTTGCCGGCCTCGATCGCCTCGTAGATGTTCCCTTCCTCGGGCTCGCCCGGATCGAGCTTCCGCTCGATGCCGTCGTTCATCACCTTGATCAGTCCCGCAAGCGCGAGATACGGATTCACGGCAGAGTCGACCGAGCGGTACTCGAATCGGTCAGGCGACGAGATCCGAAGAGCGGTGGTGCGATTCTGGTAGCCCCAGTCGGCGAAGACCGGCGCCCAGAAGCCGGTGTCCCAGAAACGACGGTACGAGTTGACGGTTGGAGCCGTGACGCAGGTGAGGGCGCGGAGGTGCTCGAGGATCCCTCCGATTGCATGGAGGCCGGTCTGGCTCGGCTTGTGAACGTCGTCCGTGTCGGGCAGGAACGCGTTCTCGTCGCCCTTCCAAAGTGAGATGTTCGTATGGCAGCCGTTCGCAGAGACCCCCATGAACGGCTTCGGCATGAAGCAGGGGAAGACGCCGAGTTCGCGGCCGACCTGCTTCGCGATTTGCCGGAACGTCGAGAGGTTGTCCGCCGTACGTTCCGCGCGGTCGAAGCCGAAGTTGAGCTCGATCTGTCCGGGCGCGTCCTCGTGGTCACCCTGGATCATGTCGAGCCCGAGCTTCTGCCCGTATTCGACCATCTTGTGGATGATCGGCTGGAGCTCGGAGAACTGGTCGATGTGGTAGCAGTAGGGCTTGGTGACGCCTTCGACCGAGGGCGCGCCGTCCGCATCCAGCTTCAGCCACATCATCTCCGGCTCCATCCCGGCCCGAAGGTGCAGGCCCGTCCGTCCTTCGAACTCCTCCTGGATGCGGCGCAGATTGCCGCGGCAGTCCGACGTGAGGACCTCGCCCGGCCCTTCGCGGTCTTCGCGGTTGCGGAAGCATGTGCACCAAACGCGGGCGATTCGTGAATCCCAGGGGAGGACCTGGAACGTCTCCGGCTCCGGAATCCCGACGAGCTCCCAGGCTTCGGGTCCGTAGCCGATGTAGTTTCCGTGGCGGTCGACGAAGAGGTTCGCGGTCGAGCCGTAGACGAGCTGGAAGCCCTTCTGGGCGATCGTCTCCCAGTGGGGTGCCGGAACGCCCTTGCCCATGATGCGCCCAGTCACGGAGGCGAACTGGTAGTAGACGTAGGTGACGCCCTCTGCGTCGATCTTCTGCCGCACCTCCTTCACCCGTTCGGCACGTCCTTCAGCCTCGACGAAGCGCTCCAGGTCGGTCGCCGCCGCTTTCCGCTTCCGCGCCACCGCTGTCCTCCTTTGCTCTCCCGCGTTGTCCTGCGGGAGCCTAATCCAGCGACTAGCGTTTCGTCCTAATGAGCGAGCCGCGCGCCGATCAGCTGACTGCCGAGCAGCGAGCCGCCCTGGAGGCTGAGCTCGCGGAGCTCGAAGGCCCGAAGCGCAAGGAGGCCGTGCAGGCGATCAAGACCGCGCGGGAATTCGGCGATCTCTCGGAGAACTTCGAGTATCACGCCGCGAAGAACGAGCAGGGCCTGCTCGAGGCTCGGATCCGCACACTGCGTGAGCGGCTCACCCACGCCGTCACGGTCGAGCACGACACGGACGAGCACGTCGGCGTCGGGTCGATCGTCGAGATCGCCGACGAGGACGGCGAGCCGCTGGAGGTCGAGATCTCGGCGGTCGGGGGCGTCTCGCCCGACTCGCCGCTCGGCGCCGCGCTCATGGGCGCCGCGGTCGGGGACGTCGTCGACGTGCCGGCGCCGCGCGGGTCGTGGAAGGCGCGCGTGCTCGCGATCCGGCGCTCCTAGTCGCGTCGCTCGAGAGCGGCCTAGAGCCCGGACAGGGTCTCCATGTCTGCCTCGTCCTTCGGAGCATCGCCGGGCTCGTCGCGCGACGACGACTTGCTCTTCGTCAGCGCCGAGAGTTCGATCACGCGTGCAGTCACGCCTCGGAGGGAGAGCTCGCGGTCGCCGAGAGTCTCGTCGGGCCATGGCGCTTCGCGGTCCTTCAGCGGGATGACGACCCGATCGTCCGCATTTCGCGCCAAGTAGGTCAGCTCCAACCGAACCCCGTCGCATTCGTAACCGGTACCTCCGTCCTCGTCGGGCTCCGGTGCGTGGACCCAGCCGTCCG
This sequence comes from uncultured Gaiellaceae bacterium, assembly GCA_963770715.1. Taxonomy (GTDB): domain Bacteria; phylum Actinomycetota; class Thermoleophilia; order Gaiellales; family Gaiellaceae; genus GMQP-bins7. Next base: position 1,117,168 of record CAVYQX010000012.1, read on the forward strand.
TGACGAGGAGCGCTTCGATCCGGGCCACGTCGTCCAGCCAGACTGCGAGATCGACGTCGTCGTGCAGCCGCGTGATCCGGCCCGCATGGAAGTCGACCGCCCACCCGCCGAAGAGCCACCATGCGATCCGTTCCTGCTCGAGAAGGGCCGAGACGCGCGCGAGCGCAGCCAGCTGACCGGACGCACCGGCACCCCACCGCCGGTACGTCGCGAAGGCGAACCTCGTGCCGTCGGCCGAGACGTGCTCCTCGCGGGCGGCAGCGTCGAACGCCCGGCGGTCCCAGGCCGGGAAGCGCGTGTCGCCCTCGACCGCGAGGTCGATCTCGGTGAGGACGAGTTCGTCGGCGAACGGCAGTGCGGCGGCGTAGATCTCCGCGCCGCCGATCACGTAGACGTGCTCGGCGTTCGAGAGGAGCTCGAGCGCCTCCCGGATCGAGGCGACGCGCTCAGCGCCCGGCGCGAACCACTCGGGAGTCCGCGTGACGACGACGTTGCGCCTTCCGGGGAGCGGGCGGAACCGGTCCGGAAGTGAGTCCCAGGTCTTCCGTCCCATGACGACGGCATGTCCAGTCGTGAGGTCCTTGAAGTGCGCGACGTCCTCGGGAAGGTGCCACGGGATCGTGCCGTCTCGGCCGATCACGCCGCCGCGCGCAACGGCGGCGATCAACGAGACCGTCACACGGCGACCGGCGCACGGATCGCCGGATGGTGCTCGTAGCCCACGACCTCGAAGTCCTCGTACGCGTAATCGAAGATGGCCGGCGGCCGGCGGAGCAGGCGCAGCGTCGGGTACGGGAACGGCTCGCGCGAGAGGAGGGTCTCGACCTGCTCGCGGTGGTTGTCGTAGATGTGGCAGTCGCCGCCGGTCCACACGAGGTCGCCGACCTCGAGGTCGCACTGCTGCGCGAGCAGGTGCGTCAGAAGCGCGTAGCTCGCGATGTTGAAGGGGACGCCGAGGAAGACGTCGGCTGAGCGTTGATAGATCTGGCACGAGAGCCGTTCGCCGCCCGCGACGTGGAACTGGAAGAACGCATGACATGGCGCCAGCGCCATCCGCGGGATGTCGGCGACGTTCCAGGCGCTCACGACGATCCGTCGCGAGTCCGGGTCCTCGCGGAGAAGCCGAACGACCTCGGCGATCTGGTCGACGTGGCCGCCGTCGGGTGTCGGCCAGCTCCGCCACTGGACGCCGTAGACCGGCCCGAGCTCACCGTCCGCGTCGGCCCACTCGTCCCAGATCGTCACGCCCTGCTCCTGGAGCCAGCGGACATTCGACTCGCCCCGGAGGAACCAGAGGAGCTCGACCGCGACGGACTTGAAGTGCACCTTCTTCGTCGTCACGAGCGGGAAGCCCGCGGAGAGGTCGAAGCGCATCTGGTACCCGAAGACGCTCACCGTCCCGGTGCCCGTGCGGTCGCCCTTCGGCGTGCCGTTCGCGAGCACGTGCCGCACGAAGTCCTCGTACTGGGCCATGCGCGCGACGATAGCGCGCCGGTCGGGGGCCTCTCAGGTCGTGAGGAGCGGGGTGTCCGACCCTTCCTCGACGACGACCCAGCCGTCGTACTCGTCGAAGTGGTACGGCGCGTTCATCGGCACGACCGCGGCTCCGAACGGGTTCGTGAGGAACGAGCCGCACAGGCCCTCGAGCTCTCCGTCACGCGTCAGCCACAGCTCGAACGGGCCGCCGCTCGGGGCAGGCTGCAGCCCTTCGACCGCGACCTCCATCGGCCAGTTGCCCGCGTCGTCGAGCTCGAGCACACGGAGCGACGCCGAGGCCGTGGGTGCTGCCGCCGTTCCGGTCATGGAGATGACAAACGCGTCGTCGCCGCCACCCCGAACGAGCGCTCCGCCGAGCGCGACCACCGTCACCGCGAACGCCGCTGCGATCGCGAGCAGCGCACCGCGTCGCCGGCGCGGGAGCACCGTGACTCGGGCTCTGGGCCTCCGCGTCGGGCGGTGGGCCGGCGGCGACGAGCAGGTCGTGCACGCGCTCGAGGCGCTCGCGCTCGGTCGGCTCGAGGTCCGTTCCGACGAGCTCGTCGAAGTTCGGGCTCATCGCAGCTCCTCGTCGAGTGCGTCCGCGAGCCTCGCGAGGGCGCTCCGCGTCCGTGTCTTCACCGTGCCGAGAGGGATACCAAGCCGGTCGGAGATCTCACTCTGGGACAGACCGCCCCAGTAGGCGAGCTCGATCACCGGCCGCTCGTGCTCGGGCAGGACTTCGAGCGCGCGATGGACGCGCCAGGCCGTCCACGCTGCCTCTGCCTCGTCCGAGGGGTCGGGCTCGCGCCCGGGGCCGTCCTCGAGCTCCGCGACGGGCTCGGGCGTGCGGCGCAGTCCGTCCGTGATGGCGTTCCGCGCGACGGCGTAGAGCCAAGGCGCTCCGCGTCCCCTCGACGGATCGTAGGTCCTGGCGGAGCGCCAGATCGCGACGAATGCCTCCTGCGTGGCGTCCTCCGCCCGACCCCGATCGCCGAGGCGGCGGAGAGCGAGCCCGAGCACCGCTCGAGAGTAGCGGCCGTACAGCTCGTCGAAGGCGCGGCGATCGCCTCCTGCGATCCGCACGATGAGCTGGCTGTCCGTCGGTTGTGGGAGCTCGACGCGCTGCATGATCCTGGGCGATGCCCGGAAAGACCCGGTTCGGATCGCGAGCGACGCAGCCATGTGCCGTGTGCTACGCGCTCGCGACTCCGGCGGTTTGCGCGGGGCCTATCCGCGCGCTGCGAACTTCGCCGTGACGGCGTCCCAGTCGACGACGTTCCACCACGCCTCGAGGTAGTCGGGGCGCCGATTCTGGTAGTTCAGGTAGTAGGCGTGCTCCCAGACGTCGATGCCGAGGAGCGGCGTGTAGCCGTCCATGATCGGGGTGTCCTGGTTGGGGGTCGACGTGACGGCGAGTCCCCTTCCGTCCCAGATCAGCCACGTCCAACCGGAGCCGAAGCGCTTCACTCCGGCGTCGTTCACGGCTGCCTTGAGCTCTGCGACGCCACCGAACGTGTCCGCGATCGCATCGGCCAGCTCACCCGAGGGGTCGCCTCCGCCGTTCGGCCCCATGATCTCCCAGAACAGCGTGTGGTTGGCATGGCCGCCGCCGTTGTTGCGAACTGCCGTGCGCTTGTCCTCGGTGATCGAGTCGAGGCTCGTGAGGACGGCCTCGATCGACTGGTCGGCCCATTGTGTGCCTTCCAGCGCCGCGTTGAGGTTGGTCACGTAGGCCGCGTGGTGCTTGTCGTGGTGGATCTCCATCGTGCGCGCGTCGATGTGCGGCTCGAGCGCGTCGAATGAGTAGCTGAGGTCGGGAACGCTGAACGCCATGCCTGCTCTCCTCTCGATACGGGTTCGGTCGGGGCAAGGATATGCTCAGGCGTTCCCGCCTTGCCTCTGGAGGAAACGATGTCGAGCTTCGTCGAGATCAGACCGCGTGAGCTGAAGCCGGCCCTGCTCGAGCTGGACGGCATCTCGCGGACGACGATCGAGGCGCACCACCGCCTCTACCAGGGGTACGTCGCGAAGCGGAACGAGATCCTCGGGCGCCTCGCGACGGTCGACCTCGGCTCCGCGAACCAGGTGTACTCCGAGGTCAGGTCGCTCAAGGTCGACCTCACGTTCGCCGTCGGCGGGATCAAGAACCACGAGATCTACTTCGAGCACCTCGGTGGCGAAGGCGGCGAGCCCGACGGGGCGATCGGCGCGCTGATCGAGCGCGACTTCGGGTCGGCCGACGCCTGGCGTGCCGACCTCCGCGCGACGGGAATGGCAGGGCGCGGCTGGGCGTGGACGGCGTTCGACTGGGACGAGGGCCGGCTCTTCAACTACGTCGGTGACGCGCAGAACACGTTCCCCGTCTGGAATGCAACCCCACTCGTCGCCCTCGACGTCTACGAGCACGCGTACTTCCTCGACTACCAGACCGACCGCGCCGCCTACATCGAGGCCTTCCTCCGGAACCTCGACTGGGGCGTCGTGGACGGCTGGGTCGACGGCTATCGCATTCCGACCGCATAGGGGTTGGGTGGCCAGCAGACACAGCGGCCGCGAAGCGGACGCCTTTAGGGACTTTTCGGCGACCGGCGTCCGCGCTAGCGGATCCCGGTCTTGCCAATGACAGAACTGCTTGCAGTTCTGATCGCGTATCTCCTGGGGTCGATGCCGTTCGGCTACTGGGTGCCGAGGCTCGTCCGTCGCGAGGACATCCGCACGAGAGGGAGCGGAAACGTCGGTGCGTCGAACGTCTTCCGTGTGTACGGGCGCTCGCTCGGGGTCCCGGTCGCGTTACTCGACCTCGCGAAGGGATTCGCTGCCGCGTCGTTGGGGCTCTGGATCGGCGGCGCGCTCGTCGGAGTCCTGGCCGCTGCGGCGGCGATGATCGGGCATGCGCGCCCGATCTTCCTCCGCTTCGAGAAGGGCGGGAAAATGGTCGCGACCTCCGGCGGAGCGACGTTTGCGCTCGCGCCGCTCGCCGCGTTCTGCTGCGTCGTCCTCTGGATCGCCGTTTTCCTGGTCACGCGCTACGCGTCGCTGGCGTCGATCGTCACCGCCATGGGCCTCGCCGTCTTGGTCGTGCTCTTCGACTACTCGTGGCCGATCGTCGTCTTCGGCGTTGCGGGGGCGGTTGCGGTCATCGCGATGCACCACCAGAACATCCGCCGGCTCTTCGCCGGCACCGAGCACCGCTTCGCGATTTCCTTGCGCAAGACCGGAATCCACTAGCGCGGATTCCGGCGCGCGGCACTTCCCGTCCCCCGCTTCGCGGTGGACGGAGGCGCGGCGGCGCGCGGCCTAACCGTTGAGCCAGGCGGCGAGGGTCGTCTGCTCGGGTGTCGGCTGCCCGGACGCGAGCTCGCTGCGGAGCTCGCCGACGGTCCCAAAGCGCTCGGCGACGACGTCGTGGACGTGGATGGTCTCGAAGTTGACCTGCTTCGAGAGGAGAAAGTCGTCGTCGTCGAGCTGTGGAAGCGTGTCGAGCGCGTCGCGGAGTGCGTGCCGCACGGAGTCCTCGACGAACCGGGGCTGGAGGTGGGCGTGCTCGACCACGAACAGCTCGTCGGGGCGCTTCAGGAGGTCGTAGATGGGTGCGCTCATCGAGCGCTCCGCGACGTCGACGAGGACCTCGGCGTCGAGGTCCTGCTCCGTGCCGACGAACAGGGTCTGCCGCCCGCGCTGGTTGTGCGTCGCGATCGGGACGAGCTCGAGGATCCGGTCGATGTCGCCCGAGTCGAAGCCGGCTTCGAGGAGTCGCTCCGACGCGTGATTGCGCACGAGGCCCTGCGCACACGGGCAGGCGTTGATTCCGGTCGCCTCGACGCCGACCGCCCGGCGCGTCCCGGACGCGGACGCGGCCGCGATGCCGCAGAGCGTCACCATCTCCTGCGTTGCGAGACCGGTCACAGGCGTGCGCCGGTGGATCGGCCACTGAGCTCGGATCCAGACCTCTGCGCGGAGCGCATCCTGGCGCTCTACCACGTTGCTCGCGATGTGCTCGGCGAGCACCTCCACGAGGAGCGCCTCTTTCTCGACCACGATCTCGATCGCGTCCTCGAAGAGCTCCGGGAAACGCGACATGTGGACGCCCTTCTGATTCGCCGCGAGGTCGACCGTGCAGTCGATCACCGCCGCCATCACAGTCTCGGCGTCGCCGCGACGTATGCGAACGGCCTTCTGCACCCCCGACACGCCGGCCCGTGAGAGCGCGAGCGCGATCTCGGGCGGCGATGCCTGCAGATCCTCCTCGAGCCTGACGGTGTCGCTCACGCGCCGCACCGTAGCAGCGTGCATGTAGGGGCGAGGCTTGCCTCGCCCTCCCTACCGCAAGAGCCGCGAGAGCCGCCGGTCCTTGAGGAGGCGCCCGCCGGTCTGGCAGCTCGGGCAGTAGTAGATCGTGTGCTCCTCGAAGTCCACGCGGGCGATGGGCGTCCCACACTGCGGGCAGGGCTCGCCGAGGTGGCCGTGGACGACGTAGACGACCGAATCGCCCTTTCCGTGCTCACGGAGCTCGAGCGCCCGCTCCAGATCGTCGTGGATCGCAGTCGCGAGTCGCTCGACCTCCTCGTCCGAGAGCTCGGTGGATGCCTTGAACGGCGAGAGCCGCGCGCGCAGGAGGATCTCGTTGGCATGCGCCCGCCCGATTCCGGCGATCGCTCGCTGATCGCGCAAGAGAGGATGCAGTTGCCGACGCTCGCGGTGGAGGATCTCGGCGAGGGTCGTGGCGTCGAGCTCGAGCGCGTCGGGCCCGAGGTGGGCGAGGTCCGCGTCGAGCTGCTCCGCTGTCACGAGCCAGACACCGGCGCGCTTCTTCTTGCCGGCCTCGGTGAGAACGAGCTCGCCACCACCGGCGAACTGCAGCCGGAACATCGGCGTCTTCGGCCCCTTCGCGCCCGGCTCGAGGTAGCGGAGCCGCCCGGCACTCATGAGGTGGACGCGGAGGACGAGATCCTCGCCCTCTACGGGGAAGAGGAGGTTCTTGCCCCGGCGGCGCGAGCCCTCCAGGCGCCGGCCGTCGAGCTCCGCGAGAGGCGGGGCAAAGGTCTTGAGCGTGGCGATGTGCGCCGGGCCGGCCTTCTCGATCGGTGCACGCGAGACGAGCGGGGCGAGCTCGCGCACCCAGGCCTCGACCTCTGGGAGCTCCGGCATCGGAGCTGACGGTAGCGCCTATGCGAGCGCCGGCTCGGGCAACGTCTCGTCGTCGACCGGCTGGGGCATATCGCGGAGGTGCCGTTGCGGCGAGAGCAGGAGCCAGAGGAAAGCGAGGCCGCCGCCGACGGCGCCGACGACGATCGTCTCGCGCAGGCCGATCCACGTGGCGAGCCCGCCGCCGAGCAGGGCTCCGAGCGGGATCGTGCCCCAGACCATGAATCGCATCACGGAGTTCATGCGCCCCTGGAGGCGAGGGGGACAGATCGCTTGCCGGTAGCTCACCTGGACGATGTTGTAGACCACGATCGTGTACCCGGAGATCAGCTCTGCGACGACGAGGATCGGGATAGCGGCGTCTCCAGTCGGCGCGAGCGCAATGAGCAGCGTCGCCGGCCCGAAGGACGCAGCGGCGACGATCGACGTCGGGCCGATGCCGAAGCGGGCGGAGATGCGAGTGGCCGTGAAGGCGGCGGCCATCGAGCCCGCGGCTCCGAGGGAGAAGACGATCCCGATTGCCCCCGCCGAGAGTCCCAGTTCGCGCACGGCGAACACGAGCAACGTCGCGAACGCGACGTTCGCGAAGAAGTTCGAGGTGGCGGTGCAGCCCGCCTGTGCACGAAGGTTGGGATTACCGAGCACGAAGTGGAGCCCCTCCTTGAGGTCGGCCCAGTGACTCGGCTTCTGCCCGTTGGCATCGGCGACCGCCGGCGGTTCCTCGGTCTTGTGGATGCGGAGCAGGAAGAGAGCCGAACCCAGGAAGCTGACCGCGTCGAGGAGCACGGCGTACGGCGCCGTGAAGACCTCCACGAGCGCACCGCCCAGGCCGGGGCCGCCGACCTGCGAGGCCGAGCGGCTGATCTCGAGCTTCGAATTCCCGTCGATGATCTGCTCGCGCTCGACGAGCGACGGCAGGTACGACTGGTACGCGACATCAAAGAACACCTGAAGCGTGCCCACGAGGAACGCGACCACGAACAACTGCGCCAGCGTCAGTGCGTCTGCGAGGTACGCGATCGGGATGGTCGCGAGGAGCGCCGCGCGGCCGAGGTCGCCCCCGATCAGGATGGGTCGGCGCGGCAGCCGATCGACCCACACGCCTGCCGGCAGGGTGAAGAGGATGAACGGAAGGAACAGCACCACGCCCAGCGCCGCGACCTCGAAGGCGGTGGCATCCAGGACGAGGATCGCCACGAGAGGCATCGCGAGCTGACCCACCTGCGAGCCGAAGACGCTGATCGTCTCGGCCGACCACAGCTTCAGGAAGTCGCCGTGGCGCCAGAGCCCACCCTGCGGCCAGAGGCTACGCATGGTCGACCGGAGGAGGCGGGAGAGGCGTCGGCGCACGGAACAGGGCGTACGCGAGGGCGTGGCTCGTCCCGTCGGGATCGTCGGCGCGCTGGAGGTCGGCGACCAGGCGGTTCAGCCGCTTCTCGAAGCGACGTTGCTGCTCGGGCGTGAGCCGCACGTGGACCAGCGCCGAGGTGTCCTTCTCAGTGCCGGCCGCGATGAGCTCGTCTGCAGCCTGCCGCAGCATCATCGCGGCGAGAACGCCGCCACGCAGCTCGTCGGGCATCGACTCGTCGCTCTTCAGCACGAAGAGCCGCGCGACGCGCCCGTAGTACTTCTCCGTCAGCGCGCGCACCTTTCGCGTGCGGACGACGCGGATGAGGCCGGCCGCCTCGAGCACCTTCATGTGGTGCCCAACGGTGCCCTTCGGCGTCTCGAGCGCCGCAGCCAGCTCGGTCGTGCTCGCCGCGCGCTCGCGCAGCATCATCACGATCCGCGCGCGGAAGGTGTCGCCGAGCGCGCGAAGCTGCTTCGGGTCCTCGACAACGAGGACGTCGTCGAGCTCGTAGTCGGGGTAACGGTCGATGATTACGGAACATACGGGAAATCCCGACCATTCGTCAACCCGCACGACGAAGGCCGGGCTCGTATGAGCCCGGCCTTCTCTCGGGTACGCGGTGCTAGCTCCTCGCGAACGACGCCTTGAAGTGCATGTTGTCCTTCGCGCGGTTCGACGCCTTGTCCGTGCCATTGACCGACGACTTCGTCATCGCGAACACGAGCGTCGCGTGCGCGGCCGCGTCCGACATCTGGTCGAGTGCGGTCGCGCTGAGGTTGTGGTTGGTGTCGCACGCCTGGTGGTAGCAGGGGTCGTAGGCGGCGCCCGCGGTACCACCGTAGACCTGTGCTTCCGCCGCCGTCTTGATGCCTTCGGCACCGGTGAACAGACCACCCGCGGGAATGCCGGCATTGATGAACGCCTGGTAGTCGGACCGTCCGTCGAACTCCGTCGGCTCGGTCGCCAGTGGCGGCAGGAGCGAGCTGAAGTAGTCGGTGAAGACCGACTCGATCGTCCCCGATCCATTCGGGCCGTCGGTGCCGAACGCCGACCCATCACCGTCGTAGACGAACCGCACGAAGTTCAGCGAGCCGACCATGTCGAAGTTGAGGTTCAGCATGATGTTCTTGAGATCGCTCTTCGCGAGCGAGTCGACGTAGGCCTGCGATCCGATGAGGCCCTCTTCTTCCGCACCCCAGAAGGCGAAGCGGACGCGGTTGACCGGTGCGATCTCCAGCTGATCCAAGGCTTGGGCGATCTCGAGGATCGTCGACGTTCCCGAGCCGTTGTCGTTGATGCCGGGGCCCTCCGGGACGGAGTCGAGGTGCGCGCCGAGGACGATCGTCCGGTCGGCACGGCCGCCGGACGTATCGGCGATCACGTTCTTGCTGTGCTTCGTGACGAGTCCCGCATCGACCTGGAGGTGGACCCTCGCCCCCGCCGGGGCGGTGGCGAGCTGGTACAGCTCGAACCCGACGGCGAACGACGTTCCGATGACAGGAATCGTCGACTGGGTGGCCGGTGGGTCGAGGGTTCCGTTGAGCACGCCCAGGCGGTCGTCGTCCGGCACGTCGTTGCCCTCGTTGAAGATCACGACACCGCTGGCTCCCGCCGCCGCTGCATTGTCGGCCTTGATCCGGAACGCGCACGTGCCGCGCTGGATCAGGGCAATGTTGCCCGGTGTGAAGCCGGCGAAGTCGGCTGCGGTGCACCCACTAGCCGAGCCTCCGGTCGGCGGCAGCACGAACGGTCCCACCGGCGCGAGATCGGCAGTCACGTTGCCGCTCCCGGACCACTCCATGGTGAGGAAGTCCTCACCGAAGCCGTTGACATAGGTCTCCGACGTCGGTGCGGTCCGTTCGAACACCGGTGGTGTGATGTCCGTGAAGAACGAGTACGAGAAGTTCTGGACGGTCGGCGAATAGCCGGCCGCCTGGAGCTGAGCGACGACGTATTCGACGGACTCGTCGAACCCGTCGGTCTCGACCGCTCGCGTCCCGCCGTTGGCGTTGGCGATCGCCTGGAGCGCGTCTTCGTGCTCCATGATCCCCGAGACCGTTACCGCGCTGCGGAGCGCGCTCGTGTCCACGCCGACGGCCGTCGGAGCGGCTGCGCTCATGGTGAGAGCCGCCACGGCTACGGCCGCAGCGACGAATAGCACTCGTGCGTGCTTCGACATGTACCCCTCCTTGCAATCTGACGACGAACACGACCTACCCCGCGCCCGCCGGCCCAAACTCCCCCTTTCGTAGGCTGCGGCCGTGGACGCCATCTCGATCGAGGTGCTACGAGGCGACGTGGTCGAGGCGAGGCATCGCGTCCACGCGGTCGCGGTCTCGGGTGGCGAAGTCGTCCAGTCGGCCGGCGATCCGGCGCTCGTCACCTTCTTCCGCAGCTCAGCGAAGCCGATCCAGGCGCTACCGATCGTGCGCGCGAGGCCCGATCTCAGCGACGCGGAGATCGCAATCGCGTCGGCCTCGCACCTGCACCGGCCGGATCAGCTCGCGCCGGTGCGCAGCCTCCTGGCGAAGGCGGACGCGAACGAGGACGATCTCGAGTGCGGACCGGAGCCGACGAGAATCGAGCACAACTGCTCCGGCAAGCACGCGGCGATGGTGCTCCTCTGCCGGGAGCGAGGGTGGCCGGTCGAGGGGTACCGGCTCGCGTCGCACCCGTGCCAGCAGGAGGTGCTCGCGGAGGTGGCTGCCGCGGCAGAGGTCGAGCCGGCGTCGATGCCGAGTGGGGTCGACGGCTGTGGTGTCGTGACCTACGGTCTGACGCTCGAGCGAACGGCACACGCGTTCGCGCGGATCGAGGCGCTCGACGGCGGCGTACGTGTGGCGGACGCGATGCGAGCGAGGCCAGAGCTCGTACGAGGCGATGGCGCGCCCGACACGGAGCTCATGCGCCTCGGGGACGGTTGGGTCGCGAAAGGCGGAGCCGAAGGCCTGCTGTGCGCGGCGCGAGACGGCCTCGGGCTCGCGCTCAAGACGGAGGACGGCGCTCAGCGTCCGCTCGGGCCGGCGCTCGCCGCCTTCCTTGCGCTGCTCGGGCTCGCTGCGGACGACCTGTCCGAGGCTCCGGTCGAAAACTCTCGCGGTGAGGTGGTCGGCGCACTTCGCGTCACCAGCTAGGCACCACGCGTTAACACAGTGGTCCTCTTCCCCAACTGTCGTTTCCGGACTAGTATCCGCGCGCTTTGGTGGTGGAGAGCCGGGGCGGCAGGCGGGCCGGCTCATGCATGTGAAGGTCGGTACCCGTTCGAGCGCGAGAGGAGAAAGCCCACTCATGCTGTCTGTCGATATCGCCCTCCCCGAGGTCGAGGAGCTCCAGCGCCTGGTCGAGCACGGGCTCGAGAAGGGGTTCCTCACGTACGACGAGATCGTGGCCGGGCTCGACGACGTCGAGCTCACGAAGGAGCAGATCGAGGACTTCTACGCGTATCTGATCGATCACGCGATCGAGCTCCACGAGGGTGCGGAGCACAAGGAGTTCCCGCATGCGGAGCCGGTCCCGGTCGAGGAGGAGAAGGTCGAGCAGAAGCTCGATCTTTCGGTGGAGCCGTCGCTCGACTCGTTGCGCCTCTACCTCCGCGAGATCGGAAAGGTCCCGCTTCTCACCGCCGACCAGGAGGTCTCGCTCGCGAAGCTCATCGAGCGCGGCGACATGCGGGCGAAGCAGCACATGATCGAGGCGAACCTGCGGCTCGTGGTCTCGATCGCGAAGGGCTATCTCGGGCGCGGTCTGTCCTTCCTCGACCTCATTCAGGAGGGCTCGCTGGGCCTCATCCGCGCGGTCGAGAAATTCGACTACCGCCGCGGCTTCAAGTTCTCGACGTACGCGACGTGGTGGATCCGGCAGGCGGTCACCCGGGCGATCGCGGACAAGGCCCGCACGATCCGGATCCCCGTGCACATGGTCGAGAAGCTCAACAAGGTCGTTCACATCGAGCGTCAGCTCGTCCAGCGTCTCGGGCGGGAGCCTCTGCCGGAGGAGATCGCGGAGGAGCTCGAGATCGACGTCGAGGAGGTCCGCGAGATCTTGAGGATGTCGCAGCTTCCAATCTCGCTCGAGAAGCCGATCGGCGAGGAGGAAGACTCGTCGCTCGGCGACTTCGTCCCCGACGAGGCGGCCGAGTCGCCGTTCGACACCGCATCGCTCTCGCTTCGCCGCGAGGACGTCGAGCTCGCCCTGGCCGCGCTCCCCGACCGCGAGCGCCGCGTGATCGAGCTGCGCTACGGGCTCGACGGCTCGCAGCCGTGCACGCTCGAGGAGGTCGGGCAGGCGTTCGGCGTCACGCGCGAGCGGATCCGCCAGATCGAGAACAACACGCTGAAGAAGCTCGAGTCGCTTCCGGAGGCCCAGGGGCTCAGAGACTGCGTTTGACCTGCAATCGGGCTTGTCGGGCGCGAGAGCCAGCGGCCGCGCAGCGGCCGCCTCTAGGGATCTTCGCCCGGCCGGAAGGTCTGCAGTAGCAGACTTCCGGTCATGGGCAGAATCGAGTACGTAGGGCACGCGACCGTTGTCGTCGACCTCGACGGGGTCCGGTTGTTGACCGATCCGCTGCTCCGCAACCGGGTCGCCCACCTGCGACGTGCGAGCGGGGTCTCGGTGCAGGCAAGACGAGGCGTCGACGCGGTCCTCATCTCGCACGGCCACTACGACCACCTGGACCTTCCCTCGCTCGAGAAGCTCGGAAAGAAGCTTCCCGTCATCGTCCCGCGGGGGCTGGGTGGGCTCCTGCGCAAGCGGCGGTTCGAGGTCGTCCTCGAGGTCGAGGCGGGGGAGACGCTCGCGATCGGCGACGTCGCGATCCGAGCCGTGCCCGCCGAGCACGACCGGAGCCGCGGACCCTTCGGCGCGTCGGCCGATCCGGTCGGCTACGTCATCTCCGGCTCGACCTCGATCTACTTCGCCGGCGACACGGACCTCTTCGACGGGATGGCCGACCTCGGGCCGGTGGACGTCGGGCTCATTCCGATCTGGGGCTGGGGCCCGGGTCTCGGCGGCGGCCACCTCGACCCCGAGCGTGCAGCCGAGGCGGTGGCGCGCATCGCGCCGAAGATCGTCATCCCGATCCACTGGGGGACGTACTTCCCGATCCATCTCGGCTTGACCGGGCGACCCGGCTTCGTGGACCTCCCGCCCGTCGCATTCGCAGCCGCGCTGAAGGAGCAGGCGCCCGACGTCGAGCTGAGGGTGCTGCGCGTCGGCGAAGAGACCGAGTTCTGACCTTCGCGTAAGACCGCTGAAGGCGGCACTTGGCAGCCGCGTCGTCGCGTTGACGTTACGCGGGCAGCAGTTCGGCGGCGCCCAGAGCGAAGACGGCCCGTTCGCGGAGCTCGCTCGCGACCTGCGAGACGTCCGCGCCGAAAGGCGCGTAGGCGACGACGTTGAGCCATGCCGTCTTCTCGGTGAGGGAGCCGATCTGGACGTAGATCGTCAGGCCCTCTCCCTGCGGAGCTCCCGTCGCGGCCTCCATGACGACGCGGCGCGCCTCGTCGAGCGGGGCGCCGATCCGGACGGGCAGCTCGACCGTCACGAGGCGTCGTGGGTCGTCGACAGAGCGGTTGACGATGGTCGTCGAGACCATGCGCGAGTTCGGGACGAAGATCCGCCGCCCCTCGTCGGTCGTGAGGGCCGTGTAGCTCAGCGAGATCTCGTCGACGATGCCGGTGTAGTCGTCGACGGTGACGCGGTCACCGAGCCTGACGGGCTGCGTGAACGCGAGCATGACCCCCGAGCCGAGGTTGCCCAGCGGCGTCGTCAGAGCGAGGCCGGCGATGACGGCGAGGACTGCGCTCGAGGCGAGGAACGCGCTCGCGACCTGTTGCGTCGCCGGGAAGGCCGAGAGCACGCTCCACGCGCCGATGAGCCCGACGAGGGCGATCGCGAACCGGAGGAGGAATGCGAACGTCGTCCGTCTACGGGCCGCGACGGCGGGGTCGCGCTCGGCCAGTCGCCGTTCGTAGCGATCGAACACGTAACGCAGCGAGAAGCGCACTGCGACGAGTACGACGATCCAGATCGCAGCTGCGACGAGTGCCTGCGCGAGGTCCGAATCCACGCCGGGATGTTCGGCGTGGAGTGTGTGGAGCCTGCCTCAGTTGCCGGCGAGGACCTGCGCCTTCGCCGCGGTGAACTCCTCGTCGGTGAGCGCGCCCTTCGAGTGGAGCTCCGCGAGCGAGGCGAGTCGTGCCGAGACGTCGACCGCCGGAGCCACGGCCTGCGGCTCGCTCGTCGGACGTCTCGACTCCCACCAGCTCGACACCCTCGCTTGCGTGTCGGCGACGAACGTCGAGCCCGCGTCGGGGAACTCGGCGAGCGTCTGCCGCCGCGTCAGCTCGATCCACGTCGCGCCGAGCGCGGCGAGCAGGAGCACGACGAGGAGACGCGTGAAGTCGAGGACCTCCGCGTTGAAGAGCAGGAGCAGGACGACGGCGGCGAGGACGACGTACGCCCACACGCGGTTCTGCAGCGCAGGCGCGAGCCACTCGCGCGTCGTGACAGCACGACGGCCGGGGCCTGCGAGCCAGGCCGCGATGACGAACAGGAGCCCGACGACGACCATCAGCCGGAACGAGCCGCGCATCAGCTCCGTGAGGATGTTCCAGGCGTTGTTGCCCGCCTGCCGGTCGTCTTCGCGCGCGACGAGCGAGTCGACGACGTAGTTCCGCGTGAAATTAGCGGCCAGGAGGCCGAGGATGCCGACGACGACGAGCACCCAGCCCGTGCTTCGGACCGCGCGGCGGCGGTCGCTCGAGAGCCACACGGCCAGCGCGAAGGCGGCGAGCGTCAGCAGAGGAAGGACCCACGCGAGCGTCTTCAGCAGCTGGAACGCGTCTTGTGCCGTGTCGAGCTCGTCCGCGCGCAGGATGACGATGCGCCCCGCGTCCTCCGGGATCTTGTCGGCGACCTGCTGGCCGATCCCGATCCTGTCGGCGGCCTCCTCGATGATCGCCCGCAGGTCGAGTGTCACCTCGCCGTTCGATGTCGAGACGCGGTCGCCGCCGCCCTCGAGTACCTCGACGAGCGTCTTGTGCGTCTCCTCGAGCGTTACCTTGAAGAGCTGCTGGAACGCCGGCTGCTCGAGCGCTCGGTTGACGATCTGGTACGAGGCCTGCCGCAGGCCTGCGGTCGCGGGACCGGCAAGGCCCTGGTAGTCGGTCGGCAGCTGCTTCTCGACCTCGACTTGAACGTCGACGTTCGCGAAGAGCTCGTCCACCGCGCGGTTCGCGACTGCGCTGCGGATCTCCGGGTTGTCGAGGAGCGAGCTCGACGTGTCGGTGAAGACGCTCGTGTTGAGCGCGACGCGGTTGACCCAGATCGCGAACGACGAGAGGAGGAGCAAGAGCCCGGCGATCACGAGCACGACCCAGACGCCGGTCGCTCTTCCGCGGCTCTGCCGACGGGGCTCGGGAGCGGGCGTGGACTGGGTCTGGACGCTCATCTCGCGCGGCGGAGAACCTACTCGTCACCGAGCGAGAACGCCGCGTGGAGAGTGCGAACCGCGCGCTCGACGTCCTCGCGGGGGATGAGGCACGACACCTTGATCGCGGACGTCGAGATGAGCCGGAGGTTGATCGTGTCGTCCGCCAGCGCGCGGAACATCCGCGCCGCCACACCCGGGTGCGAGCGCATCCCTGCCCCGATGAGCGAGACCTTGCCGAGATCGGTGATCTCCGCGACGGCGAAGGTCCCGATCGACTCCTCGGCTCGGGCGAGCGCGCGCCGCGTGGCGGGCACGTCGTCCCTCGGGACCGAGAACGAGAGCGACGCGAGCCCGTGCACGACGTTCTGGAGGATGGTGTCGACGTTCACGTGCTCCGACGCGACCGCGTCGAAGATCGCCGCGGCGACTCCCGGACGGTCCGGAAGCCCTGTCACGTCGAACACCACCTCGTCCTCGGAGTGCGTCACCGCGGAGACGATCGGCTGCTCGAGCCTCGCGGCGTCCTCGATCCACGTTCCGGCCTCGGTGGAGAACGTCGATCGGGCGTGGATCCGGACGCCTTGCCCGCGCGCGAGCTCGACCGCGCGGAGCATGAGCACCTTGGCGCCCGACGACGCCATCTCGAGCATCTCCTCGTACGAGACGCTCTCGAGCTTGCGGGCATCGGGGACGATGCGCGGGTCGGCGGTGAAGACGCCCAGGACGTCCGAGTAGATCTCGCACGAGGCCCCGAGCGCTGCGGCGAGCGCGACGGCCGTCGCATCGGTTCCGCCGCGCCCGAGGGTCGTCACGTCCATGGTGTCGCGCGAGAAGCCCTGGTATCCGGCGACGAGGACGATCCGACCCCGGTCGAGCGCCTCGACGACGCGGCCCGGCGTGATCTCGCGGATCTTCGCCTTCGTGTGGACGGGGTCGGTGATGATCCCCGCCTGCGAGCCGGTGAACGAGACGGCCTCAGAGCCGAGGTCGTGTACCGCCATCGCCACGAGTGCGCAGGCGATCCGCTCTCCCGTCGAGAGGAGCATGTCGAGCTCGCGCGGGTGCGGCTCGGGCGAGACGTCGTGCGCCAGCGCAAGCAGCCCGTCGGTCGTGTCGCCCATCGCCGAGACGGTCGCGACGACGCGCACGCCGCGCTCGCGGGCCTCCACGAGTCGCGCGGCGACGTTCCTGATCTTCTCCGGGTCGGCGACCGACGAGCCGCCGAACTTCATGACGACCGTCTCGGCGACAGTCTCGGGGCTGGCGCTCACGCCCGGATTGTGGCTTGTGCGTCACTCGGAGCGGGGTTAGGATGCCGCGTCGAAGGCAGGTATCGCCTGAACATGAGGCGGGGGAGAATCGAGAGGGGACACAGATGAAGCTTTTCTCGCGCTGTGCGGCGCTCGCCGCCGTTGCAGCACTCGTGCTCGTACCGACGGCGGCTCAGGCCGATCCGAGCTTCTACGCGGGACCGATCTTCGGGATCTCGACCGGGCCCGACGACCAACTGCTCGTCGCGAACGCGGGCAAGGGTGTCGTCGACGGCGAGACGAGCGACCTGATCGCGGAGCTGCCCGGAATCACGGACGTCGATCCGATCGCAGGGACCGACGACCTGTGGGCCGTCACCGGCGCCGGCGATAACCCGGAGGAAGACACCGGCCAGGCGTTCTGGCGGATCGACGGCGACGGAGAGGCAACGCTGATCGCGAACCTCTTCGAATTCGAGGCGAAGTCGAACCCCCATCCGGCGACCGTCGACTCGAATCCCTTCGACGTCGAAGACCTGGGCGGCGGAGAGGCGCTGGTCGCGGACGCCGGAGCCAATGCGCTGTTGAAGATCGACAAGCACGGCAAGCCCAAGGTCGTCGCGGTTCTTCCGGACGAGCTCGTCTCGACGGCGAATTTCAAGGACCTCGTCGGATGTCCGGAGGGACCTCCGGACGTCTGCGACCCACCGCCTGTTGGCCTGCCGGACGAGATTCCCGGCCAGCCGGTGTCGACGAGTGTCGCAATCGGCCCAGGCGGGTTCTACGTGGGCGAGCTCAAGGGCTTTCCCGCTCCCATCGGGGAGTCGAAGGTCTGGCGGGTCGCGCCGCACGCGCGAAACGCGAAGTGTGGGAAGAACCCGCACTGCACGGTCGTGCTCGACGGCTTCACCTCGATCACCGATCTCGTGTTCGGGCCTGACGGACGGCTCTACGTGACACAGATCAACGACCTGAGCTGGCTTGCGATGGAGTTCGCGCTCGACGGTGCTCCGATTCCGATCGCCGGATCGGTTCACGCCTGCAACCTGGCAACGGACGACACGAAGGACGAGTGCGACGAGGTCGTCTCGGGCGTTCCGATCCTCACGGCGATCACGTTCCGCGAGAGCGGCCTGTGGGGAGCGCATGACGCGCTGCCCGTGCCCCCGCACGCGCCCGATGTGACGCAGCTGCTGCCCTGAGTGAGCCGGAGGGGGTCGGACGAGGGTCCGGCCCCCTCGCGGCTATCGTTGCCGCGTGCCGCGGAAGGTCATGCTCGTCGGGCTCGACTGCGCCGAGCCGTCGCTCGTCCTCGAGCGCTGGCGCGACGAGCTGCCGACGATCTCGGGGCTCATGGAGCGCGGCTCCTACGGCCGCCTGACCTCGGTGATCCCGCCGATCACGGTGCCGGCGTGGTCCTGCATGATGTCCTCGAAGACGCCGGGCGACCTCGGTGTGTACGGCTTCCGGAACCGGTCCGACCACACGTACGACGGCGCGTTCATCGCGATGTCGACGGCGATCGAGGAGCCACGCCTGTGGGACTACGTGACCCGCGCGGGCGGTTCGTCGATCGTCCTCTCCGTGCCCGGCTGCTACCCGCCGAAGCCGCTCAACGGCGTGATGGTCGGCTGCTTCCTCACGCCTTCCGTCGACTCGAAGTACACGTACCCGGCGACGCTCAAGGACGAGATCGCCGACGTCGTGGGCGAGTACCTCTTCGACACGAAGGACTTTCGCACGAACGACAAGGAGTACCTCCTGCGGCAGGTCTACGAGATGACGAATCGCCGCTTCGCGCTCGCGGAGCACCTGCTCGAGACGAAGCCGTGGTCGCTGTTCGCGATGGTCGAGATGGGCCCCGACCGCATGCATCACGGGTTCTGGAAGTACATGGACCCCGAGCACCGAAAGCACGAGCCGGGCAACGCCTACGAGACGGCGATCCTCGACTACCACCGTCACGTCGACGGCCTGATCGGGAAGCTGCTCGCGCCACGCGGACGACGACACGGTCGTCTTCGTCCTCTCCGATCACGGCGCGAAGCGGCTCGACGGCGGGATCCGGATCAACGAGTGGCTTCGCGGCGAAGGGCTGCTGGCGACGCTCGCCGAGCCGAACGGCGTCACCTCGCTGCGTGACGTCGGCGTCGACTGGTCGCGGACGACGGCGTGGGGCGAGGGCGGCTACTACGCGCGCGTATTCCTCAACGTCGCCGGCCGCGAGCCGGAGGGGACGATTCCGCCCGAGCAGTACGAGGACGTTCGCGACGATCTCGCGCGCCGCATCGCGGCGATCCCCGACGACGCGGGCAACCCGATCCCGACGGCCGTGTACAAGCCCGAGGAGCTGTACGGCGAGCCGAAGGGTGTCGCGCCGGACCTCATCGTCGTCTTCGGCGATCTCTTCTGGCGCTCCGTCGGGACGATCGGGGGCGACGAGGGCGTCCAGACGCTCGAGAACGACACCGGCCCCGACGACGCGAACCACGCGCAGGACGGGCTGTACGTCGTCGCCGGGCCGGGCATCGATGCGTCGGGACGCAACGATGCGCACCTCCTCGACATCGCGCCCACGGTCCTCGAGATCCTCGGGATCGAGGAGCCGGCCGGGCTACGCGGGCGGAGCCTGCTGCCCGCTCTCGCTCGGGAGTGACGGCGAGTCCATCTCCCTGAACGTCGGGTTGAAGAACCCGTAGCCGACGACGGCCGCAAGGAGGACTCCCATCACGAGGAAGGTCGCAGGGGCGCCGACCGCGGCGACCAGGACGCCGCCGACGAGGATCCCGAGCGGTATCGCGGCCCACGAGCCGGCGCGGACGGCCCCGAAGATCCGGCCGCGGAGTGCCGCCGGGACGATCTCCGTCGAGACGGTGAAGAGGAGCGGGTTGATCGGGCCCGGCGGCGAGTCCCGCGAGCGCGAGCGCGGCGATCGCGACCGGTAGCGACGGCTGGGCCGCGAGGGCGAGGTAACCGACGGGGACGCCTGCGAAGCAGACGAGGAACGTCCTTCGCCGTGGAAGCCGGTGCCCGATCGCGCTGTAGCCGAGCGCACCCGCGAGTGCCGCCCCGCCGAGGACGCCGACGAGAAGCCCGAAGTCCGCGGCCGCTCCCGTACTCCTCGCGCGCGAAGACGGCGAGGACGACGGGCGCGGGCGCCTCGATGAGGTTGGTCAACAGGACCATCAGCACGACTGCGCGCACGAGCGGGCGGCTCCAGATGAACCGCAGCCCCTCGGCGAGCTCCGCGAAGAAGCGCCCTTCGCCGTCGCTGCTCGGACGTCGCGGTGCGGACGCGGGACGAAGGCGATGACGAGCGACGGCCGAGACGAGGAAGCTCGCCGCGTCGAGCCAGAGCGCGGCCGTCGCGCCGAAGGCGACGACGAGGACGCCGCCGAGCGGCGCGCCGAGGAGCTGCGCTCCCTGTTGGATGCCGGAGCGCATGCCGGACGCGCGCTCCATGCGGACGTCGGCGAGCTCGACGACGTCGGGGAACAGCGCGGCGCGTGCCGTCGCTCCCGGGGCGTCGAGGAGCGCGCCGACGAACACGAGCGCCATCAGTTGCCAGATCTCGATCCCGATCGTCGCGTCGAGCAGCGGGATCGCCGCGACGGCTGCAGAGCTCGCGAGGTCGGCGACGACACTCGCCCTGCGGAATCCGAGGCGGTCGACGACGACACCGCCGAAGAACGCCGCAAGCACGATCGGGAGGAAGTTGAAGAAGACGACGAGCGCGGTGAGCGTCGCGCTCCCGGTCGTCGTCAGCACGTACCAGGGGATCGCGATCTGCGCGACGGCGTTGCCGGCGAACGAGATGGCGTCCGCGGCGTAGAGCGCGTAGAGGGGCGTCCGCTTCTTCATCGGCGTGCAGAGAGAGCGCCGGCGTCAGCTGCCGTCGCGCCAGCGCACTTGCGAGAGCACGGTCGAGAGCGGCACGGGCGCGGGCACGGCCGCGATGGTAGGTCGGCGCCGTACGGCGCGAGGGTCGGAACCGCACCGTCACTACAATCCGCCGCGCTCATGAACGTCGTCGTCTACGTCTCCGACGCCCTGCGGACCGACCATCTCGGCTGCTACGGCGCCCGCTACGTGAACACGCGCACGATCGACGAGCTCGCCGCCGGTGGCGTTCGCTACGCGCAGGCGATCTCGTCCGCGCCGTGGACGGCGCCGTCGACGACGTCGATCGTCACGGGCCTCTACGCCCACCACCACGGCTACCTCCACTGGGACGCGACGCTCGATCCGTCGCGTCGAGACGATCTTCCGCGCGTTCTCCGCTCACGGCTACGAGGTCGGAAGCTTCGTCTTCGACACGAACTACCTCTTCAAGGACCTGCCCGAGGCGAACGTCCTCGGCACGTCGGAGACGCTCGACGGCGCGTTCGCGTTCATGCGCGCGAACCGCGAGAAGCCGTTCCTGCTGTACGTCCACAACTGGGCGACGCACATGCCGTACGACATCGTCCACGCCGACCGCAAGAACTGGCTCGCGGCGAAGCAGGAGGTGATCGCCGGCATCCAGTCCGACTCCGCGTCGGCGCTCGAGGCGATGCGCGAGGGGTACCGGAAGGCGGTCGAGCGCCAGTCGGAGGTGCTCGTCGCCTCGTTCCTCGAGGAGCTCGAGTCGCTCGGTCTCCGCGAGTCGACGACGTTCGCGTTCCTCTCCGACCACGGCGAGTCGTGGGGCGAGCGCTTCGCGGACAAGGCGGACGTGAAGGGCGTCTACCACATGCACGGCGCGACGCTCTTCGACGAGATCGTCCAGGTGCCGCTGATCCTCTCGGCGCCGGGGCGGCTCGAGCCCGCCGTCGTCGAGTCGCAGGTGCGCACGGTCGATCTCATGCCGACGCTCCTCGAGCTCGCCGGGCTGCCCGCCCGCGAGACGGACGGCGAGTCGCTCCTGCAGCGTCGACGGCGACCGGCCGGCCGTGATCGCCGGGACCGACATGGGCGCGCTGACGAAGCTCGCGGTCCGGTTGCCGCCGTGGAAGCTGATCCTCGACGTCGAGAGCGGCGAGGAGGAGGCGTACCGGCTCGACACCGATCCGCGCGAGCTCGACAGCCGGCCGGCGGACGTGCCGCCCGAGCTTCGCGACCTCGTCTTCCGCGAGCTCGAGAGCGCCGAGCGGCACGAGCTGACGGAGGAGGAAGAGGCCACCGTCGCGAAGCGGCTCTCCGACCTCGGATACCTCTAGATGACGCCAGCTCGCGACCTTCTACGAGCGGATGTTCTTCATCCGCCGCTTCGAGGAGACGCTCCTCGACCTCTTCTCGCTCGGGAAGCTCGTCGGAACGACGCACACGTACATCGGGCAGGAGGCGAACGCGATCGGGCTGATCGACCATCTCGATCCCGACGTCGACACGATCTTCTCCAACCATCGCTGCCACGGGCACTACCTCGCGTTCACGGACGACGCGTTCGGGCTCCTGTGCGAGGTGATGGGGAAGGCGCCGGGCGTCTGCGGCGGCAAGGGCGGCAGCCAGCACCTGTGCAAGGGCAACTTCTACTCGAACGGCGTCCTCGGGAGCATCGTCCCGGTCGCGACCGGGATCGCGCTCGCGGAGAAGCGGAAGGGGACGGGCGCCGTCTCGACGGTCTTCCTCGGCGACGGCACGCTCGGCGAGGGCGTCACGTACGAGTCGCTCAACATCGCCTCGCTCTGGCAGCTGCCGGTGCTCTTCGTCGTCGAGAACAACCACTACGCGCAGTCGACGCCGGTCGAGCTCGAGCTCGCCGGGTCGATCGCGGCGCGCGGCGCGGCGTTCGGCGTCGAGGTCGACGAGCTCGACACGACCGACGTCGAGGTCGTCCACGAGGCTGCCGGTCGCGCGGTCGCCCGGATCCGCGAGACGGGCGCGCCGTTCTTCCTCGTGCTCAACACGTACCGCTTCAGCCCGCACTCGAAGTCGGACGACCAGCGCGACCCGGCCGAGATCGAGGAGCGCCGCACGCGCGACCCGCTGCTCGTCGCGGGTGCGCGGCTCTCCGACGACGAGCGCGCAGAGCGATCGAGGAGCGCTGCGAGGAGCGGCTCGCCGAGACGGTCGAGGCGGCGGACGCCGCGCCCGCCGCGACGCCCGGAGTCGCGGCGTGAGCAGCGTCGCGTCGGGGAAGCGCGGCGTCCAGGCCCTGAACGAGACGCTGCACGCGATCTTCGCCGAGCGCGACGACGTCGTCCTCTTCGGCGAGGACGTCCTCGACCCGTACGGCGGCGCGTTCAAGGTCACCGCCGGCCTCTCCGACGCGTACCCGGACCGCGTGCTCACGACGCCGATCAGCGAGGCGTCGCTCTTCGGGGTCGCCGCCGGGCATGGCGCTGCGCGGCCAGCGGCCGATCCTCGAGATCATGTTCGGCGACTTCGTCGCGCTCGGCCTCGACCAGATCGTGAACGGGATCTCGAAGTTCCGCGAGATGTACGACGACCAGGTGACGGTGCCCGCTCGTCGTGCGCGCGCCGATGGGAGCGCGGCGCGGCTACGGGCCGACGCACTCGCAGTCGCTCGAGAAGCTCCTGCTCGGGATCCCGAACATCGTCGTCGTCGCGGCGAGCGAGTGCCACGACGTCGGCGCGCTGCTCACGGCGGCGGTCGACGACGAGCGCCCGGTGTTCTTCATCGAGAACAAGCTGCTCTACGGGCGCACGATCCGCCGCCCGGAGGACGGGCACATCGGCGAGCTCGCCGTGCGCGAGTCGGGTGGCCCGTATCCGGCGCTCACGTTCTCCGCGACCGACTTCACGGAGGGCTCGGCGACGGTCGTCACCTACGGCGGAATGCTCCCGATCGTGCTCGACGCCGTGACGGAGCTCGTCCTCGAGCACGAGATCTTCTGCGAGGTCGTCGCGCTCTCCCAGCTCGTCCCGATGGAGCTCGACGCCGTGCTCGAGTCGGTCGCGCGCACGGGAGCGCTCGTGACGGCCGAGGAGGGGACGCTGACCGGCGGCTTCGGCGCCGAGATCGCCGCCCGCGTGCAGGAGGCGGCGTGGAGCGACCTGCGCGCGCCGGTCCAGACGGATCGCCGCGCGCGACGGGATCATCCCCTCGGCGCGCCCGCTCGAGGACGCGATGCTCCCGAGCGTCGAGGACGTCGTCGAGGCGGTCATGGCGCTCGAGGGCGCGCCGCTAGTGCTCGAGATCGTCCTCACGCGCGAGGACGCGAACACCGAGTACGCGCTCCTCGCGGAGTGGCTCGTCGAGGATCGCTCCGAGGTGTCGGCCGGCCAGCCGGTCTGCGTCGTCGAGACGACGAAGGCGACCGTCGAGGTCGAGGCGCCCGGCGCGGGCACGATCGTCCAGCTCTACGGCGAGGAGGTCGAGGTCGAGCTCGGCAAGACCATCGCGTACGTCGCGGAGACCGCCGACGAGCTCGCGTCGATCGACGCCGAAGGCCGAGGAGAAGCCCGCCCCGAAGCCGGCCGCCGGCGACCGCAAGGCGACGCGCAAGGCGGTCGAGCTCGCGGAGCTCCACGGCATCGACCTCGCGGAGATCGACAAGCGCGGCTTCATCACCGAGAAGGACGTCGAGGCAGCTGATCGCACGCGCAGAAGGCGTCGGCAGCACCTGCGGCCGAGCTCCGTCCTCGCGGGCGTGTCGACCGACGGCGTGTCGCTGCCCGCCACGTTCGAGCTCGACGAGGCGACGGGCGCGCTCGACCCGGCGTTCCTCGCTGCGCTCGACCACGATGCGTTCCGCGCGCTCTCGTCCGGGCGAGAAGGTCGCCGCGCTCCGCGAGGCCGGCGCCCGCGATCGGCGACGGCGTCGACCTCGGCGACGGCTCGCTCGTCGTCGCGCCGCGGATCGTGATCGAGGACGGCGTGAGGCTCGGCCCGCGTGCGACCGTGCTCTGCGAGGAGGTCGTCGCGATCGGCGAGCTCACGCAGTTCGGCGCCGATCTCGAGCTTCGCTGCCGGCGCGCGTTCCTCGGCGCGGGGATCTGGGGCGGGCGCTCGGTGCGGTTCGGCGGCGGCGGCCATCGCGACCCGTGGGCGACGCTCGCCGTCGGCGATCTCGCGTTCGTCGGCGACGAGGCGTTCGTGAACGTCTGCCGGCCCGGTGCTCATCGGCCGCGAGGTCTTCCTGACCATGCGCTCGCTGATCGTGACCCACAACATCGGCCACTCGATCCTCGAGGGGTTCGAGAACCGCTTCGCGCCGGTCGTGCTCGAGGACCGCTCGCAGGTCGGTCTCGGCGCGGTGCTGTACGCGGGCGCGCGTGTCGGCGCGGAGTCGATCGTCGCGTCGAACTCGTACGTCGTCGGGCGAGATCCCCGCGGGCTCGTTCGCGATCGGCGTTCCGGCGAAGGCGACGGGCAGCTCGAGCCACAAGCTCTCGGACGCGCGTCAGCGCGAGCTCGCGCGCCGCTTCGTCGACGACCTCCACGAGCTGCTCGCGCTCCGCGGCCACGAGGTGTCGGCGATCGAGGACGACGGCTTCGAGGTCGAGGGAACGCGAGTCGTCTTCGCGCAGAGCTATCGCGGCGGCGTCGACGGCCCGGCCGTCGTCCTCGCGCTCGACGTTCGCGGCGACGTCCCGGACGGCGTCGCGGTGATCGACCTCCTCGGCCGCCGAGTCCACGGGAGCGGTGGCGTCGTCCTCGACTCCGTGCGCGAGTTCTGCCGCAAGCGCGGGATCAGGCTCGAGCCCGGGCCGTGGAGCTACCCCGGTGGCCTGATCTAGAGGCCTGATGTGGGTTAGGGACACGCACGGATGGGGGCCTGCACACGGCGCATCGCCGCCAGATCGGTCGGCATCCAGGCTTCAAGCCTGCACGCCGACCGATCTGGCACCGCTGCTTGGTGCATGCCCTCCCCGCACGCACCCCTAAGCCACATCAAGCCTCTAGACGTCATTCACGCCGCCCTCCGAGCGATTTTCGGAAACACCCTGGTATTTGGTGGGTTTTGGTACTAGGCTCTACGCGCTCGAGGGGACGAGGGACGAAAGCGAGGGCACGGGTGGTTCGAAGGACGCAGGTCGTTCTGGGGCTCGCCGTACTTGTCGCCGCTGTGCTCGCGGCGACGTCGGCCGGGAAGACCTCCGCGACGAGCGTGCTGCGTCCGGACGCGACGTCGCCTCTCCTCGTCAAGGCGATCGCTGCCCAAAAGGGCCACGCGCGGGTATGGCGTCGCGCGCCAGGGATCGTCGGCAGCGGTGTCGGGCTCACGTCCTCCGGCCGCCCGGTCATCGAGGTGTTCACCACGCGGCCCGGCGTCAGCGTCCCGACGACGCTCAACGGCGTCCGTGTCCAGACGATCGTCACCGGGATGATCGTGGCGCGCTCGGCGACGCTCCGATACCCGAGACCGGTCCCGATCGGTGTCTCTACCGGTCTCGCCGATTTCGCGACCGGCACGCTCGGAGCCAGGGTGTCGAACGGGTCGAGCGTCTACGCGCTTTCGAACAACCACGTCTTCGCCGGGGTCAACATGGCGACCATCGGGGACCCGATCCTTCAACCCGGGCCGATCGAGGACGGCGGGACCGATCCGGCCGACCGGATCGGAACGCTCGCGGACTACCAGGAGATCAACTTCTCCGGCGGCCCCGAACACGATGGACGCCGCGATCGCCGCCACGACTCCCGGCGACGTCGGCACTGCGACGCTGCCGGACGGTTACGGGTCGCCGAGCTCGACGACCGTACCCGCTTCCGTCGGCATGCAGGTGCAGAAGTACGGGCGCACCACCGGGTTCACGTCGGGATCGATCAACGCGGTCAACGTCGACGTCGACGTCTGCTACTTCCCGCTGACCGAGACCATCTGCTTCCCCGGCTTCGAGGCGCATTTCGTCAACCAGTTCTCCATCACGCCGGGACCGTTCAGTGCCTCGGGCGACTCGGGCTCGCTCGTCGTGGCGACGGGCTCCAACAACCCGGTAGGGCTGCTGTTCGCCGGGGGCGACGGGCTGACCATCGCCAACCCCATCGACGCGGTGCTGCAGCGCTTCGACGTCACGATCGACGGCACGCCGTCGGGGCCAGGCCCGCCCGGCGCTCCGACCGCGCTGAACGCCGTCCCCGGTGACGGCCAGGTCGCGCTCTCCTGGACCGCGCCGAGCTTCGACGGCGGCTCCTCGATCAGCGGCTACCGCGTGTTGCGCGGGACGAGCCCCAACCCGACGGTGGCGCTGACCCCCGATCTCGGCGTCGTGACGAGCTTCGTCGACACCGGCCTGCAGAACGGCACGACCTACTACTACAAGGTGTCGGCGCTCAACGGAAACGGGGACGGCCCGACCTCGAACGAGGCCTCGGCGACCCCCGCGGCGCTCGTCGCGCCCGACACCCCGCTGGCCGTCCTCGACTCCTTCAACCGCGCCAACGAGAACCCGCTCACGGACGCGGGTCGCTGGTCGAACGCGATCATCGGTGGCGAGGGCGGCTTCACCGTCAACGCCAACCAGCTCGCCTGCGGCGTCGCGACGACCTGCACCGCCTGGCGCAACAACACCCAGTACGGCCCCGACGCCGAGGTGTACGCGCGCCTCACCACGCTGCCCGGCGTGAACAACGTCATCCGCCTGAACGTCCGCTTGCAGAACCCCGGCGCGGCGCCGATCACCGGGTACCTGATCCGTGCCAATCAGCTGAGCGGGACGGACGAGATCTGGCTCGAGCGCTTCGACAACGGCTCGGCGATCAGGCTCCAGACGATCCCGCAGGAGCTGGTCGCGGGCGACACCCTGCTCCTGCGCGCGAAGGGCACGTCGATCGAGGTCTGGCGTCAGCCCTCCGGCGGCTCCTGGTCTCGCCTCGGTGTCGTCCAGGATGCGACCTACGGAGGCGCCGGCTATGTCGGCGTCGGCCTGCGGGGACGACCGGGCGCCTCGACGACTTCGGCGGGCGGAGCCTCGGCTCCTCGGGCCCGCCCGGCGCTCCGACCGCGCTGAGCGCCGTCCCCGGTGACGGCCAGGTCGCGCTCTCCTGGACCGCGCCCAGCTTCGACGGCGGCTCCTCGATCAGCGGCTACCGCGTGTTGCGCGGGACGAGCCCCAACCCGACGGTGGCGCTGACCCCCGATCTCGGCGTCGTGACGAGCTTCGTCGACACCGGCCTGCAGAACGGCACGACCTACTACTACAAGGTGTCGGCGCTCAACGGAAACGGGGCCGGTCCGACCTCGAACCAGGCCTCGGCTACCCCCGCGGCGCTCGTCGCGCCCGACACCCCGCTGGCCGTCCTCGACTCCTTCAACCGCGCCAACGAGAACCCGCTCACGGACGCGGGTCGCTGGTCGAACGCGATCATCGGTGGCGAGGGCGGCTTCACCGTCAACGCCAACCAGCTCGCCTGCGGCGTCGCGACGACCTGCACCGCCTGGCGCAACAACACCCAGTACGGCCCCGACGCCGAGGTGTACGCGCGCCTCACCACGCTGCCCGGCGTGAACAACGTCATCCGCCTGAACGTCCGCTTGCAGAACCCCGGCGCGGCGCCGATCACCGGGTACCTGATCCGTGCCAATCAGCTGAGCGGGACGGACGAGATCTGGCTCGAGCGCTTCGACAACGGCTCGGCGATCAGGCTCCAGACGATCCCGCAGGAGCTGGTCGCGGGCGACACCCTGCTCCTGCGCGCGAAGGGCACGTCGATCGAGGTCTGGCGTCAGCCCTCCGGCGGCTCCTGGTCTCGCCTCGGTGTCGTCCAGGATGCGACCTACGGAGGCGCCGGCTATGTCGGCGTCGGCCTGCGGGGGACGACCGGGCGCCTCGACGACTTCGGCGGCAGGACGCTCGGCCTAGCGCCGCCGAGCGCCCCCTCGGCTCCCCAGGGCCTGGGTGCGACGCCCGCCAACAACCAGGTCACCCTGAACTGGAGCGCTCCCAGCTCGAACGGCGGCTCTGCGCTCACGACCTACACGGTCTATCGCTCGCTCACCTCGGGCGGCGCGACCACCACCCTCACGAGCGCTCCCTACCTGTCGACGAGCCTCGTGGACTCGACCGCCGTGAACGGCACGACCTACTACTACAAGGTCACCGCCTCCAACGCGGTCGGCGAGTCGCTGCCCTCGAACGAGGTCTCAGCGCAGCCGGTCGCACCCGCGAGCGCCCCCTCGGCTCCCCAGGGCCTGGGTGCGACGCCCGCCAACAACCAGGTCACCCTGAACTGGAGCGCTCCCAGCTCGAACGGCGGCTCTGCGCTCACGACCTACACGGTCTATCGCTCGCTCACCTCGGGCGGCGCGACCACCACCCTCACGAGCGCTCCCTACCTGTCGACGAGCCTCGTGGACTCGACCGCCGTGAACGGCACGACCTACTACTACAAGGTCACCGCCTCCAACGCGGTCGGCGAGTCGCTGCCCTCGAACGAGGTCTCAGCGCAGCCGGTCGCACCCGCGAGCGCCCCCTCGGCTCCCCAGGGCCTGGGTGCGACGCCCGCCAACAACCAGGTCACCCTGAACTGGAGCGCTCCCAGCTCGAACGGCGGCTCTGCGCTCACGACCTACACGCGTCTATCGCTCGCTCACCTCGGGCGGCGCGACCACCACCCTCACGAGCGCTCCCTACCTGTCGACGAGCCTCGTGGACTCGACCGCCGTGAACGGCACGACCTACTACTACAAGGTCACCGCCTCCAACGCGGTCGGCGAGTCGCTGCCCTCGAACGAGGTCTCAGCGCAGCCGGTCGCACCCGCGAGCGCCCCCTCGGCTCCCCAGGGCCTGGGTGCGACGCCCGCCAACAACCAGGTCACCCTGAACTGGAGCGCTCCCAGCTCGAACGGCGGCTCTGCGCTCACGACCTACACCGTCTATCGCTCGCTCACCTCGGGCGGCGCGACCACCACCCTCACGAGCGCTCCCTACCTGTCGACGAGCCTCGTGGACTCGACCGCCGTGAACGGCACGACCTACTACTACAAGGTCACCGCCTCCAACGCGGTCGGCGAGTCGCTGCCCTCGAACGAGGTCTCAGCGCAGCCGGTCGCACCCGCGAGCGCCCCCTCGGCTCCCCAGGGCCTGGGTGCGACGCCCGGCCAACAACCAGGTCACCCTGAACTGGAGCGCTCCCAGCTCGAACGGCGGCTCTGCGCTCACGACCTACACGCGTCTATCGCTCGCTCACCTCGGGCGGCGCGACCACCACCCTCACGAGCGCTCCCTACCTGGTCGACGAGCCTCGTGGACTCGACCGCCGTGAACGGCACGACCTACTACTACAAGGTCACCGCCTCCGAACGCGGTCGGCGAGTCGCTGCCCTCGAACGAGGCCGTGGCGACACCACAGCTCCCGCCCAAGCCGCTCTACTTCACGCTCCTGAACGGCGGCACCGTCGGCGGAGTGACCGTCGCCGACGAGGACGTCGTCTTCTTCAACGGCGCCGCGACGTTCAGCCTCTCGTTCGACGGCTCGGACGTCGGCCTCGCGAGCCGCAGGCTCGACGCGTTCGGCTGGCTCGACAACGACTCGCTTCTGTTCTCGATGGACACGGACGGCGCCACGCTCCCCGGCGTTGCCGGCACGATCGACGACTCCGACGTCGTCCGCTTCGACGCGTCGTCCCTTGGCTCCACGACGGCCGGGACCTTCAGCATGTACTTCGACGGCTCCGACGTCGGCCTCACGACATCGGGTGAGGACGTCGACGCGTTCGAGCTGCTCTCGAACGGAAAGCTGGTGCTCTCCACGGCCGGTTCTGTGAGCGTGACCGGCGTCTCGGGAGGCGAGGAGGACCTTCTCGCCTTCACTCCGAGCTCCCTCGGATCGACCACGAGCGGCACGTACGCCATGTACTTCGACGGCTCCGACGTCGGCCTCTCGAACTCGAACGAGAACGTCGACGCCGCGGCCGTCGACGCGGCCGGGCGCATCTACCTGTCGACCACGGGCAACTTCTCGGTGACTGGTAGGAGCGGCGCCGACGAGGACGTCTTCGTCTTCACTCCGACGACCCTCGGGTCGAGCACCAGCGGGTCCTACAGCCCGAGCCTCTACTTCGACGGATCGGCCTTCGGCCTCGGAGGCAACGACGTCTTCGCGATCGACCTGCCGCCCGGCGCCTGATTCCTAGGCGGCAGCCGTCCTCGTGGGCTCGCCGGTGGCGGGGAGGGCGCCGAGCATCGCTCGAACGGCATCGACGTCTCCCTCGATCGACGACGGCGTCCAGCTCGCGGTCGACCATGAGGCGGTAGAAGCCGTGCGGGTCGGCCGACGATGACGGCGTCGGGATCCTCGATCCCGCCGTCGACGACCTTCCCGTCCGCGATGCGAGGCGTGCTCCTCACCGATGCGGAACTCGAGCGCGCGCAGCGCAGTTCGGCGGCAGCGCGATGCGCAGCGCACCGGGAAGCCAGCCGCGATTCGAGATCGTCCAGCGAGACCGGCGGGCCGAGCGACCGCGCGCCCCAGTGCGCGAGCACGTGCAGCACGTCCCGGAGTCCCTCGCCGTACTCCGTCAGCTCGTAGACCCAGGACGCCGCGGGCGGATCGAGGCGACGCCGCCGCACGACGCCGCCCTGCTCGAGGGCCTTCAGGCGGGCGGCCAGGATGTTCGTGCCGCAGCCCGTCCAGTCGCCCGTGGAGATCCGAATAGCGGAGCGGACCCTCGTGGAGCAGCTCGCGTACGACGAGCAGCGACCAGCGCTCCCCGACGAGGTCGAGGGCGTGCGCGATCGGGCAGTACTGGTCGTAGCTCTTGCCCACGCTGCCGATCTAGACGATCTTCTTCCAAAATGGAAGCCTTAACTTGCAAAACGAAAGTGTCTCTTGTACGATCGCCCCTTCGTCTCGAGATGAAAAACGTCGAAGGGGTTCACATGGTTGCTTCGGATCGAAAGAAGTGGTTTGCACTCGCGCTCATCCTCGCGGTGCAGTTCATGGTCATCCTCGACGTCGCGATCGTGAACGTCGCGTTGCCGTCCATCCAGCTGGATCTCGGCTTCTCGCAGGAGAACCTGCAGTGGGTGATCAGCGCGTACGCGCTCGTGTTCGGCGGCTTCCTGCTGCTCGGGGGTCGCTCGGCCGACCTGCTCGGCCGGCGACGCATCTTCATGGCTCGGGACGATCATCTTCACGCTCGGCTCGCTTCTCTGCGGCCTCGCCTGGAGCGAGGACGGCGCTGATCGCCGTCACGCGCGTTCCAGGGCTTCGGCGCCGCACTCATCACGCCGGCTGCTCTCTCCATCCTCGTCGCGACCTTCGCCGAGGGCCGTGAGCGCAACATCGCCCTGGGCGCGTGGGGCGCCGTCGGTGGCTTCGGCGCCGCCGCCGGTGTCCTGTTCGGCGGGATCCTCACCGACTATCCTGTCGTGGGAGTGGATCTTCTTCGTGAACGTCCCCGTGGGCGTCGCGGCTCTGATCCTGGCGCCGTTCCTGCTCTCCGAGAGCCTCGACAAGCACGGCCAGGGATTCGACATCCCCGGTGCGGTGCTCGTCACGTCGGGGCTGTCGCTCCTCGTGCTCGGCGTCACGCAGGGTCACGGGTGGGGCTGGTCCTCGGGGCGGACGATCGGCGTGTTCGTCGCCTCCGCGCTGCTGCTCGTCGCATTCGTCGGGTGGGAGCAGCGCGTCGCAGCATCCGCTCGTGCCGTTCTCGATCTTCCGGCTGCAGACGCTGACGGCGGCGAACATCGTCGGCTTCATCCTCGGGACGGCGCTGTTCGCGATGTTCCTGATGCTCACGCTGTACATGCAGCAGGTGCTCGGGTACTCGCCGCTCGAGACCGGGCGTCGGCTACCTGGCGGTCGCCGGGACGGCGATCATCTGGGCGAACGTCGCGGCGGCGGCCGTGACGCGGATCGGGGTCAAGTCGGCGCTCGTGTTCGGGATGTCGATGATGACCGTCGGGCCTGCTGTACTTCACGCAGGTGTCCGTCGACGGGTCGTACTGGACGGATCTCTTCCCGGGCTTCCTCATCATCGGTCTCGGGCTGCCGTTCGCCTTCGTGCCCGTCACGATCGCTGCGGTCGCCGGGACGAAGCGGGACGAGGCCGGACTCGCCTCGGGGCTCATCAACACGTCGCAGCAGATCGGTGGAGCGGTCGGCATCGCGATCCTCTCCACGATCGCGGTCACGAAGACAGACGACGCCCTGGCGAGCGGGACCGCAGCCGCCCGTTGCACTGACCGACGGGTTCCAGGCCGCGTTCTGGGCGGGGGCGGCGATCGCCTTCGCCGGCGTGCTCGTCTCGCTCTTCCTGATCCGCGGGCGCGACCTGCAGGAGCAGGAGGCGCACGCGGGCGAGCCCGCGCTCGGGCCGGCAGCCTGAGCGGTCGTGACTCACATCCGGAGCCCGCCGTCCTGGCGGGTTCCGGATGCTGCCTCGCGGGGTAAGTTCCGCGCGATGCGATTCCGCAAGGACGCGCGTCTCGACACCTCGCAGGTCGAGGACTACCGCGGACAGAGGACGGGCGGTCTTCCCGGCGGGATGCCGGTCACGCTCGGTGGCGGCGGCGGGCTCATCGGGATCATCGTCGTCGCTCGCGTTCCTCTTCCTTGAGCGGAGGCGGCGGCCTCGGCGACCTCGGCTCGCTCGCGGGCCAGACCGTCGGGCCGACGGGGCAGCCGTCCGGCGAGATCGCGCAGGAGTGCCAGACAGGTGCGGACGCGAACGAGCGCGAGGACTGCCGGATCGTCGCAGTCATCAACAGCGTCCAGGCGTACTGGGAACGCGCGCTCCGCGGCTACGAGCCGACGCGAACGCGCTTCTTCGACGGCGGCATCCAGACCGGCTGCGGCCCGGCGTCGTCGGCGACCGGACCGTTCTACTGCCCGCGCGATCGCTACGTCTACATCGACCTCGGGTTCTTCGACCAGCTCCAGTCGCAGCTCGGCGCCCGCGGCGGGCCGCTCGCCGAGGCCTACGTCCTCGCGCACGAGTACGGCCACCACGTCCAGAACCTGACGGGCGTGCTCGCAGAGCGCCGACCGCGACACCGGCCCGCAGGGCGGACAGGTGCGCGTCGAGCTGCAGGCGGACTGCTACGCCGGGCTCTGGGTCGGCCACGCGCTCGACACCGGCTTCGTCGAGGACCTGACCCGCCAGGACGTCGCGGACGCGCTCGACGCCGCGGCCGCCGTCGGCGACGACCGCATCCAGGAGCGCACGCAGGGTCGGGTCGTCCCGGAGTCGTGGACGCACGGTTCGTCCGAGCAGCGGCAGAGCTGGTTCGTTCGCGGCATCGAGGGCTCGGGCCCGCAGAGCTGCGACACCTTCAAGGGTCGCGTCTAGCTGCCGCCGCTCGGGTCGGGAGCTCGACGGCACGCCGCTTCGTCGCGAGCCCGACGTGCGTTTCGAGTGCGCGCGGTCGCGCGACACGATCGAGGTAGCGCGATCAACGACGAGCAGCGCACACGCGAGGAGCGCGCCGACGAGCGACCCACCGCGAAATGCCGGTGCATCGACGTCGAGCGTGCGATCTCCCGCATGGGCTGCGTTCCCGCGACCGACGACGATGCTGAGCGTCATGAGGTTCGGGAGCGCGAAGCACGATCCCGATGAAGATCGCGAATGACGACCGTCTTCCAGGTCCGTCGCCATCGCAGGATCAGGACCACAGCGACGATCGGCACGAACGTGAAGACGAACCCGTAGACGAGCCCGAGCAGCGTTCCCTGCGTGATGCTCCCGTCGACCTGGTCGCCGACGCGGTGCGCCCACCAGCGCGGCACCGTCGCCGACGCGACGAGCACGGCGACGACGAGGACGACGAGGAGCCCGCCGGCCCAGACGAGGCGACGACCCCAGTCCGGGCGTTCCTCGAGCTCCGGGGGGAGCTCCTCGCTCATCGCTGCGCCTGAGCCGCTTACTCGAGGACGAACGTGATCCGCAGCGTGACGCGGTAGGCGACGATCTTCCCGCCCTCCACGTCCACCTTCTGCTCGGACACCCACGCGCCCTTGATGTTTCGGAGCGACTCGCCGCTCTTCTCGATCCCCGCCTGCACGGCTTCGTCGAAGCTCTCCGTCGACGTCGCGGTCACCTCGATGACCTTCGCGACCGACATTGCCTGCCTCCTCTCGCGGAAGATGGCCGAAGCTCCGAGCCTATCGCGGCGGCTGCCCGGGCCGCTCCGCGGCTATGTTCCGCGACATGGCAGCGCTCGTCACGACGGTCGTCGGCAGCTACCCGCAGCCCGACTGGCTCATCGATCGCGAGCGTCTCGGAGATCGGCTGCCGCCGCGCGTGCGGGCGCGCGAGCTGTGGCGTGTGCCCGAGCCGTATCTCGAGGAGGCCCAGGACGACGCGACCCGGCTCGCCGTCTCCGACATGGAGCGCGCAGGGGTCGACATCGTCACCGACGGAGAGATGCGGCGCGAGAGCTACTCGAACCGCTTCGCGACGGCGCTCGACGGTGTCGACATCGACACTGCCGGGCGTCGCGCTCGATCGGACCGGTCACCCGAATCCCGTCCCACGCGTGGTCGGCCCGATTCATCGCACCGGCCCGGTCGAGGTGCGGGACGTCGAGTTCCTCCGCTCGATCACGGACCGGCGGATCAAGATCACGGTGCCCGGGCCGTTCACGATGACCCAGCAGGCGCAGAACGACCATTACGGCGACGCTCGAACGTTGGCGCTCGGGTACGCCGAAGCGGTGAACGAAGAGCTCCGCGACCTCAAGGCGGCGGGCGCGGACGTCGTCCAGATCGACGAGCCGTATCTGCAGGCCCGCCCCGAGCCGGCCCGCGAGTACGCGATCGAGGCGATCAACCGCGCGCTCGAGGGGGTCGAGGGCGACACCGTCCTGCACACGTGCTTCGGGTACGCGCACATCGTCCACGATCGCCTGCCTGGGTATCCGTTCCTGCACGAGCTCCAGGGCTGCGCCGCGACGCACCTCTCGCTCGAAGCGGCGCAGCCGGATCTCGACCCCGAGGTGCTCCGCGACGTTCCGGACAAGGTCGTCGTCCTCGGCGTCCTCGACCTCGGCGACCCCGCGGCGGAGACTGCGGAGGTCGTCGCGGGTCGTATCCGCCGGGCGCTCACGGTCCTTCCGCCGGAGCGGCTCGTCGTCGCGCCGGACTGCGGCATGAAGTACCTCTCGCGCGAGCTCGCCTTCGCGAAGCTGAAGGCGATGGTGGAGGGCGACCCGCCTCGTCGACGACGAGCTGCGGGCGTGATGACGATCGGGAGGGAGCCGAGCCGGCCGGTGAGCGGGATCTCGCAGGCGTACGCCGATCGTGTGGAGGTCCGCGGACGTGACCTCACGGGCGACCTCATGGGCCGGCTCACCTTCACGGAGTACGTCCATCTGCTCCTGACGGGAGACGAGCCGACCGCTGAGCAGCGTTTCTTCCTCGACCTCCTGCTCGTCTCGATCGCCGAGCACGGGATGATGCCGACCAACGTCGCCGCACGGATGACGCTCGCGGCGGACCCGACGGCTCTGCAGGCGGCAGTCGCGGCGGGCATCCTCGGGGCCGGCCCGGTCGTGCTCGGGACGTCCGAGGAGTGCGCTCGGCTGCTCGCGGACGCGAGCGCACGCGTTCGGACCGGGGAACGACCCGCGGTCGTCGCCGCGGACGCCGCGCGAGCTGCGCACGAGTCCGGCGACAGGGTGCCCGGCTTCGGACATCCCGTGCATCGCCCGGTCGACCCGCGCGCCGAGCGGATCCTCGAGCTCGCCGACGAGCGCGGCGTCAGCGGCGAGCACGTCGAGCTGGCACGAGCACTGCGGGATGCCGTCGCCGAGGAGTGGGGGAAGCCGCTGCCGATGAACGTCGCGCTCCCGATCGCTGCCGTGATGCTCGATCTCGGCTACCCGATGTCGACGGTCAAGGCGGTCCCGATCCTCGCGCGCACCGCCGGCCTGCTCGCGCACCTCGCCGAGGAGCAGGAGAACCCGCTCGGGTTCTTCCTGGCCGGGAAGGCCGAGGAGGCCGTCGCGTACGAGCCGCCGCGCGCCGAGTGATGCTCGACCCGGAGGTCGAGACGCGCTCCTGGGACGAGCAGCTCGCGCTCGACGACGAGGCGTATCGCGCGCAGCTCGCGTACCTGCTCGAGCGCTCGCCGTTCTACCGGGAGAAGCTCGGCGCTCGCATCCGCGGAGGAGGCAGGCGCGCTCGCCGACATCGCGCGACTGCCCCTGACGGAGAAGCACGAGCTCAAGGCGACCACGACGGCCGAGAACCCGGTCGGCGCACACCTGTGCGTCGATCGGTCCGAGATCGTCCGCATCTACTCGACGAGCGGCACGACGGGGACCCCGAGCTACATCCCGCTGACGGCGCGCGACCTCGACGACTGGATCACCGGCTCGGCGCGGAGCTACGCGGCGTCCGGCATCAGCATGGGTCAGCGGATCGTGTCGACGTACAACGCCGGGCCGTTCGTCGCGGGCGCCGCGCTCGCGTCGTTCGACGTGATCGGGCTGTGCCACATCCCGGTCGGAATCGGGAACACCGAGCGGCTCGTTCGGGCGATCGAGCTGCTGCGCCCGGAGGCGGCCGTCCTCACGCCGTCGTACGCCGCGCACCTGGTCGAGTGGACGGCCGAGCGCGGATTCGACCTGCGTGGCTCGAGCGTCGAGCGTGTGCTCGTTGCAGGCGAGCCGGGTGGCGGCGAGCCGGCGCTCCGGGCGAGGCTCGAGGAGGGCTGGGGCGCCCGTGTGACCGAGGCGATGGGGATCGGCGACATCGGGATCTCGCTCTGGGGCGAGTGCGAGGAGCAGGACGGGATGCATCTCGGCGCCCGCGGGTTCGTTCACCCCGAGTTGATCGATCCCGCAACGAGCGAGCGCATCCCGATGGCGGACGGCGCCTCGGGCGAGCTCGTCCTGACGCCATCTGCGCCACCAGGCGGCGCCGCTCCTGCGGTTCCGCACGCGCGACCACGTCGACGTGCGAACGAGCCCGTGTCCCTGCGGACGCACGGGGCCGCGCGTTCGCTGCGTGGGGCGAACCGACGACATGCTGATCGTGCGCGGCGTCAACGTCTTCCCGGCAGCGGTGCGGGACGTCGTCGGCTCGTTCGCACCCCGCGTCAGCGGCCATGTTCGCCTGAGACCCGCCGCGGAGGGCGTCAAGCAGGAGCCACCGCTGCCGGTCGCGGTCGAGCTCGCCGAGGGGGTCGAGCCTGATGCGGACCTCGCCGAGACGATCCGTGAGAGAATCCGCGCCGTGCTCGTCGTCTCCACACGCGTCGAGCTCGTGCCGTGGGGGAGCCTGGCGCGCAGCGAGTACAAGGGGGAGCTGGTGGAACGAGGCGCATGCGGAAGCTCCAGACACAGGGCGTGCACCACATCACGATCAACGGCGCGAACCGCCAGACGTCGATCGACTTCTGGGAGGGCGTGCTCGGCATGCCGTTCGTCTTCGAGCAGCCGAACTTCGACAACGCCGCCGAGAGCCACCTCTACTTCGATCCCGGCGACGGGCGCCTCGTCACCGTCTTCACGAACGAGGAGCGCGCGCCGGAGCAGAAGTCGGCGCCGAGGGAGCCGGGCATCGTCCATCACCTCGCGTTCGCGGTCTCGCAGGCGACGTTCGCGCAGACCGTCGAGCGCCTCGACGAGCGCGGAATCGAGCACTCGGGCGTCAAGGATCGTGGATTCATGGACTCGATCTACTTCGAGGACCCGCTCGGCCTCCTGGTCGAGCTCGCGTCGTATCGCTTCGAGCCGCCCGCAGGGCACACGCACACCGACGTCCTGCTCGAGGCGCACAAGCTGCGCGTCGAGCGCGGCGACGCCAACATCGACCGTGTCCACCTCGCGGACGCCATCGAGCGCCTCGTCACACGCTCGCAGGCGTCGCTCTCTGACGACCGCGCCCCCAAGAACCCGTACTCCCAGCGCAGCTCGGGATCCGCTCACGCGGATCCCGAGCGCGCGAATCCCTGAAGGCGGCCGCTTTCGCGGCCGCTGCGGCTGTGTGAACATCGTCGACCGAAATCGAGAAGGAGGAGTTATGGCCACGCACACCCTGAGCATCCTCAAGCCGAGCGTCAACAACCTGACGGTTCGCATCTTCGTTCGCGCAGCAGATCTCGACTTCGAGGAGATCGACGTCTGGGGCAAGAAGTCGACGCCGGACTTCCTGGCGAAGGACCCGGCGGACCTGACGCCGCTGCTCGAGGAAGAAGGGCTGCCCAACGGATCGCTTTGGGAGAGCTGCGCGATCATGCAGTACCTCTGCAACAAGCACGGCCTCGACCGTTTCTATCCGACCGATCCCGGGAAGCGCGCGATGGTCGACAGCGCGATGTTCTACTTGATCGGCACGTTCTATCCGCTGCTCGCTCGCGCGACGTATCCGGCGCTCGGGTTCCCTCAGTACGCGGGCGAGGCTGCGATGGTCGACGTGTCCGACGAGCTGAAGGAGCAGGCTCGGACGGACGCCGAAGCCGCACTCGCAGCGCCTCTCGAGGCATTCAACACGTTCTTCCTCGCGGGCAAGCCGTTCGTCGGGGGCGACCAGCCGTCGATCGCGGACATGCGCTGGGCGGCCACGCTCGAGTTCCTTCGCGCGATCGACTACGACTTCCCGGCCTGGGCCGACGAGTACCTCGAGCGCATGGAAGGGGCCCTCGGGGACGCGTACTCGGAACCCGTAGCGGACGTGCGTGGCTACATCGACTACGTGAAGTCACAGGCCGCCGCGGGCTAGCGGCACAGCAGCGCGTCCAGGTAGTCGTCCATCGCGGCGATCGCGGCGGTGCTGACACCGTTCCAGTCGACGACGTACAGGCGGCGGCCGTCACGCGTCCCGGCGGCGAACGTGACGTAGCCTGGCGTGCCGCCCGTATGTCCGTAGAACCAGCGGCCGCACGGTGACCGGAGCCGGTACAGCCCCATCCCTTCGCCGTGCGATCGCGGCACGATCGTCTGCATCTTGGCGAGGAGACGCGGTGGGACGATCTGGCCGCGCAGGAGCGCGCCGAAGAACACCGCGAGGTCGTGGGCGTTGGACACGATCGCCCCGTCGGCCCACGGCCCGCCGAGCCCGTTCAAGGACACGTCGACGGGCGGTGATCCCGTCACGTCGTAGCCGTGCAGGTCGTCGCCGCCCACGACCCGGCGCCCCGCGTCGTACGACGTCGCGGTGAGGTCCAGCGGCTCGAAGATCCGCTCCCGGAGCTCCGTCCCAAGAGGCTGACGGGTCGTGCGCTCGATGATCTCCGCGAGCACGAGGTAGTTCGTGTTCGAGTACGAGGCCTGGCTTCCCGGCCGGAACTCGAGCGGGAGCCTGGCCGCCGATCCGACGAGCCGTCGCGCGGGGATCACGACGCGCGGGTTGCGCCGGACGGCCGTCCTCCAGGGGTCGAGGCTCATGTAGTCCGGAAGTCCGCTCGTGTGATTCAGGAGGTGAGCGAGACGAATGCGCTTGCCCTCGCGAAGCCGTCGAGGAAGCAACGTGCCGACGCGGTCTCCGAGCTGGAGCTTCCCCTGGGAGACGAGCTGCATGACGACGACCGCCACGAAGCTCTTCGTGATGCTCCCGACCCAGAAGCGCGCGTCGGGTCGTGCCTTGCGAGCACCGATCTGAGCGTCGCCGGACGCGACGATCGTGCGGCGGCCGTCGACCTCGACCAGGGTGATCACGGCCGGGATGTCACTCGTCCCGATGAGCCGGTCGGCAGCTTCTTGGAGGGCGGGCTCGGACTGCGAGCCCGCGCCGACCAGGATCCCGCTCGCGAGGACGAGTGCCGCGACGAACCGCATGAGCTTCGTACGCGCCGAGCCGGGTTGCCGTTACACATGTCACGTCCGCGCTGCTCGGCGTGTATGAAGGACAGCGATGGCCTCCGACTTCTCGCTCGACTTCGGTCTGCCGCTCGTGCCGCGGGAGCGCGAGTCGGAGGACGTGGTACGAGCGAAGGCAGGCGACCACGACGCCTACGCCAGGCTCGTCCGACCGTACGAGCGCATCGCCTACCGTGTCGCTGTCGCGATCACGGGGCGGAGCGCCGACGCCGAGGAGGCAATGCAGAACGGCTTCGTGAAGGCGTACCGGTCGCTCCCTCGCTTCCGGGTGGGCGCGGCATTCAGGCCGTGGCTCCTCCGCATCGTCGTCAACGAGGCGCACAACGTGAACCGCTCCGAACGCAGGCATCGCGTGCTCGGCTCGCGCGCGGCCGAGCGGCACGAGCCGGCAGCGGTCGCAGCCGACGACACCGTCATCGCGCGCGAGGAGGTGGAGATCGTCCTGGGCGGCCTCGCGCGGCTCGCCGATGCAGATCGGCTCGTCCTCGCGTTGCGGTACTTCGCGGAAATGCCCGACGGGGAGGCTGCCGCGTTCGTCGGCATCTCGACCGAGGCGTATCGAGTCCGACTCGTCCGCGCGCGCAAGCGGCTGCAGGCTCAACTCGAGGACCACGGTGGCTGAGCACGAGCTCGAGCTGCGTCTGCGAGCGGTTGCGCGAGCGCTCGACGCCGACACCCCGGCCTTCGAGGTCGGCCGTCTTCGGTCGCTGCCCGATCGCCGTCTTCGAGCCCGCGCGCTTGCGCTGGCCTGCGTCGCTGTCGCGGCGGGCGTGGTGGCTGCGCCCGCCGCCGTCTCCGCGATCGGCGATCTGTTCGACGTCGACGAGGTGCCCGCTATCGGCGCACTCGACCCGGGCGTCGCGCCGTCGTACGCGGGTCGGAGCGTGCCGTTCGAGGTCGCACGGGTCGACGCGCCGTTCCACGTACGGACGATTCGGTCGCTCGGGGCACCGGACGACTCGCGCGTACGCGACGACATCGTCGGTGGCATGGTGACGCTCGTCTATCACCGCGATACCAGGATCCTGCTCACGCAGTGGCGCACTGCGGACGTGGCCGCGCGTGTCGCCGTCGTCCCGGCCGACGGGAAGGCGGAGGAGGTCACCGTCGGCGGCCTGCCCGCGCTCTGGATCGAGGGCGCGGCTCGCGGGACGTTCACGCTCGTCGGCGCGGACGGAGCCGTGCATCGCGAGAGCTTCGAGGTCGGCTCGGGCACCATTCTCTGGAAACGGGGCGGCATGAGCTTCCTTCTGCAGGGAGCAGCTTCCAGGGACGACGCGATCCGTCTCGCCGCCGACGTCGATCGATAGCCACGGTCGCGCCCGTACTAGGGTTCCGACCGATGGAAGGCAGATCGCAGAAGCACCTCACTCTGATCATCGCGCGCGAGCTCGCGTCGCAGCTCGCGACGGCGACGTTCATCGCCGATGCGTCGGGCCACCTCGTCTTCTACAACGAGGCCGCCGAAGAGATCCTCGGCCGGACGTTCGCGGAGGCCGGGACGATGGCTGCCGAAGGTTGGACGTCCCAGTTCCGTCTCGAGGAGCTCGACGGTACCCCCATGACGCTCGACCGCATGCCTGCCGGTATCGCTCTCCTGGAGCAGAGGCCCGCGCACGGGAAGCTCTGGATGACCGGCCTCGACGGTCAGCGCAGGTTGCTCGCCGTGACGGCCGTGCCGCTCTTCGCGTCCGCCGACCGAGGTCGTGGGCATGATCGCGCTCTTC
The DNA here is from genome assembly GCA_963770715.1 of uncultured Gaiellaceae bacterium. GTDB lineage: Bacteria > Actinomycetota > Thermoleophilia > Gaiellales > Gaiellaceae > GMQP-bins7. The sequence goes on from CAVYQX010000012.1 coordinate 1,159,213, forward strand.
TGGCAGTCGACGCCGGACGAAGCCTGACGTGCCGCTTCGGCTGAGGGTCTGGGGCTGCCGCGGGTCGATACCCACGCCCGGCGAGGCGACCGTACGCTTCGGCGGCAATACGCCGTGCGTCGAGGTTCGAACCGGAGATGGAGGCCCACTCATCCTCGACGCGGGCACAGGGCTTCGCCAGCTCGGCGCGCAGCTCGACTGGGACGGCCCGTTGCACGTCCTCGTCACCCACCTGCACCTCGACCACGTGGAGGGGTTGCGGTTCTTCGAGCCGTTCTGGCACGCGGAGAGAGAGCTGCACATCTGGGGGCCGCCGTCGCCCTTGCACTCGCTCGAGGAGCGCATCACACGCGCGTTCTCGCCGCCGCTCTTCCCCATCGAGCTCGCCGACACGCCGGCGAAGGTGATGTTCCACGACGTCCCCCGGGAGACCGTGGGAGATCGAAGGTGTTCGGATCGAGGCGCACACCGTGTCCCATCCCGGGCCGACGCTCGGGTACCGCCTCTCCTCCAACGGAACCGCCGTGGCGTACATCCCCGACCACGAGCCCGTCCTCGGCGTCCAGCTGGCGGACCTCGGCCCGGAGTGGATCTCCGGGCACGCGCTCGCCGAGGATGTCGATCTCCTCTTCCACGACTGTCAGTTCAGCGAGACCGAGTACCCGTCAAGAGTCGGTTGGGGCCACTCGAGCGTCGCACAGGCCGTCGAGTTCGCCCGGCGGGCGGATGCTCGGCGGCTCGTCATGTTCCACCACGATCCGAACCGGTCGGACGACGGCGTCGACCTGCTCGTCGAGCGTGCGTGCGAGCTGTGGGGCGATGCCTCGGGGGACGCTCCCATCGCGGCGTCCGAGGGGATGACGCTCGAACTCTCGTAGGTCGTACGTGCCGCTTGTCTAGAGAAGCGGCGTGAGGACGATCCTGATCCGACCCGACGTCTCACCGCGCCGTACGACGTAGCGCGTGACGAGCTCCTCGTACGCGGGATGGACGACTGCCATGTGGATGTGTGGAGGCCGGAGGCCGGATGACGCCGGCACGGGCCCCTCGAAGCGGAATCTGCCCTGCCGGTCGGTGAAGACCAGCGCACGTCCGCGCGGGCGGTAGACGTAGCCGTTGGGTCCCGCCTGCCAGAGGAACACGGCGGCGCGCGAGACCGGCGCACAGTCGGTCGCCCGCAGCACGCGGCCCTGAAGGACGTGCCCGGATCCGATCTTCGCGCGTCGTGGCGCGTCGAGACGACCGAAGGGACCGGGTGTGTCGCTCGCCGTCGGCCTGCACGCACCCGATTGGCCTGACGCCGTCAGCGCGAGCCCGCTCGCGACTGCCGCCGCGAGTGCGAGGCATGCGACCAGCCGGCGCATCGCCAACGAGGATAGCGCGGCCGACGCGGCGAGGTTCCAGGCGTCGTTCGCGATCGAGGCGCGGGGCCTGGTCGGCCCGCGGCCGCGGCTAGCCGTCGCTCGGCGGCACGCCTTTTTTCGCGAGGGCAGCGTTGACCCGCGCGTCGATCTCGTCGCCGAGGGCCGCCATGCGCTCCGCGATGTCGTCGACGCCCGACGAGGCTCCCGCCGTTCCTCCGAGGGAGCCGAGCACGCGTTCCTGGATGCCGGCCGCCAGGCGCGTTCCGAGGTCCTCGAACCGGCGTGCGATGTCTGCGCCGAAGTCGTCGCCACTCGTCGGCGCGGGTGGGGCGGGTGGTGGAGGCGGCTCAGGCGGTGTTGGAGCAGCACCCGGCTCCTCGTCCGGTGAGGCGTTCGCCTCGCGCTCGAGCCCCTCGATCGCGACCTCGAAGACGCGCTCCGGCTCGTCGATGCCACGCAGGTGGCGCTGCCCGAGCGGGAAGACGGAGACGCCGTCGGGAAGCCCCGAGCCGAGGAGCGCGCGCGTCGTCTCCGAGAGGAGGATCTGGCCGCCGCGACCGACCGTGCAGATCCGCGCCGCGCGCACGACGTCCAGCCCGACGTAGCCTTCCTCGTGGATCGCGGGCTCGCCGGTGTGCAGGCCCATGCGCACGCGGACCTCCTCCTCACCGGGCCACGCGGCGGCGACGTGGGCGCGCTGTGCCTCCACGGCCGCGGCGACCGCGTCGCGAGCGCGCGGAAAGACGAAGAAGAACGCGTCACCCTGCGTGTCCATCTCGATGCCGTCGGATGCCCCGAACGCGTCGCGAATGATCCGGCGATGCGTCGTGAGAACGTCGCGGTAGTCGTCGCCGAGGCGCTTCAGCAGCTCCGTCGAGTCCTCGATGTCGGTGAACGCGAAAGTGACTGTTCCAGCGGGGAGGTCGGCCACGCCGCGATCGTACGCGGCCTCGACCCCCGTGCGATGCTGGCGGCGATGGCCGTACACCTCCGACCGCTCACCGACGAGAACCACGCGGAACTCGTTGCGCTCCGGCTGGCACCGGGGCAGGAGCGGTTCGTGAACACCGTTGCCGAGGCGCTCGAGGAGGCCGAGGAGGAGCCCGGCGGCCGCGCGATCCAGTTCGGTGTCTACGACGACGACACACCGGTCGGCTTCGTGATGATCTCGGACGAGGTCGACGGGCAGGACTACATCGCACACTTCCTCTGGAAGCTCCTGATCGACGCTCGCCATCAATGCAGCGGCTACGGCACCGCCGCGCTCGACCTCGTGGCGGACTACTTCCGCGCGAGACCGGGCGTCGACGTGATGTGGACGAGTGCGGGCCAAGGCGAGGGTAGCCCGATCCCGTTCTACGAGCGCTACGGCTTCGTTCGGACCGGCGACATCGTCTTCGACGACGAGGTCCTGCTCCGCCTCGTGCTCTAGCGGAAGAGCCGCTCCGTGAGCATCTTCGCGAGCGGCCAGGCGCCCTCGCTCCAGTTCGACACGACGGTGCACGTCGTGTCGCTCGCGGGGTCGTGGAGCGACCGGAAGGAAACGCCCGCATCGCTGCCTTCGAGCGCGACGGTCGACGTGCCCGCCACGAGCCAGAACCCCAGGCCGTACTGCCACGCCTCGTGGACGTCGCTGATGGGTACGACCATGTCGGCGGCTCGTTCCTGCGGCACGATCCTGTCGTCGAACAGCGCCGTCCAGAACGTGCGCATGTCGCCCACCGTCGTGTAGATCCCTCCGTCGCCCGTTCCGCGAACGGGCAGGTGGAGCACGTTCGTCCGGGGGCCCTCGGCGGAGAGATAGCCGAGGGCCGCGCGTGCCGGCAGCTCGTCCGAGCGGAGGAACGCCGTGTCCTCGAGACCAGCCGGCTCGCACACCCGCTGCTGCACGAGGTCGTGGTAGGGGACGCCGCTCGCGCGCTCGGCGATGAGTGCGAGCACGACGAAGCCGCCGTTGCAGTAGGCGAAGTCCGAGCCTGCCGCGAACTTCGTCGGGTGGCCGTCGAGGATCGACACGTAGTCCTCCGGCCCGAGGAGTGTGTGCACGGGAACCGGGACGACGTAGTCGGTGATGTCGTACTCGTCGTCGTCCTCGTCGAGGTAGTCGCCGATCCCGGAGCGATGCGCAAGCAGATGCTCGACCGTGACGTCGTCGGCGATGAGGGGAAGGTCGTCGCCGAGCACCGAGCGCGCGGTCGTGTCGAGCGCGAGCACGCCGTCCTCGACGAGGCACATGACCGCGAGTGCGGTGATGCCCTTGAGGCCGCTCGCGGTCGCGAACTGCGTCTCCGGCGTGTTCGGCGTCCCCGTGTCCCGGCGCGCCAGCCCGTATCCGCGCTCGAGCACGACCTCGTCGCCGCGATCGATCCTGACGGCGCCGGAGAACCGCGACTCCGCTGCGATCGCGTCGATGTCTCGCTCGAGCCCGTCCATCCGAGGGACGCTACACGTCGTCCGCCGCGAGTCGTCCGAGACGGGCTGGCGCGGACGAAGTCCCTGCAAAACGCGAGAGCCCTCTGACGGACTCGAACCGTCGACCCCTCCTTACCATGGAAGTTCAGGCGCGGCACTGGCGGGTACTCGCGGCCACACGCGGGCACTTCTTCCCTGCAAGTCCTGCACTTCGGGCCGGCGTTTTCTTCCCGCTCGGCGATCCGAAGGCCGATATGACACGTGGCCCGCTGCCATCCCTACTCGGGATCAGAGCGGAACGCGGCTAGCAGCTCGCCGATCTCGTGGTCGACCTGGGAGGGATGCCGCATGAGCGTGTGGGGGTTGACGACGTACCGGTTACGTCGACCGACCCGCTCGCGATTTACGTAGCGCGCTTCAACAAGATCGTTGACGATCCGTTGCGCGGCCCGCTCGGTGATGCCAACCGTGGTCGCGACATCCCGAAGACGGACATCCGGGTCACGCTGGATCGCGAGTAGCACCTGCGTGTGGCTCGTGAGGAAGTGCCACGTACGGCCATTGGTTTCTGGACTTGACATACCTGACTTTGATTTCGTATGTTTCAGTTCCTGACATAATACCACCTTAGGAAGGGGGCTTTCGTTGCCGCCGGCGTCACATCGAGCGCCAAGTCAATTGGGTGGCCTATCGGTTCCGAGAGAGCGGACGAGTATCGCGTCGCTTAGGGATGTCGCTGTCGAGCAGTTGGGGGATGGCTCCGCGATCGTGAGCTTCACGGGCGAGCACGACCTGTTCACGAGCCGCGAGGTTAAGGCTCTCCTGCACTCTCTCATTGAGAACTGTGATCTCGTCGTCGCAGACTTCTCCCGAGCGCAGTTCGTCGACTCGTCTCTACTTCACACACTTCTCAGCACGAACGGGCTCGCCCGTGTACGAGGCACATCGTTTCGTCTACGGCTCGACACGCCGGCGATCGTCAAGCGTGCGTTTGAGATCAGCGGCGTCTTGGAACAGATCGGTTGGGCGCATTCGACAGATGGCTCAATGAACGGGTCACGACCAGAGGAGGGCGATGGAACGGGAACGTGAGAGCCAGTTACCGGAGGAGTACGAGCTCGATTGGGAGGCATGGAATCTCCCACGGCCTGTGAAGCAACCTCAGCCTCAGAAGTCTTCGTCCTCCGTGCAGTCCGAACATGAGGACAAGTCCGAGACTGAGACCGAATCCGCCTAGACAGGCGCCCACCTGAATCCCCGAAACTCGCGTGCTCCGCGAGTTTCGGCGCGGTCCCGCTTACCTTCCAGCTCGCTAGGAGTCGTTCCGACCCGTGAGCGAGTCGACGATTCCCTCGCCAGCTTTCTTGATGTCGGTGACGATCTCCTCGCCCGTCGTCTTGAGGTCGGGGGCGAGCGCGTCGCGCAGCTCCTCCTTGTTCATGCTCGAGCGCCCGGCTAGGTCTTCGGCCTGGGCACGCTCGTAGAGCTCGTCGCGACTGAGCGAGTCCAATTCGCTTCGGGAAGCGCGTTGGCTCTTCAAGGTTGAGATGATTTCGCCGCGCGTCCCAAGCAGATAGCCGCCAACGAGGCCGAGCAGGAGGCCGAACACAAATCTGACCATAGGAATCCCTTCGGTCTTGTCGTGTCGTCGGTGATCGGGAAGGACGGTGCCCTGAGGGGCGCTTGAGTGCGGGCGCCCCGCTGGTCGGGGCACCCCGCTGGTGCTCAGATCAGGATGGGCGGGTGCCTTGCCCCGCCTCGTCCTTCTCGTCGTCGCCGTCCAGCATGTCGCCGGCCTTGTCCTTCAACTCGCCGGACTTGTCCTTCGCAACGTCACCGGCGTCGCCGACCTTCTCCTTGGCGTCGCCCCATGTCTCCTGGGCTTGCCCTTCAGCCTGCTTTGCCTTCCCTTCGACCTGATCCTCGTTCACGAGTGCTCCCTTTGATTGAAGTGGAACCAGCGTTCCCCGAGGGGGATTCGCGAAACCTACGGAGTTAGGGTCGCGGCCTGGCCGGGCGATACCTGCTTCTTCGCGGCCACCTTCTTCTTTGTGGCCGCCTTCGCTCGAACGGGAGCGCGCCGACGAGTCTTCGCAGGAGGCGCTTTGCCATTCGCGGCGCGTTCTCAAGCGCGCGTCGGAGTTGGTTGGTTCGGGAAGTCCCTAGAGGTCAATTCGCCGCAGGTTGTGCCCCATTCCTCCCTCGCAACGTGTTCGTGCGACAGGGCCTGCTTCTCGGGACCGGGCGGCTCACCGAAGTGAACGCACGGCGGCTGCACGGGTTCGAATCTCGTATTGCCCCTCTCCAGGCCCCGCACATGTGGGGTCTCTCACAACAGAAGCGCGAACTGCCGTGCGGCACCAATGGTCTCGAGGGGTCACTGAGCGTCACGTTCGCCCCACGAATCACCACTGACCCGAGGCTGCGTTTCAGCTGCCTCGGCCGCGGGAATTTTCACGCCGTCATCCGAACGGAAAGGACGGTCATGGGCATCATCGCGTTCATCCTCCTCGGTCTGCTCGCTGGCCTGATCGCGAAGGCGATCATGCCCGGCAATGACCCTGGCGGCTTCATCATTACTGCGATCATCGGAATGGTCGGTGCGCTGCTCGGCGGATTCCTCGCCGGAGCGTTGTTCGACGCCGACCCCATGGATGAGTTCTTCGACATCTCCACCTGGCTGACGGCCATCGTCGGCTCGATCGTCCTCCTCGCCCTGTACCGCGTCATCGTGAATCGGCGCGACGGTCACTCCGTCGTCGGAACCTGAGCGAGGCGAGCGCATGGCTCATCGAGTGGAGCTCCGCTGATGGGCGGGGCTGTACTCCCAACTGAAGGGAGACCGGCATGGGGTCACAGACAGACCTAGAACCGATTCACAGCGAGACGACCGACAGCGAGCAGGTTTCGCGCCTCAAGCGCTACGACCAGCGAAACGTACATTGCCGGCCGCGGTAGGTGGTGCGTGGTCGCACAGATTGTCAATCCGGGTTTTCCCGCAGACCTCGCGTCGACTGGCGAGCTGCGGGCACCCGGCTTCACCGCGCAGTCGTCGGTACATGACCGATTCTCGCAGAGCCCGAGCAGCCAGGGAGCCGGCCCGATACCGAACCGTCTACGTACGTTTCACTAGTCGCGTTTGCATCGCTGCGGTCAACGCCAACGAGAGCGTGGCTCGGCTCGCTCTCCTGACAACTTCTGGTTGTCAACCTTTCAGCGCGCGCAAGGCATTGACGATGACGATCACGTCGATTCCCTCCTGCAAGAGAGCGCCGTACACCGGTGGGAGATAGCCGGCAGCCGCTACTGCCATCGCGGCCAGGCTTAGGCCCATTCCAACGAGCACGCTCTGGCGCGCAATGCCGAGCGACCGACGCCCGATGCGAACGGCGTGCGCGACCCGGTCGATGCGGTCAACGGTGATCACGACGTCCGCCGTCTCGGAGGAGACCGTCGCTCCTTGTGCACCGAGTGCGATCCCGACGTCGGCCAGAGCGAGCGCCGGCGCGTCGTTGATTCCGTCACCGACCATTACCACCGGGCAGAGCTCACTTCTGACACGAAGGGCCTTGACCACTTCGAGCTTGTCTTCCGGGCTTTGCTCCGAGTAGACGCGGTCGACGCCAGCCAAGCGCCCGATCTCCTCAGCCACGGGCGCGCTGTCGCCGGTGACGAGCGCGACGTGCCGGATCCCCGCCTCACGCAGTGACGCCGTCAAACCGGCGGCATCCTCGCGCAGGTGATCGGCCATCACGATCATCGCCGCGAGTCGGCCGTCGATGGCGACGAACACCTTCGCGCGGCCGACGTCATCTCTACCGTCCGCTGCGCTCGCTGCGAGCTCGGCGCCGGTGACGCCGAGCCCCTCGAGCCAGCCAGCCGCACCGACCGCGACACCGCGGCGGTCGACGGTGCCAACGATGCCGGAGCCGGGTTGCTCGCGCACGTCGGTCGGTGACGTCAAGCGGAGCCCACGCCCCTCGGCGTCGTGCACGAGAGCTTCTGCGAGAACGTGTGCCGAAAGCTGGTCCAGGGACGCCGCGAGCCGAAGCGCCTCCACCGGCTCGACGCCATCGAGGGGGACGATCCGCTCGACCTTCGGTGAGCCGAGCGTGAGAGTTCCGGTCTTGTCGAAGAGCACCGTGCGCGCTCGGCCGAGCTGCTCGATCACACCGGCGCCCTTCACGATCACACCGACGCGCGCTGCGCGGGAGAGCCCGGAAACGAGTGCGATCGGTGCGGCGAGGATGAGTGGGCAGGGTGTAGCCACCACGAGCACGGCGAGCATGCGCGTTGGATCCCCGGAGGCGATCCACGCGCCGCCTGCGACGAGAATCGTCACCGGAAGGAAGAACGCTGCGTAGCGGTCGGCGAGGCGAACGAAGGGCGCGCGCTGTTCAGTAGCGCCCTGGACGAGCCGCACGATCGCCGCGTACGCGCTCTCCGCCGATGTGCGCGTGACTACCAGGTCGAACGCGTCGGCCGCATTCGCCGTTCCGCTGAGGATCTCACCACCGGGACGCACCGTGACCGGAAGCGGTTCGCCGGTGAGGGCTGAACTGTCGATGACGGCTTCCGCGCGGTCCGACAGCGTGCCGTCCGCGGGGACAACCTCACCGGCACGGACGATGACGACGTCTCCTGGCAAGAGTTCTTCGACGGCGACCTCTTCGACGAGCGGGCCACGGCGGCAGTGTGCGACTCGTGGCGCACGCTCGACGAGGAGACGCAGCTCGCGGCGTGCACGGGCGTTGGCGGATGCCTCGAGAGCGTTGCCGCCGGCGAGCATGAGCGACACGATCACGGCGGTGAGGTATTCGCCGAGGACGAGCGCAACGGCAATCGCAAGGAGCGCGATCGCGTCGACGCCAACATCGCGATGGGCAAGGCTGCGCGCGACCGACCAGACAAGAGGCCCGAGAACGACTACGGCTGCGCCGGCCCACACGACGTCGGCTGGGGTGTTCGCGCCGAGGATGTGGAGCACCGAGCCCGTGACGAGCCCGACCAGGACCACGAGCACGACCACCGACTCGGTCGTGACGTAACGGAACACCGTGGAGTCGCCTGGTGGCAACTGGACTGCGCCAGGGTCGGCGTGCGACGTCACATCCAGACGATGTGCCGTACGCGCCCCCTTTGCATCCGCGCGGCTACTGAGCTGCGCTAGTCGGAACTACGGACTGCCGTTCTATTCCGATCCGGTAACCCTTAGGCGAACGCTCAAGGGACGTTTCCGCACACTCGGATACGCAAGCGGCATGTAGGAGCGGAGTCAGTGGCGTGGGGCGATCAGGACCAGCTCGGCCGGGACTCAGCCGAACGCGGCTCGAGGACGACGACCGCCGTGTGTCGTGGGCGTCGGGCTGCGTAGCTGTCGAGGTTCTTGTCCAGTTCACGCCAGCGCTGCCAAAGTCGCTCACGTTCCCCGCCGACTGCGGGCCTGCCGAGCACCTCGCGCCGGATCCCGCCTGCCAGCTCGACGACCGCCTGGGGATCGGCCTGCAGGTTCAGCCACCACGCTGGCTCGGCAGCACCCCAGCCATTCATGGCCATCGAGACCAGGTTCGGCCCATCCTCGTAGTAGCCGAGAATCACACTCCGCGGCTCGCCGCTGCGGCGGCCCGTCGTGGTCAGTCGCAAGGCGCCCCACTTGCTCGGGCGGGGAGGCCACAAACCCTTGCGGCCGCCGCTCGCTCGCACGACTCGTCGGTGCGCGTGCCAGAACGTCTTGATGAACCATCGTGGTGGTAGACGCGCCTTACCTCCGGCCATGCGCACCTCCGGTGCGTTTTGTGGACCCGGCTCAAGTGGCACCTTCAGGCGGTCTCCCTCTGCTTCAAGTCGAAGGACGGCTCGTGCGGGCCGGCATCGAGCCGGAACGGCGGGTACTCGCGGGTCATGAACGCCGCGTAGGCGACGACGCGGAGCACCCAGCGGTTGAGGCCGAGCACGAGGTCGAAGATCTCGTTCGGGTAGCGGTCCTTGAACAGCAGCAGGACGCCGGCGACGAGCACGAGGATGCCGACCAGTCCGAGCGACCATCCGGCCCCGGCGAAGATCCCCGCGATGCAGAACTGCGGGATGCCGAGCAGCCACCACCCGATGAGGGGGAGGCCGCGGCGCAGGTTCTCCGGGTAGTCGATCTCGAGCCGCGCCGGGTACTCGGGCACGTCCGCGAGCGTGAACGGCGGGTACTCGTCGGTGCCGAGGGCACCGAAGGTGTAGAAGGCGACCCGCCACGACCAGCGCAGCACGCCCACGTTGAAGTCGAAGATCCCCCGCGGGTAGCGCCCGGTGAACAGCACCGCGAAGAACGCGATCACCGTCAGCACGAAGAACGCGAGCCAGAGGAAGAAGAGCACGATGTAGTGAGGGATGGCGAGGAGCCACTTGACGAGCCACAGCCAGCGGCTCAGGTGCGGCGCCAGCTCGCCCTCCAGGGCGATCGGCGGCCTTCCCGTCGCGACTTGCATGACAAACCACCTCCTGGGGCCAGGTTCCCCGCAAGGCCGCAGCTCGCGCATCGGGGAGAAGCACGCGTCGCGATGTGAGCAACTACCGATCCACGGCTTCTCGTGGTCGCCGCACCTCCCGCGCCAAGTGACATTCCGAGCATCACGTCGCCCCGAATGCCGTGAACGCCGGGTCGCTGGCATCGGGATGAATCCACGGCGCGATCAGCGAACTCCCCGATGGCTCGCAGAGTCCTACTCGGGATGCTCTCGATGGTCTAAGTAAGGAGTTGATTCCGTTGCCGACCGAGATGCTCAGCGAGCGAGCGCTGGCCGAGCATGATCGCGTTCGGCCGCGGGATGACATCGCGCTCGCCGCCGGCCGATCAGGGTGTGAGGACGGTCTCAGCCTCGTCCATGTGAGCAAACGGTTCGAGTCCGTGCAGGCCCTCGCCGACCTCTCGTTCTCGGTAGAGCCGGGGCGGATGCTCGGCTTCCTCGGTCCGAACGGGGCGGGGAAGACGACGGCGATGCGTGCGGTCTTCGGCCTCGTCGAGATAGATGGCGGCGAGGTGCGGTGGTTTGGGCGGCCGGTGCGGTTGCAGGAGCGGCTGCGGTTCGGCTACATGCCGGAGGAGCGCGGCTTGTACCCGCGGATGCGCGTGCGGGAGCAGCTCGAGTACTTCGGCCAGCTGCACGGGCTCGATGCAAACGCGGCGCGGGCGGCAGGACGGACGTGGCTCGGGCGCCTCGGGCTGGCGGAGCGCAGCGAGGCGAAGGTGGAGGAGCTCTCGCATGGCAACCAGCAGCGCGCGCAGCTGGCGGCGGCGCTGGTGCATGAGCCGGAGCTTCTCGTGCTCGACGAGCCATTCGCCGGTCTCGACCCGCTTGCCGTGCGCACGCTGGCCGAGGTTCTTCGCGGAGAGGCCGCCCGCGGGGCGGCCGTCGTCTTCTCGAGCCATCAACTCGAGCTCGTCGAGGACATCTGCGAGGACGTGGTGATCATCGACCATGGCCGGATCGTGGCGACGGGCACGGTGGACGCGCTGCGGCGCGGCTCCCGGCGGCGGCGAATCGAGCTCGAGCTCGAGGACGCTTCGGCATGGCTACCCACGATCGCGGGAGTCGAGCTGCTCGAGCGTCGTGGCGGCGCCCTTCGGCTGCTCGCCGACCGCAACGTCGACCCGGAGCAGGTCCTCGCGGAGGCGCAGCGTGCCGCTGAGGTCGTCGCCTTCAGCTACGGCCCACCTTCGCTCGCGGAGCTCTTCGTGGAGCTGATCGAGCCATGAGCGCGCGACGTGCCATCTCGCTCGTCGCCTGGCGCGAGATCCGTGAGCGGCTGCGCAGCCCGGCCTTTCTATGGTCGACCGTGATCATGCTCGTCATCGTCGGCGCCTCGAGCGCATTGCCGATGGTGCTCCAGGAGGAGACGACGTATCGCGTCGCGGTGGTTGCGCCGGCGCCACGCGGGCTCGACGCCGCGTTGCAGCGCGCCGCGGAACCATTCGACGCGAAGGTGCGGCTGCAGGTCGTGCAATCGGCGGCGGCCGGGCGCCACGAGCTGGACGCGGAGAAAGTCGATGCGCTGCTCCTCCTCGGCGGTGACCGGATCGTCTTTCGGAAGAGCGTCGACACTCAGATCGCGGCGGCCGCGGACACGGCAGTTAGGGGAATCCGTCGTCATCTCCCACCCGCGCCTGAACTCGCGACCGCGACGCTCGAGCCCCCTGACGAGACTTCCGAGGACGCTGAGGCTGTCGTCGCCATGCTCGGCGCCGCGCTTCTCCTCGGGTCGCTGGCGATCTACGGCCAGTGGGTGCTGGCCGGTGTGGTCGAGGAAAAGAGCAACCGCGTCGTCGAGCTGATCCTCTCGACTGTGCGACCCCGCCATTTGCTCGTCGGCAAAGTGGTGGGGATCGGGCTGCTCGGGCTGATGCAACTCGCCCTTGTCGCCGGGCTCGCCGCCGTCCTGCTTGCCGCCGGCGTCTACGACGCTCCGTCATCGCTCGGCCGCAGCGTCGCACTGGTGGTTCCCTGGTTCGCGCTCGGGTTCGCGCTCTATGCCGTCGCCTACGCCACAGCCGGAGCGCTCGCGGCGCAACAGCAGGATGCGAACTCGGCTGGCCAGCCGGTGACCTACACGCTGCTGGCCGCGTTCTTCGTCGGCTACGCAGCGCTCAGCGCCGACGCGGAGAGCACCATCGCCAACGTCCTCACGGTCTTCCCCCTCACCGCGCCGCTCGTTCTACCAGCGCGGAGCGCGCTCGTGGGCGTGCCGCTCTGGGAGCACCTGCTCGCGATCGTGCTCGTGCTCGCCTCGATCTACGCGCTCATCCGGCTCGCCGGGCGCGTCTACGCCCAGGGCCTGCTGCACGCGGGCTCGCGCCTGCACGTGCGCACGGCCTGGCGGCTCACCCACCAGCGCGACTGAGAGGAGGCCCTCAGTGCTCAAGACGATGCTGTCCTACGTCGAGAACGTGATCGTCATCGTCGCGGTCGCCTTCTCGCTCCACTACTTCGGCGGACTCGACTGGCCGTGGGCGATCTTGATCGGCGGCGGCGTGTCCGTCGCGCTGCGCTGGTTCCTCCGCAGCGGAGTGGTCGCGCGCGTGCGGAAGCCACCGCTGACTGGGGGTGGTTGATCATGCCCACGGGGACGGTCACGACTGAAGAGCGCCGAGCAGCGCGCGAGCCGACGGCCCAGCCCGGCGGGGGGACCGTGGCAGCGATCTCCGTTTCCGGCCTGGTGAAGCGCTTCGGGGCGACGCGCGCGCTCGATGGTCTCGACCTCACGGTTCGGAGCGGGGAGGTGCACGGCTTCCTGGGGCCGAACGGCGCCGGCAAGACGACAACCGTCCGCGTCCTGCTCGGCCTGCTGCGCAAAGACGACGGCGAGGCGACCGTGCTCGGTGGCGACCCGTGGCGCGACGCGGTCGCGCTCCACCGACGCCTGGCGTACGTGCCGGGCGAGGTGAACCTGTGGCCGAACCTCACCGGGGGCGAGGTGATCGACCTGCTCGGCACGCTGCGCGGCGGTCTCGATCGAGCGCGGCGCGCCGACCTGCTCGAGCGGTTCCAGCTCGACCCGACGAAGAAGATCCGCGCCTACTCGAAGGGCAACCGGCAGAAGGTGGCGCTCGTCGCGGCGTTTGCGTCCGACGTCGAGCTGTACCTCCTGGACGAGCCGACCTCGGGTCTCGACCCGTTGATGGAGATCGTCTTCCAGGACGTGGTTCGCGAGCTGCGCGATGCGGGCCGCACCGTCCTGCTTGTCCAGCCACATCCTCGCCGAGGTCGAGGCGCTGTGCGATCGGGTCACGATCATCCGGGCCGGCCGAGCGACCGAGTCGGGAACGTTCGACGAGCTGCGTCACCTGACCCGCACGACCGTGGTTGTCGAGACGGCGAAACCGATCGGCACGCTGAGCGAGCTGCCCGGCGTCCACGACGCTGAGCATCGACGGCACGCGTGCGCAGTTCAGCGTCGACACGGGTGAGCTGAACAGCATTCTCGAGCACCTCGTCGAGTACGACGTGCGGTCGTTGACCAGCTCGCCGCCCACGCTCGAGGAGCTATTCCTGCGCCACTACGGGGAGGACCTCGCGACCCGCAACGGCGGCCGCGAGCTCGTGGGCGCACGATGACCGCGCTGAGCGGCACGGGCTCACTCACGTGGCTCGCGCTGCGGCGCGACCGGTTCAAGCTCTCCGCCTACGTGCTCGGGCTGTGCCTTGCTGACGCCGGGATGTTGGCCGGAATCGGTGGCACAGGACGCGGCAAGCGCTCGTCGACGAGGCCGAGCTCTTCGCGAGCACTCCGGCGCTGCGGATCTTCGGCGTCGCCTCGGGCGTCGAGCGAGGGCGCGACGACGATGATCCGCGGCTATCTGCTGCTCGCGGTGCTCGCCGGGCTGATGAGCGCGCTTGCTCGGTCGTGCGACACACGCGGCAGAACGAGGAGACCGGGCGCGCCGAGCTGGTCGGCGCCGCCGTCGTCGGCCGTCACGCCGGCCTGGCCGCCGCCCTCGTCGTCACGGTCGGCGCGAACATCGTGCTCGCCGGGCTGCTGGGCCTGGCCGGGATCGTGACCGGGCAGCCCGCGACCGGTTCGTTCACGGCCGGGATGGCGACGGCGCTGTCGGCATCGTCTTCGCGGGGGTCGCTGCGGTCACCGTGCAGCTCTCGTCGACCACGCGCGGAGCCAGCGGTCTCGCCGCCGCGGTCCTCGGTCTCGCCTTCGTGGTGAGCGGCGTCGGAAACATGCTCGGTCATGTCGACGCGAGCGGACGTGCGTCTCGTGAGCGCCTGGCCCGCGTGGCTGTCCCCGATGGGGTGGGGACAGCAGATGCGCCCCTTCGGCGGCGACAACTGGTGGCCGCTCTTGCCTGTGCGCAGTCGCCTTCGTCGTGCTCGTCGCCGCGGCGAGCATGCTCGCGACCAGGCGTGACGTCGGAAGCGGCATCCTCGCGCGAGCGGCGCGGACCGGTGAGGCATCGCCTCGGCTCCTCAGCCCGTTCGGGCTCGTCTGGCGTCTGCAGCGGAGCGCGCTGCTCGGATGGGCCGGCGCAATGGCCGGATTCGGTCTCGTCTTCGGCGCGATCATCGACGAGATGAAGGACCTGGAGGGCGCGACGGCCGACTGGTACGCGCGCATGGGCGGCTCCGAGCAGGTCCTCGACGCGTACCGTGCGTCGATCATCGAGATGGCCGGGATGGCCGTCGCGATCTACGCGGTCCAGATCCTGCTCCGGATGCGCGCCGAGGAGGCCGACGGCCGGCTGGAGCCCGTCCTCGCTGCGTCGGTGAGCCGACCGCGGTGGATGATCAGCCACCTCCTCAACGCCGGGACTGGGTGCGCTCTTCCTGCTCCTCGTTTTCGCGGTGAGCATGGGCCTGGCTGCTGGGGCGGTGCTCGGCGACATTCCGGCGGAACTGCGTGCGCTGATCGGAGCCGGCACTCGTCCAGCTCCCGGCCATCATGCTGATCGCCGGCGTCGTGGTCGCCCTCACGGCGCTGCTGCCGCGAGCGACCAGCGCGCTCTCCTGGGCGCTGCTTCTGCTCGCGATCCTGCTTGGGCCCGATGTTCGGCGCCGCGACCCTGCAGCTGCCGGCGTGGGCGCAGGACATCTCGCCGTTCAGCCACACCCCGAAGGCGCCGGCCGCCGAATTCGCCGCCGCTCCCGGTCTTCGGCGTAATCGTTATCTCGGCAGCGCTCGTCGCCGCGGGTCTGGCGTCCTTGCGCCATCGCGACCTCGTGCTGCCTGCCTAACGGAGGTAGAGCGATGACGGTTCTCGTCACTGCAGCCAGCGGCATGGAGCGACTCTGAGATCGGGGAGACGATCGCTCGCGTACTCGACGACCACGACATCCCAGGCGACCTTCGTCGAGATCGCCGACGTTGACGACGTCGGCTGTACGGTCGCGGATTCGGACGAAAGCGTGACTGAAGTCCGCTGTCGGCGCCACCGTGGACAACCGAGCCTCGGTTCTACTAGAGGCTTGATGTGAAACGGCGGGTTCCGAGCAGGGACCCGCCGTGCCAGCGCGAAGGAGGGCTTCCAGACGTGTCCCTCGAGATGGAGGCTCGAGATGACGGCCGATCTGGAAGCCCTTGTCGTAGCAGCGTATGTCTTCGCTGATGAGTACCCGGTCCCTGCTCGATGCGGTCGACCGGCGAAGGTCACCGACGCTGAGCTGGTCGCCCTCGCCGTTTGCCAGGCGGCGATGGGGATTTCCTCGGATCGCCAGTTCCTCGGCTTGGTGGGGCGCATCCTGCCCGGCTGGTTCGCGCACCTACCGGACCAGTCGCAATACAACCGGCGCCTGCGCGCGCTCGTCGAGCTGATCGCGGCGGTGCAGCAGCGGCTCGCCCGCTGGCTCGACACGGGCGACATCCGCCTCTGCGACGGCACGCTCCTCGCCTGCGCCAGCTACCCCGGCTGCGCGTCGAGAAGCGAGTTCGCGGGCTTCGCCCGCTACGGCTTTCAGAAGTCTCACCACCGCTTCGTGTGGGGCGTGCGACTCGTCCTGCTCACCGATCCGCGCGGGCTGCCGCTCGGGTACACGCTCGTGCCTGCGGGCGAGAAGGAGTACGAACCGCTCGCCGACTTGCTCACCGGCACCCCGAGCGAGATCGTGATCGCCGACAAAGGCTTGTGGGGCCGCGGCTACCGCGAGCGGCTCGCCGCAAGCGGCGTCGAGCTCATCACCCCGGCGAAGGAACGGACCGCCAACAACGAAGCAGGCGAGCGGCGCCTCGCCTCCATTCGGCTCGCGATCGAGAGCGTCTTCTCCAACCTGAAGGGCCAGATGCGGCTCGAACGGCACCTTGCCAAGACACCGGCTGGGCTAGCCGCGCGGATCGCGCAGCGCCTGCTCGCGCTCACCCTCGGCATCTTGCTCAACACCCTCGCCGGACGACCCGCACGCGCCCTCGCCGCCTACGACGGCCGCTAATTCACATCAAGCCTCTAGCCGAGACTCGATGTGAAGTGCCTGCAAACACGAGGTCGTTCACCGGTTCACGCCAGTGATCGACGGTGTGCTCGAGTCAGTGCTCATGACCCAATCCGACCCTCGAGTATCGCGTTTCGATGAGCCTTGGACATGGTACGAGAGACGATCTGACCCAGATCTGACCCAGCCGCGAAGACGAGGCGAACCACGGACACCGGATGCGCCGCAAACCCTGCCGTAGAGCCAAGCCCTCTGACGGACTCGAACCGTCGACCCCCTCCTTACCATGGAGGTGCTCTACCGACTGAGCTAAGAGGGCGAAGCGCGCAGTCTAGCCCCGCACGTGAGCTGCGTCGTGGTGCCAGACTCCTGCGGTCACCGACACGAGGGGAGTCATGATGACGAACTCGGAGTCGATCGCCGATGCCCTGCGCACGTTCTTCGCGAAGAACGCATCGGGCGACGTCTCGACGTTCGAGGAGGTCGTGTCGACCACAGAGGCTGCATTCGCTGTCGGGTCGACCGCGCAGGAGTGGTTCCTCGGGCAGGACGCGGTCCGGGCTGCCTACGGCCTCGAAGGCGTCTTCATCGAGCCGGGCGACATCCTCGCCTGGGAGAACGGTGAGACCGGATGGGCGGTCGCGAAGCCGCTGTTCTCGATTCCAGGAGGCCCGTCGTTTCGCCTGCGGTTCACCGCGGTGTTCGTGCAGGAGCGTGGTGGCTGGAAGCTCGTGCACCTGCATGGCTCATACCCCGTCCCCGACGAGACGGCGATCGAGCATCCTGAGTGGTGGGAGGCAGCATCAGCCTGAGGTGTGGCATGCGGAGACGTCTGTAACGGGACGTGGCTTTCGCGCGTCGATCCGGTGGCCGTCCTTGCCAGACCGCTCGCCGTTTGGAATGGTCCCGGCAGCGCCGGCCGGAATCCGGGGATCGGCCTCGGAGCCAGGTCGACGCAGAAGGGAGTTCTATGCACGTTCGGATGGCGCGGTACACGACCAGCGTGGATCCTCACGCGCTCATACAGCGTGCCGAAGAGGGGCTGCTCCCGATCTTCGAGAGTCAGGCCGGCTTCCGCGCGTACTCCGTCGCGGCGACGAGCGACGAGATCTTCTCGTTCAGCGTGTGGGACAGCGCTGAGGCGGCTGAGGCGGTGAACGAGATAGTGGCGGAGTGGGTCGCCGAGAACCTGGCCGACGACATCACGATCACGGAGACGACCTTCGGCGAACTGCTCCTCTCGACGACGCTCGGCGTTTCGGCGGCGCGCGTCTGAGCCACGCAAGCTCGCGCGTCGAAGGATCGCCGCGATGAGCGACCGCTCTGCGGTCGCTCATCAGGGGTTTCGCGACACGGGATTCGCACGCGCGAATCCCGTGTCTGCGGACAGTGCAGAAGGACGAGCCTGAGCTGCGAGCGTCCTTGACTCTCGCGATCGGGATTTCGCGCTAGCGAAATCCCGATCTGCGGCCAATGCAGGGAGGAGGATTCGAACCTCCGAAGGCTGAGCCAGCGGGTTTACAGCCCGCCCCCTTTGGCCACTCGGGAATCCCTGCGCGGGCGGGCAATTGTAGCCTCGGCGGTCACAACGACTGTGGACTGCGACTGACTGCATGACTCGGATCCCGAGGTACTTGATCGCCGCCGTCTTGGCGGCTGCACTGCTGCCTGCCGCCGCCGGCGCGGGTCCAGGAGAGACGAGCGCCTCGGAACGCCCACTCGCCGTGATCGTCGCGGCGGGCGCCGACGCGACGCATGCCGTGCTGGCTGACGGGACGTTGGACGTCGAGCTTCCGTGGCTTCTGCCGGGGGACGCGGATCCCGCGGTCGCCCCGGACGGCCGTCGCATCGCGTTCGTCTCGGCGCGCGACGGGAACGAGGAGATCTACGTCGCAGACACACGCACGGGGGAGGTTCGGCGGCTCACCCGTCGGGCGGGCGCCGATCGCCGGCCGGCGTGGTCGCCGGGCGGCCGCAGGATCGTCTGGGAGAGCGGCCAGCCGGGCGCCGCCAATCTCCACGTCATGCGTGCCGACGGCACGCGCAAGGCGGTGCTTGTCGGAGGTCCAGGCGACGACGCCGATCCAGCGTGGTCGCCCGGCGGAGCTCGCATCGCATTCTCGTCGAACCGAGGCGGGCGGCGCCAGCTCTGGGCGGTTGCGGTGACCGGGGGCGAGCCCGAACCCCTTGCGGAGGTTCCGGGTCGAGCTCGCTCCCCGGCCTGGTCGCCGGGAGGACGACGCCTCGCCTTCGCGCGCGAGTCGGGCGGAGACTCGGACCTGTGGGTGCTCGAGCTCTCCGACGGAAGCATGCGCAAGCTCACGCGAGGAACCGGCCACGACTCGCGGCCCGACTGGTCTCCGACTGGGGAGGACATAGCGTTTGCGCGCGCAGCGGCAAGAGGCTCGTCGATCTGGATCGTGGGCGCCGAAGGGACGGCTCCCGGCAGGCAGATCGAGGGGGCCGAGGGCCTGACGGATCCGGACTGGGCGCGGGCGCACCGCGCGCTCGTCCCCCGTCCTGACGAGCTCCTGCCCGACCTCGACCAGCGTGCGCCCGCGGAGATCCTCGTCGTACAGTCGGGCCGCAGGTTCCAGCTCGGCTTCGCGTCATCCACGGAGAATCGCGGTCGCGGACCGCTCGTGATTCAGGGCCTCCGGCTCCCCGGACAACCGATGATCGCGCACCAGGTCGTGGAGCTGCGCGGCGGTGCGACACGACTGGTGCGCAACGTCGGGCGTCTGCACTACGAGCTCCATCGACCGCACCACCACTGGCATCTCGAATCGTTCGTCCGCTACGAGCTGCGGCGAGCTCGCGACTTCGCCCCGCTCGTCCGCGATCGTAAGAGCGGGTTCTGTCTCATCGATCGCTGGGGACAGGTGTTGCCGCGGATCGCCGGCGCCGGCCCACCGCGCTTCATCGGCGACTGCGGGGCGGGGCAGCCGGGCGCGCGACGCGTGCTCGAAGGCACGTCCGTCGGATTCGTCGACCGCTATCCCGCGTTCTTCCACGGCCAGGAGCTCGACGTCACGGGACTCGCGGCGGGTCGCTACCTCCTCGTCCACCGCGCCAATCCGGATCGGGCCATGCGCGAGCTCAGCTATTCGAACGACGCTGCTTCGGTCCTCGTGCAGCTGACCTGGCCGAACGGGACGTCGTCGGCGCCGCGGGTGTCGGTCCTCCGCCGGTGCGAGGCGAGCGAGCGCTGTCCATCCCGGTGACGGGTCGACCCTACAATCGCCTCGTGGAGCGGTTCGACGTGCTCGTGGTCGGAGCAGGGCCTGCTGGATCCGCCGCGGCGATCCACCTCGCCCGCTCGGGAGCGAGTGTCCTCCTCGTCGACCGCGCGAGATTTCCTCGCGACAAGCCCTGCGGCGGCGGACTCACCGGGCGGGCCCTCAAGCACCTGCCGTGCACCATCGATCCGGTCGTGGAGCACGTCGTCGACCGCATGGTCGTCCGGGTCGCGTACGGCTCCAAGCTCGGGAGGCGGAGCGACGCGCCGCTCATCGAGATGACCCAGCGGCGATGGCTCGATCTCCATCTCGCGGAGCAGGCAGCGGGCGCGGGCGCCGACTTCCGCGACGGGGTCGCCGTCGGCGCGATCGAGCTCGACGACGAGGGCGTAGGCGCACGTGTCGGGAACACAGCCGTCCGGGCGTCCTTCCTCGTCGGGGCCGACGGCGCGAACGGCGTCGTCGCGAAGGCGGCCGGTCTCGGTGACGGCATCGTCCGCGGCGTCGCGCTGGAGGGAAACGTCCGGTGGCGCGGCCTCCCCCGTGAGCTGTACGACCGGACGGCGTGGGTCGAGCTAGGTGTCGTACCCGGTGGGTACGGCTGGGTGTTTCCCAAGGGCGATCACGCGAATCTCGGCGTCGGCGGGTGGATGACCGAGGGCCCGAACCTTCGTGGTCAGCTCGATCGGCTCGCTCGGGCGCACGACGTCGACCCGGCTGCGCTCGAGAGCGTTCGCGGCCATCGCCTCCCGATGCGCGAGCTCGGCAGCCCCGCAGCGCGCGGCCGCGTCCTCCTCGTCGGGGATGCGGCGGGTCTCGTCGATCCGCTGTCGGGCGACGGGATGTACGAGGCGTTCGTCTCAGCGCGGCTCGCAACGGCCGCGATCCTCGAGGCGCGGCCCGAGACCTACGACGGAGCGCTCTCGGAGGCGCTCGATCGCCACGCGTCCGCCTCCTGGAAGGCGAAGCGTGTCGCCGATCGCTACCCCGGCGCGTGCCTCTGGGCGCTCCGCGCGCCGGGCGTCTTCGGCGCCGTGTCGGGGCTCCTTCGCGGCGACCTTGCGCATCCCGGCGAGGCGCGCGGGCTCGCCCGCCCGCCGCTCCGTGCGCTGTCGCGGCTCGCGCGCACGACGCGGTAGCTACGCCCAGCCCTGATCGAACGACGACGAGGCTCGCGCCAGCACTGTTCCGACGGTCCCGGCCGTCACCTTGCGGACGACCACCGTGACCTTCTTCATGGCACGGCCTCCTGTCGGCGTCATGCTGACGACGTACGTGTCGATCCGATACGAGAGGGCATCTGGGCCTGTCACGGTCTGGGACGCCGTGGTCGCCGTGGTCGGGGGTGTGGTGCTCGGCGAGCATCCCGATCCCGTCACCTGGGACGCGCTGTAGGCGCTGTCGCCCGAGTATGTCGAGTCGCCCGTCGCGGACGTGAGATAGATGCACGAGTACGCGATCGTCCGGTAGATCTCCATTTGCTTGTCCGCGAGCATGACCGCTGTCCCCTTCCGGCTCGCGCGGTGCAGCGAGGTGAACGAGGCCTCGAAGACGGTGAGCTGGGCGGCGATCGCGACGGAGAGGACGGTCATGGCCATGAGGAGCTCGATGAGGCCGAAGCCCTTCTCGGATCGCACGCGCCGGAGCAGTCCCGTCCACGCGCACTCGCAACGGCGGACGAGCGAGAGGCTGCCGGTCATCCGAGCTGGCGCCACGAGCCGGGCACGACCTTCCAGACCGTCGTCGTGACCACCGAGCCGTCGCCCGGCGCACCCGGAGGCGGATCGGTGACGACCTTGAACTTCGTGTTCCCCGACAGCGTGCCGCTATCGGCGATGACGGGGCCGGACACGTAGGCGCTGTTTCCTGCCGAGTACTTTCCGACGGCATAGGCCAGACCCTCGAACTGCGAGTCGCCGGCCATGTCGAAGGCGGTCGTCGCAGTGCCGGCGTTCACGGCCACGAGCATCAGCGCGTTCGTCGCCGGGTTCCAGTTGCCGCTGCAGGCTCCGCTGACCATCGCCGCCCCGCAGACCCGCGCGCCGTTGGACATCGAGACGGTGCCGTTCACGTAGATCGTGCCCGACCCCGTGTACACGGCCTTGTCGTTGCCCGCGAAGGTGAGGCTCCCGTCGATGAACACCGTGCCCTGGATCACGAGCGTCCCAGGGGTTCCGAACGTCCATGCGAGGCGGCCGACGAGGTTGCCGCTGCCGTCGTAGTACTTGCAGTCGAAGTTGTTGCCGGCGCCCGACGAGCCCGTGAGCATGAGCAGCCTCTTGCTGCCGAGGCTCGTATCCCTCGTCGTGTTGCCGTCGAACTGCAGCGGCCCGACTGTGGAGCCGGCGCCACACGCGGCGTTCGGCCCGGGCTTGGCGTTCGTGTACCAGTAGGCGGGGTCGATCGTGGGCTTGGTGAGCGTCATCGGCGTCGAGCCGTAGGTGTTCGCCCAGATCCCGGAGCCGGTTCCGCTCGTCGGCACTCCCTGCTGGCTGCAGATGACGTCCTTCCACCCGTGGAAGCTGATCTGGCAGCCGCCGACGACGGTCGCCGACGCGAGCCGCTTGGCAGAGGTCCCGACGGGTGAGCTGTTGCCGGAGGTTCGGAACTGGCCGCCGACATACAGCGGGATCGTCCCGCCGGCGCTCGTCGACGGCTCTGCGATGAGCGGCGAGCCACCGCCCGTGAGGCAGAGGGAGCCCGCGGTGTACACGGGAATCGTCAGCAGCGCG
Organism: uncultured Gaiellaceae bacterium; assembly: GCA_963770715.1. Classification (GTDB taxonomy): domain Bacteria; phylum Actinomycetota; class Thermoleophilia; order Gaiellales; family Gaiellaceae; genus GMQP-bins7. Next base: position 1,181,874 of record CAVYQX010000012.1, read on the forward strand.
GAGTTGCCGATGTTGTTCCCGCTCGCGCCCCCCGTCGCCACGCAGTCGGGCGTCGTCGCGGCCATGAAGAATCCCCATCCGTAGACCGGCGATGCCGCCGTCCCGCTGGACACGGTCTGCGCGGACACACGAACCTGAAGCTCTCGCGACACCTGGCCGTTCGGCGACGTGCCGGTCGCGTCGACTGTCCACTCGAGCGCGCTGGACTTCGTCGCGGAGTACGTCCCCGACCCGCCGTCGATGGTGAAGCTCGTGCTCGAGAGGGTGGAGCCGATCGCCTGCGAGCCGCTCGAGTCCTGCTGGCTCAGGACCGAGAGTGCGGTGTTGATACCCGACTCGGCGGCGTTGAACGCCCGCGTGGAGTCGCGATCGCGTCCGGCCGACATCTCGTTCGAGACCATCAGCGTCGCGATCGCCATCGTCGTGATCGCGAAGGACGCCGTGATGATGAGCGTCATGACGAGGGCGATGCCGCGCTCGTCGCGGAGCGAGGGTCGGGTGTTGGACTGAGCGGTGGGAGCTCGTTCGTTCATTGCCGCAGGTCGTGTCGACGACGCCGTCTGGTAGGCGCAGATCTCTAGGTCTCATCGGCATCGACGGCTCTCTCCCGTCCTTCGTTCGAGGGATTCCCGCGGGCAGCGCTCACGTGCGCTTCAGTCGCTCCCGCGCGCTGCCGATTCCAGGGCGGAGATGTCTCGCGTGTCGTCCCGTGCCCTGACGCGTCTCGTGCGCGACGAGGCGGGCTACACGATGTTCGAACTCCTCGTCGTCATGGTGATCATCGGGGTCGTCCTCATCGGCATGACGACGTCCTTCGCGGCAGGTCTCAGCGCCGAGAGCGGGACGGTGAAGCGTGTCATGGCCCAGGAGAACGCGCGCCTGGCACTGAACCGGATGCGCGTCGACGTCCACTGCGCCAGCGCCGCGCCCGCGCCGCAGGAGAACCCGTTCGGCGGCTTCACGCTCACGCTGACCGAGTCGCCGAGCGTCTGCCCGTCCGTGACGACGAGCTCGTCGGGCGTCCAGTGGTGCACGATCCCGGTCGCCGGCGACGCCAACCGCTGGCAGCTCTTCCGCTTTCTCGGCACCGTGCTCTCCGACTGCAACGGGAGTGTGAGCGCGACGCTCGTCGTCGACTACATCGTCACGCCCGACACCGGGTGGTCGGCGAACACTGCCGTCACTCCGACGCCCGCCGACTGGAACGGGAACCTGTGGCCCGACCCGCCGACCTGCAGCGCCGGGAACCTTCCGGCCGTGGCGGTGCGCATCGGTGTCAACCCCGACCCCGTTGCTCAGCCGACGCTCAGCTACGAGGTGAGCGACACGATCGCGCTTCGTAACGCGACACGATGCACAGCTGACGCCGGTCGAGCGCGCGCGATCTCAAGGCTGGCGCGGCGTCTGCCGATGGCTTCGCGTGCCGATGGATCTAGACGCGGTCCTCCTTCGCGCCGTCGGCCTCGGCGCCAGCGACGTCCACCTGAAGGTGGGGCAACCGCCTGTCGTGCGCAAGGACGGCGAGCTCGTGCACGTGACGGAGCTCGGCGAGCTCAGTGACATCGAGCTCGAGGGCGTGCTCGCGCATGTGACCTCCAGCCTGCCCGAGCGACGCGAGCAGTTCGAGGCCACCGGCGAGCTCGACCTCGCGTACTCGTCGCCGGACCTTCCGCGCTTCCGCGTGAACGGATTTCGTCAGCGCGGTGCGATCTCGTTCGCCTTTCGTGTCATCCCGGACCGGATCCCGGGCTTCGACGAGCTCCATCTGCCGCCCGGCGTCGCCCGGCTCGCGGGTGAGCAGCGCGGCCTCGTGCTCGTCACCGGCGCCACCGGGTCCGGGAAGACGACGACGCTCGCTGCGATGCTCGACGAGATCAACCGCACGCGGAGCCAGCACATCGTGACGATCGAGGATCCGATCGAGGTCCTTCATCACGACCACCGGTGCATCGTCAACCAGCGTGAGGTCGGCCTCGACACCGAGAGCTTCGCGCAGGCGCTTCGCCGAGTGCTGCGGCAGGACCCGGACGTCATCCTCATCGGAGAGCTGCGTGACGCCGAGACTGCCCAGGTCGCCCTGCAGGCGGCGGAGTCGGGCCACCTCGTCTTCTCGACGCTTCACACGCTCGACGCCGCAGAGACGATCGGGCGGCTCGTCGAGTTCTTCCCGCACGAGAAGCAGGCTCAGGTCGTGTCGATCCTCGCGGGCGTCCTCCGCGGCGTCGTCAGCCAGCGGCTGCTCCCGCGGCTCGGTGGCGGCCGGATACCGGCAGTCGAGGTGATGGTGACGAACGCCCGCATCGCCGAGCTCATCCGCGAGCGGCGCACCGAGGAGATCGAGGATGCGATCGCCGACGGCGAGTTCTTCGAGATGCAGAGCTTCGCAATGGCGCTGCTCGATCTCGTCCTCTCGGGCCTGGTCGATCGCGAGACGGCAGCCAACGCCGCGACGAACCGGCACGACTTCGAGATCGCGCTCAGCCACGCCGAGAAGGCGGCGCTCGTGGCCATCGAGGAGGCGAGCCCACCGCAGGCTGCGATTCACTCCGCGCCGCCGGACGACTCGCCGCCGGCGCTCCGCGTGGCGTCGTCGTGACGAGCGTGGAGCGGCTGTGAACCCGGCTGCGCTGGCAATGGTCTTCGCGCCCGCCCTCGCGCTCGGGAGCTTCTTGAACGTGGTCGTCGCTCGGGTCCCGGCGCGGCGATCGATCCTACGGCCGCCCTCGTCCTGCGTGAGTTGTCGGCACGGAGATCCTCTGGCGCGACAACATCCCGGTCCTGTCGTACGTGCTGCTCCGAGGCACGTGCCGTCACTGCGGCGTTCGCATCTCGCCGGCGTATCCGCTCGTCGAGACGGTGACCGCGTTCCTCGTCGTGACCTGCGTCGCCCTCTACGGCCTGACGGCGGAGGCGGCTCTCGCAGCAGGGTTCTGCTCCGTCCTCGTGGTCCTCTCCGTCATCGACATGAACCACCGGATCGTCCCCAATCGGATCGTGCTTCCTGCCGCCGGCGTCACCCTCGTCGCGCACACCGCGCTCGAGCCCTCGCCCGCGTGGCTCGCGTGGGCGCTGATCGCGTCCGGCGCGCTCTTCCTCGTGGTGCTCGCCTATCCCAAGGGACTCGGGATGGGCGACGTCAAGCTGATGCTCCTCCTGGGGGCGATGCTCGGCGCCTCCGTCACGGTCGCGTTCATGATCGGTCTCTTCGCGTCGCTCGTTCCCGCCGCGTTCCTCGTCTCGCGGCACGGGACGTCGGCGCGGAAGATGGGCGTGCCGCTCGTCCCGTTCCTCGTCGCTCGGCGCCGTGCTCGCCCTCTTCTTCGGCGACGCGATGCTCGACGCATACCTGGCGCTCTTCTGAGAGTCGTCACGTCAAGAGGCTCTCGCCGTCTGCCGATAACCCCTTCGAGGGAGCGGCGATGAAACTCACACGCGCACCGAGCGCCGACGAGGCGACCCCGGCCGAGGCCGCTCCGGCCCCGGCGCGCACGCTCGCGACGCCCTTCGGGGTCGACGAGACCGCCGAGCTGCTGCTCGACCTGCTCGAGGCGACGACTCTCGTCGACGCGAGCGCCATGACCGAAGTCCGGGCGCGCGCGGCGAGCGGCACGCCCGTCACGCAGGCCCTGATCGACGAGGGCGCCGCGGTGTCGGACGGGATCGCGCGAATGCTGGCCGTGCGCCACCACCTCCCCGTGATCGACCTGCCCACCGTCGGGGTCGCCGTCGACGCCGTGCAGCTGATCCCGGTGCCGACGCTCGAGCGGTCGATCGCCGTTCCGTATGCCCTCGAGGACGACGTGCTCAGGGTGGCAGTCGCCGATCCCGGGAACCTCCACGCCATCGACGAGCTGCGTCTCGCAACGAAGCACTCGCTCGACCTCGGCGTCGCATCGCGCGACGACATCCTCGCGGAGCTGCAGCGGCTCGTCCGCACGGCCGAGGCGATCGGTTCGGTCGTCGCCGTCGACATGGAGGAGGTCGCCGACGAGCCGGGAGACGCCGACGACCTCGAGGCCGACGACGGCATCTCCGACGGACCGCTCGTCCGTCTCGTGAACGCGTTGATCTTCCAGGCCGCCGAGGAGAACGCCTCCGACGTTCACTTCGAGGCGCAGGAGGACGCGCTCGTGATCCGCTTCCGCGTCGACGGCGTGCTGCGCGAGGTGCAGCGGGTCCCGAAGAAGATGGCAGCCGGCGTGACGACTCGACTCAAGGTGCTCGCGAAGCTCGACATCGCCGAGCGGCGGAAGCCGCAGGACGGGCGGATCACGCTCTCGTCGTCCGCTGTCGGCCGCATGCTCGACATCCGCGTCGCGACGCTCCCGACCGTGGAAGGCGAGAAGGTCGTCATGCGCCTCCTCGACAAGTCGCGGAAGCCGCCGACGATGCCCGAGCTGGGGCTCTCGGACGCGATGCGCACCGACCTCGAGGCGATCGTCCAGCTCCCGACCGGCGCGCTCGTCGTCACCGGCCCGACCGGGTCGGGCAAGTCGACGACGCTCTACGGCTGCCTCGCGCTCATCAACCGGCCTGAGATCAACGTCATCACGGTCGAGGATCCGGTCGAGTACCGGCTGGCAGGTGTGAACCAGGTGCAGATCAACGTGCGCGCGGGTCTCACGTTCGCCTCGGCGCTGCGCTCGATCCTGCGCTCGGATCCCGATGTCGTCATGGTCGGCGAGATCCGCGACGCCGAGACGGCGAAGATCTCCATCGAGGCGGCGTTGACGGGCCATTTCGTGCTTTCGACGCTGCACACGAACGACGCTCCATCGACGATCACCCGCCTCGGCGAGATGGGCGTCGAGCCGTTCCTCACAGGCGCAGCCATCTCGGCCGTGCTCGCGCAGCGACTCGCGCGCAAGCTCTGCACGCACTGCTGCGAGGCGTACCAGCCGACCGAGGCCGAGCTTGCGGAGCTCCGCGTCGCGCCCGAGCTGCTCGGGCGCGCTCGACGGGACGGTCTTCTATCGCAAGAAGGGCTGCCCGCGGTGCAACCACACGGGCTACAGGGGCCGGGTCGGCATTTTCCAGTTCCTGCGCATGACGGAGGAGATCGCGGCCCTCGCCGTCCAGCACGCGAGCCGTGACGACATCGGTCGGGCCGCTGCTGCCAGCGGCATGCGCTCACTCTGGGACGACGGCCTCGAGAAGGTCGCTTCGGGGCTCACGTCGATCGAAGAGCTCGCTCGCGTCCTGTCCTGAGCGGACAATCTGGTGTCAGACACCGTGTCTCAGTGCAGTGTGAAAGTGCCTGCAGCGAAGGCGTAGCGGACCAGCAGCCGTGGCCCAACTGGACACGGCCATGTGTCGGACGTGGGCGCTACGATGCGGCGACGTCGCAGCCGAGCGCGATGAACGCCTCGACCGCGTGCGTGACGAAGCGGGTCGCCTCGACCGGGCTCGGGAACGCGTACGGGCCCGCGGCCGCGGGGAGGTCGGCTCCGTTCGGCCACACCTCGGCCTCGACGACGCAGCGATCGCCCTCGTCGACGGCACGAAGTCGGGCCACTGACCTGCCGTCGATCCGCGCGTGGCGCACGTACAGCTCGCGCCCGGGGGACGTGTCGACTGCAGCTGCTTCGCTCATCGCCGAGCCTCGGCGACGGCCTGCGCGATCGTGGCTGCGTCCGTCACCGAGAACGTCGCTACCGCGATCCCCGGGCGCTTGACGATCACGACCGCAGGATCGGGGAGTACGCCGGTCTTCGCGACGAGCGCCGAGACCGCGCGCTCGTTCGAGGCGCTCAACGGCACGAACGCCGCATGTGTCGCCCTTGCGGCGGCGCGCGCCTCCTTGCGGACGACGGCATCCACCGGCGCGCCGCGAATCCCGACGCTGACGACCACGACGCGGCTGTACCGCAGCGCGTGGTCGACCCGCGCGGGAAGCCCGCTCGCGAGCCGGGGCTTGGTCGTCGCCGCGGAAGGCTTGGCAGCGGGCTTCGGCGTCGTCCGCGGGGTCGTGTGGATCACCGGCGTCGGACTCGTCGTGGCAGCGTCGTCTCCAGCGAGAGGGCCGCGGCCGAGAAGGAACACGACGGCTGCGAGGCCCGTCAGGACGAGCGCGCCGACGAGCGCGGTAGCACGGGTCGGGGGGCTGAAGGTCAAACTCACGGGGGTGGTATCGGCAGGACCGGGGATGGGCTGAAACGAGAAGAGGCGCGGTTTCCCGCGCCTCTTCTCGCGTACTTCAGGCTCGAACTGGACTATGCGCAGGTGGCGTTGTTCTTGAAGTCCGCGCTGGACGGGCCGGGGCCCAGGACGCTCCAGGTCTTGCCGCTCACGGTATCCGTGAGGCAGTAGGAGCCGGCGGCCGCCGTGGGGACCGTCAGCGACGGCGAGACGCCGGTGTCGATCGCGACGAGAGCTGCCGGGGTCATGCCGACGTACGTCCCGTTGTCCGCGTAGTAGGCCTCTGCCGACGGCAGCGCCGCGCGGAGGTTGGCCTTGGCCGCGTTGTTGGCCGCACGATCGCGGAACCCGAGGTACGAGGGGACGGCGATCGCGAGCAGGATGCCGATGATGATGATGACGACGAGGAGCTCGATCAGGGTGAAGCCCTGCTCGGTGTTCCCGTCGAGGCGGGTGCGAATCCGCTTGAACATTGCCGCAACTCCTTCCGCAGTCCGCAGTCGTTGGGGGTAGGGCGGATGCGGACGAACCATCGGCGCGACCCTGGGGGGCGCATACCCCAAATTGGGTGATTCGTGGGTGAGCCGGGGTGAGCGGGCGGTGGCGGTGCGGACTGCTGCGGTTGCGGCTCAAGCCCGTTTCGGGCACTGCCGATAGGCGCTATGTCCATGGACGCTGCGCCGACCTCCATCGACGACCTGCTCGCCCGCGCTGTGGAGGCCGAAGCCTCCGATCTCCACATCGTCCCGGGCGCGTCGCCCAGTGTTCGCGTGCGCGGCGACCTCACGCCGCTCGCGGACGTCGAGCGCGTGATGCCGGAGCAGAGCAGGGCGCTCCTCTATCGGATCCTCTCCACGGAGCAGCAGAAGCAGCTCGAGGTCAACCGGCAACTCGACTTCTCCTACGGCGTTCCCGGCCTCGCGCGCTTCCGTGTCAACGTGCACTTCCAGCGGGACTCGCTCGCGGCCGCGTTCCGGCACATCCCCGAGGAGTTGCGGACGCTCGAGGAGCTCGGTCTGCCCTCGTCGCTCCGCGACCTCGCCATGAAGCCCCGCGGTCTCGTGCTCGTCACGGGCCCCACGGGCTCGGGCAAGTCCACGACGCTCGCATCGATGGTCGACGAGGTCAATCGCACGAAGCCGCACCACATCCTCACGATCGAGGACCCGATCGAATTCGTGCACCGCCACAAGCGGTGCGTAGTGACCCAGCGCGAAATCGGCACCGACGCACCGAGCTTCGCCGAAGCGCTCCGCGCGGCCCTCCGCCAGGACCCCGACGTGGTCCTCCTCGGTGAGATGCGCGACCTCGAGACGATCGCAACCGCCCTGACGGCGGCCGAGACCGGTCACCTAGTCCTCGCGACGCTCCACACGCAGAGCGCGCCGAGCACCATCGATCGCGTCATCGACGTCTTCCCTTCCGCGCAGCAGGAGCAGGTGCGCATGCAGCTCGCGAACACCCTCCAGGGGATCGTCACGCAGACGCTGCTGCCGACCGCCGACGGCATGGGCCGCGTCGCCAGCCTCGAGATCCTCTTCCCGGACGACGCCGTGCGGAACCTCATCCGCCAGGGGAAGGTCGAGCAGATCTACTCGGTCATGCAGACGTCGACGCAGCGCGGGATGCAGACGATGGAGCACGGGCTCGCGGAGCTCATCCGCAAGCACGTCGTCACGCCCGAAGCCGCTCTGGGCGTCTCGAGCCGGAAGGATCAGCTGGTAGGCATGCTCGAGCGGAGCGGGTTCCCCGTCCCAGCCGCGGCAAGTGACCCGAGCGCTGCGTCGAGCCTTCGTCTCGCCGGGAGCGGCTGATGGAAGACCTGCGGCCACACGACGAGAGCGAGGACGTGCAGCAGGACTCGGCCGACGAGTCGCTGGACGCCGTCATCGGCCGGCTTGCGGCGTACACGCACGAGGCAGACGAGGTCGAGGCGGCTCAAGAGGAGCCGGAGATCGCGCCGGATCTCGAGCCGGCCGTGCTCGAGCTGGCCGAGGAGCCGCGCCGCTTCGGCCGGCTCCGAACTCGCGAGCCCAAGGCGGCGAAGCAGCCGAAGCAGCCGAAGCAGCCGAAGGAGCGCAAGGACAAGCGTTCGAAGAAGCTCGTCGGCCTGAAGATCGGCGCCTCGCAGATCGCCGCCGCCCACGTCGTGAACAACGGCTCGCCCGAGCTCGTCGAGATCGCACGCGAGCCGTTGGAGCAGGGCATCGTCGTCTCGGGCGAGATCCGTGATCCGGAAGTCCTGGGCGACGCTCTGAAGCGCTTCTTCGAGCTCCACAAGCTGCCGAAGAACGCCGTGCGCCTCGGCGTCTCCAACAACCGCATCGGCGTGCGGACGTTCGAAATCGAAGGGATCTCCGACCCCCAGATGCTCGAGAACGCGATCCGCTTCAGGGCCGAAGAAGTCCTCCCGATCCCGCTCGATCAGGCAGTGCTCGACTACGTCGTCCTCGACGAGCGGACCGCCGAGGACGGCACCGAGTGGCGACGCATCCTCCTGGTGGTCGCCTATCGAGACGTCGTCGACCGCTACCTCCAGGCCTGTCGGCGCGCCGGGCTCCAGGTCGTCGGCATCGATCACGAGGCGTTCGCGTTGCTTCGGGCCCTCCAGTCTCCGACCGAGCGCGACTCCTCTTCCGGCGCACTCGTCGGCGTCGCGATCGGCCACGACCGCACGACGATCGCCGTCTCGACGGGGATGCACTGCGAGTTCGCCCGCGTTCTCGACTGGGGCGGGTGGTCGCTGAACGTCGCGATCGCGCGTGAGCTCGACCGGGCCCCGACGGAGGTCGAGTCGATCAAGCGAGAGTTCGCCCTCGACCGACCGGTGCAGATCGACGGGCTCTCCGACGAGCAGGTCGCCAAGATCAAGGACGGAGTCGAGCGGGCTCTTGCAGGCTTCGCCCGGGAGATCGTCTCGTCGCTCCAGTTCTACCAGGCGCAACCAGGATCCCACGGCATCGGGGAGATCCTGATGACCGGTGGCGCCGCCCACATGGACGGCCTGCCCGCCGCGCTCGGCGAGTTGGTCGGCGTTCCCATCCGGCTCGGCGATCCGGCGCGGCGCGTGAACGTGGGGTCGAAGGTCGACTTCCAGGAGCAGCCGGGATCGTTCTCGGTCGCGATCGGGCTCGGGATCGAGGACTGATGCGTGCCGTCAATCTCCTCCCTCGCGATACCGACGTCGCCCAGTCCGGTGGCAGGACGAAGCTCGTGCTCGCAGCGGTCGGCGGTGTGGCGGCCGTCACCCTGCTGGCGGGGATCCTCGGAATGAGCGCGTCGGGCCAGGTGGACGAGCAGCGCGCCTCGCTCGAGCTGACCGAGGCCGCGATCGCGCGTATTCCCGTTCGCGACAGACAGCCCGTCGCGCCGGACATGTCCGCGGAGCGAAACAATCGGATCTCTGCGCTGCAGAGCGCACTGTCCACGCGCACACCGGTGGACAAGGTCATGACCCAGCTCTCGTTCGTCGTGCCCGAGGACGTCTGGCTGAACGGGCTCACCGTGACGATCCCGAGCGATGCCGCTCCGACGACGCCATCCGCGGGACAGGCCCCCGGAGCGACCACGACGGCCGCGACGGTCACCGTCAAGGGAGCGACCTACTCGCAGTCTTCGATCGCGCGGTTCCTCGCGCGGCTCTCCGCCCTGTCCTCACTCGACAACGTCCGCCTCACCGAGAGCAGTCGCGTCGAGCCGCAGTCGGACTCGGCGGAGGCGCAGACCGGCAAGGCGAAGGGGAAGCCGAAGAAGAAGCAGAAGGTCGTCGTCACGTTCACCGTCACGGCCGACCTGAGCCAGGGGCTGACGTCATGAGTGTCGGCGCGCTCACGAGCTCACGCCGGGCGCAGGTCGTCGCCGTCGTCGCCCTCGTGCTCGTCTACCTCCTCGCGGCGTGGTTCCTGTTCGTCTCGCCGAAGCGTGCCGAGGCCGGGCGCCTGCAGGACGAGGTCGCTGCCGCGGAAGCTCGGCTGACGGCGGCACGAGCCGGCACCGGCCGTCCCCAGGGAGCGCAGGGTCGCGTGTCGGATCTGTTCAGCCTTGCGAAGGCGATGCCGGCGAGCAGCGACCAGGCGAGCCTGCTGCTGGAGCTCGACCTGCTCGCGCGGAAGTCCGGCGTCACGATCGCAGCGGTCTCGATGCAAGAACCGGCCCCGTTGGCCGGAGGCTCGACCGCCGTCCCCGTGGCGGTGACCGTCGGAGGCACCTATCGCCAGGTCACCCGCTTCATCCGCTCGATGCGCGGTCTCGCCGGGCTGCGACGAGGAGACCCATACGCGAAGGGACGGCTGTTCACGGTCCAGAGTGTCGACCTGACGGAATCGAAGGCGACCGGGTTCCCCAACCTCGACGCCGCGCTCCTGCTCAACGCCCATGTCTACGACGGCCCGATCGTGCCGCCGACGCCGGTCACGCCGCCACAGGACTCGAGCGACGACACCGGCGCCGCCGCCTCGGCCGCGGGGGCGACACCATGACGCCCGAGGAACGCGCCGCCCGCGAGCGCAAGCAGAAGATCTTCGTCGTCGTCGGTGGGCTCCTCCTTCTGGCGCTGCTCGCGTTCCAGTTGCCGAAGCTCCTCGGCGGCTCGCCGTCGTCCTCGGAGGCGGCCACGACGAGCGACACGGCGACGGTGCCGGGCCAGGAGTCTCCGATCGCGGCCGCGACCGCAGTGGCGAACGCGGCGAACGGTGTCGTCACCCCCACCGGAGCCTCGGCGGCGGTGGCCAAGACCGCGAAGCTCACGTCCTTCACGGTCTTCCGGCCGAAGGACCCCTTCGTCCAGCAGGTCAAGACCGAGGTGCCGACGGAGGGTGGCGCACCGGCCGAAGGCACTGGCAAGGGCAGCGGCGCCGGCGCGGAGGGCGAGAAGCCGACCAAGTTCACGACCGGCTCGAAGGCGCAGGCGGCGACGATCGTCGTCGTCAACGGCGCGCGCCAGGTGCTCGAGCCGGGCATGAAGTTCCCCTCGGCGGACCCGCTCTTCGTGCTCGTCGCCGAGAAGCCGGGCTCGAAGTCGGTCGTCGTCGGCATCGCTGGCGGCGCCTATTCGAGCGGCGGCAAGACGACGACCCTGAAGGTCGGCAAGCCGGTCACGCTCGTGAACACGGCCACCGGCGCTCGCTACCGGATCTCGCTGGTCTCAGTCGGGACCGGCGAGCAGCCCGACGCCAAGACGGCGCCCGAGGAGGGCGGGTAGGACGATGGCCGCCTTCGCGTACAGCGCGATCAACTCGCGCGGGGCCGAGTCGGCCGGTCAGATCACCGCGGCCGACGTGAACGCCGCGCGCGAGCTCCTCCGGCAGAAGGGACTCAGACCGGTCTCGCTCTCGGAGGTCGGCGCCGCACGGAGTGCGGCCAAGGCAAAGAAGAAGAGCGTCAAGATGCGCTCCCTCCAGGTCTTCTCGCGGCAGTTCGCGACGATGATCGACGCGGGGCTCAGCGTCGTCGCGTCCCTCGTCATCCTCGAGCAGCAGACCGACGACAAGAACCTCGCGGCCGTCATTCGCGAAGTGCGCTCGGACGTCGAGGGCGGCATGCTCCTCTCGCAGGCGATGGCGCGCCACCCGAACGCGTTCGACCGCCTCTATATCGCGATGATCGAAGCCGGCGAGGCAGCCGGCATTCTCGACACCGTCCTCGATCGCGTCGCGATCCAGATCGAGAAGGAGATGAAGATCCGCCGCCGCGTGAAGGGGGCGATGATCTATCCGCTCGTCGTCCTGACCTTCGCGATCCTGACCTTGATCGGGATGCTCATGTTCCTCGTCCCGGTCTTCCAGAACATCTTCGCCGACCTCGGCGGCGACCTGCCGACACTCACGAAGGGCGTCGTCGCGGCATCGGATGTCGTCCGCGGCTACTGGTTCATCCTCTTCCCGGCGATGGGTCTCTCCGTGTGGGGGTTCCTCCGATGGAAGAAGACGCCGTCCGGCCGCCAGGTGTGGGACCGCTTCAAGCTGCGCGTCCCCGCCGGCATCGGGAAGGTCGTCCTGAAGGTGACGATGGCCCGCTTCTCCCGCACGCTCGCCACGCTCGTCGCCGCCGGCGTCGACATCATCAAGGCGCTCGAGATCTCGGGCACCACGGCCGGCAACTGGGTCGTCGAGTCAGCACTCGCCGAGGTTCGCGCCAAGGTGCACCAGGGAGTCCCGATCGCAGAGCCGCTGATCGAGAATCCCGTCTTCCCTCCACTCGTCTCGCAGATGGTCAAGATCGGCGAGGAGACCGGCGAGCTCGAGAAGATGCTCGACAAGATCGCCGACTTCTACGAGGACGAGGTCGACACCTCGATCGCCTCCCTCACGTCGATCATCGAGCCGCTCATGATGATGGGCGTGGGCCTGATCATCGGGATCATCGTGATCGCCATGTACCTGCCGATGTTCAAGCTGCTCCAGCTCGTGCAGTAGCGAGCCGCTCAGCCGATCCGGAACTGCTCGAGCGCGTCGAAGTCGGGGACGACGCCGAGCCCCGGCCCGGGCGGCGGCGAGATCGTCCCGTCGGCCGCGACCTCGAGGACGACCGGGAGGAGCCAGTCGCGCCGCTCGGCGGACCAGGCCGGCGGATCGAGAGGGACTTCCAGGTACGGGCACGTCGAGAGCGCAAGCGCCGCCTGCAGGTTCGCGAGCAGCCCGTACCCGTTCGACCACGTGTGCGGGCTCCACGTCCGGCCGAGCTCCTCTGCGAGTGCCGCGATCCGTCGCGCACGCTCGAATCCGCCCGAGAGGACGACGTCGGGCTGGACGACGTCGACTCCACCTCGGGTGAGGAGCGCGCGCGCCTCGGCTTCGGTGCGCACCAGCTCGCCCGCCGCGATCCGGATGTCGGAGCTGCGTGCCAGCGCGGCGTAGCCGTCGACGTCGTCGGTCGGCAGCGGTTCCTCGAGCCAGTAGACGCCGAGCCGCTCGAGCTCGTCGCGCGAACTCCGCCGCCGTTCGGAGGTCCCAGCGCGGCGTCAGGTCGCCGGGCATGCGCCAGCCCTGGTTCGCGTCGACCATCACCTCGAGCTCCGGAACCTGCTCGCGCACCGCCGCGATCACGGGGAGGTCGACGCGCCAGTCCTGCGAGTGGAGGCGCAGCTTGACCGCGCGCAAGCCTGCGTCACGGAGCACCGCGCAGCGGCTCACGCGCTCGTCCGGGTCGACGAGCTCGCCGCTCGAGGCGTACGCGAGGATGCGGTCGCGCTCCCCGCCGAGAAGCCGCCAGACCGGCTCGTCGCGAGCGCGGCCGAGCAGATCCCAGACCGCGACCTCGACGATCCAGTTGCGGCCGTGGTGGAGGTCGACCGTCTCGAGGATCGCGTGAACGGTCTCGGTGTCGGACGCGTCGCGTCCGACGAGCAGGCGCTCGAGCAGCGCGCGATCGGGCACCGCGTCGCCGCTCGCGTAGCCCTCGACGCCGTCGTCGGAGCGGACGACCACGACCGTCGCCTCCTGGGAGGTGCGCGGCTCGGGATCCCATGCGGCGCTGAACGGCGGGTCGAGCGGATAGCGGTAGACCCGCGTCTCGATCGCTGCGATCCGCATCAGTCTCCGCTGTAGAACGGGCTCTGGAGCCGATCGCGACGCTCGACGAGCGCGGCGGCCGCGGCCTGGTCGCGCCCCTCGACGCACACGCCGATCGCCTTCCGCGTGGCAGCACGGTTCGCCACGCGAACGGCGGTCTCGTCCTCGGCTGCCGGGTCGACCCAGACGGCGACGAGCACGAACACGTCTCCGGACGTGTCGAGCAGCCCGTCGGCGACGGCGTCGAGCACACCCTGGGCGATGCCGAGCTGCGCGGCGCCCCAGGTGAGGGTCTGCGAGCGGTCGTCGAGTGCCGTCGCCTTGTTCATCATCAGCGTCGGCGGCCACACGGGCTCGTACTCGGCCTGCGTCGGCCCGACACAGACGAGCACCGGCGTATGGCCCGGCGCAGGATGGGCGAACATCGAGATTGCGGCCGCGAACGTCGGGCTGCCCCGCGCCGCGAGCACGACGTTGATGTGCGACCCGTTCGGCGCCTCGCCGCTCCAGCCCTCGCCGATGCGCCCGTCCAGCTCATGGGCGCTCACAGCTCGAGCACCACCCGAGCGCGTCGCCCGAGCGCATCAGCTCGAACGCGTGCTCCGCCTGCTCGAGCGGAAGGCGATGCGAGATCAGGCGATCGAGCGGAAGTCGGCCCTCGCGGAACAGGTCGAGCGTGTGCGAGAAGTCCCGCTCGGGCTTCGTCGAGCCGTAGATCGAGCCGAGCACGCGGCGCTCCATGCGGGGAATCGTGACGGCCGGGAGGGACAGCACCACATCAGGTCGGGGGATCCCGATCAGCACGGCCGCTCCGCGGTTGCGGGTCGAGAGGAATGCCGCCTCCATCGCCTCCGGCCGGCCCGTCGCCTCGATCGCGTAGTCGACGCCACCGCCCGTCACCTCGCGCACGGCCTCCGCAGTCGCCTCCGCGCTCCCTCGCCACTCCACCGCATCGGTGGCCCCGAACGAGCGCGCGACGTCGAGCTTCTGTGCAGCCGCATCGACCGCGACGATCGGCTCCGCCCCGGCAGTGACCGCCGCCATGAGCGCCGACATCCCGACGCCGCCACAGCCGACGATCGCGACACGATCGCCGGCCTTGACGCCGGCCGTTCGCCACACCGCGCCCGCGCCGGTCGACACCGCACAGCCCACGAGCGCCGCGACGTCGAAGGGAATGTCCTGCGCGATCGGGATGCACGACCGCTCCGGCACGACGCAGGCATCCGCGAAGGTCGAGAGGAAGGAGTAGTGGTAGATCGGCTCGCCGTCACGTGAGAGCCGCGGCGTCCCGTCCATCAGGCCGCCCGTCCCCATCGCCGGCCAGACGGTGGCGCAGAGCTGCGGCAGGTTGCGCGCGCACTCCTCGCAGTCGCCGCACCACGGCGTCCACGAGAGCGCGACGTGGTCGCCGACGCGAACGCGCGTGACGCCCTCGCCGATCTGCTCGACGACGCCCGCGCCTTCGTGGCCGAGCACCGCAGGGCACACGGTCTCCGACGGTGCCGTCGACGGCGTTCCAGTCCGAGTGGCAGACGCCGCTCGCGCCGATGCCGGACGAGCACCTCCTCCGGGCCGGGGTCGGCCAGGTCGAGCTCCGACAGGGTCAGCGGCCCGCCGGTCCGCTCGAGGACGACGCCGCGCATCTTCATGCCGTCACGCGCTCCTTCGTCTGCAGCTCGCGGAGCTCCTCGATCGGGATGTGGCAGCGCATCAGGTGACCCGTCTCGACCTCGACGAGCGGCGGCTCGGTCTCCTCGCAGATCGCGCCGAGCTTCCGCGGACAGCGGGTGTGGAACACGCAGCCGGTCGGCGGAGATGCTGCGCTCGGGATGTCGCCTTCCAGCCGGATCCGATCGCGCCCGCCGCCGTCGACCGTCGGCACCGCCGACAGCAGCGCCTCGGTGTACGGGTGGTGCGGGCCGTCGAACACGACGTCCGCCGGACCGAGCTCCTGGAGGCGTCCGAGGTAGAGGACGGCGATCCGGTCCGAGATGTAGCGGACGACCCCGAGGTCGTGCGAGATGAAGAGGTACGCGACCCGCTTCTCGGCCTGCAGCTCGACGAGCAGGTTGAGGATCGCCGCCTGGACCGAGACGTCGAGCGCCGACGTCGGCTCGTCGCAGACGACGAGCTTCGGATCGCCGGCGAAGGCACGTGCGATCGCGACGCGCTGCTTGAGGCCGCCGGAGAGCTGCACCGGCTTCTGCGTCAGCGTACGCTCGGTGAGGCGCACCCGATCGGCGAGATCCTGGATCCGGGCGTCCGCCGCCGCCCCGCTCACGCCTGCGAGCTTCTTGCAGCGAGCGCAGCAGGATCCGCCGCACGGAGTGCCGGCGGTTGAGCGCCGAGTCGGGGTTCTGGAAGACGATCTGCAGGGCGCGCAGTTCCTCGCGCGAGCGCTTCTGGTAGCGTCGTCGGCAGCGGCCTGCCCTCGAGAGTCGCGGTTCCCGCCGTCGGCGGGACGATTCCGAGGAGCGTCCGGGCGAGCGTCGTCTTGCCGCTGCCCGACTCGCCGACGAGGCCGAGCGTCTCGCCGGGCCAGATGGCCGCGCTCACCTCGGTCAGCGCGTGTACTTCGTGGCCACGCTGCTTGAACACCTTCGTGAGCTCCTGGATCTCGACGACGGGCACCGCGGCGCGTTCGATGGCAGGCAGCTCGAGGTCCGACGCCTCCTCGCGCGGCAGCTCGGGCGCGCGCTCGTGGTACCAGCAGCGGCTCTCGTGCCCGCCTCTCGACGCCGACGAGCGGCGGCTCCTCGGTGTGGCAGCGATCGTCGGCAAGGGCGCAGCGATCGGCGAACACGCAGCCTGGAAGGTCGGCGCCGAGCGAGGGTAGGAAGCCCGGGATCGTGTCGAGCCGACCGTGGTCCTTCCGCACGCCGCCGCGCGGGAATGCAGCGCAGGAGGCCGACGGTGTACGGATGCCGCGGATCTCGGAGGACGGTCTCGACCGGGCCCTCCTCGACGAGTCGGCCGGCGTAGAGCACGCCGACGCGCGAGCACATCTTCGAGATGACGCCGAGGTTGTGGCTGATGAAGAGCACGGACGTGTGCAGCTCGCGCTTGGAGCCGCGAGACGAGATCGAGCACCTCCGCCTCGACTGTCGCGTCGAGTCCCGTCGTCGGCTCGTCGAGGATGAGGAGCGCCGGGTTCTTCGCGAGCGCCATGGCGATGACGACGCGCTGCTGCATTCCGCCGGAGAGCTGGTGCGGGTAGCGCGACATCACCGAGTCGGGGTCCGCGATCTGCACGCGTGCGAGCGCGTCATGCGCGCGCTCGCCGGCTTCGCTTCTGCGGCATGCCGAGTACGGTGAACGCCTCGGCGACCTGCTTTCCGACACGAATCGACGGGTTCAGAGCCGCGCCGGGGTTCTGGTAGACCATCGACACGGTCTCGGCGCGGTAATCTCCGGAGGTCGCCGCCGCGCAGGGCGAGGACGTCACGTCCGGCGACGGAGATCGAGCCGCCGGCGACACGACCGTTCCGCGCGAGGTAGCGGACGATCGCGAGCGCCGCCGTCGACTTCCCGCAGCCCGACTCGCCGACGAGGCCGTACGACTCGCCGCGCGCGATCTCGAAGCGACACGCCGCGCAGCACCGGCCGGTCGATGCCGCGCACGCGTGTACACGACGTCGACGTCTCGAAGCTCGAGTGCGGCGATGTCGTCGCTCATCGCTCGAGCACCTGCTGGACCGAGTCCGAGACGAGGTTGACTGCGACGACGAGCGACGCGATCGCGAGCGCCGGGAAGAGCACCGACCACCATTCGAAGGCAAGGTCCTGATAGTTGTCGGCGATCTGCACGGCCCAGTCCGGCGACGGTGGCTGCAGCCCGAAGCCGATGAAGCTGAGCGTCGCGACGGCGAAGATCGCATAGCCGAGCCTGATCGTCGCCTCGACGAGTATCGGCGGCATGACGTTCGGGAGGACCTCCGAGAACATCACGTAGGGCGAGCGCTCCCCTCGCAGTCGTGCCGCCTCGACGTAGTCGAGATCGGCTTCGACCGAGCACGGCCGCTCGCACGGTGCGTGCGACGATGGGAGAGAAGACGGCCGCGATGACGATGGTGACCGTCCACGTCGACCGGCTACCGAGAGCGGCGACCACGGTGACGGCAAGGAGGATGAGCGGGATCGCGAGGAGCGCGTCGATGACGCGGCTGATGGTGTCGTCCGCGATCCCCTTGAAGTAGCCGGTGATGAGCCCCGAGCGTCGTTCCGACCAGCGTCGCGAGCAGCGTCGCGAGCGGCGCGATGAGGAGGATGTCCCTCGAGCCCGCGAGGACCCTCGAGAAGACGTCCCGCCCGAGCCTGTCCGTGCCGAAGAAGTGCTGCGTCGAGGGGGCGGCGCCGATCTCTGGCGTCTGGTCGAAGCGCGGGTCGTACGGCGTGATGTGGTCGCCGAGGATTGCGCAGACGATCCAGAAGAGGATGACCGTCGCACCGACGATGAAGCTCGGGCTCCTTGCGAGCAGGCGCAACCGCTCGCGCCGTGCGACCGTCGCCTCCGAGCGACCCGTCGGCTCGGCGATCGAGCTCATTCGGAGGCCCCGAACCGGATGCGCGGGTTCAGCAGCGCGGAGACCACGTCCGCGACGAGGGTGACGACGACGTATGTGAATCCGATGATCAGCACACCCGCCGAGAGCACGGTGTAGTCCTTCAGCTGCGCCGCCTCGAGCGTGGTCAGCCCGATCCCGCGGTAGTTGAAGAGGAGCTCGATCGCGACGAGCCCGCCGAGGAGGTAGCCGACCTGCGTCGCGATGACGGCGATCGTGGGGAGGAGCGCGTTTCGGAGCACGTGCCGCCGGATGACCGTCTTGCGCGGCAGCCCCTTGAGAAACGCCGTCCGCGTGTAGTCGGCGTCGAGGGCCTCGACGACGCCGGCGCGGGTGATGCGCGCGATGTAGCCGAACAGCACGAGTGTGAGCGCGATCGCCGGCAGGGTCAGATGCTTCACCTGCGTGAGTGGCCCGGAGCCAGGCTCCCACTGGGCGGTGACCGGCAGCCATCCGGCCCAGATCGAGAAGACCAGGATGAGCACGAGCCCCGTGACGAACTCCGGCACGACCGCGAGGGAGAGCCCGACGACCGTGATGCCACGATCCGTCGCCTTGCCCACGCGAAGACCGGACAGGATCCCGCCGAGGATCCCGAACGGCACGACGAGCACGAACGCGAAGACGGCGAGCTTCAGCGAGTTGACGAGCGCCGGTCGGATCACGTCCCACACCGGCTGTTCCGGGGGGACGAGCGAGTTGCCGAAGTCGCCCCGCGCGACGCCGCCCGCCCAGTCGAGGTACTGGACCACCGCCGATCGGTCGGTGCCGTGCTCGTGGTTGTACTCGGCGACCGCTTCGGCCGATGCGTCGCGGCCGAGCACGGACCGTCCGAGGTCTCCGGGGAGGAGCTGCGCCGCGGCGAAAATGATCATGCTCAGCAGTACGAGCGTGATCACTGCGAGGCCGAGGCGCTTCGCGATGTACCGGCCCAACGTCGAACGCGGGCGACCGGAGTCAGGCTCCGGCCGCCCGGTCCTTTCGTCTAGGCCAGCGACGTCTTGGCGACACGGATCTGCGAGATCGGGTCGGCCGCGTAGTTCTTGCACCTTGCTCGACGAGGCTGCCAGTGAAGGCGAGGAAGTACGCCGTGATCACCGGCGTGTCGCGGAGCAGGATCCCCGCCATCTTCTTCGTCGCCTTGCGCTGCGACGCGATATCGGCGGACGCCGAGGTACGTCCGCGCTTCCGCGTCGAACGTGGCGTTCGCGTACTTCGAGGCGTTCCAGACGCCGTCGGTCATGTACGCCGCCGTGAGGTAGAGGTTCGGGACGCCCCGCGCGCCGTACTCGGTGATCGTCGCAGTCGCGTTCAGCCACGGCGTCGTGCTGTTGTAGTCCCCACCGCCGACGGCCGCGTAGTAGTCGTCGTAGGTCATCACGTCGAGGTTGATGTCGATCCCCGCCTGTCGACCGGACGCCTGCACGGCGGCTGCATAGTCCGGAACGTCGAACTGGTTGTGCGTCGTGATCGTGAACTTCAGGTCTTCCTTGCCCGCTGCCTTCAGCAACGCCTTCGCGAGCTCGACGTTCTGCTTCCGCTGCTTGATCGACGGGTCGGTCGACGCGAATCCCGGGAAGAACGGCGTGTCGTCCCCGAGCGCTCCTGCGCCGAGTAGGACGCGGTTGATGATGTCCGGACGGTTGAGCGTGAGCGCGACCGCTCGACGCACTCGGGCGTCCCGGAAGGGTTCTCGATCGACGCGCATACCGAACATGTCGTGCGACGAGACCGGAACGGTGTACACCTTGTACTTGCTGCTGTTCTTGAACGCGCGCGCCTGCTGCGGCGACATCTGCACGACGACGTCGAGCTGCCCGGCGCGCAGCGCGAGCACCATCGGGGCTGGGTCGGTATAGAAGGTGATCACGACCCCGTCGAGCGGTGGCCGGCCGCCCCAGTAGTTGGCGAAGCGCACCAGTTCCGCGCGCTGCTTGTTCTGGCTCTTCAGGCGGAATGCGGCCCGTCCCGATCATCCCGCTCGACACCCACGTGTCGGGTCGTGCCGCGATTGCAGCCGGCTGGATGATCGCCTGATACGTCGTCTGACTGACGAGGTACGGGAAGGCGTTGTTGGGCTGCTTCAACCGAAACTGCACCGTGTACGGCCCGGTCTTGACGACACCCTCGGGGCCGATCATGCTCGGCGGCAGCGCTCCGAGGGCTTCTGAGCCCTTGACCGAGAGGTACTGCTTGAAGCTGGCGACGACGTCGTCCGCGTTCATCGTCTTGCCGTTGTGGAACTTCACGCCGCGCCGGAGCTGGAACGTCCAGACGGTGAGAGCCTTGTTCGGCTTCCAGCTCGACGCCAGCCACGGCTTCACCTGGAACTTGCTGTTCGTCCAGGTGAGGAACTCGCCGGGAATGCCCGCGAGGCCGAGCGAGCCCGCCTCCCTCAGCCCATACGGCTCGAGCTTCGAGTTGTAGGCGACGGAGCCGACGCGGAGCACTCCGCCGGCCCTTCCGATCACAGGTGCGCCGAAGGCGGGCTCCGCCTCGCCGACGTAGCGTAGGAGCAGCCCAATCGTCCCCGCGCCGAGGCCGAAGACCGCCGCGCGCCTGAGGAACGCCTGGCGATCCAGCTCGCCTGCGACGAGCTCATCGATGAGGTTGTTCTCGATCGGTCCCGCCTCGGTGTGGCGGTATTCCTCGACGGCCCTACGGGTGTCTCGATCCATGCTTCCCTCCTAAGCAGGCTTTGGCGGCGACTTATGAGGCGGACTCCCGATCGCCAGGTCGCGCGTTCTTCTCGTGGATCCGTATTCCACCTCGATTGAGGGGTTATCGCACGTGCCGGCTTCGCTCGTCAAGCCTTCGTTCTGCATATGGATACCGGTTCCCGACCGGTGTACGCTCAGGGTCCATGGCGACGGTGAAGCCCGTGGAGGCAACGGCGGTCAGGACGACCAGCGATCGTCCGCCCTCCACGTCCGCGGGCGTGAAGGCGACTCTCGCCGTGCTCGACCTGCTCGCCGCGCGGAGCCCTCTCTCGTTGTCGGAGATCGCCCGCGAGCTCGGGATCGCGAAGAGCACGCTGCATCGCATCTGTGCCGTGCTCGTGGAACGCGGTTGGGCGGTCCGCGACGCCGACGGTCGCTTCGCGCTCGGCATCCGTGCACTGCGCCTCGGCTCGTCTTCGTCGGAGCTTCCGATCGTCACCGCATACCGGACCGTCGCGGCGGAGTTCCTCACGCGTCACGACGAGACCATCGCGCTCGCGATCCTCGACGGCCTCGAGTCGCTCTTCGTCGCGCTCGAGGAGACGTCGCAGCCTGTCCGCCTCGTCACGCACGTCGGCTCCAAGACCCCGGCGTTCGCGTCCGCGAGTGGCCGCGTCGTACTGGCCTCGCAGCCTCCGCCTGCAGTGGCGGCGATGTACGGCGGCCAGCTCCTGGTCACTCCGACCGGGCGACGACTCAACGGTGTCGCCGAGCTCCAGTCGATCCTCGCCGAGGTCCGCGAGCGCGGCTACGCGGAGAACGTCGAGGAAACGGCCGACGGCCTCTATGCGGCGTCGGTCCCGGTCGCGAACGGCGAGCAGGTGACGCTGGCTGCGCTGACGACCCTCGTGCCGATGTCGCGGGTCACGCCGGAGCGGCGTGAGCTGATCGTCGCGGATCTGCGTGGGCTAGGAACGCAGCTCTCGGAGCTCGTCGACTGGTTGCCGTCGTTCTCGTCCAGGCGACCCTGAGCGCGAGGCGTATACGAGCGTGAAGGTCGCGGAGCTCCGCACCTTCGTCGTGGGGAACCCGCCACCCTCCTTCGGCGGTCGGTACTTCGTGTTCCTCACGCTCACGACCGAAGACGGGGTCACGGGGGTGGGCGAGGTCTACGCGGCCACGTTCCACCCGCGTGCGCTCGAGGCGATGATTGTCGACGTCTTCGACCGCCACGTCGAAGGCGCGGACCCGTTCGCGATCGAGGCGCTGACGAGGCGGATCTCGATGCGCGGGTACTCGGGCCGCCCCGATCTCTCGCTCATGGGCGTCATGAGTGGGATCGAGATGGCGTGCTGGGACATCGTGGGCAAGGCGGTCGGTCGGCCGGTGTTCGACCTCCTCGGCGGTCGTGTGCACGATCGGCTCCGTGCCTACACCTATCTCTACACGGAGCCCGACGACTCGGTCGACGTGTACCTGGACCCGGACCTCGCGGCTGAGCGCGCCGCCGCCTACGCCGCGCAGGGGTTCACGGCGCTGAAGTTCGACCCGGTCGGCCCGTACTCGGCATTCGACCCACGTCAGCCGAGCCTCGAGGCGCTCGCGCGCACGGAGGCGTATGTCGCGCGCGTCCGAGATGCCGTGGGCGACCGCTGCGATCTGCTCCTCGGCACGCACGGACAGCTCACGCCGGCAGGCGCAGTGCGGCTGGCGCGCCGGCTCGAGCGATTCGACCCGTTGTGGTTCGAGGAGCCTGTTCCACCCGACAGCCCCGAGGAGATGGCCGTGGTTGCACGTGCAACGTCGATACCGATCGCCACGGGTGAGCGCCTGACGACGAAGCACGAGTTCGCGCGCGTCCTGCGAACGAGGGCTGCTGCGATTTTGCAGCCGAACCTCGGACGCGTCGGCGGGCTCCTCGAAGCGAAGAAGATCGCCGGGATGGCCGAGGCCCACTACGCGCAGATCGCTCCACACCTGTACTGCGGCCCAGTGGTCGGTGCCGCGAACATCCAGCTCGCCACGTGCAGCCCGAACTTCCTCGTCCTCGAGGGGATCGGGCGCTGGGATGGGTTCCACGCGAAGATCCTCCGGCAGCCGATCCGCTGGGAGGACGGCTACGTCTTCCCGCCGACCGAGCCAGGCCTGGGGGTGGAGCTCGACGTGGAGGTCGCGCTCAGCCATCCGTACGACGGCGACGAGTTGCACCTGACGCCGGCCGCCGACCCGGTCGGGTGGCGCTGAGACGTCGTCAGGCTGCGCCCACGAGCTCGTCCGCGTACGTCATCCCGACGCGGCGCATCCCGCGCGGGCCGGGCTCGTAGTGGCCCATTCGCCAGAGTGCGGGGGAGTAGTAGTGGATCGACGTCGCGGGAGCCGCGCCGGGGCCGGGGTGCCGGACGCCGTGGATGTCCGAGGCGTCGAAGTCGAAGCGGCCGCCGGGCCCGTGCTCCGTCGTTTGTTCGCGGACCCACCCGTCCTCCTCGACGCGAAACCAGTCCTCCAACAGCGTCCCCTCGCAGACGCAAACAGCTCCCGACGAGCGGTCGTGGTCGTGGTAGCCCGTGTTCTGGCCGTCGACCCAGCAGATGAGCCAGACGTCGAGGTTCGGGTCGCGATAGAGCTGCTGGAAGAAGCGCGCGCTGTCGTCGTGGCGCACGAACGACCGCCAGAGGTGCTCGGTCGCCGCGAGCTCGGCCGCGAGGTCGGACATCGTCGGCCGATCGAGATCGGTGTCCGCGGGAACCCGCTCACGAAGCCAGGTCGCGAGTGCGTTCACGCTCAGGAGCCGGGCCGGTGTGTCTGACTGGAGGACGTGCGTCACAGCATCTCCGAAACCGCGGACGGCATCCAGTGTCGGGCGCGAATCGACGACCGGCGTGTCGCTGCCGTAGGCGAGCTGCGCGACGCCGAACGTCTCGACGCAGAGCTCGATCGCGCGGCGCCCGTGGGTCGACACCTCGAAGAACGTGTTCGGATCGAGGGCGGAGCGGACATCGAGGCCACGGCGTGCAAGGCGCTCGAGCTGGAACGGCCCACCTCCGCCGAGCATCGCGAAGAGGACGCGCAGCGTGGGCCACCGCTCGCGCCCGAGGGCGAGCCACGCGATGTACGCCTCCTGCATCTGCGCGGGGTAGCCGACGACCCACTCCCACCAGTCGGGCCGCGAGCCCATCACCGACCGGCCGGCCTCCGGATGGACGAAGACGGTGCACCCCGAGGCAGCCGCGGCGTCGAGGAGGGGCGCGGCTGCATCGAAGTCTCCGACAACCGACGACCCGAGCGAGATGCCGACGAAGCCCTCCCGCACGCTCGAGGGGGAGAAGGCGAGAAAGCGCGGCGAGCTGATCACCTCGCGCATGCCGTCGACCCACGCGAGCTCGAGCTCCTCGCGCTCCGCTGCCGGAAGCTCGTCGAGGCCGAGGCTCGGCTGGAGCGAGAGCACCGCCACGTCGATCCCGTCGCGGTCGAGCAAGGCGATGCGCGCAGCCGGATCGTTTGCCGCGAGGTCGATCTCGAAGCGGCCCTCGCGCGTCTCGAGGACGCTGCCGTCGAGGAGGGGAGGTGTCGAGCGCGCCCGCAGCACGGCGACGAACGTGCTCGGGCCAGAGATGCTGATGCAGGTCGTACGTCGTCACGCGGGCGGTGGGCTCGTTCGGATCGTGGACGCGAGCTCCTCGAGCGGAAGCGGCATTCGCTCCGGGGCGTCGAGGAAGTCGACCCGCTCGCGGACGTAGTCGTGAATCGCCGCGGCCCCCGCGCCGAGCACGAGAGGGCCGCGGAGGTCGACGGCCTGTGCGGCCACCGTGAGCTCGATCGCGACGACCCGCGCAGCGAGTCCCAGCATCTCGTCGAGCCGGCGCGCGCCGAGCGAGCTCAGCGAGGTGCGGTCCTCGACCCCCGATTCCTGCATCGTCGACGCGAGCTCGAGGGAGACGGGCTGCGCGAGCAGCCGCGCCTCGGCGGTGATGGCCTGCGCCGCGACGCCGAGCTCGGAGAGCCCGTCCTGCCACGAGCCCTCGGCCGCGACGAGGCCCTCGGTGAGGCCGCTGAACCGCGGGCTCAGGAGCTTCAGCGTCCGCTCGACGGCGGCGGTGACGACGGGTGCGAGTGCGAGGCGCGCGAGATCGAGTGCCGTCGCGAGCGCCTGCGAGTCGAAGTTGCCGACGGAGACGAGCCGCGCCTCGTCCGAGACGATCAGCGGATTCCCCTGATGCGCGTTGAGCTCGACGAGCGAGCTGGCTCTTCCGTGAAGCCGAGCGCGTCGCGCGCGGCACCGTGCACCTGCGGGACGCAGCGGAAGCTGAGCGGGTCCTGGAGGAAGCGGGCAGCGCCGTCGTTCCGGAGCCCGCTCCCGGTCGAGCAGCGCGTTGAGCCGCGTCAGCGTCTCGCCGACACCCGCCGAGCGCACGGGCGCGCGGCGATCGCCGGGTGGAGCGCGCCGACATTGCCGCGGAACGCCTCGAAGTCGAGCGCGGCAGCCGCGTCGAACCACGCGATCGACGAGCGCAGCGTCGGCGACCGCGAGCGCGGCCTGGCCGGTCGAGAACGCGTTCCCGTTGAGGAGGGCGAGCGCCTCGCCCGCTTCGAGCTCGAGCGCGCCAAGCGCGCCGTGCGCGAGGTCGGCGTTCTGGGCGAGGTCGGACTGACCGACCGTCCCGAGTGAGCTGACGCGCGGCACGCGGCCGTCGTTCAGAGCGCCCAGATAGGCCAGTCGCGACCTCGGGCCGCGCCCCCTGATAGTCCGGCGGCGAGCGCGTTCGCGTGACAGAGGAGGGCCGCGCGCACGACCTCGGCGCGCGCCGGCGGCCCGAGCCCGACGAGGTGACCGAGGATCGCCGAGCGGTTGAACGCCCGAGCGTCGTCCTCGCCGACGCCGGCGTCGCGTCGCATCCCGACCCCCGTCGTCACGCCGTACGTCGGTCGTCCCCTCGGTCAAGCGCGAGCTCGACGACCGCCCGTCGGTCGACGCATTCGCGCTGCGGCATCGGCGGCGAGCTCGACCTGCTCGCCTCCGCGCGCGACGCGAACGACCTCGTCGAGCGTCAGGCTCCCTCCGGTCAGCTCGACGGTCACGCTCGGGACTCTACGAGTCCGGTTCACCCATGCCCGGGACGTGCGTCCGAGCGACCTCGGGGCCGCGGTGCACCGGCAGCCCGGCTTCCTTCCACGCCTCGAAGCCGCCGACGAGGTCGGTCGCGCGCGAGAAGCCGAGTCTCTTGGAGGGTCGCGGCCGCGAGGCTTGTCGAGTAGCCGTGGGCGCAGACGAGGACGAGCCGCTGGTCGAGCCCGACGACGTGAGGGTTGTGGAACGCGGGATCCGCGTCGGGATCGACTCGCCACTCGAGCACCGATGCGGGGGATGTGGAGCGCGCCCGGGATCACGCCGTCACGCGCGCGCTCGTCGCCCGACCGCGTGTCGATGAGCAGTGCGCCATCGCCCTGCGCGGCGAGGGCTTCGTCGGGGCCGAGCCGGTCGAGCTCGGCGCGCGCCTCGCGCAGGAGGTCGTCGATCGTCGTTCGCGACTCGCCGTCAGCCACCGTCGTGGCGGCAATCCTCGCACGCGCCGCGCAGGACGACGTCGTGTGCTGCGACGGTGTAGCCGCGCCCGTCGGCGACCCGCTCGATCGCCGACTCGAGCCCGGCGTCCTCGAACGGCTCGACCTTCCCGCAGTCGTCGCACACGAGGTGGTGGTGGTGATCGCCGTCCGGCGTGCGCGGGCTCGAAACGTGCGACACCGTCGCCGAGGTCGATCCGCTGGACGAGCCCGAGCGCGTCCATCCCGTCGAGCGCTCGGTAGACGCTCGCGATTCCGACACGCACTGCCGCGCGCACGCGCCGCGTCGTGGATCTCGTGCGCGGAGAGGCAGCAGTCCTGCTCGCCGAGGAGCTCGACGACGAGTCGACGCGCGCCGCCGCTGCGTCCGCTCGCCTCGCGAAGCCGGGCGAGCGCGGTGTCGCTCCACGTCATGTCGATAATGATACCCGTTCTCAAAGACGTGCTACGGTCCGCTGCGGTGAGGCGCCTGCTCGTACTGCCAGTTCTGCTCGCGACGCTCGCGCTTGCCGGCTGCTGCGTCGACGCCGAGGACTCTCTCTCGAGCCGCGGATCGATCGTCGCCTCGTTCTACCCACTCGCCTGGGCGACCGAGCAGGTCGCGGGATGGCTCGCACACGGTCGTCAACCTCACGCCGCCCGGTGTCGAGCCGCACGACGTCGAGCTGTCGCCGAGCGACGTCGAGACGATTCGCAGACGCCGAACTCGTCGTCTACCTCGGCGGCGGCTTCCAGCCTGCGCTCGAGGATGCGTGTCGAGTCGCGAGGCGGCCGTTCGCTCGACCTTCTCCGGCCCGGACGAGGATCCGCACATCTGGCTGGACCCGATTCGCTTCGCGCAGGCCGTCGAGCGGATCGCGCGAGCTGTCGGTGGTGCCGGGCTCGGCGTCCGACGAGATTGGTCAGCTGAGGGCGCTCGATCGCGAGTACCGTCGCGGACTCGCCCACTGCGAGCGCCGCGTCATCGTGACCGACGCACGCTGCGTTCGGCCACCTCGCCCATCGGTACGGGCTGACCGAGCTCTCGCTCGCGGGACGCTCGCCCGAGTCCGAGCCCGGGCCTCGCGAGCTCGAGGAGCTGATCGACGAGGTTCGTGCGTCGGCGCGACCACGTGTCTTCGCCGAGCCGCTCGTCTCGCGACCGCGTCGTCGAGACGATCGCGCGTGAGGCGAACGTCGGAGGTTGCGATGCTCGATCCGATCGAGGGGCTGAGCCAGGAGCGCCTCGACGCGGGCGAGGACTACCTCACCGTCATGCGCGCGAACCTCGCGACGCTGCGGAAGGCGCTCGGGTGTCGCTAGCCGTCGAGCTCAGAGGCGTCTCGTTCGGGTACCGCCCCGGCCAGCGCGTGCTCGAGGACGTCGAGCTCGAGCTCGGCGAGGGTGAGTTCGTCGCCGTCGCCGGTCCGAACGGCGGTGGCAAGACGACGCTCGTGCGCATCATGCTCGGGCTCGAGCGACCGGGCGACGGGAACGGCTCTCCTCTTCGGCGAGCCCGCCCATCGCTTCTCCGCTCGTCGCGCGCTCGGCTACCTCGCGCAGCGCTCGGAGGCCGGCGGCGACGCACCGGCCACGGTGCGCGAGGTCGTCTCGGCGGGACGTCTCGCGACGGGGCGGCTGATCGGACGTCTCCGACCGCGACGATCGCGAGCTCGTCGCCGAGGCGATCGGTCGGGTCGGGCTGGACGCAGGTCGCGGATGCGCCACTCCGGACGCTCTCGGGCGGCATGCAGCAGCGCACGTTCATCGCGAAGGCGCTCGCCGCGCAGCCCTCGCTGCTCGTGCTCGACGAGCCGACGACGGGTGTCGACGTCGAGTCGCAGGAGTCGCTCGCGGAGCTCCTCGCCGACCTCCACGGTGAGCTCGGCGTCACGATCGTCTACGTCTCGCACGAGTTCGGCGCGGTCGAGCACCACGTCGAGCGGATCGTCCTCGTCCGGCGCACGATCGTCTTCGACGGCTCGCCGCACGACCTTCCCGGCATGTGGCACGACCCGGCGCACGTCCATGCTCGAGAGTGAGTTCATGCGCCTCGCCCTCGCGGCGGGCGCGATCGTCGGCGTGCTCGCGCCTGCCGTGGGGTTCTTCCTCGTGCAGCGGCGGCAGTCGCTCGTCGGGCGACGGCATCGGGCACGTCGCGTTCGCCGGCGTCGCGGCCGGGATCCTGCTCGACGTCTCGCCGGTCCTCACCGCCCTCGTCGCCGCGGTGCTCGGCGGCATCGCGATCGAGCTCCTGCGCTCGCGAGGCGGCGCTGCGGGAGATCAGGCGCTCGCGATCGTCTTCTACACGGGGATCGCGCTCGGCGTCGTCCTCGTCGCGCAGGCGGGCGCGCTGAACGTCGACCTCTTCCAGTACCTCTTCGGGTCGATCCTCACGATCACGCGCGGCGACCTCGCGCTCATCGCGGCGCTCGGCGCGGTCGGGCTCGCCACGATCGTGCTCCTCTACCGCGCGTTCGCGGCCGTCATCATCGACGAGGAGGGCGCTCGAGTCGCGGGCGTCCCGATCGGCTCACTCAACGTCGCACTCGCGGCGCTCGCCGCGGTGACGATCGCCCTCTCGATGCGGGTCGTCGGGATCCTGCTCGTCGCCGCGCTCATGGTCCTCCCCGTGAGCGCCGCCGGGCGAGTCGCGTGGAGCATGCGCTCGACGCTCGTGCTCTCGACAGCGATCGGCCTCGCGTCGGCGCTCATCGGGCTCACCATCTCGTACTACGCCGACCTACCGCCCGGCGGGACGATCGTCCTCGTCGCCGCAGGCGTCTACCTGGCGCTCTCGGGCGGGCGCTGCCCGAGGACGCTAGGCGGCCACGAGCGCCGCGCCGACGCCGGGCTCGTGGCAGCCGCGGCAGCGTGCCTCGTACTGCTCGGCCGCCCCGACGACCACGGTGTCCCCGGAGTACGGTGCCGGCGCGCCGTCGACGAGCCGCTGGGTCGTCGTCGCCGGTCCGCCGCAGCGATGGCAGACGGCCTGGAGCTTGTCGACGAACTCGGCGTGCGAGAGGAGCTCGGGCATCGGCCCGAACGGCAGCCGCCGGAAGTCCTGGTCGAGCCCGGCGACGACCACACGCACGCCGCGCTCGGCGAGGTCGAGCGCCGTCACGACGACTCCCTCACCGAGGAACTGCGCCTCGTCGATCCCCACGACGTCGAAGCCCTGCGCCTGGTCGCGATCTCCGAGACCGACGCCGATCGGAACGGCCCGCATCCGCGCGCCCGGCGTGGCTGACGACGTCGGTCGCGTCGTAGCGATCGTCGATCCGCGGCTTGAAGATGACGACGCGCTGTCCGGCGATCTCGGCCCGGCGCAGCCGGCGGATCATCTCCTCGCTCTTCCCGCTGAACATCGGACCGCAGATGACCTCGAGCCAGCCACCTCGCTGCGGCGGGATCCGGATCACGGCGGCGATCCTAGAGAGGCGGTCGGAGGGCACGAGAGGCGGGCAGTCACGGCGATCGCGGCCGCTCGCGGCCGCGCTTCAGGGAACTTCGCGTCCGAGGATCCGCGCTCGCGGATCTTCGGACTGCGGACAAAAGAGCCCTGCTACACTCTCGCCCGCGCGGCGGCGTAGCTCAGTTGGTTAGAGCAGCGGAATCATAATCCGCGTGTCGCAGGTTCGAGTCCTGCCGCCGCTACTCGAACACACCCCTTTTCGTCTTCGTCCCACCCGAACCCGAGAGAACAATGGCAACCGGAGTACGAGTCGCGATCACGCTCGCCTGCACGGAGTGCAAGCGGCGCAACTACCAGTCGCAGAAGTCCAAGCGAAACTCCCCCGACCGCGTGGAGTTCAAGAAGTACTGCCGCTGGTGCGGCTCGCACACGATGCATCGGGAGACGAGGTAGGTGGCACGCGAGACCCGCAGGCAGCGGCGCGCCGCACGCGCAGCCGCAGGTGAGGCCGCCCCGAGCTCGCGCCGCGCGCGCGCGCAGCAGGTCCGGCCGTCGCAGCAGCCCGTCAAGCAGCAGACCGGCCGCAAGACGGAGAAGCAGCGCGGCCAGTTCGTCCGCGAGTCGTACGCCGAGCTGCGCAAGGTCGACTGGCCGACGCGCAACCAGACGTTCCAGGGCGTCGTCGTCGTGATCATCGCCTGCGTCATCGTCGGGGCCTACCTCTGGGGCCTCGACCAGATCATCCGCCCCGTCGTCGACCGCGTGCTGCTCTAGGGAGGAAGGCAACGATGTTTCTGTGGTACGTGATCAACACCTACTCCGGGCACGAGAACAAGGTGAAGACCAATCTCGAGCACCGGATCGTGTCGATGAACCAGCAGCCCGCCTTCCGGCGCGTCGTCGTGCCGACCGAGCAGGTCATCGAGACGAAGGACGGCCAGAAGGTGCAGACCGAGAAGCGCGTCCTCCCGGGCTACGTCCTCGTGAACATGAACATGTCGGACGAGGCGTGGACGGTCGTCAAGGGCACGCCGGGCGTCACCGGGTTCGTCGGCGCCGGCACGAAGCCCGTGCCGCTCTCGCAGCCCGAGGTCGACCGCATCCTCCACGCGGGCGCGCCGGCGCGGCGGCGGCCCTGCGCCGAAGTCGCAGGTCGAGTTCTCGCTCGGCGAGTCCGTGAAGGTGACGTCCGGGCCGCTGTCCGACTTCGACGGTGAGATCGTCGACGTCAACGCCGACCAGCAGAAGCTGAAGGTGCTCGTCGACATCTTCGAGCGCCAGGTCCCGGTCGAGCTGAGCTTCGACCAGGTGAAGAAGATCGACTAGGCCGCAACGGCCTCGGAGAGAGAAGGAATGGCGAAGAAAGTCCTCACGCTCATCAAGCTCCAGATTCCGGGTGGCCAGGCCAACCCGGCGCCTCCGGTCGGGCCCGCGCTCGGCCAGCACGGCGTCAACATCATGGAGTTCTGCAAGGCCTACAACGCGCAGACCGCGCACGAGAACGGCCGCATCATCCCCGTCGAGATCACCGTCTTCGAGGATCGGTCGTTCACGTTCATCACGAAGACGCCGCCGGCGGCCGTCCTCATCAAGGAGGCGCTCGGGCTCGAGTCGGGCTCCGGCGAGCCGAACCGCAACAAGGTCGGCCGCCTGAGCCCAGGCGCAGCTCCGCTCGATCGCCGAGGCGAAGATGCCCGACCTCAACGCGCGCGACGTCGACGAGGCGATGAAGGTGATCGCCGGTACGGCGCGTTCGCATGGGGGTGGAGACGGGACGACGAGTCTCGCGCGCGAACGCTGCGACCGGCCGCGCCAGCGGCCGCTTCAGGGGTTGTCGCGAGTTCGGATCTGCTCCTGCAGATGCGAACTCTGCGGGAAAGATGACGGTGGAGACATGAGCAGCCACGGCAAGCGCTATCGCACCGCGCGCGAGGCGATCGACCGCGAGCAGGCGTACACGCCGCTCTCGGCGTTGCGGATCATCAAGGAGTCGCCCGCGGCGAAGTTCGACGAGACCGTCGAAGTCCACTTCCGCCTCGGCCTCAACGTGCGTCACGCCGACGAGCAGCTCCGCGGGACGATCATGCTCCCGCACGGGATCGGCAAGGACGTGCGCGTCGCCGTCTTCGCGGAGGGAGAGAAGGCGCGCGAGGCGGAGGACGCAGGCGCCGACGTCGTCGGTGCCGCCGATCTCGCGACCAAGATCGAGGAGGGCTTCCTCGACTTCGACGTCGCGATCGCGACGCCCGACCAGATGAGCGTCGTCGGCAAGCTCGGGCGCGTGCTCGGCCCTCGCGGGCTCATGCCGAACCCGAAGACGGGCACCGTGACCATGGACGTAGGCAAGGCGGTGTCCGACGCGAAGGCCGGCAAGCTCGAGTACCGCACCGACCGCGGCGCGAACGTGCATGTTCCGATCGGCAAGCGGAGCTTCGACGAGCGTGCGCTGCTCGAGAACTACGCAGCGCTGCTCGAGGAGATCGTCCGCGCGAAGCCGTCGGCCGCGAAGGGCCGCTACATCAAGCAGATCACGATGACGACGACGATGGGGCCAGGAGTCCACGTCGACTCGTCCATCACTCGTGACATCGCAGAGGAACTCGCTGGGGCGAGTTCCTCATGGAGACAGCTAGCAGTCTCGTAGCCATCGACTAGAAGCTCGTCGCCAAAGACAGCTGGCAGCCCCGAGCCGGGCGGAGGTCCGAGCCGAGGCGGCCCGAGGGATCGTCCTTAGGGCTCGCCTGCGCGAGCCCTAGTCATTTCCGAAGGAAATGACATGCTGAAAACGGACAAGGAACGGATCGTCGAAGAGCTCGCCGCCGAGCTCGGATCGGCCGAGACGCTCATCGTCGCGGACTACCGCGGTCTGACGAACAAGCAGCTCGAGGCGCTGCGCGACCAGCTCATCCCACTCGGGGCGCGCTTCCGCATCGTCAAGAACACGCTCACGCGCCGTGCAGCCGAGCAGGCCGGCGCCGACGCGCTCCTCGTGATGCTCGAGGGGCCGACCGCGATCGCGTTCATCGAGTCGTCGGGCGACCCGGCGGCCGTCGCGAAGGCCCTCGCGGCGACGGCGAAGGAGACGAACGTGCTCACGCTGCGCGGAGGGCTGCTCGAGGGCAAGGCCCTCTCGGGCGCCGAGGTGGACCGGCTCGCGACGCTGCCGTCCAGTGAGGTGCTCCGCGCGCAGCTCGTCGGCGCCATCGTCGCGCCGCTCACGCAGCTCCTCGCGCTCGTCTCGGCACCGTTGCGCGACCTGCACGGGCTCATCGACGCCCGCATCAAGCAGCTCGAGGAGCAGGGCGAGGTCGCCGAGCCAGTCGCCGAAGCGGCGGCCGTGGAACCAGCTGGCGAGGAGGAGCCCGTCACTGACGAGGAGTCGACTGCCGAGCCCGAGCCCGAGCTCACTTCGGAAGAGGGCCCGGCAGGCGAGGAGCCCGTCGCAGAGGCGGACACACCGTCGGATGCCGCGGCAGCGGAATCCGACGCCTCGAATGACACGAAAGTAAACGACGAATCCGAAACAGCGGAAGAGGAGGAGTAGGAGAACTTATGGCAACTGATGTGAAAGGCGTTCTCGACTCGCTCGGGAAGATGACCGTCCTCGAGCTCGTCGAGCTCAAGAACGCGATCGAGGAGGAGTGGGGCGTCACCGCCGCCGCTCCGGTCGCGGTCGCCGCGGCGCCCGCCGCGGGCGGCGGCGACGGTGCGGCGGCGGAAGAGGAGAAGGACTCCTTCGACGTCGTCCTCACCGCTACCGGCGACAAGAAGATCCAGGTGATCAAGGTCGTCCGCGCGGTCACCGGCCTCGGCCTCAAGGAGGCGAAGGACCTCGTCGACGCCGCTCCCGGCGCCGTCAAGGAGGGGGCTGCAAAGGAGGAGGCCGAGTCGATCAAGGCGCAGCTCGAAGAGGCCGGCGCCTCCGTCGAGCTGAAGTAGTGCGTAGGGGCGAGGCTTGCCTCGCCCTCGGCCGCCAGAAGGGTCGAGGGCCGGGCAAGCCCGGCCCCTACGATCCCCGTCCGCTACTCTGTCTGTACGCACCTCACCGCACCGAAAGGCTGTTGCGGAGGGGTGTCCTCGTGCGCTACTATCCGTGGTTCCGCCGAGGCCGTTCGTCTAACCCTGCCCGTACACCTGCACGCTTTTAAGGGAGGCTTTCACACTTGAGCAGCGTTGCTGTCGCGCCGCGCGCGCGCAAGAGCTTTTCGCGCCTGAAGCATGTCCTCGACCTCCCCGACCTCATCGATATCCAGAAGGCGTCCTTCGACTGGTTCATGGAGGGCGGTCTTCGCGAGACCATCGACGACATCTCGCCGATCGAGGACTACACGGGGACGCTCGCTGTCGAGTTCGCCGAGTACGAGTTCGGTGAGCCGCAGTTCTCGATCCAGGAGTGCCGCGAGAAGGACCTGACCTACCAGGTCCCGCTCTCGATCACGGTCCGCTTCGTCAACAAGGACACCGGCGAGATCCGCGAGCAGCGGGTCTTCATGGGCGACTTCCCGATGATGACGCCGTGGGGCACGTTCATCATCAACGGCACCGAGCGCGTGATCGTCACGCAGCTCGTACGCAGCCCGGGCGCCTACCTCATGGAGCCGAAGGACGCCACGAAGCAGGTCTTCATGGCGAACCTCATGCCGTCTCGCGGCTCGTGGCTCGAGGTCGAGATCGACAAGAAGGGGTTGGTGTTCGCGCGAATCGACCGGAAGCGGAAGCTCCCGATCACGACGCTACTCCGGGCTCTTCCGGCCGAGGACCCGTCCACCGGCTTCCAGCTCGACACGACGTCCGAACGAGAAGATCCTCGAGCTCTTCGGTGGCTCGGTGTACATCGCGAACACGCTCGAGAAGGACCCGACGACGCGCGAGGAAGAGGCGCTCATCGAGGTCTTCAAGAAGCAGCGACCGGGTGAGCCGCCGACCCTCGACAACGCGCGCAACCTCTTGCGGGCGCTCTTCTTCGACCCCAAGCGCTACGACCTGACGAAGGTCGGCCGCTACAAGCTCAACCAGCGCCTCGGCGTCCGGGTGCCCGAGGACGTCCGCGTCCTCACGACCGAGGACATCGTCGCGCTCGTCCGCAGGCTCGTGGAGATGCCGCAGAAGCTCGGCGTTCCGGAGGATGCGAAGGACTACGCCGCCGAGGCGGTCCTCCTCTCCCGCGACCCGATCCGCGGGGAGCTCGACGAGTACGAGGACTTCGGCAACCGACGGCTCCGCACGACGGGCGAGCTGATCCAGGAGGCGTTCCGCGTCGGTCTCTACCGCATGGAGCGCGTCGTCCGCGAGCGGATGACGACGGAGGACGTCGACACCATCACGCCGCAGACGATCATCAACATCCGCCCGGTCGTCGCGGCGCTGAAGGAGTTCTTCGGCTCTTCGCAGCTCTCGCAGTTCATGGACCAGACGAACACGCTGTCCGGGCTCACGCACCGGCGCCGCCTGTCGGCGCTCGGCGCGGGTGGGCTGACGCGCGAGCGCGCGCCGATCGAGGTGCGCGACGTGCACCCGACGCACTACGGCCGCATGTGCCCGATCGAGACGCCGGAAGGCCCGAACATCGGCCTCATCGGCTCGCTGGCCTCGTTCGCGACGGTGTCGGAGTTCGGCTTCATCCAGACCCCGTACCGCGTCGTCAAGGGCGGCAAGGTGACCGACGAGATCATCTACCTCGACGCGGCCGAGGAGCGGCAGTTCACGATCGCCCAGGCCTCCGAGCTGGTCGACCCGAAGACGGGCCGCTTCCTCAACGAGCAGGTGCTCTGCCGCTCGCGCGAGGGCGAGGCCGTCGCCGTCCAGCCGAAGGACGTCGAGTACATGGACGTCTCGCCGGCGCAGATCGTGTCGGTTGCGACGGCGCTCATCCCGTTCCTCGAGCACAACGACGCGAACCGCGCGCTCATGGGCGCGAACATGCAGAAGCAGGCCGTGCCGCTGATGATCCCGCAGGCGCCGATCGTCGGCACGGGCCTCGAGTTCCGCGCTGCGGTCGACACGGGCGACGTCGTCCTGGCCTCGAACGACGGGACCGTCGTCGACGTCGACGCCGAGAAGATCGTGGTCGAGGGTCGCGGAACACGCGACGAGTACCCGCTGACGAAGTTCATGCGGTCGAACCAGGGCACGCTGATCCACCAGAAGCCGGCGGTCATCCTCGGGGACAAGGTGAAGCGCGGCGAGGTCCTCGCGGACGGCTCGTCGACCGACGGCGGCGAGCTCGCGCTCGGCGCGAACCTGCTCGTGGCGTTCATGCCGTGGGAGGGCTTCAACTTCGAGGACGCGATCGTCATCTCCGAGCGCCTCGTCAAGGACGACGTGCTCAGCTCGATCCACATCCACGAGTACGAGATCGACGCGCGCTCGACGAAGCTCGGTGACGAGGAGATCACGCGCGACATCCCGAACCGCTCGGAGGAGTCGCTCGCGAACCTCGACGAGCGGGGCGTCGTCCGCATCGGCGCCGACGTCGACGCGGGCCACCTGCTGGTCGGGAAGGTCACGCCGAAGGGCGAGACCGAGCTCACGGCCGAGGAGAAGCTGATCCGTGCGATCTTCAAGGAGAAGGCGCGCGAGGTCCGCGACACCTCGCTGAAGGTGCCGAACGGCGAGGGCGGCAAGGTCATCGGCGTCAAGACGTTCTCGCGCGACGCCGGCGACGACCTGCCGCCGGGCGTCAACGAGCTCGTCCGCGTGTACGTCGCGAAGAAGCGCAAGATCGCGGAGGGCGACAAGCTCGCCGGCCGCCACGGCAACAAGGGCGTCATCTCGAAGATCGTCCCCGAGGAGGACATGCCGTTCCTCGAGGACGGCCGCGCGGTGGACGTCGTCCTGAACCCGCTGGGCGTCCCGAGCCGGATGAACATCGGCCAGATCCTCGAGACGCACCTCGGGTGGGCGGCCGCGCACGGCGTCTTCCCCGAGGGCGACCCGGTGAACGCGCGCGCGCCGATCAACGCACCCGATCCGCGCTCGGTGGCGACGCCGGTCTTCGACGGCGCGACGGAGGGCGACGTCGACGATGCGCTCGTCTCGCTCGCGAAGGCCTTCGACGGCGGCGTCGGCCTGACCGTCGACGAGTCCGCGGAGCGCGGCGGACCGCTGCACCGGGAAGGTGCAGCTCTACGACGGGAAGTCCGGCGAGCCCTTCGCGCAGGAGGTCACGGTCGGCTTCATGTACATCCTGAAGCTGCTCCACCTCGTCGACGACAAGATCCACGCGCGCTCGACAGGCCCGTACTCACTCGTCACCCAGCAGCCGCTTGGCGGCAAGGCGCAGTTCGGCGGGCAGCGGTTCGGCGAGATGGAGGTGTGGGCGCTCGAGGCCTACGGCTCCGCGTACACGCTCCAGGAGATGCTCACGATCAAGTCCGACGACACGATCGGTCGGGTGAAGGCCTACGAGGCGATCGTCAAGGGCGAGAACATCGCCGAGCCGTCGATCCCCGAGTCGTTCAAGGTGCTGCTCAAGGAGATGCAGTCGCTCGCGCTCGACGTCCAGGTGCTCTCGGACGAGGGCCGCGAGGTCGAGGTCCGCGAGGAGGACGACGAGCTCCTGCGCGCTGCCGAGGAGCTCGGCATCGACCTCTCGCCCGGCTCGCTCCGCGCAGCCGCACGGCAGCCGACGGCCGAGGAGCTCGAGGAGGGCGAGGAGGCCGCGGACGGAGGCGGCGAGCTCGTTCTGGCTGCCGACGAGGAGCTCGGGAGCGTCGAAGAAGCACCGGTCGAGGCGGCAGATCTCGCGGACGTCGAGATCGACGAGTGATCGCTCAGTTCACGGACAGCAGAGAGAGAGGTACGAGGCGCTAGATGGAAACTTCCAGACGCGGTCCCGACATCAACGACTTCGACTCGATCCGGATCGGCCTCGCATCGTCGAAGCAGATCCGTGACTGGTCGTCCGGCGAGGTGACCAAGCCGGAGACGATCAACTACCGCACGCTCAAGCCCGAGCGTGACGGTCTCTTCTGCGAGCGCATCTTCGGTCCGACGAAGGACTGGGAGTGCTACTGCGGCAAGTACAAGCGCGTCCGCTACAAGGGCATCATCTGCGAGCGCTGCGGCGTCGAGGTGACGCGGCAGAAGGTTCGTCGCGAGCGCATGGGCCACATCGACCTCGCCGCTCCGGTCTCGCACATCTGGTTCTTCAAGGGCGTGCCGAGCCGCATCGGGTACCTCCTCGACATCGCCCCGCGCGAGCTCGAGAAGGTGCTCTACTTCGCAGCTTCGATCGTCACGCAGGTCGATCGCGAGAAGCGGCAGGAGGATCTCGCCGACCTCGAGGACAAGGTCGCCGGGGAGAGCGAGCGCGTCTATCTCGATCGCGACGAGGCGCTCTCCGCCCTCGACGATCGCCTTGTCCGGAGGCGCGACTACTTCGCCGCCGGCAAGGAGAAGAACTTCGACGAGGACGACGACTTCTGGGGTCGTGGGCTCTCGAACTGGGCCGAGGAGAACGTCCTTCCGTCGCTGGAAGAGGCGCGCGCGCTCGGAAATGGCGTCTTCGTTCAGCTCGCGAAGACGATCGCGTCCGAGGACCCGCGTCGCGTCCGCGAGCTCGTGCGGCAGACGGCGACCCGCGAGGATCGCCGGCTCGCCCCGCGCGAGGTCGAGTCCGTCGCAGCCTCGGCCGTTCAGATCGAGACGGCGCTTGCGCCGCTCCGCCACGAGCTCGCGAAGGCCACGGGCTCGAAGAAGGGCGCGATCACGAAGCACCTGAAGAAGGTCCAGGAGGAGCTCCTGTCGGGTGCGGAGATGTCCGAGGAGGACGCCGCGCTCGTCGCAGACGTCGAGAAGAAGAACCTCGAGCGTGCGCGCGAGATCGGAGCAGGGCTGCTCGCCGACGTGCTCGCGTCGGTCGATCCCGACGCGGAAGCCGCCGACGTGCGCGAGCTCGCATACGACCTCTGCCTCGTCGAGGGCACGAAGAAGGAGGACCTCGACGCAATCGGCCAATGGGCGCTGAAGGTCCGCGAGATGGTGGCCGACATCGAGATGCGTCGCGAGGACACGCGCGAGGCCGCGGTCGAGGCCGTTCGTCGCCTCGAGCAGACGTGGCTCCTCTTCAAGGAGCTCGACACGAAGATGATCGTCGGCGACGAGCAGATCTTCCGCGAGCTGAAGGATCGCTTCGGTTCGCCCTACGGCTTCGGGATCTACTTCCGGGGCGGCATGGGGGCCGAGGCCGTTCGTGATCTGCTTCGGGATCTCGACCTCGAGGAGGAGTCGCTCTCGCTGCGCGACATCATCAAGACCTCGAAGGGCCAGAAGCAGCAGCGCGCGATCAAGCGGCTCAAGGTCGTCGAGGCGTTCATCAAGTCAGGCAACAAGCCCGAGTGGATGATCCTCGAGGCCGTCCCGGTCATCCCGCCGGAGCTCCGCCCGATGGTGCAGCTCGACGGCGGCCGGTTCGCCACGAGCGATCTGAACGACCTCTATCGCCGCGTCATCAACCGGAACAACCGGCTCAAGCGCCTGCTCGACCTCGGCGCGCCGGAGATCATCGTCAACAACGAGAAGCGCATGCTCCAGGAGGCGGTCGACGCGCTGTTCGACAACGGCCGCCGCGGGCGTGCCGTAACAGGCCCGGGCAATCGGCCGCTCAAGTCGCTCTCCGACATGCTCAAGGGCAAGCAGGGCCGCTTCCGGCAGAACCTGCTCGGCAAGCGCGTCGACTACTCGGGGCGCTCGGTGATCGTCGCCGGCCCGAATCTGAAGCTGCACCAGTGCGGGCTGCCGAAGCTCATGGCACTCGAGCTCTTCAAGCCGTTCATCATGAGCAGGCTCGTCGAGCGGAAGGCGGTGCAGAACATCAAGGCCGCCAAGAAGATGGTCGAGTCGATGATCCCGGAGGTCTGGGACGTCCTCGAGGAGGTCATCGCCGAGCACCCGGTGCTCCTGAACCGCGCACCGACGCTCCACCGCCTGGGCATTCAGGCCTTCGAGCCCGTGCTCGTCGAGGGCAAGGCGATCCAGGTGCACCCGCTCGTCTGCCAGGCGTTCAACGCCGACTTCGACGGCGACCAGATGGCCGTGCACCTTCCGCTCAGCGCAGAGGCGCAGGCGGAGGCGCGCGTCCTGATGCTCTCGTCGAACAACATCCTCTCGCCGGCGAGCGGACGGCCGCTCGCCACGCCGAGCCAGGACATGGTGCTCGGTGCCTACTTCCTCACCTACTGCGAGCACGACCTGCAGAAGATGAGCGCAGCGCAGGCAGCGAAGGCTCTGGGGGTCAGGGGCCTCAAGCGGTACCGGACCGAGGAGGAGGTCGAGCTCGCAATCGAGGACAAGGTCGTCGGCTACCACACGCCGATCGAGTACCTCTGGAGCGGCGATCTCTACGTCACGACTCCCGGCCGCGTCATCTTCAACGTGGAGGTCGAGCGCGCGCTCGACGAGGCCACGGGTGGCGACTTCGAGGATCACGAGTACCTGAACAAGACGCTCACGAAGCGCGAGCTGGACGCCTTCATCGGCGATCTCGTCGAGCACTACGGCCCGAATACGATCGCCGCGGCCCTCGACGTGATCAAGTCGGTCACGTTCCGTTTCGCGACGCGGGCCGGCATCACGATCTCGAAAAACGACATCGTGCCGCCGGGAGACAAGGAAGAGATCCTCGCCGGGTTCGAGGACGAGGTCACGAAGGTCGGCCGTGAGTACGACCGCGGCCTCATGACCGAGGAGGAGCGCGACGAGCGCATCATCGCCATCTGGACGCGTGCGACCGACGAGGTCGCCGATCGGATGATGGCCGCGCTCGAGGAGACGAACCCGATCTACATGATGGCCAACTCCGGGGCCCGCGGATCGTTCAACCAGATCCGCCAGCTCGCGGGCATGCGCGGTCTCATGGCCGATCCGAAGGGCGAGATCATCACGCGTCCGATCAAGGCGAACTTCATGGAGGGCCTCACCGTCCTCGAGTACTTCATCTCGACGCACGGGGCGCGCAAGGGTCTGGCCGACACCGCGCTGCGGACGGCCGACTCCGGGTACCTGACGCGACGGCTCGTCGACGTCTCCCAGGACGTGATCATCCGTGAGGACGACTGCGGGACGGAGGAGTACATCGACGCCCCGCTCATCCTCGACGACGCGCCGAACAAGAGCGTTGCCGGGCGCGTTGCGGCAGTCGACATCATGAAGCCGATCAAGGACGGGAAGCCGGGCAAGACGGTCGTCATCGAGAAGAACGCCGAGATCACGATGAGCGGCCTACGCCGGCTCGTCGAGGAGTTCGGCGAGTACGCGGAGACGGCCACGATCCCGGTCCGGTCCGTGCTGAAGTGCCGCAGCGAGTGGGGGCTCTGCCACCTGTGCTACGGCACCTTCCTCGCGACCGGTGGCATGGCCGAAATCGGCGACGCGGTCGGCATCATCGCCGCCCAGTCGATCGGCGAGCCGGGAACCCAGCTCACGATGCGCACGTTCCACACGGGCGGCGTCAACGTCGCCGGCGGCGACATCACGCACGGTCTCCCGCGCGTCGTCGAGATCTTCGAGGCGCGGAATCCGAAGGGTGCCGGCACGCTCGCGGAGGTCTCGGGCAAGGTGGACATCGAAGACGCCGAGCGGACCATCAAGGTCACGGTGACCCCGACGGCACTCGACGCCGACGGCGAGCTGCAGGAGCCGCGCGAGTACAGCTTCCCGCGGCGGACGCGGCTGCTCGTCAAGAAGGGTGACGTGGTCGAGCCGGGCGACGCTCTCAACGAGGGATCGCTCAACCCGGGCGACCTGCTCATGCTCAAGTCCGCGACGGCGACCGAGCTGTACCTCGTGAACGAGGTGCAGAAGGTCTACAAGTCGCAGGGCGTCGAGATCCACGACAAGCACATCGAGCTGATCGTCCGCCAGATGCTCAAGAAGGTGCGCGTGGAGAGCGCGGGCGAGACGGCGCTCCTGCCCGGCCAGCTCGCGGACAAGGTCGTCCTGGAGCGTGAAAACACACGCGTGAAGAAGGAGAAGGGCGAGCAGGCCACCTTCGAGCCGATCATCCTCGGCATCACGAAGGCCTCGCTCGCAACCGAGTCCTTCCTCTCGGCGGCGTCCTTCCAGGAGACGACGAAGGTGCTCACCGACGCGGCCATCGAGGGCAAGGTCGACAGGCTGAACGGGCTGAAGGAGAACGTCATCATCGGGAAGCTCATCCCGGCGGCGACGGGCCTCAAGCAGTACCGGCAGATCTCGATCGAGCCGACCGAACCGCTCCCGGTCACCTTCGGGCGGCCGGAGGCCGAGGCCGAGTTGCTCGCGGCGCTCGAGGAGATCGGCGACGGCGACGGCTTCGACTTCGACGCGCTCGACCTCCAGCTCGACGAGCCGGCGCTCGACGTGGACGTCGACGCGGCCGTCGAGCCGCCCGCCGAAGAGGACTGAGTCCTGCGCAAGACCGGGATCCGCGAGCGCGGATCCCGGTCGCGCGAAGATCCCTGCAGGCGGCCGCTTTGCGGCCGCGTGCTCGCGACACTCGGCGGCCTGACCCATTCCTAACGACGATCTGGTTACCTCTGATGCCCATGTGCAGGGCTTTCGTGGCACTCGTGGGCGCGCTCGTTGCGGTTCTCGCCTGGCCCGCTTCCGGCGGGACCGCGCTGTCGTGCGGCCTGCCGGAGACGCCGACGACGTGGATCGACTTCGCGGACAGCTCGGTGTCCTTCTGGCGCGAGCGCTTCGCGCGCCCTGGCGTCGTCATCGCCACCGGCGGCCCGGGCCTCGCCTCCGAGGCGCGTGCGGCCGGCGCCGGAACCGTCCACTGGGACATGTACCTGCGCAAGCGGGTCGGGACGCCTTCCGATCCCGCCGACGCCGCGCTCATCGAGAAGCGCGCCGACGCGCTCTTCGACTACGCAGTCGAGGTTTCGGGCTGCTCGACCCCTCTCATCGCGCTGAACGAGCTTTGGGGATCGTCTCTTCCGACGCCGCTCACACCGAGCGCCGAGCGCTATCGCGCCAACGTCCTCCGCTTCGTGAGCCGGCTCAGCGAGCGAGGCGGCCGGCCGGCGCTCCTCGTCTCGAGCGAGCCGTTCACGGGCGGCGACGCCGCGGCGTGGTGGAAGTCCATCGGAGCGGTGTCCGATCTCGTGTTGGAGAAGTACGCGAACGCGAACCTCATCTGGCGCGACGGTGCCGTCGACGGATCGCGTCGGCTTCGGGTTCGCTATCGCGAGTCCGTTGCGAAGCTACTCGCGGTCGGCATCCTGCCGTCGCGGATCGGGCTCATGATCGGGTTCCAGACCGGGCCTGGCACCGGAGGGCGCGAGGGGCTGCAGCCGCGTTCGCGCTGGTTCGACGTCACGAAGTGGCAGGCGCTGGCCGCACGTGAGGTTGCGCGCGAGCTCAAGGTCTCGCACGTCTGGTCGTGGGGTTGGGCGCAGCGTGACGTGCGCTCGAACGACCCGGACAAGACGTTCGCGGCGTGCGTCTGGCTCTGGTCGCGTGATACGAGCCTCTGCGACGCGCCCGGGATACTCGGCGACGAGCTCGACCCCGATCCGAAGACCGGGCAGCTGAACCTGCCTTCCGGAACGCGCTGCGTCTACGGCACGACCCCGCTCAGGGCCACGAGCGTCGCAGCGCTCGCGAAGGTGACGCGGGATCGAGAGGTCGCCCTCACGGCTCTCGTCGTGCGAGCCATCGAGCGTGAGCGAGTCCGGGTCTCGTCGTCGGACGCGCTTGCCCTCGAGCAGCGGATCGTGCGGCTGCGCTTCGGGGGTAGCGGCTGCTGCCTACCGCTCGGCGCTCGCCGAGGCAGGAGCGAGCGTGTCCATCGGCCGCGGGATCCTCGCGGACGAGCTTCGCTCGCGCGAGATCGCCCGGCGCCTTGCCTCGCCCCGCATCTCGGCCGCGGACGTGGCGCGGTTCCGCGCGACGTTCGCCCCGGTGCTCGCTCGCGAG
This sequence comes from uncultured Gaiellaceae bacterium, assembly GCA_963770715.1. GTDB lineage: Bacteria > Actinomycetota > Thermoleophilia > Gaiellales > Gaiellaceae > GMQP-bins7. The sequence goes on from CAVYQX010000012.1 coordinate 1,225,600, forward strand.
CTCGTGGTCTCACCGTCGCCGAGCTGGCTTCCCGAGGGGCGCGGTGTGGCCGTCGCGACCTCGGCTCCCCAGCTCGTCTTCCGCCTTCCGACGGGACGGCGATCGACGGTCCGGACGGTCGAGGGTGTCTTCACGGTCGAGGCGCTCGACGACACGACCGCGCTCGCAGCGATTCCCTACGGGCTCGCCCGGCCGGCGATCGTGCGCGAGCTCACGATCGGAGCGCCGTGCGGATGCGTACGCGGCGTGGTCGATTCGGATGCAGAAGGCGGCCGAGAGCAAGCTCGTCTGCGAGCGAGACCGTCTTCCGGAGCTCGGCGTCGTCGACATCACGTCGTACGCGCCGTTCCTCTCGCTCTCCGAGCCGGAGGCCGATCGCTGGCTCGCAGCTCCCCGAGGGTGAGAACGAGCAGGGGACTCTGTCCCTGCTCGTCTCAGGCGACTTCGCGAGCGGGCCGCTTCGCGGCCGTCACGACCATGTCGCGTCCCGAGCTCTTCGCGAGCCCGAGCGCGGCGTCTGCACGCACGATGAGCGCGGTTGCGTCGTCCTTCGGGAGCAGCTCGGCGATCCCGCCGGAGAACGAGACGACGCCGAGATTGGGGAGTGGGCGATCGCGGAGCGCCGACTGCAGCCGCTCGAAGAGTCCCTCAGCGTCGCGACTGTCGGCCTGCGAGAGGACGATGCCGAACCGGCCGCCGCCGATCCGACATGCGAGTTCGCGCGGGCCGGCGACGTCGCGCAGCACCTTCGCGATCGAGGCGAGCACCTCGTCTGCGGCGAGGTGGCCGATGCGTGCGTTGATCGTCGTCAGACGATCGACGTCGAGCATGAGCAGCGCCATCTGTTCCCGGCGTCCTCGTGCGCGCCCGATCTCGAGGTCGAGCAGTGCGTGGAAGGCGGGCCGGTCGTAGAGATCGGTGAGCGGGTCGCGTTCGGGAACCGGGTCGGGCTCGCGAAGCTCGAGTGAGGTCTCCAGCGTCGGACGGCTGATGCTGAGCACGTTCTCGAGCGACGTGATGTCGATCTCGCTGAAGCGCCGATCTGGAGTGCGGGTCAGAACTGCGAGCATGCCCAGGGTCGCTCCCCGAGTCCATGAGCGGAACAGCGAGCCCGCCGCGAATCGGAGTGGCGCCGGACCCCTCGTCGCCCGAGAAGGAGACCTGGATCGCGCGCGCACCGCGGTAGTCCGGGACGCCGAGGCCGCCGACCTGGTTCACCTCGGCCTGCGAGAGACCCACCGTGGCGAGGATCGGATCGTCTCTCGTGCCCACGATCGCGACGGCCGCGTCGGCATCGGTCTGCTCGCGAGCGAGCTCGAGAACGCGGACGACGCTCGAGTGGTCGGCGCTCTCGAGCGTCGTGCTCTCGAGCGGCGTGCCCGAGATCGCGGCCGTGATTCGCGCGGGAGTGTCTGGTTGAGCGCGTCGCTGAGCGTCTGCGCAAACTCGGCAAGGCGGTAGTCGTACCGCTCGAGCATCGTGGAGACGACCTCTTCCTGGCGTGCGAGCATGCGCCGGATGGCGAGGACGAAGAGAGTCAGGCACGCCGCGCCCAGGACCAGCGCCGCGACGTAGAGGACGATCGCGAGGGTCGACTCCGGCACGGGCCTATTACTAGCGAGCGCGTCGGTCGGCACCGGTTACGGGCCGGATGTCGCCGAGGGTCCTCCGACAGGACCGGGCGCTACGCTCGTCGCGGGCATGACGTCCGTCTCCGAGATCTCACTCGTCGCGGAGCCTCCGCCCGCGGAGGACGGCGACGCGCTCGAGCCGACGTTCGGCGCGTGGAATTCGGTCGAGGTGCCGCGGCCGCGCCGTGCGTCACCTACCCCGCTCGATCGTGCTCGCGCTGCTTGCAGGCATCGGCGCCATGGTGCTTGGAGGCGCCGCGGTCGTCTCGGCGATGCGGTCCGCGGACGCCCCTGCCGGTCGCTACCGACACCGAAGGCCGCGTCGACTCCCGCGAGTCGACCAGCAGGTCCTCACGTTGCTCGCGAAGCCGAGCACCGACCGTGTCGTGTTCCGCGGCAGCGGCGGTCGACTTCTCCTCGCCGTCGGCAGCGCCGGTCGCGCGGCGATCCTCATGCGCGGCTTCGAACGCGCGCCCGCGGGCCGCCCGTACCACGCGTGGGTCGTCCGTCCTGGAAAGCCGGTGCGAGCCGCAACGTTCACCGGCGCCGAGCGCGCGGTCTTCCTCTCGGTCCCCGTTGGGCGCAGGGACAGCGTCGTCGTCGCGTCGAATCGCGCGGAAGCGCTTCGACCAAACGCGCGCGTCGTCGCCGCGCGCGGCTAGCCCGTTACTGGTCGCGGCGGTCGGGCTCGTGCACATCGCCCGCGCGCGCGATGTCGGCGCGGTCCTTGCCGAGCTCCTTCGCCCGGTACAGCGCGGTGTCGGCGCGTTCGAAGAGGCTCGCGGGGGTGTCGCCGTGGAGGAGCTCGGCGATGCCACCCGAGAGGCGCAGGCGCTGCTCGTCCGGTCCGAGCGCCGTCCCGCGCATCGAGTTGTGCACGCGCCTGAACAGCTGCTCGCCGTCCTCGGCTGCGGACTCCGGCATGATCACCGCGAACTCGTCGCCGCCGATCCGGCTGGCGACGTCCACGGAGCGAACCGCCTCGCGGAGCCGGTCGGCCGCTTGGGCCAACACGCGATCGCCGGCGAGATGCCCGACCTGGTCGTTGATGGACTTGAAGTCGTCGAGGTCGAACACGATGAGCGTGAGCTTCCGCTGGTAGCGATGTGCGCGCGTGACCTCGCGGCGAAGGGTCTCCTGGAAGTACCGCTGGTTGTAGAGGCCGGTGAGCGCGTCCGTCTCCGCAAGCTTGCGTGCCTCGCCGTAGCGTCGCGCATTCTCGACCGCCGAGATACAGCTTGCGGCCAGAGTCTCGGCCTGCTCGATCTGCTGATGACCGAGCTCGTGGTCTGAGCGCCAGAACAGCGACAGTGTCCCGACCGGCTGGAGCTCTCGTCCCATCAACGGCACGAAAGCGCCGCCGTGGATGAGGTCGGCGTCGGCGCCCTCGCGGTCGCGGCCGTAGCGGTAGCTGACGGTGATGGTGCCCGGGAGCGTCCCAGCGACGCCCGAGGTCGGCGGGCGCGCCGACTCCTGCGCCGTCATCCCGCGCGTCACGACGGCCGGCGCCCCGTCTTGGCGCTCGACGACCATCATCGCCGCGTCGATGCCGTCGATCTCCATCGCCGCGTCGAGAACGCGATCCATCAGCTCCTCGAGGTCGATCGAGTTCCCGAGCTCCCCGAACAGCCGGTTTCGACGGCTCTCCTGCTCGGCGCGCTCGAGCGCCTCGGACAACCCGCCGGCGAGCTCGTCCATCTTCGTCCGCATCTCGTCCACCGCGCGGACGAGCTCCTCGTTCGGCGGCGTGCTCGCCGACGAGGTGCGCCGGCTCAGGATCACCGCAACCACCACCGCCGCGACCACGCCGGTCGCGGCGATGATCACGATCGCCGTCGCCACGTTTCCAGGCATCTCATCCGAGAACTACTCTCCTTGTAGTCACGCGAACGGGGGATGCAACCTCGATCGAGGTACCCCGCGCGAAAATGTACTTTGCAGCCTGGACGCCGATGGCTGCTGCTCGCGCTCAGTGAGGCGTCGTCGGGCGCCGGTTGGGGACGGCCACGACGATCGTTCCCGGCCCGGCCTGCGTCGCCTGCCAGACGGCGTGCTCGCCGCGTCCGAGGACCGCATCGGCGTCGTCGTCTTCGGCGAGCTCGGTGATGCCGGCGCTCAACACGAGGCCGGTCGCGGCGTGCGGTGGCCCGAGTGACGTCTGCAGGGCGTCGACGAGCGCCTCCGCGTCGTCGACCCCCGCGCCGGGCAGGACGAGCGCGAAGACATTCGCACCCAGGCGGTGGACCGACCCGGTGCTGAGGCTCCGGTCGAGCCTTCCCGCGAACTCGCTCAAGACGATCGTCCGCAGCCTCGCGGCCGAGCCGCTCCGAGACGACGTCGAGCCCTGCGACCTCGAGCACGACGACCGCGAGGGAGCGACCGAAGCCGCGCGCGTCGTCGAGCTCGCGCGCGAGCGCTTCGAGCGCGTCACGCCGCAGGACGTCCGACGCCTGGGGGCGGATCCGATCCGGGGCGGTTGCGAGCGTGCTGCTGACGGTGGAGTCGACTGCCGTGGATGCGTTCCGGACCTCGTCGAGCGTCGCGACCGTCGCTCCGCGCGTATGGCCCAGGCTCTGGTCGATGCGGGTGTCGAGGGCCTCGGGGCTCTCGGACGGCAGACGTTCGACGAGCCCGACGGTGACGGTGGACGTGCCCGCCTTGAGAGTCTTCGTCGCTTCGTCTCGGAGGCGCCTGGTGAGGACGGTCGCGCCGGACTCTCCGGTGGCGGGGAGCAGGATCGCGAGCTCGCGCTCGCCACGCCGGCAGGATATGTCGCCGCGCCTCGTCAAGCGGGTGACCATGCGCGCCAGCTCGCCGATGGCGCCGCCGTTCGCCCGGTTCTCCGCAGTGCGTCCCTCCACTCCCACGAGGATCACCGAGAGCGGTCGACCGCTCCGCTCGGCGCGGGCGACCTCGCGGCCCAGCTCGAGCTCGTAGCCCCGCCGGTTCCGAACGCCGGTGGCGGGGTCGACGTTGACACGCGCCTCGATCTCGGCGAAGCGGCGTGCGTTCGAGAGGGCGACGGCTGCATCGCGGAGGAGCTCCCGGACCGCTGCGGCATGCTCCGGCCGGAAGGCGTTCGCGGCGAGCGCGTAGGCGGCGACGACTCCGGGTGTGCCCGCCGTCGGGCGAAGCGGGGTGACGAGTGCCGACTGAAAACGGACGTCCCCCGTCTCGCCCACGGGGCTGTAGGTCCAGTCGATCGCGGCGCTGTCGAAGGGCAGCTCGGTCGGAGGTCCGAACGACCTGTCGAGCGTCTCCCTCTCCACTCCGCTTCCGAACGAGGTTACGACTGGACGACCGCCGGGGCCTTCGAGGCGCAGAACGACAGCATCGGCCCCCGTGCGGGCCGCCGTCTCGGCGACGAGATCGTCCACGAGCTCGTCGAAGTCGAGCGTCAGCACGGGCATCGGTCGCTGCGTGCCCGAAGCCGTGACGGCGTCGACCGCGCGCGCGACGTTCTGCGCCATCGCATCGAGGTGACCGTCGAGGTGACGCAGGATCTCCTCGAGACGTCGGTCTGCGTGGCGGCGGGCGCGCTGGAGCCAGAGCAGGACCACCCCGCATGTCACCAGCACTGCGCACGCCGCGACGACGGCAGTCGACATCCGTCCCTCCACCTCCTCCCGTCGCACCCTATTCGCGGGATCACGGCTTTTCCACGGGTGGTCTGCTACGATCCCGCGGCCCGGTTGGCGCGGTGCTGTCTGCCCGCCAGCCTTTTCTCTGTGAGGAAAACCACCGACCGCCAGCAGGAGTAACGCGTGCCCACAGTCAACCAACTCGTCCGCAAGGGCAGGAAGACGCCGAAGGCGAAGGCCAAGACGCCCGCGCTCCGGGGAGCCCCGCAGAAGCGCGGCGTCTGCACGCGTGTCATGACCCAGACCCCGAAGAAGCCGAACTCGGCGCTCCGCAAGGTCGCGCGCGTGCGGCTCACGAACGGGATGGAGGTCGGCGCCTACATTCCAGGCGAGGGGCACAACCTCCAGGAGCACTCCGTGGTCCTCGTCCGCGGCGGTCGCGTCAAGGACCTCCCGGGCTACCGCTACAAGGTGATCCGCGGCGGGCTCGACACGGCCGGCGTCTCGGAGCGCCGCCAGGCGCGCTCGAAGTACGGCGCGAAGAAGGCGTAACCCCGTGCCACGCCGCGCAGAGATCCAGCCCCGCACGATCGAGCCCGACGCCGTTCACGGCTCGGTGCTCGTCGCCCAGCTCGTGAACCGCCTCATGCTGAACGGCAAGAAGTCGGGCGCCGAGCGCACCGTCTACGACGCGCTCGCGCTCGCCTCCGAGAAGACCGGTAAGCCGCAGCTCGAGGTGCTCGAGCAAGCGGTGAAGAGCGTCACCCCGGTGCTCGAGGTCCGCTCGCGCCGTGTCGGTGGCGCGAACTACCAGGTGCCCGTCGAGGTGCCGCAGCGCCGTGCACGCACGCTCGCACTGCGCTGGATCGTGCAGAACTCCCGCGAGCGGCGCGAGAAGGGCATGTCGGCGAAGCTCGCCGGCGAGCTCATGGATGCGCTGAATCAGCAGGGCGGGGCGTACAAGAAGAAGGACGACATCTACCGGATGGCGCAGGCCAACAAGGCCTTCGCGCACTACCGCTGGTAATCAAGTGAGCGCCGTAGCGACACCGGTCGGGCTCGACCGCGTCCGGAACATCGGGATCATGGCCCACATCGACGCGGGCAAGACCACGACGACGGAGCGCATCCTCTACTACACCGGCCGCACGCACAAGATGGGCGAGGTGCACGAGGGCGCCGCGACGATGGACTGGATGGCGCAGGAGCAGGAGCGCGGCATCACCATCACGTCCGCGGCGACGACCGCGGAGTGGCGCGACCATCGCATCAACATCATCGATACGCCCGGGCACGTGGACTTTACTGTCGAGGTCGAGCGAAGCCTTCGCGTGCTCGACGGCGCGGTCGCGGTCTTCGACTCGGTCGCCGGCGTCCAGCCGCAGTCCGAGACGGTGTGGCGACAGGCCGACCGGTACGGCGTCCCCCGCATCGCATTCATCAACAAGATGGACCGCACCGGCGCGGACTTCGACGCCGCCGTGCAGTCCATGCGCGATCGCCTCGGCGCCCGCCCCGTCCCGATCCACCTGCCGATCGGAAGCGAGGAGAACTTCTCCGGGATCGTCGATCTCGTCGACATGAAGGCGATCACCTACGGCAACGCGCTCGGGACGGACATGTCCGTCGAGGAGGTCCCGGCCGGGCTCGCCGACGCGGCACATGTGGGTCACCACGAGCTCATCGACCTCATCGCCGAGTTCGACGACGAGCTCATGGAGACATACCTCGAGGACGAGGAAGCGGTGACGCCCGAGATGATCCGGCACGCGCTTCGCAAGGGGACGCTCGCGGGTGCGATCACCCCGGTGCTCGCCGGCTCGGCGTTCAAGAACAAGGGCGTCCAGTCGCTCCTCGACGCGATCGTCGACTACCTTCCGAGCCCGCTCGACGTCCCGCCCGTCCAGGGGCTCGATCCGAAGTCCGAGGCGGAGGAGGTCCGGCCGGCCGACTACGAAGCGCCCTTCGCGGCACTCGCGTTCAAGGTCATGAGCGACCCGTACGTCGGGAAGCTCACGTACTTCCGCGTGTACTCCGGCCAGGTCAAGGCCGGCGGCCGCGTTCTCAACACGACGAACGGCAAGACCGAGCGGATCGGCCGCATCCTCCAGATGCACGCGAACCACCGCGAGGAGCGGGAGGACATCGGTGCCGGCGAGATCGCCGCCGCCGTCGGGCTGAAGTTCACGACGACCGGCGACACGCTGGCCGTCGACTCGGCCCCGATCGTCCTCGAGTCCATGTCGTTCCCCGATCCGGTCATCTCGGTCGCGATCGAGCCGCGCACGAAGGCCGACCAGGACAAGCTCGCGACGGCGCTTCAGCGCCTCGCCGAGGAAGATCCGACCTTCCGCGTCTCGTCGGACGAGGAGACGGGGCAAACGCTCATCGCAGGGATGGGTGAGCTGCACCTCGAGATCATCGTCGACCGGCTTCAGCGCGAGTTCTCGGTCGACGGCAACGTCGGCCGCCCGCAGGTCGCCTACCGCGAGACGATCACGAGCCCAGCCGAGAAGGTCCAGGGCAGGTTCGTGCGGCAGACGGGCGGCTCGGGCCAATACGGCGACGTCCAAATCAACATGTACCCGAACCCGGCCGAGGGCTATGTCTTCGACGACAAGATCGTCGGCGGGAAGATCCCGAAGGAGTACATCCCCGCGGTCGACCAGGGCATCCAGGAGGCGATGAGCTCGGGCATCCTCGCCGGCTACCCCGTGGTCGACGTCAGGATCGAGCTGGTCGACGGCTCGTACCACGAGGTCGACTCGAGTGAGCGCTCGTTCAAGATCGCCGGTTCCATGGCCTTCAAAGAGGGCATGAAGCGCGCGAGGCCGAAGCTGCTCGAGCCGGTCATGTCCGTCGAGGTCGTGACGCCGGACGAGTACCTCGGCGACGTCATCGGTAACCTGAACGGTCGTCGCGGGCGCGTCGAGCACCTCGAGCCCGTGGGCGCATCGCAGTCCATCAAGGCGAGCGTCCCGCTCTCGGAGATGTTCGGCTACGCGACCGACCTACGCTCGATGAGCCAGGGCCGCGCGACGTTCACCATGCAGTTCGACCGCTACGAGGAAGTTCCAGCCACGATCGCCGAGGCGATCGTGGGAGGCGACAAGACACCGTAATCCGCAGGTAGACGAGCTCGGAGGGATAGGAGCAGATGGCTAAGCAGAAGTTCGAGCGCACCAAGCCGCACGTCAACGTCGGCACGATCGGCCACATCGACCACGGCAAGACGACGCTCACGGCCGCGATCACCAAGGTCCTCGCCGAGTCGGGCACCAACACCGAGGTGACCGACTTCGACGCGATCGACAAGGCGCCGGAGGAGCGCCAGCGCGGCATCACGATCAACACGGCGCATGTCGAGTACGAGACGGAGAACCGTCACTACGCGCACGTCGACTGCCCGGGCCACGCCGACTACATCAAGAACATGATCACGGGCGCCGCTCAGATGGACGGCGCGATCCTCGTGGTCTCCGCGGCCGACGGCCCGATGCCGCAGACCCGCGAGCACATCCTGCTCGCGCGGCAGGTCGAGGTCCCCTCGATCGTCGTCGCACTGAACAAGGCCGACATGGTCGACGACCCCGAGCTGCTCGAGCTCGTCGAGATGGAGGTGCGCGAGCTCCTCTCCAAGTACGAGTTCCCCGGCGACGACATCCCGGTCGTCCAGGTCTCGGCGCTGAAGGCGCTCGAGGGCGACGCCGAGTGGACGCCCAAGATCCTCGAGCTCATGGCCGCGGTCGACTCGTACATCCCCGAGCCCGTCCGCGACGTTGACAAGCCCTTCCTCATGCCGATCGAGGACGTCTTCACGATCACGGGCCGCGGTACTGTCGTGACCGGCCGCATCGAGCAGGGAAAGCTCACGGTCGGCGAGGAGGTCGAGATCGTCGGCATCCATCCGCAGGTGGAGAAGACGGTCGTCACCGGTCTCGAGATGTTCCTGAAGACCCTCGACTACGCACAGGCCGGCGACAACGCGGGCGCGCTGCTCCGTGGCGTCAAGCGCGAGGAGGTCGAGCGCGGCCAGGTGCTCGCGAAGCCCGGCTCGATCACGCCGCACACGAAGTTCAAGGCAGAGGTGTACGTCCTCTCGAAGGACGAGGGCGGCCGCCACACGCCGTTCTTCAACGGCTACCGGCCGCAGTTCTACTTCCGCACGACGGACGTGACGGGTGCGATCAAGTTGCCCGAGGGCCAGGAGATGGTCATGCCTGGCGACAACACGAACATGGAGATCGACATGCACCAGCCGATCGCCATGGACCAGGGCCTGCGCTTCGCGATCCGCGAGGGCGGTCGCACGGTCGGCGCCGGCGTCGTCACGGAGATCATCGAGTAGGGGAGAGGCCTGCCTCTCCCTCTACTTCCAACGACATGGCGCAGCAGAAGATCCGCATCCGTCTGAAGGGGTACGACCACCAGCAGGTGGACCGCTCGGCGTCTCAGATCGTGGAGACCGCACAGCGCACGGGCGCGACCATCACCGGTCCCGTCCCGCTGCCGACCGAGAAGAACGTCTACTGCGTGATCCGCAGCCCGTTCAAGGACAAGGACTCGCGTGAGCACTTCGAGGTGCGCACGCACAAGCGCCTGATCGACATCCACAGCCCCACCCCGAAGACGGTCGACTCGCTCATGCGGCTCGACCTTCCGGCCGGGGTCGACATCGAGATCAAGCTGTGATGTCGCGGAGTGACATCCGTAGGGGCCGGGCTTGCCCGGCCCTCAAGGGCGAGGCAAGCCTCGCCCCTACAACCGCACCCGTAGGGGCGAGGCTTGCCTCGCCCTCGCCCTGGAGCCGCGCATGAAGGGCATCCTGGGCAAGAAGCTCGGCATGAGCCAGGTCTTCGACCCCGACACCGGGGCGATGACCGCTGTCACCGTGATCGAGGCGGGGCCGTGCCCCGTGGTCCAGGTGAAGACCTCGGACGTCGACGGCTACGACGCCGTCCAGCTCGCGTTCGACGCGGTCGCCGAGCGCAAGCTGTCGAAGGCCGAGGTCGGGCACCTGAGGAAGGCCGGCGCGGCGCCGCACCGGCACCTCGCCGAGCTTCGTGGGGTCGTGGCGGTCGCGGTCGGCGAGACGGTGACGGTCGAGTCGTTCGAGCCGGGCGAGGCGATCAAGGTGTCGGGGATCTCGATCGGCAAGGGCTACCAGGGCACGATCAAGCGGCACGGCTTCACGCGCGGCCCGGTCTCGCATGGCTCGCACAACGTCCGCAAGCCGGGCTCGATCGGCGCATCGGCGTATCCCTCGCGCGTGTTCAAGGGGATGAAGATGTCGGGCCGCATGGGTGGCACGCGCGTCACCCAGCCCGGGCTCGTCGTCCACGAGGTGGACGCCGAGCGCAACCTCCTGCTCGTCCGCGGCTCGGTTCCGGGTGCGAAGGGCGGGATCGTGGAGATCCGGAGCGTCTGATGGCAGCGCCGAAGGCACCCGTGATCGGCGGCTCGAAGGGCGCTGACGTCTCGCTCGACGAGGCCGTCTTCGCGGTCGAGCTGAAGCCGCATCTCGTGCACGAGACCGTCCGCGCGGAGATGAACGCAGCCCGCGCGGGCACGCGGGGGACGAAGAGCCGTGGACTCGTCGCCGGCGGGCGCACAAAGCCGTGGCGCCAGAAGGGCACCGGCCGTGCTCGTGCCGGGACGACGCGCGCGCCGCACTGGACCGGGGGCGGCGTTGCCTTCGCCCCGGGCATGCGGAGCTTCGACGTGAAGGTGAACCGGAAGGCGCGCCGGAGCGCATTCAAGGGCGTGCTCTCGCAGCACGCAGCCGAGGGGACGCTCGCGATCCTCGACGGCTCCGGGTTCGAGTCGCCGTCGACGAAGAAGGCCGCCGAGGTGCTCGCCGGCTTCGGCGAGCGCCCGACGCTCGTCGTCGTGACCGAAGAGGAAGAGCTCCTGATCAAGTCCTTCCGGAATCTCGAGAAGGTCCTCGTCGTCACTCCGGCCGAGCTCGAGGTCGCGTCGCTCGTGTGGGCGCGCTCGCTCGTCGTCTCGGAGGCGGCGCTGCCGCTCGTCCTCGGACGCGCAGGCGCCGGGAGCGCGGAGGAGGAGGACCGATGAGCCTGCACCCGAACCAGGTCCTGCTCGCGCCCGTCGTGTCGGAGAAGAGCTACTCGCTCATCACCGACCGCAAGTACACGTTCAAGGTGCACGAGGACGCGCATAAGACGCAGATCCGGCAAGCCGTGGAGGAGCTCTTCGAGGTCAAGGTCGCGGCGGTGAACATCATCAAGGTGCAGCCGAAGCCGAAGCGTCGGGGTTACACGAAGGGGAGCAGGCCCGGCTGGAAGAAGGCGATCGTCGAGCTGCGCGAGGGCTACGAGATCGAGATCTTCGAGGGGGCAGCAGTATGAGAGTCGCACCCGTACCTTTCAGGTACGAGCGCTCCCTGCGTCCTAGCGCTGCTGGCGTTTCGCCGATCCAGCGCACGACCTCCACCGGGAGAGACCGCTGATGGCGCTCAAGAAGTACAAGCCGACGAGCCCGGGCCGCCGCTTCATGGCCACCTCGAGCTTCGAGGAGGTCACGAAGACCGAGCCGGAGAAGTCGCTCCTCGAGCCGCTGACGAAGAAGGGCGGGCGGAACAACCGCGGCCGCATCACGACGCGCCACCAGGGTGGCGGTCACAAGCGCCGCTTCCGCCGGATCGACTTCAAGCGCCGCAAGGACGGCGTTCCGGCGAAGGTCGCCGCGATCGAGTACGACCCCAACCGGTCGGCGCGCATCGCGCTGCTCCACTATGCGGACGGCGAGAAGGCGTACATCCTCGCTCCGGTGCGGTTGCGCGTCGGGTCGAACGTCGAGTCGGGGCCGGACGCCGACATCAAGCCGGGGAACGCGCTGCCGCTCGCGAACATCCCGACGGGCACGCTCGTCCACTGCGTCGAGCTCAAGCCGGGACAGGGTGCGCGGATGGCGCGCTCGGCCGGATCGGCGATCCAGCTCGTGGCGAAGGACGGACCGCACGCCGTGCTCAGGCTTCCGTCGGGCGAGGTTCGGCGCGTCCTTCTCACCTGCCGCGCCACGGTGGGGCAGGTCGGGAACACGGACCACTCGAACCAGTCCGGAGGCAAGGCGGGCAGGAGCCGCTGGCTCGGCAAGCGCCCGACCGTCCGCGGCTCGGCCATGAACCCGGTCGACCACCCGCACGGCGGCGGCGAGGGCAAGTCGAAGGGCGGCCGGCATCCGGTCACCCCGTGGGGCGTTCCGACGCTCGGGAAGCGCACCCGCCGCAAGCACAAGGAATCCGACACGTTGATCGTCCGCGGCAGGCGCCGCGGGAAGGAGAAGAGGCGGTAAATGAGTCGTAGCTCGAAGAAGGGTCCGTTCGTCGAGGAACGGCTCATGGGCCGCATCGAGGCGATGAACACGAGTGGGGACAAGCGGATGATCCGCACCTGGTCGCGCGCGTCCACGATCTTCCCGGAGATGGTCGGCCACACGATCGCCGTCCACGACGGGCGGAAGCACGTGCCCGTGTTCGTGACCGAGCAGATGGTCGGCCACAAGCTCGGGGAGTTCGCGCCGACCCGGACCTTCCGTGGCCACGCCGGCGACCGTTCGACGCAGGTGAAGAAGCGCTGATGGCGACCGTCCAGGACGATCGCATGCGCGTTCGCGCGCAGGCCAAGTGGGTGCGCACGTCCGCGCGCAAGGCGCGGGTCGTGCTCGAGCACATCCGCGGGCGCAGCGTCCCCGAGGCCCGCACGATCCTCGCGTTCACCCAGCGGGCCGCAGCGACGGACATCGAGAAGGTGCTCCGGTCCGCGGTCGCCAACGCCGAGGCGAACCACGGCCTCGACGGCGACGAGCTCGTGGTCGAGGCGGCGTACGCGGACGAGGGGCCGACACTGAAGCGCTGGAAGCCACGCGCGCGCGGCCGTGTCAATCGCATTCGCAAGCGCACCTGCCATGTGACGCTCGTTCTCGCCGAGGTCCCGGAGCAGAACACGCGGCGTCGCCCGCGCAAGCAGGCCGAGGCGCCTGCGGCCGAGGAGACGAAGCCGAAGGCTTCGCGGAAGCGAGCCAAGAAGGAGGCCGTTGCCTGATGGGTCAGAAAGTGCATCCCGGCGGCTTCCGCGTCGGCGTCATCCACGACTGGAAGTCGAACTGGTGGACGGGCAAGCCCGAGTTCGCCGACTACCTCCTCGAGGACGTCCGCATCCGCGAGCACATCCTCGGGAAGCTGTCGCACGCAGGCCTCTCGGACATCCTCATCCGCAAGGACAAGCAGCGGATCACCGTGGACATCTACACCGCGCGCCCGGGCATCGTCATCGGGAAGTCGGGCGTCGAGGTGGACGCGTTGCGCAAAGAGCTGCATGCGATCACGAAGAAGAACGTCCACATCAACATCAACGAGATCAAGCGTCCCGAGCTCGATGCGAAGCTCGTCGCGCAGTCGATCGCGGAGCAGCTCGAGAACCGCGTGAGCTTCCGCCGCGCGATGAAGCGCTCGCTCGCGTCGGCGATGCGGTCGGGCGCTCAGGGGATCAAGATCACTGCCGCCGGCCGGCTCGGCGGCGGCGAGATGAGCCGGCGCGAGATGTACTCGGAGGGCCGCGTCCCGTTGCACACGATCCGCGCGGACATCGACTACGGACAGGCCGAGGCCTCGACGACGTTCGGGAAGATCGGCGTCAAGGTCTGGGTCAACAAGGGCGAGATCATGCCGGAGGGCTACGACGCGCCCGGCGCGCGCGATGCCCGGCTCGGCGACCAGGATCAGGCTCGTCGCCGACGCGGCGCGTCCGCAGAGGGCCTCGGCGCCTCGCGCGAGAGCGGGCGCCGCGGGCAGGACCGCGAGGGGCTCGGCATCGTGCCCCGGAAGCGGCGCGGCGGTCAGCGTCCGGGCGGCGGACGGCCGGGGCAGAGGCCTCGCCGGGACCTCCAGCAGGAGGCTCCTCCCGCGCCCGAGGCCGAGGCTCCCGCCGTCGAGCCCGAGGTGCAGGAGGCTCCCGCGCCCGAGGCTACACCCGAGGAGGGCGAGAGCTGATGTTGATGCCGCGCAAGACGAAGTTCCGCCGGCATCACCGCGGTCATCGCCGTGGCATGTCCACCGGCCAGACGACAGTCCAGTTCGGCGAGTACGGGCTGAAGGCGCTCGAGGCCGGTTGGGTGACCAATCGGCAGATCGAGGCTGCCCGCATCGCGGCGACGAGGAAGATTCGCCGGAGCGGGAAGGTGTGGATCAACCTCTTCCCCGACAAGCCGGTCACGAAGAAGCCGGCCGAGACGCGCATGGGCTCCGGCAAGGGCTCGCCCGAGGGCTGGGTGGCCGTCGTGAAGCCGGGCCGCGTCATGTTCGAGCTCGCGGGCGTCGACGAGCCGCTCGCGAAGGAGGCTCTTCGCCTCGCCGGGCAGAAGCTGCCGCTCAAGACGAAGTTCGTGCGCCGGGAGGCTGATCTCTTTGAGAGCTAGACGAATCGTGGGTGGAACCTACGGTTCCCCCCACGTGCCCCCCTCCCTCGCCGCTGCGCCTTCTCGGCCTCGCGTGGGCTCCCGCCGGGCACAGCCCGGCTTCGCCCGCGGTATCGACGCGATCCGTGCAACGGAGCAAAGATCATGAGAGCACGCGAGTTGCGGGCTCTGACCGACGACGAGCTCGACCGCAAGATGGCCGAGACCCGGCAGGAGCTCTTCAACCTGCACTTCCAGACGGCGACCGGCGTGCTCGAGAACAGCGCACGCCTGCGCCATGCCAAGCGCGAGATCGCGCGCATCCTGACCGTCCAGAACGAACGCGACGGAGGAAACCAGACACATGCCTGACGAGATCGAGAACGTGAACGAGACGGAGGAGACACCCGAGGAGCCCGTGGCCGAGGTCGAGGAGACTCCGGAGGCGGACACTCCTGAGGTCGAGGAGCCTGCCGCCGAGGCTGAGCCGGAGGTCGAGGCGGAGGAGCCCGTCGCCGAGCCGGAGCCCGTCGCCGAGCCGGAGCCGATGGCCGCTGAGGCGGAGGCCGAAGCCGCCGCCGAGGTGGCGGACGAGCCAGCCGCCGAGGACGCCGGAGAGACCGGTGAGGCCGAGGAGGCGCCCGCGGAGACCGCTGCCGCCGTCTCTGGCCCGAAGCAGAAGAAGAAGCGGCCGCCCCGCTCCGAGCGTCCCAAGAAGACGCGTCCGCAGCGGGTCCCCTCGGCCGAGCGGAAGCCCGTCACGCGGCTCCCCAAGCCGGAGCACGAGCGCGGCCGGCGCCAGGAGCGCCAGGGCACGGTGGTCTCGGCCGGCGCCGACAAGACCATCGTCGTCCGGGTCGACGTCGTGAAGGTGCACCCGCGCTACAAGAAGGTCGTCAAGCGCTCGACGCGCCTGCACGCGCACGACGAGCAGAACGAGGCGAAGCTCGGCGACGTCGTCCGCATCGTCGAGACACGGCCGCTGTCGCGCATGAAGCGCTGGCGGCTGCAGGAGATCGTGGAGGCCGCCAAGTGATCCAGCAGGAGTCACGACTCCGGGTGGCGGACAACACGGGAGCCCGTGAGCTCCTGTGCATCCGCGTGCTCGGCGGCTCGCACCGGCGCTACGCGCGGGTGGGCGACGTGATCATTGCTACCGTGAAGACGGCCACGCCTCAGGGCGCGGTCAAGAAGGGCGAGGTCGTGCGCGCGGTCGTCGTTCGCACGAAGAAGCCCTACTCGAGAGACGACGGCACGCTCATCGGCTTCGACGAGAACGCCGCCGTCCTCATCGATCCGCAGTCCAACCCGCGCGGGACGCGCATCTTCGGCCCGGTCGCGCGGGAGCTCCGCGAGAAGAACTTCATGAAGATCGTCTCTCTCGCGCCGGAGGTTCTGTAACTGATGGCCACGAAGATGAAGGTGAAGAAGGGCGACCTGGTTCAGATGCTCACCGGCAAGGACCGCGGGAAGCGGGGCCGGGTCGTCGAGGCACGCCCGTCCGAGCGCCGGGTGATCGTGGAGAACCTCAACGTCGCGAAGCGGCACACGAAGCCGCGTCCGATCCGCGACTCCTCGCGGATGGGCGGTGCGCAGATCGTCCCCGGCGGCATCCTCGAGAAGCCGGCACCCGTGCCCGTGTCGAACGTCATGATCGTCTGCCCCGTCTGCGGGAACCCGACGCGCGTCGGCATGACGGAGAAGGAAGTGAAGGGCGAGATCGTCCACGTGCGCGTCTGCAAGCGCGAGGGCTGCGGCCAGGAGATCGATCGCTGATGGCCGAGGCGCCGACCATGGAGACGTACGTGCCGCGCCTCAAGCAGCGCTACGAAGAGCGAGCTCCGCCCGCAGCTCCAGTCGGAGCTCGGCGTCTCGACGGTCATGGACGTCCCGAAGGTCACGAAGGTGACGCTGAACATGGGCGTGGGCGAGGCGAAGACCGACGCGAAGGCGCTCGACGCTGCGATCGACGAGCTGACGATCATCGCCGGTCAGCGCGCGCAGGTGCGCCGCGCGACGAAGTCGATCGCGAGCTTCAAGCTCCGCGAGGGGATGCCCGTCGGCGCGCGCGTCACGCTGCGTGGCGCGCGGATGTACGAGTTCCTCGACCGGCTTGCCTCGATCGCGCTCCCACGCATCCGCGACTTCCGGGGTCTCGACCCCGGTTCGTTCGACGGCCGAGGCAACTACTCGATCGGGATCCGTGAGCAGATCATCTTCCCGGAGATCGACTACGACAAGGTTCCGGCGATCCGCGGCCTCGACGTCGCGATCACAACGTCGGCGAAGACGGACGACGCCGGCCGCGCCCTGCTCGGCGCTCTCGGCCTTCCGTTCGCCACAGAGAGAAGGGAACAGTATAGTGGCCAAGAAGTCTCTCGTCGTCAAGCAGAAGCGGAAGGCGAAGTACGAGGTCCGCGCCTACTCGCGCTGCAACCGCTGCGGACGCCCGCGCGCGGTCTATCGCAAGTTCGGCCTCTGCCGGATCTGCCTGCGCGAGCTCGCGCACCAGGGCGCCGTTCCGGGCATGACGAAGTCGAGCTGGTAGGAGGAGAAGGTGCTCACCGATCCGATCGCGGACATGCTGACCAGGATTCGCAACGCGAACCAAGCGCTGCACGACTCGGCCTCGATGCCGACCTCCCGGATGAAGGAGGAGATCGCGCGCATCCTCAAGGACGAGGGCTACATCAAGGACTACAAGGTCGTCGAGGCCCTCGACGACAAGGGGCAGCCCCTTCCCTACAAGGTGCTCGTCGTCGAGCTCAAGTTCGCACGCGACCGTCGCCGCGTCATCACCAACGTGAAGCGCGTGTCGAAGCCGGGTCGTCGCGTCTACGCGCGGAAGGATCGCTTGCCGCGCGTCCTCGGCGGTCTCGGCACCGCCATCATGTCCACCTCCGTCGGTGTGATCACGAACCGCCAGGCCGCCGAGCGCGGCGTCGGCGGCGAGGTGATCGCCTTCGTCTGGTAGCGATGTCGCGAATCGGCCGCAGACCCATCGATCTCCCCGCCGGCGTCATGGTGGCGATCTCGCCTGGCCGCGTTCAGGTGAACGGCCCGCTCGGGGAGCTCTCGCAGGACGTCCCCGCACGCATGCAGATCGACAAGACCGAGACGGAGATCACCGTGACCCGCCCGACCGAGCGCGGCGAGGATCGCGCGCTGCACGGGCTGACGCGAACACTGATCGCGAACATGGTCGAGGGTGTCACGAAGGGCTTCGAGAAGCACCTCGAGATCCAGGGCGTGGGCTACCGCGCGCAGCTCAAGGGCTCGGACCTCGAGCTCGCGGTCGGCTACTCGCACGCCGTCACGATCAAGCCGCGCAAGGGAATCGAGTTCGACGTCCCGCAGCCGACGCAGATCGTCGTCAAGGGGATCGACAAGCAGATGGTCGGCCAGACGGCCGCCGAGATCCGCAAGGTCCGCCCGCCCGAGCCGTACAAGGGCAAGGGCATCCGCTACGCAGACGAGCACGTCCGCAGGAAGGTCGGGAAGCGCGCATGAGTACCGCTCACCTTCGGTTCGCGGTCGCGGGGGCAACCATGTTTCCCTCGGGAGTCGGCCGATGAGCGTCCTCACGAAGCGCGAGGCGCGCATGCGTCGTCACCGCCGCGTGCGCGGCAAGATCGCAGGCACCGCGGAGAGGCCGCGCCTGGTCGTGTTCCGCTCGAACCGCGGCATCAGCGCGCAGCTGATCGACGACGAGGCGGGGCGCACGCTCGCATCGGCCAGCTGGAAGGCCGTCACCGCCTCCGGCTCGAAGACCGAGCAGGCCGCGGCGGTCGGGAAGGCGCTCGCCGGGTCCGCGAAGAAGGCCGGCATCGAGGCCTGCGTGTTCGATCGCGCCGGCTACCTGTACCACGGACGCGTGAAGGCCCTCGCCGAGGGCGCCCGCGAAGGAGGGCTTCAGTTTTGAGCAGCACCGACGTCCACGAGTCCCGCGAGCTGAAGGAGCGAGTCATCGAGATCAACCGCGTCGCCAAGGTCGTGAAGGGCGGCCGGCGGTTCTCGTTCACCGCGCTCGTCGTCGTCGGCGACGAGGTCGACCGCGTCGGCCTCGGCTACGGGAAGGCACGTGAGGTGCCGCTCGCGATCTCGAAGGCGGTCGAGGACGCGCGGAAGAACCTCTTCACGGTCCCGAAGCACGGGCAGACGATCACGCACGAGATCGTCGGCCGATTCGACGCCGCTCGCGTCGTCCTGCGTCCGGCCAGCGAGGGAACCGGCGTCATCGCCGGCGGCGGCACGCGCGCCGTGCTCGAGCTCGCCGGAATTCGCGACGTGCTCGCGAAGAGCCTCGGCACGACGACGCCGATCAACATGACGAGCGCGACGGTCGACGGCCTCAAGCGGCCTCGTCCGTCCCGAGGACGTCGCGGCGCTGCGCGGGAAGACGATCGCCGAGGTCCTGCCCGTCTCGGCGAAGAAGGACGACGCCGAGGCTGCCGAGGCCGAGGAGGCCGCACCCGAGGCTGCTGACGCACCTGAGGCTGCTGATGCACCTGAGGCTGCCGAGGCGCCTGCGGAGACGCCCGCGGAGGAGACGAGCGAGTGAGCCAGCTGAAGATCACGCAGGTGCGCAGTGGGATCGGCCAGTCCGATCGCCACCTCGGCACCCTGCGCGCGCTCGGTCTCGGGAAGATCGGCCGCAGCGCCGAGCACAAGGATTCCCCGCAGCTGCAGGGCCAGCTCCGCCAGGTCCGCCATCTCGTGACGGTCGAGGAGCACTGAGATCGTGAGCGACGAGCTGAACCTCTCCAACCTGAAGCCGGCACAGGCGCGGAAGGCCCGCAAGCGCGTCGGCCGTGGTCTCGGCTCCGGAAAGGGGCGCTACTCGGGCCGCGGGATCAAGGGCCAGAAGTCCCGTGCCGGGTCGCACAAGATGCCCGCGGGCTTCGAAGGCGGCCAGATGCCGATCGACATGCGCACCGGGAAGCTCCGCGGCAACACGTCCGCGGACGCGATGCCCATCGGGCCGTTCCGGACGTACAACCAGCCCGTCAACGTCGGCTCGCTCGAGGAGCGCTTCGATGCCGGAGTGGACGTGACGCTGGAGGCGCTCAAGGAGGCCGGGCTCATCGCGAAGCTCTCCATCGACGTGAAGGTCCTCGGCGAGGGCGAGCTCACGAAGAAGCTCTCCGTCACCGCGCACTCGTTCTCGAAGTCGGCGATCGAGAAGATCGAGGCTGCGGGCGGCACGGTCACGAGGCTGCGCGAGCCCGTCGAGCGCAAGAAGAAGAAGCACAAGGCCTCCGCGCCGGCGGTCGAGGCGGCCGACGAGGACGTCGACAGCGCCGACGCACCCGAGCCCGAGGCCGCAGAGCCCGACACGTCTGCCGAGGAAGAGACCGAGTAGCGCGAGGAAGAGACCGAGTAGCACGGAGCGGATGACGACAACCACCAACAGAGCGGCCGCGAAGCGGACGCCTTCAGGGGTCTTTGCGCGATCGGAATTCGCATTCGCGAATTCCGATCTTGCGCCCAACTGACATGTTCTCCTGGCTCGCGAACGCCTGGCGGGTTCCGGAGCTCCGCACGCGCGTGCTCTTCACGGCGGCGATGCTCGCCGCCTACCGGCTCGGCTCGTGGATTCCGGCGCCGGGCGTCGACTCGCAGACGATCGAGGACTACTTCTCGGGTCGCGGCGGCACGATCCTCGGCCTGCTGAACCTCTTCTCGGGAGGCGCGCTCTCGCAGTTCTCCCTGTTCGCGCTCGGGATCATGCCGTACGTCACGGCCTCGATCATCATCCAGCTGATGACGGTCGTCATCCCGCGGCTCGGCGAGCTGCAGCGGGAGGGCGAGGCGGGCTACGCGAAGATCACGCAGTACACGCGCTACCTCACGGTCGTGCTCGCCGCCGCGCAGGCGACGGGCTATGCGTTCCTCTTCCGCAGCCAGGGCGCGCTCAACGCCGGCTCCGGCGAGCTGGTGCTCATCATCGTCTCGCTGACCGCCGGAACGGTGCTGCTCATGTGGATCGGCGAGCTCATCACGAAGCGCGGCATCGGCAACGGCATCTCGATCCTCATCTTCGCGTCGATTCTCGTCGGCGCTCCGCTCGGCATCGCGCCTGGTGGAACGGCGGCCCGATGGAGAAGCTCTTCTTCCCGCTCATCGCGGTCGGGATCTGTGCCGCCGTCGTGTTCGTCCAGGAGGGCCAGCGGCGGATCCCGGTCCAGTACGCGAAGCGCATGGTGGGCCGGAAGATGACCGCGGGCGGCTCGACCTATCTCCCGCTGCGGGTGAACATGGCCGGCGTCATCCCGATCATCTTCGCGGCGGCGATCCTCGCGTTCCCGCCGACGATGGCCCAGTACTTCCCGGCGACGCGCGACTTCGTGAACGAGTACTTCCAGCCGGGCGACTGGATCTACCTCCTGATCGAAGGCTTCATGATCGTGGTCTTCACGTACTTCTACACCGCGGTTCAGTTCAATCCGGTCGACCAGGCCGACAACCTGCGGAAGTACGGCGGCTACATCCCGGGCATCCGACCCGGCCCGCCGACCGCCCAGTACCTCGACCGCGTCCTCTCGCGCCTGACGCTGCCGGGGTCGCTCTTCCTCGCCGCCGTCGCGGTGCTCCCGAGCCTCTTCATCGCCTACGGCGGCTTCTCGCAGGCGAGCGCAGGCGCGCTCGGCGGTACGTCGGTGCTGATCGTCGGTCGGCGTCGCGCTCGACACCATGCGGCAGATGGAGTCGCAGATGATGATGCGCTCCTACGAGGGCTTCCTCAAGTAGCCGGCGCGGCTCCATGCGGATCCTCATCCTCGGCCCGCAGGGCTCCGGCAAAGGCACGCAGGCGAAGCGGATCGCCGCCGCCTACGACGTCCCGCACGTCGCGACGGGCGACATGTTCCGCGCAGCCGTCGCGGACGGCACCGGAGCTCGGCGCGCAGAGTCGCCCCGATCCTCGAGCGACGGCGACCTCGTACCCGACGACCTCACGGTCGACCTCATCCGCGAGCGGCTCGCGGAGGAGGACGGCTTCGTCCTCGACGGCTTCCCGCGCACGATGGCGCAGGCCGAGGCGCTCGACGCGATGCTCGAGGAGATCGGCAAGCCGCTCGACGCGGTGATCCTGCTGCAGGTCTCCGACGAGGTCGCGACGGCGCGCCTCCGCGAGCGTGCGCCGAGCGAGAGGGCGTGCCGACGACTCGCCGGAGGCGATCCGCAATCGCCTTCGTCTCTACCACGAGCTCACCGAGCTCGTCGTCGACCGCTACCAGCTCGCGGGCATCGAGGTGGTCGTGGACGGCGAGCAGACGATGGACGACGGTGTTCGCGGCGATCCAGGATGCGCTCGAAGGAGTGGCCGCGAACGTGATCATCCGCAAGAGCACGCGCGAGATCGAGAAGATCGCGGCGGCGGGCGCGCTCGTCGCCGAGACGATCGCGCACGTCGGCGGCCTGCCTCGACCCCGGGCGTCACGACCGACGAGCTCGACGCCGCGGCGGGAGCGTTCATTCGCGAGCACGGCGGCATTCCGACCTCCGAGGGCTACAAGGGCTACCCGAAGGCGATCTGCATCTCGCCGAACGACGTCGTCGTGCACGGCATCCCCGACGAGTTCGTCGTCCGCGACGGCGATCTCGTCACGATCGACGTCGGCGTCACGCTCGACGGCTACATCGCCGACAGCGCGTACACGTTCGGCGTGGGGGAGATCGAGGCCGAGGCGCAGCGTCTGCTCGACGTCGCGCAGGACGCGCTCGCAGCGGGGATCGCGGAGGCGATCGTCGGAAACCGCGTCGGCGACGTGTCGCACGCGATCCAGGAGCTCGTCGAAGGCGCCGGCTTCTCCGTGATCCGCAGCCTCGTCGGGCACGGCGTCGGCCGCTACTACCACGAGGACCCGCACATCCCGAACTTCGGCGAGCCCGGCCGCGGGCCGCGTCTCTCCGAGGGGATGACCATCGCGATCGAGCCGATGATCACCGCCGGCTCGTCCGACGTGAACGTCATGGACGACGGCTGGACGATCCGCACGTCCGACGGCTCGATGTCGGCCCATTTCGAGCACACGGTCGCGATCACGGCCGACGGCCCCCGGATCCTCACGCCCCGCGTCGGAATACCAGGAGGCGTGCGGGTTTAGGCGAAGAAGCGTCTGCTACGATGTCCCGCCGCGGCGCGGGCGTCCGGTTGTGCCGCTGCAGAGACGGAGTCGGAGCCAGACGAAGTCTGGCACCGACGCTGTTCCATCCTCAACCGAAAGGTCTGTTCGCGCGCGAAGTGGCAGTCAAGGAAGAGAAGATCGAGGTCGAAGGCGAGGTCGTCGAGGCGCTCCCCAGCACGATGTTCCGGGTGCAGCTCGACAACGGCCACGACGTCCTCGCTCGCATCTCCGGAAAGATGCGCAAGCACTACATCCGCATCCTTCCGGGCGACCGCGTCAAGGTCGAGCTCTCTCCCTACGACCTCACCCGCGGCCGAATCACCTTCCGGATGAAGTAACCAGATGAAAGTCCGCCCATCCGTCAAGCCCATGTGCGAGCGCTGCCGCGTGATCAAGCGGCACGGTCGCACGATCGTCATCTGCACGAACCCCCGTCACAAGCAAAGGCAGGGCTAGAGGCCACATGGCACGCATCGCCGGAGTCAACCTCCCGACGCAGAAGCGGCTCGAGATCGGGCTGACGTACATCTACGGGATCGGCCGCTCGACCTCGCAGAAGATCATCCGCGAGCTCGAGCTCGATCCCGAGCAGAAGGTGCGTGACCTCACCGACGAAGAGGTCACGAAGCTCCGCAACTACATCGACTCCGACGTCGAGGTCGAGGGTGACCTCCGCCGCGATCGCGGCCAGGCGATCAAGCGCCTGACCGAGATCGGCGCGTACCGTGGGATCCGCCACCGCCGCGGGCTCCCCGTGAGCGGCCAGCGCACGAAGACGAACGCCCGCACGCGCAAGGGCCCGAAGAAGACCGTCGGACGCGGCAAGAAGGCGAAGTAGCCGATGGCGCCTCCCCGCAGATCCGCGGCCCGCGGCCGCACGCGCCGCAAGGTCCGCAAGAACATCGCCATCGGCCAGGCGCACATCAAGACGTCGTTCAACAACACGATCGTCACGCTCACCGACGGCGAGGGGAACGTCATCGTGTGGGAGTCGGCCGGCTCGGCCGGGTTCAAGGGCTCGCGCAAGTCGACGCCGTTCGCCGCGCAGGTGACCGCCGACAACGCCGCGCGCAAGGGCATGGAGCACGGCCTGCAGAAGGTCGAGGTCTTCGTGAAGGGCCCCGGCTCCGGACGCGAGACCGCGATCCGCTCGCTCCAGGCCGCCGGCCTCGAGATCCTCGGCGTGAAGGACGTGACTCCGCAGGCGCACAACGGCGTGCGCCAGCGCAAGCGGAGGCGTGTCTAGCTGATGGCCCGCGATCTCGGCCCCAAGTGCCGTCTCTGCCGCCGTGAGGGCATCAAGCTCTTCCTGAAGGGTGAGCGCTGCCTGACCGAGAAGTGCGCGGTCGAGCGCCGCAGCTATCCGCCTGGAGAGCACGGCCGCGGGCGCATCAAGCAGAGCCAGTACCTGCTCCAGCTCCGCGAGAAGCAGAAGGCGCGCCGCTACTACGGGCTCCTCGAGAAGCAGTTCCGCACGACGTACGAGAAGGCGACGCGTGGCCTCGGAGCGCCCGGGCGAGAACCTCCTCCGGATGCTCGAGACGCGTCTCGACAACGTCGTCTATCGGCTCGGCTTCGCCGGCTCGCGCGCGCAGGCGCGGCAGCTCGTGCGGCATGGCCACTTCCAGGTCAACGGCCGCCGGGTCAACATCCCGAGCTACGGCGTCCGCCCCGACGACGTCGATCTCGCTGAAGCAGGGGAGCCCGGTCGAGCAGCTCGTGCGCGACGCGACCGATCTCACTGCCTCCGTGGCGCCCTGGCTCCAGGCCGACCACGACGGGCTCACGGGCACCGTGCTCAAGTGGCCGGAGCGCGACGAGATCGACGCGCCGGTGCAGGAGTCGCTGATCGTCGAGCTCTACTCGAAGTAACCCCGCAGAACTCGCACCACCGAAAGGAAAGGACTCACGTGGCAGTTCGAACCAGCCTGATGGACTTCCAGGTCCCGAAGATCGTCCACGAGGACGCCGACGAGCATCGCGGCGTGTTCGCGATCGAGCCGCTCGACCGCGGCTTCGGACACACGTTCGGGAACTCGCTTCGCCGGGTGCTGCTGTCCTCGCTCGAGGGCGCAGCGGTCACCGCCGTGAAGATCGAGGGCGTCGCCCACGAGTTCACGACGCTCCCGGGCGTGCGCGAGGACGTCACCGACATCATCCTCAACCTCAAGAACCTCATCGTCCGCCTGCACGGCGCATCGCCCGAGATCGAGGTGTACATCGCCAAGAAGGGCGCCGGCGTCGTCACGGCCGCGGACATCGAGGCCCCGGCCGACCTCGAGATCCTCAACCCGGAGCTCGAGATCGCGCATGTCTCGGACAAGGGCAAGCTCGAGATCACGCTCACGATCGGCCGCGGCCGCGGCTACGTCCCGGCCGAGCTGAACCGCGGGCCCGGAGACGACGATCGGCGTCATCCCGATCGACTCGATCTTCTCGCCGGTCCGCCGTGTCGCGTACGAGGTCGAGGCCGCGCGCGTCGGCCAGCGCACGGACTACGACAAGCTCGTCCTCGACGTCACGACCGACGGCTCGATCGAGCCGCGCGACGCCATCGGCCAGGCGGCCGAGATTCTGATCCGCCAGCTCGCGATCTTCACGGACCTCGACGCGATCGAGGGCTTCGGGGAGGCCGCTCCGGAGGACGTCGCCGAGGCGCCGGTCATGCACGGGATGGAGAACTTCCCGATCGAGGAGCTCGAGCTCGGCGTCCGCTCCTACAACTGCCTGAAGCGGGTTGGCATCGAGACGATCGGCGACCTCACGTCGAAGTCCGAGAACGAGCTCGTGGCGATCCCCAACTTCGGTCGCAAGTCGATCGAGGAGGTTCGCTCGGCGCTCGGCGCACACGGTCTCACGCTGAAGGGCGAGGAGCTCGTGTAGGGGCGAGGCTTGCCTCGCCCTCGACCACGCCAGAGACATGAGACACCAGCGATCCGGCAAGAAGCTCGGGCGGGACTCCGCCCACCGCAAGGCGCTCTACTCGAATCTCGCGGGCGCCTTGATCGAGCACGGCCGGATCCAGACGACCGAGGCGAAGGCGAAGGCGGTCAAGCCCTTCGCCGAGAAGATGATCACCTTGGGCAAGCGCGGCGACCTCCATGCCAGACGGCAGGCGCTCGCCGCGCTTCGCTCGAACAACGTCGTGCACCAGCTCTTCGCCGACGTCGCTCCGCGCTTCGCGGACCGACCCGGCGGCTACACGCGCATCGTCCGCCTCGGCCAGCGTCAGGGTGACGCGGCCGAGATGGTCTACCTCGAGCTCGTCGACTTCGAGCCCGTCGCGACGCCCTTCGCAATGCGACGCGCCGAGCGCGCCGAGGAGCCCGAGGCTCAGGACGAGGAGTAGCTCGCGCGCCGCCGTGCGGCGCTGGTCGACAAGGAACGGAACCACGTGCTGCGTACATCGTCGGCCAAGTGATTCGCGCCGACATCGGGCGCGAGCGTACTCTCACTGCGTGCTCTTCCTGATCGCGCTCGCACTTGCGATCTTCGTGCTCCCGTCGCCGTGGGGCGTCGTCGCTGTCGTCTGCGCCCTCGTGATCGACCTCATCGAGGTCGGCGTCGGCGTCTGGTACTCGAAACGGCGTCGGTCGAGCGTCGGGAGCGAGACACTCGTGGGGTTGACGGGCGTCGCGATGGGTGAGCTGCGACCGGACGGGCAGGTGAAGGTCGAGGGGGAGATCTGGCGGGCACGGTGCGAGCGCGGCTGCCATGCCGGTGCGACGGTCGTCGTCCACGCCGTCGACGGGCTCACGCTCGAGGTCGAGCCGGCGTGAAGCGCATCGCCGTCTTGGCCGTCGCGCTTGCCGCGGTGTCGCCGTCGTCGGCCGCTCCGGGCGAGTGGGAGGCGCGGGCGCCGCTGCCCGTCCCTCGTACGGAGGTGTCGGCGGCGGCTGTCGGAGGCGAGATCGTCGTGCTCGGTGGCTACACGGCGGACGGCGGATCATCGCGGCGAGTCGACGCATACTCATCCGTCCGCGACGAGTGGCGACGCCTCCCCGATCTCCCGATCGGCGTCAACCACTCGACCGCCGTGGGCGTGAGTGGCCGCGTCTACGTTCTCGGGGGCTACTCGGCGAGCGGCACCGTGTTGAAGGCGGCATACGAGCTTCGCGGCGGCAACTGGCGCGCTCTCCCGCGCATGCCGTTCCCGCGCGCCGCCGCCGGGGCGGGTGTCGCCGGTCGCCGCATCGTCGTGGCGGGAGGCATCGGCGAAGGACGGCGCCTCGCGCGGAACGCACTCGTCTTCGACCTGCGAACGCGGCGCTGGTCGGTCGGTCCCGGGCCGACGCCCCGTGAGCACCTGGGCGTGACCTCGCTGGCAGGCGTCGTGTACGCGGTCGGCGGCCGCACCGCCGGCCTCGACACGAACCTTCTTCACTTCGAGAGCTTCCGGCCGGGCGATCGCTCGTGGAGGCGGCTGCAGCCCGTGCCGGACGCGCGCGGAGGAACCGGCGCCGCGGGGCTCGCCGGCCAGATCGTGTCCGTCGGCGGCGAAGAGCCTGGCGGGACGATCTCGGAGGTCCTCGCGTACCGCGTCGCGGACAGGCGTTGGCTCCAGCTCGAGGACTTGCGGACACCTCGGCACGGCCTGGGCGTGGCGGCGCTCGCGGGACGGGTCTTCGTGATCGGCGGCGGGCCGGAGCCCGGCCTTACGGTGAGCTCCGCGAACGAGGCTCTACGCGTCGCGCCGTAGACGTCCCGCTCCACGGGGAGGGACGCGATAGCTCTGGCTCGTCGAGAGGCGGCCGCCATGATGTCACGTCGTGAATCTCAAGCTGACCCTCGAGTACGACGGCACGGGCTTCCACGGCTGGGCGCGCCAGCCTGGTCGGCGTACGGTCGAGGGTGTCGTGCGCGAAGCACTCGACTCGGTCTTTCCGCGCTGGGACGGCCTTGCGGTCGCCGGCCGCACCGATACCGGCGTGCATGCGACGGGGCAGGTCGCGAGTGTCGACGTCGAGGGCGGGCCGCCGCTCGAACGAGCGGGGGAGGCGCTCACCGCGGCGCTCCCGGCCGACGTCGCCGTCGCCGGGGCAGAGGAGGCGCCGGACGGCTTCCACGCCCGGTTCTCCGCTCGCTCGCGGTCCTACCGCTACCGCGTCGTCACCGGCCGGCGCGCCCCGCTCGAGGCGCACCGAGCTCTGCAGTGGCGGCGCTCCGTCGACCTTTCAGCGCTCCGAGCCGCCTCTGCGCTCGTCGTCGGTGAGCACGACTTCCGCGCGTTCACGCCGACCGACACGCGGCACGACGTGTTCGTGCGCAACGTGCTCCACGCCGCCTGGGAGGGAGACGATGAGCGCCCCGACTTCACGATTGCGGCCGACAGCTTCCTGAGGCACATGGTGCGCACGCTCGTGGGGACGATGCTCGAGGCCGGCTCGGATGCCTCCGAGCGGATCGAACATCTGCTCACCGGACGTCCACGCGCGGAGGCGGGCCTCACCGCACCTCCTCACGGTCTGTATCTCGAGCGGGTCGACTACTGACCGCGGCTACGATCGCCGAGTGGTCGGCAGCGTGCGCTTCCGGATCGTCCTGTTCGACCTCGACGGGACGCTCATCGACTCGGGGCCGATCATCCTCGCGTCGATGCAGCACGCGGTCCGCACGGTTCTCGGCCGCGAGATCCCACCCGCCGATCTGCAGATGTCGATCGGCGGGCAGGGCATCGTCGCCCAGATGAACGCGATCGACGGAGAACATGCCGACGAGCTGCTCGAGGCGTACAAGGAGCACAACGACGGGCTGCACGAGACGCTCGAGGCGTTCGACGAGCTCCTCGCGGTGCTTCCCGGATTGAAGGCGGAGGGGCGAAAGCTCGGGATCGTCACCGCCAAGCGGCACCGTACCGTCGGGCTCGCGCTCGACCGCTTCCCGGCGCTCGCGAACGCGTTCGACGTCGTCGTCGGCTTCGAGGATACGGAGAGGCACAAGCCCGAGCCCGATCCCGTCCTGCTCGCGGTCGAAAAGCTCGGTGGCTCGCCCGCAGAGGCGGTGTACGTCGGCGACTCGCCGTTCGACATCGGCGCGGCCAAGGCGGCCGGCGTCTTCGCGGTCGCGGTCGGCTGGGGTGGGATCCATCCGGACGAGCGCCTGCTCGCCGAGGAGCCCGACGCCTTCGTGCGCACGCCCGGGGAGCTCCTCGGTGTCATCTAGGGCGACCGCGGCGCCGGCGGAGCGAGTGGAGGAGCTCCGGCGCTTGATCGGGCACCACAACTACCGCTACCACGTCCTCGACGACCCGGAGCTCGACGACGCGGCGTACGACGCGCTCTTCGACGAACTGAAGGCGCTCGAGGACGAGCACCCGGAGCTCGTCTCGGCCGACTCGCCGACACAGCGCGTCGGCGCGCCGCCCGCTGCCGGCTTCACGAAGGTGGAGCACCTCTCGCCGATGGGCTCGCTGGAGAAGGTCACGACGCGCGAGGCCCTCGAGAAGTGGGCGGAGGACGTCCGCAAGCGACTGGGGACGGACGAGACCGTCGCGTACGTCCTCGAGCCGAAGATCGACGGCTCCGCCGTGTCGCTCGTCTACGAGGACGGCGCGCTCGTCCGGGGCGCGACCCGCGGGGACGGCTGGCGTGGGGAGGACGTGACGGCCAATCTGCGCACGATCGAGGCGATCCCGCTGCGCATGCTCGGTGACGACCCGCCGGCACGCGTGGAGATCCGCGGCGAGATCTACTTCCCGCTCGAGGGGTTCGTGCGCTTCAACGGGCGCAGCTCGCGGCAGGGCGCAAGCCTGCGCCGAACGCCCGGAATGCCGCCGCGGGCTCGCTCCGGCAGCTGAACCCCGCGGTGACGGCGGAGCGGCCGCTGTCGATCTTCGTCTACGGCCTCGGCGTCCTCGACGGAGAGGAGCTCGCCTCGCAGTCGGAGGCGCTCGAGTGGTTGCGAGCTCGCGGCTTCCGTACGAACCCGGACGCACAACGTGTCGAGACGATCGACGAGGTCGCGGACGCATGCGTCGCGTGGGAGTCGCGCCGTGCGGGCCTCGCCTACGAGATCGACGGCATCGTCATCAAGGTCGACTCGTTCGACCAGCAGCGCCGCCTCGGCTCGTTGCACGGACGTCCTCGCTTCGCGCGCGCGTTCAAGTGGGCGCCGACGTCGGCCGTGACGCGCCTGAAGGCGATCCACGTGCGCGTCGGCCGAACGGGCGTCCTGAACCCGCTGGCGGAGCTCGAGCCCGTCCACGTCGGCGGGGTGACGGTCACGAGTGCGACTCTCCACAACGAGGACGACGTCCGGCGCAAGGACATCCGCGTCGGAGACCTCGTGATCGTGCAGCGCGCCGGCGACGTGATCCCACAGGTCGTCGGGCCGGCGGGCGAGCACGAGTCGGGCACGAAGCCGTGGCGGATGCCGAAGCGCTGTCCGCTGTGCAAGGCAGAGGTCGTGCGCCCCGAGGGCGAGGTCATGCACCGCTGCCCCAACCGCGCCTGCCCCTCGCGTGGACTCGAGACCCTCTACCACTGGGTCGGCCCCGCCCTCGACATCGAGAACGTCGGTGGGAGCACGATCAAGAAGCTGTGGGACGAGGGCATCGTGCGCTCGCTCCCGGATCTCTACAGGTTGACGCCCGAGCAGCTGGGCGAGCTCGAAGGCTTCGCGGAGATCTCCGCGACGCGCGCGTACGACTCCATCCAGCGTTCGAAGGAGCAGTCTTTCTCGCGCGTCCTCCTGGGGCTGAACATCCCGAAGGTCGGTTGGATCATCGCGCGCAGCCTGGCGCTCCACTTCCGGACCGTCGAAGCCCTCGCCGCTGCGACGCTCGAGCAGCTCGAGGAGGTGGAGGGGATCGGGCCCGAGCGGGCCGAGCTGATCGCGGAGTGGTTCGCCGATGCAGACAACCTGGCCCTCGTCGCAGAGCTCCGCGAGCTCGGCCTCCAGCTCGCGCTCGCGGACGACGATCGGCCTCCGGAAGGGCGGCTAACGGGACACCAGTACGTCATCACCGGGACTCTCGAACGGTGGACGCGAGAAGAGGCGAAGGCGGCGCTCGAGGCGCTCGGGGCGAAGGTCGCGGACTCCGTCTCGAAGAAGACGACCGGCGTCGTCGTCGGCGAGAGCCCGGGGTCGAAGGCGCAGAAGGCCGAGAAGCTCGGCGTTCCGGTGCTCGCGGAGGCGGACCTCTCTGCGCTCCTAGGAGCGCGCTAGCACCGTCACGAAGCGATCCTGCGCGGCCCGTGCCGTCCAGTACGGAACGGGAGAGCCGTTCTGCAGGATCGCGAAGACGTACCGCCGTCCGACGAAGCCGGCGAGGGCGGACGCTCGGTTCGTGGTCCCGGTCTTCGCGTGAATTCGGCCGCGGGTCGGGCGCGTGGCGAGGCGTGCCTTCATGGTTCCCGACATGCCTGCGACGGCGAGCGACGAGACGAAGATCTCACCGATGCGTGGATCGGTGGCTCCCGCGCGCAGGATGTCCGTGAGAGCACGCACGGTGACCCGATCGAACCGCGAGAGGCCCGAGCCGTCGGCGATCCGCACGCCGGCGAGGGGGACGCCGGCGTCGCGGAGCGTCGACCGCACGACCCTCGCCCCGGCCGCGGTGGACCCGGGCTCCACGATCGTCGCGCCGAGGCCCTTCAGCACCATCTCCGCTACGAAGTTGTCCGATTCCGCGTTCATCCGCGGCACGACGTTCGCGAGCCGCTGCGACAGGTCGAACGCGATCGGCAGGGCGTCCGCGGGAGCCCGGCCCGCTCCCGCTCGTCCCCGTCACCACGATGCCTCGCTTCTCGAGCGCCTCGGTGAGCGCGCGCGCCGCCGCCGCGGCCGAGCCGTTCACGCCCGCGAACGGCAGTCCCGCAACGGAGAGCGCCGACAGCGGGCGCGATTCGATTCCGACGTACGACGGCTTCCAGCCGAGCGCGTCGCGCCGCGAGTCGAAGTATGTGTCGTCGCCGAACACGCGACCGGCGACGCGTCTGATGCCCGTGGCTGCGAATCGCCGCGCGAGCCGATCGAGGTCCTTGGGTGTGAGTGTCGGATCGCCGTAGCCGACGAGCCCGAGTGCACCGTGCCAGACGCGCCCCCTGCGTGACCCTACGCCGACGAGCTCGGTGCGGAAGCGGAAACGCGGGCCGAGGACACGCAGAGCCGTGTACGAGACGGCGAGCTTCTCCGCCGACGCCGGTAGGAGTGATGCCGTGCTGTTGTACGCGTAGAGGGTCGCGCCGGAGCGAGCGTCCACGGCGATGGCGGCGGTTCGGGTCGGCGCGATCCCGTGGGCACGCAGTGCCTTCCCCAGCGCGATCCCGATCGACGGCGTTGCGGCGGACCCCGGGGCGGAGGACGCGGAGAGAGCGACGATGACTGCGGCCAGGACCAGCGTGCGCGCGTGTCTCACGACCGACTGTGTACCGGAGCCCGCTGACGGCGGAGGTTGGATCTACTGGTAGACCGTGATCGTGACGGTGCGCCTGCCCCACTGGCGGGCCTTTGCCGTCGACGGGAACCAGAGGTCGATGACCCGACCCTTGATGGCGTAGCCGACGTCGGCGGCGAGCCCCGGTCCGTAGCCGGGCACGTGCAGCTTCGTCCCGAGCGGGATGAGCTTCGGATCGACTGCAACGACGCCTTTCCGGACGGAAACGCCGAGAGCCGTCGATCCGGGCAGGTAGTACGCGACCGCGTCGACCTTCAGCCTGTACGCGCGTGGAGCCTGCGGCTGGCCGAAGGCGGAGCCTTCGAGACCGAGAACGAGTCCGACCAGGGCAGCGGCGAGCGCCGGCCACCCACCTGCGCGTTCCCCTACGCACGAGGGCAGGAACCTAACACAGTTCCGCGACAGGAGCCTTCCGCAACAGCCCTCTTTGCAGAGATTTTGGCTCTGTTGTCGGTTGCAGCTGTCCGTTTACGCTGCTAGGGTCTCCCACTTGTGACGGGCCAGACCGCCACCGGCGGGTCTGTCCGGAGACGACCACGGGCCACCTTCAGACGCTCGCGGACCGGATGGGCGCCGATAGTCGCTTGTCGCTGTGGCAGCTGCCGCCGGGCTCCTGCTTGCCGTTGGACCGGCATCGGGGCAGACGATCACCTCGAAGCGCCAGCAGGCCGAGGCGATCATGGCCGAGGTCGACAGCATGAACGCCGAGCTCGAGCAGACGGTCGAGGCCTGGAACTACGCGAACATCCAGCTCGGAAAGATCGACGCCGACCTCGCGTCGAACGCGAAGCACCTCTCCGCGGCGAAGAAGAGCCTCGTCGTCGCGCAGAAGCGCATCGCCCAGCGACTGCGCGACCTGTACATCAACGGGCAGGGCGACTCGACGCTCGAGGTGATCCTCGGCGCGAAGAGCCTCGACGACATCATCGCGCGGCTCGACGCCATCGAGCGCGTCTCGAGCCAGGACGCGCGGATCTTGAAGACGGTCAAGCGGTATCGCAAGGAGGTCGAGACGCGCCGGGCCGATCTCCAGCAGGCACGCGAGGATCAGGCGCGGATCGTGGCCGAGCAGGCCGCGCAGAAGCAGTCCATCGAGTCGCAAGATCGCCGAGCAGAACGACTTGCTCGCCTCGGTCAAGGACGAGATCACGCAGATGCGCGCCGAGGAGGCACGGCGGCAGGCCGCTCTGGCCGCGCAGGCTCAGGCCCAGGCACAGGCGGCGATAGCCGCCCAGCAGGCGCAGCAGGACGTCTTGGACCAGGTCGCGATCGAACCGACGTACGACGACGCCTTCCTACGACCCGAACCTCCCGGCGCCGCGGTACGGACAGGTGGTGGGGATCGCGCTGCAGTACCTCGGCATCCCGTACGTCTGGGGCGGCTCGAGCCCGTCGACCGGCTTCGACTGCTCGGGCTTCACGAGCTACGTCTTTGCGCAGGTGGGGGTCTCGCTCCCGCATCACGCGGCCTCGCAGTACGGCTACGGCACGCCGGTCTCGTACGACCAGCTCGCAGCCGGCGATCTCGTCTTCTTCAGCGGGCTCGGGCACGTCGGGATCTACATCGGCGGTGGCCAGTTCGTGCACGCCCCGCATACCGGCGACGTCGTGCGCATCTCGAGCCTCGCGGACCACGGCTCGTTCGTCGGCGCCCGCCGGCTCTAGCCGCGCGTCGTCACCCGCAGCGTTCTCGGCCGCCCGCGGCTCTGCGTAGAGCGCGTCGATCTCGGCCGCGAAGTGCTCCTGGACGGCGCGCCGCCGCAGCTTCAGCGTCGGCGTGATCTCGCCGTCCTCCATCGTGAAGTCGCGGGGGAGAACGGTGAAGCGCTTGACCTGCTCGAAGCGGGAGCGCTCGCGGTTCGCATCGTCGACGGTGGCCTGCAGCAGCTCGTGGACGCGCTCGTCACCGGCGAGTGCGGCTACGTCGCCCTCGACGTCGTGCTCGGCCGCCCAACGGCCGATCTCGACCGGATCGAGCGTCAGGAGCGCCGCGACGTACGGCCGCTTGTCGCCGATCACGAGCGCCTGTGAGACGTACTTCGAGGTCTTGAGGTCGTTCTCGATGTTCTGCGGCGCGACGTTCTTCCCACCGGCCGTGACGAGGATGTCCTTCTTGCGGTCGGTGATGTGGAGGAAGCCGTCGTCGTCGAGCTCCCCGATGTCGCCGGTGCGGAGCCAACCGTCCGGGCCGAGAACCTCGGCGGTGGCCTCGGGATCCTTGTAGTAGCCCTGGAAGACGGTCGGCGAGCGCATCTCGATCTCTCCGTCCGAGGCGATCCTGACCTCGAATCCGGGGAGCGGGCGACCGACGGATCCGAAGCGGTAGTCGTCGGGCGTGTTCACGCTGCACGCCGTCGTGCACTCGGTGAGCCCGTACCCCTCGGTGATGCGGATGCCGACCGCGTCGAAGAACTCGATGATCTCCTTCGAGAGAGGGGCTCCGCCCGACCCCGGCATTCGCAGGCGCCCGCCGAACGGCTCACGCACCTTCGAGAAGACGAGTCTGTCGGCGACGCGGTGCTTCGCTCGGAGCCCCGCCGGAACGGGCTTGCCTTCGCCTTCGAGCCGGCTGACCTCGCGGCCGATTGGGAGCGCCCAGTCGATCAGCCGCCGCTTCGCCCCCGTCGCGGCGTCGAAGCGCGCGAGGACGGCGGTGTGGACCTTCTCGTAGACGCGCGGGACGCTCGGCAGGAGCGTCGGGCGTACCTGCGGGAGCGCCTCGGCCACACGCAGTGGATCGGCGAGGAACGCGATGGTGAACCCGACGTGCGCCCCGAGGAGCAGCATCAGCCGCCCGTAGTTGTGCGCGAGCGGGAGGTAGAGCAGCATGACGTCGTCGCTGCGGTAGTAGGTCCGCTCCATCCGGTCGACGACCGTGGCCATCTCGTGGTAGTTGCGGTTCGAGAGCATGCAGCCCTTGGGCGGGCCGGTCGTCCCCGACGTGTAGATGATCGTGTAGAGGTCGTCCTCGGTCACCGCCGCCGTCGCGTCGTCGAGCGCGGTCGGGTTGGCGGCGGCGAAGTCGTTTCCGTGCGCCGCCAGCCCTGCCAGATCGTGGTAGGTGAGGACGTGCTGGAGAGAGGGGAGCTCCTCGGTGACCGCCTCCACCTTCGCAAGCTGCTCCGCGTCCTCGCAGACGACGGCGACCGCCTCGGAATGGGCGAGGAGGTAGCCGACGTCTCGGGCCGAGCTCGAGGAGTAGATCGGGATCCCGACCGCCCCGATCCGGGCGAGCGCGAAGTCGACGAGCGCCCACTCGACGCCGTTGCGCGCGAGCAGTGCGACGTTGTCGCCCTTCCGCACGTTGCGCGCGAGCAGCCCGTTCGCGTACGCGCGCACGCGCTCGTCCGCCTCCGCCCACGACACCTCGCGCCAGCCGTCTTCCGTCTCGACGAGGTACGCCGCCCCCGACCTGCCGGCCGCTACCGCGTTGCGCCAGAGCTGTGCGATCGTGCGCTCGGCGCTCGCGGGAGCCGCTTCGAGGGTCGCTTCGACCGTCTCGGTCACCTTCTGAGCTTAGCCTGGGAGGGGTTCGCCGTTCCAGGGCGAATCCCCCTGGTCCGCCGTGCAAACCGGCGCTTCGCCCGTCGAATACGCTTATCCCATGCGCACGACCTGGAACGGATCACTCAGCTTCGGCCTCGTCTCGATCCCCGTGGGCCTTGCTCCGGCGACGAAGCCCGCCGCGCGGCAGTCCGACGTGTCGTTCCGCCTGCTCCACCGTGAGTGCTCGACGCCGATCAAGCAGAAGCGCTGGTGCCCGACGCACGACCGCGAGGTCGACCAGGACGAGATCGTGCGCGGCTTCGAGGTGACGAAAGGCCAGTTCCTCATCGTCGAGGACGCCGACCTCGAGGCGATCGAGCGCGCCGACGACTCCCGCTCGATCGAGATCACCCGCTTCGTGACGGAGAACGACGTCGACCCGATCTTCTTCGACCGGACGTACTACCTCGTGCCCGCGGCCGCGACTGCGCAGCGCAGGCCCTACGTCCTCCTCCTCGAGGCGATGCGGCAGACGGAGACCGCGGCGCTCGGACGCTTCGTGCGCGCGGGCCGCGAGAGCCTCTGCCTCGTGCGTGCGAAGGACGGCGCGCTCGCGCTCGAGACGCTCTTCCTCGCGGAGGACGTCTATTCGCAGGCCGAGATCTCGGAGGCGGTCGAGGAGACGACGGTGAAGAAGTCGGAGCTCGACCTCGCGCGCCAGGTCATCGACAGTCTGGCCGGCGAGTTCGAGCCGTCCGAGCTCGCGAGCGAGTATCGGCGCGATCTTCGCGCGCTGCTCGAGGCGAAGATGCGCGGCGAGGAGATCGTCGCCCCCGAGCCGGTCGAGGTGGCTCCGGTGATCGACCTCATGGAAGCTCTGAAGGCGAGCGTCGCGGCGGCGAAGAAGCGCCCGGCCGACGCGGACGAGGCTCCCGCGAAGCCGGCGCGTACGCGCAAGGCGCGAAGCAAGGCCAGCTAGCTCGCCGACTGCCGCCCGAGGGCGATGCGTCCGGCGACCGTGTCGACGGTCACGGCGACGATCCCCGCCTCACCAGGTCGCACATCGAGCGGAAGCGAATGCTCGCCGAGCCACGCGTCGAGCTCTTCGACGTCGCACTCGAGCTCGATGCGCGCAAGCCTTGCCGAGGTCGATGCGCTTCTCCCTGGAAACGTGGACGGGTCGCGCCACTCGAGGAAGAACGGCAGCCACGGTCGACGTGCCGCTTCGTCGACGCCCGCGCTGCGCCAGGCGACGATCACGCCGGACGGTCGTGTGCGCGACCCCTCCTGGATCTCGAGGCCGAGCCGAGCTGCGGTCGCGTCGAGGTCCTTCGGCCGCACGGCCCAGCCGATCACCGATCCCGGCTCTTCTGCAGCTCTCAGGACCCAGCGCCCGAACGCGCTCGCCCGCGCCTCGCGCTCGTCGACGACTGCGACCAGCTCGAGGTAGGCGTCTCCGAGCGGGATGATCCGGTTCGCCGTTCCCCAGCCGGGATGCCGGCCGCCCTCGTACGACTCCAACCCGTAACGCGACGGAAGCAGCGCAGCTCCCGGCGCGAGCTCGCTGCTCGCGAGCAGGACGTGATCGACCTCCATCGGCCCGCGGCGGGCCTGTCAGCTCGATCCGGTCAGGAGGAGGCCGAGGCTCCGGCTGTCGCCCCGACGGCCTCGAGCGATGCCTGGAAGAGCGTCTTGTCGATCTTGCCGTGGTAGATCGGCACGCCTTCCTCGATGCAGATGCGGATGACCTCGTCACGGTCCATCCCCATCTCCTTGGCGAGCTCTTCGGGCGTCAGGTGGTTGGCCATGCTTCCTCCTCGGATCTGTGACAACGGCAAAGAAAAAGCCCGCCGGCGCGCTCAGCGCTCGTCGGGCTCCGGGTCATTCGCTTCCGGGGCGGGTCAACCGTGCCCGCCTCTCGAGAACGTCCTTCACGCTCTGAGCATACTGCGGTCGGCGCGCCTCGCGCAACGCCTCTATGCGCGCTCGCGGCGAGCCGGTACCCTTTCCGCGCTCGGGGTGTGGCGCAGCCTGGTAGCGCGCTCCGTTCGGGTCGGAGAGGCCCCCAGTTCGAATCTGGGCACCCCGATCATTCACCGCAGCTGTCGGAATCTGCGAGTGCAGATTCCGACAGCGCGAAGACGCCTGAAGCGCGACGGCTTCGCCGTCGCGGGGTGAAACCTCGGTTTCCCCCCGCGATCCCCCTTTCTTGCCGCAGCGACGCGTGTGTCTCGTACTGGCCTTTCGGCGGGCAAAGCCCGCCTTCGGCCCCGCTATCGCAGGAGCTGACGAACCGTGGATCTATCCTCGGTGCGATGTTGAAGGCCGTCTTGTTCGACGTCGACTTCACGCTCTTCCGGCCCGGGCCCGAGCTGGGGCCGGAGGGGTACCGGCGCGTCGGCGAGCGGCACGGGCTCGCGCTCGAGCCCGGCCTCTACGCGGACGCCCGCCTGGCGGCGATCGAGACGCTGCAGCGCAATCACGAGCTCGTGCACGACGAGGAGATCTGGATCGCGTTCACCGAGCAGATCGTCCTCCGGATGGGCGGCGATCCGGGGGGAGCCCGGGCGTGTGCCACCGACATGGTGCGTGAGTGGGAGCGGCACGAGAACTTCTCGCTGTACGAGGACGCGCTTCCGGTGCTGAACGAGCTGCGCCGCCGTCGGATCAAGATCGGGCTCATCTCGAACGGCCAGCGGGACCTCGAGGAATTCGCGACGCACCATGCGCTCGACGTCGACGCCGTCGTCGGGTCGAAGGCACACGGACGCGTCAAGCCGCACGCGTCGATCTTCGTCGCAGCGCTCGAGGCGCTCGAGGTGCGACCGGAGCACGTAGCCATGGTCGGCGACTCCTACGAGGACGACATCGAGGGAGCGCGCGCGCTCGGTATCCGAGCCATCCTTCTCGACCGCGACGGGCTCATGCCGGACGCGTCGGATCGCATCGACACGCTGCTCGCGTTGCCGGCGGCGCTAGGCCTGGTCCTCAGCTCGCGCCGCCACGTGTCGGTGTGCGCGCCGAGCGGCACTTCGATCGCTGTCGCGCGTGACCCGAAGACGGCCGCCGCCTCGTCGCGCGTCCAGACTGGCCCGACGCACACGTCCTCGTCGCCGAAGTGGTCGAGCCAGCTGGCCAGCGTGCGTGTGCGAAACACGGCGGCGAGCTCGGCGCCGAGTGCGTCCTGGTCTTCGTCGTACTGGCGCTTCGCCAGCTCGGGCTGCTCGACGAGCTCGCAGAGGCGCTGGAAGAACCTCGGCTCGAGCGCGCCGACCGTCAGCGCGCGGCTGTCGCCCGTCTCGTAGATCCGATAGCAGGCGAGTCCGCCGGTCAGCATGCGCGGCACCGGCTCGCCGCCGAGCCGGTGGGCGACGAGGTCGTGGGAGCGGTGCGTCATCGAGACCATGCACGTGGCCCCCTCTGCCCGTCCGGGTGCGCTCGAGGAGGGCGGCGAGCACCTGCGCAGTCGCACCGAGTGCCCCGGCCGCGAGATCGGCGACCTGGATCGGTGGCAGCCCGGGCGCAGTGTCCTCGAGGACGCCCGCCCAGCCGAGGTAGTTGAGGTCGTGCCCCGCTCGCAGGCGATGCTGCGGATCATCTCCGAATCCGCTGATCGAGCAGTACACGGTGGTGGGAGGGACGTCCTCGGGGCCGATGCCGAGCCGCGCCGCAACGCCGGGGCGGAAGCCCTCGAGGACGACGTCGGCTCTCGCGCAGAGAGCCCGCGCGAAGGAGGCGTCGGAGGGCAGGTCGCAGACGACAGACTCGCTTCCTTCGCGAAGCGCTCTGTCCCACGCAGTCGCCGTCGGACGCATCGGATCGCCCTCGGGCGGCTCGACGCGCACCACCCGCGCGCCGAGACGAGAGAGCTCGCGGCTCGCGTACGCGCCCGGCAGGTAGCGCGTGAAGTCGACGACCAGCGTGTCGGTCAGCGGTTGCACGCCGACGGAGCCTACGCTCTATCCTCTTGGCCGTTGACTGACCGTTCAATCGCTCCAGGTGAGAAGCGGAAGCGCATCCTCGATGCGGCGATCCGCGTCTTCGCCGAGCACGGCTATCACGGCTCGCGCGTCGGCGACATCGCCGAGGACGCCGGCGTCGCGCACGGGCTCCTCTACCACTACTTCGCGTCCAAGGAAGAGGTCCTCCGAACGATCTTCGTCGAGAACTGGGGG
This sequence comes from uncultured Gaiellaceae bacterium, assembly GCA_963770715.1. Classification (GTDB taxonomy): domain Bacteria; phylum Actinomycetota; class Thermoleophilia; order Gaiellales; family Gaiellaceae; genus GMQP-bins7. The sequence continues at coordinate 1,265,413 of CAVYQX010000012.1, forward strand.
CAACTCATCGCGCGCTTCCGGGCGGTGGAGGAGTCGGACGAGCCCGCCGAGGAGAAGCTCGAGGGGATTGCCAAGATCCTCTTGCGTACGTGGCGCAACGACCCGGCGCTCGTCACCGTCATGGTCCGCGAGGTCGCGCGAAGCCACCACCTTCAGGGTCAGGTCATCGAGGTGCGTGAGGCGTTCGCGATCCTCGAGCGCGTCATCGAGGAGGGCCAGGCGTCGGGGACTTTCCGCCGCGATGTCGACGCGCGGCTCGCCGCATGGGTGGTGTACGGCGGACTCGAGGAGGTCCTGACGGGGTGGGTGCTCGGTCAGCTGCCCGACGGCGAGCGCAACGTGGCCGACGCCGAGCGGACCGCCATCGGGGTCGCGCTGCGCGGGCTCACGATCTAGGCTCGAGGCCGTGAAGGTCTTCAACCTCAACGCGGGCGAGTGGGATCGTGAGGAGGATCGGCCCGGCTGGCGCAGCAAGGACGCATGGGTTGGCGCTCACATCGGCGCCGAGCTCCTGGGCGGGAGCCTCTACGAGCTCGAGCCCGGCGATCGGCTCTGGCCATACCACACTCATCATGCGAACGAGGAGTGGCTCGTCGTGCTCCGCGGCCGCCCGACCCTCCGGACGCCCGAGGGCGAGCAGAAGCTCCAGGACGGAGATGTCGTCTGCTTCCCGCGCGGCCAGGACGGCCTGCACCAGGTGCGCAACACCACCGACGCCGCCATTCGCGTCCTCATGCTCTCGTCGATGAATCGCCCCGACATCGTCGAGTACCCGGACTCTGGAAAGGTCGGTGCGCGGAGCATCGCCGGCGAGCGCATCATGCTGGGTCGACCGGGCCCGATCCTCGACTACTGGGACGGCGAGGAGTAGTCGTCCGCGGATCGTGGATTCGCGGAGCGCGAATCCACGATCTGAGAGGATCCCTCAGCGGTGGGCTTCGCTTGCCGCCGTCGCAGCTTCGACTGGAGCGCCGGAGCGGCTAGCGGAACGCGTTCTCGCCGGTCAGCGCCTGGCCGATGACGAGCGTGTGCACCTCGTGCGTCCCCTCGTACGTGAGGACCGACTCGAGGTTGTTCACGTGCCGGATCACCGGGTACTCGAGCGTCACGCCGTTCGCCCCGAGGATCGTCCGCGCGGTCCGCGCCACCTCGATCGCGCCGCGGACGTTGCCCATCTTCCCGAGGCTCACGTGCTCGGGGCGCAGCGTTCCCTCGTCCTTCATGCGGCCGAGGTGCAGCGCGACGAGGAAGGCGCGGTTCAGCTCGAGCGCCATCTCCGCGAGCTTCTGCTGCGTCAGCTGGTAGCCGGCGATCGCCTTTCCGAACACGATGCGCTCCTTGGCGTACGTCGAGCGCCGCCTCGAAGCACGCGCGGCCGGAGCCGACGGCTCCGAAGACGATCCCGAAGCGCGCCTCGTTGAGGCACGAGAGCGGGCCGCGCAGGGTCGTCACGTCCGGCAGGCGGTTCTCCTCCGGCACCCGCACGTCCTGGAGGACGAGCTCGGACGTGACCGAGGCGCGGAGCGAAAGCTTCTTGTGGATCTCCGGAGCCGAGAACCCGGGCATGTCCCGCTCGACGATGAAGCCGTGGATCGCGCCCTCGTCCGTGCGCGCCCAGACGACGGCGATGTCCGCGATCGTGCCGTTCGTGATCCACATCTTCGCGCCGTTGAGGATCCAGTCCGAGCCGTCTCGACGAGCGTGCGTGCGCATCGAGCCCGGATCCGAGCCGGCGTCGGGCTCCGTGAGACCGAAGCAGCCGATGACGTCCCCCGAGTGCATCGGCGGGAGCCAGCGCTCCTTCTGCTCCTCCGACCCGAACTTCCAGATCGGGAACATCGCCAGCGAGCCCTGCACGGAGACGGCGCTACGTACGCCGGCGTCGCCCGCTTCGAGCTCCATGCACGTGAGGCCGTAGGCGACGGAGCTCGCGCCGGGCAGGCCGTATCCCTCGAGGTGCATCCCGAGGAGGCCGAGCTTCGCGAGCTCCTGGAAGATCTCGCGCGGGAAGATGCCCTTCTCGAACCAGTCGCCGACCTCGTCGAGGACGTTGTCGCGGACGAACTGCCGGACGGTGTCGCGGATCGCCCGCTCCTCGTCGTCGAGAAGCAGCGTCGATCGCGAGGAAGTCGAGCGGGTCGAGGGCCGGACGCTCGGTCGTGGTCGCCATGCGCTCGACATCCTACGGAACGCCGTCGAGCGCTTGACCGGCTCGCTCGAGGAGACGTACACTGCAGTTGACTGACTAGTCAATCGAACCGGGAGCGAAGGTCATGACCCAGCTGGAGACCGGCGTCGCGGGCGGCGTCTCGTTCGCGCTGACGCCCGAGCAGCGCGAGTTGCGCGCGCTGGCGCGAGAGTTCGCGGAGAAGGAGATCCGTCCGAAGGCGGCCGAGTACGACGAGCACTCGACCCATCCGGCGGACGTGATCGCGAAGGCGCACGAGCTCGGCCTCATGAACCTGCACGTTCCCGAGTCGCTCGGCGGCCTCGGCGCTGCCCGCCTTCGACGGCGTGCTCGTCGGCGAGGAGCTCAACTGGGGCTGCTCGGGGATCGCCACGTCGGTCCTCGCCAACGGGCTCGGCGCGGGACCGGTGCTCCTCGCCGGCTCCGACGAGCAGAAGGAGACGCTGGCTCCCGCCGCTGCTCGACGAGCCGATCCTCTGCTCTTTCGGGCTCAGCGAGCCCGACGCCGGGTCGGACGTGGCGCGCATGAAGACGACGGCGGAGCGTCGCGGGGACGAGTACGTCCTGAACGGCTCGAAGACGTTCATCACGAACGCCGGGCAGGCGACGTGGACCGTCGTGTTCGCGAAGACGGATCCGAGCAAGGGGCATCGCGGGATCTCGGCGTTCATCGTCCCGATGGACACTCCGGGCGTCCAGATCGAGAAGCACCTCGACAAGATGGGTCAGCGTTCGACCGACACGTCGGCGTTCGCGCTCACGGACGTCGTCGTCCCGGCGGCGAATCGGCTCGGCGAGGAGGGCGACGGCTTCAAGATCGCGATGAAGACGCTCGACTTCACGCGGCCGGGCACGGCCGCAGGCGCGGTCGGGGTCGCGCAGGCCGCCTTCGAGCTCGCGGTCGAGTACGCGAAGGAGCGCGTGACGTTCGACGTGCCGATCGCAATGCACCAGGGCGTCAACTTCCTGATCGCGGACATGGCGACCGAGATCGAGGCGGCGCGTCTGCTCGTCTGGCAGTCGGCGTGGCTCCACGACCAGGGCGAGCGCGCGACGCTGCAATCCTCGTTCGCGAAGCGCTTCGCCGCCGACACGGCGATGAAGGTGACGACGGACGCGGTGCAGGTGTTCGGCGGCTACGGCTACATCAAGGAGTACCCGGTCGAGAAGCTCATGCGCGACGCGAAGCTCTTCCAGATCTACGAGGGAACGTCGCAGATCCAGCGGCTCGTGATCGCCAAGGAGATCTTCATGCCGCGCGGCGACTGATCCGCCTTGACTTCGGATACCGTCGGTATCACAGATACCGACGGTATCCGAATGGCGACGCGCGTTACCACGAGTCGAGCGCAAGGCGCGGACGCGTGCCGATCTCCTGACAGCAGCTCGGCGCGTGTTTCTCGCGGCGGGGTTTCCACGGGGCGTCGCTCGACGAGATCGCCGAGGACGGCGGGCTACACGAAGGGCGCCGTGTACTCGAACTTCGAGGACAAGGACGCGCTGTTTCTCGCCGTGCTCGACGCGCACTACGAGCAACGAGTCGACGCGTACGCCCAGATCATGCTCGCATCGGACGACCTCGAGGAGACCTGGACCGAGGTCAGCTGTTTCATGGCGGATGCGGACGCGGCCGAGCCGCGCTGGCTGCCGCTGCTCTCGGAGTTCAGCGCCCACGCCGGCCGCGACGAGCGCGCTGCGCCGCGCGTACGTCAAGGTTCGCGAGCGCTTCTTCGAGGCGGTCGCGCGAATCATCGACGAGACCCGCGCGCGGTACGACATCGGCTACCTCGCGTCGCCGCTCGAGATCGCGCACGCCTCCTCTCTGCTGATCCGTGGGTTCAGCGCCGAGCGGCAGCTCGAGCCCGAGCTGCATGTCACCCGAGCTCTTCGTCGAGTGCCACACCGCACTACTGCGCGGCCTGACCGTCGCAGCCGAAAGGAGCACCGAATGACCGCCGTCGCCGTCAGCCACGATCCACTTGCTCTGCACGTTCTGCACGCGCACGCCTTCGAGCTGCTGGAGCGTGACCACTGGTCGCGCGAGCGCCTGCTGGAGCAGCTGCGCTTCCGCCTTCGCGAGACCATCCGCCACGCGGTCGAGCACTCGTCGTACTACCGCGAGACGCTCGGCGCCGATGCAGTCGACGCCGAGCTCGTGGATCTTCCGACGCTGCCGAAGTCGGTCCTGATGGACGCAGTTCGACCGCGTCGTCACCGACCGGCGTCTCCGCCGCGACGCGCTCGAGGCGTTCCTCGACGAGGCCGACGCCGGACAGCTCTACGAGGGCGAGTACCGCCTGTTCAGCGACGTCCGGGACGACCGGCATCCCCGGCTTCTTCGTCTACTCGCAGTCGGAGTTCGCCCACTGGGTGGCGGTCTTCTTGCGTGGCTTCGTCCGTCTCGGCGTGACAGGGAAGACACGGCTCGCAGGAATCGGGGCCCCGAGTCCGCTCCATCTCTCGCGTCAGGTCGCGGGCGCGCTGCTGAGGGGGCGTCCCGGTTCCCCCGGGCTCGCCGTGACGATGCCGATCTCGACGCTCGCGCGCGCGCTCGACGAGTATCAGCCGGAGGTCCTCGCGAGCTACCCGAGCGTGCTCTCGGTACTCGCCGAGGAGCAGCTCGACGGTCGACTCGACATCGCTCCACGTGTCGTCGTCACGGCCTCCGAGGTGTTGACCCAGGATGCCGCGCGAAAGATCGAGGCGGCCTGGACGGAGCCGGTGGACATGTACGCGTCGACGGAGCTCGGCCTCATCGCCATGGGATCGCTCGACCGCGTCGGCCTGCACGTCTGCGAGGAGGGCGATCGTCGAGGTCGTCGACGACGACGAACGCCCGGTCGAGGCGGGCACGCCTGGCAGCAAGGTGCTGCTCACGAACCTCGTCAACCGAGCGCAGCCGCTGATCAGGTACGAGCTCTCCGACGCGGTCGTCCTGGCGAGCGGGCCCGACCCGAGCGGACGTCCGTACGATCGGATCGCGCGCATCGACGGGCGCAGCGACGACGTCTCGAGCCTGCCGGCTCGGGGTGGCGGCGAGGTGCACGTCCATCCGTTCCGGCTGCGGGCGCCGTTCGTCACGCTGCCTCGAGGTGCGCCAGTATCAGATCGTCCACCGCGAGAGCGGGCTCCACGTGCGGGTCGTCCCACGCGTCGGCCGCGAGCACGGCCTGGCGGAGCGCGTACGGGCAGCGATCCGCACTACGCTCGTGGACGCAGGCGCGTCTCGCAGGTGCACGTGGAGCTCGTGGAGGCGATAGACCGCGAGCCGGGTCACGCGGCGAAGGTGAAGCTCGTCGTGTCGGAGGTCGCTCGGGCAGCCTAGGATCGCACGCGTGGCGATCGAGATCGACCTCAGCGGGCGCGTCGCGCTCGTCACCGGCGGCTCGCGCGGGCTCGGTCGCGCCGACGCGCTGACGCTCGCGCGCGCCGGCGCCGACGTCGCGATCGCGGACATCCTCGTCGAGTCGGAGCTGTCGGAGGAGACGGACAGCTGGGGCGCCCTCGCGACGGCCGCCCGTACCGGCGGGATGGTTCACACGGAGGAGACGGTCGAGGAGATCCGTGCCCTCGGGAGGCGCGCGCTGGCCGTGCGCTGCGACGTGACGGACCGCGAGGAGGTCGCCGCTGCCGTGGCGCGGACGGTCGACGAGCTCGGGTCGGTCGACATCCTCGTCAACAACGCCGGGACACTCGACCACGTCGGCCAGTTCCACGACCAGAGCCCGGAGCTGTGGGAGCGCGACCTGCGGGTGAACCTGAGCGGCGGCTTCAACTGCGCGCAGGCCGTCTGGCCGCACATGAAGGAGCGCGGATGGGGGCGGATCGTGAACATGGCGTCGGTCGCAGGGACGCTCGGCGGGTTCGGCCAGGCGAGCTACTCGACGACGAAGTCCGGCATCCTCGGCTTGACGAAGACGCTCGCGATGGAGGGCGGGCGACACGGGATCACGTGCAACGCGATCGTTCCGGGGATCATCGGCACCGAGGCCTTCCACATGGCCAACGCGGCGATGAACGAGCGCATCGCCTCGCGGACGGTCTTCAAGCGGCCAGGCGAGCCGCAGGACATCGCGAACGCGATCGCGTTCCTGTGTTCCGACCTCGCGGCGTACATCACGGGCGTCGAGCTGTACGTCTCGGGCGGCATCGAGCTGTTCGTGTTCTGAGCGCCTTTCCTTGGGGCACCCCATCCCACCACCCACTGCCGATTCTCGTCGCGCGAGTGCGCGCAGCTGTTGACCGATATGCCAACGGATGAGCAACGACTTGCTCACAGCTTCGTTACACGGACCCGAACCGCTCGGTCACTAGAATTCGGGCTTCCGTGCGAGTCGATTCCCCTCTCTACGCACCGCGAACTCGCCGTCGTCGGCGCGCGCTGACGACCCCGAGGACGATCGCGGGAGCCGGAGGGATCGCCGTCGTGCTCGCCGTCCTCGTCGGCCTCGCGTTCGCCGGCTCGCGGAACGAGCTGGCTGCCGGAACCGAGGTCGCGGGCGTCGACGTCGGCGGCCTCACGAAAAGCGAGGCGGTCGCCAAGCTGGACACGCTCTTCGAGCGGCGCTCGGCCGAGCCCGCCCCGTTCGTCGCCGGCGGCGAGACATATCGCTTCGCCGCGAACCAGCTGGGGGTCCAACCCGACTGGAGCGCCGCCGTCGCCGCGGCCGGACGTGCCGGTGACGGGTTCGGCCCGCTGCGCGGCTTCCGCCGTCTGCGCGCGCGCGTCTTCGGTGCCGAGGTCCTCCCGCGGCTCACGGTCTCGAACGCCGCGCTCGAGTACGCCCTCGACCAGATCGCCGACGACGTCGACCGCTCGCCGAAGAGCGCGACGCTCGTGCGCCGCGGTCTACGGATCAAGGTGCTTCCGGACGCAGACCGGCACCCGGCTCGACCGCGACGCGGCGGCCGAGCTCATCGTGCGCTCGCTCGGACAGCTCGATCGGGCCTCGGGCGCGACGATGCTTCCGGTAAGCGTGACGCCGCCGAGAGTGACGGACGAGATGCTCGCGGCACCGGCAGCGCGCGCACGTGTCGCGATCTCGCGTCCGATCGTCGTGAGGGCCGCGGGAGCGGAGCTTCCGTGTTCCGAGGTGGCGCCTCGCCGAGCTCCTGAAGCTGCCCCAGGACGGCGCGACCGCGCTCGCGATCGGTGGAGCGGCGGCGGACGCGTACTTCCGCGCGCTCTCGAGCACCGTGGGTCGCCCGCCGCGCGACGCGGGATTCGCCGTCTACGGCGAGGCGGTCCAGGTCGTCCCGGCGCGCGACGGGCTCGAGGTGAACGTCCCGCAGGCGGCCCGCGCGATCCTGCGTGCAGCGACGCGCCCGACGAACCGCGTCGCGCGGCTGACGATCGTTCGGGCGACGCCCGAGCGCTCGACTGCCCAGGCCCTCGCGATGGGCATCGACCGCCGCATGTCGTCGTACAAGACCTACTACTCCGGCACGTCGGATCGGATCACGAACCTCCAGCTCGGCGTCAAGGCGCTCGACGAGACGCTCCTGCCTCCCGGAGGCACGTTCTCGCTCAACGAGGCGATCGGCGAGCGCACGGTCGAGCGCGGCTTCCGCACGGCTCCGGTGATCATCGGCAACGAGTACGCGGAAGAGGTCGGCGGCGGCACCTCGCAGGTCGCGACGACGGTCTTCAACGCGGCGTGGGAGGCCGGGCTGCGCATCACCGAGCGGCACCCGCACTCGCTCTACATCAGTCGCTATCAGCTCGGGCGGGACGCGACCGTGTACTGGCCGTCGCTCGACCTCAAGTTCGTGAACGACACGAAGACCTGGGTGCTCGTCAAGGGCTTCGCGGAGAGCGACGGGATCAGCGTGGCGATCTACGGCGGCGAAGCGAGACGCGTCGAGAGCTCAGCGTCCTCGCTCGTCGTGACCGGACGCGTTCCCGTGGAACGCGTGGACGACCCGACGCTGCCCAAGGGCAAGACCGTCGTCGAGGAGGAGGGATCGGCGCCGACCCGCACGACCGCGACGCGCGAGATCTACTCCGCCGACGGCGAGCTCATCCGCTCCGAGACGTGGACGACGTCCTACGAGGGCGAGACGCGGATCGTGCGGGTGGGGACGAAGGTCGTCGCGAAGCCGAAGAAGCCGAAGAACGAGACGCCGCCGACGACGGAAGCCCTCGAGACGACGACGCCGACTACGACGCCGACGACGCCTCGGCCGTAGCGATCGCCTCGACGAGCCAGTCGGGCACGCGGGTCGGTCGGTACGTCTCGCGATCCACGACGGCGTGCTTCGAGTAGCCGTCGGCGACGAGCTCGCCGTCCCGCTCGATGCGGTACTCGTAGGTGAAGCGCGCGCCGCGGAGGTCGCCGCAGCGCGTCCAGACGCGGAGGCGTCTCGTCGAAGTACGCGGCACGGTGATAGCGGAGGCACACCTCGGTCGTCAGCGCTTCGAGGCCGCGGTCGCGGATCGCCTGGTAGCCGCCCGCGTGCTGCGCGAGGTAGGCGACGCGGGCGACCTCGAGCCACACGACGAACGACGCGTGGTGCGCGATGCCCTGCGCGTCCGTCTCCGCGAAGCGGATGCGCACATCGGTCGAGAACGAGAAGCCGTCCACGGGGACAACACTACGATCCGCCCGTGTCGGCCGTAGCCCTCGCGGCGCTCATCCTCGAGCGGCAGCCCTGCGTCGTGCTCACGGGTGCAGGCGTCGCGACGGAGTCGGGCATTCCCGACTTCCGCTCACCCACGGGAATCTGGGCCGACGTCGACCCGTTCGAGGTCGCGTCCATCCAGGCGTTCAGGCGCGACCCGGCGCGCGTGTGGGGCTTCTATCGCGAGCGGATCGACCTGCTCCGCGACGCGGAGCCGAATGCGGCGCACCTCGCTCTCGCCGAGCTCGAGCGGCGAGGCCTCGTCCAGGCGGTCGTCACGCAGAACATCGACACGCTCCACAGCCGCGCCGGCAGCGAGGACGTCGTCGAGGTGCACGGGTCGATCCGGTCGGCGCAGTGCCTGGGCTGTCTCTGGAGCGAGCCGGCGGACGCCGTGCTCGCGCAGCTCGCGGCGAGCCCGGTCCCGACGTGCCCGCACTGCGGCGAGGCGCTCAAGCCGGGCGTCGTCCTCTTCGGCGAGCTCTTGCCCGCCGGCGCGATGGAGCGCGCGACCCAGCTCGCGCGCGGGGCGCGGCTCATGCTCGTCGTCGGCTCCTCGCTCGAGGTCTGGCCGGTCGCCGGCGCTCCCGCTCGAGGCGCAGGCGTTCGCGATCGTGAACCGCGGCCCGACCGCGCTCGACGAGCGCGCGCTGCTGAAGATCGACGCCGGCGCGGGCGAGACGCTGGTGCCGCGGTCGTCGACGCGTCGTGCGAGCCGAGCGGACGCGCGAGTGGTATGACTGCGCGCATGACGGAGACGACCGAAGACGAACGCCAGCGGCAGAAGGACTTCGTGACCCGGCTCGCCGACGCCGGCGAGGAGGCGCTCCAGCGGATCGCGGACCTCCCGGGCGGACAGAAGGCGCTCACCGCGGTCAACGACCTGCGCACGCGCGTCGACGACCTGGCGAAGAAGGTACGCGGCATCGACGCACTCGAGGCGCGCGTCGCGAAGCTCGAGAAGGAGGTCGCGGCGCTCAAGAAGGCCAAGTCGCCCGCTCGCAGGCAGGCGCCGCGCAAGCCCGCTAGTCCCTAGGCGGGACGCGCAGCCTCAGGGCGCGCGGCACGACCTCGAAGCGGGCGGGCGTCGTGCCCGGCTGCTCGCCGTCGAGCTCGATCGGAAGCGGCTCGTCCGACTCGACGGTGACCGACGAGCCTCGCAGCAGCTCGAGCCGCGGGTGGGGGAGGTGCTTGCCCTTGTACGTCTTCGGCAGCACGAACGCGAGGTCGCGCTTCGTGACGTCGCCGATGAGGAGCACGTCGAGGAGGCCGTCGTCGGGCTCGGCCTCCGGGCACATCATCATCCCGCCGCCGAGGTAGCGACCGTTGCAGATCATCGCGTCGATCATCCTCCCGCTCCGCGACTCGCCGTCGACCGTCACGCGCATCTCGCCGGTCTGCCAGCCGAAGAAGACGGCGAGCGTCGCCCAGTAGTAGGAGACCTTGCCGCCGAGCGCCTTCGACGACTCGTTCGCCCGCTGCGCGATCGCGCCCGAGATGCCGGCGCTCGCGACGTTCGCGAAGGTCGACTGCGCCTCGTCGCCGGCCCACGTGCGGTAGCTCGCCGTCCCGAGGTCGATCTCGCGGGTCGCTCCGTTCGAGGGCGACGTCGATCGCGGCGTCGAGCTCGCGCGGGATGTCGAACGTCCGGACGAAGTCCCATCCCGTCCCGCGCGGGATGACCGCGACCTCGACGTCGTCACCGGCACGGAGGCCGTTGACGACCTCGTTCACGGAGCCGTCCCCGCCGACGACGACGAGGCGTCGGGCGCCGCCTCCGACGGCCTCGGCTGCGAGCGTCGTGAGCCGCCCGGGCGCGTCGGAGATGAGCGCGTCGCCTTCGAGCCCGCGAGCAGCCGCGCGGTGCGCGATCTCCGGCCAGCGCTTGCCCGTCGAGCCGCCGGCGGAGGCCGGGTTGACGAGGAAGACGGTTCGGCCGCGACTAGTGTCCGTCGTGACCCGCCGTTGCGGTGTCGAGCGCGATCCGCGTCATCCGGTCGACCGCAGCCCGCAGTTCCTCGTCGGAGATCCGGACGAACTCGCCCTCGACGACGATGTCGCTGACCGTGAGCAGGCAGCCGCCGTGCGACACCCCGTAGCGCGGCGAGCGTGAAGAGGGCGGCGGCCTCCATCTCGACGGCGAGGATCCCGCGCTTCGACCAGCGCTCGTACTGGCCTTCGTCCGGGTTGTAGAAGAGGTCGCTCGAGACGATCGGGCCGACACGAAGCGGCTCCTTCGCGTGCTTCGCGACGTGGACGGCCTCGTGCACGAGCTCCCAGCTCGCGGTGGGACAGTGCGGCTCGCCGCCGACGAGGTGCGTCGCCGTCGAGTCGGCCGGGACGGCCGAGATGGCGACGATGAGATCGCCGAGCGCGTGATCGGCCTGTAGCCCTCCGCACGTGCCGACGCGGAGCAGGCGCTTCACACCGAGCTGGATGAGCTCCTCGAACACGATCGTGGCGCTCGGGCACCCCATGCCGGTGCCCTGAACCGAGACGGGCTTTCCGTCCCACGTGCCGGTGTAGCCGAGGAGCCCGCGCTCGCCGTTCACCTGCTTCACGTCCTCGAAGATACGTCTCGGCGATGTACTTCGCGCGGAGCGGATCGCCCGGGAGGAGGCACGCGTCGGCGTAGTCGCCCGGCTCGGCTCGGAGATGGATCGGCATCGGCGGAACCCTAGCTCCATCGAGATGCCTCGAAGGAGCCATGGGTTCACGGCCGAGTGAACGCACGGAACCCGTTTACAGTTCGCGCCTTGGCTGCCAAGCTCGTCGAGCCGAGGCGCGAGCAGATCCTTCGATTCTGCGCGCGTGACCCCGTGGAGCGCGTCTTCCTCGAGGACGTCGCGCGGCGTGGCCTCGGACGATTCGTCGGGGTCACGGTCGCGGATGGCGAGCTGGCCGCGCTGTGCCACCTCGGCGTCAACGTCGTCCCCTCGGGCGAGGGGTGCGGTGCGTTCGCACGCGAGGCCGCGCGGTCGGCGCCGCGGATGTTGATCGGCGAGGCCGGCGGCGGTGACGGACCTCTGGGCGGCGGCGCAGGATCGTCTGCCGAGCCCGCGCGAGGACCGTCCGGGTCAGCCGGTCTTCGTCATCCACGACCCTCCCGCAGCGGGCGAGACCGGCCTCCGCGCCGGCGACCCTCGACGACCTCGAGCTCCTCATGCCGGCGTGCGCTGCAGCCCACGAGCAGGAGCTCGGGCTCGATCCGCTGACGACGCGACGCCGACGGCTTCCGCTGGCGCACGCGGAGCCAGATCGAGGAGGAGCGCTCGTGGCTCTGGGAGGAGGGTGGCGTCGATCCTCTTCAAGGCCGAGGCGTCCGCTTGGACGCCGGATGCCGTGCAGCTCCAGCAGGTGTGGGTGGACCCGGAGGTGCGCCGGCGCGGCTACGGGGCGCGAGGGCTCTCGGACTTGTGCCGCCTCCTCCTCGAGCGCGTCCCGACCGTCTGCCTGTTCGTCCGGGCGGAGAACGATCCCGCGATTCGCCTGTACGAGGCGATCGGGATGGAGCACACGCTCGACTACCGCTCTCTGCTGTTCTGAGCCGCATGGACGAGCTGATCCTCGCGCGGCACGGGCTCGCCGGCTCGAATCGAGACGGGATCGCCTCGTGCGCCGTGCCTGGCGAGGGGCTCGTCCCCGAGGGGGTCGAGCAGGCGCGAGCGCTCCGAGCCCTCCTCGCGGGCGAGACGATCTCGCTGGCCGCGACGACCGAGCTCGCCCGCACGCAGGAGACGCTCGCGCTGGCGCTCGAGGGGCGCGACGTCGCCGACGATCTTCGTTTCCGAGCTCAACGAGATCGACTTCGGATCGTTCGACGGCGGCCAACTCGACACGTATCGGGGGTGGGCCGCCGCTCGGCCGCCGGGCGAGCGAGCGCCGGGGGGTGGCGAGAGCCGCGCCGATGCTGCGGCGAGGTTCGCGCGAGGGCTCCGTTCCCTGCTCGCCCGCGACGAGGAGATCGTCTTCCTCGTCGGCCATGCGCTGATGCTCCGCTACACGCTCGATGCGGCCGCGGGTCTCGTGCCGGCTGCGCGCATGGCCCCGGTCGACGCACGCGTACCCGTACGGGCTCGAGCGGGCGGAGGTCGAACGCGCCGCCGACCTGCTCGAACGGTGGAGTCTCGCCCCCGTCTTCCGCGTCTGACGATTACTCTCCTGAATCCGCTCCGTAGCCGGCACAGGTCGCGGGGCGCCGCACGAGATCCCTCGAACGAAGGACGAGCTTGCTCCGACCGCGTCCGACCACTGCCGTGATGACGCCACTGCGACTCCTGGGCGCGTCGATCCTTGCCGCGTGCGCGGTGATCGCCGCCGGCTGCGGTGGCAGCACCTCGAGCTCGGCAGGCGTCACCGGCGAGCCGATCAGCTTCGAGCAACTCGCGCAATCGGCGTCGACGAGCGCCGACGCGACGAGCGGCCGCTTCTCCTTCGACATGTCCATGACGTTCCCGGGGGCGACCGAATCTTTCGCGCTCACCGGCGAAGGCGCGTTCGACACCGCGAGCAAGCGTGCGTCGTTCGCGGTCGACATGTCGTCGCTCGCAAAGCTGCTCGGAGGCCTCGTCGCCGGACTCGGCGGCGCCGGCGCGGATCTCCCCGACTTCGACGACCCGGCAGGTTGGAAGATCGAGGTCGTCCAGGACGGCGACGTCGGGTACGTGCGCCTCCCGGCCATCGACAACCGCCTCCCGGGCGGCAAGACCTGGGTGCGAGGCACGGCCGGCGACGTGAACGCCGGCGGCTTCGACTTCAAGGAGCTCGAGTCGTTCACGCAGAGCGATCCGCGCGACGTGCTCGGGGCGCTGCACGGGCTCACCGGCGAGATCGAGACGCTGGGAACGGAGGAGCTCCGCGGTGTCGAGACGACGCACTACAGGGCCGTTCTCGACCCGGTCGAGCTCGCCAAGCGCGCCACTGCCGGCAGACCTGACGCGACGTCGCTCGTCGACGAGCTCTCGACGCAGGGCGGTGTCGCCGAGGTCCCGCTCGACGTCTGGATCGACGCGAAGGGGCTCGTGCGCAAGCTGTCGCTCGACTTCTCCGCGACCGACCCGAGCACGACTCAGTCGAGCCACGTCGCCCTCGCGTTCGAGCTGTGGGACTACGGCGAGTCGGTCGAGATCGACGTGCCGCCCGCCTCGCAGGTCGTCGACGCGTCCGCACTCCGCGACTGACGTTGCAGACAGTGTGTGCATGACGCCGCGGCCGCGGAGCGGCCGCCTTCAGGGGTCTTCCGCGCGTCAGCGGATCCCGGACTTGCGCCAGAATTGGCGCATGAGCGCCGTCCCCGCCCGCGTCGAGGTGACGATCCGTCGGTATGAGCTGATCCCTCCCGGCGGAGACGTGACCTGCCTCGTCTCCGGGGGAGCGGACTCCACCTGCCTGTCGCACGTCCTGGGCGAGCTCGGCTACGGCGTGACCGCCGTCCACGTGGATCACGGCCTGCGCGGTGCAGAGTCGGAAGCCGACGCCGCCTTCTGCCGGGACGCGCTCGGGGCGGCGATCATCGCTCGGGACGCCGCTTCACGAGGCCGGTCCGAGGCCGAGCTGCGCACGATCCGGTACGAAGCGACCGAGCCGTTCGGGCTTCGGGCGACGGGTCACACCGCGTCCGATCAGGTCGAGACCGTTCTCTTTCGCCTCGTGTCGTCCGGCAACGCGAAAGGCATCAAGCCGAAGCGCGAGGACGGCGTCGTGCGACCGCTGCTCGACCTGTGGCGCGAGGATACCGTCGGCTACTGCGAGGAGCACGGCCTCGCGTACCGTGTCGACTCGGCGAACGTCGATACGAAGCGCGGGCTGATCCGAGAGGAGATCCTCCCGCTCCTGCGCCGCCTCCATCCGGGAGCCGACCGCAACCTGCTCGCGCTCGGCGGCGAGCGGCCGCGCCTTGCGCGAGACCTCGAAGACGCGCTGGTCTCGCTGCTCTCTTCGACCCACGGCACGAAGCACGCCGATCTCGGCAGCGGTGTCCGCGCCGTACGCGAGTACGACGAGGTCCGGCTCGAGGGGAGTGTCCGCTTCGGGCCGTGGCGGATCGAGAGCGCTCGACCGGGGCTGACCGTCCGCACGCGCCGCCCCGGCGACCGCCTGGCCGGTCGCACGCGAAAGATCCAGGACGTGTTCGTCGACGCGAAGGTGCCGCGAGCCGCCCGCGACACCTGGCCGCTCGTCGTCTGCGGCGACGCGGTCGTGGCCGTCCCCGGCGTCGTCGCAGCACCTGGCTGGGAAGACGCGGTCCGCGCATGGAAAGATTCCGAGGAGTGACGCAGACGGAGTTGGAACAGGCTGTCGGGGAGATCCTCATCGAGGCGGACGCCCTCCAGGCGCGTATCGGCGAGCTCGGCGTCGAGATCTCCGCGGACTACTCCGGTCGCGACCTGCTCCTCGTCGGCGTCCTCAAGGGCGCGGTCTTCTTCATGGCGGACCTCATGCGCGAGCTCACGGTCCCGTGCGAGATCGACTTCATGGCGATCTCGAGCTACGGCGCGGCGACCGACTCCTCGGGAGTCGTCCGCATCCTGAAGGACCTCGACATCAACGTCTCCGGGCGTGACGTCCTCGTCGTCGAGGACATCATCGACTCGGGGCTGACGCTCTCGTACCTCATGCGGAACCTCCGCGCCCGCAAGCCGGCCACGCTCGAAGTGGTCACGCTGCTGACGAAGCCCGAGCGGCGCGAGATCGACGTGCCCGTCCGCTACGTCGGGTTCGAGATCCCGAACCGATTCGTGATCGGCTACGGGCTCGACTTCGCGGAGCGCTACCGGAACCTCCCGTACGTCGCGGTTCTCCACCCGGATCTGATCCCGCCTCCGCACTAGGCCTCGTGGCGAACGCCACATGGTGCCCGCAATCGGCGCACAACGGGGGAAGCGGGATCCGGGGGTGGGTGCCGAAGATTGACGGTGCTACCCTGCGACGACCGACGTGAATCGCTTCTTCCGCAGCGCACTTTTCCCGCTCATCATCATCGTGCTGCTCGTCTACCTGGCGAGTCAGACGCTCCTGCCCGGGCGGTCCGAGCAGCAGAAGATCACGTACTCGCAGCTGATCGGGAAGGTCAAGGAAGGCGCGGTCAACGACGTCGAGTTCAACCCGAACCGGCAGCAGATCACCGCGAACCTCGTCGAGGGCGGGAAGGTCAAGGTCAACTACCCGACGGCGCAGTCCGCGACGCAGTTCCAGAACCTGCTCGAGCGGAACAACATCAAGTTCGACTCGAAGGGCACGGGGTCGTCGGCGTGGTGGGCGCTGCTCATCAACGTCCTGCCGTTCGTCATCCTCATCGCCTTCTGGATCTTCCTCATGAACCAGGTCCAGGGCGGAGGCTCGAAGGTCATGAGCTTCGGCAAGAGCCGCGCGAAGCGTATGTCGCCCGACTCGCCGAAGGTCACGTTCAAGGACGTCGCGGGAGCGGACGAGGCCGTCGAGGAGCTGCACGAGATCAAGGAGTTTCTCGAGAACCCGAAGAAGTTCCAGGCGCTCGGCGCGCGCATCCCGAAAGGCGTGCTCCTGTACGGCCCGCCGGGTACGGGCAAGACGCTCCTTGCGCGCGCGGTCGCCGGTGAGGCCGGCGTCCCTTTCTTCTCGATCTCGGGCTCGGACTTCGTCGAGATGTTCGTCGGCGTGGGCGCCTCCCGCGTGCGCGACCTCTTCGAGCAGGCGAAGCAGGCGTCGCCGTGCATCATCTTCATGGACGAGATCGACGCCGTCGGTCGGCACCGCGGCGCGGGTCTCGGAGGCGGTCACGACGAGCGCGAGCAGACGCTGAACCAGCTCCTCGTCGAGATGGACGGCTTCGAGATGAAGGACAACATCATCCTCATCGCAGCCACGAACCGGCCCGACATCCTCGACCCGGCTCTTCTCCGGCCCGGCCGCTTCGACCGGCAGATCGTCGTCGATCGTCCGGACCGTCTCGGGCGCCGAAAGATCCTCGAGGTGCACGCCCGCGGCAAGCCGCTCTCTCGCGACATCGACCTCGACACGCTCGCCGCCGGCACGCCCGGGTTCACGGGCGCGGACCTCTCGAACCTCATCAACGAGGCGGCGCTCCTCGCCGCCCGCAACGGCAAGAAGATGATCGAGCAGGACGAGCTCGAGGAAGGGATCATGCGCGTCATCGCCGGGCCCGAGAAGAAGGCTCGCCTCCTCTCGGAGAAGGAGCGCAAGATCACGGCCTACCACGAGATGGGTCACGCGCTCGTCGGCCACTACCTCGAGAACACGAACCCGGTCCACAAGATCACGATCGTGTCGCGCGGCCAGGCGCTCGGGCTCACGATCTCGCTCCCCACCGAGGACAAGTACCTGACGACGAAGTCGGCCCTCATGGACGAGCTCGCGATGACCCTGGGAGGGCGCGCGGCGGAGGAGCTCGTCTTCCACGAGGTGACGACGGGCGCAGCGAACGACCTCGAGCGCGTCACTTCGACGTCGAAGCAGATGATCATGCGCTTCGGGATGTCCGAGAAGCTCGGCCCGCGCGTTCTCGGCCGAAACCACGATCTCCCGTTTCTCGGCCGCGACATGGGCTCCGAGCCGGACTACTCCGACGAGATCGCGAAGGAGATCGACGACGAGATCCGCCGCGTCATCGAAGAGGCCCACGCCTCGGCGACGGCCGTCCTGCGCGACCACATGGACGAGCTGCACCGACTGTCGGCGATCCTCATCGAGCGCGAGACGATCGACAAGGACCAGTTCGAGCGCCTCCTCGCCGGCGAGTCCGAGGAGTCCGTCTTCCCGGAGGAGACGCCCGCTCCCGCAATCGAGGAGCCCGAGGCCGAGGCGAAGCCGAAGCTGAAGCCGCAGCCGCGCCCCATCCCGGGCACCGCCATGCAGCCTCCGCCGCCGGACCCGGCGACCTCGTAGCGCGACCCGTTGTTCGTCGCCGAGGCGTTCGAGCCGCCGCGCGGGCTCGCGACCGATCTCTTCACGCTCGAGCCGCTCGGGCCCGAGCACAACGAACGCGACCATGCGGCCTGGTCGTCCAGCATCGAGCACATCCTCGCGTCGCCGGGGTACGGGCCGGACAGCTCGTGGCCCCACGAGATGAGCCTCGACGAGAACCTCGCAGACCTCGATCGGCACGCGCGGGACTTCGCCGAGCGAAGCGGGTTCACGTACTCGGTCCTCGATCCCGAGGGCTGACGTCGTCGGTTGCACGTACATCTATCCGGCGGGAGATGAGACGCACGACGTTCACGTGCGCTCGTGGGTGACGGAGTCGCGGGCCGAGCTCGACATGCCGCTTCGAGAGGCGGTTGCGGAGCTGGCTCCTGAGGGACTGGCCGTTCGAGCGGCCGCTCTACGAGCCCTTGCTCGACTGATCGCGCGCAGTCGCGAGCACCGTGGCGACGACGGCTACTGCGGCGAGCACTCCGATCAGGTCGAGCGCCAGCCCCCGAGTCCGGACCTCGTCGACGAGCGCGAGGAGCGCGCTCGCGAGTACGAGGGCACCGGCGGCGCCGAGTGCGACGAGCGCGGCCCGACGGAGACCCTGGCCGGGGTCGCCCTCCGCGCGGTTGCGCTCGTCGAGCGACCAGTAGGCGAGCTCAGCGGCGAGCAGGAGTCCCACGGCGACGAGCGGGGCGGCGAGATCGAGCGGTGCGTCGTCGATCGCGAGCTCCGCAGCGTACGCACCGCCGACGAGCGCGATCGACGTCGGCACGAGCCAGGCCCATCCCTGGACGAGCCCTGCGACGAGAGCGACGAAGGCGACGGCTGAGACGCGCACCTCGACCCTTTGAAACGCGTCGCCGCCGCGCGTGAGGGGCACGACGGCAACCGCGAGGAGACACGCGACGCTGCCGCTGCCGGTGGCTAGACGCGTGCCGATCGCGCGTAGCGCCTGAATGTCCTCACCTCCTCGAGCACGGTGTCGAGTGCGCCGTCGCCCCATGTCGCGATCCCGATGCCGCGGCTCTCGAGACGCCACCGGAGGACCTCGCGCTCGAGCAGCCAGAGCCGGTAGGCGGCGCGCTCGACGTCCGTTCGGCCAGGCCGGACGAGCGGAACCGGGTCG
Source organism: uncultured Gaiellaceae bacterium (assembly GCA_963770715.1). Lineage (GTDB taxonomy): Bacteria > Actinomycetota > Thermoleophilia > Gaiellales > Gaiellaceae > GMQP-bins7. Next base: position 1,284,258 of record CAVYQX010000012.1, read on the forward strand.
ACCTCGACCACCGCGACGTCGTACCGGCGGCCACGCAGATCCTCCAGGGCGACGACGAACCGAGGATCGATGAGCGGTGTCAGCGCGAGGACGAGCGCGGCCGTGCGGGAGGATTCGCGCGGGGATGACGTTGACGTCGCGCCAGGTGTACGTCGGTGCGACGCCGGTCTCGAGCAGCGTCTCCACCAGGCGGTAGCGCTGTGACGGGCCCATGCCGGGCTGTAGCCAGCGCAGCACTCCGCCGAAGCCGACGAGCCCGACGCGGTCGCGGTGCTCGAGGTACCTCGTGGCGAGAGAGGCGGCCGCGCGGACGGCGTCGTCGAGCACGCTGCGATCGCCGTCGCGCACGTCGGCGAAGCTGTCGACGAAGAGGACGACGTCGGTGTTGCGCTCGGGATGCCGCTCGTTGACCACGAGCACTTGCCGGCGAGCCGACGCTCGCCAGTTGATCGAGCGAAGGCGGTCGCCGGGCACGAAGTCGCGGAGTCCGCGTACTCGACTCCGTCTCCCTTCGCGCGCGCGACCTGGCTGCCGGCGAACACCTGGGTCTCGAGCGGTGGAACCAGTCGGCGCAGCGTCAACGGTCGCGGGTACGCCTTCAGACGGTGAGAGCCCTGGACGCTGCCCTCCCAGGTCACGAGGCGCCATGGGTCGCGGGCTCGCAGCCTCAGCGCACCGAGGTCGTAGACCCCCCAGCGTGTGCAGCGGATCGCGAGGGCCAGCTCGCGCTCCTCGCCCGCACGCAAGCGCATGCTTCGGGCAGCGTGGCCGCCGGCGACCTCCACGCCGCCGGGGAGGTCGAGGAGGAGCTCGAGGCGGTCGACCGCCTGCTCGGCGCGCACGGTCAGCGTGACGGCCACGTCCGCGCCTTCCAGGGCGCGCTCTGCGTCCATCGCGAAGGCGACGTCGACGCTGTGGATCGCGCGCCCGCGTTCCGATCGCGAGCACCAGGGCGAACGGAGCCGCGACGATCGCGAGCTCGGGACGGCGAAGCGCGAGCGCCCCGACGAGCCCGAGCGCCGCGAGCGCGGCGTACCCGACGACGCGCGGGTTCCCCGTGCGGATCACGGGAGTGCTGCGGGCCGGACGTCCTCCGCGCGCGGTGTCGGGACGCTCTCGATGCACCTCTCGCACGACGTCCTCCGCCGTGATGCGCTGCACCCACAGCTCGGGGCGGAGCACGATGCGGTGCGCGAGCGCGGGAACGGTGATCGCCTTCACGTCGTCGGGAAGGACGTAGTCGCGCCCCTGCAGGGCGGCTCTGCAGCGCGCGAGCTTCATGAGCGCGAGGCTGCCGCGCGGGCTGGCGCCCACCGCCGCGCTCTGCGACGTGCGCGTCGCCGCGACGAGGTCGACGCAGTACTCGCGCACGCTCTCCGCGACGTGCACCGTCTCGACGGAGCGCTGCATCTCGAGGAGCGTCTCCCGGTCGATCACGTTCCGAAGCTCGACGTCGTCCGCGGCCCGCTCGATGCGGCGCGTCAGGACGTCGACCTCGCCGTCGCGGGTGGGATACCCGAACGCAGTCCGCAGGAGGAAGCGGTCGAGCTGCGCCTCGGGGAGCGGGTACGTGCCCTCGTACTCGATGGGGTTCTGCGTCGCGACCACGAGGAACGGCGGCGCGAGGCGGTGCGTGACCCCCTCGATCGTCGCCTGGCGCTCCTGCATCGCCTCGAGGAGCGCCGCCTGCGTCTTCGGCGGCGCGCGGTTGATCTCGTCGGCGAGAAGGAGGTTCGTGAAGATCGGCCCCGGCCGGAACTCGAAGTCCGAGTCGCGCTGGTTCCAGATCGACGACCCGGTCACGTCGGACGGCATGAGATCGGGGGTGAACTGGATGCGCGCGAAGTCGATTCCGAGCACCTGCGCGAACGAGCGGGCTGCGAGCGTCTTCGCGAGCCCGGGGTAGTCCTCGAGCAGGACGTGCCCGTCGGCGAGGAAGCCGAGCAAGACGAGCTCGAGCGCGTCGCGCTTGCCGACGACGGCGTGCTCGACCTCGTCGAGGACCTGGTCGGAGAGCTCGCGGACCTCGGTGAGCTCCATGTCAGATGCGCTCCAGTGAGTCGACGACGCGCGTGAGCTGGGCTGGTGTGAGGCCCCGGCTGACCCGATCCTGCGGAGCAGGCCTCGCCGGGCGTACGAGCTCCCACGTCTCCTCGCCGAGGATGCGTCGCGCCGGCTCCGGTTGCGTGTCGAGGTCGACGCGCCGGCGCGACGCGAGCAGACCGGCAGCGATCGACCGCAGCTGCGGAACGAGTCGGTACTGGAGATCGAAGGAGCTCGCGACGCCCAGGGCCGCGAGTTGCTCGAGACGCGCCAGGCTCGGCGGAGGTCGTCGCCCGTGATCGGCTCGTCGCGACGGGTCGCGAAGCGGCTTCTCGGGCGGGTCGGCCGGTGGAGGGCACGGACCGCGACGACGAGCCCGACGGCGGCCACGATGAGCGCGTAGATGCGGGCTGCAAGCTCGAGACGGCCGGTGGCGCCACCGGCGACGAGCACGAGCGCGATCGTCGGGAGCGCGAGGAATCGCAGGGCCGCGATGACGTCCCGCTTCACGACGTCACGGCCTGCGCAGTGCGGGGCTCGGGCGCTCGGGACCGCTCGTGCGCTGCCCGCAGCTCGTCCCGAACCTGTTCCAGTGCGCTGATCGCGCTCTCCTTCATCGTGGAGTCGACGTCGTGGTGCGAGAACTTAGCCTGTGTGAAGAGCTCGGTCAGGCGGCCGATCGCATCCGGCCGGAGCTCGAGATCGCGGAGAACACGTGCGAGGTACTCGTCCGACGTCTCCGAGGCGTGTCGTGCGACTCCGTTCGGCCGCCAGGACTCGCTCGAGACGCGCATACGCGGCGATGATCGCGCGACGCGGGTCGGGCTCCGCGCGGAGGTCGTCGAGCGCGTCGTCGAGCGCGACGCGCGAGGTCCTCCGCGAGCTGTCTCCGCGGATCGCGCCGGCCTCGGCTGCGCCGTGCGGAGACGACGTACGCGATGACCGCGACGACGACGAGGCCGACGACGACGGCGATCGAGGAGCCAGCTCACGCTCGGTTCGTACGGCGTCAGCGCCTTCTCGTCGGGCGTCGGCGGGATCTGCCCGGGTCGTCCGAAGAGTGATTTCCTCGTCGAACGACGTTCAGGCCACGCGGTCTCCGTTGACTCAACGCCCAGACAGCGATCGCGAGGAAGCCTGCGAAGAGCGACCCACGCGAGGACGGACACCCGGCGATAGCGGCCCGACGCCATCTGCTCGGCGATCGCCTGCCGTTGCACGAGCCCGTACACGAGCAGGATCCCGCCCGCGGCCACGGCCACGATCCACAGCGTGAAGAGCGTGTCGAGGAGCGTCTCGGACGGTGCTCGCGAGGAGTTCGAGCCGCTCGGCACGGACCCCGTCGCCGCGACCGCGACGACGGCGACGAGCGCGAGGACGACGAGCGCCGGTAGGGCCACACGCGTGGCCCTACCGCGCATCGTGTCTCCGGGTTACGCGACGCCTGGCTCGTTCATGGGCAACGAGCCGGTGCTCTTCGACTCCCAGTACCGGTTCAGAGCGCCCTGGATCTTGATGAACCAGACGAACGCCCCGATGATCGGCAGCAGGAGCCAGAGGCCGGTCCATCCCGAGAAGGGAGCCGGTCCGCCCGTCCTGCTGGTACATCTTCCCGACCTCGGACGGGACCAGGAACCAGGTGACGATCCCGACGACGATGTAGATCACGAGGCCGAGCACGCCGCCGACGCCCTGGCCGGAGTGGTTCTTGACCTCTTCCTGGGTCTTGAAGACCCAGTACAGCGTGTAGATCCCGATCGTGATGATCGCCATCAGGATCGCGAAGCCGATGCCTCTCGGTTGCCCGAGCGGGCCCGTGTTCGAGCCGGATGTGTTCATGACTCTCGATTCTGGCCCTGTGACCAGACGGAGCTACGCTCCGCGCTGTGAGCGCGATCGCGTCGTTCGAGGAGCGCTGGCCGCGACCGTCCGTCATGGGCGTGCTCAACGTCACGCCCGACAGCTTCTCGGACGGCGGCCTGTTCGTCGACCCGGCGACGCGATCGCGCACGGGCGCCGGCTGGTCGAGGAGGGCGCGGCGCTCGTCGACGTCGGCGGTGAGTCGACGCGTCCGGGCGCGGCGCCGGTCGTCGGCCGAGGAGGAGCTCGCGCGCGTCGAGCCGGTGCTCGAAGGGCTGCGCGGGCTCCCGGTCTCGATCGACACCTCGAAGGCCGCGGTCGCGCGCCGCGTCGCTCGAGCTGGGCGCCGAGCTCGTCAACGACGTCACCGCGCTGCGCGGCGACCCGGACCTGGCCGAGGTCGTCGCCGACGGAGACGCGTTCGTCTGTCTCATGCACATGCAGGGCGAGCCGCGCACGATGCAGGTCGCCCCTCGGTACGACGACGTCGTCTCCGATGTGTTGGCCTTCCTCGAGGAGCGGGTCGCGTTCGCGGTCGAGAACGGGATCGCCGAGGAGCGGATCTGCGTGGATCCCGGCATCGGCTTCGGCAAGACGCCGGACCAGAACCTCGAGCTCCTCCGCCGTCTCGACGAGCTGCGCGCGCTCGGACGTCCCGTGCTCGTCGGCGTGTCGCGCAAGAGCACGCTCGGGAAGGTCCTCGGCGACGAAGGCGCGACGACCGGAAGCCTCGCCGCGTCGGTCGCGGCCGCCGTGGCGGCGTTCGAGCGCGGCGCGTGGATGATCCGCGCGCACGACGTGCGCGAGACCGTCGAGGCGCTCGAGGTTGCCGCCGCGGTCGAGCGTGGAAGGATCAACGCGTGAGGATCGAGCTCAGCGGGCTGGTCGTCTTCGGCCATCACGGCTACCTCGAGGAGGAGCGACGCCTCGGCCAGCGTTTCCTCGTCGACCTCTGGGTCGACGTGCGCGGCGACGCGACCGAGACGCGATCGCATCGAGGACACGGTCGACTACCGGACGGCTCGCCGCGCTCGTCCGCGAGGTCTTCGGCGGGGAGGAGCGTCTGCTGCTCGAGGGTCTCGCCGGCGCGATCGCCGACGGCATCGTCGAGCGCTTTCCGGCAGTCGAATGGGTGCGCGGTTCGCGTGCGCAAGCCGGACGTCGTGCTCGATCCGCCCGTCGACTACGCGGCCGCGATCGTCGAGCGCTCGCGCGCGGGGGCGTGACGCGCGCGTACGTCGGGCTCGGCGCGAATCTCGGCCCGCGCGAGGTGACGCTCCTCCGGGCCGGCGACCTCCTCGCCGCGGCCGACGGCGTCGAGGTCGTCGCGGTCTCGCAGCTGCGCGAGACGGATCCCGTCGGGGTCGTCGACCAGCCGCCGTTCCTGAACGGCGCGGTCGCGATCGACACGAGCCTCGCGCCGCGGGCGCTCCTCGACGCTGCTGCTCGAGATCGAGCGCACGCTCGGTCGCGTCCGCGGCGAGCGCTGGGGGCCGCGCACCGATCGACCTCGACCTCCTCGTCTACGGCGACGAGCGCGTCGACGAGCCGGGCCTGCAGGTCCCGCATCCGCGGCTCGCACGAGCGACGGTTCGCGCTCGAGCCGCTCGCGGACCTCGATCCCGACGCTCGAGATTCCCGGGCTCGGGCAGCGTGTGCGGCGCTGCTCGACGGCAGCTAGACTGAGCTCGGCATGTCCCACCTCGACGACCTCGACGAGTACGAGGCCGAGCTCGAGCTCTCGCTCAAGCGCGAGTACTCGGCCGTCTTCTCGCTGTTTCGCTACTGCGTCCTCACGCAGGACGCGACGTACCTCTGCAACAAGCTCGACCTCGAGGCGCTGCCGCAGGTGAGCTACCCGTTCTTCCACGTCCGCATGGAGGACGTGTGGGTGTGGGACAAGAACCGTCCGAGCCGGATCATCCCGCGCGCCGAGGTCTACACCTCCGGCGACGTCACGGTCGAGGAGCTGCGCGGCGAGGGCGAGGAGCCGCGCCTCACCGCCGAGGCGCTCGCGGAGCGCCTCGGCCAGCCGCTCTCGGGCGACGACGACTGAGCCAGCGCAGGACGCGAGCCCGCGAGAGCGGATTCGCGTCGCGCGAATGATCCCCTAGAAGGCGCCGCGTCGCGGGCGTGTCGTTGCGACCTGCCTACGTCCCGGTCCCCTCGTCGCGCTCGGCGAGCCACTGCGCGAAGCGACCCTGCGGCGAGTCGAGGTACGCGCCGAGGCCGTCGTCGAAGCCGGCGACCTCGTCGCGCAGCTGGAAGAGGCGGTACTCGAGCCGCCGCTCGGGATCGCACGTGTGACGCTCGCGCTCGCTCGCGCGCACCGATGCGCCGCACTCGGCGCACGGCATGTGCTGGGACGTGAAGAAGCTCGACATCTCCGATCGGCGGCGATCCGTATTCGCCGACGCACGGAGGCGCGAGCCCTGCCACGGCGCGTTCGGTCTCGCGCGAGTGGACGTTCAGCGTCGCTCGCGCGAGGCCGGAACGACGCCGAGCTGGACGAGCATCCCGAGCGTGTCCCAGGTCGTCCACTGCTCGACGATCTTGCCGCCCGCGAAGCGCGAGATCGTCAGTCCCGACACGGTGACGTCCTTGCCCGGTGGGCCCGATCCCCGCGATCTCGCCGGTGTGCGTGCCGCGAGCCGTCCAGCGGGTCGCGACCTTGTCGCCCTCCGCGATCTGGTCGTCGACGGTGAGCCGTGCGCCGCCGAACGCCGACCGGTACCTCTCGATGAACTCCCTGACGCCGTCCGGGCCGCGAATCGGCTCCGGCTCCGCCGGGTCGTGCCCGACGTAGTCGGGCGCGACGAACTCGTCGATCACCTCGAAGTTGCCCGGTCCACGGTTCCTCGAACAGGCGTCTGGACGATGAGCTTTGGCGTTCGCCATCGGACGCTCCTTTCGCTCGCCTGCGCCGGCGTGCCACGACGCCCCGCCGCGAGCGCTCCCGCGACGACTCCCGGCAACCGCGAGCGCGACCGCGGGCCCTGCGACGTCGCGACTCCGCCTACCGAACACCGCCGCCGACTCTAACAACGTCGTGGCCGCGACTCCGCCGCGACGCTCTGATTCACTTGCGCGATGCTCCTCGCCGTCGACGTCGGCAACACGCAGACCGCGCTCGGTCTCTACCGCGACGGCGAGCTCGCCGACCACTGGCGCCTCGCCACCGAGCGCTCGAGCACGGCCGACGAGCTCGGCGTGCTCCTCGGCGGGCCTCCTCGACTTCGAGAGCGTCGACGGCATCTGCCTCGCCTCGACCGTGCCCGTGCTCGTGCGCGAGTGGGAGGCGCTCGCGCGGAAGTGGGCGCACGCGCCGCTCCTCGTCGTCGGGCCCGGGCGTGAAGACGGGCATCGCGATCCGCTACGACGACCCGCGCGAGGTGGGGCCGGACCGGATCGTGAACTCGGTCGCTGCGAAGGAGCGGTACGGCGCGCCCGGTCATCGTCGTCGACTTCGGCACGTCGACCAACTTCGACGTCGTCTCGCCGGAAGGGGAGTACGTCGGCGGCGTGCTCGCGCCCGGGATCGAGGTCTCCATGGATGCGCTCTTCGCGCGCGCCGCGCGGCTCGTGAAGGTCGACTACACGGCGCCGGAGACGGTCATCGGCAAGACGACGGTCGCCGGGCTCCAGTCCGGCCTCGTCTACGGCTTCGCCGGCCAGGTGGACGGGATCGTCGGGCGGATTCGCGGCGAGCTCGGCGAGCAGACGCGCCCGTCGTCGCCACCGGCGGTCTCGCCGACCTCGTCGCGCCGCACTCGGAGACGATCGAGCGGGTCGACCCCTTCCTGACGCTCGAGGGACTGCGGCTCGTGTGGGAGCTGAACGCGTGATCCCCGACCCGCCGGCGATCGGCGTCTTCGTCGCTCGCCGCGCTCGCGCTGCTGCTCGTTCCCGGCCCGGCCGTGCTCTACGTCGTCGCGCGCTCGATCGAGCACGGACGCCGCGCGGGCCTCGCCTCCGTGCTCGGCATCCACGTCGGCACGCTCGTGCACATCGCGGCCGCGACGCTCGGGCTGTCCGCGCTCGTCGCTGTCCTCCGCCGTCGCGTTCACGGCGGTGAAGATCGCCGGCGCCGTGTACCTCATCGGCCTCGGCCTCTGGACGCTCTTCTCGAATCGTGCCGAGGCGGAGGTCGCGCTCGGCGGCGAGCGGAACCTGCGCCGCGCGTTCGCGCAGGGGATCGTCGTCAACGTCCTCAACCCGAAGACCGCGCTCTTCTTCCTCGCGTTCCTCCCGCAGTTCGTCGATCCGAACGCGCGCGCACCCGGCCGTGCAGATCGCCTTCCTCGGCGTGCTCTTCGCGCTCCTCGGGCTCGTCACCGACTCGATCTGGGCGCTCGCGGCGGGGACGGCGGGCGGGATGCTGCGCCGCTCGCGCCGGTTCGTTCGCACGCAGCGCTACGTCAGCGGGACGGTGTACGTCGGGCTCGGCGTCGCGACCGCCTTTGCGGGCGGCGCCGAGGAGTGAGGCCTCAGCCGCCGCCGTAGATCGAGACGGGAAGCTCGAGGGTGAGCTCCGCTCCCGACGGAACCTCGGCCTCGAGCCGCTCGACGATCTCGTACGCGCCGGGCGCCGCGGCGAGCAGCCGTCGCTCGACCTCCTCGGTCGAGTCGAGCTGGAGGAGCTCCTGCTTGAACTCCTTCGGGAAGCGGCCCCGGCCGAGGTACCAGCCGTAGAACTTCTTGAGGAATCCCGATGCGCGGCGCTCGCCGAGCTCGCGCACCGTCTCGCGCACGAAGAGCACGAGCTCGGCGGCGACCTCCTCGCGCGAGGGCTCGGATCGTCGTCGCCGTCGACGATCTCGCGCAGCGCCCACGGGTTTCCCTGCGCGCCGCGTCCGACCATGACCGCGTCGGCGCCCGTCGTCGCGAGCACCGCCTGCGCGCGAGCTCGCGAGGTCACGTCGCCCGATGCGACGACCGGCACGTCGACGAGCGAGACGAGCTCCGCGGTCAGCGCGTGATCGGCCGTGCCCGTGTACATCTGCTGGGCCGAGCGCGGATGCAAGCGTGAGCGACGCCGCGCCTGCCTCGACCAGCCGCGGCCCGAGCTCGAGCGCAGCGCGCGAGCCGTCGCGCACGCCGCGCCGCAGCTTCACCGTCACCGGGATGTCGACCGCGTCCGCGATCGCCCCGACGATCGCGCACGCGCGATCCGGGTCCTCGAGGAGGTGCGCGCCGGCGCCGGTCTTCGTGACCTTCTTCACCGGGCAGCCGAAGTTGACGTCGACGATGTCGGCGCCGACCGCCTCGACCATGCGCGCGGCGTCCGCCATCGGCCGCGGCTCGGACCCGAACAGCTGGATCGCGAGCGGGTGCTCGTCCGACGGCGACGCGGAGGTAGCCCGAGCGTCTTCTCGTTGCGGTGCTCGATCCCCGCGCAGCTCACCATCTCGGAGCAGACGAGGCCGGCGCCGTAACGTCGTCCCTGGCGACGGAACGCCTGCACGCTGACGCCCGCCATCGGCGCCAGGACGAGGCGCGTCGGCACCTCGACGGGGCCGATTCGCCAGCTCTCGCGGAGGTCGATCACGGCTCGTCGGATGGTACTCGCGAGCTGTTTGACGCTCCGCGAACGGGGTAGCTACCATTCCGCGCGTTGTCGGGGCCGGCAGGCCCCCGATTTCGTCTCTGGAGGCGTTTCGTGAAGGACGTGATCCTCACTCCCGAGGGCTACAAGCAGCTGACGAGCGAGCTCGACGTGCTGCGAACGACGAGACGCCGTGAGATCGCGGAGCGCATCGCCGCCGCGCGCGAGTTCGGCGAGATCGCCGAGAACGCCGAGTACGACGACGCGAAGAACGAGCAGATGATGCTCGAGCACCGCATCTCGCAGCTCGAGGAGCGGCTCGCGAACGCACAGGTCATCGACAAGAAGCGCGTGGACACGAGCGTCGTGTCGATCGGCGCCGTCGTCCGCCTGCGGGACGTCGACGCGAAGGAGACGACGGAGTACTTCATCGTGGGCTCTGCGGAGGCGAATCCCGCCGAGAACAAGCTCTCGAACGAGTCGCCGGTCGGCAAGGCGATCATGGGGCACAAGAAGGGCGAGACGGTCGAGGTCGTCACGCCGCGCGGCTCGAAGGTGAAGTTCAAGATCATGGAGATCAAGGCCGCGTAGCGCGGCCGAGTCCGTCGACCCTCAGTCTCTACGAGCCTCGTGCGCTGGTCGTCCGCGCGGGCACTCAGCATGACGCCGACATGGATCGGCAGATCTTCGGTCAACTCGATCTCGGCACGCTCGAGCCGCTCGTCGCGGCGGGAGGCATCGTCGGCTCGCTGCTGTGGCTCGCGCTGGCGGCGTTCGTGTACGCCTCGCGAGCCCCGCCGCGGCCCGAGGCGGGCCCGCGGACGCTCGATCTCGGGCCCGAGCCGCCGGCTCTCGCGAACTTCCTCGTGAACGACTTCCGCGTGACCGGCGAGGCCGTGCCTGCCACCGTGCTCGACCTCGCCGCGCGGCGGTTCGCGGAGGTCGAGCAGCGCGGAGTCGGGCGTCTTCTACGTCCGAGTCCGCCCCGGGGCAGAGGATGGGCTCACCGCGTACGAGCTGCGGGTCCTCAGGCACCTCCAGCGACTCGCGAGTGGCGATGTCGTGCCGGCACGCGCCTTGACGACCGGGCCCGAGGAGGCCTCGAAGGGCTGGCACGAGGCGTTCCGTTCCGAGGTCGTCGCGGATGCGCAGGCGCGCGGGCTCTCGCGTGAAGCGTTCGACGGTCTCGTCTGGTCGGCGCTCGTCGCGATTGCGGCGATCCCCGCGGCGTGCCTCTGGGCTGTCTGGGGCATCGCGACGGCAGTGGTCGTCGTCGCGGCTGCAGGCGGTCTTCTCGGCTGGATGACCGCGCGCCACCCCCAGCGCGAGACGCCTGCGGGACTCGAGGCGGCCGCGCGCTGGCTCGGCGTCCGGGAGGAGCTGGCGACCAACGAGGTCTTCGAGACGTACTCGCCGCTGACGGTGCCGCTCTGGGACCGTCTCCTCGCCTACGGCGCCGCGTTCGGGGTCGCACACGGGGCGAGCAGCCCGCTGCCGATGGGCGCCGAGTCCGACACGCGCGCGTGGAGCTCGCACGGTGGGCGCTGGCGCGAGGTGCGGGTCTCGTACCCGAAGGTCTGGCCGCCGGGCTGGGGGGCGGAGCCCACGGCGGCAGCCGCGACGGGATTCGCGGTCACGGCGGGCGCATTCGTCCTCCTGTACACGGTCGGCAGCTCGTTCGTCGATGCGGGGGTGATCGCCACCGCGCAGGTCGTCCTGATCGCCGTCGTCGGCCTTTTCGGGTTGGTCGCAGCCGTCACTGGGGCCTCGGACTGGGCCACGACGGTCGAGGTGACGGGTCCGATCATCCGGCTGCGGACGTTCGACGAGGACGACAAGTCGCGCTACTACGTCGCCGTCGACGACGGTGTCTCGACGTCGATTCGGGCGTTTCGCGTGAGCGGCAGCAGTACGCCGGCCTCCGTCAGGGCCAGGTCGTCACCGTGCGTGCGACGGCTCGCCTGGGTCGAGTCCGGTGGATCGTCCGCGAGTCGGACGGCGTCTAGACTCGGCCGCCATGGCCGGTCGCGAAGCGCTTCCCCGACCGCGACGCGATCGCGGACGTGCGCGCGGCCACCGACGAGCTCGAGGCAGGGAGCGACCTCGACGAGACGCGCCGGCTCGCCGGGCGCGTCATGGCGCGGCGGGAGATGGGCAAGCTCGTCTTCCTCGACCTGGTCGATCGCTCCGGCCGCATCCAGCTCATGTGCGACACCGGGCGCGTGGGCGAGATCGACGTGCACCTCGGCGACGTCGTCGGGGTCGCGGGTCGCCCGGCGAAGTCGCGGCGCGGCGAGCCCTCGCTGATGGTCGACGAGCTCACGGTGCTCGCGCGCAACACGAGCCCGCTGCCGGACACGTTCCACGGCCTCACCGACAGGAGACGCGCTACCGCAAGCGCTACCTCGACCTGCTGATGAACGACGAGTCGCGCGAGTTCTTCCTCCTGCGGACGAGGGTGGTCACGCGATCCGCCGCTACCTCGACGGCGAGGGCTTCGTCGAGGTCGAGACGCCGGTGCTGCAGCCCCGCTACGGCGGCGCCTTCGCGCACCCGTTCGTCACGCACTCGAACGAGCTCGACGCCGACCTCTATCTGCGGATCGCGACCGAGCTCTACCTCAAGCGGCTGATCGTGGGCGGGCTCGAGCGCGTGTACGAGATCGGCAAGGACTTCCGCAACGAGAGCGTCTCGTACAAGCACCAGCCCGAGTTCACGATGCTCGAGTGGTACGAGGCGTACGCGGACTTCCGCGACACGATGGACCGGATCGAGACGACTGCTCGAGCGGGTCGCGCTCGAGGCGTTCGGCACGACGGTCGTCACGGTTCCGCGGGCACGAGGTCGACCTGAAGCGGCCCGTGGAAGCGCGTCGGCTTCGTCGAGTCGCTCGAAGCGCACGAGCTGTGGACCCGCGACGAGGGCGAGCTTCGCGCGTGGCTCACCGAGCGCGGCGTCGACACGGACGCGGACAAGGACTGGACGCAGCTCGTCGACCACGCGTTCGGCCACTTCGTCGAGCCGAGCCTGATCGAGCCGACGATCGTCTACGGCCATCCGGTCGAGCTCTCGCCGTTCGCCCGCGTGACGGACGACGACGAGCCGATCACCGAGCGCTTCGAGTACTTCGCCGCCGGGATGGAGCTCGGCAACGCGTACACGGAGATCAACGACGCCGCCGAGCAGCAGCGGCGCTTCGACGAGCAGTCCGCGCACGTCGAGGGCGTGCGCGGCGACCCGGACTACGTCGAGGCGCTCTCGTACGGCATGCCGCCGACGGGCGGGCTCGGCCTCGGGATCGACCGCCTCGTCATGCTCCTCTCCGGCCGCGAGACGATCCGCGACGTCATCCTCTTTCCGGCTCTACGGCCCGACCGGGCTAGCCGCTCGCGTCACCGGGCGCCTCGGCGCTCCAGGGGAAGTCGATCCAGAGATCGGTGCGGCGCCAGACGTACTCGCACTTCACGACCGACGGCGACTTCTCGTAGAGCACGGCGCAGCGCACCTCGGCGACCTTGCCCGCGCAGAAGTCCTTCACGAGCCTCAGCGTCTCGCCGGTGTCGGCGACGTCGTCCGCGATGAGCATGCGCGCGGACTCGAGGTCGACGAGCTCGGGCACGGGCGGGAGGATCATCGGGACGTCGAGCCGCTCGTCGACCCCGGTGTAGAACTCGACGTTCATCGTCCACGTGTTCTTCACGTCGAGCGCGTAGCCGAGCGCGGCGCCGACGAGGAGCCCTCCGCGTGCGACGGAGAGGACGAGGTCGGGCTCGTAGCCGTCGTCTGCGACCTGGCGCGCGAGCTCGCGCGACGCCGTCGCCGAACTCCGCCCACGAGAGTCGCTCGCGCTCGGCGGTTGCCTCCCCATCGGACGATCCTAACTGGGAGCCCTCGAACGGCGTACTCCGATCGAGGGGTCTCCGAGCGTTTCGCGGAGGACGATTCGTATGCACGGTGCTGGAGCGGCGTCATCCGACCGACGGCGGCGAGGTCGTGCTCGACGGCATGGTCGGGCGCTTCCGCACGCTCGTCGAGCAGCTGCCGCTCTCCGTCTACATCGACCGGCTCGACGACGTCAGCTCGAACGTCTACACGAGCCCGCAGATCGAGCAGATGCTCGGCTACTCGGTCGCCGAGTGGGTCGAGAACCACGACCTCTTCGTCGAGATCCTGCACCCCGAGGATCGCGAGCGCGTGCTCGCCGCGCACCAGCGCACGCACGCGACCGGCGAGCCCCTGTTCATCGAGTACCGGCTGCGCACGCGCGACGGCCGCTACGTGTGGGTGCAGGACGAGGCGCGGGTCGTCACCGACGCGGGCGGAGCCGGTGCTGCAGGGCTACCTCCTCGACGTCACGGCTCGGCAGGGAGGCCGAGGAGCAGCTCCGCCACCAGGCGTTCCACGACGCACTGACGGGGCTCGCGAACCGTGCGCTCTTCACGAACCGCGTCGAGCACGCGCTCGTCCTTCGCAGCCAGCTGGCGCGCGCGGAGGTGGCCGTCCTCTTCCTCGACCTCGACGACTTCAAGGGCGTCAACGACACGCTCGGCCATGTGGCGGGGGACACGCTCCTGCGTGGCGTCGGCGTCCGGCTCCGGGACTCGCTCTCGCCGAGCTACACGGTCGCGCGGCTCGGAGGCGACGAGTTCGCCGTCCTCATCGAGGAGGTCGCGGGGCCGCGCATCGGCCGTGGACGCCGCGGAGCGACTCGTGGCCAGCCCTGCAGACGCCCTTCGACATCGAGGGCCGCGAGGTCTTCGTCAGCGCGAGCGTCGGCATCGCGCTCGGCACGGTCGCGGACGACCTGCTGCGTGCCGCCGACGTCGCGATGTATCGGGCGAAGGCGTCGGCAAGGCGCAGTGCGTCGATGTACGTGCCGACGATGGCCGAGGACCTCGTCGGCCGGCTCGAGCTCGTCGCCGAGCTGCGGCGGGCGCGGCGGCGAGGAGTTCGTCGTCCACTACCAGCCGCTCGTCGACCTCGAGAGCGGTGCGGTCGTCGGCGTCGAGGCGCTCGTCCGCTGGGCGCACCCTACGCGTGGGCTCCTGCAGCCGGGTGAGTTCATCGCCGCTCGCGGAGGAGACCGGCAAGATCGTCGAGATCGGCGCGCTGGGTGCTCGACGAGGCATGTGCGCAGGTCGCTCGCTGGCGAGCGGAGACACCCGGTGCGGCGGCGCTGACGCTGAACGTGAACGTCTCGACGCGCCAGGTTCGCCCCGGAGTGCTCGTCGAGGGCGTCCGCACGGCGCTCGCCGAGTCCGGGTTGCCACCCGAGGCGCTGACGCTCGAGTTGACGGAGAGCGTGCTCGCGCGCAGGCACGAGGAGCTCGCGCGCCGTCCTGGCGGACGTCGCGGCTCTCGGCGTGCGCCTCGCGCTCGACGACTTCGGCACCGGCTACTCGTCGCTCTCGCTCCTCCAGGACCTGCCGGTCCACACGCTCAAGGTCGACCGCTCGTTCGTGAGCGCGCTCGACGCGGACGCGACGCGGCAGGGATTCGTCCAGGCGATCGTCGACCTCGCGCAGACGCTCGACGTCGTCACTGGTGGCCGAGGGCATGGAGACCGCCGCGGAGACGACCGAGCTGCGGCGGCTCGGCTGTCGCGCCGGCCAGGGGTTCCACTTCGCTCCGCCGCTCGAGGCCCAGGCGATCGGAGAGCTTCTCGGGGCGGGCGCATGCGCGAGCCTCGACGAGGCGATCTCGAAGCGGAACGCGCCGGCCCGAAGCCGCAGCGAGCTCAGGCCGTCGCCGTCTTCCAGACCGGGTCGGTCTCGCGCGATCCCTCGTGGTCGGCCGTCACGGGCACGTCCTCGTCCGGGTGTGCGGCGCGGTGCTCGCGGAACCACGCGACCGCCCGGGCGATCCCGTCGTCGAGCGGGATCTTCGGGCTGTACCCGAGCAGCTGGCGGGCCTTCGACAGGTCCGCGACGTAGTGCGTCACCTCGCCGAGGAGCGACGGGGCGAGCGTCATCTGCGGAGCGCACTTCGAGCTCGGCGGCGATGAGCTCGGCACAGCGGACGAGCGTGTTGCCCTGCCCGTAGGCGAGGTTGATCGTCTGGTTCACGACCCGTCCTTCCGCGAGCGCCTCGATCCCTTCCACGATTCCGTCGATGCAGTCGTCGACGTAGGTGAAGTCGAGCGTCTTGTCGTTGCCGCCGTAGATCGTGATCGGCTCGCCTGCGCAGCATCGAGTGGATGAAGAGCGGGATCACGCGGACCATCCGCTGCAGGTCGTTGTCGAAGCGACCGTAGACGTTCGAGAAGCGGAAGACGAGGTACGGCAGGCCGTAGCAGCGCGCGTACGAGTAGATGAACGCCTCGCCCGAGATCTTCGACGCCGAGTACGTGCTCTCCGCGTAGGCGAAGTCGGCGACCTGCTCGCCGTACTCCTCGAAGCGATGGACGTCGCCGTAGACCTCGCGGCTCGAGGAGAACACGATCGGGATGTGCCGGAGTCGCGCGTACTCGAGCACGTTGAACGTCATGACCGCGTTCTCGAGCGCGCGATGCGGCTGGCGCACGAGCTGGTGCACCTTCGCGTGCGCCGCGAGGTGGACGACGAGGTCGACCTCCGGGTACTCGACGCCGTTGATCCCGCCGCGGAAGGCCGCGTAGTGACCGGCGAGGTCCTGGAGGAGGTACGGGAACTCGTCCGTCCAGGTGTTCTGGCGCTTGTCGACGCCGAATACGTCGTGGCCGCCGCGTTGGAGCCGGAGCGCGAGATTCGTCCCGATCTGACCCGACGAGCCGGTGACGAGGATCTTCATCGCGGTGCCGCCGATTAAGGCTTCGTTGCTCAACGGCCGAGAAGGGTACCGAGGGCGCCGGGCGAACCCGGCGTGTGAGACTCGACACGAGACCAGTCGGCTACGATCAGACAGTCCCTTCGACCCGGGGAGCGAGGCGGCCTCCGGAAACCGACCCGAAAGGAGCGTCGAGGGAGTTGTTCGAGCGATTCACCGAGCGGGCAAGACAGGTCGTCGTTCTGGCACAGGACGAGGCCAGGGCCCTCAAGCACAACTACATCGGCACGGAGCACATCCTGCTCGGCCTCCTGCGCGAGGAGGAGGGCCTTGCCGCCCGCGTCCTCGAGTCGCTCGACATCACGGTGGAAGAGGTGCGCGCCCAGGTCGCGCGCATCGTCGGCCAGGGTGACGAGGTCACCACCGGCCAGATCCCGTTCACGCCGCGCGCCAAGAAGGTGCTCGAGCTGGCGCTGCGCGAGGCCCTCTCGCTGGGTCACAACTACATCGGGACGGAGCACATCCTCCTCGGCCTCGTGCGCGAGAACGAGGGTGTCGCCGCACGGATCCTCCTCGACTTCGACGCGGATGCGGAAAAGATCCGCAACGAGATCATCCGCATGCTCTCCGGCCCCGGCCGCCGCCAGTCCGGCGCGAGCGTCGCGCCCGGCGAGAAGACGAAGAGCTCGAAGCTCCTCGACCAGTTCGGCCGGAACCTGACGAAGGCCGCCGTCGAGGGCAAGCTCGACCCCGTCGTCGGCCGGCAGACCGAGATCGAGCGCGTGATGCAGATCCTCTCGCGCCGCCAGAAGAACAACCCCGTGCTCATCGGCGAGCCGGGCGTCGGCAAGACCGCCGTCGTCGAGGGTCTCGCCTCGCGCATCTCCTCGAGCCAGGTGCCCGAGATCCTCAAGGGCAAGCAGATCTACACGCTCGACCTCGCGGCGCTCGTCGCCGGGTCGAAGTACCGCGGTGAGTTCGAGGAGCGCCTGAAGAAGGTGATGAAGGAGATCACCCAGCGCGGCGACATCATCCTGTTCATCGACGAGCTCCACAACCTCGTCGGCGCCGGCGCCGCCGAGGGCGCGATCGACGCCGCCTCGATCCTGAAGCCCGCGCTCGCGCGCGGCGAGATCCAGACGATCGGCGCGACCACGCTCGACGAGTACCGCAAGTACCTCGAGCGCGACGCTGCGCTCGAGCGCCGCTTCCAGCAGGTGCGCGTCGAGGAGCCGACGATCGACGAGACCGTGCAGATCCTGCGCGGCCTCCGCGACCGCTACGAGGCGCATCACCGCTGCAAGATCTCCGACGAGGCGCTCCCGGCGGCCGCCGTCCTCGCCGACCGCTACATCCAGGACCGCCACCTCCCGGACAAGGCGATCGACCTCATCGACGAGGCGGGCTCGCGCGTCCGCATCGCGACGATGGCCGCGCCGCCGCGCTACCGCGAGCTCGAGGAGGAGATCGACAAGGTCCGCGCCGACAAGGAAGGCGCGATCGAGGCGCAGGAGTTCGAGAAGGCCGCGCAGCTCCGCGACAAGGAGCGCAAGCTCACGCAGAAGAAGAAGGAGCTCGAGGAGGAGTGGCGCAACCAGGCCGACGAGGAGCAGCCGGAGATCGGCGAGGACGAGATCGCCGACATCGTCTCCATGTGGACGGGCATCCCGGTCTTCAAGCTCACCGAGGCCGAGTCCGCAGCGGCTCATCCGGATGGAGGACGAGCTGCACAAGCGCGTCATCGGCCAGCACCAGGCGATCGTCGCCGTCGCGAAGGCGATCCGGCGCGCGCGCGCGGGCATCAAGGACCCGAAGCGCCCGACCGGCTCGTTCATCTTCCTCGGCCCGTCGGGAGTGGGGAAGACCGAGCTCGCACGCACGCTCGCCGAGTTCCTCTTCGGCGACGAGGACGCGCTCATCCAGGTCGACATGTCGGAGTACATGGAGAAGCACTCCGTGTCGCGGCTCGTCGGCTCGCCGCCAGGCTACGTCGGCTACGACGAGGGCGGCCAGCTGACCGAGGCCGTCCGCCGCAAGCCGTACTCGGTCGTCCTCCTCGACGAGATCGAGAAGGCGCACCCGGACGTCTTCAACATCCTCCTGCAGATCCTCGAGGACGGGAAGCTCACCGACTCGCAGGGGCGGAAGGTCGACTTCCGCAACACGATCGTGATCATGACCTCGAACCTCGGGGCCGCCCAGATCTCGAAGAACCAGACGCTCGGCTTCTCGATCGGCGACGAGCAGGGGCTCTCGTACGACGAGATGAAGGAGCGCGTGATGTCGGAGCTCAAGAAGGTGTTCCGGCCCGAGCTCCTGAACCGCATCGACGAGGTCATCGTCTTCCACAAGCTCGAGAAGTCCGAGATCCTCGAGGTCGTCGACCTGATGATGAAGCGCGTCCGCGAGGAGATGGGCAAGCACGACGTCGTCATCGAGCTGACGGACGACGCGCGCGAGCTCCTCGTCGAGCAGGGGTACGACCCGGCCATGGGCGCGCGACCGCTTCGGCGCGCGATCCAGCGCATGCTCGAGGACCCGCTCGCGGACTTCATCCTCGGACGCGAGCTCGCGCCCGGCACGACGCTCGATCGTCGACCGCCGCGAGCATCCCGCCGAGGGCGAGCCGCCGGTCGAGATCCGCGTGATCGAGGGCACGCCGGTGCCGGCAGCGGTCGGCGCTCCGGCGGACGACGACGCCGTGCTCGCGGACCTCGCCGAGCTCGTCGACGAGCCGTCCGACACGTAGGGGCGAGGCTCGCCTCGCCCGCGGGCGAGGATGCACATGAGGGCGACGCGAGCGTCGCCCTACAATCGCGCCCGTGAGCGTCGTCGACATTCGCCATGCGAAGTCGTCCGACTACGGGCGAGTCATCGGGCGGATCAACGTCTGGTGGGGCGGCCGCGACATGGCGCCGATGCTCCCGAAGCTGTTCTTCATCCACTTCGAGGGAACGAGCTTCGTCGCCGAGGACGCGGACGGCGAGCTGCTCGGGTTCGTGTGCGGCTTCCTCTCGCAGACGGCCGACGACGAGGCGTACATCCACTTCGTCGGCGTCACGCCCGAGGATCGCGGCGAGGGCCTCGGAAAGGCGCTCTACGAGCGTTTCTTCGACGAGGCACGCACCAATGGACGGACGGTCGTCCGCTGCGTCACGTCACCTCGGAACCAGGGGTCGCTCGCGTTCCACGAGGCGATGGGCTTCGAGGTCGAGCGGGTCGTCGAGGACTACGACGGCCCCGGTGAGGACCGCGTCCTTCTCGTCAAGCAGCTGACCTGAGCCCTCGCCGCTTCTGGGCGAGAGCCGGCTGCTCGCGCTTCCGGGTCTCGGCCCAGTCGAGGTACGTACCGACCGCCACCGCGCCGGCGAGTCCGACGAAGCCGTAGCTCAACCACGTCGAGCCGGCGTCCGTTGCGCTCTTGACCACGGCGACGGCGAAGACCGCCGCTCCCAGCCCGAGCGTGATCGCCTCCCAGGAGACCTTCTCGGAGAGCTCGTCCTCGGTGAAGTTTCGGAGGGCGACGAGCACGACGACCGCGAGGAGGAGAGATGCGAGCAGCAGCCCCCACCCGTCCCAGCCGTCGAGGGACATCGTCGCCAGGCCCGCACGGCCGTAGTCCACCTCGACGTACTGCCAGGTGAAGAACAGGCTGAAGAAGAGCAGCGGGCCGACGCCGAGGACGATCTGTGAGCCTCGCGGCAGGGCCTTGAACGTCGCCATCTGAGTCCTTTCGGCCGTGGGGGGTTGGGACGGCCGCAGTCCGATACGGGGAGTATCCGTCTCAGGGTACTCAGCAAACGGAGAAAGGCGAGGTTTTGCAGGAGTTCCCTGCAGCGCTACGCACCGTCGCGGGCGCGTGACGCGCCGCGACGGTGCGCGTATCGGGGAGCTAGGTCTCCCGCTCGCTCGACGGCTCGCCGCTCGCTGCGTCGGAGGCCGCATCAGCTGAGTCGGACGCCGCTTCCGAGCCCTCGTCAGTGCCGGCCTGCGCGGTGTCCGGTGCGGCTTCCGCCGCCGGAGGAGGCGGCGTCGTTGCCGGCGCGGCGGCAGCCGGCGCGGCCGCCGTGCTGCTGCTACCCATGGAGGAGCTCAGGCTGCTCGCCTCGGTCTTGAGGGACTCGACGCCGCCTGCTTCCTGAACGGTCATGAACGCACCGACGGCGATGACGATCGCGAGAACGACGCCGACCCACGCCCAGATGGTCGCTTCGTCGCCGAGGATCGTCAGCAGCTTGATGACGGTGAAGATCAGGATCAGCGTTCCGATGATCGCGGCCGACATCGCCGTCGAGACCGGAATGGGGATGTCGACTGAGGCAAGGCGCACGATGAGCCAGGCGAGGAGGACGATCGTCAGGAGGCCGACCACCACTCCCCCGAAGCCACGCCAGCCGCTGAAGCTCGCGTCGACGCCGACGGCATCGGAGAACTCGTTCCCGAAGTCCTGCCACGGGAGGAAGAGGTCGATGAGAAGGAGCACTCCCCCGATGAGCATCAGCTGTGCCCCGCGCCCAAGAGCGTTGAATCTCTCCATACCTGCCCGTCCTTTCCTCAGTCGTCTGCGGCGGTCCCCCGGCACTCTTAACCACCCGCCGCAGACTTGCAAGCGAATCCGGCCACTTTTGTGACGAACGGCGTCGGACCTCGTTCCTAGACTGACTCTCCTCGTGGCGAAGGTCACCGTCCAGTTCACCTGCTCGGAGTGCGGCACGACCTCGGGTCGGTGGCTCGGGAAGTGCCCAGGATGCGGCGCGTTCGGCAGCCTGGTCGAGGAGCTCCACGGATCGGCCACCGAGCGAGGTGTCGCAGTGGCGCTCAAGCCGGTCCCGCTCGGTGCGGTGCGATCCGAGGAGGCGGCGCGCCTGTCGACCGGTGTGCCGGAGCTCGACCGCGTTCTCGGGGGTGGGCTCGTACCCGGATCGCTCGTTCTCGTGGGTGGTGAGCCCGGCGTCGGCAAGTCGACGCTCTTGCTGACGGCGCTCGGCGCGATCGCGCGAAACGGCGGTCGGGCTCTGCTCGTCACGGGCGAGGAGTCGGCGGCGCAGGTCTCCTTGCGCGCCGCGCGTCTCGGCGGGACCGACTCGGTCGAAATCCTCGCCGAGACGGAGCTCGAAGCCGTTTGCGCGACACTCGAGGCCGAGCAGCCCGACGTTTGCGTCATCGACTCCGTCCAGACGCTGCACGCCACGGCGCTCGCCTCCGCCCCGGGGTCCGTCGCCCAGGTGCGCGAGGCAGCCGGTCGGCTCCTTCGTGTTGCGAAAGAGGCGGGCGTGGCGACGGTGCTCGTCGGTCACGTCACCAAGGACGGGGCTGTCGCGGGCCCACGTGTCCTGGAGCACCTGGTCGACTGCGTCCTCCAGTTCGAGGGCGACCGCTACCACGAGCATCGCGTCATCCGCGCCACCAAGAACCGGTTCGGCTCGACGAACGAGCTCGGCGTGTTCGAGATGACGGCCGCCGGCCTCGTCGGCGTGCCTGACCCGTCCGAGCTCTTCGGCACGACGCATGCCGGCGAGATCGGCGCTGCGGTCGGTTGCGCGCTCGAGGGCACCAGGCCGCTCCTGCTCGAGATCCAAGCGCTCGTCGCGCCGACCGAGCTCGCGATGCCGCGACGCGTCGGCACCGGGGTCGACCCGAAGCGGCTCGCGATGATCGTGGCCGTGCTGGGTCGTCACGCGGGTGTTGCTCTGGCGAGCGCCGACGTGTTCGTCAACGTCGCCGGCGGCGTCCGTATCGAGGAACCGGGCGCGGACCTTGCGGTCGCACTCGCGATCGCGTCGGCGGCGCGCGGTGTGCCGGTGAGAGAGGGCGTCGCGGCTTTCGGCGAGGTCGGTCTCACGGGCCGTCTTCGGCAGGCCTCGCAGGCCGAGCGGCGTCTCGAGGAGTGCGCGAAGCTCGGTGTCGCCACCGTCGTGGTCCCGCACGGCACGACGTCCCGCTCGGCCATCGGGCTCGCTTCGGCAGAGACGCTTCGTGCGGCGATCAGCGCCGGGCTCGAGCCACGAGCCCTTTCCGAGGAGGCCGCAGCCTAGGCTCCCGTCCCGTTGCGGTTCCGTTAATCGCCTGTGAAGAACGCGCTATGATGTGACCCGATCGCCGGCAGGAAGACGCTGCCGGCACTTTTTCGTCACGAGGCGGAAAACACCATTTTCGTGAAGGCGACGGACACCGACATCGGGGAGGCCCTCTTGTTCGACATCGGCGACAAGGTCGTCTATCCGCACCACGGCGCGGGGACAGTCGTGCGGAAGGAGAAGCGCGAGGTTCTGGGTGAGACGCGCGAGTACCTCACCATCCAGATCCTCCACAACGACATGACCGTGAACGTCCCCTGCGAGAACGCCGAGCGCGTGGGACTGAGAACGGTCATCGACCAGCGCACCGTCGCCATGGTCGTGCGGACGCTCTCGGGGGGCTCGACCGAGATGCCGAAGAACTGGAACCGTCGGTTCAAGCACAACCGCGACAAGATGAAGACCGGAAACATCTTCGAGCTCGCCGAGGTCGTGCGGAATCTCGCCGTGCGCAACAACGAGAAGGGTCTCTCCACCGGCGAGAAGCAGATGTTCGTAAAGGCGAAGAAGATCCTCGCCTCCGAGCTCATGTACGCGAAGGACATGAACGAGGAAGAGGCCGCCGCCTGGCTCGACGAGGTCCTCTCGCGCGCCGGGCAGCCGAAGCCGAAGTCGCGAGCCAAGCCGAAGGCCGCAACGGCGAACGCGTAGCGCCTTGAGCTCCGGCGACGTCGGGGCAACCTGGGCGCTCATCGCCGCCGCCGGCACCGGCGAGCGGCTCGGGATCGATCGTCCGAAGGCCTTCGTCGGCCTCGGCGGTCGGCCTCTGCTCGCCGAGTGCCTCGACCGGCTGGATCGTTGCGAGCTCGTGGACGCGATCGTCGTTGCTGCTCCACCCGACTGGGAGGAGCCGTCGATCCTGCTCGCCGAGGAGCTCGCGGCTTCGAAGGTCGTCGCCTGCGTCACCGGAGGCGCCACTCGAGCCGAGTCCGTAGCGGCCGCGCTTGCGGAGGTGCCCGAAGGTGCGCTCGTCGTCCTCGTGCACGACGCCGCGCGGCCGCTCGTCGACGACGCGGTGGTGGAGCGCGTGCTCGCGCCGCTCAGCGAGGGGTTCGACGGCGCCGTGCCCGTTGTTCCGGTCGCCGACACGCTGAAGCGCGTCCGGAGCGGGATCGTCGAGGAGACCGTCGACCGATCCGATCTGGTTGCCGCGCAGACGCCGCAGGCGTTCCTCGCGCCGGCTCTACGGCGCGCGTTCGGCGGCGACCTCGAAGGAGCGACCGACTGCGCATCGCTCGTCGAGCGCACGGGTGGACGCGTCTCCGTCGTGGAGGGCGACCCGCGCCTGCTCAAGGTCACGACTCCGGCCGACCTCGCGCTCGTCGAGTCGTGGCTCTGAGAGCGGTCGTCTTCGACGTCGGCGAGACGCTGGTCGACGAAGAACGGTGGTGGCGGCGCCTCGGGGATCGCGCAGGTCTGCAGCCGCACGTGGTCTGGGCAGCGCTCGGCGTCACGATCGAGCGCGGGGAGGAGCACACCGCACTGTGGGGGCACCTCGGCGTCGACGGGCCACCGACTGCCTGGAGCGAGATTCCGTACTCGCTCGGCGACCTCTATCCCGACGCCTGGGACTGTCTCGAGCGGGTCCGCACGCTCGGGCTCCGGGTCGGCATCGTCGGGAATCAGACGGAAGCACTCGAGGCGTGGGCTCGCGGGTCCGCACTTCCAGCGGACGTCATCTCGTCGTCCGCGAGCCTCGGCGTCCGCAAGCCCGATCCGGCGTTCTTCGCGAAGGTCTGCGAGCTCGTGGGATTCGCGCCCGAGGAGGTCGCGTACGTCGGCGATCGTGTGGACAACGACGTCCTCCCGGCCGCCGCCGCGGGCCTGGTCGCCGTTCACATCCGTCGTGGGCCATGGGGGCGGCTGCAGTCGACGCCGGCGCAGGCGACGCTGGGTCTCGACGATCTCGCGTCGTTGCCCCAGGCGTTAGCCTCGCTCCGCTGATGGAGTTCCGGGTCGGGATCGGGTACGACGCGCACGCGCTCGAGGAGGGCGTGCCGCTCGTCCTCGGAGGCGTCGCGATCGACCACCCGCGAGGGCTCGCCGGTCACTCGGACGGCGATGTGATCGCCCACGCGCTCATCGATGCGATCCTCGGCGCGTCGAATCTTGGCGACATCGGGTCGCTCTTCCCCTCGGGCGAAGAGCAGTACCGCGGGGCCTCGTCGCTCGACCTGCTCTCCGCGGCCTACCGCGAAGTGCGCGGGGCGGGCTGGGAGCTCGTCAACGCCGACTGCGTCCTCGTCGGCGAGGAGCCGAGGATCGGCGACGCACGCGCCGAGATGAGCTCGCGACTTGCGGGCGCGTTCGGCGTCGATGCCGGCTGCGTGGCCGTGCGCGCCACGACGACGGACGGCCTCGGCTTCACGGGCAGCGGGGCCGGGCTCGCCGCGCACGCCGTCGCCCTTCTCCGGCGATGAAGGTCGTCCGCTACGTCGACCGCCCGGATCTCATGGAGCGTCGCTTCGAGGAGCTCGTCGAGCCTACGTTCCCGGCGTACATGAACGAGAACGTGCCCGGGAACCTGTACTGGGATCGGCTCTACACCGGCTTTCCCGACTTCCAGGTCGCGCTCGTGGACGGAGACGAGCTTCTGGCCGAGGCGCATGCGGTACCGCTGCCGTGGGACGGCACGCTGTCCGACCTGCCGAGCGGCTGGGACGAGGGTTTCGTGCGCGGCATGACCTCCGAGAGCCCGCACACGGCGCTCATGGCGATCGCCATCGCCGTCGCGCCGAGCCGGCAGGGGCAGCAGCTCTCGAGCCGCATGATCGAGACGTTCGTCGACAACGCGCGCTCGGCGGGGCTGTCCGGCGGCGTGATCGCACCGGTTCGTCCGACGTGGAAGGAGCGGTACCCGCTCATCGCAATCGAGGAGTACATGGAGTGGCGGCGCGACGACGGGGCCCACTTCGATCCGTGGCTGCGCATTCACGAGCTCGTCGGCGGGGAGATCCTGGCGTCCGCGCCGCACTCGATGGTCGTTCGTGGAACGTCGGCGGAGTGGGCGGGGTGGACGGGAATGGCCTTTCCCGCGGACGGGGAGTACGTCTTCCCGGGCGGTCTCGCGACGCTTCGCGTCGAGGACGGCATCGGCACGCACGTCGAGCCGAACGTCTGGGTGTTGCACCGCGTCTGACGGCAAGGCAGGCGGGCTCGGTCAGGACGGGAGGGCGACCATGCCGTCCTCGACGACGACCAGGCCGTCTCGCTCGAGCGACCGGACTGCCTCGTCGTCCACAGCCCCGAGCTCGCGAGGCGCCTCGGCGACGATGCGGAGCGTCGCCGAGCGCCGCTGCCTGAAGGAGCCTTCGAACGGCCCCTGCTTCCGAGCCGGCTCGTCGCGGATTCCCCGTGACGGACACCCCTCGGCGAGCGGGCAGGAGTCGCAGCGCGGGATTCGTGCGAGGCAGACGGTCGCGCCGAGGTCCATCAACGCCTGGGCGGAGGCCGACGAGAACGATGCCCCGGTACGCCGGCGGACCCGCTCGACGTTCACGTCCATGGGTAGGACGTCGTCGCCGAACGCGAAACGGCGCAGGGCAGCGGACGTGTACGGACCGACGCCCGGGAGCTCGGTGAGTTCGTCCGGCCACCCACGCTCGGCGATCCGGCAGGCCGCTCGGTGCAGGTTCAGCCCACGCCGGTTGTACCCGAGACCCTGCCATTCGCGGATCACGTCGGCGGGCGACGCCGACGCGAGCGCCTCGACCGTCGGCCAGCGCTCGAGCCACGCCTCGTAACGTGGCTGGACGCGCTCCACTTGCGTCTGCTGGAGCATGACCTCGCTGACGAGGATCGCGTACGGATCGCGCGTGTGGCGCCAAGGGAGATCCCGCCCGTGGGCCGCGTACCAGTCGAGGAGGCGTTCGTTCGGCGAGTCGGGCATGGTGGAATTCTGTCGTCCACGGGAGACACGAAGGGAGGTGCGATGACCGGACTCGACCTGCAACGACTCGACCATGTGTCGCTCAATGTGAGCGACCGTCCTCGTTCGATCACCTGGTATCGCGAGGTTCTCGGCCTCGAGCAGCGCGGGGAGGCACGACGCGACGACTGGCCGGTCTTCATGGGCGAGTTCGGCGCCTGCGTCGCGCTCTTCCAGGCGCAGGTCGAGACACTCGAGCGACAGCCCGAGTCGACCGGACTGCGGCACGTCGCCTTCATGGTCGGTCGCGACGACCTCGCTCGGGCGCAGGCGCGCCTCCGCGAGCACGGCGTCGAGTTCCGCTTCGAGGATCACGGAAACGCGCACTCCGTCTATTTCCCCGATCCCGACGGCAACGTGATCGAGCTGACGACCTACGAACCCTGAGCAGGAGGCACACATGACGCTGACGTCGTTTCAGGAGGAGCTCTGCAGCACGAGCCGATGGGACTTCTCCGACCTGAAGGCGCTCTACGTGAACTGCACGCTGAAGCCGTCACCGGAGCGGTCGAACACCGAGGGCCTCATGCGCATCTCGACGGCGATCATGGAGCGCAACGGCGTCGAGGTGGACTTCGTGCGCGCGGTCGACCACGAGCTCGCTCCCGGCGTCTGGCCGGACATGCGCGAGCACGGTGCCGCCGCCGACGACTGGCCGGCGCTGTACGAGCGCGTCCAGGCGGCCGACATCCTCGTCTTCGGCTCGCCGATCTGGCTCGGCGAGAAGTCGTCCGTCTGCACGCGTGTCGTCGAACGGCTCTACGCATGCTCGAGCCTGCTCAACGAGCACGGCCAGTACGCGTACTACGGCAAGGTCGGCGGCTGTCTCATCACCGGCAACGAGGACGGGATCAAGCACTGCTCGATGAACATCCTCTACTCGCTGCAGCACCTCGGCTACACGATTCCGCCGCAGGCCGACGCCGGCTGGATCGGCGAGGCGGGACCCGGCCCGTCCTACCTCGACGAGGGCTCGGGTGGGCCGGACAACGACTTCACGAACCGAAACACGACGTTCATGACGTGGAACCTCCTCCACGCCGCGCGGATGCTGAAGGACGCGGGAGGAGTGCCAGCTCACGGCAACCAGCGGTCGCTGTGGGACGCCGGGTGCCGGTTCGACTTCGCGAACCCGGACTACCGCTAGCGGCTGGCCGCCAGGAGCTCCTTCGAGAAGAACGTCAGCGCTGCCTTCGTCTTCGTCTCCTGGCGCCCGTTCAGGCTGATGTCCTTGCCCGCGAGGAACGAGCGCGCTTCGGCGGCGACCTGGAAGGCGTCCGCCGCGGTGCACTTCGTCGACAGCTCGAGGATGCGCGAGCCGTCCGGATAGAACCAGAGCTCGGCGACCATTCGTCGGCCGAGTTCCTTCGGCTCGAAGTTCTGCTTCAGCACGAAGATCGGACCGAGGATCGACAGGTTCTTCAGCCCAAGACCCTCGGGGGCATGGGCGTCGTAGAAGGTGCGCTGCTCCTTCGAGAAGATCTTCCGGACCGAGAGCTCGCCGAGCGCGACGGCGCGTACCGTCGGGGCGTCCACCTTCGCCTTGAGCGACGCGGAGCACACGTATCCGCCGGGCATCGCGTCCACTTCGACGCCGACGGCGGGCGAGAGCCGGAGCTCGGCCGGCAGGCTGTCCGGATCGACGGGGCGTAGCTTGACGACCGTGTCACCGGTGCGCCCTTGAATCCTCCGGGCGCGCGCGACGACGCCCACGGCATACAGGTCGAGGCTGGGGGTATCGAAGAAGAAGACCTGCCGGATCTGGGCCTCGAGCGGATCGAGCCCGAGCGCGGAGATCGTCGCGCGATGGTTGGCGGCAGGGACCGTGAGCTTGAGTTCGACGCTGTCCGCCTTGCGTGCGAGCTCGAGGAGAGCAACGAGCTGGTCGTCAGAGAGTCGGCCGCCGGCGGGTGCGGGTGGTGATGCCATTCACGGAGCCTAGTCACCGCCGATCGAGCTGTCGATCCACGGCGAACCTCGAGAATCCCGGCGCCTCGCTGGACAGCACCAGGGAGCGAGACCGGTCTCGGTGCGGTCGAAGGCGCCTGCGAGGCCACGGTCCGATCGTAGAGTGCACCCGATGCGGCTCTACAACTCGGCGGTCTCCGGCAACTGTTACAAGGTGCGGCTGCTCCTGGCCCAACTCGGCATCGACTACGAGACGGTGGAGATGTCCGTCGTCGACCGGTCGAATCGCTCCGAGGTTCTCGGTGGGCTGAATCCCGGCCTCCGCGTTCCGACGCTCGTGCTCGACGACGGTCGCCCGCTCGCCGAGTCGAACGCCATCCTCTGGTACTTCGGCGACGGGACCAACTACGTGCCGGACGACGCGTACGAGCGCGCCCAGGTCCTCCAGTGGCAGTTCTTCGAGCAGTACAGCCACGAGCCCTCGATCGCCGTCGCGCGCTTCTGGCTCGCGTACTCGGACAGTCCGCGCGAAGACTTCGCCGAGAGGCTCCCCGGCTGGATGAAGGGCGGCTACGCGGCGCTCGACGGGATGGAGACGCACCTGCGCGATCGCCTGTTTCTCGTCGGAGAGCGCTACTCGCTCGCGGACATCTCGCTCTATGCCTACACGCACGTCGCGCACGAGGGGGGCTTCGACCTCGAGCTCTACCCGGCGATTCGCGCCTGGCTCGACCGCGTCGCCGGGCAGCCCGGGCACGTGCCGATCGACGCCTAGACGTGCCCGTTCGCGTCCGTTTCGCCCCGAGCCCCACGGGATCCCTGCACGTAGGGAACGCGCTCACGGCTGTCGCCAACCGGCGCTTCGCCGACGAGCACGGCGGAGTGCTCGTGCTGCGGATCGACGACACCGACCCGAGCCGCGCGGTCGAGGACGGGGAGGCAGCGATCTACGACGACCTCGCCTGGCTCGGGGTCGGATTCGACGAAGGGCCCGTGCGGCAGAGCGAGAGGTGTGCCGTCTACGACGAGGCGGTCGGTCGGGCGCTCTCCGCAGGCGCTCTCGAACGCGACGACGACGGCTCGATCCGGCTCCCGAGGGACGGTACGACACTGGTCCGTGCAGACGGAACGGCGACGTATCAGCTCGCCTCGGTCGCCGACGATCTCGCGCTCGGCATCTCGCACGTGATTCGAGGCAACGATCATCGACCGAATCTCCCCGTCCAGACGAGGATTGCGACAGCCCTCGGAGGGCACCTTCCGGTTGTCATACACCACGGCCTGATCCTCGGTGAGGACGGCAAGAAGCTCTCCAAGCGACATGGGCACTCGTCGATCGCGGAGCTCCGGAAGGAGGGGATTCCGTCGGCAGCGGTCCGCGCCTACCTCGACGAGCTCGGCGTGCCCGAGCACGACGTCCAACTCGACCTTGCTCGCCTCCGGAGGCTCGCTGTGGACGCCATCGCTGCGATGCCGGACGAGGAGCTCGCGGCCGCGGCCGACGCGCCCGTCGACGTCGTGCCGGCGCTGAGAGGCGCGCGGAGCCTCGTCGAGGCACGCGAGTATGCTCGCCTCGTCGTCGAGCCGCAGGCAGCGGCTCTCGACGCGGAAGCGACACCGACGCTCGACCGGTTCACGGAGCTCCGGGCGCCCGGGCCGGAGCGAATCTCGCCGGACGAGGGGCGTGCGATCGTGCGCGAGCTCAAGGCCGTCGGCGGCGATCTGCACGCGCTTCGCATCGCACTGACCGGCGCCGACAAGGGCCCCGAGCTCGCGGCGGTGCTCGCCGCAGTGCCGCGCGACGAGGCGCTCGCCCGGGCCGACCGTGCCCGCGGCGCCTGACAACGGCCAATCGCGCGGATCGTTCGCTACGAGCGTCTTCGGGGTGTTCGCTCGATCGGCGATCTGCACTCGCAGATTGCCGATCTGAGCAAGGCTACGATCGCGCGGTGCGCCTGTACGACACCTATACGCGAGGGTTGCGCGAGCTCCCTCCACCTCCCGGGCCGATTCGCATCTACTCGTGCGGTCCGACGGTGTACCAGCGCATCCATGTCGGCAATGCCGTGCCCTTCGTCGTCGCGATGTGGCTCGAGCGGTGGCTCGACGAGACGGGGTACGACACGAAGCTCGTCATCAACATCACCGACATCAACGACAAGATCTACGACGCGGCTCCCGGCGCGAGCGCACGGCTCGCTGCGGACGCGAGCCGGTGGTACGTGGAGGACACCGATCGCCTCGGCCTCGGCCGTCCCGACGTGGAGCCGACCGCGGTCGAGACGGTCCCGGACCAGATCGCGATGATCGAGGAGCTCATCGAGCGCGGGTTTGCGTACGAGTCGAAAGGAGATGTGTACTTCCGCGTCACGCGGTACCCGGAGTACGGACGGCTGAGCGGGCAGCGACTCGATCAGGTCGAGGAGCAGGAGCCGAACCCGCGCAAGGAGGATCCACGCGACTTCGCCCTCTGGAAGGCGAGCAAGCCGGGCGAGGACACATCGTGGGAGTCGCCGTGGGGCCACGGACGGCCGGGGTGGCACATCGAGTGCTCCGCGATGTCCGAGAAGCATCTCGGGCCAGAGTTCGAGATCCACGGCGGCGGCCTCGACCTCGTTTTCCCGCACCACGAGAACGAGATCGCGCAGTCGCGGGCGCTCGACCATCCTTTCGCGCAGCTGTGGATGCACAACGGGATGCTCACGTTTGCCGGCGAGGAGATGCACAAGTCGGTTGGCAACGACGTCTCCTTGAGGGGCGCGCTCGACCGCTGGGGTCGCGAGACGCTGCTGACCTTCTTCCTGACCGGCCATTGGCGGAAGCCGCTCGAGTACTCGGACGCGACGCTCGAGTCGGCGGCCGCTCGTGCCGAGGGCTTCCGCGAGGTCTTTCGTAATCCGTCCGAGGACGCGCCGGATGACGCTTGGGAGCGCTTGGCAGGCGCCCTCGACGACGACTTCAACACGCCCGCCGCGCTCGCCGTCATGCACGAGTGGCGCGACCACGACCTCTTGCGCCGGGCACTCGGGGTCTTCGGGCTCGAGTCGCTTGCCGAGTCGGATACGGCGCCCGCGGACGTCGTCGAGCTCGCCGAAAGGCGCGTGGCGGCGCGCACCGCCAAGGACTTCGCCGAGGCCGACCGCCTTCGCGGCGAGATCGAGGGGGCCGGCTGGGACGTGCGTGACGAGGCCGACACGTTCAAGCTCGTCAGGCGTCGATGACACTCACGCGCGACCTGGTGTACGGCCGCAACGCTGCGCGCGAGCTCTATCGCGGGCCGCGGCAGGTGCTGGAGACCTGGGTCTCGGAGCGTGCCGCGTCGCAGATCCCGTGGCTCGACGCCGGCCCCCGTCCGCAGGTGAAGCCCGAGCGGATCCTCTCCGAGGCGGCTGGCACGCGCGATCATCAGGGTGTTGTCGCCTGGTGCGAGCCGTTCCGGTACGCGGACGCGTACGAGCTCGCGAGGGAGGAGGCACCGCTGCTCGTGTGCCTCGACCAGGTGACCGACCCGCACAACCTCGGCGCGGTCGTGCGCAGCGCGGAGGGGGCCGGCGCGACGGCGGTCGTCGTTCCCGCTCACGGCTCCGTCCGCGTCACTCCTGCCGTCTGCCGCGCCTCCGCCGGAGCGGTCGAGCACCTTCGGGTGGCGGTCGTCCCCAACCTCGCGCGCTACCTCGCTGACATCAAGGGCGACGCGCTGTGGGCGTACGCCGCCGACGCGGAGGGGACGCTGCCGATGTGGAACGCCGACCTCACCGGAGGCGTCGCGCTCGTGCTCGGCGCGGAGGGCAAGGGTGTGCGACCTCTCGTCCGCCGCACGTGCGACGCGGCGGTCGCGATTCCGTTGGCCGGCAAGGTCGGCTCGCTCAACGTCTCCGTCGCCGCCGCCCTGCTTCTCTTCGAGGCGCGTCGCCAGCGAACTTCGCATCATGGCTGAGCCGACCCTCTACCTCTTCGACGGCTACAACCTGCTCCACGCCGGGGCCTTCGGCGATCGCGACGAGCTCGTCGACACGCTCGCGAGCTTCGTGGCCGGTCGCGGCGCGCGTGGCGTCGTCGTCTTCGACGGCGTGGGGGAGGAGCGCGCCATCGGACCGCTGCAGGTGCGTTTCACGGCTCACGCCGACGATCTGCTCGAGCGGCTGGCGGCCGACAATCGTCAACGCGAGCGCGTGTGCATCGTGTCCTCCGATCACGCGGTCCGCTGGACCTCCGGACAGGAGGTGCGAAAGCTCGCCTCGCGGGACTTCCTCGCCGAGCTGGCACCGGTCGAGCACGTCGAGCGCGAGCAGACGGGCGCGGGCGGGAGGGTTGGCGACCGTCTCGACGCCGAGACCCGCGAGCGCCTCGAGCGGCTTCGTCGGGGCGAGTAGACGAACGAGCGCCCCGGCCGCGCGAGGCGACCGGGGCGCTGTCTCGAGCGAGCTAGGCGGGCGCCCGCTGCGGCACAGGCTCCGCCGAGCGCTCGTGCTCGAGATTGGGAAGCCACTCGAGCCAGCGAGGCAGGTACCGGTCCCACTTGCCGAGGAGCTTCATGATGGCGGGCAGTAGCACAGCCCGGACGATAGTCGCATCGGTCAGGATCGCGGGAGCGAGAAGCGATTCGCCCGGTCGTCCGTCGCCGGCGCTTCAGGCCTGGAGGAATGCCAGGACGGCGAGGACGCGGCGGTGGTCGTCCGTCGTGGCCGGCAGATCGAGCTTCACGAAGATGCTGGTCACGTGCTTCTCGACTGCCCGCAACGTGACGAACAGGCGGTCGGCGATCGCCTGGTTCGAGCGGCCTTCGGCCATGTGCTCGAGCACTTCGCGCTCCCGAGCAGTCAGCAGCTCGAGCGGGTCGTGGTCGCGGTTTCGGCCGAGGAGCTCGCTGACGACGGCGGGGTCGAGCGCCGATCCCCCCTCGGATACCCGGCGGACGGTGTTCGCGAACTCCTCGATGTCCGAGACGCGGTCCTTGAGCAGGTAGCCGAGACCCTCGGTCGTGTCGGAGAAGAGATCCATCGCGTACGCGGCCTCGACGTACTGCGAGAGAACGAGCACGCTCGTCGCGGGGAAGCGCTCCCTGATCTCCCGCGCTGCCTCGATTCCCTCGTTCGTATGGGTCGGCGGCATCCGGATGTCGACGATCGCGACGGCGGGCTTGTGCATGGCGACGTGCCGAAGCAGGTCCTCGGGATTTCCCGACTGCGCGACGACGTCGAAGCCGGAGTCGGAGAGCAGGCGCGCGACCCCCTCGCGGAGCAGCACCGTGTCGTCGGCGAGCGCCACGGTGATCCCGGCTCCGAGCGTCGAGACCGTGTTCCGCAGCGGAGGGAAGTCCCGCGGGAGGTCGTCGGCGAGGAGCTGGTGGATCCTCTCGGGGTCGGCGAGCCCTTCGAGTCGGAACTCGCCCAGATCGCGTGACGCCACGCCGTCGAGCGCGACGAGCGTCTCCGCCGAGACGAGGATCTGGCCGCCGTGGCCGGCATTCGCGATGCGTGAGGCGCGCACGACGTCGATGCCCGTATACCCCTCGTCGCCGAGTGCTGGTGAGCCCGTGTGCAGCCCGAGCCGAACGCGCACGCGGATCCCGCCGGGCCATTCGGCGTCGCGCAGCTTGCGCTGGATCTCGAGCGCCGCCCCAGCCGCCCCTGGCGCGTCTCCGAAGGCAGCCACGTATTCGTCGCCGACCGCGTCCGACTCGGCGCCGCCGCGGGCCGAGATCGCCT
Source organism: uncultured Gaiellaceae bacterium (assembly GCA_963770715.1). Lineage (GTDB taxonomy): Bacteria > Actinomycetota > Thermoleophilia > Gaiellales > Gaiellaceae > GMQP-bins7. Next base: position 1,318,071 of record CAVYQX010000012.1, read on the forward strand.
CTCGCATCATGCGGCGGAGGCCCGCGATCGCGCTCGGGTATGCGCCCGGGGCCCCGCTCTGCAGTGCCGTCGACCTCTCGACGTCGGCGAAGAGGAACGTGACGGTGCCGGTGGGAAGTGCGTTCACGCGCGCGAGTGTATGTCCGCAGTCTCTTCGGTCAGCGGGATCTCGGCGCGGATCGCCGTCCCCACGCCGAGCGGGCTGTCGATCTCGAGCGTCCCGTCGAGAACGGCGACACGGTCGAGCAGGCCCCGCAGGCCCGAGCCTCCGGAGGGATCCGCTCCGCCGACGCCGTCGTCCGAGACGACCACACGCAGCGCGCCGTTCGACTGCGCGACCTCGACACGCGCCGACGACGCCTGCGCATACTTCGCGACGTTCGTCAGCGTCTCCGCGATGACGTAGTAGGCCGCGGCCTCCGCCTCGGGCGCGAAGCGCTGGTCCGGGGCGACGACCTCGACCGGCACCGGCGCGCGCGAGGCGAGCATCTCGAGCGCCGGTCGGAGACCGCGGTCCGTGAGCACGGCTGGGTGGATCCCGCGGGCCAGCTCCCGCAGCTCCGCGAGCGCGTGCATAAGCTCCTCGCGGGCGCCGGTGAGCATCTTGGTCGCCCCGTCCGGGTCGGCCGCGAGCTTCGACTCGACGAGGCGGAGCGCGACTGAGAGCGCCACGAGTCGCTGCTGCGCGCCGTCGTGCAGATTCCGCTCGAGCTCGCGCCGCGCACGATCCTCCGCCCGGACGAGGCGCGCGCGAGACGCGTGCAGGTCCTCCGCGATGCGCTTCCGCTCGGTGATGTCGACTCCGGTGATGAGGAAGAGCCGTCGCTCGTCGATCTCGGGCAGCGGCGTGCATGTCCAGGCGACGGAGAGCGGGCGACTGTCCTTCGTCACCCACGTGTTGTCGTGCTCCTTCGGCTGCTCCCCGGCGGCGACGGCCTCGACGAGCGCCTTTACCTCGTCCGCCTCGGACGGGTCGACGAAGCTCTCCCAGAGGACTTGTCCGCCGATCTCGGGCGAGCTCGTACCCGAGCGTGCGCTCGAACGCGATGTTCGCGCCGGCCTCCGTGAGTCGGCCTTCTGCGTCGATCAGGCACAGCATGCTCGGCGCGTTGTTCGCGATCGCGTTCAGGAACGCGCGCTCGCGCTCCTTCTCGACCTCCAGCCGTCGACGTTCCGTCACCTCGATGCCGGAGAGCAGCACGAGCGCGTCGGTGCGCCCCGTCACGTCCGCGACGGGCACCGCCGTCCACAGGAACGCGCGCGTGCTCCCGTCCGCGCAGCGCAGCTCCGACTCGACCTCGTCCGAGGCGACTCCCGCGGCCGCGGTCGCGATTGCGCCTGCGGCACGGCCGTCGTCGTCCTCGACCACCAGGTCCATGAACGGAGCCCCGACGAGCTCTTGATCGCGCCAGCCGAGGGCCTGGCGAAACGCCCGGTTCGCCCCGACGCGCGGGTTGTCCACGTCGCGGTCGCGGATCGTGCCGTCGCGATCGAGCACCACGGCGATGCTCGCGATCGTCTCAAGCATCGTGGTCGTGGCATCGCGCTCGCGCTCGAGCTCGAGCTCGCGCTTCCGCCGCTCCGTGATGTCGAGGCCACCCGAGACGATGCTCACCACGCGTCCGGCCGCGTCCTGCACCGGTGCTGCGCGCCAGTAGATGGTCAGCACCTCGCCGCGTGCGTTCGTGAACGTGTTCTCGTACTCGCCCGGCGGGTAGTCCGGGGCCAGGGCGTGGAAGCGCGCGATCATCCCGTCGCGCTCGCTGGGCTCGATGAAGAGGTTCCAGAAGTGCTCGCCCCGCGCACGGCTCGATCTCGTCGTATCCCGCTGCCTCGAGCGCAGCGGCGTTGAGGTTTCGGACACGCCCGTCGGTCCCGATGGTGACGAGGAGGCTCGGCGCCGTGTTGGTGACGGTCGTGATGAAGTCGACCTCGGCACGCAGCTCCGCCTGCAGCCGGTCGTTCTGGAGCGCGAGCGCGGCCGCGGCGGTGACCGCCTCGAGAGTGCTCGGACTCGGCATCGAGCCCCCGGTCGTAGACGATCGCCGCCACGCGGACACCGTCCCGCTCGACGAGCTTCACCGCACGGCGCTCGTCGGCCGTCGGCTCCGGGACGCTCCGGCCCTGGAGGTCGACCCAGCCTGCGCCGCCGAGCCCCCGCCGCCAGTCGAGCCAGTAGACGACGTCGAGCTCGGGGTCGCCGAGCGCGCCGGCGAGTGCCCCGCGGAGTGGCTCGCCCCCGTCGAGCGCGACCACGAGCTCGGACACCGACGAGCGGGCGAGCCGTGTGCGAAGTACGCCGAAGAGGAAGGAGACGGGCACGGCAGCGAAGGCAACGAGGAACAGGGGCTCGAGGCGGTCCGACGCGCTCGTCGAGATCTCGTTGCTGATCACGAGGAGCCCGATCGCGAGCAGTGCGGCGATTCCGGCCGCGATGACCGGCCAGGCGAGCTTCCGCATCGCCGGGCTCGCGCCTCGCCAGCGCCGGACGAGCATCGTGATCACGATCGCGATGAGGACGAGGCCCGCGACCGAGTTGACGCGATCGAGGACATGTCCGACGTCCGTGTCGCCTCGGAGCGCGATGACGCTGTCGGCGCACTCCGGGCAGTCGGTCGCCGGCCGCGAGTCGAAGAGCGCTGCGAGCACCGCTGGGACAGTCAACACGACGCCGGTCACGATCGGGAAGACCCGCTGGAGCCGCGACTCGAACTGTCCTGTCGGATACGCGAGGACGAGCGCGGTGAACGGGACCCAGACGAGATTCCCAAGGAGGAAGCCGATCGTGAACAGCCAGTCGCTGTCCGCCTCCTGCAGCGCGCCGAAGAACCAGACGTAGCCCGTAGCGGCGAGGTAGATGCCCGTTCGGTTCTCTGGTCGGAGAGTCAGCGCCATCGAGACCGCTCACGACGAACGCGACCCCGGCTCCGACAGCGAGCCCGATCTCGGTCCAGCTCGTCGACTCGGTCGCCGCTCCGACGAGCTGCGTCCCGCCCGCGGCGCCACCTGCCGCGCCGCCGCGCTCTGCACCCCCCGTCGCCGAGTCGACCGTCGCGACGATCGCCGCCACGACGACCGCCTCGACCACGAGCAGAGCGACTCCGAGGGCGACGACGATGCGGTTCACGGGAGGAGCGCTGCGACGAGGTCGCCGGACAGCTCGCCCTTGGGCACGAAGCCGCACGCGCACGACGCGGCGACGAGCTCGCCGTAGTCGGAGACGTCACGGCTCGAGACGAGGATGATGTCCGGGGGCGGGCCGTTTCGACGCTCGAGCGCAGCGCACACGTCGAACCCGCTCATGTCGGGCAGCTGAATGTCGAGAACGACGATGTCGGGGTGAAGCGCCTCGACCGCTTCGAGCGCGGCCGCGCCGTCCTCGGCATCGCCGATGACGACGAAGCCCTCGGACTCGAGCATGGCTCGCGCGGAGCTCGGAAGCTCGGATGGTCGTCCACGATCAGCACGGTGCGGCTCATGGACAGGATCGTGGCAGACGAATGGCGGGCGCAGTGCGGCCAGCCGCACTACGCGCATGAGCCGGATGCGAACATATGTTCTTAGCATCCTGCAATTCTCGCAAACCCCTTGTAACGCTCGGCGGATGGTGCTAGGTTCTCCCTCAACTTCAAGGTGAGACTTGCACGACGGGCAGGATGATCGAGCTCGGAGCGCAGGCCTCGCAGACGCCGTCGACACGGGGGTTACCGGCATGGCCGCTCGCACCGCTACCGCACTGAAGCCAGCACAGAAGATCCAGCGAGAGCTCGAGGATCTCCAGCTCGTCTTGAAGGCCCGGAACGGCAGCCAGCACGCGCTCGACGACCTCATGCGCCGGTACACGGGCTTCGTCCGGCTGAAGGCGAGCTCGTACTTCCTCGCCGGCGGCGACGGCGACGACCTCATCCAGGAGGGGATGATCGGCCTCTACAAGGCCGTGCGCGACTTCCGTCCGGACAAGGAGACGTCGTTCCGCAGCTTCGCCGAGCTCTGTGTGACGCGGCAGATCATCACGGCGATCAAGACGGCCACGCGGTTCAAGCACTCCCCACTGAACACGTACGTCTCGTTCAGCCACACGCCCGCTGGCCAGGAGTCGGAGGGCGACTGCACGCTCGGCGACGCGCTGCCGGGCCCGAGCGTGAACGACCCGTCGGTCTGCGTCATCTCGACCGAGGAGCTCCAGAGCCTCGTGTTCTGCCTCGGGCTCGGGTCTCTCGTCGCTCGAGTCGCAGGCGCTCACGCTCTACCTCGAGGGCAACTCGTACGAGGAGATGGCCGAGGACCTCGGCTGCGACACGAAGACGATCGACAACGCGCTGCAGCGCGTCAAGCGGAAGATCCTCGCGCACCAGAAGACGCGCGAAGTGCTCGCCTAGCCGCGCGGCGGTGTCAGACACCGCATGGGAGCCGCTGCTGGGGGTACCTGTCTCCAGGTGCCGCGGTCGGCGGTCTGCGTAGACGGAGAACGTCGGATGAACCTGCGCCTTGGCGAGACGAGTGAGTGTGGAAGGATCCTGACACTCTCGCTGCGGATTGCTCTTGACAGAAATCGGTGTCTGACACCGATTCCGCGGAAGCCGGAGGCGGGACTCGAACCCACGGCCTGCCGCATTACAAGTGCGGCTGCTCTACCAGCTGAGCTACTCCGGCGCGCTTCGAAGGGTACGCGGTCGCGCGCGAGCCTCCAAGTTGCCCCAAGGGCCGCTCGAGGCGCAGATAATCCCGCGATGCAGCCGACCGACACGTCCGCCGCCGAGCGGATCCTCGCCGACCGGGCGCGCTACGTCGCCCCGGGCATGTCGACGCCGAGGCTCGTCGTCGCGCACGCCGAGGGCGCGCGCGTCACCGATCCGGACGGACGCACCTTCATCGACTTCGCAGGCGGGATCGGCTGCCAGAACACGGGCCACCGGCACGCGGCGATCGTCGAGGCGATCAAGGAGCAGGCCGATCGCTACCTGCACCAGTGCTTCATGATCGGCGTCTACGAGCCGTACGTGGAGGTCTGCCGCCGGCTCGCGGAGCTCTCGCCGTGCGGCGGCGGCGAGCAGCGCTCGATCCTCGTGAACTCGGGCGCCGAGGCGATCGAGAACGCCGTGAAGATCGCGCGCTGGGCGACCGGCCGGCCTGCGGTCGTCGCCTTCGACAACGCGTTCCACGGGCGGACGCTGCTCGCGATGACGATGACGAGCAAGGTGAAGCCGTACAAGGCGGGCTTCGGCCCGTTCGCGCCGGAGGTCTATCGCGCGCCGGCGCCGTACCCGTACCACGGGATCTCGTCCGACGACTCGATCGCGGCGCTCGAGCACCTCTTCAAGGCCGACGTCGACCCGTCGACCGTCGCGTGCGTCGTCCTCGAGCCGGTTCAGGGCGAGGGCGGGTTCCTCGCGATGCCGCCGGACTACCCGGCGAAGCTGCAGGAGCTCTGCCGCAGAGCACGGGATCCTCTGGGTGAGCGACGAGGTGCAGTCGGGCGTCGGGCGGACCGGGACGATGTGGGCGATCGAGCAGTACGCCGGCGCCGAGCCCGACATGACGGTCTTCGGGAAGTCGATCGGCGGCGGTCTTCCGCTCGCCGGCGTCACCGGCGGCGCCGAGGTGATGGACGCCGTTCCGCCCGGCGGCCTCGGCGGCACGTTCGGCGGCAACCCGCTCTCGTGCGCCGCGGCGCTCGCCGTCCTCGACGTCGTGACCGAGCCGGACTTCCTCGCGGGCGCGCGCGAGCTCGGTGCCACGCTCCGAGCGCGACTCGACGACATCGCCTCGCGGCACGCGGAGATCGGCGAGGTGCGCGGCCTCGGCTCGATGCTCGCGTTCGAGTTCGCCGAGCGCACGCCCGATCGCGCCAAGGCCGTCGTCGACGCTGCGTTCGAGCGCGGTCTCGTGCTCCTCTCGTGCGGCCTCTACGGGAACGTGATCCGCCTGCTACCCCCTCTCAACATCGCGCCGGACGAGTTGGACGAGGGGCTCGCCATCCTGGAGGAGTCGCTTGGCGCCTGAGGCGAGCGCGCCGGACATCAGCGTCAGAGGCCTGACAAAGCGCTACGGAGACGTCGTCGCGGTCGACGGAATCGACCTCGACATCGCCGACGGGAGAGTTCTTCACCATGCTCGGGCCGTCTGGCTCGGGCAAGACGACCACGCTGCGGATGATCGCGGGCTTCGAGATGCCCGACGAGGGCACGATCGAGCTCGCGGGCGAGGACGTCTCGCGGCTCCCTCCCTACGACCGCCCGGTCAACACGGTCTTCCAGGACTACGCGCTCTTCCCGCACATGACCGTGCAGGAGAACGTCGAGTACGGGCTCATGGTGAAGAAGGTGAAGAAGGGCGAGCGGCAGGAGCGCGCGCGGCAGGCGCTCGAGATGGTGCGGCTCGTCGGGGTACGGCGACCGCAAGCCGGCGCAGCTCTCAGGCGGGCAGCGACAGCGCGTCGCGCTCGCCCGGGCGATCGTGAACCGCCCGAAGGTGCTCCTGCTCGACGAGCCGCTCGGCGCGCTCGACCTGAAGCTCCGTCAGGAGATGCAGATCGAGCTGAAGTCGATCCAGCGCGAGGTCGGGATCACGTTCGTCTACGTGACGCACGACCAGGAGGAGGCGCTCACGATGTCCGATCGCCTCGCCGTCTTCAACCAGGGGAGGATCGAGCAGATCGGCCCGCCCGCGGAGGTGTACGAGCATCCGCAGAGCGAGTTCATCGCCGGCTTCGTCGGCGTCTCGAACGTGATCGAGCGCGATGGGCGGCGTTACACGGTTCGACCTGAGAAGATCACGCTGCTGATGAACGGGGAGGCACCGGAGGCCGGAGCGCACGTCGAGCAGGGACAGGTGCGAGACGTGCAGTACGCCGGTCCGGTGACGAGGTATCAGGTCGCGCTCGACCGAGGCGGAGAGCTCCAGGTGCTCGCTCAGAATCTGGACGAAGGCTCGAGCGAGGTGCTCGAGGCGAAGGGACGCCGGGTGTCGCTCGAATGGCGCCCGGAGCAGGAGTCGGCAATCGGAGAATCGGAGGGAGGATCGGAATGAGAAGGAAGCGCATCGCTGTCTGGACAGCGCTGGCCCTGCTCGTCGGAGCGCTCAGCGTCGTGGCCGCCGGCTGCGGCGGTGGCGACGACGAGAGTGCTCCGGCGAGACTCGCAGATCGAAGGTCTCGGCTCGACGCTCGACGAGATCAAGGCGAACGCCAAGACGGAGGGCAAGGTCGATCTCGTCGCCTGGGCGTACTACGTCGAGGACGGCTCGAACGATCCGAAAGCCGACTGGGTCACCGGCTTCGAGGAGGACACCGGGTGCGACGTGACGGCGAAGGTCGCGAACACCTCCGACGAGATGGTGACGCTGATGAAGACCGGTCAGTACGACGGTGTCTCGGCTTCGGGCAACGCGTCGCTCAGGCTCGTCGCCGGCGGCGACGTCGCGCCGGTGAACCTCGACCTCGTCCCGAACTACGCGGACATCTTCGAGGACTTGAAGAACCAGCCGTACAACACCGTCGACGGCGTGCCGTACGGGATCCCGCACGGACGCGGGGCCAACGTGCTCATGTGGCGGACGGACATCGTCAAGCCTGCGCCGGACAGCTGGAGCGTCGTCTTCGACCCGAACTCGCCGTACAAGGGCAAGGTCACGGCGTACGACGACTCCGTGTACATCGCCGACGCCGCCGTCTACCTGATGGCGACGCAGCCGGACCTCAACATCACGAACCCGTACGAGCTCGACGACACGCAGTTCCAGGCGGCGGTCGACCTGCTGAAGCAACAGAAGGCGCTCATCGGCGAGTACTGGGCGGACTACGCGAAGGAAGAGGCGTCGTTCACCTCCGGGGACAGCGTCGTCGGCACGACCTGGCAGTCGGTCACGAACTTCCTCAAGGGCGAGAAGGTGCCCGTCGAGTCGACATCCCCGAAGGAAGGGTCGACGGGATGGTCGGACACCTGGATGATCAACTCCAAGGCCGCTCATCCCAACTGCATGTACCTCTGGATGGACCACATCGTCAGTCCGCAGACGAATGCGACCGCAGACGGAGTACTACGGAGAGGCGCCGTCGAATTCCAAGTCGTGCGCTCTCATGTCTGACCCGACGTTCTGCGACGCAGTACCACGCAGACGACCCGGCGTACTGGGAGAACGTCTACTACTGGATCACGCCCGTCGCGGACTGCGGCGACGACCGCGGTGAGGTCTGCAAGGACCACAGCGAGTGGGTCCAGGCGTGGACCGAGATCAGGGGTAGTTGAGCTCGATCGGCAATGCGGAGACGCCGCCCCGGGAGGCCCCGGGGCGGCGTCTGTCCACCTATCTCTATCGCCGCCCCCGACTCCGCCTCGGCGCTCTGCTGGCGACGCCACTCGGGTGGCTGGGGATCGCCTACCTCGGCTCGCTGGCCGTGCTGTTCCTGGCCGCGTTCTGGCGCCTCGATCCGCTGGCGACCCACGTCGTCCACGACTACAGCCTGGACAACTTCCGGACGCTCGTCGAGGAGCCGGTCTACAGGACGATCACGCTCAGGACGGTCGGCACGGCAGCCGCAGTGACCGTCACCGACGCCGTGCTCGCGTTCCCGATCGCGTACTACATGGCACGGATCGCGACGCCGCGCGTCAGGGCCGCGCTCGTCGTCGCGGTCCTGACCCCGCTGTGGGCGAGCTACCTGGTGAAGATCTACGCCTGGCGGATCATCCTCCAGGAGGACGGAATCTTGAACTGGGCGCTCGACCCGCTCGGTCTCTCGGGCCCCGGGTTCGGGAAGTACGCGCTCTGGCTCGTCTTCTCGTACCTCTGGCTGCCGTTCATGGTCTTGCCCATCTACGCCGGACTCGAGCGACTGCCCTCGTCGCTGCTCGAAGCGTCGTCCGATCTCGGCGCGAGAGGTTTTCGCACGTTCCGGAGCGTCGTGCTGCCGATCGCGTTCCCGGCGGTGGTGGCGGGCTCGATCTTCACCTTCTCGCTCACGCTCGGTGACTACATCGCGCCGCAGATCGTCGGCACGCGGCAGTTCATCGGCAACGTCGTGTATGCGAACGTCGGTGTCGCGGGCAACCTGCCACTCGCCGCGGCGTTCGCCACCGTGCCGGTGATGATCATGATCGTCTACCTCCTGCTCGCTCGCCGGGCAGGAGCGTTCGAGAGTCTGTAGCCGTGGTCGAGTCACGTGGGCTCCAGTGGTTCCTGAAGGGGGCGACGGCGGTGACGCTCTCCTTCATCTACCTGCCGCTCTTCGTCATCTGCCTGTACGCGTTCAACGAGCGAAGGACGAACAACTGGCCGATCGAAGGGCTGTCGCTTCAGTGGTTCGAGAAGGCCGTGAACAATCCCGGCGTACGAGACGCCCTGTGGACGTCGGTCAAGGCCGGGCTCGGGGCCACGGCATTGGCCGTGCTCCTCGGGACGCTCGCCGCGATCGCGGTCTCGCGCTATCGGTTCTTCGGACGGGAGACGATCTCGTTCCTGGTCATCCTCCCGATCGCGCTCCCCGGGATCGTGACCGGAATGGCGCTGAACACGACGTTCCGGACACTGGGGGTCGATCTCGGCCTGTTCACGGTCATCGTCGGACATGCCACGTTCTGCATCGTCGTCGTCTACAACAACGCAGTCGCACGCATGCGGCGGGTGTCGGGGTCGCTCGACGAGGCGTCGATGGATCTCGGCGCAGACTCATGGCAGACCTTCCGCTACGTGACGGCGCCGCAGATCTCGACGGCGATCATCGCCGGCTCGCTGCTCGCGTTCGCGCTCTCGTTCGACGAGGTGATCGTGACCACGTTCACGATCAGCGGGCAGGAGACGCTTCCGATCTGGATCCTCGCGAACCTCTCGCGGCCGAACCAGCTGCCGATCGTCAACGTCGTGGCGGTCTTCGTGATCCTCCTGTCGATCATCCCCGTGTGGATCGCGCAGCGGCTCGCTTCGGGAGCCGGCGGTGGCGGGCGGATCTAGACGTCGCAGGCACTCGCGGCGGGATCGCCGAAGCCGATCGGGCAGGACACGCCGGTGCCGCCGAGACCGCAGTAGCCGTTCGGGTTCGCCTCGAGGTACTGCTGGTGGTAGTCCTCGGCGTAGTAGAACGGGCCGGCCTCGACGATCTCGGTCGTGATCTGCCCGTAGCCCGGCGCGCGAGAGCTCCTCCTGGAACATGTCGCGTGACGCGAGCGCGGCTTCGCGCTGCGCCTCGGTCGTCCAGTAGATCCCGGAGCGGTACTGCGTGCCGACGTCGTTCCCCTGGCGCATGCCCTGCGTCGGGTCGTGGCCCTCCCAGAAGATCTTGAGCATCGCCTCGTAGCTCGTCTTCGAGGTGTCGAAGACGGCGAGCACGACCTCGTTGTGGCCCGTCCGGCCGGTGCAGACCTCCTGGTAGGTCGGGTTCGGCGTGAACCCGGCCGAGTAGCCGGCGGCAGTCGTGTACATGCCCGGCGCCTGCCAGAACATTCGCTCGGCGCCCCAGAAGCACCCCATTCCGAAGATCGCCCGTTCGGTGCCCTCGGGGAACGGCGGCCCGATCGGCGTACCGAGGACGAGGTGGCTACCGGGGACGAGGATCGGCGCGTCGCGGCCGGAGAGCGCCTCCTCGGGCGTGGGCAGCTCGAGAGGCTTTCGCGTGAACAGCATGGTCGTACGGTACCGGTCGGCCCTGTGTCAGTCGCTCAGGCCGCCGATCGCGTCGCCGATGAGCTTCGCCCCGATGAGCACGAGTAGCACCGTCATGATCACGGCGCTGTGACTCGCCATCCATGCCTTCAGCCGGTTGAGCGGCGGCCCCGAGTGCTCGCCGAGCGCGAAGAAGATGACGACCGGGGCGGCGACGCCGATGCTCCCGATTCCCGTGAACACGGCAAGCGCCTCCGCCTCCTCGCCAGCCGGGATCGCGGCTTGCACGATGGCCGCCATCCCGGCGATCTTCAGGATCAGGTTCTTCGGGTTGAGGTCGGAGAGGACGACGCCGGCGCCGAACGCCTTCACCGGCGTGAAGACGTCGACGGTTTCCATCCACTTCGGAGTCGGTACCTCGTCGCCGCGCGGGCGTCCGCGCCACTGCTTCGCGGCCATCACGAGCAGTGCGCCGCCGCGCACGAGCGTGAGCCAGCTCACCTACCCTGCGGGGGCGGCGCCTTCCTCGTTTCCGCCGGCGCCTCCTGCGATCAGCAACACGATCGCGCCCGCACCGGCGACGCCGACGACCTGACCGAGGAGGTGCGCGAGCCCGTTTACGCGTCCATGCGGCGACACGAGCATGAGCACCACGGCGATGATCGGGATCGGGCTGATCGCCACGCCGACCGCGGCCGGAAGCATGTCGCCGACGATGGCCTGTCCCATCGCCTCCCCCGCTCCTCACGAAATCGCGGGGAAACCTACTGATGCATCTCGATCTCCAGGACGGGCTCGTCGCGCTGTCGCTCCTCCTCGCCGTGGCGACCCTCCTGGCGATCGCCCCTGCACTGAAGATCCCGTACCCGATCCTGCTCGTCATCGGCGGCCTCGTGCTCGGCGTGATCCCGGGCATGCCGGAGTTCGAACTCCAGCCGGAACTCGTCTTCTTCGGCGTCCTCCCGCCGCTTCTGTACAGCACGGCGTTCTTCACCTCGCTCAGGGACATGCGGGCGACGGTCCGGCCGATAGGGCTCCTCGCGATAGGCCTCGTCGTCGCGACGACGATCGGCGTCGCCGTGATCGCGCACGCGTTCATCGACGGGCTCTCGTGGCCGAGTGCGTTCGTGCTCGGCGCCATCGTCTCGCCGACCGATCCGCTCGCTGCGACGTCCATCGCGCGTCGCTACGGCGTGCCGCGCAAGCTCGTGACGATCGTCGAAGGCGAGAGCCTCGTGAACGACGGGACCGGGCTGGTTGCGTACCGCGTCGCAGTGGCCGCGGTCGTGGCCGGGTCGTTCTCGGCGTTCTATACGGGCGGGCTCTTCGTCGTGAGCGTCGGAGGCGGGATCGGCGTCGGCCTCGCGGTCGGCTGGATCGTCCGGCAGATTCGGCGTCGGCTCGACAATCCACCGGCGGAGATCACGATCTCGCTCCTCACCGGGTACATCGCGTTCATCCCGGCCGAGCTCATGGGCGTCTCGGCAGTCCTCGCCGCGGTGACTGCCGGCGTCTACCTCGGCTGGCACACCCCGGAGCTGACCAACGCCCAGGTGCGCATCCAGGGAGTGGCGGTCTGGGAGATCGTCCAGTACCTCCTGAACGCGCTCCTGTTCGTGCTCATCGGGCTTCAGCTCCCGGTTGTCCTCGACGCGCTCGGCGACTACTCGCCGTGGACGCTCGTCGGCTACGCGGCACTGGTCAGCGGAAGCGTGATCGTGCTCCGATTCGCGTGGGTCTTTGTCGTCCTGCATGCGCCGAAGTGGATCGCCCGGCGCATGTCGAGCTGGCGCGGAGCCGTCTTCGTCTCGTGGGCCGGGATGCGCGGCGCAGTTTCGCTCGCGGCGGCGCTCGCCTTGCCACTGCAGACCGACGCGGGGGAGCCCTTCCCCGGACGCGATCTCATTCTCTTTCTGACGTTCGCCGTGATCCTCGTCACGCTCGTCGGGATGGGCCTCACGCTGCCGTTCGTCATTCGCGCGCTCGGGCTGGAGGACGACGGCATCGAGGAGCTCGAGGACGCGAAGGCGCGCATCCGCGCGGCCGAGGCCGCGCTCGCGCGACTCGAGGTGCTCATCGACGAGGACTGGGTGCGGGAGGACACGGCCGAGCGGGTGCGCGGTGCATACCGATTCCGGACGAACCGCTTCCGCGCCCGGTTCGACGACGGCGACGACGGAGCGATCGAGACCCGCTCGCAGGACTACCAGCGGCTCCGCCGCGAGCTGCTCGAAGCCGAGCGCGAGGCGCTCGTTGAGTTGCGGCGCACCGGGGTGATCTCGAACGACGTCTGGATCCGCGTCGCCCGCGACCTCGACCTCGAGGAGCTGCGGCTCGACATCTAGCCCTTCTAGGGCTTCGCGGCAGCCTCCCAGCCCGTCGTATTCTTGCGAGGAACTATTCAGCGGGGAAGGAGGCTCGCCATGATCGACGACCTGCTCGAGCGACGACTCACTCGTCCCGCGGCGCTCCGGATCGCAGCCGCTGGCGCAGCAGGGCTCGCCCTCGGTGTTCGCCCTGCTCGAGCCGCGGGGAACGACGTGGCGGCAGTGGAGACCGCAGCACTCACGTTCCTGGCGGCGCTCTCCGCGGCCGACCGGGAGCGCGCGACGTTCCCGTTCGACGGCGCGGAGCGCACTCGGTGGCACTGGACGATCCCGACCTCGGTCCCGCGAAACGGCCTTCCGCTCGGAGCGATGTCGGCGGGCCAGCGACGGCTGGGTCTCGCGCTCCTGCGCGCCAGCAGCTCGCCCGCGGGTTATCACAAGGCCGTCGACATCATGGCGCTGCAAGGCGTGCTCCAGCGCATGGACACGGGCTTCGGCGATGCCTTCGACGCCGATCGCTACTACGTCTCCGTGTTCGGCACTCCGGGCGCTCGCGTATGGGGATGGCGGTTCGAGGGGCACCATCTCTCGAGGCACTTCACGGTCGTCGGGAACGAGCTCGTCGCCGAGCCGTTCTTCCTCGGTGCCTGGCCGACCCGCGCGGGCAGCGCGTACCGCTCCGTTCCGAAGGGGTACAGGACGATGCCCCGCGAGGAAGACGCGGCTCGTGAGATCGTGCTCTCGCTCGATCGTGGGCTCCGACGGCGGGTGGTGTTCTCCTCGGAGTCCCTCACCGACCACCTCACGCAGAACGCGCCGCGCGTGAGGCCGCTCGAGCGGGTGGGCGTGGTCACGTGGCGATCTCCCGTCCGCAGCTCAGCGACGCATACTCGAGATCGTGCGGACGTACCTCGCGAATCACCCGGCAGAGATAGCGCGGGAGATGTTCGCGCGAGTGGAGCGAGCGGGCATCGCGAGAACGCGGTTCGGCTGGGCCGGGAGCACTCGCCGCGGCGTGCCGCACTACTATCGGCTGCAGGGGCCGACGTTCGTCCTCGAGTTCGACAACTCGCGGAACAGCGGGACGCACATCCACAGCGTCTGGCGCGACTTCGAGCGGGACTTCGGACGCCACCTGCTGTAGGAGAACCGGCGATGTCGAATTGTCGTACCTCCGTGCAGAATCGTCGATTCGGGCAGACGCATGCCGACAGGACGAGGAGGGTCGACTCGTGACCGAGTTTCAGCGGTATCTGGCCGAGGAGGTAGCAGAGGACCACGCGGACGGGCTCGTCTCGCGGCGCGAGGCGCTGCGGCGCCTGGGATTACTCGGGTTGGGCGGCGCCGCAGCCGCGTCCCTGCTCGCGGGCGCGATGGCGAGCCAGGCGCGAGCGATCGGGGGCGCGGCGGCGCGCCCCGGCGCGGCGGCTCGTCCGCACGGGCCGGAGGTCGACCTGGCCGCGCTTCAGACCCGGGACATCACGTTTCGAGGGCCGCGCGGACGGACGCTGCTCGGTGCCTGGGCGACTGCCCGCCGGCCGCGTGGGGGCGTGCTCGTGATCCACGAGAATCGCGGGCTGACCGACTCGATCCGGACCGTGGCGGGCCGGCTCGCAGCGAGCGGGTACTCCTCGCTGGCCATCGATCTGCTGTCGGAGGAGGGTGGCACGAGGTCGTTCGCAGACGAGTTCGAGGCGATGGCCGCGCTGGGGGCGGCGCCTCCTTCGCGATTCGTCGCGGACATGAAGGCGGGTGTCACCGAGCTTCGGCGCCGGCTCCCGGGGAAGAAGGTCGCGGCTACGGGCTTCTGCTTCGGCGGCGGCATGACGTGGCTCCTTCTCGCCTCGAAGGAGCCTCGGCTCGCAGCGGCAGTCCCGTTCTACGGGCCCTTCCCCGAGAGCGGGAACCTCGCGGGCTCGAAAGCCGCAGTGCTCGGGATCTACGCGGAGCTCGACTCGAGGGTCAACGCGAGCCGCGGGGCGGCACGCGCGGCTCTTCGCAAGGCGGGCCTACGACATCAGATCGTCACGTTCCCCGACGTCGATCACGCCTTCTTCAACCCGACGGGCTCGCGGTACGACGCCGCGGCGGCGGCTGCGGCATACCGCCGGATGCTCGGCTGGTTCGGCCGGTACGTCGACAGCTAGCCCGTCAGGGCGTCGCTACGGCTTCGCTGCGGCCTCCCAGCCGTCGTATTCGCCGTTGTGCACGCCCGCGACCTGCTCGAACTGCGCGCGGAAGGCGGCGACCGTGTCGGCGCCCACGATCCGGTGCCCGTCGACGCGCACGGACCACTCCTCGAGCGTCGACGTCGGCGGATCGACCCTGGTCGTCCACGAGCCCGCGTCGATCGCGGCCGCGGCGGCGTGCGCGTCGCTCTCGTGCTCGAAGAGCAGGAAGTGGATGACGTGTCGAGGCAGCGAGAGCTCCGCACCACGGCTCTCGAGCTGCCGGAGCGCGAGCCGGTCAGCGTCCTGGGGCGTCTTCGGCGGCCGGTGGTAGCGGATCCGGTCGAGGAAGCTCACGCGCGGCCCAGAGCGCGCTCGAGGTCGTTCCACAGTGCGTCCGGGTCCTCGAGCCCGACCGAGAGGCGCAGGAGGCCGGGCGGCACGCGGTCGCCTTCCCACCGAGCTCGCGCCTCGATCCGGGATGTGACACCCCCGAGGCTCGTCATGTTCGCGATCAGCGTCGTCGCGGTCTCGACGCGACGCGCCGCGTCGGCGTCCGCGACGTCGAAGGACAGGAGCCCGCCGAATCCCGGGTAGCGAACGACGTGCACCGCAGCGTGCTGCTCGAGACGCTCGACCAGGCTCGCGGCAGTCTCGGTCTGCCGCGCGACGCGCACCTCCAGAGTCCGCAGTCCGCGCAGGAGGAGCCACGCGGTGTCCGCCGCCGGCACGGGGCCGGTGCGCGAGCGGAACTCGAGCAGCCGCGCGGCATCGTCGACCGCACGGCACACGAGCGCGCCGACGAGCGCGTCGTCGTGGCCCGAGAGGTACTTCGTCGCGGAGTGGAGCGCGATGTCGCAGCCCCGCTCGAGCGGCCTGACATGCAGCGGCGTGGCCGCCGTCGAGTCGCACACGACGCGCGCCGGGTGCGCAGAGGCCGCCTCGAAGTTCGGCATCGTCAGGAAGGGGTTGGAAGGCGCCTCGAGCCACACGAGGTCGGCTCCGTCGGGCGGCGGGCCCGTCTGGTCGAACTCGACCTTCTCGATCCCCCAGCGGGCGAGCTCGTCGAGGATGACGCCCGTGCCGTAGTACGCGCCCTCGGCGATCGCGACCGTCTGTCCGGGCGCGAGCAACGCGAGGAGGAGCGACGTCGTGGCGGCCGAGCCGGACGCGAAGAGGAGCGCCTCCCCGCCGTCGAGCTCCCCGAGCCGACGCTCCGCCTCGGCGAGCGTCGGGCCGGAGTACCGCGAGTACGTGAACGCCCCCGGCTCACCGTTCTCGAATGGCCATGCGGTGGAGCGATCGATCGGGGTGCTCGCCAAGGCCGCGAAGCTATCAGGCGCTTCAGCGCCCCTCGTTTAGGCTCCGCGGGCGATGGCCGAGATCCACGACACCACGGACGCCAAGCTCCGGTGGCTCGAGGAGCTGAGCGAGGACGCCCTCCATCCGGCCAGCGCGAAGCACGTCGAGCGACAGCGCGAGCGGGGCAAGCTGCTGGCGCGCGAGCGGATCGAGAAGCTGCTCGATCCGGGCTCGTTCGTCGAGCTCGACCGCTTCGTCCGGCACCGCGAGGTCGAGTTCGGAATGAACGAGAACCGGCCGTGGGGTGACGCGGTGGTCACCGGCTTCGGGACCGTGCTCGGGCGAAAGGTGTTCGTCTTCTCTCAGGACTTCACGGTCTTCGGCGGCTCGCTCTCAGAGGTGTTCGCAGAGAAGGTCTGCAAGGTGATGGATCTCGCGGTGAAGTACGGCTGCCCGGTCGTCGGGATCAACGACTCGGGCGGCGCGCGCATCCAGGAAGGAGTGGTGTCGCTCGCCGGCTACGCGGAGATCTTCTGGCGGAACGTGCAGGCGTCGGGCGTCGTCCCGCAGATCTCGCTCGTCATGGGGCCGTGTGCCGGAGGTGCCGTCTACTCGCCGGCGATCACCGACTTCGTCCTGATGGTCGAGGGGACGTCGTACATGTTCATCACCGGTCCCGACGTGGTGAAGACCGTCACCGGGGAGGACGTCGACTTCGAGCAGCTCGGCGGCGCCGCCGCACATGCGACGCGGTCGGGCGTCGCGCACTTCACGTCCGCCGACGAGGAGGCATGCCTCGATGAGGCGCGGTACCTGCTCTCGTTCCTGCCCCAGAACAACCTCGACTCGCCGCCCTACGCGCCGCCGTCGGATCCCGTCGAGCGCGAGGACGCGTCGCTCGACACGCTCGTGCCCGACAGCCCGAACAAGCCGTACGACATCAAGGCTGTGATCGAGCGCGTCGTCGACGACGGCGACTTCCTCGAAGTGCACGCGCACTGGGCGGCGAACATCGTGTGCGCCTTCGCCCGGCTCGGTGGGCACGCAGTCGGCGTCGTCGGCAACCAGCCCGGCGCGCTCGCCGGGGTGCTCGACATCGACGCGTCGGTGAAGGCTGCGCGATTCGTCCGGACGTGCGACGCCTTCAACATCCCGCTCGTGACCTTCGTGGACGTGCCCGGGTTCCTGCCCGGAACCGCGCAGGAGTGGGGAGGCATCATCCGGCACGGCGCGAAGCTCCTGTACGCGTACGCCGAGGCGACGGTGCCGAAGCTGACGGTCATCACACGCAAGGCGTACGGGGGCGCGTACGACGTCATGTCCTCGAAGCACATCCGCGCGGACTTCAACGTCGCGTGGCCCACGGCCGAGGTCGCGGTCATGGGCCCCGAGGGAGCGGTCAACATCGTGTTTCGCAACGAGCTCGCGGAGGCCGAGGATCCCGACGGCCGCCGCGAGGAGCTGATCGCCGAGTACAAGGAGCGCTTCGCCAACCCGTACACGGCGGCCGAGCGGGGCTACGTCGACGACGTGATCGAGCCGCGTCGGACGCGGCCGGTGCTGATCTCGGCGCTCGAGACGGCCCTTTCGAAACGAGAGCCCGCCCCCAAGCGCAAGCACGGCAACATCCCGCTGTAGTCGTGGGGGAACCCAGGTTCCCCCACGAGCCCCCGCCCTTGGCGCGCAGGCATTCTTGCCGCGGTCGTGCGCTACGGCGAGATCGCGGTCTCGCCTTCGCGCCTCATGCGTACGTGCTCCGTCACCGGGGCCCCGTCGGCGACATCGACAGTTCGAAGGGCTGACTATTCGGTGAGCGCCACGAGGCGCGACCTGCGCTGCTCGTCCTCCATGAATGACGGGTCGCCGGACTCGAGCAGAGGGATCGCGAGGCGCGCCTGTTCGCGCGCGTCGTCCGTGCGACCGACCGCGGCGTACTCCTCGGCCAGCTCTTCATGGAACCAGCCGTCGGGAGCGCCCTGGTCGGTCGCCCACTTGACCGCGCGCTCCAGCTGCGGGATCGCGTCTTCCGATCGGCCCAGTGCGCGCAGGGCCTTGCCCACGGCGTAGCGGGCGATCTCGATCGGCTCGGGCTCGTCGGGCTCGAGCTCGCGGACGACGAGAGCGCGCTCGAACGCATCGAGGGCGAGGTCGTAGTCCCCGGCCTCGTAGTACTCCCAGCCCAGGTTGTTGAGGAGCGGGCCGGCCCAGTACTCCGCGGGCTCGTGTGCTTCCGCGAGCGCGATCCCGCGGTTCGTCCAGTCGACGAAGCCGTCGCGATCGACCGCGACGAGCGCCACCATGTGCGCCGCGTCGGCTGCCAGGTAGTACTCCTCGGCCGCCACCGCGCCCGAGTAGGCCGACTCGAACAACGGACGAGCTCGTTCTCCGTCGCCACTCGACCTTCGCAGGCGTCCGCGCTCGAGGTCGATGCGGATCCTTGCGACGTCGCTTTCCCCGGCGAGCGCTGCGGCCTCGTCGACGAGTGCCACGCCGCCGTCGAACTTCCCACGGAGACCCTCGATGCGCGCGAGCTGCGTCAGCACCTCGGCGCGACCGGCGTCCGACGCCTCCTCGTCCAGCTGCTCGCGGAAGCGCTTCTCCGTCCCGTCGAGGTCGTCGAAGTCCCACAAGGGCCTGAGGCGGTCGTCCACGATCGGGAAGCGTATTGCCCACTACGCTCTCCGCCGTGGAGCTCTCCGTCTCGCCCCCTGTCGAGGACCCGACCGAGCGCGCCCTCCGCACCGCCCTTCGCGCGATCGGGGTCGACGCTCCGCGCGTTGTCGCCTATGACGACGCCTGGCGACGGGCCGGGTTGCACGAAGGTGTCGAGGGAGACGACGCCGAGGTCGCTTACGTGCTCTCGCCACGCAGCACGCGTGGTGCGACCCGGGCGTAGTCGAGCCCCGAGACCCACGTCGCCACGAGCGCGATCAGAAGCGCCCACCATGCGACGTCGTCGCTCCATGCGCCCGCGGCGGCGAGTCCCGCGATCGCCGCGGCGAGGGCCTGCGCCCACGTCTTGGCGCGACCCAGGTCGCGGGCGCCGAGCACGACACCGCGCTCGACTGCAGCGAGCCGCAGGCCCGAGACGAGGATCTCGCGGACGACGATGAGGGCGATCATCCAGGCAGGCGCGACGCCCTCGCCGATGAGCATGACCAGTGCTGCGAGGACGAGTACCTTGTCCGCGACGGGGTCGAGCAATGTGCCGAGCGCCGAGCTGGTCCCGCTCCGGCGCGCGAGCCAGCCGTCGATCTGATCGGTCGCCATCGCGACGACGAACACTGCGGTCGCCCAGTACGCGTGATTCGGGAAGTCCCAGGCGAACAGGATCACGACCACCGGGACCGCGGCGATCCGAGCAACCGTGAGCTGGTCCGGGAGGCTCACCTTCGGGGAGAATACGCGTCCCGTGGCGGCCTTCCGGAAGATCCTCGTTGCCAATCGCGGCGAGATCGCGATACGCGTGTTCCGCACGCTGCGCGAGCTCGGGATCGGATCGGTCGCTGTCTACTCCGAAGTCGATCGCGACCGCCTCCACGTCGCCGTCGCCGACGAGGCGTACCTGCTCGGGCCCGGGCCGGCGACCGAGTCGTACCTTCGCGCCGACACGATCGTGGAGGTCGCGCTTGGTGCCGGGGCCGAAGCGGTGCATCCCGGTTACGGGTTCCTCGCGGAGAACGCCGCTTTCGCGCGTCGTGTGGAAGAGGCCGGCCTCGTCTGGATCGGGCCGCCGCCCGAGGCGATCTTGGCGATGGGCTCGAAGATCGCGGCTCGCGCGCGCATGCATGCGGCAGGCGTGCCGGTCGTCCCCGGCACTACCTCACCCGCGACATCCGTCGACGACGTGCTCACGGCCGCGGAGGACGTCGGTTACCCGATCGTCGTCAAGGCGTCGGCCGGAGGGGGAGGCAAGGGGATGCGCGTCGCGCGCTCCGCGGACGACATCGAGCGTGCGTTCGAGAGCGCGCAACGCGAGGGCGAGGCGTACTTCGCCGATTCGGCCGTCTACGTCGAGCGGTACCTCGAGGATCCGCGGCACGTCGAGGTCCAAGTTCTGGCCGACTCCCACGGCAACGTGATCCACCTCGGAGAGCGCGACTGCACGATCCAGCGACGGCACCAGAAACTCGTGGAGGAGACCCCCTCACCGGCGGTCGACGAGGATCTCCGGGCGCGCATCGGGGCAATCGCGATCGACGCTGCCCGCGCGGTCGGGTACCGGTCCGCAGGGACGATCGAAGGCTTGCTCGACGTCGACGGCTCCTACTACTTCCTCGAGATGAATACACGCGTGCAGGTCGAGCACACCGTCACCGAGGCCGTCACCGGGATCGACATCGTGCGGGAGCAGATCCACGTTGCGGCCGGTGAGTCGCTGTCCGTGACGCAAGACGACGTGGTTCTGCGCGGCCACGCGATCGAGTGCCGCATCAACGCCGAGGACGCCTCCCGCGCGTTTCTGCCCTCCCCGGGGAGGATCACGGCCTACCGGGAGCCTGCTGGCATCGGTGTGCGCGTCGACTCGGGCGTGCGCGAGGGGGACGAGATCTCGGAGCTGTACGACCCGATGATCGCCAAGCTCATCGTCCACGACGTCGACCGCGAGCATGCCCGCCGGCGCATGCTGCGCGCGCTCGAGGAGTTCGTCATCGAGGGGCCGGCGACGCTGCTCGGGTTCCACCGCGCGCTGCTCGAGACCCGGTGCTTCGTGGAAGGTGAGACTTGCCGCGGGATCGTCGAGTCGGAGGAGCTTGCCGATCGGGCGGAGGAGCTCGAGCAGTTGTCTCATCCGAAAACGAGCGTAGCTGCAGCAGCGGACGGACGCGCGTGGACTCGGGAGCGGGTGTTGGCCGTCGAGATCGACGGGCGCCGGCACGAGGTCCGCGTGCGCGTGCCGGATCCGCCGTGGGTCGAGCTCGCCCGCCGCCACCGAGAGCGCAGCAAGGGGCTCGCGGGCGACGCGGTCGGCGCGATCACGAGCCCGATGCAGGGGACGGTGCTCTCCGTTGCCGTGAGCGAAGGAGTCCCTGTGTCGGCGGGCGACCTCATCTGCGTCGTCGAGGCGATGAAGATGGAGAACGAGATCGTCTCGTCGGCGGACGGGGTCGTGGCCCAGATTGCGGTTGCGCCGGGCGACCAGGTTGCGAACGGTCAGGTCGTCTGCGTGCTCTCGAGCGAGTGAGCATGCCGACGCGTTGCGCGGACCTCTCCGAGCTCGCCGGAGAGCCGCTCGGAGCGACTGCGACGAGCGCCGAGCACTGGCTCCTGGTCGAGGTGCCCGGAACGTGGCAGCGCGACGTCGGCGACGGCGCGGGTCTACCCGAGCCCGCTCGCCGCGCCGCGAGCGAGTGGCTCGACAGCACCCCGTCGTCGCGTCTGCTGTTCGTCCGCCGCCCGGGGCGCGCACGATCCGGAAACGGGCTCGCGTTCGTCGTGTGCGTGGGCGAGTACCGCGCCGAGGTGCGCCGCTTCGAGCTGACATCGCCCGGTGAGCTCGCGGACGTCGACCTCGTTCGTGGCGGCGAGAAGACCGACGCCAAGCTGGTGCTCGTGTGTGGCCACGGGACGCGCGACGCGTGTTGTGCGCTTCGCGGAACGGCCGTCTACGGCGCGCTTGCCGAGCACCTCGACGACGATCAACTCTGGCTGACGTCGCACCAGGGTGGCCACCGGTTCGCGGCGAACGTCCTCCTCCTTCCCGACGGCATCCACCTCGGGCGGCTCGCGCCCGAGAGCGCCGTACCCGTCGTCGCGGACGGGCTCGCCGGGCGTATCGACCTCACCCACTATCGTGGCCGCGTCATCTATTCGACCCGGGTGCAGGCTGCGGAGCTGGCGGTGCGAGCCGCCGAACGACTCGACGCGGTCGCCGATCTCCGCCTCGTCCCCGCGGACGACGGGCTCGTCCGGTTCCGGGGCCTGGACGGCCGCGAGCACACCGCCGTCGTGGAGGAGCGAATAGGCCCATCCGTGCCCGCGAGCTGCGGCGCGGAGCCCGAGCCGCAGGCCGGATTCACGGCTCGCGTCACGCGCTGACTCAGGATTGCAGGCGGTGCGTGTGGTCGGTGATCCACACGACGATCTCGTTCATGCCCTCCGGCGGCTTCCCGACGGCGATGAGCGTGCCGAACGCCACGCGGGCCCAGCTGCCCGCAACGAGCGGCCCCGGCGCCGAGATCGTGCCTTCCCAGGATGCGCCGGGCTCCAGAATGCGTGGCAGCTCGGGCTCGTACCGGGTCGCAGCGCGAACCGCCGGGAGCGTGCCGGCTTGGTTCCGCTCGTCCAGCTCGTCCTTGTCGCCCGTCTCGAAGAGCTGGAGGCCGAACGACCCCTCCGGCGTCGCTCCCGGTGCGAGCTCCCAGCCGACCTCGGTGCGGTTGTCGATGCCGACGCGCGCCTTCCATCCCGCCTCCGTCACCTCGAGCCTGTCGACCGTGAAGACGACCTCATTTCCCTTCTCGCCGTACGTCTCGGTCCAGTCGAGGGTCGCGGTCTGTGGGCCGGCCGCGACGCTCGGCGTGACGTTCGAGTCGTCTCCGCGCAGGCGCTGCGCGTTGGACGCCAGCACGAAGCCGGCGAACGTCGCGCCGAGAGCGAGGAGGACGATGAGTGAGGAACGGCTCAACCCGCGGAGATGCTCGCACACCGGCACGGTCGGCCCTCCCGAGTCGACGCGGTAGACTCGCGCGCGCTTTGGACCTCCACGAGTACCAGGGGAAGGAGCTCTTCCGGCAACACGGGATCCCTGTCTCGGACGGCCGCCTCGCGGTCGATCCGGCCGGCGCGCGTGCGGCGGCGGACGAGCTCGGCTACCCGGCGGTGGTGAAGGCGCAGGTGCTCACCGGCGGTCGCGGCAAGGCCGGGGGGATCAAGCTCGCGAAGACCGGGGACGAGGTCGAGTCGCACGCGCGAGAGATCCTCGGCATGGACATCCGCGGTCACGTCGTGACGAAGCTGTGGATCGAGCGTGCGTCGGACATCGAGCGCGAGTACTACCTCTCGCTCACGTTCGACCGCAGCGCGAAGAAGCCGCTTTTCATGTTCACGACCCAGGGCGGGATCGAGATCGAGGAGGTCGCCGCGACCAGCTCGGACGCGCTCGTGCGGCTCCACGTCGACCCGCTCGAGGGCTGCCATCCGTGGCACGCGCGCACGGCTGGTCTACGACGGCGGCGTGACGGATCCGGGCGAGCAGAAGCAGATCGCGTCGATCGTCCAGAAGCTGTACGAGGCGTTCGTCGCGACGGAGGCGATGCTCTGCGAGATCAACCCGCTCATCGTCACGCCCGAGGGCGAGGTGCGCGCGCTCGACTCGAAGTTCTCGGTCGACGACAACGCGCTCTTCCGGCACGCCGACATCGCGGAGCTGCGCGACGTCGCGGCTGCGGATCCGCTCGAGGCGCTCGCGCGCGAGAAGGGCGTGACGTACGTCAAGCTCGACGGCGAGGTCGGCGTGCTCGGAAACGGCGCGGGCCTGACGATGTCGACCGTCGACGTGGTGACGTTCGCGGGCGGCCGTCCGGCGAACTTCTGCGACCTCGGCGGCGGCGGCGACGCGCAGGGCGTCGTCGACGCGCTCGAGGTCATCACGCGTGACCCACAGGTCCGCGCGATCTTCTTCAACATCTTCGGCGGGATCACCCGCTGCGACGAGGTTGCGCGCGGGCATCCTGCAGGCGGTCGGTCAGATGGGGCTCGAGCTTCCGATCGTCGTCCGACTCGACGGGACGAACGCCGAGGAGGGAAGGCGCATCCTCGGCGAGGCAGCGCTGCCGAATCTCTCGACCGAGGCGACGATGCTCGACGGCGCGCGTCGCGCGGTGGAGCTGGCGGCCTGATGGCGATCCTCGTCGACTACGGACACGCGCCTCGTCGTCCAGGGCCTGACGGGCTCCGAGGGCCGCTTCCACGGGCTGCGCAACCGATCGCACGGGACGAACGTCGTCGCGGGCGTGACGCCGGGAAAGGGCGGCCAGGACGTCGACGGCATCCCCGTCTTCGACTCGGTCGCGGCCGCCGTCGCCGAGACCGCCGCGAACACGGCGATGGTGTTCGTCCCGGCGCCGTTCGCCGCGGACGCGATGTACGAGGCGATCGGCGCCGGCATCGCGCACCGTCGATCTGCATCACCGAGGGCGTCCCGGCGCACGAGATGCTGCGCCTGCACGCGTTCGTCGAGGATCGCGACGTCCGCATCGTCGGGCCGAACTGCCCCGGCGCGCTGTCGCCGGGGAAGGCGAACGTCGGGATCATCCCGGCCGAGATCTTCCGCGAGGGGTCGATCGGGCTCGTCTCGCGGTCGGGCACGCTCACGTACCAGATCGGCCACGAGCTCACGCAGCTCGGGCTCGGCTGCTCGACGATCGTCGGGATCGGAGGAGACCCGATCGTCGGCTCGTCGTTCATCGACGTCCTCGGGCTCTTCGAGGCCGACGAGCAGACCGAGCAGGTCGTCATGGTCGGCGAGATCGGCGGCGACGAGGAGGAGAAGGCGGCCGCGTTCATCGAGTCCGAGATGTCGAAGCCGGTCGTCGGCTACATCGCCGGCTTCACGGCGCCGCCGGGGAAGACGATGGGGCACGCCGGGGCGATCATCTCCGGCTCCGCCGGGACGGCCCAGGCGAAGAAGGAAGCGCTCGAGGCGCGTGGCGTGCGAGTCGGCACGACGCCGACCGAGGCCGCGCAGCTCGTCGCCGAGATCGCCCGCGCGTAGCGGCGGCTACAGTCGCCGCGTGGAGCTCCGCAACCGCGACCGCGACGCGATGCCGTTCACGACGAAGGACGGCTCGACGATTCGCGAGTACCTCCACACGGACGCGCAGAGCCTCGCCGAGGCGTCGCTCGATCCCGGCCAGGCGACGCAGCGCCACTACCACGCGCGGAGCGAGGAGATCTACCTCATCGTCGAGGGCGGCGGCGAGCTCGAGGTCGACGGCGAGGCTCGCTCGGTCGGCCCGGGCGACGCGATCCTCATCCCGCCGGGTAGCTGGCACCAGCTGACCGCCGCCGACGACGGGCGCGACGCTCCTCTGCTGCTGCGTCCCACCGTACTCCGACGACGACACGTTCTTCGCGTAGGCTCGACGCGCGTGTCGGTCGAGCCGCCCATTTCCTTCGCCCGCGGCGCGCCTGCGCCCGAGCTGGTCCCGGCCCAGGAGCTCGCCGACTGCGCGTACGCGGTCGCGCAGCGCGACGGCGACAGGGTCTTCGCGTACGGCCCGGGCGGCGGCTACGGGCCGCTCCGGGAGTGGGTCGCGGCGCGGCACGGCGTCACCCCGGAGCGCGTCGTGCTCACGGTCGGCGGCCTCCAGGGATTCGTGTTCTACGCCGCCGAGCAGCTCGCGCGCGACGCCGGGACGCGTGCTCGTGGAGGCGCCGAGCTACGACCGTCCGCTGAAGATCCTCGCGCGCGACGGGGTCGAGATCGTCGCGCTCGAGATGGACGAGGAAGGTCTCGATCCGGACGCGCTCGACGCCGAGCTGCGCAGCCGCGAGCGAGCGGCCGTCGTTCCTGTACACGATCCCGACCTTCCAGAATCCGAGCGGGAGGACGCTGTCGGCCGAGCGCCGCGCGCGGCTCGTCGAGATCGTTCGCGAGCACGAGCTCGCGGTTCTCGAGGACGACCCGTACGGTCTCGTCCGCTTCGAGGGCGAGCCCGAGGCGAGCCTTCGTCGAGCTCGAGGGCGGGGAGCTCGTCACGTACACGTCGTCGTTCTCGAAGACGGTGGCGCCCGGGGTCCGCAGCGGCTACTTCGTCCTGCCCGAGGCGCACGCGGCGTCGTTCGAGGAGCGGGCCGTCTCGACGTACATCTCGCCGCCGTTCCTCCCGCAGGCGGTCGTCGCGGAGTTCGTCGCCCGCGGCCGCTTCGAGCCGAACCTCGAGCACGTCTGCGCGGAGCTGCGGGCGCGTCGCGACGCGATGCTCGGCGCGCTTGCGGACGCATGCCCCGGCCGGCACGTCGTGGAGTCATCCCGCAGGCGGCTACTTCGTCTGGCTCGAGCTTCGACGGCGCCGACGCCACCGCGCTCGCGGCTGCGGCGGAGCGTGAAGGCGTCGCTTTCATCCCCGGCGGCGGGTTCTTCCCGCGCGGCTCGGGTGGCGGCGCGACGAGCGCCCGCTTCGCGTACAGCTACGAGACGCCGGAGCGGATCACCGAGGGCGTCGAGCGCGTCATGCGCCTCCTCGGCTGAGCCTAGGCGGAGACGCCCCGCTTGCGGCGCTCGCGAAGCTGCTCGAAGAGGTAGCCGGCGGCGAAGCCGATCCCGACGCACAGGAGGATGAGGACGAGCAGCGAGATCTCGGCCGAGAAGAAGACGAAGCTGACCTCGACCTGCTTGCGGTTCAGGAAGATGATCAAGCAGCGCGTAGACCGCGAGCACGCCGAAGACGATCAACTTCCAGGGGGTGTCCTTCTCCGAGCTCGGAGGCGGGCTGCCCTGCGTGCTCACGCCCGCAGTCTAGGCGGCCTGGCCGACCGTACCGGCTGCGAGCACCCGCGGCACGAGGCGGGGCTGCAGCGGCGGCGACGAGCGTGCCGCGGGTCGATGCGCGAAAGGTCGGGCAGGGCACGTTCCCGGGCGAGCGCACAGAGGCCTTCCTGCCGGAAGTAGCAGTCGTCGCAGGTCACGGGTGTGCGTTTCTTCGCCGCCATTCGCTCGTCGGTCGCCCCTCACGACCAGCCAGCATTCTGGCGAGCGGCTCCGAGCCGGACAACCCCCCGTCGGGACGAATTCGCCGCAAATTGCGCGTGTTGTCAGCGAGGACGAAGTACCTGCAAATTCAGCATTTTACTCGACCCGTTGCCAGCTTCCGCAACGCCTGTTGAAAACTTTCAACAGGGATGATCGGGAGGCCCGTCCGCATTCTCCCGCGCGTCGCTCGCGTTCTCGCCGACCGGGACGAGGAAGAAATCCACATCCGCCCGGCGCGCGCCGATCGTCTTCTGCTTCACGCCGCCGATCGGGATCACGGTTCCGTCGAGCGCGAGCGCGCCGGTCGCGGCGATCCGGCAGCCGTGGGTCACGTCGCGGCCGAGCTGACGGGCGATCTCGAGCGCGAAGGGAAGGCCGGCCGACGGGCCGCCGACGCGGCCGAGGTCGATGTCGACGTCGATCGGCAGCTCGATCTTCGCGTCCTGGTCGACGAGGATGCCGATGACTGCGCGCGAGGGATCCTGCGGGTTCGGCGATCGTCCGCACCGTGACGTCCCTGACCTTGCCGCCGCGCCGGATGCGTGAGACGCACGTCGTCGCCCGGAGCGACACGACCGATCTCTCGGCGGAGCTGCGGGCGTGTACGGACGGCCACGCCGTTGACGCCGACGATCACGTCGTTCGGCTCGAGCACCTTCGCGGCCGGGACGTCCGTGTAGACGCTCGTGACGAGCACGCCGCGCGGCGTCGCAGTGACGTCGTAGCCGAGCGCGCGGAGCGCGACGACGGCCGCGATCTGCTCCGAGCGCTGCATGTCCTCGGCGTTCTGCCGGTCACGCTCCTCGTCGGTCGTCCCGTCCGGGGTGAGCGCTCTGCGCCGGGACGAACGTCGCGCCGTCGGGCCGGGTGAACGGGAGGAGCTGCTCGAGCTTGCGGATGCGACGCACGAAGAGGTCGACGTAGTAGACGTCGCCCTTCGGCGTTCGATGCCCGCCCTCGACCTCGACCTTGTCGGCGAGCGGCTTCGCGCGATCCGGGACGAAGAGGAAGTCGTCGGCGGGGAGCCACCAGAGCAGGAGCGCAGTCGCTGCGAGCCCGAGCAGGCCGAGGACGACCGCGGTGCCGGCGAAGCGCTTCCGACTAGACGCCCGCGGCTGGCGGCGCCGTCGACGAAGACGACGCTGCCGCTCACGTACGAGGCCGCGCTCGGAGCAGAGGAAGGCGACGACGTCACCGATCTCGCGCGTCGTGCCGAGCCGGCGCAGCGGGATCTCGCGAGATCCTCCTCGGACGGACCGTCGGGGTCGAGCTCGCGGATCCGATCGGTGTCGATGCTTCCCGGCGCGATGGAGTTGACCGTGATTCCCTGGCCCGAGCCTCGCGCGCGAGCGACTTCGCCCAGCCCACGATGCCGGGCCGCACGGAGTTCGAGAGCGCGAGGCTGTCGATCGGCTCGCGCACCGTGCTGCGACGTGATGTTCACGATGCGGCCCGCGCCGCTCCGCTCGAGGTAGGGGAGGCAGAGGGCCGTCAGCCGCACGACCGAGACGAGCAGGAGGTCGACGGCAGCTCGCACGTTGTCGGCGTCGAGCTCGGTGCGCGGTCGCGCGCGGTGGCCCACCCGAGTTGTTCACGAGGATGTCGACGCCGCCGTACGTCTCGACGGTCGCGTGCGACGAGCCGCTCGAGGTCGTCGGCGCTCGTGACGTCGCCGGGGACCGCGAGGCCTCCGATCCGCTCCGCCTCCCGTTCGAGGAGTTCCTGCGCGCCGCGCGAACATGACGACGTTCGCGCCTTCCTCTCGAGGGACTCGGCGATGCCGAGGCCCATCCCCGAGGACGCGCCGCAGACGATCGCCGTCCGGCCGTTGAGTCCGAGGTCCACGTCTACTTCCTCTTCAGGACGCCGACGACCTCGCGCACGGCGGCGGCGGACGCGCGCAGCATCTTCTTCTCGTCGGCGCTCAGCCGCAGCTTCACGATCTCCTCGACGCCGGCGGCGCCGAGCTTGACCGGGACGCCCATGTAGAGGCCGCTGATCCCGTACTCGCCCTCGAGGTACGCCGTGCACGGGAGGATCCGCTTCTCGTCGAGGCAGATCGAGTCGACCATCTGCGCCGCCGCGGCTCCGGGCGCGTACCAGGCCGACGTGCCGAGCAGCGAGACGAGCTCGCCGCCGCCGACCTTCGTCCGCTCGACGAGCTTCGTGATCGCGAGCCTTTCGGGAGCAGCCGGAAGCGGGACGCCGCCGACGTTCGTCGCCGAGACGACCGGGACCATCTGGTCGCCGTGGCCGCCGAGGCACGACCGCTGTGACGTCCTTCACCGAGACGTCGAGCTCCTGCGCGATGAAGGTGGAGAAGCGGGCGGTGTCGAGGATGCCCGCCATGCCGCACGACGCGGTGCTTCTTGAAACGCGACGCCGCCTTCGCGACGTGGCACATCGCGTCGAGCGGGTTCGAGACGACGACGAGGATCGCGTCCGGGCGAGTGCTTCACCGCTTCCTTCGTGACCGACGAGACGATCGCCTCGTTCGTCGAGACGAGGTCGTCGCGGCTCATCCCCGGCGAGCGCGGCTTGCCGGCGGTGATCACGATCACGTCGGAGCCGGCCGTCTCCTCGTAGCCGTTCGCGCCCACCATGCGCCGGCTCGTAGCCGAGGACGGCGGCCGCCTGGTTGATGTCGAGCGCCTTCCCCTGCGGGAACTTCGGGATGATGTCGACGAGGACGACGTCGGCGTAGTCGCGCCGAGCCAGCTCTTGGGCGCACGTCGCGCCGACGTTCCCGGCGCCGACGACCGTGATCTTCTTTCGCATTGTCGGTCTCTCCGTGCGTAGGTGCTGGGTTCGCGGCCTACGACTCCAGCCTTTCGATGATCGCGTCTGCGTACTCGGAGGTGCCGACCGCGGTCGGGTCGTCGCGCGTCGGCTTGAGGTCGTAGGTCACCCGCTCGCCGGCGGCGATGACGGCTGCGACGGCGGCTTCGAGCCGTCGCGCCGCGTCGCGCTCGCCCAGGTGCTCGAGCATGAGCTTCCCGGAGAGGATCATCGCGGTCGGGTTGACCTTGTTCTGGCCCTTGTACTTCGGCGCCGAGCCGTGCGTCGCCTCGAAGACGGCTGCGTGCTCGCCGATGTTCGCGCCCGGCGCGACACCGAGCCCACCGACGAGACCGGCGGTGAGGTCGCTGATGATGTCGCCGTAGAGGTTCGGCAGGACGAGGACGTCGAACTCCTCGGGACGCTGGACGAGCTGCATCGTCAGCGCGTCGACGAGCACCTCGCGCGAGCTGGACGTCCGGGTAGTCGGCCGCGACCTCTCGGAAGACGGACAGGAAGAGCCCGTCCGTGAACTTCATGATGTTCGCCTTCGTCACGCCGGCGACCTCGCGGCGCCCGTGCGCCCGCGCGTACTCGAACGCGTACCGGACGATGCGCTCGGACGCCGCGGCGCTGATCGACTTGACGGAGATGCCCGATGCTCGTCGCGATCTGCTTCGCCTGGAGCGCGTTCAGGGTGTCGATGACCAGCTTCGCGTCGTCAGTGCCGGCCTCGTACTCGATCCCCGCGTACAGGTCCTCCGTGTTCTCGCGGACGACGACGACGTCGACGTCCTCGTACCGCGAGCGGACGCCCGCGTAGGACCTGCACGGCCGCAGGCAGGCGTACAGCTCGAGCTCGTGCCGTAGGGCGACGTTCACCGAGCGGAAGCCGGTGCCGATCGGCGTCGTGATCGGGCCCTTCAGCGCGACGCCGTTCGCCTTCACCGAGTCGAGCGTTCTCCCGGGGAGTGGTGTGCCGGCCTCCTCCATCACGTCGACGCCGGCCTGGCGCACGTCCCACTCGAGCTCGACCCCCGTCGCCTCGAGGACGCGGCGGGTGGCTTCGGTGAGCTCCGGCCCGGTCCCGTCGCCGGGAATGAGGGTGACGCGATGGGCCATCGGCGCCGCCGATCGTAGCCACGATGCACAACGCGACGGGCAGGCAGCGACATGCCTGCCGCGAACGCGGCCGCCTTTAGAGCTCGAATTGCAGAATGCACCGCAGCCTCCTGAAGCAGACGAGGCAGCAGCCGAGGGCGAGGAAGGCTTCGTGCATGTCGGCGCGCGACGCTCGTAGCTCACCAGTAGGCGCTCGAAGCTGTGTAGCCAGGCGAACGTGCGCTCGACCACCCAGCGCAGACGCCCGAGTCCGGACCCGTGTGGCTGCCTGCGGCGGGCGACCACCGGTTCGATCCCGCGCCGACGCAGTTCGACCAGGTAGTGCTCGTGGTCGTAGGCGCGGTCGGCGAGCACGCGCTCGGGTCGCTGATGCGGTCGGCCAACGACTGCGACCGCCGGGACGGCGTCGAGCAGCGGAATCAGCTGCAAGATGTCGTTGCGGTTGCCGGCGCTCAGCCGCCAGGCGAGAGGGAGACCATTGCCGTCGACGAGGAGATGGTGCTTGGAGCCGGGACGGCCGCGATCGACCGGGCTTCGGCCCGTTTCTGGCGCCCCCTTTTTCGCCTGCACCTGGCTCGAGTCGGCGACGGCGCGCTCCCACTCGATCTCCCCTGCTGCCCGCAGGCGCGAGAACAGTAGCGCGTGCAGGCGCTCCCACACACCGGCGCTGCCACTCGTCCAGGTGCCGGGCAGCAGGTCGCACCCGAGCCGAAGCCGAGCGCGAGCGGCAGGCGCGCCAGGCGATCCCGGTGTGCAACACGAAGAGGATCCCCTGCAGTGCCTCGGATCAGGCAACCTCTTTCGGCCGGGATAGCGGGAAGCGCCGCTCCTTCTTCGGCAGTAAGGGCTCGACCAGCTCCCACAGCTCGTCGGAGACGATCCACGGCGCAGCAGCCATCGGCACCCCTCCTCAGCTTGACGACGGATGCCGATGGCCTTCGCCGCCACGAGGCGGGTCCCTTCATTTCAATTCCATCTTGCAGGGATTGCCGCGATCCACTTCGGCGCGAGCGAATCTCGATCTACGGAGAACACAGCTCGAGGTAGCGTCTCTCGAGGATGAGCGAGGTCGCGGACTTCAAGCCGGGACTCGAAGGCGTCGTTGCGGTCGGACGGAGATCGCCGAGCCGGATCGGGAGAGGGAGGGGCGCTCCGGTACCGCGGCGTCGACATCGAGGAGCTCGTCGGTCGCGCCCGTACGAGGAGGTGTGGGGCCTGCTCGTCGACGAGATCTGGACCGGGGTCTTGCCGGAGCCGGATCCGTACGAGCCGGCTGCTCTCACGGGAACGCACCGGCCGACGCGCAGGCCGAGATCGCACGGCTCTGCGGGGCTCTGGGAGCTCGGGAAAGCTCAACGAGATCTCGGACGCGCAGGCACGCGACGACCTCGGCAGGCTGTCCGCGCAGTCGATGTCGATCGTCGCGCGGTCGGCACTCGCTCGCGGACGGCCATGCAGAGCCGCAGCGTCCCGGACGACGTCGTCGCGGCGGGTCGGACGGCGGCGGAGCAAGTTCCTCCGCGATGGACGGGCGAGGCCGACGCCAAGGCCGTACGGCCATCGACACGTACTCGATTTGCACGGCGGAGCACGGGCTTGAACGCGTCGACGTTCACGGCACGTGTGACTGCGTCGACCGGGGCGGACCGCGGTGCGGCTCTTGTCGGCTGCATCGGCGACGCTCTCCGGCCCGCTCCACGGCGGGGCACCTGCCACGTGATCCGATGCTCGACGAGGTCAGCGCACTGGGGGACTCGGCGCAGTGGGTCCGGACCTGCTCTACGGGGTAAGCGGATCATGGGCTTCGGCCATCGCGTCTACCGGGCCGAGGACCTCGACGCTCGGCATCCCTCTCGCACCGCGCGGGAGCTGGGGCTCGTTGCAGATCGAAGACGCCGAGCAGCTCGAGTAGGCAGCACTCTCGGCGTGAAGAGCGCGCCACCCCGAGCGGGTGCTCACGACGAATGTCGAGTACTAGGCGGCGCTCGTTCTCGACGTCGCGGACATACCGCCGCGCGCTGACGCCGGCGATGTTCGCGTGCTCGCGCGTCGCGGGCTGGTCCGCGCACATCCTCGAGCAGAAGCGAATCGGCCGGCTCCGTTCGACCGTCGGCGCGCTACGTCGGGTCCGGCGCCGCGCTCCTGCCGAGCTCGGGTGACGCTCGCCGAGGCGCCGGCTGCCGAGGCGGACGCTCTCGCGCAGGCAGGCGACGAGCGCGCGTTGGCGTCGCTCCGCTCGACAGGGGGATGAGGAGATCGAGGCGGGCGCTCGCGACTCCGACTATCGCGCTTGCCGCGCGCGCAGGCGTACCGGGGATCGCGCAGTTCCGGTCCGCCAGAAGGTGGAGCTGCTGCGGCGAGGACTCGAGGACGAGAGTCCGGCAGCCCGCGGCTCGGCGCTCATCGCGCTCGAGGGTCTCTCGCGGTCGCACCCGGGTGACGTCAATGCGTTCCGTCCGCTGCTGCACGAGCTTGCGGCGCGCGATCCGAACGCCGCGGTGAGGCGGCTCGCCGTGGTGTGCCGAAGAACGGCACCCGCAGCGCGACACGATCCAGATCCTCGAGGGAATCGCCGAGAACGACGAGGAGGACGCCGACCTGCGCAA
Source organism: uncultured Gaiellaceae bacterium (assembly GCA_963770715.1). Classification (GTDB taxonomy): domain Bacteria; phylum Actinomycetota; class Thermoleophilia; order Gaiellales; family Gaiellaceae; genus GMQP-bins7. The sequence continues at coordinate 1,351,666 of CAVYQX010000012.1, forward strand.
GACCGCGGGCTCGGTCGCCGCGCTCCTCGTGAAGAAGTCGAAGGGTCCAAGAGCGCGTTGCTGAGCGTTGCTACTGCGACCGCGAGCGGTCGCGCTTCAGGTCCTCTTCGCGCGACCGGCAGTCTGCGCGAGCGGATTCCGCTCTGGCGCAGAAAGCAACGGCAACGCTGAGCGTTGCTATGCGACCGCGAAGCGGTCGCGCTTCAGGTCCTTCGCTCTTCGCGCGACCGGAAGTCCGCGCGAGCGGATTCCGGTCTGGCGCAGAATCCGCTCTCGGCGCAGAAAGCAACGGCAATGCTGTAGCGTCTCGCGACAACCGGTGACCGCGAAGCGGTCGCGCTCCAGGCCCTTTGCTCTTCGCGCGACCGGAAGTCCGCGCGAGCGGATTCCGGTCTGGCGCAGAATCCGCTCTGGCGCAGAAAGCAACGGCAATGCTGAGAGTTGCGACCGCGACCGCGAAGCGGTCGCCTTCAGGTCCTTCGCTCTTCGCGCGACCGGAAGTCCGCGCGAGCGATTTCGGTCTGGCGCAGAATCCGCTCTGGCGCAGAAAGCAACGGCATGCTGAGAGTTGCGACCGCGACCGCGAAGCGGTCGCGCTTCAGGATCTTGCCTTCGCGCGATCGGAGGTCCGCGTGAGCGGATTCCGATCTTGCGCAGAAAGTAGGCTCCATCCCGTGAGCGGGGTAGCGCCTCTCGTTGCGATCATCATGGGCTCCCGTCCGACTGGGAGACGATGCGCCATGCGGCCGAGACGCTCGAAGTCGCTGGGAGTCCGCCGAGACCGAGGTCGTGTCGGCACACCGCACGCCGGACAAGCTCTTCGCGTACGCGTCGTCGGCCGAGGAGCGCGGGCTGCAGGTGATCATCGCCGGGCGCGGGCGGGGCCGCGCACCTGCCGGGGATGACGTCGTCCAAGACGCTGCTTCCGGTGCTCGGGGTGCCGGTCGAGTCGAAGGCGCTTGCAGGGCCTGGACTCGCTGCTCTCGATCGCGCAGATGCCGGCCGGCGTGCCCGTCGGGACGCTCGCGATCGGCCGGGCGGGTGCGATCAACGCGGCGCTCCTCGCCGCCGCGATCGTCGCGCGGCGTGACGACGGCGTTCGCGAGCGTCTGGCTGCGTTCCGCGAGCAGCAGACCGAGTCCGTGCTCGCCGCGCCCGATCCGGCAGCGTGACGGCGCTCGTCGGCTGCCTCGGCGGCGGGCAGCTCGGACGGATGCTCGCCCTCGCGGGAGCGCCGCTCGACGTTCGCCTCCGCTTCCTCGATCCCGCGGCCGACGCGTGCGCCGGAGAGGTGGGCGAGCTCGATCGTCGGCGCCTACGACGATCCGGCGTGCCTCGATCGCCTCGCAGACGGTGTGGACGCGGTCCACGCTACGAGTTCGAGAACGTCCCGGTCGCTGCCGCTCGCACGGTCGGCGCAGTCCCGGATCCGACGCGCGCTCGAGCTCGGGCAGGACCGCCTCGCGAGAAGGAGCTCTTCCGGCGGCTCGGGATCGCCACCGCGCCGTTCGGGTCCCTCGAGGAAGGGTCGGCGTCCCCGCGCTCGTGAAGTCACGCCGGCTCGGCTACGACGGCAAGGGGCAACGCGTCGCCGAGACGATCGAGTCGATCGGCGACGACGAGCTCGCCGAGGGAATGGTGCATCGAAGAACGGCCAGGGCCAGGGCGGCCATGGCCATGGCCATGGGGCCATGGGGCCATGGCCATGAGCAAAAAAAAAAAAAAAAAAAAAAAAAAAAGAGGAGGAGAGAGAGAGAGAGGGAGGAGGAGGAGGAGGAGGAGGAGGAGGAGGAGGAGGAGAGAGAGAGAGAGAGAGAGAGGAGGAGGAGGAGGAGGGAGGAGGAGGAGGGAGGAGGAGGCGGCGGAGGAGGACGGCCGACGTTTTTTTTTTTTTTTTTTTTTTTTTTTTTTTTTTTTTTTTTTTTTTTTTTTTTTTTTTTTTTTTTTTTTTTTTTTTTTTTTTTTTTTTTTTTTTTTTTTTTTTTTTTTTTTTTTTTTTTTTTTTTTTTTTTTTTTTTTTTTTTTTTTTTTTTTTTTTTTTTTTTTTTTTTTTTTTTTTTTTTTTTTTTTTTTTTTTTTTTTTTTTTTTTTTTTTTTTTTTTTTTTAAAAAAAAAAAAAAAAAAAAAAAAAAAAAAAAAAAAAAAAAAAAAAAAAAAAAAAAAAAAAAAAAAAAAAAAAAAAAAAAAAAAAAGAGAGCTGGAATCAGCGGCCGGCCGGGCGGCCGGGCGGGGTTCGCAGGGGCTGGTGGTGGCGTGCGAGCCGACCGGGCACCGGTGGAAGGGACCTATTTTTAATCTTTGGCTCTGTCGCACTTTCGGTGGTGGCAGAATGTGCTGATGTGTCACGATCAGTCATGATTGACGTGACAGAGCTTGTGGGGACTGTGTTTTCGGGGTTGTCTGCGCTGGTCATCGAGGATGTCGAGGACGCGGGCGAGGTGATCGTGCGTGCGGGCGAGGACCCGGGACGGGGCGGTGGCCTGCCCGGGCTGCGGCACGGAAACGGCCGCGCGTGCACGGGTATCACGAGCGGACGGCGGCGGACGTGCCCGTCGACGGCCGCCGTGTCGTGGTGAAGGTGCGGGTCCGCCGGATGCGCTGCCCGGCCCTGGACTGCACGGTGCAGACCTTCCGCGAGCAGGTCCCCGGCGTCCTGGAGCGCTACCAGCGGCGCATCTCGCGGCTGACGGCCCAGGTCAGCGCGGTCGGCACGCGAATTAGCGGGCCGGGCCTCGGCGCGGCTGCTGCCGGCGCTGGGCATCGGCGTCTCCCGGCACACCGCGCTGCGGGTCCTGCTCAGCGATCCCGCCTGCCCGGCGCTGGCGGTGCCCCGCGTGCTGGGAATCGACGACTTCGCGCTGCGCCGCGGCCTGGTCTACGCGACCGATCCTGATCGACGCCGAGACCGGCCGGCGCGTCGATGTCCTGGAAGGCCGCACCGCCGACGTCGTGGAGGAGTGGCTGCGCGAGCATCCCGGCGTCGAGGTCGTGTGCCGTGACGGCTCGGGGGCCTACGGCGAGGCCGTCCGCTCGGCGCTGCCGGACGCGGTGCAGGTCGGCGACCGCTGGCACCTGTGGCATCTGCCTGGGCGAGGCCGCGCGCGAAGGAGGTCGCGGCGCACTCCGCCTGCTGGGCCGAGGGCGCCCCGCTCCAGGAGGGCAAACGCGCCGAGACCACGCTCGAGCGCTGGCAGCAGGTCCACGACCTGCGCAGCCAGGGACGTCGGCCTGCTCGACTGCTCCCGCCGCCTGGGCCTGTCCCTGAACACCGTCAAGCGCTACGACCGCGCCGAGCGAGCCCGAGCGGCTGCGCCGCGCACCCGCAGTACCGGCCCACCCTCGTCGACCCCTACCGCGACTACCTGCGCAAGCGCCGAGCCGAGGAACCCGGGGTCCCGGTCCAGCAGCTGCTGCGGGAGATCCGCGAGCGCGGCTACCCGGGCAGCTCCAACCTGCTGGTCCGCTACATCAACCAGGGCCGCGCCGACGCCGACCGGCCGCACCTCGTCGCCCCGCAAGGCCACCCGGATCCTGCTCACCAGGCCGGACAACCTCACCGGACGGGCAGCGCGAGACGCGCGCACGGCTCGTCGCCGCCTGCCCGGAGATGAAAGCCCTGGCCAGCCTGATCCGCTCCTTCGCCGCCATGCTCGACCCCCGACCCCGGCAACGAGGACAAGCTCCGGCAGTGGATCACCGACGCCCGCGCCGCCGACCTGCCCCATCTGCACTCCTTCACCCGCGGCCTCGACCTCGACATCACAGGCCGCCACCGCCGCGGTCACGCTCCCGTACCACAACGGGCGAACCGAAGGCGTCAACAACAAGACGAAAATGATCAAAAGGCAGATGTACGGACGCGCCGGCTTCACCCTCCTCCGCCACCGCATCCTCCTCGGCTGAGACACGGATCGTCACCACCGAAAGTGCGACAGAGCCAAAGATTTGACAAGCTCTTCGCCTGGCCCGGGCCGTGGTCAAGCACGCCGGGCTGAACCCCGCCGAGAACACCTCGGCCACCCTGGCCGGCAAGACCCGGATCTCCCGCCGCGGCCGGCCCGGCCTGCGCCTGGCCGCCTGGCGCGCGGCCTGCAAGGCCTGCACCATAACCCGGTGCTGCGCGCTAAGTACGCGCACCTGACCCGCCGGGACGGCAGCCAGCTGGCCGGCGGGCAGGCCCGGGCCGCGTGCGCGGCGGCCCTGCTGCGCTGGCTGTATGCCGTGGTGACCCGGCGGCAGCCCTGGGATGCCCGCATCGCGGCCGGGGTCATCCCCGCCCGCCCCGGCCACGTGACCGCCCCGGCAGCCGCATGAGGTGACCCGTGAGCCGGGGCGCCCCCGCGCAGGGGCGGCCCGGCAGCCCGCAGGCCTTCCCCCGGCGGCGGGGCGAGCCCGGATGTGCGTTGAGCCTCAAGCTCGCTCGGGACCAGGGCAGCCCCGCCGGGCCCCTTTGCACCGAACTCGGTTGCGCGCTGTCGGGACCCCGGCCCCCCGAGGCCAGGGAGAACCCGGTTGAGGACTACGTAGAGACGCACGGGCGCGGCGGGAACCCCGCACCACCGGTACGGAAACAACAGCACATCGCGCACAGCAGGCCCGGCACAGCCGCAGGCACCCTGGCACGCCCCGGAACCGCGCCATCGCCCGCCACCCCACCCGATATAACTCACCGTAACCAGAAGCCCCCCAGGAAAATGCACACAGCAACCACCCGCCACCAGCTTCCCTCACACCACCAACTTGACAAACTTCCTGTTGCGATGGTTCTGACGCACTGGA
>CAVYQX010000013.1:2500-417663 GCA_963770715.1 uncultured Gaiellaceae bacterium
TCATTATGCAAAAGGCACGCCGTCACAGGACAAGCCTGCTCCGACCGCTTGTAAGCACACGGTTTCAGGTGCTATTTCACTCCCCTTCCGGGGTACTTTTCACCTTTCCCTCACGGTACTAGTTCACTATCGGTCGCCAAGGAGTACTTAGCCTTGCGGGGTGGTCCCCGCGGGTTCCGACCAGGTTTCCCGTGCCCGGCCGTACTCAGGAGCTCGTCAAGGAAGGCTGCGCGTTTTCGCCTACGGGACTGTTACCCGCTGTGGTCCGGCGTTCCAGCCGGTTCGACTAACACGCAACTTTGTAACTTCCCGACCCGCCGGCAGACGGATCAAGACGAGCCCTACAACCCCCATGCGACAACGGCTGCCGCCTATCACATCGCACGGGTTTGGGCTCTTCCCCTTTCGCTCGCCACTACTCAGGGAGTCGAGGTTTCTTTCCTTTCCTCCGGGTACTAAGATGTTTCAGTTCCCCGGCTTGCCTCTTCCTGCCCTATGGATTCAGGCAGGAGTACGCGCGCATTACCACGCGTAGGTTTCCCCATTCGGAAATCCTCGGATCAACGGATGGTCAGCTCCTTCCCGAGGCTTATCGCAGCCGCCCACGTCCTTCATCGGCTCTTGGCGCCAAGGCATCCACCGTGTGCCCTTGTTCTCTTGATTCGAAAGAACACGTTTTACTGCCGCTATGGAGTTTTCAAGGTGCGCGATGAGCACAGATCTATCAGCAGAGCTCTATCAGAGCGCCCATCGAGTAGACAGTGCGATCGGCTCTTGCAAGCCGGCACAGCCTCTCAAAACTCAACAGCGTGACCTGGCTCGAGAGCCAGCGTCGAGGTCGACGTTGTTCCAGGCGAGCCGAGGCACCGGACGGTCATGCGATTGCTGGCAATGCCAACAAGCACAGAGACCATCGAACGGGCTCGACGCCTACCGAAGTAAGAGCTCCGGTATTCCCTAGAAAGGAGGTGATCCAGCCGCAGCTTCCGCTACGGCTACCTTGTTACGACTTCACCCCAATCATCAACCCTACCTTCGACGGCTGCCTCCCCGAGGGGTTAGCTCACCGGCTTCGGGTATTGCCGACTTTCGTGGTGTGACGGGCGGTGTGTACAAGCCCCGTGTACGTATTCACCGCGGCGTTGCTGATCCGCGATTACTAGCAACTCCGCCTTCATGAAGGCGAGTTTCAGCCTTCAATCCGAACCGGGACCGGCTTTTTGGGATTCGCTCACCCTCACAGGTTTGCAGCCCTTTGTACCGGCCAATGTAGCACGTGTGTAGCCCAGGACATAAGGGGCATGATGACTTGACATCATCCCCACCTTCCTCCGATTTGTCACCGGCAGTCTCCCATGAGTCCCCGACATTACTCGCTGGCAACATGGGACAGGGGTTGCGCTCGTTGCGGGACTTAACCCAACATCTCACGACACGAGCTGACGACAGCCATGCACCACCTGTGCACTGGTCCCGAAGGAGGGCCGTATTTCTACGGATTTCCAGTGCATGTCAAGCCCTGGTAAGGTTCTTCGCGTTGCATCGAATTAAACCACATGCTCCGCTGCTTGTGCGGGGCCCCGTCAATTCCTTTGAGTTTTAGCCTTGCGGCCGTACTCCCCAGGCGGGGTGCTTAATGCGTTAGCTACGGCACGGAAGGAGTCGACACCTCCCACACCTAGCACCCATCGTTTACGGCGTGGACTACCAGGGTATCTAATCCTGTTCGCTCCCCACGCTTTCGCGTCTCAGCGTCAGTACCGTCCCAGAGAGCTGCCTTCGCCATTGGTGTTCTTCCTGATATCTGCGCATTTCACCGCTACACCAGGAATTCCACTCTCCTCTTCCGGACTCTAGCCATGCGGTTTCCGTCGACGTCTGGAGGTTGAGCCTCCAGTTTTCACAACGGACCTGCGTGGCCGCCTACACGCTCTTTACGCCCAGTAAATCCGGACAACGCTTGCCCCCTACGTATTACCGCGGCTGCTGGCACGTAGTTAGCCGGGGCTTCTTCTGGAGGTACCGTCACCCTCTGGGCTATTCACCCGAGTAGCTTCGTCCCTCCTGAAAGAGGTTTACAACCCGAAGGCCTTCCTCCCTCACGCGGCGTCGCTGCGTCAGGCTTTCGCCCATTGCGCAAGATTCCCCACTGCTGCCTCCCGTAGGAGTCTGGGCCGTGTCTCAGTCCCAGTGTGGCTGATCGTCCTCTCAGACCAGCTACGGATCGGAGCCTTGGTAGGCCGTTACCCCACCAACAAGCTAATCCGCCGCGGACCCATCCTCGGCCGGAGGCCGAAGCTACCTTTTCCGACCGGCTCGCGAGCCGGAAGGGCCATCCGGTATTAATCCGGGTTTCCCCGGGCTATCCCGGTGCCGAGGGCAGGTTATCCACGTGTTACTCACCCGTTCGCCGCTGTCCCCAGGGCCGAAGCCCTGGTTCTCGCTCGACTTGCATGTGTTAAGCGCGCCGCCAGCGTTCGTCCTGAGCCAGGATCAAACTCTCCGTGAAGAGACTTGTCGCTCTCGTACCCAGAGCCCGAAAGCTCAGAGCGCTCGAGAGCAAGTCCGATCCGATCGTCTTCCAAAGGAAAAGAAGACGGGTTCATATCCGCTCGGCGGACGCTCTCCATGCAGAGCAAGCCCTACGAGCGGTCTCGACGTTTCACGCTGTTGAGTTTTCAAAGACCACGCCGGCCCAGACTTTCCTGGTGCTGCGGCAACAAAAAACCTCTGACTCGCACCAGAGGCCTTCGGGGACGGAACAACGAAAGGTCGTATCCGCTCGCTCGAAGGCTTTCTCCTTGTCGAGTTACAGGCTTCCTGCACCCTCCTCGCGGAAGGCCGGGGGATGGTAGCACACGAGATTCTCCTGTCAACCAAGCCGTTCTCGGGCACGCAGGCTCAAGCCGTGAGGCGCGACGAACCGCCGCTTCCCCGCCTGGACCAGAACGGGCCGTCGAGATCGGTGCGCGGCACGTCGAGGTCCGAGACGACGCTCCCGTCCAGCTTGACCCCGCCCTTGCGCGATCAGCCGTCGCGCTTCGCTCGTCGAGAGCTCGAACGCCGCGGCGAGCAGCGCCGGGCAGATGGACGGGATCGCCGGCCGGCAGCGCGTGCTCGGGCACGTCGTCGGGCGCCTTGCCTTCGCGCACGACACGCGTGAAGTGCTCCTCGGCGGACTGCGAGCGGCCTCCGTCGCCATGCGAGCGCGTCACGATCCAGCGCGCGAGCGCGAGCTTGGCCGTCGAGCGGATCGCCCGCCGGCACGGGCTCCTCCACGCACGAGCCGGTACCACTCCTCGAGGAGATCGTCGGAGATGCGCATCGTGCGTCCGAACTGCTCCTCCGGCGCCGCGGTCAGCGGGATGTTGTTCCCGACCGACGAGCTCATCTTCTCGCCGTCCCAGGAGACGAGGAGCGGCGTCGTGAGGACGACCTGCGGCTCGAGGCCGTACGCCTGCATCACCTCGCGCCCGGCGAGGAGGTTGTAGAGCTGGTCGGTGCCGCCGAGCTCGACGTCCGCTTCGACGGCGACGGAGTCGTACGCCTGCATGAGCGGGTAGAGGAGCTCCGAGACCGAGATCGGCTGGCCGCTCGCGTAGCCGCCCGGCGAAGTCGTCGCGCTCGAGCATCTGCGCGACGGTCATCATCCGCGTCAGCCGGATGACGTCCGCGAAGCTCAGCTTCGCGAGCCACTCGCTGTTGCGCCGAACCTCCGTCTGCTCGGGGACGAGGATCTGGAAGGCCTGGTCGACGTACGTCTCGGCGTTCCGGTCGATCTCCTCGTCGGACGAGGATCGGCCGCTCCGCCGACCGGCCCGACGGGTCGCCGATCCGGGTCGTGTAGTCGCCGACGATGAGGACGCCGACGTGGCCCTCGTCCTGGAACGCGCGCATGCGCTGCAGGGGGATGCCTCGACCGACGTGGATGTCGGGCGAGGTGACGTCGATCCCGAGCTTCACGCGCAGCGGCCGACCGAGCGCGAGCTTCGCCTCGAGCGCGCCCGCGGGCAGCACGTGGACGGCGTTCCGCGTGAGCTCGGCGACGCCCACGTGCGCTACGCCGGCTTGATGTGTGCCGCGAGTCACCTCGGCGGGCGAGCGGCAGCCGAGCAGCGCGAGCGCGTTCTCCGTCTCTTCGCGGAGGATCTCGAGCACCTGCGCGACGCCCTTCGCGCCGCCGCCAGGCAAGCCCGTACATCGCCGGGCGCCCGACGAGCACGGCGCGCGCGCCGAGCGCGAGCGCCATGACCACGTCCGTTCCGCGACGCACACCGCCGTCGAGATAGACCTCCGCGCGGTCGCCGACGGCCTCGACGACCTCGGGCAGCGCTTCGAGCGACGCGATCGCGCCGTCGAGCTGCCGGCCGCCGTGGTTCGAGACGACGACGCCCGACGCGCCGTGCTCGCACGCGAGGATCGCGTCCTCGGCGGTGACGAGGCCCTTGACGACCACCGGCACCTTCCACCGCTCCCGGAGCTCGGTCACGTAGTCCCACTCGAGACCCGACTCGAGCAGGCCGAGCGAGTGATGCTCCCGGTCATCTCCCCCGCGCTCGCGCGCTGCGACGATCGCAGGGACGTCCTCCTCGGGCGACTCGAACCCGGTGCGCGCCTCGCGATGCCGGATCCCGTAGACGGGGAGGTCGGCGGTGAGCACGAGCGCGCGAGAACCCCTACTCGAGCGCCTGCGCGATCACGTCGTCGCTGACGGCGCGGTCCTGGAAGACGTAGATCTGGAGCCAGCGCGGCGCTCCGGGAGCGGCCGCGGCGACGTCCGAAGGTGTTGCCGTGGCAACAGTCGAGAGGCACATGAGCGTCCCGGCGGCAGCGGCGCCCTGCGCCATGGCGACCTCACCCTCCTCGTGTGCGATCTGCTGGAACGCCATCGGCGCGACGAGGGCGGGCATGAGCCACGGTCGTCCCGAGCACGGTCGTCTCGGTCGAGACGTTCGAGACGTCGACGAGGACGCGCGGACGTAGGCGAAAGCGCGAGAACGCCTCGCGGTTCCAGCGCAGGGTGCGCTCGTCGCCCGCGCCGCCGACGATGTAGCTCCAGGCCTCCGGGGTGACGACCTGCTCGGCGAGCCGCTCGGCGTCGTCGAGAGTGAGGAGCTGCTCCATGTCCATGGCCGCGGAGCCTATCTCTGCAGGCTGAACGATGAATCAAGACCACGGTGGTCGGTTCGGTCGCCCCGGCCGCGTGAGCGGCCGGCTTCAGGGGTCTTCGCGCAGTCGGGGGTCAGCGTTAGCTGACTCCGACTGCTGCGGACAGCTAGAACGGATACGGCGCGAGCGCCCAGGCTGCAGCGGCGTACCAGAGTCCGAAGGCCAGGCTCAGCGCGCCGAGGACCGGCACGAGCGTCGCCGATGGCCGCGGCCACCGGACCGCCGGGAGAGCGTGAGTCCGAAGCCGACCGTGACGATCGTCATCGAGACGGCCGTGAAGCCGCGAGCAGGAGGAGCGACGCCACGGCGACCGTCTCGGACGGGATCGCGGCGAGCAGGAGGACGCCGACGCCGGCGCTACCACCCATGCCGTGCACGAGGCCGATGCCGAACGCACCCGCCGGGGTGCGCACGGCATGCCGGTGCTCCCGGTCGGGGTGCGGATGCGCGTGCAGGTCGAAGTAGCCGTGGCGCCAGCGGACGAGGAGCCGTAGGGCGAGGAAGACGATGAGCGCGGCAACGGCGGTCTCGGCGCCGCGCTGGAGGCCCTCCGGGAGGTAGCGCTCGGCGAGGAGGATCGGGATCCCGAAGACGACGAGCGTGGTCGCGTGCCCCGATGCCCCACCAGGCGCCGAGCCTCGCCGCGGAGCGAGCGACCCGCTCGCGGCGCGGACGCGACGAGCGTCGTCATCGCCGCGATGTGGTCGGGATCGGTCGCGTGCCGCAGGCCGAGCAGCACTGCGACGAGCAGGACGACGCCGACGGACGCTCCGTCGGAGAGCGAGGCGATCCAGTCGTCGAGCCCGAACATGTCGATCTGTTCGTCCGCCGGCCGCGGATCGGTTCGACTAGACGACGCCCGGGAGCGCGCGGGCCGTGATGACGAGCCCGACGACGCAGGATCAGCGCTGCGCTGACGGCCGGAAGCGCCCGAACGAGCGGCCCGTCGAGCGAGAGGCGCCCGAACGTCCGCCGCGCCAGCACCGCGACGAGCCCGATCGCCGTGATCGTCGCGGCGAGGCCGATGCTGAAGGCGACGATGAGCGCGAGGCCGAGCCCGATCCGGTGGAGCGCGATCGCGGAGAGGAGCACGACCAGGGCCGACGGGCAGGGCAGAAGCCCTGCTGCGACGCCGACGCCGAGGATCCCCTTCGACGTCAGCGCGTCGTCGTGGTCGTGGTGTGCGAGCGTCTCGTGGTCGTGCTCATGGTCGTGATCGTGGTGGTGCTGTCGTGTCCGCGCGCGCGGAGGCGCTGCCTGAGCACCGATGCGCCGACGGCAACGACGAGCACGCCCGAGACGAGCGTCAGCCACGGGTACAGCTGCTCCGGGACGATGAACGCAGAGAGCCCGAGCGTCACGAAGCCGAGCGCGAAGACACCGGCCGTGTGCGCGATCGTGACGGTGCCTCCGAGAAGGAACGGCGTCGCGCGGCCGCCCCTTCGTCCCGACGAGGTACGCGGCGACCATCGCCTTGCCGTGTCCCGGCGTGAGCGCGTGCGCCGCACCCCAGAACGCCGCGATCACGAGCGCGAGAGGAGCGCGCCCATCGAGAGCTCGCCGCGCTCGATGAGCGATTCGAACCGCTCCCCGACATGCACGGGTGCGACGGTCTCGTCGATGGTCGGAGCCGCTGCCGCTGCCGACCCGAGAGCGACCGTGGCCGCATGCGCCGAGGTGACGTCGAGCGGCGAGCGCAGGAGGTCGCGACGGGTACGCATGCAGTCCGTCGCTCGTGCTCCGTTCGGGGACGTCGGACGCGACGATCCGCCCGCCGTCGCGCGCCGTCGAGCGTCACCTCCCGCCAGCCGATCCGATCCGGGAACGACCGATCGTCGAACGCGAGCGCCGTGCCTGCTGCGCCGACCGCGCGGTAGACGACGTCGAGCCGCAGCGTCTCGAGCCCCCCCGCACCGGGTCGCGTCGTCGACCTGTCGAGTCGACGACGTCCACCGGGACGCGCCGGCCGTCGAGGGTGAGCACGAGCTTCTCGGCGAGCCGAGCCGGATAGCCGGGCTTGCGGAGCTCGGCGCCGAGCTGGTACGTCGGAATCTCGGCGACGTCCAGCGCGTACCGCATGTAGACGTCTCGGCCCGCGACCTCGATGACCGGCGTAGCGATTGATCGTGAAGTTGCCGAGCGGATGCGCCTCCGCCGACGGCGACGTCACGAGCGAAGCTGCCAAGGCGCCGCACAGCGTGACCAGAGCGATTGCGATGCGGCGCCTCACGAGCATTGTTCGCAGGCGGAGTTTGAACGGTTCGCCCCGAGGCCGCTGCGGCCGCGGACGTCTAGCGCGACCGGGAATCTGCACTTGCAGATTCCCGGTCTTGCGCAAGTGGAGGCCGGCCAGAACCGGCCCCTCATGTGTGTCGACTACCTACTTCCCCTTCGTGTTGTCGAATCCGGCCTGCGGATCCGCGATGTACGGGAAGGAGGGCAGGAGCTTCCGGTCGTCGGCGTCGACTCCGTCACCGAGCGGGAGCTTCGTCCCCTTGAGGAAGCCACCGACCGCCTGCTCGGCGATGTCGATGACGTCGTCATTCAGCCGCCGACCGTTCGGCCAGCCCTGGTTGTCGCCCGCGAGCACGCCGAGCCGGTTCGGGTTCTTCGTAACCGGCACGGTGAGGTTCAGGCGCAGGAGCTCCGCGAGCTGGGGGCTGGTGAAGTTGAGCTTCGGCACGCCCGTGAGCAGGACCGCGACGAGGTCGTCACGTCCCGTCGTCGGAGCGCCGAGCTTGTACAGCTTGTTGATGACCGCGGCGAGGATCGGCTCGTCGTAGTACTGGCGGAAACGTTCCGCTCCTTCCACGGCCCGGACCCGTTCCACTGGTCCTTGAGGCCGGTCGGGATGACGACCTCGTTCACCAGCGGGTTGGCGAGCCGGTTGACCTGCATCCAGCGGCCGGAGTTGCGGGCGTCGAGCCGCTCGTGGTCGGGTGGTCATCTTGCGCCGGTCGACGGACGACCAGACGCCGATGTGTCGTTCTTCGCGTTCAGGCCCGCGATCGGGACCTGCACGCCGAACGTGTGGACCCCGTAGCCGGCGAAGAAGTCCTTCCCGCCGCCCATGTTGCCGGTGCCCTTGCGAATCGCGACGAGATCGAAGATCGCGCCGATGTCGCCGAAGAACGGATCGTCACGCTGACCGGCGAACGCCTGGCCACCGCCCGCGAGGGGACGACCCCCTTCGCGGCGAGCGCCCGGTAGTTCGGGGTCGAGCGAGGGCCGATGTTGTTCGGCGGCGTCGTCCCGCGAGCGACGACCGTGGACTTGCCTCCGGCGATCCGCGTCACCGTGAAGGGCTGGGCGGTGTCGCCGAGGAAGAACGGGCCGGTCTTCGTCCGGAACTGGAACCGGTACGTCACGTTCGGCAGCGCATCCCCGTTGGTGTCGATCTTGAGGTTGTACCGCGCGTTCGGCGAGAACGTGTACCAGTTGGGCCCGGCCGCGGGATCTTCGCCGGGAACGACGTTGGCGAGGATCGTCACGGTGTTCGGCTTGTCCGGGCTACGGAACGCGTACAGGTCCGTGAGGTCGGCCGACGGGTCTTCCGCGATGAGCGGTGCCTCGCGGTGCGACGACGCCGTGCCGTTCCCGGGCCCGAGCGTGGTTGCGCCGACCGCGGCGGCTGCTGTGAGCAGCACGATGACGACGAGCGCCAGGATCCCTCTGTGCATGTGCACTCCTCTCTCGATTGCCTCTAGAACGGCCCTTGTTCGTGGCGGCGCACGAGGCGGTTCGGAATGAACCGGAACGCAACCTCGAGCGAAGCAGGGCCATGGAGGCTTTCGCGTCCGCCGTGTTAGCGTTGCCCGGGTCGCAGGATCGCTTCGCCATGCGCAGGCACCACGCCCATCTCTCCGACGAAGCCCTGGTCGCGCTCGTGGCACGCGACGACGAGGACGCGCTGGCGGAGCTGTACGACCGGGTCGGCCGCATCGCGTACGGGCTCGCGCTGCGAGTGCTCCGCGACGAGCGTCATGCCGAGGACGCGGTGCAGGAGGCGTTTCTGCAGGTCTGGCGGAGCGCAGCCACGTTCAGAGCGGACCGTGCGAAGGCGAGCACGTGGATCCTCACGCTCGTCCACCGACGTGCGGTCGATCTCGTCCGGCGCGAGGAGCGCCGGCAGGCGGATCCGCTCATCGACGACTCGGCGGCGGGCATCGCACCCGAGGAGACAGACGAGGCGGCCTGGCTCCGCTTCGAGCGCGAGCGCGTCCAGTCCGCGCTCAAGCAGCTTCCGGACGTCCAGCGCGAGGCGCTCGAGCTCGCGTACTACGGAGGCTTCTCCCAGTCCGAGCTCGCGGAACGGCTCGGCGTGCCGCTCGGCACGATCAAGAGCAGGATGTTCGCCGGGCTCGCGCGCCTGCGCGAGCTCCTCGACGATTCGACTCAGGAAGGATCATGGAAGCCGGAATTCACGAGCTGACCGCGGGCTACGCGCTCGACGCGCTCGATCCCGACGAGCGGAGCGCCTACGAGGCGCACCTCGCGGGCTGCGAGCCGTGCCGGCAGGAGCTCGCGACGTTCTGGGAGACGACGGAGGCGCTCGCCGTGGCTGCTTCCGGCCCGGCGCCGAGCCCGGCCCTGCGCGAACGGATCCTCACCGACGTGCGGGCGGAGCCGCCCCAGAACGTCGTGCCGTTGGAGTCTCGCCGCCGTCGGCGCATCGCGCCCGCCTCGGTGCCGTTGCCGCCGTGGCGGCGGTCGCCGCGCTGGCTCTCGGTCTGTGGGGCTCGAGCCTCTCGAGCGACCTCGACGAGACGCGCGCTGCGCTCGAGCGCGAGCGCGCGGCGCGGCAATCGTCGCCGACCACGGCTCGCGCACCGTCGACCTCGCCGCGGGCACCGGCCGGCTCGTCGTGGGGCAGGACGGGCGCGCCGCGCTCGTGCTCTCCGGCCTCGGTCCGGCCCCCGCAGGGAAGACGTACCAGGCGTGGATCATCGAGGGCGACAACCCGATCTCGGCCGGAATCTTCCCCGGGGAGGACGGCCTCGACGTCGTCCTCGTCGACGGCGACGTCGCCGACGGCGAGGTCGTCGCAGTGACGGTCGAGCAAGCCGGAGGGGCCGACACGCCTTCGCTGCCGCCGATCGTGGCTTCCGATCCGGCTTGATTCTGCGCAAGGGCAGGATCCGCGAGCGCGGATCCTGCCCGCGCGAAGACCCCTAAAGCGGCCGCTCGCGCGGCCGGTGCTGGTGGAAGCCGAGCGAATCTGAACCGTCCCTTTGCAGGCCTCGAAGTCTCCCAGAGCTAGAATCGAGCCCCTTGCGGGTTCGGAGTGAGAAGGGGACGTCGCGTCCGCGACGCCGGGTTCGCAAGCGTCGCCTTGCGGCGCTGCTGCTCGTCCTCTTCGCCGCGGCGGCGTTGTCGTTCACGTTCGGGCTCGTTCGCGCGGTCGCCAGCGAGATTCCGGCACTCGACCCCGCAGCGCAGCACTCGGACGTCGACACGGTCGTCTACGCCTCCAACGGGCGAACCGTGCTCGCCGTGCTGCGAGGCGACGAGAGCCGCGTCCTCGTCGGCACGGAGGACATCGCCCCGATCATGCGCCAGGCGATCGTCTCGGTCGAGGACCAGCGCTTCTTCGAGCACAACGGCATCGACGTGCGCGGTGTCGCGCGGGCGCTCTGGCAGGACGTGCGCCAGCAGGGGATCGTCGAGGGCGGCTCGACGATCACGCAGCAGTTCGTGAAGAACGCCTACATCCGCAACGAGCAGACGCTCGCGCGAAAGGTGCGCGAAGCTGCCCTCGCGTGGCAGCTCGAGCAGCGCTGGAGCAAGGACCGGATCCTCACCGCGTACCTCAACACGATCTACTTCGGGCACGGTGCGTACGGCATTCAGCAAGCGGCGCGCGCCTACTTCAAGAAGAGCGCGAAGGAGCTCGAGCTCGCAGACGCCGCGCTCCTCGCGGGCATCCCCGCCGACCCGTCCCTCTTCGACCCGGCCGCGAACCCGCGGAGCGCGACCCTCCGGCGGCGGCACGTCCTCTCGATGATGTTCGCGCAAGGGAAGATCACGCAGCGCCAGTTCGAGCGAGCAGACAAGGCCGAGCTCCCCGTCCCCGAGGACATCCGCCTCCCGGGCACGCAGGGACCGGCCCCGTACTTCGTCAACTACGTGAAGGACGACCTCGTCGCCCGTTACGGCGCGGGCCGCGTGTTCGGCGGCGGCCTCAAGGTGAAGACGACCATCGACATGGATCTCCAGCTGAAGGCACGGGCGGCGATCGAGAAGGTCCTCCGAAACCCGTACGGCCCCGCTGCGGCACTCGTCGCGATCGATCCGCAGACCGGTGCGGTGAAGGCGATGTTCGGGGGACGGAACTTCCGGCGGAGCCAGTTCAACCTCGCAGCGCAGGCGAGGCGGCAGCCGGGGTCGTCGTTCAAGCCGATCGTGCTCGCGACCGCGATGAACCAGGGGATCTCACCCGTGACCGAGTTCGAGTCGAAGGCCGTGTCGATCGACGCCGGCGATCGGATCTGGAAGGTCACGAACTACGACCACACGTATCTCGGCCGCGTGAGCCTCGCACGCGCAATCGTCTCCTCCGACAACTCCGTCTACGCGCAGCTGACCGACCTCGTCGGGCCGAAGGCGATCGTGAAGACGGCGCACAGCCTCGGGATCCGCAGTCACCTCTCGCCGTACTTCTCGATCGGCCTCGGGTCCGGGGCGATCAGCACTCTCGACATGGCGCGCGCTTACGCGACGATCGCGAACGACGGGCGCCGTGTCGACGGATCGGTCTTCGGCAATCGCCCTCGCGTCGTCGAGAACGTGGAGCGATTCCGGTCGAGCAAGGTCGATACGAACTCCCCGCGTCCGACGCAGGTCCTGGACGAAGACCACGCCGAGCTCCTCACCGACATCCTCGAGGACGTCGTCCGCGTCGGGACCGGCAAACGAGCGGCGATACCCGGCCGCGCGATCGCAGGCAAGACCGGGACGACGGACAACTACGGGGACGCGTGGTTCGTCGGCTATACGCCCGAGCTGGTCGTCGCCGTGTGGGTCGGCTACCCGGACGCGCTCGAGCCGATGCTTACGGAGTTCAACGGCGAGCCCGTCGCGGGCGGGACGCTCCCCGCCATGATCTGGAAGGCGTTCGTCGAGAAGACGGACGAGGACGATTCGCGGTCGTTCGACTCGCCGCCGTACCTCGGCGGCGCCTCGACGTGGGTCGTTCGGCGCCACGGCCAGTGGGAGCTCGACAACGGCTACTGCCGGGGATCACGGCTCGTCGCGTACTTCTCCGGTGAGGCCCCCGACGAGGAAGCCGACTGCAAGCCGAACGAGGTCTCCGTACCGCTCGTCGTCGGGATGACGAAAGCCGGAGCGGAAGCCACGCTGCGCGTGCAGCCGCTCGAGGCGAACATCGCCTACGCACCCGCGAAAGCCGGCAAGCTCCCCGGCCTCGTGGTCAGCCAGGATCCACGCACGGGGGGGCTCTCGGCCGGCGACTCGGTGACGATCTGGGTCTCGAAGGCCGAGCACGGCATGCTTCCCAACTTCGTCGGCTCCGGAATTGCCGATGTGCAGCGGGAGGCCGAGAGGCTCAAGGTGCGCCTCACCGCCAAGACCGCGCCGGGCCGGCAGGGAGCCGTTCTCCGACAGAGCCCGGAGCCCGGCGTCGCGGTTGCTCGAGGAATGCGGGTCAGGCTCGTGGTCGGGGACGGCTCACGAACGTAGAGCCGGCGAGCGAGTAGCGCCACTGCTCCTCGATTGCGCGCGTGATGCCGATGCGCGTCGACGCGACCACGTCCGTGCGCCCTCTCGGGGGCACGAGAACGAACGGCGGCAGGCTGAGATCTGCTCCGTCCTCCGCCCCGCTGAGCGCGAGTGCCTGCGCCAGGCGTCCCGGCCCTGACGTGAGAAGCCGTGGGTCATCCACGCCGCGGCGCGCGCGCATCAGGTCGAGGCCGGCCGTCGGCTCGAGCGCGCGCAGAAGCACCGCTGCACCCACACCGTCCTCGGCGCAGACGACGTTCGCACACCAGTGGATTCCGTACGAGCGGTACACGTACAGGTGGCCGGGCGGGCCGAACATCGTCGCGTTGCGCCGTGTCCGCCCGCCGAAGGAGTGGCTCGCGGGATCGTCCGGCGCGTAGGCCTCGGTCTCGACGAGAACGCCGCCGACACCGTCGACGAAGAGCGTCGAGCCGACGAGGTCACGCGCCACGTCGCGCACGTCGCGCGCGAAGAACGCTCTTCGGATCAGAACAGCGGCTCGGTCTCGGCCGGGCGAGCGGTCGAGGCCAGGAGCTTGCGCGCCCTCCGTCCGAGGTCGCCGAGATCGACTCGGCCCTCCTCGGCCGCGGCCGCGAGCCGCTCGGCGAGGTCGAGCGCGCCGTCGAGCAACACGGTGTCGCCGGCCTCGTGCCCCATGTCGTGCAGGATCGTTCGCTCCGTCCGCGACGCCACCAACGGGTCGGCGACGCCCTCGATCCACACGCGCGTCCGCCGCCCTCCTCCCCGGTCGTCTCCTGTGATCGGCTCCAGCGCGTAGATCTTGTCGGCGCGCGCGTACTTCCCGAACCCGAGGAAGACCATGCGCGTGGGCGTCATGGCGCGGAGTATGACGCGCGCCCATCTTCGTGGCGAAGCGCGAGCGTGGCGACGACACCGAGTGCGATGACGACGACCCAGATCGGCGTCAGGGAGGGCACGATCGCCGAGGGAAGCGTCGTCTCCGTCCACCCCCGCTTGGCGATCTGCTCGTTCCAGCCGTCCTGGACGAGGTTGACGGTTCCGTAGGCGAGCATGAGGCCGAGATAGCACTGAACGGCGGTCCGAAGCCGGCCCGCGGGAACGACGACGCGTGAGAGCAGGAGCGACGTGAGCACGAGCAGCGCACCGTCCTCGCCATGGTGATGGCCGAGATGCACGGCCGCGATCCGAGTGCCGTCTTTCTCCAGGCGGAGCTCCTCGCCCATGAACACGTCACCGGGGAAATGGAACCCGAGCTCGGCGGCGATCCACGGCAGCGACACGACGACAACGAGCGCGGCGGTCACGATCCGGACTGTGTCCCACGGCTGGCGCGGGGCGAAGGAGCTTCCGGCACGACGCGCTGCGGCGACAGTGAGACCGGCGGCGAGCGCAACTCCGACCACGGGCACGACGTTCCCCCAGTGCGCGTCGAGGTCGGCCTGGTCGTTGAAGAGCGGAATCGTCGCGCAGAGCGCGATCGCCGGCGCCGCAGCCCACCACGCCCTCCGCGGAAGAGATGCAACCGCGACCAGGGTGAGCCCGATCGCGACGAGCGCGAAGGGGAAGTTGAGGAAGGTGACCGCACGGCTGAGACCACCCGCGATGCCTTCCCGCGACACGTGGTACGTCACCGCGGGGTCGAGCCTCCCGTACGTGACGACCACGCACGCGGCGACGGCTCCCCACAGCGCCCAGGTCGCCAACGCCTCTCCTTGCGAGGGGCCTCGATCCACCTATGTCAGCGCGCGGCGAAGGGCGTCGGCGACGTACGCCTGATCGTCCTCGCCGAGGCGCGCATGGAAGGGGAGTGCGAGCGTGCGTGACGCGAGCTCCTCGGCGACGGGGCAGAGACCGACGCGGTAGCCGAACCGCTCCTGCATGTAGGGCTGCAAGTGAATGCACGGGAGATAGCGCGCCGTCTGGACGCCCTTGTCGGCGAGCGACGCGATGACCGCCTCCCGGTCCGATCCGGCGGGCAGCGTGACGACGTACACGAACCACGAGCGTTCGTGGTCGGCGTCGTCGGCGCACGGAAGCTCGAGATCTGGGACGTCGGCGAGGACCTCCGAGTAGCGCGCGGCGACGTCGGCCCGAGCGCGGAGGATGTCGTCGAGCTTCTCGAGCTGCCCGAGCCCGATCGCCGCGCGGACGTCGTCGATGCGATAGTTGAAGCCGAGCCGTGCGTGCTCGAGCCAGCCTCCCGAGTCGGCTCGACCCTGGTTGCGCAGGCTTTGCAGCAGTCGCCACTCGGACTCCGAGTGGGTCGTGACCATGCCACCCTCGCCGGTCGTGATCTGCTTGTTCGGGTAGAAGGCGAAGACGGCAGATGGGCCCTGCGACCCGACCGACGCACCCTTGTAGCGGGCGCCGAGAGCCTCGCACGCATCCTGGATGAGCGCGATTCCGTGCGCCTCGCACACGGCGCGAAGCGCGTCGAGCTCACAGGGATAGCCATAGATGTCGACTGCGACGACGGCGCGCGTGCGATCCGTGATCGCTGCCTCGACTGCGTCCGGCGAGAGGTTGAGCGTCTGCCGGTCGACGTCGGCGAACACCGGTGTCGCACCCTCGTAAATCGCGCAGTTCGCCGACGCGACGAACGAGTACGGGGACGTGACGACCTCGTCGCCCGGGCCAACGCCCGCAGTGATGCAGAGCAGATGGAGCCCCGCGGTCCCGCTCGAGACCGCCGCCGCGTACGGCGCGCCGACTACCTGGGCGAACGCCTCCTCGAACCGGTCGATCGTCGGGCCGAGCGAGAGCCTGCCCGAGCGGAGCACGTCGGCGACGAGCTCCTCCTCCCGTTCGTCGAGCCAGGGGAAGGAAAGGCCGATCGTCCGGACGGACGCCATGGCCGGCCTAGGCCACGGAGGGCGTCAGCTCGACCACGTCGAGGTAGTGGCTCCAGCGCTCGTCCACCCCGTTGACCGCGGCGAGGTACGCCTTCTGGAGCTCGCGCGTGACGGGGCCGACGCCGATCTCCTGATCGTCGACCGCACGCAGCGGGGCGACCTCGGTCGCTGTTCCGACCATGAAGACCTCGTCCGCGAGGTAGAGGTCGGTGCGGATGAGCAGCTTCTCCTCGACGCTGAATCCGAGGTCCCTCGCGATCGTGATGACCGTCTCGCGCGTGATCCCCGGCAGGATCGACATCGAGAGCGGAGGCGTGTACAGGGTGCCGTTCTTGACGACGAAGATGTTCTCCCCCGGCCCGTCTGCGATGTAGCCGTCGTGCGAGAGCATGATCGCCTCGTCGTATCCGCCACGGCGCGCCTCCATCGTCGCGAGCATCGAGTTGAGGTAGATGCCGGTGGCCTTCGCGGCGTGCGGGATGACGTTCGGGCCGACGCGCTCCCAGCTCGAGATCTTCGCCGTGATGCCCTTGGTCTGGCTGTCCTCGCCCAGGTACGCGCCCCACGGGAAGCTGATGATCACGACGTCGACGGGATTCCCCACCGACGACACGCCGAGCTCGCCGAAGCCGTAGAACGCGAGCGGACGGATGTAGCAGGACGCGTTGCCGTTGACCGCCACGACCTCGTGGGTCGCGGCGCGGAGCTCCTCGATCGTGTACGGCAGGTCCATGTACAAGAGCCGCGCCGAGTTCTCGAGGCGAACGAGGTGGTCCTCGAGACGGAAGACGGCCGGACCCTTCGACGTGTCATAGCAGCGAATCCCCTCGAACACGCCCGACCCGTAGTTCAGCCCGTGCGAGGCGACGTGGACCTTCGCGTCCGCCCAGTCGACGAGCTCGCCGTTCATCCAGATCTTCTCGGTCGCTTCCATCGCTCAGCTCCTTCGGTCTCGAAGACCGTAGGTTAATCAGCCGAAAGCTCGAGTGGGCGCGCCCGCGAGACGCGCGCGAGCTCCGCGGGAGCCATCCCCAGCACGTGGCGCGCCGAGCCGGCGCCCGCCCATACCACTGGGTGGCGGAAGAGCGCGCTGTCCATCAGCACCACCGTGTCCTCGGGAAGCGGGAACGGCGCCACCGCCCCGGGCGCGAAGCCGGTGGCGTCCTCGACCTCCTGGGGCTTCGCGGCGCGCGCGCCGGTCGCCTCGACGGCCGCGGCGATCTTGTCCACGTCTCCCCGTCGGTCACCGGGGACCAGAGCAACGACGGTCCTGCCGTCGCAGACGAAGACCAGCGACTTGACGATCTGACCGAGCTCGCATCCGACGGCGTCGGCCGCGTCCTGCGCGGTGTGCGTCCCCTCGGGGAACTCCTGGATCCTGGCTTCTGCGCCGGACTCCCGCAGGTACGCGGAGACACGTTCAACCGGCTCCGAAAGCGCCCGCGTCATGGCCGAATCAGTACACGAAGGGGACGAGCCGGTAGCGCGTGCGCGTGCAATAGTCGGAGTAGCCGGGGTAGCGATCCCTGAGGAACCGCTCCTCGACGCTCGCCTTGAGCGCCCAGACCACGGCGAGCACGGCCGTCGGGACGAGTGCCCACGGGGAAAGCGCGAGCGAGATCCCGGCGGCAACGAGGAGCCCGCCGGAGTAGACGGGGTGACGGACGAACGCGTACGGCCCCTCTTCGACCAACGCGCCTCCCTCCGCCGGCTTCGGAAACGGTGTGAACCCGGAACCGAGCGCTCGTCCGGCCAGCGCGAGCACGAACGCGCCGCCGAGGACGAGCAGCGCTCCGGCGCCCTTGAGCCACCAGCCCAGGCCGTCCGGCCAGCCCGACGCGAGCAGTCCGAGCGCGAGGATCGCCGCGATCAGCGCGAACTGGAGCGCGACCCAGCCGCCTCCGCGCGCGCCGAGGCGAGGGACGTCAGCCAAGGGCGACGAAGCGTGACGTCGTCGAACCCCGTCTCGTCGACGCGCTCCACGAGCTCAGTGGGCGCAGGCGAGTCGATCGAGAAGGCCATCAGCGCCTTTCCGCCCTCGGTCGTGCGCGAGACGGCCATGTTCGCAATGTTCACCCCGGCCTCGCCGAACATCGTCCCGACCCTTCCGATGACGCCGGGCACGTCGTCGTACGACAGGAACGCCATGTGCGGCGCGAGCTCGATGTCGATCGAGAAGCCGAGTGCCCCGGCCAGGAAGAGCCGATGCTCGGGACCGACCGTGGTCCCCGCGACCTCGACCTCCTCGCCGTTCGAGCCCACGACGACGCGAACGAGGTTCGTGTAGTGCTGCGCCGCGGCCACGCGCTGCTCCGAGACGCCGATCCCGCGCTCCGCGGCGATGAGCGGTGCGTTGACCTCGTTCACGACCTCGTCGACACGTCCCTGGAAGGCGCCGTTCAGCGCAGCGACGGTCAGGAGCCGGATGTCGTGCTCCGCGAGCGGGCCGTGCGCCGCAACGGTGATCTCCGACGGCCACGCGCCTGCCAGCGCCATCGCCAGCCGCCCGAGCTTGGCCGCGAGCGGGACGAACGGGCCCGAGGAGCTCGAGCTCGCGCGGATCGACGACGGGAATGTTCACCGCCGTCCGGACGACCTGCCCGTCGAGCGCGGCGGCGACCTGCTCCGCGATCACGAGTCCAGCCCGGTCCTGCGCCTCGGCCGTCGAGCCCGCGAGATGAGGCGTGACGACGACCTGCGGCAGGCCGAGCAGCGGGCCCGGAGTACGGCTCCGTCCGGAACACGTCGAGCGCAGCGCCGGCCACCTTGCCGGACCGGATCGCAGCGATGAGCGCGTCCTCGTCGATCAATCCGCCGCGCGCGGCGTTCACGATACGGACACCGTCTTTCATCTGCTCGAACGCCGCCCCGTCGAGGAGCCCCTCGGTCTCGTCGTTCAGCGGGAGGTGGAGGGTGACGACGTCCGCCTCCGCGTAGACCTCCTCGGGAGACGACGCAGGCTCGACACCGAGCTCGCGGAAGCGATCGGACGAGACGAAGGGATCGTAGGCGACGACGCGCATGCCGAGGCCGAGCGCACGGTGCGCGACCTGGCGTCCGATGCGCCCGAGGCCCAGCACGCCGAGCGTCTTCCCGGCGAGCTCGATCCCGGTGAAGCGCTCGCGGTCCCACGTTCCCGAGGTCAGCGCCGCGTGCGCCTGGGGCACGTTGCGCGCGAGTGCGAGGAGCAGTGCGATCGCATGCTCGGCAGCGGAGTCGACCGTCGACTCGGCCGCGTTCGCGACGACGATGCCGCGTCGCGTCGCCGCGTCGACGTCGACGTTGTCGATCCCCACTCCGGCACGCCCGATGACCTTGAGCTTCTCGCCGCGCTCGATGAGAGGCGCGTCGAGCGTCGTCGCGGACCGGACGATGATCGCGTCGAAGTCGCCGATGATCGAGGCGAGGTCGGACTCGGAGTCCTCGACAACCTCGAATCGCCGGCTCAGAAGCTCGAGCCCGGAGTCCGCGATCGGCTCGCGGACGAGGATGCGCCGGCGCTCAGCCGACACGGGCGGCGTCGTGGTACGCCTCGAGCGCACGCGCGGCGGCGACCCCGGGCTCGATCGGAGCGCCGCGCTCGACGAGCAGCGTCTCCACCGCGGTTAGGGCCGTGGTGATGTCGAGCACGTCGTAGTAGCCGATGTGGCCGATCCTGAACATGCGGGTGCCCGAGCTCCCCGTGGGCGCCCGCCACGGTGATGCCGAAGCGGTCGCGTAGCTCCAGGACGAGCTCCTTGGCGTCGACGCCGTCGGGCGTGAGGATCGCCGTCACGACGGCGGACCGCTCCTCGTCCGGAGAGAACAGCTCGAGCCCCATGGCCTTCGCGCCCTCGCGGCAGGCGCGCCCGAGTGCCGCATGCCGCGCGAAGGCAGCGTCGAGACCCTCCTCCAGGAGGAGCCCGAGGGCTGCGTCCAGCGCGGCGACGAGCGTGACCGCCGGCGTGAACGGCGTCGAGCCGCTCGCGAGCGCGTTCTGCATGCGCGCCCAGTCGAAGTAGTACCGCGGCGTCGTCGAGCGCCCGGCTCGCTCCCAGGCAGCTGCCGAGACGGTGCTGAGCGAAAGACCGGGCGGTGTCATGAGTGCCTTCTGCGAGCCCGCGACGACGACGTCGAGACCCCATGCGTCCGTCTCGAGCGGGACGGCACCGAGGCTCGAGACCGCGTCCACGACGGAGAGCCCCCCGACCTCCTGCACGACACGCGCAAGCGCCTGCACGTCGGCGACGACTCCGGTCGACGTCTCCGAGTGCACGAGGACGACGACCTTCGCGCCCGTCTCCGCGAGACGCGCGCGAAGGTCGTCCGGCTGCGGCGTCTCCCCCCAGGAGTACCGAAGCTCGTGGACGTCCGCGCCGAAGGCCGTCGCCATCGAGCACCAGCGGTCGCCGAACGCGCCGGCCGTCACGACGAGCACGCGCTCGCCGGGCGAGAGTACGTTGACGAGCGCGGACTCGAACGCACCCGACCCGGATGCGGTGAAGAGGAGCACGTCGTTCTCGGTCCGACAGACCTGCTGCAAGCGCCCGAGCGTCCTCAGCATGAGCTCGCGGAAGTCGGGCCCGCGGTGATGGATCACAGGAGCGGCGCCTGCGGCGAGCACCTCCGGGGGCACCGGGGTCGGCCCCGGCGCCATGAGGTAGCGCTTCCTCGACATCGCCGGTGAGCGTACCCGCCGGTCGCGATGACGAGATGCCGGCTAGCGCGGCCGGTGGCTCGTGAAGGACATGAGCTGCTGGAAGGTCGGGCGGTTCGTCCAGCGCATCGTGTCGGGAAGCACGCCCGAGGTGAAGCGGATCCGCTCGGCGGTCGCATCCGCCCGCCACGACGACGGCGCAGGTCCCTGCGTTGCCTCCAACTCCGCCGCCGCGGCGTCGATCGCGCCCCAGAGGGCTTCGCGGCAAGTGGCGAGCACGCCGGCGCCGCAGTAGCGGCGCGAGTACGGCCCGCGCACGTCGCGACCGAGGAGCGTCCGAAGGTCCTTGTCGACATACCCGTACCACCCGGAGATGTACGACGAGCCGCCGGGGCCGGCGTCGTCGCTGCGTCCGTGCAGCGCCGCGAGCCGTGCGACGAGCGGCCCGAGGACGGGCGTCATCACTGCGTCCGCCAGCCGCGGCCAGGCCGCGTCCATCACCGCCGCACCGGGATCGTCCACTTTCCCGTCGAGCTCACGATCCAGCCGGCTCGACCCGTTCGCATTCCAGGTGTCGAGCAGCCCGGCAGCCGCCTCCGCGCGCGCACTCGGGGCCGCGCCCGTCTGCAGCACCGCTTTGACGATCGGCCACACGCGGACGACGCGGAGATCCTGGGTCGCCGCCCTGTTCATGGCGCCCGTGAGGGTCGCGAGCGAATGCTTCTTGCGACCGGCGACGGCCGCGCGCAGAAGGTCGACGCGATGGACCGAGCCGTACGAGAAGTTCGAGTCGGCCGCGCCCACGTTCGGTGCCGGCCGGTTGTTCCAGTTCAGGATCGTCCCCGAGGGCGGGTTGACGCCCTGCGCGTGCCGCGCGAACGGGACGAATCCGCGCCAGTCGAAGCCCCCCGTGCCGATGGTCGGCAGCGCCGGGTCCGTGCCGGGGGCACGGAGTGGCAGCCGGCCGCTCGAGAAGAACGCGATGTCGCGGTCGTCCGCGTAGAACCAGTTGAAGCTGAACTCGACGCCATTCATGGTGGAGAGGAAGTCCTTCGCCGAGTCGACGCGGGCGGTATTCAGATCGTAGAACGCCTTCGTCGAGAGGAGCTCGCGGCCGCGGGTCGATCGCTGCGCCGAGATCGCGACGCGCTTGCCTCCGACGGTCGCGAAGCCCACGACCGGACCATGGGTCGTCTCGTGGTACGACACCTCCTGGTCGGGCTGCCCCTGCACTTTCAGTGTGCCGACGAAGAAGCGCCGCATCGGCTCGCACTGGCCCCGATACAGGTAGTGGTGTTCGTCGTCGCACAGCGTCTCGACGAACAGGTCGAGGTTGTCCGCCTGTGACGACGTCGCGCTCCACGCGAAGTCCGGCCCGCGGCCGATGAGCACGACCGGAACCCCGGGAAGAGGGCGCCGCGCACGTCGAACCCCGCACCGGTCAGCTCCATCTCGGCGAAGAACTCCGGGAAGAAGTAGCCGACCTGCGGACCGGCGACGAAGAGCGGGTGCCCGGTCTCCGACCGCTTCGCCCCCACGAGAAGCGCATTGGAGGCGAACACCGGTGCGGCGAGCGGTGCGCCCGTGAAGCTGCCGTCGTCCAGGACGACGCTGCCTGGTGCAGGAGACGCGGGCGCCTGCTGCGGGAACGACCTTGGAAAGCTGACCGCAGACTCCGGGTCGTTCGACGCCCGGAGGTCGGCGAAGACCCGCCGCGCATCGGCCTCGCCCAGCCGGTCCGCGAGCGCGTCGAGGAACATCGCGTTCTGCGCCTCCTGGCCGCCGTTCGTGCCGAAGCGGGCGGCGATGAGCGCCGCGGACGCGATGACGTCGTTCGGCGTGAAAGGCGTCGCGGGAATGCCCCTCGCCTTGTAGTAGCCGTTGATCCCGGCCGCGTACGCATTGACGAGCGCGAGGATCTTCGGGCCGATCGAGCGCTGGCTGCGCACCGCGTCGATCTGGTTCGCGAGGAACGCCTCGGCCTGCGGGCTCGGGACGAAGCTCTTGCCCGTGAGCGCGAGCGCGAGCGGGTCGAGCCCGGGCACGTCGAGCGCTGCGATGCGCGCAGGCCCGCGGATGAGCTGGAGCAGAAGCCCCCGATCCGCGGCGCTCACCCAGCCCGCGCCGTAGGCCACGTCCGCCTCCGTCTTCCCGTTGACGTGCGCGACCCCGAACTCGTCGCGGAAGATCCTCACGCCCTTTCGGGGACTCTCGCGCTTGTACCCCGCCTTCGGAGCCGCACCGAGCGGTGCCGGCTTGAACATGCGCCGGATGTCGCGTGCGGTGACGTCGCCGAAGAGCGGCGTGAGCGAGTCGTAGAGCCTCGCCTGGTCGCGCGTGTTCTTGTCGAACGTGAGGTTGCCGTTCTCGCCGGGCGGGAGGATCGTCCAGGCGGACCGCCGCGTAGTCCCGCACGGGTGCCGCCTCGACGGGCGCGAGGACGACCGCCGACGGCCGCGACCAGAGTCGCGAGCAGCGCGACGGGACGGCGGACCACGCGCGGCATGGTACCCAGCGCCGACCACGCAATACAGTGCCGCGCGTGGATGCCCTCCTCGCATTCGCGGCGGCGCTCGTCACGCTGCGGCTGTCGGGCGACCTCGTGCGACGCTACCGGAGACGACGGGCTCCGGAGCTCGCCGCCTGGGCGGCCGGACTGGGTGCCTACTCCGTCGCCGCGGGCGCTCTCGCCTGGAGTGCCGCCGCAGGCTGGAGCGACGCGTCGTTCCGCGTCTACTACCTCGGAGGGGGGCTGCTGACGGCCGCGCTCCTCGGCGTCGGCTCCCTCCTGCTCGTCGGCAAGCGCTGGGTCGTGCCGGTCGCATTCGTCTACGTCGGCGTCGCGATCGGCGTCGCGATCGCGGTCCCGCTGCAGGGCGCGTCGGGAACCGAGATTCCCGAGGCGCAGGATCGTCCTCGACCTCTGGCCGGCGCGCATCCTCGCGATCGCCGGGAACTCGCTCGGGACGCTCGCCGTCGTCGGCGTCGCGCTCGTCACGTTCCGGTCACGGCCGGTCGGAAACGCGCTCGTTCTCGCGGGGATCGCCGTCGCGGGCATCGGGAGTGGGCTGGCCGGGCTAGGGATCGGCGCGCTCGCGCCCGCGATCGCTCGTCGCCGCGGTCCTCCTCTATCTCGGGTTCGTCGCCCCGTCTACGCTCGCGAAGCCACGCCGCCACCAGGACGCCCACGACGAGTAGGGCAAGCGCGGATTCGATGATCGCGCCCGCCACGCCGCCGTGCGCCACTAGCCACGGGTAAGCAGCCACATCCCTCCGAGCGTGTAGAGCACCATGAGGCCGAGCATCGGGAGCTGGGCCTCGAGCGAAGTCCGGCGATCGTGGAACACCACGACAGCGCGGTCGTGTGCGATGGCGAGCCCCGCGACGTGGCCGATCACGAGGGCGCCGACCTGCACGTACCAGACCGTCTCGTACGTGACGATCGAGAGGTCGGGCGCGAAGTCGACCGTGCCGAAGAGATCCCATCCGCGGCCGAACGGGTCCGAGATCAACGGAATGATGAACTGGCCCTGGATCACCGCGAGCGTGAAGTAGTGGGCGATCATGTACGCCGCAGCGATAGGAACGAGCGGGAGCACGAAGTCGGGGACGAGCGACCGGCGAGCTCGACCGAGCGTCTCCGCGGCCGCGACCGCGGCGAGGTACGTCGCCAGGATGGCGGCGATGAAGAAGAGGAGGCCGGCGAGGTTGACGAGCATGACTGCCAGGTCGGCGATGCGCTGGGACGAGTCGGCGAGGTTGCGCGCGCACCTGCGTGGTGAGGTCCTGCCAGCGACTCGTTCGACTGAACCCGTCGAAGCTCGTCGAGCCGACCATCACCGCAACGAACAGGAGCGCGCCGCGTGTGCGGTCGTCGCCGGCGAGCCCGGTGAACGGCCAGCGGATCACGACCCGGCCCTCGCGGACGGCGAACGGCGCGATACGAGAGAGCAGCTGGAACATGACCGCGAAGCCCTCCCCGTAGCGCGTCCACGCATCGCGTCCGTACACCGCCATCCCTGCAAGTGCCCAGTACGAGTAGAGCGCGACGGCGATCGCGAGCGTCCTCGGGTAGTCGGGCGCGGGCTTCGCCAGCTCGAGCGCGACGAAGGAGAACAGAGCCGCAGCTCCGGGGTAGCGGCCCCAGCGACCCCGACCACTCGAGCACCGGCCGTGCCTCGCGGCCCCCGAGCTCCAGGAGCCAGACCGCCGCGTCCGCGATGGCGCGCCACGGGCTGAGGGCGGACCAGACGTTTCCGAAAAGCACGGAGAGGAGCGGGATGCCGAGCCAGAAGACGACGTAGACGAACGTCGGCGCGAAGTTCAGGAGCGAGGTGGTCGTTCCGAAGAGCGCAGTCGCGAGTGTGACGAAGAAGAGCACGACGGAGAACAGGCCGAGGGCGACACGCAGCCCGCGCGAGAGAACGAAGCGGCTCAGCGGGCTCGGAAGGGCCCGCCCGCCCGCGTGCGCTTCGAGGAGCGGACGCTTCCACAGGGCGAGCAGGAGGACGAACGAGGCCGCGAGGACGATCGTCGCTCCGACGAAGAAGTAGATCGCAGGGATCGGCAGGTCGCGAACGACGCCGATCCCGTGCGCGAGGAGCCTCATACAGCGCCCGCTCTATGAGGGTGGAGGGGGTGCGTTCTCACGGCTCGACGGTGATCTCGGCTATCTGCACGCTCCGGCTCTCGAGCTCGGCTTCGAAGCGGCCGGGGATCGTTGCCTTGAACGGAAGCCTGACGGTTCCTCCGGCGGCGACGTCTCGCGACTTGTCGTAGCCGTGGAGGTGGATCTCGTCGGCGACGTCGGACGTCACGACGAGGACCACTCGATCGCCCTTCTGCACGGTCTGGCGGACGATGCCGCCTTCGGGTGCGCCGTCGACGACGACGACTTTCACCTCGGTCGGCTTCTCGGCCTCTGTCGTCGTTGTCGTCTCTTCGGTGGTCGTCTCCGTCGTCGACGTCGTCTGTTCAGTCGTGGTCGTGTCCGTCGACGATCCGCTGTCGGAGTCGCTGGAGCCGCAGCCGATGAGAGCGATCAACGCGACCGTCGACGCGGCCGCGAGCAGGATCTTGTTCATGGAGTCTCCTCTCCTGTGGGCGCGCCTCAAACCACGGGCGCGCGGATCAACGCGACAGGAGCGGAGCGGGCGGCCCCCTGGACGACGCGCTCGGATGCCGGATCGTGGCGACGTGGTCGAGCGGCGGGTCGAAGAGCCGTAGCTCCAGGCGCGACCGAACCGTCGCGGGCGTGGGCCGTTCGTGCACCGCACGAAGCAGCCACCGTGCGATCGCCCACGCGAGGAGCGCGACCGGAATCTGAAGAGCCAGCCCGACGAGGAACGCGGGCGACGTGACGAGAGTCGGAACGCCGCCATGTGCGATCCGCTCGAGGTGCTCTTGGACGACGAAAGTGGCGAGCGCAACCACCGGAAAGACATGAGCCGGCGGTGCCTGGCGCGGCGCGCCGAACACCGCGACCACCACTCCCGCGATCACGAGGAGCAGGAGTATCTGCGGCGCGTGCTCCAGATACGCGTGGAGCGGATCGGTCGGCGTGGCCGTGAGCCGGTACGCGAGCGCGTGTCCGCCGAGCACGCCCGCCGCGACGACCGGCGAGACCACGAGCCACACCCGCATGCGGTTCACGGCCGCCGATGATACGCGCGGCGCTGACGGTTCTCAGGACCGAAGAGCCGCTCGGGCGACGGATGCCCAGCGCACGGAGAACGCGGGGTTCACCTCGAGCGCCAGTTCGTACCATCGGAGCATCTCCGCGCGATCTCCCGCGCACCCCGCCGCATAGCCGCGATGGAAGAACAGCAGCCCGTCCTTCGTCCCGAGACGGAGCGCCCGCTCGGCGAACGGAACTGCCTCGGAGCAGCGTCCGGCGCGCGCGAGCGCCCACGCGACGGCATCGTCGCCGTAGATCGAGGGCCGGTCGCCCCGAGCTCGGAGCGCGAGCTGCACCGTCTCCGACGGGCGGATCAGATTGTCGGCCCGATAGACGGCGGACTCCAGATCGACCTGCACGCCGCTCGCCGTGAGGAGGCGGTCGATCACCGCGACCGTCGCCCGCTGACGGCGTGCCTCAGCTCGGCGCCCGCCGCGCTCGAGAAGGTCTCCGAGAAGGGTGACCGCTTGCGCCGTCGGCGTCGCCTCGGTCGCGAGCCGTGCGGCACCGCATCGCAGCCGGCAGGTCGCCGTCGGCAGCCTCGACACGGGCGAGCTCGATGCGCGCGCTCGGGTAGCCCGGCACGCGTGGAGCGCAGCCGTCGCGTGCCGGCGTGCGGCATCGATCCTCCCCATGCCCGAGCTCGAGCTTGGAGAGCTCCACGTGTGCCCACGCCGTCGGCTCGGGCTGACCGGCGGCGGAGGTCGAGTGCCAGCCGCATGGCGGCCGCAGCCCCTTGCCGGTCTCCCACCAGCTCGCGCGCGTATGCGACCCGCGCGTACGAGGCGAGGCCCGGGCGCAGCGAGATCATCCGGTCGAATGCGGCGAACGCCTCGTCGTAGCGTCCGAGCTCGACGAGGGCGTCGCCGACGATGCCGTACGGACGATACGAGCCCGGGAGCAGGCGCTCGGCGCGACGTCCGTACGCCAGCGCCGCTCGGAACTCGTGCCTGATGAGCGCGAGGGAGCCGAGACCGACGACGGCGTTCGCGTCGTCCGTCCCGAACCGTCACGGCACGCCGGAGCGCCTCCTCCGAGCGCGGCAGGTACGAGGCGTCCGCGGTCTCGCGCCAGCGCAGCTGGTACGCGAACCCGAGCTCGGTCAGCGCCCGGCGTCCGCGGGCTCGGCTCGCACACGTTCCTCGAGCGTGCGGGTCGCCGAGGCTCCGAGCCGCGCGGCCGCCCCCGTGAGCGCCCGATCGGCGAGCGCGACCTGGGCAGACGTTGCCGGCGTCGAGCCGCGCGACTCGCCGAGCACACCGCCGACGAGCCCCCCGAGACGAGCGCGGCCGCAGTCGCGCCGCCCACGAGGAGGATGTCCGGCGCCCGTCCTCACGCTCCGCCGCTGGTTCGCAGCGATCGCTCTGTCGTTCGGTTCGCTACGTTCCGCACATGGACTGGGAGCAGTCGGTGATCTGGATCACCACGCGGACGATCAAGCCCGGCTCGTACGAGGAGTTCCGCAAGGCGTGGCGGCCGAGCTCGTTCCCGGAGGGGATGATCCGTGCGTACGAGTGCTTCTCGGAGGACCGCAACGAGGTCGTCGGGATCTCCGTCTGGGACTCGTTCGAGTCGCGCGAGCGCTACCGCCTGTCGGAGGTCGAGACCGATCGCCAGCGCGCGATGGCGCCGTTCGTCGAGGCCGAGAGCTCGGGCCTCTACGTCGGCCGGGAGCTCGAGATTCCGAAGTCGTAGGGGCGAGGCTTGCCTCGCCCGGACGACGCGAGCGTCGCCCCTACGCGTCCAGCCTCTCGCGCACGAGCTCGTTCACGACGCGGGGATCCGCCTTTCCCTGCGTCTCCTTCATCACCTGCCCGACGAAGAAGCCGAGGAGGCCCTCCTTGCCTCCGCGGTAGGCGTCGACCTGACCGGGGTTCGCCGTCGAGGATCCGATCGACGATCGGGCCGAGCTCGTCCGGTGTCCGAGACGGCTTCCTGCGCGAGGTAGGGGTCGGCTGTGAAGTCGGCGTCGGCCAGCTTCGAGATCGCCTCGTCGAAGACGGCTCGAGGGATGCGCTCGCGCGCCTCGACGAGCTTCGCGAGCTCGGACGCCGGCGCCGCGCCCGGCTCGACTCCGGCCCCGACGAGCGTGTTCGCGATGACGTTCGCCGTAGCGATCGGATCCGCACCCTCCGCGACGGTCTCGTCCCAGAGCCGGTCGAGCCCACCGGTGACGAGGACTGTCGCGCGCTCGAGGTCGAGCGCGGGCTCGATGCGGCGGATCCGCGCAGCAGGCGACTCCGGCACCTCGGCGCGCAGTGCGTCGACGAGCTCGCGCGGCGGCTCGACGGGCACGAGGTCGGGCTCGGGGAAGTAGCGGTAGTCGTCGGCCTCCTCCTTCGAGCGGCGCGCGGTGAGCGTCCCGGTCGCCGCGTCGAAGTCGTAGGTCTGCTGCTCGACCTCGCCGCCCGACTCCCAGACTCCGATCTGCCGCTCGATTTCGGCCTCGATCCCTCGGGCGATGAAGTTGAAGGAGTTCATGTTCTTGATCTCGGTGCGCGTGCGCAGCTCGTCGGAGCCCACAGGTCGCACGGACACGTTGGCGTCGACGCGCAGCGTCCCCTTCTCCATCTCCGCGTCCGAGATCCCGAGCTCGACGATCGTCTGCCGCAAGAGCTGCAGGAACCGCTTCGCCTCGTCGGCCGAGCGGATGTCGGGCGCGGTGACGATTTCGACGAGCGGCGTGCCGCCGCGGTTGTAGTCGACGAGCGAGGCGTCGGCGCCGCCGATCCGTCCAGTGCGTCCGCCGACATGCACCGTCTTCGCGGCGTCCTCCTCGAGGTGCGCGCGGACGATCCCTATCACACGGTCACCATCTGCAGTTGGTAGTAGCATCTTGCCATTTATGCAAGACGGTAGATCGTATTGAGAGATCTGATAGCCCTTCGGAAGATCCGGGTAGAAGTAGTTCTTGCGCGCGAACACGGCGTGCTCGGCGATCTCGCAGTCGAGCGCGAGGCCGAGCTTGATCGTCCACTCGATCGCCCGGCGGTTCAGCACGGGCAGCGCGCCCGGGAAGCCGAGACAGACGGGGCACGTCTGCGTGTTCTCCCCCGCCCCGAACCCGACCGGGCAGCGGCAGAACATCTTCGTGTTCGTCTTGAGCTGGACGTGGATCTCCAGCCCGAGCACGGGTTCCCAGTTCATCGGAGGCGCTCCGGGACGGTGTCGAACCCGATCGCCTGTTCGAGTGCGTGCCCGATGCGGAAGAGCCCGTTCTCGCCGAACTGCCGCCCGATCAACTGCAACCCCACGGGAAGGCCGTCCGAGAGCCCACACGGAATGGAGAGCCCGGGCAGACCCGCGAGACAGGACGGAATGGTGAGCAGGTCGCAGGCGTACATCGCGAGCGGGTCGGCCGCCTTGTCGCCGATCGGGAAGGCCACCGTCGGCGAGGTGGGCGTCACGATCGCATCGAAGCCCTCGAGCGCTTGCCGGTGCTCTCGGATGAGGAGCGTGCGCACCTTCTGCGCCTGCCCGTAGAACGCGTCGTAGTAGCCGGCGGAGAGCGCGTACGTGCCGAGCATGATGCGGCGCTTCGGCTCCGGACCGAAGCCCGCGTCGCGCGTGCGGTCCACCATCTCGCCGTAGGTCGCACCATCCACACGGGGCCCGTAACGCACCCCGTCGTAGCGCGCGAGGTTCGAGGACGCCTCGGCCGGGGCGACGAGGTAGTAGCAGGGCATGCCGTAGCGGTACGAGAGCGGGAGATCGCACTCGCCCACCTCCGCGCCGAGCTCCCGCGCGTGCTGGAGCGCGCTTTCGAACGCGGCTCGCACGCCAGGCTCGATCGCATCGAGGTCGCCGACCTGCTTGGGCACCGCGAGCCGCAGGCCGGCGAGCGAGTCGCCCTCCGGAAGCTGCACTGCCTCCGGCAGCTCGGCGGTCGTCGAGTCGAGCGGATCCCGACCGGCGATGATGGAGTAGAGAAGCGCGACGTCGCGCACCGTCTTGGCGACGGGCCCGATCTGGTCGAGGCTCGACGCGAACGCGACGACGCCGTACCGCGAGACCGTCCCGTACGTCGGCCGCAACCCGACGTTCCCGCACAGGGCAGATGGCTGCTTGATCGAGCCGCCGGTGTCGGAGCCGAGGCCCCACGGCGCGAGGCCGGCCGACACCGCGGCGGCGGTGCCGCCGCCCGAGCCGCCGGGCACGCGGGACGGGTCCCACGGGTTGTGCGACGGCCCCCACGCCGAGTTCTCGGTCGACGAGCCCATCGCGAACTCGTCCGTGTTCGTCTTGCCGAGAATCGAGAGGCCAGCGTCCCGTACGCGCGCGGCGACCGTCGAGTCGAACACCGGTGTATATCCCTCGAGGATCCGCGACCCCGCCGTCGTCTCGATCCCTTTCGTCGAGATCACGTCCTTGAGCGCGATCGGAATTCCCGCACCGTTGGGCTCGTCGCAGGTCCTCAGATAGCAGTGCAGCTCCGCGTCATGCTCGCCGACCGCGTCGAGGTAGGCGGTGTGGAGCTCGGCCGCGGACACCTCGCCGCTCTGGAGCAGCGCCATCGCCCCTTCGGCGGTCAGTCGCAGGGTGTCGATCATGCGGTCGGCGGGACGCGGAAGTGGTCGCCGTCGCGATCCGGCGCGTTCGCGAAGACGTCGTCGAGCGGAAGCGACGCGCGCGGCTCGTCCTCGTCCCAGACGTTCACGAGGTCGAGCGGATGCGACGTCGGCGGGACGTCGGCGAGGTCGAGCTCGGCGACGACGCCGACCGCGTCGAGGATCGCGCCGAGCTCCTCGGTGAGGCGCTCGATCTCCTCGTCCGTCAGCGCCAGCCGTGCCAGCCGCGCGACGTGGTGTACCTCGTCTCGTGAAATCGCCATTGGCCTGATTCTCCCGAAATGCGTGGTGAGTCCGTCTGTCACCGCGACCGCACCGGCGAAGCCGGTGCGCTTTAGGGATCGTCGCGATCGAGAGTCTGCCTCCTGGCAGATTCTCGATCTGCGCAAGAAGGCGGGCTCCCCATCGGGAGCCCGCTTGGAGCCTGAGTAGGTGCCAGACTCAAGTCTGGCACCCACGCGATTCCTCTACGAGTTCGGTCAGCTCGCCGCTGCGACGACGTTCGCGGCCTGGGCACCCTTGGGACCCTGGACGACCTCGAACTCCACACGCTGGCCCTCGGTGAGGGTCTTGAAGCCGTCCATCGCGATCGCGGAGAAGTGGACGAAGACGTCGTCCCCACCCTCGCGCTCGATGAAGCCGTAGCCCTTCTCGTTCGAAAACCACTTGACGGTGCCCTGCTCCACTACTTGTCCTCCTACAGCGTGGCGACAGCCCTCGCAGGCCGAAGCCGATGGTCAACAACGGGCGGAACGCTAGCGCCTACGAGCCGGGAACCGCAACTTGCGCGCGACGATGTTGCGCGGCTGTGAGCGTGTTGCGAAGGAGCATCGCAATCGTCATCGGTCCGACGCCTCCCGGCACCGGTGTCATGAGACCTGCGACCTCGAAGCACGCGGGATCGACGTCTCCGACGAGCTTGCCCTCCTCCGTGCGGTTGACTCCGACGTCGATCACGGTCGCGCCCGACTTGACCATGTCCGGGGTGACGAGGCCACGACGACCGACAGCCGCGACGAGGATGTCGGCTCGGCGTGTGTGGGCGGCGAGATCGGCGGTGCGCGAGTGACAGATGGTCACGGTCGCGTGCTGGGCGAGGAGGAGCATCGCCATCGGCTTGCCGACGATCTCGCTCCGCCCGATGACGACGGCCTCCTTCCCTTTCAGCTCGACCCCGTGTTCAGCGAGCATGACCATCACTCCCGAGGGCGTCGCCGGCACGAGGAAAGGCTCACCGAGGTAGAGCCTCCCCGCGTTGAGGATGTGGAAGCCGTCCACGTCCTTCGCAGGATCGACAGCGCGGAGAACCTTCGGCTCGTCCATGTGCTCGGGCAGCGGGAGCTGGACGAGGATCCCGTCGACGGCGTCGTCCGCGTTCAGCTCGTCGATCAGCTCGAGGACGACCGACTCCGGTGTGTCCGACGGGAAGCGGTGGTCGCGAGAGTCGATCCCCGCCTCGTGCGAGGCTTTGTGCTTGGAGCCGACGTACGTGTGCGAGGCCGGGTCGTCTCCCACGAGGATCGTCGCGAGGCAGACAGGCTCGCCGTATGCGCGAACGTCATCCGCGACCTGCGCGCGAACCTTCTCCGCGAGCGCCCTTCCGTCGATGAGGACTGCCGTCACGCGGCGAACCCTACTCGCCGTGCGTACGGCGGGACCTTGGAGCGCGTGGCTCGGGAGAGCGTCGTCCAGCGCTAGCGCGCGAGCCCGCTCCGCAGGAGCTTGAAGCTCCGGAACTTGGCGGTGTTGCTCTTGGCCAGCTTCGCCTGGACGCTCGCCACCTGAGCCGTGGCTGCCGCGGTCGAGACCTGCGTCGTCACGGCCACGCCGACCTGAGTCGTGGCTGCGACGCCGGCGCGCTGCGTCGTCGCCGCGGTCCCGACCGACTGCGTGACGGCAGCCTGCGCCGCCGGTGCGAGCAACGCGGCACTCGCAACCGCGACCGCGATGGCGCCCTTGAGGCCGTGGCCCTCGACATCGGGGTCGTCGAAGAGGCCTGCGATCTCGTCGCCGTCGAGCGTGAGGGCGACGTCGTCGCTGCCGGACAGCCGCAGAAGCTCTTCGAGGTCAGCCGTGGAAAGCTCGATCTCGATTTTCCTGGAGTCCTCGTCGTCTCCGACCTCGAACCAGAGCCGGCCCGGCTCGTCCTCGGCCAGAGCCGCTTCGAGCACGCTCCGTGCGACGATCGTCGTCAGCGCCTCGCCGTCGGGCTGCTCCGCCGTGAACGTGGCTGTCCTCGTGACCTCGAGCATGACCTGCTCCTTCCCTCGTTGCCAACTAGACGCTACGCGAGCACGCGATCTTCCCCAAATGCCGCTCTATCATCGGCGCCCATGGTCGTCGGGCAGATCCGCTGCCGGGGTTCTGGGGAGCGCACGTTCTGCGCGACGTGCACGGGACCGAGCGTCTGGGCGCCGTCGATGGCGATTTCAGGAGTCGGCGGGGCCTGCCGCGAGCGCGAATCTCACCGCATCGTCATCGGTCATCGCTGCACCTTTCGAGTAGGCGGTCTCATATCGGGCGTCCTGGACGAGAGCGCCGCGAAGCTCAACCTCCGCCTCGTCTCGGAGCTCGGCCTCCACGCCGGTGAGCGAAAGCTCGGCATGATCGCTGAGCACATCGGCCGCGCCCAGGAGCGTTGCGCCGCCCTCAGGACGTCCCGCTCTTGACTCGAGTGCGGCGAAGAGGATGAGGAGCCAAACCCGCGTTTCCGCATCGCCGATCGAATGTGCGAGCGAAACACCCTCTTCCGCCGACACGCGCGCGTCGTCGTGTCGCCCGATCCGAAACTGCGCGACGGCTCGAAGATCGAGGCACCACGCAATGCCGGCGCTCCACTTCCGCTCCCTGTAGTACTCGAGGGCCGTCTCGGCCAGTTTGAGTGCTTCGCCGTCATCACCGTGTCTCAAGGCGAGATCAGCCATGTGCCCGTCGCACGAGGCAAGCGTCCAGAGATCGCCGACTGCGCGGGCGATTGCAGACGCTTCCTCGAGCCAGCGGTAGGCCTGATCGCTGTTGCCGAGCTCCACCGCGACATGCGACAGGTGGGGAAGCAGCCACAAGGAGTCGGTGGGACGGCCCAGTTCACGCGTGATCGAAAGAGCCTCCTCGTCGTAGGCCTGTGCCACGTCCCAATCGCCCGCATGCCCTGCGAACATTCCGGCGAAGCCAAGGACGCGCGCTCGCAGCAGGCTTCTCTGTGCGGTCGATTGACCGATCGCTACCTCGGCCCAGCGCCTGCCTTCGCGCCACTCTCCTCGAATCTCCCAGTAGTTGCCCAAGGCCCAAACTAGCGCGAGGAGCGACTCTTCTGGGCCCTCGCTCTCGAGATAGGCGAGAACGGACCGAACGTTGCTCTGCTCCTCGCCGAACGCACGCAGCCATCGAGCTTCGTCAGCGCTTTTCAGGCCGTCGCGAGCACGCTCTGCCCACGCAGCGATGACCTGCGCATGGCGAGCCGTCAGCTCTCGCCCGTCTGCCCCGTCCAGTCGCTCGCCCGCGTACTCGCGTATGGTCTCGAGCATCCAGTACCGCTCGTTCGAGAAGCGAAGCAGGCTCTTGTCGACGAGCGACTGGAGTGTGTCGAGGTCAGCCTCGCACACCTCCTCGGCCGCCTCGAGCGTGCAGCCGCCAGCGAAGACCGAGAGGCGGCGGAAGAGCTGTTGCTCCTCGTCCGAGAGGAGGTCGTAGCTCCACTCGATCGTCGCGCGGAGCGTGCGCTGCCGCTCGGGAGCATCACGCGTGCTGCCGGTCAGAAGCGGCAGACGCTGTCCGAGACGAGAAAGGATCTGCGTGGTTGAAAGGGCCTTCACGCGCGCCGCGGCGAGCTCGAGCGCAAGCGGAAGTTCATCGAGGCGGCGGCAGATCTCGGGCACCACCTCGTCGACCTCGAAGTCGGTCTTGACCGCTCGCGCCCGCGCGACGAAGAAACCCACGGCTTCTTCGGCAGCGAGGGCCGGGACCCGGTACTCCTGCTCACCCGCAAGACGAAGTGGTTCGCGGCTCGTGACGAGGAGCTCGAGATGGGGACACTCGGCGAGCAGCGTGGAGAGGCCGGAAGCGGCTTCGACGACGTGCTCGAAGTTGTCGAAGAGGACGAGCATCCGCCTCTCGGCGATGTGGATCGAGAGGGCATCCGTTGCACCGAGTACCTGGCTCGCGCTCTCGAGCACGAGCTCGGGATCACGGAGCGGAGCGAGCGGCACCCAGAAGACCCCGTTCGGGTAGCGGTCGGCGAGCGTCCCAGCAGCCTGGGCCGCGAGACGCGTCTTTCCGGTGCCGCCGGGGCCGGTCAACGTGAGCAGGCGAACGTCACTCCTGGTGAGGAGTTCGAGCACCTCGCCGAGTTCCTTCTCCCTGCCCAGGAACGGTGTCTGGGGGATCGGCAAGTTGGTCTGGTAGAGCGTCTTGAGAGCCGGGAACTCGGCGTCTCCGACCTGGAAGACGTGCTCGGGCGCGGAGAGGTCCTTGAAGCGATGCACGCCGAGGTCGTGGAGCCCGAGTTCGACGAGCGGCGCGGTCGAGGACGAGACGAGCACCTGCCCTCCGTGGCCCGCAGCCGCGATACGAGCGGCGCGGTGCACGTCTTCCCCAACGTAGCCCTCTTCGGTCAGAAGCGGCGTGCCGGTGTGCAGGCCAATCCGCACCCTGATCGGGCCGGACGCAAGGGCCTCGCTGATCGAGTCAGCAGCGGAGATCGCGCCGGGAGCGGTCGGGAATGCAAAGAAGAAGGCATCGCCCTGCGTATCGACCTCGACTCCACCCTCGGCCGCGCAAGACTCTCGTATCACCCGCCGATGCTCGGCGAGCGCTTCCGCGTATGCCTCCGAACCGATGTCGTGAAGGAGCTTCGTCGACCCCTCCACGTCGGTGAGGAGAAAGGTGACCGTGCCCGTCGGGAGGTCTGGCCGCATGCACGCGATCATGAGCCGCAAGCCGCTCGCAGTCCAGACAGGACCCGCCCGGGCGACGTGGCGGTCAGAGGTACGCTCGTCCCGCGTCGCGGCAACGAGCCTGCGACCAGGAAATGGTCGAACAGCGCACTGAGCCCCGCACCGGCATTGCTCCAGCCGAGCTTGTTGAGCGGCGCGAGAGGCTGCTCGAACACGTCCGACGCGAGGGCCTGTCGGGCTACGTCCTGTTCGGCGCGGACTACATCCAGTACTTCACGGGCTTCTGGTTCCTCTCGAATGAACGGCCGGTTGTCTACGCCGAGAGCGTGCACGGCGAGTCCGCGGTGTTCGTGCCGGAGTTCGAGGTCGAGCGCACGCGCGCCGAGTCCGCCTTCCCGCGCGTCGAGTCCTACCCTGAGTATCCGGGGCTCGAGCATCCGATGACGCTCCTCGCGCGCGTCCTGAACGCCCTCGGGATCAGGGGGGCCATCGGAGCCGACCAGGACGGCTACCCCGGGATCCTCGGTTACAAGGGACCGGCGCTGAGCGACGTGGTGAGCGCCGTGATCGCTCCGATCGCTGATGTCATCGAGAGCATGCTGGCTCGCAAGAGCGCGGCCGAGGTCGCCCTCGTTCGCGAAAGCGGACGTTGGTGTGCGCACGCTCACCGGCTCCTCCAGGAGTACACGCGGTCCGGCGCAACCGAGGCCGAGGCCAGCCTACGGGCGAGCCACGAGACGACGCTCGCACTGCTGGAGGAGCTCGGCGATGCCTACGGAGGCGGGCTCTCGTCCTCGGCCGGGGCGTCGGCCGGTTACCGGGGCCAGATCGGGCTGCGCAGTTCATGGGCGCACGCGGTTGCGCACAACATCGAGTTCCGCACCGGCGACGTGCTCGTCACGGAGACGAGTGCGCCGATCTGGGGCTATAACGCCGAGCTCGAGCGGGCGATGATCCTCGGTGCGCCGACCGATCAGATGCGGCGGCTCTTCGACCACACGGTCGCGGTGCAGCAGGTTGCCTTCGATGCGATACGACCCGGGACAACGTGCAGCGCGGTCGACGGCGCCGTCATGCGCTACTTCGAAGGGAACGACCTGATCCCGAACTGGCGGCAGCACACCGGCCACGGGATCGGTCTGCGCAACCATGAAGCGCCGTTCCTCGACGTCGGCGACCACACGGTGCTCGAGCCAGGGATGGTCTTCACCGTCGAGCCGGGGCTCTACGACCCTGCGATCGGCGGCTTCCGGCACTCGGACACGGTGGTCGTCACCGAGGATGGCTGCGACATCCTCACCGAGTACCCGAGCGACATCGAGAGCCTGACCCTCCCGGCTTGAGCGCGCTCGTGCTCACCGGTGGAGCGCCGCGAACGTATGCCTGTGAGCAGCGAAGTACCGAGGGCCGGGATCGAGCCACACCACGAAGACGTCCTTGCGACCGTTTCTGTCCCTCGCGACAAGGTTGTCGGCGAACGACGTGAACGCGACGACGCGACCGTCGGCGCTGACCCCGGAGACGAAGCTGTCGCCGTTCGCTTCCTCCCCGTCAGCCGAGACGCTCACACGAGTCGTCGTCCCGGTCGCCAGGTTATGAACGAAGACGTCGGACATCCCGTTTCGGTCGCCGTCGACGAGATTCGGCGCACGTGACGTGAATGCCACGTAGCGGCCGTTCGCCGAGAGGAACGGGCGCGACATGAAGGTGTTGTCCCGCGAGGATCGGCGAAAGCCGTCTGCGTCCGCCTGAGCACCGTCGGTGGCGACACTGACACGCGCGGTCGTTCCTCGCATCCTGTCGTACACGAATACGTCGAGCGCATTGTTGGTGTCGTCGGGAACGAGATTGTTCGCTCGTGAGCGAAAGCCAACGAAACGACCGGTGCCACTCACCATGCCGCGGAACGTGACCCCATCCGCTTCGACGCCGTGCGAGGACATGTTGACGCGCTCCGTCCGGCCCTTGCTGCGGTCGTAGACGAAGACGTCCGCCCTCCCGTTCCGGTCGTCCGCCACGAGGTTGGATGCGTACGATCGGAAACCGACAACGAGTCCACGAGCATCCACCGACGACGCCTCGCTGCGATCGGCAGACTCTCCGTGGGCCCCGACGCTGACGCGCCTCACCCGCCGGGTCGCCCGATCGGCGACGAAGACGTCCAGTGTCCCGTTGCGATCCCCGGGAACGAGGTTCGAGGCCTCGGACGAGAACACGATCGCGCTTCCGTCGGCGCTCACGAGCGACGCAAGGCTCAACGCGTTCGCCTCGCCCCTGCCCCCCACGCTCATCCGGACCGTCGTTCCGCTGACGCGGTCGCGCACGAAGACGTCCTGCACGCGGTTTCGGTCACGCGGGACGAGGTTCGTCGCCGACGAAGGAAACGCGACGACCCGTCCGTCGGCACTGATCGAGGGCTTCAGGCTCACGCCGTCGCTCTCCCTGTCGTCGGACGAGACGCTGACGCGAATCGTGCGTGACCGTCGCAGATCGCGGACGAAGATGTCGCTCGCCTTGTTCCGGTCGTTGCGCACGAGCGTCGACGCCGCGGACGCGAATGCGACGTAACGGCCGCTGGCGCTCAATACAGCCCCGAACGACTCTCCGTTCGCCGCGCGGCCGCCGGTGCTGACGTTCACACGACTTACACGCAGTACCTGGTCGGAATCGATAGAGCGCCCCCACACGGCGCCGGGGTGGGCCTGGGCTGCGACGAGCGCGACCGCCAACGCGGCCAACGTGGTCATCAGCCAGGTGCTCCGCCGCATGTGCGCCCGTCTAGTAACCCAGCAGCCGTTCGGCGACGTCAGACTCGTCGGCCACCCCATCCTCGCCGGCGCCGAGCGGTCGCCAGGTCTCGTCTTCGGGGTGCTTCACGAGAATGGGGACGTCGTAGGCCGTACCGCACACCCGGGCGCGTTCGGCAGGCACGATCGCAGGAGCTTCAGCCGGTGATCCGAGGTAGTCGTCGATGTCGCGAAGAGCGCCGTCCATGCTCCACAAGCCGATCAGGTCTGTGGTGTTCGTCTCCGCGCCGTCCATGCTCCACTCTTCGATGAGGTTGGTGGTGCTCGTCGGTGCGCTGCGTCGAATCGCGTGTCTCATGCTCGTGCGTCCCATCTCTGACCTCACGGTATCCCCCGCAAAGGGGCTGACAATCCCTCGACCGAGTGGGCGGAGGACCACGTGCGAGTCACGAAAACCCTGCAACGTGGAGATTGGAGTGGGCGAAGGCGCCGAGCAGATTCGAACTGCTGTACGAGGCTTTGCAGGCCTCTGCCTAACCACTCGGCCACGGCGCCGGAGCGGCTCATCGTAGCCGTCCTCCTCGCGCCCTAAGGTTGACGCGTTGGCCGCCGAGCCCCCGCCCGAGACCGTCGAGGTCTGCCTGCGCTGCGGAGTGCAGATGGAATGGCGACATGGCACGTTCCAGTGCCCGCGGTGCCGTTTCAAGGTTGGCTGCTGCGAGGGCGACACCGGCGACTGCAGGCCCGCCGCCGCGTAACCTCGCTCGCGTGAGCGAGCGGTACACCGAGACCGCGATCCATTTCGACGTCGAGCAGCTGCCCTCGCTGCTCACTCGCGCGTTCCTATCAAGGCCGCTCGCACTCGTGGATCTCGGCTGCGGCGACGGCCCGCTCTTCGCGGCGCTCGAACGCGCCGGGCTCATCGACGAGACGCGCCCTGTCTACGCGGTCGACCTCGAGGCCGAACGACTCGTCCACGTGTCCGATCGGTTCCCGTGGATCCGGACCGTCGTCGCCTCTGCCGAGCACGTCCCGG
The DNA here is from genome assembly GCA_963770715.1 of uncultured Gaiellaceae bacterium. GTDB lineage: Bacteria > Actinomycetota > Thermoleophilia > Gaiellales > Gaiellaceae > GMQP-bins7. The sequence goes on from CAVYQX010000013.1 coordinate 41,797, forward strand.
AGATTGCGGACGGCTCGGTCGACGCGGTCGTCTCGACGATGGTCATGGAGCACGTGCCGGACGAGGACGCGTACCTCGCGGAGATCCTCCGCCTCCTGCGGCCGGGCGGGCGCGCGTACGTGACGACCGTCTTCAAGCGGCCGTGGGCGTGGTACTTCCGCAAGCGTGACGGGGACTCGGTCTTGGACACGTCTCACCTTCGCGAGTACACCGACGTGTCGGCGGTCCGTGCGCTCGTCGAGGCATCGGGCCTTCGCATCGTGGCGCTCGAGCGCAAGCAGCTGTGGTTCCCCCTGCTCGATCCGCTCCTCTTCAGGATCGGCGGACGGCTTCGCTCACGCCCTGCGGCGCTGCGTCTTCTGCGTGCCGTCAAGGTGCCGATCCCGGGCTACTACAGCCTCGAGCTCGCCGTCGAGCGTTGACGATATCCGCTGGTAGCGTCAGCCGCGATGTCCACGACGTCGACCCTCGTCCAGGAGAAACTCGAGCAGGCGGTTGGCATCCTCCGTGAGCAGGAGGTCGACCTCTGGCTCACGTTCGTGCGCGAGACGATGCTCACGAGCGACCCGTGCCTCGACCTGATCGCCGGCACATACAGCGCGTGGACCGGCGCGTTCCTCGTCTCCGCGAACGGCGAGCGACTCGCGATCGTCGGCCGGTTCGACGCACCAGCGGTCGAGCAGACGGGAGCCTACGAGGTGGTCGGCTACGACCAGAGCATCAAGCCGGCCCTGCGTGAGGCCGTGGAGCGCATCGCGCCGCGCTCGATCGCGCTCAACTACTCCCTGAGCGACCCTGCGGCGGACGGGCTCACCCATGGCCTCTGGCTCGTGCTGCAGGAGACGTTTGCGGACTCGGACGTCGCGACCAGGTTCGTCTCGTCGGAGACGATCGTCAACGCGCTGCGAGGACGGAAGTCCGCCGGCGAGGTCGAGCGCATCCGCGCCGCGGCCCGTGAGACGGAGGAGATCTTCGATGTCGTCACCGTCGCGCTCCGGCCCGATCTCAGCGAGCTCGAGATCGCAGACCTCGTGCACGCGGAGGTCGCGCGACGCGGGCTTGGCTACGCCTGGGGTCGCGACCACTGCCCCGCCGTCAACGCCGGCCCGGAGAAAGAGGTCGGCCACGCACCCCCGGGTGAGCTACGCACCCGTCGTGGCGAGCTCCTGCATGTCGACTTCGGCGTCACACGATCCGAGTACACGAGCGACCTGCAGCGCGTGTGGTACGTCCTCGACGAGGGCGAGACGGCCCCACCGGACGACGTCCGAGACGCCTGGGACGCGCTGTGGGCGTCGGTCGACGCGGGCGTCGCGGCCCTTCGGCCCGGTGTCGCGGGCTGGACGGTCGACGCCGCAGCGCGCTCGGCCCTCGTCGAAGCCGGCTACCCGGAGCCGATGTACGCCCTCGGTCATCAGCTCGGCCGGTCGGCGCACGACGGCGGCACGACGCTCGCGCCACGCTGGGACCGCTACGGCGCCGCGCCGCTCGGCCTCGTCGAGGAGGGCAACGTGTTCACGGTCGAATACGGGGCGCCCGTCCCGGGCCGGGGCTACATCGGCCTCGAGGAGGATGTCCTCGTCACTGCCGAGGGAGTCGAGTGGTTGTCGACGCCTCAGCGGAAGCTGTGGCTCGTGGCCTGAACGTGTAGGCGTTCAGCGCACCCACCCCGACCCCGTACAGCACGAACACGATCCCGAGCTCATCCGATGTCGCGCGAGAGATGACGTCATGGAGCTCCAGAGATGCCAGAGCAATCGCGCCGCCGATAACGGCGAAGAGCCAGCCCACGAACGCGCCGACGAGAATCCGCTTCCAGTGCTGGTGCAGGGCGCCGCGCAAGCGCACCGACGCCAGTAGCGGCCACAGCCACAATCCACCTCGCTCTCGCATGAGAGCCCCCTCTCTCCGCGGCCACCGTACCACTCGAAGGCGCTCTGCAAGACAGATTGCGGCCGCGCTCGCTAGAGGGAACGACTGCGATGACGCTCGCTCAGAGCTTGGGCGAGCGAAACCGCGGCGTCGCGATTCATGGCGTCGCCGCGTACACGCGAACCCGGTCCGGGACGCCCTTCAGCTCGCGCTCGCCTCGCTCCTCGAACGCGATGCCCGATCCCGCGACGATGTCCTTCACCGTGCTCGAGACGAGGACCTCGCCCGGCGCGGCTTCCGCCATTACCCGAGCAGCGATGTGGACCGCGATGCCGGCCACACCCGAATCGGTCTGCTGAATCTCGCCGGTGTGAACGCCGGTCCGCACCTCGAGGCCGATCTCGCGGACGGACCGCACGATCGCCGCAGCGCAGCGCACGGCACGAGCCGGCCCGTCGAAGGTGGCCAGCAGGCCGTCTCCGGTCGTATCCAACTCGCGTCCGCGGAAGCGTGCGAGCTGAGCTCGCACGACGCCGTCGTGTTGCGCAAGAAGCGCCCTCCAGCGCTCGTCCCCGACGTTGACCGCGGTCGCCGTCGACCCGACGATGTCCGTGAAGAGCAGCGTCGCGAGCACGCGGTCGGATGCGATCTCGGCCCGCAAGCCGCCGACGAACCGATCGACCGCGGAGAAGAGTGGTTCCTGGTCGCCCTCCCAGGGAAGGTGATCGTTTCCCGGAAGCTCGACGATCTCCGCCCCGGGTATCCGCTCGCCGAGATAGCGCGTCCGTTCACTCATGTACTCGTCGGCGCGGTAGAGGACGAGCGACGGCACCGCAATCGTGGGAATCACTGCCCGCACGTCGATCTCTCTGTTCATCACCCTGATCGCGCGGCTCGCGGATGGGCTTGCACCCCGCATCAGGTACGACGTGTACCACTGGATCGCCGTCTCGTCCTCGATGAGGTCGGGCCCCACCCGCGACAGCCATTCGACGGTCGTCTGGCGTGCCCAATCCTCGTCGTCGAGGAGCGTGAGACGCCGTTGGTAGGCGTTCTCGGTCACTCCGATCGAATAGTCCGGTGCGCGCATCATTCGCGCGAATGCCCCCATCAGCACGAGCCCCACAGTGCGTTCCGGGTACGTGGCGGCGAAGAGCGCCGACATCGCACCACCCTCCGAGACGCCGAGGACGAGCGCGCGCTCGGACCCGACTGCGTCCATGACCGCGCGCACGTCGTCCATCCGCGTCTCGAGATCCGGCAGGCGCTCGGGTGAGACGCGATCCGACAGTCCGGTGCCGCGCTTGTCGAAGAGGATGAGTCGGCCGAGCGAGGCGAGCCGGCGATAGAAGGATGCAAGCCTCGGGTTCTCCCATGCGGGTTGGAAGGTGCAGACCCAGCCATGGACGAGGATGAGGTCGAGCGAGCCGTCTCCGACCAGTTGATATGCGATCCGCACGTCACCGCTGCGGGCGTACCCGACCTCTCCGCCCGCCGCTCCAGCATCGACGACCGGGCTCGGAGCGCGACCGCGTGGTGGCGCAGCGTCGCGCGGCGCGAGATCGGGGTCCTGCCGCAGCATGCGGCGCTGGAGGTCCTTCAACACGGGCGACGGCGCGATTCCCAGCTCCTCGTCGAGCGTCCGCCTGAACCTCTCGTAGCTCGACAGTGCTTCGGCCTGCCGTCCCGAGCTGTAGAGAGCACGAATCTGCAGCTCGCGAAGGCGCTCTCGAAGTGGGTTCTCCGCGACGAGGGGCTCGAGTTCTCCGACGACCTCGGCATGACTCCCGAGCTCCAGCTCCGCCGCGATACGAGCCTCGACGGTCGCCAGCCTCAGCTCCTCGAGCCGCGCACCTTCGTGTCGCGCGAACGGCTCGGTGAACTCGACGAGCGCCTGCCCACGCCAGAGCGCAAGCGCGCCGCGCAGATGATCCAAGGCCGCGCCGGCATCCCCACGCGCGAGTGCGCGTCGACCGGACTCGGCAAGATGTTCGAAGCGCTCGACGTCGACCTCGTCGCGCTCGACCTCGAGAACGTAGCCAGGGGCGCTGGTCCGCAGCCGTTGCTCCGGAAGTGCCTTCCGGAGGTGTGAGACGTAGACCTGCACCATCTTCCGCGCAGACGACGGGGCAGCCTCGCCCCAGAGGTCGTCGATGATCCGTTCACGGGTGACCGTGCGATTCGCGTTGAGGAGCAGCAACGCGAGTAGCGCGCGCTCCTTCCCGGCAGCGATCGGAACGACGGAGCCCCTGTCGCGCACCTCGACCGGACCGAGAAGGCGGAACTCCATGAGGCCTGCCGACGCTATCACCGGGATCGTCCCGAAGTGAGCCGAGTATCAGGCGGTGCAGGTGCCGAGACGATCGCGCCCCGCGAGCTCGGTGTCGATCTGGCGGACGGGCTCCCGAGAGGGGAGGACGAGAACCGCCGCCGCTGCCAGCGACAGCACACCCAGGACGACTCCGAGAGCCGCGTAGCCGCCGATGACGAGCGCGAGACCGCCGAGCGTCGAACCACCGAGATATCCGAGCTGCATCGTCGCGGCTCGACTCCCCATCGCCGCCGGTCTGACGTGCGCGGGGAACGACAGGCCGTACGAGCTCGAGACGAGCGTGCGGGCACCCGCGAGCGAAGCCGAGATGGAGAGGAGCACGATGCTGACCGCGAAGGACGTTCGGAGGGCGCCGAACGAAAGCGCTGCGACGGCCAGGGCGAACGCGAACCCGGGAAGATGCGACGACGCGTCTCCGCGAAGCTCCCGCGCCAGACGGTTGCCGACGACGTAGCCGAGCGCGCCCGTGGCCAACCCGAGACCAGCGGCCCGCGACGACACTGCGTAGCTCTCGACGAAGAGAGCTCCCGAGAAGACGAGGACCCCGGCCCAGGCAGTGTTCGACAGGAGCTCAGCGGCGAGCCAGCGAGCGACCCCGGAGTGCGAGAGCACCGCACGCAGCGACGTAGCCGGCACGGACGTCGGCGGCTCGCCCACACGACCGAGGACTGCCAAGCCCGCTACCAGCGCGGCAACGAAGGGCAGGGCGAGCCCGTAGCGCCAGCTCTTGTCCCCCATCACCCCGACGAGCGGCATCCCGACGATCCACGCCACGGGCTGGCCGATCAGCGCGAGTGAGAGCGCCGCTTGTCGCCGCTCGGCGGGAACCCACTCGGCGGAGGCCAGGAGAGCAGCAGTCGTGAAGACCCCGATGGCACCTCCGATCGGCACCTGTGCGAGAGCGAGGAGCGTGAAGCTCCGCGCTGTGGCGCTCGCCAGCGAGCCGAGAGCGAGCAGGACGGACGCCGCCAGGAGCTGGCGGCCGAGGCCAACTCGTCCGCTCACGCGCCGAAGCGTGAGTGCGACAACGGCTGCAGTGAGCCCGGTGACGGTCCTGAGCTGACCGGCCATGGCCGTCGAGACGTGGAGGTCTCGGCCGAGCTCCACCAGCACGGGCGTGACCGCGATGACACCAGTCTGAGCGGCGAACAGACTCGCGAAGAGAGCCGCACTCGCAGCGGCGTGGGCGGGCAGCTCGCGCATTCCATGAAACGTCATGCATCGAGGTTCCCACCCGGTACTCCGCCGCCGGTAGCGACCGGGTAGGTCCGCGGTAAACGATCCTGCTCGCCGGGTTGACGGGTGAGCCCTCGCGCATAGGGTGCGCGTGGGGACGCGGGGAAGGGTTGGGTCGAATGGCTTCCTCTCGCCCTGACTCGCGTCGGGGGGCCAATCCGGCAGCTGGTGCGGCCCCCGACCCTTGCACGCTGCCGCCTCGGACCCCTCGTTGATCCGCCGTGCAGTCCGACGGTGCAAGACTTGCTCCCACATCACACACGCGACCGTCGAGGAGGACACGCATGGCGGGCAAGGCGGACTTCACCGAGGACGAGTGGAAGGACCTACAGCAGGGCGTCACAGGAGCGGGACTGCTCGTCTCCACGGCTCATCGTGACTTCACCGACAGCTTCGGCGAGGCGAGCGCCGTGGCGAAGCAGCTCGCGGCGCATCGCGAGAGCGACAGCCAGCTCGTCCGCGAACTCTCGGGGACCCGCGGGACCGGATTCGGCTTGGTCGCGTCGCCGAAGGAGGTCGCGGAGGAAACGATCAACGCCCTTCACGCATCGGTGACGACACTCGGAGAGAAAGCCCCTGACGAACTGGAGAGCTATCGCGGTCTCGTGCTCGACGTTGCGACCGCAGTGGCCGAAGCAAAAGGTGGAGTGAAGGACGAGGAGACCTCGGTGATCGAGAAGATCACAGCCGCGCTCGGCGCCGGCTAGTACGATGGCTCGACTGGCCCTGCTGCCAGAACCCCGGCCGAAGGCACGCAACCTCCCGACGCGCTATGGCGCGCGAGACGTAGGCGCTCAGGCGAACAGGATTCGACATGCAGGGCCAGCCGCTTCGTGGTGTCGCGCAAGCTTCGACTCGAGCAGAGGGCCTGGAGGTCTCATGAGCAAGAGTTCCGACAAACCGAAGAAGCAGCAGAAGCAGAAACCGCAGAAGACGCTCAAGGAGCGGCGCAGCGAAAAGCGCGCGGCCAAGAAGCTCGGTTCAGGCTCGTCTCTCACGACGAACACGTAGGAACGATCGGCCGGTGTTGGCTTGGTGCTCGGTGTGAGCGCCGGGCGTCGCGGCACCACTTTCCATCGCACACCGCAAGGCATCCGATAGGGGGAAGGACCGCAGCACGCCCGGCGGATCGGATCATATGGGACGGTCGGGCCGGCTACATCACCCGGCAGGGGTCTAGAATCGACCCTGTGCGGATAGGGCCCATCCACCTGTCGAGCATTCCGCGATCACGGGTACCGTCCTATGGAAGACGCTGATCGTGACGTGCTGGAGTTCCTCGGCGATCAGGGGAAGACCGCCGAGCAGGTTGCCGACCGCTTTCCAGCGTTCGACCTAGACCGCCTTGTCCGAGCCGAGCTCGTTCGGCCGCGCCGGACCAACCCTAGCGGGACGCAGTCGCGCCGCGCTCCGTCGGCGCCCGACCCCACGTTCTATGTGCTGACGTCGCGTGGAGCCGAAGCAATCGGGCTCGCTCCACACACGCTTCACTCGGACTGACGACCGCCCCCCTCTCACCCGGGAGGCGACCTTGTGAGCTGCCGCAGGTCGTTCTGTTAGCGTCGCTCGGTTGTTCGACATGGCGTTCTTCGGCGGGCCATTCCCTGAACGAGTTCGAGCGTTCACTCGTGAGCACGACGACGCGCATGTGCGCCTCGAGGTCGTGACTCTCGGCGGAGAGCGACTCGACGCCCTTCAACTCAGCGCGGTCGAGACCGGGACGACTCTTTCCACACGCGATCAGCGGCTGGTCTTCTTGCCGTACGAGCAGATCGCATACGTCGAAGTTGCGATCTTGCAGGATCATCGCGTCCCCGGCTTTCAGCTCTCGGTCGGCTCCGCCTGACGCCGTTCGCTCGCTACGGATAGTCCCCCGTTCGTGAACGACCTCCTTGGCCGTCTTGCGTGCGCAGCTCGTCGACACCGCTGGCAGACCGTCACCGACGCCGGCGGCTCGATCACGTGGTGCTCTCGCTGCGGACACCACCGATTCGAGGGTGGCGACGATCAGTGACCAGCGCCGAAGTTGCTCGGCGTGGGCAGTCCACACGATCTGCTCGATGGCCTTCCGGATTCTCGAGCTCGTCGTATGACTGCTCCACGTAGCCGGCGGTGAGGTGCGCAGGGGACCCGGCCGGCGGACCGGGTGCCCTGACGCGATGCTGCGGTCGTCCGTGAGCGAGACGACCTGACTGCTGTCTAGTTCGGCGCTCTCGAGACGCTCTGGGCAGCGCTCGAGAAGAGGCCGCGCAGCACGTTCCTCAGGAAGAACAGTGCGACGATGATGGCGATCGCGAGGAAGCCGAGCAGGATTGCGTACTCGGTCGTCGTCTGGCCATCCTCTCGCTCCCGCAACTGATGCACCGCGACCTGCATCGCGATGATCGGTCGCAACAGGATGTCTGACATGTGGAGTTCTCCTCCGGTTGGAGGAGCGCCGGAACGCCCCTCTTGTGACCTATCTCGCCTGACTCGACGAGGCCGCCCATACATGGTCGGCGTGGTGGAAGTACAGCTGACCACTCGGACGGAGGAATTCGAGGCTCTTAAGGGTGAGGCATCCCACTCGCGCGTCTGACAGGGTCCAAGGTGCGAAGACACCTTGTGGAGGGTCCTCCTTCGCTCGGGCCCTGGCAGGCAGCCCCTGCAGGCTGTCGAGGAGCCTGAGGCGGGCGACCAACGTCGTTGGCTCGCCCGCCTCTCCCCAACCCTCCGGCTATGCAGTAACGAACAGCGGGTAGACCGCGACGCCGGGTACGACATCGCCCACGTGATCAACCCATAGACCGGAGTCCTTGAACCCAGGCAGCTGATCGCAGGTTGCGCCGATGCCCTGGTAGAAGGTCGCAGGCTTCACGAGACCGAGCTGGACCATCAGAGCGCCCTGGGCGTCGGGCAGGTCGAGCGCAATGCCCATGCCATTGGCGCGATAGGCGGGGCCATTGGTCGAGCAGTAGAGCGAGCGCGATTCTGGCGCCACATACAGCTCGACGCTCGCACCGCTAGCGGCACCCTGGTCGCCCTGGTCGCCCTGGTCGCCCTGGTCACCCTCGTCGCCCTGGTCACCCTGGTCACCCTGGTCACCCTCGTCGCCCTCGTCGCCCTCGTCGCCCTGGTCGCCCTGGTCACCTTCGTCGCCTTGGTCACCCTGGTCGCCCTGGTCACCCTCGTCGCCCTGGTCACCCTCGTCGCCCTGGTCGCCCTGGTCGCCCTGGTCGCCCTCGTCGCCCTCATCCTCAACCGGCGTGGCGAAGCAGGTAAACCCGGCGTTCGTGAGACCCGAAACGGCTGGCTCGGGAACGTTGACGTGAACTTGCTCGTCGCCGTTCGGCTTCACCCTGACGCACGTGTACATGGTGTGCGGGTTTGCTGCTACGACGGTCGCGGCCGCGAACAGTCCAAGCGCCGCGATGGCTGCCAAGGAAGCGGCACGTCTCAAGATGATCCTCATTTCATTCCTCTCGTTGGGGGCTAGGCGCTCGCCCACGACTACGTCGCCTCGGTAGCCGGGAGTGGACTTTGCGTCTCCAACTCAGGTAATGACCCCTTGGGAGGAGTTCAATCCCTGGAACGAGTGGCCAGAGGATGGAATCCGGTCTAGGAAGCCCCCCCGTTCGGGGCCACCACGCCATACCCCGATGGGGGACAGGTGATGACGCTCCGCCCTCCTCCGACGTCGTCAGCGATCCGGATGCCGTCGCTGCGCGAGATCGCCGCGATCACGGAGAAGCGCTGCACTCGTGGCTTGGGCTCTCGAACAGATGATCGAGCACCGCGTCGCCGTATTTTCGTACTTCGGTGACCCGCGCTCCGCGTAGAGATGCACTCTCGGACCGCGCCAAGGTCCCGCTTGTGTCCGGCGAGCTCGAGCACTTGGACAGGGACCTCGTGCTCCCGCTCCTCCAGGTTGAAGGTGCAGGACGTGTGCCGGATCCGACCGAGGGGGTGGCCGGATCCGGCACACGTCTCTGTGTCTGCCGACGATCGAACCCGACGGCTTGCGTCTTTGAGTGTCCGACGGAACGGCCCCTTGAACAACCGGCCGCTCGGTCAGTTTCGACTGGACTATCAGCCCTTCTGCGACGGGGGCAGCGAACTCTCCATAACGAGGCTTGCCGCCGTGCGCGGACCCATTGGCGGCACTCCGGGCATTAGATGCGAGTCAGACGGCATCGGCGAGCTCCATACCCCAGAGACGGGCGAGCTCTCCGCCGGAGCGGCCTCGGAACTAGACTCTGAACGTGGGGAGAGTGCAGGAGCGAGCAGCCGAGGAGCGCCAGGCGAAGCTCGAGCACATCCGTGAGCAGGTTTCTTCAGGTGCTCTGGTAATACGTCAGATGACGAGCGCTGAGCGGGCGAAGTGGGACAAGCAGCGTGCGATCCTCGATGCCAACTTCACAGCGGCCGAGCGCACTCGGCGCGACTCGGTGCTCCGGAATCGCCGCCAACGCGCCGAGCGCCTTCTCGAGCTGGCGCAATAGGCCTCCGGGCGAATCGCGTAAGAAACAGGGGAGCAGACTGGTTGGATCGGCCTGCCGGCCAGTACCACGGCCGAAAGCCCACAGCCCGCCGACGCGCTCCACTGCACGCGAGGCGAGGAGCCTCGGCGAACCAGCGTTCCGACCTGGCAGGGCCAGAACGCTGGTGGGCTAGCCGTGTCTGGCTCCGTCCGCCCGCCTCCAGCTCGCGCTCGTCGATCGGCTGAGTGCGGCGAGAATGGCGGCGGCGAGCAGGAGCTGCAGGCTTGCCGGGAACCGACCCGAACGGTGCCAGCCATGGTCGTGGAAGAGTTTCCTTCCGCCCGGGCGCAGGAGCGGCAGGACGTGCTCGAGATCAGGCGCGGAGCTCGCTGCGGCGCCTAGTGTCGCCGGATCGAGCGGGCCTCGGCGCGCGGCGAGGAGGAGGATGCCCACGAGACCGCTGCCGATCTCGAACCGACGCGAGTGGAAGTCTCGGTGCGGAACGCGGTCGCCCGCGATGTGGAGAAACGGCCCGAGAAGGAGTGCGGCGAGCCGCGACCCGCTGGCTGCGCCGGCCGCAGCGCCTGTCGCCACGTGGAGGGCAACTATCACGGCAGCCTAACGAGCAGAATGACCGCCTCCCACTGAAGGCACTAATGCGGCGCGGACTGAGGAATGAGGCGGCGGGGGCGGGTGGTTGACCCGAGACCGTCGCCGTCGATGCGGCCGTCGCGGCGCTCGCCTGAGCTCCATGGATCCCAAACTTCGATGCAGAATGAAGCCCTGGCCGATCTCGACCACATGGAAGCACCGACGCTCTCGGATCACGTCCTCACACCCGAGGAATGCATGGCCCTCGCGCGCTCCGCGGCGGAACGTATCGACGTGGGAGCCCTCGAGCGTGGCGGCGCAGGGTCGTACGAGCTCTTGTGGCGCGACGAGCACTCGGAGGCATGGCTCAACACGTGGTGGGAGCATCGCGACACGGGCTTCCATGACCACGGGGGATCGTGCGTCGGCGTCTACGTGCTGGAGGGCCGAGCTGCGAGCGAGGCGCTCGTCGTAGGGGGCGGAGCCCCTCGCGTCCATACCTACGGAGCCGGCGAGTCGTTCTCGGCGCCTGCCACGGGAATCCACCATGTGGATCACGAGCGTGGCACGGTGACAATCCACGTGTACTCGCCGCCGCTCGTCGAGATCGGGCACTACGAGGTCGTCGACGGCGAGTTGCGCCGACACGCCGGGCGGCCGGACGAGGTATCCCCACCCAGCCCCGGGCTCTCCGCAGCGCTCGACCTGCGCTGAGCTGCGACACCAGTGCGCCGTGTTGCGTCGCACGAGACATCTTCGAGCGGCCTCGAGCGGCGGCTAGGGAGTTGCGCCGCCCTCGTCTTCCCACTCGTCGAGCGACGGGGCTTCGGTCGAGCTCGCATCACCCTTGATATGGGTGGCTTCGTTCGCTGGCGAGCCGGCGTGAGGCGACCCCTTGTAAGAGCCGTACGCCACGATTGCCTCGAGATTGTGTCGGCGACTGTCTGGGTAGTACAGGTCTCTGAAGCCATTCCAGTCGAGCCGGTCTCGGTAAGCCCCGTGAACGACGCTGTCTACTGGGGCTCGCGGAAGGTTCCACGCTTCCCGATCGCGCTCCAAGTGATCGGCCGTCACGGCCGCCTGCGCGGCCTCCGTAAGCGTTTCGGGAAGCAACTGCACCATCACCGCTCTCCTCTCTCTAAGGCTCGGACCTGGCGCTACTCGGAGTGAGGGCAGCGGCGGAAGGAGGGAGCTGTCTCTGATCCAGGGTACCAGCGCTGCCGATCGACCTCGCGGAATCCCAGCGAGGACGCAGTGCGCCGGCCCCCGAGCGCCGGGCGTCCCTGGAGCGATGACCTCTAATCCGATGACTCGCCGCGGCGCGCCCTGGCGGCATCGTGGTCGCGCTCGGACGAGATCTCGTCATCGATTCTGCCGCGGCGCATGGCGTCGTACACCGCGTCCCAGTGATGTGAGACCTCTCCCAGGGCACGGGCTGTGGTCAGGGCGGCTTCCTCGAGCCGCGCGTTCACTTTCTCGACCTCGGCCACGCGCTCTTCGAGGTCGTGCCACTTCTCCGCGAGCTTGCTCAGCTCCTCGGCGACTACCTCGTAGTCATCCATCTGGACATGATCACGCCGCTCTCAACGGATCGTCAACTCGGCGTGGGTCAGCCGAGGACGAGCACAGGCCTAGCCAACGTCGATGCCCCGTGATGACATTGTGCTCGCGGCTCCCTCGCTGATGGCATCGGCGCGAAGGCTCGGCGGTCGTGGGCGGCCTGCATGCATGGTTAGCGTGAGCGCGTGGAAACCGTCCTCGATGCCATCTCGGCGTTCTGGGACTACCTTGCCTCCGTCCATCGCGTCGCGCTCGCACTTGCGCTCGGCTGTCACCTGGCGAAGACCGTGTGCGCGAGCCGTGCGTGGCGCAATGTCCTCGTCGCTGCCTATCCCGACACACGCGTCGGCTGGCTTCCTCTGTACGCCGCGTGCGTCGCAGGCGCCGGGGTCAATGCGCTCTTCCCCGCCCGCATCGGAGACGTCGTTCGCCTCACGATGGCGCATCGCGCGATCAAAGGGTCGACGTACACGACGCTCGTCAGCTCGAGCCTCGTGCTGGCGCTCGTCGATGCGCTCTGCGTGATCGCTCTCTTTTCCTGGGCGCTGACGCAGGGCGTCTTGCCCAGCCTCGACGTGCTTCCATACTTGCCGAGCTTCGACTTCGCGTGGTTTCTCCGGCACGACACCGTCGCTGAGGTCACGCTCGGCGTCATCGCCCTCGGCGTCGTCGCCCTCGGCGTCTGGATCCGAGCCAACGTCGCCGAGTTCCGGCAGCGTGTCCGCCAGGCGTTCACCGTCGTCCGCACTCCTGCGCGGTGGCTCCGCACTGTTGTCGCCTGGCAGCTCGCCGAGTGGGCGCTTCGCCTCGCGACGATCTGGTTCATGCTCGGCGCGTTTCGGATCGAGCAGTCAGCCCGCAACGTGCTGCTGGTGCAGGCGGCGGAGAGCCTCGCGACGCTCGTGCCCATCAGCCCCGGTGGGATCGGGACACAGCAGGCGCTCCTCGTCTACGCCCTCCGCGATAGCGCGTCGCGGTCGGCGCTCCTGGCCTTCAGCGTCGGCATGAAACTCACCCTCACCTGTGTGAACGTCATCGTGGGCTTCGCGGCGATCCTGCTCACGCTGCGGACACTGCGGTTCCGCCGTGCGTCCGACCCGGACGCTGCAGCAGACACGTCCTGATACTCACGTTCCGCAGACACGCCGAGCAAGTGCCTGCTCCCGAGATCCTCTGGTCGCCGCTCGGGATGACTCCTCGACGCGTGCGGGGATCTCAGCGGACGGACACGCCGGCAGGACCGATGTCGGTTCCCTCGCGGTCACGAACGTAGTGGCCGCCATGCGTTCCGCGGACGAAGCGAAACCCTGTCCGACGAGTGCTGCTCGTCCGGATGTTGCCGGCGAGGTAGTCGCGCAGCTCGTCGACCTCAACGTCGAGCAGCTGTGCCAGCTGCTTCTCGATCTTCAGTGCTCGGTCGCCGCTGATCATCCGGGTGATTGAAGCGAGCGCCCCGGACGAGCCAGCGAGCCAGCCTTTCGGCTTATCGCCGACCAACTCGCCGGGGCGAAATAAACCCAATCGTGTCCTAGCGGGCGAGGCGAGGAGAGGCAACGCTTGCTGGCGATGGAGGGGGACCGCTTGCCTGCCTCTCCCTCCATCATCTGCCGGGCGTCACGCAGACGACGCAGCTTCACATTTCGCGGCGACACCGGCTGACCAATGGCGCGGTGCAACACCGCGCCCACGCGACACCACCCATTGACTCTCCCCGTCGCCCCGTGAGAGGGGTCCCGCGCCAATCGGCGCAAGTCTCCTCCGAGGTGGCAGAGCCCTCTGCGGCGAGCTTCCTTGCTTCCGGGCATAGGGAGCGCGGGTGCGCTGCGCCTGCTGGGTGTCCTCGAAGCGGATGAACGGGCTCGAACCGTCGACCTTCTGCATGGCAAGCAGACGCTCTACCAACTGAGCTACATCCGCGAGGGGGCGGAGTATAGCCGCGGCTACGAGCCGAGCTTCTCGCGCAGGAGCGGCAGCGACGTCGTCCGGGTCGGGGTAGCGGCCGAGCATCGACTTCGTGAACACGAGCTCGTCGTCGACGTGGACGTCGAAGATCCCGCCGACGCCCGGTCACGACCTCGACCGCGCCGCCGACGTCCTCCCACTCCTCGAGGATCCGCGCCGCCAGACCGGCGGCGTTCGGGAGCGCTCCTCAGGGGACGCAGTACTCGATGCGGATGTGGTGACGGTCGTCCATCCGGGTCATTCTCTCAGGAGGCCGCGTCGAGCGCCTCGTTGACGAGGCTGTCGGCGAGCACGTTGTGCTCGCGGCGCACCGCGGTGTAGGTGACGCGGCGGATCTTGCGCGCGACCCGAGACGCGTCGAGGAAGAGATCCTGGAGCGCGCTGGTTCTTCACGCGGTACTCGCCCCGCATCTGCTTGACGAGCAGCTCCGAGTCGGAGACGACCTCGAGCTCGTCGACGCCCGACCTCGACCGCGCGTTCGAGACCGGCCACGAGCGCCGAGTACTCGGCGACGTTGTTCGTCGCGACGCCGATGGCCTCGCCGCGCGCGTCGAGCACGGTGCCGTCCTCGGCCTCGAGGACGAAGGCGTAGGCGGCCGGCCCGGGATTCCCGCGCGAGCCGCCGTCGGTGAAGAGCTTCGCCTTCACGGTCGAGGAGCGGATAGACGTCGTAGGCAGGCTCCTCGTACGGGTGCGCGAGGCGAGAGCGCGACGATCGCGTCGCGGATACGAGCCTCGGGGACGACGGTCTCGACCCGAAGCTCCGCGACGCGCTCCTCCCTCCCGCTCTCGCCGAGCGTCGGGCTCGTGTCCTCGCCTCCGAAGAACGTGCCCGTTCCGGCCGTGTACCAGGAGCAGCGCTCGTACTCGCCGATCCGTCCGGCCGCCCGCCTCGAACACCGCGTCGCGCGTCACGTCGAGCGCCTCCTCGGGCACGAACCAGACGAGCTTGACCCGGCTAGTCGAGGCAAACCGCGCCCTACGCGTTGTCGATCTGCGCGCGCTGCAGCGTTCCGGAGTAGTCGACGTAGACCGACTTCCACTCCGTGAAGACGTCGAGCGCGGCCTGCCCCGCCTCGCGGTGACCGTTGCCGGTCTCCTTCGTGCCGCCGAACGGCAGGTGCACCTCGGCGCCGATCGTGCCGGCGTTGATGTACGTGATGCCGGCCTCGAGATCGCGCATCGCGCGGAACGCGCGGTTCACGTCGCGGGTGAAGATCGACGACGAGAGCCCGTAGCGGATGCCGTTCGAGATGCGGAACGCCTCCGCCTCGTCGCGGAAGCGGATGAGGGAGAGCGTCGGCCCGAAGATCTCCTCCTGCGCGATGCGCATGTCGTGCTCGACGTCGCCGAAGATGGTCGGGCGGTAGTAGAAGCCCTTCGCGAGGTCGCCCTCGTCGGCGATCTCGCCACCGGTGAGAAGCGTCGCGCCGTCGTCCTTGCCGATCTGCGTGTACGAGTGGATCTTCTCGAGCGCGGCGCCGTTGATGACAGGACCGACGTCCGTGTCGTCCTCCCAGCCCGGCCCGAGGCGAAGTGCTTCGGCGCGCTCGACGAGCCGGCCGCGAGCGTGTCGTAGAGGCTCTCGTGGACGATGACGCGGCTCGTCGCCGTGCAGCGCTGGCCGGACGTGCCGAACGCCGACCAGACGATGCCGTCGACCGCGAGGTCGAGGTCGGCGTCGTCCATGACGATGATCGCGTTCTTGCCGCCGAGCTCGAGGTGGACGTGCTTGAGACCCTCGGCGGCCGCCTCGAGCACCTTCACGCCGGTCTCGCGCGAGCCGGTGAGCGAGATGACGCGGACGTCCGGGTGCCGGACGAGCCGCTCGCCGACCGCTCCCGCCGCCTCCGTGGACGATGTTGACGACACCGGCGGGAACGCCGGCCTCGGTCAGGAGCTCGGTGAAGCGCTGCCCGAGCGCGGGCGTGTCGGTCGCCGGCTTGAAGACGACCGTGTTCCCGGCGACGAGCGCTGGCGCGATCTTCCACGACGGGATCGCGATCGGGAAGTTCCACGGCGTGATGACGCCGATGACGCCGATCGGCATCCGCACGGACATCTGGAACTTGTTCCGGAGCTCGGACGGCGTCGTCTGCCCGAAGAGCCGGCGCCCCTCGCCCGCCATGTAGTAGCTCATGTCGATCGCTTCCTGGACGTCGCCGCCGGCTTCCGCCTTCACCTTCCCCATCTCGTGCGTCATGAGATCGGTGAGCTCCTCCTTGTGGTCCGACGACGAGCTGCGCGAAGCGGAAGAGGATCTCGCCGCGCTTCGGCGCGGGGACGAGGCGCCAGTCCTCGTACGCGGCCTTCGCCGCGGCGACGGCGCGGTCGACGTCCTCCGCGTCGGAGCGCGGGAAGACGCCGATCAGCTCACCGTCGGCGGGGCTCGTCGACTCGAAGGTGTCGCCGGAAGCGGCGTCCACCCACTCGCCGCCGATGTAGTTCTGGTGCGTGCGTGTCTCTGTCGTCGCCATGCGTGCCAGCCTATCGCCACAATCCAGCGTCATGACCGAGCGGTATCTCGATCCGCGTGATGCCGAGTACGCGCAGACGCTCCCTGCGACCGAGCGGGAGACGGTCGTCGCGACAGTCACGCGCTTCCGCCGACCGGACCGCCTCCGCGTGGGGGATGCGCTGCCCGATCTCGAGCTTCTGCGCCACGACGACGGCAGTGCAGTCCGGCTCGAGTCGCTCGTCACCGGCCGATGCCGCTCGTCCTCGTCTTCGGCAGCTTCACCTGACCGCCGTTTCGTCGCCGGTCCGGCGACGTCGAGACCCTGTATCGAGCGTATCGCGACCGAGCCGCGACGGTCTTCGTCTACATCGCCGAGGCGCACTCGACCGACGGCTGGCAGCTGCAGGCCAATCTCGAGGACGAGGTGCTCGTTCGCGAAGCACCGGTCGATCGAGGAGCGGGTCGCAGGCTGCGAGCGTGGGCGTCGCGCGGCTCGGGCTGACGATGCCGGTTCTCGTCGACGACATGGACGACGCCGTCGAGCAACGCGTTCGCCGCGTGGCCGGAGCGCATCTACGTCGATCGACGGCGACGCGCGCATCGCGTACGTCGGAGGCCCAGGGCCCTTCGAGTTCGACCCGGACGCAGGCGTTCGGCGTGCTCGACGAGCTGCTCTAACGCGCGACGTTCGGGACGACGCGGCCGCCGTCGTCGACCGAGGCGTTCCATTCGGTGAACGCTGCCTCGATCTCCGAGATGTCGGCTCCGCGATCCGCGAGGCGGATCGGCTGCCCTGCCTCCGGGAGCACGCGGTACTGGTACCAGGTGATCTCCCACGCGAACGTGAGCACGAGCTCCGAGTTCACGCCGGAGAGCGGGATGATCGAGACGAGCGGCGCGCCGAGCGCCCTCGCCACTCCCTCGATCGTCCGTCGGAAGAGGCTCGCGTTGAAGAGGTCGGCGGCCTCGACGAGCGCGGCCTCCGAGTCGGTGAGCCGACGCAGAACGGGCTCCGGCACGACCGGCTGCGCGTCGCCGCCGTTCGACACGCCGAGAATCTGCGACCAGCGCGTGCGCTTGCTTCGCGCGCGCGTCGACGAGAGCGTCGGCGACACCGGGCCGCCCTCGCGCACCCAGCCGTAGTCGAGCGCGACGTCCTGGCAGAGCGGGCACACGTCGACGAACTCGACACCGTCCGGCGAGAAGCGGAGTGCGACCTCACCCTGCAGCAACGTCCGCTCGCACACCGCGCAGACGCGGCGCACGTTCGCCTTGGTCACGCGCATCGCGAGGACCCTAGCAGTGTCGCTGCGGTTTTCCACTTGTCCACAGCCTCGGGGTCAGACACCGTGTCTGACACCGGACATGGCCGAAACGGTCAGGCCTTCGCCGCCTCGCGCTCGCGCTTCGTCTCCTCGATGACCTTCTGCGCGACGTGCGTCGGGACCTCCTCGTAGCGCAGGAAGTGCATCGAGTAGTCGCCCGCGGCCGCCCGTCATCGACGTGAGGGACTGCGAGTAGGTGAGGAGCTCGGCCATCGGAACCTCGGCCTTGATGCGTCGTCATCCCGCCGAGCGGCTCCATGCCCTGCAGGCGCCCGCGGCGCGAGTTGAGGTCGCCGTTGACGGCGCCGACGACGTCGTCCGGCACGCTCACCTCGAGCTCCATGATCGGCTCGAGGAGAACGGGGTCGGCGTTCATGTACGCCTCCTTCCACGCCATCGAGCCGGCGATCTTGAACGCCATCTCCGAGGAGTCGACCGTGTGGTACGAGCCGTCGACGAGCTCCACCCGGACACCCTGCACCGGTGCGCCCGCGAGCTCGCCGTGGTGCATCGCCTCCTGGATGCCCTTGTTCGACCGCCGGACGGAAGCCCTGCGGGATGACGCCGCCGACGATCTTGTCGACGAACTCGTACTCGCCCTCCTGTCGGGCGTGACCACGATGTGGCAGTCGCCGAACTGACCGCGCCCGCCCGTCTGCTTCTTGTAGCGGCCGTGGGCGCGCGCCTCGCGACGGATGGTCTCGCGGTACGGGCACGCGCGGCGGATGCAGCTCGATGTCGACGCCGAAGCGTCGCTTGGCGCGCTCGAGCGCGACCTCGACGTGCATCTGGCTCATCCCGGAGAGGATCTCCTCCCCGGTCTGCTGGTCGCGGCGGAGCCGCAGCGTCGGATCCTCCTCGGCGAGGCGGCGGATCGCAGTTGCGACCTTCTCCTCGTCGCCCTTCGACTTCGGCGTGATCGCGAAGCTCATGACCGGCTCGGGGAACCCGAAGTCCGGCACCTCGATCGCGACCTCCTTGTCGGCGAGCAGGTCGCCGGTCTGCGCGTCCTTCAGCTTCGCGACGGCGCCGAGGTCGCCCTCGCCGAAGTCGAGCGCCGGATGGTGCTCCTTGCCCTGCACGTCGAGGAGCGTCCCCATCCGCTCCTTGCCCTTCGAGCGCAGGTTCACGAGCGTCGTGTCGGCGGTGACCGTGCCCTCGAGGACGCGGAAGAGGTTGATGCGCCCGGCGAACGGGTCCGCGACGGTCTTGAAGACGAAGGCGGCGATCGCGGCGCCGTCGACGTCGATCGGCGAGCCCTTCTTCGCGGGTGACGGCACGCCCTCGACGAGCAGGTCGAGGAGCGCGTGCGTGCCGAGGTTCTTCGTCGCGACTCCGCACGCGACCGGGAAGACGTCGCCGCTCGTCATCGCGGCCTTCAGCGCCGCCGCGACCTCGTGTGCGTCGAGCTCCTGCCCCTCGAGGTAGCGCTCCATGAGCGCCTCGTCGGTCTCGACGACGGCGTCGAGGAGCTTCTCGCGGTACTCGGCGGCGAGGTCGGCCATCTCGTCGGGAATCGGCCCGGGCTCACCTTCCTTCCCGCCTTCGGGGCTCGTGTACGCGCACATGTGGAGCACGTCGACGATGCCGGTGAGCTCGTGCTCCGATCCGATCGGGACATGAACGGCGACGCACTTCGTCGAGAGCGCCGCTCCGGAGCGCCTCGAGCGTCCGGAAGAAGTCGGCGCGCTCGCGGTCGAGCATGTTCACGAACACGACGCGCGCGAGGCCGAGCTCGTCGGCGAGGCTGCCATGCGCGCGACGTTCCGACCTCGACGCCCATCACCGCCGAGACGGTCACGAGCGCTCCCTCTACGACCCGGGCAGCACAGCGCAGCTCGCCCTGGAACGCCGGATCGCCAGGCACGTCGACGAGGTTGACCTTTCGGTCCTGCCACGTCGTGTGCTCGAGCGACATCGAGATCGAC
This sequence comes from uncultured Gaiellaceae bacterium, assembly GCA_963770715.1. GTDB lineage: Bacteria > Actinomycetota > Thermoleophilia > Gaiellales > Gaiellaceae > GMQP-bins7. The sequence goes on from CAVYQX010000013.1 coordinate 61,522, forward strand.
AGCTGGCGCTTGTGCTCGTCCTCGTCCGAGTCGGAGATCGTCGTGCCGGCCTCGACTGCGCCGAGGCGGTTGATCGCGCCCGTCTGGAAGAGGAGGGCCTCGACGAGCGACGTCTTTCCCGTCCCGCGGTGACCGACGACGGCGACGTTGCGGATCCTTGCGGGCTCGGGCATGGGGCTGACTCCTTCTCGGGCTTCGGTTCCGGCCGAGAAGCTTAGTCAGCCCCGAGTGTCGGTCAGGCGAGCTACGTCGAGCCAAAGCGGATCGACTTGACGATCTGCTGGATCTCCCGGAGCACGCCCGCCCCCGAGTCGTTCGTCGTCTCAGCCTCGATGAAGAGACGCACCCCGTGCACCTCGACAACCCAGACGGCGATCGTGTCGCCCACGTTCGCCTCCAGCCAGAACGCACCGCCGAACGTGGCATCCCAGGTGTAGAAGTATCCCGGGTCGCAGCCGGCGTCCTTCCGAACCCACAGCGCTATGCGCTTCGCACTGCGTCCACCCACGGTGACATCCATGGGCGCCTTAACGACCTCTGTCCCGGGCGCCCTCGCCACTGCGGCCGCGAGAGCCGCCGTCGACGAGCCGATCTTCGACCGCGGCAGCAGTTTCCTGCACGGATCGGCGTGGTCGCCATCGGGGAAGCTCGTGAAGAAGATGATCGCTTCTGCGCCTTGCGGGCCGTGCGTCGACCTGTTGATCGAGATCTCGGGGTCAACGTTCGTTTCCCACGCAGCCGGCACGCTGAACGAGAGCCGAACACCATCCACCTTCCGCGAGAGTCTCTGAACGGGACGATGTCCGATACCGGCGCCATCCGTGCGTGCCGCCGCCGCCGACTCGTCAGGAAGACCGCTCGCCGCCGACGAGAGGACGAGGGCCGCGAGCAGCGTTCCGATCGCGAGCATCGAGGCGACGGCTCCGACCTTGATTCCCGTGTTTCGCTGTTGCGTCGACATGAGCACCACCTCCTCGCGCAGGTGTATCGCGGCGACGTTTCAGCGACCTTTCAGCGAACGTTTCGTGCGCCTGACACGGTCCTGTAACGCAGGACCCCTACAAGGTCCGCCGAGTCGCCCTATCGTCTCCGCCGAGCTCCGAAAGTGAGGATGCGCACGTGCACGTGACCGACGACCCTCGGGTCGGAACCGAGCTCGCTGGGTACCGGGTCGAGTCGCTGCTCGGCTTCGGCGGCATGAGCGTCGTCTACGTGGCCGAGGATCTGCGACTGAAGCGGCGGGTCGCGCTCAAGCTGCTCGCCGCGAGCCTCGCCGAGGACGAATCGTTTCGCGAGCGCTTTCTCCGCGAGTCGGAGCTCGCCGCCTCCATCGACCACCCGAACATCGTCCCGATCTACGAGGCTGGAACGAGCGACGACCACCTCTTCATCGCGATGCGCTACGTGGAGGGAGAGGATCTGAGGGAGCGCCTCCAGCGCGACACGATGGACATCGCAGACACGATCGGGATCGTGGCGCAGGTGGCGAGCGCGCTCGACGCGGCCCATGCGCGCGGCCTCGTCCACCGCGACGTGAAACCCTCGAACGTGCTCCTCGACCCGGGGGCCCGCCCCGACGGCTCCGACCACGTCTACCTCACGGACTTCGGACTTACGCAGCGGATCAGCGAGGAGCTGGCCGGTGACGGCGCGCAACTGCTGGGGACGATCGACTATGTCGCGCCGGAGCAGATCGCCCGTGAGGAGATCGACGGGCGTGCGGACGTCTACTCGCTGGGCTGCGTGCTCTACGAGTGCCTCGTCGGACAGGCGCCGTTTCGGCGCGACTCGGAGCTCGCGGTCGTGTTCGCGCACCTCGAGACCGAATCGCCGGCACCGAGCGTCGAGCGGCCGGATCTCCCGGCCGCGCTCGACGGTGTGATCGCAAGGGCGTTGGCCAAAGATCCGGCCGAGCGCTACTCGAGCTGCCGCGAGCTCGCGCGGGCGGCGCTTGCGGTTGCGGTCGACGAGGCGAGCCGCCGGCTCGTCGACGTTGCCTCACGTGCCGCTGCCGGGAGGAGCGACCTGACCGAGGTCGAGGCCGAGTTGACGGGAAAGGTCTTCGATCTCCAGCTCGCGCGCGAACGGGAACGGGCTCTTTCAGGCCCACACACTCCGGCGCGCGTCGCGGCCGAGGGGATCTGCCCGTTCAAGGGTCTCGCGAGCTTCGAGCCGGTCGACACGGAGTACTACTTCGGACGCGAGCGGCTCGTCGCGGAGCTCGTCGCACGTCTCGTGGGCGCGGGCTTCCTCGGCATCGTCGGCCCGTCGGGCAGCGGGAAGTCGTCCGTTCTCCGCGCCGGCCTGCTTCCGGCCCTCGCCGGAGGAGTGCTGCCGGGCAGCGGGGGCTGGAGACGTCTGCTGTTGCGCCCAGGCGAGCGGCCACTCGAAGAGCTCCGCCGCGTGCTCGTGTCGGGAGCGAAGGATCCTCTCGCCGAGGCGCTCGACACGCTCCCGTCCGGCGCGCGCCTCCTTCTCGCCGTCGACCAGCTCGAGGAGCTCTTCACGGCGTGCCGCTCCGACCCGGAGCGTGCCGGCTTTGCCGACACCCTCTCCCGCGCGGCCGCCGATCCCGAGGGCCGAGCCGTCGTCGTCGTCGCTCTCCGCGCCGACTTCTACGGGCGCTTCGCCGCCTACCCGGCGCTCGCTGAGCTCCTGGGCGGGAACAACGTGCTCGTGGCGCCCATGCAGGCGTCGGAGCTGCGGCGTGTCGTCGAGCTGCCCGCCGGCCGAGTCGGGCTGCGCGTCGAGCCGGAGCTTGCAGACGCTCTGGTCGACGACGTGGAAGGCGAGCCCGGCGCGCTACCGCTCCTCTCCACCGCACTCCTCGAGCTTTGGCAGAAGCGGGAGGAGAACACGCTAACCCTTACGTCGTATCGCCAGTCCGGCGGCGTCCACGGCGCCGTCGCGCGCCTGGCAGAGGGGACCTACGCCCGGATCCCGGATAAGCGCAAGCCAATCGTTCGCGCGATCATGCTCCGGCTGGTTGGCGAGGGCGAGGGCGAGACGCCGGTGCGCCGCCGCGCCCCCCTTGCCGAGCTCGATCTGGAGCGGAACGCCGACGTCTCGGACGTGCTCGGCACACTCGCCGACAGCCGTCTCGTCACCGTGTCCGAAGGAAATGTCGAGGTCGCCCATGAAGCGCTCCTCCGTGAGTGGCCGCGGCTCAGCTCATGGATCGAGGAAGACTCCGAGGGACGCCGGCTCCGCCGCCACATCACCCAGGCGGCTGTCGAGTGGGATGCGGCAGGACGCGATCAGGGCGAGCTGTACCGAGGCGCACGGCTCGCTGCCGCGCTCGACTGGACTACCGATCATGCGCTCGACGTCAACGAGCTCGAGCGCGAGTTCATCACCGAGAGCCGTGACGCATCCGAGAAGGAGACGAAGCACGTGAGGCGCACGAATCGGCGCCTGCGCGGCCTGCTCGTCGGAGTCGCAGTGCTACTCGTTGCGGCGGTAGCCGGAGGGATATTCGCGGCCGTCCAGCGAGGCGACGCGCGCGACGCGGAGACGGGACAACTCGCCCAGCGCCTCGGCGCCCAGGCGCTCGTCGAGGACGATCTCGACCTGTCGCTCCTCCTCGCGCGGCAGGCGGTCGCGATCACCGACACGCCGCAGACGCGTGGGTACCTCCTCTCGGCGCTCCGCCGCAGCCCGGAAGCGATCGGGATCATGCACGGCCCCGGGGACGTGCTCAGGGGAATCACCATCAGCCCCGACGGAAAGACGCTGGCAGTGCTTTCCGGCGGCGCCAACGCTCTCTTCTTCGATGCGCGGACCTTTGCGCAGACCGGAAGCCCACTCCCGAACGGAGGTTCCAGCGAGCTTGCCTTCAGCCCTGACGGGCGAACAATCGCGGTCAGCAGCAGCAAGTTCGTCCGCCTCATCGATGCGCGAACACATGCTCAGCTGGCCAAGGCAGCCGTGGACGGCGCCGGCCAGATCGCCTTCACGCGAGACGGGTCTCGGCTCGTCGTCCTCGCCACACCGGAAGAACGTGTCGGCGATGTCGATGCGCGGATCTCCATCCGAGACGCCGTCACGTTGAAGCCGGTCGGGCGCGCGATCGAACCGCAGGCCTTCGTCGGCGCGTACGTCGGCGTCTGGTACGCGTCACCACAGTTCGGCCTCACACCGGACGGCCGTTCCCTCATCACCGCCTCCGAGGACGGTGAGCTGGCGCTGTGGAATCTCCGGACCCGCAAGAAGATTCGGACGTGGACGATCGAGAACGGCTCTGCGCCCGCACTCGCCGTCAGCCCGGACGGTCTCACCGCGGCCGTCGGTGTGAAGGATGGAGTACAGCTGATCGACCTCCGCTCCGGAACCACGCGAACGGCAACGGCTGACCTCGCCGGGAGCCCGAACTGGGTGCTCTTCAGTCCGGACGGGACGATGGTGGTTTCGACGAACCGCGACGGGACGGTCACTCGCTGGGACGTAGCATCGGCCACACCTCTCGAGACGCTGCGCGGGCACTCGAACTTCGTTCAGCAGCCCGTTTTCAGCCCCGACGGGAAGACGCTGTACACGGTGAGTCACGATGGCACCGCGATCGCCTGGGATCTCGCAGGCAATCGCACACTCGAGCGACCGTTCACCTTCACGAACGACCGGACGTTCGAGAGGACCGGCTATGACGGCCACCCGGGGAGGCTCAGCCCCGACGGCCGGTTTGTCGCAGTCGGCCTCAAGGAGCAGGGCATTGCCCTCTGGGACGCTCGGGAGCTCAAGCCGGTCGGAGCACCCCTTCTCGCTACGGGTGGCGAGGTCAAGTCGCTCGCCTTCTCACCGGATGGGTCGACGCTCGCAGCCGCGACCGCCGGGCCCGGCGCAAGCCAGGTGACGCTCTGGGACGTCGGCTCGCGCGCGCGACTCCACGAGCTGTACGCGGGAAATCCTTCCATCATTCTCGCCGTCGGCTTCAGCCCGGACGAAGAGACACTCGCCACGGCGAGCAGCGATCTCGGCCTCAGACGCTGGGACGTGGCGAACGGAGAGCTTCTCGACTCGCCTGGCTTTGGGGGCGCGAGTGACGTCGCTTTCAGCGCTGACGGTGCGATGATCGCAACCATCACAAGCGAAGGAATAGACGAACGAGCGGAGCTCTTCGATACCGCGACACGCACATCGATCGCCACGTTCGACCTTGCGTCGGACCCCGCTGAGCCCGATGCATCGGTCGCACTCAGTCCCGACGGGCACTTCCTGGCGGTCGGTGGGTTCGGGCCGATCGTGCGCATCTGGGACGTCCCCGCCCGGAAGCTCGTTCACGAGCTCGACCAGGGCGGCAACGGAGCGTTCACCCTCGAGTTCAGCCCTGACGGCCGGACGCTCTACATCTCCGGGTTCGAGCCCGTCGCGTCCCTCTGGGACGTCGAGAGCGGAGCCCAAATCGGCCCGCAGCTCACCGCGGGGGACCGCAGGACGATGATCGACCTCTCGTCCGACGGACGTCAGTTGTTGGAGATCCACGCGAACGGCAAGGGGGCCGTCTGGGACGTCGACCCCGAGTCCTGGAAGCAGCGAGCCTGCACGCTCGCGAACCGCACGCTCACCCGCGAGGAGTGGAACGAGTTCCTCCCGGGGCGGTCGTACGAGCCGGCCTGCGCAACCTGAGCCTACGACCGGATCGACCAGGTGAAGTGCGTGAGGCTTGACGGCGGCGCGAGCCCGCCTGGACGAAGCCCACGCCGGACGAGGAGTACAGGGGGAGTCGCCGCCCGAGCGAGAGTGAGGCGTGCGGGGCCGAGTCCCTCCACATGCCATCGTGACGAGAGACCGACGACGACAAGACCTGCGTCACGGCTCGCCTCCAGCATGCCCTCCTCACCCGCCGGTGTGAGCAGCGGCTCGGCCGATATCCCCAGAACGCGTTGGACGGCGAGCGCGCCGTGCGAAAGCAGACGACTCGCGTCGCGCTTCCCCAGCTCGGGCACGGCAGCGGCACCCGCGAGCCGGAGTGGCGCTCCGTTGGCATGCGCAAGCCACGCGCCGATCTCGACAGCCGCCCAGTCGTGATCCGCGCCCCCGAACGGGACGAGCACGGGGCCCGTGCGGGTCGTGCCACGCGGAACGAGGAGCGCGACGTCACAAGGCGTCTCCTCGAGGAGTGTGGTCAGCGGTCCGGGGGAACTCCTTCGGCCAGCAGCTCCTCAGGGGCCTCGGCGAGCAGGAGCTCGACGTCGAGCTCGGACGCCAGTCGGGCAAGCTCGGCGCCGGGCGCGATCGACGTGAACGACGCTGCGCGCGCCCGGAGTCCGCGTGCTTCGAGTGTGGACCGGCGCTCCTCCAGCCACGCGGACACGGGCTGGAGCGCCGCCGCATCGTCGACGAGCCTGATGAGGATCATGGCGCGCGCGGGCTGTCGCACGAGCTGCTCGGCCACCGCGAGCAGCGCATCGCCATGCGCCTCGTCACCGAGGACGACGAGAATCGAGCGCTCTGCGCCGTCGCTGCCTCGCTCTCGTCCCGAAGAGTCGAGGTCGAGCGACGGCGCCTGCTGCAGGATCGCCCGCTCCAGCTCCTGGAGGCCAGGGCTCGGCTCGAGGCCCAGGCTGTCGACGAGAGCTCGGCGCGCACTTTGGTAGGCCGCCAGGGCCTCCGCCTGCCGGCCCGACCGGTACAGCGCGGTCATGAGACAGGCCCGCAGGCGCTCGCGGAGCGGATGCTCAGCGACGAGCGCCTCGAGCTCGCCGATCAGCTCGTCGTGACGCCCCAGCGCGAGATCTGCGTCGACCCGTAGCTCGAGCGCGGCGAGTCGGATCTCCTCGAGGCGGGCGATGGCCGGCTGCGCGAAGTCGTCGTATGCGACGTCCGCAAGTGCTGGGCCGCGCCAGAGTGCCAGCGCGTTGCGGAGTCGCTCCGCCGCGTCGGCAGCCAGTCCGCGGGCGATCAGGCTCCTGCCTTCGTCCACGAGCCGCTCGAATCGATAGAGATCAAGCGCGTCCGAGTCGACCCGAAGTGCGTAGCCAGGCGACCTCGTCGTCAGCACGTCTTGTGGAAGCACCTTACGGAGCCGCGAGACGTTGACCCGCAGTGCTGCAGCGGCGTCCGCGGGCGAATCCTGGCCCCAGAGCTCGTCGATCAGCCGGTCAGCGGAAACGACCTCGTTGGAGTGGAGGAGCAGGAGCGCGAGGAGCGCACGCGGCTTGGGCCCGCCCAGTGGGAGCGCGCTGCCTTCCTCCCAAACCTCGAGCGGCCCCAGGATCCGGAACTCCACACGACTGGCGTCCAGGACCCGACGCTAACACCTGTTGCTCGGCTGAAACGGGACTGAAACCGCCCGGGTCGATCGTCGGCTTCGACGAATCGCCAACGAGGAGGAACAGATGAAGGCTCTCTACGCCGTGCTCGTCGCCTGTGCGGAGCCCCGAAGGGCTGAACCTCTTCCAACTCCATCGATCGGAGGACACATGCGCACCAGACACCATCGGAGGTCGGCCGCCGCTCTCGTGCTCGCGGCTGCCGTCTGCGCCGCGACCGTCGGCGTCGCGCACGCGACGAGTTTCGCGACGTGGGGCACAGCGCAGAAGATCGACACGACCAACGGCAACAACTCGGAGCTGAACACGCCGTTCGTCGACGGCTGCCCGATCCAGTCACCGGACGGGCTCAGCACCTTCATCGCATCGAACCGACCCGGCGGGCTCGGCGGCCTCGACATCTGGGTCGCCCGCCGCTCCAGCACGAGTGCGTCCTTCGGGGCACCCGAGAATCTCGGCGAGCCGGTCAACTCGGCGGCAGACGACTTCTGCCCGACGCCGGTCCGCGGGAAGGGGCTGTTCTTCGTGAGCCGAGAGGCGCTCCCGGGCAGCTGTGGGCAGGGCGACATCTACTTCACGAGCAAGCACCCGGTCGACGGATGGGCCGAGCCGCAGCGGCTGGCCTGCGCCCCTGCCGGGCCGAACACGGCGCTCGACGAGCAGGGCCCGTCGTTCGTGGACCTCGGCAAGCGACAGCTCCTCTACTTCTCGAGCAGTTCGGTGACGCCCGTCGCCGCCGGTGATGTGTTCGTGAGCTCGAGGAAGAAAGGCGCATCATTCGGTGCAGCGGTGCCGGTCACGAGCCTCAACGACGCAGCCGGAAACGACATCCAGCCGAACGTCCGGAAGGATGGGCTCGAGGTCGTGTTCTCGTCGAACCGCATCGGAGGCGCCGGAGGTCAGGACATCTGGACGGCGACCCGTGCCGACGCCGGAGAGCCGTGGTCCACCCCGGTCAATCTCGGGAGCGCGGTGAACACCGCCGCGGCGGAGACACGGCCGTCGCTCTCCTGGAGTGCCGATCAGCTGCTGTTCGGGCGGTCTCCCGGGCCTGAGGGCATGAGCGACATCTACCTCTCGACCCGCTGAAGCGAAGTGAAGACGGGCGGCGCGGGTCTGCCCGCGCCGCTACGTCTCGGCGGTCTCGCGCGTCGCGCCCGAGAGGTGGGCCTTCAGGCGCAGGATCGCCTTCGTATGGAGCTGCGACACGCGGGACTCGGTGACGCCGAGCACCTCGCCGATCTCGCGGAGCGTCAGCTCCTCGTAGTAGTAGAGCGTCACGACGAGCTTCTCGCGCTCGGGAAGGTCGGAGATCGCCTCCGCGAGGGCTTCCTTCACCTCGCTCTGCTCGAGCGAGAACTCCGGATCGGGGCCCGCCTCGTCCTCGATCGTGTCGATGAGCGCGATCGAGTCGCCGCCGCCCGCCGGCGACCACAGCTCGTCGAGCGCACCCACGGAGGAGCGCGAGATCTCGAGCAGGCTGTCGTCGAGCTCCTCCTCCGTGACGCCGAGCTTCTTCGCGATCTCCTCGTCGGTCGGCGCGCGCATGAGCTCCTTCTCGAGCGCCGCGATCGCCCGCTCGATCTGGCGGGCGCGTGTACGAACCGAGCGTGGCACCCAGTCGAGGGAGCGCAGCTCGTCGATGATCGCGCCGCGGATGCGCGCCATCGCGAAGGTCTCGAACTTGATCTCACGCGACGGATCGAAGCGCTCGATGGCGCCGATGAGCCCAAGCAGACCGTACGACACGAGATCCTGCTCGTCGACGTGCGCCGGGAGGCTCGCGCGCACGCGGCCCGCGACGAACTTGACGAGCGGCGCGTACGTCAGGATCAGGCGGTCGCGGAGCTCCTGGTCCTTGGACTTCCGGTACTCCTGCCAAAGCGTCTGGGTCTGATCCGCAGCAGCCACGGCAAGAGAATACGCCGCGCAGGGCCGGACTCCTCAGGCGCGGCGACGGACGAGCACGCGACGCGCCAGGTCCGCCATCCACACCGCGAGCGCTCCGGCGGCGAGCGCGATCACCCAGGCAGCTCCGCCTTCGCGGGCGGCGTAGATCGCGACGAATAAGAGCCCGGCCGCGAGCGCCATGAACAGCAAGCCCAGGAGGTGCCGTTGCACGCGGGCAAGCGTAGTGGCGTCGAGGACGCTGCCGAGTGCCGGGCTACACTCCGTCCCAGACACAGGGGCGTAGCTCAGCTGGCAGAGCGCTGGTCTCCAAAACCAGAGGTCGCAGGTTCGATCCCTGTCGCCCCTGTCGCGTAGGTAAGCCAAAAGGCCCCGATTACCGGGGCTTTTTGCTGGTCCTGGTCGATTCTCGTTCTCCGCTCAAGTCCGCCCAAATGGGCCTGATTCGGCACTCGACTGGTACGCAACTGGTACGCAGTCGCGGCGGCTAACAGCGGCTAGAGCAATCCCCTCGCGCACCCGCCACTCGCGCTCGGCTACTGGAGCTGCCGCGCCTGACGGAACTGCTTGAGCGGCAGCGACTTTACCCACCGTCTACGGCATGCTGGAACGGCGCGAGCAGAACGGCCGCGCAGCCACCCGTGTAGGATCCCGCGCGCCATGGCGACACGAAGCATCCGGGATACGTTGCCTCCGGACGACTTGATGAGCGGAGCGTGCCCATGCTGCGGCCAGTACGAGTGGAAGTCTCTTGGAGAGCGCCTGTTGCTGCTCGTCTCTAGGCCAGACTTGGGAGACTCCCTCATCGAGCAGAGGGACGGGATCGAGGCGGTTGCGTTCATCTGTCAAGGCTGCAGCTTTATCCGCCTGCAAGCAACGGACCACTGACGACGCGTTCATCCGCGACGCCGAGGAAGTCGTCCGCCTACGCGCTACATCGTGTGGCCGAAGGAGTGCCCCGATCCGCGCCCGCCTCGGTCAGCTTGGCTAAGGCCACGAGGACGCCTACACGAGCCCTACGCGCACCCGCCACTCGTGCTCGCGCAGGAGAACACCGCGGAGCTCGGTGAGGCGCTCGGGCGGATCATCGAGTTCTGAGGATCGCCTCGCGGTCGGCGATCGTCAGCGCGAGCACCTTCGTCTCGAGCTCGTAGCCCTTCTCGAGCTTCTCGGCCGTGTCGTCGAAGCCGGCATCGCGCAGCAAGCCCGCGAGCTCGCGCACGTCCTGGTCGCGACCCGGAGTGCCGGCGAGCATCATCCCCGTCGAGCGTACACCTGTTCGCGTGACACAAGCGTGCCGTAGAAGTGTCGCCCTCGACCGGCGCATCATCGGCCGCAGGATGGGCACAGAGGCAGGAATCTAGGATGCCGCGGGATGTCGTCGCGTCGGAACCTCATACCACGCGCCATTGGGAAGGCGCGTCGGACGATCGGGCCGCTTCTCCCTGAGTCCTCGGTGCAGTACACACGTATTGCGCGTTCACTCGGCCGGTCCGCCCGAATGACCGCCCGCGGCTACCGGTTTGGCTCGTACTTCACGATATCTCGAGTCCCCGACTCGGTGCTGCCACCCTCAGATTCAGCGTTGAACCCGCTTCGGTCCTACTTCGAGTCGCATACCACCGGGCGAGGTATCTGGAAGGGTCGCCACTACTTCGACATCTACGTGCGCCACCTCGCGCGATTCGTCGGCCACCAGGTCCATGTGGCCGAGATCGGTATTTACAGCGGAGGCAGCCTCGAAATGTGGCGGAACTACTTCGGGGCGGACTCGACGATCTACGGCGTTGACATTGAGGACGCGTGTCGAGCCTACGAGGACGAGGGAGTACGGACATTTGTCGGAGATCAGGGCGACCGACGATTCTGGAACCGCTTCAAGGCAGAGGTCCCGTTCCTCGATGTCGTCATCGACGACGGTGGTCATGCGCCTGAGGAGATGCGCGTGACATTCGAGGAGCTGCTACCGATGATGCGCCCCGGTGGTGTCTATATCTGTGAAGACATCCTGAACGACAATACGTTTCTGGCCTATCTCGGGGGTCTTGCCCGGCATCTCATGACGTACTCCAACGTTCCGCCCGAGGAGGAGGGCGCAGCGAGTAGCGCCTCTAGTCTCCAGCAGTACGTCGAGTCGATTCACCTGTACCCGTTTGTCGCGGTGATCGAGCGAACACTCGACCCAGTAACCGACTTTCAGTTCCCGAAGCACGGGTCCGAGTGGCAGCCGTTTTATGACTGACGGGAGGGATGCTGTTGTACCCGGCGCCGGCGCCCCTCGTAAGACCGCCGCTTTCGCGCCGTAGTGCCGCTCGATCATCGCCACACTCGTGCCCATGATCCGGGCGAGCTCGTAGACCGTGATCCCTGCGGCGAGAGCGTTCGAGGCAAACGTCGACCGCAGTCGTAGAGCCGTGCCGGAGTCGCGATCCCTGCGCTTTCGATCGCTGGCCCCCACTCCCGTTTTCGGAAGTTCGCAACATCGAACGGCCCACGCTTTGGCCCACCGAAGACGTAGACGGTGTCGATCCTCGCCGGGAGCGAGTCGACCGCCTCTAGCGCTGCCGCAGTCAGCGGCACCTCGCGTCTTGAGGGTGCGTCTTCGTTCCCGCGACGATCCTGAAACTCGCGAGCTACCTGCGGGATCGAGGAGCGGGAGCTTGCGTTAGTTCAAGCCCGTCTACGGCGACAGGTGGACCGAGCCCGGCGGGGAGGGAACACGGTCGGGTTGGGGGCCTTTCGGAGATACACCGCCCGCAGACCGGAACCCGGTCCGCAACAAGCAGCATATGTCACTTTCTTCCACGCGGTCGGCAGCGACGACCCGAGCTCGCGAGCTACTGCGGCTCGAGGAGCGGGCGGGAAGCGGGGCCGAGTCTTCCGCTTAGGTGAGCGCGGACTCGCCTTCTAGGTGACAGTCCTGGTCTTCGAGGTGCCGACGCTCCCACCTGATTTCGGTTGGTTCGATGGTGGGGATGGCACCCCCGCCTGCCTCGCCGTGGATGCAGCAATCCGCTTGAGCTCCTCTTGCAGATCAGCGACGCGGGCTTCAACGTCGGCCTTCTCTGTGCGGCCTTCTTCGCTCCTCGCGACGACGGCATCGAACGCCTCTCGCATACGACGGAGATCTCGCGTCGCCTGCGCTTGTGCCTCCTCGCCCTTCAGCCTCCCTGGCGAGCCCATGCCATCCCCAAGGAGAAGTCGCCGAAGGCGACGCATTGCGCCGTGGAACTCCTCCCGGTCATCCGTGTAGGGCACCGCAGACCCCTCGCGGTATTCGTAGCAGCTTGTGTATCTCATGCGGCCGGCGGCCTCGGCCAGATGCGCTTCGTTCATCAGTAGATGACCCGGGTCGGCCAGCTCGGCTCCCGACTTCGTCACGGCCAAGGGCGCAATACTCAGCTCGCGAGCTACCCGCGGATCGAGGAGCGGGAGCTCGAGGCGGGCGGTGCGCGGACCAGCTGCTGGACGTTGACGTCTTACGGGCCGTAGCCTTCGCGGTCTGTGAAGGTCGTCATCACGCTCGCGAATGGGAAGAAGCACGATCTGCTGCTGGGTGTCAGCGACGCCGATGAGTGGATCAGGAGATTCGGGGCGATAGGCACCTCGGCACTGGGCGATTGGGTCGAAGTCGTGCCCGAAGAAGGAACCGGCCGTACGTTCGTCCGGGCATCAGAAGTGATCACGGTCCAGCTCATCGACGACCGGGAGGACAACCCACAAGCAGTGCGTCAGCCATAGCCCGCGAGCTACCTGCGGATCGAGGAGCGCGAGCTGGAGGCGGGCGGGCTGATGTAGCGCACCCTGAACGTGAAAGCCTGCCGAAGCGGGTCTCGAGGAAGCGTGCTAGCGACCGTGGGCACGTCATCACCCGACGCGGGCTCTTCATCAGGCCGGCGCTCGCCCTCGCTTCGCTCGACGCTCGACGACCGAGCTCCAAGTGCCTCGACCGCGCTCGAGGAACACGACATCACCCGCGTGATCCACATGGAACGTGAGCGCAACCCCCTCGTTGAATGTGGGACGCCCTCGCCCTGTGCGAAGACGACGCCGGGGTAGGCCTGGAACAGCTCATCGGTGTCCGCGTGAACGAGCCACGGACCACGACGAACGAGGTCGGTCTCACGCACCTCGGTCCCGTGTCGGAGTTCTTGCGTGCCGCTTCGAGACGCAGCTCGCGAAGCCTCGTCGTCGGCGGAGGGCTTAAGGCACTTCAGCTCGACAGCGATGAGAGTAGGGTCGGCCGGACCCCGAACATGGAGGACGCATGAGCATCGTTGTCCGTTTCAAGCCCACGAACGTCACGAGGGAGAAGTACGACGAAAGCCTGCGGCGGATCAAGGACGCCGGAGAGTGGCCGCCCGACGGGATGGACTACCACGTTCTCTTCGGGTCTGCAGACGACCTGCGCGTGAGTGAGATCTGGGACTCGAGGGAGCAGTTTCAGGCGTTTGGCGAGCGGCTGATGCCGATCCTCACCGACATCGGCATCGAGTTCTCCGGCGAACCGGAGATCTTCGAGGTGAGCAACATCGTCAAACGCTAGGTCGCGCCTCTGGCGTGCCACATTCATGCCACAAACGTCCAGAAACGTGGCGACGTAGCCATGCGGGCTCGAGGGCGGTAGGTGCCCCGGAACCCGCACGGCTGCGTCCAATCGTCGTGGTCCGTCGTCGAGCGTCAAGACCGCCGGCATGGTCTCCAAAACCAGAGGTCGCAGGTTCGATCCCTGTCGCCCCTGTCGCGGGGCATGGGTGGCTACCACGCACACATCGACGTGTGTCCGAGCGTGCACCGAGGGAGTCGGCTCGCGGCCTTCCGCCAACGGGCTCCTCGAGCAGCTCGTCGCCGCGCTGACGAAGGCAGCCGAGGACGAGCCCGAGCCAGAACGCAAGAGTCTGCTCGCGGCAACCGCGGCCGCACTCGCCGGCATGGCTCGCGACATCGCCGTCGGTGTGATCACGGCGCATGAACTGCCAGCGCATGGAGCGGCGTGGCACGTTTGTGCCGTAGAAGTGTCGCCTCGAGCGGCGCATCATCGGGCGCAGGATGGGAACAGGAACATTCGTGACGGATCGCCGGCTCGTGGGGTAGCGTCGGGCCGATGTACGTGCGCGAGGACGTGACCGAGGACGTCGAGCGCGTCGTCGTCCCCGACAACATCTTGTTGCTCAGCGCAGTGTGATCTTGTCCAGAACGGGCGTTCGGCTCGGGGTGGTCGTCGAGAAGGCGATCCGAACCTGCACATGGCGAGCTGCCGGAACGGCGGCGATAGAGCGGTGCCAGGGCGACCACGTGGCCTTGTCGGCTGAGGATCGCGCGTTCACGACGATGTGCGTGCGGGCCGGGATCGTCGCCTCCAGCGAGACCTTCTTCCAACGCGTGGCTTTGCCCGCATCGTGGGTTACAACGAGCGTTCCCGACGGGCGATAGCTGGAGTAGGCACGAAGGTAGGCGACGGCGCCACCGTCGAAGGGTGCCCGAAGTATCACTTTGGCCGTCCCCGAGATGGTCGACCTCATCCTCCTGCGGGACGCACGGCCGAACCACTCGAGGTCGAAGCCCTTCGGGGTCCGCAGAGAGAGGTCGAGCGCAAAGGGGGCGGATTCGGGTTGGTACACGAGGTACTCGCGACCGGGATCGGCCAGGACATAGCCGAGTGCCGGGAGCCCCTCGGAGACGCTCTGAATGAGTTTGGGTCGTGGCGTCATTGCCGCGAGATCAATCCGTTCGGCGTATCTCCGCGTGTCCCCCATAGCGGCGCGAGCCCGAGCGCCCGATTGGGAGAACGATCTAAAGTGCGGGTCACCGTATGCATCCATGTAGATGGGGTTGCGACCGCTCGTGAACTCTCTCCATGCCCAATCGTCGTCCCCCCCGGTGCAGAGCCCACATAAGTGATCGGTATCCGAGAGTACGACCTTCGCGCCGGTTGCTAGTGGGGGCCGGTCGATCGTGCCGTTGGGCGAGACCCAGTCGGCGCTACTCAGGTCCAGCGTCTTGTTCTCACCGCCCTTGTACTGGAATGTCATGCCGACGGGGTGCTGTTCGGGTTTCTGAGCCTCGTAGGCTCTGATGAAGTCGAGCAGCTCGTACTGCCACGTCGTCGTCGCGGGCGGTGCCTCGTTCGCGACCTCGAAAAGGACGTTGTCGAGGTCGTTCACGGAGTCGATGACCTTGCGCACATACGCCTTTTGGATCTCGTTGACGTTCCGTAGCCCGCCCTGCGCGGGCAGGCGGTACACCTCGTTGACGCGGCCGTCGTGGTTGACATCGCCGTCTATGCCGTTGATGTTGTTCTCACGCGCAAACGGGTGGCCTCGATAGGCATCAGGCAGCCGGCCCTTATCGGGTGTGTGCCCCTCGAAGAGCATGACGCCGACGTAGATCCCGGCCGCACGCGCTTGCGCCACACGACTGCGCAGGCGGTTGAAGTACGCCTGGTTGAACCGAGAGAGGTTGAACTTCGGCTTCCCGTCGAGCGCCAGGCCGGGGCCGCTGCGCACGAACGGTTGCGGCGCGTAGAAATATCGTTCGCCGCGATTCGAATCGACTGTGACGTCCCATGCCCACAAGCGGATGAAGTTGTGATGCCATCGTTTGAGGTCGGCGAGGTAGCCGTCGTAGTCGAAGGGAGCGGGTGGGTCGCGCGGTGATCCATCGAGAAGGTTCACCCAGGTGTGTGAACCCGTGAGGTAGACGGGCGTGACACCATCAGCGGAGAAGTACCGCGGATTCGACGCGAGACGCCGGAGCGGACCCATCGCCTCCACCCGCCGGGTGGGCCGATGCACCGACCTTCCTTTCAGCATCACCGTTCCGTCGCTGTTCGCCGTCAGGCCTGACACGGCTGCAGAGAGGAACTCCGATTGAGAGTCCCAGGTCGCACCTGAGTCGCCCTGTGATCGAAGATCGCTGCCGCCCGCCGCGACGCCGATCAGCATCGCCCACATCAGAAGAGTGACGGTCCCGATGGCTCGCAGAGGCACACTCTAGACGTTTTTCCGCTCCGCTTCGAGCGCCGGCCCACTCCCGCTTCCCGCCGTTTAGCCCGCCGGCCCCTGGGCATCCTCTCAGCATGGGTGACGCCCAGATGCGCGTCACGTTCGACTTCTCCGGCGCCCGCGAGGTCCACTACGTCCGCGTGGCCCCTGAAGTCGGCGACTTCGTCAGCCACATGCGTGAGATGTGGGTCGTCCGCAAGATCGAGCCGGACAACGTCGATCTGCTCATCACCTGTGAGCTCCCCCTGGCCGCGCCCGGGGCAGGGCCCGGAGCGTCCGGAACGTCCACCTGAAGGCTCCGCACTCTCGACGCCTGCAGGTAGCGTGCGTCCCTGTGCCGGCGCTGATCGTCCGCTTTCCTGACGGAACGAGAGAGTTTCGATATCCCGAGCAGCCACTCGAGGTTGGCAACGCGATCTGGCACGACGGGACGCGCTATCACGTGATCTCGATCTCCGAGGACGCCGGCGGGGATCAGCTGACAGTGACCGTCGGGCCCGACCCCGAGAGCCTCGGCGACCTCCTCAGCTCCGAGGAAGGGGCGCTCGTACTCGTGCCGAACGATTAGGCCGCCACGGAAGGGGCTCCGCTCGCACGCTCGTGGCCACTCGCGCCGATGAGCAATCCGAAGCCGGACCGACCGCGTATCTCCTCCTCGGGGGAGAGGGGAATCGGAGGACGCAGCCGGTCCGACAGGATCGCCTTCGTCCCTCCGTGGATCGGTCCTCCATTCGGCATCGAACGTATGTACGCTCGGAGACGTGCGAGACGTCGGCGAAGGTCACCGCGAGCCTTGCGAATCTGAACCAGTCAACATGAGGGATGAAGGTCGGCCTCCTCACATCTGTAGTCGCAAGGTGCCTCGTCAAGCACTCTGTCGCACTGGCGGGCCGAGGGGTCGGAGTGAACCGGTACCGCGTTGAAGTGCGCACTCGCAGGACCGTGGCACTCCTCCGCGCGTTCGCTATGTCGGCTCGGCGGACGCCTCCTGGCGGTACTGCAGGATCTCCCGCCCGATCGCGAGTAACGAGCCCGCGACCGGAATGGCGAGGAGCGCGCCGAGGATGCCCGCGAGCTGCGCGCCGACGAGCACGGCGCAGAGGACTGCAAGGGGCGAGAGCTGCACCGTCCTCCCGTACACGAGCGGCTGCAGCACGTGGTTCTCGAACTGCTGGTAGGCGATGAAGAACGCGATCACGATGACGCACCGCACCCAGTTCGTCTCCAGAAGGATCACCGTCGAGACCAAGATCGCCGCGAGCGTGGCTCCGGCGAGAGGGATGAGATCCAGAATGGCCACGAGCAGCCCGAGCGCGACCGCGAACTCGCTTCCCACCGCGAAGAGCACGACGGTCGCGAGGACGCCGGCGACGAGGCTGATCAGGAGGTTGCCCGTCACGTAGCCCGAGATCGTCCGGTAGATGTCGAGCCCGACGCGCTCGTAGCGCGGGCGGGCCGTCTCCGGAAGGAGCCCGAGCACCTGCTTCACGGTGCGCGGCCCTTCGAGCAGCATGAAGAAGGTGAGGAAGATCACGGTGATCGTCCCGACGACCGCCGTGACGACACTGCGAACGACGTCGAGCACCGGCTCGCTGAGCCCGAGTACACCGCCCGCTCCCTGCTTCTCGATCGCATCCCGGATGCGGTCGACGATCTGGTAGTCGTCCTGGAGCCATCCCAACGGCCCCTCGCCGGCGGTGATGTCGTCGATGAAGTCCGGCACCGCGTTCACGAAGCCCGTCACCTGTGAGACGAGCGGCGGAATGATGAGGAAGCCGATGCCGATCAGGACGAGGAGCGCGATCGCGAAGACGATCGCAGCTGCATAGCCACGCCTCAGGCCGCGGCGCTCGAACGCCTCGACCGCGGGATTCAGTGCAGCGGCGAGGAGCGCTGCGATCAGGATCCAGGTGAGGACGTGCCACGCGAGCAGGACGAGAACGAGGGCGAGCCCGACGAGCACGGCAATCCCGAGGACGAGGAAGATCGTCCGCGGGCGGACGGCAACGATGCGCACCTCGGGGGCTGCCATCCCACGGATTTCGCGGCTCTGCAGGCACTTCCTCGGTTTGGGCAGCCGACCGCCGGGATACCCTCACACGGTCTTCACAGCTGGTACGGCACCCTGGAAGCCGGCACGACCTGCCGGACAACGACGTTAGGTGGTTGGCATGCGATCGACGAAGGCCTTCATCCTCGGACTCGGCGCAGCGCTATTCGTCGAGCGGGCAGTGGCGCGCCGCCGTCGGCGCGACGAGCGGAGCGCCACCGTCGACGACGCGACGATCGAGCATCGCGTACTGGGTGACGCCCTACCGGCGGCAGGCGTCGACCCCGACGAGGTCGACGTCGACGTCACGGACGGCGTCGTCTCGCTCAACGGCTCGGTCGAGGGCACCGAGCGCGTCGACGCCCTCGTCCAGAAGGTCGCGGAGGTCCCGGGCGTCCGGGATGTCGCCGCGATGATCCGCGTCTCGGACCGCCGCGCGGCCTGAGCTACGCGACCGCCGGCAGGCCGGCGAGCGCCAACGCGACCTCCTCCTCGGAGTACGCGTGATCCTCGAGCCTGCCCGCGGCGAAGTCGATGTACGCCTGCATGTCGAAGTGCCCGTGCCCGCAGAGGTTGAAGAGGATCGCCTCGGAGACGCCCTCCTCGCGGCAACGGATCGCCTCGTCGATGGTCGCCTTCACCGCGTGGTTCGCCTCGGGCGCGGGGATGATCCCCTCGATCCGCGCGAACTGGACGCCCGCGCCGAACACCTCGGTCTGCGTGTAGGCGCGCGCTTCGATCAGGCCGAGCTCCTTCAGGTGGCTCACCATCGGCGCCATCCCGTGATAGCGCAGGCCGCCGGCGTGGAACGGTGGCGGCACGAAGGTCGAGCCGAGCGTGTGCATCTTCACGAGCGGCGTCAGGTGTCCCGTGTCGCCGAAGTCGAACGCGTACAGGCCCTTCGTCAAGCTCGGGCATGCAGCCGGCTCGACCGCGATGACGCGGATCGAGGCCTCCTCGCGCAGCGCCCTGCCGATGAACGGGAACGAGAGACCCGAGAAATTCGAGCCGCCGCCCGTGCAGCCGATGACGACGTCCGGATAGTCCTCCGCCTCGTCCATCTGCATCTGCGCCTCTTCGCCGATGACGGTCTGATGCATGAGGACGTGGTTCAGGACGGAGCCGAGCGAGTACTTCGTGTCCTCGCGCGGAGCTGCAGCCTCGACAGCCTCTGAGATCGCGATGCCGAGGCTTCCGGTCGAATCGGGGTGCTCCGCGAGGATCGTGCGGCCCGCGTTCGTCTCCTCGGACGGGCTCGCGACGACACGGCCGCCGAACGCCTCGATGAGGCCGCGGCGGTACGGCTTCTGGTCGTACGAGACCTTGACCATCCACACGTCGACCTCGAGGCCGAAGACAGCACCCGCGAAGGCGAGTGACGAGCCCCACTGCCCCGCCCCGGTCTCCGTGGTCAGGCGCTTCACGCCTTCCTGCTTGTTGAAGTAGGCCTGTGCGACGGCCGTGTTCGGCTTGTGCGAGCCCGTCGGCGAGACCCCTTCGTACTTGTAGTAGATGCGCGCCGGCGTCTCGAGCGCCTGCTCCAGGCGGCGCGCGCGATACAGCGGTGTCGGCCGCCACTGCCGGTAGACGGAGCGCACCTCCTCGGGAATCGTGATGAGACGGTCCGTCGAGACCTCCTGGCCGATGATCGCCATCGGGAAGAGCGGCGCGAGGTCGTCCGGCCCGACCGGCTGCCCGGTGCCCGGATGCAGCACGGGCGGAGGAGGCGACGGGAGATCGGCCGCGATGTTGTACCAGGCCTCCGGGAGCCGGCTCTCGTCGAGGACGTACTTCACCTGGTCGCTCATCTCGTGCTCCCTCTCGGTGTCAGACACCGTTCGCTGTCAAGGCCAATGCGTCTCGAGTGCATGCAAATCGTTCCACAGCTGGCGTTCGTCGTTATGGCGCAACCAGTCAGTAGGGCATGTCCGCTGTACAGCGACGCTTGCTTACTCGGAATGACGAGTGTCTGACACCGCGTGTCGATAGGCTCACGCGCCGATGGTCGTGCTCACGTCCGACATCAGCCGGGACGAGACGTTCGAGCGTCGGCGGGCTTCGATGGAAGCGCTCGTCGCCGAGTTGCGCGAGCGCACCGCGCTCGTCGCGGCCGGCGGCGGTGAGAAGGCCGTCGCGCGCCATCGCTCGCGCGGGAAGCTGCCGGCACGCGAGCGGGTCGACCTGCTCGTCGATCCGGGGACCGCGTTCCTCGAGTTGAACGCTCTCGCCGCGTGGGAGCTCTACGACGGCGACGCCCCGTCGGCGGGGATCGTCACTGGTATCGGCGTCGTCGAAGGTCGGCAGTGCGTAATCGTCGCGAACGACGCGACGGTCAAGGGCGGCTCGTACTACCCGCTCACCGTGAAGAAGCACCTGCGTGCACAGGAGGTCGCGCGCCAGAACCGGCTGCCGTGCATCTACCTCGTGGACTCGGGAGGCGCTTTCCTGCCGCTGCAGGCCGAGGTGTTCCCCGACCGCGACCACTTCGGCCGCATCTTCTTCAACCAGGCGCGTCTGTCGGCGCTGGGGATCCCGCAGATCGCGGTCGTGATGGGCTCCTGCACCGCCGGCGGCGCCTACGTCCCCGCCATGTCGGACGAGACCGTGATCGTCAAAGGCACGGGGACGATCTTCATCGGCGGACCGCCGCTCGTGAAAGCCGCGACCGGCCAGGACGTGACCGCGGAGGAGCTGGGAGGCGCGGACGTCCACACGCGCCGCTCCGGTGTCGCCGACCACTATGCGACCTCCGACGAGCACGCGCTCGCGATCGCGCGCGAGATCGTGCGCCATCTCGGATCCCCTCCCCCGTCACCGTGGGAGCTCTCGCCCGTGGAGCAGCCCGCCCTCGACCCGGCTGAGCTGTACGGGCTCGTGCCGGAGGACTTCCGCCACGAGCTCGACGCCCGCGCCGTGATCGCGCGCATCGTCGACGGCTCGCGCTTCCACGAGTTCAAGGAGCTGTACGGCGAGACCCTGGTCTGCGGCTTCGCGCGGATCGAGGGCTACCCGGTCGGGATCCTCGCCAACCAGGGTGTGCTGTTCGCGCAGTCCTCGCAGAAGGGCGCGCACTTCATCGAGCTCGCCTGCAAGCGCCGCATCCCCCTCGTCTTCCTCCAGAACATCACCGGCTTCATGGTTGGCAAGGAGTACGAGGAGGGCGGCATCGCGCGTGACGGGGCCAAGCTCGTGATGGCAGTCGCGTGCGCGGACGTCCCGAAGTTCACCGTCGTGACCGGCGGCTCCTTCGGCGCGGGCAACTACGCGATGTGCGGACGTGCGTACGAGCCTCGTCAGCTGTGGATGTGGCCGAACGCGCGCATCTCCGTGATGGGCGGCGAGCAGGCCGCGACGGTGCTCACGATGGTCGGCGACGCCGACCCGGACGAGATCCGCGCGACCTACGAGGCGGAGGGCAACCCGTACTTCTCGACCGCGCGGCTCTGGGACGACGGGATCATCGACCCGCTCGACACACGTCGCGTGCTCGCACTCGGCCTGGCTGCAGCCGCGAACGCGCCCGTGCCCGCCACGACGTTCGGCATCTTCCGCATGTGACGGGCTTCTCGAGGCGCTCGGCCCTTTCCAGTCGCCGCTTGTAAGACTGCTTCCAGCCTGCGGCCGTCGTCTAGCGGAAGGAGCTTCCCATGCCCCGATCGACACTCCGGCCGAGCCCGGCTCTGGTCGTCGCGTGCCTCGCCCTGCTCGTCGCGATGACCGGGACCGGCGTCGCGGCCGTGTCGCAGTTGGTTCCACGCAACAGCGTCGGGACGGCGCAGCTGAAGTCGAACGCCGTCGTCTCGGCGAAGGTGAAGAACGGCTCGCTGCTCCGCGCCGACTTCAGGGCGGGGCAAATCCCAGCCGGGCCTGTTGGGCCCGCAGGGCCCGCAGGCGCTCCAGGTCCTGCCGGTCCAGCGGGGCCGGCCGGGCCTGCAGGGCCGAGTGCTCGCTGGGCGCTCGTCCGCCCCGACGGCGGAATCGCGGCTCAATCGGGAGGCATTACGCTCGCGGCGCACACCCCGGGCCGCTACATCCTCAGCTTCGGAAGCGCCGTCACCGGGAAGCTGATACTCGCGTCGTCCGCATTTGCAAACGACACCGGCTTCCGGGGAACCGTCCTGGCAGGCCCCTGCGGCGGTGGCACCGAGGGGATCACCTGCACCTCCTCGAACGACGCGAACCACGTCTTCGTATACACGGCCGGGACCGACAACATCACGGCCACCGACCACTCGTTCTACGTCGCCGTGATCGGGTGATCGTTCGAATCCTGATCTGGAACGTGTTCGAGTCGAAGACGACCATCGACGAGCTCCGGGAGTCGCTCCCGGAGCTCGTCCCACCGAGTCACTGGATCTGGAACGAGTCGGCCGAACGCTTCGGCGTCATCGTCGTCGGCGAGGATCTCCCCGAGTCGATCGGATGGGCGCAGGACCTCGTCGGCACGGACCCGGACGTCTACGAAGAGTTCGATACCTAGCGCGGCAGCGCGCGCGTCGCTCTACCGCTCGGCGCCCACGCGGGCCAACACGCTCTGGGCCCAGGCGTCGAGCTCGTCGCGCTCGTCCGGGGTCAGCGACCTCAGCGGCGCCCGGACGTCCTCGCGCACCGGCACGCCCTGGAGCGCGAGCAGCCGCTTGAGCGCAGCCTGTCGGGGAAAGCGCTCGACGAAGGAGCGCAACTCGCCGAGACGGGCAGCGCCCTCGGCCGTCGGGTCGCGCACGACTGCGGCCACCTCGCGCGGCAGGGCGGACGCGAGCGCCGACACTGCGCCGAGCGCACCTCGAGCCATCCCCTCCGCGATGAGCGCCTCCGGCCCGACGAAGATGTCGAACCCGGGCAGCAGGTACTTCTCGAACGCGGCGAACGGCGCGTCCGAGACCTTGAGGCCGACCACGTTCGAGGCGTCGTCGCGAAGCCGCTCGAGCACCGCCGGAGCGACCGCGTAGCCGGTCGTGGCGGCGAACTCGTAGACGTAGAACGGCAGCGGCGCGCACGCAGCGGCGGCCGCGTAGAAGTGCGCGTACTGCGCGTGCTCGTCGAGCTTGAAGTACGGCGGGCCGATCACGACGACCGCGTCCGCGCCGACCTCGGCGGCATGCACTGCCAGCGTGACGGTGTCTCGCGTCGTCTGCGCTCCGCAGTGGACTGCGATCTGCAGGCGATTGTCGGCCGCCTGGAGGAAGAGGTCTGCGACATGCCGCCGCTCGTCGATGCCGAGCAGGATTCCTTCTCCCGCCGTGCCGAGCGCGAGAACGCCGTCCAGACCGGCGCCCACGTAGAAGTCGCAGAGCGGTCCAAACGCCTCGTCGTCCGGCTCCGTGCCGAGTGCGCGCAGCGGCGTGATCGAGGCGGCCAGGGCTCCTTGCAGCGGCATCAGCGATGCTTGCCCGCACGGACGTCTTCGACCGTGCCTGCGACGTGTCGCGTCCGCGTCTCCGGTCGCTTGGCGTCCTCGATCCACTCGACAACGCGCACGCGCTCGCCGGCGTCGACCCCCGCCGCCGCTCGCACGTTCTTGTTCAAGCCGACGTAGGCGACGCCGCCGTAGACGCCGGGCGTCGTCCTCCAGGTATGCCCGCGAATCGTGACCCTGAGCGGCGGCCGCGCGCGGCCGTACAGCGCCTCGAGATCCACCGGTACGCGAAATCTCGCGGACGTCTTGGCCGCGCGCTCGAGCTCGACGGTGAAGCTCTTCGTCGTCACCTTCGAAACCATAGGGTGCAGGAGGTCATGGCCGCCTTGAAGATCGTCCGGGACGGACACGTGCTGCGCGTCACGCTCGCAAAGCCGGAACGGCGCAACGCATTCGACGCCGCACTCATCGCCGAGCTGACCCAGGCGTTCGCGGACGTCGGCGACGCACGCGCCGTCCTCCTGGAGGGCGAAGGCCCCTCGTTCTGCGCCGGTGCGGACGTCGAATGGCACCGTGCGTCGATCGAGCTCTCGTACGACGAGAACGTCGCGGACGCGCTGCGCCTGTACCGGATGCTCGAGACGATCGACCTGTGCCCGGCGCCCGTCGTGTGCTGCGTCCACGGGTTCGCGCTCGGCGGTGGCTCCGGGCTAGTGGCCTGCGCCGACATCCCGGTCGCGTGGCCGGACGCGACGTTCGGATTCACCGAGGTCCGCCTCGGGATCATCCCCGCGGTGATCTCACCGTTCGTGCTGGCCAGGATCGGAAACGCCGCACGAAGGTACTTCGTGACCGGCGAGCGGTTCGGCGCTGAGGAAGCACTTCGGATCGGTCTCGTCTCGGAGGTCGCCGAGGACGCCGGCGAGCGGGCGGAGGAGATCGTCCGCGAGATTCTCGCCGGCGGCCCGATCGCAGTGCGCGAGGCGAAGAGGCTCGTGCGCGAGCGCCCGATCAGAGAGGAGGCCGCGCGCGTCGCCGCCGATCGCCGGACGAGCGACGAGGGCCAGGACGGGCTGCGTGCGTTCCTCGAGCGCCGCTCCCCCGGCTGGCTGGACGACGACTAGGCAGGCTGCGCGAGCGCCGGCTCGGTCGCGACACGCCGCCTCGGTGACGGCAGGAGCAGGCAGAGGCCGACACCGATGGCGGGGGCGCTCGCTGCGACCACGAGCGCCGTTTCGAGGTCGATCGAATCGGCGACGCCGCCCAACGCGACCGCCGCGACACCTCCTACGCCCATCGCGAGACCGACCGAGAGGCCGCTCGCCATCCCCGTGTGGCGTGGGAGGTAGAGCTGCGAGAGGACAATCGTGATCCCGAACGTCCCGACGACGCAGAACCCGACGGCCATCAGCGCGACGGTCCCGATGACGCCACCCAGCTCGAGGAACACGATGATCAGCGGCGGAAGGAGTGCCTGCGTGACGAGCAGCGTGCGCCGCAGACCGACCCGGTCGGCGATCGGGCCGAGAAGCAACGTGCCGACGACTCCCGCGATCAACATGAGCGCGAGCTCGCGGTTTCCCGCGCCCTCGCTTCCGCCCTGCGACACCACCCAGAGCGGCACGAACGCGAGGAGGGCGAACCAGGCGACGCTCCGGAGCGCGATGACGCCGGCGAGAATTGCCATTGCGCCTGCTTGGGTCTCGCCCGACGCAGCATGTGCGACCTCGCGAGGGGGCCGAAGGTCCGCGAGCTTCGGAAGCGCCCGTACGAGCGTGAACGCCACGAGCAGCGCGGGGATCGCGGCGAGCGCCCCGCCCGCGAGACCCAGCCAGAGCACGAGCGGCGTGACGACGATGGGGCCGAGCGCGTAGCCGAAGTTGCCGCCGACGTTGAACAACGACATGCCGCTCGCACGTCGAGCGCTCGAGGCGTAGGCGGCGAACTTGGCCCCTTCCGGGTGATACGCCGCGATCCCGATCCCGGCCGCGAACGTCACCGCCACGACGATGGGATACGCAGGCGCAAGCGCGACGAGCGCCGTCCCGACGGCGGCGAGCGCGAGGCCCCCCGGAAGAAGCCACAACGCCCCACGCCTGTCCGACCAGTAGCCGAAGAGCGGCTGGACGAGCGACGACGAAGCGGTCAGCGCAAGCATCAGCGCACCGGCGGCCGCGTAGCCGAGATCGAACTCCACGACGAGAAAGGGGATGAGCGCCGGAATCGCCCCGGATGCGAAATCCACGCCGCCGTGGCCGACGGACAGCGTCCCGATCGCCCGCCGGTCCATGTCGTCCCGCATGGGGCTCAGGCTATCCGGGCACATCGGTCGGGCGGGCGCGGATGCGCCTGGAGCGACAACTAGTCGCGACGCTCTTCGAGGTACTTCTTCAGTCCGAGGTACGGGAGGATGAAGACCGCGAGGAGCGATCCGAGCCAGACCACGACCGTCGCGCCGATCCAGGTGCTCACGCCGCTGATCTCCAGGCCGTCGGTGAAGACGTCGGTGACGAGCAGCGCGACGAACGTCGAGATGAGGGCGACCCCTCCGACCGCGGCGGACGCCGACTGGTTCCGGCGAAACGTGCTCTCGAGGAAGGGCGTCATCAGCGCCACGACGATCGTGAAGATGATCAGCGAGAGGATGAACCCCGTCACGTCGATCTCGAAGTCGTCGAACACGAGCGACGCGACGATGAGCCCGACCGCGCTGCCGATCAGCACGATGGCCGTCCGCACGAGGAACCGGATCACGGCGCCGAGCCTATAACAGCGTTTCGACGCTGCATAGAGTGCGGCCGTGCCGATCCGGCGGTTGCTCGTGGCGAACAGAGGTGAGATCGCGCTCCGCGTGTTCCGCACGTGCCGCGGGCTCGGAATCGAGACGGTGGCTGTCGCCGCCCCGGACGACCTCGGCTCTCTCCACGCTCGCGAGGCGGACAGGACGGTGGAGATCGCGAGCTACCTGCACTCCGAGGAGCACATCCGCGCCGCGCGCGAGACCGTAGCCGACGCGATCCATCCCGGCTACGGGTTCCTCGCGGAGAACGCCGACTTCGCGGAGGCTGTCGAGGCAGCGGGATTGACGTGGGTCGGACCACCGGCTGACGCGCTTCGGCTGGGCGGCGACAAGATCGCCGCGAAGGGGATCGCGCGAGACGCCGGAGTGCCCGTGCTGCCCCACGGCACTCCGGAGGAGATCGGATTCCCGCTTCTCGTCAAGGCTGCCGCCGGGGGCGGCGGGCGCGGGATGCGGATCGTCCGCTCGGCCGACGAGCTCGAGGAGGCGCTGGCCGCAGCCGAGCGCGAAGCGGCAGGCGCGTTCGCCGACGGCACGCTCTACTGCGAGCGTTACCTCGAGCGCCCGCGGCATGTCGAGGTGCAGCTCCTCGCCGACGCGCACGATGCCGTTCTCGCCCTCGGCGAGCGCGACTGCTCCGTGCAGCGGCGACACCAGAAAGTGCTCGAGGAAGCGCCGGCGCCGGGGCTCGACCCGGCTTTGCGCTCCGAGCTGCACGGAGCCGCCGTCGCGTTCGGACGGGCGATCGGGTACCGCGGCGCCGGGACGGTCGAGTTCGTCGTCGACGGAGACGCCTTCTACTTCCTCGAGCTGAACGGGCGGATTCAGGTGGAGCACCCCGTCACGGAGGTCGTTACAGACCTCGATCTCGTCGAGCGGCAGATCCGGATCGCCGAAGGCGACGCGCTCGCTGCCGCTAGCCACGAGCTGCGAGGCCACAGCATCGAAGTGCGGCTCTATGCCGAGGACCCAAGAACATTTCTTCCCCAGGCCGGCCGCATCGAGCGACTCGCGCTACCCACAGGCGCAGTCCGCGTCGACTCCGGCGTCGAGGAGGGCGACGAGATCGGCCTCTCGTACGACCCGCTGATCGCGAAGCTCATCGCTCACGCCGACACGCGCACGGAGGCGCTCGACCGGCTCGCCAACGCGCTCGCCGAGACCGACGTCGCAGGCGTGACGACCAACCTGCCGTTCCTGCGCTGGCTGGTTGCGCATCCGGTCGTGCGCGCGGGAGAGGCGACGACCGCGTTCCTGACCGAGCATCCCCCACTCTCGGCGCCACCGCTTGGTCGCACCGCCCCACCGTTTCGCACACCGTGGCGCCTCAATCTCCCCGCCCCGCCACCGGCCCCGCCGCCCGACGTGGACGTCGAGTCGCACCGCCCCGGGATGTCGCAGGGGAAGAGCACGGTGACCGCGCCGATGCCGGGCACGGTCATCCGCGTCGAGGTGGAGCCGGGGAACACCGTTCGCGCCCGTCAGCCGCTCGTCGTCCTCGAGGCGATGAAGATGGAGATCCCGGTCAGCTCCCCGTTCGAGGGGACGGTCACGGCCGTGCACGCTGCCGAGGGGGATCGGGTGGCCGGCGGCGCGGTGCTCGTCGACCTCGAGGCCTGAGCGGCAAGCCTGTGGCAATCAGTCGGTCGCCGTCGACGAGGCCGGCTGACCGGTCCCCGAGCGCAGCGGCGCGAGGAAAAGGACCGTCAGGGCCACCAGCACGGCTGCTGCGATCGCAATCGTCCAGCCGTCGTCGGTCGTCGGCTTGACGACCATCGCGAAGACGATCGCGTACATGAAGGCAAGATCAATCCGGAGGATCGTGAACAGGCGCTCGATCAGTGCCTGGCCTGCCGGCGTGGTCGGGCCTACGGTCGGTATCCGCTTGGCGATCGGAGAGATCACGAGCACCCCCGTGAGGAACGACGCCGCGAACGTGACGAGTGCGAAGATCACCCAGAGCTGACCCCAATCCCAGTTCCCGTCGATCATCAGTCCGATTCCGGCGAGGATCACCACGAGGGAGGCGGGCACGAACATGCGCTCGGCCAGGGATCCCGCACGGCCGGCGAAGCGAGCCATCTCCTCCGGGTCCCCGCCGCGGCGCACGACGAACCCGTACATCTGAAACGTGAAGGCGCCGCCGAGCCAGATGACGGCTGCAGCGATGTGCACGAACAGCAAGAACTCGTACCAGGTCACAGGTTTCTCCTCTCTAGGTACCGGGCTTGACGATCATCACGAACACGACGGCGAACAGCACGGGGATCAGGATTCTCGCAAGAAGGATGAGCCGATTCATCTCGGCGGCGAGTTCCGAGCTCGGCCCCTCGGTCGCCCCCCGATCCAAAGCGCCATGGCGGAGAGGTGGAGGAGCAGCCACAGCTCGTACCACGTCATATGCGCGTGTCGCCCCTCACCCTGTCGAGGAACCACCCGACGGTCACGTTCACGAGCCAGACGACGATGGTCGCCCCGACGTACGTCCAGAAGCCGTCGATCGAGAAGTCCGGCGTGAGCCACTCCGCGAGCGCCAGCATCAGCACGTTGATCGCGAAGTACGCGAGCCCGAACGTGATGATGATCAGTGGCAATGTGAGGATCGCGAGGATCGGCTTGATGATCGTGTTGCCGATCGTGAGGATCGCGGCAGCGAAGAGCAGCGAGCCCCAGCGGCCGATCGTGATGCTGCTGAACATCCAGTCGACGACGATCAGCGCCAGGATGTTCAGCCCCCAGCGGAGGAGGAGGGCAATCCAGATCATCGCGTCGCTTGCCGCAGGCTGTCTGGGCGCTTAGAAGATCTTCTGGAGCTTCATGGCCGCGCCCATGTCGCCCTTGATCTTGAGCTTCCCGGTCATGTACGCGGTCGTCGGGTTCTGCTCGCCGGCGACGATCTTCTCGAAGTTCTCCTCGCTCGTCGAGAAGGTGCAGTCGGCGTCCCCCGCGCCGTCGGTGACCGTGACGGCCCCGTCCGCGATCGCGACCGTCCAGACGCCGGCGCCCTCGATCTCGAAGACGTACGTGTTGTTCATCCCCTCGATGCGATCGGGGGTGACGCGGGTCGGCAGACCCTCGAAGAACTCCTGCACAGTGCCCATCGTCTCGGCCTCTCCTTGTCGCTTGCGAACGGCCGGAGCCTAACGGCTGGCTACCATCGGCGCGCCGTGGACTTCGACCTCACTCCCGAGCAGGAGCTGATCCGCGACACGGTCCGAACCTTCGCCCGGGAGCGCGTCGAACCCATCGCGGCGGAGCTCGACCTGAGCGGGCGTTTCCCGTACGAGCTCATGTCCGAGCTCGGCGAGCTGGGCCTCATGGGGCTTCCCGTCCCCGAGCGGTACGGCGGCGCCGGAGGCGACACGGTCTCGTACGCCATCGCGATCGAGGAGCTCACGCGGATCGACTCCTCGGTGGCGATCACGGTGGCCGCCCACACGTCGCTCGGGACGATGCCGATCCTGCTCTTCGGCTCCGACGAGCAGAGGGAGCAATGGCTCCCGGATCTCGCCTCTGGGCGACGGCTCGCGGCCTTCGGTCTGACGGAGTCCGACGCCGGGTCCGACGCGGGCGCGACGCGAACGACGGCCGAGCTGCGCGACGGCTCGTGGGTGATCAACGGCTCGAAGCTCTTCATCACGAACGCGGGCACCGACGTCTCGTGGGGCGTGACGATCACGGCACGCACGGGCGACGACGAGGTCTCGAACCTCGTCGTGGAGAACGGCACGCCCGGCTACGGGATCTCCGCGCCGATGAAGAAGCTCGGCTGGCGCGCCTCGGACACGCGCGAGCTCTCGTTCGAGGACTGCACCGTGCCCGAAGGCAACCTCCTCGGGCCGCGCGGCGAGGGCTTCAGGCAGTTCCTCGAGATCCTCGACGGCGGGCGCATCTCCGTCGCCGCGATGGGTGTCGGGCTCGCACAGGGCGCCTACGACCTCGCGTTCGCGTACGCGCAGGAGCGCGAGCAGTTCGGCAAGCCGATCGCGTCGTTCCAGGCGATCCGCTTCAAGCTGGCGGACATGGCGACCGAGATCGAGGCCGGCCGCGCGCTCGTCTACAAGGCCGCGTGGCTCAAGGATGCGGGGCGTCCGTTCGCTCGGGAGGCCGCGATGGCGAAGCTCTACACCGGCGAGCTCTCGAATCGCGTGGCGAACGCCGCGCTCCAGATCCACGGCGGCTTCGGCTACATGGAGGAGGCGGCGGTCTCGCGGCTCTACCGCGACCAGAAGATCCTCGAGATCGGCGAGGGCACGAATGAAGTGCAGCGGATGGTCATCGCTCGCCATCTCGGTCTGTAGGGGCGAGGCTTGCCTCGCCCTTCGGCCCTCGGTGTCGTCATCGTCTCGTCACTCGTAGCGACTGGAACCGCGGCGGCGCACGTCGTGGCGACCCCCACGTTCCTCGCGAGCAAGAGCTCCGAGTCGATCGCCTTCGAGGTGCCGAACGAGCGCTCCGAGCCGATGACGAGGTTCACGTTGTCCCCTCCCGACGGCATCGAGATCGAGCACGCCCATCCCACCGAGGGATGGGACGGCACGATCGAGGACGGCGCCGCCACGTGGACGGGCGGTTCGCTCGCAGCGAGCGCTGTCACGCGCTTCGGCGCAACCCTGAAGGCCGAGACCGAGCCCGGCGTCGCCACCGTCGCGGCAAGACAGGGCTACGACTCGGGCGCCGTCGTCGAATGGACGGTCCCCCTCACGGTGACGCCGGCTGCGGAGAGCCCGTCCGAGAACCTCGCGCTCGCCGGCGTCGTCGGCCTGATCGGAGTCCTCGTGGTCGTCGTCGTTGCCATGCTCGCGTGGCGGCGGCGCCCACCACCTCGCGAGGAATAAGCCGTTCTCAACCAGGAGGCGCAATGCAGGTCACGAGGAACACCATCGAGACGAACGCGGGGCCGAGTGACTGGTTCACGGGAGCCGTCTACCTCGACCCGATCGCCACGCCGGCAGGCACCTCGCGCCTGAGCGCGACGAGCGTGCACTTCACGCCCGGCGCGCGGACGGCGTGGCACACCCATCCGCACGGCCAGAC
Source organism: uncultured Gaiellaceae bacterium (assembly GCA_963770715.1). Lineage (GTDB taxonomy): Bacteria > Actinomycetota > Thermoleophilia > Gaiellales > Gaiellaceae > GMQP-bins7. The sequence goes on from CAVYQX010000013.1 coordinate 92,945, forward strand.
GATCTACGTCGTCGAGGGCGTCGGGCTGGCTCAGCGCCGGGGCGGTCCGATCGAGGTGATACGTCCCGGCGACCGCGTCTTCTTCGACCCGGACGAGGAGCACTGGCACGGCGCCGCGCCACTCAGGTTCATGACGCACATCGCGATGCTCCAGGTCGACGACGACGGCTCGAGCGCGACGTGGGGCGACCACGTCACCGACGCGGAGTACGGCGCGGCACCCTCGACCGAAGCCTGAGCGGGCTAGGGTCCGCGCGTTCCCGAGAGAGGCATCGAGATCGGTCGCCGAACCACGCCGTAGAACAGCGCGGCGGCCACCGCTCCCGTGACGGGCGCCACGAGGTAGATCCAGAAGTCGTCCCACTCGGAGGCCACCAGCGCCGGCCCGAACGACCGCGCCGGGTTCATCGAAGCCCCCGTGACGTCGCCTCCGAAGAGAGCGTCGAGCGCGACCGTGCCCCCGATTGCAATGGCGGCGGTGCCACCTACGGCCCGCGTGTCGGTCGCAACGGCCATGACCACGAACATCAGGAACGCCGTCATCACGAACTCGTACAGGAGGGCCGCGCCCACGCCGACGCTCGGCACCGTCGCCCCGAGCTCAGCCGGCGTTCCCTCCCACGCAACCCGGAGCGTCGCAGCAGCTACGACCGCTCCGGCAGCCTGGGACGGGATGTATGCCAGGGCCTCCCGCGCCGGGAAGTGACGCGACGTCACGAACGCGAGAGTCACCGCCGGGTTGATGTGTGCACCGGACACGTGCCCCGTCGCGTACACCATCGCCATGATCACGAGCCCGAACGTCGCAGCGATCCCGACGGAACCGAGTGATCCGCCCCGCTCGCTGTTGACCACGATCGCTCCGCAGCCGGCAAAGACGAGCGCAAAGGTTGCAAACGCTTCGGTCAGGCACCGCCGACCGAGGGCGCTAGCCAAGAAGCTCGCCGATCAGCGCTCCGACACGCGTATCGATCTCATCGCGGATGCGCCTCACCGTCTCGAGATCCTGCCCCGCCGGGTCGTCGAACGACCAGTCCTCGTACCTCTTGCCCGGAAAGACCGGACATGCGTCACCGCAGCCCATCGTGATGACCACGTCTGCGGCGTGAACGGCGTCGTCCGTCAAGGGCTTGGGGAACTCATGAAAGAGATCGACGCCCAGTTCAGCCATGACCGCCGCGACCGCCGGGTTGATCTCCTCTGCCGGCGCACTACCCGCGGACCGAACGCCGATGCGGCCGCCGGCGCGAAGCTCGACGAGACCCGCCGCCATCTGGCTCCGACCCGCGTTGTGCACGCACACGAACAGCACCTCGGGCCTGTCGCTCATGAGCGTCCTACGCCGGAACGAGGGTCGGAGGCCGGAAGACGGCCTGTAACCGCTCGATCGCTTCCGGCACCAGCCAGTAGTACGCGAACGTCCCGCGCCGCTCCGCCTCGACCAGGCCGGCCTCTCGGAGGATCCGCAAGTGGTGAGAGACGGTCGGCTGCGACAACTCGAACACGCCGGTCAAGTCGCACACGCAGCACTTCTCGCCAGACGCGAGCCGGCTGACGATCGCGACGCGCGTCGGATCGGCGAGCGCCTTGAAGACCGCGGCGAGATCTTCCGCCGCCGCCGGCTCCAACGCTTCGACATCGGGACCGCAACACAGCGACTGGAGAACGGGCAGCGTCTTCATTGACGATCATCAATCTAGCACCTATTCTCCCTCATCGACGTTCTTCGATGAAAGGAGGACCGGCGTGACCGACGTCATCTCGTGTTGCGATGGCGACGATTGCTGCGGCGACGACTGCTGCTGACCGATCGCCAGCGCGCCCGCCCGCGCGTCGGCCTCCCGTCGGCTCGCACACTGGCCGCCGACCGGGGAGCCTCGGGCGGGCGGGCGCGCGGTGCGGCAGCCGAGCACGTGTTCGCGCCGGCACTTCAAGAGAAATAGCGGGACCCGCTGCTACGGTCGGCCGCGGCCATGATCTTCACGCAGTTCGTCGACGACGCGCTCGGCTGTGCTTCGTACCTCGTCGGCGATCCGAGCACGGGACAGGCGGTCGTGGTCGATCCGGCGTTCGCGATCGAGCAGTACCGGGAAGAGGCCGAGCACCGCGAGGTCCGAATCGTCCGGACGATCGAGACCCATACGCACGCCGATCACCTTTCGGGACACGGACGGCTCGCACTCGAGGACGGCGTCCCGGTGAGCATCCATCCGGCGGCGGACGCCGAGTACGAGCACGATCCGCTCGAAGACGGCGCCGAGATCGTGCTCGGCGACATCGTCCTCCGCTGCATCCACACGCCCGGCCACCGCCCCGAGCACTGCTGCCTGGCCGTGAGCGACCGCACGCGCGGTGAAGAGCCGTGGATCGTCCTCACGGGCGACTCGCTGTTCGTGGGCGACGCTGCACGTCCCGACCTCGCGGTCGAGGCGCGCGAGGGCGCCGAAGGCCTATTCCACTCGCTGCGCCGCCTCATGGAGCTCGGCGACGGCGTGGAGGTCTATCCGGGACACGTCGCCGGCTCGCTGTGCGGGAAGGCGATGAGCTCGAAGGCATCGACGACGATCGGCTTCGAGCGGCGCTTCAACGCAGCCTTGGCATACGACGACGTCGCGCTCTTCGTCGCCGAGTCGGCGAGCATCTCCGCGCCTCGTCCGCCGAACATGGAGCGGATCGTGGAGATGAACCGGGGGCCGTTCATCGGAACCCAACGCGAGCCGTCGGAGCTCGCAGCCGCGCCCGCCGAGACGCAGATCCTCGACGTGCGGCCGATCGAGGACTTCGCAGCCGGATACCACACGGGTGCCCTGAGCGTCCCCGTTTCCGGGACACGGTTCTCGACGAAGGCGGCGTTCGTGCTCGATTCGCGCCCTGTCGTCGTCGTCGCGTCCGACGAGGACGAGGTCGCCCTCGCGACGCGCGGGCTCCGCTCGGTGGGCCACCTCGACATCGCCGGCTACGTGCTCGGCGGCGGCCCGGAGTCGCTCGAGCTCGTCTCGATCGAGCAACTCGACGAGCTCCTCGGAGCAGGCACCGAGCTCATCGACGTGCGCGAGAAGGACGAGCGCGACTCCGGCTACATCGCAGGAAGTCGCAACATCCCGTACCGGCTGCTCGCGCTCGGCGAGGCCGACCTTCCCCGCGACCGGAAGATCGTCACGATCTGCGAGGTGGGGCCTCGCGCGGCCATCGCAGCGAGCATCCTCGCCGCACACGGATTCGACGCACATCCGGTCGTGAACGGCGGGATCGACGCCTGGATGGCGGCCGGGAAGCCGACGGTCGAGTTCCGCCGCTGCGGTAGCTGAGCTCTACTCCGGCGGCCCCACCCGTTCCACTGCGTGCCCGGCGTCGCGCAGCGCGGTGAGAAGCTCCTGGCAGTGCTCCTCGTCACGCGTCGAGACGACGAGCTCGATCTCGGTCTGCAGCGCGCTCGTCGTGCGGCCCTCGCGGTGGTGATCCACGGAGACGACATTGCCCCGCCAGCGGGCGATCAGGTCGAGCACGTCGCGCAGCTGGCCGGGCCGATCGGGAATCAACAGGCGGATCGCCAGGAAGCGGCCGGCCTGCGTGAGCCCGTGTCGGAGGACCGAAATGAGGGTCGTCGCGTCGATGTTTCCCCCGAGAGCACAACCGCGACCGAGCCCGTGCCCGACACGCGTCCCGCGAGCAGCGCCGCCAGCCCGACCGCACCGGCACCCTCGACGAGGAACTTCGTCCGCTCGACGCAGAGCACGAGCGCCTGGGCGATCTCGTCGTCCGACACGGATACCCGGTCGTCGAGCGTCTCCTCGAGGATGTCGCCCGCGCGCTCGCCCTTGTGCTTGACGGCGATGCCGTCCGCGATCGTGTATCCAGGCTGGCACTCGACACCGACGATGGCCACGTCGGGACGCCTCCCCTTGAGCGCAAGCGAGATTCCCGCGGCAAGCCCACCGCCGCCGATCGGAACGACGAAGGTCTCGGCCTCGGGCGCCTGCTCGGCGAGCTCCAGGCCGATCGTGCCCTGACCGGCGATGACACGCTCGTCCTCGAACGCGTGCACGAGGGTCGCCCCCGTCTCCTCGACGTGGGCGGCCGCGGCGGCGACGGCCTCGTCGAATCCCTCGCCGATCAGCACGGTCTCGCCGCCGTACGAGCGGGTCGCCTCGACCTTCGCCATCGGGGCGTCCTGCGGCATGAAGATCGTCGCCGGAATCCCAGCCTCGCGCGCGGCCCAGGCGACCGCCTGGCCGTGGTTGCCGGCGCTCGCGGCGACGACACCCGCTCTCCGCTCGGCCTCCCCGAGCGTGGCGATCGTGTTGTACGCGCCGCGGATCTTGAACGACCCGGTCCGCTGGAGGTTCTCCGCCTTGAGGAAGACCCGGCGTCCGCTGAGCCGCGAGAACGTCTCGGTGGGGTAGAGCGGTGTCTCGCGCGCGACACCGGCGAGGCGCTCGCGCGCGACCTCGACGTCAGCGATCGTCGGCGCCATCGAGCTCGAACACCTCCTCGAGGATCTCGCGCACCGCGCTCAGCGGATCGAGCTCGCGCTCCTCGACGCGGGAGAGCACGGCTCGCAGCTCGGGATCCTCGGCGACCGCGGCGCGCAGGTGGGCGCTCGCGCGGCTCGACGCCACGGCGAAGACCTCTGCGGCAAGGTTCTTGCGGCGCCGCTGCTCCAGGCGACCGTCGCGCTCGAGCCCGGCGCGATGCTCCTCGAGTGCCGCCCACAACTCGGACACGTTCTCGCCGTGAAGCGCTTCCGTGGGAAGGATCGCCGGGCGCCGTTCGGGCTCTGCGAGCGCGACGATCGAGCGGACCTCGTTGAGCATCGTCTTGGCCGACGGGTGATCCATCTTGTTGATCGCGATCACGTCGGGAATCTCCATGATCCCGGCCTTCAGCGCCTGGACGGAGTCGCCGGAGCCGGGCATGAGTACGAGCAGGACGGTGTCGGCGATGCTCGTCACCTCGATCTCGCTCTGCCCCGCGCCGACGGTCTCGACGAACACGACGTCTTTTCCCGCCGCATCGAGGAGAAGCACGGCCTGGAGCGTCGCCTCGGCGAGCCCGCCGACGTGTCCTCGCGTGCCCATCGAGCGGATGTAGACACCGGGGTCGAGGAAGTGATCGGACAGCCGGATCCGGTCACCGAGGAGGGCGCCCCGCGAGAAGGGGCTCGACGGATCGACGGAGACGACCCCGACCGTACGGCCCCCACCCCGGATGTGCCCGACGAGCGACCCGATGAGGCTCGACTTCCCGACGCCCGGCGGCCCGGTCACGCCGACGATCGCCGCACGGCCCGTCGCCGGGTAGACCTCTTGCACCAGCGGGTAGGCGAGCGGATCGCCGTCCTCGACGAGCGAGATCGCACGTGCAAGGGCGCGACGGTCACCGGCGCGCACGCCGGCGACCAGCTCGTCCAGCGTCAGCTCCCTGCGTGCCACGCAGGGACTCTATGCAGGGCTAGACGGTGGGTCGCCGCGCTTCCGCTTCGCGCCGGGCCTCGATCTCCTCGAGGAGAATCGCGATGCGTTCGAGACCGCCCTCGCGCTCGCCGCTTTCGTCGGTGCGGTGATCGTGATCGCCGCCGTTCCCGTTCGCGAGGGCGGCCACGGCTGACTCGGAGCTGGCCTCGAATGCGTCGCGCTCGTCGGCGGTGGCGACCGGCAGCCACCGCGTCAGCACGAGCGCAACGAGGGCAGCGACCAGGTAGATCAGGCCGGCGGCCATCCACACTGCTCGAGCTCCGAACACGTCGGTCAGGATGCCGGCTGCGGCCATTGCGAGCCCGAGCACCGCGTAGTTCGAGCTCATGATCGTCGCAAGCGCACGGCCGCGGTACTGATCGGGCGCGCCACGCTGGACGAGCAGCCGATTGCAGACGACGACCGCGCCATTGCCCGCGGCACCACCGATGACGAAGAGGACGGCCAGCCAGATCGTGGGGCTCAGCGCCGCAGCACCCCAGCCGACGCCCATCAGCACGAGCGAACCCACGTAGTTCCTCCGCAGGCCCACCTTCCCGAGCGACGGTGCGCTGAGGAAGCTTCCGAGCGCAAGTCCGATACCGCTCGCCGCCATGAGCGCACCGAAACCGACGTTCCCGGCGTCGAGCGTGTCCTTCGCGAAGAAGACCTCGGCCACGTTGACGCCGCCGGAGCCGAGCAGCGCGACGTTCCAGACGACGAGGACCGTGCGCAGCGGCTTCGCCGTGAGCACGAGCTTCACACCGTCCGCCACGTCCCGCCAGTGGCCGCGCGTGAGGGGATCCTGCGAGCGCAGCATCCGGTCGGGAATTCGAGCGACGAGCGCGGCGGACAGGAGGAAGGTCACGGCGTTGACGACGTACGGGACGGACGGCCCCCAAGCGGCGAAGAGAACCGCACCGGCAACGGGCCCAGCCGTCATCGCGAGTGTGTCGACCGTCACGGTGAGCGAGTTGGCGTTGGCGAGCTCGTCGTCCGCGACGAGGTTCGGAATCGCCGCGTTTGCAGCCGGGAAGAAGAAGCCGGTCGCGATTCCCGTAACGGCGGCGAGCACGACCAGGCCGCCGGCGCTGTCGACGAACGGGAGGACGGCGAAGACGCCGACGCGCACGAGGTCGGAGACGATCATCAGCCACCGGCGCGAGACCCGGTCGATGAGCGGGCCGAGCAGGAGACCGATCACCACGATCGGAAGGAAGTCGGCGATCAAGAGCGCCGCGATCCACGCCCCGGACTCCGTCAGCTCCTTGATCTGGAGAACGAGCGCGACAGCGGCGAGATAGGTGCCGAAGCTCGACCCCGCAGTGGCAAGGAAGAGGTATCCGAAGGATGGTGACCGGCGAAGAAGGCCGAGACGGCTTGAGCTTTCCACGACCGGTGGTGACGCTAGCACCGGTTCCCGAATTCGACTACGGCCGTTTTCGGGCATGTCTCGACCGGACATCTCATCCGACATGCACGCCGAGTTCGCCGTCGGGGGCGGCGCGCCTACCGACGGTCACGCGCTACGCATCACCTTCGCGGCACGTGGCGTACCCGGAGGCAGTCGACGGCGCGTAGTGCGGGTCTACGTGAAGCTCGGTGAATCGCCCCCGCTCACGGTTCGTACGCGAGGTTCTGGCGGAGCCAGCGCTCGGCCTCCGCGAGCGCCATGCCTTTCCGCTCGGCGTAGTCGGCGACCTGGTCGCGGCCGAGGCGCCCGATGGAGAAGTAGCGCGCCTGCGGGTGCCCGAAGTAGAGGCCGCTCACGCTCGAACCGGGGGTCGTGGCGAAGGACTCCGTCAGCCCGATGCCCGCACGATCCGCGTCGAGGAGCGCCAGCAACGTGCCCTTCTCGGAATGGTCGGGGCACGCCGGATAGCCGAACGCCGGCCGGATGCCGCGGAAGTTCTCGCGGATGAGCTCCTCGCTCGACCGGGATTCGCCCGGTGCGTACCACTCGTCCCGCGCGCGCTCGTGCAGACGCTCCGCGAACGCCTCGGCGAGGCGGTCGGCGAGCGCCCGCACCATGATCGACTTGTAGTCGTCTCGCTCGGCAGCGAAGCGGTCCGCCAGCGCCTCGCTTCCGTGAGATGGCTACGGCGAAAGCACCGACGTGGTCGACGAGACCCGGTCTCCCGGGCACCACGTAGTCGGCCAGCGAACGATTCGGCCGCGAGTCGGCGTGGTCGGCCTGCTGACGAAGCATCGGGAAGCGGACGCCGCCGTCCAGGACGATGTCGTCACCCTCGGCCCGGGCAGGCCAGAAGCCGTAGACGCCGCGCGCCTGCAGCGATCCGTCGGCGGCGACCTCGTCCAGCAGCTCGTTTGCGTCCTCGAAGAGCTCGCGTGCAACAGCCCCCTTCTCCGGATCGTCGAGGATCGCCGGGTAGCGCCCCTTGAGCTCCCAGGCGTGGAAGAAGTACGTCCAGTCCACGTAGTCGCGGAGCACGGCGATCTCCTCCTCCGCGACACGCAGCGCCGGTGAACGACGGAACGTCGAGGTCGTCCTCGTGCCAGTCGATCGGCGTGCGGCGCTCACGCGCCTCGCGTAGCGGGAGCAGCGGCTTCCGCCCCTTCTCCGCGTGCAGCGCGCGCAGACGCTCCTGGTCGGCGCGGTTCTCGGTGTCGAGCCGCTGCGCGCCGGTCGCCGTCGAGGAGGTCGGCCGACGACGCCGACGACGCGCGACGCGTCGAGGACGTGCACGGTCGGCTGGCCGTACTCGGGTGCGATGCGCACCGCCGTGTGCTGCTTCGACGTCGTCGCGCCGCCGATGAGCAACGGCAGCTCGAGGCCGCGGCGCTCCATCTCCTTCGCGACCGAGACCATCTCGTCGAGCGACGGTGTGATGAGGCCCGAGAGGCCGACGATGTCGCAGTCCTGCGTCGACGGCGACGTCGAGGATCCTGTCCGCCGGCACCATCACGCCGAGGTCGATCACCTCGTAGCCGTTGCAGCCGAGGACGACGCCGACGATGTTCTTGCCGATGTCGTGGACGTCGCCCTTGACGGTCGCGAGCACGACGCGAGCCGCGGACGAGCGCTCGGTCTTCTCCGCCTCCATGTACGGCTCGAGGTAGGCGACCGCACGCTTCATCGCGCGCGCGCTCTTCACGACCTGCGGCAGGAACATCTTCCCCGACCCGAAGAGGTCGCCGACGATCTTCATCCCGTCCATGAGCGGCCCCTCGATCACGTCGAGCGGCCGGGCCGCCGTCTGCCGCGCCTCCTCGGTGTCCTCCTCGATGTAGTCGACGACCCCGTGGACGAGCGCGTGCGCGAGCCGCTCCTCCGACCGGCGCCTCGCGCCAGGTGAGGTCGAGCTCGCGCTTCGTCGCGCCACCCGTGACCGTCGGACGCGTACTCGACGAGCCGCTCGGTCGCGTCCGGGCGGCGGTCGAAGAGGACGTCCTCGACGCGCTCGAGCAGGTCCGGCTCGATGTCCTCGTACACGGCGAGCTGTCCCGCGTTGACGATGCCCATGTCGAGCCCCGCGCGGATCGCGTGGTACAGGAAGGACGCGTGCATCGCCTCGCGCACGGCGTCGTTCCCGCGGAACGCGAAGGAGAGGTTCGAGATGCCGCCCGAGACGAGCGCGCCCGGACAGCGCTCCTTGAGGAGCGGGATCGCCTCGATGAACGACTTCGCGAAGGCCGGCGTGCTCCTCGATCCCCGTGGCGACGGCGAGGATGTTCGGGTCGAGGATGACGTCCTCGGGCGCGAAGCCCGCCGTCTCGGTCAGGAGGTCGTAGGCGCGGCCGAGGATCGCGACCTTCCGCTCGACGGTCTCCGCCTGGCCCCGCTCGTCGAACGCCATGACGACGACTGCCGCGCCGAACGCGCGCACCGTGCGCGCCTGCGCGAGGAACGGCTCCTCGCCCTCCTTCAGCGAGATCGAGTTGACGACGCCCTTGCCCTGGAGGCACCTGAGGCCGGCCTCGAGCGCGGAGAAGCGCGAGCTGTCGACCATGATCGGCAGGCGCGCCACCTCGGGCTCGGTCGCGAGCAGGTTGAGGAACGTCGTCATCGCCTGCTCGGCGTCGAGGAGATCGGCGTCCATGTTCACGTCGAGCAGGTTCGCGCCGCCGCGCACCTGCTCGAGCGCGACGTCGACCGCGCCCTGGAAGTCGTTCGCCTCGATCAGGCGCCGGAACCGCGCCGACCCCGTCACGTTCGTGCGCTCGCCGACGACGACGAAGCCCGTGTCCGGCCGGATGACGAACGGCTCGAGACCGGAGAAGCGAGGCAGCGTCGAGCGCGCGGGGACGCGTGCGCGGCGGTAGGCCCTCGACCGCGCGCGCGATCGCGTGCGTGTGCTCGGGCGTCGTCCCGCAGCAGCCGCCGACGAGGTTGACGAGCCCGTCCTCGGCGAACGCGCGCAGGTAGCGGCTCGTGTCGGCGGCCTGCTCGTCGTGGAGCCCGAGCGCGTTCGGCAGGCCGGCGTTCGGGTGGCAGGAGACGTACGTCGACGCGACGTTCGCGAGCCCCTCGAGGAACGGCCGCATCTCGGTCGCGCCGAGCGAGCAGTTCACGCCGACGATGAACGGCTCGGCGTGCTCGACCGAGATCCAGAACGCATCCGACGGTCTGCCCGGAGAGGTTGCGCCCGCTCTTGTCGATCGCCGTGAAGGAGAGCCAGAGCGGGAGCTCGGGCGCGACCGCGCGCGCCGCGACGATCGCCGCCTTCGCGTTCAGCGTGTCGAAGATCGTCTCGATCGAGGAGGAGGTCGACGCCGCCGTCGCGCAGCGCGCCGATCTGCTCCTCGTACGCCGTGCTGCACCCGGTCGAACGTGACTGCCCGGAACGACGCGTCGTCGACCTTGGGCGACAGCGACAGCGTGACGTTCAGCGGGCCGACCGAGCCTGCGACGAACCGTGGCCTGTCCGGCGTGCGCGCCGTCCACGCGTCGGCGGCCTCGCGCGCGAGCCGGGCGCCGGCGAGGCTCATCTCCGCCGCCGCGCCCTCGAGCGCGTAGTCGGCCTGACCGATCGACGTGGCCGTGAACGTGTTCGTCGTCGCGATGTCCGCGCCGGCCTCGAAGTACGCGTCGTGGATCTCGGCGACGATGTGCGGCGCCGTCAGGTTGAGGAGATCGGGGTCGCCCTTGACGTCGTGCGTGTGCGATGCGAACCGCTCGCCGCGGTACTCCTCCTCCGAGAGCCCGCGCCGGTGGATGAGCACGCCCCACGCTCCGTCGAGGACGAGGATCCTCTCGGCGAGAAGTTCACGCAGCCGAGATTCGGTGTTCACGCGTCCTCCGTGCCGCGGCGACCCGATCGCCGAAGCCGGGCTGTGCCCGGCGGGAGGCTCACAGGCGCCGAGCAGTCACTTCCGCGAAGGAGGGGGCACACGGGGGAACCATGGGTTCCCCCGTGTTCGACGAGGATCCTCTCGGCGAGGAGTTGCTCGAGGTGTCCGCGGATGTCCTTCACGATTCGGCTCCCGCCTAAGAGGTCGGGAGCCGGGAGGCTCGCGAGGCTCTTTAGGCGTTTGGTAACCCGGTCGCCAAGCTGCCGTTCAAAGCTCTCCGGGGTGCTCTCAGGCTAGCGAATACGGTCGAAAACTCAATTCCTGCCGACGAACGCAGCGAGCGCCTCGCGGCCGTCGCCGACGAACGGGTCGCCGTGTGCGAGCAGGAGATGCCGGAAGTCGAGCTCTGCGAGCCCGCGGTACGCCTCGCGAAGGCCCTCCTTCGTCTGCTCGGGCTCGTCCATCAAGTGGTCGGGCACGAACGCGAGCGGCGCGCCGTCCTCCCAGCGGACAGCCCCGTCGGCGACCGCGAGTGCCTCGATGCGCCGGGACGTGCAGGGCCGTCTCGTCGGGGCAGATCGCTCCGACCTCGTGCGCGACGATCCCGCCGGGGAGCTCGTCGCCGAAGTCGAAGGGCTCGACCTTCTCGCTCGTCGCCGAACTCGTGGAGCCCGTCGCGCACGCAATGCACCGTGACCCCGAAGCGATCGGCGAAGTCTCCGCTCGATCGGTAGTGATGCCGGTTCGTCAGAAGGACGTGCTCGGCGGGCCGTGCTCGGCGAACCAGTCGAGGCCTTCCTCCGGCTCGATGGGGTCGATCAGGACGCGCTCGCCCGCGAGGTAGTAGGAGTGGACGCGGATCTTGATCTTCGGATGAGCGGCGGCCCAGTGCCAGAGCCCGGGTGCGATCTCCTCCATGCGGCGACTCTATCGCCCTCAGCCGGCGAAGACCCGCCGCTCCGCGTCCTCGATGACCTCGTCCTGATCCGGCGGGGTGCGCATCATCTCGACGATCAGCTCGACGCGAGGGTCGTCGGTGGACTGCATCTGCGCGATCGCACGCTCGACGTCGTACTCGGTCCGTCGGAGCTCGACGTCCGGCCCGAGCAGCGCCCAGTAGGCACCTGGCATGCGTTCGTAGGGAAGGCCGACGCTTCCCGGGTTCACGAGCCGGAGCCCGGCCACGTGCCGGTCGTACTGCATGTGCGTGTGTGCAGTGACGAATGCCCGCGCGTCACGCCCGCGGAGAACTCGAGGACGCGCTGCCTCGGGCGTCCGCTTCGTGACGCACTCCTCGTCCGAGCGCGGCGAGCCGTGGCTGAAGCACGTCAGCCCGAGCGCCGTCGACGTCGACGGTGACCGTGTGCTCGAACGTCGCCGAGGAAGGCGAGGTCGTCGGCGGAGTGCGCCGTCGCCATCCACGCACCCCGTCCCTCGAGGTCGGCTCCGACGGCACGGTCCGCGTTGCCGCGCACGAACCGAGCAGGTGTCTCCAGGGCCCGAACGAGGGCAAGCGTCTCCTGCGGGAGCGAGCCCCAGGTGAGGTCGCCGCAGAACACCACGAGATCGGGGCGCTCGCGCTCGAGCTCCTCGAGCACGGCTGCTAGCGCAGGCGCGTTGCCGTGGACGTCGGCGAGCGCCGCGACACGCATTCCTAGCCGGTCGTTCGGCCGCTCACCGAGAGCTGGTTCTCGGCGTGCTTGACGCGCTGCTCGAGCTGCCAGCGATCGGCCGTCGACTCGCCCGCGTCGACTCTCTCGAGCTCCGCCTGGGCGGCCTCGAGCTGCGCGCGGGCGCGGTCGTCGTCGATCTCCTTCACGCTCACTGCGTCGTCGACGAGGGCGAGGGCGCGATCGAGCTCGACCTTGAAGAAGCCGGGCCCCGTCGCGAACTCGAGGACCTCGTTCGGGCTCAGGTGAATGCGCGTCGAGCCGGCCTTCAGCGTCGCGACGAGCGGCGCATGCCGCGCGAGGACGCCGATCTCGCCGGCTGCCCCGGGGACGATGACCATCTCCGCCTCCCCGTCGAACGCCGCCCCGTCGGGCGTGACGAGCGCGACGTCGAACTTCGGGTGCGATTCGGGCATCAGCTCTGCGCAAGCTCGGAATCCGCGAGCGCGGATTCCGAGCGCGCGACGATCCCTGAAGGCGGTCGCTTCGCGACCGCGGTGACTGCGACTGTCACGCGATTCCGCACTACGCGGCCACTGCTTCGGCTGCGCGAGCCTTCTCGACCGCGTCCTCGATCGTGCCGACCATGTAGAAGGCCGACTCGGGCAGCTCGTCGTGCTGGCCGTCGATGATCTCGCGGAACGAGCGGATCGTGTCCTCGAGCTTCACGTACTTGCCGGGCGTGCCCGTGAACTGCTCGGCGACGAAGTTCGGCTGCGAGAGGAAGCGCTCGATGCGACGCGCGCGGGCGACGACGATCTTGTCCTCGTCCGTGAGCTCGTCCATTCCGAGGATCGCGATGATGTCCTGCAGGTCGGCGTAGCGTTGGAGGATCTGCTGCACGAGCGTCGCGACCTCGTAGTGCTCGTCCGAGACGACGCCCGGCTGGAGCGCGCGCGAAGTGGACTTGAGCGGGTCGACTGCGGGATAGATCCCCTTCTCGACGATCGAGCGCTCGAGCACGGTCGTCGAGTCCAGGTGCGCGAACGTGTTCGCGGGGGCAGGGTCCGTGAGGTCGTCGGCAGGCACGTAGATCGCCTGCACGGACGTCACCGAGCCCGTTCTCGTCGAGGTGATCCGCTCCTGGAGCTGGCCCATCTCGGTCGCGAGCGTCGGCTGATAGCCGACGGCGCTCGGCATGCGGCCGAGGAGCGCCGAGACCTCGGAGCCCGCCTGGACGAACCGGAAGATGTTGTCGACGAAGAACAGGACGTCCTGGCCGCCCTGGTCGCGGAAGTACTCCGCCATCGTCAGACCGGAGAGGGCGACGCGCAGACGCGCCCCCGGCGGCTCGTTCATCTGCCCGTAGACGAGCGCGACCTTGTCGAGCACGCCCGACTCCGTCATCTCGAGCAGAAGGTCGTTGCCCTCCCGCGTGCGCTCGCCCACGCCCGCGAAGACGGAGACACCGCCGTGCTGCTGCGCGACGTTGTGGATGAGCTCCTGGATGAGGACGGTCTTGCCGACGCCGGCGCCGCCGAAGAGGCCGATCTTGCCGCCCTTGACGTACGGCGCGATGAGGTCGATCACCTTGATGCCGGTCTCGAAGGTCTCGATCTTCGGCGACAGGTCGCGGAACTCGGGCGGGTCGCGATGGATGGACCAGCGCTCCGTGTCGGCAGCGATCGGCTCGAGCTCGTCGATCGGCTGACCGATGACGTTCCAGAGCCGCCCGAGCGTGGACGGACCGACCGGCACGGTGATGGGGCCGCCCGTGTCCACGCAGACGGAGCCACGCGAGAGCCCGTCGGTCGAGTCCATGGCGACGGCGCGGACACGGTCGTCCCCGAGGTGCTGCTGCACCTCCGCGACGAGCGTGCGGCTCGTGTCGCCCTCTCCGAACTGGACCTCGAGGGCCGTGTAGATCTCCGGGAGCCGGTCGGGAAACACGGCGTCGAGGACGACGCCCTTGATCTCGATGATCCGGCCCGTGTTCGTGCGATCTCCACCGTTCTCGGACATGGTTCTCCTCAGAGGCTCCCCCGGCGCCCCAGCGGCCGGCCGGCGGGCAACGAGTCTAGCGAAGAGTGGCGCGAGCGCACCGGGCAGACGCGTTAACAGATTCCTCGAAATCGAGCAGCGAACGGACAACCACCCGCTGGCTATCCTCGTGCGATGCGGTGGAAGTGGTCGACCATCGGCGTCGTGATCGCAATCGCGGCCGCGGCACTCGTGGGTGCCGTCGTGCTCGGGCAAGCTGTCGCGAAGAACGATGACCCCAGCTCTCGTGCCGAGTACCAGGGGTCGGTGGTTCTCGCGCGAGACCGCATCGACTTCGCGCTCGCGCGAATCGGGAAGTCGCAGTCGCCGGAAGAGCTGGTGAACCGGATCGACGAGGCTGCGGCGGTCGTCGGCGCCGTCCGGGGTGGAGCTCGCCGACACCAACCCCCCGAGCGAGCTCGCCTCAGCGGAACGATGGGCTCGTCCGTACGCTGCAGGCCTTCTCCGACGAGCTCGACGGAACAGCGGCGACGCTCCGCGATCCGACGTTCGAGGATTCGCTCACGGGGCTGAACAGTCTCAGCTTCAAGCAGTGGGACGAGCTGAACCGCGTCTTCGCCGAGCTTCGATCCGACGGCATCGAGGTCGAGCCGCTCGCTCGGCACTGAACGCGCGATCAGCGAGTCCGAGATCGCTACAGCGGCGACCTAACACCACCCTGCCCCGAGTCGTCATAGTCAGAAGGGTGCGAGGAATCCTCCTCTGCGGGGCTGTGCTGACGCTGACCATGGCCTTGCTGGTGAGCAAGGCCGTCGCCGGCACGTCGCCTGTCCCGGACGCACCGGTACCCGCAAAGGTCGGGTTTCTCACGGATTGCGTGCGCTTCCAAGACCCGCGACGCTTCAACTGCTACGCCCGCCGACTCCTCGCGATCGTCGAACGGTCGGGCGATCCTGCCCGCGAGCTCCCTCGGATCGACCGCAAGGTCCACCGGACGGGTGGATACGTGGAGGCAGCGTGCCATTCGCTGATGCATGTCGTCGGACGAAGCTGGGCGCGTCGTCATCAGCATCACGCTCGAGAACATGTTCCGCTACGTCCCACGGTCGAACGATCCGGGCTGCTCGGCGGGGTTCGGCATGGGCATGGTCATCTACCTCGGTACGAAGCTCGTCCTCGACCCTCGGAGCGTCGTTCCCACGTGCACGCGACTACCGACCAGATTCCGCGAGTACACGTGCATCCATGGCACCGGGCATGCGCTCATGCGCGGCTACCACGGCCAACTCGCCGGCGCGGTCCTCGCATGCACGCAAGCTCGGCCCGAGATTCGCGCCCGACTGCTCGCAGGGTGCATTTCACGACTACTGGATCTCGCTCGGCGGAGGCGACGGAACGACGCAGCCGCCAGAACGCCGACACATCGCCGCGGTCCGTCTGCGGCGCGACGAGACTCGTGCGCCCGTGCTGGTACCGCTTCTTCTGGGAACGCAGGCCCGAGGTACGCGTGTACGACCCGGCGGACATCACACGCCTGTGCAGCGCCTTGGCGGGAATGCAGCGGGCCGGATGCGTGGCCGGAGCGTCGCTTTCCATGTCTCGAGCGCGCGAGCCGATCGACCACGCCCGCACCTGCGGCGTCCTCGAAGGAGCCGACCCGCTCGACTGCATCCGCGGTGTCGTCGTCCCTGCGGTCGCCGGCCAGTCGCGCGAGCAGCGTCGACTCATCCGCACGTGTCGCGACCTTCCCCGAAGGAGGCCACGTGGGGGTGCTACTCCTGGTTCGGCCGCACGCTCTCGGTCGTCACGGACGGTCGGTTCCGTGCGATACGGCTGTCGCCACCTCGACCCGCCCCACGCGCGTCACTCGTGCGTCGCCGGAGCGAAGAGAATGCGCGACCCGCTCGCCACGTTCTCCTGACGAGCCCGGGCTGACGCCCGCGCTGCAACACCGGCTACATCACCACCATCGGGCCGCTGCGGTGTCTGTCGAATGCACGCCCGTCGGCGATGATCTGCTTCATCTCGTTCTGCCCATCGGTCCAGCGTCGGGAAGCGAGACGGCAGCTCATCACGCGTGGACGCACGATCACGATGTGGAGCCGGGAACCCGAGCTGCAGGACGGAGCCCACGACCGCGATCGCGACGGCTGCCGCGAGTCCCACGTGCACGCGGGCGAGGACGGCGGCGCGGCGGTGGACGTGGATCGCGCGCTCGATCTGCTCGAGAGGCGCGTTGCGCAGCTGCGTCGTGAACGTCGGTCACGTCGGCTGCATACGTCCGGCACGCCGGGCATCGGAGCGAGATGCAGCGTCGAGCATTCTCCGCTCGAGCTCCGAGAGCTCGCCGTCCAGCTCGAGCGACACCTGCGCTCGGACGCGCTCGCACACCACGGAACGATGAACCACGCTCACGATCGTTTTGACGACGTGCCGCCGCAGGAGTTAGCCGCTCGAGGCAGCAGGTCTCGACCACATCGAGGGGTCTTGCGATCTCGGCAAAGTGGCACGCGACAGGATGACTGCCGCCGGCGCGCGGGATGAGCGCGGGATCCTCTTCGGCGCAGATCTCCTGCGCCTTCCAGCACCGTGTCCGGAATCGGCATCCCGACGGAGGGTTCGCGGGGCTCGGAACGTCGCCTTCGAGCACGATCCGCTTGCGCTTGCCGCGCAGGTTCGGTGTCTCGATCGGAACGGCCGAGAGAAGCGCCTGCGTGTACGGGTGCATGGGCGTCTCGTAGAGCTCCTTTCGAGCCCCCATCTCCACGATCTTCCCGAGGTACATCACCGCGACGCGGTCGGACACGTGACGGACGACCGAGAGATCGTGCGCAATGAAGATGTAGGTGAGCCCGAAATCGTTCTGAAGCTGTGCGACGAGATTCACGACCTGTGCCTGAATCGAGACGTCGAGCGCCGAGACTGGCTCGTCGAGAACGATCATCTTCGGGTTGAGCGCGAGTGCCCGCGCGACACCGATTCGCTGTCGCTGTCCACCCGAGAACTCGTGGGGAAAGCGGTTTCCGTGCTCGGGGCTCAGACCGACGGTCCGAAGGAGCTCCTCCACGCGACGACGGCCCTCGCCGCCACGGTAGAGCTTGTGGATCCGAAGCGGCTCGGCGACGATCTCGCGCACGGTCATCCGCGGGTTCAGCGACGCGTACGGGTCCTGGAAGATGATCTGGACGTCGCGTCGGATCGGACGCATCTGGCGGCGCGAAAGCGCTGTGATGTCCTCGCCCTCGAAGACGATCCGGCCGGCCGTCGGCTCGAGGAGCTTGATGATGGTTCGGCCGAGCGTCGTCTTGCCGCAGCCGGATTCACCGACGATCCCGAGCGTCTCGCCACGGCGCACCGAGAGATCGACACCGTCGACCGCCTGCACCTGCCCGACGGTGTGCTTGAGCAGTCCCGCCTTGATCGGAAAGTGCTTGACGAGACCCTCGACGCGCAGGATGTCGTCTTCTCGGGGGGCGGTTGCCTCCGCAGGCGCTTCGGCCAACGCCTCGGTCGACGTCTCGCTCATCATGCGTCGCCGGGTGTGATGCCCGCTCCGGCGGGCGTGGCCGCGAGCTCCTCCGCGAAGTGACAGGCGGAGAGGTGCTGGCCGCCCTCGCCGAGGCTCCTGAGCGCGGGTACGTCGGTCCGACAGGGCGCCCGTCCCTGGGAGTGAGCGCAGCGGGGATGAAACGCGCATCCGGGCGGAAGCGTGAGGAGGCTCGGGGGTTGGCCGGGAATGGGGTGGAGCCGATCCTGGTCCGCGTCCAGGCGCGCCAGGCTGCTCATGAGGCCGATCGTGTACGGATGCCGCGGCGAGTTGAAGATCGTGAAGACGTCGCGACGAGCTCGACGACCCGTCCCGGCGTACATCACGACCACCCTGTCGGCGAGCTCCGCGATGAGCCCCAGATCGTGCGTGATCAGGATGGTCGCCGCGTGCGTCTCCTCCTGCGCCGCCCGCATCACCTCGACGATCTGCGCCTGAATGGTCACGTCGAGAGCCGTGGTCGGCTCGTCGGCGATGAGCACCTTCGGATCATTCGCGATCGCCATCGCCATCATCGCTCGCTGGCGCATGCCCCCGGAGAACTCGTGCGGATACTGGAGAACGCGACGATCCGCGAAGGGCACGCCCACGACCTCGAGCAGCCTGATCGTGCGCTCGCGTGCTTGGTCGTCGCTGATCCCGGGGTTGTGCGTCGTGATCGCCTCGGAGATCTGCTCACCGATCGTGAGCACCGGATTGAGCGACGTCATCGGATCCTGGAAGATCATCGCGATCTCACCGCCTCGAAGCTCCTGGAGCTCCTGCTTCGGGATCGTGAGGAGATCACGACCCTTGTAGAGCGACCTCACCGCTCACGATCCGTCCGGGCGGCACGGGATCAGCCCGAGCATCGACATCACCGACACGCTCTTTCCCGAACCCGACTCGCCGACGACACCGAGCGTCTCCCCTGCGTAGAGCTCGTAGCTGACATCGGTGACGGCGTGCACGACGCCGTCCTCGGTGTCGAACTCAACGGTGAGGTCTTTGACCGAGAGGAGAGGCTCGGCCAACGCTACGTGCGCGTCCTCTGCGTCGGGTCGAGCGCATCGCGAAGACCGTCCCCGATGAAGTTGACGCAGAGCGCGACGACCACGATCACGAGCCCTGGGAACGTGACGAGCCACCAGGTGTCGAAGCCGTTCGTCTCGCCGTCGGCGATGAGGCTGCCGAGCGCGGGGTGTGGCGGCTGGATGCCGAAGCCGAGGAACGAAAGGGCCGCCTCGGTGAGAATCGCGAGAGCGACGAACAGCGTCATCGTCACGGCGATCGGCCCGACGCAGTTCGGGAGGATGTGGCGAAAGATGATCCGACGATCGCTCGCCCCGGCCGCTCTCGCCGCCTCGACGAACTCCTTCTCGCGCAGCGACAGGAAGATGCCTCTGACGATCCGCGCGAGGCCGGTCCAGAAGAGGAGCGCGAGGATGAGCCCGACCTTCGTGGGCTGCGAGATCGGGATCGGGCCGAGCTGGGAGTCGTCCTGACCGAGATAGGCGGCAGCTGCCAGAAGGATGGCAAGCCCCGGCAAGGTCAGGATGAGGTCGGTGAAGCGCATGAGCAGGTTGTCCGTCTGACCGCCGTAGTAGCCGGCGACTGCTCCGATAGCGGCACCGATCGCGGTCGCGAGCGTGGCAACGAAGAACGCGACCCAGAGCGACGTTTGCAGGCCGTAGATGATCCGACTCAGGTAGTCGCGACCGAGCAGGTCGGTCCCGAAGATGTGCGCACGGCTCGGACCCTCGCGCGATGTGGAGGAAGTCGAGCTCGTCGTATCCAAACGGCGCCACCCGCTTGGCGAAGATCGCCACGAGCGCGAGCAGGAGCAGCACGACGAGACTCACAACGGCGAGCCGATGGCGGAGGAAACGTATGCGTGCGTACGCCCACTGGCTTCGAGCCTTGACCTCGACGCCGCTCTCGTAGGCGAGCTCGAGGTCGGCCGTCGTCCCAGTCGGCTCCTGCAGGGGCCTCGTCGGCGCGTGCTCAGTCATACCGCACCCGCGGGTCGAGGTAGCCGTACGCGATGTCGGCGATGAGGTTGAAGATGATGATCATCGTCGCCGTGACCATGAGCCAGGCCATGACCGGGTATGGGTCGCCGGCGTTCAGGGCCCTGATGTAGTACAGACCCATTCCGTCCAGCGCGAAGACGGTCTCGGTGACGATCGCTCCTCCGAACAGCACCCCGAACTGCAGCGCGACGAGCGTCACGAGGGGAATGAGTGCGTTCCGGAAGGCGTGCCGCATCGTCACCTTGCTTTCCGACAAGCCCTTCGCGCGTGCCGTGCGCACGTAGTCGGCGTTGACGACCTCGAGCATCGATGCGCGCATGTAGCGCGAATACGTGGCGACGCTTGCGATCATCAGCACCAGCACGGGGAGAGCGAGATGCCAGGCGCGATCCACGACGAAATGCAGCCCTGATCCCGGATCGACGGAGTTGAGACTCGTGATCGGAAAGATGTTGTGACCCGTCGATTTGTAGATCTCGGTCACTACCACCTGCAGCATCAGCGCGAGCCAGAACACTGGTATGGCCAGGCCGACGAAGCTGAACGTCGTCGCCGTGTAGTCGAAGGCGCTGTACTGGCGTAACGCCGAGTAGACACCGATCCCGACGGCGATGAGGACGGCGAGCATCTCCGCGATGAGGACGAGTTGGAGCGTGTTCCCCATGACGCGCAGCGAGATCGGGGAGGATCGGGCGTCCGCCGACGAGCGTGGTCCCGAACTGGTTCGTGACCGCGTCTCGCACCCAGTACGCGTAGCGAACCGGTATGGACTCGTTGAGGTGGTTGCGTTCCTCGATGTTCGCGATCGTCTGCTGTGAGATGTTCGGTCGCGTCCTCAGGTAGCCGAGCGGGTCACCGGAGACCGCGATGAACGTGAAGATGATCATGCTCGCCAGGATGAGCACGAGGACGCTGTAGAGCAGTCTGCGGATGATGTAGGTCAGCAACTGGCTCGCCCCGGATGTTAGAGGGTTACTCCTGAACGCCCAAGCACCGCTCCCGCCGTCGAGGCGGGAGCGGTGCTTGCGAGCGGTGATCGAACGTTGAAGGACGTGGCTGGTACTCCTAGCCGACCACCGACCAGGTGTTCGCGTTCCACGTCGGGCCCTGCTGTGTCGGATTCACGACGAGGCCCTTGACCTTCGTGGCTCCCGATGAGGTACTCGGGCGGAGACCACATCGGGATCGAGTTGATGTCGTCGGCAGCGATCTTCGCCAGCTGATCCATCAGCGGGTTCCGCTTCGCCGGATCGGGCGTGAGCACGGCCTTCCTGGCGAGAGCGGTAGCCTTGGCGTTGCACCAGTTCATGTAGTTCTGGCCACCGCCACAGCCGTAGATGCCGAAGGAGTTCGTCTGGCTGGCGGGCGAGCTCGAGAACGTGTACATGAACAGGTCCCAGTCACTCGGACGGGAGCACCTGGCCGAAGACGAGCGTGTTCGGGCCGAAGTTCGGCACGAGCTCGATGCCGACGCTCTTGAGCTGCTTCTGCATGACCTCGAACGCCAGCGCGCGGAGCTGGTTGCCGCTGGTCGTCGTGAAGCGGAAGCTGAGCTTGCCGACACCGGGGCAGCTCCAGATGTTCGCAGTTCGACGCGGACGGCGTGTCCGGGCCGCCCGTGCACCCGTTCTTCTTGAGCAGCGCGATGACGTTCCTCTGGCTGAACCCGTACTTGTTCCAGTACGGCTTGTACTGCGCCTGCTGTGGGAAGAAGACGTTGTTCTGGAGCACCGGCAGGTCCTTTGCGGACTTGACGAGCCCGGTCTGCACCCACAGGGCGTTCACGATCTGCTGCCTGTTGATGCCGCTGAACCAGTGCCTCACGGACGTACTTCTTGTCCAGGGCGGGATGTCCCTTCGGGCCCCGCTGGATGTCGACGTGCTGCCACGAGAACGCGGGAGTGGTCTGCACCGTGAACTTGCTGTTCTTGTACAGGTCCGCGATCTGGATCTGCGGCTGCGGCGACATGACCTGGACCTCGCCGGCCTGCAGTGCCTGGAAGATCGACGGGGTGCTCGGGATGTAGCGGAAGACGATCCGGTCGAGCTTCGCCGCCGGCCCCGCCTTGAACCGTGGGTTCTTGACGAGCGTGAGCTGCTGTCCCTTCGTCCAGCTCTGGAACCTGTACGGGCCACTCGAAAGTGGCATCGAGTTCAGCCACATGTTGTTGAAGTCAGCGGCGTTCTGCGAGTTCATGATCGGCTGGACCTGCTGGCGCGGCATGAGCTGGTTTCGCGGCGATGCCGTCCCAGAAGGCGACCGTCCTGCCCTTCTTGAACGATCATCGTCACCGACTTGCCCTTGGCCTTGACGCTCTGGATGTCCTCCCAGCCCGTCCGGTCGGTGATGTCGAAGTTCGGGTTGATGAACGTGCGATACGTGACGAAGAAGTCCTGGCCGAGGACCGGCTGCCCGTCACTCCAGACCGCGCTCTGCTTGTACTTCCAGGTCACGGTGAGCGGGTCCGCCTTGAGGATCTTCGGCGCCCCGTCCCAGAGCTCCGGCACGAGTGCGGCCTTGTTGTTGTAGATGCCGCCCGAGCCGAGGACCGGGTTGATCGCGAGCGGGGTCGGCGTGTTGCTCCCCTCCGTAACGAACGGGTTGAGCGTGGACGGCTCCTGGTCGTGGCCGAAGACCACCGTCCCGGCCGACGTCCGCTCGGGCTTTGCCGTGGCGGACGGGCCTATGACGAGGCTCGCAACGAGAGCGAGAGCGCCCGTCACGAGCAGGATCGATCGCTTACGCATGTACTCCCTCCATCCGAGTTTTTCCTGCTGGAAGTGCCGCACGGCTTCGAAGCCGCCCGAGGACATCTGGCGCCCGGTGGGCTGGGGCGCGGGGAATGTGGCCCGCAATGGGGTCGTCCAAGAGCACTGTCGTCGCCATGGTCAAAGCGCAGGGTCATAGTGTGTGACGCCCGGTTTCGAATTTCGTTAGAAGGGAGTAGATGTGCAGATTCCTCGGAAGGACGAAAGGCGCGGAGGCGCCCAATTCTTCGTCGCAGGCGAGGATGCGTCGCGCTTCGCAGATGAGACCCTTGCCGTCCTCGAGCAAGCGATCGGCGTCGAGTGGTACACGAGCTACGGGACGGACGTCGATCTCGCTGCGCTGAACCTCTGCCGGCTCCGGCGTGCGGGTGCGGGCCTGGGCGGCTCGATCGAACACGGAGACGAGGCGGTGCGCCGCGTCCTCGGCCAGGCGAGCCCTCAGGCGCTGGCCTGGATCGCGAGCCGCGCGATCTCGTACATGGACGAGAATGGATTTCCGGACGCCGTGTCGCCCTGGTTCCCGGAGACGCCGGACGGACGCAGCTAGATGACTAACGGTCGCGCCGCCAGAGCAGGAGGACGAGTGGTGCGAGCGCGGCGGCCGCGAAGTACGGCGCGAGAGCGATGCGACTTCCCCGCTCGCCGTGGACGACGGTCGGCCCGGAGCCCAGCCGGTCGCGCGCGTAGCTCCGTACGGCGCTGAGCTCCTCTCCGTCGTAGACCCTCCCCTCCATCGGCTGCTGCAAGATCCTCGAGAAGTCCGCGCGCGGACGGATCGGGCCGATAGCCCGCCTCGGGAGCGTTGCCCGTGAAGACGCGCTCGTCGCGATCCCAGAACTGAACGAAGACCGTCGCGATCGCAGGTGGCTGGAGGAAGAGGCTCTGCAGGCGTGCCACGGCGACGGGCTGGCTCTCCCCGTCGGTGAGGACGACCACGAGGCGCTTGCGCGCGCGGGGAGAGAAGAATCGCTGCGTTCGAATGGTCGCCAGTGCGTCGAGCCTCGTCGCGCTCAGGAGCACACTCGAGCGCGGCGGGGGCTTTTCGATGTCGATCGACCGCTGTACGGTGGCCTGGAAGACGTCCTGATTCACGCTGGGCAAGAGGTGTGGCAGGACGCGGTCCGTCATCGATGCCACTCCGAACGGGATCTCGGGCAGAGACGCACGGAGGGCGACGGCGAACTGCTTCGCCCGCTCGATGCGCATCAGCGAGCCCTGGCCCTCCTGGCCGAGCATCGACCGCGAGACGTCGACGACGACGAACGCCTCGCTGTCGGTTCGAGTCCGTGCCGTCAGCGTTCGCTCCACTACCGGCTGCGCCGCCGCGACGCCGAGAAAGGCGCCAGCCGCGATAACGGCGACGATGGCGACGAGAGCTCTTCGAGCCGACGGCTCGGCGAGACCGAGGACACCTCGCACCCTCCTCGCCCGCCGGCGCACGACGAAAAGTGCCGCGAGCGGGAGCAGCGCCCCCAGCGCGACGAGCGCTGCCGTGGGGGTGAGAAAGACGAGGTTGGTGGCCATCAGTAGCCACTCCCGGCCTGGCCGGCGCCTGCGCCTCTCGAGCCACTTCCTCCCGGTGTCGGGTTCTGACCGCCGGCGGCCTCGTTGATCTCCACGCCGCGTCCTCGCTGGTACGCGAGCTCGAGGTTGAACTTCGCCTCGTCGTTCGCGGAGTCCAGGTCGATGGCACGCCGGAAGTTCAAGACGGTGCTCGACAGGAGCGCTTCTCGCCCCTGCGTCTCCGTCACGAATCGGGCGAGCCCGATCACGCCGAGCAGGCCGGCGGCGCGCGAGCGGCGTGACCGGTCGGGATCGTGCGCCACGATGGCCTCCAGCCGAGCCGTCGCCTCGTTCCGGCTGATTGCGATACGTGGATCCGAGGTCAGCACCCGCAGCTCGTCGAGATGAGCGGCGCGCAACGCTCGGAGCGCCTTGCGCAGCTCGACGTCGTCGCCGACCGCAAGCACCTCTCCCGCGAGGCCGAACGGCACGCGCTCGTGCGCGTCCCAGAGCGCCTCGTCGGCGGGCGTCGTCCGATAGCTGACGTCGTCCGACTGAAAGACGTGGTTCCACCGCGCGACGTCCACGGCGACGAGTACGAGCACGACGGCGAGCCCGAGGCTGAGCAGTGCCGCCGCTCCGAGCGCGATCCTCCGCCTGGTCTCCGTGCTGCTCATAGGGCAACCTTGGTTGCCGTGTGAGCGGGGAGGGGCGTGGGGAACCGGGAGGTTCCCCACGTTCTCGAAGAGAAGGGGGCACGCGGGGGAAACAGGGTTTCCCCCGCGACCACGAGCCGCAGGCGAGTGGTGCTCATGCCTGGCTCCTGACGCCTCCGGTCAGCGCGAGCCGCCCCGCGTAGCGCTCGTGCCCGGCGAGCGCGACGAAGAAGAGCGCGCTCAGGATCAGGAGCATGGCCGGGTAGGTGACCGTCGTCTCACTCACGCGTGCGGCGGCCTCCTCCCCGGACGAGGTCGGAGCCTCGAAGACACCGTCCTCGATGACGTCCCCGAAGAGGATGCGCGCATCGGTCGACGGCCCGAGCGGCACGACCTGGAGTCCGATTCCGTCCTGCCGCAGGCTCTGGATCGCGCTCGCGAGTGCCGGCACGTCGTCCGGCGCCGTTTCGAGGTCGCTGACGAGGAGCACGGAGCCGTCGACGACCTGGTCACGCTCGAGCATGTCCTGCGCGAGCTCGAGCGCGGTCGATATCTGCGTCCCCGCGCGGAACGTCTGCGTCCAAGGGTTGACGGGAGGGCCGAGTCGCGGGGGCACGAGTAGCCGGAGCAACGGCCGCAGCTGCGACGCGGGCGTGCCGGGCGGCAGCAGCTCGTAGGCGGTGTCCGAGAACACGACCAGCCCGATGTTCGCGTTCTCCGCGATCAGCTGACGAAGCGCGCGACGAACGACGCTGTAGTCCTCGCCTTCGATCGAGAGCGACAGATCGATGACGACCACGCCTGTCTCCCCGGTGCGAAGCAGTCCTCGCTCGCCCGTCTCGAGATCCCGGCTCGACCACGCCGCCAGGATCACGAGCGTGATGGCGGTGGCGGCGAGACCCAGTCGCAGGATGCGAGTCCACAGCGCGGCGCGAGGAAACGCTCTCGCGTCGTGCGAGTCGACCCCGGATGCACGCCGCGAGCGTCGACGGAGCAGCCTAGGACGCATTGCCGTCTCCGTTTCGGTGAGTCTCGGACGTCTCGTCGAGCACGGACCGAACGCGAGCAGCGAGCTCCGTGGTCTGGTTGACCGGCGGAACGTCCTCCGACCAGGCCAACGCCCGTGCCGCGTGCGCAAGTTCTGGGGTCGCCCCAGGCCGCGCGCTCGAGCTCCTCGGCGACGAGCTCGAGCGCGCGGCGCTGATCGGCGGCGCCGTCGACCCGAACGGCGTTCTCGAGGAGGACGAGCGCCTGCTCGAGTGGGCTCAGCGCGGGTCCGGGCGGAGGCAAGGGCGCAGGCGCCGGAGGTGGAGCGAGAGCCGCCCGCGGCCAGGCCGCGTACGCGAGTGCGACGGCCCCTGCCGTCGCGACGAGTGCGCCCAGCAGGAGCAGAAGGACGAGCGTGCTCGGATCGACTCGAAACGACGGTGCGGGAAGCGAGAGGAGATCCGCCCGCCAAGGCACCGACGGCCCCGAGTCGTCGGCGGGGACGATGTCGGTGAGCCGCGAGTAGACGCGCACCGCGGGCACGCTCACGGGGATCGAGCTCTCGTCGAAGCGTTCCCCTCGACGGGTGAACGAGACGCGACCCTGCGGGAACTCGTACAGGGCGGACTGTCCGGCCGGCACGCAGGCCCCAGTGAGACAGCGAAGGACGAACGTCGCGCGGACGTAGGCCTGCTCGCCCGTGGAGGCGATGCGTCGCTCCGGGCGTCCGACGACCTCCCAGGGAGAGAAGTCGGCTGCGACGCGAACGGATCCGGGATCGATCCGCTCCGTGTCGAGCATGACGTCGACGGACGCGCGGACGGTATCTCCGAAGAGCACGGGGCGGGGAGCGATGGTCGCCTGGGCCTCGATCTCGGGTGGCGTCTCCCCTCGAGGCTGCTCGGACGGGCCGTCGTCTCGAGCCAACGTCGCGAGCACGACGACAGCCGCGACCAGCACCACGAGCGCCGCCAGGCCGAGCGTCGGAAGTCCACGCCGTCCCATCGAGTCAGGCCCCGATCACGCGCCTGGTTCGGCGCAGGTCGGACCACACGAGGAGCGTGGAGAGGATCTCGGAGCGGTCGTTCGAGGAGACGACCACCGGGTCGATGTCGAGGAGCCGGAAGGTCTCGAGAATCGCCTCCAGGCGCTCTTGGTTGAGAGTCCGGCGCATCGCGGCCTCCTTCCGGCGGAGCCGAACCGCAGTCAACCGACCGGTCCGTGCATCTCGCAGTGGGACCACGATCCCGCTGACGTCCGGAAAGCTCTGCTCCCAGGTCGGATCCTGAATCACCACCGGGACGATGTCCCACCGATGCTCGACCGCCGCGAGCCAGAGCTCGGTCGGCGGGACTGGAAGGAAGTCCGAGATGACGAAGACGAACGTACCGGGCGTGACCGCACGGGGATGCGAGGCGAGGTGATCGATCGACCTCTCCAGCCAGTCCGGCGGGCCTCCGTATTCAGACGACCACAGGCGCTCATCGCGAATCTCGATCAGCTTGCGCTCCCCCTTCGGTTGCCGCCAGTGCGGGTCGCCGTCCGCGTAGTCGAGATAGCCGACGAAGCCGCCGGCCGCCCCCGCGCTCGCGAGCACGAGCTCGACGATCGTGCGCATCGCCGCGGGCTTGTCCAGCCAGGGCAGGGACGGCCCGTAGCACGCCATCTCGGGCCGTCGGTCGCAGACGATCACGACCTTCGGCGCCTCTTCGGCGAAGCGCTCACGGACGACGAACTCGTCGGCTCCGCGCGCGGTCGAGAGCCGCGCCGACGCCGCCCAGTCGATCGAGTCCATGTCGTCGCCCGGCCGGTAGGGACGAGAGCCCGCGACGTCCGTACCGGATCCTCGACGAAGGCTCTTCATCGTGCCGAACGAGACGCCGATGACGCGGCGGCGAGGAACGAGCGGGAAGGAGAGGCGCGCGCCCGTCAACGGCGGCCGCTACGGCGCGGGGTCAGGCTGCCCGACCCCGCCCTCGAAGAGCGGGTCTTCCTCTGAACCCGGTCTGGGCGCGAGCTCGAGGCAGCTTTGGCGGAACGCCTCGACCGCCTCCACCCAGCCGGTCGCACGGGCGCGCGCGACGAACGCGGGTGTGAAGACGACCCGGTGGACCAGCACCGGCGAGAAGAGCCGCTCGATGTCCTCGGGGACCACGAAGCTGCGGCCGTCGAGCAGGGCCCATGCCCTGGCCGCGCGCTCGAGCGCGAGACTGCCCCGCACGGAGCTCCCGATGACGACCGACTCCTGCTCGCGCGTCGCGCGCACGAGCTCGACCACCCATCGATGCAGGACCTCGTCGACGTATACGTGCTGCGCCGCCGCGCGCAGTTCGTGCACCTCGTCGAGACCCACGACCGGGCGAAGATCGTCGAGCGGGTGCACGTAACGCTGATCGGTGAGGATCTTCAGCTCGTCTTCCAGCCCCGGATACCCGAGCGCCGTGCGGAGGAAGAAGCGGTCGAGCTGAGCCTCCGGAAGCGGGAAGGTTCCCTCGTATTCGATCGGGTTCTCGGTCGCAAGCAGGAGGAACGGGTAGGGCAGCTCTCGCGTGACGCCGTCGACGGTGACCTGGCGCTCGGCCATGGCCTCGAGAAGTGCGGACTGCGTCTTCGGCGTCGCGCGGTTGATCTCGTCGACGAGCACGACGTTGGCGAAGATCGGGCCCGGTCGGAACTCGAAGTTCCTCGTCCGCTGGTCGAAGACGGACAGACCCGTCACGTCCGTCGGCTGGAGGTCGGGCGTGCACTGAATGCGCTGCGGGATGGCTCCTTCGATGCTGCCCGCGATCGCGCGTGCGAGCACCGTCTTGGCCGTTCCGGGCACGTCCTCGAGGAGCACGTGGCCGTCGCACGCGAGTGCCGTCAGGACGAGCTTGATCTCGTCGCGCTTGCCGTAGACGACGGTCTCGATGTTGTCGACGAGCCGATCCGAGATGACCCCCGCGCGCTCGAAGCGCTCGGGCTCAGGGGAAACGGCCACGATCGGCTCCACCGACGCGATGGTAGCTGGGGTCGGATGCGGGATCGGGCTCGTCATGCCGCGCGCTATGACGTTCTTACGCGCGAAGCCCGCGGTTTGTTAGCACGCACCAAACGTCGACGGCACCACACACACCGCGGTCTCGACGCGACCGCGCTTCAGGGGTCTTCGCTGCGCGTCAAACGTTGACGGCACCACACACCGCGGTCGCAACGCGACCGCGCTTCAGGGGTCTTCGCGCGACAGGAGCTCGCGCGAGCGGGCTCCTGTCGCTGCGCGTTTCAATAGAGCGCTTCGGCGCCGCCGACGACTTCCAGGATCTCCTGGGTGATCTCGGCCTGGCGCGCGCGGTTCATGCGCAGCGTGAGCGTGTCGATGAGCTCGGCGGCGTTCTTCGAGGCGTTGCGCATCGCGGTCATGCGCGCGCCCTGCTCCGATGCGGTCGACTCGAGCAGCGCGCGGTAGATCTGCGTCTCGAGGTAGACCGGCAGTAGCCGCTCGAGGATCTCCTCGGGCTCCGGCTCGAAGATGAAGTCGCCGCGCAGCGTGTCGGCCGCGCGCTCGTCCTCGTCGGTCTCGAGGATGTCCGGCGAGATCGGGAGGACGTCCTGCTCGGTCACGCGCTGCGTGAGCGCCGAGACGTAGGTGTTGTAGACGAGCACGACGCGGTCGACCTCGCCCTCGGTGAACAGCTCGGCGACGCGATGCGCGATCGCCTGCGCGTCCTCGTAGGTGGGCCGGTCGGTGAAGCCGATGTACGCGCCGGAGAGCTCACGGCGGCGGAACGTGAGCGTCGAGCGACCCTTCTTGCCGACCGCGACCCAGCGTACGGCCTTGCCCTCGGCCACGAGCGCCCGCTCGAGCGCGAACGCGCGGCGGATGATCTGGGCGTTGAACGAGCCCGCGAGCCCGCGGTCGCCGGTCAGCGGCACGATCGCGACGGCCTCGACGTTCTCGCGCTGCTCGAGGAGCGGAAGCCGCACCGACGACGCGGCTCGGCCGACGCCCGCGATGAGCTCGTTCATCGTCTCGGCGTACGGACGCAACGCTGTGATCCGCTGCTCGGCCCGCCGCAGCTTCGCGGCCGCGACGAGCTCCATCGCACGCGTGATCTTCCGCGTGTTGCGGACGGAGCGGATGCGGCGCTTGAGGTCCTGGACCGACGCCATTGCCTAGCCGCCGAGCCCCTTCTCCTCGTCGATCGTTGAAGACGCCCTGGAAGTGCTCGAGCTCCTTCTTCAGCTTCTCCTCGGTCTCCTCGGAGAGGTCGCCCGTCTCGCGGATCGTCTCGAGGACCGTCCCTTCGGTGCGCAGGTGCTCGCGCAGCTCGTCGTGGAACCGCGGCACCTGGCCGACGGGGACCTTGTCGAGCCAGCCGTTGATGCCGGCGTAGATCGCGACGACCTGCTCCTCCATCGGCCACGGCTGGTACTGCGGCTGGTTGAGCGTCGCGACCATCCGCTCGCCGCGGCCGAGCGCGCTCTGCGTCGCGGCGTCGAGCTCGGAGCCGAACTGCGAGAAGGCCTCGAGCTCGCGGTACTGGGCGAGGTCGAGGCGCAGGCGGCCGGCGACCTTCTTCATCGCCTTCGTCTGCGCGTTGCCGCCCACGCGGGAGACCGACGTGCCGACGTTGATCGCCGGGCGGACGCCCGAGAAGAAGAGGCTCGACTCGAGGAAGATCTGCCCGTCGGTGATCGAGATGACGTTCGTCGGGATGTACGCGGCGATGTCACCGGCCTGCGTCTCGATCACGGGAAGCGCCGTGAGCGAGCCGCCGCCGAGGTCGTCCGAGAGCTTGCACGCGCGCTCGAGCAGCCGCGAGTGGAGGTAGAAGACGTCGCCCGGGAACGCCTCGCGGCCCGGCGGGCGGCGCAGGAGCAGCGAGAGCTGCCGGTACGCGTCGGCGTGCTTCGAGAGGTCGTCGTAGATGCAGAGCGCGTGCTTCCCGTCGTAGAGGAAGTACTCGCCCATCGCGCAGCCCGCGAACGGCGCCATCCACTTGATCGGCGCGGCCTCCTGTGCCGGAGCCGAGACGACGATCGTGTACTCCATCGCACCTGCGTCGCGGAGGCGCTCGACGACCTGGGCGACCGTCGACCCCTTCTGGCCGACCGCGACGTAGACGCAGACGACGTCTCCCCCGCGCTGGTTCAGGATCGTGTCGATCGCGACGGCGGTCTTGCCGGTCGAGCGGTCGCCGATGATGAGCTCGCGCTGACCGCGACCGATCGGTGTCATCGAGTCGATCGACTTGAGGCCCGTCTGCAGCGGCTCCTTGACCGGCTGCCGCTGGATGACGCCCGGCGCCTTGAACTCGAGCGGGCGGCGCTCGGCGGCCTCGATCGGCCCGAGCCCGTCGAGCGGGTTGCCGAGCGGGTCGACGACGCGGCCGAGCAGACCGGGGCCGACCGGGACGCTCATGACCTCGCCGGTGCGGCGCACCGGCTCGCCCTCCTTCACGTGCTGCCACTCGCCGAAGAGCGCCGTACCGACGTTGTCCTCCTCGAGGTTGAACGCGATGCCGGTCACGCCGTGCTCGAGCTCGAGCCGCTCGAGCGCGACGCAGTTCTCGAGGCCGTGGATGCGGGCGATGCCGTCGCCGACCTGGAGGACGCTGCCGACCTCGGAGAGGTCGGTCTCGACGTCGAACTGCTGGATTCGATCCTTGAGGATCGAGGTGATCTCTTCGGGTCTCAGCTTCAAGGCTTTCTCCTTTGTGCGCGAACGCGGATTCCGCTCGCGCGGAACCCGCGCGCGCAAATCCCTGAAGGCGTCCGCTTCGCGGCCGCTGTGCTTTTGTCACTCATCAGGTCGTGGCTGCCAGTTCATGTCTCAGACGCTCGAGGCGGCCGCGGACGCTGCCGTCGGCGCGGTGCGATCCGATCTGCAGGACGATCCCGCCGATGAGGCTCGGGTCGACGTCCCGCGTCGCCTCGACCTTGCGGCCGGAGGCCTTCTCGATGGTCAGCACGATCGACTGCGCCTCCTTGTCGGAGAGCTCGTACGACGGTCGTGAGCTCGACCGACAGGCGGTTCTGCGCCTGCGCGACGAGCGCGTCGAGCTCCTCGCTGAACTCGGGAATCTCGCCGGCGCGGCCCTTCTCGGCCGCGAGGCGCACGAAGTTGCGGACGAGCTCGTCGGCATCGGCGGCGAGCTGCCCGAGCACCGAGGCCTTGCCGGCCGGGTCGATCTGCGGGTTGCGCAGGAACGCGCGCAGCTCGGGCACGTCGTCCATCGCCGCGCGAGCGCGCCGAGATCGGCGGAGACCGCGTCCACCCGGCCCGCCTCCTGCGCGGCCTCGAAGAGCGCGCGGGCGTACATGCGCTGCGCGACGGCCATTAGGCTCCCTCCGGTGACGTCGCCGCGTTCCTGCCGGCGAAAAGCAAGCCAGGCAAGGACGCAGGGAGCATTCGTACTGATCAAGTACGGGTGCGACCGAGGACGCCGCCTGGCGCAGGTTTGCAGCCGGCAGGGACCCGGATGATGTTGCCGGAGGGAGCACTACGTTCCTTCCTTCTCCAGAGCGGAGAAGTCGAGCTCGGCGATCGCCTCGTCGATGAGGCGGCGCTGGTCCTCTGCGTCGAGCACCTTGCCGGTGACGCGCGCCGTGGCCTCGAGCGTGAGGTCGGCGACCTCGGAGCGGATCAGGTCGAGCGAGCGCTTCGTCTCGGCGTCGATCTGCCGCTTCGTCTCCTCGAGCCGGCGCTGGCGCTCCACCTCGGACTCTTCCTTCACGCGCTCGATCTGCGCGTCCGCGACCTTGCGCGCGTCGGCGAGGATGCCCGCCGCCTCGCCCTTCGCGTCGGCGATCAGCTGACGGTGCTGCTCGAGCAGCTCACGCGCCTCCTCGCGCGCCTTGTCCGCCTCGTCGACGGCCGCGCGGATCCGGTCGCGCCGCTCGTCGATCGTCTTCTGGATCGGCCCGAACGCGAACTTCTTCAGGACGAAGAACGTGATCGCGAAGCAGATCAGCGTCCAGATCATCAGCCCCGGGACGACGTCGATCAGCCCTCCGGACGACTCCTCTTCGGCTGCTTGGGCGAGGAACAGATGCATCGCTCAGACGAGGACGTACGCGAGGAGGCCGCCGATGAGGCCGTAGAACACGACCGCCTCGGTGAGCGCGAAGCCGAGCCACTGGATGCCCGTGAGCTCACCGCGGAGTTCGGGCTGCCGGGCGACGGCCTGGATCATCGAGCCGAAGATGTTGCCGATGCCGATGCCGGCTCCGAGCGAGCCGAGGCCGATGCCGAGCGCGAGCGCGATCGCCTTGCCGGCGTCGGCGCCGTCCTCGGCGGCGGCGAGGAAGAAGAAGGAAGAGAGCATGTCGGGAAGCCTCCTTAGTGCTCGGGCTCGATGGCCGAGCCGATGTAGATGGCGGACAGGGCGGCGAAGATATACGCCTGGATCGAGACGACGATGACGACCTCGAAGAGGTAGAAGGCCGTCGCCGCCGGGACGGCAATGACGGCGAGGAAGACGTTCTCGAGCACGAAGATCAGCCCGATGAACGTGAGGATCAGCATGTGCCCCGCGAGCATGTTCGCGTAGAGACGGATCGAGAGGCTGATGAGACGCATGAACTGGCCGAGGATCTCGAGCGGGATGATCAGCGGGAGCATCGCCTTCGGCACGTCCGGGATCCAGCTCTTGAAATAGGCCCACGTCCCGTTCTCGCGGATGCCCTCGACGTGCGTGAAGATCCACGTCATCAGTGCGAGCGCGAGCGTGACCGAGAGGGTCGACGTCGCGGCGAAGATCGCGAAGGTCGGGATGCTGATGCCGCCGACGTGCCAGCGCTCGTCGGACAGCGGGAGCGGGATGAACCCGAGCATGTTGATGACCCAGATGAAGACCATCAGCGTCGCGACGTACGGGAACCAGCGCCCGATCGCCTTCGTCGGAAGGCCCTGCTCGGCGACCTGGACCTGCGCGACCTCGTAGATCGTCTCGCCGAGCGCCTGCCGTCGGTTCGGGCCACGCGCCCGGGCCGGACGCGCATGAGCACGAGTCCGAGCAGGATCGAGCAGACCGTGCCGAGCATGAGGTACGCGACCGCCTTGTTGATCGACATGTCGATCGGGCCGATCTTCAGCTCCGGCCCCCAGGTCTGGAGCTCCCACTCGTGCGACGGGTCGAACTTCGTCTCCTCCTCCGCCGGACTGCGCGAACGCGAGCGACGGGAGGGTCAGCGCGAGCAGCGTCACGACGGCGAGCGCGCGCTTCACGCCTTCGCCTCCCCGCCGAAGTACGTCGCGAGGCCGACGCCGAGCTCGACCGTGAACGCGACGGCGTAGAGCAGCGCAGCAGCGAGCC
The DNA here is from genome assembly GCA_963770715.1 of uncultured Gaiellaceae bacterium. Taxonomy (GTDB): domain Bacteria; phylum Actinomycetota; class Thermoleophilia; order Gaiellales; family Gaiellaceae; genus GMQP-bins7. The sequence continues at coordinate 127,033 of CAVYQX010000013.1, forward strand.
CGACGGTCTCGTTCGAGACCGTGACGATGACGAGCACGATGCCGACGAGCAGCGCCCGAGAGGTTGTTCCGATGCCCCGCATTCCCGCGGCGGCGAGGTTATCGGGGTTGTTCGGCAGCCGCGCCAGTACCAGCGCGAAGATCTCCGACGCGAGCCAGAGGACGGCGGCGAGCGCCCACCCCTGGAGCGGCCAGCCGGCGATCGCGAAGATCGGCAGCGCGAGGGCGATGATCGTCCCGCCGGCCAGAGTCGACCCGACCCGGCTCGGCAGCGGCCGCGGCGTCGAGAAGATCCCCGCGCTCATGCGTGCTGGCCCCGGCCGTAGACCTGGTAGACGACGAGCGCGCCCAGCGGAATGCCGACAATCGCGCCGATGAGGAGGCCGAGCCCCGCGCCCCCGAGGGCCCAGCCGACGAGCGCTCCGAGCGCCCATGGCAGCCCCGAGCGTGCCCAGGAGGAGCCCTGAGGCGGTGGCGAGGGAGTGAGGCGAGGAGGCCGTGTCCGGCGTCATCCCGGCCGGAGCATATCAGCGAGCTTGTAACACCCGAATGTCGCTCGACTGAGCGAAATTCGCCGTACTTCGTTACACGGCTATAGGATCTGCCGATGGAGCGGGTCGTCCTCGTCCACGGAAGCGTGCTCGGGGCTCGCGGGACCTGGGGCGCTCAGGGAGCGTTCGCGGATCGCTTCGAGCTCGTGCTCGTCGAGCGGCCAGGCTTTCCGCCAGACCCACCTGTCGACCGGGTCGACTTCGAAGCAGGACGCCTCGCTCGTCGCGGACCTCCTCGCGTCCAGGCGACCACCTCGTCGGGCACTCGTACGGAGGTGTCGTGTCGCTGCTCGCAGCGGCGACGCGTCCCGAGCTCGTCCAGTCGCTGACCGTCATCGAGCCGCCAGCCACGCGGGTCGCGCTCGACAACCCCGCGGTCGCTGCCTTTGCCGCGAGAGGGGAGGAGGTCTTCGCCTCCGGCGCCGCCGACGAGCCGGAGGCGTTCCTGCGCAGGTTCCTCGCGGCCGTCGGCTCGGCTCTCGACCCGCCCTCACCGCTCCCGCCCGAGCTCGAGCAGGGCGCGCGGGCGCTGATGGTCGAGCGCGGGCCGTGGGAGGCGGACATCCCTCTCGACATGCTCGCCGCCGCTTCCTTCCCGAAGCTCGTCGTGTCCGGCCACCACCACCCGGCGTTCGACGGGATCTGCGACGTCCTCGAGGAGCGACTACCCGCCGAGCGTGTCGTGCTCGAAGGCTCCGGCCACACGGTCCAGCGCCATCCGGAGTTCAACGACCGGCTCGCCGACTTCGTCGACCGCGCGAGCCGTCGCTAGGCGCTCATCCGCTCGCTCCTCGCGCTCCTCGCGCTCCTCATGGCTCGCGTCCTGATCGAGATGGAGAACCGCGAGCGGAGCGCCGTCTCGCGCGCCACGACCTTGTCCGGCGAAGCACATCGCACGCACAAGCAGGCGCCGAGAAGGCGACGCGGTGACCCGGAGCCCCAAGTGACACAGTGTCACAAGCCGATTTCTTGACGCTGATTTGTAAGCAAGCGCGGGTGCCGAGACGACCAGACTGGCGAGATGGTCTCGTCCGCTCCGCGCGTCGACGATCGGCTGCTCGAGCTACTCGAGCATCTCGCCAGAACGTCGAGCACGCCCGCGGAAATAAGACGCCTGATCGTTGCCCGCGCTCGCGAGCTGGGAATCGCGCCGCCCAGTTACGAGCACATCCGGCGGATCGTGGCGACCAGCCGGGAGGAGCGCGCGATCGAGCTGGAACGACAGTCCGAGGTGCTTCCGGTTCTCGCGCGAACCATGGTCGGCGCGGAGCACGGCAACGAGCTCGTTCGAGTCGCACGCGGCGAGAGGCCGAGGCGAGCCAAGTGACACTGTGTCACTTGGCAATCGGCAACGGCCTCTCCGTCGTTCTCGCTCGACTAGGCGCTCAGGCGGTCGCGCTCCTCGCGTTCCTCGCGCTCGCGGTCGCGCCGGCGGACGCGCGGGTTCGCGAGCTTCACGATCTCGAGCAGGTACACGACGTAGATCGAGAACGCGATCGCGCAGAGGCCGATCCCGAGGACGAGCAGCGTCTGCAGCGGATGCCAATCGCCCCCGTCGCGGAACGGCACGAACCGCGTCGCGAGCGCCGCGCCGGCGAGGCTCGCGCACCACAGCCACATGGTCACGGCAGCCCGGCGCTGCGAGAACCCGATGTTGAGGAAGCGGTGGTGGAGATGGCCGCGGTCCGCCGTGTAGATCGGGCGGCTGTGCTTCAGGCGCCTAGCGACGACGAACGACGTGTCGATGATCGGGACGGCGAGCACGAGCAACGGCAGCAGGAGGACGACGGTCGACGCCGTCTTCAGCAGCCCCTGGATCGACACGGCCGCGAGGATGAAGCCGAGGCAGAGGGCGCCCGAGTCGCCCATGAAGATCCTCGCCGGGAAGAAGTTGTGGCGCAGGAACCCGAGGCAGGCACCCGCGACGACGGCCGAGAGGATCGCCGGGTCCGGCTTTCCGAGCGAGAGCGCGAGGATCGCGTAGGTCACACCGGCGATCCCGCATACGCCCGCGGCCAGCCCGTCCATGCCGTCGAGGAAGTTGACCATGTTCATCACCGCGACGATGAAGACCATCGACAGCGGGACGCCGATCCAGGCCGGGATGTCGAGCACGCCGAGGAACGGGAACGTGACGTGGTCGATCCACACGCCGAAGGCGCACGGGATCGCCGCGGCCACGAACTGCCCGAAGAGCTTGACGGACGGCGAGAGCCCGCGGAAGTCGTCGATCGCCCCGACCACCGTCGCCACCGCCGCACCGAGCAGGACCCCACGGCTCTCCCCCGAGAGATCGAGGAACGCCAGCGCCGGAACGAGGATCCCGAGGAAGATCGCGAGGCCGCCCAGGCGCGGGATCGGACGGCGGTTGATCCTCCGCGCATCCGGCCGATCGACGGCGCCGAGCATGCGCGCCATCCCGCCCACCGCCGGCGTCAGCAGAACGACGATGACGAAGGCGATGACCGCCCCGTAGAGGACCTCCGGCGTCGCCCGCAGCTCGTCGAACATCGCTCCCGCTACTTCGTGCCGTACAGCCGGTCGCCTGCGTCCCCGAGGCCCGGGAGGATGTAGCCCTTCTCGTTCAGTCCGCGATCGACGGCCGCGACGACGATGTGCACATCGGGGTGCTCGCGGTGCACCCGGGCGATCCCCTCGGGCGCGGCGATCAGAGCGATGAGGCGCACCGAGGTTGCGCCTCCCCGCTTCACGGTCTCGACCGCCGCGGCGGTCGAGTTGCCGGTCGCGAGCATCGGGTCGAGGAGGATGACGTCGCGCTCGCGAAGGTCGTCGGGGAGCTTCACGTAGTACTCGACCGGCTCGAGCGTCTCCTCGTCTCGGAAGAGGCCGATGAAGCCCACCCGCGCACCGGGGACGAGCGAGAGCACGGCGTCGAGCATCCCCATGCCCGCCCGCAAGATCGGACAGACGGCGACCTTCTTCCCGGAGATACGGCGCGCAGTCATGTGCTCGAGCGGCGTCTCGATCTCGACCTCCTCGTCGGCGAGGCCCTTCGTGGCCTCGTACGTCAGGAGCAGGGTGAGCTCGTTGACGAGCTGGCGGAACATCTGCGTCGTCGTCGTGACGTCGCGCAGGAGGCCGAGCTTGTGCTGGACGAGCGGGTGCGTGACCTCGGTGACGAGGCCGGTGGCCGCTGGTTCGAGGTCGGCGGTCGTGTCCACAGGCTCCTCCTAGATAGCGAAGGAAGGGAAGGCCGGCAGGCCGGGATAGAGCGGACGGCGCTCGAGTAGCTCGGCGCTGCGGGACGAGAGCGCAGCGACGTCGGCGTCGTCGGCGAGCGCGGCGCAGATGATGGCGGCGACCTCGCGGAAGTCGTCCCCGTCGAGCCCGCGCATCGTCATCGCGGGCGTCCCCACTCGAAAGCCGGACGCCACCGTCGGCGGCCGCTCGTCGAACGGGACGGTGTTGCGGTTCACGGTGATCGCGACCTCGGCGAGACGCTCCTCAGCCTCCTTCCCGCTCCACTCCGTTCTGCGCAGGTCGACGAGTAGGACATGGGTGTCGGTGCCACCCGTCAGGACGTCGAGGCCGCCGTCCTGCAGTGACTCGGCGAGCACGTCCGCGTTGGCGCGAACCTGACGCTGATAGTCGCGGAACGGCTCGGAGGCAGCGATCTTGAAGCAGGCCGCCTTCGCCGCGATGACGTGGTTGAGCGGCCCGCCCTGCATCCCCGGGAAGACCGCCCGGTCGAGCGCCTGCGCGTGCTGCTCGCGACAGAGGACGAACCCCGAGCGCGGGCCGGCAAGCGTCTTGTGCGTCGTCGAGGTCACGAAGTCGCAGTGCTCCACCGGGTTCGGGTGCAGATCCGCCGCCACGAGCCCGGCGAAGTGGGCCATGTCGCAGAGGAGCAGCGCGCCGACCTCGTCGGCGATGTCCCGGAACTTCCACGCCTCGACGGTCCGCGGGTAGGCCGAGCCGCCGCACACGATGAGCTTCGGTCGGTGCTCTTTCGCGAGCGCGAGGACGTCGTCGTAGTCGACGAGGTTCGTCTCGCGGGAGACGCCGTAGTGGACGATCGTGTACAGCCGCCCGGAGAAGTTGACCTTGAGCCCGTGCGTCAGATGGCCGCCGTGCGAGAGCTCGAGCGAAAGGATCGTGTCGCCGGGCTCGAGTGCGGCGAAGTAGACGGCCATGTTCGTCTGTGCGCCGGCATGGGGCTGGACGTTCGCGTGCTCCGCGCCGAAGAGGGCCTTCGCGCGGTCGATCGCCAGCTGCTCGATCTCGTCCACGACCTCACAGCCGCCGTAGTAGCGACGACCCGGATACCCCTCGGAGTACTTGTTCGTGGGCACGCTCCCGACGGCCTCGAGCATCGCCGGCCAGGTGAAGTTCTCGGACGCGATGAGCTCGATCTCGTCGCGCTGGCGCTCGAGCTCCCGCTCGAGCAGCGCAGCGACCTCCGGATCGACCTCGGCGAGCCCGGCCGTCCGCAGTTGCTCGAGCGTCAACGGGGTCGTCGCCATCCGCGCGGATGCTACTGCCCGACCCGTGCGAGAGCCTCTGCGGCCGGGACGGCGCCCTCTCGCAGGACCCGGGGCTCCGGCCCCGTCAGATCCACGACGGTCGAGGGCGTACCCGGGAGGTCTCCGACGTCGAGCACGGCCGCGACCGCATCGAGGATCTCGCGCGGCACGTCGGCGATGCGCCGCGGATCGACGCCGCCGTGGAGGTTCGCGCTCGTCGCGGCGACGGCCCCGACGCGTTCGAGCAGGTCGGCCGCGTCGCCGTCCACGTCGAGGATGCGGACGCCGATCGTCTGCGGGCGCGCTCCAGCGAGCCACGGCAGCCGCCGGGCGGGGTTCGGCAGCACGAGCGTGAACGGGCCGCGCGGGATCGCACGGCCCGAGAGCTCGGGCACGAGCTCGACGAGCGCAGCCGCACTCTCCGCGACGAGCGCAATGGGCTGCTCGGCGGATCTCCCCTTGAGCGCCGACAGCGCGCGGACGGGCTCCTCGAGGTCCGGACGGCAGGCGAGCCCGTAGACCGTGTCGGTCGGGATGACGGCGAGCCGACCCGCGGCGATCGCGGCCGCGACGTCCTCGACCGCGCTCACGTGTGTGCTCCCTCGACCACCCGGTCCCGGCCTGCCAGGTCCTTGGTCGTCTCCACCTGCTCGTACCCAAGCCCCTCGAGCAGGGTCGCGACTCGAGCGGCGTCGCGCGCAGCGACCTCGAGGACGAGCGCGCCACCGTGGGAGAGGACATCGCGGGCGCCGCGTGCGACGGCCTCCGTGGCCCCCACGCCCGCGAGCGCTTGCCGCGGCTCCCAGTCGCGCACCTCCGGTTCGAGCGACTCGAGCTCCTCGGCCAGGACGTACGGCGGGTTCGAGACGACGAGGTCCCACGGTCCCTGCGGAAGACCCGTGAAGAGGTCCCACTCCCGCAGCTCGACTGCGAGGCCCGTACGAATGACGTTCGACCCCGCGACCTCGAGGGCGGCGGCCGACTCGTCCACGCCGGTCACGTGTGCGCCTGGATGCTCGTCGGCGATCGAGAGCCCGATGGCGCCGCTCCCCGTCCCGACGTCCAGGACGCGCGGCTCGTCGAGATCCGCGATCCGGGCGAGACAGCGGTCGACGACGACCTCGGTCTCCGGCCGTGGGACGAGCACGCGCGCGTCGACGTTCAGGAGCAGCCGCCGGAAGCCCCACTCGCCGAGGACGTATGCGAGCGGCTCCCGAGCCTCGCGGCGCGCGACGACGCCCGCGAGCGTCTGCTCCTCGCCCTTCGACAGCTTTCGAGAGCGGTCGAGCACGAGCCCCGACCGGCTCACGCCGAGTACGTGCGCGAGGAGGAGCTCCGCGTCGACGCGGGGTGACTCGCAGCCGGCTTCGTCCAGGCGCTCCGTCGCCTCGGTGAGCGCGCGGGCGATCTTCACGCGGACGCGGCGGCGAGCGCCTGGCGCTGCTCCTCGGCGCGGAGCGCCTCGGTCAGCTCGCCGAGCTCCCCGTCCAGCACCTGGTCGAGGCGATGCAACGTGAGCTTGATGCGGTGGTCGGTGACCCGGTTCTCCGGGAAGTTGTAGGTGCGGATCTTCTCCGCGCGTTCGCCGGACCCGATCTGTGACCTCCGCGAGGCCGCGAGCTCGGCCTGCTGCTTCTCGCGCTCGAATTCGTAGAGCCGCGCGCGGAGCACGCGGAGTGCCTTCATCTTGTTCTGGAGCTGCGACTTCTCGTCCTGCATCGCGACGACGAGACCGGTGGGCAAGTGCGTGATGCGGACGGCGGAGTCGGTCGTGTTCACGCTCTGGCCGCCGGGGCCCGTCGAGCGCATGACGTCGACGCGGAGGTCGTTCTCGTGGATCTCGATCTCGACCTCCTCGACCTCGGGCATCACGGCGACGGTCGCGGTCGACGTGTGGATCCGCCCCTGGGACTCCGTCTCGGGCACGCGCTGAACGCGGTGCGTCCCGCCTTCGAACTTGAAGATCGAGAACGCGCCCTGGCCCTTCACGGCGAACACGGCCTCCTTGACGCCTCCGCCGTCGCTCTCGCTCGTCGACAGGGTCTCCGTCTTGAGACCCAGGCGCTCGGCGTAGCGCGTGAGCATGCGGCGGAGATCCGACGCCCACAGCCCGGCCTCGTCACCCCCCACTCCTTGCCTCACCTCGACGATGACGTCCCTCTCGTCCGCGGGGTCGCGCTCGACGAGCGCGAGCGAGAGCTCCTCCTCGAGGCGACGCACGGTCTCCTCGTACTCCGGTGCCATCTCCGCGAGCTCCGGATCACTGCGGGCCGCTTCGAGATCCTCTCGCACCTGCCGCCACTCGTCGGCGAGCCGCTTCGGCGTCTCCAGCTCCTTCAGCCTGCGGCCGGCGTCGGCAGCCTGACGGTGGTCGTTGTAGACCGTGGGGTCGGACATGCGCTCCTGCGCCTCCGCGTAGGAGCGGTCCAGCTCGTCGACGAGGCGCTCGATCGCCATCGCCGGAGGTTAGCGCCGGTCTACGTCAGTGCTGCGTCGAGCGTGATCTCGGGTACCGCGGCGAGCGCTTTGGATACCGGGCACCCGTCCTTCGCATCGTTCGCAGCGTGGAGGAAGGCCGGCTCCTCGATCCCTGGGACGGTCGCGCGCACGGTCAGCGCGATCTTGGTGATGCCGGTGCCGGGCACGAACGTCACGGTCGCGTCGACCTCGAGCTTCTCGGGCGGAGTACCGCCTTGCGCAAGACCATGCGAGAGCGCCATGGAGAAGCACGCGGCGTGCGCAGCCGCGATGAGCTCCTCAGGGCTCGTAAGCCCGGCGGAGTCCTCCTCAGCGCGCGCGGCCCAGGTGACGTCCAGTTGCCCGAACGCGCCGCTCTCGACGCTCGTGATCCGTCCCGACCCGTCCATCAAGGACCCCGACCAGGTGACGTGTGCAGTGCGATCGGCCATCAGCTCCCCTTTTCGAGAGTGGCATCGTACGTCACCGTAGCGCTCGCCCTGATGAGCGCCGAAAACGAGCAGCCCTCGTCTGCGGCCCTCGCTGCTTCGGCGAACGAGTCACTGTCCGCGCCGGGCACGACGGCGCGCGCCGCGATGTGGGAGGCGACGATCCGGTGCCCCTTCCCCTCGACCTCGTCCATGGTGATCGTGCAGTGGACGTGCATGCGCTCAGGTGGGATCTTGAGCCGCGCCAGCTCGCTCCCGAGCGAGGTCACGAAGCACGTTGCATGAGCCGCGGCGAGCAGCTCCTCCGGGCTCGTCTTCCCCTGGTGGACCTCGACGCGCGAGGCAATCGTCGAAGGCAGCTCGAACGACCCCGAGCTGACCGCCCGGACCACGCCGGACCCGCGGGCGGTCGTCCCCTCCCAGTCGATTTCGGCTTCGCGAACGATGCGGGGCATGGCCTACGCCATCACCTCGACGCGCTCCTCGAGCTTCCGCTCCTCGGGCGTCTCGGCGGCCTCCTTCTCGATCACGCGCTGCAGCGCCTGGATCGAGACCTCGACCTGATCGTCCGCCGGCTCGCGCGTCGTGAGCCGCTGGAGCCACAGGCCCGGCGCGAGCAAGGCCATCAGCACGCGGTTGTCCTGGTGATTGCCCGCGTAGCGGATCAGCTCGTAGGCGAGCCCGGCGATGACGGGCAGGAGCAGGATGCGGCTCGCGATGAGCCACGGCCACGCAGGGCGGCCGACGAGCGCGAAGACGAAGATCGCGATCACCATCACCCAGAGCAAAAAGGCGGTTCCACAGCGCGGGTGAATCAAACTGAACTTCTGCACGTTCTGCGGCGTGAGCTCGGCGCCGGCCTCGAGCGCGTTGATCGCCTTGTGCTCGGCCCCGTGGTACTGGAAGACGCGGCGGAGGTCCGGAAGCAACGAGATCAGGAGGATGTACGCGATGAACACCCCCACCCGGATGGCGCCCTCGACGATCACGAACAGCTCCGTCGACTCCACAGGGAGCCAACTCGTCAGGAGCGCAGGCCCGATCTTGAAGAGCATGAGCGCGAAGCCGATCGCGATCGCGAACGAGAAGATGATCTGGCCGCGGCCGATCTGCGTCTGGATCTCGCCGTCCTCGTCGCGCTCCTGCGACGCGACGTTCGCGGAGATGGCGAGCGCGCGGAAGCCGATCGCGAGCGACTCGCCCAACGCGATGACTCCGCGGACGACCGGGAGGCGCCAGATCTTCCGCCGCTGCATCGGCGAGGTGACGTCCTGCACGACCTCGGTGATCTCCCCCTCGGGAGTGCGGATCGCGACCGCCCACGAGGACGGGCTGCGCATCATCACGCCTTCCAGAACGGCCTGGCCGCCGTAGCTGACCGCCATTCGGCTCAGGCTAGTCGTCGTCGCGGCGGGCGCCGGCCTTCTCGAGGCGGCGCTGGAACCGCTCCACCCGACCGCCGGTGTCGACGAGCTTCTGCTTCCCCGTGTAGAACGGGTGGCACTCGGCGCAGACCTCCACGTGGAGCTCTTCCTTCGTCGAGCGGGTCCAGAACTCGTTTCCGCACGAGCACGTGACGTGCGCGAGGACGTAGTCGGGATGGATGTCGGTCTTCATCGGCCGGCCAGGATACCAGCCACGACCTTCGGATCCGCGTTGCCGCCCGAGACCACGGCGACGGTTGGACCGTCCGAGAGCGGGACCTTGCCCGCCAGCAGTGCTGCCACGGCGGCCGCGCCGGCAGGCTCGCAGGCGAACTTCGCGCGCGTGTAGAGGAACCGCAGGCCTTCGGCGATCTCGTCTTCGGACACAAGCACGATCTCGTCGACCTCTTCGCGAACGATGCGGAGCGTCCCGTCTCCCGTGAAAGGCGCATTGAGCCCGTCTGCGACCGAGCTCGGAGCGATGCGTACGCTCTCGCCCGCCTCGAGCGCGGCCGTGAGCGTGGGCGCGGTCTCGGGCTCCACGCCGACCACCCGGCAGTCGACGGCGGAGGCGACTCCCGAGATGAGTCCCCCTCCGCCGATGGGGACGATGATCCTCGCGACCTCGGGAACGTCCTCGACGACCTCGAGGCCGAGCGTTCCATGACCTGCCTGGAGCACGGGGTCGTCGAACGGGTGGACGAAGACACGACCCGTCGCCTCGACGTGGGCGAGCAGCCGGTCGTGCGCTTCGGCGGGGCTGGCGGCGCTGAGGTCCACCTCGGCGCCGTAGCCGCGCGTCGCCGCGACCTTGAGCGGGTTCGCAGTCCCCCACATGAAGACCGTGCAGGCGATGCCCGCTTCGCGCGCCGCGAACGCGGCGCCCTGCGCTGCGTTCCCTGCGGACCAGGTGACGATCCCGCGCGCCTTCTCCTCGTCCGAGAGCGAGGCGACCCTGTTGAGCATCCCGCGCGGCTTGAACGAGCCGGTCTTCTGGAGGAGCTCCGCCTTGAGGTGTACGTCCGGGCCCAGAGTCCGACACGAGAGCGTCGGCGTGCGGTGCAGGCGCCCATGGATCACCTCGCGAGCGCGCTCGATGTCGCCTCGGTCGATCACAGCGCGATCGTACGGGGACCGCGCAGGGTGAACGGTTGGAGAAAAGAGGCATGCGCGCGCTCGCCGCCGCCCTCTGGTGGTCGGGCCGTAGGCACGCATCCGGCTCGCGCGGCAAGAATGCGTTCGTGGAAAGCGTCGCCCAGCGTCCGGTCCGGCTCATCGTGCGCGACGATCTAGAGCGCGACCGGCTCACGGTCTTCTTCCGCCTGATCCTCGCGATCCCGCTCTTCGTCTGGGTGACGCTGCGCGGCATCGCGGCGCTCGTCGTCGCCTTCGTGAACTGGCTGGCCGTCCTCGTCCAGCGCGAGGTCCCAACGAGCCTGCACGACTTCGTCGCCAACTACATCCGCTACGCCACGCAGGTGAGCGCCTACGTCTTCCTCGCGGCAAACCCCTACCCCTGGTTCCGCTGCCAGTCCGACTACCCGGTCGACGTCGAGATCGACCCGCCGGTGCAGCAGGGACGCTGGGGAGGGTTCTTCAGGTTCGTCCTCGCACTCCCGGCGGTGATCCTCGCAACGACGCTCGGCAGCGGCTTCGCGACGGGCTCGTCGGGGCAGGGCTCGTGGTCGGCCTCGAGCGGGAACGAGGAGACCGTGTGGTGGAGCGTGTCGTCGGTCGGCGGCGTCGCGGCGGCCTGTGCCCTCCTCGCGTGGTTCTTCATCGTCGCGCTCGGGCGGGCGCCGCGCGGCTTGCGGGATCTCGTCGCCTTCGCACTCGGCTACGGGGCGCAGGCAGCTGCGTACCTCTTCCTGCTGACACCGCGGTATCCCACGTCCGACCCCGTGCTGGCCGAGCCGTACTCGCAACTTCCGGAGCATCCAGTGCGCACCGTGGTGACCGACGACCTCGAACGGCCGCGACTGACGGTCCTCTTCCGCCTGTTCCTCGCCATCCCGCACTTCGTCTGGATCGTCCTCTGGTCGATCGTGGTCTTCTTCGTCGGCTTCTTCGCGTGGCTCATCGCGATCGTGCTCGGGCGGCTCCCGCTCCCGCTCCACCGCTTCTTCGCCGCGTACGTCCGCTATGCGACCCACCTGGTTGCCTTCGTCTACCTCATCGGGCGGCGGTTTCCGGGCTTCACCGGCCGTGCCGGTTCGTACGGGATCGACGTCGAGATCAATTCCCCCGAGCGGCAGAAGCGCCTCACGATCCTCTTCCGCTTCGTCCTCGCGTTCCCGGCCTTCATCGTCGCGAGCGCTCTCGGCGGGGTCGCGTTCGTCATCGCCTTCCTCGCCTGGTGGTACGCGCTCGTCAGGGCGCGAATGCCCGAGGGGATGCGCAACCTCGGCGTGACCTGCCTGCGCTATTCGGCGCAGACGTACGCCTACGCGCTTCTCCTGACCAGTCGGTATCCGTACGCTGCGCCCGTGCTGCGCGAGGCGGGACCGGGGCCGGAGCCGAAGCCTCGCTTCGACCCGCCGGCGCAGGCCCTCGGAGACCCCTTCTGAGGATCGTCCTCGCCGCGCTGGGCCTCGCGGCGCTCGCACTCGGCGCTTTCCTCCTCTACCCCACGGCCGTGCCGGACGACCTCCGGCTCCCGCCGGTGGACGTCGACGCGGTGTTCGGCGCCGACCTCGTCGAGCGGGCCAAGCGGTACGAGCGCTTCTTCTACGTCGACTGGGTCCTCGCGCAGATCGCGCTCCTCGTGACGCTCTGGATCTACGCCAGGCGCGGTGCGGGCTTCGCGCGCGAGTCGTCCGCCGGGCCGATCGGCACCGGCATGCTGCTCGGAATGCTCGGGCTGGCGATCGCCTGGCTCGTGCACGTTCCCTTCGCGCTCGCCGCGCACTGGTGGCAGCGGAGGTGGGACCAGAACGACCTCAGCTACCTCGACTGGCTGTTCGAGGACTGGGCCCTCCTTGCAGCGCAGTTCCTGGCGATCTGCTTCGCGCTCCTCATCGTCATGGGGCTTGCACGTTGGCTCGGAGATCGCTGGTGGCTTCCCGGCGCGGCCGTCTTCGTCGGCATCGCCGCGCTGTTCTCGTTCGTCGCGCCCTACCTCGACTTCACGTCGAAGCCCTTGAAGGATCCGGCACTCGTCGCGGCGGCGAGGGAGTACGAGTCGAAGCTCGGCGTCGGCGACATTCCCCTCCGCGTCGAGGAGGTCAGCACCGACACCGATCAGGCGAATGCGTTCGCGTACGGCCTCGGGCCGTCCCGGCGCATCGTCTTCTGGGACACGATCCTGGAGGCTCCGTTCGCCGAATCCGAGCAGAAGGTCGTGCTCGCGCACGAGCTTGCACATCACTCGCAACGGCACCTTCCGGAGGGCCTCGGCTGGTTCGCGCTGTTCGCCGTTCCCGGCGCGTGGATCCTCATGCGGACGACCCGGAGCCGCGGAGGCATGGGCTCTCCCGCCGCGGTGCCCCTGGCACTCTTCGTCGTCGCCGTCTTCCAGCTCGCGACGGCGCCGCTCTCCGTCGCTCTCGCGCGACGGATGGAGGCGGAGGCCGACTGGAAGGCGCTCGAGGTGACGCACGACCCCGCTGCCCTCGAGGGCCTGATGGTCGAGTTCTCGAAGACGTCGCTCGGCGACCCCGACCCGCCGGCACTGTCGCAGCTGATGTCCGGAACGCACCCGACGCTCGCCGACCGCGTCGCCATGGCGCGGGCATGGGCCGCGAGCCGTTGACCGCTCCGAACATGTCAGGGGTCGACATGCCAGGGGTCAGACGCGGCGTCTGACCCCTGGCATGTCCCTAGGTGACGGTGTACTCGGGGCCGGAGCCGCCTTCGGGCGGCGTGAGGCGGCCGCCCTTCGCCGTGATCGCGCCGCACTGGACGCAGTTCGACGGCGTGATCTCGACGGTGACCATCCCGTCGCCCACGTCCCGCCCCACCTCGTAGACGTGCGCCGGGCACATCCACTGCCAGGCCTCAGCCACCGGGCGGCGCACCGTCCTTCGCACCTTCAGGTGGCTGGGCTGGTCGTCCCGTGTCCGGTTCCCCGACGCGAAGACGGACGAGAGCTTGTCGAAGATGTACGTGCCGTCCGGAGTCGGATAGCGGGAGGCCCGCCCGGTCTTCCGCAGCGGCGCTGCAGCGTTCGGATGCGTCGGGAAGCGGCCGTTCGGAGCGCGTCCCTTCGTCACCGTCATCGCGCTCGCGAGCGCGCCGCCCATGAAGAACCCCTTGTCGAAGACCTGGCGCATGTTCCGCACCTCGTAGAGCTCCTTCCAGAGCGAGCTCGCCTGCAGCGACTCGTCGTAGGAGTCGAGCGCGCCGATCCGGGAGACGACCTCGCCGCGCTGCAACGCCCGGAAGGCGGCCTCCGCCGCGAGCCGGCCCGACTCGATCGCGTAGTGCACGCCCTTGAGGCGTGGCACGTTGACGAGCCCAGCGCCCTCGCCGACGAGCATGAGCCCCGGGGCGTTGAACCTGCGGGGGAACGAGTAGTAGCCGCCCTCAGTGATCGTCTTCGCCCCCCACGCGACGCGCTCACCGCCGCCGAGGATCTTCCAGACGAGGCGGTGCGTCTTGAACTCCTGCAGCACGTCATGGACGGAGAACTCGACGTCGGTCGACTCGAGTCCCGCGACGAAGCCGACGGTGACGAGCTCGTCGCCCATCGGGTAGATGAACGACCCGCCGAACTCGCCGAAGCTCGCCGACGTGCGCAGCGGCCAGCCCATCGTGTGGACGATCTTGCGGAGCGGCTTCCGCACGCGCCAGACCTCCTTCACACCGAGCGCCCAGATCTGCGGGTTCTCGCCGCGAAGGCCGAACTGGTCGATCGCGGCGGCCGTCAGGTAGCCCTGCGTCCCTTCGGCGAGGACGGTCAGACCCGCGACGACGTCGTTCCCGGGCTCGAACGTCGGCAGCTCCTTCCCATCGCGCCCACGCCCGCGATCCCCGGTCCGCACGCCGACGACACGACCGTGCTGAACGAGCAGCTTCGTCGCGGCGGTCTCGGGCAGGACGACCGCCCCGACCGCCTCGGCCTGCTCCGCGAGGAAGCGGCCGAGCGCGGACACCGAGAGGATGAGGTTGCCGTGGTTTCGCATCGTCGGCGGCGGTGGGATTCGGAGCGCCGAGCGGCGCGTCAACACGTACACGGCTTCGCCGGGCACCTCGCCGTAGGTCGGGAAGTCGGCGGTCTTCAGGCGCCCCTTGAAGAGCTCGCGCAGCGGTGACGGATTGACGACCGCGCCGGACAGCAGGTGCGACCCTGCCTGCTTTCCCTTCTCCAGCACCGCGACGGGGACGTCTCCGAGCCGCTCACGGATCTCCGGGTGCTCCGCGAGCAGCTGGCCGAGTCGAATGGCGCACGCGAGGCCGCCGGGTCCCGCGCCGACGATGAGGACGCCCACGTCGATCCGTTCGTCCGGCGGATCGGTCGGCGCGCCGACCGCGTCGATTGCGCCGAACGGCGGGCTGAAGTCGATCGGCCTGGCCACGAGCGGCTCCCTCAGCCTCGCGAGCGCACGAGCTCCGTCAGCTTCGGGACGATCTGGTGCAGGTCGCCGACGACACCGACGTCGCAGAAGTCGAAGATGGGCGCATTCGGATCCTTGTTGATCGCGACGATCGTCCCCGAGCCCTGCATCCCGACCTTGTGCTGGATCGCGCCCGAGATGCCGCACGCGATGTAGAGCCTCGGCGAGACCTTCTTGCCGGTCTGGCCGACCTGCGTCGAGTACGGGTACCAGCCTGCGTCGACGACGGCACGCGTCGCGCCGACCGCGCCCCCGAGCGCCGCGGCGAGCTCCTCGAGCATGGTGAAGCCTTCGGGCGAGCCGAGGCCGCGTCCTCCCGCGACGATGATGTCCGCGTCCTCGATCGACGGCCCGCTCGACTCCTCCTGGGTCTGCTCGACGAGGGACGCGAGCATGGAGAAGTCGGAGAACGAGGTCTCGAACGTCTCGACCTCGGCCGTGCCGCCGGACTCGACGGGGTCGAGCGCGCCCGAGCGGATCATCCCGAGCTTCGGGCTGCCCTTCCAGCCGACGTCGACGATGACGGTGTCACCGAGCGCGGGACGCGTCCCGACGAGCTCGCCGTCCTTCACCGCCAGGTCGGTGAGATCCCAGTTCAACCCTGCGTCGAGGCGCGTCGCGAGGCCGGACGCGACATCCGCCGACAGCACCGACGCACCGAACAGGACGGCATCCGGACTTATCTGCCCGACCAGCGTCGCGAGCGCGTCCACCCGCGCTTGCGGGAGCGGCGCCGCGAGCTCCGGCGCGTCGCATGCGTACACCTTCGCCGCGCCGAACGCGCCTGCTCCGGCCGCGACCTCCGCCGCGCCCTCTCCGAGCACGACTCCGGCAGCCTCGCCGAGCGACGCCGCCTTGCCCAGAACGCCGAGACCGCCGTTCTCGAGCGCACCGTGGTAGTGCTCGAGGAAGACGAGGCTCTTCACAGCAGCTTCCTCTCGACGACGAGATCGAGCACCTTCTGGGCCGCCGAGCCGTCGTCCTCGATCTTCACCTGGTCGCCGCGCGAGGGCGGCGGCCCGAGCTCGAGGACGGTCGTCTTCGAGCCGGCCTCGCCGGCGGAGTCCGAGTCGACCCCGACGTCGGCGAGCGCGAGGGTCTCCTGCGGCTTCGTCTTCGCGCTCATGATCCCCTTGAGCGACGGGTAGCGCGGCTCGTTGATCGCGTCCGAGACGGCGACGATCGCCGGAAGCGGCGCGCGGATCACGTCGTAGCCGTGCTCCGTCTGGCGCTTCCCCGTCAGCGTCTCGCCGTCGGTGCTCAGCGACGCGACCTGGGACACCACCGGGCGGCGCAGCTGGTCTGCGACGGCCGCCCAGAGCACGGCGCCGTCGCCGTCGCCTGACGACTGGCCGAAGAGAACGAGGTCGGCGGACTCGCGCTCGAGCGCGCCCGCGAGCGCGCGAGCCGTCCCGAGCAGGTCGGAGCCGGCAGCCGCGTCGTCCGACACGAGCACAGCCCGGTCCGCCCCCATGGCCAGCGCCTTGCGCAGCGCGTCGACTGCCTTTTCGGGCCCGAGACAAACGAGCACGACCTCGCCGCGCTCTCCTTTCTCTTCCCGGGCCTCCTTGATCCGGAGCGCCTCTTCGACCGCATTCAGGTCGGTCGGGTTGAGAGCCGCCTCGCCGGAGCGGTCGAGTCGCTTCGTCGCCGGGTCGATCCGCTTGTGGACGGTCGCGTCCGGCACCTGCTTGACGCAGACGGCGATCTTCATCGGCGCGGACTCTATCGGCGCCCATCCCGCGGCCCGGAGGCGAACCGCGGAGCGACCTCTGCTAGCGTCCGGCCCCTCGAGCGCGCACCGGAGCGCACCCCGTATGAGACGCCACCGGACGACAGCCGTACTCCTCTCTCTTGCCGGCCTGGTCGCCGCTGCGTCGACGACTCCCGCCAGCGGCGGCAGCACGGGCGGCGTACCGCGAGTCGTGTTCCCGCTCGTCGCCAAGACCGACCTCTGGGACAACTACGGCGACGCGCGCGGGAACGGACGTCACGCGGGGATCGACATGGAGAACCCGTGGCGCGCGCCGATCGTCGCCGTCGAGGACGGGAGCGTCAAGTACTGGGAGTCCGGCCTCGGCGGCTGCATGCTCTACCTGTACGGCCGGAGCGGCACGACGTACATGTACATCCACTTGAACAACGACCTCACGGCGCGCAACGACAACAAGGGTGGCTGCGTGAAGGCCGTGACGTTCGCGATCCCCAACGGCGCGAAGGTCACGGCCGGGCAGCAGATCGCGTGGAACGGCGACTCGGGTGACGCGAACGGCAACCCCCACCTCCACTTCGAGGTGCACCCCAACGACGGGCCCGACGTGAACCCGTTCAAGCACCTGAAGCGCGCGGTCAAGCCGCTCTTCGCCGCGCGCTCGGGCGCGGTCTTCAGCCTCGCCCTGCAAGGGAAGCTCGTCGCCGCGGGCGCGGGCGCGGCGACGCTCGAGGTCGACCGCGTTCGCCAGTACCCCGGCGGGCGCTGGCTCGACATCGACGCCCGCGAGGTCGAGCTGGCCGTTCCGCTCGGCACCGACGGCGGGCCGTTCGACGAGCTCTCCGGCGCGACCAAGCGTCCACTGAAGAAGCCCGCGGAGGTCACCGCGTACACGCTGAAGGCGAACGCCACGCCCGGCGCGATCGTCGGCGCCCCCGGGGAACTCCTGCTCGGGCGCGTCATGCCGATACCGTAGGGATGGCAGCGGAGCCGACCCACGCGGCCGGCGGGGCTCGGGAGACGTGGCACGCCGTTCGACCAACCACGCGAGCCGTCGCGGCACTGACGTTCGCAGCGTACGCGGCTCTCGGGTCGATTCTCGTCTGGTCGCGGACGGTGCAGCTCGCAGCGAGCTACTGCTGCGACGAGCTCTTGACGGTCGGACGCTTCATCCGCGGGGGACCGGCCGAGATCCTCGCCGGGTCGTACGTCCCCAACAACCATGAGCTCTTCAGCATGCTCGGCTGGGCGTCGAGCTCGCTCGTCGGGGAGTCGGAGGTCCTGCTTCGCCTCGGATCGGTGATTCCGTTCGTCCTCGGAGCGGTGCTCTTCACGACCTGGTTGCACGTCCGGATCAGCGTGCTCTCGGGCCTCCTCTTTCTGGGCCTGGCGACCTTCTCACCGCTGCTCCTCGACATCTCCCGCCAGGCGCGCGGGTACGGCCTTGCGTTCCTCGCCATGAGCGTGCTGCTGATCGGGGCCCTCGAAGCGGAGCGCTCGGGCCGCAACCTCGCCGTCGCTGCGTTCTGTGCCGGCGGGGTCCTCGGCACCCTGACCCTCCCGCACTTCGCCGTCGCCTTCTTCGCGACGGGCGCCGTTCTGCTGACGAAGGATCGGCTGCGCCGGACGTCGGGGATCGGTCTCGCCGCCTCGGCGCTCGCCATCTGCACCTGGTACGCACCGCACGTCGACGACATCGTGCGCAGCTCGGGACAGTCGTACGGGGTCCCGATCCCGACGGCCTGGCTCCTCACCTCCCCCATCGACCAGACGCTCGTGCCGGCGCTGTCTC
This sequence comes from uncultured Gaiellaceae bacterium, assembly GCA_963770715.1. Lineage (GTDB taxonomy): Bacteria > Actinomycetota > Thermoleophilia > Gaiellales > Gaiellaceae > GMQP-bins7. The sequence continues at coordinate 145,455 of CAVYQX010000013.1, forward strand.
TGAACGACGACTCGTTCTTCGAACCGAATCTGGGCTCACTCGTCGTCGCCGGCGCGCTCGCGGTGCTGATCGCCTCCAGCCCGCTGCTGCGTGAGGCACGCTCTGCGCTCGTCACCGTTTTCGGCAGCGTTGCGACGGTTCTCGTCTTCTGGGCGAGCGGGACGGACGTCGCGCCTCGGTTCTTCAGCTTCCTCCTCGTCCCGCTCTTCGCGCTCGTGGCGAGCGGATGCGCGACGATACTCACGCGGCGGCCCCGCCCTCCGATCGTCAGGACGCTCATCGCGGTCGGAGCCCTCGCGTACCTGCTGTCCGCCTCCCTGCCGCTGATGAGATCGATCGCGCAGATGCCTCGTGACGGGATGGGCGACGCCGCGGCGATCGTGACCGAACGCGCCCCTGCCACCGCACCCGTCGTCGCCTACGTGCCGTATCCCTACGACCTCGCGTTCCACCTCGGCCGGCCCGTGCGCTGGGCGCGCACGCCGGCCGAGGCAAGGCGCGTGTGCGAGACGACTTCGGAGGCGGTCCTCGTGTCACAGCCCTGGCTCTGGCCGCCCTTCGAGCCCGCCTGTACGTCGCGAGCGGGCACCGAGCACATCCACGTCGACCAGTACGGGCGCGGCGGGCGTACCGAGGTCTGGATCATCCCGCCCGCGAACTGATGCGTTCGGCGGGGCGTTACGACGAGACCGTGCGAAGGCCTCGGCGTGGCACGAGCGCGAACGCGGCGAGATAGAGCAGCGCCGCGACGATCAACAGGTTGCGGAAGCCCACCATCAGCGCGACGTACTCGAGGCAGCCGCCGACCATTGCGCCGAGCACGTTGACGCCGAACGCGCTCGGTGCGTTCTCGGTCGCCGCGAACCGTTTCGCGAAGGCGAGGTTGGCGAGGAAGATCGGCGCGAACGCCAACGAGACCGCGGCCACCAGACGCGGGAGCACCGGCAGGCCGAGCAGCGAGGCGTTCGGGACCACGTACGCGAGAACGAGCGCCGCAGCGATGCCGGCGTAGAGGACGGGCAAGGCAGGAGTCCGGAATCGCCGCGTCGTCTCGATGGCGAGGAGCACGGCGAGAAGCACGCCTGCGAAGACGATCGCATTCACGATCCACGTCGTGCCGAAGAGGAGAGCGAACGTGGTGACGCTCTTCGTCTCGAGCAGGAGGAACGCGGCTCCCATGAAGAACAGGTCGGCGTACGGGCGCATGCGGCGAAACGGACCCGCGACCCATCTGACCGCGATCAGGCTCGCGAGGAGGATGCCGGCGAGCGCGTAGAGGTACAGCGACGGTACGACACCGCCTCGGAAGTAGGGGAACGGACGGTCGTCCGTCGCCGGGGGCACCGGACGGGCGGCGGCGAAGGTCGTCTTGCACCGCTGATTCTCGGGCTCGAGTGCGACGGCGATCACCGCCTGGCCACCAATGCGCTCCACCTTGTCCACGCACGGTGCGTGGCCGAACGCCGCGGCGACGGTGCCCGCATAGCGGTCGACGAGCCAGTCCTTCCGGTAGTAGTTGTACATCGCAAAGCCGCCTCCCTCCGTGAGGTGGCGCCGTACCGAAGCCATGGCCTCACGGGTGAACAGGTAGCTCTCGAGGCGAATCGCGCCGCTTCCCGTGAGCACGACGAGGGAGTCGGGGAGCGCGAAGAGGATCAGGTCGTAGCGTGCGTCGGTGCGTTCGAGAAAGGCACGCCCGTCGCCGACGTGTGTCGTCACCCTCGGGTCGTCGTACGGCCGGTCCGGGTGGACACGTCGACCGAGATCGAGGATCTCGGGGTCGATCTCGACGGCATCGACGTGGGCGGCCCCCATCTCGAGAGCGACGGCGACGTCGTTGCCGGTGCCGGCCCCGACGATGAGCACGCGCTCGGGGGCGCCGTGCCCGAGGCGCTCGTACGGAAGCCCGTACTGCGGGTCGTCGCGCAGCCGACCTTCGACGCTCCGCGCCACCTGGTGGGGGATGCCGTTGACGTTGACGTTGACGCCTTGCTCGCCGTCCTCGAGGTCGAGCTGCTGATGCACGATCCGGTAGTAGGGAGACCAGGTGACGTTGCTGGTCGGGAGATCGGCCACGAACAGCGCGACGAGGAACGCACACGAGAACAGAACGCTTCGCTGGGTCCCGAGCAGCGCGATGAACAGCGCGACGAGAACGAGACCCCAGACGAGTGGCGGCATCCCGACGAGAGCGAGTGCCGTGAACGTCGCGATCCCGGCGAGACTTCCGAGGATGTCGAGGCGATAGGCCTCCAGCGCCTGCAGCTCCCGGAAGCTGCGGCCCACGAGCTGCGCAGGGCCGCACACGCAGAGGGCGACGGCCGCGAAGAGAAACGGCAGGGTCACCCACATCGGCGGGCCCGAAGGCTCGCGGTAGGTGAAGTAGATGATCTGGTCGCTGCGCCTGTCGATCTCGACGGGGACGAGCGTCACGAATGCGAGCATGACGGCCAGCACGGGTGCGGACAGCAGCGCCAGATTGCGACGCCTGTCGCTCGCGAGGAAGCCGACGCCGACGCCGAGGAACGACCCGAGGAGCACGAAGTTCGTGAAGTAGCTGAGGTGAATGACCTTTGCGCCGAGCTCGCGGATCAGCACGAGCTCCAGGAAGAGCACAAGGGCGCTGCCGAGGAAAACGCGGACGCGAGCAGACTGGACACCGGCGAACGTCCGCTCCCGCGCGCGCTGCGATGTTTCGGCATGGGTGATCACGCTCACGCCCTGTTCTCGGTCGAATCCCGCTATCCCTTGACCGCGCTATGGAACCCGACGCAAGGGTAGGACGTCGACCGGCCCGGTCGAACTGACGGGGAATGGCGGAGGGCCTCTCCATCCTGATGCCCGTGTTCAACGAACGCGCCACGGTCGAGGCGGCGATCGAGGATGCGCTCACCGCCGAGCTCCCCGTTTCGAGCCGAGAGCTCGTGGTCGTAGACGACGGCTCCACTGACGGCACGCGTGAGCTCCTCCGCTCGACGGAGTGGCCCGAGAACGTGAGAGTCGTCTACCACGAGCGCAACCTCGGCAAGGGCGCGGCAGTGCTCACGGCGCTGCAGCTCGCGACGGAGGACTTCGCGGCGATCCTCGACGCCGACCTCGAGTATCGCGCCGCCGACCTCGCCCACATTCTCGAGCCGCTCACGACCGGCGAGGCGCGCGTCGTCTTCGGCACCCGCGCCTGGACATCACAGTCGTCGTTCAGCTTCTGGTACGTGATCGGCAACAAGGCCGTCACGTTCGCGACCAACGTCCTCTACAACTGCTGGATCTCGGACGTCATGACCTGTCACAAGGCGATGCGGACCGACCTCTTCCGCTCGCTTCCGCTCCGCGAGAAGGGCTTCGCCATCGAGCCGGAGATCGCCGCCCGCGTCCTCCTTGCCGGAGAGCGAATCCACGAAGTTCCGATCTCGTACAAGGCGCGGGGCCGCGAGGCGGGTAAGAAACTCACCGCCGTCGACGGGTTGCGCGTCGTGCGCACGCTCGCGCGCTGCCGCGTGACGTGAGCGCTCGCACGCGCCGGGCGCTCGTCGCGGCGTCGTACGCGACCCTCGGCGCCGCACTCCTCTGGTCGCGCTTGTTCCGGCTGGGACACAGCTTCTGGACGGACGAGATCCTCATGATCCAGAACTTCGTGCGACCCGGTCTTCGAGAGATCGTGACGGGCCCGGGTCTGAGTCATCAGCTCATGGCGATCCTGTGCTGGGCCGCGTCGAAGGTGGTAGGCGAGTCCGAGGTCGTCTTCCGCCTCTTCTCGGCCGTGCCGTTCGTGGCTGCGGTCGTCTTCGTGACGGCGTGGCTGCACAGACGACTGGGCGTCCTCGCGGGCATCCTCTACCTCTTCCTCGCAACGGTCTCGCCCCTCTTGCTCGACATCACACGCCAGGCACGCGGGTACGGGCTGGCCTACCTCGCGATGAGCGTCGTGGTCGTCGCCGCGATCGAGGCCTTGAGAACGGGACGAGCATGGCCGGTAGGAGTCATGTGGCTCGCAGGGCTGGTCGGAGCCTGGACACTGCCTCAGGTCGGGATCGCGGTCCTCGCTACGGCGGCAGTTCTCCTGTTCGAGCGACGGACGCGCCTTCCGGCTGCGATCGGCATCGGCCTCTCGGTCGCGGCCATCGCCGCCTGGTACATCCCGCATGCCGGCGGGGTCAAGGCGATCGCGCGCTACCCGGACGGCGTCCAGATCGGATTCCCGTGGGTCGTGACCGCGCCGATCGACCAGGTCGTCCTTCCTGGACTCTTCTGGATCGACGGTACGGCCCTCGTCGCGGGAGCCGTCTGGCTGCCGCTCGTCGTCCTCGTCGCGATCGTCGGGGCCGCCAGTCCCTTCGTGCGCGAGTGGCGGACGGCGCTCGTGCTCGCTCGCCGGCCCGGTGACGACCGTCGTCGTGCTGTGGCTCCAGGGCGCGTACGTGATCCCGCGCTACCTGAGCTACCTGCTCGCTCCGCTGTTCGTGCTCCTGGCGACGGGCGCCGCGGCGGTGCTCGAAGACGCCCGTCGACGCCGTGCCGTGATCCGCCCGGTCGTGTGCCTCGTCGCGCTCGGTCTGCTGGCGGCGCGCTTCGTCGTCCTCGCGCCCGACGTCGTCGGACTTCCCCGGGAGGCGCTTCGGGACGCGGCGAACGCGATCGAGGAAGGGCCGCCGGGAACCCCGGTGCTGGCGTACATCCGGGACGCGCCGACGAAGCTCGGCTTCTACCTCGACCGACCCATCGAGGAGCTCGACGAGCAGGCCGTTGCCGCCCGCGTCTGCGGGCAGCGCCGAGCCGTGTACTACGTCGAGCAGCTGGACGCTCTCGAGCCCGTCCGCATTCCGTGTCTGAGCCGTCCGGGTGCACAGCTCACCGTGCTGCGCCAGTACACACGCGGCGGCAAGATCAGCGTCTGGCTCGTCCCGCCGGGAACCTAGGACGATCCGGGTCTCTTCCAGAGCTGCGCGCTGACCCGCCAGCCGAACTGCATCCGGTCGACGAGCACGTGGTCGCCGAAGCCGAGCGGACGGCGTACCTCGGCGGGAAGAGCCGGGCCGTCCTCCGACCAGTGCAGCACCCAGACCGAGTCGGCCGTCGAGACGTCCTCAGCCGGGGCACCGTAGTACTCGGCCGCGTCGTGGGCCCACCAGGGGACGACCACGACGGCGTCTGCTTCGTCGCTCCTCGCCAGCACGGTGGCGACTGCGCTCCGCCAGTCCTCCCCACGCCAGTTGCCGTCGTCGGTCGTCTGGTACCAGAGGACGAGCCCCACGCACGTCGCGACGGCGGCTGCCAGTGCGACGCCGGCACGAAGCCGACCCGCGAGTGACAGCACGGCGACCGCTGCGAGCATCGCGAACGCGGGCGCGGCGATGACGAGGTACCGATCGAGGAAGACCGGTCTCGCGATCGAGATGACGAGGGCGAACAGGACGGGCCCGAACGCCCACGAGGCGAGCCACACGGCGAGCTGTCGCTCACCTGCACGTCGAAGCGCCCAGAGACCGAGACCCGCGAGCAGGAGTCCGAACCCCGCCGCTCCCGAGATCCCCATGAGCGCTCCGCCGACGTATGCGGGCGACGGATACGGGATCCACGCCGTCTCGCTCATCTCGTCATTCGTCCGCAGCGCCAGCTGGGCGATCCACGGCACGCCGAGCCCGAGGATCACCACTCCCGCAACCAGGCCGTGCGGCAGGACGCGTTCGCGGCGTTGCGCGACGAGGACTGCGTGCGCCGGGAGGAGCAGCAGTCCGACGACCGCGTGGGTCACGAGGAGCCCCGTGTAGGCGAGGCCGTAGACGACCCACGCGCCGCGGGTTCCTCGCTCGAGCGCACGCAGCAGGAGCAGCGTCGCGACGATGCCCAGGGCCGCGAGGAACGGATAGACGCGAGCCTGCTGCGACCACTTCACGAAGTACGGACTCGTGGCGAGGAAGAGGCCGCTCAGGAGCGCGACGCGGCGATCGAACAGGTGCCTCGCGAGCACGACGAGGAGGGCGCACGCGAGCATCGCCCCCACGACGGACGGAAACCGCAGCGCCCACTCCGACGTCCCTGCGATGTCGGTCCACGGCTTCTGGATCCAGTAGTAGAACGGCTGGTACCCGTCGAACTGGTCGAGGTAGCCCTTGTGGATCTGCCGATAGGTGTACGCCTCGTCGTACCAGAGCGCCGGCGACCCGAGCCTGATCAACCCGAGGGCGAGCGACACGCCGCTGACCAGCGCGATGTCGAGTACGAGCGTGCTCTCACGAAGCCGATCGAGGATCCCGCTCGCTCCGACACGTGCGTGCGCCGCCCCAGCGTCCGTGGGCACGCTCATGCTCTACTCATCCGCCACGTCACCCGCAGAGAATGGCAGTCGTTGTCGCCGACAGAGACCACGGAGTACGTGTATCGGCACGATCTGGACGTTCGGCTAGCACGTCTCGCCTGGTCGCCGTGACGCCCGTCGGTGCACCCTCAGGTACCGGGCACGGTCCGCTCGCGTTCGCACCGATGAACACGGCAATCGTCAAACTGCTCGAGCGACCGGAGGTCTATCTCGCCTGGCAGCGCCCCTTCGTCGCGAGCAAGCTCGGACCGGTCTGGCGCCACAACGAGCGCTCGACGATCCGGCGCGTGCTCGACGTCGGCTGCGGCCCGGGCACGAACAGCGCCGAGTTCGCAGGGCTCGACTACCTGGGCGTGGACGTCAACCCCGCGTACATCGCCCATGCTCGGCGCAAGCACGGCGACCGGTTCGCGGTCGCGGACGTTCGGAGCGACGCAATCCCCGGGAAAGGCACCTACGACTTCGTCCTCGTCAACAGCCTGCTCCACCACCTCGACGACGGTGCTGTTTCGTCTCTCCTGGCCGACGTACGCGCGTATGTGAGTGCGGACGGACACGTCCACGTCATCGAGCTCGAGCTCCCCGAGCAGCGAGGAATTCCGCGCACACTGGCCCTCCGCGACCGCGGCGACCATCCACGCAGCCTCCCCGCCTGGCGCGCGCTTCTGACCGAGCACTTCGACGAGGTCGTGTTCGAGCCCTTTGCCGTTCCCGGCCGCGGGCCGATGTTATGGAGCATGGTCTACTTCAAGGGAAGCCCGAAGCACGATGACTGAGCCGCGCGTATCGGCTGCGATCGCCGTCCACAACGAGGAGGCGGTGTTCCCGGAGCTCGTCCGCCGGCTCACTGCGGTGCTCGACGACCTTCCAGGCGGCCCGCACGAGATGGTCTTCGTCGACGACGGGAGCACGGACCGGACGTACGACCTGATCATCGAGGCGGCGGCGGCCGACTCGCGCGTGGTCGGCGTACGACTGTCGCGCAACTTCGGACACCAGGCGGCGCTGACCGCGGCACTCGAGACGGTGACCGGCGACGTCGTCGTCGCGATGGACGGCGACCTGCAGGACCGCCCGGAGGAGATCCCCCGCTTCGTCGCCGAGTACGAGAAGGGCTACGACGTCGTCTACGCGCAGCGGGTGCGGCGCAAGGAGTCGCTGCCCTACCGCGCCGCCTACTTCCTCTTCTATCGGTTGATGCGCCGGCTCTCCGAGGTGAAGGTCCCGGTCGACTCGGGCGACTTCGCGCTCCTCTCGCGGCGCGTCGTCGATCAGATCAATCGCCTCCCCGAGCGGCATCGCTACATCAGGGGCCTCCGCTCCTGGGTCGGCTTCCCGCAGACCGGCGTCCCGGTCGAGCGCGACGCGCGCGCCGGAGGCGAGCCGAGCTACACGCTGCGAAAGCTCTTCCGGCTCGCGTTCGACGGTGTCTTCGCGTTCACCGTCGCGCCGCTGCGCGCGGCGTGGATCTTCGGCGCCTGCGTGTCCGCTCTCGCTTCCGTCTACGCGCTGTGGGCGGTCTTCCAGCGGGTCTTCCTCGGCAACTCGCCCGAGGGCTTCGCGGCGCTCATCGTCGCGATCACGTTCTTCGCCGGCGTGCAGCTGCTCTTCCTGGGGTTGATCGGCGAGTACCTCGGGCCGCGTCTACGACGAGGCGAAGGGCCGGCCCAACTTCGTCGTCACGGAGGTCGTTCGCGGAGGCGAGCTGAGCCCGGCGCCCCGACCAGGGCCGCCCACAGCACGCGAATCGACTGAGAGAACTCGGCGCCACCGGAGCCGCGGGTGGCCTCCTCCCCCTTCACTAGCCTTGACGCGACATGAGTGAGCACGCGAATGGCCCTTCCCAACCACGAGCGACGAGTGGCCTCGCGCTACTACCTGCGCGTCCTTCGCGTCATGGGCGTCGTCGACTTCAAGGCCAGGTACAACGACGCAGCGCTCGGCTACCTCTGGTCGCTCGTCAAGCCGCTCGCGTACTTCGCCGTCCTTTGGCTCGTGTTCGCCCACCTGCTGAGGACGGAGAACCAGACGGACGACTTCGCACTGTTCCTCCTGATCGGGATCCTCCTCTTCCTCTTCTTCATCGACGCCGTCAGCCTGATGCTCCCGTCCATCGTCGAGGGCGGCCCGACGCTCCGCCGGCTCGCTTTCGATCCGATCCTGATCCCGCTCTCGTTGTCCGTAGCAGCCGGGATCACGTTCTGCGTCAACGTGCTCGCGTTCGTCTTCTTCGCCGCGATTCAGCGCACTGCACCGCGCGTCGAATGGCTGCTCGTCATCCCGCTCCTGGCGGAGCTCTACGTCTTCACCATCGCCCTCGGGCTGTTGCTCAGCGCCCTCTTCGTGCGTTTTCGCGACATCGCCCAGGTGTGGGAGCTCGCCGCCTCGCTGCTGTTCTTCGCGTGCGCGATCTTCTATCCGGTCGGCATCCTCCCCGACTGGGCGCAGAAGGTCGCGTTCCTCAACCCGTTCCTGCAGGTCATGCAGGACATCCGTCACGCGATGCTCGGAGGCTCGAGCGGCCCATACGACGTGTCGGCCGACACGGTGTACGCGGGTGCAGGGGGCCGACTCATCCCGATCGCGATCGTCCTCCTCACCGCCCTCGCGGCCTTCGTCATCTTCCGCCGCGAGGGCCGCTACTTCGCAGAGAAGCTCTAGTGGCGCCAGCGATCGAAGTCACCGACGTCTCACAAGGCGTTTCGCATCCCGCACGAGCAGCGGACGTACCTCAAGGAGTACTTCCTGCATCCGTTCAGGCGCGTGACCTACGAACGCAACGAGGCGCTCCAGGACGTCAGCTTCGAGGTCGAGCAGGGAGAGTTCTTCGGCGTCATCGGCCCGAACGGCAGCGGCAAGAGCACGCTGCTCAGGATCCTGGCCGGCATCTACGTCCCCGATTCGGGGCGCGTCAAGGTGAATGGTCTGCTTTCGCCCTTCATCGAGCTCGGGGTCGGCTTCAATCCGGAGCTGACGGCACGCGACAACGTCCGCATCAACGGCACGCTCGCCGGGTTGACGCAAGAACGAGCTCGATCAGAAGTTCGACGACATCGTCGCCTTCGCCGAGCTCGAGCGCTTCGTCGACCAGAAGCTCAAGAACTACTCGTCGGGGATGCTGGTGCGGCTCGCGTACTCGATCGCGATCCAGATCCCGTTCGACGTCCTCCTCCTCGACGAGGTGCTCGCCGTCGGCGACCAGGCGTTCCAGGAGAAGTGCTTCGCGACGTTCGAGCGGCTTCAAGGAGGAGGGCAAGACGGTCGTGTTCGTGAGCCACGCCCTCGAGCTCATGGAGCGGTTCTGCGATCGAGCCCTACTTCTCCATGGAAGCGAAGTCCTCGCGCTCGGGAAACCTGCCCGAGTAGTCCAGCGATATCGCGACGTTGTCGCTGTGACCTAGCCATGGACGCGCCGAACCACGCAGGCCTGCAGTGAGACTCCTTCGACGCCGACGTGCTCTCGTCGCCCGAGAGCGATATGGACACCTCGACGACGACGCGTGGATCAAGCTGATCACGCGGAGCGCACGACGCGGCGGGTCGTGGGCCTACCGGATTTCCAGACGCGTCGTTCCAAATCGCGACGGTCGGTTCCGCGAACGTAGAGACAGTGCAAGAAGCGGCTGCCTTCTACTTGCAGATCCGCCGCACGTGTGAACGAGACGAACGCCCGCTAGGTGCTCGAACAACGATCCTCGACTTCGGGGTCTCGTGGGGACGCATGATGCGGTTCTTCTTGCGAGATACGGATCCGGACCGTCTTTACGGAGTGGACGTGTCAGCGGAAGCTCTCGACGCCGCCCGAGACTCGCGATGCCCGGCAGTTCTTAGCCTAGTAGAGCCGCGTGGAAGCCTCCCCTTTCCGGACGATTTCTTCGATCTCGTGTATGCGTACTCCGTGTTCACTCACCTTCCGGAGCCAGTCGCCGACCTGCTGGCTAGCCGAGATCGCCCGCGTCTTGCGACCCGGCGGGCACCTGATTGGCACCGTCGAGCCACCTCGCTTCATCGATTACTTTGCGTCGGTGCCTGCGGACGTCGCGAACGTGCACCCGTGGCACGCGATGCTCCATAGGAAGATCGGCTCCGATCCCTCACTCGGGGTCACCTAAATGAGACGGGCTTCGTAGTACATCCCCACGGCAGAGAAAAGCAGCGATGCCAGGATCATTGCGTCCGAGAACTACGGCGACTGTGTCGTCACCGAGGAGTATGTGCGCAGCCACTGGGGGCAATTCCTTGAGGTCGTCGAGTTCCTGGACGACTCAAGCCGGTTCTGGCAAGCGGTCGTGACCTGCCGCGGTGTGCGAACGCCTGGTAACACAGCCCGAAGCGCGTCGCTATAGATCACTCCGTAAGCCAGGTGATGCAGCATTTAGGTTCACACTCACGCATCGGCGCATAGGAAACTCTTCGTACTCAAGCCGGAGATACTGTCGCCAACGGTTGTGACTCTCTGCGGATAAGAAGTACGTCTCCGTATCGTCGACGAGCTCACGGAGCGTGCGATCGAGGACAGCCCTTTCGATCCCTAGGCCGGACGCGAGGTATTGGAGGTTGACTAGGTGCTCTTCGGCCCCTTCCCCGGCCACGACATGATCAATTGCGTGAATCGATCGACCACCATGTTTCAAGAATCGGTCATGGCCTCGAAATACCGCATCAAGTCCGTCGCGATCCAAGTGCTCCAAAACCGAGATTGAGAACACACAGTCAAGTGACCCAACGTCGATACCTTCGAGTTGGTCGTCAAACAGGGCGCGGACGAAGCGTACGCCCGGGCACGCTCGGCGGTACGGGAGTGCTCCGTCGGGCCATTGCCGGATCCGTCGTACGGATCGACGAGCCAGACTTCGTATCCAAGTCGGGCGAGAAGATCAGCTACGTATGGCTCGCCGCCGCCAATCTCCAGGACTCGTCCTCCGCGGGGAACGGTTCCCAAGATTGACTTAACCGCCCACGGGCGCTGAACATCCTTCATGTCGCCTTGCGTCTGCGCAAGGGGACCGAGATGCTCGAAACCATCTACAGAAGTCGCTCACCGTTCCCGTAGGAGACTTCGCCTCCAAAGTACGTGGCGTAGCGTTGCGCGACTGACTCCAACGATCGCTGATCAAACCACGTGGACGTCAGAGACCCTGGGTCACGTGCTGCACCGATCCACCGCAATCGTGTTCGAAACCTTCTCACAGGGATGGGAGTGAGGACCGTACGTGCTCGTTAACAGCAGAACCGCTCACATGACCGACCGGCTCGCGTAATACTGGCTGACACCCTCCACCAGACCATCCCATGTAGCTTCAAGTCGTCGGCGGCCATAGTGAACATCGGGCTCGAGGTAGGTACCTTCGGCCCACTCATTCCACGCGTTGATGAAAATGATTGGGGCCTGTAGGCCCGAACGAACCAGCGTCTGGAGGACGAGTTTTCGTAACCACAGTCGATATCGCTCTGGGGACGAATTGAGGATAACGTGCGCCGCACTCCCGCGCCTCGCTGTGTTGTCCCACGCTGGCATCACACCCCGATAGAGCGTGTAAGGCGGCAGAGATCGACTTAACTGGTTGACTCGCACTGTCCGATAGTCCCTCGAGAAAGCCAGAGAAATTCGAGGTCAGAAACTTGATTCCGCGTCGGCTTGCTGTGAAGTGAGGAGTATGCGGTGGGAATTCGGCGGCAGCATCGAACCCGTACGGCCTGGGATCGGTGATGCCGAAACTGCTGGACCGCTACCAGGTGCAAATTGAGGCCTGCCTCTGCCATCGCGACCTTTCGCCATGTCCGCGTCGCACTTGCTGCATCGGGGATCTGATCCGCCCGGTAGACAAGGAACGGCGCTGCATCGCCCACGCGGAGGTATCTGGGATCGGCCATCGCGGGAAGAACATCTCGGATCAATCGCTCCGCCCAGTTCTCGCGATATCCTTGACGAAGCAGAATTTCATTCTCCGATCCATCCCATCGGCGCGTCCAATTTTCATTCGCCCAGCAATAGCAGAAAGGGATCTCAGGGCGGCGGCGGCTCAGAAACATGTCCAAAGGCTTCTCGAGGACCCGCTGTCCGTCGAACCAGTAGTAGTAGAAACAGAAGCCGTAAATCCCGTATTCACGCGCAAGCGAAGCCTGCCGGTCCATGATGGTCGGATCCCGAAGATCGTAACAGCCGAGTTCAGTCGGAAGCTGTGGATGGTAATGACCCTCAAACAGAGGGCGCGCCTTCGTAACGTTTGTCCACTCCGTGAACCCCTCACCCCACCAAGCGTCATTCTCAGGGATTGGGTGGAACTGCGGCAGGTAGAACGCAATCATCTTGACAGGCGGGCTCGGCACGTGCGGAGCTTTTCCTCGCAGAGGAACTTGTTGGCTTGGCCGCCGCACCTTCCCGACAGACTCGTAGAGTTCTGCAACGATCTCCACGTTCTTCTCCCATGTCAGGTGCTCATACGCGAACACACGGCCATTCCTCGCGAGGCGCACCGCTAGGCCATCGTCGGCGGCAATTTCAGCAATCTTTTCGGCAGTGTCGAGTGCCGTGCCAGAGTCGAGCATGACTGCCTGCTCGTGATTCTTCAAATGGAGCCCAATGTTAGTGCGAGGAAGTATTAGTGGACGTTCGGAAGCAAGAAACTCTGGGATCTTTGACGGAAAGCGATAGTCGTTGAACGGGCTTGGCGCTCCGGGTTGCACGAAGAGATCAGCAGCACATAGCAACTCACCGATTCGTTTTCGCGTGACAAATCCTAGGTCCGTCACCGCCTCAGAGAGATCAATCCCGTCCAGCATCTTCATACGTTCTGTGTCCGCACCGGTCTTGATCAACTTGACGTCCAACCCGGAGCGGCGTAGCAGCAGAGCCGCTAGGAAGAGACTCTGAACCTCGGCGGCATTTGACCGATGGACATTTCCCGGATAGAGGATGACCAACGTTTCGTCAGCCACGCCAAGGGCGGCACGTGCATCTTCGCGGTTGACCGACGCCTCGACCAGGCTTCGATCAAAGCCTGGCCAAACGACCCGTGCGGGGATTCCGCTTGGACACAACTCAAGCAGTGCGTCCACGATTACCGTGATGCCCGCTGCGCCGCCCAGAAACCGTTGAGCTCGCATAGGATGGGAGGCCCACGATGGCACGAGCCGCTCGATGAAGGGCTCCGGGAGATGGCTCAGGTCTGAGTGGCTCAAGCGCGTCATGTCGCTCGTGACCACGCGTTCGTTGTCTTCGAGATGAACGACATATGGGCAGCGCGACCGCATCGCGACCATCTCCGCGATACGGCGTACCGGCTCCCGCGGTGTCCATGCATGGACGAGGTCGTATGGAGTGGCTTCACGCACGACCTCGGCGTACGTGAGAACCGGGAACGGCGGCTGTCCGATATCCGACACTCCGGTGGTGTCTGACGGTACGGATACGGTCGGCGCGTAACCCCTGCTGGCCAGCGCTTCGGCAACGCTGTACACGTGGAACGCGCTATTGCCATCGAAGTCGCAATGGCTAACGAGCAGAACGTTCACTGCGTCACGAGGTAGAGACGGTCTGGGCGGAGGTGGTATCCGCCGTCGGCGGTCTCAAACCCAGGGTTGTGGTAGGGATCACCACATTGGAGTCGGCTCCGCCAAGCATCGACGAGTAACAGACGATCGAGGTCAAGGTCGGGTGAGCCGGTGTTCTCGTGCCGCTGCCATGCGACGGCTCGTGGGGTGACGACATTGCGAAGCCCGTGTTCGTGAGCACGCAGCGATGAGTGCGCGACGGCATGACGGATCGTCCCGAACCCAGATCGAATGCCATCAAGGCCGTGCAGCGTTGGAACTGAGATCAGTGCACACATTCCCGAGACTGCTGAGACCTCGCGTGCACATGAAAGGGATCCGGCGTACCCGTCGCTGTGGGGCCGCCGACCCCGCGCATGGCTGGGAGAAGGCCCTCGGGCGCCACGATAAGACCAGCCTCGACAACGCGTGCCCCGAACGGCCTTCTCGAAACGACGATCGGAGCGGTGAGAGCGGTGGACTCCATGCTCGCATGGAGCTGAAGCTGGATCCAGGCGTCAGGCTCAACGGTTAGCCCGCTCTCGACGAATGCGACGAATTCGACATCGGACTCAAGAGCTGCCCGTACCACGTCAACAAGAGGGTCACGCGAGGTTCGTCCGAGAAGTGGCGCATCCACAACAATGACATTCGCTTCCGGCAGGGAGTCCTTAACCGCCGCGACTGTGCGGTGAGCCTCAGCCGACTCCGAGCGGCCGCCGACGATAACGGCATAGGATGGGGGAGGCTGGGGCTTGGGCGGAAGAGAGCTCGGTGCGTGTGCCGTGGATTCGGGCGTGCAACTGCTGGGACAGCCAGTCGTTCCAGGTGAGCCGAAACCGCCTTGGCTTGCAGCTCAGCGATCAACGGTTTTGCGTCGCCGCGCGCGGCGACGCTTGAATCAACTCGCCTCCAGCCATAGAGCACCTTCGGCACATGGACGATCCGACTCGTGCGCTCCGAGAGACGCAGCATGAATTCAAAGTCCTGAACGTTGTCAAACGCTGGATCAAACCCGCCCACCCCAATGGCCAGGCTGCGGCGTGTCGCGAGGAAGTGTCCGACGTACATGACTCCGCAGAACAGCACAGGCGACCAATCAGGCTTCAGTAGCGGTACGCCTGGATGCCCGTCCGCAGTGACGAAACACTGATCTGTATAGACGGCGTCGACGAACGGGTCCAAGACAAATCGCGAGACCACCTCCGCCAACGCGTTCGGAAAGAGAATGTCGTCGTGGTCCAGCATCCCGACAAGCTCTCCGGTCGCCATGTCTAATGCACTGTTCGTCGCTCGAGCGATGCCGGTGTTATGCGGCAATCGGAGTACACGGATCCTGGAATCCCGCTCCTCCGCTTCGTCGAGGACATCATCAACTCCCGCATCCGTCGAGCCATCGTTCACAAGGCAGAGTTCCCAGCCGGGGTACGTCTGCGCTACGACGGAGTCGATAGCGGCTTGCAAGTCTGTGGGGCGGGCGTTGAACACAGGGGTTAGCACCGAAATCACTGGTGGCTCTGCGGTTTGTTGGAGCGCATGAATCGCCGACTGGTCGTCAACCCACTGCTCAGCGGCCATCACGAACGGTCCATCGCGTACTGGGTAGGGCATAGTCTGCTCGCCCGGGAAGCTCATCGAGTGTCCGCGACCGACGAGCGAACGAGCTCCTTCATCTGTCGCGAGAACGACGCACCCCTCAGTGCTCGATCAGTGTGTCGCGAATCCGTGGGAACTGATCGAGGATACGTTCGACCATGCGTCGCGTGCGCCTATATGACGCGAGATCAGCGCACGAAGGCGGTGCATCGCCTAGACCCTCACCGTCGACGTGGCGCGATTTCGAATGCGACGCACGATTCCTCGCAGGCTGAAAGAGCGCGGGTCACGTGCGAGCCTGTCGGTAATTCCTGGTTCGTCTCCGAGTACTGTCCGACGCCGCCACCATCGTCGCTCCGGCGTCCACCGGGATCGACGATAGCCTTTACCAGCGGTGCCCGCCTCGATCGACGTGATCGTACCCGTCCACGACCGTTGGCCGCTGAGCGGAGAAGTGTCTCAGCCACCTCCGGCGCCAAACGCGTTCGCATTCCGTAATCGTCTGCGACAACGGCTCGACGGACGGTACCCCGAGCGGCGTTCGGGATGCCTTCTCGGAGTCTCGGGTGGTGGAGCTCGGCGCCAACCTTGGTTTTTCGGCCGCCTGCAATCGGGGTGTGCGCTCCGGCGGCGGCGACGTCGTCGTGCTGCTGAACAACGACGTGTTCTGCCCACCCGACTTCATCGAGCGCCTGGTCGCGCCGCTGGAGGACGACGACGCGCTCGGCTCGGTCGCAGCGTTGCTCGTCGAACCGGGTGGAGAGCCGGATCGAAAGCTTCGGCTTGACGGTTGATCGGACGCTCGCCGGGTTTCCACGGCTCCGCGGCGCAGCCGACAGCGAGCGCGAAGCACACGGACGCGCACCTGCTCGGACCGTGTGGCGCGGCCGGCGCGTACCGGCGAGCCGCCTGGGAGGACGTCGGCGGCCTCGATGACGGAGTCGTCTCGTACGGTGAGGACGTCGATCTTGCCCTGCGGTTGCGCGCCGGAACATGGAGGACGGTTGGGGCTCCCGACGCCGTCGCCGTGCACCTCGGCTCCGCGACCGCACGGAAACGATCCGCCTGGCAGCGCTATCAGGCGGGGTTCTCGCGGGCGTACTTCTTGCGTCGTTACGCCGTTCTGCGGTTCGAGCGCCGGACCGCGCACACTGCTCACCGAGGCGGTGGTCGTCGTCGCCGACGCGCTCGCGTATTCACACGATCTCTCGTCGCTACGTGGTCGAATCGCCGGGTGGCGAGCCGCGCGCGGCCCGAGCACAGCGCCCACGCCCACCGCGCGATGCGGTCGATGCAGAGATCGGCTTCGTCGACAGCATCCGGCTTCGGCGCGACGTCTTTACGGGTGCTCCGCTGCGGCCGATCCGGTCGGTCCGTGGCTCAGTCCCGCGAGCGCCTCGTCGTAGACGAGGCGTGTGCGCCGTCTCATGTCCTCGGCGCTGAACAGCCGCGCGATGCGTCGCGAGGCGCGGTCACCGAGTTCGGCTCGCGCTCGTGCGCGCTTGCGGCCAGTCGTTTCAGCGCCGAAGCGAGCCCCGCGTCGTCGCCAGGCGCCACGTCGACTCCCGTATCGCCGATCGCCTCGAGATTCTCGGGCAGTCGCTCACGACAGGCGCGAGTCCATGAGCCATCGCCTCGAGGAGCGAGAACGCGAGCCCCTCGCGCCACGAGGTGAGGACGAAGATGTCGCTCGCCGCCAGGAGTCTCGGCCACGTCGTCGCGCTCGCCCAGAGCGCGGACGTGCGTCGAGTCCGCCCGCTCCACTTGCGTTCGAAGCGGTCCATCGCCGACGACGATCAGGGTGACCGACGCCTGCTCCGCAGCACGGACGGCAGTCAGTGGATCCTTCCGCTCGTCGAGCGAGCCGACCCAGATCGCGACCGTCTCCGATGGCGAGATACCGAGGGACTCACGCACCGCACTTCTCTCGCTCGCGCTCGGCGCCGGCGGGATGCGAACGCCATTGCGCACCACGATCGCCCGACGAGCGAAAACCTTGCCCGCCGCGCTGATCAGCTCATGATGCTCGCTCTCCGAGACACAGATCGTTCGATCGGCCGCGCGCAAGACCGCTCGCAGGTTGAGCCGAGCCAGGCTTCGCCGCAACCCCAGTCACACGACGCACAAGGTGCAGGCCATGGAGCGTGACGACCGAAGGGCGCGTTGCGAGAAGCGGTACGCAGAGACCTGCAGCCGCCTCACCGTGAACGTGGAGTAGGTCGCGCCCACGCACAGCGCGCACAACCGCTGCAAGGCCGTGGGCGAGCTCACGAGCGGCGGGGCTCGGGCTCGGGGCGAGGTAGAGGCGCTCGACGCGATAGCCGGGCAGGTCGTCGAGCACGTCCACATACGTCTCGCCGCCTCCACCCGGATGCGGCAGAACGTGCAGAACGGAGCGGTCAGCCGTCGGCATACGCCGCGAGCACTTTGGTCAGTGACTGTTCGAGCGACAGGCGTTCCGCGTTTCCACGGAACCAGCCGGAGGCCGACGTCCGCAGAGCGCCGCCCGCGTGATCGACCGCGATTCGATCGCAGCGGCGAGGTCGCGGGGCTCCGCGGACGCGGCGATCGTCCCGTTGACCCCCTCCTCGACGAGCTCGGTCGCGGCGTTGTCGGGTCCGGCCACGACCACCACCGGGACCCCGCGCGCGGACGCCTCGATGACCACCCGGCCGTATCCCTCGCGTCGCGACGGGAGCACGAGGCACATCGCCGTCGACAGCGCGTCCTCCAGCACCTCCCCGTTGACGAAGCCCGGCGCAGATACGACCTCGTCGAGCCCGAACTGGTGAATCGCAGCGACGACCTTCTCGCGCTCCGGCCCGTCCCCGTAGATCTCGCCGCGGAGCTCCGGCAGCTGCTCCCGAGCCAGCGCGAGCGCGGGGACGAGCGCCGACACCTGCTTCTCGGGGATGTGGCGGCCGGCGAACACAACGACCGGCCGGGCAGGCCGCGGCTCGATCGGCTCGACAGGCCCGTCGTATTGGCCGTCGAGCCGCGTCAGCTTCCCGCGGAGGCCCAGCTCGCGGAGCCGCCGCTCGTGCAGGCGCGAGAAGCAGAACGCGCGCTGCGGGACGCGGAGGCATGCGCGCTGGATCCGCCACCCGACCGCCCCACCGAATCGGCCGAGGTACTCACCCCAGTACTCGCGGGTCCACACCTCGTGCCAGTCGACGACGATCCGATACCGACCGCGACGCCGCGCGGCGGCGGCGGCGAGCACGCGAGAAGTAGGGGAAGGACGCGGTGTGCACGACGTCGTAGCGCCGGCCGTGGCGGAGGAGATGACGAAGCACGCCGAAGCCGAAGACGAGCGGCGGGAGCAGGCGGCGCCGACCGCCGTCCGTGTACAGCTCGAGGCGCGGTCCCACGGCGATCACGCGCACTCCCGGAACGTCCGGCTCCTCGTCTCGCCCCCACTGCCTGAGCGTCAGGAACGTCACGTCGTGTCCCTGCGCCGCGAGCCGCTCGGCGACGTTGCGCGACCAGCGCTCCGCTCCCCCGATCGTGTACGGGAACAGGCAGTCGTAGACGATGCAGACCCGCACGCGTCCTATCCTCCCAGGCCGAGTGGCTGTATCCGCTGAGCGAGGAACCATCGGATCGATGCGTCGCACGTGCAGAGCGGTACCGACGTGGCGCACGACCATGAGTCGCTGGCGAGAACGACGGGGTAACGACGTCAACCTTCGGTCGGCACCGCAGATGCGCGAGTACGCCGAGATCGTGGCACGGATCGCTTCGAGCGGTTCCCACCGGGTGCTCGACTGGGGCTGCGGATGGGGGCAGATCTCGCATCTGCTTCGGATCGAAGGAGTCGAGGTCGTGGCGTTCGACTACCACCCGGAGATCGAGGGCGACGCGCGTATTTCGCTCGAGCGCTTCCCCGAGATTGAGGCATACACGAGCTCGGATCCCGTGAGACTTCCGTTCGAGTCGAGATCCTTCGACGCGGTCGCTCAGCCTCGGAGTGCTCGAGCACGTCGAGTACCCGAACGAGAGCCTGGACGAGCTGAAGCGCGTGCTCGGGCCTGGTGGAACGCTCTACGTCTACAAGCTGCCCAACCGGTACTCGTATCTGGAGAAGGTCGCCAAGCTCCTCGGTCTCTACTACCACGGTGCCGCGCCCCACGAGGCGGTCTACACGAAGCGTTCGGCGGTCGCCCTCGTCGAAGCGCACGGGTTCCGAGTGACAGAGTGTCGACACGCCAACATGCTTCCTCTTACGCTCGATGGGCCTTTGGCAACGCGAACGGCTGGTGCCATCTGGCTGGCCAACCGGGCACTCTCCCGCGTGCCGGTGCTGAATCTCATCTCCACCAACCTCGAGCTCGTCGCAACCGCTCCCTCCTGACCGAGAAGGTCGGCCGCCCCCTCCAGCTGGCCTGAACGAAGGCGCAAGCAGTGCAGACCTGTAGGCGACCTATCCTTCCAGCCGAAGTGGCCGTCGCCGTCTCCGCACCGTCGTCGACCCGCGTGTCCGTCGTCATTCCCTGCCTCGACGAGGCCGAGACGATCGCGGAGTGCGTCACGACCGCACGCGCGGTTCTCGACGAGAACCACCTCGAAGGCGAGGTGGTCGTCGTCGACAACGGGTCGACGGACGGCAGCGGCGATCTCGCTCGATCCGCAGGGGCGATCGTCGTCGAGGAGCGGAGGCGAGGGTACGGGAGCGCCTACCTGGCGGGACTCGCAGCGGCCCGCGGCGACTACATCGTCATGGTGGACGCCGACCTCACATACGACTTCCGCGAGATCCCGAGCTTCGTGAAGGAGCTCGAGGACGGCGCCGAGCTCGTCGTCGGGAATCGCATGGGCGGCCTCCAGCCGGGCGCGATGCCCTGGCTGAGCCGCGTCGGGAACCCGATCCTCTCGGGCTTCCTCAACGCGCTCCATCGCACGAACGTGCGGGATGCGCACTGCGGGATGCGCGCGGTGCGACGCAGCGTGCTCCCTGTCCTCAACCTCCGGACGGTGGGCATGGAGTTCGCCTCGGAGATGGTCATCCGCGCAACGCGCGAGAACCTCGACGTCCGGGAGGTCCCCATCGAGCTGCACCCGCGCGTCGGCACGTCGAAGCTGTCGCCGTTCCGCGACGGCTGGCGACACCTCCGCGTCATCGTCGTCTACAACCCGAACTTCCTCTTCATCCTCCCCGGCGCGGTCATGCTCGTCGTCGGCGCGTTCATCTCGCTGCTCGTGCTGCTCGACGTGCCGGTGCTCGGGCGCGATCTTCAGATCCACTCATTGATCTTCGGGTCCCTGCTCGTGCTCCTCGGCGTGCAGGCAATCGGGCTCGGGCTGTGCGCACGCGCGTACGGCGTGTACTTCATCAGCAACCAGGACCCGCTGTTCCTCCGGCTGCGCGCTCGATTCAAGCTCGAGCACGGCCTCGTGCTCACGCTGCTCATCGCGCTCACCGGGATCGCGCTGTTCGGCTACGTCGTGGGGACGTGGGCGGCGGACGGATTCGGCGAGCTCCACGAGACGGAGGTGGCGATCGTCGGCGCCACGCTCATCGCGATCGCGGCGCAGATCTTCTTCACGTCGTTCCTGCTCTCGATCCTCGGCCTGCGCTATCGCGGCGACGAGCCGTAGATCGAGCTCGGTGTCGGCAGTACCAACGACCCGTCGGCGCGCGGCGCTGACGTGGCAGTCGTTCGAGGCGTGGGTCGGCACGTGGAGCTCGGCTCTCGCGCTGTTCGTCCTCGGTGTGGTCGTGTTCGCTCTGCAGAGCGTCGCGCTTCCGGTGGGGCCGGGTCGCGACATGGGCCGCTACGTCCAGGCGTTCCTGCAACTCGGGTACAGCGATCCCGTTCTCACCTCCGTTGCGGACACGCGAGGACCGCTGGCGTCGCTGGGTGTCGGCCTCCCGCTCGAGCTCGGCGGTGCTGCCGCAGAGGTGTGGCTCGCGATCCTCTACGCCGCGTCGATCGTCGCGTGGAGCGCCGTCGCCATGTACTTCGGGCCGCGTGCCGCGATGCTGACCGCCGCCTTGCTCCTCGTGAACCCGGGATACGGCATCCTCTTCCACGGGCTCGCCAGCGACTCGCTCTTCGCGGCCGCATTCTCGGGCTGGGCGCTGCTCCTCGCGCGAGCGATCCTCCGGCCCTCTCTCGCGACCTTCGCGCTTGCGGGCGTCGGGATGGGTGCCCTGGTCCTGGTGCGGCCGGCGAACCAGCTGCTCATCGTCATGACCCTCCTCCCCCTCGTCCTGCGCGCGAGCTGGGGCGAGCGGGCACGCTGGGCCGCCGCGTTCTTCATCGCCTCGACCGCGGTGACGCAGGGATGGAAAGCCGTGATGACGCTCCGCTACGGCGACGCGACGAGCCTCAGGCCGAGCGGCGCCTTCCTCGTCGTGGCACTCGTGCTCGCCGTGCTGCTCGTCCGCGCTCCATGGAGGAGACGGCTCCTCTTCGCGGCGATTCCGCTGCTCATCGTCGCGGTCGTGGTCAGGGGCGGGGTTCACCCGACGCGCGACGCCAGGACGCTCGTCCAGAGCCCGCCGTCGAATGTGTTCCTCTTTCGAGCGTTCGAGATCGACCGGATCGTGTCCCCCGACAACGGCCCCGAGTCGAGGAAGCTCGCCGACTGTCGTCGAGCGCGAGCTCCTCCCGTACGAGCCGTACCGCTCGTACGGTGTCACCCTCGACGACGTGTTCACGTCCGGGAGCGATCGCATCTTCGGCGACGTCACGGGGGTCGCCGCGGGTGTCGACATGTCGGCCGTCACGACGGAAGCGATCCGCGCGCATTCGCAGCAGTTCGTCGAAGGCATCGCACGGACCGCGTGGGCGCTCCTACGTGCACGGGTGTTCGCCTCGTCGATCGCACCGCCCGCCGCGGCGGACACTTCGGCAAGCGAGAGTGACGACTCGACGGACGAGGGCCCGTTCGTCGTCGTGAACGGCCGCAGGCTGCCGGCGCCGAGCGAGGGCCAGCCCATTCCGGCGTCGCGCATCGGCCCGGTGATCCACACGCTCTACGGCGGAGCGCGTGAGGTGTGGACGTCACCGACCGAGCACGCATTCGTCTTCGACGACCCGCGTGACGAGCGGCGCTACGCGGCGTTCGAAGCGGCCACGAGCCGACTCGCGTCACGCATCCCCACGCGCGAGGCGCAACGGGTCGCTCGTGCATCGACTCAACCAGGCCTCGCGCTGGTTCCCGCCGCCCGTCTTCTGGCTCGTCGTCGGCATCGTCGCGATGGCGGTGCGCCGGCCCCGCAGGGCGCTGGTCGCGATTGCTCCGGCCGTGGGCGCGCTCGCGGTCATCTTCGGAACCGCGCTCGTCGCGGTCGCCGTGTCGGAGTACTCGCTGCCGGTCAGCCCCGCGTTCATCCTGCTCGCCGCCGCCGGACTCGTGGGTGCCGAGCCGCGGCGCCCACTGCGGCCGCTACGCCGTCACGCGTCGACCTGACAGCGGGGGAGCGTCGCGGCGGGCCCACGAGACGGCACTCGCCATGCCTTCCGCCAGCCCCGTCGTCGGCTTCCACCCGAGGCTCTCCAACATGCGGCCGTCGGCGGCACTCCGGCGCTGATCGCCACGCTGCGCCGACTCGCTGCGGACGTCCCACGTGGCACGAGACTCGCCGAACGCCTCGAGCACGGCGTCGGCCAGCTCGCTGATCGACGTCTCGCGTCCGCTGCCGACGTTCAACGCGCGCCCGAAACTGCTCGGCAGATCGAGGAGGTGCATCCAGGCCGATACGACGTCGTCGACGTAGACGAAGTCCCGGGTCTGCCGGCCGTCACCGTGGATCGTGATCGGCTCCCCGCGCAGCAGGTTGCCGATGAAGATCGCGAGCACGCCCTGATACGGGTTCGTGATGCTCTGTCCCGGACCGTAGACGTTGAACATGCGCAACGACGTCACCGCCAGATCGACGTCGGCTCGGTCGCCGGAGACGTGGACGTACCGCTCGGCCGCGTACTTCGTCACGCCGTAGTACGAGACAGGGACGCAGGGCGCATCCTCGGGCGTGGGAACGCGCTCGGGCTCGCCGTAGATCGTCATCGAGCTCGCATGGAGCAGCCTCGGAACCCCCGTGTCGATGCAGCTGCGGACGACGTTCACGGTGCCCAGCACATTCGTGCGAAGGTCGATCTCGGGCTCGTCGAAGGACCGGCTGATGCTCGCCTGCCCGGCGACGTGGAAGACGGCGTCGAACTTCTCGCCCGAGAGCACCTCGTCGACGAGCGAACGGTCGGCGACGTCGCCGTCGACGAACGTCGCGTCGGCCGGGACGTTCTCGCGAAGTCCCGT
The DNA here is from genome assembly GCA_963770715.1 of uncultured Gaiellaceae bacterium. GTDB lineage: Bacteria > Actinomycetota > Thermoleophilia > Gaiellales > Gaiellaceae > GMQP-bins7. Next base: position 169,165 of record CAVYQX010000013.1, read on the forward strand.
CGCAAGGTTGTCGAGGACCGTGACCGCGAAGCCGTCGGCGAGCAGCCGGGCGGTGAGGTGCGAGCCGATGAACCCCGCGCCGCCGGTGACCAGGACTCGCCTCATCGCGGCCGTGCGAGATCCTCGAAGATCTCGTCGAGCGAGACCGTCACGTCCCAGCTGGGATAGTCAGACTTGAGTCGGCGGAGATCACTGATGTAACAGATGTGGTCGCCACGGCGAGCCTCGTCGATGTACTCGACGTCGAGCGTGGTGCCGATCAGCTCCTCGAAGCGCGCTATCGCCTCCAGGATCGAGACCGAGTTCGCACGCCCACCGCCGATGTTGTAGACGACTCCCACTCGCGGGCTCGCGGCGAACGCGAGAACCGCCGCGCAGACGTCCGAGGCGTGGATGTTGTCGCGGACCTGCTTGCCCTTGTAGCCGTAGATCCGGTACGTCCGGCGCTCACGGACGCAGCGCGCGAGGTACGCGAGGAAGCCGTGGAGCTCCGCGCTCGCGTGTGCCGGACCCGTCAGGCAGCCGCCCCGGAGACACACGGTCGGCATCCCGAAGTACCTCCCGTACTCCTGGACGAGCAGGTCCGCCGCGGCCTTGGACGCGCCGAAGAGGCTGTGCAGGCTCGCGTCGATCCTGCACGTCTCGTCGATCCCGTCGCCCATCGCCGGGTCGGCGTAGTCGTATCGCGTCTCGAGCTCGACGAGCTCGAGCTCGTTGGGCGCGTCGCCGTAGACCTTGTTCGTCGAGAGGAACACGAACGGCGACTCGGGACAGAACGTTCGCGCCGCCTCGAGCAGGTTCAGCGTCCCGACGGCGTTGGTGTCGAAGTCGTCGAAGGGTCGTCGCGCGGCGAGGTCGTGCGACGGCTGCGCCGCACAGTGGACGATGAGCTCGGGACGGACATCACCGACCAGTCGAGCGACGCCGGCGCGATCGCGCACGTCGAGCTCGTTGTGGCGGAAGCTCGCAGCCTCGCGCTGGAGCCGCTCGAGGTTCGGCCTCGTGTCGCCGTCTGCACCGAAGAACTCGAGCCGCATGTTGTTGTCGAGACCGTCGACCGACCAGCCGAGCCGATCGAGCGTGAGGACCATCTGCGACCCGATGAGTCCGCTCGAGCCGGTGACGATCGCACGTCCCTCTGTCACCGAGGCCGCTCGCCGATGTAGAGGGTCTGCTTCCCGAGAATCCACCACGCCGGAGGGAACGCGAGATAGAGGCGCACGGCCAGCGGATGCTGGGGCAACGAGCTCTTCGTCGTGTACGGGAGGAATCTCGTGACGACGCTCGTGGCCCTCAGCCCCGCGAGCTCCGCCGCCTCGGCGAGGCTCCGCTCGGTGAGCGCCACCTTGTGATCGATGAAGTCCCAGTAGGCAGCACCGACGAGGCGCACGTTCGGCTGGAGGATCATCACCGTTCCACCGGGCCGGAGCAGGCGGGCGACCACGGCCAGCTGCTCGACGACCTGATCTCCCGACGCGAGATGCTCCAGGTAGTTGCTCGTGAACACGAGATCGAAGGTCCCGTGAGGCAGATCGCGATCGAGGCTGAGTCCGTCCGCTTGGACGAAGTGGATCGACTCGGAGAGGAATCCCGAGACGTCCCTGAGATCGGTCGCCCAGCGATCTGCAGCCGTGATGTTCTCGATGAAGTACCCGCGATCGCAGGCGAGGTCGAGGACGCGCCAGCGAGGATCGACGTGCCGTTGCAGATAGCGGCAGATCTCCTTCCAGAGGAGGTGCTTCCGCTCGGCGTCGCGATCGGTGAAGCGGTGGTCGTAGACCCTGGCGACGGACTCCTGCGAGGTCCCCGCGTCGGTCTCGAGACGGCGATCGGGCGCGGACACGACGACCTCAGGCTCTGGGTGCGGTCGTCGCCCGCCCGTCGACGCGCGTCTCGCCGGCACCGCCTGGCTTCCGGTTGTAGTCGCCCCGGCTCAAGTGGCGCTCGAGGAACGCGTAGAGCACGATGAACGCGTAGCGGCTCCCCATCTCCTGGAGCGACAGCTTCGACTCACCCTCCCTGCGATTCCGCCACGCGATCGGAACGACCTTGTAGCTGTGGCCGCGCACGATCGCCTTCAGCGGTATCTCGACGGTCAGGTTGAAGTGGTTCGAGAACAGCGGCTGCACCGTCTCGATCACGTCCCGGTGATACGCCTTGAACGCGTTCGTCGTGTCGTTGTAGCCGCTCCGAAAGAGGATCCTGATCCCGGTGTTGACGAGGCGGTTCAACGCGAGCTTGAACCGCGGGTAGTTGTGCACGGACGCGCCGCGGACGAAGCGGGAGCCGAACGCGCAGTCGTAGCCGCCCTCGATCACGTCCACGTAGCGCACGAGGTCTTGCGGATCGTCGGACCCGTCCGCCATGACGATCGCCACGATCTCGCCGCGGAACAGGTCGAGACCGGCCCTGACCGCGTACCCGAACCCCGGAGGGTTGTGGGACAGGTGGTACCGGACTCGAGGGTTCTCGACGGCGTGACGCCCAACCACCTCGGCCGTCGCGTCCGTGCTCGCGTCGTCGATGACGAGCACCTCGTAGTCGAGGTCGGCGCCGTCCAGCACGGCCGCGAGATCCGCGAGGGTCGATGGGAGACTCTCGGCTTCGTTGTGAGCCGGGATCACGACCGAGAGCGCGAGAGCTTCGGCCCGATTCGAATGTGTCGTGTCGTCTGTCATGTTTCCGAAGGCCGCACGGTCACACGCGGGGCGCGTGATGGCGTATCGGCAGCAGACGGCAGAACGCACAGCCTCACGACTCCCGCCGATGTCGCGGAGTCCACACTGAGCGTCCAGAGCCTGGCGTCCCCGACGGTCGGAACGACGACGTCTCGCGCGACGCCTGCCTCGAAGTCGTCGTAGAGCGCACGCGCCGGACCACCTTCGTGCGCGAGGAAGATTCGAGTGCTCAGGTCTTCGTTCCAGGTCACGCGGACACGGGTGTGTGCGGGGACGCCGGTGACCTGTACAGCCGACCCCGGCGAGAGCCGCGCCCCGGCGCACCGCCCGACCGGGTACGCGCCGCCTCCTATCGCGAGGCGGGCGGGCCGTTGCCGAGCGCCGGGCACGTCGAGCCGGTACGCACTGCCGGTGAGGGCGAGCAGCGCCCTCTCTTTCGTGTCGGCGTCGGGTGGATGAACGAGGCCGGGAAAGAACGCATCCTCGACCGGCGATCCGTGCAGGGCGACGATGCGCTCGAGCCCGGCGATGGACGGCATCCAGCTGCGCCGTGTGGTCCTGTCGACCCACGGCTCGTGCCCACGGGCGAGCGCGAGCTCGACGAATGCTCTCGTGACGTTGGCCGACGACTGAAGTTCCGCGCGCTTGTCGCGAAGGTCGACGAGATTGGCGATCGTGGCACAGGCGACGACGCCGACGATGGCCGCAGGGAGCGCAACTCCGCGCCACCCACTGCGCCTCGACCACGCGCCGCGGCCGGGAAGGAGGTCGACCACCGCGAGGACGAGGAAGAAGCCGGCGAAGTAGACGAAGCGACTCGCGGTCGCATGGTCGTAGCCAGGGTCCGCGTGCAGGCGACCGACCCCGACCACCGAGTACATGACGACGATGCCGAGCATGCAGGCGGCGGCGAGTGCGGGCTTGCGGCCGCGGGCGAACTGGAGCACGGTGACCGCCGAGACGCCGAGGAACAGGGCCATCCCCAGGAGCGGCCCGTCCGGCAGGTGATCGAGTCCGCTGACTCTCTGGCTCGACCACAGGATTCCGCGCACAACGAACCGAGCGAGGCCGGACTCGAGGTAGACGCTGTTGTCAACGTCCGGGTCTCGCCCGACGAGGAGGTACCAGACGACGTAGACGACGAACGGGGGCACGGCCACGAGCGCGCGCATGCGAAGACGGGGGTCGACGACGGCTCGCACGGCGGCGAGGAAGACGAAGATCACGCCCATGCCCGAGGACGCGAGAGACGCGACCAGGAGCAGCGAGGCGATGACGGGGGCATGGCGGCTCGGCCGCTCGAGGAAGAAGACCGCCCAGAGGCCGAACATCACGGAGCCGACGAAGCCCGTCTGGTACGCCCAGAGCAGGTTCTCCGCGCCGGACCCGAGGAGAGAGCAGCGGGATCGCGCACAGGGTGGCGACGCCGGGGCCGACGCGGTGTCGCATCAGCGCGTACGCGGCGGCGACTGCGACCAGGTGGACGACGATGACCTCGGCGAGGTAGGGCAGGTACGAGCGGAGGCCGACGCCGGCGAAGGTTGCCCGATAGAGGAGCAGCGGAAAGGTCTGCCAGTGCTGGTTCACCGGCCGCAGGTAGTCCAGCGGCCCGCCGTCGAACGTGATCGACAGCCACTCGTCCTCCCAGAACGTCAGCGAGCGCCCGAGGTAGAAGAGGACGGCGGCGCTCACGAGCGAGAGAGCGACGAACGGGAGATCGGCCGAGATGGAGCGTCGTTGCCGGGCGACTACGGGCTGGGACGACTCCGAGACGTCACGCGGGCGCTCCAACTCCTGGACAGCGGCGGCCGCCATGGACGGAGGGTACGGCCCCTCCCGGCGGACGGAACCACCAGGAACGGCGGTCTCCCCTGGGCGGATGGGCGGTGTCGCGCGCCGGGGAACGTTCGTCAGACGGCGACGGCGCCGCGCAGGAAGTCGACGATCTCGCCGGTCGTCGCTCCCGGCCCGAAGACCTCGGCGACACCCTTCGCCTTGAGCTCGTCGGCGTCGTCGGGCGGGATCGTGCCGCCGACGACGACGAGCACGTCGTCGGCGCCGTTCGCGCGCAGACCGTCGACGATCCGGGGCACCAGCGTCATGTGCGCGCCGGACAGGATCGAGACACCGACCGCGTCCGCGTCCTCCTGGATCGCGGTCTCGACGATCTGCTCGGGCGTCTGGTGGAGGCCCGTGTAGATGACCTCCATGCCTGCGTCTCGAAGCGCTCGCGCGATGATCTTCGCGCCCCGATCGTGCCCGTCGAGGCCGGGCTTCGCGATCACGACTCGTATCGTGCCCGGCACATCGGCAGAATACCGCGGTGCGCCTGACCGTCATCGGCTCGTCGCCCGCGTGGCCGAACCCGGGGAGCGCACACTCCGGGTACATGCTCGAGGCCGACGGAAGCCGCGTGCTCCTCGACTGCGGGCCGGGCGTGCTCGGTCGTCTGCGAGAGGAGAGCCTCTGGCCCGAGGTCGACGCGATCGCGATCACGCACTGGCACCTCGACCACTGGGGCGATCTCGTGCCCTGGGTGTGGGGCACCTTCTACCTCGCGTCGAACGGCCCGGTGACGAAGCCCGCGCTCTGGGTACAGCCCGCCGGAGCCGAGTTCCTCGCCTCGCTCGGGGAGCGCCTCGGCTTTCCCGACATGTTCGAGCGCACGTTCGACCTCGCCGAGTACGAGCCGGACACGCCGTTCCGGATCGGCAAGCTCTCGGTCACGCCGACGCGCGTTCCGCACTACCGGCTCGAGACGTACGCCTTTCGCGTGCAGTCGAACGGCGCCGTACTGACCTACTCGGGCGACTCCGCACCCTCGGACGAGCTGGTGGAGGCGGCGCGCGATGCCGACCTCTTCGTGTGTGAGGCGACGCTCCTCCGCGGTGACCTCGATGGCGAGCCCCGAGGTCACCTCTCGCTCGATGAGGCGGTCGAAGCCTTCGAGGCGTCCCGGGCGAAGCGGCTTCTGGTCACGCACCGTCCCCGCGAGCTGCCGACGCCCGACGAGTTCGAGCTCGCGTACGACGGTCTCGAGCTCGACGTCTGACCGGGGTCAGACGCCGCGTCTGACCCCGGCAGCTCGGCGCGCCGAAGCGGCGTGCAGGATGACTGCACGTGTCTGAGAAGTTCTCGAGCATGAATGGGAGACGCGGCAAGATCCTCTTCGCGCTTCTGGGCGCGGCCTCGAGCGTGTTCTTTCTCTGGCTCGCGTTCCGCAACGCCGACATCGACGCGGTCAAGGACGCGCTGGCCGAGGCGAGCTTCGGCCCCCTCGCGCTCACGGTGCTCGTGCTCGCCGTCGGCTACGGGTTCCAGGCCGCCCGCTGGCAGCGAATCGCGGACACGCCGTCCCTCGGGCTTCGCTCGTACTACGGAATGCTGCTCGGCGGTCTCGCGTGCAACAACGTGCTTCCCGTTGCGCATCGGCGAGCTTCTCCGCGCCGGCTGGTTGAGCCGTGACGCGCCGATGTCGGGCGGCAGGGCATTCGGCAGCGTCGTGCTCGATCGCATCTGCGACGTCGTCACGCTCGCCGTGTTCTTCGCCATCGGGCTGCAGGCGGTCGCGAGCGCGGCCTGGCTCGTCAGGCTCGCGATCGGCGCGCTGCTCGCGGTCGTCGTGATCACCGTCGCGCTCGTGCTGGCGCGCCTGTACTCGGCACGAGGGCGAGCGTGGGGCACGCGGCGTGAGCGGGGCCGCGTCGTGCGAGTCCTGCTCGACACGGTCGAGATGCTGGGTCAGCCGATCGGCCGTCGACACGCAGCACTGTGGCTCGGCCTGTCGGCCTGCACGTGGTCGCTCTCGGCATTCACCGTCATCCTCGTCGGGCGATCGGTGGGGATCGAGCTCAGTCCACTGGAGGCTGTCTTCGTCACCTCCGCGCTCGCGCTCGGTGTCGCGATCCCGTCGTCGCCGGGCTACATCGGCACCTACCAGTGGATCGGTGTGGCAGCCCTCGGCCTGCTCGACATTCCCGTCGAGCAGGCACTCGCGTTCACGATCCTCATGCAGGCGACGTGGTACGTCCCGACGACGCTCGCCGGCGGCGCCGTCATCGGTCTGCGCGCAGTCCGCGGCCGGCCGGTGCGCGAGCCCGATCCGAACCCGCTCTGAAGACGACGACCTGACGCGCCGATACTCTCACCGAGATGATCTCGGTCGTCGTTCCGCTGCTGAACGAGGAGCATTCGCTCGAGACGCTGTACCGGGAGATCGCGAGCGCGCTCGAACCACTCCGTCACGACTTCGAGGTCGTGTTCGTCGACGACGGCTCGACCGACGGAAGCCTGTCGGTCCTCGAGCGTCTTCACGACGAGACCGCGAACGTCGTCGTCGTGCACCTACGGCGGAACTTCGGCAAGGCCGCGGCCCTGCAGGCTGGCTTCCTCGAGGCCCGCGGGGACCATGTGGTCACGATCGACGCCGACCTCCAGGACGACCCCGCCGAGATCCCGAAGCTCCTCGCCAAGCTCGACGAGGGATTCGACCTCGTCTCGGGCTGGAAGACTCAACGCAACGATCCGCTCCTGCGGCGCCTCTTCTCGCGCGCGTTCAATTGGGCGACGGGGTTCGTGTCGGGCGTCCACCTGCACGACGTGAACTGCGGGCTCAAGGCGTATCGCGCCGAAGTGCTGCAGGGCATCCGGCTCTACGGCGAGCTCCATCGGTTCATCCCGATCCTCGCGGCCTATCGCGGATTCCGGGTCGCAGAGATTCCAGTGAACCACCGAGCGCGACAGCACGGACGCTCGCGCTACGGACCCGAGCGCTACCTCCGCGGGTTCTTCGACCTCCTGAGCGTCACGTTCATGGGTCGGTACCGCCATCGACCGCTGCACCTCTTCGGAGGCGTCGGCGTACTGATGGGCGCGATCGGGTTCGTGATCCTGACGTACCTCACGGTCATCTGGTTCTGGGGCTACGGGATCGGGCATCGACCCCTTCTCACGCTCGGCGTGCTCCTCGTCGTCGTGGGGATCCAGTTCATCTCGCTCGGGCTCCTCTCAGAGCTCATCACCTCGCAGCACGAGGAGCGGATGGACGAGCGCGAGCGCATCGATCGCCTCGTCGCAGACGTGCTGCGCTGACGCCGCCACGGGCCGCCAGCATGAAGATCCTCGTCCTGACGTCGACCTACCCGCGATTCGAGGGCGACCCGACCGCGCCGTTCATCGAGTTGCTCGTCCGGCACACCGCGGCACTGGGGCACGAGCTACATGTCGTCGTTCCGGAGCATCGAGACTGGGATCGCCCGAAGACCGAGCACGGCGTCACGTACCACCCGTTCCGCTACTCGCCTTCGCGGTCGTGGACTCCCTGGGGTTATGCGCAGTCGCTGAGAGGCGGCGTGCAGCTGAGGAAGAGCCTGCTCGCACTCGCACCCGTCGCCGTGGCGTCGGCGGCTCGCACGTGCCGAAGGGTTGCGAAGCGCGAGGCCGTCGAGGTGGTTCACGCGCACTGGCTCGTGCCCAACGGGCCGATCGCCGCTCTTGGCTCCCGAGGGCTGAACGTTCCACTCATCGTGACGGTTCACGGATCCGACGTCACGCTCGCGGAACGTTCGCAGTCTGTACGCACAGCGGCGCGTTGGAGCCTTCAACGCGCCTCAGGCGTGACCGCGGTAAGCCAGCACATGCTCCGGCGTGTCGCGAAGCTCGGCGCCCGCGCCGAGACGCTCGAGTTGATCCCGCTCGGCGTAGATCTCTCCGCATTCGGCGCCCACCCCGAAGCCCGACGGACGGTACGGAAGCGACTGGACATCGCCGAGCGCGACGTCGTCGTGCTCGGGATTGGACGTCTCATCGAGTGGAAGGGCTTCGACTACCTGATCGACGCGATGAGCCTCGTTTCCGAGGTGGCACCGAACGTCCGGCTCGTGATCGCCGGCGACGGCGACATGCGCTCGCCCCTCGTACAGCAAGCGAGGCGGATCGGCCTTTCCGAGAAGGTGACGTTCGTGGGCGCGGTCGGGCGCGAAGACGTGCCGGCGTTCTACGCCGCGGCCGACCTCGTCGCAATCCCCTCGATCCAGCACGAGGCCGGGTTCGTCGAAGGACTCGGCTACGTCGCGCTCGAGGCGCTTGCGTCGGGGCGACCGATCGTGGCGAGCGACGTCGGGGGACTCGGTGAGTCGGTGAGGGATGGTCAGACGGGTTTCCTCGTCCCCGAACGGAATCCGCGCGCGCTTGCCGAGGCGATCCTCACACTCGCCCGAAGCCCCGAGCTGCGTCTGCGGCTCGGCACGAATGCGCGTGACATGGCCCGAGAGGCGCCGAGCTGGAACGAGGTCGCGATGCGCTGGGTGGAGACCTACCAGCGAGTCCTCGCACGATGACAGAGCGGGCTCGAACGTTCCCGCTCCGTTCTCCGCCCCTGACGCTCGTAGGGTGGCTGCGCTACGACGTGATCCAGCGTCTCCTCCCCGCGAACGCCAGAAGGGTGCTCGAGATCGGAGCCGGGCTCGGATCGCTCGGCGCTCTCCTCGCAAGCAGGTACGAGTACGTCGGACTCGAACCCGACCGCGCGTCGTACGAGACAGCCGTTCGTCGCGTCGGAGACGCCGGGACGGTCCTCAACGAGAGCGCGGAGACGTACCGATCACACGAGCCCTTCGATCTCGTCTGTGCCTTCGAGGTCCTCGAGCACTGCGAGGATGACGTTGCGGCACTCGCCGGCTGGTCGGGGCACCTCAGACCCGGCGGCGACGTGCTGCTCAGCATGCCCTTCGGTCGCGAGCGATTCGCGACGTGGGACGAGAGGGCCGGCCATTACCGGCGGTACGACCGCGACGACGCCGTACGAGTCATGAGTGATGTCGGGCTGACCGCAATCGAGACCGTCGTGTACGGATACCCGCTCGGCCTCGCATCGGAGGACGTGCGGAACGCACTCATCCGCCGGAACCAGGCGAGGTCGGCAGCGACGATGGATGAGCGAACTTCGGGAAGCGCACGCAACCTGCAGCCACCCACCTGGGCGGCTCCGGCGACGTGGGCGATCGCACTCCCGTTCCGTTACCTCCAGCGGCCATTCGCGAGCAGCAGTCGCGGCTCGGGCATCGTCGCTCGAGGAACGAAGGCGAGCTGGAGCTAGAAGACCGGCGTCTCGCGCCACACGCCCCACACCTCGCGGAGCGCGTCGCACATCTCGCCGAGCGTCACGTAGTCGCGTGACGCCTCGATGATCGGCGGCATGAGATTGACGTCGTCGCGGGCAGCTGCCGCCTTCAGCGCCGCCAGTCTGCCCTCGACCTGCGCCGAGTCGCGGCCCGCCTTCACCGCGGCGAGGCGGTCGATCTGCTTCTGCTCGAGCGCAGGATCGATCTTGAGGATCTCGATCGGCTCCTCCCCGCTCGAGAGGTAGCGGTTCACGCCGACGATGACCCGCTTTCCCGACTCCACCTCCGACTGGTAGCGATACGACGCCTCGGCGATCTCGCGCTGGAAGAAGTTGTCCTTGATCGCGGCGATCACGCCGCCGAGGTCGTCGATGCGGTCGAAGTACTCGTACGCCTGCGCCTCGATCTCGTTCGTGAGCCGCTCGACGTGGTACGAGCCCCCGAGTGGATCGATCGTGTTGACCGCCCCCGACTCGTGGGCGATCACCTGCTGCGTTCGCAGCGCGAGGCGAACGGCGTCCTCGGTCGGGAGCGCAAGCGCCTCGTCGAACGAGTTCGTGTGCAGGCTCTGCGTGCCGCCGAGAACGGCGGCGAGCGCCTCGAGCGCGGTCCGGACGATGTTGACCTCCGGCTGCTGCGCGGTGAGCGAGACGCCGGCCGTCTGCGTGTGGAAGCGCATGAGGAGCGAGCGCTCGTTGCGTGCGCCGTAGCGCTCGCGCAGCTCCCGCGCCCAGATGCGCCGGGCCGCGCGGTACTTCGCGATCTCCTCGAAGAAGTCGAGGTGCGCGTTGAAGAAGAACGAGAGGCGCGGGGCGAAGTCGTCGACGTCGAGGCCGCGCTCGATCGCAGCCTCCACGTACGCGAACCCGTCGGCGAGCGTGAACGCGAGCTCCTGCGCGGCCGTCGAGCCGGCTTCGCGAATGTGGTACCCCGAGATCGAGACGGGGTGGAAGAGCGGCATCTCCCGCGCGCAGAACTCGATCATGTCCACGACCAGCCGCATGGACGGCTCGGGCGGGAAGATCCACTCCTTCTGCGCGATGTACTCCTTGAGGATGTCCGTCTGCGCGGTGCCGCGGAGCTTCTCGCGCGAGACGCCCTGCTCCTCGCCGACGCACACGTAGTACGCGAGGACGATCGCCGCGGGCGAGTTGATCGTCATCGAGGTCGAGACGTCGCCGAGCGGGATGCCCGCGAAGAGCGTCTCCATGTCCGCGAGGGAGTCGATCGCGACGCCCTCCCGCCCCACCTCGCCGAGCGAGCGGGCGTGATCCGAGTCGTAGCCCATGAGCGTGGGCATGTCGAACGCGGTCGAGAGCCCCGTCTGGCCGTGCTCGGTGAGGTAGCGGAACCGCTCGTTCGTCTCCTCCGCGGTCCCGAACCCGGCGAACTGGCGCATCGTCCAGAGCCGGCCGCGGTACATCGAGGGATACACCCCTCGCGTGAACGGATACGCGCCGGGGTAGCCGAGGTCGCGACCGTAGTCCGTCTCGACGTTCTCGGGTGTCGCGAGCGGCTCGTTCTCGATGCCGGAGATCGTCGAGAAGAGCTCGTCCGTGCGCTCCGGCGCGCGGTCGTAGACCTTCGCGCGCCAGGCGGCGAGCGACTCGGCCGCGCCGCGGTCCTCGGTCGTCGCCATCGCGCGCATTGTAGGTGGACGGCTCCGGAACCCTGTCGCCCGCGCGCGGTCCTGGTACCGCAACGGAGGGATAGGTCGCGCCGGTGGCGCCGCCGACGACACACGCGTGCGGGCACACGTCCTTCTCGCGGTCCTCGTCGGCGCGTCGGTCGTCGCGGCGCTCGTCGGCGCGGCCACGAAGGCATCCGCCGGCCCTGTCTGCGCCGCCAAAGCAGGCGAGGGGTATTCGTACGCCGGCCATCAAGCAACCCATCGCGGACATGGGGTGCGCGCCACCCTCACGATGGATCGCGAGCCGAGCGTCCGCGTCGGGCACGTCGCGGGCTGGGTCGGAGTCGGCGGACTGAACCAGGGTGCGAACGGACGCGATGCCTGGATCCAAGCCGGGATTGCGTCGATGTCCGGGAGCGCCGCCGCCGTCTACGCCGAGATCGTGCGGGCCGGCACGCCGCCGGAGCTCGTCCTCGTCGAGGATGGAGTCGAGGTCGGGCAGCCGCACGAGCTCGCCGTTCTCGAAATGTCGAGTCACCCAGGCTCGTGGCGCGTATGGGTCGACGGCCGACCCGTCACCGCGCCGATTCGGATGAGCGGCTCGTCGGGACGCTGGGCGCCCATAGCTACGGCCGAGAGCTGGAACGCAGGCACCACGGCATGCAACGCCTTCGGCTTCCGCTTCGAGAAGGTCGAGGTCTCGTACGGTGCCGGCGGCTCGTGGCGGGCCTTCGTTCCGGGTCACCGCTTCCTCGACGTCGGGTCGAGGCTCGGCGACGTCACGCCGTCGATCGTGCACTCGCGGGCCTACGCGCGAGCGTCGGCCCCACGCGTGCTCGCGTATTCGTTCGTCGCGAGCTCGGGCTAGGCGTTTCGTGCCTTCACGGCCGCCGGCTCGTACGAACCGACGGGAGCCAGGAGTCGACGATCTCGCCGTGTGGCTCAAACGGACGACGAGGTGTCGGGGGCCTGTGCCACACTGGATGTCGTGCGCGTCGTGATCGCCGACGACCATCGGCTCGTCCTCGACGGGATCAAGCGGGCGCTCGAGACCGACGGCGGTTTCGAGATCGTCGGCGAGACACAGTCGGGGACGCAGGTCCTCCCGCTCGTCGGGAAGACGAACCCCGACCTCGTCCTGCTCGACGTCCGCATGCCGCACATGGACGGGCTCGCGTGCCTCGACCAGCTGCGCACGCGGCATCCCGGCGTCAAGGTCGTGATGCTCTCGGCGTCCGCGAACCCGGAGCTCGTGGAGTCTGCGCTCCGCCGCGGCGCGGCCGCCTACGTGATCAAGACGGTCAACCCGGACGATCTGCCGGCGACGCTACGACAGGCACTCGAGGGGAACGTCCACACTGCGATCGGAGGCGAGGAGACCGAGCGCGCGAGCGCGAAGGCGCTTGGCCTGACGGAGCGGGAGCTCACCATTCTCGGAGCGCTCGCCCGTGGCCTCTCCAACGACGAGATCGCGAAGGAGTTCTGGGTGGCACCGCAGACGGTGAAGTTCCACCTGACGAACATCTACCGCAAGCTCGGCGTGAAGAACCGCACCGAGGCGACGAGGATCGCGTACCAGCACGGGCTTGTGGAAAGCCCGATCTACGCCGACGAATAGCCCATGACGTCGACGGTCAGCCCGGTGGGCTCTGACCCCTCGGAGCACGTCCCGATGCCCGACACCAGCACCCGAGCCGGCCGGGAAAGGCCGCCTCCGCCGAATCGCCGAGGAGGAGCACATCCTCGTCGTCCTCCTGGCCGGGTTCGGCCTCATCTTCCTGCTGATCTTCCCGCCGGCGCTCCTCGTGAACGACAGCTGGCTGAACCTGATGGCCGGCCGCGAGGTGATCGAGAACGGCATCCCGAGCGTCGACGAGCTGACGGTCTACGGTCTCGGCTCGAGGTGGACCGACCAGCAGTGGGGCGCTCAGGTCGTCACGTACGGCATCTACAGCCTCGGCGGCTTCGCGCTGCTCTCGATCATGGCGTGCGTCTTCGTCGTGGGCGCGTTCACGCTCGCGGCTGCCGCATCGCGCTCGCTCGGCGCAGGCCCGCGTGCGATCTGGCTGCTCTTCCTCCCCGTCCTCATCTCCGCGGCCCTCGGCTGGTCGATCCGTGCCCAGATGCTGACGCTCCCGCTGTACACCGGGCTCCTGTGGCTCCTCGCCACGCAGGCGCGCCGCCCGACGAACCTCGTCTGGATCTCCCTGCCCATGCTCGTCGTCTGGGGGAACCTGCACGGGAGCGCGGCCCTCGGTGCGCTGCTCGTGATGCTCCTGGGCGGGTACGAGCTCGTCCGCACGCGCGGCCGACTCGTGGCTCCGCAGCTTCGGCCTACTCGTCCTCCCGCCACTCGCGGTGCTGGTGACGCCCGTACGGCCCCGCGACGACGGCTCGGCTACTACCACCTCCTCCTCGTCGATCCGCCGTTCGCCGGACAGGTCACGGAGTGGCGCTGGCCCGCGCCCGCCTCGAACACGTACGCGTTCTACGTCCTCCTCGCAATGGCCGTCCCGGTCGTGATCTGGGGAAGGAAGCGCCTGACCGTCTTCGACATGGCCGTGCTCGCGGTCACGCTCGCTGGAGCGCTCACGGCGATCCGCGGCATCCCGTGGTTCGCCTTCGCCTGCATGGTCTTCGTCCCGGTCGCGATCGGCCGCGGGCTCGAGAGCCGCAAGCCGGGCGAGCCGCGACGAGGCCTGAACACTGCGATCGGCATCGGGCTCCTGGCTGCGAACGTCGCGGCGGCCGTTCGCCCTGTTCTTCCGAAGCGACGCGTTCTTCGAGGACTACTGGCCGATCGGGCCGGCCGAGGCGATTCGCGCCGAGCTCCGTCCCGACGACCGCGTCTTCGTGCCCGACCGCTTCTCGGACTGGCTCCTCTGGAAGATCCCCGAGCTGCGCGGACGGATCGCGTACGACGTGCGCTTCGAGGTGTACGACAAGGAGTTCTTCGACCGTCTCGGCGACTACAACTGGGAGCAGGGGGACTGGAAGTCGTTCGCCGACGGCTACCGGATCGTCGTCGTCGACGAGACCAATCGTTCGCACACGGCCGAGTTCCTCGAAGGAGCCCGGAACGCGCGTGATCTACGAGAACGACGAGGTCACGGTCATCGCGCGCCCCGACGGCCGTAGCTAGCCGCCGCCGAAAGACGACGACACCGTTCCGGTCGAACACCTTCGTCCAGGCGGGGTCGCTCTCGAGCCGCGCGGCGAACGCGCGTACGACCTTCGGGATGCTTCGTGAGGATCGGCGAGTCGCGCCGCACGACCCACGGATCCGCGCGGTCGATCACGACCCACTCGGCGCGGCCGAGCAGCGGGACCGAATAGAAATAGCGGCGAGCGGAAAGGTGAGCGCCGGCCGTGTTGGAGGCCGTGACCGGCGCGCCGCTCGGAACGAGCGCGACGGCGTCCGCGAGAGCTGCGATGCGGACGTCGGAGACGGCACGGCCGCCCGCCGAGCGGCACGCCCCCGACCGCCCGCGCCCAGGGCGCCACGACGATCGCGAGCGTGGCCGAGCAGACGAGCACGGCTGCCGCCGCGAGCCCTCGGCGCGGCGCGCTGATCCGCGCGATCCCGAACACCGTCGCGGCGATCAGGAAGGGGATCACGGCGGCGACGCTGTGGTAGCGCGGATCCGTCATCGACAGGAAGTCGGACAGCCCGTTCGCGAGCAGCTGCGGCAGCGCGACGGCCGCGAGACCGGGCGACAGGACGAAGAGAAACAGCAGCGGGACGCCGAGCCAGATCAGGTAGGCGATGTCGTGACCCTCGACGAGCGCGCCGATCACCGTGAGCGGATCGGTGAACAGCTTCTTCGCGACACCGACCGGCGATCCGCCGACCTCGTCGTAGAACCCGAAGAAGATGCTGCCCTCGCCCAGGAACATGGGGCACGACGACGTAGATGGCGACGAACGTCCATGCGAACCCGAGCGCGCGATGGCCGCGCCGGCGCGCACGCTTGCCCCGCGCGAAGGCGTACCAGATCCCGAGAGCAGGCGATCGGGAGCGCCCATCAGCTCACCCGTCGACATCGCGAGGACGGCGAACACGGCGAACGCACCCGAGCCGCTCGGTGTCGAGGAACCAGATGCAGAACAGGAAGAACGGGATCGCGAACGTCACCGGATGGATCGAGGCGGCTCGCGCTCGTGGCTGTCCACGGGTACGCGAGGTAGCCGATCGCCAGGAGCGCGCCAGCCGGCTCCGACTCGAGATGGCGACGAGCGAGCCAGAAGACCGGGAGCGCACCGAGCGCCACGACGACGATCTGCGCGAACGCAAGTGAGAGCGGGGACGGCCACACGAGCCACAGTGGCGCGAGCAGCGCGAGGAACGGATCGACGTGCGCCGCCGAGCCGGACGATCTGCTCGCCGGTCGCGCCGTGCGTGGCCTCGAGCGGATGCCCGTTCGCCGTGCTCCAGACTGCCTGGACCATGTTCCCGAGGTCGAACCGGCCTTCCCGGAAGTTCACGTAGCTGCCGCGCACGATGAACAGCAGCACGCCGCTCCACGCGGCCATCGCGCCCCACACCGTCAGTGTCCACGCCCGTTCCCGGACGAGATCGAACGCGACGTTGGGCTGCTCGGCATGCGCCGCCCTCCGAGCGGTCGACGGCACGCTCATGCCGCCCCCGCAAGCGGGTTCGGGCTCGGGCGCCCCGCGACGGCACGCCCCTCTGCGAGCGTCTCGCGGAGAGCGAGGGCACATGACGATCGACGGCAACGGCGAGCGTCCACGCTGTTTGGGTCGGACTGGGGTGCCCGCTGCCGGGCGTGAACACCATGGCGAACGGAACGAACCAGATCAACCCCAGTCGCGGCCGCGCGAGAGCCACCACGACCAGCAGCAAGGCGAAGTAGTGGAGCCAGACGATCGGCGTGAGCGCGAGAGACGCGGCGATCGCCAGCACGAAGCCCGACTTCTGATCGCCCTTCCGTGCCAAGAGAACAGCCGCGCCCAAGACGGCGACCCCCGCACCGAGCCAGACCGCCCGAGCCACGCCCGAAGGCAAACCGAGATCCAGGCCGACGATGTACGCCGTGTACGAGTCTTCGCCGACCGTGTCCTCGAGCTCTCTCACCAGGTTCGGATAGTCAACGAGCCCGGCGAACCCGATCGCCGCCCAGGACAGCACGAGCAGGGCGACACCGACAGCGCACGCGCCGACCGCGCTCCTCGCCCGGCGCGTCGCAGCGAGCCAGACGACGAGCGGCCACAGGAAGAACTTCACGGCGAGCGTCACACCGAGGGCAGCGGACACGACATCCGCGCGATCGCGAAAGCGCCAGGTCAACGCCGCGGCGAGCGCGAACCAGAGCGTCACGTTTCCGGTCTGGATCGCCGAGATCACGGGCGGCCACATGAGCAAGACGCAGTAGCACCGCCAGTCGCGCACGCCGAGGACCCGAGGGGATCGAGAGAGCCACGAGCACGAGGATCGCCATGACCACGAGGCCGGCCGATTTCAGAGAGAGCAGGGTGAGGGGCGCTGCGAGAAGCGCCGGCAAAGGCGGGTACGGGTACGGTCCGCCCCATTCGGTAAGCGGCGTGCCCGTCGGCAGGTATGGGCTCTCACCGTCGGAGAATCGCTTCGGCTGCGCCGTAGTACTGGCGGAAGTCGATAGCGACGCTGTCGGCATCGAGCGCGTCCATGAAGAGGATGACCACGGTCAGGACGGCCAGTGGGACGAGAACCAACGACGCCAGCCACCCGACGCGAGCCCACGTGAACGGCCGGGCCGTCGGCTCCACCACGGGTGTCGCCTCGGTCGTCAGGTCGCCGGCCATTCCGTGCCGATCGGCCTATGCGCAGCTGCGGTCACGAGGGCGCAACGACGAAACGCGACGGCGTCGGAGTAGGTCGCAGCAAGAGGACGACGGCCAGGATGGCGACTGCGATCCCGGGCAAGAAAGTCAGGACGCCCTCAGCGTATCCCGGTCGCGGATCGATCCAGAGCAGGACCGGCACGAGCCAGATCAGCGAGAAGCGCGGCCGCGCGATCGCCAAGGGGACCACGAGCACGACGAGGTAGTGCAGCCACACGATCGGGCTCAGCGCGAGCGTGGCGACGACCGCACACGTGAACGAGCGCTGGTCGTCGCCACGCCGCGCCAGTACGACGCACGCGACGAGCAATCCGCCCCCGACGAGGAGCGTGAGGGCCTGGCCCGCCAGACCGCCCAGCCCCACTGTCGCTGCCATGCCCACGATCGAGTAGCTGCGCTCGGCCTGGATCTCCGACAGCCGTCGCAGCAGGTCCGGATAGCCGGTCAGCCCGGCGAAACCGATCACCGCCCAGGCGGCCAGGGTGACGGCGACCCCGATGCCGACGGCCCAGGCCGTCACGCGCAAGCGTCGGGTCGCAACCGTCCACACGAGCAGCGGCCACATCAGGAGCTTCGCCGAGATCGCGAGGCCGAGAGCCCACGCCGGCCGCCACACCCGGTCGCGGTAGCGCCACGCGACGGCAGCCGCAAAAGCAAGCGGGATCGAGATGTTCCCGAGCAGCACGCCGCTCACCGACGGAGCCCACAGAAGTGCGGCGGCATAGCAGCGAACGTCCTGCACCTCGAGCACGCGCAGCGTCGCCAACAACAGCGCGACGAGACCCGCGGCGACGACCAGCGCGACGACACCGGTCGGCAGCGGTACGAAGGGCACGACGGCGAGGACGAGTTGCGGCGGATAGACGTATCCCTTCTGATCCTCGAGGATCGGATCGTCGAGCGCGGGGTACGGCGACTCGCCGTCGAGCACGGCCTCGGCAGCGGGCAGGTACGCAAAGCGGACGTCCCACGCCAGGAGCCCGCGTGCCGAGCTCATGGCCACGACGGCGAGCGTGATCGACACGGCGAAGAACACGAGGACGATCGTCGAGACCCGCGGGCGAGCACGCGAGCGATCCGGCGGGGACCATGAGTCAGAGGCGTCGGCGGCCGACCCCATACCTCTGATGATGGCCATCCTCCCGGAGGTCGTCGCGCTCCGATGGTCGGGGCTCAATCCCCCCTTTGGCCGGTTGTCCGAACGCGCCCGCGCTGCCGAACCTGAGTCGACCAGTCAATCGGGGCGACCGCCGGCGCTTCCCTCGAGTAGGAGGGAACTTCCAGCATGTACGACATCCTGATGCGGCCCCTGGTCGACTCCAGATCGCCCTGGTCGAGCTGCGGGAGCGAGAGGATGGCCAGACGACGACCGAGTACGCAATTCTGCTCGGCTTCCTCGCGATCGCCATCATCGTCGCACTGTTCTTCCTGAGAACGTGCTGCGCGAGTCTCTTCTCGAGCGCTGCCAGAGCGTCTCGAGAGCGCCGACTAGACAGTCGCACCACACGTCTTCCATGCCACGGCCCGCGCAAGCGGGCCGTGCGCCTCAACTTCCGGCGCGTTGCATGCCCCGTACGAGGGTTCCGAGGGTCTAGATCGAACCCCACTTCTGGCCGGTTGTAACGACGAGCCTCGATCGCGACCCTGTGATCAGCCCGTCGTCGTCAAGCCGGGCATTCGTGTACCCGGGGGCCTAGGGGAGCCCCTCCGACAGTAGGAGGATCCTCCACATGTCCGACATCCTGTTGCGGCCGATCATCGCGATGCAGGTCGCGGTGCATCAGCTGCGGGAGCGAGAGGATGGCCAGACGACGACCGAGTACGCAATTCTGCTCGGCTTCCTCGCGATCGCCATCATCGTCGCACTGTTCTTCCTGAGGAACGTGCTGCGCAGCCTCTTCTCGAGCGCGGCCAGCTCCGTTTCGCGGGCTCCCAACTAGAGCTCCGAAGAACCCGGAAGATCATGAGCGGCCCGCCTCGGCGGGCCGCTCTGCGTTCGTGGGGACGCGGGACCGATCGGCTAGGGCGAACCCACCCTTCGGCCGGTTGCCGGAAGCCCGACCACCGGGGAATCTGAGGAAGCCCGCCGAACTCCGGCGGATACCAGTACACGCAGGGGCCGAGCGCCCCTCCAATTCGGAGGAGACTCCACATGTCAGACATCCTGTTGCGGCCGATCATCGCGATGCAGGTCGCGGTGCATCAGTTGCGGGAGCGAGAGGATGGCCAGACGACGACCGAGTACGCAATCCTGCTCGGCTTCCTCGCGATCGCCATCATCGTCGCACTGTTCTTCCTGAGGAACGTGCTGCGCAGCCTCTTCTCGAGCGCGGCCAGCTCCGTTTCGCGGGCTCCCAACTAGAGCTCGATCAGGACCCGCCGTCGCGAAGCGACTGCGGCCAGTGTGCGCCGGCCCGGTTACCCCCTCGACCGGGTCGGCGCATACGCTTTCGTTGGCAGATGAAGTACTTGCGGCACTACCCCTTTCGGAATCAGTCGTTTGGCTGCACAATGAGTCGACTGCGCAGCGCGACTGTCCACCCAGGGGAGGGAGACAGAGACTCATGAATCGAAATGACCGTTCCGATAGGAACACGAGAGGACTCGTGAGTCGAGAGCTGAGCTGCGGCCGCCCTCGCCGGAACCGTGAGAGCGGTCAGGCGGCGACCGAGTTCGCCCTGATCCTCGTTCCACTTCTGATCCTCGTCGGAGGGATCATCTACTTCGGCATCGGGCTGAACTATTGGCTCGACATGAACGAATCGCGGCCCAGGGGGCGCGCTGGGCGGTGGTCAACAACTGGCCACCGGAGTGCCAGAGAACCGACGCGACGTGTACCCAAACTCCCGCCTCCTGTACGGGTGCTCGGACGCGGGTCAAGCTCCAGAACACGCTGAAGTGCATGGCCAACACGAACGGTCTCTACTCCGGTCTCACAGTCGACATCTGCTACCCGTCCGGAACCAACAACGCTGGTGATCCGGTGCGGGTGCGACTGAGAAAGCCATACACGTTCTTCTTCTTCAACAAGATGGGCATCACGCTGACGGCGAAAGCCACGATGCGCCTAGAACAGCCACCCAACCTGTCCAAGATTTCGCCTGACGGAGCGTGCACGTGACCGTACGGGCGTACCGCGTGGCGGGCCGAATGCGGCCAGGTCGTCGTCTTCTTCGCACTGTTGCTGCCCGTCATCATGGCGATCGGGTCAGTCGTGGTCAGCGTGGGCAACTGGTACGTACACAAGAAGAACCTTCAGACGCTCGTCGACGCGGGCGCATTCGCGAGCGGTCAGTACTTCACGGGCTGCTTCCAGAATCCAACCGAAACGAACGGCGACATCGCGACGGCTGCACTGAAGTACGCGGGCGACCCAAACCGCGATGCGACGACGCAGAACAGGCAGTTCGAGCAACCGGCCGATGCCCACGTGGTCCTCAACAGCACGACGTACTGGGACGGCTCGTACCCGGCCGACAACACACTCGGCCTCCCATGCGCCGTCAAGTACCTCGATGTGAAGGCGACGGACGATCGGGTGCCGCTGCTCTTCAAGTGGCTCCCGTTCGCCCCGAGCCCCAAGGCAAAGGCTCGAATCGAGATGCACAAGGCGCTCGGCGCCTCCCAACTCCTTCCGTTCGCAGTTCCTGAGGTCTTCCCACAGGTCGTGGCCGCGCTGATCGTCAACGAGAGCACCGGCCTGATCGTGGGAGGGGCAAACCTCAACCACAACACTCCGGGCGAGTCCGGCCGGCCTTTCGGCTTTCAACGTCTATCACGGGGACGTAGGGGGCGTGAATCTCGGCGTCTCCGGGCAGTACGACATCGTGATCGTGTCGTCGCGAGACCCTTCATTCATCGCGCCGACCAGTGGACCACTGTCGTCTCCATGCACCCAAGATCCGGTTCAGATCATTTGCTACGGCAAGCCATGGAGTTCACTCAGCAACCGCGTCGGAGTCATCTACGCGTACTCCGGGGGTACGGCAGGTGGCCTCAATCCCCCGGCGCTGAAGCAGGTCGAGCTTTCGGGCGGCTGCCCGACTGACCTCTCACGGCCGTACTTCAATATCGACGCAGGTTGTTCGATCGCGGTCTCCGCCTCGATTGACTTCGATAACGGCGGCGGCGACCCGGTTCCCTATCCGGTTTGCGCCGTTGTTTCCGTCAACGGCTCACCCATGTCCTGGGGTACGTACCCAGGCGATCCGAACGGACGGTGGATCGGCAGCTTCGCTCCCACGACAGGCTCGGGCCGGAACGACGTCAGCATCGACTGGCGAACTGACCGGGGCGGGGGGGACTGCGGCGGACCGAAGTGGAACGGCACGTTTCCTGATGGCCCCGCAGCGTACGCGTCGAATACGAACTCGGGTCCGGTCCAGTACCTCGCGGCGACCGACAACGCAACGGGCCTCCCGGCGAACTCGATCAACAAGTCCTCGTCGGCAAGCCTGCATGTGACTGTCGGCCTCTCGCCGCCGCTTAGCGACGCAAACCCCCTCGACCCGCCGATCGTGCTCCGATTCGGCAGCCCCTCCGGGTCGCAGAACCAAGCCCTAGACTGCGACAAGAACGTCAACTTCCGTGACGAGCTCCTGAGCAACTGCCAGAACCCGTACATCGAGAATGAACGGAACGGAAGTTGCTCGGGCTACGGGCCAGGCAGTCTGCCCGTGCCGCCGATCAGGGCCTTTGCCAGGTGACGACTGCATCATCACCGAAACCGGCGACAAGACCGGTCAGATACGCCAAGCGATGGATGAGAGGTGGGGACGCAACGGCGGTCCAACGTGTCAGACACTCAACCACTGGCCGAACGCCATAGGCGATCCCATGCCCGATCCCGTGACCGACAAGCGGTTCGTGACGCTCTTCATCTCGGACGAGCAATCCTTCGGAGGGTCAGGTAACGACATCTACCCCATTCGGCGCTTCGCAGGCTTCTACATGACTGCAGCCGACGGACTGAACTGCCCAGGGGATGTCACTGCCCAACCCTGGAGCCAAGAACGTCTGGGGCCACTGGGTCTCGTATGTGATCCCGACCTTTGGCGACATCATTCAGAGCGACGAGCTCTGTTCGTTCACGGATGGCTCGGCGTGCGCGGTACCGCCCTAGTCGAATAGCTAGTGGCGAGTGACCGTCCGGCCCGAATGATGTGGTGTCTGGAGGTCGAAGGCCTCAACTAATCACTCGTTCGTGCCGAAATAGGAGCAGCACGCCCTGAAGTAAGGAGAGAGGAAGCCATGTCCAACACGTTCACAGGAAAGGTCTCGGGCAGGATGTCGTCGCGCGGGTGGGCGATCGCCCTCGGCATCGGCGCCGTCGTGCTCGCTGCGATCCTGCTCGTGGTCTACCTGGATCGCTACCGCGCCCGCGTGAGTGGCAGAAACGCCCCGACGCCGGTGCTCGTCGCGAAGCAGCTCATCCCGAGCGGCACGCCCGGCTCGATCGTCGCGACGAACTCGATGTACGCGCCGACGACGCTCCCGCGCAAGGAGGTCGAGGTCGGAGCGGTCTCCGATCCGTCGTACCTCGCCGGCCGCGCAGCCGCCGTGGACATCTTCCCCGGCCAGCAGATCACGTCTGCCGACTTCGCCGCGAGCGATACGACGTCCGTCGACTCGCAGATCACGGGAGTACAGCGCGCGATCTCGATCAACATCGACAACACGCACGGCTCGCTGTCGCAGGTGCAGGTCGGCGACTCGGTCGACGTCTACACCGCTGTCGGCGGCGTCGTGAAGCTGTTCGCGCCCAACGTCAAGGTCCTGACGATCCCGGCAGTGCCCGGCCCGAGCGGTGGCTCGAACCTCGTGCTCCGCATCCGGACCGCGGACGCGTCGAAGTGGGCCTACGCGGCCGACAACACGCAGCTCATCTTCGTCCTCCGTCCGGTGGTGGGGGCCAAGCCGACGAAGCCGTCGACTGCCAATGCCGCTACGGTGCTGAGGTAGAAGGTAGAAGGGATTAGAGAGGGAACCATGCCGAGCCGCCCGGTACAAGCACTCCTCGCCGTCGAGCCTGGTGTCGACGCCGAAGACGTGAAGGACTCGCTGCCCGGCAGCGAGGACTTCCAGATCGTCGGCGTCGTCACCGGTGCAGACGAGGCGCTGACATGGCTCCGCGGCGGCGTCGCGGACCTGCTCCTCGTCGCCTGCGCCGGCTACTCGGACCGCGCCCTGCTGCTCCTGGACGGAGTGGCCCGTCAGAACCCCGAGCTGAACGTGATGGTGCTCGGCCACGGGTCGCCCAACGGCTTCCTCAGGCGCGCGTTCGAGGCCGGCGCAGACGACATCGTGATGCTCCCGGCGACGCCGGAGCAGATCCGCTTCGAGATCCACAAGCTCATGGCGCGCAAGACGAGCGTCGACATCGCGCCGCAGAACGAGAACTCGCGCCTGGTCTGCATCCTGGGGCCGAAGGGCGGGACGGGCAAGACGCTCTCGTCGACGAATCTCTCCGTCTGCCTCGCGCAGCGCGGCGAGAAGGTCGCGCTCATCGACCTCGACCTCCAGTTCGGCGACGTCGCCCTGTGCCTCGGCCTTCCGCCGGAGAAGACGGTGTACGACCTCGCCCAGTCTCCCGGCGCGCTCGACTGGGACAAGCTGCAGGCATTCATGGCGCACCACTCCTCGGGCGTGCACACGCTCATCGCGCCGCGACGCCCCGACCAGGCAAGCGCAGTCGGCGCCGAGCTCCTGCGCGAGATCTACTCGATTCTCCGCCAGAACTACGACTGGGTCATCGTCGATACGCCTCCGGGCTTCACCGCCGAGGTGATCACGTCGATCGACCATTCGACCGACATCGTCATGGTGGGGATGCTCGACTCGCTCTCGCTGAAGAACACGAAGCTCGGCCTGGAGACGCTCGAGCTCATGAAGTACGACACCGACCACATCTACCTCCTGCTGAACCGCGCGCACAGCCGTGTCGGCATCAGCCAGTCCGATGTGGAAGCGGTGCTCGGGCGCACGCCGGACGTCTTCATCCCGTCCGACCGCGAGATCCCGCGCACCGTCAACGAGGGGATTCCGATCGTCGTCGCCCGTCCGCAGTCCGAGCCGGCCGAAGCCTTCGGCCGCCTGACCGACCTGCTGACCGGCGAGTCCGTCTCCACCGCGCAGCATCTCGCGATGGCCGGGGTCACGGACACCTCCTCTTCTGCTGCGGCCCCCTCGCGCCGTCGGCTCTTCGGACGAAAGGGCTAGGTCATGGAACTCCACGAGCGAATCTCGAACCAGCGCGGCCCCGTCAGAGAGCAGGAGCCGTTCGCCGAGCTCAAGAACCGCGTCCACATGAGCGTCATCTCCGAGCTCGGCCCGCAGCTCTTCAACATCGCGGTCGACCCGAACGAGTTGCGCGACCGCGTGACCGCCGACGTGCGCCGGCTCCTGAACGACGAGCCCGGCATCGCCCGCGAGGATCGCGAGCGCCTGACGTCGGAGATCCTCGACGACATCCTCGGGTACGGCCCGCTCGAGCGCCTGCTCGCGGACGACTCGATCACCGAGGTCATGTGCAACGGCCCCGACGACGTCTGGATCGAGCGCGGCGGCAAGCTCTACGAGACGACCGTCCGCTTCACGGACGAGTCGCACCTGCGCCGCATCATCAACAAGATCGTCTCGCAGATCGGACGGCGCATCGACGAGTCGTCGCCGATGGTCGACGCACGCCTCCCCGACGGCTCGCGGGTGAACGCGATCATCGCGCCGCTCTCGCTGTCGGGCCCGCTCCTGACGATCCGGAAGTTCAGCCGCCGGCGCCTCTCGCTGGAGGACATGATCAACATCGGCTCGCTCTCCGATCAGTCGGTCGAGTTCCTGTCGCGGTGCATCGAGGCCCAGTGCAACATGCTGGTCTCGGGCGGCACCGGCTCGGGCAAGACGACGCTCCTGAACGCGCTGTCGGCGTCGATCCCGAACAACGAGCGCATCGTGACCATCGAGGACGCCGCGGAGCTCCAGCTCCACCAGCGGCACGTGCTCCGCCTCGAGGCCCGCCCGCCGAACATCGAAGGCGAGGGCCACATCCCGATCCGCGACCTCGTGCGCAACTCGCTGCGCATGCGGCCCGACCGGATCATCGTCGGCGAGGTTCGCGGCGCCGAGGCGCTCGACATGCTCCAGGCGATGAACACGGGCCACGACGGGTCGCTGTCGACGGTCCACTCGAACTCGCCTCGTGACGGTCTCCACCGCATCGAGACGATGGTGATGATGGCCGGCTACGACCTGCCGCTCCGCGCGATCCGGCAGCACATCGCGGCCGCGCTCGACCTCCTCGTGCACATCGACCGTATGGAGGACGGCTCGCGGCGTGTCGTCGCAGTCACCGAGGTGCTCCGCATGGAGTCGGACGTCATCCAGCTCCAGGACATCTTCGAGTTCCAGATCGACTCGGTGGCACCCGACCGCACGATCACGGGCGCGCTGCAGCCGACCGGCCTCCGACCCGTCTTCCTCGACAAGTTCCGCAAGCGCGGCATCGAGCTCCCGCAGGCCATGTTCGGGGAGCGCGTGCACTCGCTCGAGGAGCGCAGAGGCGCAACGGCGTGAGGCTCCGACTCCGGCATCTCATCGCAGGCGCGGCGATCGCCGCGCTCGCTCTGCCGACCCTCGCGCTCGGGCAGGGGGCCGCGCCGAAGCTCAGCGAGTCGACGACGTCCGGGTTCCCGGACAAGGCATACCTCGTCACGCTGCCCTCGAGGCAGGCGCTCAACGCGTCGAAGGTCGACGTCTCGGAGAACGGCCAGGCCGTCTCGGGCGTCGGCGTCGCTCCTCCTGGCGGCTCCGCGAGCGGCGCAGTCCTGCTCATCGACGCCTCGAACAGCATGAAGGGCGCGCCGATCAAGAACGCGATGGCTGCGTCGCGGGCGTTTCTCGGCGAGCGCAAGACGGATCTGCCCGTCGCGATCGTCGTGTTCGGGCCTGACGACAGCGTCCTCAGCGACTTCACGACAAACGGCGCGCAGCTCAGTGAGGCCGTCTCGACGACACCCGCGACCTCCGAGGGCACGCACATCTACGACGCGCTGATCAACGCCGTGAACAAGGCGAAGGACCAGGGCCTCGAGCGGACGACAGTCGTGCTCCTCTCCGACGGGACCGACGTCGGGTCGAGCGCGACCCGCGCCGAGGCACTGCAAGCCGCGGCGGACGCGAACGTGCGCGTCATCTCGGTCGGGCTCACCTCGCCACAGTACGATCCGGAGACGCTCAAGAGCCTGGCGAATCGCACCGGCGGCCAGTACGTCGAGTCCGCCACGCCCGCCGAGCTTCAGCCCATCTTCCAGGAGATCGGTCAGCAGCTTTCGAGCGAGTACCAGGTCACGTATCGCTCGCTGCTCCCACCCGAGCGCGACGCCGTCGTGCTCGTCAAGGTCAACGGCCTCGCTCCGGCGAAGGCGACCTACACGACCCCGGCGCTCAACCTCGCCCCGGCGGGCTCGTTCGAGCAGAGCTGGATCGACGGGGTCATCACGTCTCCGTGGCTGATGATCTTCGTCGTCGTCGCCGTGCTCGCGTTGATCGCATTCGCGATCTTCTCCGCGATCGACGTCCGCAACCGCTCGCTCCGGCGTCGGATGGCGCAGTACGTCACGGTGCCGAGCGAGGAAGAGTCCCGCCTGCGGCGCGCCGAGGTGGCCACGATGCTCGCCGAGACCGCACAGCGCACCGTCGGCGGCCAGCGCTGGTGGCAGCGGTTCGAGACGGATGTCGAGCTCTCCGGATTCGGGCTCTCGGCACTCGCGATCGCCGGGTGGACGATCGTCGGCGGGATCCTCGCGTCCATCGCCGGCGCGATCATCCTCCAGAATCTGTGGGGCCTGCTCATCGGCCTCGCCGCCCCGTTCGTGACGCGCTGGCTCGTGTCGCGCAAGGTCAGCAAGATGCGGAGGGCTTTCGAGGAGCAGCTCGCGGACAACCTCGACGTGCTGGCCGGAGCGATGCGAACCGGACACTCGACGATGGGCGCGCTCAGCGTCATGGTCGACAGCGCGATCGAGCCGTCGAAGTCCGAGTTCCGCCGCGTCCTCCAGGACGAGCAGCTGGGCGTTCCGCTCGACGACGCGATCATGGTCATGGCGCGCAGGATGCGCAGCTACGACGCCGAGCAGATCGCGCTCGTCATGCGACTGCAGCGCGAAGCGGGTGGTAACACCGCGGAGGTGCTCGACCGCGTGGCGGAGGTCATCCGCGGTCGCATGGAGCTCCGGCGGCTGGTGGAGGTTCTCACCGCCCAGGCACGGATCTCGCGCTGGATCCTCACCGCGCTTCCTATCTTCGTCCTCGTCGCCCTCGTCTTCACGGGCGGCGACTACCTGCAGCCGATGCTCGACTCCCTCGTCGGCAGAATCGCTCTCGTCGTTGGAGGCATCATGGTGTTGATCGGTTCTTTCTGGATCAAGCGAATCTCGAACCTGGACGTCTGAGATGGGCATCGGGCTGATTGCAGTCGCAGGCGTCCTCCTCCTCGGAGCCGGGATCATGATCCTCGTCTCGAGCCTCGGCAAGGCGAAGGGCGGCTCCTCGGCGACTCTCGACCAGATCCAGACCTACGGCTACGTCGCCGAGACGACCGGAGGGTCGGAGACCGAGTCCACCGCACGACGACCGCTCGACTCGCTCGCCGGGCGAGTGGGCGACTGGGTCGGGCGGCGTTCGGACCGCTTCGGCGAGCAGAAGATCCGCGAGAAGCTCATCTCGGCGGGCATGTACGGCACGACGCCACGGAAGATCCTCGGCTACCAGTGCCTCGGCGCGATCGCGTTCTCGCTCGTCGTCCTCTGGCTCGTCCCGGCGATGGGCGGATCGCTCATCTTCGCCGTCGTTCTCGCTGTGGCCGCCGGGCTCGGAGGCTGGTTCGCGCCGACGTACTACGTCGAGCTGAAGCGGCGTGAGCGGATGGAGAAGATCGACAAGCAGATGCCGGACATGATCGACCTGCTCGTCGTCACGATCGAGGCGGGTCTCGGCATCCTCGCGTCGATGCGCGTCGCGTCGGAAAGCATGGGCGACCCGCTCGGCCAGGAGCTGCGGCTGACCCTGCAGGAGCAGCGGATGGGCCTGTCGGTGGGTCAGGCGATCGAGAGCCTCGGCCGCCGTGCCGACGCTCCGAACATGCGGATCTTCGTCCGCGCGATCACGCAGGGCGAGCGTCTCGGCGTCTCGATCGGAACGACGATGCGCAACCTCTCGATCGAGATGCGCAAGCGGCGCCGGGCGATGGCGGAGGAAAAAGCGCAGAAGATGCCGATCAAGATGCTCTTCCCGCTCATCTTCTTCATCTTTCCGGCACTCTTCATCGTGATTCTGACGCCGATGATCATCGGCATCGTCGACGCCCTCGGCTAGGAGGGGTTCCATGGCCACACTGACGCTCCGCCGGGAGGACGGCCGGATCGTCTGTGAGCGCGTCGTCGTGGCCGACCGTGCGCACCGACGCATGCGCGGCCTGCTCGGGCGCAAGTACCTCCGGCAGGGCGAAGGGATGGTGTTGCGCCCCGGCTGGAGCATCCACACGGCGTTCATGCGCTTCCCGATCGACGCCGTCTTCCTCGACGCGGATCAGGTCGTGATCAAGGTCGAGCACGAGGTCGGGCCGTGGCGCACCGTGTCGTGTCGCGGGGCGCGCGAGGTCGTCGAATTGCCGGCCGGGGAGTGTCGCCGCCGCGGGCTCGAAGTCGGCGACCGCGTCGCGTGGGCCTCACGCAGCGCCGCCGACGCACGCGTGGACAGAGGCACCGTGACGTTCGACGACGAAGTCGACGAGCCGCGCGCGCGTGTGCTCGTGGCGAGCAGCGATCCTCGTTTCCTGCGGCTCGCGCGCTTCCTTCTCGGAGGGCGCGACTTCGAAGTCGAGGAGCTGACATCGCCCGAGCGGCTTCCGGAAGCCGTGATGGAGCCGAGCGTCGACATCGCCGTCCTGGACGGCGCCGATACGGTCGCCGACGCGTTCCGCACGGCCAACGCAACACGTGCGAGGCGCCCGGAGGTGCCGGTCATCATCGCGGCGGACACCGGCGGAAAGAGCCCTTCCGGCGTGCGTGTCTTCGATCGTTGGAACGAGACCGAGGAGCTCCTCGAGGACGTCGAGAGGCTCCTGTCCGAGCGACTCGCGGGAGCGGCACCGCCCACACGTACCTGAGGTCGATGAGAGGGGCCGCCAACCATGGGCAGGACAGTTGCATTCATGCGGGAAACCACGAAGATGAGGCGGTAACTCGCGCATGACGGAGGCAGGCACGAACATCGGGTCGGGAGGGCCGGTGCACCTCCCCCGCTCTCTGCCCTCCGGGACGGAGCGCGCCGCCTACCGCGGCCCCGACGCGCGTCTGGCGCGGCTCCATGCGTATTTCCTCGAAGGGTGCACCGACGAGATCCGGCCGGTCCTCGAGTCCGTGCTCGCGGATGCTCGGCGCGTCCACGCCGGCTACGCCGACGACGAGGTCGGCGACGGACTCGCTTCGGTGTGGTACGCCGCGACGGCGATCGTCGAGCTCGGAGCCGCCCTCGAGCTCGACGAGGCAGACGTTCGCGGCGCCGGCGCCGCAATCGCCGAGGCGCTGGCGCTTCCCCTCCCGGCGGCCCGCTACGTCCTCTTCCGTGAGGTCGTGGGAAGCCCGCGCTTGCTCGAGCTTCCACCGCTGGTGGCGATCGAGCTGCAGCTCGGCCTGCTTCTGGGCCTCGACGTCCTGAGCGACGTGACGCTGTGGACGCGAACCACTACCGGGCTCGACTGCATCGTCTCGATTGGCGGTGACGGGCGTACGAGCCGGCGGGTCAGGGCCGAGGCGAAGGCGACGCTTCGCGGACGCTCGCGGCTGTCGCTGCTCGGCGGATCGCAGCTGCGCGCCGCCCCGGTACTGCGCTTCGGCGAGGCGTACGCCGCAGTCGTCGGACGACTCGGATCGGTCGATCAGAACGTCGCCGACGCATATCTCAGCGCGACCGCCGCGGCGCTCAGTCCGCTGATCGAGCGCGAGCGCCTGCTCGAGCACTCTGCGAGCCGTGAGCGCACCCTGATCGCCTCGGCCGAGCGACGGTTGATGCGGCTCGGTTTCGACCTCCACGACGGGCCCATCCAGGACGTCCTCGCGCTCGCCGCTGACGTTCAGCTGCTGCAGCAGCAGGTCTACCCGTTCATCCTCGAGGACTACCGCGAGCAGGCTCACGGCCGCTTCGACGACCTCTCCGCCCGGCTCGTGGAGCTCGACCGACAGCTGCGCGAGATCGCGCACTCGCTCGAGACGAAGAGCGTCATCTCGCGTCCTCTCGGCGAAATCCTTCACCGCGAGGTCGACGGCTTCGCGGAGCGCACCGGCATTCGCGCCGAGCTCGAGATCCGCGGCGATCCGGACTCCCTCTCTTCGGCTCAGCGGATCACCGTCTTCCGCGCGATCCAGGAGGCGTTGGCGAACGTGCGGGAGCACGCAAGCGCGACGCACGTCTCCGTGCGCGTGCGCGCTCGAAGGAGCGCGATCGAGCTCCAGATAGTCGACGACGGGATGGGCTTCGAGGTCGAGCGCGCGCTCGCCAAGGCCGCGCAGCGCGGCCGCCTCGGGCTCGTCGGCATCGGCGAGCGCGTCCGCATGGTCGGCGGCACCTTCGAGCTGCAGAGCCAGCCCGGCGGCCCCACGACGCTGAAGATCACCCTGCCACGCTGGGAGCCGCTCAACCCCGCCTAAGGGACGTGCCAGGGGTCAGACGCGGCGTCTGACCCCTGGCACGTCCCGGCCAGCCGATGGCCCCGTCGGCCACTCGTCGCCGCGAAACTCGCGGCGCACCATCAGATGGTGCCTCGTCGACCTCGGGAAGAAGCGGCCGGCTCGATCCATCACGTTGTTCCGAAAGGCAGTGCTGACGAGCCGATCGCCCGGGACGATCGCGACCGAGAAGTGCTCGTCCAACGAATTGAGCTCGCGACTCGGCGGTATCAATGGTCGTGCCTGGCGTACTGCGTACTCGACACGCACTTCCACCTCGTGGTCGCCACGCCGATCGCGAATCTCGGGCGCGGCATGCAATGGCTCCTCTCCGGCTATGCGCGAGACTTCAATGAGAGACACGAAAGAGAAGGCAACCTTTTCCACACTCGCTTCTACTCGAAGCGTGTCGACTCCGACGAGCACTTCGCCGCAGCTATTACCTACGTCCATCTGAATCCGGTGCGCGCAGGGATCGTTGAACGAGCGGAGCAGTGGCGCTGGAGCAGCTTCGCATCGACTATCGGGCTCGCAGATCGCCCCGAGTTCCTCGACGTCACCGGCCTCCTCGGGCGAATCGACGAGGACACGATCAGGGCCCGCCTCCGGCTTCAGCTTGCCGTGACGGAAGCCGTCGAACGTCACCGCACGAACGTCGAAGGTGTCAGACGCGGTGTCTGACCCCTGACATGGCCAAACGCGACGAAGGAGGTCCTGTGGACCTCCTTCGTCTCTTCCCCCTACCGCCGCAACCGGTGCCGCCGCCCCCGTTGCGGATCCTCGAGTCAGCTCACGACGTGGAGCCCTGCTGCTTCGCGAGCTTCGACACGCACTTGCCGAAGGCGTTCGCCTTGTTGGCGTTCGTGCCGTAGCTGTCCTTGAAAGCCTGGACGCCGAGCTTCTCGCGCTCCGCCTTGCACTTCTTCGCCGCGTTCTCCTCGGCCTTCTTGTCGGCCTCGTCGTCGTCCTCGGCCTTCTGGCCCTTGGACTTCGCTTTCTGGCCGGTGATGCACTTGCCCAGGCCGTTGCTCCCGTACTTCGCCCTGAACGCGGCAGCATCGGACGCGCGCTCGGCCTTGCACTTCTTGGCCGGCTTGTCCTGGGCGCCCGCCTGCGCCTGCTTGTCCTTCGCGGGCTTGCCCTTGTCGACCGGCGGGGCCGCAAGGGCCGCCGATACGGCGAGGCTGAGAAGTGCTGCGACGACGATGAGCGTGCGCTTCATGTTCCTTCTCTCCGGGGCGCATTTGTGGTCGGCACGAGAGAAGACGCACGTGCGAGCGCGATCTTGCGCGCTCCCAATGTTAAGAATGAATGAGGTGGGTTGCGCCGCCGGCGCCGGCGGACGACGTTTGTGGTGATGGCCGTCACCGAATCCGGCCACCTCGCCTCGCGCGAGGTCGACGACCTCTACCGGCGTCACGGAGCGGAGGTCTATCGCTACGCGTATGCCGTCCTCGGTAACCACGCAGACGCAGAGGACGTGACGCAGACGACCTTTCTCAACGCGTACCGCTCGCTCGAGCAAGGGGTTCGCCCGCGAAAGCCGTCGAACTGGCTGCTCACGATCGCGAGCAACACGATCAAGCAGCGCTTCCGGCAGGAGCAGGCGCGGCCGCGAACGGTCGAGCTCGACGACAGGATCGCCGGCCGCGAGGCGGACGAGGACGGCCCGAGCGTCGGCGAGCTCCTCACCGCGCTCGCGAAGATCCCGCCCCAGCAGCGCCAGGCGATCGTCCTGCGCGAGTTCGAGGGCCGTTCGTACGCCGAGATCGCGGGGATTCTCGGCGTCACGACAGGCGCACTCGAGACCCTGCTCTTCCGCGCGCGCCGCTCGCTCACCGAGGAGCTCGAACAGCAACTCACATGCACCGAGGCCCAGCTCGCCATCTCGAAGTCCGTCGACGGGCGTCTTGGCCGCAAGGAGCGCCGAAGGCTCCGCGACCACCTCGCCGAGTGCCCCGACTGCGTGCAATTCGCGCGCCTCCAGAAGCGCCACAGCACTGCTTTGCGCGGGCTCATGCTGATTCCGATCCCGCTTTCGCTCCTCAAGGGCCTCGAGGGCGCCGGGACCGCCAGCGCCGCGACCGTGCCCGTCGTGGCCGGAGCGGGCACAGTCGTCGGAGCGAGCACGGTCGCAGCCGGAGTCGGAACGGGCGCGGGAGCCGCATCGGCAACAGGTGGCGGGCTCTTCGCAGGCGGCGTGGCCATCAAGGCCGCAGCCGCAGTGGCAGCGGTGAGCGTCGCAGGCGGGGCCGCCGTCACCGGAGCCTCCGAGATCGCGAAGAGCCACAAGCCGAAGACTCCGCCCGCCGCGTCCAAGCCCGGCCAGCGGCTCGGGCAGGTCGCGCCGCGCGGCGTCACCGTGCCCGGAAACGGCATCGCCCGCGGGAAGGCGACGGCGCCGGGTCAGGTGAAGAAGAGCTCCGCGACCTCGACGCACGCATCGCCGAATGCCAAGTCGATGGCCAAGGCGAAGGCAAACACCACGCGGAAGAGCCATCCCGCCAAGCCGACGCACACGATCAAGCCCAAGCACGCGAACAACGGAAAACGCGTCGCGGGCGCGGGGAGTGCGAACACCACCACGACGAAGCAGTCTCGCGGCAACTCCTCCGGTACGACGAAGTCGACGCCGGCGCGGAACGCCAACGCCACCGCAAAGCCGGCGGGCACGAAGAACAGCGGGGGCAACGGCAACGGCGGAAACAGCAGCTCCAAGGCAGCGGAGGCCAAGGCGCCCTCGTCGTCGACGGACTCCAAGCCGGGCAACGACAAGGTCAGCTGGCCCGAAGCCGTAGCGGCGGCCCGGCCCAGGCGGTCTCCCTCGAGCGACGTAGCCCACCCCCGTTCGGGGGAAGATCCTGGCGCGGGAACCAGCGATCTCATGTTCAGGCATGCGATCTCTTGCCGCACTCGCCCTCGCGCTCGTGGCCGTCCTCGTGGCGGCGCCGACTGCTGCGCCTCAGAGCTCGGCGAAGGTCGAGCGCCGCGTCACGCTGGAGGTGGCCGTCGTCAAGGCGTTGAACGGCGTCCGAGCGGACGCCGGGCTCAAGCCCCTCAGATCGTCGGCGAGCCTCCGAGCCGCCGCACGCAGCCACTCGGGGGCGATGCTCGAGCTCGGCTTCTTCGGGCACGAGTCGGCCGACGGGACGGCGTTCAGCGAGCGCATTCGCAGGCACTACACGAACCGCGGCTGGCGGATGTGGTCGGTCGGCGAGGCGCTGATCGCCAATCAGGGCAGCACCGCCGAGCCAGCCGCGATCGTCGAGACCTGGCTCGAGTCGCCGCCCCACCGGGCGATCATCCTCTCGCCCACTTGGCGCGAGGCCGGCATCGGCGCGCTCTACGCACCGCACGCGCCGCGCGAGTTCGGCGGGACGGAGACGATCGTCGTCACGGCCGACTTCGGCCTTCGGGAAGGCCGCGTCACACCCTCATGACCGACTCGCGGCTTACGCTGCGAGTGTGAGAATCTGCGTCGACCCGGGATCGAGCTCGGTCGCGAAACCGCGATCCCACGTCACGACGATGTGGCCCTGGTCGTCGATCTGGTCGACGATGCCACGATCGCCGGCGCACAACCCGGAGTCGTCACGCGGGGTTTCGACGAGCTCGACCCGAGCGCCGACGGCGACGCCTGCGCGGATCCGTGCTGCGAGAAGTCTTGCCCCTTGCGTGTCCATACGAGGGGTATCGGTTTCGACGGCCTCGGCCTTTACCCTCCTCGGCCGAGGGACGGCAGGAGTCGTCCGTGGGCCGGCGAAGTCGCGCCGAGCCGGCGGATCGCTCCGAACTCGACGGCTTAGGATCGATCCGTCGGCAACGCGGCAATCCGCGAGACGGAGATGACGAGCCCCGATCAGCACGAGAACGACGACGAACGCCGCGGCGGCCTCGTCCGTCGGGTCCTCAACCAGGGACCAAGCGCGGAGCAGCGACTCGAGGAGCTTCTCGCGCAACGCCGCACCGAGCTCGAGGCGCATGCCGCGCGGCTCCGCGAGTCGATCGAGGAGCTCGAACGCCGCGAGGAGCTGCTGCGCGACTCTCGTGCATCGGTTGAGCGGATGCTTCGACTCGGCACCTCCGACCTCGAGGCACGCGAGGCGGAGCTCACCGACTTTCTCGCCGGCCTGACGGACCGCGAGGCGGCGCTCACGGCCGCGGAAGAAGATCTCGCACGTCGCCGACAGGAGCTCGGCGCCGTCGAGCTCAAGCGTGCCGCGGTCGAGCGCCGTGAACGAGCCGTGGAAGTACGAGAGAGCGACCTCGAGCAGCGCGAGGCGACGTTCGAGGAGCGCGCAGCCTCTGCGGCGACTGAGACGGAGCCCGTCGAGGTCGAGCTCATGTTCTTGCCCGGAGAGCGCTACCGGCTCGTCGAAGTCGAGCCCGTCGAGCTCACACGCGGCTACGCGTTCGACGTCGAGGGAATCGAGTACGCGGTCGCTCGGATCGGCCGCTCACCGCTTCCGGGCGACGACCGGAGTTGTGCCTACCTCGTCCGCGGGCGCGACGAGGGTGGCTCGACTTCGTCGGGCGGCAGCTCGTAGAGCGGCGGTCGCGGCTTGCGACCTTCGATGCTGTCGACCGCCTTGAGTCGGCGCTCTGCCTGAGCGACGAGAAACTGCGCGACGGCGATGTCGTCCGCCCCGAAACGCCGGAGTCGCATCTC
Source organism: uncultured Gaiellaceae bacterium (assembly GCA_963770715.1). Classification (GTDB taxonomy): domain Bacteria; phylum Actinomycetota; class Thermoleophilia; order Gaiellales; family Gaiellaceae; genus GMQP-bins7. The sequence goes on from CAVYQX010000013.1 coordinate 204,822, forward strand.
GTACAGCTCGATGAGCCCCCAGCTCCGCCCCTCGACGCGGATCGGCAGCATGAGCAGCGCGTTCATGCCGAGGTCGCGAAGGATGAAGGCTTCGGCAGGATCGACGTCTCCGTCGGAAAACGACACTGCACGCGGCTCGCCCGTGCGGAGGACGTCGGCGGTCAGCGGAAAGTCGGCGATCCGATAGGCAGCCTCGGCCCCTAGCGATACCTCGCGCAGTGCATGCTCCGTCGCGTCGACGATGTAGTCGCCGACCACTCGCGAGGCGGAGCACGCCGTGGCACCGACGACGAACACGAGCGCCTTGCAGAGACGGGCGCACACACCATCGACGGTCTTCTCGTTCTCGATCGCCTCGGCTGCGGTCATCGCGTCCGCGAGGACGGCACCGGAGGAGCCGTCGCTTCGACCGCGACGGCCGCCGTCGAGGGCACCGGACGCGTTTGCGGACACGCTGCCTGGGCGTTGGCCCGACAGCTCTCGAAACGACGCGACGCGATCCTTGCCGGCGGTCTTCGCCGCGTACAGGGCCTGGTCGCCGGCGCGCAGGAGCGACGTCGGCTTCGCGCCGTCGAACGGGTACGTCGCGATGCCTGCCGAGATCCTGAGTGGAAAGCCAGCATCCGTGAGGCCGTCGGCGAGGACGGTGCGAATCTGGCTACCGAGAGCCTCTGCGGCGTCTGCGCCCGCACCAGGGAGCATGACGACGAACTCGTCGCCGCCGATGCGGGCGGCCTCGGCGTCCTCGGGCAGCGCGCGCACGAGGACGTCGGCGATCTCCCGCAGCAGCGCGTCGCCGAACTCGTGCCCGGCGCGGTCGTTGATCTCCTTGAAGTCGTCACAGTCGATGACGAGCAGGCTCAACGGGAGACGTCGCTCCTGGGCGTTCTGGAGCGCGAGCTCCAGCTGCTCCTCGAACCCGCGCCGGTTGAGGATGCGCGTGAGCGGGTCCGTCGCGGCGCTCAGGCGCTCGCGCTGCAGTAGGAACGCCGCATCGAGTGAGGCCGCCACGTGTGCCGCGAGGACGGCTGCCGTGTCGAGCACGGCTGGGTCCACGCGCTCGGCGGAACGGCTGATGCCCACCAGGGCGCCGATGTCGCCGGCGTTGGCGCGCAGTGGCAGCCACACGACCGAACGGGAGCCCGCCTTCATGGCGGCGCCGTCGCGCTGGAGGACGTGGCAGACGACACTGGGGTCGGTCTGCATGCGTGCCGCCTCGAGCTCCTGCTCGGTCAGCGGCGCCTGCGACGCCTCGTCCGCTTCCCAGACCGCGAGCTCGCGAGCGGCGCCGAGCTCGTCCCAGACGACGAGCTGGCTCGTCTGCACCGGAAGCACCTTGGGCAGCGATGCGGCGCCGAGTGCCGCGATGTCGTGTGGATCTCGCAGGCTGCCCAGATGGACGAAGAGTCGCGCGAGCGCGGCGAGATCGAGGGTCCTGCTCGCACGAAGGGCCTCGGCGAACGGCGTGAGCGCGCGCGCCAGCGGAAGCAGTGCGTCGGCCGCGCCGTCGGGAAGCGCCCGCTCGGCCTCGACGTTGAGGACGCCGACGTTCGCTCGTCCGCTGCGCAGTGGGAGCGCGAGCTCTGAGACGACGCCGGGGAGCGCGGCGACGTAGTCCGGGTCGGCCGTGACGTCCGGCGCGAGCTGTGCCCGGCCGAGCCGAACCGCCCGACCCGTTATCCCGCTCTCCACCGTGATGCCGTCCGGGACGACGGCATACCCGCGCTGTGCGACCAGCCAGAGGCGCCCGTGCTCGAGCACGAAGACCGACGGCATGACTCCGGCGACCGCATCGTAGAAGCTGTCGACGGCCGCCTCGATCGCGCGCACCGGCTCGTCGTCGTCCCCGATGGCGGCGGCGGCGGTCCTCGCAGCAGCCGCGAGGAGAGCGACGTCGATCGGCCGGACGACACGTGCAGCCGCGGAGGCACGTTCCATGGGACGAATATCGGCTGTTCGCGCTGCGTTCTGGAGGCTCGCCCGAGCCTACTGAGTGCTGCCGAGATCCTGGTACCAGTCGAGAATCGCGTCGCCCCAGAAGAGAGCGACTACACCGCCGAGCGCGAGGAACGGGCCCAGGGGGATCGACTCCTTCCGCGCCTCCTTGCCGTGCCGCACGAACAGCAGGGCCGCCGGGACGAAAGCGACGAAGAACCCGACGAACATCGCCACGATGACGCTGATGCCGAGCCCGGCGCCGAGGAAGGCGGAGAGCTTGACGTCGCCCATCCCCAGCCCGCGGGGATAGATCAGCACGACGAGAAAGAGCACGAGACCCGCGCCGAGCGCGCTCAGGACCCACTCGAGACTCGGGTCGTCGATCGTCCTGAGCGCGAGGAGAACGACGGCGCTGGGGAGGATGACCTTGTCGGGGATCAATCTCGTCTCGAGATCGGTTCGTGTCACGATGACGAGCACCCAGCAGAAGAGGGCAGCGGCGAGAGCCTCGAGCGTGAAACCGAACACGAGCCCGCTGGCACCCCCGAGCAGCGCCGTTCCCAGCGCGACGAGCCAGAGGCGAGGCGAGCGCGGGACCGACCTCAGAAGAGGATCGTGGAGCGGAGCATTCGTGGCCAGGCGATCGGCGAGAGGGCTCACGACGAGACCGGCGAGCAGCCCGACGAGACCGGCGGCGACGTCCACACCTTCCGATTCCCCGATGGGGGACGGCTTCCTCCCAAAAACGGCTTGGTTCGGCGATTTCCCGATCGCTCGTCCAGGGGAAGACCCTCCCTCGATCTAGGGTGGACGGACAGCCCATCGGGACTACTGTGAAAGTAACTGCGGAGGCCCCGAAACGGGCAGAACGGCGGCACGTGGCGACTCGAGCAAGGCGGCGGCAACTACGGAGTACCTTCGTCTGGGCTTTGTGCCTGGCGACGCTCGTGCTCGTCGCGAGCTTCGCGACCGCACTGCTCCGCGAGACGCCCGACTACGTCGTCGCCGCGCTCGTCATCTGCGCGTTCGTCGCAGCGGCCGTCGGCGTCTTCCTCAATCTGCGCGTCGAGGTCGCCCAGTCGGAGGCGCTCCGTGATCCACTCACCGGCCTGCCGAACCGCGGCCTCCTCGACGACCGCATCGAGCAGGCGTTCCGACGCTCGCGCCGATCGGGCGAGCCGTTCACGCTGATCGCGATCGACCTCGACGGCTTCAAGGACGTCAACGACGTCCGCGGCCATCGCGCGGGTGACGTCGTGCTCAAGACGCTGGCAAGGCGGTTCGAGGCCGTCGTGCGCGAGGCCGACACGGTCGCGCGCGTGGGGGGCGACGAGTTCGTCGTGCTCTCGATCGGGACCGGCGACGACGACCGCGCAGGCGCTCTCGTCGGGCGTCTCCGGCACGCGTTGCGACGGCCGTTCAAGGTGGAGGGCGCCATCGTCGAGATCGACGGAAGCATTGGCTGGTCGGTGTTCCCCGACGACGGCTCGACGGCGGACGAGCTTCTCGCGCGTGCGGACGGGCAGATGTACGCCACGAAGCGCGACACGAGCGACGAAAACGCCATGCTGCGCCGCGGCGTCGACGCGGGCGTCGTTCGCGACGTCGAGACCGCCCTCGAGCGCAACGAGCTCCTCGTCGTCTACCAGCCGATCATCGACCTCGCGACCGGGACGCCGCACTCCGCAGAGGCGCTCATCCGGCGTGTGCTCCCGGACGGCGGCCTGGTGCCGCCGGCGGAGTTCGTCCCTCACGTGGAACGGACCCCGCTCGTGCGCGAGCTCACGTTCCTCGTCGTCGCAGATGCACTGGACTCCGCGCAGCAGTGGGCGAAGGCCGGCCATCAACTCGGAGTCTCGATCAACATCCCGTACCGTCTTCTCGACGATCCTCAGTTCGGTGAAGGGCTTGCCTCGATGCTCGCCTCGTACGACCTCTCGACGCAGTCGGTGACGCTCGAGGTCGTGCCGGCCGGCCCAGGGGCAGGGGCCCAGGTCGACGAGGAGGTGCTCGGCCGGTTCGACGCTCTCGGCGTGCGTCTCTCACTGGACGACGCAGGCCGTGCGGCCTCGTTCGCCGCGCTGCGCGTCCTCCCGCTCGACGAGCTCAAGATCGACGTCGGGTTCGTCCACGGCCTGGGGAAGAACACGGTCGATGCGGCTCTCGTCCGCGGGATCATCGACATCGGCCACGCGCTCGGTCTGAAGGTGGTCGCGGAGGGCGTGGAGACGCGGGCCGCCTGGAGCGTGCTTACCGAGTGGGGTTGCGACTACGCACAGGGCTTCTACGTCGCCAGCCCGCGCACGGCCGAGGAGCTCGTCGAGTGGCTCGGCGCGAGCTGGCCCGCCGTCGCCTGACCGAGGTCAGCCGACGAGCGCCTGAACCGCGAAGGCAAGCCCCACGACGACGAGGACGACGCCGAGCGCGAGCCGCAGCGTGTCCTCCGAGAGGCGTCCCGTCGCGCGTGCTCCGAGCCACCCTCCGGGGATCGCTCCCGCGAGCCCGGCGCCGAGTACCCACCAGTCGATGCCGTTCTCGAGCGCGTGCGTCGCGAAGCCGGCGACGCCGAGGAGAAAGCCCACGACGAGGTTCGTGCCTGCCGCGCGGCGCACGTCCATCCCCACCGAGCGGATGAGCGCCGGCATGCGGAGCGTCCCGAGGATGACGCCGACCGCGCCGCCGAGCAGGCCGATCAGAAACGAGAGACCGACCCCCCGACCGAGCCGGAGCTGGAGCCGCGGGCGCGAGGCGAGCGGGCGCAGCGCGAGGTCGATCCCGCTCCACACGAGCACCGCCGCGATGAGTGCGTAGAGAAGCGCCTCGGAGACGTCGTCGGCGGCGAGTGCGCCGGCGACGGCGCCGACGACGGACGGGAACGCGATCCACGCGACCACGCGCCAGTCGACTCTGCCCTCGCGCGCGTGCCGCAGTCCGCCGGCGCCCGCGGCGGCAGCCGAGATGGCGATGTTCGTCCCGGCCGCGGCGAGCGGGTTGCCGGTCGCGAGGACGATGAACGGCAGGCGCAGCGTCCCGAGGACGAGCCCGAGCATCGACCCCAGGTACCCCGCGACGAATGCGGCGATGAACGCTAGGAGGAGCTCCCAGGCCTCCAGAGCGGCTCCTCGTGACCCTCGGCCGCGTTGGCGGCCCGCGCCAGGATGAACAGGAGGTCGGAGAGACGGTTCAGGTAGACGAGCGCGAGCGGGTTCAGATCGTGTGCGCCCGCAGCTGCGAGCGCCTCGCGCTCGGCGCGGCGACAGAGAGTCCGGGCGACGTGGAGCCGGGCGGCGGTCTCGCCGCCACCGGGCAGGACGAAGCTCTTCAGCTCGGGGAGGTCGCCGTTGAAGCGATCGCACTCCTCCTCGAGCCGGTCGACCTGCTCCTGCGTCACGCGGAGCCGGCCCTCGTGCCCGGTCGGGACGGAAAGGTCGGCACCGAGGTCGAAGAGCTCGTTCTGGACGCGCAGCAGCACCTCGCGGATCGACGGAGGGCTGCCGACCGCGAGCACGACCCCGATGACCGAGTTGAGCTCGTCGACGGTCCCGTACGCCCCGATTCGCTCGTCGAGCTTCGAGACCCTGGACCCGTCGCCGAGCGACGTCTCCCCCGCGTCGCCGCCGCGCGTGTAGATCTTGGTGAGCCGGACCGGCTCGTCGCGGTCTCGCGGCACCGTCGACCCTATGACCGCGCCTCGGTCACGACCGCGTCCTCGCGCACCTGCTCTCCGAGGATGGAGCGCGCAATGACGAGGCGTTGGATCTCACTCGTGCCCTCGTAGATCTCGGTGATCTTCGCGTCCCGGTAGTAGCGCTCCACCGGGAACTCGCGCGTGTAGCCGTAGCCGCCGAGGATCTGGATCGCCTCTGCCGTCTGGCGCCGCGCCATCTCGGAGGCGAAGAGCTTCGCCTTCGCTCCGTCCGCTGTGTGCGGCCGACCCTCCTGCTTGAGCCACGCAGCTCGGTACGTGAGGAGCCGCGCCGCGTCGATCTCGGTCGCCATGTCGGCGAGCTTCCACTGGATCGCCTGGAAGTCGCCGATGCGCCGGCCGAACTGCTCGCGGTCGAGCGCGTAGGCGCGAGCCACGTCGTACGCGGCCTGCGCGATCCCGACCGCCTGGGCTGCGATTCCGATCCGACCGCCGTCGAGGGTCGCCATCGCGACGCGAAAGCCGCGCCCCTCCTCGTGCAGGAGGCGGTCGCGCCCGACTCTCGCGCCCTCGAGCACGAGATCCGACGTCGTGGAGGAGTGGAGCCCGAGCTTCTCCTCCTCGCGCGTGATCCGCACGTGCTCGGCATCGAGGACGAAGCAGGAGATCCCGCGAGCGCCCGCCGTCGCCGGGTCGGTGCGCGCGAAGAGGACGAAGGTGCCCGCCCGCGAGCCGTTCGTGATCCACTGCTTCGAGCCGTTCAGCACCCACATGTCACCCTCCGCGACGGCGGTCGTGCGGAGCGATCCGGCGTCGGAGCCCGAGCCGGACTCGGTGAGCGCGAACGCCCCGAGATGCTCGCCGCGCGCTAGTGGAGGCACGAAGCGGGAGCGCTGCTCGTCCGTCCCGAACGCGAGGAGCGGTAGCGCGACGGCACTCGTGTGCACTGCGACCGTGACGCCGACGCCTGCATCGGCGCGCGAGAGCTCCTCCAACACGAGCACGTAGGAGAGGAAGTCGGCGCCGGCGCCTCCGTACTCCTCCGGAACGCAGACGCCCATGAGCCCGAGCTCCGCGAGCTTCGGGATCAGCTCGTCCGGGAAGCGGTGCTCCCGATCCCACTCGGCGGCGTTGGGTGCGATCTCGGCGTCGGCGAGCTCGCGCGTGAGCACTTGGATCGCCCGCTGGTCGGCGCTGAGCCGGAAGTCCATCGCCGCGGACTATAAGCGGGAGCCCGCCGAGTCCTAGCGTCGCTCGAAGACGACTGCGAGGTCGTCGGAATAGGCCCATCGCCACTCGCGGCGTGCCGCCAGGGCGTTCGCAAGACCACTCGTGCGATGGACGATCACCGTCTCGATCCCGTACCGGTCGAGGCGACGATCCCAGCCCGGGCTGGCCTCGGCGGTCAGGAGATACGGATCGACGAGAAAGGAGCCGTAGAGATCCGAGCGCCCGTCGACGAAGACGCGCACGCCGGGCAGCGAGTGGAGGATGTATCCGCCCCAGTCGTAGGAGTTGAAGAGGTTGCCACGGACGGGGTGAGCGCGGAGATAGCCGATCGCGTCGACCGGCAGCGTCTTGCGCGCCTCGCGCTCGAAGCTCGCATCCCGAACGGACAGTGACATGCGCTGTGCGGCGATCACGAGCACGCAGACGATGAGCAGGACGTTGGCGATCGCGATGGGCGCGTTCGCCTGTTGCAGAGGTCGGACTCCCCAGCGGCGTTCCTCTCCGATCGCGCTCAGGTGATACGCGATGACCGGCGCCACCACGACGGCGAATACCGAGACGTTTCGTCCCGCCGTCAGCGCCCCCAGGAGGGCGGCCGCGCAGAGGATCCCGTCGGTCCATCCGAGCCGCTTCGGACTCGCCCCCACGCTCAGCATCAGGAGCACCGCCATGACGGCGAAGGGCCAGAAGCTCGCCGCCCGAAGGTCGGGCGGCATCCACTCCTCGATGAGGCGAGCGACCGAGGCACCCCCGGTCTCGAACGGAACTCTGAGGAGCCCCGGGCCGTAGGGGTTGACCAAGACGGCCCCGACCGAGAGCACGCCGTAGAGCGCGAGCCTCTGGAGCCCCTCGTCGTCCAGTCCGCCGCGGTCGTCGAGCGGGGCTCGCCGCTCCAGCGTCTCACCCACGAGCACCCCCGCGATCAGCGCGAGCCCGATGGCGAATCCCCCATGGAGGTTCGCCCAGACGAGCATCACGACAGGGAGCAGCCAGAGTACGTCGATGCCGCGGTAGCGGCGGAGAAACAGCACGTACAGCACGAGCGCCGAGAGGGCGTAGGTGAACATCTGAGGCCGGGGTGCCCAGAAGACCGACGCAGTCAGTGAGGCAAGTCCGACGACGCAACACCGTAGGTAGGTCCCACCGGAGCTCATGAGGTACACGAACACACCCCCTGCGAGAGCCAGCAGGCCCGTCAGCAGCTCGAGCGCTCCGTAGCCGCCGACCGCCCAGAGCGCATGGGAGATGATCTCGGCGCCCCAGCTGTGGTCGATCCACGCCTCGCCGAGCTTCGTGAACGAGAACGGGTCGGCTCGGATCATGCCGTTGTCGAGCGTGTCGGCGCCCGCGCGGAGATGCCACCAAATGTCCGTGTCGACGCGCAGCTGCACGCCGAGCGCGAAGATCAGCACGAACGTGACGACGATCATGGTCCGCTCGGGCGTGAGCCGAGAGAAGGCGCCGGATACGCTCGGCGAAGCTCTAGACCGCCGCCTCATTGACGAAGTATCGGCGGTCAGGCGTACTCGTAGAAGCCCCGGCCCGACTTGCGGCCCAGCCGCCCGGCTGCCACGTACTGGCGCAGGAGCGGGCACGGCGCGTACTTCGGGTCGCCGAGACCCGCGTGGAGCACGTCCATGATCGACACGCACGTATCCAGGCCGATGAGGTCTGCGAGGGCGAGCGGCCCCATCGGATGCGCGAACCCGAGCTTCGCGATCGTGTCGATCGCGTCGGCGTCCGCAACGCCTTCCATCAGCGCCCAGGCGGCCTCGTTCAGGAACGGCATGAGGATGCGATTCGAGACGAAGCCCGGGAAGTCGTTCGCCTGGGCCGGCGTCTTGCCGAGGTCCTCGGCGAGGGCCACGATCGCCGCAGCGGTCTCGTCGGAGGTCTTCGCTGCGCGGATCACCTCGACGAGCGGGAGGACCGGCACCGGGTTGAAGAAGTGCATGCCGATGACCTTCTCCGGCCGCGACGTCACAGCGGCCAGCGACGTGATCGGGATGGACGACGTGTTCGAGGCCAAGATCGCGTCGGGCGGAAAGACGTCGTCCGCGCGCCGAAAGATCTCCTCCTTCACCCCGGCGTCCTCGACGACCGCCTCGATGAGCAGGTCGGCCGCGACCAGCTCGTCGGCCCGGGTAACGCGCTCGAGGACGTCGGCCGGTTCGGCGCCACCCTTCTCGGCCAGCTTGGTCAGGCTCTTCTCCATCGTCGCGAGCGCACGCTCGACGGCTCCAGGCGCCTCGTCGTGGAGCGAGACGCGGCGGCCGGATCCCGCGACGACCTGCGCGATGCCGCTGCCCATCTGGCCGGCGCCGACGACGAGGACGTGCTCGAACGTCACGCGCGGAGTCTAGGACGACTACTACGGCTGCGGCGCGCCCGGGAGGCTCGGCCGCTTGCCCTTGCGGAGGCGCAGGAGCGCCCATCCGAGCACGAGCGCGAGGATCACGATCCCGATCGCGACCTTGATGACACCACCGCGGGGCTCTCCCCCTTCGGCGACCAGCGGGCCCGGGTCGACGACGCTGCAGGCGGACGCGAGCCAGGTGCCCTCCGGTGACGTCGTCAGCAAGAGGCCGATCGCCTCGTCCAGCGGCACCTCGACGTCGCAGTCCGAGCCCGACGGCGACCGCACGACGATCGTCCGGTCGACGTCTCCCTTCACGCGCTGGTCGACCTCGACGGTGAGGAGTCGCACCGGCGCCCCTTGCACCTCCCCCGAACGCTCGGCGACGACCCGTCCGACGATCGCGGCGTCCGCCTCGTCGAGCCGCTGGGAGAGAGGCGTGTCGGCGCAGACGCATGCGCTCGCGGGGCCCGCGAGCACGAGCGCCGCTGCGAAGGTGACGAGAAGCGCTTTCAGGCCTCGATCAGGAGCGCGTCGCCCTGCCCGCCGCCGGAGCAGATCGCCGCGAGCCCGAGCCCTCCGCCGTTCCGCCGAAGCTCGTGCACCATCGTCCCGACGATCCTGCCTCCCGAGGCGCCGATCGGGTGCCCGAGCGCGACCGCGCCGCCGTTGACGTTCACGATCGACTCGTCGGCGCCGAGCATCCGGGTCGAGTTCTTCGCGACCGACGAGAACGCCTCGTTGATCTCGATACGCGAGACGTCGGCGATCGACTTGCCGACCTTCGCGAGAGCCTGCTCACCCGCACGGGCGGGAGTGCGCGCGAGGTATGCGTAGTCGTCGGCGACGTAGCCCTGCGCGAGGATCCGCGCAAGCGGCTCGAGGCCACGACGCTCCGCGAACTCCTCGGAGCAGACGACGACACAGGACGCTCCGTCGTTGACGCCCGGCGCGTTGCCGGCGGTCGTCGTCCCGTCGGGATCGAAGACGGGCTGCAACGCCGCGAGCTTCTCGAGCGTCGTGTCGCGTCGCACGCCCTCGTCGGCGGTGACGTCACCGACCGCGACGAGCTCGTCGGCGAAGCGACCTTCGTCCTGCGCGGCCGCCGCTCGCTGGTGCGAGCGGAATGCCCACTCGTCCTGCTCCTCCCGCGTGATGCCGAGCTCGCGGGAAACGAACGAGGCCTGCTCGACCATGTGCAGTCCGTCGAATGACGACGTGAGCCCGTCGAACACCATGTGGTCGACGACCTCCCCGTTTCCGAGGCGGTAACCGAAGCGCGCCTTCGGCAGGAGATACGGCGCGTTCGACATCGACTCCATCCCGCCGGTCACGACGAGCTCGTGCCCGCCGGCGCGGATCATGAGGTCCGCGATCTCGATCGCCCGAACGGACGAGGCGCACACCTTGTTGATCGTGTCGGCGGGAACCTCCTTCGGGATCGCCGCGCCGACCGCCGCCTGTCGGGCGGGAGCCTGGCCCGCGCCCGCCTGCAGCACCTGTCCCATGATCACGTACTCGACCTCACCCGGCTCGACGCCGGCCCGCTCGAGCGCGGCGCGGATCGCGATCGACCCGAGCTCCGTTGCCGGGTACGAGGACAGGCCTCCGCCGAGCCGCCCGAACGGCGTGCGGACGGCGGCGACGATGACCGGGCTGCTCACGAAGGCAGGGTATCGGCGCGCTGCGCGCCCGGGCTCCGCCCACGTTGGACCGTCAGGTCGACACCTTCCGGTGGGCGACGTACGATGTCCGCACCGTGGCCGTCGCGGTGGAGCACGAAACGCCGTTCGTCTTGCTCGACGAGGGGGATCGAATCGTCGGGGTGGGTCCGAGTGCCGAAAGCCAGTTCGGCCCGCTCGTCGGCTCCGTCCTCTGGGAGTCGTTCCCGGGCTCCGAGCCCCTCTTCAAGCCGTACTACGACACAGCGCGCCGGAGGCGCGAGCCAGTCGAGTTCGTCCAGTTCTACGACGGCAACGTCGCCCGCGTTCGCGCGGTTCCGCGCGAGCACGGCCTCCTCGAGCTCCACTGGCAGCCGCTCGCACGGCTCGACACGCTGACCCTCGGGTCGCTCGCCGAGACGCTCGAGGAGTCGCTCGAGCTGCTCGACAAGCAGGAGGCGGACCTGCGCCGGGCGAGCATCCGCAGCGCCCTGCGAGTGATCGAGGGCGGAACCTGATGTCTCAGGCCGTCGACGCGCTGCGGTCCTCGGCACCGGATGCGTACTTCGTGCTCGACGACGACGACCGCGTCCTCCATGTCTCCCTCGAGTTCCACGACACGCGTGGGCGCAGCGTCGGACACGTCCTCTGGGATCACCTTCCGCGCGCCCGGGAGATCTACGAGCCGCACTTCACCGCGGCGCGTTCGACCGGACAGCCGGTCGAAGCGCTGATCTTCTACGCGGGACGGCTGAAGCGGCTGCTCGTGATCCCCGGCGGCGACGGTCTCGCCGTGCACGTCGAGAACGTCGCCGAGCTCGACATCACGAGTCTCGGGACGCTGACGCTGAGCCTGGAGCGGATCGCGAGCGCGCTAGCTGATCGAGCGTCCGCGCGACACGATTCACGAGCTCCCGCGTCTCTGCGAGCTCTTCCCTGAGCGCAGCGAGCTCGACCGAGTGCGCCGACGCCGCATCGGGCGCTCGTACGAGATCGCTCACCGTCGTTCCCGTCAACTCCGCGATGCGCCGGAGGCGTGACAGGGACGGCGACGTCACGCCCCGTTCCCAGCGCGACACGGTGATCGACTCGACCCCGAGCTCGTCTGCCAGCTGCTTCTGGGTCAGGCCGGCGCTACGCCTCGCCGTGCGCAGTCGCCCCCCCACTCCGCCGCTCTCGTGGGTGCCCAACAAGCGAGTGTGATATCAGAGCGACCGGCCGGATGCCGTGACTCCGCGCTGACGCGCTGTCAACGCCCACGCAGGCGAATCCGCTTGCCGCACCGCTCGCACCGTTGGTAGCGCTCGGTGAGGAAGAACGGTCGTCGACTGCGAGGCAGCCGGTGGCCGAAGAGCCGGCAGCGCAGCTTCACTCGTCGGGGCCGACCTTGACGAGCATCTTCCCGATGTTCTCGCCGCGGAGCAGGCCGAGGAAGGCACGCGGCGCGTTCTCGATCCCCTCGACGATCGTCTCGCGGTAGTTCAGGCGGCCGTCGCGCACCCACTCCGCAGCCTCGCGGGCGAACTCGCCGAAGCGCTCGAAGTGGTCGCTGATGATGTACCCGTGCAGGCGGAGACGCTTCGTCACGACCATGAACATGTTCCGCGGGCCCGGCGCAGGCGTCGCGTCGTTGTAGCGGGAGATCGATCCGCACGCGACGACGCGCCCGTGGTTCCGGAGAGCGCCGATCGCCGCCTCGAGGTGATCGCCCCCGACGTTGTCGAAGTAGATGTCGATGCCGTCCGGAGCGAGCTCCGCGAGCGCGGCGCGCGGGACTCTGCTCGCGGTAGTCGAACGCCTCGTCGAAGCCCAGCTCGCGAATCCAGGCGAGCTTCTCCGCCGAGCCCGCGCTGCCGATGACGCGGCAGCCGGCTATCCGCGCCATCTGGCCGGCCGCGCTTCCCACCGCACCCGCAGCGCCCGAGACGAGCACGGTCTCGCCCTCCTTGGGCTCGCCGAGGACGAAGAGCCCGTACCAGGCCGTGAAACCGGGCATGCCGAGGACGCCGAGCGCGGTCGAGATCGGCGCGACGGACGGATCGAGCCTTCGCAGGGTGGCGCCGTCGGAGAGCGCCCACTCGCGCCAGCCGAGCTGGTGCAGGACCCACTCACCTTCCGCGTACCGCGCGTTGCGCGAGACGGCGATACGCCCGACCGCACCGCCGGTCATCGCCTCGCCGAGCGTGAACGGCGCGACGTACGAGCGCACGTCGTTCATCCGCGGGCGCATGTACGGGTCGACCGAGAAGTACGCGTTCCGGATGAGCACCTGTCCCTCGGCCGGAGTCGGAATCGACGTCTCGGCCACCTCGAAGAGGTCCTCCCCCGGAAAGCCCTGAGGCCGCGCGACGAGGCGGATCTCGCGAGCGACGCCCTCCATGCGACGATGATACGGCGGTGGAGTCCCTTCAAGGGCACCTGCTCATCGCCGGGCCGGCGCTCGTCGACCCGAACTTCTGGCGGACGGTGGTGCTCGTCGGCGAGCACACGGAGGAGGGCGCGCTCGGCGTCGTCCTGAATCGCTCGTCGGAGACCTCGGTCGAGGAGGCGCTTCCCGAGCTCGCGCTCCTCGCAGAGGACATGGGGCCGGTTCACGTCGGCGGCCCGGTGCAGCCGTCGGCGGTCGTCGTGCTCGCTGACTTCGCGGACGTCGATCGACGCGGACTCGCTCGTGCTCGAGTCGGTCGGCTTCCTGCCGGCCGAGGTCGACCCCGACGCGCTCGGCGAGCTGCGGCGAGCACGCGTGTACGTCGGCTATGCGGGCTGGGGGCCCGGCCAGCTCGACGGCGAGCTCGAAGAGGGCTCGTGGATCGTCGAGCCGGCGCGTCCCGAGGACGTCTTCACCGACGATCCCGAAGGGCTCTGGAGCGACGTGCTCCGGCGGAAGGGCGGCCCGTTCGCGGTCCTCGCCGCGATGCCACCGGATCCCAGCCAGAACTGAGTAGGCTCGCCACCGCGTGGCCGACCTTCGAGCAACCGTCTCGACGCTGCCGCGATCCGCGATCCTCCACGCGGCCGAGAGCGCGCGCCTGCAGCGCCTCGTCCAGGATCACGGCAAGCGTGTCGGCGCTGCTCGCTTCGTCGCGGGCGAGACGCTCGACTCGTGCGTGGCCGTCCTGCGGAAGCTCAACGACGCGGGCCTCCACGCGAACACGACGCTCCTCGGCGAGGCGATCCCCGATCCCGAGGGAGCGGCAGCCGTCACCGCGGAGTACGAGACGATCATCGAGCGTCTCGTCGCCGAGAAGCTGAAGGCGAACGTCGCGCTCAAGCTGACCCATCTCGGCCTCGCCTTCGACGAGGAGCTCGCCTACGCGAACGTCGAACGTCTCACGGCGCGGGTCGGCGAGCTCGGCACGTTCCTCCGCATCGACATGGAGCAGTCGGAGTACATCGAGGTGACCTTGCGCATCTACGAGCGCCTCCGCGACGCGGGTCACGAAAGCGTCGGGACCGTCCTGCAGTCGTACCTGTACCGGACGGCCGGCGACCTCGCCCGACTCCTCCCGCGCGCGCCCAACCTCCGGATCGTCAAGGGCGCGTACCTCGAGCCGGAGTCGATCGCCTATCCCGACAAGTCGGACGTCGACCGCGTCTACCTCGAGCTCGTCGAGCGCGGGCTCCACGAGGGCGCGTACATCGCGGTCGCGACACATGACGAGGCCCTCATCCGCAAGGTTCAGGCGTTCACGACGCGGGAGGAGATCCCGCGCGACCGCTTCGAGTTCCAGATGCTCTACGGCGTCCGGCCCGGGCTGCAGCGCTCGATCGCGGCAGAGGGGTACAAGGTGCTCGTCGCGTCGCCGTTCGGCCCCGACTGGTACCCGTACCTCATGCGCCGTCTCGCCGAGCGTCCCGCGAACCTCGGGTTCTTCCTCAAGAACCTCGTACGACGGTGAGTGCACTTCCGGACTCCGCCGAGGTCGTGGTCGTCGGCGGCGGCGTCATCGGGACGAGCATCGCCTTCCACCTCGCCGAGGCAGGCGTCGACGTCTGCCTGCTCGAGCGCGACCAGCTGGCCGGCGGCTCGACGAGCCGTGCGGCCGGCGGCGTCCGCGCACAGTTCTCGGACCCGCTGAACATCGCGATCGGCCTGCGCAGCATCGAGGCGTTCGAGCGCTTCGGGGAGCGCCCGGGCGGAGAGATCGACCTCCACCAGGTCGGCTACCTCTTCCTCCTCGACCGCGCGGCGGACGTCGCTGCGTTCGAAGCGAGCGTTGCGCTGCAGCAGGAGCTCGGCGTCCCGAGCCGCTTCGTATCGCTCGACGAGGTCGTGGAGCTGTCTCCGCTTGCCGCGCTCGACGGCGTCCTCGCCGCGACGTTCTGCCCGCTCGACGGGCACGCGAGCCCCGAGGCCGTCACGCAGGGCTACGCCGCCGGCGCGAGAGCGCACGGTGGCACCGTGCTGACGGGTTGCGCGGTAACGGGCGTCGAGCTCGCAGGCGACGAGATACAGGCCGTCGAGACGGAACTCGGGCGGATCGTCGCGCAGACGGTCGTCTGCGCCGCCGGGGTGTGGTCACCCGAGCTCGCGCGAAGCGTGGGCGTCGAGCTTCCCGTGCAGCCCTACCTGCGCGAGGTCGGGTTCACCGGCCCGGTCTCGGGCCTTCCGGAACGCATCCCGCTCACGATCGACTTCTCGACGGGCTTCTACTTCCACGGCGAGGGCCCCGGGCTCCTCTTCGGGATGGCCGACCCCGAGCAGCCGCCCGGCTTCGACGCTCCGACGAGCCCGGCATGGCTCGAGCAGGTGCTGGAGGTCGCCGAGCGCCGGTGCCCGTCGCTCCTCGACATGGGCATCGCCGGTGGCTGGAAGGGCTACTACGAGGTGACGCCGGACCACAACGCGCTCGTCGGAGAGTCGACGGCCGCGAGTCGCTTCCTCTACGCGACCGGCTTCTCCGGGCACGGCTTCCTGCAGGGCCCTGCCATGGGCGAGATCGTGCGTGACCTCGTGCTCGGACGCGAGCCGTTCGTCGATGTCACCGCGCTGTCGGCCGAGCGGTTCGCCCGCGCCGAGGCCCGGCCCGAGCGAAACGTGATCTAGGACCTCGGCGCTACTCGACGCGCTCGGTCGTCCTGCTCTGCAGCAGGCCGTCGTACACCACCATGCCGAACAGGTTGATCTTGAACGGGTAGGTCGAGCGGACGGTCACGTCGCCGCTCTGCCTCCCAGCCGGGCGTTACGCCGTCGATCTTCACCGGCTCGACGGTGATGTTGATCTGCGTCTGGTCGAGGTTCACGGCCGCCTTCTGCACCTTCGCGATGACGAGCGGGATTCGGTTCGCGTCCGGCTGGATCGACCGCGAGACGGCCGCCTGCCGGGCGCCCACGCGCGTCGCGTCCGTGAGAGCGATGTAGTCGCGGAAGACGTTCCCGAACTGGATGACGCCGAGCAGGAGCAGGAGCAGCACCGGGAGCACGAGCCCGAGCTCCACGAATGCCTGACCGCTCTCCTCGTTCCGCCTGCGTAGTGGATTCCGCATCGTCGTCTCCTTGCTCGTCACGGAAGGCTGGGGGACGTGTTGTCGATGAGCCGGCCGCGCGAGCCGGACAGGTCCTTGGCGATCGCCTGGAAGATCTGCGTGAGGTCTCCCGGGTTCGGCTTGTTGTAGAAGTGCTGAGGCGTCGAGGCCATCGCCTGGATCGCGGTGAACGCGTCGTAGCCGCTCTCGACCGGGTTCGAGCCGTTCGAGTGCCCGTTGGACTGGTTCGGCTGCCGGCACTTCTCGGGCGCGCCGCTGCCCGCGTCGAGGTCGTAGCCGATCGTGTAGATGATCGTTCCGCCCTGCTTGATGTTCGTCGCCGCCTGCACGCCCGTGCCGCACGGGCGCTGTCCCCAGCTCCACGAGTTCGTCCAGTGGCTACCGGTGTTCTTGGGCCACGTGTTCGCCGCGCCGTCCGAGAGGAAGATGATGACGTCCTGGACCGAGCCGCGACCGTTGGCCGAGAGTTCGTGCTGCGCCTCCTCGATGGAGAGCGCGTAGCTCGTCGTCCCGTTGCCGGAGGTGCAGCCGAGGCGCTGGAGGAACGCCGACTGCGCGTCGTTCAGAACCCAGTTGCCGAACTGATCCTTGACCAGGTAGTCGTCGACCGTCTGGCCGTCGGCGCCCTCGAGCGACGCAACGACGTAGCGGGATGGCGTCTGCGGCGGCACGCGCGTGTCCGGCACGTAGTAGGGCCAGTACGCCTCGTAGCCGTAGTAGCGCCCGTCGAAGCTTCTCCCGGGATCGCCGCTCGGGACGTTGGGGTTCGGCGTGCCGTCCCAGGGCTTGTAGCCCGCGCCGACAGGGTTGCCGCAGTTCGAGATCCACGACCCGTCGAGCACCGGCGGCGTAAGTGCGAGCCCGACCTTGTCGATCGAGGGATCGAGATTGCTGACGAAGGACCGGATCCCGTTGCGCGCGTTGTTCAGGTCGGTGCAGTTCGGGTCGTTCTGGCCCGGTCCGAACTGGCACATCGAGCCGGTTCGATCGAGCACGACCATGATGTCGAGCGGCTTGACGCTGCACGGCGAGCACGCCGTCGCGGTGGCGTTCACCGTCAGCTCGGTGATCCCGATGATCCTGCCGAACCAGGTCGGCACCTTCGACTGCGACGACACGACGATGCCGTTGACGCCGCCGTCGCGCCGGTTGCAGCCCGGCACGCCTGCGAGGCACGAGACCTTGGCCGACGTGACCGCGTTGCCGACCGTGTTCACCGCGTTCTTGCTGCCGGGATTCGCGCTGTACTGCTTGGCGACCGACTCGGCCATCGGCGCGTCGGGAAGATGCTGCGCGCCGGCGAGCGCAGCGGCGTCCACTCCTGCCTGGAGCTGGCGCTGCACGAGCATCGCGTGGCCGACATCCACGACGAGGCCGACCATGATGATCATCAGCGTCATCGCGATCGCCGTCATGACCAGGACCTGGCCGCTCTCGTCGGACGCTGCACGGCGCATCCTGGCGCCACGCCCCGTCTCGCCGCAGTCGAGACCTCTCGAGCTCACCCTCGCACTGAACGCCACCGTTCGGGGTATTGGTATCCCTCGAACTGATGACCGAAGGGGAATTACCCCGTTCGGGTGGTCCCCACGGGACCTACGGGTAGCTACTCGACGCGCTCGGTCGTGCGGCTCTGGAGCGTGCCGTTGAACACCACCATGCCGATGATGGCGATCCTGAACGGGTACGTCGCGCGGACGGTGACCTCACCGCTCTGTTCCCAACCGGCCGTCACCCCGTCGACCTTAACGGGCGTGACCGTGATCGTCATCTTGTTCTTGTCGAGGTTCACGGCCGCCTTCTGCGTCTTCGCGATGATGTTCGGAACGCGAGCCGACTCGGGCTGGATCGATCGAGCGACCGCGGCCTGGCGCGCCCCGACGCGCGTCGCGTCGGTGAGCGCGATGTAGTCGCGGAAGACCGTGCCGAACTGCACGATGCCGAGCAGCATCAGCAGGAAGACCGGCAGGATCAGAGCGAGCTCGACGAGCGCCTGGCCCTTTTCGCGATTTCCCGTTCGCATGACTCGGCTCGATATCGGCATCACGGCGACTCTCCTGGATAGCTACGGGATGAGGTTCGGCGACGTGTTGTCGATCAGCCGGCCGCGCGAACCCGACAGGTCGATCGCGATCTGCGTGAAGATCGTCGTTCAACTGGCCCGGTTCGGGCTGGTTGTAGAAGTGCGCGACGACGTCGCCATCGCCGTGAGCGCGTCGTTGCGTCGCAGCCGTCTACGGGGTTGTATCCCAGCCGCTGCACCCGGTCTCGCACGGGGTTGCTGCTGTTGTAGTGACCGTTCGCGCTCCGGCCGCAGACACTGCTCGTAGTCGCGTGCCCGTGTGCCGTCCAGGTCGTAGCCGATCGTGTAGATGATCGTGCCCGCCGTCCTTGATGCGCTGCGCCGACTCGACGCCCGCTCCGCACGGTCGCTGCTGATCCGTCGGATGGTTCGTCCGCGCCCAATGGGCGCCGGGCAGGTTCTGCGGCGATCGTGTTCGCAGCGCCGTCCGACGAGGAAGATGATGACGTCCTGGACGTTGCCGCGACCGTTGATCGATCGAGCTCGTGCTGCGCCTCTTCGATTGCGAGCGCATAGTCGTCTGCCCGCGCCGCCCGCGCAGTCCAGGCGCTGGACCAGTTGGTCCTGCCGTTCGTCCCGTTCTGGCCATCGTTGACCCACCACGTCCCGCCGATGTTCACGACGTAGGTAGTTCGTCGGACGTGGAGTCTCCGCGCCGGCACCCTCCATCGAGGCGACCGTGTACCACGACGGTGTCTGCGGCGGCGTGCGCGTGTCGGGCATCGTAGCGCGGCCAGTACGCGTCGTAGTCCGTAGTACATGCCGTCGATGCTTCTCGTCGGGTGGCCGGACGGGACGTTCGGGTTCGGCGTGCCGTCCCAGGGCTTGTATCCAGAGCCGCTCGGGGTTGCCGCAGTTCGAGACCCCACGACGATCGAGCACCGGTGGGCGGAGGGCGAGCCCGACCTTGTCGAGCGTCGGATCGAGGAAGCCCAGGAAGGTCTTGACGCCTTCCTTCGCGTTAGTCGAGGTCGGGACAGTCGGTCGCGCCCGTAGCACGCCGATCCGGTCGGCACATCGATCCCGTTCGGTCGACGACGAGCATGATGTCGAGCGGCTTCACCGAGCACGGTGAGCACGCGGTCGACTTGGCCGACACGGACATTGAGTTGATGCCGATGATCCGCCCGAACCACGTCGGCACCTTCGAGCTCGCCTCAACGGTGATGCCGTTCACGCCGCCGTCACGCCGAGTGCAGCCCGGGACGCCCGCGAGGCACGACGACCTTCGCGGTCGTGACGGCGTTGTTGACGGTGTTGACTGCGTTCTTCCTCCCCGGCGACGGGCCGAACTGCTGCGCGACGCTCTCGGCCGTCTGCGCGTCGGGAAGGTGCTGAACGCCCGCGAGCGCGGCCGCGTCAACGCCGGCCTGAAGCTGTCGCTGGACGAGCATCGCGTGGCCGACATCGACGACGAGTCCGACGCAGCAGAGCAGCAGGACCATCGCAGACGCCGGCGATGACGAGAATCTGCCCGCTCTCGTCCGACACGCTGGCGCGGCGCCGGAACGCGTGGCGAAGGCGGTGGGGTGCGGCGTCCTCCACGGTCGAATTGAAAGCCCCGTTAGAGGGGCTGCTATCCCTCTCCGAGGTGATCCCATTCGAGCTATCAAGGCGCGCTCCGCTCGACGACCCATTCGTCTACGCTCGTTCGCGATGCCGACTGCCGACACGATCGTCTTCATCCCCGCCTGGAACGAGGAGGCGAACATCCCGGCCGTCCTCGACGAGCTGAGAGCGGGGCTGCCGGACGCCGACGTCCTCGTCGTCGACGACGGCTCGACCGACGGAACGGCGTCGGTCGCCGAAGCGCGCGGAGCGGAGGTTCTCTCGTTCGGCGAGAACCGCGGTCTGCAACACGGGATCGCAGCCGGGTACGCGCATGCCGAGTCGCACGGCTATGCCTTCGCCGGCCGAGTGGACGCCGACGGACAGCACCCGGTGGAGGAGCTCGCCCGCCTGCTCGAGATCGTCCGCGCCGGCGACGCTGACGTCGCCGTGGGATCCCGCTTCGCGACCGGCGACGGGTACGACGCGGACCGCTACGAGCCGTCGCCGAGCCGGCGGGTCGGGACCTCGGTTCTCCGCCGCGCGATGAGGGCCGCCCTCGGGCATTCGTTCCACGACGCCACGAGCGGGATGTACGCGGCGAACCGGCGCGCCCTGCCCGCGCTCGGCGTCCCGTACACGAGCGGTGCTCCCGAGGTCGAGTCGCTGCTGCGCCTGAGGGAAGCGGGCTTACAGGTGGTCGAGGTCCCCGTGCACATGCGCGAGCGCGCCAGCGGCGAGTCGAAGCTCCGCGGCGGGAAGGCCGTCCGCCTGGTGCTCACCGTCGCGGGCACGTTGCTCCTGTACGGCGTCTGGCGCCGGGTTCGGCGACCGCGATGACGCGGCTCGTCGCGGTGCTCGGATACTCCGATGGCGGAGCCCACGTGGAGCTCCATCCGGTGTGCGGCGCGCGCCTCGTCCGAGCGGCGGCGGAGACGAGAGCCGACGACGTCGTGCTCTTTTCCGGCTGGGCGCGCCGAGGTCGCGCCACGAGCGAGGCCGAGCACATGGCGACGGCGTGGTCCGGCGCCGCGCAACGACATATCGTCGACCGAGGAGCGCGGACCACGCTCGGGAACGCGATCGCGGTCGGGCGTGTGGCGCGACAGCTGGGCGTCGCCGACGTCGTGCTCGTGACGTCGCGTTGGCACGCGCGACGCGCTTCGGTCCTCGTTCGGGCTTCTCTCCTCGGCTCGGGTGCGAGGCTGGACGTCGCGACCTCTGCGGGGACGGCGACGCCCGCTCGAGTGCTCCGCGAGCTCGCTTCGTGGACGATGGTGCCGCTGCTCGCGCTCATCGCGGCGCGGACCCGCTAGGTTCCTCCCATGCGCCGGAGCTGGATCGTCGGGATCGTCGTTCTTGCCATCGCCGGAGTGGCCGCAGGGTGCGGTGGCGACAGCGAGAGCGAGGCCGATCCGACGGCCGCCTGGGCAGACGGTTTCTGCAGCGCGGTGACCGACTGGACGAACGAGCTGCAGACCATCACGTCGGAGTTCTCGGACACATCGAACCTCTCGCAGGACGGCCTCGAGTCCGCGGCCACGGACCTCCGCGATGCCACGGACACGCTCGTCGCCGACCTCAAGGATCTCGGCGCGCCCGAGACCGACTCGGGCCAGGAGATCCAGAGCTCACTCGACAGCCTCTCCACAACACTCGAGACCGAGACGTCCTCGATCGAGGACACGGCGCAGGGCGTCTCGGGCATCGCAGACTTGCCGAGCGCGATCACGGAGATCACTGCGTCGCTCAGCGCGCTCGGCACGGCGTTCTCGCAGACGCTGCAGACGATCGAAGATGCGGACGCGGGCGGCGAGCTCCAGACAGCGCTGGAAGACTCACCCGAGTGCGCGGAGATCAGCTCGAGCTGAGAGGAGCTCGGGGCCGGGCCTCGTCAGCCCGACCCCTGATCCTCACGCGGCGGCGAGGTTCTTCTCGATGACGGCGAACGTCTCCTGCAGCTCGGCCGTCGGGCTGAACTCGACGATCTCCGAGCCGGCGTAGAGCGTCGGCAGATGGCCGGGCGGCGCGTAGTAGGCGTCGCCCGCCTCGTAGACCTCCTCGCGGCCGTCGGCGTACGTGAACTTCACCTTCCCGGTGACGACGTATCCCAGGTGCGGGCACTGGCAGCGATCGTCGGGGAGCCCCACGAAGAGCGGGGCGAGCTCCGCGTCAGCGGTGTACCGCTCGAAGCCGACGGTGTACGGGCCGAAGTCCTCGAAGTGGCCCTCGTAGCCGTCGAGCTCGAACGTCTCCGACGCGCTCGACTTCGATGCACTAGGCATGAGTTCTCCTCTCCTGTCGCTACGCCGTCGCGACGGCAGTCTCTTCGGTGAGCTGGCGCATGAGGCCCGCGACGTTCGTCAGGCACCAGTAGCCGACGAACTTCCCGTCCGAGATACGGAACACCTCGGCGCACTCGGTCGCGACGTGGCGTCCTGTGGCCGGGATGCCCTTGTACTCGCCGTCATGCGTTCCCGTGAGCGTCGAGCGGAGGAACACGCGGTCCCCCTCGGCGATCAGCTCGTCGAGCGCAACGTGCATGTCCGGGAACGCCTCGAAGTAGCGGAAGCACCCGCCGCGCACGCCCTCGACCATGCGTTCGTCGGCGAAGAACTCCTCGACTGCGTCGAGATCGCGCCCGTTGATCACCCGCGCGTAGTACTCGCGAACGACGTCCTTGCTACTGCTCCGACATGGTGTCTCCTTCCGTTGCTTGCCCGAGGAGCATTGCGCCGACCGCCGCCGGGCGGTAGGGGCGATCTCCCCTATTCGGCCCCCAGGTTTCGAGCGGCGTACGCAGCAGCCTGCGCGCGCGTGCTCACGCCGAGCTTCGCGTAGATCGCGGCTGACGTGGTGCTCGGCGGTCTTCGGGCTGATGAAGAGGCGCTCGGCGATCTCACGATTGGAGAGCCCGTCGCCGAGCAGTCGCAGCACCTCGGTCTCGCGCCGGCTGAGGAGGTCGACCGCCCGCGGTCCTGGCGCGGCCCTTCGCGCCGAGCGAGCGCATGAGCGCCGCCGCCGCGTCCGCGTCTCGCACGGCGCCGAGCGCGTCGAGCTCCGTCCGCGCATGGCGCGCAGTGTCGACGGCTACCTCGGGGCTGGTCCCGGCGAGTGCGCGTGCGAGCTCGAGCCGCGTTCGCGCCGCATCCAGACGAGCGCCGAGCGCCGCAAACCGGTTCACGCCGTCGAGCAGAAGGTCGACCGCGTCCTCGCGTCCCTCGGCGCGAGCGATTCGACCGTGCGCGGCGACGGCGAGCGCGACCACGCGCTCCCGTCCCGGGACGCTTCCGATGCGGTCGAGCGAGGCCGCCGCAGCTGTGGCCGCATCGGCATGCCCCTGCTCGATACGCGCCTGCACGAGTTGCGCGAGCAGAGGAGCGGCTAGCGAGGTTTGTCCCAGCCGAGCTCGTCGATCCGACGGAGGAGGATCGCCGCCGCGGCCTCCATGTCCCCGCGAGCGAGGCGCAGCGCGACGCGGGCCTGCACCGCCTCGGCCTCCCCTTCGAGGCCCTCGAGCAGCTGCTCGGCCTCGTCGAAGCGACCCTGCAGCACACGGATCTCGGCCAGCCGCGCAGATGGAGGAATGCAGCGTGAACGCTGCCCCGCCGCGGCGAGCTCGTGCACCGCGGCCTCGAGCTCAGCCTCGGCGGCGTCGATGCGCCCGCCCGCCGCGTATACGTCGGCGCAGCACGTGCGGCAGAACGCCAGCAGCGTGACGTGGTCGTGTGCGCGGACGAACTCGTCGAGGACCGCGCTCCACTGCTGCGGTCGCTCGCTGTCGCCCGCCCGCTCGCACGCGAGCATGAGCGTGCAACAGATGTCCGCGAACGTCTCGAGATTGGCGGGCTCGCCGCTCGTCGCGCCCGCCATCGCCTCGTCGAGGCGCGCCAGACCGCGGTCGACGTCACCGAGCGTCACCTCGGCGAAGCCCAGCTGGGCGAGCGCGCGGAGCTCGAGGTCGAGATCGCCCGCTGCCTGCGCCACGTCGAGAGCCGTCCCGGCGAGCCGGGCGGCGTCGCCGGCGTCGCGCGCGCCCTCGGAACGAGCGAGCGCGAGCCAACCCTGCTCCGCTCCCGGGGCTACGTCGCGCAAGAGGCGCTCGGCACGCGCCAGCCAGCCGCGCGAGGCCGCGTCGTTGTCGAACGCGAGTCCGTACTCGCGCGCCAGCCACAGTGCGATCCGAGCAGCCCGCGCGAGCTCGCCGTCGCGCCGGAATCCGGCGTACGCACGCTCTCGCTGAACGACGGCGCCCCGCTCGTCCCGGAGCC
This sequence comes from uncultured Gaiellaceae bacterium, assembly GCA_963770715.1. Lineage (GTDB taxonomy): Bacteria > Actinomycetota > Thermoleophilia > Gaiellales > Gaiellaceae > GMQP-bins7. Next base: position 229,042 of record CAVYQX010000013.1, read on the forward strand.
ACCAGAGCGAGCGTCCGAGCCCGTCGAGCGCCTCGGGCGAATCGGTGGAGGCGAGTGCCTCCTCGAACGCGGCTCGCGCCCCTTCCCAGTCGCCGGACACGAGGGCCGCGTGGCCCCGCGCGAGCAGGTCGCCCGACGCCGTGACGGTCATGACCCCGTGAGGAGCCGCGCCTCTTCGAGGTAGTGGTGGACGTGCTGGATGACGACCGAGCCCTCGCCGACCGCCGACGCGACGCGCTTGACGGAGCCGGCCCGGACGTCGCCGATCGCGAAGACGCCGGCGACGCTCGTCGAGTAGTCGTCCTTCGTGCTCACGAACCCTCGCTCGTCGCGGTCGATCTCGGGGGGCAGCCACTCGGTTCGCGGCTCGGCGCCGATGAGGATGAAGAGAGCATCCGCGGGGAGCGTTTCGACGCCGTCCCGAGTGCGCAGCGTGAGCGTCTCCAACCTGCCGTCACCGCTCGCGTCGACGATCTCTGCCCCGTCGAGGACATGGATGTTGGCCTTGCCGTCGATCTCGTCGATGAGGTACCGCGACATGCTCTTCTCGATCGCACTTCGGCAGAGGAGCGTGACGCTCTGTGCGTAGCGCGAGAGGTGTATCGCGGCCTGCCCGGCCGAGTTCGCGCCTCCGACGACGTAGACGCTCTTCTCCGTGAACTGCCGCGCCTCGGAGGGAGAGGACCCGTAGTACACGCCGCTGCCCTCGAGAGGGCCGAGCGCTGGAACGTCGAGCCGCCGATAGGAGACCCCGACCGCGAGGACGACGGTTCGCGCCTCGACGCGAGGCCCGCCGGAGATCGACACCGTGTGGGTGGGCTCGCCGAGCTCGATGTCCGTGACTTCCCGCGTGAGAAGGAAGCTCGCGCCGAACACCCACGCCTGCTGGTACGCACGCTGCGCGAGCTCGGCACCGCTGAGCCCGCGCGAGAAGCCGAGGTAGTTGCGTATGCGCGTGCTGGATCCAGCCTGACCGCCGATCGACACGCGCTCGACGACGAGGGCACTCAGGCCCTCCGAGGACGCGTACACGGCAGCCGCGAGCCCCGCCGGCCCCGCTCCCACGACCACGACGTCGAACGTTCCATGCTCCGCGAGCACCGTCGGCATCCGCGTTCCGTGCTGTGCAAGGTCCTCAGCCTTCGGGTCGACGAGCGGCGAGCCGTCCGGGAGCACCACGACCGGGACCTGGGCACCCTGCTGGTTGCACGACGCGAGGAACGCCATGCCCTCCGCGGAGTCCGGCGTGTGGAACGCGTGCGGCACGCCATTCCGCGCCAGATGGTCGCGCAGAGCCGATCCCCGCGGGGACCACGGGTCGGCGACGACGGTCAGCTCCCGTCGGCCCGGAGCGTGCTGCCGCCTCCACTCCTGGAGGAACTCGGAGACGAGACGGTGAAAGATCTCGTCCGGCGAGCTGAACGGCTTCAGAGCGTAGTAGTCGATGTACCCCAGTGCCATCGCGTTGCGGATCGCGTCGGCGGTCTCGTCGTCCGCCCATCCCCCCCAGGGGATGAGAAGCGCCCGCTTCGCGTGCGGATGGAGCTCGTGTACGCGCTCGAGAAGCTGCTCGCCCTTCAGCTCCTGCGTGCCGCGTGCCGCCAGCACGACGGCGACCGCCTTGTCCTGGACGCGTAGCGCTTCGAGCTGCTCGAGCGCGGCCTCCGTCGACGGGCCGCAAGTCACGCGGTAGTCGCGGGCGTACCGCTGGAGCTCCGTCGTGATCCGCTCGAGCGCCTCGGAGTCCTCGTCGACGGCCAGGATGAGGGGTAGCTCGCTCATTGCTCCGGGACGAAAGCGGACAGGTGCCACTCGCCGCCGAGCCCCTTGAGCTCGTGCGTGCCGCGATCCTCGAAGCGGAGCCCGGACGCCCCGGCGAGGCCACGCGTCAGATCCGAGACGAGCACCTCGCCCGGCTCCGCGGCCGCCGTGATGCGCGCGGCCTCGTGGACGGCGATTCCTCGTACGTCGGCGCCGACGAGCTCGACCTCGCCGACGTGCACCCCGATACGAATCTTGACGCCGTGCTTCTCGGCGCACCGCTGGAGCGCGGCCGCGCAGTGCAGCGCCCTCGCCGGGCCCTCGAAACGCGCCAGCATCCCGTCGCCGGTCGTGTCGACCTCTCTCCCGCCGTAGCGCTCGAGCTCTGCGCGACTGGCGACGTAGAGCTCGGAAAGGAGCTCCCGCCAGCGGGCGTCCCCGAGCTCGGAGGCGAGCGTCGTCGAGCCGACGATGTCCGTGAAGAGCAGCGTCGCGAGGACCCGACTGTGGATCCCGGTCGGGAATCCAGCCCACGCCCGCAACCCGCTCCACTCGACCTGGACGACGGGCTCGTCGCCGATGGTGTAGCCGTCGTGCCCGGGCGGGACGTCGAACACGTCACCCGGGCCGAACTCCGCGCTCGTGCCGTCGGCGAACTCGATGCCGAGCCGCCCCGAGATGACGAACCCGACGTGCCGAGCCTGGCACCACTCGCCACCGACGATGGGTTGCATGTGCGTCGACCAGCGCCAGCCCGGTTCGTTGACCATCTGGCCGACGGTCAGGTCGCCGAAGTCCACCAGCTGGACGCGAACCCCCGGAACGTCGATGACCTCGTCGGGCTCCGCGAAGTTCCTGCGACGAAACTCGGCCATCGCGCGCTAGCGGGCCGCCACGGTGTCACCGACGTCGGCGATCGCGCGCATCGCCTGCGCGAGAGCGATCGGGATCGTCGCGATGAACACGGAGACGGGGAGCCCGATGCACAGGACTCCCAGCGTCTGCCAGAAGCCCTCCACTTCGAACGCCCACACGATCGCGCCGATGAACGCGGCGATCATCCCGAAGACCCCCACGAGCGTCGCGATGAATGCCCAAGCGCGGAGCGTGCCGTAGTGCGTCATGTCCCACCTCCCAGCGGGTCGAGTGCGTTGAGCGCGAGCCTACTCCGCACGTGTGTGGATCGCGCGGACGGCGTCGATCGTGTCCGCCTCGGCAGGTGACTTGTCGGGCCGGTAGCCCTTCACTCGCGCGAAGCGAAGCGCCACGCCGCCGGGATAGCGCGAGCTCGTCTGGACGCCGTCGAAGGCGATCTCGACGACGAGATCGGGGCGGACGTGGACGACGTGGCCCTCCCTGTGCGTCTCGAGCCCGAGGAGGTGCTCCGTCTGCCAGGCGAGCATCTCGTCGGTCATCCCCTTGAACGTCTTCCCGAGCATCACGAAGGCGCCCCCGGCCGGATCGCGCGCGCCGAGGTGGAGATTCGAGAGCTTGCCCTGCCGTCGCCCGTGCCCCCACTCCGCAGCGAGGACGACGAGATCGAGCGTGTGCGACGGCTTGATCTTCAGCCAGCCCGCACCACGCCGACCCGCCTCGTACGGCGCGTCGAGCGACTTCGCCATCACGCCCTCGTGTCCGAGCGCCAGCGTCTCGTCGAGAAACGCCTGGGCGACCGTCGGGTCGTCGGTCTCCACCCGCCGCGCGCGGAGCTCTGCCGGAACTGCCACTTCGAGCGCGGCGAGACGCACCCGCGCGGGTGCGTCGACGAGATCCTCGCCGCCGAGATGGAGGCAGTCGAAGAAGAGGGCCGTGAGAGGGGTCTCGTTCGCCGTGCTCGATCTCGTGCCGAAGCGGCTCATCGTCACCTGGAACGGCTGGGGACGGCCGTCCTGGCGGAGCGCGATGGCCTCCCCGTCGAGCACGATCGCGCTCTCGCCCAGGTCGAGCGTACGGAGGGCGCCGACGATCTCGGGCACGCGATCCGTGATGTCGGCGAGGTTGCGCGTGAAGATCCGCGCCTCGTCGCCCGCTCGATGCGCCTGGATGCGGGCGCCGTCGAGCTTCCACTCGATGCTTGCTCGCCCGAGCTTCTCGAGTCGCGGTCGCGACGTCGTCGGCCGTCTGCGCGAGCATCGGCGTGATCGGCTGCAAGGGCGTGAGCCGGAACTGGGCCAGGCCCGACGAGCCGTCCCGCATCGCGGCAGCTGCGACCGTCCGGAGATCACCGGCGAGCATCGCGGCCCGGCGGACCTCCGGGACGGGGACCTCGGCCGCCTTCGCGACCGCGTCGGTCATCACGCCTTCGAGCGCGCCCTGGCGCAGCTCGCCGAGGAACAGCCCGACGAGGAGGCGCTGCTCGGGCTCGGTCGCCCGCGAGAAGAGCGCGGCCAGCTCCTCGCGCCGCGCCGCTTGCGAGCCCTTCCCCGCGATCGCCTGCAGGCGCGTTACCACCGCGTCGACCTCGAGCAGTTCGAGCGACGGCGCCGTCGCCGGGGACGGAAGCTCGCGCAGCGTCGCCCAGCCGACCCCGACCGTGCCTTGCGGAAGCTCTCCGGAGAGATAGGCAACGGCAACGGCGACCTCGTCCGGATTCGCCTCTGCGAGGCACTCGGCGATCCGCATCACCTTCGCGAGCCGCGAAGACGTGGCGGCGACGTCAGCCGAGGTCTCGGCGATCCGTGCCAGGAGCATGCATGGCATTCAACCTCGTCGGGAGCGCGATCACCTGCCTTTCACGTAGCGCACGAGCTCTTCGCGATCCGCGTTTCCGGACACACCGATGGCGAGCACCAGCCCGATGCCTCGCGCGTAGAACTTGTACTCGAGCACCTTCGGCTCGAGCGGATTCAGGTCGCGGGTCATCAGCACCTTCCCTCGGGAAAAGTGTCCGAACGGCACCTCGACCTGCTCGCGGAGGCTGACAACCTCGCCGCGGTCCTCCGCGTGACCCTCGTAGTACTCCTGGCGATAGCTCATGCCCGACTTCGGATGTGCGGGCACAATCACGCCAGGCTGCGCTCGGTCGACACCGGCCTCGAACGATCCTTCCGTCGACACCGGCTTGCCGTTCTCGTACTCGGTCGTGGCCTCGCCGAAATACCAGACGTTCCCACAGCGATCCTGCGCATACCAGTCGTCGGTGATCTCGATCGGCGTCCCGTTTTCTGTAGCGACGTCGTGGACGACTCGTGTGGTCACCCGGTTCGCGATGACCTTCGTCTTCGGGAGCACCGTCACGACGACCTGTTGCACCGTGCCGTCGGGCGCCGTCTCCCGGTAGACCCACCTCGCGCCGACCCGCATCGGCCACCACGGGTTGGTGATTCGCGTGGTGAAGTCGGCCGGGTCGAGGCGAACCTGCTCAGTGCCGCGTGGAATGACGCACTGCGTTCCGGCGGCGCCCGTGCTCGCAACGGCGGCTGCAGCCGCAACCACGGCCAGGCCGGCCGCGATCGACGGCACCGCTCTCGTGTTCATGCCGCTCCTCTCGCTCGCCCGTGTTCTACAACGGGCCAATGAGATTTCGATGAGGGCTCTCGTCCGATCCTCAGAGCCTCGCGAGCGCGTCGAGCTCGTCTCGCTCGAGGCGCCACGCACTAGCGGCGGCCACGTTCGCGCGTACCTGCCCGGGCGTCGTTGCGCCGGCGATGATCGAGCCGACACCCGGCGTCGACGCGAGGGCGCAGATCGCGAGCTCGTGGAGCGAGTGGCCGTGCTCCTCCGCGAACGAGGCACACGCTTCCACGCGATCGAATCGCTCGTCTTCGATCTCGTGACCGGCGAGCCGGGCTCCCTCCGGGGCGGGCTCGCCGCGCCGGTACTTCCCCGTCAGAAGGCCGCTCGCGAGCGGGAAGTACGGGATGTAGGAGACGCCGAGCTCGCGGCAGAGCGGTAGCACGTCTTCGTCGTCGTCTCGCCGGAGCACGCTGTACTGGTTCTGGAGGACGGTGAAGCGCACGAGATCGTTCTCGCGCGCGACCCGATCTGCCTCCGCGAGCTGATCCGCCGAGAAGTTCGAGCAGCCGACGGCACGGACCTTGCCTTCGCGCACGAGCTCGTCGAGCGCGCCGAGCGTCTCGACGATCGGCGTGTCGGGATCGGGCTTGTGGAGGTAGTAGAGGTCGACGTGGTCGGTGCGGAGGCGCTCGAGCGACCCCTCGATCGATGTGCGCACGGTCTGCGCCGAGCCATCCCCCGCTTCCGGCCCCCAGCCGAACTTCGTCGCGAGCACGACCTCGTCGCGGCGACCCTCGAGGATCTCGCCCAGGAAGCGCTCGCTGTCGCCGCCGTTCCCGTAGACCGCAGCGGTGTCGAAGAACGTGACGCCGGTGTCGAGAGCCTCCTCGACGACCGCGCGGGTCGCGTCGAGATCGCTCCGTCCGCCGAAGTTGTTGCAGCCGAGGCCCACGCGCGAGACGCGCAGACCGCTCTCCCCCAGATCGACGAGCTCCACGTGGCGGACGCTAGACGCCGAGGTCGAGGCGCTGCGGAAGCACGCCTTCGAGCTCGAGGAGCCGCCGCTTGAGGTCGAGACCACCGCCGTAGCCGCCGAGCCCGTCCGACGCAACCACACGATGACACGGCACGAGGAGGGGCAGCGGGTTCGTGGCCATCATCGCCCCCACGTCGCGCGGATCGACGCCACCCGCGCGCGCACCGAGCTCGCCGTACGTGACCGTCGTCCCGTACGGCGCAATCTCGCGGAGCGTCTCGAGGACACGCTGATGGGCGGGATCGACGCCGGCCCAGTCGAGCGCAAGGTCGAAGTCCTCCCGCTCGCCGACCGCGTACTCGGCGAGCTGCGCTGCGGCTGCTGCCGCGTACCCGGCAGCGGAACCGTCGCCGTCCGTCTCCACGTCACCGTCACCGGGGAGCCGAATGCGGCGCAGCCCTGCGTCCGTGGCCTCGATGCCGAGCAGGCCGATGGGTGTCTCGACGCTCGTGCTGGCCGTCATTCAGCCAGCCTACTCGTCGCCGCTTGGGGAACCCGCACTCAACCGCCGGCTCGAGCTCGAGTTCCCGCCGGCAGCGCTGCAACGGTGCCGAGCAGCAGCGCCGAGAAGCCGGCGAGAAGCCAGAGCGACGTCGTGAAGCTTCCCGTGAGGTCACGCACGGCGCCGAGCACGAACGGGCTGATCGCACCGATCGTGTAGCCGAGCCCGAGCATCATCCCGACGAGAGCACCCACCCGACCGGGTTCGTCCTCGAGGTCGAGTGGCAACGTGAGCACGAGCGCGAACATGCCCCCGCTCGCGATACCCATCGCCACGACCCAGGCGTACGCTGCCCCGGGAGCGAGCACGACGCCCGACATCCCGACCACGAACATCGCGGCCATCGCGGCGAGCCAGGTACGTCTCCTCCCCACGCGATCGGACAGCCACGGGACGATGAAGGACGCCGGAATCGCAACGGCGTTGAGGATCGCGAGGAGGCTGCCGGCCGCCGCCGTGCTCCAGCCGCGTTCCACGTAGGAGTCCGGCAACCAGGCGTTGATGCCGTAGTAGGTCGAGGACATCAAGGCGAAGAGCACCACGAGGAGCCAGGCGACGGGGCTTCGCCACGGCAACCGCGGCGGACGGCCGCTCGGACGCTCGTGGGGCAGGTCGTGCCGTGTCAACACGAGCCAGACGGCAGTGAGAACGACCGTCACGAGCGAGAAGGCGACGAGCGACGCTCGCCATCCTCCGTACCACGCGGCGAGCGGCACGGCCACGGCGGCCGACAGCGCCGAGCCGACCTGGATGCCGGTGGTGTAGACACCGGTGGGACCTGCCGGGCGCACGGGAAAGTGCTCCTTCACTGCGACCGGCACGAGCGCGCCGGCGAGGCCCATGCCGGCACCCACCGGCCAGGTGAGGAGAACGACGAGAGCTGCACTCGGGGCGACAGCTCGGGCGAGTCCGAACACGCCGATGAGCAGAAGCGACCACGCGATGGCCGCCCGCGTCCCTACTCGCGCGCCGAGATAGGCGGCGGGGGGAGCGAAGAGGCCCATGCAGAGGACCGGGATCGTCCCGAGCAGGCCGACGACCGCGTGCGTCGTGTCCAGCCCGTCTTGGATGTCCGGCAACAGCGGGCCGATACCGACGATCTGCGGCCGCAGCGTGAGCGCGACGAAGAAGAGGCCGGCCAGTATCGAGGCCGGGCGCACGACCCCTATCTTCCCATTCGCGGCGGAGGCCGCGAAATCGCGGCGCTGTCCACCGGAATGACCGGAGAAGCGCCGACGAGACAGGCGATTCGACGGGGGCGCCGCTGCTTACGCGCCCCCTACGACCGGTCAACTCGACAGCTCAGCCATCCCGAGCTCGCCGACCTCCTCGACCCAGTAGCGGGGGCGAGATTTGAACCCGTGACCTCCGGGTCATGTATCTGGCAGGCGCGAAGGTCAGGCGGGAAACAACACCGGACAGCGCCATCTCGAGCGGGCGGCTCACGGGCCGCCCGTTTCATGCCGAGAGCCACAGGACCGCAGCACGAGCTCGGACTCGACGTCGCTTCCACCCTCGAGACCACGGTTGTACGCGGCCTGGAATCCCGGGTCGCCAAGGTCGGCCCGTGCTCGGTCGCGGTAAGAGCGCTGTAGCTCACGCTCGAGCGGGCTGAAGAGAGCGAGACCGCTGTCTCGGAGCTTCCCGTTGGCCACACCGAACAGGAACGCCGCATGCTCCGCATCGCCCGTCGCCGACGCGAACATCCCGGCGACGCGCCACGCAAGGATCTCGATGGATTGGTCCGTGACCTGCTGCACACGCGGGAGAACTCCGCTGAGTATCTCTTCCGCGTCATGAAGCCGGCCGAGAAGCAACTCGCACTCGGCGAGCTGCAACCTCGCTTCGTGCACCCCGCCCTTGGACCCGGCCCCCTCGTAGACCGCCGCGGCCTCTCCGTAGAGCTCACGGGCACGAACGAAGTCCCGCGCGTTGTACTCCACCATGCCGAGGGCGAGTAGCGCGTGGGCGATGCCGTGAGGCAGGCCAAGCGTGCGGCGTAGCGCGAGTGCCTCCTCGGCATGCGACCTGGCGTCGTCCAGGTTCCCGAGCTCCACGTCCAGATAGGCCAGGTCACTCAGCGTCGCGGCGACCGACCGGTCGATCACCACGCCGTCGACAACCGCACCGGGACTGCCGCGCCCGGTCGCGACGAGCTCTCGCTTGAGCTCTGCGGCTGTCGCGGCCTCGCCCGCGAAGCGGAGGATCTCCGCCGCGCCGAGGTCACCGCCAAAGCGTTCGAGCGGCTGTACGCGCTCCCGGGGTGAGGCGAGGTACTGCCGAGCCCACCCGCTTGCTTCGAGGCCGCTGCCCAGCGAGAGCCAGTAGAACCACAGCCCCGCCAGGTAGTGACTCGCCGCCACTATCTCGTCCCGATCCAATGCGCACGCCAGCCCCGCGCGCATGTTGTCGACCTCCGCCTGGACGGTCGCGAGAGCTTCGTCGGAGTACTGCCGCAGCGGCTGCTCGATCTCTCTGGCGATGCGGGCGTAGCACAGTGCGTGCAACGATTGCGCCTCCTCCGCGTCGCCTGACTCGTCGAGCTTCTCGAGTGCAAACTCCCGGATTGTCTCGAGCATCCAGTAGCGAGCGTTGGTGAAGCGCAGCAGGCTCTTCTCGACGAGCGCCTGCAGGGTGTCGAGGTCGGCCCCCGCTACCTCTTCCGCAGCCTCGAGCGTGCAACCGCCCGCGAAGACGCTCAAGCGGGCGAAGAGTGCCTCCTCGGCGGGTGAGAGGAGCTCGTAGCTCCATTCGATCGTCGCTCGCAGCGTCCGCTGGCGCGGATCCGCGTCGCGGCCGCCCTTCAGCAGGTCGAGGCGCTGCGCGAGGCGCTCGAGGATCTGGGCGGGAGTGAGCGCTTTCGTGCGGGCGGCCGCGAGCTCGACGGCGAGCGGCAGCGAGTCCAAGCGTGCGCAGAGCTCCGAGATCTCATCGGACGGCTCCACTTGTGCGCGCTCGCAGAAGAGGGAGACCGCCTCGGGCTCGGCGAGTGGGGGCACTGGGTACTCGACCTCGCCGGAGATGCGCAGGAGCTCGCGGCTGGTGACGAGGAGCGTCAGGTTGGGGCACGCGGACAGGAGCCGTGAGAGCTCCAGTGCACACTCGACCACCTGCTCCAGGTTGTCGAGCAACAGGAGCATCTCTCGCTCTGCGACGTGCTCGGCGAGTGAGTCTCGTGCTCCCAGGATCTGGGCGATCGTCTCCGTGACGAGCGCTGGGTCGCGCAGGGAGGCGAGCCCGACCCAGAAGACGCCTGCCTTGTAGGAAGGGACGAGGGTCGAGGCGGCCTCGAGCGCGAGCCGCGTCTTGCCGGTGCCGCCCGGCCCTGTGAGGGTGAGAAGGCGTGCTCCTTGCTCAATCCTGCAGAGCACCCCTTCGAGCTCTTGCTCCCGGCCGAGGAAGCTTGAGGCCGGTCGCGGCAGGTTCGTGTTCGAGATCGTCTTGAGCGGGGGGAAGTTTCCCTCCCCGAGCTGGTAGATGGAGACGGCGTCTTCGATGTCCTTGAGCCGATGCTCGCCGAGATCGGTGAGCTCTATCTCGACGAGGTCGGCAGTCGTCTGCGAGCAGACGACCTGGCCACCGTGAGCGCAGCTCATGACCCGCGCGGCGAAGTGGACGTCCATGCCCACGTACTTGGGCGGGTCGAGGCCCGGGGTGCCCGTATGGATCCCGACCCGGATCCTGATCGGTCCCGACTCGAGCCCCGCCATCGCCTCGGAGACAGCCGAGACGGCCTCAGGTGCCGAGGGGAAGGCGTAGAAGAAGGCGTCTCCCTCGTAGTCGACCTCGTAGCCGCAGTAGTGGGCGTAGGCCTCGCGCACGACGCGGCGGTGCTCGGCGAGGGCCTCGCGGTAGGCCTCGGTTCCGAGCTCTTCGAGAAGCCTGGTCGAGCCCTCGATGTCACTGAAGACGAGCGTCACCTCGCCCGAGGGCTGGGTCACCGCAGTCATGGCGCTCAATCTTGTGTCGGGGCGCTGACAGATGCAACGTCGGATGCCCGAACGACACCGACGACGGGCCTCCTAAAGTGGAGCCATGGGGATGTTCGTCCAGGCGAAGGCAGGGCACGCACAAGGCTCGACCACCGAGCGCTACCTCCGTGCGTCGCAGACGAGCTACCCCGACGCCGCGGAACTTACGGAGGCTCGGCTGTCGGCGGTTGGTAGAAAGGTGCGGCCCCGAAAGCGAAAAGCCCCGCAGTGCGGGGCTTTTCCGAGTAGCGGGGGCAGGATTTGAACCTGCGACCTCCGGGTTATGAGACGTTGCCTTCTGGGTCAACTGGGGCCAATACGGTGTGGTTGGGTCATGTGAGGTCACGTAGGGTCGGCTCAGGTCATCTCAGGTGGGCAAAAGTTGAGCCAAAGGTTTGCAGTCTGCGTGGAGAACGCTGAGCCCCCGAGGCCAAGATGCGACCTCCGGGTTATTTACCCAACGAGGTCATTTGAGGTCATCTCAGGTCGTCATTTCGAGTGCGCCTGAGGCTCCGAGGTCGAGGGTTGGACTGAAGACGCCTTGTCCTCACGATCTCCGAGGTGGGACCGGGACTAGGACGCTCGTGCGCTGCTTGTACTCGCGATAGGAGGGGTCGGCGCCGTACTTCTCTTCTGCACTGCGCTCGATTAGTGGGATCCCGCTCACGAACAGGAGGAGGAGCGTGATGAAGATGGGGCCGACCACGACAGCGAACGCAGCACCGTTCAGGAAAGGCACGGCGTAGCCGAACAGTCCCCACCAGACGAGGATCTCTCCGAAGTAGTTGGGGTGGCGCGAGTAGCGCCAGAGGCCGGTTCGTATGAAGCTTCCGCGGTTTTCCTCCTGCCCCCTGAAGGCCGACTTCTGTGCATCGGCTACCGCCTCGATCAGAAGCCCAACCAGCCAGACCACCGTGCCGACGATCGCCCAGGCTCCGAAGCCTGGAGCCTCGCTTCGGCTGAGGAGATAGGTAACGGGCAGCATGATCACCGCGACCGCGATCGCCTGCAGGAGCCAGAAACGAGCGAAACGGAGCGGCTTGTCGCGCATTTCGTCGAAGCGGTGGTCGACCTTCATGCGCAGGATCCGTCGGAACAGGTACGTCCCGAGCCGCACTGCCCAGATCACCACGAGCAGGGATGCCACGAGCTGAACCGGCTCGCGTGCGCCAGTCAACGGCAGAAAGACTGCGAGCAGCGCGAACGTCAGGCTGTAGGAGAGGTCGGTGACGACGTCCGTCTTGCGGACCGCGGCAACGGCGAAGAAGGCGCCGTTCAGCGCGAGCGCGATGCCGAACGAGAGTGCTATCGCCGTCACGCGGCCCGCTCCTCGACGTGTATCGGGTCGACGTAGCCGACGGCCCGTCGTTGCTCCGAGACCGGGTCGTGGATCCGCGCGGCCGGGAGTGCGGCCAGTTCGGGCACCCAGCGGCGTACGTAGTCGCCATCAGGATCGTGGAGGCGCCCCTGGCGGACCGGGTTGAAGGTGCGGTTCGGCCGCGGGTCGGCGCCTGTGCCCGCGACCCACTGCCAGTTGCCGCTGTTCGAGGCAGCGTCTCCGTCGAGGAGATGCTTCATGAAGTGCGCGGCGCCGATGCGCCAGTCGATCCGCAGTTGCTTGACGAGGAGGGAGGCGGCGACGAGTCGCTGGCGGTTGGGGATCCAGCCCTCGGCGAGCAGTTGCCGCATCGCGGCGTCGACGAACGGGTAGCCGATGCGGCCTTCCTGCCACGCGGCGACGCCGTCGGGGTCGTCGCGCCAGATCCGGCGACCCGGATGCATGTCGCGCCACTCCAGTTCGGGCGCCGACGCGAGGAGCTGGGCGAAGAAGTCGCGCCAGCACAGCTGTCGGAGCACCTCGTCGGAAGCGCTGCGCGCCACCTCGGCGGGCGAGACGGATCCGAAATGCAGGTGCGCCGAGAGCGGCCCCGGCCCGACGGGCAGCGGCTTGCCGGACTCGACGGCAGTCGGCAGTGGACGTGCGCGCCACGCCCGCCAGTAGGGCGTGAAGACCCGATAGTGATCCTTGCCGGCCGGTGCGATGTCGCCGGGAGGGACGATCGTGATGCCCGGGAAGACGCGGAGCTCGAAGTGCTCGGCGAGTCGGGCAGCCCTGCGACGTGCATAGGCGCTAACGTCCTCACTAAGGTAGACGGCATCCGGCCGGAAGCGTGCGATCTCCTCGACCGGATCGCCGTTCGCGACGACGAGTCCGAGCGCCGTACGAAGCTCTGCGAGAAGCACATGCAGAAAGCGTGTGCGCTTCGTGCTCGCCGAGAGCAGCCGCTCGTCGAGGACGAAGAGCGGCACGACCCGGTCGCAGTCACGTTTGGCCGCGGCCAGCGCGGGGTGGTCGTGCGCGCGCAGATCGCGGGTGAAGAGGACGACTGCCGTGCGGGTCATCGCTGTGGCTCCACGAGCGGTGCTCATCTTCCGGGTGCTGGCGGCAGCGCCGCCTGCTGGGCGATTCCGGCGAGCGTGCCCGCGAAGACGAGCCGGTGTAGCGGCAGGAGCGCGAACCAGTACAGGAGGCCGGCGAGACCGGCCGGGTCGAAAATCGCGGTCTGCCGGATGCGTGACCCGCGCTCGTCGCCCTCGACTTCGAATTGAAGCCACGCCCTGCCTGGCAGGCGCATCTCCGCGCGTAGGCGCAGGAGGCGATCCGGCTCGTAGGCCTCGACACGCCAGAAGTCGAGGGCGGAGCCGACGGTGGGCGTCGACGGATCGCCGCGACCGCGGCGTAGGCCGACGCCCCCTGCGAGCAGATCGACGAAGCCGCGTAGGCGCCAGAGCGTGTCGGCGTAGTACCAGCCCGTGCGTCCGCCGATTCGCCGGACGGGCCTAAATGCCTGGGACGGGGCGACCGGCACGTCCCGCGTCCTCGAGTCGACCAGCCGCCCGCGGACATGACGACGGGGCGGCGCCTGCCATGCACGCTCACCTGCACTCAGCGCGTCCGACCAGCGGGTCTCTGCGAACTCGCGGTCCTCGTTCACGAGTGCCCGCGCGATCGCCTCACGATAACCGCGCGGCCGGATTCGAAAGCGCTCGAGGGCGCTCGGGTCGCGGACGACCGTCTCGTTCGGAAGACTCTCGATCAGCTTGCGCCCGACGCGCGCGTAAACGGGGGTGACGAGGCCGAGCCAGAGGCTCGACAAGCGCGGCGTCAGGAACGGGACCGGGATGAGCAGCCGTCGCAGGCCGCGTTGGCGCGCGTACTCGCCCATCAGCTCGCCGTGCGTGGCGATGTCGGCGCCGCCGATCTCGAACACCTCGTGATCCGCCGGTTCCAGGTCGAGTGCGGCCACGAGGTAGGCGACCACGTCCTCGATCGCGATCGGCTGCGCGCGCGTCCGAACCCAGCGTGGCGTGATCATCACGGGCAGTCGCTCCGTCAGCGATCGGACGAGCTCGAAGGAGAGGCTGCCGGAGCCGATCACGATCGAGGCGCGAAACTCAATCGTCGCGACGCCCGTCGACGCGAGCACGAGGCCGACCTCCTGACGACTCGACAGGTGCGGGGAGAGTTGGGAGCCCTCGCCGAGGCCGCCGAGGTAGACGAGCCGTCCGACACCGGCGTCGCGTGCAGCCTCGGCGAAGATCAGGGCGGTGCGCCGATCGAGTTGCTCGAATCCGTCGGGTGAGCCCATTGCATGGATCAGGTAGTAGGCGACATCGACGCCCTCGAGCGCGCGCCGCACGGCCGAGCCGTCGAGCGCATCGCCCGCCACGACCTCGAGTCCAGGCCGCGGCTGGATCGCCTCAGGCCGGCGGGCAAAGCAGCGAACCTGCTCGCCACGTGCAAGCAGCGCAGGAAGCAGGCGGCCGCCCACGTAGCCGGTAGCGCCCGTGAGGAGAATCCGAGACTGGGAGCGGATCTCCGATTCAGACCGCATGTCAGCTCCTCCTCGCGACCGCGTCTGCGGCGGCAATGAGATCACCGTCGAGCCGATCGACGCGAAGTCGTGCGCACAGCTCGTCGGAGGCGCCGGGGCCTGAGAGCACGAGCGGCGCCGTTCGAGCGAGCCGACGAAGTCCGGTGGCCACGGTGTCGAGCAGCGAAGCGTCGAAGCTCGAGACGACGACGATCCGCGGCTCGGTGGCCGCAACGGCGCGGCCGAGAGTCTCGAGGGGCGTGTCCGCACCGAGGAAGAGAACTCGCCAGCCGTAGGAGCGAAGGACGAGGCCGAAGACGAGCAGGCTGATGTCGTGTCGCTCGCCGGGAGCGCAGGCGAGGATCGCCAGCGGGCCGTTCCCGCGACCCCAGAGTCGAGCCTGACCGAGCAGTCGCTCGCGGATGAGGTGGGACACGAAGTGCTCCTGGCCGACCTCGAGCTCGCCACGCTCCCACTGGTCGCCGATCTCTCTCAGCACTGGCAGGATCAATTCTCGGAGGACGGTCTCGAGCGCGAAGGTGGCAATCGCTTCGTCAAGGACAGCCTGCACCGCCACCTCGTCGTAGTCATGAGCGGCGCGCAAGAGCCGAATCGACGCATCGTCCAACAGGCCACCCGCCGGGCGTTCCTCGACGAGCGCTTGCCGCGCCGCCTCCGCTGCGGACAGACCTTCGGCGAGGCCTCGCTTCATGCGTGCGACGCGATCGGCGTCTTCGGTCGAGTAGAGGCGGAATCTGCCCTCCGTGCGGGTCGGCTGGAGGAGGCCATAGCGGCGTTCCCAGGCCCGCAGCAGCTCCGGGCTCACATCCATCCTGCGGGCGAACTCGCCGATCCGAAGTGCTCCCCCGTCCGGTCTCATCGGGTAACTCGCAACCGCCGCGCCAGCGCGGACGGCCACCAGGTCTTCTCATCGAGCGAGAACGTGAGCGCGGGGACGAGGATCGAGCGAACGACGAAAGTATCGAGGAGGACGCCGAGCGCGACGGTGATCCCGATCTGCGTCAGCGCAACGAGCGGCAGGACGGCGAGGACGGAGAACGTGCCGGCAAGGACGACCCCGGCCGAGGTGATGACGCCACCGGTGACCGCAAGCCCCTTCAGCATCGCCTCCTTCGTCGGCATCGCATGCGCCTCCTCGCGCACGCGTGCCATGAGGAAGATGTTGTAGTCGATACCCAGTGCCACGAGGAAGATGAAGGCGAAGAGCGGGTAGCTCGGATCCTCGCCCGGGAAGTCGGCGAAGAGCTCGAAGACGAGGAGCGCAAGGCCGAGCGCGGCGAAAAACGAGAGTACGACGGTTGCCATGAGTACGAGCGGGCCGAGCAGCGCGCGGAGCAGCAGGACGAGAACGGTGAGAACGACGAGGAGCACGAGCGGGACGAGGACGAGCGTGTCGCTTCGGACGGCTTCCCGGAGGTCGTGCTCCTCTGCCGTCGCTCCGCCGACGAGCACGACCTCGCCGCCCGCAGCACGCAGCTCGTCGCGCAGTGGCTCGATCAACGCGAAGCCCTCCTGGCTGAACGGGTCCTCCGTGAGCGTCACCGTGATGAGCGCGCCCGGCGCAGCTTCTTGCACGGGGTCGACTGCAGCGACGGCGGGAGATTCCTCGGCAGCTGCGATCACGGCGTCGAGCTGCTCCGGGTCGGTCACGATGACCGTCGTCGGTGCGCTCGCACCCGCGGGGAACGAGCGCTCGAGTAGCTCCTGCCCTTCGACCGACTCGATCTCGTCGCGGAAGGCGTTGCCGGTCGTCAGGTTCGAGTCCAGTGTGAGAGTCCCGAGTGCGACCGCGAGCAGCGCGAGGGTGGTCACGATCCAGACCGGGCGGTGCCGGCGTTCGATCCATGGGCCGAGCCGTCCCCAGAACCCGCGCCGCCAGGAAGTCCCGTTCTCCGTCCCACCCGGCCGGTCGCACTGGGGCACGAATGGCCAGAAGGCCCGGCGGCCTCCGATCAGGAGGAGGGCCGGAAGCACCGTGAGCATCGCCGCCGCGGCAACGGCCACACCCATGGCGCCGACCGGGCCGAGCCCCGCGGTCGAGTTGACCGAAGCGAGCGTGAGGCAGAGAAGCGCCGCGACGACGGTGCCTGCCGAGGCGAGGATCCCAGGGCCCGCCTGACGCACCGCGATCCGCATCGCCTCGTGCTTGTCCTCGTGCCGGTGGAGCTCCTCGCGGTAGCGCGCGGTGAGAAGGAGCGCGTAGTCGGTACCGGCCCCGAAGACGAGGACGAGGAGGATGCCGCCCGTCTGTCCGTTCACGACGACGCCCGCGTCGACGAGCAGCGAACCGATCCCGCGCACCATCGCCTCGGCGAAGAAGACCGAGAGCAGAGGAAGGATCCAGAAGATCGGGCTGCGATAGATGAGGACGAGCAAGACGAAGACGAGCAGCGACGTCGCGAGGAGTAGCGTCGAGTTGATCCCTTCGAATGCTGCGCTTGCGTCGGCCGAGTATCCCGCCGGCCCCGTGACCTTCGCCTCGAGGCCCGTCGGCAGGCCTTCGGAGACCGTCTCGCGCACAGCGTCGACCGCCTCGATCAGGATCTCCTCGTCGCCCTCGGTGACGATTTGAACTACGAGGAGCGCGGCTTCGCCGTCCTCCGACGGCTGCGGTGGGCTCACCGAGACAACGCCGTCCGGGGGATTCGCGTCGAGCTCGGCCTGGATGTTCGCGATGTGCTTGCGGTCGGCGCGAGTGAGTCCGCCCTCGCGCCAGAAGACGACGATGCCTGCGACTCCCTTCGCCGAGGGAAACTGGTCGGAGAGCTCGAGAGCGCGCACCGACTCGGCGTCTCCGGGGAGGAAGCTCGAAGGCTCGTTTTGCTGCTTCGACTCGAACGAGCCGATCAGCGGTCCGAGCGCGACGAGTGCAAGAAGCCAAACCGCCAGCACGACGAACTTCGAGGCGCGGCCGGAGACGAGGCGGGCGAACGTGGTCACCGCGAAAGTCTATACAAACATAATACGAAAACGCGACAACACTCGGAACGAAGTCCGGGCGCGCGACGCGGCACCGGGCACCAGGCCTGACCGGGCTCGGCTCCTCGACGCGCCGGCCGGATCATGAAGCACGCGAGGCCGGGTTTCCCCGGCCTCGCGTGCTGGAGCCTGTCCGCCCCTCGCCTCGTTCTGGGTCGGCGCCTCGCTAAGAGAGGCTCGGCGGGACGATGACGGCGTTGATCGCGTGGATGACGCCGTTCGACGTCTTGACGTCGGCGACGATCACCTGCGACGAGCCGTTGAGATAGAGCTTTCCGCCCTTCAGCGAGAGCTTGATCTTCTCGCCCTGGACGGTCTTGACTGACGCCTTCTTGCCAGCCGCGGCGACGGCAGCCTCGCTGTCGACCTTGCCGGCGAGCACGTGGTACGTGAGCACCTTCGTCAGCAGCTTCTTGTCGCTGGCGACGGCGTTGTAGGTGTCCGGCGCATTCTTCTTCAGCGCGGCGAACGCGGCGTTCGTCGGCGCGAAGACGGTGAACGGCCCCTTGCTGTTCAGCGTCTTCACGAGACCCGCTTGCTTGACGAGCGCGACGAGCGTCGAGAAACGCTTGCCGCCGGCCGCGACGCCGACGATGGTGGCGCTCTGCGCCTCGGGCTGGCTCGGCGTTGCCGAGGCGCCGACGGCGACCGACGCCGTTGCAACGAGGGCGCCGACGAGAACTGCGATGCGTGCTTTCACGACTTGACCTCCGATGGTGATGACATGGACATACTCTCTACGCACATTCGACGAACTCGGATCACTCGCCGAACGACGTCGATGATCGGATGGCGCGGCCGCCCGCGTACAAGGGGCATGGCGCCGAAGCCTCGTCCCGGTCCTGCGAACATCCGGACGTGCCGGAGCCTGCCGACGACGTGCTTCTCGTCCGTCGCCTCGACGAGGGCGACACCGATGCACTCCGCCTTCTCTACGAGCGCTACGGAGGCATCGTGTTCGGGATGACGTACCGCCTCCTCGGCGACCGCCACGCCGCGGAGGAGTGCACGCAAGACGTCTTCGTCTCGTTGTGGCGCACCGCGGGCTCATACGCGCCGGCGCGGGCGCGCGTCAGCACGTGGCTCCTCACGATTGCGCGCAACCGTGCGATCGACGCGACACGGCGTCGCGCGACTCGACCGGTCGATCCGCACGAAGACGTGTGGACGACGGAGCAGGCGCCGGATACCGCGGATATCGTCTCCCAGAGCGATGAGGCGATCCGCGTGGCCGCCGCGATGGCAGAGCTCCCCGGCGCCCAGAGCGAAGCGCTCTCGCTCGCGTACTTCGACGGGCTCTCGCATTCGGAGATCGCGGAGCGGCTCGACCTGCCCATCGGCACCGTCAAAGGACGCATCCGGCTCGCGCTCGACCGGCTGCGGGCTATCGCACCCGACTACGCCCTCGGCCCGGAGGCCGAAGCATGACCGACGAGCACCGTGAACTTGCGGCTGCCGAGGCGCTCGGCTCTCTTACGCCTGAGCAGTCCGAGCAGCTCGTCGTCGAGCTCGAGCGCGACCCTGCGCTGGCCCGGGAGCTCGAGGAGTATCTTGCCGCCGTTTCGGTGCTCGAGGCCGCAGTCGCTCGAGAGACGCCGAGTCACGACCTCCTCGCCGGCATCCTCGCGGAGATCGAGCCCGAAGTCGGCCGGCCGGCTTCCGCCCGCTCCTCACGCGGCTGGAGCTGGCGACGAGCGCTCCCGGCTTTCGCGCTCGGGGCCGTCGCGACCGCCGCGGTCTTCGCAGTCGCACTCGCACTCGGATCGAGCGGCGGGCTCGGCACGCCCGACGCCGTCGCTGCTGTTCGCGGGACGCCCGAGTTCGTCGGCGTGCACGGCGAGGCCCGGCTCTACGGCTCGGGCACGCCCGACGGCGTTCTGCGCCTGGAGCTCGCGGACGTGCCCGCCGCGCGCGAGGGCGAGCACTACGAGGTATGGGTACTGCGGCCGTCGACCGGAGCCGTGATGGAAGCGGTCGGAGTCTTTGACCCGACAACGCCCGAAGTCAGGCTCGAGCTCGGCCTCCCCGGTGCGGGAGACTACGTCGCAGTCGACATCTCGGTCGAGCCCGACGCGGGTCCGCCCAAGCACTCTGGTACGAGCCTCGCCGGCGGCACGTTCAATCGCGGGACAACGTAGTCGCGGGCCGTTACGGACAGACGCTCCTCTCCGCGTTCCCATACAACCGAAGGGCTCGAGCCGCACGTCGATCGAAATCTTGCGCGGGTTCGATTTCCGCCGCCTCCATAGAGCCCGCTGCTGGCGCATGATTGCGTCCATGCGCGCCGCCTCCTCTCCGGCACCGTCACCTTCCTCTTCACCGACGTCGAGGCAAGACGCGGCTCTTGCACTCGCTGGGCGCGGAGGCTTACGCTCAGGCGCTCGCAGAGCACCGGCGTTCCCGACCGCACCGGAGGCGACCTTCGACGCTGCCTGGGAGCTGGGCGCGAAGCTGAGCCTCGACGAGGCGGTCACCCTGGCCCTTGGAGAATTCGCGCCCGCCATTGCAGCGCGCGTGCGGCACTCTTGTCTACGGCGACCGTTCGAATCCGGCGATCTGCCAGACCACCGGACGATGCGCATACGTGAGGAAAAACCCACGCTCCTCGACGACGCCGAGCATGCGCGCTGGCGGGTGCGCGAATGTCCGGAATTCCTTTCGCTGCAGCCTGAAGAGCAGGTTCTGCGCGCCCAGCAGGAAGCGGGACAGCACGTTGCGCGGTGGATAGCTGAATACCAGGAGACGACCAGCATGCTCTGCTGCCGCGGTCAGGAGCTGCTCGTAGTCCGGGTAGCAGCACACCACTCGGTGGAGGACGACCACATCGGCTGGCTCGACGCTCCCTGGATCGGCTGCGATGTCGTGAAGGCGTCGCTCCGCGCGTCCCTCCAAGCCGGCCTCGCGCACGAGCCGTACCGCTTCTTCGTCATAGCTAGGCGATAACTCAAGGCTCAGCGTGTGTGCAGCTCCACGCTTCAAGAGTTCGACTTGCACCTCGCCGACTCCGCCGCCGATCTCGAGGACAGTTGCCCCCTCAATGCCGTGTCCTTCGAGGAACGCGACCATGCGCTTCGCGGTCTTGTCGACTCCTTTCTTGCGATAGCGCTCGGCAGCTCGCTTCGCCATGCGAGACGTGAAGAACCCGTCACAGCCGCGCGAGGTACAGCATGTCGGCATCCGACGGCAGCTTAAGGACGCGCAGCGAGAGATGATCATTTCTTGACACTCATATATTCAAACGATAGTTTGAATATATTCCCACAGTGGATGCGAAGGCTTCTCTCTTCGATGCACTTGCGTCTGTTGCCGCCGCGCTCGCGAGCGGGCGTCGCGCCGAGATCGTCGACCTGCTCGCGCAAGGCGAGCGGTCGGTCGAGGAGATCGCGGCCGAAACGAGTCAGAGCGTGGCTGCGACCTCGCACCATCTGCGACTGCTTGCCAAGAGCGGCCTCGCCCACTCTCGTCGAGACGGGCGACGGATCTACTACCGACTCGCAAGCGAGCGTGTTGGCGAGCTGTGGGCTGCCGTTCGTGATGTCGCCTCTCGACACGTCGCCGAGGTCGCCATCCTCGCCGACGAGTACCTCGGGGAGCGCGACGAGGTCGAGCTTCTGACCGCGACGGAGCTCGTCGACCGACTTGCCGGAGGGAGTGTCGTCATCCTCGACGTACGTCCCGAGTCCGAGTTTCTGGCCGGCCATATCGCCGGCGCACGTTCTGCTCCGCTCGCCGTCCTCGACGAAGTCGCGTCCACGTTGCCGAGGCGAAGCGAGATCGTCGCCTATTGCCGCGGTCCGTACTGCGTCTATGCCGACGACGCGGTTCGCCTGCTACGCGCTCGCGGCCTCGAAGCCCGACGCCTCGACGTCGGTTATCCCGAGTGGCAGCGCGCCGGCCTTCCAATCGAATCAGCTGCCTGAGAGGAGATCCCATGCTGCTCCGACCCTTCCTGAACGACGCCGGATCCTGTGCGAGCTACCTGTTCGGATGCACGTCCACCTCGATGCTCGCGGTGGTCGACCCGCATGTCGACCTCGTCGAGGGCTACCTCGCGGCGGCCGAGCGCGCGGGTTCCCCAATCGTCGCCGTCTTCGAGACGCACGTGCAGGCAGATCACGTGTCGGGCCTGTCGGCGCTCGTCGAGCGGACCGGCGCAACCGCGTACCTACCTGCGAACGCAGCGGTGGACTTCGAGCACGTGCCGCTGGAAGACGGCCAGCGGATCGAGCTCGGCAACACGATCGTGACAGCGCTCGCGACGCCGGGCCACGCCCCTGCGCACAGCGCGTTCGTCGTCGCCGACCGCCGTCGCGGCTCCGAGGAGCCCTGGCTCGTGTTCACCGGTGACTCGCTCCTGATTGGTGACGTGGGGCGACCCGACCTTCACGTCGCCGGCGACCCACTCGGCCAGGCCCGCCTCCTCCACGCCTCTCTCGAGAAGCTGCTCGAGCTGCCCGATCACGTCGTCGTGCACCCGAGCCACTACGCCGGATCGGTCTGCGGCCGCGGCCTTTCCGGGAACCCCTTCAGCTCGATCGGGTTCGAGCGCGCCCACAACACGATGCTCCAGTACGACGATCCTGACTCGTTCGCTGCGGCGCTCGTCGCGGACGCTCCCCCGCCGCCCGCTCGCCAGGCGGAGATCGTCGCAACGAACCGGCGGGGCCAAGCGCTTACGACTGCATGATGTCGGTCCGGCTCGGGCTCCGCGCGAATGCGGCGCAGTTCACGCTGCTCGTCGGACTCAACGCCCTCGTCGGGGCAATGGTGGGTCTCGAGCGAAGCGTGCTGCCCCTCGTCGGCGAGGAGGAGTTCGGCCTCCAGTCGCGCGTCGCGATCCTCTCCTTCGTCATCGCGTTCGGCGTCGCGAAGGCATTTACGAACCTCGGTGCCGGCGTGCTCGCCGACAAGGTCGGTCGCAAGCGGCTCCTCGTTGTCGGCTGGCTCTTGGCGCTTCCGGTCCCGGCGATGATCGCCCTCGCGCCGAGTTGGGGCTGGATCGTCGCCGCGAACGTGCTCCTCGGCGTCAATCAAGGTCTGACGTGGTCGATGACCGTCGTGATGAAGATCGACCTCGCCGGGCCGGCGCGACGAGGACTCGCTCTCGGACTGAACGAGGCGGCCGGCTACCTCGGTGTCGCGGTGACGGCATTCCTCACGGGAGCGCTCGCCGCCACCTATGCGCCGCAGACGGTCATCTGGGTCGGCGCAGTCGTGATCGTGCTCACGGGGTTGATCGTCTCGTATCTGTTCGTGCAGGACACGGGTGCGCACGTCGCCCACGAGCAGCGCGACCACGGCCAGGACGGGCGGGCGATCTCACTGCGGCAGGCGCTCATCCACGGGACGTTCCGGCAACCGGTGCTCCGTGCGTGCTCCCAGGCTGGGCTCGTGAACAACCTCAACGACGCCCTCGCCTGGGGCCTCGCGCCGCTCTACCTCGCGGCGAACGGGGCGAGCACGCGGGAGATCGGAATCGTTGCCGCCGTCTATCCGGCGCTGTGGGGAGCCGGCCAGCTCGTCACCGGCTGGCTCTCCGATCACACCGGACGGAAGCCGATGATCGTGCTTGGCATGCTCGTGCAGTCGGCTGGTCTGGCCGTCCTCGTTCTGGGCGGCGGGTCCTTCGCGCCCGCCGTCGCGGCGGCCGCTCTTCTCGGTGTCGGCACGGCGCTCGTGTACCCGACGCTCATCGCGGCTGTGTCAGATGCCGTGCAGCCGAGGGATCGCGCTCCCTCCGTCGGGGTCTACCGCTTCTGGCGCGATGCCGGCTTCGCGCTCGGTGCGCTGCTCGCGGGTGTCGTGGCCGATGCTGCGAGCGCGGGCGCGGCGATCGCGGTCGTCGCGGCGCTCACGGCCACCAGTGGATTGTTCGTCGCTGCGACACCGTGGCGCGCGACGACTCAGGCCGTCCGCGATGACACCCTTGAAGCGACAGCGGTCGCCCGGCCCGGCGTATGAACAGGCTCGACACTCGAGATGCTCGTCGAGTCCCGCTGGGAAAGGCGGTAGGCCAAGCTGGGCCTGAACGTCCGTACTAGCTGAAATCTTCAGAGATACGAGATGACATCGCCGGCGAACACCGGACGCATGCTGTCAGCAGAGGTGGTCGAGAACGCCCTCGCAGCGGACGCCGCCATAACAAGCCGTCGTGACCGATGAGCTACATCCAGCTCAAGGCGGGGCACTCGCAGAGCGCGATTACGGAGCGCTACATCCATGCAGCGCAGGTGCTCTTTCCGGGAGCGGCCGTGCGCGGCGAAGAGCGGATGTTTGGCCCGCAGGATTTGAACCTGCGACCTCCCGGTTATGCGATCTGAGGTTGTGAGGAGAGCACGCTCGCCTGCCCGAGTGTCCGGGAATGATGCTCCTATGACCTGTCAAGCCATCCGCAGCGCCTGGTCTTGCAGTAACCGGTAGAGGTGGCGGGCGAGGTAGCGCTTGAGCAGGCGGACTGCGTCGCGGCTGCTCTTGCCCTCGGCGATGCGTCGCGCGATGTAGTCCTTGGTCGCCGGGTCGTGCTGGCGGCGATGGAGGACGACGGTATGCAGAGCGCGGTTGAGCTGGCGATCGCCGCCGCGGCTGAGCCGATGCCGGGTTGTCTGGCCTGAGGAGGCGGGGATCGGCGCCGTGCCGGCCAGCCGGGCGAAGGCGGCTTCGGAGCGGACACGGCCTGGGTGTGACCAGGCGACGATCACCTGCGCGGCAACGATCGCTCCGACCCCCGGCTCGTCGAGCAGCGTGGGTGCGAGCGCGCGGACATGGCCGAGGATCTCGGCTTCGAGCTCGCCGGCCTCCGCTGTTGCCGCTTCGATGCGGCGGGCGAGTGAGCGCAGCACGAGCCGTGTCGCGAGCTCGTCGGCGCTTGCGCAACGTGAGCGGCGAAGGCGGCGACAGCGTTCGAGCAGCCGCCCCGCAGGCAGGCCGCGCAGGTCGTCGCGCAGCCGATCGGGAGCGGTGACGACCACGCTGCGCAGCTGCACGAGCGCCTCGCGTCGGACGTCGACCGCACTGCGCCGCGCGATCAGCAGCAGTCGCAACGCCTCGCGCCGCTGCCCTGCGCGGGGGAGCGCGAGCGTCTCGCTCGAAAGCAGCGCCCGCGCTGCACGGATCGCGTCGAGCGAGTCGTCTTTTCCGCGCAACCTGCGCTCGCCTCGTGGCTGGCGGCTGATCTCGAGCACGGGCTCGCCGCGGCCGGCGAGAAAGCGTGCGAGCCCGGCGCCGTAGTGGCCGACGCCCTCGACCGCCCAGACCCGCGCACCGGTTGCGTGCTCCTCGACAAAGCGCAATGCCTCCCGGTAGCCGCGTGCGTTGGCCGGCACCGCCTGCTTGGCAAGCACAGCCCCGGCGGGCGCAGCCAGCACCGCCAGCACATGCTCGTCCAGGTGCGTGTCGACGCCGACGACGTAGTCCAGCTCATCTGCAAGCATCCCGACTGATCCTCCGGCTTCGCTCGTAGGGTCCGGTGGTGCCGGTCTGAGCACAGGGAAACCGCGGCGGCAGGACGGTAATGAGTCACGCCGGAAAGGCGGACAAGCTCCTGATCAAGCCAGCAGCGGGCGCCAGACCGGCGCCGCCGCACTCGCGCGGACAGATCATTCCCAAGGCACACACACGGCGGCCAGTCACTTGACGAGTCACACGCGGCACGGCGAACACCAGGCTGGCAACGAACCCAGACAGACCCACCCGCCGAGTCTTACCGTCCCTTGAACGCACAGGCGAGCCCGAGGCGCTCCAGAGGAGTGTTCCTGATGGAAACTTGGGACTCTCTTGCGCGGGCCAGCGGCGCGACCGCCTCGAGCGAGTCACTGTCACTGACATCGCCCTCGATGGCGAATCGCGCCGCTGCCGGGCTCGTCGGTGGTAGGCGATCGATGACGGCCATATTCGCCCGGTCGTGACGCTCGCCCGGAGTGGAGCCACCATCCTTTCTCGACGAGGCCGTTCGCTCACCGAACCGGACGGCCCCGTCGAGGTGAGGCAGTGAGACGGGCAAGACGTGCTCGCCCGTGCGCGCTTGAGTGCCCTAGAGGACGGGGCAGTTGACGACGATTGGCATCGCTTTGACGGTCACGTCGCCCGAACGCTGTGCGGCGCGCACGGCGGCCGCCGAGCGCAGGACGCGCGGCGTCTCGCTCGCCTTCCAGGTCACGAGGTTCACTGCCCACAGGGGCGTGTAGTCCTTTCGGCCCGGCACGGTGTCGATGATGTTCCGCTGGCCGTCGTCGCCGTTCGTGAACGCCCAGATCGGTGCGACCTTGTTGCCGGCTCGCAGTTTCACCGGTCCGAAGTCGAGGTACGAGACCACCTGCCCGCGATAGAAGCCGAGCGTCACGTCCTGTGAGTACGTCTTCACGGGGCCGTCGGCGGCGAGCGCGGGAAGCGCGACAGCGGCTGCAGAGACCAGGACCACGAGTATCGCGGCGAATCGCTTCATGGGCACCACTCCTTCGTTTGATGGGCTTTCCGCGACCGTATGCGGCGCGTCTTTCGCATTGCTCGCACCGAGGTGAACGGTCCATGAACTCGCGGCGCGACGTGGCTCGCGTCACACCGGCGCAATCGCCTCGTAAGGACTGCACAAGATTTGCGTGCGACGCTCGCCGAGACCCGTAATTGCTACAGCGCAGGAGGCCAGATGAACCATCGTCGTCGCGTGACGCTCGCAACCGTCCCTATCGCTCTGATCGCCCTGCTCTCCGCTCCTGCGGCGATGTCGCTTGCGGACACGAACCCGAAGCCACCGGTGGTCAAGGTGACGAACCGCTCGTTCGGCGACATCCTCCAGAGCAAGAACAAGCTCCCCCTCTACTACTGGAGTGTCGAGAAACGCGCCGGCGGAAAGGTCCGCTGCACGGGTGCGTGCGCGGTCGCGTGGCCGCCGCTCGTCGTCAAGTCGCGCGCGGGCGTGCCAGCGACGATGCGCGGCGTGAAGGGGAAGTTCGGTGTGATCAAGCGCGCCGACGGCCGGCTCCAGGTCACCTTCCGAGGCTTGCCCTTGTACGCGTACCACAACGACCCGCCGAACACGGTGCTCTGCGACAACGTCGACGGCTGGTTCGTCGTCCGCGTCTAGATGGGTGCGATACGGCACCGAAGGCACACTTAGACGATGAAGACCGTTCTCGTCGTCGACGATGAGCCCATCGTGCGCGAGGTGGTCGTCCGCTACCTCGAGCGCGAGGGATACCGGACGCTCGAGGCAGGTGACGGCGATGCGGCCCGCGACGCGCTCGCTCGGACCTCCCCGGATCTCGTGGTACTCGACGTGATGCTCCCGGGAACAGACGGCCTCGAGCTCTGCCGTTGGATCCGATCGACGTCACAGCTTCCGGTGATCATGCTCACTGCCCGCGGCGAGGAGGCCGATCGGATCGTCGGGCTCGAACTCGGTGCGGACGACTACGTGACGAAGCCGTTCTCACCGCGCGAACTCGCCGCGCGGGTCAAGAGCGTGCTACGACGATCCGATCGTGCCGACGAGTCGGCGGAGCGACTGGCGTTCGGTGACGTCGAGCTCGAGCGGGCCACGCGCGAAGTTCGCAAGGCCGGTATCGAACTGCGCCTCACGGCGAAGGAGTTCGACCTGCTCTGGTTTCTTGCCAGTCATCCACGCCGAGTGTTCTCGAGAGACCAGCTCATGGCACGCGTGTGGGGGTATACGGCTGCACTCGACACAGGAACCGTGACCGTCCATGTGCGGCGCTTGCGCGAGAAGCTCGAGGACGACCCGTCCGAGCCGAGGTACCTGGAGACGGTGTGGGGCATCGGATACAGGCTGGCCGCATGATCGCGAACGCACTCATCGTCGCTCTCGCAACCCTCGCGATCGGGCTCGCGCTCGCAGCCCTTCTTCGTCTGCTCCCCACCGTTCGGCTCCAGCTCGCCGGCCTCGCGGTCCTCGCCGTCTTGCTCCCACTGGGCGCGGTGCTCGCCTCGGGGTGGGTGATGTTTCACATGGGCGACGACGTGAAGATCCTCGCCGTTACCGCCGCGTCGGCGTTGACGGCGCTCATCGCGGCGCTCCTCGTGACACGCTCGATCGCCGATTCGATAGATCGTGTACGAGAGGCATCCGTCGAGTTCGCACGCGGGAACCTCGACGCGCGGGCTCCTGAAGGAGGGCCGGCGGAAGTCGCCGAGCTGGCCGCGTCCTTCAACGAAATGGGTGCAAATCTCAGTCGCCTCTTCGACACGCGACGCGAGCTCGTAGCCTGGGCGAGCCACGACCTGCGCACTCCGCTCGCCAACATGCAAGCGATGCTCGAGGCGCTCGAGGACGGTCTCGGAGACCCCGACGAGTACGTACCTGTCCTCCGCGAGCAGGTACGGATCCTTTCGCTGCTCGTCGACGATCTCTTCGAGCTCGCGCGCATCGACGCAGGCGCCTCACACTCGAGATGCACCGCCTCCCGGTAGCGCCCGTGATCTCGAGCAGCATCCGCGGCGTTGAAGCCGAAGCGCGGTCGCGTCACGTCACGGCTCGCGACGGATGTTGAGGACGACATCACGGCGCGCTTCGCACCCGAGAAGGTGGAGCGCGTCCTGATGAACCTTCTGACGAACGCGCTGCGCCACACGCCTACTGATGGCGCGGTCGCCGTTCGCGTCGAGCCACGCGCTGGTGAGGTACGGGTCGCGGTCGAGGACACCGGCGAGGGTCTCGATGCTGAAGCACGGGAGCGAATGTTCGAGCGCTTCTGGCGCGGTGATCAGTCGCGCTCTTCTCGAGGCGCCGGCCTTGGACTCGCGATCGCCCGTGGGCTAGTCGAGGCGCACGGTGGACGCATCTGGGCGGAAGAGCGCGAAGGCGGAGGCGCCCGGGTCTGCTTCACCCTCCAGGCCGACTAGCAGCCGGTCAGCGCAGCACGTCCCGCACGATGTGGACGCCGAGATCGAGGAGCTGGAGCTCGGGCGGCAGCCTGAAGGCGGTAGTGTCTTCCGCGGTGCGCCGGGAAGCCTGGTCGGCAACTCGTCAACGACCGGCTGGAGGCGCTCGTGCATTCGGATCCAGGCTCGCGAACCGACCTTGAGCGCGACTCTCTCGTCGGTTCGGCGCTCCGCCTCTCGTACTTCACAATCGTCTGGAACGGAGTTGTCGGAGCGACTGCGTTGGTGGTCGGGCTCTCCACAGGGAGCCTTGCGCTTGCCGGATTCGCTCTGAACGCCCTGCTCGATTCATCGGCCTCGGTCGTGCTCGTCTGGAGGTTCCGGAAGAAGCGAACCGATCTGGTCGCTGCGAGCACCTCGAGCGCCGTGCTCAGACATGGGTCATCATCGCGATGCTGCTCGTGGCGACCTACGTCGGTGTCGAAGCGGTTCGCGCTTTGGTCGAGGGCTCACACCCCGAGTCGTCCGTATTCGGCTTCGGAATCGCGGCGATCTCGCTGGTTGTGTTGCCTGCAGCGCGTGGCCGCGTCTTCACCGGCCACACCGGAGGCTGCCCTCGCACTGAAGAGAAACACTCTCGGATGCGCGAGTGATGCTTCTATGTTTGTCAAGTCGGCAGTGGCGGGTTCTCGAGTAGGCGGTAGAGGCTGCGGGCGAGGTAGCGCTTAAGGCAGCGGGTTGCTTCGCGGCGGCTCTTGCCTTCCTGGATGCGACGCTCGATGTAGGCGATTGTCGGGGCGTGGGCTCGGCGGCGGGTGACGAGGATCATGTGCAACGCGCGGTTGAGCCGACGGTCGCCGCCGCGGTCGAGGCGGTAGCGGACGGTCTGTCCGGAGGAGGCGGGGATCGGAGCGCAGCCGGCGAGCCGTGCGAAGGCAGCCTCGCTTGTGATCCGGCCGCGGTGCGACCAGGAGATCAGGAGCTGGGCTGCGGCGAGCGGACCGACGCCGGGCTGCTCGAGCAGCTGCGGCGCCAGCTTGCGCGTGAGCGTCTCGATCTCGCGTGCGAGCTCGCGCTCCTCAACGGTCAACGCCGTGACGCGCCGGGCGAGAGCGCGCAGCGCGAGCAGCGTCCCGTGTAGCTCCGGGTCCTGACAGCGTTCGGGACGGACTGCGGCGAGCCGCTGCAGGAGCCGCGCCCGGGTCAGCGAGCGCAGTTCGCCACGCAGAGGCTCGGGCGCGGACACGAGCAAGCCGCGTAACTGGCAGAGCCCGGCCCGTCTGGCTGTCACCGCGCCTTCGCGGGCCGCGGTCAGGGCGCGTAGAGCTTCCCGCTCGCCGCCGGCGCGTGGCCGTGCTGGCCGCGTTTGGCCGAGCACGCTGCGGGCGGCCCGGATCGCGTCGAGCGCGTCCGACTTGCCGGAGCGCCGCTCCCGTCGCAGACGTCCGACCTCGAGCACCCGCTCCTCATGGCTGACGAGGAAGCGAGCGAGACCGGCGCCGAACGAACCAGTGCCCTCGACCGCGAAGGCACGCCTTCCCGGAGCGTGCTGATCGGCAAGACGAAGCACGCTTGCGTACCCCTCGCCATCTGCGACCGCGGTCGCCTCGAACACCACACCGCCGCTTCGCACGTCGACGACCGCGAGCGCGTGCGTGTCGCGGTGCGGATCAACGCCGATCACGTAGTCCAGCTCATCTGCAAGCATCCGCACTGACCTCCAGCCCAGGTTGGGGGACAACTCCGGTGCCGGTCTGGGGGTGAAACCGCGGGCGGCAAGACTGTGATGGGTCACGCCCGCAGAGGGCGGACAGGCTTCTGATCAGGCCAGCAAGCGGGCGCCAGGTCGGCACCGGCCTCTCTGCCCGGACACATCACTAGAAAGACACCGAAGAATCGGGTCATTCGGGAATCGAGTCACGAACAAAGAGCACCGGCGCCACCCTGACAACGGCCCCAGACGGGGCACCCGCACACTCACAGTGCGGGAATGTAGCTTGAGCGTGCGTGATAGCCAGCGCTCTGTGCCCAAGCGGGCGGTCGAGCCGAGCCTCTAGAAGACAGCGTGCTCCTCGGCCCAGGCCGCTGAGATCCGCTCGATGTCCATGAACGTCGCAGCGTCAGCGAGGACTGCGCGCCACTCGACGCTCTGTGTTGCTGTCTGGACGGCAGCGAGGTCCTCGAACCAGACTTCCCCAAGGCCAGCGTAGGGCGGCTCAGCTCCGTCAGGTCCGGGAACGCAGTGGTTCTGCACGTATCGCGTAACCCCCGGAACTCGTTCGAGAAGCTGCGCGTGCTCCTCCCGCCAATATCGAAGTGCATCCTCGCGACTCATGGCCTCGCGAGGACTCCACTGAGTAAGGCGCTTGATCATGTGCCCACCTCCGGTGACGTCGGCAGCCTGGCCTCGAGATTGGTGACGGTCTGCCGTAGAGCGCGCTCGACGCCACGCCGTACGAGAAACCGGTCGTAGAGCCCGCGAAATCCGGGTCTTGGCGCGTATTCGACGACGAGGCGGTATCTCAGGCCTCCGTCCTCGGACACGAAGTGCCGTTCGTGGCGAGCATCCGGCAGACCAGGCTGAGTGCTCGTGTATTCGACGAGCCGGTTCGCTTCGAAACGGCTCATGGTCATCCGTAGTTCAACCTCGCGGCCGAGAAGGCGGACTACCATGACCGCCTCGTCGCCTGGAGCGCTCCATTTCGAGCCCGACTCGATCCGAACGAACCCCGGCCAGTAGTGCGGCCAGTTGTTGATATTCGTGATGTAGGCGAATCCCGCCTCGACCGAGCAGTCGAATCGATGCTCACGCTCAACCCGGAGCATGCAGAGAGGATAGAGCGTCCACGTCATGCCGGCGGCCGGTTTCGAGACTTGGTGTCCATCGACCCGCGCATGTCCCCAGGAAGGTCTCGTCGTCCTGCGCAAGTGATCAGAAATGTCGCTTGAGAGCAGAAAGCCTCGTCGTGGCGAGCACAACGAAAAGTCGCGGCACTTGTGGCCGCCAAGCGGATCAGCCATGATCGCCGATCATGCGTGTGGCGATCGTGACGACCGCTGTTGCAGGGCTACTGGTGGTGGGATGGGCTGCCGGAGCGTCGCCTCGAGTGCCGCCTAAGTGCTCTGCCCTCGATACGCAGCGTGGTCGGATCGTGCACTCAGAGGAGTACAAAGCGGGTGGGCCGTGGGCCGCTAGGTACTGCGGTCCCGGACGAGTTGTGGTGCGAGTGGGTGGCAAGACGTTCACCATCAAGGGTGGCCGCTGCACATCGCGGCGGGTGGGCTTCGGCGTCTTCCAGAGAACGCCGGGCGGACGAGGCTTCGCGCTCGTCTTGGATCACCACAATCGGCCCGGACGCAACGCCATAATCGATGGATCCATCCACCTGCCCGGCGCCGGGCTCTCTTACCCCGGTATCGCCGTCAGGTCCAAGGATCTCGACAGCGCGACGTTCTCGATCGGGACACCCGGTCAGCCGCCAAGGATGACGGGCAGCTGGACCTGCGGCTTGAGGATCTAGCCCGTAACCACGATCCTGCTCTTCGTCGCGCAAACTCGCGCTTCAACATCCAGCGGGGCTCGTCGACCTAATCTCTGAGGAGGCGTCGGCGGAATGCCAGAATGTGCGGGAATGTCGCTTGAGCGGACAGGACGGCGGCCTCAAGCGATAGGCGTAGGGACCGACTGAGCGCCCCGACCCAGCTCAGGTGGGCGCTCTGTGTAGTTCCGACTAAGCGTCAGCCGCACTTCCAAGAGCCGGTGTATCGCGGCTTGCCCGTTACCCCACCGCCCTTGTCGCTCAAGAGAGCAAACGTGCCGCGTCTGCGGGCGACTTGGACGTGGGCTGTTCCAAAGTGGGACGCGTCAGCCCATTTGGGCCCAAGTTGACCACACCGTCGAAGATGTCGAGGACAGCGGGATTTCCCTCGCGCCTCTTCGCGACGAGGTGCAGGTACGGCATGTTCGTCGTGGCGTGCAGGCCGGCCAGCTTGCCGCCAAAGCGCAACCGGACATAACCGTGTCGCCCAAAGCTGCAAAAACTGCTGCGGATGACGAGCGACACCCCGTCCGGCGTCTTCACGACAGCCTTGCCCTGGGGACGCCACGGAGAGACTTCGTTGTCGGACAGCGTCCATGCGCCGAGCAACAGCGGCATCGCAGCGAGAACGACGACCGCACGAACGCGCATCGCGCGAGTATGTCGCGCACAAAGGCGTACTGCAAAGGACGCGCTGAGTCCAGCAAAAATCTTGAGGGCTGGCGGGCTAGCTAACTTCGACCGGGTTCGGGGCGAGCAGGACGGCGCGCGGGGAAGAGCGCGTGGCCGCCGACCCGAGCGACCGCGAGCTGCGCGCGTGGGTGTGCGAGCGTGCTCTCGCTTGAAGCAACTCCCATGACCCCTGATTTGGGCCGGCATCGCATCCGTCAAGGCAAAAGTTGGGCAAAAGTTCTGCCGGCTGATCGCCGCCGTGAGAACAAAAAAGCCCCGTTTCCGGGGCTTTTCGAGTAGCGGGGGCAGGATTTGAACCTGCGACCTCCGGGTTATGCGATCTGAGGTCGAGCGACGTCACGCTCGTATGCCCCAGTGTGCGGGAATTTCCCTTGAGGGAGGAGCGTGATAGAGCTTCGGCGGCGGCGTCACAGTAGGCTGAAACTTGGTGTGCCGGGAAGACTGGTCGGCGAGGTCTCCCGATGGACCAATACGTTGACTTCTTTCCCGAGCTTGCCCTAGCCGCCGCGCTACTGCTGGCGGCACTTGCGGCCGCACCGCTCTTCGAGCGCATTCGTCTTCCCAGTCCAGCTGCGTTCCTGGCTGTCGGGATGGCGGCAGGGCTTCTTGAAATCGCCCCCACATCTGACCTGTCGGTGGTCAGGCTCGAGCAGGTTGGGGCGGTCGCCCTCTTCGTGATCCTGTTTCAGGGCGGACTCAGCACCGGATTCAATGCTGCAAGAGCGGCCGTCCGCCCAATCCTCAGCCTCGGCATCGTAGGAACAGCGGCTACGGCCTGCGGGTTGGCGGTGGTCGCTCACTTCGTCCTTAGCCTCGACTGGTCGATCGCGTTACTCATTGGAGTCGCGCTCGCTCCGACGGATCCGGCGGCCGTCTACGCCGTACTTAGGGGCCGCAGCGGCTCTGAGCGAGCGAGGACGATTCTCGAAGGCGAGTCGGGGTTCAACGATCCCGCGGGCATCGCGCTGATGGTGGCTGTGACCGCGGCAGTCACCGCAGGACACGCGTCCGTACGGCCATTCGGTCGTCAGGTTCGTCGAAGAGCTCGGTATCGGCCTAGCGGCCGGGATCGCAGGGGGTCTCGTCCTGATTTGGGCCGTGCGAGCGACACGCCACCTCGAAGAAGGCGTGCAGGCGGTCGTTGTAGTGCTTGGTGCCGTGCTCCTCGGAGCGTTGACGGCGACGCTTCACGGCAGCGGCTTCCTCGCCGTCTATATCGCGGGTCTTCTGCTGTCGGATACATGGGCCCGCCAGGACGGAACTCAACACGCCATCCCCGAAGCACTGTCCACCGTCGCCGAGCCACTCGTCTTCGTCACGCTGGGCGCGGCGTTCGCGCCGCTTATCGGTCTAGGTGACATCGGTCGAGGAATCCTCCTGACCTTCATCACCGTCTTTGCCCTTCGGCCACTGATCGCGTCTGTGTGTCTCATCGGTAGCCGCCTCGACGCGAGCGACAGAGCCCTCGTGTCCTGGGGCGGTCTCAAAGGTGCGGTTCCGCTTCTTCTCGCCGGATACCCAGCTCTCGACGACTTCGACGGGGCTGACACCGTTGCCGCCATCGTTCTTGTCGCGACTGCGGCGTCGCTTGTTGTGCAGGGAGGAACGCTGCCGTTCGTCGCAGACAGGGCCGCCAGTGCGAGCACCGCCGGTGCAACACATGAGCCCGGTTAGCGCCGTGACGGATACCGCTTGCCCAGCCAAATGCGCTGGAGTGCTCTGTACGGCTTTGAGGAGAGGCCGGCCGCGGGCGGAGACTCCGTAGAGCCCCCGCCCGTCTTCGCTTCAGCCGGCCAAGCGCACCTGCACGAGCCGGTAGCCCGCGATCCCGCCGAGTCCCGGGTCACCCGGCCGAAACGCCTTGATGAAGAACTGCACGTTGAACCCGTTTCGAGGCTGCGGGAATAGCTGGTTGGGAACGAGCGTGAGCGTGACCCAGCCATCACCCGCTGTCTGCAAGGTCTGACCCTCGACGACGCGTGGGGTTCCACGCATGAACACAGATGCACCGCTCACTGGTCGTCCGCCGCGGGCTGTGACGCGGACACGAACCGTGATCGGCTGTGTGCGGCTCGTCACCGGGTCCGGCGAGAAGACGACGCTCGCGATCACGAGGCGGTCGCCTGCAGCCTTCAGGTCGCCAACGGGAAGGGTCCCGGTCGAGGGCGGCGGAGGCGGGGGCTGATTCGCACCCACGACGGCCCTGAAGTTCGAGATCGCCGACGTCGTACCGCGATCGTTGCGCGCAACCACCCGGACACGGATCGTTCTGCCCTCATCCGCGTCGCGTACCTCGTAGCTCGGGTCGTTAGCACCCTGAATCTCGGCGCAGTTGTCGCCCTTGTCGTTGCAGCGAAGCCATACGTATGTGTACGTGATCGGCTGCTCACCGGCCCACTGACCGCGGTTCGCCTGCAGTGTGCTACCGACCTTGGCAGTGCCCGAGATCGACGGCGCCGTCGTATTCACGGGTTTCGCTGCCGTTACGACGTTCGTGGGATTGGACGTGGCAGTGTCCTGGCCGTCGGCATTACGTGCGACGACCTGCGAGCGGATCCGGAACCCTGCGTCGCCCTCACGAAGGACATACGTGTTGTCGCTCGCATTCGTGATCCGACGACAGTCGGATGCATCCGCAGCGCCGCGCCCCTCACATCGGAACCAGCGAAAGTCGTACGTGATCGGCTCGGTGCCGGTCCACGTTCCTCGTGTCGAACGAAGGACCTGACCGACTCTGGGTGTCCCGCTGATCGCGGGCTCCCCAACGTTGTTGGGAGCGACGGCGGGCGCGGCCGAGGACGAGCTCACGATGATCGCGGCAAAAGCGGTGAGTGCCGCGAGCATCGCCACAACCGCGGCGACCGCCCTGCGTTCTCGCATCTTGTGATGCATTTTTCTACCTCCAGGTTCTTCGGGTGCCGAAGTTATTCCCGGCCGTGGAGGTACGAAACTGCCGCATACGGGCTACTTACATCTCTGCGCAGCCGACAGGATTACTTGTCAGAAAGAAGCGATCGTGCTGAGCCCGCCAGGCTGCGTCGCTCGTCCGCAAGCTCGTGAAACGCCGCGGCGAGCCGCCTGCGACCTTCAGGGGTTGCGCTCACGTGAGTAACTCGCGCATCCTGGCGCGAGTTGACCCGCTCGAGGATGCCGGCGCTCTCGGCTCGGTCGAGGAGCTCGGTCATGGTGCTTGGGACAAGACCGAGTGCATCCGAGAGGTCACCGATGCGCGTCGGTTTACGGGGGGGAGACGATTCGATGACGAGCAACAGTAGGTACTGGCGAGAGGTCAGGCCCGCTGCGCGCACCGCTCGTTCCGTAACGGCATGAAACTGTCGCAAGGCGAGTCGGAACATGGCCGCGCGTTCCAGTTCTGCTCTCCTCGGGGCCTTATGGGTCGTAGGCACGGAGACATCGTAGGGACGCTCACCAGCCGGTCCGTGAACCGCGGACGCCGTAGAGGCTGGCGGCTGCCGCGCCCGGGCAGGCGTTCGGGCCGAGAGCCGCCAGCACCACTCTTGTGGGACGGGTGACTGTCGGACAGGTCAGGCGTCTTCACGTTCTCCGAACGCGGACGTATGCGAACACTCATATGCCCCAGCGTGCGGGAATGTCGCCCTGACAGCCGGGGCACTTGCGTTCGCGAGCCGGGTTGAGATACTCCTCACAATGTCTGCGGCTTCTGAGCGAACAGGCGCCGTGCCAGCTTCGGGTACGGAGCTCGCCTACCTGCGGATCGGAGAAGGA
The DNA here is from genome assembly GCA_963770715.1 of uncultured Gaiellaceae bacterium. GTDB lineage: Bacteria > Actinomycetota > Thermoleophilia > Gaiellales > Gaiellaceae > GMQP-bins7. Next base: position 265,455 of record CAVYQX010000013.1, read on the forward strand.
GCGCCGGTCGTGATCATCCCGGGCGGGCCGCGATTCGGATTCGAGCACCTGCGGCCCGCGCTGGACTCGCTTGCGACCACTCGCGAGGTCATCTACGTCGACGAGCGCGGAAGCGGCTCGAGTCCGGCTGGCGACGTTGACAGCATCTCGACCGCCGGCACGCTCAACGACCTCGATGCGGTCCTCGACGGCCTCGAGCTCGAGCGGGTTGCCCTCGTCGGGCACTCGCTCGCGGCGCACATGGTCGCGCTCTATGCCGCGACGCGACCGGAGCGCGTTCGTGCGCTCGTGCTCCTGAACCCGGCGCCACCATTCGCTCCGGAGCACCGAGACGAGTTCGGGAAGGAGATGAAATCGCGACGAACGCCGGATGAGGCCGAAGAGATGGAGCGCGTCGAGAGCTCCCCAGAGTTCGAAGCTGGTGATGTCGCCGCCGTCGAGCGCTACTACCAACTGCTCTACATCCCGTTCTTCAACGACCGCGACGTCGCCCTGGGCACGCAGTACCGGCTCACTGAGAACAGAACGAGGAACCGCGACACCGCGAAGCGGATCTTCGCCGACTTTGGCGAGCACGCACTGCCCGCGAAGCTCGGCAGCATCACGTGTCCAACCCTGGTCGTCCACGGCGAGCGTGATCCCGTTCCCGTCGCCTCGTCGTCGGCGATCGCCGACGCGATCCCGCAGGGTGAGCTCGCCGTGGTTTCCGGCGCGAACCATTACGGATTTCTCGAACGCCCGGAGATCGTCCTGGCCGTTGTTGAGCCATTTCTGGCTGCTCACGCTTCCTGAAGACCCCAGGCGAGGACGAGCCGCCAGGAGACACCGTGCTCGCATGTGCGAGCGTACTCCTGCTCGAGGGAGCTCACACGACCCAGCTACCGGCGGACCATCGTGTCGGCAAAGGCAAAAGTTGGGCAAAAGTTCTGTGTGCCGATAGCCGCCCTGAGAACAAAAAAGCCCCGTTTCCGGGGCTTTTCCAGTAGCGGGGGCAGGATTTGAACCTGCGACCTCCGGGTTATGAGACGTTGTTTCTGGGTCGACTGCGGTCAATACGGCATGGTTCCGTCACGCTCGATCGGCTGCGGTGAGCTGAGGTCAGCTCAGGTGGGCAAAAGCTCGGCCAAAGGTCCGCCCGATCGAGGGTGTTCATTCCCGGGGACGTCCCGGACAGATCGTTCCGGACATCCCTGACCACATCTCCGCCACTTCCCCCGCGAGCATGTCTTCGGTTCGGGGCCTGGTCGCGGGGGCCGCCGTGGGTGCGAGTTGCTTTCCTTCGCGCGCGCGCACGCACGCGCAGTAGAGAAGGTGAGAGGGCTAGCCACCCCCGTGAGCATGCTCATGGGTCGTGGCCCGGCCGACTCCGCGCGTGTCCGTCTCGGGATGGCGCACGACCGAGGCGGACATCGACCGCACGGTCGCCGCGTTCGAGTCCGCGCTCGTCACGGTCTAACCTGCGCTCGTGAGTGCACTGCGCGTTTTCGAGCACGAGTCAGAGCTGGGTCACTGGGAGCTCGTGACCCGCCCGCCAGACGCGCGGCTACGTGGCTACGTCGGTGAGTACCAGGGGTACCTCGAGAGCGGATCGCCTGCGCCGCTGCGACAGCAGGTGCCCACACCCTGGCTTCCGCTCATCGTCAACTTCGGGTCGCGGTGGAACGTGGCGTCGTCGGCCGCGGCACCACCCGTGCCGTTCGACAGCTTCGTCGCCGGTCTCGGCGAGCGCTCGTCGTACGTCGCTGCGGCGGGTGCGGCGAGCTGTGTCCAGGTGAACGTCACGCCACTCGGTGCTCACATGCTGTTCGGGTTTGCGATGCACGAGCTCGCGAACGAGGTGATTGCGCTCGAGGCCGCGCTGCCGCGAAGCCTGGCCCGCATCACCGACCAGCTCGAAGACGCCGCGAGCTGGGAGGAGCGCTTCGCGCTGCTCGACGCGATCCTCCTGTCGCGACTCGCGGAGGCACGCGAGCCTTCGCGCGAGGTCGCCTGGGCGTGGCGCATCCTCGACGAGACACACGGGAAGGCGCCGATCGGGTGGATCTGCGACCGGCTCGGTCGCAGCCGCCGGCATCTCGCCGCAGGATTCAGGGAGCAGGTCGGACTGCCACCGAAGACCGTCGCGCGGATCATGCGCTTCGATCGCGCCGTCGGCCTGCTCGGCCGGCCCGATGCCCGGCTTGCCGGCGTCGCGTTCGAGTGCGGGTACTACGACCAGGCACACATGAACCGCGACTTCCGCGAGTTCGCCGGGACGTCGCCAGCGGCATTCTCGCGACAGATCCACCCCGATGGCGGCGTGATCCTCTAGGTCACATTCGTCCAAGACGAGGCTGTGCGGGGCGTCCTACGCTCGGAGCACCACGAGCACGAGGGAGGACGGATGAACTGCATCGCCTTTCTGAGCTACGAGGACGCGTCGGCGGCAATCGATTGGCTCGAGCGAGCGCTCGGATTCGAGCGCTCCTCGGTACACGAGGGGCCGAACGGCACGGTCGCGCACGCGGAGCTGCGGTTCGGCGACGGGATGATCATGCTGGGCACGGCCGGCCCGAACGACTTCGGCCTGAGGACGCCGCGTGAGCTCGGCGCCGTGAACCAGGGCGTCTACGTGATCGTCGACGACATCGCCAGGCACTACGACCGTGCAAAGGCCGCGGACGCAGAGATCCTGCGCGAGCTCGCCGACACGGACTACGGCTCGCGCGAGTTCATGGCCCGCGACCCCGAGGGCAACATCTGGAGCTTCGGAACCTACAAGCCGGAGTAGCTAGTCCTCTGTCGGCTGTGTGCGGTCCCAGCGGCGGAACGCCAAGCTTATGGTTGCTGCGGCGATCCCATCGAGCTCGAGCCGTGGGAACAGCATCGCCGCGCGTTTCGCTCAGCCCTGGGCTCGCAAGGTGACGATCGAGGAGACCGTGATCACGGCGAGACCGGCGACTGCGGTTGCGTGCGTGCCGATTGCTCGGAAGGGGTCCGAAACTGTTCTCGACGTGCCTGGTGAATAGACACTCACACGCGTTCGACCGGCCTGCTCACGATCCAGGCGTGCTTGCCGACGCGGCGACCCCGGCTGAAGCCGTACTGCTCGAAGAGCTCGACCGTCGCGCTGAAGAGGAAGCGGCCCTGTGCCTCGCGACCGGCGGTCACCTCGGGGATAGCCTCGACGAGGCCGCCGCCGAGACGGGCGATCTGGTCGAGCGCCCCCTCCAGGCCTGCCCGGGCGATGCCCTGGCCGCGATGCCTCTTGTCGACGAAGATGCAGGTGATCCGCCAATCCGGCAGCGGCGGAGGGTTCTTGTCGTACTCGCGCCTGTGCTTGATGCCCGGGAGCTCCTCCGGGCTACCGTACTGGCACCAGCCCTGGGCGGCGCCGTTCTCGTCGATGACGAGCGCGGCATGAGCGCGCCCCGTGCGGACGCGATCCTCCTTGGCGTCGCGATAGTTGATTCCCCTCTCTGCGCACTCCGGGTGATAGCCGATGCACCAGCAGCCCCCGTAAACCCCGTTGTTTCGCTCGACGAGCTCGGCGAAGGCGTCCCATGTTGCCGGTTCGAGTTGTTTGATCGTGTACGGCATGGTCGAGTCCTTCGATCAGTGGGTACACCGGCGCGGGGAGCAGGACACCAGTTCCCACACGCTCGCGCGCTCACGAAAGTACCGGGTTCTCCACCCCCTACGCCCACCGGCAGCACTCTCATCGAGGGGATCTCAGGGCGGGCTCATGCGACTCGCGTCGGGCGGGCTGCGTGAGCGCGCTCTCAATCGCCCATCCAACGATGAGTTCCCAGGCGGGCGAGAGTCAGACCTCCATGGGTTACACGAAGGACGCGCGCGTCGACTCGTACATCGACGCTTTGCCGGACTGGCAGCAGGCGATTTGCCGTGAGGTCCAGACATCGTCCATTCGGCCGATGCGGATGTCGTCGAGACGATCAAGTTCAGGGATCGCCCGTATTTCGTGCTCGGAGGCAACGTCTGCGCTCTGCTGGCGGCGAAGCATCACGTAAACGTCTTCCTCTACGACGGTGCGATCGTTCCCGACCCCGAGGGAATCATCACCGGCGGGCACGAGAACAAGACCGCCCGGCAAATCTCGATCCACGAGGGCGAGGCGATCAATGCGCCTGCACTGAAGGCGATCTTCGAGCAGATCATCGCCAACAACAGAGCGGGCGGCTGGCGGAAGATCAAAGGTGGGGGCTGAGTACGTCATACCAGGGTGACCCTGGACCGCCCCTCACAGGCGTGCGCCAACGCCGAGACGAGTTACTCCCATGTTTCCGACCACGGCACCGCCGTCCCGCGGCTGAAGACGAGGTCGTTTTCCTCGTCGCCCGGCCACACGCCGATCTTGTCGCTGTCGGGATAGACGGAGACGCCCGGCGCACGCAAGCTCGAGAACATCAACGTCCTGGCCGGTGACTCGCTGCGGTTGATGAGCTGATGCGCTCCGGCGGGACCAGCCGGGAAGCAGACGACGTCTCCTCGCTCCAAGTTGTGCTGCCCATCGGGGGCACGCAGCACGAGCGTGCCATCGACGACGAGCAGCCATTCCTCCTCGTACTCGTAGTGATACGGGGATTGGCGCTCACCGGGGCCAAGGTCATAGATGAACATCGAGGTCGCGCTCGACCCCACGGCGCGAGCCACGTCGACCCTGCTCTCGGTGTTCTCGGCGCCGAAGATGTTGATCGTGTCCATGCACTCCACGACTCCCCAAGCGCTCGAAAGTCATCGGCTCGTCGCCGCGACGAGTTTCGACCTGGACGCAGAGCTGCCCGATCAGTCTTGCGGTCTGAACGCCAGGAGTTCAGGCCCGTGATTGCGCAGCCAATCGCGCTGCTGACGCGCAGTGCGCGCGGTGTCGCTCGACGAGCGCCCAGAATCGTCGCGAGTGGTTCGGGACGCGCAGGTGACAGAGCTCGTGCACGACCACATAGTCGAGCACCTCGGGCGGCGCGAGCACCAGCCGCCAATTGAAGGAGAGCGTGCCGCCTGGAGAGCACGAGCCCCAGAGAGTCCGCTGCCCTCCGATGCGGATCCGGCGGTACTCGACGCCGATGCGCTCAGCTTCCTCCTCCGCCAGCGCAGAAACGAGTTCTCGTGCGCCCGTACGCGCCTCCGACTCGCTAACCCCGGACGGGTCGAGGAGAAGTCGCGGCACCTGGCGCAGCCGCTGCTCCACAATCCAGAGGCCGCTTCTCTGCGAGCAAGCTCTCCACGTCGAAACGACTCGTCCCTCGTGGCACGGTGAGACGCGGCGCCTGCCCCCACGGCACCTCCAGTCGCCATCGCCGCGCCCGCAACGACCACCGCACCTCGACCTCCTCCAAACTGCGACGACCCTAGCGGTCGATTCGGGCGTTACGGCTTCGCGGGCGCGACGCGCGCGAAGGCGCTCACGCCTCGAGGTTGCCGAGTCGCTCGCGGTACTCGTCATGCGTAATCTCGCCGCGCGCGTAGCGCTCGGCGAGGATCTCTCGTGCATCGGGTTAGCGGTGACTGTAGTGACCCCAGGGGCCCCGCCGTCCAGGCTGATCGAGGGCGAACCGGTCGACGACGTGCACTGCCAGAAATGCCGGGTCGGCTGAGCACGATTGACCGCCGGGTGTTCTCGTCAATCACCGCGGTGGCGGCAGTCGTCTATCCGGACAGCGACAAGATCAGCATCTGGACGACAAACGGCACCGATGGCATCGTGGTCAGACGGACAAGCGGCGTCGACTACTGGAGGGGGAGAGCCGCCGGCAGACCTCAGATTGAGTCCGCCCAGACCCTCGCAGCATCGAGGTTGTCTTGTCAGCGCAGGCTCAGTGGCTTGGAGCCGAGCCGATGACTTTTCCGGGCCCGGCAAGTCTCACTATCGAGAGCAAGGAGGAAGGAGCAGGGATCGGCGCCAATCTCTCGACCGAGAGCAACGTGGGCAACGGCCAGCTTGCCGGGAGGTGTGGGTGTGGCGCGGTTCGCTATCGGGTCGCGGACGAGTTCCTCTACGCCGCGAACTGTCACTGCTCGCGCTGCCGAGCCGCGACCGGCTCGGCATTCAAGCCGTTCGCCGGCATCGAGCGGGAGAAGCTCGAGATCACGGACGGCCTGAATCGGCTCCTCGTCTTCGGAGAGGAAGACTCGAACGACACGCGCTGCGCGGTGTGTGGCTCCCTCCTCTTCTCCGTGGTGCGGGAGGGCGCCTACGTTCACGTTGCGCTGGGGTCGCTCGTAGACGCTCCCACCATTCGGCCCGGCGGGCACATCTTCGTCGGCTCCAAGGCATCCTGGTTCGAGATCACCGACGACCTGCCGCAATTCGAGGAGCTCGACTGAGAGGAAGGAGTGCGAGATGACCGCGCCGCTGACAAGTGTTGGCGCCATCACCCTGTTCGTCCAGGACCCGCAACGCTCGAAGGCGTTCTATGAGCGCGTGTTCGACTTGCCGGTCGCCTACGAATACGAGGACGCTGCAGGCTTCAAGTTCGAGAACACGATCATCAATCTGCTCGAGGTTCCGGCGGCGCGCGAGCTGATCGATCCCGCAGCCGTGGCCGATCAGCAGACCGGATCGCGCTTCCAGCTCACCATCTGGGTGGACGACGCAGATGTCGCGTGTGCGGAGCTGGCACAGCGAGGCGTGGAGCTGATCAATGGCCCGGTGAGCCGGGGATGGGGAATGCGCACTGCCGCCTTCTCAGATCCCGACGGCCACATTTGGGAGATCGCGCAGGAACTCTCCCCGGCGGAGGGGTCGTAGCCGGATCAGGGCGGAAGCTCGGTGCAGCGCGATCTTCGGAAAGTGGAACCAGACATCGCGCAAACCAGGGTGACGCATTGACCAGCCTCGCGCTCCCACAGCTCACGCTCCCCGGCGATGCGCTGCTCGATCGTTCCGTGGATCTGTGGATCGTTCATCGAAACCCCTTTGCTTAGCCTGCGTCGGGCGGCTCGGCGAACGCGATCGCGTTCCCATCTGGATCAGGCACCGTCACGTGGCGAACGCCGTTCGAGTAGGTCTCCAGCGCTTCGTATTCAATGCCCTCGGCGTCGAGGCGCCCGAGGAGGGTGTCGAGCCCAGCGACGGCGAAGGTGATCCGACCTGCGCCGGCCCGCTCCACGTTCGGCTCGATGAAGAGAGTCGCGTGCTCGTCGATGTCCCAGAGCACCTCGTCGCCGACGCGAAGATCTGGGGGTCGGCCGAAGAAGCGCGCGTACCAATCGATGCTGGCGTCAAGATCCGACACCGGGACGCCAGCAACGAGTTGGGTCAAGGCGTTCATCTCGACGGGGAGAGCTCGCGAGGCAGCCCCAGGCGGGGGAAGATCTCGGGTGTGACGAACGCCGTGATCTCCTTGATGAGCGCGCCATCGAGCGTGAAGACGTCGATCGCCAGCGGCAGGTGGCGGCCGGTGTCCGCGTCCTCGCCGTAGTACGCAACGGCCGGCTGGCCGTTCACGCGGGTCGGCAGCGTGTGGGCCTTGGCACAGATGTCTTTGGCCTCGGGGGCGAACCCGGCAATCGTGTCGCGCCCGCGCCACCACATCGACCATGGCGGCATCGAGAAAACCGCGTCCTCGGCGAGGAGCGCCTTGACGGCGTCGACGTCGCCTCGCGCCCAGGCGTCGACGTAGGCCTCGACGAGCTCGCGCACGCGCTCGTCGCCGAGCAGGCGCAGCGTCTCCTGCTGGCTTCGGTCGGGCAGCCGCTCCTCAACTGGTCCTGCGGGCGCGCTGGAGCGCACTGTTCACCGACGCGACGGTCGTGTCCAGCGACTCCGACACCTCGCGCGCGGAGAAGCCGAGCACCTCGCGGAGGATGAGCACGGCCCGCTGCGTCGCCGGCAAGAGCTGGAGCGCCGCTATAAACGCGAGCTCGACGGCCTCGCGCTGCTCGTAGCGCGCGTCGGGCGAGGCGTAGCCCTCCGCCGTCCCCAGCGCCTCGTCCGGGTACGGCTCGATCCAGATGGACTCGGTGAGCGGTGGCCCTGGCTCGTTCGCCGTGCGCATCGCCATAGGACCGTAGTCGACCGGGAGCACGCGCTTCGGCCGGCGCGCGATCGCGTCGAGGGACGCGTTGGTCGCGATCCGGTAGAGCCAGGTGCGCAGCGAGCTGCGGCCGCCGAAGTCGGGCAGCCCGCGCCAGGCGCGAAGCAGTGTCTCCTGGAGCGCGTCCTCAGCGTCGTGCAGCGAGCCGAGCATCCGGTAGCAGTGCGCTTGGAGCTCGGCCCGGTGCTCGTCGACGATGCGCGCGAAGGCGGTCTCGTCGCCGGCGCAAGCCGCGTCGAGCAGCTCCCGCTCCTGGGTCGAGGTCGAAACAGCAGCCATCCTCACCAGGGTAGACGCGCGCCGGCGCCGAAACTCATCGCTCGGCCGATGAGTTCAGCGAACCCCGCCGGTCGAACGGAGCAGGCATGCGGCCGACTTCCCGCGATCCCGTCGTGCACCTGGAACTCCATACCGGCAACCGCCACCGCGCGTCGGACTTCTACACTCGGCTGTTCGGCTGGTACGCGGAGACAGTCGAGGTGGGGCGCTGCACCTACGTTTCGCTGAAGCTGGGCGACGGGATCGAGGGCGGCATCGTCGAGCACGACGGCGAGGGTTCCCTGTGGCTGCCCTATGTCGAGGTCGCCGACGTCGTGGAGGTGACCGAGCGGGCTTGTGGGCTCGGGGCGGCGGTGGTGCTCGAGCCGCGCGAAGGCCCGGTCGGCTGGCGGAGCATCCTCGCCGTCCCCTCGGGCGCCCGGATCGCGCTCTGGCAGTCGAAGGTCTAGCCCCCAGTGTCGGCTGTGTTCGAGTCGTTCATCGACATCGGGCAGCAATTCGCCGTCTCGGCGCGCCGGTCCTCCCGCTACTCCGAGAAGCGACGCGTGATCAGCCGTGCCCCCCGCCCGTGGGTCACGAAGCTGAAGACCCAGCGGAGCAGTACGAGGAGCCGGTTCTGAAAGCCGATGAGGTACCAGAGGTGCACGACAAGCCATGTGCTCCACGCGATGAAGCCGCTTAGCCGGAGGCCTTTTATGTCGGCCACGGCTGCCGCGCGACCGATCGTCGCCAGATTCCCCTTGTCGCGGTACCGAAAAGGAGCCGTCGGGTGTCTGTCGAGGCGGGCGCGCACGGCCTTCGCAACGTAGCGGCCTTGCTGCATCGCAACGGGCGCGACACCGGGAAGGAGGACGGAATCACCGTCCGACGATCGGACTCGCACCATGTCGCCGATCACGAAGACCTCGGGATGACCGGGAAGGGTGAGATCGGGCCCGACCGTCACTCGCCCGGCGCGGTCCGTTTCGGCCCCGCTGAGCCGGCCCAAGTGCGATGCGAGGCTCGATGCGGTGACGCCGGCGGCCAGATGACGGTGCGGCTCGGGATCTGCTCGGGGGTGGAGGCGGAGTCCGTGACCGAGACCCCGTTCGCATCGACGCCGACCACGGTCCGGCCGGTCAGGACAGTCACGCCGAGTTTCTGGAGCGAGCGCTCGGCCTTCACCGAGAGCGAGGGCGGAAACGTCGTGAGCACGCGGTCCGCCATCTCTAGCAGCAGAATCCGTCCGCCTCGCGGATCGACGCTGCGGAAGTCACGACGCAGGGTGTCTCGTGCCAGCTCCGCGATCTGACCCGCCATCTCAACGCCCGTCGGACCGGCGCCGACGACGACGAACGTGAGCCATGCCTGCTGCAATTCCGGATCGGGCTCCATCTCCGCGGCCTCGAAGGCACTGAGGATCTTGCTCCGAGCGACGAGCGCGCTCTCGAGCGACTTCACCTCGGTCGCGTGCTCAGCCCAAGCCTCGTGCCCGAAGAATGAGTAGTGCGAGCCTCCGGCGACTACGAGTGTGTCGTAGGAGATCGCCGACGGCACGGGCGCTCCGTCGACCTCCCGCAGATGCAGTTCGCGGGCGTCGAGGTCGAAGCCCGCGACCTCCGCGAGAAGCACACGCACGTTCCTGTTCCGCTTGAAGATCGAGCGCAGCGGATAGGCGATCTCCGCGGGCGACAGGGCACCGGTCGCCACTTGGTACGTGAGCGGCTGAAAGAGATGGAAGTTGCGACGGTCGATGAGCGTGACGTCGACGCGCGCCCGTCGCAGCCCCCGCACGGCCTGGAGCCCGCGAAGCCTCCGCCGACGACGACCACCCGGTCCATAGCCCCTGTCTATCGCACGCAGCCGGGCAGTGCTGCTCTTGGGTGTCCCCGAGTTCCCTCGCACGCACGCGTAACAGAAGAGGTGTCGAGGGCATACCACCCCCCGCCGAAGTGTCTGTCGGGCTGGGGCCCTTGCCTGGTGGGCTCCTCTCGCAAGACTCCGAACTCATCCTCGCGCGCACGCGCGCGCACGCGTGGGAGGGGAGGTGTCGAGATGCCTACCCCACCCCCCTCAGGCCTCGTCGATCGCTACGTGACCCTCAAGATCAAGCAGGGGTATGCGCCAAAGACGGTGCAGAACCAGCTTCTCTGCCTGCAGGTGATCCTGAAGCGGGCCGTGCGCTGGCGGCTCATCTCCCGCAATCCCGTCTCCGACTGCGAGCGACCGCGGGTCGAGCAACCGGAGCTCAATGTCCTCTCCGAGGTCGAGATCGCTCGCCTTGCGAGCGCCTATCGCGAGCTTGAGGGAGAGACGGAAGGCGTGGCGAAGATCTGGTGGCAGCTGGCGCACACGATGACCTTCGTCGCCTTGGGGACGGCGATGCGAAGAGGAGAGCTGCTCGGGCTGCGCTGGCGGGACGTGCGCCTGCTCGAGGCGCAAGTGAAGGTGCGGGAGGCGCTTGTCAGAGGCCGCTTCACGACACCCAAGTCGCGGAGCGGCAGGAGAGTGATCGAGCTCGGGCCGCGGACGCTCGCGCTTCTACAGGCTCACTGGCAGCGGACTCCGTTTCAGGGAGACGAGGAGCTCGTCTTCTGCCATCCGCAACTCGGAACTCCGCTCGATCCCGCGAAGCTCACACGTTCTTATATGCACCCTGCGCTCAAGCGCGCTGGGATCGAGAAGCCGTTTCGTCCTTTCCACGATCTCCGGCACACGGCGCTCACACACGAAGCCGCGGCCGGAAACCCGATGGCCTACATCCAGTACAGAGCAGGACACTCACAGGGGCAGATCACCGAACGCTACATCCATGCTGCGCAGGTGCGGTTCCCAGGTGCAGCGGTCAGAGGCGAAGCCCGAATGTTTGGTTCGGCATGAGCCGAGGTCGACGGAGCTTGCGGGTCACGGTTCTCGCCGAAGCCGTGGCTGTTCAGAGCTCTCTCAGATCAGCGCAGGAGCTCGGTGAGATGCGGATGCGCGTCGGACAGCAGATCGAACTGAGTAACGGGCGCACCCTTTGCCAAAGGTGCCGTGAGCACGGTGCGGATTCGTCTTCGGTGGTCCTGATTCGGGTTCACGATGACGATGTGCTCAAGGGACGGCTTGTCCGCCAAGGCGACCCGGAACAGCGCCTCAACATGAAGATCCGTCGGCGTGAACGAGAACCCGATTAGAAGGAGTGTCTTCGCCCTCCGGAGCGCAAGTTCCGCGTTAGTCCAGAGCTTCTTGAAGATCGGGCGCTCATGGAACGACTTGACGTACTCGGGAGGAATGATCTCGTAGTCCTTGCTCCCCGCCTGCTTGTACGGCCGCTCCCGTAGTCGAATCGGGTCTCTCTCGGCCGCCGGAAATGGAAACCAGTTCAGCGAGCCATGCAGTCATCGCCTCGAGCTGCGTGAAGTACTGCTCGAGCGTGAGAGTGAAGTTCGGCCCGTAGAGGGTCAGGACATCGTCGAGCACGTTCGCCACATCTCGCTCGTGCTTCGCCGCAGTGATGCGCTGCAGCTGAGTGAAGAAGTCAGTATTGAGCGGAGGCAGACACATGGGGGGATTGTCGTCATGGACGAACTGCGCTCCGCGAGTCGCTCCCGCACCGAGCACGACAACAGTGCTGCCGGGTGACCAGGGAGCCATGACCGCAGGCTAGGGACGGCCGCGGACGGGCCGAAGCCTGACTCCGCAATGAACAGCGAGTCACGCTTTCGGCAGGAACCGCGACTGAAGCGCACGGGATCACCGCGGCGCGGTGGAAACGAGACTCTCCTCCGGAGCTTGGCCTCGTGTGCGCCCAGACCGAAGATCTTCGTCGTCGTTCACCGGCGACCGGCGCGCACGCGCGCCGGTCGCCAACTGGGTTCCTCGTGTGCTCTGGCTGCGGTCGTCCGTCAGCTGTGCATCACCGGCTTCGTGGTGGTGGGCCGCGGGAAGCGCTGGCGCACATCGGCGACTAGCTTCCGCAGCTCGAGCGCGAACCCGATTTGCATCACGCCGATCACGATGAAGAAGGCGGCGATGAGCGCGACGATGGCGATCGCGCCGGCGTCGGGCTCGATGAACATCACCGCGCCGAATGCGCCGGAGATGATCCCGTTGAGCGCGAGCACCAGTTTGCCCGGCGTGTCCAGCGGAGCTTGGATCGCCGCGGCCAACATGAGGACGCCGATTGCGAGTGCCCACGCCGCCACCACATAGAGAAGCGTGTGTGCCGAGATGTCGTTCCAGACGAGCAGCGCGATGCCGATCGCCGTCCCCACCACCGCTTCGAGCGCCAGCCATCGTCGCTCGGTGCGCGGGAGCGGTGCGGAAAACGCTGCCATGCCAGATAGAAGAGCTCTGACCAGGGCGTACACGGCGACGACGGCGACGATGGTCGTCAGCCCAATCTCGGGCCACAGGACGAGCACGACGCCGAAGAGGATGGCCGCGGCGCCATTCGCTGCGATCGTCTTCCAGGCGCGGGCAAGCATTCTCTCGCCCCCGCTGGCTGCCTCTTCGATCTTGCTGTTGACCGTCGACTCGACGGTCTCGGGTGGTGTCGACTCAGTTGTCATGGTCTCCTCCTCACTTGACTTTCAGGACCGCCTCACGGACCTTGCGCTCGAGGTCCTCGAGCACTTCCGCGATGCGGTGCTTCTGCTCTTTCCAGGTGTCGTCCGCTGACGCGCGCAGCGCGGTCAAACGCTCGGCTGCCCGGTTCCGCGCCTTTCTGAGCGCGGCGATCTCGGTCTCGGCCTGCTCACGAGCCTCTTGTGCCTTCGTCGCTGCGCGCGTCTGGAGCCGCTCGATCGCCGCATCCCATTCGTGCAGCTCGGCCTCTGCCGCCTCCGCGAACGACTTCGCGTCGTTGGCCAGCTCCGCGTCGAGCCGGTTCTCCGCGATCGCGATATCGATCTCAAGTTGCCGAACCTTCTCGTCGACCGCCTCGGCTTTTGCCCGGACGGCCGCCCAGGCCGACGCTTCCTCCTCCCGCAACCTGTCGATCCTGTCCTGTAAACGCACTCGCGTCTCGGCCGCGCCGTTGTCGACGCGTGCTTCCAGGTCGTCGATGTGCCGGCCGATCTCCGCCAACGTGTCGTCAGATGTCTTCGTCGCCACGTGTTCCTCCTGTCGTGTCGGATTGGTCTCACGACAAGCCTCGCGCGGGCGACTGCCAGCGTTCTGCCATGGACGACGCTGTCGCTGCCACTCGCAGTGGCGGGCGATGCGGCGCTACGGCGTCAGAGCGGTCTCGGCGTCCGTGGAAAAGGCGGCAGTTCCTCCGGGCTGCCCGAGCTCGTCGAGTCCCGCCCGGGCGTCCGAGCCCGGATCTCCGGCGAGCGCGAAGAACAGGCTCTCGCGTGCTTCGTGCGGTCGTTGCTTGTCGGACCACTCGATCACGGTGCGGTAGAGGGTCTCGGCGCTGTCGGCGTCTCCCGCGGCGGCCAGCACGCGTCCCAGCCTGACGCGCGCGTGCGCCGCCGCCCACGGCGACCGTGCCGCCTCCGCGGACGCGAGCGCCCGGCGCTCGAGCTCTTCGGCCTTCGGGAGGTCTGCGGTCATAAAGGCGACCCAGCCGAGTCCGGCCAGCGCGAAGGCTGCGTGGTCGGCAAAACCTGCGTGGCTCGCGAGCGCGAACGCGCGCTGATACGCCTCCGCTGCGGCGCCTTCGTCACTCCGTCGCTCGGCGACCCAGGCCTCGAGCAGAAACGCGGGGACCTGAAACGCATCGAACTGGATGGCTTCGGCATGACGGTGCGCGTGCACCGCCATGGAGGCGACCGTGGACACGTCTCCCGCGAGAGCAGCGACCTGCGCCCGCATGAGGCTCGTCGCCGCGATACTCCAGTCGTCGCCGGTCGGCTGAAGACGAGAGTGCGCTCTCTCCGCCAGCACCGCAGCCCGCTCGCTGTCCCCGGACTCAGCCTGGGCGAGCGCAATGGCTGCCTCGACGAGAGCCGCCTGCGGCGGTAGCGGCTCGGCCGCGACGAGCGCGCGTTCGCCGGCCTCGATTGCCGCGTCCAGATCGAGCTCCTCCGTCGCAAAGAAGCACAGGAACGCCTCGAGCTCGAGTCGGAGCGAGGCCGACACGCTTTCGGACGACGAGGCGAGTGCGAGCTCGACGAAGCGGCGGCCTTCGGAGACGCGCTCCGCAAGCGTGAAATACCAGGCGAGCGTTCCCAGTCGACCGGCGGTGCCGGTGTCGGACGCGTTGTGCGCGCACGTGAGGGCGGCCCACAGGTTGTCGCGTTCGAGCTCGAGGCGTCCGACCCATGCTCGCCACTCGGGTCCACGAAGGGCGTCGTGTGCGGCGTCCGCCAGGGTGGCGAAGTACTCCGCGTGCGCGTTCCGCGCAGCCACGAGGCCGCCGCTTTTAGCAAGGCGCTCGAGCGCATAGTCTCGAACCGTGTCGAGCAGGTCGTAGCGCGCGTCCGCGCTTGGGAACGAGACGGTGACGATGGACTTGTCGACGAGCGTGCCGAGCAGCTCGACTACAGTCATCTCGTCGAGCATGTGGTCGGCGCCTGCCTCGACGAGTGCGGGGAGGGGCGCGCCGCCTCGGTGCACCGCGACATGGTGGAGCAGCGTCTTCTCGTCCGCGTGCAGGAGGTCGTAGCTCCACTCGACGAGCGTCGCGAGTGCGGCGCGCCCGGCGTCGGTCGCCGGCTGATCGCGGAGCAGCTCCAGGCGGCGCGTGACGAGGGAGAGGATCTCCGCCAGGCCGAGCACGTTGACCCGCGCGGCGGCGAGCTCGATCGCGAGCGGGAGGCCGTCCACCAGACGGCTGATCTCAGCAGCGAGCCAGGCGTCCTCGTCCGTCAGCTCGAAGCCCGGGCGCGCCGCGCGCGCTCGCGCGGTGAAGAGCTCCACCGCCGGGACGACGACGGTGTCGCTCGATCCGAGGTCCGGCACTGCGAGGGGCTGAACCATGAAGCGCACCTCACCCGGTACATGAAGCGCCTCGCGACTCGTTGCGAGCACCCGCACGCCTGGGCAGCCCCTCAGCACAGCTTCCACGACGCGGCCCGTCTCTTCGATCACGTGCTCACATGAGTCGAACACGAGCATCGCGTCGGTGTCACGAAGACGCGCGACGGTGCGCGCGAGCTGGTCGGCCCCCCGTGCGTCGAGGGACTGGGCTGCAAGGCGAACGACGTCGACGCTACTCGCCGCGCGCGCGAGATCGACATGCCACGCTCCGTCACGGAGCTCGCTCTCGACCGTTCGCACCGCCTCGAGCGCGAGCCTGCTCTTGCCGACCCCAGGCGGGCCGGTCAGCGTCACGAGGCGATGCTCCCGCAGCAGGTGAACCACCTGGGCCAGCTCGGCCTCGCGGCCGATGAACGAGGTGGAGGACGCCGGCAGGTTGCCGCGCCGCGGCGGGGCCACAGGCACCGGCGCGATCGCGGGGTCGTGTGCCAGGATCGCCTCCTGAAGGCGCCGCAGCTCGGGGCCTGGTTCCAGCGCCAGTTCCTCGAGGAGCATCTGGCGGGCCTCTTGGAACACTTCGAGCGCGTCTGCCTGGCGTCCGCTGCGGTAGAGCGCCAGCATCAGCTGACCCCACAGGCGCTCGCGGAACGGGCTCTCCTCCAGCGCAGCGCGGATCGTCGTCGCGACGTCGCCGTGCTCTCCCAGCGCGAGCGCCGCCTCGAAGCGCTCCTCCCACGCGTCGAGCCGGAGCGAATTCAGCCGCCCGGCCTCGGCGGTCGCCCACGACGACTGAGGCAAACCCAGCAGCGCAGGCCCGCGCCAGAGGGCGAGCGCGTCCGCGATCGTGTCCGCGGCGCCACGGGCATCACCGGCGCGGAGCGCACCACGTGCGGCGGCAAGCAGCTCCTCGAACTCCATGGCGTCCACGTCCGCTCCTTCGAGCGCGTACCCGTCAGCGGCGAGCCGGATCGTGTCCTCGCCCAGCGCCGGCCGCAACCGGGCCACATGGTGTTGCACGGCGTTTCGAGGCGCTGCGGGAAGATCGCTGCCCCACAGCGCCTCGACCAACATGTCTGTGGAGACGACACGACCCGTTCGCAAGGCAAGGCACGCCACGAGCGCCTGCCGCTTGGCGCCCGGCACGTCCGCCGGCTCTCCCGCTACGACCACCTCGAACGGCCCCAGGAGCCGAACCTCGAGCTTTCCCATACGGCCTGCCCTTCCTCTCGCGCGCAGTCTGGCACGCCTGGCCGGGCGGTGCGAGGCCGGCTCCGACTGCCCCTCGCGGTCGCCCCCGTGCGTCGGCGGCAGCAGCGAGCAATCGGCTGGCAGTTGCGTGGCAGCGTCCGAGCGCACCGTCTCTGCCATGACGCGGGCGATTGCATTGGGACGGAGCTAGAACGGTGCTACCGCTCTCCGACGGGCTGCCCGCGCGAAGCTTTCCGGTCGTGAACGTCGCGCTCATCGCGGCGAACATCGCCGTCTGGGTGCTTTACGAGCTCCCCGACCTGGGAGGGGCGGTCGCGCAGGGTTCCTTCTACCCGTGCGACGTCGAGAACACCTGCGCGGCCCCACTGCCGTGGGCGGTCAGCTGGTTCACCGCAATGTTCATGCACGGAAGCTGGGACCACCTGCTCGGCAACATGCTCTTCCTCGCGATCTTCGGCAAGAACGTCGAGGACGCGTTCGGCCATGTCCGCTATCTGGCCTTCTACATCGCCGGCGGGTTCGCGGCGACGGTGTTGCAGACGGCGATGACTCTCGGGTTCTCCTCCGACGCCGACGCGCAGGTCGCGATGCTCGGCGCCAGCGGCGCGATCTCCGCGGTGCTCGGGGCGTTCCTCGTTCTCTACCCGCACGCGCGGATCAAGACGCTCGTGCTCGTGTTCTTCGTGCAGGTCCCGGCCTGGGCCTACCTGGGCGGCTGGTTCCTCTACCAGCTCCAGTCAGCGCATGAGTCCCTCTTCAGCGCATCGGCGGAAGGCGGGGTCGCGTTCTTCGCGCACGTCGGCGGATTCGTGTTCGGCTGGATCGTCGCCCGTGCGCTCCGCGATGTAGGACAGGTTCATCCTCAGACCATGCTGCGGCGGCGCTCCGCGCTCCTGCCGCTCTGAGGCGGGATGCGCGAGGTCGCCCTCTATGCCGCTGCGACCGGGGGAGCACTGCTACTCGGCGCCCTGCTCGGCTGTTTCCGGACGCCGCCGAAACAGCTCACGGCGGGAATGCTCGCCTTCGCCGCGGGCGCGCTTGTCGTCGCCGTTGCGTTCGAGCTGTTCGAGCCGGCACACCGGCAGGCCGGCCTTGCCCGCGCGTCCGCAGCGCTTCTCGTCGGTGCCGGGGTGTTCATCGCAGTCGACCTCCTGCTCCAGCGATCCGCCGGTTCCGAAGCCGCTGGCCTCGCCCTCGTCGCTACGGCTGCACTGGACGGCATCCCGGAGAACCTCGCTCTCGGCGTTGGGCTCGCAGAGAGCGGCTCGTACGCGCTCCTCGCCTCGATCGTTGCCTCGAACCTGCCCGAGGGATTCGGCGGCGCGGCTCGCATGCGGGAAGGCGGAGCTTCCTCGGCGAAAGTGCTCACCGTATGGGCGCTGACAGCCGCGGTTGTCGGCGCGGCGGTGTTCGCCGGCAGGCTCGCCGCGGACGTCGCCTCGGAGCAGTCGCTCGGCATGCTGGCCGCGTTCGCGGCGGGCGCCGTGCTCGCCGCGCTCGCCGACTCGGTGATGCCCGAGGCGTATGCGGAAGGAGGCCCGCTCGTCGCCTTCGCCACCAGCGCCGGTTTCCTCGTTGCCTACGCGCTCACGACGCTCGACTGACGAACCACGAAGCAGGTGCGGCGAGCCACGGAGGCGCGGACCACGGCAGCGGGTGACGCGGAGCGCGGCAGGGCTGTGGCAGTCGCCCGGGAGATGCTCCGAGCGATCCCTACGAGCAAGGAGATGAGATGAGCACGACACTTATCGCGGCGCCGACGACGGTCGAGGACAAGACGCTTGAGCGGTGGACGGCCGATCCGACCCGGACGACCGTCGAGTTTGAGGTCAAGCATCTGTGGGGCCTGCACACGGTTCGCGGGCGCTTCGGGGATTTCGACGGCGCGTACACCGTTGGTCTGGGCAGTTCCGAGATCGAGCTGACGATCGACGCGGCGAGCGTGGACACGGGCATCGCCATGCGCGACGAGCATCTCCGGTCGCCCGACTTCTTCTTCGTCGCCCTGCATCCGCAGGTGCGGTTCAGCTCGAATCAGATCACCGGGCTCGGAAACGGAGTCGTGCACGTGACCGGGGAGCTGGAGATGGCCGGCACGACTGTTCCTCTCGCGTTCGACGCGTCGGTGCGCGTCATCGACGGCGAGCTCGAGCTCGAGGCGACTACGACGGTCGACCAGGCGCGCTTCGGGATGGCCGAAGGCCCGCTGGGGAACATCCGGCCGCCGACGAAGGTGCACGTGAAGGCGTGCCTCGTCCGCGTCGAGAGCCCGTGCTGATTCGCCGCGCAGGCCGCGGCGGCAGCGGTCGCCCGCCGCGTGGCAGGGGTTTGGCAGCGTGGCCTGTGAGTGTGTGGTGGACAAGGTAATTCGAACGAAGGGAGGCCAAAATGGCCGACATCGAGAACGTGGTGGTGGTTCGGTTCACTGAGCCGAGCAAGGCGTACCAGGCGCTCAGCGTGCTCAAGGAGTGTGACGCTGACGGTCGCATCGGACTCCGGTCCGCAGCGGTCGTGGAGCGCACGCCCACGGGCGAGTTGCGCACCGTGGAGGGCGCCGACAACGTCGGCCTCATCGGGACGGCGAGCGGCTCGCTGATCGGGATGCTCATCGGCGTCCTGGGCGGCCCCGTCGGCGTCCTCGTCGGTTGGGGCTCGGGCGCGTTGATGGGCGGGGTCTTCGACATTGCTCGCGTAGAGAAGTCCGACGAGGCGCTCGCCGCTCTCGGGACTGCGATTCCGCCGGAATCGACCGCTGTGATCGCGGGCGTGGAAGAGCCGGCGGTCGAGGTGATCGACGGCGAGATGGCCAAGCTCGGCGGCGAGGTGACGCGTCGCCCGCTCGGCGAAGTCATGAGCGAGCTCGAGGCGGCCGAGAGCGCCGCCGACGCCGCAGCACTCGAGGCACGCAAGACACTGCTCGAACAGCGCAAGGTCGAGGCGAAGGCGGACTTCGACGAGCGCGTGGGAAAGCTGAAGGAGACGCTTCACGTCTCCTGACCAGCGTAAGTGCCCGTCGCCGGTGAGAGCCGGCGGCGGGCAACTGCGTGGGTCGACAGACGGAGAGCACGTTATGCACACCGAATCGTTCGAAGAGCCGATGAACGCGAGCGAGGCCGCGCGCGCCGGGGAGCCACGTCGTACCCAGCTCGAGGTCTCGGTGTCGATCAAAACGATCCTGCTGATCGTCGGAGTCGTGGCAATCGCGTGGGCGCTGTCGTCGATCGCGAGCGTCCTGCTCATCCTCTTCGTCTCCTCGTTCAGCGTCGCGGTCCTCTCGCCGGTGGTGAGCGCGATGGAGCGACGGCTCCGCTGGAGCCGGAGGCTGTCCGCAGTCGTGCTGGTGCTGGTGACCGTGATCGTCCTCGCGGCGGTTGTGCTGGTGGTGATGCAGGCGGCTGTCGGGGCAGTGCGCGACTTCAGCGACGAGCTGCCGCGAATCGTCGACCAGGCCAGGCAGAGCGAGCTGGGCAGCTTCATCAATAGCGGGAACGACTCGCTCGAAACGTTGGCGCAGCACGCGAGCGAGATCACGAACGGCGTGGCCAAGGTGTCGGGCGGCGTCGCCGACGTGGGCATCTCGGCATTCGGCGCGGTTACCCTCGTACTGTCGGTGACGTTCCTGACGCTCTTCGGGCTGATCGACGAAGCACGCCTGCGAGGCTGGATCGGAGGTCTGCTCTACCGGGGCGACCGCGAGCGCTTCCTGCAGGTCGCCGATCGGATTGTCCAGACCACCTCGCGCTACATGCTCGGCAACCTGGCCATCTCCCTGGTCTGCGGGACCGTCTACGGCATCACTGCGGCGTTCCTCGACGTTCCGTACCCGCTCGCGCTCGCGGTGATCGCGGGGATTCTCGACCTGATCCCCAGCATCGGGGCGACAATCGCCGGCATCGTGGCCGGACTCGCCGCGCTCTCAGTTAGCCCCACAGCGTTCATCGTCTTCCTGATCGTTATGGTCGTCTACCAGCAGATCGAGAACTACGTGCTGCAGCCGACGATCATTGGAAAGGCGGCCCGGATCTCCGGCTTTACCGTGCTCGCCAGCGTTCTTGCGTTCGGAGCGCTCTTCGGGCTCATCGGGGCGATCATCGGCGTCCCGATCGCGGCCGGTATCCAGATCGTCGTGGAGGAGCTCACCGCTGCCAGGAGAGCTCGTATCGCGGCGGCGGATGCCGCCGGGTAGAGCTGCGTCGCGGCGTGAAGCGGCTTCGCTAATTGCCGGTCGAGCCCCATGTTGCGCCAGACGAACTGCTCGACGAGTTCGTGCGCTGGCAGCGGGTCGGAGATGCAGTGCTAGAAGCAGACACCGTCCGAGCTCGACCTAAGCTACTAGTCACGGGGTCACGCTTGTCGCCGAATCCGCGACCGTATTTCGGGGATTGATGCCGGCACGGCCAAAACGCGGCTCTTCGGTGCTTTACGGGGGCGTGCTACTCGGGCGACCAGTGGCGGTTCCTCATCGCGTCGACTGCCGTGAGCGCCGACGCGGCTGAGGTAGACCTGAGTCGTCGCGATGCTCGCGTGACCGAGGGCGTCGCGCACCACGGTTGACGGACGTTCGAGCAAGGAAGACCGAGGCGCCCGATTCCAGTCAGGAGGGGGCGGACATCACTGTCTCCTGGCCCGATGGCGACGCGTAACCGATGAGGGCGCCGCTTCCGACGGCCCGCTGCGCGGGGTGGCAGATCGAACACGGTTCGACGCAGAACTGTGGCTCGGCGAAGCTGATCCTCGGGTCGGATCCTCGGAACCCGTCCCGGCCATTGATCGGCTACACGACCCGCCTACCGCATCCTCGAGCCAAAACTCGGGCAAAAGTTTCGCCCTTCGATAGCTGCCGGGAGAACAGAAAAGCCCCGTTTCCGGGGCTTTTCAGTAGCGGGGGCAGGATTTGAACCTGCGACCTCCGGGTTATGAGACGTTGCTCTCTAGGTCAACTGAGGCCAAAACGGCGTGGTTGAGTGATGGTCGATCAGCTGAGGTTGGCTCCGGTCAGCTCAGGTGGGCAAAAGTTTGGCCAAAGATCTGTGGGCCTGCACTCGCGAGGCCTCGAAACGAACCTCTCTAGTTCGACAGCACGGCGACGGTGCGCCTACTGCTCGTAGCTCTCGACGACACTTTCGTCCCGAGCGGCGGCGGCGTCGGGATCGAGGCCAGCCTCTCTAAGCGCGCGTCGTTGCGGAGCAGGTCCCAGCACTGATCGAGCGAGACCTGGAGGTCGCGAAGGCGTTCGCGGTCGGCGTCGCTCGCTGCGCCGGCTGACTCGCGCTGCCACAACTCATGCTCTTCGGCCACGAGCGCCTCGATCGTCCCGTGGATCTGCGGATCGTCCATTTACGCCTCCTGTGGAGTTGGTTGCACAGCTGTCCCCGATGCTGGCGATGCCGACTCGGCCGCTCGCTGCGGCGTTCCGACGAGCTGGCCTCCCGCACACTTGCTCGCTCCGACGGCGCGCCGTGGATTGACGACGCCGATTGCGCCGAGCACACCTCCCGCGGCTACGAGAATTGCGCAGATGACGACAGCTTGGTGAAAGGCGTTCACTGATTCGTCGTTCGCTGCAAAGGTGTCACCCACGAGCGTGCTCGAGATTACGACCCCGACGACCGACACTCCGACGAGGCCGGCGACACGAGCGATCGCATTGTTGATGGCAGAGGCAATACCGGCGTCGCTCTCGTCCGCATCGGCCAGGACGGTCGCCACGAGCGGTGCGACCGTGAGCGACAGCCCGAGCGAGAACAGGAGGAGAGCCGGCAGAAGATCGGTTACGTAGTCAGTTTCCAACCCGGTTCGAAGAAGCAGGAGGATCCCGACCGACGCGATCAGCGGACCCGCCCCCATGAACAGACGCGGGCCGAACCGGTCCGCCAGAGCCCCGAACCGCTTCGAGAGGGCGAACATGACCAGCGTCACGGGCACGATCGTGAGGCCGCTCTCGAGTGCGCTGTAGCCGGCAACCTGCTGCAAGAAGATCGTGAGGAAGAAGAACAGAATCGCCAGGCCCGCATACATCGCAAACGTCTCGGCGTTTCCGACCGCGAAGTTGCGGCGTGAGAAGAGCGTGAGCTCGAGCATCGGCTCAGCCACTCGGCGCTCGTAGCCGAGGAAGGCCGTGAAAGCGACGAGCTCCTGCGGAGAGGGGTATGAGGATCACCGGGCTGCTCCAGCCGTAGTGAGGCTGTTCGACGAGCGCGAACACGATTCCGGCGAGCCCAGCGGCGCAGAGTGCCGCTCCGAGGAAGTCGACCCGGCGTCCGGTTGTCCTCGGTGATACCGGAACCGCTGCGAGCACGAGCGCCAGAGTCGCCAGGACGAGCGGAACGTTGAGCGCAAAGATCCACCGCCATGAGGCTTGGTCCACGATCACGCCTCCGGCGAGGGGGCCGACGATCGCCGCGATTCCGCCCCAGGCTGTCCAGGAGCCGATCGCCGCACCTCGCTCGCTAGGTCCGAAAGCAGCCACGATGATCGCGAGCGAACTCGGAACCATGAGTGCAGCCGCCGCTCCTTGCAAGGCACGTGCCCCGATAAGGACCTCGATCGTGGGCGACAGGGCACACGCGACGGAGAAGACACCGAACGCTCCGAGGCCGATCGTGAACACACGCCGCTCGCCGTAGATGTCCCCGACAGAGCCGCCGATGAGGATCAGCGACCCGAGTGTCAACAGATAGGCATTCGACACCCATTGCTGGGCCGACAAGCCGCCACCGAGATCTTCCTCGATCGCCGGCAACGCAACGTTGACGATCGAGCCGTCGATCGTCGCGACGGCAGAGCCGACGATCGCGGCGACGAAGCGTCAGCCGCTGGTGCCTCGGTCACGAATGTGCCGCCCGCGTGGAGGCCCAGCCGCGCGCTCGGGCCACGGGGTGCTGGTCAGTCAATCCGTGACTATGCGGACGTTGTTCGTGCTGCTGCGGCCGATGCAGTGAGGACGCCGGTGATCCAGTCCTCGATCTGAGCGGCGATCTCCTCCCATCCATCGGCGACCATCATCAGATGCGGACGACCTGCGAACTCCAGATAGTCCGTCTGCGCCTGCGACTTCTCGTACTTCTCGAACTGTTTCTTGGCGAGTGAGGCGGGGACGGTGTTGTCCTTCTCGGCTCCGACGATGAGGAGGGGCGCTCGATCGCTGCTCTTGAAGTGAACCTCGGTCGGCGGGTGCAGATGGAAGTTCGCAAAGCCCGCCTCGTAGAAGATCTGTCCCGCTCTCGGGTACCGCATAGCGCTCGATAGGCATCAGCCGCCGCTTCGGGAGTGAACGTGTTCACGAACCCGAACGTGAACTCGTCGAGCGTGAGCGGCACGATGCCGTGCCACCTCGACGGATGCGCAAGCGCCGGTGAGGCCGCCTTGAGCGACGAGAAAGGCAGAACGAGGATGCCCTTGGGCGGTGCCGGGCTCATCGCGACGCCGGCGCGGCCCACGCCGCGATCGAGCAGGAGCTCGACGATCAGGCCTCCGAACGAGTGGCCGATGAGGACCGGCGGCTCGTCGAAGCGCCTCGATCTGCTCCTCGTAGTGATCGACGATCTCGTTCAGTCCGAGTCCCTTGAGCTCCTCGGCGCTCTCACGAAGTTCCTCGACGTCACCTTCCTTCCGTGGCCACTCCGGTGCCGAGACGGCGTAGCCGCGAGGTTCGAAGAAGTCGACGAAGGTCTCCCAGCTGCGTGCTGACAGCCACGCTCCGTGAATCAGCATCAGCGGGGGTCGTTGGCTGGCGGCTTCCATGGCAGCACCTCCTGGGAGTGAATATCGAACCACGCTATGCCTAATCAGACTCGTATGGAAGGCCGAGGACCCAGATCGTCTCAACTCCGCTGAGGCCTACAACGGCGGCCTGGTTCGGTCATCTCTCGACGACCGAGCTCAGGCGGCGTCTGCGAGCTCGTCGCCAGCAACCTTGACGATCCCACCGAGTTCGCTCTCGAGCTGAGCGAGCGCCTGGCGCTCGAGCTGTCGCACGCGCTCGCGCGAGATACGCAGCTCACGCGCGATCGCATCGAGCGACTGCTGCTCGCCGTCGAAGCCGAAACGAAGCTCGAGCAGTCGCCGCTCTCGCTCGGGAAGCTCCGAAAGCGCCGTTCGTACCGATTGGCGGCGCAGCGCTTGTGCTGCCTCTTCAGCAGGGTCGAGTGCCTCGGCATCGGCCAGGAGATCTCCGAGCTCGCCTTCGCCCTCGGCTCCCACGGTCTGGTTGAGCGAGACGGACGCCTCGACGGCGCTAAGTGCCTCGTCGACGTGCTGCTCCTCGTATCCGCTCAGCGCCGCGAGCTCCTCGAGCGTCGGCTCGCGTCCGTGCTCGGCCTCGAACTGCCGGCCGAGGCGCGCGAGCTTCGCCCGCCGCTCGTGCACGTGCGCCGGCACGCGGATCGTGCGTCCCTGGTTTGAGATCGCCCGCTGGCAGGCCTGGCGAATCCACCAGGTGGCATAGGTCGAGAACTTGAAGCCCTTGCGCCAGTCGAACTTCTCGACCGCTCGGTTGAGACCGATGACGCCCTCCTGGATGAGGTCGCCGAAGGCAACGCCGCGCCCGCGGTAGCGCTTGGCGATCGAGACGACGAGCCGCAGGTTCGAGTTGATCATCCGCTCCTTGGCCTGGCGGTCGCCGCGCTCGATGCGCTTGGCGAGCGCGACCTCCTCGGCGGCGGTCAGGAGCTCGTGCTTTCCGAGCTCGTGCATGAAGAGGGTCACCGAGTCGGTGACGCCCGTCAGGTCGACCTCGAAGTCCAGGTCGGCAGCGTTGGCGTCGGATGCGTTCTCGTCCTCGGCGGCTCGAGCGGTGCCAGTGGCTTCGATCTCGACTCCGCGTTCCTCGAGCTCGTTCCGTACGAGCGCGAGCTCTTCCTCATCGAGATCGAGCTCGAGCGCTTTCGCTTCGAGCACGGCGGCATCGACGATGCCGTCGTCTTCGACCTCCTCGATGAAGGCCTCGAGTTCCCGCCTTTCAAGAATGATGTCGATCACGTTCCTCCTTCTCAGGTCGTGGCCGCGCGAAGGCGACGTCGCTCGAATCGCTCGATGCGACTGCCGCTCGCGATCGGCCGCTCGACGCCGGTGAATGCCGGATGGCACTTGGCGCATATGTCGAGTACGAGCTCGGCGCGCGCCGAGCGAGTAATGAACTCGTTTCCGCACGCCGTGCAGCGCACAGTTGTCAGTACGAGATCGGGATGCGTTCCCGTCACTTGCGTCTCCTTTCTAAGACCTTCACTCGCGCAACGGGCCGGGGGTGCCTCAGCGCTCCACCGCGGCTCCTGGCTCCTTGTCGCGCGCAACTTCTCAAACGAGAAGGCATGGCCGAAAATTCCCTGCTCACGCTGAAAAAGAGAGCACCTGACTTGCTCCGAGGTCCTCGCGCAGCGAGTGCCCCTGGCGCGTGACCGTCAGCTCCGCGGCGAGCGTCGTCGCGGCCTCGCCATGCACCAGGAGGACGTCGAGCGCGCGGCGGCGGGTCGGATCGGCGACCGACGCCCCAAGGCGTCAGTCTAGGTCGGGCCGATCCGGACGTCCCTCGCTGACCGCCCGGCGCTTGGCGCCCGGCCCGGGTTCGACGTCGACGTCACTGGCGTGGATGGGCTCGCCACAGTGGACGCAGCGGAGCTCGGCTTGGGTCAGGTGCCCGCAGGTGCGGTGGCGGCGGAGAACGGGCGGGCCAGCCTCGCCTGCCGTCCAGCGGTCGCCCCAGGCACTGATCGCGAGCAGGATGTCGGCGAGCTCCCACCCTTTCTGTGTGAGCAGGTACTCGTGGCGCCGCGGCCGCTCCGAGTAGACGCGCTGCTCGAGCACGCCCTGGGCGACGAGCCACCTGAGGCGCTCCGTGAGCACCTTGCGCGAGATCCCGAGGTCGCGCTGGATCTCGTCGAAGCGGGTCAGGCCGACCCAGACGTCGCGGATGATGAGCGGCGACCAGGGCTCGCCGGCGACCTCGAGCGTGCGTGCGATCGAGCACGCCATGTCGCCGAAGCGGGTCCGTTGCATGCGCGCATCCTAGCTTAGTTCCCTTAGGAGACTATCTGTATGGTAGCGTGAGTTCCCTCAAGGAACCGAATGAGGGGGACCATGCGCAAGGTCATCGCCAATGAATTCATGAGCCTCGACGGCGTCATCCAGTCCAGCGGCTCGGACGACGACCTGACGGACGGCTTCCGCCACGGCGGCTGGCACCTGCCCTACTTCGACGAGATCGCGATGCGGTGGGTCGTCGAGGGCTACGGGGCGGCCGGCGGCTTCCTCTTCGGCCGCCGGACGTACGAGCTCCTTGCGGGCTACTGGCCGAACGCGAGCGACGACCAGCAGGCGGTCGCCCGCCCCTTGAACGAGCTGCCGAAGTATGTGGCGACGACCACGCTCTCCGACCCGCTCGAGTGGGAGAACGCGCACGTTCTCCGAGGCGACGTTCCCGAGGCGGTTCGTGCGTCGAAGGCGGAGGAAGGCGGTGATCTCCACATCGTCGGCAGCAGTCGGCTGACGCAGACGCTCGTCCAAGACGATCTGGTGGACGGCTTCCGGCTGATGATCATCCCGCTCGTGCTCGGCGGCGGCAAGCGGTTCCTGCCCGACGACGGAGCCAAGAGGCCGCTGCGACTCGTCGAGAGCCAGGTGACGACCACCGGCGCGATTCTCGCCACGTACGAGACGGCGGCGAGCTGACGTGCACAACCGATGCTCCGCGCAGCGCCTAGCTCGAACGAGTGAGAACGAGTCTCGAGTCTGAGCGAAAGCGCCTTCGCCTGCGCCAGCGTTGCTCCTATGTCAAGAGGGGCTCGTTCTTGAGGGTGGTGTAGACGGTGCGTGCGAGTTGTCGTTTGAGGCAGCGGAGGGCTTCGCGTCGGCTCTTGCCTTCGGCTTGTTTGCGTTCGAGGTAGGCACGTGCGGGCGGGTGGACGCGCGCCTGGGTGATCGCGATCCGGTGCAGGGCGCAGTTGAGTTGGCGGTTGCCGCCGCGGTCGAGCCGGTGACGTCGGTGCTTGCCGGAGCTCGCTTCGAGCGGTGCGACGCCGGCGTGGCGGGCAAGCTGCGCGTCGGAGTCGAAGCGCTCGATCGGTCCGATCTCGCCGAGCAGCTTCGCGGCGCTGACGGCGCCACAGCCGGGTAGCGCCAAGAGCGCCGGCGCGGTCTGCGCGGCTGCTATCTGCAGCTCGCGATCGAGGTCGAGGATCGTGCGGGTCAGCTTGCGGCAGCGGCCGACGAGCTCGCGCGCGATCCGTACCTGCGCCGTCTGCTCGAGGCGCGCGAGACGCCGCCCGAGCCGGTCGAGCCAGACAGCCCGGTCGAGCGCACCGAGCGGGACCGCCCAGTCCGGGTCGAGCTCGTGCAGATGCCAGCGCAGCCGCTGCTGAGCTCGTCGCCGCTCGTCGATCAGGTCGTCGCGGTGATCGACGAGCAGCTTGAGCTCGCGCAAGCGCGGCTCACCCGGCCGCGGATGGTCGAGCCGCGGCTCGCGCAGCGCCGCCCGCGCGACGGCGAGCGCGTCGATCGGGTCAGACTTGCCGCGCGTCCCGGCCGGCACGCCGCTGCGGCGCCATCAGCTTCGGCGGCACCCGCACCAGCCGCTCGCCCGCCGCGACGAGCGTCCGCTCGAGCGCACGGGTCAGCTGCCGGCAGTCCTCGAGCGCCCACAAGCCGCTCAGGCCGCGAGCGACGCCGACCAGCCGAGCAACTCTGCGAGCAGCAGCGACCGTCACCTCCGCCAGCGCGCGCCCGACCTCGTCGACGGCGACCGCCGTCAGCGACTGCTTGTGTACGTCCACTCCGATCACGATCATTCAGATCGCCTCCTCCAACGTTGGGGGCGACCGTCGAGCGGACAGACCTCAATCGAGGCAGCAGCCACGCTCCTATCAGGTCACGCTCGGCGGTCTCGGGAAGGCGGCGGCGACACAACGCTGGCAAGTCAACCTACGGGGCGACATGCGGGAATAGAGTCAGCCGCCGCCGACCCGAGTCTGCGTCGTCGATCAGACGCCACCACCACCGGAGCGTGACATTGAGTTCGGGAATGTCGCTTGAACTCGTAGCGGAACGGGGCTCGCGCGCTCCTGTCTAGATCGCAGGCCGGACGTTAACTGGGCGCGGAGCACGCCGGCTGTCAGATTGAGCCAGATGGAACTTTCCCGAGTCATCCGACATCGTCGAGCGGGCGTCGAGCGGGGACTCGAGCGGCGAGGAATGAGTCGCAAACCCGCTCTGACAAACGGTTGACGGGAGTGGAGCGTACCGGGATCGAACCGGTGACCTCCGGCTTGCAAAATCGGCGCAGGGCTTCCCATCGGTTCCCGTCCTTCCCAGATCTGGCTTGGTCAAGCCAGGTGCCGCTCGGCGGAGCCGCTCCGTTTGCCCGTCTGTCCCCACCTCACCGTTCCAGATTCGTTCCAGCCTCACGTGCACCTTATGGATAGGAACGCTCTCCGATGGCAGGGGGGACGTTCCAGACGATGTTCCCCGTTTGCCTTAGCGGTGGCCGATGGCGGAGAGTTGCTCGGCCAGGCGGCGGCGGAAGGCCGGTACGAGTGCGAGGAGGCGTAGCGCCACATTGCGCAGCGGGCGAACCGCCCGCGGGGCGGTGGCCAGTCGGGTGAGCCGGTGGGCAAGTGCGACCACATGCATGGCCTCGGCGCGACTGCCGGCCGCATACTCGTCGAGCTCGTCCTCGCGACCTTCCCGCAGCGCGACCGACAGCGCATCCCCGAGAGTCACCGCATCGCGCAGGCCGAGGTTCATGCCTTGCCCACCTGCCGGGCTGTGCGTATGTGCGGCGTCGCCGGCGAGCAGTACCCGCCCGGCCCGGTACTGGTCCGCCACCCGCTCGTGGATCCGAAACCTGGATCCCCAGATCACTTCGGTCACCCTCACCGTCGTACGACGCGGTCCCCGGGTGTCGAGCAGTCGCTGCGCATAGGCGACGTCCGGCTGCTCCGGCGCATCGTCGACTTCGGCCACGAGCCGGAACGACCCGTCCGGGAGCGGCGCCACGACCAACATGCCGGGTGTGGAGAAGAACAGCAGGACCTGGTCCGCCGGCAGTCCGCCATCCACCCGGACGTCAGCCAGCGTGAAGGACAGCGACAGCGCATCGTTGCCGTCGTGCCCGAGTCCGGCCAGGTCGCGGATCGTGCTGTTCATGCCGTCGGCCGCAACGACGTACTGGGCCTCGATCATGTCGCCACTGTCCAGCGTGACCTCGGCACTGTCGGCGGTCTGGCTCACCCCGGTGGCGACGTACGGGCGGTGGACTGTGCCGCCGAGTTCCTCGAGGCGGTCGAGCAGGACCTGCTCGGTGATGTTCTGCGGGACCATCAGCGTGTACGGATACTCCGTCGGGAGGCGGTCGAACCGGACCGGCACGAGCTCGCGATCGCCATCGCGGATGCTGAACTGCGAAGCCTGGATGCCGAGCCCCGCCAGTCGCTTCGAGACGCCGATCCGCTCGAGCATCTCGAGGGTCCGGGCGTGCACGACGGCGGCGCGCGAGGTATTCGCCCCCGTCGCCTGCCGATCAACCACCGTGACGTCATGGCCATGTCCGGCCAACGAGGCGGCGACCGCCAACCCCACCGGCCCCGCACCCACCACCAGCACCTCCGTGCGACCAGGAAGCTCACTCATCACGGATGCCGGACACCTTAAGCCGCCGCCACCTGCCCGGCCAGCTCGTCGCGGTGCTCTCCGCGAAGGATGACGTACGTCCAGACCGCCTTGACCACGGCCCAGACGAGCGCCACCGACGCGCTCGCAATCAGCAGGTACACGACGTCGGGGAACCCATTGGCCATGATCGAAAGCGGCAAGCCCAGCTGCTTCGGAACGAGCACGAAGACGAACAGCGCCCAGATCAGGCTCAGCACCAGCGAGAAGGCGATACGCCACCACGGGCCGATCCGGCCGCGTCGGACACGCCCGCGACGCAGCGCGCCGACCGACCTGACAATGCCGCGAGCTTGCAGCACGAGCAGCGCAAACAGCGCCGCGTAGACGATGAAGATTGCGATGTTCGACGGCGGAGACGGTGGCTCTTGCCCTTCGACCAGACTGGCGACGCCGGCGGCGATCGTTCCCATGCGACCGGCGGTGAAGAGGTCGAGGGAGTTCTCCGCATTCATCAGCACGACGACTCCCTTTTGGCTCTGCGGGATCAGCACGACGTTCGAGTGGAAATTGAACGTCTCGCCCTGATGGTGGACGACCGGGATGTCGTTGAGGGGGCCGACGAACCAGCCCATGCCGTACGACGTGTCCTCCTTCGGCGTCGGCACGGCCGGTCGGTGGAGTTCGCTGATCCCGCCTGACGAGAGAACGGACGTGCCCTCGTACCGACCGCCGTCGAGCTGTGCAACCACGTAGTGGGTCATGTCCTCAGCGCTGGCGATGAGGTAGCCCGCAGGCAGGAGGCCCCGGTTGTACGCCTGGTGCGATGCCCGCGGTCGGCCGAACGCAGTAGTTGTAACCGGTCGCGAGACCCGCTGGCTGCGCGGCAGTCTCGGACGTGAACGAGTTGCGCATCTGGAGCGGGTCGAGGATCTTCGCCTGGACGTAGCTCTCGTACGACTGTCCGGTGACCGTCTGCACGATGAGGCCCAGAACCGAGTAGTTGATGGTGCTGTACTGGTGCTTCGAGCCGACCGGTGCTGTCAGCTCAGCGCTCTTCAACTTGCGAACTGCCTGCTCCAAGGCGGTGTCGCTCGTGTCGCCGTCACCCTGGTACGACCGGCCGGTCTTGGTGGAGATACCGCTCGTGTGGTTGAGCAGGTGCCGCACGGTGATCTCGGCTGAGGCCTTTTCGTCGGCCACGCGGAACCAAGGCAGGTAGCGCTGCACGGGCGCGTCGAGGTCGATCTTGTTCGCCTCGACGAGCTGCATGATCGCCAGAGCGGTGAACGACTTGGCCACCGATCCGATGATGAACGGCGTCTGCGGCGTCACGGCCCGCCCGGAGTCGTCCGCCTTGCCGAAACCACGGACGTAGGCGACCCGGCCATCCTCGACGATGCCCAGCGCGAGGCCCGGAACGCGCTGCGCCGCCATCTCGCCCTGCACGAAGCTCTCTATCTCCGCATAGCTCGGGCCAGCACCCGCTCCGTTGGCAGCGGGCGTGTCAGAGCCCGGCTTGCTCACGAGGTAGGCGCCACCAAGGACGAACGCGCCAAGCACGACGGCGATGACGATGCTTCGGCGCCGCGCGCGAAGGCGACCCGTCGTGTGACCCGCTGCCGTCTCGCCCACGTCGGCCGGGTCCGTAGTCGTCGGCCCCTCCGACTCGTTCCGGATCGCGCGCCTCATGGCGCTCCTCTCGACCTGCTGGCTTTCCTGCCAGCCTCGCCGCCTCGACACTAACCGTTGGTGGTCCGCGCCGCACCGCCGTCGCGTTCGTTATACGGTGCGCGCGATGGAGATCAACGACGGGCGCTCCAGCCGTCGCGCGCGGGGAAATCGAGGTTGCGGCGTCGCCCGAGATCGTTTGGTCCGTTCTCACAGACATCGCCAACTGGCCGAGTTGGAACCCCGACGTCAAGTCCGCGACGCTCGGGGGCCCGGTTGCGCCGGGGACGGAGTTCCGCTGGAAAGCTGGGCCGGGGACGATCAAGTCGGCGTTTCAGACCGTCGAATCCCCTCACCGCATCGTCTGGACGGGAACCACGTTCGGCATCAAGGCGATCCACGTCCATCGACTCGAACAGCAGGATGGGAAGACGATGGTTAGATCGGCGGAGTCATGGGACGGCCTCATTGTCCGGCTGCTCCGTCGCTCGATGACCAAGTCGTTACAGAAGGCAATCGACTCGGGCCTTCAGCACTTGAAGATCGAAGCCGAGCGACAGGCGAAAACCGCCGCCACGTAGAGCCCAGACTGACGTTCAAGGGCCGCTTCGTTGGCTGTCCGAGCGGGCCGAGCGGGGCGCCGGCCGAGAGACCGAGGTCAAGGTACTGCAACCTGCTTGGTATGAGTGCGGGACAGAGTTGCCCGTCCCGTAGTGGCCACCACGACCGCGGCCGCGAGGACCATCAGCCCGACGTAAATCAGAAAGGGCTGTGTGATCTCGTCGTCGAGCGGCTCGAAGAAGACCGTCAAGGGCAGGTTGGATGCCGCGTGAAACAGAACCACGATCAAGAGGCTCCCGCCGGTGCCGTTGTACATCCACGTGAGGATGATCGAGACAGCGACGGTGAGGACGACCCACGGGGCGAAGAGACTGAGCGGGCGCATGTCCGCTCCGGTCAGGTACAGCGGTAGGTGCCACACGCCCCACGCGATACCAAGGACGACGCTCGCGCCAAGGGCGCTCCGGACGGCTTGTAGATGTGGCAGAGCAAACCCACGCCATCCGATCTCCTCGCCCCCCGCGCTGCCCGGGAAGATGGAGAGGAGGAGCAGGACTACGGCCCCAGGGATCGCCACG
This sequence comes from uncultured Gaiellaceae bacterium, assembly GCA_963770715.1. GTDB lineage: Bacteria > Actinomycetota > Thermoleophilia > Gaiellales > Gaiellaceae > GMQP-bins7. Next base: position 298,276 of record CAVYQX010000013.1, read on the forward strand.
GTGACATCCGGAGAGTCGCCTCCGAGCAGGACACTCAAGCCGACCGCGCCGACCCCGAGGGCTGACAGCAGCACGACAGCCACCCACCAGCCAATGCCGACTCGCCAGATAAGAAGCCGACGGAGCAGCTTCCGTACCCCAGCTTTGCCATGCATGACGCCGACGAGCACGATCGCTACTGAGGAAGGCACCAGCGATCCCAGGAGTACCAGGACGACGCCGAAGCCTGTAGGAGAGCCGTCACCGGAGACGACGAGCGGTAGCCAGAGAATCCAAGAGATCGCGTAGGCAAGGACGAAGAAGCTCGCGAGTGGACGTTCCTGGATCAGGCCCGCAAGGCGGGAACTCGCGTCGGCTGGCGCCGCAATAGTCGGCGTGTCTGGCTCATGCTCGATCGCGCCCCTCATTGGGCTCCTCTCGACCTGGCTCGCGCTCCGGCCAGCTTCGCACCCTTGACCCTAACCGCAATGGCGCGAGACCCAGCGCCGAAAAGCCGCTCGTCGTCCTCAACCGCCGGGCGACCGCAGAAGTCGAGCCGGTCTTCTTCACTTGAAATCAGGCGAACGACGGCACGCACACTGGGATGTGCGAGCGTACTCTCGCTTGACAGCGCGCTCCTCACTCGGGCTATCGCAATCACTATCGCGCGCCCTACCCTCACGAATCAGAATCCTAGGATTCATGCGGGTTTGCACCGAAACCCACCCTGGTCTTCAAAACTCGTGCGGTCGTGCAACCCACGGCTCGGTCGGTTCGACTCCGGCGCCGCTCCGTCGAGCACTCCAGCGACAATGACGTTGGCCCGACCCGGCCGAGCTCCACGGTCTCGTACCTTCGAGGACCTCGCGGCTAGAGCTCGAGGCGGATCACGACCTCGTCCTCGTCGACCTCACCGGTCTCGACGAACCCGTAGCGGCGGTAGAACTCGCCGGGGCCGTCGTCGCCCGGGACGTAGCTCGAGAGAAGCTCCTTCGCGCCGGGCCGCGCGCGGACGTGCTCGACCAGGAGGTCGAGCGCGCGCCGCCCGTACCCCTTGCGCTGGTGCTCGGCCGCGACCATGAAGCGCCAGAGGAAGTACTCCTGCTTCTCCGGGTCGTCGTAGAGCATCACGAAGCCGACGGGTATCTCCCCCGCGTATACGGCGCGGAACCAGGCCTTGGCTCGAAGTGCGCTTGTGCGATGGAGACGGCGTTGGGAGCGACGTACGCGCGCTGGGCCGGCGTCACGTCGAGGTTGCAGACGGCGCGCACGGTCTCGGCCGTGATCTCGCGCAGGCTGACCGTCTCGACCCCCACGGCGTGAGCGTAGCCGCCGGGTACCGGCTCAGAGCTCGACGATCTCGACGCTCACCTCCCGCTACCCGAGGTCGATCCAGTCCTTCTTCCGGGTGAGCGCGAGGCAGTCGGGCTTCCCGATGTGGTAGGCGGGCGGCGCGAACACGCGGGAGAACTCGAAGGCGAGGTCACGGGCCCTGAGCGAGCGCTCCTCGCCGAAGCCGAGCCACTCCGCCCCCCAGCGGACAGCCTCGTTCGCGAGGCAGTTCGTGATCTTCTCGTCCCGCAGTCCCTGTCGATGGAGCGCCTCGTGGAGGAGGACGGAGTACGCGGCGGCGGTGTACACGGTGTGGCGTCCGCGGACGAACGCTCGGGCCCGCGAGCACGTGCTGCCCCGCAGATGGAGGTCGCCTCCGCCCGCGTAGTAGGCGATCACCCGCTCGGCGGACGTCCCGAAGCGCCGCTCGAACGCGCGCTCGAACGACTGCCGGTCGCGGTAGCACCTCACGTAGACGCGGAGGACGCCGTGCAACGGAGGGCGCCGGTCGACGGCGACCGCCTGGCGGAGCGTCTTGCGGGCGAGGTCGCCGAGCCCGCGATCGTAGTCGTACGACTGCGCCGAGACCTCGGTCGCACCCGTCGCGACGACCGCCAGGGTGACGAGCGCGGCGAGGAGACGGCGAGTCACGTCGCCTCGAGGGTACCCCCGTACTACGCTCCCGGCCCGTGGTCACCTCGATCGCCATCACGCCCGAGGAGCACCGTGCGCGCTGCGACGCCCTCCTCGAGCGCGTCGCGGGCGAGGGGCTCTCGGGCGTCGTCCTCTTCGACCACTACTACGTCCTCTACTACGCGGGGTTCGCCTTCGTGCCGACGGAGCGCCCGATCGCGTTCGTCCTCGGCGCCGACGGTCAGCGCGCGCTCGTCGTACCGCGCCTCGAGGTCGAGCACGCGCAGGCTCGCTCGACGCTCGACCGCGTCGAGCACTACGACGAGTATCCGGGAGACCCGCGCGCGGAGACCGTGCTCGCACGCACGCTCGCCGCGATGGGCCTAACCGGGACGATCGGCGCCGACCAGGACGGCTACCCCTGGATCCTCGGCTACCGCGGCCCGACACTCTCCGAGCTCGCGGGCGCCACGGTCGTCCGGGTCGTCGCGGAGATCGAGGAGCAGATGGCGGTCAAGTCCGAGGCCGAGATCGACCTGATCCGCGAGAGCGTGCGCTGGGGAAACCTCGCCCACCGGCTCCTGCAGCGGTACACGCGGCCGGGCGCCACCGAGACCGAGGTCTCGCAGCGCGCGAGCGACGAGGCGACGTTCGCGATGCTCGACGCGATCGGCGAGGTCTACCGGGCGCAGAGCTTCCACTCGAGCGGCGCCCATGCCGGGTATCGCGGCCAGATCGGGCGCGACTCGGCGATCCCGCACGCGCTCGCTGGCAACATCGCCTTCCGCGCCGGGGACGTGCTCGTCACCGGTGCGAGCGCGCCGGTCTGGGGCTACCTCTCCGAGCTCGAGCGGACGATGGTCGTCGGCGAGCCGACGCCGGAGCAGGAGCGGTTGTTCGGGCACATGAAGGCCGTCCAGGACGTGGCCTTCGAGGCGATCCGGCCCGGCGCCCGCTGCTCGGACGTGGACAAGGCGGTGCGCGGCTACTTCGCGCAGCAGGACCTGTTCGCGCACTGGCGCCACCACACGGGCCACGCGATCGGTCTCCGCTACCACGAGGGCCCCTTCCTCGACACCGGCGACCACACGGAGATCAGGCCGGGGATGGTGTTCACCGTGGAGCCGGGCCTCTATGCGCCGGACGTCGGCGGCTTCCGGCACTCGGACACGGTCCTCGTGACGGACGACGGCATCGAGATCCTCACGTACTACCCGCGCGACCTCGCGAGCCTGATCGTGCCCGCCTGAGGGCGGTACCCTTCGGGCAACGAGCGTGGGAGGCGAACGATGGCAGCGGTGACGACGGAACTGAAGCTGATCGGCCACTGGATCGACGGGAAGGCCGCGCCCGGCGCCTCCGGCCGCACGGGGCCGGTCTACAACCCGGCGACCGGAGAGCAGACGGCCGAGGTCGCCCTCGCGAGCGTCGACGAGGTGGCCGGCGCGGTCGCCGCAGCGAAGGCGGCGTTCCCGACGTGGCGGCAGTGGTCGCTCTCGAAGCGCGCCGACCTGATGTTCCGCGTGTACCAACTCGTCGACGAGCACCGCGAGGACCTGGCGCGCCTGCTCACGGCGGAGCACGGCAAGGTCCTGTCCGACGCGCTGGGAGAGGTGCAGCGCGGGATCGAGGTGATCGAGTACGTCTGCGGCATCCCGACCCTGCTCAAGGGCGACTACTCGGAGCAGGCGTCGACCGGCATCGACGTCTACTCGATCCGGCAGCCGCTCGGCGTCGTCGCAGGGATCACGCCGTTCAACTTCCCGGCCATGGTCCCCATGTGGATGTGGGCTCCCGCACTGGCCTGCGGGAACACGTTCGTGCTCAAGCCGTCGGAGAAGGACCCCTCGGCGTCGGTCCTCACGGCCGAGCTCCTGAAGGAGGCGGGCGTCCCGGACGGCGTCTTCAACGTGATCCACGGTGACAAGGTCGCAGTGGACGCGCTCCTCGAGCATCCCGACGTCGCGGCTGTCAGCTTCGTCGGCTCGACGCCGATCGCACGCTACGTCTACGAGAACGGGACGAAGGCGGGCAAGCGGGTGCAGGCGCTCGGTGGGGCGAAGAACCACATGGTCGTCCTCCCGGACGCGGACATCGACATGGCCGCGGACGCTGCGGTCAGCGCCGGGTACGGCTCCGCCGGCGAGCGCTGCATGGCGGTGTCGGTGCTCGTCGCGGTCGGCGACGCGGCGGATCCGCTCGTGGACGCGATCAAGGAGCGGCTGCCGAACGTGAAGGTCGGCGACGGCTTCGACCCGACGTCGGAGATGGGACCGCTCGTCACGCAGGAGCACCGCGACAAGGTCGCGTCCTACCTCGAGAGCGGGCCTGCGCAGGGAGCGACGCTCGTCGCGGACGGACGCGAGACGGCACCCGACGGAGACGGGTTCTTCCTCGGCGTCTCGCTCCTCGACGACGTCACCCCGGAGATGGATGCGTACCGCGACGAGATCTTCGGGCCGGTGCTCTCGGTCGTCCGGGTGCCGACCTACGACGAGGCGCTCAGGCTCGTCAACGACAACCCGTACGGCAACGGTGTCGCGCTCTTCACGCGGGACGGCGGGGTCGCGCGGCAGTTCCAGTTCGACGTGAACGTCGGGATGGTCGGCATCAACGTGCCGATCCCGGTGCCCGTCGCGTACTACTCGTTCGGCGGGTGGAAGAGCTCGCTCTTCGGGGACCGGCACATCTACGGCCCCGAGGGGATCGACTTCTACACCCGGACGAAGGCGGTCACGAGCCGCTGGCCCGACCCGGCGACGAGCAAGGTCGACCTGGGCTTCCCGCAGACGCGGTAGGGGCGCTCAGCGCAGCGCGGCCGCGATCCGGCGTTGCTGGAGGCGCGCGAGCGCCAGCGTGTGCGGGCGGGTGATCCCGGCCCCGACGACGGCAGCGAAGACCCGACCCTCTCGCCAGACCGCGAACGTGATGACGTCGCCCTTCTTGTCTCCGTACAGCCAGCCCTCGTCACCGATCGCAAGACGGGACCGGTGCAGGCCTCGGATTCCCGACTTCCGCATCTCCTTGTCGAAGTAGTCGAGGAGCAGAGGCGGCCCGGCAGGCCCGCCGAAGAGGTCCACCCGGCTCGCGATGGAGTCGATCTTCCGCTCGAACCGGGACTCGTATCCCGTCACGCGCCCCGCGCGCCGGAAGAGCTGACGCGCCTTCGGCTCGTCGCGCCCCTCGCGCTCGTTCGTGCGGAGGCCGGTCCCGGCCGGGTCGACGACGAACCCCTCGGGCACGTCGGAGGCACGGAGGACCATCGTGCCCGGGCCGGGGCCCGCGCCGAGCGCCGGCAGGCACAGGACGAGAGCGACGATCGCGGCCGCGAGCGGGAGGCGCACCTGCTCAGCTTGCAGCATGCCCCGGACTTCGTCGACCCCGCTCAGCGCAGCGCGGCGGCGATCCGCCGCTGCTGCGTCCGCGCGAGCGCGAGCGCCTGTCGGCGCGGGAGGCCGTCGGTCGCCAGCAGGGCCACCGCGCGGCCGTGGCGCCACCCCACCGTGACGAACAGGCTGGTGATGCCGCGCGGACGTCCCGAGTACACCCAGCCACCGTCTCCGAGTCGGACTCGCTCGCGCGCGTAGGCGTCTCCGACCTGGGCGTTCGCTCTGCGCATTCGGGTCTCGAGCCACGCCAGCCAGGCCCGGCCACCCTCCGCGCCCCGACAGAGATCCGTACGCGAGCTGACGAAGAGGACGCTGCGCGGGCGAGACCTCTCCCAGAAGGCGATGTATCCGGTCGCCCGGCCGGACCGCCGAACGGCGTTCGCGTGGTCCGGCCCGCCCTTCGCGATCGCGTTGTTCGAGTGGACTCCGCTCTGTCCCTCGTCGAGCCGGAAGCCAGCGGGAACGTCGGCAGCGGTGAGGACGAGCGCCCGCGGGTCCACCTGGGCAGCGGTAGCCGGAAGGACGAGCACGAGAGCGGCGACCGCCACCGCGCCGAGGCACGCGCGAGATCTCATCGCAGCGCGGCGGCGATCCGCCGCTGCTGCTTGCGTGCGAGCGCGATCGTCGTGCTCCGAGGGACGCCCCAGCCGGCCAGTGTCGCGCCGACGCGGCCCGAGCGCCAACTGACCCAGGCCAGCTGGCTATTGCCCCCTCCGTGGAAGACGAAGCCCTCGTCGCCGATCCGAACCGCGGTGCGTCGCAGTCCCTTGACGCCCGAGGTGCGGAAGCCCGTCGAGTACAGGTCCAGCAGCATTCGCGCCCCTGCCGTCGCCCGGAAGACGTCCACTCTCGAGTGGATCACGTTCATGCCGCGATCCTGATCCCACTCGGCCTCGTACCCGGTGACCCGACCGAGGCGTGCGATGAGGGCGCGGGTCTGACGGCTCTCGCGCGCTTCGTCCTCGTTCGTCCGCACGCCGGTGTCCTCGCGGTCGAGGACGAACCCAGCCGGGACGTCCGCCGACTGGAGGACCAGCACTCGCGGGTCGAGCTCCGCGGCGGACGCAGGAAGCGCCAGCACTCCGGCGGTGACAACCGTCGCGATCGCGTAGCGCATCGTCTCAGTGTCGGCGTTCAGCGGCGCGCCGCAAGACCCGGCGGTCGCCGACACGCCGAGTGAGGCCGTCGGCATCGAAGCGCTCGAGCAGGAGCTGCGCGTCCCGCCGGCCGACGCCGAGGAGGTCGCGGAAGCGGGCCAGCGTGAGCTCACCGGCGGACCTCGCCTCCGTGAGCGCGACGTCCTTCGCGACCTCGTAGCCGTCCGCCCCCACGACGTAGCCGTCGCCGAGCCGGACGAGCCTCCCGCTCGCCTCGAGGAAGCGGGCGAGCTCATCGTCCGAGACTTTCGTCGCACGCGACCCCGCGGCAGCGAGCTCGCGTTCGACCACCTCGGCCTCCTCCTGCCGGCCTTCGAGCGTCGCAACGGCCCCGGGGAGGTAGAGCTTCGCGCCCCGGAGCTCGAACGACAGCAGGCGCAGGACGTCGGTGGCCCACGGATCGGGGGGCGGCGTGATGCCGGGGTCGATCGGATCCGCGACCTTGATCCTGCCGCGGAGCTCCTCCTCGAGCCCGTCGAGCCAGACCCGGGAGAAGGCCCATTCGCCGGCGCGCTCGACGCCCTCGAGCTCGCCGTCGAGCAGATGGGAGAGCGAGGAGACCCGGACGGGTGACTCGACGGTCGCGGAGACGTCCCCGCGCGCGACCCGGTCCAGCCGTTCCGGATCACGATGGCGGGGCGGCGACGGGTCGAGGACGACGCCGCCTCCGACGGTCGTCTCGCCGCGGAGGATCAGCCGGTCGCCGCGCGCCGCGACGAACGGCGCGGAGAGCCGGAGCTGGGCGCGCCCCTCCCCGACCTGGACGACGCGGGCGACCGCGTGCGCCGTTCCGAGATGCGCCTGCAGGCGCATCCCGTCCGGGATCGGCTCGAGCTCGTCGAGCGCGACGTCGAGGCGGTACGAGACGGGGTACGCACCCGGCTCGACGAGGGCATCACCGCGCGCGACGTCGCGGCGTTCGATCCCCGGAAGGCTGACCGCGACGCGCTGGCCCGGCTCCGCCCGTTCTACGTCGTGGTCGTGCACCTGCACGCTGCGCACCCGCACCGCGCGGCCGGACGGCTCGACCCGGAGCTCGTCCCCCGCTCCGACCGAGCCGGACCAGAGCGTCCCGGTGACGACGGTGCCGATCCCGCGCAGCGAGAACGAGCGGTCGACGTAGAGCCTCGTCGGACGATCCGGGCGGCGGTCGCCGACGCCGTCCGCCGCCCTGCCGAGTGCCGCGCGGAGCTCGTCGAGCCCGGTGCCTTCCTTGGCGCTCACGGCGACGACCTCGACGCCGGGCACGAGGTCCCGCGCCTCTTCGATCGCGAGCTCGGCCGTCTCGGCATCGACCGCGTCGACCTTGGTCACGGCGACGACACCGCGCTCGACGCCCAGCAGCCGCAGTACGGCGAGATGCTCGTGCGTCTGCGGACGCGCGCCCTCACCCGCGTCGACGACCAGCAGGAACAGGTCGATGCCCGTTGCGCCGGCGACCATCGTCCGCACGAACCGCTCGTGCCCGGGCACGTCAACGACGGACACCCGGCGCCCGTCGGGAAGCTCGAGCGGCGCATAGCCGAGGTCGATGGAGATCCCGCGCCGCTGCTCCTCGGGAAGCCGGTCCGTGTCCTTCCCCGTCAGCGCCCGCACGAGCCACGTCTTCCCGTGGTCGATGTGGCCCGCGGTCCCGACGGTCAGCGGCATCGTTCCTCCCACCCGGCAGGCAGCTCGGGCAGCTCCCAGCCCGGGTCGGGTCGCCAGGACGGCCAGGGCTCGTCGAACGGGGGCTCGTGCCGTCGGGCGCGACCGACGACCTCCAATCCCTCCTCGCGCAGACGCGTGGCGAGCACCTCGTCGAGCAGCCCGCGGGCGACGAACGTCTCGAGCTCGTCCTCGTCCTTCCAACGCCAGTTCCCGTCGACGGAGATCACGAGGTCGAGCACCAGGTCCATCCCCTCGAAGCCCTTGCTCGTGCGCCGGAACGGCTCCTGGAGGTTGACGTACCACCCGAGATGCTCGCCGCCCCGCCACGAGCACCACACGGCGTGCCACTCCCCGGGCCGCATGAGCACGAGTGTCGAGACATCCCACTCGGCGTCCTCGAAGACCCATCTGCCGAGCTGGAGGCACTCGGCGAGCCGCTCGCCTCGAGACGGGTGGGCAGGGCTTCCCGGAGCCGGGACCGGCCGCTTGAACCGCGTGCCGAGCGGAAACCAGAGCGCGACCCGGTCGTCTGTGTCGTCGACGACCCTCATCGGCCGCGCCGACCACACGCGGCCGTCCCACACGTCGTGGTGGAGGACCGTGTCCCCGGCCGTGAACCTCACCGCCGGGCAGCGGCGACCGCGGCCGCGGCCTCGTCGACCTCGGCATCGCAGAGCGTGCGGCAGTCGAGGAGCGTGCGGCCGTCGCGGACGACGGCGATCACGGGCGGGTCGCCATGGCGTAGCCGCTCGGCCAGCTCCTCCTCGACGGAGCAGGCCACGCTCGGCAGCTCGGCGAGCGGGAGCGCGCCCCCGCCGACGCGCGCGATGGTCTCCTCCACCTCCCCGCCGACGAGCGCAGCCAGGCGCTCCGCCCGGGCCTGCACGAGCTCGAGCGGCTCGTGCAGCATGCGGAGCACCGGGATCCGATCCCGCGTCTCCGGCGCGAGGGCGAGCGCGAGAGTCCCTTCGAGCGCGGCGAGCGTGAGCTTGTCTGCGCGGAGCGCCCGCTGCAGCGGATGGCGGCGGAGCCGCTCGACGAGCTCCGCCCTCCCCACCACGATCCCCGCCTGCGGGCCGCCGAGGAGCTTGTCCCCGGAGAAGCAGACGAGGTCGGCGCCCGAGCGCAGGCTCTCGGCGGGCGTCGGCTCGTCGCCGATCGGCGCGAGCGCGCCCGAGCCGAGGTCGTCGACGAGCGGCAGGCCCGATCGCTTCGCGATCGCGGCCAGATCGGAGAGCCCGGGGCGCTCCGCGAACCCCACCACCCGGAAGTTCGACTGATGGACGCGGAGGAGGAGAGCCGTCTGCGGGCCGACTGCGCGCTCGTAGTCGGAGGCGTGGGTCCGGTTCGTCGTCCCCACCTCGACGAGGCGGGCCCCCGAGCGTGCGAGGACGTCGGGGATGCGGAATCCGTCGCCGATCTCGATCAGCTCGCCACGCGACACGACGACCTCGCGCCCCTCGGCGAGCGCCGCGAGTGCGAGCAGGACGGCCGCGGCGTTGTTGTTGACGACGAGCGCCGCCTCGGCGCCCGTGAGCGTGCGGAGAAGCGGCGCGACGTGCTCCTGGCGTGAGCCGCGCTCACCGCGCTCGAGGTCGTACTCGAGCGTCGAGTAGCCCCTGCCGACCTCGACCAGCCGGGCGAGCGCCTCCTCTGCGAGCGGCGCCCGCCCCAGGTTCGTGTGGACGAGCACCCCGGTCGCGTTCAGGACACGCCGCAACCGGGGCCGCCGCGTGCGCTCGAGGTCGGCGAGGACGCGCTCGGCGAGCGGGCCGGGGTCGCGACCCGCCCGGATCTCCTCTCTCGCGTGCGCCAGGACCGTCCGAGCGCTCTCCACGGCGAGCTCGTGCGGCTCCCCGGCGAGCAGGTCGTCGGCGACGAGACGGTCGACGGACGGCAGGTCGCGAAGCGTGGGCTTGCCGGGCATGCGGGTCAGTGTGGCCTCGCCGCCGCTACGCCGCAAGCGAGGGCAGCAGCGCGCGCAGGAGCGCGGTGAGGCGCGGCTGTGCCTCGGCACTGACGGCGAGCACGCCCTCGTGGTCGAGCTTCCCCTCCACGACGCCCGCGGCCATGTTCGTCACGACGGAGATCCCGAGGCAGCGGATACCCAGGTGGCGCGCCGCGATGACCTCCGGCACCGTGGACATCCCCGCCAGGTCGCAGCCGATCGCGCGCATGAACCGAATCTCCGCAGGCGTCTCGAACTGCGGCCCGAGCCAGGCGCCGTACACGCCCTCGCCGAGCTCGAGGCCGAGGCCGGCGGCGGCTTCACGCGCCCGCGCGCGAAGCTCGGCGTCGTAGGCGTCGGACATGTCGGGAAAGCGCGGCCCCAGCGCGTCGTCGTTCGGCCCGACGAGCGGGGAGGTCCCGAGCAGGTTCACGTGATCGGAGATGAGCACGAGCATTCCCGGGCCGATAGCCCTCGTTGATCGCCCCCGCGGCGTTCGTCACCACGAGCGTCCGCACCCCAAGCCGCCCCAGGACGCGCACCCCGAAGACGGCCCGGTCGGCGGAGACGCCCTCGTACAGGTGGGCGCGGCCCTTCAGGACCGCGACCGGAACGCCCTCGATCGTCCCGAGCGCGAGCAGGCCCGCGTGGCCGACCGCGGTCGAGACCGGCCAGCCGGGGATCTCGCCGTACGGGATCTCGACCCGTCCTCGAAGCTCGTCGGCGAGGCCGCCGAGCCCGCTCCCGAGCACGACCCCGACGCGCGGCACGAGCTCCGTCCGCTCGCCGATCCGGCGTACGGCGTCGTCGAGAATCACGACGAGCCCGCGGCGCGGCGCGCGTCGTAGCGGGTGACCACGAGCTCGACCGCCTCCTGCGGGTCGTCGGTGACGTAGAGGAGGTCCACGTCGCCGGGCGAGATGAGCCCGTCGTCGAGCATCTCGTGCCTGAGCCAGTCGAGGAGCTCCTCCCAGTAGTCGGAGTCGAGGAGGACGACGGGGAAGCTGCCGATCTTCCCGGTCTGGATCAGCGTCAGCGCCTCCCAGAGCTCGTCCTGGGTGCCGAAGCCTCCCGGGAAGATCACGAACCCCTCCGCCGCCTTCACGAACATGACCTTCCGCGCGTAGAAGTGGTGGAAGGTGAGCGCGATGTCGCAGTAGGGGTTCACTCCTTGCTCGTGCGGGAGCTCGATGTTGAACCCGACCGACAGGCCGTCGCCTTCGCGGCATCCGCGGTTCGCGGCCTCCATCACACCCGGGCCGCCGCCTGTGACGACGGCGAAGCCCGCCTCGGCGAACGCGCGCCCGGTCGCGCGGGCGAGCTCGTACGTCGGCGACCCGTCACGGACTCGCGCCGAGCCGAAGATCGAGACGGCCGGGCGGTCGATCCGGTGCACCGCCTGGAAGCCGGCCAGGAACTCGGAGGCGATCAGCGAGACGTCGCTCGCGAGGGTCTCCTCGGTGCGCTCGCAGGACCCTGCGGTCGAGCTGCCCGTCCTTGGGCATCAGAAGTCTCGTTCGACGTAGGTCGCCGACATCGCCAGCGCCAGCACCGCAACGAGCCCCAGGTAGACGACGCCGACCGTGACCCTCTGCAAGGCCGGGACCCGGTAGTACTCCGCCGCCTCGCCTCGCTCCCGCCAGCGGCGCCAGAGGTCGAGGCCTCCGACGACGACGATGAGGATCAGGATCGGGTTCGGGCTCACGACCACGATCCCGACCATCATCAGCAGCCCGACGAACCAGAACGCCGGATGGAGGGCCCCGACCGCTCGCCCTCCGTCGAGCGGCGTGATCGGGATCAGGTTGAAGAGGTTGAGGAAGAATCCGACGAAGGCAAGAGCGATCAGGAGCTCCGAGCCCGTGGCCTCGCCTGCGACCCAGGCCGCGGCGGCGCCGACCGAGCCGAGGATCGGGCCGGCGAGCGCGACGCGCGCCTCCTTCCAGGCGTCGTCGGGAAGCTCCTTCATCCCGATGACCGCGCCGAGGAAGGGGATGAAGAGCGGCGCGCTGGCGGGAATGCCCTGGCGGCGCAATTCGATGACGTGGCCGAGCTCGTGGACGAAGATCAGGACGACGAAGCCGACCGCGAACGGCAGGCCCCAGATCCAGGCGTACGCCCCGATCGAGACGAGCATCGAGCCGGCGGTCGCGACCACCTTGAACTTGAGCAGGAAGCCCCCGAACTTGACGACGAGGAAACCGAGGGCGACGACCGGCGCGACGAGCTTGCGCAGGAGCTCCCCGACCCCCCACTTCGGATGGAGCGGCTCGTAGCCCCGCTCGCCGTCGAGCGAGTGCGCCGGATCGGGCAGCATCGGGGCTTCGGGCGCCTCGACCGGCTCGTACCGAGGATCCGGATCGGAGCTCACGACCCCCGGCCGATCCATTCCTCGCCTCCTTCGTACACCTCTTTCTTCCAGAGGGGGACCGTGACCTTGAGCTCGTCGATCGCCTCCCCGCACGCGGCGAGCGCAGCCGCCCGGTGCGGGGCGGAGACCGCGATGACCACGCTCGTCTCCCCGATGTCGACGCGCCCGACCCGGTGGTGGATGGCGATCGCGCAGAGGTCGTGCCGGCTCCTGAGCCGTTCGGCGAGCTCGGCCATGACCTCCTCCGCCATCCCCTCGTACGCCTCGTACTCGAGGTAGCGCACTTCGCGGCCCCGGGAACGGCTGCGCGTCGTGCCGACGAACGTCGCGACGGCGCCCGCCTCGACGCTCCGCACCTCCTCGACCGCCTCCTCGATCGAGAGCCGCGCCTCCGAGAGGCGGAAGTCCCCTCCCGACACCGGTGGGATCACTGCGACCTCGTCGCCTGCCGCGAGAGGAGCCGACGGCTCTGCGTACTCGCGGTTGAGTGCGTACAGGAGCCCGGCGGGCTCCTCGCCGAGCCCGAGAACCGGCCACACGTCGGCGAGCACCGCGCCGTCGGGGAGCTCGATCTCGACGCTCCCAGCACCGGCGCGCTCGCGGAGCGCCGCGAACAACCTCACCCGCAACTGCACCGGAAGAGCGTATCCGCCGGTTGCCTCGCGGCCCCTGACATGTTAGGTCCAGCACATGGCGACCACGGTCACGGGCGCGAGCCTCCACGACCAGGTCTACGAAGAGCTCCGCGGGCGGCTGCTGACCCGCAGGCATGTCCCCGGCGCGAAGCTCAGCCTGCACGAGCTCGCCGCGGAGCTCGGAGTCTCGCGGAGCCCCGTCCACCACGCGCTGACGCGGCTCGTGTCCGAAGGGCTGCTCACCGTGAAGGCCCGCCGGGGGTACTTCGTGACGCCCGTAACGGCCGGGGCGCTGGCCGAGGGCTACGAGGTCCGGCTCGCCCTCGAGCTGCATGCGGCGGAGCGTGCGGTCGGTCGTCTCGACGCAGGCGACCTGGGCACGTTCCGGTCGCTCCTCGAGGCGACGGCCGACGCGATCTCGCACGAGCAGTGGGACGGTGCGAACGCGGCTTTCCACGAGCATCAGATCGACCTCGCGGGAAACGCGCTCCTCTCGCGCTTCTACCGGGAGCTCTCCGTGAACCTCATGATGCAGGTCATCCGCGGCGGGCACCTCGAGGACCACGCCGGGCTCGTCACCGAGCACCGGCGGATCGTCGAGGCCTTCGAGGCGGGCGATCTCGACGCCGCGCGGCGCGCGATCCGCGCGCACCTCGAGACCGGCAGGCGGATCGCCCTCGAGGCGATCGAGCGCGCCGGCGGTGTGCTCTAGCGCGGGGGAACCCCATGGTTCCCCCGCGAACCCCCTCCTTCTCGGTTCCGCACAGCTGAATCGCACTTGGCCTCCCGCCGGGCGAAGCCCGGCTTCGGCCGCCGAAGTCAGTGCATGGAACACATGCTGGGACCCGTCGAGGGCCGTACGATGCGGAAGTGGCAACCGCCGAGGAGCGCCGGCTGACCGACTCCGGCATCGAGGTCAGAGTCGGTCTACACGAGCGCCGACGCCGGCGGCGAGCTCGAGCTCCCCGGTGAGTACCCGTTCACACGCGGGCCCGTACACGACGATGTACCGAGGGCGGCCGTGGACGATCCGCCAGTACGCCGGGTACGGCTCCGCGGAGGAGACGAACGCGCGGTTCCACTACCTGCGCGAGCGGGGCCAGACCGGGCTCTCCGTGGCCTTCGACCTCCCGACGCAGCTCGGGTACGACTCGGACGACCCGCTCGCGGAGGGTGAGGTCGGGAGGACCGGGGTCGCGATCGACTCGCTGGCGGACATGGAGGCGCTGCTCGAGGGGATCCCACTCGGCGAGGTGTCGACGTCGATGACCATCAACGCACCCGCGGCGCTCCTACTTCTTCTGTACGAGCTGGTGGCTGAGAGCCAGGGCGTCCCGGGCGGCAAGCTCCGCGGCACGGTGCAGAACGACGTGCTGAAGGAGTACGTCGCGCGCGGCAACTACATCTTCCCGCCGCGCCCCACGATGCGGCTGACGACCGACCTGTTCGCGTACTGCGCGGAGCGGCTGCCGGCCTGGAACACGATCTCGATCTCCGGGTACCACATCCGCGAGGCGGGGGCGAGCGCGGCCCAGGAGCTCGCGTTCACGCTCGCGAACGGCATCGCCTACTGCGAGGCGGCGGTCGCGGCCGGCCTCTCGCCGGACACGTTCGGGGAGCGGCTCTCGTTCTTCTTCAACGCCCACAACCACTTCTTCCAGGAGGTGGCGAAGTTCCGGGCCGCGCGCAGGCTCTGGGCGCGCATCATGACCGAGCGGTTCGGCGCGACGAACCCGCGCGCGACGGCGCTCCGCTTCCACGCTCAGACGGGCGGATCGACGCTCACCGCGCAGCAGCCCGAGAACAACGTCGTGCGCGTCGCGATCCAGGCGCTCTCCGCCGTGTGCGGCGGCGCCCAGTCCGTCCACACGAACTCCTTCGACGAGGCGCTCGCGCTGCCCTCGGAGCACGCGGCGCGCATCGCGCTCCGCACCCAGCAGATCCTCGCCCACGAGACCGGAGGCACGGACACTGCCGACCCGCTCGGCGGCGCGTACTTCATCGAGTCGCATGACCGCCGAGCTCGAGCGGAGGGCCCAGGAGCTGATCGAGCGGATCGACGACCTGGGCGGGGCCGTCGCGGCCATCGAGCAGGGCTTCGTCCAGGCAGAGATCGAGGCGTCGGCGTTCCGGTACCAGTCCGAGGTGGAAGCAGGAGGCCGCATCGTCGTCGGCGTGAACCGCTTCGCCGAGGACGGGGAGGAGCGCGTCGAGCTCCTCCAGGTCGACCCCGAGAGCGAGAAGCGGCAACGGGAGCGCACGGCGCGCGTCCGCGCCGAGCGGGACGGCGCCGCAGCGGAGGCGGCACTCGCGGAGGTTCGGCGAACGGCGGAGGGCGACGACAACCTGCTCCCGCCGATCCGAGAAGCGCTGCGTGCGTCCTGTACGGTCGGCGAGATCTGCGGCACGCTTCGTGATCTATGGGGGACGTATGACGCCCAGCGCGCGTAGCCGGCGCACGCGGATCGCGGTCGCGGGAGCTGCGCTGCTCGTGCTCGGGATTCCGCTCGCCGCGCTCGCCGCAGGCCGTGGCGGCAGCTCACCCGCGGCGGGCGACGCGGCGCCGAGCTTCACGCGGGACGTCGCGCCGATCGTCCGCGAGAAGTGCACGGGCTGCCACCGGGTCGGTGGCATCGCACCGTTCCCGCTGGAGACCGCGCGCCAGATCTCCTCCCGGTCGAGCCTCATCGCCGCCGCTGTGGGGGCGCGCATCATGCCCCCCTGGCCCCCGGGTGCGCGCTCGCCGGAGTACGTCGGCGAGCGAGGCCGCACGTTGAGCGCCGGCGAGCGGGCGACCATCCTCGCCTGGGCTCGTGCAGGAGGACGGGTGGACGGGCCCGCCCGCGGACGCAAGCCGGCGCAACCGTCTCCAGCGCGGCCCGGGGAATCGACCCTGCGGCTCGGGATGCCGGCGGCGTACCGCCCGCGCGCGGCGGCGGGCGCAACCGACGACTATCGCTGCTTCCTGCTCGACCCGAAGCTGTCCGGCGACGCCTCCGTCACGTCGGCACGGATCGAGCCGGGGGCGACGCGCATCGTCCACCACGTCATCCTCTTCCGCGTCGCGAAGGCTCAGGTGGCGGACGCGAGAAGCCTCGACGCTCGCGCTGCCGGCCCGGGCTGGGGCTGCTTCGGGGGTACGGGGCTTCCGGCAGGGAGCTCCGCAGGGGGATTCCAGGACTCGTTGAACAACGCGAACTGGATCGCCGCCTGGGCGCCCGGCTGGGGGGCCGGGCGACTGCCGGAGGGAACCGGTGTCCAGCTCGCTGCAGGGAGCCAGGTCGTGATGCAGGTCCACTACAACCTGCTGCAGGGACGCGCTCCGGACCGGTCGCAGGCGATCCTCACGACCGCCCCGGCCTCGGCCGGGCTCACTCCACTCCAGACGATGCTCCTACCCGGGCCCGTCGAGCTCGCGTGCGCGCCGGGCGAGCGCGGGAAGCTGTGCTCCAGGACCGAGGCGCTCTTCGAGCTCTCGCGCAAGTACGGCGGCAACGCCGCGTTCGTCCCCGCGGGTCTTCTCATCCTGTGCGGCCGCGACGCGTCGGCGCCGAAGCCGAGCGCGACCTCGATCTGCGACCGGCGGATCACCGCGCCGACGACGATCCGCATCGCCGCCGGGCACATGCACCTCCTCGGGTCCTCGATCACGCTCGAGCTGAACCCCGGCACTCCCCGTGCCCGCGTGCTGCTCGACATCCCGCGCTGGGACTTCCACTGGCAGAACGCCTACACGCTCGCGGAGCCGGTGCAGGCGGGACCGGGAGACGTCGTGCGCGTCACCTGCCGCCACGACGTCCACAAGCGCATGCACGGGGCGCACGGGATCCCGAAGACGCCGCGCTACGTCCTGTGGGGCGAAGGGACGACCGACGAGATGTGCCTGGGCATCCTGCAGGTGACGCGCGGGTAGCGGACTTACGAGCGGCGACGCTCGAGGTACTCGCGAATCAGCTTTCGTCGGCCTCGTGCAAGGATCTCATGCGTCTCCGGGTCGAGCTCACGACGAGGCGCGGTTCGTGGCGCGGGCACCCTGTAGATCATGCCCTTGCGCAACAGCCCGCGCTCGGGCAGTGGAACCTCATCCATCGTGATCCTCAGGCATCGACCACTCAGAGTAGCTCCGCCAGGCGTCGTCGAGCTGGTCGCGAAGCCCGATGGCGACGACCGGCGAGACGAGCGCCCTGGCAACGAGGAACGGTCGTGCTCGGTCGGGAACGCGACGTAGGAAGTCGATGGTGAACTCGTCCAGACCGCGATGGACGCGCGTCGCGCTCGCAGAGACGCCGACCAGCACCGCGAAGTCCAGGACGAGGTCGTCGAACGGCTCGTCGGCCTCGCTCACCCGCCGAACCTAGCCGCGGCCGGCACTTCGAAGAGCAACGAGACAGCGCCGAAAGCGTCACGATGAAGTCGATGCGCATCCTCCTCGTCTCGCAGATGTACCCGGGCCCGGAAGACCCCGACCTCGGGGTCTTCGTCGCCAACCTCGAGCAGGAGCTGGTCGCGCGCGGCCACGAGCTCGCGCGCGCGGTCGTCGACGAGCGAGCCGGGGGCAGACGGCGCCACGCACGACTCGCGCTCGATGCCGTCCACGCCGCTCGGAGCTTCCACCCGGACGTCGTCTATGCGCACTTCCTCGTCCCGGCCGGGCTGGCCGGAGCGCTCGCATCGCGGGCGCCGCTCGTCGTGACGGCGCACGGCCAGGACGTGCGGAACGTCGGCGCGATCCCCGGCGCGCGCGCCGCGACCCGCTACGTCGTCCGCCGCGCGGCCGCGATCGTCGCCGTCTCCGAGTGGCTCCGACGGCAGCTCGTGGACGCGATACCCGAGGCGGCGCCGAAGATCGAGGTCGTCGACTGCGGGGTCGACCTCGCGCGCTTCGCACCGCGCGACGCAGCCGCCGCGCGCGCCGAGGTCGGCTGGAACGGCGACGGGACCGCATTCCTCTGCCTCGGGTCGCTCTCGGAGCGGAAGAACGTCCTCCGCCTCGCGCGCGCGTTCGAGCGGCGCGGAGAGGGCACGCTGACGTTCGTCGGCGACGGCCCCCTGCGCGAGGCGCTTCAGGGCCGCGAGCGGGTGCGCCTCGTCGGGCGCGTCGACCACGAGTCCGTCCCGACGTGGCTCGCGGCCTGCGACGTCCTGTGCCAGCCGAGTCTCGTCGAGCCGTTCGGCCTCGCGACGCTCGAGGCGATGGCCGCGGCGCGCTCGGTGGTCGCGACCCTGGTCGGAGGCCCACCCGAGTTCGTGACGCCCGAGGCCGGGGCGCTCGTCGACCCGGTGGACGAGGGCGCGCTCGTCGAAGCGCTCGACTCTGCCGCCCTCCTGCCCCGTCCGAACCTCGCCGCCCGCTCGGCGGCCGAGGCGCACGACGTCAGGGCTCAGGCGGGCCGCGTGGAGTCGATTCTCGAGAGAGCGTGGGCGCGGCCGAGATCCGCTGACGCGCGGATCTCGGCCGCGCGAACATCCCTGAAGGCGGCCGCTTCGCGGCCGCAGCCCGTCGCTAGGACAGTCGTTGGAGGTCGGCCAGCCTGACCTCGACGAGCGGGCGGACGGAGTCCTCGAGCCCTGCCTCACGAGCGACCGCAAGCGCCTCCTCGTACGTCTCGCGAACCTTCGCCGGGTCGACGCCCTGCTTGAACCGGTTGTCCCCGGTGACGAGGAGCTTCTGGACACGTGCCCTCGGATCGTCCGGTTCCGGCACGGGAGGAGCGTAGCGCCGCTGCTACCCTGCGCGAGCCATGCCGTGGCTCCAGATGTCGGCGGTCTTCCAGGTGCTCGTGAGCGCCTTCCTCGTCACGCTCGTGCTCATGCACTCGGGGCGCGAGGCGGGCATGGGCGGCCTCGGGTTCACCCCGCACTCGCAGGGCGGCACGCACATCGTCGAGCAGAACCTGACGCGCCTCACGGTCGTCGTCGCGAGCGTGTTCGGGCTCAACACGATCATCCTGTTCCACCTTCTCTGAGGCGCAAGACCGGAACCCGGCTCGCGCCGGCTTCCGGTCGCGCAAGATCCCTGAAGGCGGCCGCTGCGCGGCCGCGGCGCCCTTCTCTGAAGCGCGCAAGACCGGAACCCGGCTCGCGCCGGCTTCCGGTCGCGCAAGATCCCTGAAGGCGGCCGCTGCGCGGCCGCTGTGGATGCGGACAGACGCGGTGGATGCTTTCCCCAGAACCGTGCCGAGAGCACGCGGCTAGACTTGGTTCTCACGCGCTGGTGGCGGAATTGGTAGACGCGCTAGGTTGAGGGCCTAGTGGCCATTTGAGGCCGTGGAGGTTCAAGTCCTCTCCAGCGCATGAGAAGGGCGGCCTGCGGGCCGCCCTTCGTGCATCCTCGGCGTGACGTGCGTCTGTACTCGGACCTCGCGCCCTGGTTCCACCTGCTCACGCACCCCTCGGACTACGCCGAGGAGGCGGCGTACTACACGCGGGTCATCGACGAGGCGAGCGAGGGCGGCGCACGGACGCTGCTCGAGCTGGGCTCGGGAGGCGGCAACAACGCGTCGCACTTGAAGGCGCGGTTCGAGTGCACCCTCACCGACCTCTCGCCCGGGATGCTCGAGCTCAGCCGGGCGCTCAACCCCGAGTGCGAGCACGTCGAGGGCGACATGCGGACGTTGAGGCTCGACCGGACGTTCGACGTGGTCTTCGTCCACGACGCGGTCTCCTACATCACGACGGAAGACGGATCTCCGTGCCGCCGTCGAGACGGCGGCTGCCCACGCTCGGCCGGGCGGCGTCGTCCTCGTCGTCCCGGACGCCACGAGCGAGACCTTCTCGGCCGGGACGGAGCACGGCGGCCACGACGGCGAGGACGGTCGCGGCCTGCGGTACGTCCAGTGGACGCACGAGCCGGATCCGCCGGAGGGCTCCACCTACGCCGTCGACTTCGCGATCGTGCTGCGCCAGCCGGGTGAGCCGACCCGAGTCGTGCACGATCGGCACGTGCTGGGGCTCTTCCCGGACGCGACCTGGCGCCGGCTGCTCGCGGGCGCGGGGCTCGACCTCGTCGCCTCGGCCGTTCCCGACCCGTACCCCGACGAGCACGCGGTGTACGTCGGGCTTCGGCCGCGGGCCTGACGAACTGGGGTTGACGCCGTCCGGGAGGATGTCTACCCTCGGTGACGAACGTATGTTCGTCCCCCGAGACTGGAGAGCCCGATGACACCCGGAAATCCGATGCCGATTGGTCACCAGGTGCTGACCACGCGCCAACAGGAGATCTGGCAGTTCCTCGCCACGTACGTGGACGAGCACGGCTACCCGCCGACCGTGCGCGAGATCGGCGACGCGGTCGGGCTCGCCTCGCCCTCGACCGTCCACGCGCACCTGGCCAATCTCGACCGCGCGGGCCTGATCCGCCGCGACCCGACGAAGCCGCGCGCGATCGAGCTCATTGGGCGACGCCGCGAGGAGGCCGGCCGGAGCGCAGCCGCCTCGCCCCTGCTCCCGCTGCTCGGGCGCATCGCCGCCGGCGGCCCGCTGCTCGCGGAGGAGGCGGTGGAGGACGAGATCGCGGTACCGGAGCCACTCGGCCGGAACGCCGACTTCCTGCTCCGCGTCACGGGCGACTCGATGATCGAGGCCGGGATCCTCGACGGCGACATCGTCGTCGTGCGCAGCCAGGACGACGCCCGGGACGGGGAGATCGTCGTCGCGCTCGTCGGAGACGACGAATCCGCGGACGAGGCGACCGTGAAGACGCTCCATCGCGATGCGGGCCGCATCCGGCTGCAGCCCGAGAACAGCGCTCTCGAGCCGCTCTTCCCCGAGCACGTGCAGATCCTCGGCAAGGTGACCGGCGTCTTCAGGAGCCTCGGATGAGTGTCGCCCCGCTCGCGAGGACGCTCGACCAGGAGCTCGCGGCCCTCGTTCGCGGCGCGAGCCTGGAGTGCCTCGTCTGCGGCGAGTTCGTCCTCCACGTGAGAGGCGTGCTCGCATGCCCCGAGTGCCGCTCACTCGTGGCGGAGGACGTCGAGGCCGCGGCCGGGCTGCCGGAGCTCGCTCGCATCGCCGCCGGCTGACGCTCTCCGGCCAGGCGCCAGAACTGCTCGCGTGGGCGGGAGACCGTCCGCGCGAGCAGGCCAATCGCACCGGAACCGGGCTAGAATGGGCATCGCAGGCCGGGTGACCGCGGGTCGCTCGACGACTCGAGGAAAGTCCGGACACCGCAGGGCAAGGACGCTGGGGAGACCCAGGCGGCGAAAGCCGACGGAAAGTGGAACAGAAAGGAGACCGCCTGCCTCGGGCAACCGAGGTCGGTAAGGGTGAAAAGGTGGGGTAAGAGCCCACCAGCGGCCGTGGCGACACGGTCGGCTTGCCAAACCCCGTCCGGTGCAAGGCGAAGCAGGTCCCGCTGACGTTGCCCGCCGAGGGACCGGGTGCGCCGCATTAGACAGATGGTCACCCACGACAGAATCCGGCTTACAGGCCTGCTACGGAGAAGCCCCGCTCGGCGGGGCTTCTCCATTCCCCAGCCGTAGGGGAGCGGTGCCTTCGGGTCGCGTACGCTCATGCGCACCGATGAGCCAGTCCGCCGAGCAGAGCGATCGCCTGCGCGTCCTCGTCGACGCGGGCATCTCCCTCGCGTCGGAGCTCTCGCTCGATGCGCTCCTGCAGCGAATCGTCGAGACCGCCGCCGAGCTCACCGGTGCGCGGTACGCGGCGCTCGGAGTGATCGACCCTTCCGGGCAGGCGCTCGAGCGGTTTCTGACGACGGGGATCGACGCGGAGACGCACGCCGCGATCGGCGAGATCCCGCGAGGCGGGGGATCCTCGGCGTCGTCATCCGCGAGCCGCAGCCGCTCCGGCTGCACGACATCGCAGACGACCCGCGCTCGGTCGGCTTCCCGCGCAAGCCACCCACCCATGAACACCTTCCTCGGCGTCCCGATCCTGCTTCGCGGCGTCGCGCTACGGAAACCTCTACCTCACCGAGAAGGCAGGGCGGCGGAGACTTCACCGAGGAGGACGAGGAGCTCACGCAGCTGCTCGCCGCGCAGGCCGCGGTCGCGATCGAGAACGCGCGCCTGTACGAGTCGTCGACCCGCTGGCTTCGGCAGCTCGAGTCGATCAACGAGATCGGCAACGCGCTCGCCTCCCAGTTCGAGCTCGAGCCGTTGCTGGCCATGTCGCGACGCCGCCTGCGCGAGCTCGTGCACGCCAGGCTCGTGCTCATCGCGCTCCCGGACACGAGCGACGCCCTGCGCGTCGCGGCCGCCGACGGCGAAGGAGCCGACGGCGTGGTCGGGACGCAGCTCGAGCTGCACGGCTCGAAGGTCGGGCGCGTCCTCGAGCGCGGGCGGAGCGAGCGCGTCGACTCCGTCCTCGACGACCCGGAGGTCGACCAGGCGGTCGCCCGCGACCTCGGCGTCACCACGGCGCTCTACGTGCCGCTCATCGTCCAGGGCCGCGCGATCGGAGTCGTCGCGGCGCACGACAAGCAGGGCGACAACCCCCGCTTCGACGACGACGACGTGCGTCTCGCCGAGTCGCTCGGCGCGCGTGCGGCGATCGCCGTCGACCTCTCGGAGCGCGTGACCCGCGACGCCGTGCGCCGTGTGGTCGAGAGCGCAGGAGCTCGAGCGCAAGCGACTTGCCCGCGAGCTTCACGACGAGACGGGACAGGCGCTGACGTCGATCCTCCTCGGCCTGAAGTCGCTCGAGCAGGCGGTCGACTCGGACGAGGGGCGAGCGGAGATCACCTCCCTGCGAGAGCTCGTCGTGTCGACGCTTCAGAATGTGCGTCGGCTCGCGGTGGAGCTCCGACCGTCGGCACTCGACGACTTCGGCCTGGAACCTGCACTCGAGCGCCTCGTGGACACCTACCGCGCGCCATGCATCGATCCACGTCGACCTCGAGGTCGCAGCTCGGGGCGAGCGGCTGCCGAGCCGAGGTCGAGACGACGCTCTACCGGATGGTCCAGGAGGCGCTCACGAACGTCACGAAGCACGCGGAGGCGGGCAGTGTCAGCATCCTGGTCGCCCGCAAGCCGTCGTCGGTGGCGATCGTCGTCGAGGACGACGGTCGCGGGTTCGAACCGGCGGAGACGCCGTGAGGACGGTCTCGGGCTCGTCCGGGCATGCGCGAGCGCGTCGCGCTGCTCGGGGGCCGGCTCAGGGTCGAGTCGGCGCCAGGCAAGGGGACGACGCTCGCGGCCGAGGTGCCGCTCCGGTGACGATCCGCGTCCTGGTCGTCGACGACCACGCCGTCGTGCGGACCGGGCTCCGGCGGGTCCTCGACGCCGAGAACGGACATCGAGACGGTGGGCGAAGCGCCGAGCGCCGAGCGAGCCGTGTTCGAGGCGCTCGAGCACAAGCCCGACGTCGTCCTGCTCGACATCGTCATGCCGGGGAAGAGCGGGATCGAAGGCCTGCCCGCGCTGCTCCAGGCGTCCCCGGACACGAAGGTGCTCGTGCTGTCGATGCAGGACGACCCGCACTACGTCCGGGAGGCGTTCGAGGCCGGTGCGAGCGGCTACGTGCTCAAGGAGGCCGCGGACACCGAGGTCGTCGGCGCCGTCCGCGCGGTCGCGGCGGGCGAGCGCTACGTCCACCCCGCGCTCGGGGCACGGCTCGTGGCGGCCGAGGCCGAGGAGCGCAAGCGCGCCGAGTCCGATCCGCTCTCCGATCGCGAGCGCGAGGTCCTCGCCCTCCTCGCCCTCGGCCACACGAACCAGGAGATCGCGGCGCTGCTGTACATCTCGGTGCGGACCGCCGAGACGCACCGGGCACACATCATGCAGAAGCTCGGTCTCGCGAGCAGGGCCGAGCTCGTGCGCTACGCGCTCGACCACGGCCTGATCGAGCACTGATCCGCACGCCCTGCCCGGGTGTCAGCGGATCACGAGCACGTCGCACGGCGCGTCTCGCACGACCTCGGCGCTGACCGAGCCCGGAGCGGGCTCGCCGTCCGAGCCGACGCCGCGGCGGCCGACGACGACGAGGTCCGCATCGAGCTCCAGCGCTGCGGTCACGACCTCCTCGGCAGGCTCGCCGACCTTCTCCACGTACGTCGCGGTGAGCTGGTGCCCAAGCAGGCGCTCGTGCGCCTCGTCGAGCAGGCCGCGGACGCCGTCGTTGCCCTCACGGCCGACACTCACGACGGCGAGCCTCGAGCCGTAGCCGGTCAGCCCCGCGGCCACGTCGAGCGCCCGCCACGCGGCTTCGGAGCCGTCGAAGGCAACAAGGATCCGCCGAGGCTGGACGCTCATGATCGGAAGGATGCGCCGGCCTCGCCGTGGCCACGTCCGAAGCCAGACTGATCCGGACAGGGAAAACTACGCAAACCGAAGGGGGCGGACTGGCCGCCCCCTGTCGGTACTCCGGGAGGTCGGAGCTCGTGCGATCCGGGCCTCCTGGCTTCCCGGATCAACCTGATGCGGTCGCGGTCGGGACCCTGCCCGTTGCGGGCTCCGTCGCCGGCGCACGCTGGCCGAAGACCGCGAAGGCGAGGATCACGAGCCCGATGCCCGTCAGCAGGAGCGCGACGCCGACGACGATGCCGAAGAGCGCGAGCTGCTCGGCCATGTAGCTCATGTTGAGCGCGTTGGAGAGCGCGGTCGCGGTCACCCACGTGTTCCGCGCCCCGTTCGAGACGGGATTGCCCTCCTCGTCCTTCAGCGCCGCCGCCTCGTCACTCGTGCCGGCCGGGTCTTCCGGGTCGTCCGCCGAGACGAAGCGACCCATCTGTGCGTAGGTCAGCCCGCCCGAGCCCTCGAGCGCGTGCTCGTGCATGATCTGCGCGAACGCGCGAGCCTGGTCGCCCGTCGGGACCTGCTCGCCGGCCCACTGCTCCGCGTACTTGGCGACGGCGGGGTCGTCCGCCTCGCCGAAGGTGATCTGCTCGTACTTGATGCTGTCGCGGACGGTGTTCCGCCCGTCGACGCCCATGTAGATGGCGACGACGCCGAACGCGATCAGCAGACCGCCGGCGATGAATCCGCCGATCTCCCAGAACCTTCTTCCTGTCATCTTGCTCCACCTCCCGGTATGGCTGCTTTCGCTTATGGGAGGCAGTGTCGACGACTCCGTTGCCGGGGTCATCGCGGAAAATTCGTTCGAACGCTGACCGAAAGCCGCCGCGTTCGTGCGGAGAAGTACGTACCCGCCGGTTACCAGGACTTCGCGCGCGCGGCGATCTCGGGCCGACGCACGCGCACGCGCGCGTCGACCGCGACGCACCGGTCCGGGAGAGCGAGCACCGGGTTGAGATCGAGCTCCGCGACCGCGGGGAGGTCCTCGCCGAGGCGTGCGAGCCGATGCACGAGATCCGTCAGCGCCGGGACACTCGCTGCGGGCGCCCCGCGGAACCCGGAGACGAGTCGGCCGGCCTTCCCGCCGGTCACGAGCTCCTCCGCGTCCACGTCCGTTAGCGGCGCGATCCGGAACTGCGCCTCGCCGATCAGCTCCGCGAACACGCCGCCCGGGCCGAACGCGACGAGCGGGCCGAAGACGGGATCCTGGACGATGCCCGCCAGGAGCTCCGCGCCGTTCGGGATCATCGGCTGGACGACGACCGGCAGACCGATCCGCTCCGCGGCCTCGCGCACGGCCGCCTCGTCGCCGAGGTCGAGCGCGATGCCGCCCGTCTCCGTCTTGTGCGCACCGGCCGCCGCGGTCTTGACCACCGCGGGGAAGCCGAGCGTCGCGTGCGGCCGTCGCCGCCTCGTCGACCGAGTCGCGCAACGCGCTCGGGCACGAGCGGCACGCCGTAGGCGAGCAGGAGCTCCCGCGTCTGGTCGGGATCGAGCCAGGTGTCGTCGGCCGACTCGAGCGCGCGCTCGACGACCGCCTGCGCGGCCTCCCGGTCGACGCCCTCGAGGGACGGTGTCGTGCCCAGCGGCCGGCGCAGCCACTCGGCGCGCTCGGCGGCGTGACCGAGCGCCAGCGCGGCGGACTCCGGGTAGGCGAAGGCAGCGACGTGCCGCGAGCCACGGAGGGCGGCGGGGACTCCCTCGGAGGTCATGACCACCGCCAGCACGGGCTTGTCGGCCGCCGCCTCCCGAGCCGTGCGCTCGACGGCTTCCGCGATCTCGTCCGCAGTGGCGCTGACCGCCGGCACGAACAGGACGATCACCGCGTCCACGACCGGATCGGCCAGGAGCAGGGGGAGCGCAGCCGCGTACGTCGCGGCGGTCGCGCCGCCGAGCATGTCCACCGGGTTCGCGACGCTCGCCTCTGGCGCCAGCTCGTCGCGTAGGGCCGCGACCGTCTCGTCGCCCAGGGTCGGCAGCGTCGAGCCCCGCGGCGTCGCAGGCGTCGGCCGCCAGGATCCCGAGCCCACCGGCGTTCGTGAGCAGGGCGACCGAGCGCCCGGAGAGGCGCGGCTGGCTCGACAACAGGGCCGTGGCGTCGATCAGCTCCTCGAGCGACGTCGCGCGGATCACACCGGCCTGGTGGAAGAGCGCGTTCGCCGCCGTCTCCGACCCCGCGAGCGCCGCCGTGTGCGAGCTCGCCGCGCGCTGGCCGCTCACCGACGTGCCGGCCTTCAGCGCGAGGATGGGCTTCCGCCGCGCGACCCGGCGCGCCAGGCGGCCGAAGCGCCGTGGGTTGCCGAACGACTCGACGTAGAGCAGGACGGCCTCGGTCGCGCTGTCGTCCTCCCACCACTCGAGCAGGTCGTTCGTCGACACGTCCGCCTTGTTGCCGATCGACACGAATCCCGAGAGGCCGAGGCCACGCGTCACCGCGGCCTCGAGCAGCGCGAGGCCGAGGGCGCCGCTCTGGGACGAGAAGCCGATGTTCCCGGCGGGCGCCGCGCGGCTGGCGAACGTCGCGTTCAGGCTCGGCCCGGCGACGGAGATCCCGAGGCAGTTCGGGCCGATCAGGCGCGCCCCGTAGGCTCGCACGAGCGCGAGCAGCTCCTCCTGACGCTCGACTCCCTCGGTCCCGACCTCTGCGAAGCCGGCGGAGATGACGACCAGGGCGCGCACGCCCTTGCGCAGGGCGTCCTCGGCTGCCTCGAGCACGGCGCCCGCGGGCACGCTGATCACCGCGAGGTCGACGTCGTCGGGAATCTCGGCGATCGTCCGGTACCCCCGCACGCCCGCCACGGAGGTGCCGTCCCGGTTCACGGGGTACGCGGTGCCCGCGAAGTCGGCCTCGAGGATGTTGCGGAAGAGCTCGCCACCGATCGAGCCCCGCGCCTGCGGGACGCCCCGACGACCGCCACGCTGCGCGGCTCGAAGAACGGCCGCAGCGAGGCCGTGACGGCGACGTGGTCCCTCTCGTCGAGCCTCTCCTCGTAGCGCTCGGTGTGGGCGATCGGGAACTGGATCTCGATCTCGCCCCCGGCGAGCTCGCGCGTCAGCTCGAAGCCGAGCCCCTCGAAGACGCCGAGCATGTTGCGGTTGTCGCTGAGCACCTCCGCCACGAACCGGTCGATCCCCTCGCGGCCCGCGCGCTCGGCGAGCTGCTCGACGAGCCGCGTCCCGATCCCACGCCGCTGATACGGGTCGGCGACGGCGAACGCCGCCTCCGCGACCGCCGGATCACGGAGGCGCTCGTAGTTGGCGACGGCGACGACGACCTCGTTCCCGTCCTCGGCGAACGTCCCGAGCAGGGCCCCTCGCTCCGCCCAGTTCGGGTCGAGGAGCTGCTCGACCAGCTCCGGCCCGAGCCTCGGAAAGCCGTGGAAGCGAAGGTAGAGGCTCCGCTGCGAGAGCGCCGCGAAGAACTCGACGAGGTCGTCCTGGTCCTCGCGCCTCGGCGGACGCAGGCGCAGGGTCGTCCCGTCCCGGAGGATGACGTCGGAGACATCGGCCGCCATGGAGCCATTCTGGCCACTATCGCAATGTGCGGCATCGGTGACACGCCGTGCCGGGTTCGGGGAATTGCGGATCGCTAGCCGGCGGTGAACCCGTCGAGCGCGGCGCCCACGAGCCGGGAAGCGTGTCGAGGTTGTAGCCGCCTTCGAGGATCGCGGCGACGCGCGGCGCGAGCGCGGCGCACCGGCGGGCGAGCTCCCGGTAGCCGGCCACCGTCACCTCCATCCCGGCGAGCGGGTCGGCCTCGTGCGCATCGAAGCCGGCCGACACGAGCAGGACGTCCGGCTCGAACGAGCGCACCGCGGGCTCGACCAGCTCCGCGAACGCACGCTCGTACTCGCCGTCACCCGAGCCCCCGGCGAGCGGGACGTTCAGCGTGTGCTCGTCGCTCGTGCCCGGCCCTCCGCTGCCGGGCCAGAACGGCCACTGGTGCAGCGACACGAAGAGCACGGAAGGATCGCCGCGGAACAGCGCCTCGGTCCCGTTCCCGTGGTGGACGTCGAAGTCGACGATCGCCACCCGGTCGGCCCCGAGCTCGGCCTGAGCGTGCCGCGCGGCGATCGCGACGTTGTTGAAGATGCAGAAGCCCATCGCGCACGCGGCGAGAGCGTGGTGGCCGGGCGGGCGAACGAGAGCGAACCCCTCGGTCTCGACTGCCCGGATAGAGCAGCCGGCTGCGAGGCGCGCGGCTTCCCAGGTCGTCGGCCCCGCGAACGTGTCTCCGTCGAGCCACACCTGGTCATGGAGCGCATCAATTGCCTCGACGTACGCGGCGGAGTGCACCCGCTCGATCTCCGCCTGCGTCGCGGGCGCGCCTTCCTCGAATGCCGGGAAGTGCGCATGAAGCCGGCGGATCCGCTCCGGGGTCTCGGGGTGCACGTGCGGGCCGCAGGGATGGAGGTGGGCAAGAGCCGGGTGGCTGATCAGCTCCACGTCGCAGCGTCCTCGAGCCTCGCGGCGAGCCCGTCCAGGCCGAGCTCGCGAACGTGGGCCGCCGCGGCGCTCCAGTCGGGTGCGACGTCGGGCAGCGGGGAAGCGGCGCGCTGCGGTCGAGCGTCGCCATGCTCCGGAAGAGGCGAAGTGCGTCTGCCTCGGCCTCGAACCGTCCTGCTTCGAGCATCGCCTCCAGCGAGCCGTACTGCGCGAGGAGGTCCGCGGCCCGTTTCTCGCCGATGCCGCGGGCGCCGGGGATGCGATCCGACGGGTCGCCGCGCAAGGCGATGAAGTCCGGCACCTGCTCCGGCTCGACCCCGTAGCGCTCACGCACCTCGTCCGGGCCGATCCGCGTGGGGACCCCGCCCCGGGCGGGCTGCAGGATCGTCGTCCGCGCGCTCGCGAGCTGGAAGGCGTCACGATCCGACGTCGCGACGAGAGCCGTACCGCCGGCCGCCTCCTCGTAGGCGACCGCGGCGCCGAGGAAGTCGTCGGCCTCGAAGCCGGCCTCCTTCGCGCACGCAAAGCCCGCCGACGCGACGATGCCCGGCAGGAGGTCGAGCTGCTCGAGGAGCTCGTCGTCGAAGACCCGCCCGCTCTGGTACGCGGGGAAGGCCGTATGCCGGTACGTGGGGACGTCGAGCCGGTCCCAGGCCGCCAGCAGGGAGCGCGGCCTCTCGCCCTTCCAGAGGCGGAGCAGCATGTCCGTGAAGCCGACCAGCGCGTTCCCCGGCCGGTCGCCCTTCCGCCGGATCGACTTCGGCAAGGCATGGTACGCCCGATGGGCGAAGGAGTCGCCGTCCAGCACGAGGAGCGGTGTCACGAGAGCGACCTCTCGAGCTCGCCGATCGAGTCCCGCAGCCGATCGGTGGCGACCCGCGCGCCATCTGCGGCGGGAAGCCCGGCGAGGTCACCGACGTCGATCGGCGCGCCGTACGCGACCCGGAGCGCCGCGAAGCGGGCGAGGCGGTCGGTGCCCACGATGCCGGCGGGGACGAGAGGGACGCCCGCCTCGAGGGCGATTCGCGCGGCGCCGGTGTGCCAGCGGGCCTCGTGCCGCTTCCTCAGGCCCTTCTCCCGGCGCGTTCCCTCGGGGAACATGACGACCGCGTGACCCTCGCGGCAGAGCTCGATCGCGGTCGCGATCGCTTCCGTGTCCCGTTCCCCGCGGCGGACCTGGAAGCCGCCTCCGGCGCGGACGATCGCGCCGAGCGGGAACCAGAACAGCTCAGACTTCGCCATGAAGCGCAGGAACCGCCGGGGGAAAAGCGGCACGCCGAGCGGCCAGGGATCGAGGTTCGACGAGTGGTTGGCGGCCAGGACGAGCCCGCCCTCCGACGGAACGTTCTCCCGTCCCGTGGCGCGGAGCCGGAAGACGGTCTTCAGGACGGGCCAGCTGAGCGCCCCGACGGCGAAGTAGAGCCAGCTCGGACGGGGTGGCCGCGGCATCGGCGCCAGTATCGCGCCAACGTCGCGCCACGGGGCGGACGCTAAGGTGTCGCGCCGATGGGAAAGAGCCTCGTCATCGTCGAGAGCCCCGCGAAGGCGCGGACCATCGCGGGCTACCTCGGAGACGACTTCGTCGTCGAGTCGTCGATCGGCCACATCCGCGACCTGCCTCAGAAGGCGGCGGACATCCCGGCCGAGCTGAAGAAGGAGCCGTGGGCCCGGTTGGGCGTCAACGTGGACGCCGGCTTCGAGCCGCTCTACGTCGAGGATCCCGACAAGCGAAAGAAGATCGGCGAGCTCAGGAAGGAGCTGAAGCAGGCCGACGAGCTCCTGCTCGCCACGGACGAGGATCGCGAGGGCGAGGCGATCGCGTGGCACCTCGTGCAGGTCCTGAGGCCGAAGGTGCCGGTGCGCAGGATGGTCTTCCACGAGATCACGCGAGACGCGATCCGGCACGCGCTCGACGACACGAGGGAGATCGACCAGCGCCTCGTCGACGCGCAGGAGACTCGGCGAATCCTCGACCGGCTCTACGGCTACGAGGTGTCGCCGGTGCTCTGGAAGAAGGTGATGCCGCGCCTCTCCGCCGGCCGCGTGCAGTCGGTCGCGACACGTCTCGTCGTCGAGCGGGAGCGCGAGCGGATGCGGTTCGTGACCGCGGCGTACTGGGACGTGCTCGGCACCTTCGAGCCGGGCGCCTTCGAGGCGCGACTCGTCGGCGCTCGACGGGTCGCGCGTGGCACAGGGGCGCGACTTCGGCGAGGACGGCACGCCCCGCTCGCGTGACACCGTCGTCCTCGACGAGGCACGCGCCCGAGCGCTCGTCGAGGAGCTCCAGGAGCGCTCCGTTCACGGTTCGGTCGGTCGAGGACAAGCCGTACACCCGGCGGCCGCTCGGCTCCGTTCCGCACCTCGACGCTGCAGCAGGAGGCGAGCCGAAAGCTGCGCTTCTCGTCGCAGACGACGATGCGCGTCGCGCAGCGGCTGTACGAGAACGGCCACATCACCTACATGCGGACGGACTCGGTCAACCTCTCGGAGACCGCGCTCGCCGCAGCCCGCGCGCACGCGACGAAGGAGCACGGAGCCGAGACGGTCCCGGCCGAGCCGCGCCGCTACCAGAGAGCCGTCGCCAACGCACAGGAGGCCCACGAGGCGATCCGCCCCGCAGGCGACGTGTTCCGCACGCCCGCCGAGCTCCGAGGAGAGCTGTCGCGGGACGAGCTCGCGCTCTACGACCTGATCTTCAAGCGCACGATCTCCTCGCAGATGAAGGATGCGGCCGGCCAGACGGTCGTGATCGAGCTCGGCGCGCAGGGACGGGCCGGGAGCGACGTGCTGTTCCGGGCAGCGGGGACGGTGATCACCTTCCCTGGCTT
The DNA here is from genome assembly GCA_963770715.1 of uncultured Gaiellaceae bacterium. Classification (GTDB taxonomy): domain Bacteria; phylum Actinomycetota; class Thermoleophilia; order Gaiellales; family Gaiellaceae; genus GMQP-bins7. The sequence goes on from CAVYQX010000013.1 coordinate 329,896, forward strand.
CCTCCTCGCGTACGAGTCGAGCCGCGACGAGCCGGGCGAGGACGACGAGGAGCGCCGCCTCCCGGCTCTGACCGTCGGACAGACGCTCTCGGTGACCGGTCTCGAAGCCCAGGGGCACGAGACGAGCCCGCCGGCGCGCTACACCGAGGCGAGCCTCGTCAAGGCGCTCGAGGACCGGGGCATCGGCCGTCCGTCGACGTACGCGTCGATCATGGGAACGATCCTCGACCGCGGATACGTCTTCAAGAAGGGCACGGCCCTCGTCCCGACGTTCCTCGCGTTCTCGGTGACACGCCTGCTCGAGGACCACTTCGGGCAGCTGGTCGACTACGACTTCACCGCACGGATGGAGGACGATCTCGACCGCATCGCGGCCGGTGCCGAGGAGCGCGTCGACTGGCTGCGCGCCTTCTACTTCGGTGGCGACGCTCCGGGGCTGCACGCGCTCGTCACCGAGCACCTGGACGAGATCGACGCGCGGCTCGTCAACTCGATCCCGATCCCGGGCAGCGACATCGTCGTGCGCGTCGGGAAGTTCGGCCCGTACCTCGAGCGGGGCACGGAGCGCGCGAGCATCCCGGACGACCTCGCGCCCGACGAGCTCACGATCGAGCGGGCCGAGGAGCTCCTCGCGCAGCCCTCCGACGATCGCGTGCTCGGCCGGCACCCCGAGACCGGGCGCGAGCTCGCCGTGCGAGCCGGCCGCTACGGCCCGTACGTCACCGAGCTCCTCGCGGAGGGCGAGGACGGAAAGCCGCGCACGGCTTCGCTCTTCTCATCGATGTCGATCGACACGATGACCCTCGACGACGCGGTTCGACTGCTCACGCTGCCGCGCACGCTCACGGGAGCGCGGCGGCGAGGAGATCGTCGTCTCGAACGGTCGGTACGGCCCCTTCGTGAAGCGAGGGTCCGAGACGAGGTCGCTCTCGTCGGAGGAGCAGCTGCTGACGCTCAGCGCGGAGGAGGCGGAGGCACTGCTCGCACAACCGAAGCCGCGGCGGGGTCGCGGTGCGGCGAAGCCTCCGCTGCGCGAGCTGGGCTCGGATCCGGCCACGAGCCGCCCGATCGTGCTCAAGGACGGGCGTTTCGGCCCCTACGTGACGGACGGCGAGACGAATGCGAGCCTCCGAAAGGGGGACACGGTCGAGAGCCTGACGACCGAGCGTGCCGTGGAGTTGCTTGCGGAAAGGCGCGCTAAGAGCGCGTAAAGCCGCGTTCGAAGGGGTTTTCGCCGTCCGGCGAAGCGGTCATTATCTAACTGCCTGGGGCCGCGCCCGTCTCAGGTGATGTGGGCCTCCGGGCTCCGGATGCTCGCACCGAGAAACCGCAAACGCCGCACAGGGGGAATACCAGAGGGCAGGGCGAACGTTTCGAGCTTGTGACGCCTTCGAAAGGCGCATCACCCTGGAATCAAGAGGAAAATCTCCCTACACTCCGTAAGTTTGTTGCTCTCCCAGTACGACCGGATCGAAAGGACTGACACAGCACTTTGACGCAGAACCAGCTCATCGAACTGCTCGAGTCCGAGCATCTGAAGGCCCTCGTCGAGCGTGCCGAGGAGCACGGCGGCCATCTCGAGCCCGCCGAGCTCGAGGCGTTCGTGCTCGAGCACGATCTCGGCGAAGACGAGGCCGAGCTCCTTCACCGGGAGCTGGAGGCGCACGGAATCGAGATCCCGCAGACGGACGCGGAGAAGGAGGAGGCGGCGCCGCAGAAGCCGCAGTACGAGGCCGGAGCGGTCTCTGGCGCGGCGGACAGCCTTCAGCTCTTCCTGGCGGACGTCGGGCGCCACAAGCTCCTGACGGCCGCGGAAGAGGTCGCCCTCGCGAAGCGGATCGAGCGCGGTGACCCCGTGGCGAAGCGGACGATGATCGAGTCCAACCTCCGGCTCGTCGTGTCGATCGCCAAGGGCTATCGCGGTCTCGGCGTGCCCTTCCTCGACCTCATCCAGGAGGGGACGCTCGGGCTCAACCGCGCGGTCGAGAAGTTCGACTGGCGCCGCGGCTTCAAGTTCTCGACGTACGCGACCTGGTGGATCCGGCAGTCGGTGCAGCGCGCGGTCGCGAACCACGCGCGGACGATCCGCGTCCCCGTCCACGTGGTCGAGCGCCAGCAGAAGCTCTCGCGTGCCGCACGCCGGCTCGAGGTCGAGCTCGGACGCGAGGCGACGAAGCAGGAGCTCGCCGAGGCGACGGGCCTGCCCATCCAGCACGTCGACGAGGCGCTCGGCGCCGCGCACGCGTCCGTCTCGCTCAACCAGACGGTCGGCGCCGACGACGAGGGCGAGCTCGGCGACCTGTTCGCCGACCGCGAGGCGGCCGACCCGTTCGACGAGGCCGAGGAGTCGCTCCGCCGGCAGAGCATCCGCCGGGCGCTGGACGCGCTTCCCGAGCGTGAGCGGCGCATCCTCGAGCTCCGCTTCGGGTTCGAGGGCGAGCCGTGGACGCTCGAGGCCATCGGGCACGAGCTCGAGCTCACACGCGAGCGCGTGCGCCAGCTCGAAGGCCAGGCGCTGAAGCGCCTCGAGGCCCTGCGGGATCTCGCGGGCCTCGCCGCCTAGCTCGAGAAGTCTGACGAAGCAGAGGGGTCTGACCCGGACGGGTCAGACCCCGGCTTGCTCGGCGCGACGCCGCTCGGCCTCCGCGAGCGCGTCCTCGTCGTAGAGGTGGCACTCGACGGTGACGTCGCCGGAGGCGAGGGGCCGAGGCGAGACGGGCTCGTGCCACTCGATGTCCACGTGGTCGCCCTCCGTGGCGATGCGCTCGAGCCCCGTCCAGAAGGGCTCATCGGGATCTTCCGCACGCAACGCGTCGAGCAGCGCGAGAGCATCGGCTCCCGTGTGGCCGGGACCCGCCTTCACGCGCGCCTTGCTCGCGGGAGCGTCGAGCGGCGTGAGGTCCCGGATCGTGGCGCGCTCCGCCTCGTACTCCTCCGGGGCTTGGTGGGCCCAGCGAGACTCGAGGAGGTCTCGGAGGTCGCGACTCTCCCAGCCGCACACCTCGAAGGCCTTCGGGCAACGAGGGTGGAAGGAGCAACCGAGCGGGGGGCTGGCCGCGTCGGGAACCTCGCCTCGCGGCAGGTCACGCGGCACGCTCTTCAGCGGATCCGGCTCCGGAATCGCCCGCAGAAGCGCCTGCGTGTAGGGATGCTTCGGATCCGCGTAGATCGCCTCTGCCGGGCCGATCTCGACGATTCGCCCGAGATAGAGGATGGCGATGCGATCACAGAAGAACTTCGCGGTTGCGAGGTCGTGCGTGATGTAGAGGTAGGTGAGGTCGAGCTCGCGCTTCAGGTCGAGCATGAGCTCGAGGATCTTCGCCCGCACGCTCATGTCGAGCATCGAGACGGGCTCGTCGGCGACGAGCAGGACCGGGTTGAGGATGATCGCCCGGGCTATCACGGCGCGCTGCTTCTGCCCGCCGGACAGATCCGACGGGTACTTGTCCATGAACTGCTGAGGCGGCGCCAGCCCAACCGTCTCGAGGGTCTCGGCAACTCGGATGCGGCGCTCCCGTGCGTCGCCGATCCCATGGATCTCGAGCGGGTGCACGACCGACTGTTCGATCGTCATCGCCGGGTTGAGCGACGCGTGCGGGTCCTGGAACACGATCTGCATCTCGCGCCGGACCGAGCGCAGCTCACGCTCGGACAGCTTCGTGATCTCGCGCCCGTCGAAGCGCACACTGCCCTCCGTGGCATGCACGAGACCCAGCAGCGTTCGGCCGAGGGTCGTCTTCCCGCTGCCCGACTCGCCGACGAGGCCTAGCACCTCGCCCTTCCGAAGGTCGAACGACACGTCGTCGACCGCCTTCACGTGTCCCGCCTCGCGTCCGAAGAGCCGCCCCACGAAGCTGCCGCGGATCGAGTAGTACGTCTTCAGGCCCCGGATCGAGACGAGCGGGTCGCCGTTCGTCGACGCGTCAGGCTTCGTCGGCAACCGCGATCTCCTCACGCTCGAGCTCGGCAGTTCCGCCGCCGGGGATCTCCTCCTCCGGGCCGTGCAGCCAGCAGAGCACCCGCCGACCTCCGTCGAGCGTCTGCTCGATCGGGTGCTTGGTCGCGCAGACGACCATCGCGCTCGGGCAGCGCGGGTGGAACCGGCACGCGGGGGGCGGGTCGATCAGGTCGGGCGGCGCACCCGGGATCGAGTGGAGCTCCGTCGTCTCGAGCGAGATCGTCGAGCGGAGCAGCTCCCGCGTATACGGGTGCGCCGGGTCGGAGAAGACGAGGCGGGCGTCCCCCTCCTCGGCGATCTTGCCCGCGTACATGACCGCGACCCGGTCGCACGCCTCGGCGACGATCCCGAGGTTGTGCGTGATCAGGAGCAGCGCGGTCCCGAAGTTCTCACGAAGGTCGGCGAGGATGCTCAGGATCTGCGCCTCGACGATGACGTCGAGCGACGTCGTCGGCTCGTCGGCCACGAGGAGCTTCGGACGGAGAACGAGCGCGAGCGCGATCATGATGCGCTGCCGCATGCCGCCGGAGAACTCGTGCGGGTACTGGCGGAAACGCGTCGGCGGGATCCCCATTCGCCCGAGCGTCTCGAGCGAGCGCTTCCGGATCTCGGCGCCCGTCAGCCCCGACTCGTGCTGCTTGAGCGTTTCCTTGAAGTGGTCCTCGATCCGCATGAGCGGGTTCAGCCTCGTCATGGGCTCCTGGAAGATCAGCCCGAGGTCGGGCCCCCGCAGGCGCCGGAGCTGCTTCGACGGCATGCCGACGAGGTTGCGGCCCGCATAGAGCACCTCGCCGTCCGTGACGGCGCCCTCTGGCAGCAGGCCGAGGATCCCGCGGCCGAGCGTCGACTTCCCGCAGCCCGACTCGCCGACGAGCCCGAGGACCTCGCCGGCCCCGATGTCGAGCGACACGCTGGTCGACGGCACGCACGGCGCCGCGCAGGGTCCCGTAGTAGACGCGGAGGTCGCGCACGGAGACCACGGGCTCGGCGGTCACTGTGCGTCCGTGAGGGTCGGCTCGAGCTCCACGCTCGTCGTCGGGCGCTTGCGGAGCACCGGGTTGATCGTCTCGTTCAGACCCTCGCCGAGCAGCGTCAGACCGGTGACGAGGAGCACGATCGCGAGGCCCGGGAAGAGCCCCGTCCACCAGATCCCGGACGCGGCATCCGAGACGGCACGCTGGATGTCGTACCCCCACTCGGCGCCGTCGGTCGGCTGGATGCCGTAGCCGAGGAATCCCAGCGCCGCGAGCGTGAGGATCGCGTCGGCCGCGTTGAGGGTGGCGAGCGGCGGGACGTTCTGCACGACGTTGAAGAAGACGTACTTGCGGATGATCGTGAGCGGCTTCGCGCCGAGCGCACGCGCCGCTTCCACGAACGGCTCCTCCCGGATCGAGATCGTGTGGTTGCGGACGACGCGGAAGTAGAGCGGGACGTAGACGACGGTGATGGCGATGGCGGCCGTGAAGATCCCCTGCCCCACCTTGTCCGCGAGCAGGAACGCGATGACGATCGCGAGCAGGAGGAACGGAACGACGAGGAGGGCGTCCATGACCAGTACGAGGGCGCGGTCGAGCTTCCCGCCGAAGTAGCCGGAGAACAGGCCGAGCGGCACGCCGAGCGAGATCGACACGAAGAGCGAGATCAGCACGACCTTGAGCTCGGTCTGCGTCCCCCAGACGATCCTCGAGAGGACGTCGGTCGACTGGACGTTCGTGCCCATGAGGTGGTCGCGGGAGGGAGCCTCCAGCTGGGCGAACCGCCCTTCCTCGGGAGACCGGAACTGGTCGAAGTCGTACGGCGCGAGCACCGGTGCGAGCAGCGCGATGAGGACGAACGCCAGCGTGATCGCCGTCCCCAGCCACAGCATCGTGCGCGTCATCCCACGGGCGTCGCGGATCGGCGCGAAGGCCCTGCGCACGCCGACGAAGCGCGGCTGACGGGTGGAGACGCGCTCGACCTCGGCCGGAACCGTCATCAGTACCGGATCCTCGGATCGATGTAGGCGTTCACGAAGTCGATGATCAGGCTCGCGAAGACGACGACCAGGGCGAAGACGATGACGATCCCCTGGACGGCCGTGTAGTCGCGGTTCTCCAGGTAGTCGAGCAGCGTCTTGCCGATGCCGGGCCAGTTGAACGTCGACTCGGTCAGCACGGCGCCGGACAGAAGAAGCGCCACCGTGAGCCCGACGATGGTGATCACCGGCACGAGCGCGTTGCGGAAGGCGTGGTGGTACACGACCGACCGCTCGTCGATCCCTCGTGCTCGCGCGGCCTCGATGTAGTCGTCCTTCATCGTCCGGATGACGTTGATCCGGACGAGACGGATGAACACGCCGGCGGTCACGAGCCCGAGCGTCACCGCCGGGAGGATCAGATGTTTGACCACGTCGACGAACGCCTCCGAGTCGCGGGCGATCAGAGTGTCGATCGTGTAGATGTTCGTATGCGTCTCGAGGGTGGCGTCGACGAGCGGGCTCGCCCGGTCGGACGTGGGCAGCCAGCCGAGATACGACCCGAAGAAGAGCTGCGCCATCAGCCCGAGGAAGAAGACGGGCATGGCGTAGATGAAGATCCCGAAGAGTCGCCCGCCCCCGTCGATCCAGCTGTCGCGGTAGCGCCCGGCGAGCAGACCGAAGGTCACTCCGACGACGATCGCGATGATCATCGCGAAGAAGGTGAGCTCGAGCGTGGCCGCGCCGTTCTCGACGACGATGTCCCGAACCTCACGACCGTCGGTCGTCGCGACGCCGAAGTCGCCCCGCACGACATCTCCGAGATAGTCGAAGTACTGGACGAGGATTGGCCGGTCGTACCCGAGCTCCCCGCGGATCCGCTCGAGCTCCTCCTGCGGGACTCGGCCGCCGAGCGCGGAGGAGACGGGGTCGCCCGGGAGCGACCCGCATGAGCAGGAACACGAGGGTGAGCAGGATGAACACCATCGGGATGACGAGCAGGAGCCGCGTCACCAGATACCGCCTCAGTGATGTTCCTCGTGCCGCCATGAAGAGCGAACGCGCGGTGTCGGAGACGAGGGGTGCCGCCGCCTAGACGGCAGCACCCCCCTCACCGGTTACGACTTCGAGATCTTCCAGTACCGCATGATGACGGCTGCATCGAGCGTGCTCGGAATGCCTCGCACGTTCGTGCGGCCGACGGCGATCATGTTGCCCTGCCAGTACGGGATGATCGGAACGTCCTGGGCAGCCAGCGTCTGGATCTGCCGGATGATCGCGAGGCGCCTCGCCGTCGAGGTAGCCGCCTGCTCCTGCGCCAGCAGCTTGGTCATCCTCGGGTTCGAGTAGCCGTTCTCCGTGAAGTTGGCTGCCTGGTAGAAGGACAGGACGTAGTTCTCGGGGTCCGGGTAGTCGGGGAACCAGCCGAGCTGGAACGCGTTGTACTGGTTGCCCAGCACGCTCGAGTACTGCGCCCACTCGGACGACTTCAGGGTCACTCTGAACACGCCGCCACGCTCGAGCCCGCGCTTCATCTCGGCGTACTCGTCGGCCGTCGCGTCACCGTAGTGCGTCGGCGTCCACCAGAGCTCGATCGGCATGGGCAGCGACTGCCCAGCTCGCTGGAGCTCGCGCTTAGCCGCCGCGATGTTCGGTGCACGCCCGTAGCGAGCGGCGAACGCGGGCGTGTGGCCCGGCAGCCCCGCCGGCGGCATCGAGTACAGCGGCTTGACGGTCCCTCGGTAGACCCTGGCGGCGATTGCCGCCCGCGGCATCATGTACGCGAGCGCCCGCCTCACCGAGAGGTTGTCGAACGGCGGCCGCTCGACGTTGAGGACGAGGTACCGGATGATGGCGCCCTGCCCCTGGTTCACGCGGACGCGGTTGTTCCGGCCGAGTGCAGTCAGCTCCTGCGGCGTGAACGTCTGGAACGCCATGTCGATCTCACCGCGCTCGACGGCGAGCTTCATCGTCGACGACCTCGTGTAGTAGCGAAGGATCAGCCCGTCGTTTCTCGCCTGCGAGCCCCAGTAGTCGTCGAAAGGCTCGAACACGGCCTGCTGGCCCGGCGTGTACCGCGTGAGGCGGTACGGGCCCGTTCCGATCTGCGGTTGATTGTTGGTCTGGAGACTGTTGCCCTTGTACGCAGAGCTCGGAACGATCCCGCCTGCGCCCGTTGCGAGGATGAACGGCCAGGTCGACACCGGCGTCTTCAGGTTGAACGTGACCGCGTACCGACCGTTCGTCTGCACGCTCCGCAGATTCGAGAGGAGCGACGAGGGGCTGTTCGCGGCCGCCTGCTTCACGACCTGCGCGTTCGAGACCCGGTCGAACGAGAACTTCACGTCCGCGGAGTCGAAGTCGGAGCCGTCGTGGAACTTGACGCCCCGTCGGAGGTTGCACCGCCACACCCTCGCGGTACCCCGAGGAGCGCAACGGGTCGCGAGAACGGGCACGACCTTGGCGCCGTTGGCGGAGAAGTACAGCTTCTCGAACACGCCCGCGCCGAGCGTGAACGTGCCGTAGTCGTAGTTCCCGGCGGGATCGATGTTCGTGATCGAGTCGGTGGTACCGCTGATCAGCACTCCCGACTGGGACGATCCACCGAGTGCGGACTGGCCGGCGCCGGCGCCGAGCGCCACGACGGCGAGCGCGACGATCGCGGCCAACGGGCCGAACCGCCAGCTCGTCTGCCTTCGCTTCATGTGCTCCCCTTTCTCCAGTGCGTTGAGTGGGTCGAGGACGAAGCAGCAGCCCCCCTCGTACTACGACGACGACGAGACCGAATTGTCGGGCGCCGACGCACGATCGAGCCTTGCCGCTGAACGAACGGCTTCTTGCACAGACCGCGAAAGCCTATGTGATCGAAACCGCACTGCGTCGACTGCCCCGACTCCCCCATTCGAGGGAAAGGGGCGCATGCGACCTTCAGCGGCGAGCAGGTGCCGCCGATACCGGAAACGTGGATGCCGCTGAGCGAAAGCAGATCCTCGACCGCTACCGCGACCACAGCCGCCGCTTCGAGGCTGCCGCGGCTCGACGCAGCACGCGGCGGCACGGATCGGTCATCCCGTTCACGCCGCCGGCCACGCGCGAGATCGGTCAGGATCCGACCGCCCGCGAGATCGAGGTACTCCAGCTCGTCGCCGACGGCCTCGTCAACCGCGAGATCGGCGAGCGCCTCTACCTCTCGGAAGAGACGGTCAAGTCACACGTACGACATCTGCTCGCGAAGCTACAAGCGCGCAGCAGAGCCCACGCCGTAGCCGTGGGCTTCCGGCGTGGGCTCATCGCGTAGCTCCGAGCTACAGCTGCACTACCGTCAGCATCCCGACATCCACCGGGCCGTTCCCCCGGGAGCTAACCCCCGAAAGAGGGATGCCCACCCCCGATGGAGAACCGAGGATGAGACGGCTCTACCAGACTTTCAAGCCCCTGGCCATAGGCGATGACTCCTCGATTGGGAACTGACGGCATCCGAATCGTATACCCCGTTCGAGGGATAGTTCAAGGTGTCCGCGAACTCGGGCCCCAGCGACGCACGCTTGTGTACGTCATGGCGCTGGCAATAACCGCTGCTCTCACGGCACTTTCGCTGATCCTGTCGGGGTACATGGTTGAGGCTCCAGCCACAGTCCTCGTGCTCGCCGTAACGTGCGGCGATTGCGGAACGAAGCAGCGTTCGACTCACGCGAAACGCCGAACACTCAATCTCGCTCGTTCCCACGCTCTTGCCGCGGTTCTCTTCGGACCGCTTGCCGCTGCCGTGGTCGGAGCCGCATCGATGATCGGCGACCCCGAGCTCATGTCGCGACGGCGCGACCGCGCACCGAGGCTGAAGTGGGCGACATACACCAGCACTCGGTTCATCGCAGGAGCCATCACCGGCTTGGCGGCGCAGGCCGTCATCGCTGTGGTTCCGTCAAGTTCGGAGGCTCTGATCGCTGCGACGTTCGTCGGAGCCGTCGTGAGCGAGACTGTCGAAGTCGCATTCGCGTGATCACCGCCGCGATCCGCGGGGCGTCTGATCCCGGACACGGCTCGGGCTGTCACACCGCTCCTGTTCTTGGTTCCGCCCGTGTATGCACCGTTCGTCGCACTATTGGCGTTTCTGTACGTCGAGGTCTCACCGTGGACGCTCGCGCTCTTCCTCGTGCCGGCGACGGCAGCGCAGCGGCTGTACGGCCTCTACCAGGAAGAGCGGCGGCTCGCGAGCGATCTCTCCACCGCGAACGAGACGCTCGAACGAGCCAACCTCCAGTTCGCAGCCGCGCTGATCGCGACGCTCGATGCCCGAGACCAGTACACGGCCGGCCATTCGGCGGCGGTGGCCATCTACTCGCGCGATGTGGCGGAGCGCATGGGTCTGACACCAGACGTGCAGGAGCACGCCTACCTCTGTGGTCTCGTGCACGACATCGGGAAGATCGGGCTCCCACCGGGACTCCTGGAGAAGCCCGGCGCACTCACGCTCGAGGAGCGGCGACAGATGCAGGAGCACTCCGCGATCGGCGAGCGGATCCTCAGCCACGTCGACGAGTACGCGGAGATCGCGACGGTCGTCCGCCATCATCACGAGCGCATCGACGGTCAGGGATACCCCGACGGCCGAACGAGCGAGGACATCCCGCTCGTCTCGCGGATCATCGCGGTCGCCGATGCGTACAACGCGATGACCTCGGATCGACCGTACCGTGACGCGATGCCGAGCCGAGTCGCCCGGCTCAGGCTCGCCCAGGCGGTCGACAGCCAGTTCGACACTGCAGTCGTGGCCGCGTTCGAGGCGATTCTCGCCGGCGCGGACGAGGACTACCGACTGGCACGGCGCGCGGACTTCCTCGAGTTCGGGCAGGGCAACTACGACTCGTCGCTCGAGTCCTCCGTGCCCGTCGCGGACGTCGCCTGATCCGCTCGCTCGAGCGCAGCCTGAACCGCAAGCGCCGTCCGAGACCGCGTGCCGAGCTTGTCGTAGATGTGGTGGGCGTGCACCTTGACCGTCGACTCCTCAATGAAGAGCAGTCCGGCGATCTGGCGGTTCGAGAGGCCCTGACGTAACAGCTCGAATACTTCACGCTGGCGGGGAGTCAGCTTCGCATGAGGATCGTCCGGAACACTCACTGAGTGACCCAGCGCTTGTGCGATGTCTTCGTCATGCACACCTCTGATCACACCGACCACACGGTCACGATCCGGATGACGAAGTAGCACTGCCAGCAACTCCGGCGTCGACCGATAGGCCGTGACGAGCAGATCCAGCCCTCCTGTCGAGAATGCGCATTCGACGCATTCAGAGACCTCAGCGATCGCCTCAGGACTGCGGCGTTTCAGAGCTACGATCGCATCGACGGCTGCAACCAATACTGCGGGTTCGATCGCCGACGAGGCACCTCGAATCTCATCCACAGTCGATTGCGCTTCCTCAAGCCGTCCGCTCGATGCAAGTACCAGCGCCCGCGAGCCGAGAAGCTCGGCACGAGCAGCAGGAAGCGCGAAGTGAAGCTCCGGTATCGGCAGCGCGAGGGCTGCTTCGTTTCGACCCTCCTGAGCAAGCGTTCGCAGTCGCGCAGCGAGACACAAATGCTCTGCGTGCGCATTTCGACCAGCATGCGCGGAAGCGAGGGCTGCGTCGAGATGTTGAGACGCCTCTGTCCACTCCCGGCGACCGGCGTGAGCGACGGACTTGACGCACAACGCGTAGGGGAGCACGAACTCGAGTCTGTGCTCCTTGACCGTCTCGATGAGCTTCGCTCGCAGCCGTGAGTGCTTCGTCGTATCGGGCCGACAGAGCGAGAGCCGCCGAGTACACATTCCGAAACGCCGACTCGATAAGCGGATCGTCGACAACGCTCAGAAGTTCAGTAGCGAGCTCGACCTCTGCTGAGATTCGAGCGATCCGAGCTTCATCTGGGCGCTGATCGTCGATACGCCGCCGCCCGTACCACCTCGCGAGGATCGGCCATGCTTCGGCGGCGGTGAGGTCGTCGAGCATGTGCGTTGCCTCGGGACGCTCGAGCTCGATCAAACAGATCACCTGTCCCCACAGGGCATCGCGCCGTTCGGTCTCGGTCGCAGCCGCGGCTTCTGCCTGGCGGTAGAGCTCGAGCGCATCCTCCTCGCGGGAGGCGAGATGGGCGGCGCGGCCGGCAACCGACAGTGATCGAAACCTGAGCTCGGCTGCGTCGGAGCTCGCGGCACCTTCGGCCTGCGCCTGCGCGACCGCGTGACGACCCCGGCGCAGCGCTACCTCCGCACGAGCCAGCGCGAAGGCCGGCGTCTCGAGGCCCAGCTCGGCGGCGAGCTCGCACCACGTCTCGATCGTCGAGAGACGCGCGGTGTCGAGGAGCTCGTCGAGAGCGTCCAGCAAGAGGCGTTCGAGCTCTCCGACGGCCCGATGCCGGGCAATCAGGTCGAAGCTCGCGTCCCACTCGCGGCGCGCACGGTAGTGGTCGAGACAACGAGACACCGTGGTCTCGTCGACATCGTCGCGCTCGCTTCGCTCGGCGAAGAACGAGCGGGCAAGCGGATGAAGCTCCAGGACGGCACCGCGCTCGACGAGGATCCCGACGTCGAGCGCCGCCTGGCACACAACGTCGGCCTCGGTGCCGAGGAGAAGGCCGACCAGGTCGCGATCCAGCACGGGCGCGACGGAGAGCACGGCCAGCCCGTGCTGCACCGAGCCGCCGAGCGCACCGAAGACCTCCTCGGCAAAGAACTGGTACAGCGTCTCCGGGACCGGCTCCTCCTCGCCTGCGAGCTCGGCCGTCGAGACGCTCGCAAGCCCGATGACCGCGGGCCAGCCGTTCGCAAGGGCTACGAGGCCCGACGCCGACTGCGACCCGTGCTCGTCGCCGAGCACCTCGGCGGCCTCGGCACTGTCCATTGCCAGCGCTGCCTGGTTGAGCTCGAAGATCTCGCCGTACAGCAGGCCGCGGGTCGTCACCCACGAAGGCCGCTGCCGCGTTGCGATCAGGAGTTGCGCCGGCGAGGCGCCCACGAGCGCCTCGATGAACCGCTCGGCCTCGCGATGGCCCACGATCTCGTGGTACTCATCGACGACGAGCCAGCCGTCGGCCGGCCAGCCGGCAAGATCCTCGCCGAGGATCTCCGCGAGGACGTCGACGTTCTCAGCGGGCGTCGGCACGGCGCGGAGGTGTTCGCGTAGGCGGACGTCACAGTCTGCGGCGAGCGCGCAGCAAGCCCGGGCGACCCCGAGCGCAAGAGCCGCGACGTCGGTCGACGACCGGCGGGCTGTGAACCACGCGCCGCTGTGGCCCTTACGCGCCACCCACTGTTCCGCGAGTGTCGTCTTCCCGTAACCGGCCGGCGCAACCAGCATGCGCACCGGTGCCTTCGACTCGTCGAGCAACGCGAGGAGCCGCCGCCTCTCGATGATCCGTCGTCGCCGGAGCGGGCGTGCCTGCTGGACTGTCGCCGTCGTCCCCATCTCGCGACGCAAAGCTCCCTCAGTCGAATCCCCACGGTCTTATACCCGGAGCCTGCGGCCGGCAACCGGCCGCAGGCTCTCGGGTCAGCGGGGCTGCGGGACGCCGAGCGCCCAGTGCGGCCCCGCCGCCAACGGGTCCTCGCCAGTGAGGAGCCGAAACGCGACCGGGATCTGGCGTCTGCGACGCACGCCGAGCTTCTGTCGCAAGACGTCGCAGTGCGCTTTCGCCGTCCGGGGGGAGATTCCCAGCCTCGCGCCGACCTCGTCGTTCGAGCACCCGGCAGCGATCAGGGCGACGACCTCGCGCTGTCGGTCCGTGATGGGCGCCGTCCTTCTCTCCGTGGCCAGCTCGATCATGGCCACGAACCTACTCCCTCGTCCGAGGGAGGGCCATTCGTCAGCAGGTGTATCCCGCGATGTATCCCGGGGAGCGCCGTCCTGGCCGATCCTCCCTTCGGGGAATCCGAACGGCACTCCGTGTACTCCCCGATGCCCCGTCCGTGAACGGTGGAGACGATTCGGAAAACGAGAGGAGACGTGATGAAGGTCAGGGACCTGATGTCCGGCGACGTGCTCACCGCTACCGCACAGACGCCGCTGAAGGAAGCTGCCGGCTTGCTCGCGGGAAAGGGGATCTCGGGCATTCCGGTCGTCGACGACGATGGCATCGTGGTCGGCGTCCTCTCGGAGGCGGACATCCTGGTGAAGGCAGGGGGCGAGGCCCGTCATGGCGGCCTCCTCGGCTGGCTCCTGGAGCCCGACTACGACCTGCACGACAAGATCGCCGCGACGACCGTCGGTCAGGCGATGAGCGCCCCCGCGATCACGATCGGGCCGAAGCGGCAGGTGCACGAGGCCGCTGCGCTCATGATCTCCGAGTCGGTCAACCGGCTCCCGGTGGTCGACGACGGGATGCTCGTGGGCATCCTCACGCGGGCCGACGTCGTTCGAGCCTTCACCCGTACGGACGTCGAGATCGCCGAGGAGATCCGCGAGGAGATCCTGCGGCGGACGCTCTGGCTCGAGCCGGGCGCTGTCTCGATGGAGGTCGTCGACGGAGCCGTTCGCCTCGAGGGCCAGGTGGACTCCGAGGCCGACGCGGAGCTCCTGCCCGTCTTCGTCGCGCGCGTGCCCGGTGTCGTCTCCGTGAGCACCGATCTCCGACCTCGCGAGATCGCATGACGCCGGCATCGTGTGAACGCGAGGTTCAGCGCGAACCCGAACGGCGGGGTACCGTTTCCCGACTCGAGCCGGGAAGGGCTCGATGCCGGGCAAGCGAGAGCGACTGCCGCACATCGACGATCCGTCCGCCTTGGGGAGCAGGCTCCGCGAGGCGCGTCTCTCCGCGGGGTTGAGCCAGCGCGAGCTCGCGTTTCCGGGTTGCAGCGCGGCATACATCTCGCGAATCGAGCAAGGCGAGCGCATCCCCTCGCTCCAGGTGCTGCGCGAGCTCTCGCAGCGGTGCGACGTGCCCGAGGCGTTTCTCGCCTGGGGGCGGAAGGAGCTGCTGGACGACGAGGTCTCCCGAGGGATCCAGGCGCTTCACGACGCGCAGGCCTCCGGCTCGAAGGCCGAGCGTCGAGCCGCGTACGCGGCGCTCGCGCGAGCTGCGCAGCGCGCGGCACGAGCGCTTCGAGCGTAGCCGGCGAGAACCGACAGGCAGACTTCGAGTGATGGCGACGCGGGCCCCCTCCAGTCGACCGACCTCTCGACGCTCCATCGTCATCGCTCTCGCAATCGCCGCGGTCGCGGCAGGCGCCCTCGTCGCGGGGGCACTCCTCCTGCGCGACGACGGCGAGAGCGGCAGCCCGGCTGCCGAGGTCGATCTCTCGGGAATCCCCCAGGAGGGCTCGCTGCTGGGCGATCCCGACGCGACGGTCACGCTGATCGAGTTCGCGGACATGCAGTGCCCGTTCTGCGCCGAGTACTCGGAGACGATGGTCCCGACACTCGTCAACGACTACGTTCGACCGGGGAGAGTGCGCGCGGACTTCCGGGTCGTCTCGATCCTCGGGGCCGACTCGGAGACCGCTGCCCGCTACGTCATCGCCGCAGGTCGCCAGAACCTGATGTGGCAGTTCCAGCAGGCGCTCTTCGCGCGTCAGGGAGACGAGAACTCGGGCTGGGTCACCGAGGAGCTCGTCAGGGAGGTCGCTGCGGAGGTGCCGGGCCTAGACGTCGACGAGCTCGTCGCCGACGCGGAGAGCGAGGCCGTCATCGCTCAGGCCCAGGAGAACCTCCAGCAATTTTCAGAGGCAGGCGCGACGGGCACGCCGACCCTGCTGATCCAGATCGGTGACGACGAGCCGTACATGATCCAGGTCGGGCTCGATCCCGCGGCGCTCGCAGCCGCGCTCGACGACGCTCTCGCAGGTTGAGCGACCGCGCCCTCCGCCTCACGGCGATCCTCGTCACGCTCGCCGGGATCGGGGTCGCCGGCTACCTGACTTGGGCGCACTTCGCCGACCAGTCGGTCATCTGCGTCCAGGGTGGCGGCTGCGAGAAGGTGCAGCAGTCGTCCTACTCCGAGATCGCAGGGATCCCGGTGGCGGCGCTCGGGCTCGCCTCGTACCTGAGTGTGCTCGGGCTTCTCGTCTGGGACGCGCAGATCGCGCGGCTCTCGGCGGCCACGCTCGCGCTGGTCGGCCTCGCTTTCAGCGCCTACCTGGTGGTCGTGCAGCTCTTCGTGATCGACGCCGTGTGCGTCTGGTGCATGGCCAACGATCTCGTCATCGCGCCGGCGCTCGCCGTGCTGACCTTGCTTCGCCTCAGGTCATAGGGACCTGGCGAAGCACCTTCGGCGCCACGCGGTCCAGGATCTCCGAGAGGCTCTCCCCGGTGCAGGTGATGCCGTGGTTCCGCAGGCCGATGACGGCGTGCGACGGCTCCGGCTCCGCCGCCACGAGATCGGCCACCGCGACGGCGAGCTCCTGCGTGCCGCACGGATAGTTGACGTCGGTCGCCGGGATCCCCTCCATCCACGCGTGGACGTGGAGGATCGCGCCGACGTCGGGGTGCGCCTGGTAGATCATCCAGTGCTCGATCGCGTCCACCGACACGCGTCGCGGCTCGATGCCGGGAGGGACGCTCAGGACGATCAGGCCGCGCTCGTCGTCGAAGTCCTTGACCATCAGGAAGTCGCGGCCGACCGTCTCGAGCTGCGACTTGTCGACGCCGCTCGCACTCATCCAGAACCGCGTCTCGTCCTTGCGCGCGGACAGGTTCCCGTAGGAGAGCCCACCCACGCTGTACAGGCGCATGACGTGGCGGAGGTCGCGGCCGGAGAGGTACTCCTCGACGGGGAACGGCGAGGGAAGGAGGTCGAGCTCGTCCAGCCGGCGGCCGGCAGCGCCGATGTCCGCGGTGACCTCGTCCCCGTCCCACAGCTCGGGCTCGAGATCGGGGATCCATTCGTTGTCGATGACGAGGCGCGAGGTCGCGAGCGGCTCCAGGCGGTCGTAGATCTCCTTCGGGTCGTCCGCGACGTGGTACGTCCCGCGCTCCATGGTCGTGAACCAGACGCCCTGCCCGGGCACGCGCAGCAGGACCACGTTCGAGAGCGTGCGCACGAGCATCGGGTAGCTCTCCCTGAGCGGGTCCTCCGGCGCCTCGGGGAGCTCGTAGAACGCCGCCGAGTACGTGCCCCTGGAGGCACGCCGGAACGCCTTCGGATCGGCCGGGTCGAACATGTTGAGCACGAAGTCCGCGCTCGCCACGTCGTCGACGAGCGTGAACTCGTCGTGCTCGAACTGCTCACCGACCGTGCGGACCCACTCCTCGTGCGCGGGCGAGGTCGCGGTTCCCCAGATCGCGTACGTGCGCACGGCCTCCGCAGTCTATCGCCCGCCGCGCGGGCTACCTGAATAGATCGCGGTCGCGGGGCATCACGAGATCCGCACCCCGACCGTCGCCGCCGACCTCGAGCCCGCGCACGATCGCGGCGGGGACGCCGTCCGTCTTGCCCATCACGAGCTCGGCGGCCCCGGCCACCTCGTCGGCGACCGCGATCTGCGTCGAATGGAGCTCGTAGCCGGCCGAGTCGCGCGTTCCCCGCAGATCGAGGAGGGCCTTCATCCCCGCGACGCCGAGCGCGACGTCGGTCGTGCCCGTGCGCCAGGCGCGCCCGAACGAGTCGGAGACGATGACGGCCACCGCACGCCCGCTCAGCTCGAGGACCCGCTCCCGCAGGCGGCCGGCGGAGGCATCGGGGTCGAGCGGGAGGAGGACGACCGTGTCCGGGCCCTTCGCGTTCGACGCGTCGACCCCCGCGGAGGCGCAGACGAAGCCGTGACGGGTCTCGGCGATGACGAGGGGCGGCCGGGCGCGGACGACGTCGCTCGACTCCCGTAGGACGACCTCCAGGCGGCGAGGATCCTCGTCACCCGCGAGCTCTCGCGCCCTCGGCGACGGCTCGACCTCGTCGAGCCGGACGATCCGGCCCTCGGCCTTCGACACCACCTTCTGCGCCACGACGAGGACGTCCCCGTCCCGGAGGCCGCCCGCCCGGTCGGCGGCCTGCGCGAGCAGGGCGCCGAGATCGTCCCCCTCCTCGACCTCGGGGATCCCGGGGAGCGGGATGACCCGGATCTCTCGGGTCATCCCAGGCCCGTGACCTTGAGCCCTGCGTGCGCCTTGTAGCGCTTGTTCACGTCGACGAGGACGGCCGTCAGGCCCTCGAGGGCGCGCGCGCTCGCGAGCGGCCCGGCGTCGACCGCGCGGCCCGCGGTGACCTGCTCCGCGAGCTCGAGCGACATGGCCTTCGCGTCCTCGTCGTCGCCGCAGACGAACGCGTCCTCGTCCGGCGGCTCGGCGCCTCCGAGGCTCGACGCGGCGAGCGAGTGCAGCCCAGCGACGACGGGGCCGTCGAGCTCCGTCTGGACGCGCTCGGCCAGAGAGGTCGCGTCCGTGCAGGGCAGGACTCCTTCGGACGTGAAGCGGAGCTCCGAGGCCACCGACAGCACCGGCGTCGATCCGATCGCCTCGCGGAGGCTCCGTATGGTGTCGAGCGCCGCGTCGGCCTTCGTCGCGAGCACGACGAGGTCGGCCCCGCGCACCGCGTCCTCGTTCGCCGCACCCTCCACGCCGAGGCCGGCCGCGAGAGCCTCTGCGCGCCCCGCGTCGCGAGAGCCGATCACGACCTCGTATCCCTCCACTCCCCGAAGCCGCATCGCGAGCGCCGTGCCGAACGGCCCGGTGCCCCCGACGATCGCTATCCGCACGCTGCCTCCAGCACGCTCTCGGCGAGTCTGCGGGCGGACGCACGATCGCGCATCAGCGTCCGGGCGGCGACGAGCTCGACCGGCGCCTCCGCGGGAAGGTCCGACTCGTCCACGACGAGGGCGTCGATCAGCCCCGCGTAGGTGCCTGCGACGTGACCCGGAGCCGTGCCGCCCGCCATGCGCAGGAGCATACGGTCGACGGGGCCGGTGACGGCACGCCCGCCGACGACCGGGCTCACGGCGACACACCTCGTATGCCGCGACCCGAGCGCGGAGCGGATGCCCTCGACGGCCAGGATCGGCCCGATGGAGAGATACGGGTTGCTCGGCGCCAGCAGGATCGCGCTCGCCGCGTCGAGCGCCTCGAGCACCCCCGGCGCAGGGCGTGCCTGCTCGGCGCCCTCGTAGACGACCTCGTCCACCTCGTCGCGGTGAGCGCGGCCCACGAACCACTCCTGGAACGCGAACCTCCCGGCCGGAGTGAGGACGTGCGTGTGGAGCGGTTCGTCCGTCGCAGGGAGGATCCGGGCACTGAGCCCGGCGCGCTCGCCGAGCTCCGCCGTGATCGCCGAGAGCGGCCGCCCCTCACGGAGTGCTCGCGTGCGCACCAGGTGGAGCCCGAGGTCGCGGTCGCCCAGCCGGAACCAGTCCTCCCCTCCCCACTCGGCAGCGGACTCGAGCGCTGTCCAGCTCTCGTCCGCGCGGCCCCAGCCCCGCTCTTCGTCGAGGAGGCCGGCGAGCGTGTAGAGGAGGCTGTCGAGGTCCGGAGAGACGTGGAGGCCTAGAGCCTCGAGGTCGTCCCCGACGTTTCCGACGACCGTCAGCTCCCCGGGCGCGAGCACGTCCTGGAGCCCACGGGCGAAGCGGGCGCCACCGCCGCCGCCGGAGAGGAGGACGACTTTCACGCGGTGACTGCGAGCAGCGCTCTCGTGCGAGGGCCGAGCATCGGCGCGAGGCGCTCGAGGTCCTCGTCCGAGTCCACGTCGGCCGCGAGCTCCGGGATGTCCACCGAGGCGAACGGCGCATGCGCCCGGAACCGCGCCGCGCTCGCAGGGCCGTAGAGCGGGGCGAACACCGACGGGTCGGGAAGCGACAGCGCGTTCGTCGTGCCGTCGCTCGCTTCGACCAGCGCCAGCCCGGCGGCGGCCAGGCATCCGATCGCGGCCGGGGTCGCACACGGGAGGTCCGCATTGACGACGAGGGCGTGGCCGGTCACGTGCGCGAGACCGGCGGCGACCGCCGCGCCGAGCCCGCCGCCGGGGTCGGGAACGTGCTCCGCGCCCGGCGGGACGACGGCGCCGTCGTCCGTGACCACGAGGACGGGCCCGACCTCGAGCGCCACCGCCACGACGTCCCCGAGCATCGCGACCGCGGCGGCGGCGCGGATGGGCGCAGGCAGCCGGCGCTTCGCGTCGCCGCGGTAGGGGACGACGATCGTCGGCACGGCGCGAAGCGTACGCGCGCGTGGCTAGGCGGCGTCCGAGACGTCTGCGTCCGGGAGCGGGAGGTCGATCTCGATCTGGCCGGTGTCCGTGCCCGGGCCCGAGGTCGACCACTCGTGGACGTCGAACCAGTGCGACGCCCGCAGCGCATCGCACACCTCATCGTCGGTGTGCTTCGGGTTGAAGACGTGGTGGTCGAGGTCGCAGCAGATCTCGACCTCGCCGAGGGAGACGTGCGAGACGCTCCCGAGCACCTCGGCGGGCAGCTGCGCCTCCGCGACCGTGTAGTGCTTGAACTGCAGGTCGGGCGCGACCTCCATCAGCTCGGGCCAGTCGGTGCAGGTGCGGGCTGTCATCGAGACGCTGAGTTCTCCTCCAGGGTCCACCTCCCTTCAAAGCGTACGACTCCGCGCTCGTCACCCCCCGGATAGACCACGAACACCAGTGCGTCGTCGAGCCAGTGGTACAGACGCTCGCCGCTCTCGTCGGTCAGCCCGAGCCTGAGGTGAAAGCGCCCGTCCGCGAGCGGGAGCGAGCCGATGTCGAAGCGAACCGACCGTTCGCCGTTCCCTGCAGCCCAGCCGAGCTCGCGGAGGTCGACGGCCTCGCCCGCGACGAGTGTGCCGGCGTCGTCACGGAGCTCGAGCTGGAGCCGCGGAGGCGGGACGCCGTCGGGGGTCGCGACCGCGACGCGGAGCGAGAACGGCTCGCCCGAGAGGAACTGCAGCCGCTCGCCGCCCTCCTTTCCGACGAGCGCCGCCGAGGCGATCGACGCCTCGCCGGAGCCCCACTCGCGGAGACCCGCGCCACGCTCCGCCGGGTCGACCTCGTCCGCGAGTGCCCGCCGGTAGCGGGCGACCGCCTCGCGCGTGGGCCCGTCGAACGCGACGCGCCCGTGGTCGAGCAGCACCGACCGCTCGCAGAGCCGCTCGACCGCTGAGGCGTCGTGCGAGACGAAGACGATGGTCCCGCCCTCCTGCTTGAACCGGAAGATGCGGCCGAAGCACTTGCGCTGGAACGCCTCGTCGCCGACGGCGAACACCTCGTCGAGGAGGAGGACGTCCGCGTCCAGGAACGCGGCGATCGCGAAATCCGAGACGCATCGTCATCCCGGACGAGTACGTGCGCACGGGGCGGTCGATGGCGTGCTCGAGCTCGGCGAACGCGACGATCTCGTCGAAGCGCTCCCGGATGTCCGCGCGGCGCAGCCCCTGGATCGCCCCGTTCAGGAAGACGTTCTCGCGCCCCGTGAAGTCGAGGTGGAAGCCGGCGCCGAGCTCGAGGAGCGAGCCGATGCTCCCCCCTGCCCGGACCGCGCCCGAGGTCGGCTTGATGATCCCGGCAATCAACCGAAGCAGCGTCGTCTTGCCCGAGCCGTTCCGGCCGATGAGGCCGACGGCCTCGCCGCGGGCAACGTCCAGTGACACGTCGTGCAGCGCCCAGACGTCGGTCGGCGCGGTCCGTCCCCGCTGGACGAAGAGATCCTTGAGCGTCTGCGCCTCGCGCGCATGGATGCGGAACCGGCGTGAGACGCCTTCGACGCTGATCTCGCCGGGTTCCATGTGCCGACCTAGACTAGAGGCTCGATGAGTCGGCGCCACAAGGCCGCGAAGCGGCCGTCTTCAGGGATCTTCGCGCGGTCGGGATCCGCGCTGCAGCGGATCCCGGCCTTGCGCTGAATGGAGCGAGTCGGTGAGCACGCCGTGCCGGCGGGGCCGCTCGCCGTGCGTTGGCTCGGCCACGAGGTCGAGTAGCCGCGTGCCGGAGTCACGGGGGAAGCGCGCCTGCGGCTCGAGAACGCGGGTTCCGCGGCGTGGCGCTCGCGGGACGGCGAGGGCGTGCACGTCGCGTACCACTGGCTCGATCCGCTGGGGAACCCGATCGTCTGGGACGGCATCCGCACGCCGTTCCCGCACACCGTCGAGCCGGGAGAGACGGTCGAGGTCGAGCTGCCCGTGCTCGCGCCGCGGCCGCCCGGGAGCTACCGGCTCGCCTTCGACCTCGTCGAGGAGCTGCGCTTCTGGTTCCAGGAGGTCGGTTCCACGCCGCTCGAGCTCCCGGTCGAGGTCCGGCCGAGGATCTCGGAACGTCGCTTGGAGGTCGTGCTGCACGGTGCGCCGGACGCCGAGACCGAGGCGGCGCTCGCCGCCCAGGAGGAGCCGCTCGTCGAGGAGGGCGCAGTCGCATTCGCCCACCTCGTCCCGGGCGCCGCGCCGGCGCCGGACTGGTCGCGCCTCCTGCTCGACGCGCACGCGGAGGGGTACGCCGCCGTCGGCGGGGCGCTCGACGTGAGCGGCCGCGCGGAGCGGAAGCGCCTCGCGGCCTGGGCTCCAGGAGGCGGGCGCAACCCGCGTTTCGGCGAGCCGCTCCTCCTCCCCTCGCTCCTCGACGGGCTGGAGCCGTCGACCCACCTCGGCCTGCCCGCGTTCACGGGCCCAGACGCCCTGTTCGAGGGCCGGGCGCTCGTCAGACTTCGACCGCGATCCGGTCGTCCGAGCGGCTGAAGACGAAGGCTCCGAGCGCGAGCGCGACCACAGCGGCGACGACCGTGTAGATCGTGTCGCCGGCCGAGGGCGCGTCGCCGTAGAAGAGCACCGATCGCATCGCCTCGATCGGCGGCGTGAGGAAGTTCACCCAGTGGAGGACGAACTCGAGAGCGGGGTAGTCGTCGACGCCCGGCAGCTGGTCGAGGCTGTACAGCACCGGCGTCAGGAAGAACCACGGCAGGAGGAGCGCCTGCAGCAGGTGCTCGACGTCGCGGTACAGGGCATTGAGCGACGCGATCGCGAGCGAGAAGCCCGCCACGATGCACGCGAAGAGCGCTCCGAGCGGGAACACGAGCCAGACGGTGGCGCGCGTGTCGGAGAGCGTGACGAGGCTCAGCACGACGACGACGGCGAGCATCACCGCGAAGCCGACGAGGTTCGTCCCCACGATCGACAGCGGCACGAGCTGCCGCGGGAAGCGCACCTTGCGGATGAGGTTCGCGTTCTCGAGCAGGCTCCGAGACGCCGCCTGCGCCGCCGTCGCGAAGAAGACCCAGGCGGGCAGAGCGCAGAGCAGGAAGAGCCAGTAGTCGTCGCTCCCCACCTCGGCGACGCGCCAGAGGACGGAGAAGACGAGCAGGTACACGCCCATCAGCACGAGCGGGTGCAGCAGCGACCAGGCGAGCCCGAGGAAGGAGCCCCTGTACTTCGCCCGCAGGTCGCGGCGGAAGAGGCTCTCGAAGAGGTCCCGATAGCGGATTACATCGGCGTAAACGCTCACGGAAGGAGTCTAGGGCGGCAGGCCGCTGCTCTACCCTTTCCAGGCTGTGGATGCGATCGTCGCGATCGCCGCGTTCCCCGTCACCGTGGCGGTTCTCTGGGCGCTCCTCCGCTCGCGCGCTGGGCGGGCGCCTCGTCGCGGTCCCGACGGGGGAGCGCTGGCACGAGCAGGCGACCCCGACCTTCGGTGGAGTCGGCATCTTCGCGGGCTTCGTGGCCGGCGTCGGCCTCGCGCTCGCGGTCGGCGCGGTCGAGTGGAGCAACGAGCTCGGCGGGCATCCTCGCGGGGCTCACGCTCCTCTTCGCGGCCGGGCTCGTCGACGACCTCCGTCACCTGAGCCCCCTCGCCAAGCTGGCCGCGCAGATCGGCGCCGCCGTGATCGTGCTCGCGAGCGGCCTGAGCGTCGAGATCGTCGAGAACGACGTCCTGGCGTGGGCGATCGGCCTCCTCTGGCTCGTCGGGATCACGAACGCCTTCAACCTGCTCGACAACATGGACGGGCTCGCGGCGACGCTGGCCGCGATCGCGTGCGCGTACTTCGCGATCGACGCGCTGACGGAGCACGAGAACGAGACGGTGCTCGTCCTCTCGCTCGCGCTCGGCCTCGCGTGCGCGGGGTTCCTCCCGTTCAACCTGCGCCCGCGGCGCGGCGCGACGATGTTCATGGGCGACTCGGGGAGCCAGGTGCTCGGGTTCGGGCTCGCCTCCTTCGCGCTCGCGTCGAGCTGGACGGTGGCCGGGACGACGATCGCGACGATCCTCCTCCCGCTCCTCGTCCTCGCGGTCCCGATCCTCGACACGACGCTCGTCACGCTGAAGCGGCTCGCGGAGCGGCGGCCGGTGACACAGGGAGGACGCGACCACACGTCGCACCGGCTCGTGTACTACGGGCTGTCGGAGTCGAGGGCGGTGCTCCTGCTCGCGCTCGTCGCGGCTGCGATCGGCGCGACGGCGCTCGCCTACAACGTGCTCGACAACGGGCGGCTGACCGCCCTCGGCGTGCTCGTCACCTTCGTGCTGCTCGTTCAGTTCGGCAGCTTCCTGAGCGACCTCGAGGAGCGCTCGCGCAGCGGCGTCGCGGAGGGGGCGGAGCCGTCGCTCTGGCGGGCGCTCGTGTTCGAGCCGCGGCGCCTCGTCGAGGTCGTCGTCGACTTCGTCGTCATCTGCGCGCACGTTCCTCGCGGCCTACCTGCTCGTCGTCGGCGGGATGGGCACCGAGTACGAGCGCTCCGTGTTCCTCGCCGCGCTGCCGATCCTGCTCGCGACCCGCTACGTGTTCTTCGTTTCGCTCGGGGTCTATCGACGGGTGTGGCGCTTCGCGACCGCGCGCGACGCCGTCCCGATCGCCGTCGGCTGCGCCGGCTCTGCCGTCGTGGCCTACCTCGTGCTCGTCGCGCTGCGGCCGATCGGGTCGTTCCCGGCGGTGGAGATCTTCGTCGTCGACGCCGTCCTCTGCACGCTCCTCGTCGGCGCCTCCCGTCTGACCCTGCAGGCTGCTGCCCGAGGCGCGGCACGTCGACGGCACCGGCGGCGCGTGCTCGTCGTCGGCGCGGGGGCAGCCGGACGCGGCCTTGCACGGGAGCTGCGCGAGAGCCACGAGGCGCGCGTCGTCGGCTTTCTCGACGACAACCCGCGCGTGCGACGGAGGCGAATCCTCGGGATCACCGTGGTCGGGATGATGGACGAGGCGGAGCGCGCGATCGCGAGCACGCGTGCGGAAGAGGTGCTCGTCACGATCCCCGACGCGCCGCAGCGAGCGCCTCGACGCGGTCGTGCGGGCGGCGGACGCCGCGGGCATCCCGTGTCGCATCGTTCACCGCAGGACGCGAGTTCTCGGCGCCCGAGCCCGTCGAGGCCTCGCTCACGTGAGCTCCACGCCCGCCGCCGCGAGCCCGTCGCGCCTCGATCTCTTCGCCCGCTTCCAGGCGGCGACACCGCTCGCTGATCGTCTACTTCGCGCTGGCCGCGCTGTACGCGTGGCAGGCGTCGCGCCACCCCGTCCCCACGATCTTCACGGACGAGCTCGAGCTGACCCAGCTCTCGCGCGCGATCGCCGAGACGGGCGAGCCGGGGAGACGGGGTGAGCCGTACGGGCTCGCGACGCTCGTCGCCTACGTCCTCGCGCCGGTGTGGTGGCTCGCGTCGAGCTCCACCGCGCTACGCCGCGGCGAAGCTCCTGCTCGTCCTCGCGATGACGGCGACGGTCTTTCCGGCCTACGCGCTGGCGCGACTCGTCGTGTCCCGCTGGTACGCGCTCGCGGCTGCGGGCGGCGCGACCGCCGTTCCCGCGCTCGCGTACTCGACGATCATCGTCGAGGAGCCGCTGGCGTACCCCGTCTCGCACGCTGACGCTGTGGCTCGTCGCGCGCGCGCTGGCCGAGCCGAGCTGGACGCGAGTCGGGGTCGCAGCGCTCGCGGCCATTGCCGCCGCACTCACGCGGACGCAGCTCGCGATCCTCCTCCTGGTGCTCGTGCTCGGCCTGCTGTGGATCGGCTGGCAGTCGGAGCGCGTTCGGCGCTGGCGCTCCGAGTGGACGCGCTGGGACTGGGCGGGCGCGGTGACGATCGCGCGTGGGCTGCGCGCTCGGCTTCGCCGCCTTCGCCGGCCACTACTCGACGAGCTGGCGGAACACGACGGGCTTCTACAAGGACCGGATCGTCGAGCACGGCGTCTGGGCGATGGGCGCGCTCGCGATCGGGCTCGGGGTCATCCCGATGATCGTCGGCATCGCAGCGCTCGCACGCCCGAAGGGCGAGCCGCGCGACCCGAAGACACGCGCCTTCGTCGTCACGAGCGTCGCCGCAATCGCCGTGTTCCTCGGGTACGCGGCGATCAAGGGCGCGTACATCTCCACGGTCTTCGCGACGCTCGTCGTCGAGCGGAACGTCATCTACCTCGGACCGATCCTCTATGCCGCGACGGCCATGGCCTTCGAGCGCGGCGTCGGTCGCGGCTGGGCGATCGCGGTGGCGGCGGCCTTCACCCTCTACGTCGTCACCGCGACGCCGCTCCAGCTCGACCACTACCCCTACTACGAGGCGCACGGGCTGTCCATCCTCGCGTTCGCGAACCGCGAGCTCGAGTGGCCCGAAGGGCGCATCGAGAACGCGCTGCTCGTCGTGTGCGCGCTCGGGCTCCTCGTCGCGCTCGGGCTCCGGCTGCTTCGCCGCGGCTCCCGTGGGCATCGTGTCCTCGCCGGGACCGTCGCCGTCTTCGTCCTCACCTGGACGTTGACGGCTCAGGTCTACGCGGCCGAGGGGGAGCGCGACCTCTCGACGCGCATCGCGACGAACCTGCCGAAGCCGTACGACTGGGTCGAGCGGGAGACGAAGGGCGGGTCGGTCGTCGTCGTGGGCCAGCAGGTGACCGATCCCACGAACGTCTGGCTCACGGAGTTCTTCAACCCGTCCGTCCGCAAGATGTGGAGCCTCGACGGCACCGCTCCCGGCCCGGGGCCGATCCTGACCCCGGACCTCGAGGCTGCCGACGGGACGCTCACGCCTCCGCCCGGCACCGAGTACGCGCTCGGGATCAACGGCGTCGAGCTGCAGGCGCCGGTCGTCGCGCGGCGGGGCACGACGACGCTGTACCGGCTCGACTGGAGAATCGCTCAAGCTCGGCTCGGCGGTCACCGGCCTCTACTCGGACGGCTGGATCGGCGACGCGGACGGCAACGGCGTCGCCGAGGCCGCGTACACGCGCTACGACGTGTCCCGGGACGGGCCGGGCTTCGCGCTCGTCAAGCTCTCGCGGGTCGCATGGTGCGGCGGCGACGTGCCGGGCAAGGCGACCGTCCGGATCGGCCCGGTCGCGATCGGCGAGGACCGGCAGCCGGCCCTGACCGACGTGACGGCGACCCAGGTGAAGACCGTGCACCAGTGCGTGACGACGCCGTTCCTGCTCCCCGCCCCGAGCGTCCCCTGGCGCGTCGAGGTGACGATCGAACCGACCTTCTCGCCACACGAGCTCGACCCGTCGAACTCCGATCGCCGCCAGCTGGGCGCGACGATGGACGTCGGGTTCAGGCCTCTGTTCGAGCGGTAGCGACCCGTCGGGCGAACAGCCGGTGACAGTCCCCTTCGGGGACAGTCACCTAGCGGGAGGCCGCGACGAGATACGTGAAGCGGAAGCGGAGGGCGAGCCGCGCGAGCGGGCCCAGAGCGCTCGAGCGCGGTCGCGAGGGATGCGACCGGCCCCGGCAGCGCCACCGTCTGCGGGACGAAGAACGGGCGGAGCTGGACGCGGCCGAGGCCTGCCGCGCGCAGGTCGTCGAGCACGTCGTCGAGCGGGTACTGCCGCGGGTTCAGGTCGAACACGAGCTTCCTCTCCGTGTACCCGGCCGCGTGTCGGAAGAACGCCCGGCGGTCGCGCGCGTAGTAGATCGCTCGGAAGACGGTCGTCGCGGCCACCGGGCCGGGAGGGAGGTAGTCGTTCAGGTCGCCGACCTCGACCGGTGCGCGGTCGCCGAGCCGCCGTCTCGCCTCGTCCGCCATCTCCGGCGTCGAGTCGACGCCGCGGTAGCGGAGGCCCCGCTCGAGCAGGAAGTCGCCGAGGCCGCCGTCGCCGCAGGCGAGGTCGAGCACCTCGTCGCCCGGCTCGAGCCGGGGGCCGAGAGCGACGATCAGGTCCGCGCGGTGGGCGAGGTAGGCGCGAGCGTCGGCGTACGCACGGTCGGTCCACGCATCGGCCTGCCTCGCGTACTGCTCGCGCTCGCTCATAACGCGAGCAGCCGCTCCGGGTGCTTGCGCACGAACCGCGCCATCCCGCGCGCGTGCCAGAGCGTGTGCCGCGACAGGAACCGCTTGTCGATGACGGCGGCGTAGTCGTGCGTCACGACGGCGGCGGGGACGTACCAGCGCTCCCAGCCGGCTCGCATCGCCCGGTAGCAGAGGTCGATGTCCTCGACGTAGTGCCGGAAGCCGGCGTCCCAGCCCCCGATCTCCTCGAGCATCGTCCGCCGCATGAGCAGGAAGGCTCCGAGCATCCAGTCGGCCCGGACGGGCTTGGTCGGGCGCTCGTCGAGCTCGTAGTGGTCGCGCTGCGAGTACGTGCCCCTGAGCCTGCGGAGCGGCGTGCGGCGGACGACCGTGCCGCCGACCGTCGGAAACCGGCGTCGCGACGGCTGCCAGCTGCCGTCGGGCCAGAGCGTCTCCGGGCCTGCGATCCCGCAGCGCGGGTGCGCGTCGGCGAACACGACCAGCGCCTCGACCGCGCCGAAATCGGGTATCGCGTCCGGGTTCGCGGCGAGCACGTACTCACCCGAGGTCGACGCGATCCCGAGGTTCACGTTGGCGGCCAGCGTCAGCGGGCGCGGGTTCTCGAGGACTCGGACGCCGGCCGGGGGATCCTCGACCGACCCGGGGACGTTTGCGATCACGAGCACCTCGTCCACCTGCGGGACGAGGGCGGGGAGCGACTCGTCCAGCTCGGCGCTGTGCCCGTGCGAGACGACGACCGCGGAGACCGTCACGAGCCGAGTATCTCCCGGTAGACGGCGAGCGTCCGCTCGGCGGTCGCCCGCCAGCTGAACGCGCGAGCCCGTTCGAGCCCCGCCTCGACGAGGAGCTCGCGCTCCTCGAGGGCCCGGCGGATCCCCTCCGCGAGCCGCGTCTCCGGGACGAAGACGGCTGCATCCCCCGCGACCTCCTGGAGCGCCGGCTCCGGCACGGCGACCACCGGCGTCCCGGACGCCATCGCCTCGAGCACCGGGAGCCCGAAGCCCTCGTACCGGGATGCCTGGACGAGGCAGGCCGCGCCACGGTAGAGCTCCGCGAGCCGCTCCGTCGTCACGTAGCCCTCGACCCGTGCGCCCCGGCGCCGGAGCTCGGCGGCGAGGGCCGCGTCCTTCTCGGGCCCCGCCACGACGAGCGGCAGGCCGACCGCGGCCGCGGCCTCGAGCGCGGCCAGCTGGTTCTTCCGACGCTGGACGGCACCGACCGACAGCGCGTAGTCGCGGGGACCGTCGCCGGGCGCGAAGGCCGGGTCGACGCCGTTCGGGGTGACGACGACGTCGTCCGGTGCGACCCCGTACAGCTCGACGAGGTCCCGCTTCGTGCGCTCCGAGACGGTGATCACGCGCGCGGCACGCCGAACGGCCCGCGGGACGACACGGTTGAAGACGAGCCGGTCCTTGCGATCCATGAGGCTCGGGTCGCGCGCGAAGGAGACGTCGTGCACCGTCACCACGCACGGGCACGGTGCGCGGAGCGGCAGTGCGTACTGCGTGTGACCGAGCGCAGCTCCGAGCCGACGGAGGGCGCGGGGGAGGGAGATCGCCATCCGCAGCTCCTGGACGCCCGTGCTGAGCTCCACGGGCTCGACGCCCGCCGGGACGAGGTCGGGTCGGCGTGTGACCGCGGCGAGTCGGATCCCGGCCTCCGGCGCGAGCGGAGCGAGCTCGCGGAGCAGGTTCCTGACGTACGTCTCGTCCCCGGTCCGCTCGCGGCCGAGGACGTCGGCATCGACGACGACGAGCTCCGTCACGCGAGCTCCCGCCAGAGCGCCTCGACGGCGTCTGCCGAGTCGTTCCAGGCGAACCGCGCCGCGCGCGCCGCGCCGAGCGGGACGAGGTCTTCCCGGCGAGCCTCGGCCTCCCCGATCCCGGACGCGATCGACGCCGGGTCGAGGGCGTCGACGAGGACGGCCGCTCCGCCCGCGACCTCTTCCATCGCCGTCCCGCGCGAGGTCACGACCGGCGTGCCGCAGGCCATCGCCTCGAGCACGGGCAGCCCGAAGCCCTCGTAGAGCGACGGATAGAGGACGCAGCGAGCGCCGCGGTAGAGCGCCGCGAGCTCGGCGTCGGGGACCTCCCCACCCAGCCGTCGGCCTCGACGCCTCCCCAGCCACGGGCGCCCACGACTCGCAGCGCGACTCCCGCGAGCGCAGCGGCCTCGACAGCCCGGCCGAGGTTCTTACGCGGCTCGAGCGTCGCCACGGCGAGCACGTAGTCGCCCTCCGCGGCCGGGCCCTCGGCGGTGAAGACCGCATCGACGCCGTTCGGGACCACCCGGACCCGCTCGGAGGGGACGTCCGTGAGGGCGACGACCTCTTCCTTCGTGAACTCGGACACCGCCACGACCGCGTCCGCGGCGCGCAGCACGCTCCGGAGGCCGGTCTTCCCGTAGGCGCGGTGCCAGCGCGGGAACGCCTCCGGGGAGCGGAGGATCGCCAGGTCGTGGACGGTGAGCACGACCGGGGCCGCGGGTCGCCGCCGGCCCCCGGAAGGTCGTGCAGTGGAGCACATCCATCCCGCGTGCCCGCCGCGGGATCCCGACCGGATACCAGAGGGCGTCCCGCACGACGCTGGAGACCCGCCCCGGCCCACCGAACGAGAGGAGCTCCAGGTCGAGGCCGGGCCGCCCCCTCAGCGCGCCGAGAAGCCCGCGCACGTGCCGCGCGGTGCCCGCCCTCGTCTGCACGAGCGGGGAGACGTCGATGCCGACCCTCATGCCTCCGCCTCGAGGATGCGGACAGCGTGCCTCACCGCGTCCTGCGGCTCCGGGTAGCGGAGCAGCGCCACGGCATCGGCGGCCGAGCACCAGCGATGGTCCACGTGCTCGTGGTCGAGCACCGGCTCCCACTGCGGCGGCGCTTCTGCGAGATACGCCGTCACGACGACCTCGGTCACGCCAGGCGCGAAGAGAGCGCGGACCTCCGGGGGCTCCTCCCCGAGCGGATACACGTAGCGCCGACCGAGATCGGCGACCGGCACGTCGAGCGCTGTCTCCTCCTTCAGCTCGCGCGCCGCAGCTGCCGGGGCAAGCTCCTCCGGCTCGAGTGCCCCGGCAACGAGGTGCCAGTACCCCTGGCGCTCGGGCGACCGCTCGAGGACGAGGAACTCGAGGCCGGCGCCGCTCGCCCGATGGACGACGACGAAGACCTCCTCCGGTCGTCTCACCGCGTCGCCTCCTCGTAGCCGCGCAGGAAGATCTCCCCCACCGCGCGCCAGGTGAAGCCCCGCGCGTGCTCGAGGCCGACCACGGCGAGGCGCTCGCCCTCCGCGATCGCCCGCTCGATCGCGGCGGCGATCGCCGCGGGCTCCTCCGGATCAGCGCGGACGGCCGCGCCGCCGCTCGCCTCGTCGAGAGAGGGATGCGCGGAGGCGACGACGGGGCAGCCGCACGCCATCGCCTCGATGACCGGGATCCCGAACCCCTCGAAGCGGGACGGGTAGACCGCGACCGCAGCACCGCGGTAGAGGCGCGCGAGCTCGTCGTCGGAGACGAACCCGAGCCGCCGGATGCGCGGATCGTCGAGGAACGGTTGCTCGCCCCAGCCCTCGGCGCCGACGACGACGAGCAGGAGGTCGCCCCCGATCAGGCGGTGCGCGTCCACGAGCGTCTGCAGGTTCTTGCGCGGCTCCAGGGTGGCCACCGTGAGCACGTAGGGCGCCCCCAGATCGGCAGCCTCCCCGTCGGCTCGGAACACGTGCTTCACGGCCGGGCGGGCGACCTTCACACGCTCGGGCGCCACCCCGAGGGTCTCGACGACGTCCCTTCCCGTGTACTCCGAGTTCACGAAGACGACGTGACACGTCGTCGCGGCGTTCCGGTACTTCCGCGTGTGCATCGAGCGGGTCCGGTCCGTCGTCCACTCGGGATGGTGGAGCGGCACGAGGTCGTGGATGGTCGTCGCGCGGGCTCCCGCCCGCTGCGGGGGGAACATCCAGTCGCTGAAGTGCAGCACGTCGAACTCGCCGAGCAGCCGCTCGGCCGGCGGGCGCCCGAGCTGGCTCCAGGCGGTGCGCAGCGCGTGCGAGAAGGGCAGGCGCCACGTGCGCAGCTCGACGTCGACCCCGGAGAGGGCAGCACGGATCCGGGCCGGCCCGCGGATGCTCGTCGGCGCGAACGCGACGATCTCGTGCTCGCTGCCCGCGACCTCGACCAGGCCGCCCAGCGAGCCGCGGATGTAGTTGCCGATCCCCAGGAGCTGATGGGACAGCGGGGAGACGTCGAAGGCGATCCTCATCGGCGGGTCGGCGCGTACCGGAAGCGCTCGAAGTGGGCGCCGAGCACGCGGTCGTCGTCACTCTCGCCTCCCGTGACCTCGGAGGGGACGGCCGTCGGAGTCACGGTGAACACGACGCGGCACTCGTCCCCTCCGGGCTTCGGCCCGACCGGGATCGCGAGCGCGACCTGTTCGCCCGGCGGGAGCCGGACTCGCCCGACCTCCTCGCCGTCGACGCGCGCCACGACGGTCTGGGGCTCGAGGAAGAGCGCCGCGTCGCTCGAGAGCTCGACGACGAGCCGTCCCGGAGCACAGCGCCGGCGCACGTACGTCGACGGTCTCGCCCGACCACGTGTCGCCCGGGTAGAGGCCCTCGATCCGCGATGCGGCGACGAGTGGCGACGTCACGCGCCAGAGGCCGACGCCCCACCCGACGTCGAGGGCGATACGCTCGCCCGCGGGCTCGAACGTGGAGTCGACGACGAGGTACTCGTCCGTGACGGGCTTGCCTCCGGGCAGCGTGACGGCGCCGGTCTGCGGGTCGATCCTGACCCGGCTCTCCGGGAGGCCGCCGGGCGTGGGAGCGGTCGGTGTAGTAGACAGGCCCCACGCCCCGGCTGAAGAACTCGTTCTGGTTGACCGTCATCCGGTCCGTGCGCCCGGTCCAGAGGAACGCGGCGGTGGCGCCGTCGGGGAGCGCACGGTCGATCCAGTCGCGCTCCGGGGCGCGGATGCCCTGGAAGAGCACGCCGCGGGAGAACCGCTCGAAGCCGTGCTTCCCCCACCAGATCGGCTTGAACGAGACGGCCCAGAGACCGAGGACGAGCAGCGGGAGGACGACGGCGTAGCGCCGCGGCACGAGCACGAAGGCAGCCGCAAGGCCGGCGCTCAAGGCGAGCGCTGCGGGCGCGACCCACGCGTCGCCGATCCGGTCCTGGAGGGACCAGAGCGGGAGCAGCATCAGGGTGTCGCTGATCGCCGACGTCGTCAGGAAGCGGTCGAACGGGATCACGAGCACGACGAGCGCGCACGCTGCCGCGGCGACGATCGAGAGCACCCGCGGCCTCGGCGCTCCCCGCTCGACCCACGCCAGGAGTGCGATGAGGAAGAGCGGGGCGACGTAGAACATGTTGCGCTCCTCGATCCGCTCCGAGAACACGGACGCGAACGCAGCGACGACGGGGACGAGGCAGGCGGTCAGGGCGACCGTCGCGGCGAGGAACGCCTGGAGCGGGCGATCGAGCGTGCGGGCGCGGGCGAGGAGGACGATGGTGGCGACCACCGGGATCACGAGGAGGTAGAGCGTGAGCTCCGCGACGTGCCACGCGAGGTAGCGGAGCACCTCCACGGGCTCGTACTCCGCCTCACCGACGGGTTCGTACGCGCCGAGGAGCTCCTGCACGGACAGCCCCGTGACGAGCCTGATCGCGAGCGCGAGCGCCCCGACCGCAGCGAGGGCTCCGTAGAGGATGCGATAGCGGCCGAGCACTCCCCGCAGTGAGCCTTCGAAGAGCGCGAGCACGAGCGGCGCGAGCAGGATGGCGGGCACGAACGCGGCCGACTGCACACGCGTGGCGAACGCCAGCGCCACGAGTGCCAGGAGGATCCCGACTCGGAGGCCCGTCGGGCGCTCGAGCACGAGTACGAGAACGAGCACGACGACGAGGAAGAGCGGGTAGAAGACGTTCTCCGTCATGACCGTGCCGGTGTACGCGAGCGAGGGCACCGCGACCGCGAGCAGCGCGGCGAGGAGCGACGAGCGGCGTCTCGACGACCCTGCGCGCGAGGAAGAAGGCCGGGATCGCGGCGAGCGACATGGTGACCGCGTTGATCGCCTTGACGCCGGCATAGGCGTCGACGAGACCGTCGAGCGCGAGGTACGCGGGCGCGATCACGAGCGGGTACACGACACCGAGCCCCGGGTCGGGCGTGTCGCGTACGAGCGGCTCCCCGGAGCCCGCGAGGCCGCGCGCGACTTCCGACCAGAGAATCTCGTCGACGATGACGAACGGGGCGACGATCCCGCGCACGATGACCCCGCGGAAGAGCGCCGAGATGACGACGATCGCTCCGAGCCAGGCCCAGACGGGGACGCGGCCGAGGCTACGGCGCAAGGTCGGCCTCGGCGAGACGCTCGGCGAGCTCGGAGGCCTGGGGGGTCGCGGGCGCGATCCCGACGTCCGCCGCGGCCTCGCTCACCTCGCGCAGCACCGCGTCGACGACCGCCGGGCCGCCGACGGACTCCTCGAGCGCCGCCGCATAGAGCTCCGCCACCCGCTCGAGGTCGTGGTCGCGGCGCGCCAGCTCGAGAGCAGCGTGGCTCATCTCATCCCGGACGTCCTCCCGCGTCACGAGAAGCTCGAGCGCCGCTTCCAGGCCGCCGGCCTCATCCGCGTCCACGGGCACCTTCAGCGCGACCCCGGCCGGCAGCTCCGAGAACCAGCCGACGTCGCTGACGACGAGAGGCTTGCCGAGCGACAGCGCGCGGACGACGATCCCCGACGTCTCGCCCATCGTGGGGTGCCGCAGGTTCACGCACACGTCCACGCCGCGCATGAGCGCCCAGAGGCGGCTCTCGTCCACCCAGCCCTCGCGCGCCAGGCCCTCGCCGGCGAGGCCCAGGCGCTGGAGGCGGCGGTCGAGGTCGAACCCGGGCGACGTCGGCCCGACGAGCAGGAGCGTCACGTCGGCATGGCGCTCGCGCAGGCCGGCGAAGGAGCGCAGCAGCTCGGGAACGCGCTTGCTGGAGTTGACGACGCCGAAGCAGCCGATGACGAGGCCGTCGCCCCGACGCTCGGCGGCGATCTCGGGCACGGGCCAGGCGGGGTGGGGGATCACCCGGATCGGCCCCTCGTACCCGGCGGCCCGGGCGAGCTCGCCGACGGCGCGCGAGTGCACGATCAACCCGGTCGCGTGCTCGAGCACGAACGACGCCAGCGGGAACTCCTCCGGCCGGGACTCCCACAGCGGCGGGATTCGCTTGTCGAGCACGCCGTGCGCGAGGAGCCGGCCCACGACGCCGTGGTCGCGCTCCATGAGGTCGAGGTAGGCGTGACCGTCACGCCGCCCGATCGTTATGCCGCGCAACGAGGTGGTGGAGCACGAAGTCGTGGAGCACGACGACGCCCGGGCGCCGGCGCAGGGCGTCCACGATCCACGCGTGCGCGTCGGGGTTGTTCCCGACGTGGTACAGGCAGGCGTCCGTGCCGCGGGGGGCACGCTCTCGCCCCCGGCGCTGGACCACCAGGTCGAGCCGCCGGGTGAGCGCGGGGACGAGCAGCGCCGAGTAGTCGGCCACGCCGGTGCGCTCGGGGGGGAACGGCGAGAAGTAGGCGACCTTCACGCGAGCAGCCTCTCGACGGCGCGGCCCCAGGTGACGCCCTCGGCGATCGCCTTCCCGGCCCGCCCGAGCCCCGCGGCCTCGTCGCGGTGCGTTCTGAGCCAGGCGGCCGCCCGCGCGAGCTCCTCGGCGGCCGGCGAGACGACGAGGCCGGTCCGCCGGTCGCTGACGATCTCGAGCGGGCCCCCGGCGTCGGTCGTCGTGAGCACCGGCTTCTCCGAGAGGAAGGCCTCGAACGGGACCATCCCGAAGTCCTCGTCGACCGGCGCGTAGTAGACCGCGAGGCAGCGGCCGTAGAGATCGGCGAGCTCCTCCTCGGAGACCCTGCCGGCGAAGCGTGCTCGGCCGTCGAGCGAGCGGGCGCGGGCGAGCTCCTCGAGGCGAGCGCGGTCGGGGCCGTCTCCGACGATCACGACCTCGAGGGCCGGGTCGAGCGCGGCCGCCTCGAGCAGGAGGTCGATCCGCTTCGCCCGGTCGAGGCGGTTGACGGAGAGGACGAAGTCGCCGTACGCCTCGCAGCGGTAGTCGAGCTCCTGCGGCGGGTGCGGAAGGACCTCGGCCTCGAGGCCGGTCGAGCGCTGCAGCCGGTCGGCGACGTTGCGCGAGGTCGCGAACAGCCGACTCGCCTCGGCGAGCGCGGTGCGGTCCAGGGCCTGCACCTTGCGCCGCAGCGCGCGGTCCTCGGGTGAGTTCCCGAACTGCCCGAGCGCCGTACCGTCGAGCTCGTACGCCTGCCGGAACTGATGGAGGAGCCAGACGCGCTTGTCGCGGTGCCGGACGAGATAGGACGGGAACTTCGTCGCCACGACCAGGTCGATCGGCCGCCCGTCGGCCTCGTCGAGGTCGAGCAGCCGCCAGAGGAACGCCTGGGTCAGAACGCGCGCGCCGGGGTACCACTTGAAGGGGACGGTCACGAGGTCCGCCTCGTGGCCCCGGGTGCGCAGCTCCTCGACGAGCCGGTCGGCCATGATCTCGGCGCCGCCCCGCTCGAACGGCACCTGCGGCCTGACGACTGCGATCCGCATCAGCTGCTTCGGACGGCCGCCGTCGAGCATGCTCTCGAGGACGGAAATCCCTGCAGATTCTGCGTTTTTCGCTACCTCGAGCCGCATCGCGGCATTCTATCGGCGGCGTCCGCCGACTCAGCCGGCGCCCAGGCGGCGGCGGATCTCCTCGGCATCGGGCTCGCTCGGCGTCCGCATCCACGGCTGGAGGTCGTCCTTCAGCACCGCGAAGGCGAAGAGGTTGGCCTGGCCCGGGAGGACGGTCACGAGCGCGCGCAGGGGCCAGCGTGCGAGCCGCCACGCGCTCTTGCCCGTCGCCTCGAGGACCGACAGCGGCAGCTCGAGCTCGCGGAACCAGACGAACCGGTGCCGCCTCTCGGGCGCGGCCGACCGGATCGTCTTCTCGACCTCGCGCTCGGTCCAGCGGTACACGTAGTTCGGGACGGCGCTGTTGGCGACACCTCCGGTGCGGAAGCCCTCCGCGGCCACGACCGTCAGCTCGTACTCCTCTGCGACGCCCATGCGGTTCGCGAGCCGCATCAGCGTCGAGTCGCGGGCCTCGAGCGCGAGGACGCCGATGCCGCGAGACCCGGTACAGCTCGAGCAGCGCACGATGCGGCGAGCGGCAGTGGTGGAGCGCAGCCGAGACGATCCCGAAGTCGAAAGTGCCGTCGGCGTACGAGAGCGCCTCGGCATCCTCGACGTCCCCCTGCGCAGGATCGAGGTTCGTGAGCGTGACGTCGGCGAAGCCGTGGTCGGCGAGGACGGACCGGTCGAGGTCGCCCCCTCCGACGACGACGACCGACATGTCGCGGCGCAGAAGCCCGCGCTCGAGCAGCTCACCGACGACGCGCCGGTAGAAGCCTTCCCGCTCCCTCGGCGCTACGGGCTCCCGGTCGACCACTCGTGCTACGGGCGCTCGGCGCGAAGCCGCTCGAGCTCGGCCTCGAGCCGGTCGACCTGCTCCTGGAGGTCGTCGATCAGGCGGAGCGCGGCCGCGTTGAACGAGCGCTGGTCGTACGCGAGTGGCTCGACGTACCAGCGCATGGCCTTGCGGAGCACCGCCTTGACGGGCGTTCCGAGGCCGCCGCGGACGCCCGGGCGAAGGCGGAGCGAGCGATCGGCCGATACCGGCCAGAGGCGCTCGGCCTCGGCGCGGGCCGCGCGGCGCTCGTCGGGGTCGCCGGCGGCGGCCCCAGGATCCGAGCCCGACCGACGCACCTCTTCCCTGAGCTGCTGGAAGAGCTCTTCGACGTCGACGGAAATCCCTGCAGAATCCGCATTTTCCGCAGCATCGGGCGGCATCGCGGCATTCTAGCCGGGGGCTCCGGCCGGCCACGGCGGGCACGGTCACGACGGCCGCTCCTCCGAAGAGCAGGCGACGAGCCGATCCCGACGGCGGGCCCGGTCTCGCGCCGTCGACCATCTCGCTTAGGATCGTGACGGTGCGCGTCGGGATCTCGCTCCTCACACTCGCCCCGAGCGACCTCGGCGGCTCGGAGACGTACGCGCGCCAGCTGACACGCGCGCTCTCGTCCGTCGGGACGCACGAGTACACGGCCTTCGTCCCCTCCCGGGCAGCCGACGCGGCGGGTGGGCTCCCGGCGATCGAGGTGCGGGAGTCGCGGGTCGCGACGCGCGGCCCGTCGCGGATCCCCGCGATGGCGGTCTCCGCGCTTCGCTCCCGGGACGTCCGGGCGGGCCTCGACCAGCTGGACGTCGTCCACTACGCGCTCACCGTCCCACTCCCGCGAACGGACCTGCCCACGGTGGTCACGCTGCACGACGTCCAGCACCGCGACCTTCCCGAGTTCTTCGGGCCGGCGCGCCGCTCGTTCCGGCGCATCGCGTACGACCGCGCGACGCAGGCAGCCGCCGCGGTCATCGTGACGAGCGAGTTCGTCCGCAACCGCGCCGTGGAGCTGCTCGAGCTCGACCCCACCCGCGTGCACGTCGTGCCGCACGGGATCGACCACTCCCTCTTCAACCCCGGGGACGAGGACCGCGAGCCGTTCGTCCTCTACCCCGCACGGCCCTGGCCGCACAAGAACCATGCGCGCCTCATCGAGGCGTTCACGACGCTCCGGCAGACGCGCCCACGCCTGCGACTCATACTCACCGGCGGCGGTCTCGAGCGCCTCGACCCGCTCCCGGAGGGCGTCACGCGCCTCGGCTCCGTGTCCTCGGAGCGCGTGGCCTCGCTCTACCGGCGGGCGGCCTGCCTCGTCTTCCCGAGCCTCTACGAGGGGTTCGGCCTGCCTCCGCTGGAGGCAATGGCTTGTGGCTGCCCGGTGGCGGCGGCCGACGCGGGCGCAATCCCGGAGGTCTGTGGCGATGCGGCCGTCCTCTTCGACCCGACCGACGTCGACGCGATCGCCGCGGCGATCATCGAGGCGGACGAGCGGTCGCAGGAGCTCCGGGAGAAGGGGCTCGCCCACGCCGCCCGGTTCGGCTGGGACGAGACCGCGCGACTGCACGATGCGGTGTACACGGCAGTGGCTAACGAAGCGCCCGTAGGTATCCCCACGATGTTCTGAGCCCGCGCGGGCGCAGAACGCCGATCAGGCCGGCGTAGAGGCCGAGCCCCACGAGCGCGGCAGCCGTCGAGCCGAGCACGAGCGCCGGCGGGACGAACCCGAGCAGCGACAGCCCCGCGACGACTGCGGCGGCGACCGCCAGGCCACGGACCGCGGCCCGGACCGCGCGAAGCTCGCTCAGGAGAGCGACGAGGACGAGCGAGGTCGAGATCGCCAGCGCAAGGGCAAGGCCGTCGAGGTCGCCCAGTTCGACGGCGAGCCACGCCAGGACCACGTGGACGCCGAGGGCCGCGACGGCGATCAGCGGCAGCGCCCGCAGGCGCTCCACCACGAACGCGAGCGGGAAGGCGACGTTCACCCCGACGGACACGACCATCCACGGGGCAAGAACGACGACGAGCCTCCCGACCTCGGCGCCGACGTCTCCGCCGTAGGCCTCGCCGAGGAACGCCTCGACGACGACCGCTCCCGCGAGGGCGAACACGCCGCACGCGGCTCCGATGAACGTGAGCGCGACCCAGGAGGCCGACACGACGTGACGCGCGGAGAGCTCCGGCGAGAGCCCGCTCCGCGCCAGCGGCACCGACGTCACGAGACCGAGCGACACGGCGGTCACGGAGACGAGGCTCGCGGCCGCGAGATACGCGTAGCCGAAGCTCGTCACCGACCCGGATCCGAGCCGGCCCGCGAACGGAAGGCACACCACGTACAGGAGCTGCAACGCGATGGGCAGGGACGCCGCCGTGGCGAAGACCCCGATTCGCGACCTGAGCGGCGGGCCCGTCGGCCGTACCGCGTGACGTGGCATGCGCGCGGCTCGCGCACGCCAGGCGAGCGCCGCCACCGGGACGAGAAGGGCGATCGTCCCGTTCAGCATCATCCCCCAGCCCACGGCGACGATGCCGTCCTGCTCGACCAGGAGCAGCATGAGCGTCAGACCGGCGGCGCTCCCGGCCGCGTACGCGAACGCGGCGGTCGCGTAGTCGTCGAGGGCGGCGAGGCCGCTCGCGGCGAGGCCGGCGAAGAGGTGCGCGACGGCCGCGGGAACCATCCAGCGGAGGGCGTCGACGGCCGCGGCCTTGGCGACGTCGGACTCCCCACCGGTGAGGAGGTCGGCGAAGGGCTCGGCCGCGAGCTCGGCGAGGAGCAGGAGCGGGAGCGCCACGACCGCGATCGCCAGGGCAAAGCCTGCGACCTCACCGGCGAGCCGGCCCTGCTCCCTGCTGCGGGCGAGCGTCGGGAGAACGGCGATCCGGATCGCCTGCGCCGCGAGGACGATCACGAAGAAGACGCCGTACGCCGCGAAGAAGCCGTCCGTCTCCTCCGTTCGGCCGAACTCGCGTGCGATGAGGACCCCGACGGCCGCCGCGAAGGCGGCGACGAGAAGCGTCGAGCCGGCAGTGAGCGCGGCGCTCGCCAGGGAGCCGAGGCCGGGCGAATCTGTACGCTTGCGCACCGACGCGGAAGCGTACGCACCATGCCGAACGACACCCTCTGGACAGGCGCCGTCCTCGACGACCTCCGCGACGAGCTGGGCGACGTCTACGAGGGCCGTACCGTGCTCGTGACGGGCGCGGACGGGTTCATGGGCTCACATCTGACGGAGGCGCTCGTCGGCCTCGGCGCGACCGTCCACGCCTTCGTCCGCGCGACATCGAGCGGAGCGCTGAACAACATCGGGCACCTGCGCGACAGTCTCAAGGCGCACTTCGCAGATCTGACCGACAAGACCTCGGTCGACTACTTGATCCGGGAGCTCAAGGAGACGGCGAGCGACCGCCCGTACGTCTTCCACCTCGGCGCCCAGGCCCACGTCGGCGAGTCCTGGCACCGGCCGTACGAGACGGTCATGGCGAACACGATCGGGACGCTCAATCTCCTCCAGTCGGTGGTCGACCACGGCCTGGAGCTCGAGAAGTTCGACACCGCCGGGACCTCCGAGGAGTACGGGAACGTACGCGAGGGCGTCGCCGACCACCACGACTTCGACGACGAGGGCGGCCTCATCCTCCACGAGCGCTCTCCGATCAACCCGAAGTCGGTCTACGCGACGTCCAAGGTCGCAGCGGACTTCCTGACGATGAACTACTTCGATGCGTTCGCCGTGCCCGGCGTCGTCACCCGCATGTTCAACAACTACGGCCCGCGCCAGAACCCGCGGTACGTGACCGGGACGATCATCACCCAGGCCCTCGTCCGGGAGTCGATCGAGCTCGGGAACCTCGAGCCGCTGCGGGACTTCTGCTTCTGCACCGACGGGGTGCGGGGCCACCTCACCGTCGCCGCGCGCGGCGTGCCGGGCGACGTGTACGTCTACGGTCAGGGCGACAACGTCTCGATGCAGGACTGGGCGGAGATGATCCTGCGGATCGGCGACGCGCACGGCTTCTGGCCCGCCGACCGCCGGCTCGTCTCGACCCAGGCCCGCTTCCGGCCCGGCGCGAGCGACGTCCTCGCGCTGCGGGTCGGGCACGAGAAGCTCACGGCCGAGACCGGCTGGGAGCCGCGCGTCTCGTGGGAGGACGGGATCCTGCAGACGATCCGCTGGTACGCCGAGAATCGCGAGCGCTGGATCGGGCGCGTCGACTGGCTACCGACAGGCGCTCCGCTCGGCACGGCGCACTAGGGCACCCTCGGGCCCTCCACCCTCGCGATCCAGTAGTCGCCCGACTCCTCGAGCCGCGTGCAGGAGTAGTCGCACTCCTGCGTACGACCGAACGCGATCGCGCCCGTCGGTGGAATGCCCCCGTCGGCGAGCCGGATCACGCGCGACTGGTCGACCCCCTTCACGAGGGCATGCCAGCGCGCGATGCCCAACGGCTCGAGGTCGTCGTAGTCGACGTACACAGTCCCCCCGTCCGCCCACGCCCGGTCGACAGGTGCGGCACCTCCGCCTCGAAACGACCCGTGCGGAGCGGGCCGTCCGTGGCGTAGTTGTGGACGAAGGACGCGAACTGCAGCACTGCGCCGACGAACAGCGCGGCAGCGACCAGGCGCGCCCAGGTCGCACGCATCGCCGCGTCACGGAGCCAGGCGACGGCAGGGATCGCCACGACGACGAGCATCACCGCGAAGGGCGCGAGTCGAACGGCGTGGAACCGATCGATCGTGAAGGCGGCCGGAACCAGCGAGACCGCGAGCGCCGCGACGGCGAAACGC
The DNA here is from genome assembly GCA_963770715.1 of uncultured Gaiellaceae bacterium. Classification (GTDB taxonomy): domain Bacteria; phylum Actinomycetota; class Thermoleophilia; order Gaiellales; family Gaiellaceae; genus GMQP-bins7. The sequence goes on from CAVYQX010000013.1 coordinate 372,167, forward strand.
CAGAACGGATCGGAGCGGAGGCGCACGAGCACGAGCACGAGGCCCGCGAGCGACAGCAGGAGCGAGGCACCGAGCAGCGCTCCTGCCCCGGGCGTGTGCGCATACGGCTTCACGTCGCCCGAGACCACGTAGTGCCAGACCTGGAGATCCTGGAGGTAGTTCACCGCGGCCCTCCAGGCGATCTCCCAGACGGCCATGTCGTCGGTGACGAACGTCGTCGCATCGAAGCGACGGGAGAGCGCCCCGGGATGAGCCCTCATGTGGACGAGCAGCGGAATCTGCGTGACCACGAACCCGCCCCAGGCCGCGACCAGCCATCGCCAGCGCGCACGCGGGCCGACGACGATCAGGGACGCCGCGAGCAGCGGCGCGAAGAGCCGGCCGCCGGCGTACACGTACGTGATCGCTCCCAGCGCGGCGGACACCGGCAGCGCTGTCGACAGGCGCCAGCGATCGAGTCGGCTCGCGCGCTCGACCGCGAGCAGTGCGAGACAAAGGAACAGCGGCTCCATGGCGACCTCGAACGCCACACGGCCGAGCTCGAAGAGCCACGGGGACGAGCCCGCGAGCAGGAGGGTGACGACCGCGACCGAGGCGTGCCCGGTGCGCCGGAACGCGAGCCACCCGAGCAGGAGGATCGCAGCGAGCATGGAGACGGCAGCGAATCCGCGGGCGACCTCCCGATCCGGCCCGCTGATGCGGAACACGGCAGCGAGGCCGTACACGAAGATCGGGCTCTTGTAGTCGAGGAACGACGAGAAGTAGAGCGGGAAGCGCGCCCCGTACTCGTCGCGGCCTTCCTCGGCGATCGTGTGAGCGTTGTACGCGATCGCCGCCTCGTCACGGAAGAACCCGGGCGGGTTCTCCGGCGAGATCCAGAGCTGGAACGTGGAGACGGCGATCACCACGGCGAGCACGACGAGAAGGCCCCGGCGGGCAGTCAGCGCGTCGCGGGTCGCCGGGCGGGTCACGGGCCGCCGGTCGCACGGGACAGCCGGTACTCGTCCCAGCGGGCGACCTCCTCGCAGGCGTAGTCGCACTCCTGGAAGCGGAGGAAGAGCAGCGCGCCGAGTGGAGGGACGCCCCCGTCGGGCAGGATCACGACGCGGTCCCGGGCAGGCCGGCCGCAGCGGCGTGCCAGCGCGCCTGCGCCTGCGCGCCGCGGTCGTCGAAGTCGACGTAGATCGACTCGCCCTGGGCGAACGGCTCCTCGAGCAGCGGCCCGACGCCGGCGTCGAAGAGGACGAGCCGCGCCGGGCCGCGCGTCCGGTAGCTGTCCAGGAACTGGGCGAACTGGACGCCGACCGAGACGACGAGGACTGCGGCCGCGACCCGCGCCCACCACGAGCGCCTGCACACCGCGACGAGAGCCTCGAGCGCCGGGATCGCGAGCACGAGCAGGAGGACGGGGAGGGCGGCGAGACGGATGGCGTTGTACCGGTCGACGGTCAGCGCCGCAGGAACGGGCACGAGGAGCGTCGCGACCAGCACGTACCGCCACCAGAGATCCTCGCGCCGCCTGAGCAGCACGATCACCGCGCCGGCGACCGCGAGAGCGACGATCGCGCCGAACATCGCCCCGTACCCGCCGTTGTGGATGTAGGGCGCCGGGTCGCCGGCGGTCGCCCAGTGCCACGGGTTCACGTCCCGGAACCAGTTCCCGATCGCCTGGAGGACGACCTCCGTGCGGGAGATCCCGTCGCGCGCGATCGTCGTCGCCTCGTAGCGGGCGGTGAGGTTGCCCGGATGGCGGAGCGCGTAGATCCCCAGCGGGACGAGGGCGATCGCAAAGGCGAGCCCAGGCGCGAGACGACGAACCGCCAGCGGCCGCGACCGCCGAAGACGACGCAGCGCTACTGCGAGGAGCGGGCCGAGCAGGCGGCTCCCGGTGTACGAGTACGCGATCAGCCCGACGAGGGCTCCGGCGACCACGCCCTCCAGGGCCCCGAGCCGTCGGAGCCGCCACGCTCGCTCGAGCCAGAGCAGGAGCGCGACGACGAGCACCGGCTCGGTCGTCGCCTCGATCGCCATCCTCCCGAGCTCGAAGAGCCAGGGCGTGAGCCCGGCGGCGGCCACCACGACGGCGGCCACGAGCCAGCTCCGCGTGAGCCGACGTGCGAGGAGCCCCAGCAGCAGCACCGCCGCGAGCACGAGAGCCGCCGAGAGACCCCTGGCGACCTGGGCGTCGGGCCCGGTGATCCTGAAGACCCCAGCGAGGAGGTACGGGTAGAGCGGGCTCTTGTAGTCGTCGAACGACCGGAAGAACAGCGGGAGACGCGCCCCGTCCTCGTCCTCGAGGCCGGTCGAGAGCGTGTACGCGTTCAGCGAGAGCGCGGCCTCGTCCCGGTGGTAGCCGGGCGGGTTCGAGGGCGTGACCCAGAGCTGGAACGCCGCAACGGCGAAGAGGACGGCGAGCCCGACCAGCGCGAACGGCCGATCGACGATCGACCTCACGCGGCAATCGTAGGGCCCCGGGCGGAAGCCGGGCAGCCCGGTACCCTCCCCACGTGCGGATCCTGGTCACCGGCGGCGGGGGCTTCCTCGGTTCGCACCTCGTCGAGCGCCTCGAGGGTCGCGGAGACGACGTCGTGGTGGCCCGCAGGGCGGAGTACGACCTGACCGCGATGGACGACACGGCGAGGCTGTTCGGCGAGGCCGAGGCAGATCTCGTGTTCCACCTCGCCGCCGAGGTCGGCGGCATCGGCGCCAACCGGGCGAACCCCGGCCGCTACTGGTACGCGAACCTCGCGATGGGCGCGAACGTCCTCGAGCAGGCGCGCATCCACGGCACCCCGAAGCTCGTGATCGTCGGCACCGTGTGCGCGTACCCGAAGCACGCGGCGGTCCCGTTCTCCGAGGACGACCTCTGGAGCGGCTATCCCGAGGAGACGAACGCGCCGTACGGGGTCGCGAAGAAGGCGGTCCTGGTCGGCGCGCAGGCATACCGCGAGCAGTACGGGCTCAACGCCATCTTCCTCCTGCCCACGAACCTGTACGGGCCCCGCGACAACTTCGACCTCGAGACGTCGCACGTCATCCCGGCCCTCATCCGCAAGATGATCGACACCGAGGACGAGGTCGTGCTCTGGGGGGACGGCTCGCCGACGCGCGAGTTCCTCTACGTCGACGACTGCGTCGACGGGCTGGTGCTCGCGGCCGAGCGCTACGACGGTCCCGAGCCGGTGAACCTCGGGGTCTGCGAAGGAGATCTCGATCCGCGAGCTCGCCGAGGTGATCGCGGAGGTCACCGGCTACGAGGGGCACATCAGCTGGGACCGGGACAAGCCGGGCGGACAGCCGAGGCGGAGCGTCGACCCGAGCCGCGCGCGCGAGCTGTTCGGCTTCGAGGCGCGCACGCCTCTCCGTGAGGGGATCGAGCGCACGGTCGCCTGGTACCGCTCGGCCGTGGCGGGTGTCAGTCAGTAGCGTCTCCGTGGGGGCGGCCCGCGAGGCGGGGCGCACGATCGACCACCTCCTGGAGCGGCCGCGCGTCGTCCTCGGCACCCTCGCCACGGCACAGATCGCCGGGACGATCGTCCTCGCGCTCTCCGTGACGCACAACGGCTGGGTCTGGTTCCAGGGTGGCGACCAGATCTGGCTCACGACCCAGGGCTGGCTGCTCGGGCACCTCGAGCTTCCACCGACCGAGGTCGGGTACCTCTGGTCGCTGATGCTCACGCCCATCATGTGGTTGACCGGGCCGACGTACGTCCAGGCCCTCCCACCCGTCGTCGTGCTGCAGGTGCTCGTCCTCGGCCCGATCGCCATGGGCTGCGTCTACGGGATCGCGTCGCAGATCGGCGGGAGGCTGCTCGGCTACTGGGCGGCGTTCCTGTGGGTCGTCGCGCCGTACGCCGCGATCCCGCTCTTCGTCGACCGCTACCACGAGAAGTGGGTCGAGAACTTCCTCCCGCAGGCCCAGGGGCTCACCGCGATGTCCGACTTCCCCTCGACCGTGCTCGTGCTCGCGTCGGCGCTCTTCCTCGTTCGGGCGCTCGAGCCGGACCGGCTGGCCGACGCTGCCCTCGCCGGGCTCCTCCTCGGCGCCGCGGGGGGCATGAAGCCGCCGAACCTGCTGATGGGCGCCGGTGCGGCTCTCGCGATCCTCGTGGCGCGCCGCTGGCGCGAGGGCCTGGTCTTCGGCGCCGCCGTCGTCCCGTCGCTGCTCGTGCTGCTGCTGTGGAAGGAGCGGGGCCTCGGCCAGCTCCCGGTGCTCTCGCTGGACGAGACCAGGGTCGCCGTGAGTGCCGTGGGCGTCGTCGCGCTGGACGTCGACCGCTACCTCGAGTTCGACCTCGACCACTGGCGCCAGCAGATGAACTACCTCCGCGAGTTCTTCTGGAGCGCGCGGCTCGCGCAGTGGGCGCCGTTCGCCGGGCTGCTCGCCGTCGTACGCATGCGCCGCGGCGCGATCGCCGGTCTCCTTGCCGGTTGGCTCGCGGCCTTCATCGTCGTGAAGGGCTTCTCACCACGCGCCGACATCCAGGCGAACACGTTCTGGCGCCTCCTGATGCCCGCCTGGCCCGCGTACCTGTTGCTCTTCGCGTCGATCCCGCTGCTCGTCCCGACCCTCGCCCGACGGCTGGGCGACCGTGTCCGCCCCCCGGCGAGCTCACCCGTGGCCCGTCGCTGGCTCGTGGTCGCGGCGATCCTGACGGTCGCCGTCCCGACGGCCGCGATCGCAGCCTCGTCGCCTACCGACGGGCCCGAGCGCGCCGTGATGCAGGACGACGCGGGCAACTTCATCCTCACCTCGATCGACGACGGCGTCGAGGTCGAGGTCGCCCGCACCGACGCGGGCCAGCAGCTGACCTGGTCCGACGGCGGTGCCGTGGCGGGCGAACGTCTTCTACCGCGTCTACCGGTCCGAGGGGCCGGACACGGAGTGCGAGCACACCGAGGGCGCGACCGCCATGTACTGCTTCATCCGCTCGGTCCCGATCGCGACGACACGCTCGACCGAGTACGTCGACCCTGCACCTCCGGCCGGGGCGACCTATCGCATCGGGGTCGCGACGAACTGGGCCGACGACCCCGAGCAGGGGGACGTCTTCGCGTTCAGTCCACCGGTGACCGCGGCGCCGTAGCCGCTCCTCGGCCGACCCGCTCCTCGAGCAACGCCACCCGTTGGGCGAGCTCGACGTTCTCGTCGGTGAGCTTCGAGATCACCGTCGAGTAGTGCAGGAGCACGAGGAGGATGAAGAGCGTCGCGACGGCGAACAGCACCGCGGGCGGGTAGCTCGTGACCCCCACCCATCCCGCGATCGTGTTCAGCCCGCCGCGCCAGGCGGACAGCACGAGGAGGACGACGCCGGTGGCGAGCCAGAGCAGGGCGTAGCGTTCCTTGAGGCGGCGCCCGCGGACGAGCTCGAGCACGACGAGGATGAGGAGCACCGAGGCCAGCACCCCGACGATGGAGACGCGGACCGGCGTCATCTGCGCGCCCCTTCGAGCCGCGGGTACCGGCGCAGGCTGGCGACGAGCAGGGCGAGGAGCACCTTGACGATGTAGTAGAGGGAGCGGACGAACGTGATCGAGGAGGCCCCCGTCTCGCGCTCGCGCATCTCGACCTGGACCTGCGAGAGGCGCAGGCCGCTCCGGAGCGCGACGAGCGTCGCCTCCACCTCCGGGTAGTCGTGGGGATACTCGCGGGCGAAGAGCTCGATGCCGGCCCGATCGAGCGCGACGAAGCCGGACGTCGTGTCGGTGACCCGCTGGCCGCCGAGGGTGGAGACGAGCCGGGCGAAGATGCGGATGCCGAGCCTGCGCGCGAGAGGCGGGCGGTAGGAGCTCCCTCCGTCGGCGAAGCGCGACCCGATGACGAGGTCCGCCTCGCCGCGCTCGAGCGGCCCGAGGAGCTTCGGGATCTCGGACGCGACGTGCTGCCCGTCCCCGTCCAGCCGAACGGCTCGCTCGAACCCCTCCTCGAGCGCGTACCGGAAGCCCGTCTGCACGGCGCCCCCGATCCCCACGTTGAAGGGAAGCCGCAGGACGATCGCCCCGTGCGCCTCGGCCACGGCGCCCGTGTCGTCCGTCGAGGCGTCGTCCACGACGACCACCTCCATGCCCGGATCGGCCGCGCGGATCTCGTCGACGACCCGCCCGACCGCCCCCGACTCGTTGTAGGCAGGCACGAGCGCGACGGTCCGCGCAACCGTCACGCAGCGACCCCGGCCTCGAGCCCGACGAGCTCCAGGAGCCGTCTCGCGCGGTGCGCGTACGTGTGCTCGTCGAGGACGCGCTCGCGGGCGCGGCGGCCCATCTCCTCCGCCTGAGCCGGATCCGCGACGAGCTCTCGGTAGGCGGAGACCGCCTCCTCTGCGCTCTCGACGACGAGGAGCTCGCTGCCCGGCTCGAACCAGCGCTCGATCCCCTCGTGGGGGTTCGAGACGATGGCGGCGGCGGAGGACGCGAGCTCGAAGGGGCGCGCGGTCGAGGAGCGCGCGACCGTCGCGTGCGGTCGGCGCGTGATGTTGAGGTTGACCCGCGCGGACGAGATCGCCCGCGCGAAGACGTTGAACGGGACGTCGCCGAGGAGGCGCGCCCCGCCGGTGTCGCCCTGGAAGTCGAGGCCCCCGAGCGCGACGTCGAGCTCCGGCGCCGCCCTCGACGGCTCTCCGACCATCGCCCTCATCCACTCCCGGCGGAACTTGTCCCCGTAGCCGTAGAAGAAGACGTCGACCTCCTTCTCGACCGGCTGTGGCGCGAAGAACTCGGGGTCCGCGCCCCAGAAGAGCGCCTCGGCCCGGCGCGCACCGAGCTCGAGCAGCCGCGGGACCGCGCCCTCGGAGTTGGACACGAGGAGGTCGTACTCCCAGGGGTCGGCACCGTGGTACGGGTTGAAGCCGGTGTCCATCCCGCCGTACTCGGGGAGGCTCATCGGTACGTCGCCGTCGTAGAAGACGATCGGGATCCCGAACCGCGCGCGAAGAGCGTCCGGGATCCCGGCCAGGTGCGCCATGGGAACCGTGAAGACGACGACGGCATCGGGGCGCTCCCGCTCGATCAAGCGCTCGAGGTGGCGTCGCCAGCGCGGCGTCACCCAGCGTCGGATCGTCTCGCGCGTGAGCCGCTCGAAGCCGCTCTCCTCGGGGCTGCGACTCCTGGCGACGGAGGTAGCGGTCGCCCTTGAGGCGGGCGAGCCCGTCGCGCACGGCCTGGTACGACTCACCCTCGCGATAGGTGGGGTTGGGCGCGACCCGCCACCACGGCGACTCCACGGGTCGCCCGCGGTAGGGCGTCACGACGAGGTCGACGCCGGCCTCGTACATCCCCTTCCAGAGCTGCCACCAGGCCGGGGTGCACCCGTACCGGAAGTCGAGGTCGATCGCGGACGCGACCGCGAGGATCTTCGGAGTCCGCGCGGTCAATACGCCCCTCGCCGCGTGACGACCGCCGGAATCGTCTTGGCGATGATCGTGACGTCGAGCCAGACCGACCAGTTCTCGAGGTACGTGAAGTCGAGGCGGACGAGGTCGTCGAACGTGAGCCCGGAGCGGCCCGAGATCTGCCAGAGGCCGGTCATGCCCGGAAGCACGGCGTACCTGGCCCGATGCCAGTCCTGGAGTAGCCGATAGTCGCGGAGCGGGAGCGGCCGGGGGCCGACGAGGCTCATCTCGCCCTTGAGGACGTTGACGAGCTGGGGAATCTCGTCGAGGGAGAGCCGCCGCAGGAACCGTCCGACGCGGGTGACGCGAGGATCGTCCCGGATCTTGAACAGCGCGCCCTCCGCTTCGTTCGCGTCCTCCAGCTGCGGCTGGAGCGTCGTCGCCTCGGCGACCATCGTCCGGAACTTGAGCATCCCGAACTCGCGCTCCCCGACTCCCACGCGCCGGTCGACGAAGAGGACCGGGCCGCGCGAGTCGAGCTTGACGGCCAGGGCGACGAGCAGCCAGACGGGGAGCCCGACGACGAGCACGAGCGCTCCCACGACGAGGTCGAACGCGCGCTTCACGGCCCAGTCCCAGCCCGTCAGCACGGGCGGGCGCAGCTCGAAGAGCGGCGCGCCGTGGCCGGGGACGTACTCGCCCCGCTGAACCAGGAGCTCGGTCGTCTCGGGGGCCAGGCGGACCTTGATCCCCTTGCGGTGGGCCTGGTCGACGACCTCGAGCACGGCGCTCTCGTCCAGGGCCGCCTCGGCGAGGATCACCTCGTCCGGCCGGATCCGGTCGAGGACTGCAGGGAGCTCGGCGCGCGAGCCGAGCAGGAGGATGCCGGGGGCTCCCCCGTCGGAGACGGCGCCGACGAACTCGTACGCGATCCCGCCGCTTCCCGCGGCCAGCGAGCTCCGGAGATGCGCGAGCCCCTCTCCCTCGCCGACGAGGACGACCCGTCGTCGGATCCCGGCCGCGCGCATGATCTCGAGCGAGACCGACTCGTACGCTGCCCGCAGCAGGCCGATGGTCAGCGCAGCGAACGCCACCGAGGTCGGGATGAGCCCGGACGTCGTGAAGTCGTAGCCGGTACCGATCCCGAAGGCGAGCACGACGAGCGAGACGACGATCAGGCTCGAGAGGATCCTCCCCGCGCCGGGCCGCCGCTCGCGCACGCGGTAGAGCCCGGCCTGCGCGAAGACGAGAACCGTGATCGGCGCGGCGAACTTGAGCCACTCCGCGGGGCCCTCGCGCCAGAGGAGCCCCCAGAGGACGTCGCCCTCGCCCGCGACGAGCTCCCGGACGACGAGGGCGAAGTAGATCCCGAGCGCGAGCCCGGCGACGTCGAGGAACACGAGCGCAGCGATCGACAGCGCGCGCCGGACGAGGGTCAGGATCGGCCCGCGCGAGAGGAGGTAGATGCGAGAGGCACGGACGTCCGGCCGGCCGGGGGCTGCACCGGCACGGGACGCGGCGTCTCCGCCGGCGGAGCGGCCTTGGACACCCTGTGGATGTTAGAGCGCGGCTCAGAGCGAGCTTGCCGGTCTAGGCCCGTGCGACGTCCTTCCAGGCGATCTCGGGCGCCCCGCTCGCGATCCTGTGCCGCAGCGCGTCGAGGTCCGTCGGCTCGGCGACCCGGGCGAGCAGGGGAAGCAGGGCACGAATGAGCGCCCTCCGACGGAGATCGGCGAGGTCGGTGTCGTGGAAGTACGCGTGGACGATCCCCGGCAGGGTCTTCCTCCGGAGCAGGGCGCGCGCGAGGTCTCCGAGGGAGTGGGTGGTCGGGATCGCGAGCAGCCGCGCGCCGGACGGCAGCTGCGCGTGCGCGGGCGCCGGCAGGAAGGCCCACGGCTCGCCGGGCGCGAGGTACGTCGGTCGCGCCGCACGCGGCGTGCAGTCCGCGTACCCGAGCTCCGCGCACGCCTCGGCCACGTCGGCATCCGTGTACCAGCCTCCGCCGCAGAACAGGGTCGGCGCGAGGCCCAGCTCGCGCATCCGCCGGCCCTCCCGGCGGACGCGCTCCCCGGTCCCGCCGCCCGTCGGCCGGGCATGGTCGGGGGCGGTCCAGTGCGTGTGGTGGCCAAGCGGGCCGCGGGTCGCGGCAGCACGCACACGCTCGAGCCAGGCCGCCTCGTCCTCGCCGGCGCCGGTGTCGGCCGGACGCACGAGCGCAGCCACCGCGAAGCCACCGGGCCGTCGCTCCTGGAGCGCCGAGAAGCGGGCCCAGACGGCGTCGTCGAGCGGTCGCTCGACGTGACAGGAGACGACCGCGTACCGACCGGCAGGGGTGCTCGCCATGCGCGGGAAGTATCGTCGGCACGCCCGATGCGCCGATCCACCGCCATCCTCGTCGTCGCCCTCGCGGCAGCGGTCCCGCGCCTCGCGGTCCTCGTGCGTGAACGGGAGACGATCCTCGAGGAGTTCGTCGACAAGAGCGACCGCTTCGCGACGACCCTCGTCGAGCACGGCACGTTCGGGTTCCTCCCGGACGTCCCCTCCGCCTACACGCAGCCCCTGTACGGCTGGTTCCTCGCGGCGCTGTACTGGCCGTTCGGACGGTCGTGGCTCGCCGTCGGGCTCGCGCAGATCGCCGTGGCCGTCGCGACCGCCCTGGTCGTCCTCGCGATCGGCGCACTTCTCCGGTCGACGGGAACGGGCGTCGTCGCGGCGCTGCTGACGACGCTCCACCCGTACGTCGTCTGGCACGACGTCCACGCGAACCGGGAGGTCCTCGACGGGCTCCTCCTCGCGCTCGTCGTCCTCTGCGCACTGCTCGCCTACGAGGACCGGTCGCTCGGAGCAGCCGCGGTGACGGGTGGGGTCGCGGGCGTGGCGATCCTGGGGAATGCGCGGCTCGCGCTCCTGCCTCTGGCGCTCGCGGTCTACGTCTCCTGGCGCGTGCGCCCAGGGCTGCAGGCCCTCCTGACGGGGACGGCGCTCGTCGCGGCGACGGCCGTCGTCGTCGCTCCCTGGGTCGTGCGCAACGAGGCCAGGGTCGGCTGCTTCGCCCTCACGACGGACTCGCGCGCCCTCTGGAAGGCCAACAACCCGAACACGTACCGCGTGCTCGACCGGGGCGGCTGGATCGACGACGTCCCGGAGCTCCCCGGCGCGCCCCCCTGGCCCGAGCTCGCCGCCGATCTCACCCTCGCCGGGCAGCCCACGGAGGTCGACGAGTGCGCGCAGATGCGCCTCTACCGCGAGGAAGTCGTCGAGTTCTGGCGCGAGCACCCGGACGAGAAGGCCCGGCTCGCGCTCCAGGCGACGAGGATGCTCTGGAGCCCCGTGCCTTCGGAGTCGGACGAGAGCGGGAGCGGGCTGGCCCGCACTGCGCGGAAGACGGTCGAGCCGGCCTACGTGATCGCGCTCTACGCCCTTGCGCTCGTCGGCCTCTTCCTCGCCCCGGCGCGCTTCGTCGCGCTCGCAGTCCTCATGCTCGCCTACAACACGTTCGCGGCGATGATCTTCGCCGGCACGGCCCGGTACCGGGTGCCGTGGGACTTCCTGCTCGCGCTCCTCGCCGCGTTCGCACTCGCCGCGGCCTGGGAGCGGTACCGGCGCAGGCGGCCCTACAGGGCAGCGCCGTCGCCGAGCGCGCCGGCGTAGAGCTCCTCGATGCGCCGCGCGCTCCGCTCCGGCGTGAACTCGGAGAGTGCGCGCTCGCGTCCAGCTGCACCCATCGCGGCCGCCCGTTCGAGGTCGCCGGCGAGGGCCACGATCGCCTCTGCGAGCGCCTCGGCGTCACCGGAGGGCACGACGAGGCCGGTCTCCCCGTCGACGACGATCTCGGGAAGGCCGCCCACCGCGCTCGCGATCACCGGCCGCCCGCGCTCCATGGCCTCGAGCGCGACCATCCCGAATCCTTCGCCGAGCGAGGGCACGACGACGATCGCGGCGTCCTCGACCGCCTTTTGGACGGGAGAGACGAAGCCGAGGAAGCGCACGGCGTCCTCGCAGCCCGAGCTCGCGCACGTAGGCCTTGAGCGCAGGCTCGAGAGGTCCCCGGCCCGCGAGGTCGAGCGTGACGTCGGGCACTCGGGCACGCGCCTGCGCGAGCGCGCGCAGCAGCACGAGGTGGCCCTTGATCGGGATCAGGCGGCCGATGCACAGGAGCCGCGCACCGACAGCCGAGCGCGGGGCCGCGCCGTCGCGCGCCGAGATCCCGTAGTGGACGATCTCGAAGTCCTCCTCGTCGAACCCCTCCGTCTCGGCGAGGTAGCGGGCGAGGCCCTGCGAGATCGCGATGTGCACGTGGGCGAGCGAGCCGACGGAGCGGTCCGCCAGCCCGAACCAGCGGCCCTCCCGGAACTCGTTGAACCCGTGCTTCGTCGAGAGCCGTAGCGGGATGCGGGCGATGGTGCCGGCGAGCTGCCCGTACACGTCCGCGTGCACGAGATGGGTGTGGAGGATCCGCGGCCGCGAGCGACCGAGATGCGCGACGACCTCGCCGAACGCGATCGGGTCGACGTCCGCGCGCAGCCTGATGTCGTCGAGCGGCACGCCGCGCCCCGTGAGCTCGCGTGCGAACTCCCAGGCGCCCGGCTCGTCCTCGTGGAGCATGAGGAACCGGACGTCCCAGCCCCGATCGCGCAGGTCGGGCAGGAGCTGCAGGAGGTAGGCCTCGGAGCCGGAGATCCCGGCGACCTTCTGCGTATGCAGGACGAGCCCGTCGTTCATGCCGCGATCCCCGCCGCATCCAGGATCCCGCGTGCCCACGACTGCACCGAGTGCCCCTCGGCGACCCGTTCCCGGAGCCGGCGGCCGAGGGCGGTGCGCTCCCCGGCGCCCATTCCGGCGAGAGCGCCGATCCTGTCGGCCAACGCGTTCGGGTCCCGCCGGACGAAGCGCTGCTCCGGATCGAGGAGCGAGTCGAAGATCGGGTTCGAGGCGAGGACGGGGAGGCACCCCGCGGCGGCCTCGTACACGACCTTGTCCGGAGCCCCGGCGCGCATGTTGTTCACGAGCGCGTCGTGGGCCGCGAAGAGGCCGGGAAGCTCGGCTCGTGGCACCGCGTCGCCGAGCACGACGCGCCCGTCGAGCTCGAGCTGGGTCGAGAGGTGCTCGAGCTCCCTCCTGTGCAGGTGCTCCTCCTCGGACAGGGACGGCCCGTGGACGTGGAGCTCGACATCCGGTCCCGCCAGAGCGACGGCGCCGAGGACGACGTCGAGCCCCTTCGCCGTCGAGTAGCGACCGAGCGCGAGGAGCCGGGTCCCCGGGCCGTCGCGAGGGGACGTGCACGGGAACTCCGAGAGGTCGATGCCGTGCCCGATCGCCCGGAGCTTCGTCGACGCGAACGGGAACGAGCGCTCGTCGACGGAGGCCACCGCCGTCGAGACCCGCTCGGCCGCGCGCAGCAACCGGCTCGCCCGCCAGTGCGTGAACCAGAGAACGAGCGGGACCCCGAGCGGCCTGACGAACGGCGCCGCGAGAACGGCGTAGATCGGGCACATGTGCGCGACGACCGCGCCGTCGCGGAGGCCCCGGAGCTCATGCGCGAGCGCGGCTTCGAAGCGCAGGCCGCGGCCGGCCTTCCGGCTCGAGCGGAACGTCCGCACGCGCGTGTTCGCTGGGAGCACGCCCGGCACGGCGCCGTCGGCGAGAACGACGACCTCGTCGACCAGCGCGGCGAGCGCGGCGATCTTCGGGATCGTGGCCGCGAGCGCGGGATGCCGCGGGTCGACCTGCTGCGTCACGAAGACGACACGTCGCATCAGAAGAAGTCGAAGTCCCCGAGGGTGAAGTGCCACGCGCCCTTGCTCCCGTCGAGGCGAGCTCCCTCCCGGAGGGGCTTGCCGATGAAGCGCAGCTGCTTGTTCGTGGGCGCGAAGCCGGATGTGACGAGCGCCCGGCGCGCTGCCCGCGACGGCGGCGGGAGGAGCACGAGCGCGTCCGCGCCCCCCTTCACCTCCGCGATTGCCCTGGACAGGAGCGCGCGGGTCTCGTCGACCCCGTTCGGCGCCGTGACGAGGTCGGCGAGGAACCCCGCGGAGACGCCGTGCTTGAACGTGTGGCCGACGACCGCGACCCCGCGGAGGTCGTCCCCCCGGTACGCGCCGAAGCAGCGATAGTCGCGAGGGGAGTCGAGGTAGCGCCAGCCGAAGTACTCGGCGTCGCGGACGAAGTGGCTTCCGTAGGCCGCTGCCGCACGGCGGCCGAGCTCGTCGAAGTCCGGGCCGAATCCCTCCATCGCCCGCACGTCCAGCCCCCGGACCACCCGCGGCGCGGCGTCGGCGGCGCGGAGCCCGCCTTCCGCCCCCGGCCGCCCGAGCGCGTACCGCACGACTGCGCCCGCCCGCAGCGGCCGCGCCCAGAGCCGCAGGCGCGGTAGGTCGACCCACCCCAGGCGGTTCACGAAGATCGGGTACGAGGCCCCGTTCGGGAAGGTGACGGTCAGCGGAGCCCCCGTCCCGGAAGCGGCCTCCTCGTTCTCCCGCTCGAGGGTCGAGAAGACGCCTTGCCCCCGGTACCGCGGGTCGGTCGCGACGTTGACGGGGATCGCCAGCCGCGTCACCTCTCCCTCGAGCGAGGTGCGGAAGAAGCTCATCGCGGCGACCCCCACGACTTCGCCGTCGTCCACCGCGAGGGAGACGATCCCCTCGCCCGCCGGGTTCCGCTCGAACCACCAGGCGAACTCCTCGTCCGAGAGCTGGGTCGTGCCCACCCGCGCGAGCAGCGAGACGAGGGCAGCGCGGCGGTCGGGGGTGTAGCGCGCGGTCTCGAAGCTCACCGTGACGCCGTCCCGAGCGCAGCGTTGAACGCCCGCCGGGCGTGCGAGCCGAGCACCGTGTCCTTGACCGCGATCAGGTCGCACGCGCCCGAGAGCACGAGCTCGAACGTCCGCGCCGGGTACGGCTCGACGTTGTAGCGGCGAAGCCGGAAGCGGTCGGTCCCCGGCCCGTTCGCGCCCGAGACCGACGTGAACGCGAGCGAGTAGCCCGCCTGCTGGACGAGGCTCGCATGCTCGGGCCGGTAGTCGGCGAGGGAGCCTTTGACGAAGGCGTACGCCTGGACCTCCCGCCCGAGCCGTTCCTCGAGGCGGAGCTTCGAGATAGCGATCTCGCGCGTCGCCTCGGCCGGGTGGAGGTCGGAGAGCGGCTGGTGCCCGATGCCATGGGACTCGATGCGGATCCCGCCCGCCTCGAGCGCGGCGAGCTCGCCCCAGTCCACCGTCTCGTTCCTCACCCCGAGCAGCCGAAGCGGCTCCTCGTGGGGCAGTGGCCGGCCGTCGTCCAGGAACGCGATCGGGACGAAGACGACGGCGGGGTAGCCGTGCCGCTGCAGGATCGGGACCGCGTTCTCGAGGTTGTCCCGGTAGCCGTCGTCGAAGGTGATGAGCACCGCGCCGGTCGGGAGCGTGGTCCCGTGAAGGTAGTAGTCGCGCACCGCGTCGATCGACACGGGGACGTAGCCGAGCTCGCCCAGCAGCTCCATCTGCTCGGCGAAGACCGTCGTCGGGACGGTCGTCGGGTTCGGCCAGAGGTCGTTGACCTTGTGGTACATCAGCACGCGAAGCGCACGGTCGGCGTCGCCGTCGACGATGCCGACACCACTCGCCGTCTCCCCGATCGCGCGGTAGACGCCGTTCTTCAGGAGCTGCTTCGCACGGTCGGCGCGCATCCGCGTGAGTGTAGGCGCGGTGCCGGTTCAGGCTCCCGGCCGAGCGCCGTCGAGGACGGCTTCAACGAGCTCACGCACCTGCCGCGCATACTCCTCCGGCGTCGCGAGCCACGGCTCCACCGCGGCTCGTGCAGCCGTACCGAGGCGCTCCGCGACGGCGCTGTCCGTGAGCATCTGGACGAGCGCGTCCGCGAGTGCACCGGCGTCGCCCGGCGGGACGAGGAGTCCCGACTCGCCGTCACGGACGAGGTCGGGGATGCCGCCGACACGGCTCCCGACGACGGCCCGGCCGCGGCAGAACGCCTCGACCACGACGCGGCCGAGACCCTCGGAGCGCGAAGGCAGGACGAGGGTGGTTGCATCGTCCAGCGCGAGCGCGACCTCGGGCGTGGTCAACGACTCGTCCCAGCGCACCTGCTCGGGAAGCTCGGCTGCGAGACCCGATGCGACCTCGTGGAGGGTCCCGCGTCCGACGAGGTGGAGCATCGCACCGGGTACACGCGGCGCCGCGAGGCGCCACGCCTCGGCGAGCACGTCGACGGCCTTGTAGCGCTCGAGCACGCCGACGAAGAGCGCGGTCGGCCGGTCGGGAAGCGGCACGGGATCGGTCGCGAGGAACGGTTCCAAATCCATGAAGGCCGCGAACTCCGCTGTCGGCTCTCGCCCCAGCTCGCGAACGAGCCCCGACGTGTAGGCGGAGATCGTGCGCACGCCGTCAGCCCGCCGCAGCCCCTGGCGGGCGAGGAGGTCGGCGAGCGGCGCGAGCGCCTTTCGCGCGGGCGACCCGTAGAGGCGCGCAGGCGCGGCCGGGTCTCCGTGGATGTCCGCGAGCACGCGGGGCGGGACCCGGGCGAGCCGGCGGCCAAGGAGGACGAGCGCGGTCTCCTGCCCGCCCTGGGCGAGGATGGCGTCGGGCCGATGCTCGCGGAGCTCCCGCGCGACGCGGAACGGCAGGAGCGCGTAGAAGGCGAGCCCGTCCAGCCGCCGCGGCCGGACGGGACGGTAGAGCCGGAACCGGGGATCGGCTCCCCCACCGCCCACGGCCGTCCCGAGCACGCGAACGTCGAGCTCCGCGGAGAGCGCGTCGAACTTCCGGGCGAGCGAGGGAGAGAGCGGCAGGGCGTACCGGGTACGCCCGGCGAGCAGGAGCTTCGGCCTCATCGCCCGGCCGCCTGCGAGAGCTCTTCCTCGATCCGGGTGAAGACCGCCTCCTCCGAGTAGCCGTCGACGGAAAACGCGGCCGTCTCGGCCAGGCGCCTCCTCAGCGCCTCGTCGCCGAAGAACCTCCCGATCGCGGCGGCCAGCGCCTCGGCGTCGCCCGGAGGGACGAGCAGCCCGTTCTCTCCGTCCCGGACGACCTCCGGCACGCCGCCGACCGCCGTCGCGATGACCGGGCATCCGACGGCGAGCGCCTCGACGACCGTGTGCGGGAAGTTCTCCCACGACGACGAGAGGAGCGAGGCGTCCGCGGCGCGGAAGAGGCGGAGGACGCCGTCCCGCGCGAGCGGGCCCCACGAAACGCGCCCGACCGTCCAGCCCGAGCTCGTGCGCACGGCGCTCGAGAGCGGCGCGATCGGGCCCGTCACCCGCGATCGCGAGCGTCACGCCCGGCGCCGCGGCGAGCGCCTCGAGGGCGACGTCGAGCGACTTCTGCGGGCCGAGCCGGCCGGCGAAGGCGAGCACGTCGCCGTCGCAGCCCGAGCTCCTCCCGCAGCTCCTCGCGCGAGGGGAGCGGCGGTATCTCCGGCGCCGGGTTCGGCAGCACCGTGACGCGGGCGCCGTCCAGACCCCAGCCGAGCGCGATCCTCGCGCAGGTAGGCGCTCGGGCAGAAGACGTGGCGCGCCCGGCGCAGAGCTGCGTCGCGGGTCGCGCGCAGGAAGCGGGCCCGGCTCCCGCCGACGCGCTGGAACTCGTCGAGCGTCCCCTGGTAGCGCCCGCTCCGCCGAGCGCGCTCGAAGACCTCGTCGGAGACGAGCTTGACGACGAGCGGGCGCCGGGCGAGCGACGCTCCCAGCGCGGCGCGACGGATCATGCTCGTCGCGTAGACGACGTCCGAGCGCGACGCCCGGCTTCGGACGAGCAGTGCCGTCCGCGCATGGCGCAGGGGCGAGCTCCGCGGGATCCAGTGCACCGGATAGGCCCGGCTCTCCGGGGCCTCGTCGGCGGTCGTGACGACCTCGACGCCGTGGCCACGGCCGTGCAGGAACGCCGCCAGGGCCGGTGCGTGGCTGGCGGGGCCGCCAGGGTCGGGCGGCCAGATGCCGCTGACGACGACAGCCTTCACTGCACCGCCCCCGGCGCGAGGCGCGTGGGATCGTCGCCGACCGCGGCCCGCAGCCGCGCGAGGGCGATCGCCCATGCACCCGCGAAGGCGAGCGTCGAGACGAGGACCGCGATCGCCGCCCCCGTCGCGCCCCACTCGGCCCCGAGGACGGCGACGAGCGGGAACTGCGACGAGAGTCTCGACCCCGTGCGTCACGATGCGGAGCCGCGGTCGCCCGATCGTGACCGGAAGCGACTTCGTCCAGCCGATCGCGAACTGGATCGCCGCGGCGAAGAGCACGATGCGCGCCGCGTCGACCGCGCCGACGTACTCGGTGCCGAAGATCACCTCCACGAGCCAGGGCATCGCGACGAAGAACACGGGCACCGCGACGACCATCAGCGCGGCCGCCCCGATCGTGTACTTGCGGATGCCGTCGAGCACGCTCACGTGCCGACCCCCTTCCCAGTCCCTCGTCTGCTCGGTGAGGAGGACGAGCCGGGCGGGGGAGCTCGCCGCCGCCAGCCCGGTCTGCGGGCGTCTGGGCGATCCGGAAGAGGCCAACCTGCGTCGGACCTGCGACGACGCCGAGGATCACGGGCACGAGCGTGCCCCTGAGCGAGATGACCCCGGTGGCGACGGTCGACTGGAGGACGAACGAGCGGATCCCGGCGACGTCGTCCCCGAGCGGCCTGGGCGAGGCTCCGGGGAACCGGCGGAGGGCGGAGACGCCGACGACCGATATCGCGGCAGTCGCGATGCACTGGGCGACGACCATCGCCGCGAGCGCCTCGGTCACGCCGTATTGCGCGCCGATCGCGATCGCGATCAGGCGGAGCGCTGCCGACCCGGTCTGGTAGGCGCCGCGAAGGTCGTACCGGCTGTGCAGGAGCAGAGTCGTGGCGCCGACGTTCTCCGCCGACTGCGCGAGCGGCAGCAGGGAAGCTGCGAGGAGCGCGGCGCCGACGCCCGACTCGTCGAAGATCGCGTCGGCGGCAGGTGCGAGAGCGATGAGGATCCCGGTTGCCAGGAGGCCCCCGGCCACCTTGAGCAGGAGCATCTGCCGGAAGAGGCGGCGCAGCCGCCCCCAGTCCTCCGCGGCGACGTAGCGGAACCCGTACTTCGTGAGGGACTCCTCGACCGTGAGGTCGAGCAGCGTCTGGAAGAAGCCCACCGCGGCGAGGGCCGTCGCGAAGACACCGAACTGCTCGAGGCCGAGCGCGCGCGCGGCGACGATCGTGCCCAGGATCCCGAACGCGACCGCCGCGTAGATCCATGCGGCCGCCGCGGACCGGCGGCGGAGGACGCGGGAGGCCATCGGCGGCTCAGTGTAGGCGGTGCCTCCCCCGGCTCAGCCCGGCGCGAGCCCGGATCGGCTCGGCGGATCTCGGTCTGCGCGGCCACACGGCGTGTCGTCTCGACACGGGCGCCGCGGCCGCGAGAGCGGCCGCCTTCAGGGGTCTTCGCGCGAGCGGAGATCCGCGCGAGCGGATCTCGATCTGCGCAGCCACACGGCGTCTCGACTCGTCACGGGCACCGCGGCCGCGAGAGCGGCCGCCTTCAGGGGTCTTCGCGCGATCGAGATCCGCGCGAGCGGATCTCGATCTGCGCAGCCATATAGTGCGGGCCAGTGGCGCTCACGAGCTCGCCTCGGCTGTCCGCGCGCGTTCGGCCGCTCGTAGACGCCGACGCCATCGGGGCGATCGTGCTCACCGCGGCCGTCCCCCTGCTGTTCCTGCACGAGCGGTTCCAGCCGGAGTACGGGCTCGAGCTCGGCGGCACGACGCTCGACCTGCGGACGTCCGACGCGGCCATCGCTCTCGTGCTCCTCGCAGCGGTGGTGTCGGCGACGCGGCGGGGGATCGACCGGCTGCGCCCGGGCCGCCCGGTGTGGATCCCCGGGCTGCTCCTGATGGCGTGGCTCGCCTTCCAGGTGCTGCGCCCGGTCTCGCTCGACGACGCCCGCTTCGAGGACCACCTCGTCTCCTTCGTCAAGCTGGGCGAGTACGCGCTCCTCGCGCTCGCGGTGCCGCTGCTCGTGCGGCGGGCCGGGGACCTGACGATCCTCGTGGGCGGCCTCGTTCTCTGGAGCGCCGTCGCCACGGTCGTCGCGGCCGTCCAGTTCGGCGGGGTCGACATCCTCGACGCGGCGAACCCGGGCTGGCGGCAGCCGTCGTTCCTCGGGTACCACGACCTGGCCGCACTCTCGGCGGTGGCACTGAGCATCGCGATCGCGGGGATCGTCGCGGGCAAGCGCCGACTTCCGGCGGCAGCGGTCCGGCATGTCGCCCTGCTCGCGGGCGTCGTCGGGCTGATCCTCGCCGGCTCGGTGACGGCGGCAGCGGGCCTGGCGATCGGAGCGCTCGCCGTGTTGATCGTCGCCCGCGAGCGCTTCGCGCCGGCACGGCGGCAGGTGCTGGCGCTCGTTGCGATCGTGGCCGTCGTCGGCGTGGGCGTGACCGCGATTCGCAGCGACGCGCTCGACGACTTCCTGCAGTTCGTCGGGCTCCGCGACGAGGAGCAGGCGCTTGGGGTCGAGAGCTACTCCCAGCGGACCGTGCTCGCCTACATCGGGCTCCGGATCTTCCAGGACCAGCCGTTTCTCGGCGTCGGCTGGCAGCGCTCGTCCCAGCCCGAGGTCTTCGAGCCGTATCTCGAGGACGCCCGCGACCGATTCCCCGACGTCGACCCGCTCGCCTTCCCTGCCCCCGGCCGCGAGTGGGGCGTGCAGAACCTCTACATCCAGCTGCTCGCGGACGCAGGCGTCGTCGGGCTCGTCCTCGTGCTGGCCCTCGGCCTGGGCGGGCTCGTGCTTGCCTGGCGGGCCACCGGCTTCGCGCCCCATCCCTGGGCGGCGGGCGCCGGTCTCGCGATGCTCTGCGCGCTGCTCACGATCGCCGGCGTCTGGGCCTCGCTCGGCATGGTGCCGGGGATCCCCCTCCAGGCGGCGACGAGCCTCGTGCTGGGCCTGGCCGCGGCGGGCGCCGCCGCCGCGGAGGAGCAGACCGCTGTCTGACGCCCGCCTCAACCCGCCGCGCTCGATGCCGACGTACGCAGTTCGCGCGCCGCTCGTGCGCTGGCTGCGCGAGGAGGCCGCGCGGGCGCACGCGGAGCTCGGCCCGTACCGCGTCCTCGACGTCGGCTGCGGCGCGAAGCCCTACCAGCCACTGTTCGCCCCCTTCGCACGCGAGTTCATCGGCGTGGACCCCGTCGAGAACCCCCACGCCGAGCTCGTCGGCTCGATCGAGGATCTGCCGGTCGAGGACGGGAGCTACGACGTCGTGCTCTGCAACCAGGTGCTCGAGCACTGCGACAACCCGATGCGCGCCGTCTCCGAGCTGCGGCGCATCACCGCACCCGGCGGGCGCGTGCTCGTCTCCACGCACGGCGTCATGGCGTACCACCCGTCGCCTACCGACTACTGGCGCTGGACGCATGCCGGGCTCGAGAAGCTGTTCACGGACAACGGCGCGTGGGAGTCGGTTAGGGTGACGCCCGCGTCCGGCACCACCGCCTGCCTCGGGATGATCGTCTCCATGTACCTCGACCTCGCTTTCCGCCGGCTGCGGCTCGGTGTGGTCGCGCGACCGCTCGTCGCCGCCATCAACACGGTCGCCGGCGCTGTGGACGGCACCTCGTCGCGCCTGCGCGAGCCGGGCCCAGGGACACTCTTCGCGAACTTCCACGTCGTCGCCGGAGCACCGCGGTGAAGGTCCTCGTGACCGGTGGCGCCGGGTTCATCGGCTCGCAACCTCGCGCGCGCGCTCCTCGCGCGCGGCGACGACGTCCGCGTGCTCGACAACTTCTCGAGCGGCGATCGCGCGAACCTCGCCGGCCTCGAGCAAGAGGTCGAGCTGGTCGAGGGCGACCTGCGCTCGTACGAGCGCGTCCATGCCGCCGTCCGCGGCGTCGAGGTGGTCTTCCACCAGGGAGCACTGCCCTCCGTGCCGCGCTCGGTGCAGGATCCGCTGACGACGACCGCGGTCAACGTCGAGGGCACGCTGAACGTGCTGCTCGCCGCCCGCGACGAGGCCGTGCGTCGGGTCGTCAACGCGTCGTCGTCGTCCGTGTACGGCAACTCGGGCGACCTCCCGCGCGTGGAGACGCAGCTCCCGGACCCCATCTCGCCGTACGCCGTGGCCAAGCTCGCGGCAGAGCGCTTCTGCACGAGCTTCAGCCGCGTGTACTCGATGGAGGTCGTCTCGCTGCGCTACTTCAACGTCTTCGGCCCGCGGCAGGACCCGCTGTCGCAGTACGCAGCCGTGGTGCCCCGCTTCATCACGCGCCATCGCCGAGGGCACGGCCGGTGACGGTCTACGGGGACGGCGAGCAGTCGCGGGACTTCACGTACGTGGACAACGTCGTCGCGGCGAACCTCCTCGCGGCCGACGTGCCGAGCGTCAGCGGCGAGATCGTCAACGTCGCCACCGGTGGCTCGGTCACCGTGAACGAGCTCGCGGACACGATCGGACGGCTGCTCTCCCGTTCGGTCGAGAAGACGTACGAGCCCGAGCGCGAAGCCGACGTGAGGGCCTCCTGGGCAGACCTCGACGAAGCGCGGCGGCTCCTCGGCTACGAGCCGCACGTCGACTCTCGAGGACGGCCTCGGACGAACCACCGACTTCCTGCTCGACGGAAAGGAGTAGACGACGATGGGATACGGATTCGGCTCGATCGACGAGCTCGGCGAGGGCTACGGCTTTCGCAAGGTGCGCAAGCCGCTGGGAGTCACGGCGTTCGGCGTGAACGCGATCGTGTACCCGCCGGGCTACGAGGGCTTCCACCACTTCCACGACACGCAGGACGAGCTCTACTTCGTCCACGCCGGCACCGCCCGCATCGAGGTGGACGGCGAGGAGCGCGTCCTCGGCCCCGGCGGCCTCTGCCACGTCGAGTCGACCACGCCGAGGAAGGTGTCGAACGCGAGCGAGGCCGAGGATCTCGTCCTCCTCGTCGTCGGCGGCAGCGGCGGCTACGTCGAGCGAGACGGCCACATGGTCGACGAGGCGGACATCGCCAGGCGGACGGCCTTCGGGTCGGCGAGGCTACGGCCTGACCGCGCTGAACACGAGGTCGCGCGCCAGAAGCCGTGGGTGGAGCCGGCGGTAGCGGCCGCCCACGTAGCGCAGCCCGACGTCCTCGAAGCCCCGGAGCAGGTCCCGCAGCGCGTCCGGGGAGAACATGTGCAGGTGCGTGGGATCGTCCTCGGGCGCGCTCCCGCGGAGGAAGCGGAGTCGGCTCTGGAGCCTGAACGCGTTCGGGACCGAGCCCACGAGAGATCCCGCCCGGCCTGAGGATGCGCCGGATCTCGGCCACGAGCGCGTCGGGGAATCGGAGGTGCTCGAGCAGCTCGCCGGCCACGACCGCGTCGAAGGCAGCGTCGGGGAAGGGAAGCGGCTCCTCGACGTTCGCCTCGACCGGCTCGATCCCGAGCGCCTCGGCCTTCGCGAGCGCGGCGCGGTCGACGTCGAGTCCGACGACCTCGTTCCCCTCGAGGAGGTGGCGCGTCAGCGCTCCGGAGCGGCAGCCGAGGTCGAGCACGCGCTTGCCGCTGCCGATGGCCTCCCTGAAGAGCGGGATCCGCTCCGGAACGAAGACGAAGTCGCCCTCGTCCCGCCGCTCCCGGTGATGCTCCTCGTACCGACGCCCGAGGTCCTGGGTCACAGCCCGACGACGTCGGTCACGCGCCGACGACGGCCTCGTGGCCCAGCGAGGCGATCGTCTTCCTGAGGCCGGCCTCGAGCTCGACCTCGGGCCCCCAGCCGAGCAGCTGTCGGGCGCGGGTGATGTCCGGGCGGCGGATCTGCGGATCGTCGACCGGGAGCGCCTCGAACACGATCTCGCTCGAGGAGCCCGTGAGCCTGATGATCGTCTCGGCCAGCTCGAACAGCGTCTTCTCGTCGGGGTTTCCGAGGTTGACCGGCAGGTGCTCGTCCGACTCGGCGAGGAGCACGAGCCCGCGGATCAGGTCCTCCACGAAGCAGAAGCTCCGCGTCTGCGAGCCGTCGCCGAACACGGTGACCGGCTTACCGGCGATCGCTTGGCTCAGGAACGTCGGGATCGCTCTTCCGTCGTTCGCCCGCATCCGCGGCCCGTACGTGTTGAAGATCCGCGCGATCCCGGTGTCGACGCCCTGCTGGCTGTGGTACGCCATCGCGAGCGCCTCGGCGTAGCGCTTCGCCTCGTCGTACACGCCGCGCGGGCCGATCGGGTTCACATGGCCCCAGTACGTCTCCGGCTGCGGATGAACCTGCGGGTCTCCGTAGACCTCGCTCGTCGACGCGAGCAGGAAGCGTGCGCGCTTCAGCTTCGCCAGCCCGAGTGTGTGGTGCGTGCCGTACGACCCTGTCTTGAGCGAGTGCAGGGGCATGCGGAGGTAGTCGATCGGGCTCGCGAGCGCCGCCAGGTGGAACACGAAGTCGACGGGCTCGTCGACGGTGATCGGCTCGATCACGTCGTGGTTGAGGAACGCGAACGCGTCGTCCCGCAGATGGTCGATGTTCTCGAGCGTCGAGACGACGAGGTTGTCGAGGCAGAGGACGCGGTGGCCGCGCTCGAGCAGCGTCTCGCACAGGTGCGAGCCGAGGAAGCCGGCGCCGCCAGTGACGAGTGAGGTCGGCATGCGCGCGATGCTAGCGCGAGCCGCGGGCGGACACGACCCGGGCTACTTCGTGGCCGAGAGCAGCGCCTTGTGCAGCCGCATCCACGACGCGTCCGTCTTCTTCACGGGGCTCGAGCCGATCCACGTGAGGACGACGTTCGACCCGTAGCGGCGCTTCGCCATCCAGTAGGGATCCCCGTGCAGGGTCGTGCCGCGCTCCCAGTAGATGCCCGCCGCGGTCGGCGTGCCGGGCTGGCCGGTGCGGGTGTCCCCGAGGAGGCGTGTCACGTCGGCCTCGAGCTCGGTGGTGCTGGTGACGAGGTAGACCATGAACGTGCCCCAGCGTGCCCGCTTCGCCACCGACTGAACACCGCTGTCGTAGGCGACGTAGTGCCCCGGGTACGAGCGCTGCTTGTTGACGACGAGCTTCTGTCCGGTCGCGAGCTTGAACCGCTTCTGGAGCTGCGACCCCGTGACGCTCGTGGCCGACGGCTGTGCGGCCGCGACCGCGACCGCGGTGACGGCGAGGAGGAGTACGGCCAGAACGACTGCGAGACGGCGCACAGATACATGGTCGTCAGTCGCCCGAGGGGCCGCAATCGCCCGAACGAGGGGGCCGGCCCCCCAGGTCCTTGCTGACTAGGTGCTACTTCTGCGCGGGCGACCAGACAGGCTGGCTTTCGCGATCAGCGCCTCGCGTGAGGTTCCGCTGTCCGCTCCCGTCGGCGTTCATGACGTAGATGTCGAGGTTCGCGCTCGAACGCGATCTTCCGCCCGTCGGGTGACCAGCCAGGAGCGCGGTTGCGCCTCCCCTCGCGCGTCAGCCTCTCCTGCCCGCTCCCGTCGGCGTTCATGACCCAGACCTCGAAGATCTTCGCCGTGCCGCAGCCGCTGCACCAGGGGATGGACTGCACTCTTCCGAGCCGCCGCTCGAACGCGATCCTCTTCCCGTCGGGCGACCAGGCGGGAGCAACGTTGCGCCCCCCTTTCCGCGTCAGCCTCGCGCTGCCCGCTGCCGTCGGCGTTCATGACCCAGACTTGCCAGTTGCTCTCGAAGGCGATCCTCCGGCCGTCGGGCGACCAGACGGGGTAGCTGTCTCGCACCGTGTTGCGCGTCAGCCTCCGCTGCTCGCTCCCGTCGGCGTTCATGACGTAGATCTCCAAGTTGCCGTCACGCCGACTAACGAAGGCGATCCTCCGGCCGTCGGGCGACCAGACGGGGAAGCTGTCTCGGACCGTGTTGCGCGTCAGCCTCCGCTGCTCGGTCCCGTCGGCGTTCATGACGTAGATCTCCAAGTTGCCGTCGCGCCGACTAACGAAGGCGATCTTCCGCCCATCGGGCGACCAGGCAGGGGAATCTGGAAAGCCAGTGGTGCGCGTCAGCTCTCGCTGCCCGCTGCCGTCTGCGTTCATGACGTAGATCTTGGGCGGAGACGAACCGGGCGGAGAGGAACCGCCCACGAAGGCGATCTCCCGGCCGTCGGGCGACCAGGCATGACCCCACTCCTGCCCGCACCCAGGGACCCCGCCATTGGCCAGCCTGCGCTGCCCGCTCCCGTCGGCGTTCATGACCCAGACAGTGCCGCAGTAGCCGCCGCCGGTACCCTCGTTGATGTAGGCGATCTTCGACGTCGCTGTTGCGGCGGGAAGGCTCGACCGTGCGGAGAGCGCCGGAGACGCCGTCTGGGACTGCGCGCTCCGTCCCACCACCGCGAAGAGAGCGACACCGACCAGCGCGACGAGGGTCACGACTGCCCCGTTCCGGCGTCGACGTCGCTGCGCGCGTTTCCTCGCTTCCTCGATCAGCGCCTCGACGAGGGCCTCGAACTCCCCTGCGTCGACGGGATCGCTCGGGCGCGGCGGGCGAGGCGGAGCGGTAACGGTCACTGCTGCCTCCTTAGAGCGATTGCGCTAGTATGACTAGCATCATGCTTAGTGTCAAGGTGAACAAGGCCGATCCGACCGATCTCTACGAGCAGGTCGCCGCCGAGATCCGGCGGGCGATTGCCGATGGCGAGGCGAAGCCGGGAGAGCGCCTCCCGCCTGCGAAGGATCTCGCCGCCGTCCTCGGCGTGAACACGAACACCGTGCTGCGCTCGCTACGAGTGCTCCGCGACGAGGGGCTGCTCGAGTTCCGGCGCGGGCGTGGCATCTCGGTTGCCGGGACGCCGGAGCGAGGGGCCGTGGTCCAGCGAGCACGGGAGCTTGTCGAGTTCGCGCGCCATCACGGTTACCGGGTGGACGAGCTGGTCGAGATCATCGAGGACGTCGGCTGAGGACGCCCTCGGTTGGGCCACGAGCCACTCCCCGAGCAGCCTCAGCGCAGGTCCTTGTTGGCCTCCATGTCGAACCACATGGCGAACAGCGTGAGCTGGATCCCCGCGATGAAGAGGACCGCGACGAGGACGATCGTCGGAGTCGTGATCTCGTTGCCGGCGATGCGCAGGACGACCTCGATCACTCCCGAGCACGAGGCCCAGGAGGGTCATGAGCACGCCGAACGCGTAGAAGAACACGAGCGGGTGGAAGTCCCGGATCACGTACTTGTGGGCCATGCGCCACCAGAAGCCCTTGAAGAGGAGCCAGGAGATGCGCGGGACGACCGAGCGGAGCCGGATCCCCGACCGCTCGCCGACGTCGTAGATCGGCCTGGAGCGGACGTCCCTGACGCGCGCGTTCTGCACGTTCAGGTGCACGAGCATGTCGTTGGGGAAGCCGTAGCGCGGGTAGAGGCGGTCGAGGTCGAGATTCGCCAGCGCCTCGCGCGAGACCGCCGTGTAGCCGGCCTGGGAGTCGGCGACGTGCCAGTACCCCGACGCGATCTTCGTGAGCAGCGAGAGGACGGCGTTCCCCAGGTAGCGCGTGCGCGGAATCACCGTCCAGGCCTCCCCGGAGAAGAGCCGGTTGGCCTTGGCGTACTCGACCTCGCCCGCGACGACCGGCTCGACGAGCGCGCGGAGCTCGGCCGGGTCCATCTGGTTGTCGGCGGCCATCACGCACGTGACGTCGATCCCCTCCTCGAGCGCCCGGCGGTACCCGGAGACGATGGCGGCGCCGACCCCGCGGTTCTCCTCGTGCCGGACCAGCTCGACGCGCGGGTCGTCGATCGCGGCCGCCCGCTCCGCCGTCGCGTCGCGGGACGCGTCGTCGACGACGTAGACGCGATCGACGAAGTCGGGGATCCCCGCGAGCGTCTCGACGACGAGGAGCTCCTCGTCGAAGGCGGGGACGACGACGGCGACCCGCTTCCCGTCGAGCATCAGCCCTCGGTGGGCGCTGCCCGGCGGCGCCGGCTGAGCGGCTCCGCCACGAGGGCGGCGATCGTGCCGACGAGCAGGCCGATCAGCGCGCCGACGATCAGGGACGTCCGGCTCGAGCGGGCCGTGGTCTTGACGGCGCTCGCGGGCTCGACGACGCGACTCACCTCGACGTTCTCGGCGAGGTTGAGGCTGTGCCGCGCCTCGTTGAGATCGTCCTGGAGCGCCGTCCGGCGTGCGTCGGCGGTCGTGATCACCGAGTTGAGGTTCGAGCTCAGGAGGAGGCGCTGCTCGAGCGGGATCGACTGGTCCTGAATGAGCGTGTCCTGCTGGCGCTGGGCGGCGGCGATCCGCACCTCGACGGCCGCGAGCTGCGCGCGGCTCACGGCTACCTGGCTCTCCAGGATCGCGATCTTGTCGGAGACGTAGACCGACACGGCGTCGACGACACGCTGGGAGAGCGCCTCGGCCGCCAGCTCGGCTCTGCGCTCACCCGAGGCCTTGACCGCGATCTCCATGAGCGGGTTGATCCCGCGCAGCTGCCCGATGGCCGTCAGCTCCTTCGTGGAGATGGACGAGCGCAGCTGCGAGACCGGGACGCCGCTGGCCTCCGAGGCGGCCTCGAGCGCCGCCTGCGAGCGGATGATCTCCCCGACCGTGCGCGGGTTCGTCGCGAGGCTCTGGATCTGCCCGCCGCCCAGTGGCGCGAAGGGCTGGCCGAGGTACACGATCGTCTCCGCGCGCCACACGGAGCCTCCGGACAGGGCGAGCGCGAGCCCGACGACAGCTCCGATCACGAGGCCGCCGATCGGCAGCCAGGAGCGGGCCTGGATGCGCCCCCAGGCGGAGGCGAGGTCGACCTCCTGCTCGCCCTCCAGCTCCGAGCGGGGCTGTCGTCGGGCGTCATGCGGCTCGCGACCCTATCAGCGGCCCAGCGCCACTGAGCCGCGATGCCCTCGGCGAACGAGGTGCGCGGCGACCAGCCGAGATCGGCGTGGATACGCGAGGTGTCGGCCGCGGTCCGCCGCTGGTCTCCCTGGCGGCGGGGCGCCGCGACGAGCTCGAGGCGGCGTCCGGCGATCCGGCCGAGCGTCTCGATCGCCTCGAGCATCGAGACCTCCTCGCCTCCGCCGACGTTGAAGACGTCGCCCGCCTCCGCCCGCTCCATCGCGAGGATCGTCGCGTCGACGGCGTCGTCGACGTACGTGAAGCTCCTCGACTGCGTGCCGTCGCCGTGGAGCTCGAACGGCCGGCCCTCGGTGAGACAGGCGACGATGCGCGCCAGCGCCATGTCCGGCCGCTGGCGAGGGCCGTAGATCGTGAAGTAGCGAACGGTCACGACGTCGAGCTCGAACTCGGCGCCGTACGCGCTGGCGAGATGCTCGCAGGCCAGCTTCGTGATCCCGTACGGGGCTATCGGTCGTGGCGCCGGTGTCCTCCGGGGTCGGATACGCGCGCGGCGTCGCCGTAGATCGGACGAGGAGGACGCGAACACGACGCGCACACCGGCTGCGGCGGCGGCCTCGAAGAGGCGCTGGCTCGCGAGGACGTTCTGCCGCACGTAGACCGGGAACACGCTGCCGAAGCTCGCGACACCGGGCTGACCCGCGAGGTGGAACACGCCGTCGACCCCTTCGAGGTCGAGGGCGTCCTCGACGAGGTCGACGCGCTCGACGGGCAGCCCGCGTGCGTTCTCCTCCTTCAGCGCCGGGTCGTAGTAGTCCGTGAAGGCGTCCCAGCCCGACCGCGTCGTGACCCCGCTCGAGAAGCGTGCGCAGCAGGTGGGACCCGATGAACCCGGCGGCGCCGGTGACGACGTAGCGCATGGGGGGCAATGCTAGTTGTGCGCAGGATCCGGACTCCGCTCACGCGAAGCCCGGATCGCGCGAGAACCCCTGAAGGCGACCGCTGCGCGGTCGCTGCGATCCGTGTCGATCTTGCGGGTGGCCGGCCCTACTGGCGCTGCTGGAGCGGGCGGAGCGAGCCGTCGCCGTCCGGCCGCAGGCAGACCTCGGAGAAGAAGCGCGTCATGAGGACTCCGTCCTCGAACTCGCCGAGGCGCGGCTCGGGCCGCTCGCCCCGCGCGAGGGCGAGCGCGAGCTCCGGGTAGCGGCTGCCCGCGGCGAGCGGCAGCGGGAAGCCGCCGCCGAAGCGGGTGTTGACGTCGGTGACCGGGAAGGCTGCCGTCGGGCTCGCGGAAGCACTGGACGTTGGCCGGGCCCTTGATCCCGACCGTCTCGGCGACGCGGGCACCGTGCTCGATCAGCTCGAGA
Source organism: uncultured Gaiellaceae bacterium (assembly GCA_963770715.1). Lineage (GTDB taxonomy): Bacteria > Actinomycetota > Thermoleophilia > Gaiellales > Gaiellaceae > GMQP-bins7. Next base: position 401,552 of record CAVYQX010000013.1, read on the forward strand.
TCCTTGATCGACGCGCCCTTGATCGACTCGCCGCCCTTGGACAGGAGCATCGTCCGCGGGATCGCGTTCAGGCAGCGGCCGTCCAGGTCGCAGAAGACGTCGATCGAGAACTCCTCGCCCAGGCAGCGCTCCTGCACGAACGACGCCTCCGTCGTGTAGCGCGAGGAAGAAGTCGAGCTGCTCGGCGGTCGTCGGCACGATAGATGTGCCGCGAGCCGAAGCCGGCGCGGGCCTTCACGAGCAGCGGGTAGCGCGCGTCCGGCGGGCACGTCCTCGGGCGACCAGCTCCGCGGCGAGGCGATGCCGTGCTCGACGAAGAAGCGGTGTGCCTCGAGCTTGTCCGACATGCGGTCGCAGACCTCGGCCTCCGGGAGGAGCACGACCGCCGGGCGAGCGCGTCGCGCGCGCGCGAGAGCACGGGGTGGTCGAGGTCGTTCAGCGGCACGACGAGCCGGACGTCGTGCTCGCGGACGAGGTCGGCGAGGGCGTCGACGTAGCCGGGGTCGGCGATGCGCGGGACGATCGCCTGACGGTCCGCGTGGTACAGCGCAGGCGCGAGCGGGTCCGCGTCGGCGGCGAGCGCGACGCCGCCCGCAGCGCGAAACGCGCGGACGATGTCGACGCGCTGCCCCGCGCAGGTGAGGAGGACGACCGTCACGAGCGAAGAGCGTACTCGCCGCGCGTCGACCGGAGGAGTCCAGCCACCTCCGGCTAACGTGAGACGCCGTGCCTCCGAGCCGGATCCGCGTCCTCCGCGTCATCGCGCGCCTCAACATGGGCGGGCCGGCGATCCACGTCGCGAGCCTCGCGGCCGGCCTCGAGACGCGCGGCTACCACACGACGCTCGTCGCGGGCAGCCTCGCGCGCGGCGAGGACTCGATGGCGTTCGTCGCCGAGCGCTGGGCGTCGGCGTCGTGAGCGTGCCGGAGATGCAGCGGGAGGTCTCGCTCTCCCACGACGCCCGCTCGGTCCGCCGGCTCGCGGAGATCATCCGCGAGGAGCGGCCGCACATCCTGCACACCCACACGGCGAAGGCCGGCGCGATCGCCCGTGCGGCGGCGCTCCTCGCGGGGAGCGCGCGACCGCCGGTCGTCCTGCACACGTTCCACGGCCACGTGCTCAAGGGCTACTTCGGCCCGCGCCGCACCGCGTTCTTCCGCCAGGTCGAGCGGACGCTCGCGCGCTACTCGGACGTCCTCGTCGCGGTGAGCCCCGAGGTGCGGGACGAGCTCGTCGCGCTCGGGGTCGCGCCGTGCGAGAAGTTCGCGGTCATCCGGCTCGGGATCCCGCTCGAGGAACGGCTCGGCGATCCGACCGCGGACTCGACTACAGGCAGCTCTACGGCATCCCGGACGACGCGTTCGTCGTCGGCTGGGTCGGGCGCATGACCGGCGTGAAGGACACGGTTGCCGTGCTCGAGATCGTGCGCGCGACGCGCGAGCGCGGAGTCGATGCCGTGCTGTGCATGGTCGGCGACGGCCCCGATCGCGGAGAGTCTCGAGCAGCCTGCACACGAGCTCGGCATCGCACGCTCGTGCTACTTCGTCGGCTACCAGGCCGAACGTCGCGGGCTACTACCGGCTCTTCGACGCGTTCCTGCTGCCGTCCGTGAACGAGGGGACACCCGTGAGCGCGATCGAGTCGCTCGCCTCGGGGACGCCGGTCGTCGCGAACCGGGTCGGAGGAGTGCCCGACGTCGTGCGCGACGGCGTCGACGGGTTCCTCGTCGAGCCCGGAGACGTCGACGGCGCGGCCGAGCGCCTCGCCGTCCTGGCCGAAGACGAGCGCGCTGCGGACGCGCTCGGGGAGTCGGGCGAGCGCGTGTGCTCGAGCGCTACTCGGTCTCGCGGCTCGTCGACGACGTCGACCGGCTGTACTCGCTCGCTGCTCGCGGCGAAGGGACTCTGAGTGCCTAGCGCCAGCCGCCGGTGAGCGCCGCGATACGTCCCGCGGAAGAGCGCGAGCGGCGTGCGCAGCAGGATCTCGAGGTCGACCCTCGGCGAGCGGTGCTCGACGTACCAGACGTCGAGCTCGATGCGCTCGGCCCAGGGCAGCGAGGCCCGCCCGTGCACCTGCGCCCAGCCGGTCAGCCCGGGCCGGATCTCGAGGCGCCGCCGCTGCCGGTCGTCGTACTGCTCGACCTGGTAGCGGAGCGTCGGCCGCGGGCCCGACGACGCTCATGTCCCCGCGCAGCACGTTCCAGAGCTGCGGGAGCTCGTCGATCGACGTCCGCCGGAGGATGCGCCCGACGCCGGGTGATCCGGGGATCGCCCTGGTCGACCGCGAATCCGGCACCCAGCCCTCGGCGCCGACGACCATCGTGCGGAGCTTGAGCACGCTCGAAGTCCTCGCCGTCGCTTGCCGACGCGCGTCTGGCGGTAGAGGACCGGCCCGCCGTCCTCGAGCTTCGTCGCGAGCGCAGCGAGGCCCGACGAGCGGGCTCGTGAGGACGAGCCCGGTCACCGGCGACGGCCACGTCGACGACGCGATTCATCTCGTCCCCTTCGCCTTGTCCCACGTCTGCGGGGTGCCGGAACGGAGGTAGCGGACGAGCCCCGCGAGCGTGGCCTTCGTGACGACGTAGTAGTAGTAGGCGAGCCGCGCTCCCGGGATCGGGCAGCCGCGCCTTCCCGGCCGCGCCAGCGCGAGGCCGGCGAGCTGGAGCACGAGCACGCGGCGGTAGAAGGGCGCACGGCCCACGCAGCGCCAGGTTCGAGACGCAGCAGGCCGACGTGGAGCAAGCCCGCTCGAGTAGCGGAGCACGCGGTGCGAGACGAGCTCGGCCATGTAGAGCGGCCGCGTCGGCCGGAACATCCGCCCGGTGAGCGATGTGCCCCCAGGAGCGCGCGATCGTCCGCACCTTGCGCCCGTACTCGTCCTCGGGCTCGGTGGCCGGCTTCTCGACCGCGACCGCGTCCGGGTCGTACACCGCACGCAGGCCGGCCTGCTCCATCAGGTACGGGAAGCCGAAGTCGTGCCCGAACTTCGGATCGTCCTCGACGTACGCCTCGCGCCGGACCGCGTAGATCGCGCCGTTCCCGGCCGTGATCGAGCTGGACGCTCGACTCCTGCTCGCGCACCCACATCTCGTAGCGCCAGTAGACGCCCTCGAGGTTGGCGCCGTCCGGGGTCTCGAGCCGGAGCTGCCCGCAGACGTAGCCGACCTCCGGGTCGGCGAGGTTGCGCACGAGCATGCGCAGCGCGTCCGCCCTCCACTCGGTGTTCGCGTCCGTGAACGCGAGCACGTCGCTCTCGGTCTCCCGGACGGCGCGATGCTGCGCCGCGACCTTCCCCTCGCGCGGGCAGTGCAGGAGACGCACCGCGGCTCGCGCGCGGCGATCTCGTCCACGATCCCGTCGGTGAGGTCGGTCGAGCCGTCCGAGGCGACGACGATCTCGAGCTCGTCGGTCGGGTAGTCGAGCGCGAGCAGGTTCTCGACGCGCCGCCGGATGACGGCCTCCTCGTCGTGCGCCGAGACGACGAGCGCGACCGACGGCGTCGCGTCCGCCCGTCGCACGGGGCGCGGACGGAGACGCGCGAGCACGCCCATCGCCACCGGGTAGCCGGCGTGCGTCCACGCGAGGGCTCCGAGCGAGCCCCAGAACACGCCCTCCCGATCACGCTGCGAGCATCTCGCGGACGAGGGCGCGATACCGCTCCATCGCGACGACGCGATCCGCCTCCTCCTCGACGTAGCGCTCGTCCTCGGCGTCCCATCTCGTCGAGGTCGTACGCGCCGTCGGCGGCCTCGCGGATCGTCCGCGCGAGCAGCTCGGGCCGGCCGGGGGGATGACGATGCCGCAGCCGATCTCGCGCACGAGCCGCGCGGTCTCGCTCTCGTCCTCGGCGGCGCGATCACCGGGCGCCCCGCGGCGAGGATCCCGTACAGCCGGCTCGGGACGACGTAGCCCGCGAGCCCCTTGGCGAGCCCGACGACGTGGACGTCGGCGCTCGAGAGCGAGAGCGGGAGCCGCTCGCGCTTCTGGTACGGGAGGAAGCGGACGGTCTCGTCGACCTCGAGCCGGTCCGCGAGCGCGATGATCTGCGCGTGCCGGGCGCCGAAGCCGGCGATCACGATCCGCACGTCGTCGCGGTCGCGCAGGAACGTCGCGGCCCGCACGAGGCTGTCGAGATCCTGCGCGTGGCCGACGTTGCCGGAGTGCATGACGACGAACCGCGAGACGAGGTCGTGCTGCTCCGCCCACGTGTTGTCGCGCGGCTGCGGCGTGATCGCGCTCGTGTCCACCCAGTTCGGGATCACGCGGAGCCGCTCCGGCGGCGCGCCCTTCGCCTCGAGCCGCTCGCGCATCGTCTCGCCGATCGCGACGATGCGGTCGGCACGGCGCAGGTAGCCGCCGACGAGGCCGCCGAGCACGCCGATGACCGCCGGATTCCGGAGCCGGTCGAGCTCGGTCGCGATCTCCGGGAACACGTCCTGGCTGATCACGAGCACGGGCGCGCCGAACCGCCGCCCGACGGCGACACCGAGGTCGCCGATGATCGGCGGGTCGGTCATGCACAGGACGAGGTCGGGCGCCGGGCCGCGAGAGCGCGGCGGAGCGCGAAGCCGAGGTAGGAGAAGTAGTTCACGGCTCGCCGGGCGAGCTCCGAGCGCTCGTACGAGGTCGACGGACACGCGGACGATGCGCACGCCGTTGTGCTCGATCTGGCGCGGCTCGTCCTCGTGCCCGTGCAGCACGCCGGTGACGACCTCGACGTCGTACTCCTCGGCGAGCGCCTCGCAGAGCTCGGTGAGGAGGTGCGCGGTCGCCTCGACGCCCGGCCAGTAGTACTGGTTCAGGACGAGGATTCGCGCTCGTGCGCCGTGCGGGACAGGCTGGCCCCGCAGTCTCGCGACGGCCTCGCGCACCGCCGCGAGGAATCCGTCGACGCTCGGGCCGTAGCCCCAGTCGCGCGCGAGCTCGCGCGAGCGGGCGCCCTGGGCGGCGGCGCAGCCCGGGTCGGCGGCGAGCGCGCGGAGCGCGCCGGACGCCGCGTCCACGTCGCCGGCCGGCACGAGCACGCCGTTCTCTCCGTCGCGGAGCAGGTCGTGCGCCGCGCCGACGCGGTCGGAGAGCACGAGCGGCAGCCCGCACGCCGCGGCCTCGTTGACGACGACCGCCCACGGCTCGCGCTCGGAGAGGAGCGCGAAGACGTCGGCCGCGACGTAGAGCTCGACGATCCGCTCCCAGTCGACGTCGCCGGTGAGGACGAGCCGCGCGCCGAGCACGCGCGGCGAGCTCCTGCGAGCCGCTCCCGCTCCGGCCCGTCTCCCGCGAGGACGAGCAGAAGTCGCGGGTCGCCCGCCTCCACGACCGCGTGCACGAGGACGTCGAGACCCTTCTCCGGCACGAGCCGCGCGACCGAGAGGACGACCACGTCGTCCGGCCCCGCGCCGAGCGCCTCGCGCCGAGCTCGGGCGGCCCGCTCGCGCAGCCGGTCGGCCCGCCTCCCGAACTCCGTCGACGTCGATCGTGTTCGCGAAGACGCGCACACGCTCGGGCGCGCGCTCCGCGGGCGAGCATCGAGCTTCGCGCGAGCGTGCCGGTCACGAGGACGCCGGACGCGCCCGCGGACGACCCGCGGCACGACCGCTCCCTTCACCGCGCGGCGCCAGCCCGCCCGCGGGCCTTCGTCGTGGCTCTCGACGACGAGCAGGTACGGGACGCCTCGCAGCGCGGCACCACGCGAGCGCCGCCTGGGCGGCGAACGTGCTCCAGCCGGAGACGACGACGACCTCGGGCCGAGCTTCCGACAGCGCGCGCGGCAACGCCGGGCGTCACCGGATAGTCGTGGTGGAGGACTCGGTCGGCACCGGGGACGCGCACGCCGCGGAGGAAGACCGCGCGGTGCGTGCGGCTCGACGCGCCACGTGCGCCCGGCGACGGTGTCGCGGCGTAGATCGACGGTCAGGTCGATCTCCGGCGAGCGCCGCGACGCGGTCGAGGAGCGGCGCGCGGTACGGCGTCGGCTCGGGGAAGACCGCCGTGACGCGGATCGGCGCAGCGCGCGGCTCGAGCCGTCCGGCGTCGACCGAGTCGAGCCGGGCGAGCCACGCCTCCGCGTCGCCGTGTGCCTTCGCGTCTGGGCCGCCGGCGGGCGCGCCGCCTCGCGACGTGCACCGGCAGTGCGCGATCGAGCCGTGCCGCTTCGCGGAGGACGGCGCCCTGGAGCCCGCCTCGGCATGCGCGCAGGCCGGGCCAGCGCACGGGCCGCGCCCTCGCCACCCCGCGCAGCTCGCCGTCCCGGTGGCGGCCGGTCGCGACGAACAGCCCGAGCAGCTCGACGAACGCGTCGCGGCCTCCTCGACCGTCGATGCGGGAAGCTCGTCGCCCAGGCCGACCCGCCGCGCGAGCTCGGCTCGCTCGGCCGAGAGAGCCGGCGCGAGCCGGCGATCTGGCGGAGCGAGACCTCCTGCGCGAGCGAGCGCTGGAGCTCGCCGCGCCGCCGTGAGGCCTGCGCGGGATGGAGCCGGTGCAGGACGAGCGGCTCCTCGACGCCGTCGCCGTCGGTGACGTCGAGCAGCCGCGTCCAGAGGTCGTAGTCCTCGCTCTCGCCGAACGACGTGTCGTAGCGCAGCCCGTGGTCCTCGAGGAGCTCGCGCTCGAGGACGACCGTGTCGTGGAAGACCGGCGCGCTGAAGAGCGCGCGCCAGCGCATCGCAGCGCGCCCGGTCTCGTGCACGTGGATGCGTCCGGGCGCCCGTCATCGTCGATGTCGAGCACCCCGGCACCCGACGAAGCCGACCCGTGATCGGCGGCGAGCAGCTCGAGGCTGCCGCTCGAGCCAGTCCGGAAGCGCGACGTCGTCGGCGTCCATGCGCGCGACGTAGCGGCCTCGCGCTTCGTCGAGCCCGCGGTTCAGCGACGCCGCGAGGCCGAGCCGCTCGTCGTTGCGCAGCACGCGCAGCCGCGGGTCGTCGACGGCGTCGAGGACGCGGGCGTGCCGTCCGTCGAGCCGTCGTCGACGACGAGCAGCTCGAGGTCGGAGACGGTCTGCCGGAGGATGCTCTCGAGCGCGAGCCCGGAGGAAGCGCTCGCCGTCGGGACGGCGACGAGCACGGAGACGAGCGGGACGGTCGGCACGGGCGTCCCGTAGCCTACGGCGCGTGTCGCAGGGGCTTCCGTCGTTCGACCTCGTCGTCGCGACGGTGGGCCGCGCGGACGAGCTCGGGCGGCTGCTCGACTCGGTCGAGCGCAGACGCATCCCGAACGTTCGCGTGCTCGTCGTCGACCAGAACGACGACGACCGGCTGCGCCGGCTGCTCGCGTCGCACCGGCTCGAGGTCGTGCACCTCAGCTCGGCGCCGGGCTCTCGCGCGCCCGGAACGTCGCCCTCGCGCACCTGACCGCCGACCTCGTCGCGTTCCCCGACGACGACTGCGTCTACCCGCCGGGACCTGCTCGAGCACGTCGCCCGGCGCTTCCTGCGAGCGCCCGGAGCTCGACGGGCTGACCGGGCGGCGCCGAGTCGCGGACGGCCGCTCGTCCACGTCCTGGAAGTCGGACGCGGCCGTGCTCACCGACGACAACCTCTGGAACCGCGCGATCTCGTTCACGATCTTCCTCCGCCGCGACGTCGTCGAGCGCGTCGGCCCGTTCGACGAGCGGCTCGGGCTCGGCTCGGGCGAGCCGTGGTCGCTCGGGCGAGGAGATCGACTACCTCATCCGCGCGGTCGCGGGCGGCGCGCGGATCGAGTACGACCCGTCGCTCGTCGTCGCGTCACGAGGTCGGGATCGACGACGCGCGATCGGCCTCCGCGACGGCGCGAGCGTCGGCTACCTCCTGCGCAAGCACGGCTACCCGCCGCGCGCGGTCGCGCGCATGCTCGTCCGGCCGATCGGCGGCGCCGCGACGTCCCTCGTGCGGCGCGACCGCGACCGGGCGCGGCTACTACGCCGCGACCCTCCGCGGCCGGCTGCGCGGCTACCTCGGGCGCGAGCGCTCGAAGATCTCGCGCGTGACGGTCGAGCCACGGCTCGAGCGAGAAGCGCTCGACCGCCCGCGCGCGGGCCGCAGCCGAGTAGCGCGGCGAGGTCGCCGAGCACTCGGTCGACCGCGTCGGCGAGCGCCTCCGGTGCCGGCGGCTCGTCGCGCTCCCACGTCGTCCGGGTGCGGGACGCCGATTCCGGCCGACGTCGCCGACGAGCTCCGCCGTACCGCCGCTCGCCGGATACACGACCGGAAGCCCGCACGCCATCGCCTCGACGACGAGCGTCGGGCACGGGTCCTTCACCTTCGTGTGCAGGAGCAGGTGCGCTCGGCGGAAGATCGCCGGGGCCTCGCGCTGGGCGTACTCGCCGAGCAGGTGCACGCGCGCGCGAAGGCCGAGCTCGTCGAGCAGCGGTTCGATCTCGCTCACGAGGCGCCCGGTGACGAGGAGCTGCGCGTCCGGATGCGCGCGGCACGAGCGCCGCGAGCGTTCGCAGCGCGAGCTCGAGGCGGTACTCCTGGGTCTGGTCGCCGCCGAGGAGCAGGGCACGGGCCCGCTGCGGGCGGCGCGCTCGGGGCGGCGTGAAGTGGTCGACGTCGACGGCGTTGTGGAGGACCTCCCACGTGCCCCGCGGCTCGCCGAGGAACTGATCCGCGGAGCAGCTTCGAGAACTCGCTCTGGTAGACGACGTGGTCGGCGGCGAGCACGGCGTCGCGCAGCGGCCGGTTCAGCTCCTCGCTCTCGCCCGCCCAGCCCGGGTACGCGACGCCGTCCTGGTTGACGACGATCGCGCGCCCCGGCGCCTCGCGCGATCCGCAGGAGCGGTCGCAGGTCGCGCGGGAGCCACGTCGTCCCGAGGTAGAGCAGCGAGAAGTCGGTCGGGCTGTTCGGGAAGCGCTCGTTGAGCTTCTGCGCCTTCGCCGTCCCGCCGGCGGCCCGCTCGCCCGGCTGCGGAACGCGGTCGTGCCCGTAGAAGACGCGCACGCCCGGCCTCGCCTTCCCCGCGACGAGGAGCCGTGCCCAGCGGCCGGCTGCCCGCCCGTACCGCCCCGCGCGGGCGAGGCTCAGGTCCACGCGCTCACTCCGCCGGCTCGGGCATCGCGACGAAGCCGTCGAGGAGCGCGCGCCAGCGGGGACGCAGCGCGTCGTACGAGTTCTCCTCCGCGGTCAGGCGGCCGGCTCGGCAGCACGCGCTCGAGCTCGTCCGGAGCGCGCCTCGGCGACGTGCACGACCCACAGCACGAGCGCCGTCGACGTCCTCGACGTCGACCATCCAGCCGTTCTCGCCGTGCCGCACGAGGTCGGCCGCCTGCCCGACCCGGGTCGTCACGAGCGGCACGCCGGTCGCCATCGACTCGAGCACCGCGCGCGGCCCGCCCTCGTCGCGCGAGGTGACGACGCAGACGTCGATCGCCTCGTACGCCGGCGCGACGGCGTCGACGTCGCGCAGCAGCACGTGGCGGTACGGAATCCCGAGCCGCTCGAGACCCGCCTTGACGTACCCGCGCGACGGGCCCGGTGAGCAGGAAGACGAGCTCCGGGACGCGTTCGCGAGCCGCTCGCGCGACCGCGAGCGAGCACGTCCGGCCCCTTGATGAGCTTCGGCTCGAGCCCGTCGCCCCAGCCGACGCCGTCCTTCTGGAACGAGCCGACGACGAACGCCGTCTCGGGAAGCTCGAACGCCCGCGCGCGGTCGCGCGCCGCTCCGTCGTGCGCAGCGGGAACGCCTCGACGTCGATGCCGATCGGGATCCGGTGCACCTTCTCCGGCGCCATGCCCGTCTCGAGGACGAGCTCCTCCATCTCGCGATTCGTCACCTGCACGCGGTCGATCTCGTCGTGTCGACGTCGCATCGTGTCGAAGCAGGCGTCGAACTCGGGCATGCCGGGCGTGCCCGGGACGACCGTGGAAGTACGCGAAGCCGAGGCGGTTGCCGCGCTCGCTCGAAGTCGTGCAGGAGCAGCGTGAACTGGCTCAGGTGGAAGATCGACTGGTCGCGCGACGCCGCGTGATCCAGTCGGGCGGGCCGAGCTCGACGCCGAGCGCGCGTGCCGTCCGCTCGAGCTGCCGCGCCTCGTACGAGAGCACCCACTCGGCGTCCTCCTGCTCCGACGAAGAGCCGCGAGTGCGGGTCCCAGTCGCGCGTCCGCGAGCCCACGAGAGCGCGGCGCAGCGGGCGCCCGACCGGCGCCACGAGGCGGCGGGCCTGCGCTCGCGCACCGACACCTCAGCGGTCGGCGAGCGTCTCCGCCGGCTCGAGCCGCGACGCGGAGGCGCTCGAGATCCGCGTCGACGAGCAGGTGCACGAGGCCCTCGAAGTCGACGCGTCGGCGGCCAGCCGAGCCGCTCGCGCGCCTTCGACGCGTCGCCGACGAGATCGTGGAGCTCCGCCTTGCCCGCGCACGAGCGACTCGTCGACCCGAACGTGCTCCTCCCAGTCGAGCCCGACGTGCGCGAACGCGCAGCCCGACGAGGTCGCGCGACGCTGTGACTCTCGCCGCGTCGCGATCACGTAGTCGCCGGGCTCGTCCTGCTGGACCATCGAGCCACATCGCGCGCACGTAGTCGCCGGCGTAGCCCCAGTCGCGGCGTGCGTCGAGATCGCCGAGCAAGACCTCGGTCTCGAGCCCGAGGCTGATCGCGGCCGCGGCGTGCGCGATCTTCCGCGTCACGAAGTCGAGCGGCCGCCGCGGCGACTCGTGGTTGTAGAGGATCCCGGACGACGCGTGGAGCCCGTAGCGGCGCCGGTAGCTCAGCGTGATGAAGTGGGCGTACGCCTTGGCCACGCCGTACGGCGTCACCGGCGCGAGCGGCGTCTCCTCGGTCTGCGGCATCTCGCGCGGCTCGCCGAAGATCTCGCTCGACGACGCCTGGTAGAAGCGGATCTCGTCGTCGACGCGCCGGATCGCCTCGAGCAGCGCCGTGCAGCCGACGGCGGCGAACTCGGCGGTCAGCACCGGCTGCCGCCACGACATCGGGACGAACGAGGGCGAGGCGAGGTTGTAGACCTCGTGCGGGCGGCACGACGTGAGCACGTCGACGAGCGAGAGCTCGTCGAGCACGTCCGCCTGGAGGAGCTCGAGCTCGTCGCGGATCGCCTCGAGGTTGTCGAAGCGCGTCGGACACCGGCTGGCGCACGACTCCGAAGACCTCGTACCCCTCGGCGAGCAGGAGCTCCGCGAGGAACGAGCCGTCCTGGCCGGCGATCCCGATGATGAGCGCGCGCCGCGCGGACATGCTCGCGGGACCTTAGCGCCGTCGGCGAGGCGCGTCCCGAGCCGCCTCTACCATCTCGCGGCGTGAACGCCGAGACTCAGACGTCCGGTCGTCCGGGAGGGCGTCCGCCGGGAAGCGCCGGCTCCGCCGGCGAGCCGCGGCCCGCTGCTCGCGCTCGCGGCGGTGGTCGATCGTCGCGTTCGCGCTCTACACCTGGCTCGCGACCCTCGTCGACGTGCCGCGCGTCCACCCGGACGAGGTCCGCTACGCGATCGCCGGCGTCGTCGCTCGTCGAGGGCGAGGGCCTGCTCCTGCGCGGCGGACGAGTACGGCTTCGGGCCGCTGCTACGCCGCCGTGCTCGCGGCGTCCTCGTCGTCCGTGACTCGGGTCGACGCCGCGTACCCGCTCTTCAAGGTGGCGAACGCGCTGCTCTTCGCGCTCACCGCGATCCCGATCTACCTCCTCGCGCGCCGACTCGTCTCCGCCGTGGTGGGCGTCGGCGTCGCCGCGCTCTCGGTCGCGATCCCGTCCGTCGATCTCCGTCGTCGATCGTGATGACGGAGAGCCTCGTCGTTCTTCGCGGCGGCGTGGGCGCTGCTCGCGATCGTGCTCGCGCTCGAGCGGCCGACGGTCTGCCGCCAGCTCGCGGTGCTCGCCGCGATCGCAGTCGCGTTCCCGACGCGAGCGCAGTTCGGCGTGCTGTACGTCGCGTGGCTCGTGGCGCCTCGTCGTCCTCTGGCTGATCGCGCCGCAGCGACCGTCGCGGCGCGCCGCGAGCTCTCGCGACTGTGGCCGAGCGCGCTCCCGCTCGCGCTCGCGGCGTCGCCGCCCTGCCGGCCGGCTCCGTCAGCGGCTCCTCTCCGTCGGAGTCGCTCGGCGCGTACTGGGAGCTCTGGCGCGGCTACGACCCGCTCGCGGTCGCGAAGTGGATCGTCTACCACCTCGCCGACCTCGAGCTCTACCTCGCGGTGGTCCCGCTCGCGGTCGCGCCGATCGTCCTCTGGCGCCTGCTGGTGACGCGCACGCGTGCGGGCTCGCGTCGCGGCCGCGGCGTTCGCCGTCGCTCTTCCTCGCCGCCAACGCCGTCGGGCTCCTCGTCGTGGCCGCCTTCACGAGCACGCCGTGCGGCTACGACCGACTCCACGACCGGTACGTCTTCTACGTCGTCCCGCTCTGGCTCGTCGTGCTTCGTCGTCTGGCTCGCGGACGGCCTGCCGCGACCGCTCGTCGCGACGGCGATCGGCGTCGGCCTCGCGCTCGTGCTGCCCGCGATCCTCCCCTTTCGACAGCTCGCGAACGAGGCGGGCGTCGACACCGTGCCCGGCGCGCTCTGGGTCTGGATCGAGGCACAGGTCCGGGCCGGGGCCGTGTCGGGACGCCGGCTGCTCGCGGTCTTCGTGATCGGCGCTGCTCGCTGCGTCCGTGCTCCTTCCGCGACGACTCGCGCTCGCTGCTCCCTGCGGCGGTGCTCGTCCGTGTTCGCGGTCACGGCGGTGCTCGCCTGGGATCGGATGATCGGCGCGCCCGAGGACGCCGTCTTCGCCGGCGGGCTCGAGCGGTGCGTGGGTCGACGACGCGCATCGCCGAGGACGCGCGCGTCACGAAGCTCTACTTCGAGTCGACCGAGTGCGGCGTCCGGCGCTCACCCGCCACGCGCTGTTCCTCACGCGAGTTCTTCAACGCGACCGTCGACCGCGCCGCGTACATCGGCGACTCGATCCCGGACGGGATCCCGATCGACCGGGTCGACGTCGACGGGGGCCGGCTCGTCTTCGAGTCGGGAACCCCGCTCGTGGCCGACTACGTCGTCACGCAGCCCGGGATCGAGCTCGACGGGGCGCCGGGTCGCGACGGGAACGACGGCCGAGCTCGTTCTCTGGCGAGACGGGCCGGTGAGGTGCGGATGACCGGCGCGGACACGAACGCCGACGTGCGGACGACCGACTGCGCGTAGCTCTCCGAGCTCGTCCAGGCCGGCGCGCGCTAACGTCGCTGACCAAGCGTCGGAGATCCGCGATCCGCTCGTGCCGCGCGATCACCGCGTGGATCGCCGGGATCGTGGCGTTCACGGCCGTGTGCCAGGCGGCGTCGGGCTGGACCGGCTTCCTGCGCGGGCTCGTAGCCGAAGGCCTCGGAGGCGCTCGTCGTCCAGGGCGCGCACGCCTCGAGCGCCTGGCGCTCGAGAACGCCGTGCGCGACGGGCGAGCTACAGGATCGCAGGCCGGACGGGACGAAGGTCGGCTCCGCTCGCTCCGGAACGCGCCGAGGAACGCCACCGTGTCGGCGATCCGCTCGAGCCGGCCGACGTGCCCGAAGCGAGGTCGGTCAGTCCCAGCCGATCGACTGCGGGCCCAGTGAGGCTCGTGCGAGCCGAGCATCCACGTGGCGCTCTGGCGACGGCCTGCACGATTCCGGCAGGTCCTCCGAGGCGCGGCGCGGCCAGGAACCTCGGCTTCGTCGCGACGGCTCGTGATCCTCGGGTCCCGACGAGCACCTGCAACCCAGGCGGCCGATACGGCGGCTCGGCTGACGCACGACCGTGAGCGGAGCCAGTCGGCGAGTCGAAGCTCCACTCCTGATCGTCCGCCGACCGGTTCGAGTGAAGGACGCGCCACGATGGACTGTCGGGATCGCGAGCTCGCGGGTGACCTCGAGCTTCGAGAGCGGGCGAAGTCGGCCGCGGACAAGCCTGCGACCGACGAGCAGGGCCCTGAGGATCGCCGTCGACCCCGACTTGGGTATCGGGACGTACAGCAGCCGGCGGTCGTCGAGCACGCTGCGTTCCTGAGCACGTGCTCGGGGCGCGACGCGCCCTACCCTGAGCTCCGCGGGGGCATTCACGCGGCGCAGGTACCCGCTCGGGTTGAACGTGATGAGGAACTTCTCGCGATCGCGGTCGATCTCGAACTCGTCGGTCGCGGCGAGAAACGTCTCGATCGCCTCGAGCGGGCCCCGGCATCAGGTCCTTCCTGATCTGCCCGATGTTCGAGTCCTCCACGATCAGGTAGCAGCCGACGGGAACGAGCGGCGCGTAGGCCTCGAGCTCGGCCTCGACGTGGCCCTGCGAGTGATCGGAGTCGAGGATGACGAGAACCTGCTTCCCGTCGCCGCCCGCGCACCTCCGCGACGACGTCCGGATCGGTCGACGAGCGGCCCGCGAGGTAGGTGATCCGCGGATGCTCCGGGTAGTCGTCACGCATCGGCTCGATGTCGATCGAGACGACCTCGCCCGCGCCGAGGAGGTCGCACATGGACGCGAGATAGAGCGCGCTCCCACCGCGATAGGTGCCGGTCTCGATGACGAGCTCGGGCCGGGTCTCGAACATGATCTCCTGGTAGATCCAGAGGTCGAGCGGGTTCTTCAGGGCCTGCGTGCCGAGCCAGGTCGCCTTGCGTCCAGCGTCCGACGCGTAGAAGACGTCGTGGGCCCGCGCGATGATCGCCGCGCGGTCAGCGACGCGAGATCCGGAACGCAGCTGCGTCCTGCGGCGCGCGGGCGTAGTTCTTCACGGCCGCGCGATTCTAGGCGGGTACGCGCCAACCCGAGCACCTCGAGGTAGTGGTCCGCGACATCGGAGATGCGCCGGACGGAGATCGCCGCACGGGGCGTCGATCTCGGCGACAAGCCGGTCGAGCACCTCCGGGATCTGCTCGTCGGCGCGGAACGCGAGGCCTCCGTCGCCGACGAGCTCGGGGTGCCCCCCGCTCTCGAGAAACACCGCAGGCAGCCCACAGGCGAGCGCTTCGAGCGAGCGCGTTCGAGCACGGATCGTCCCGGCTCGGAGCGAGGTAGACGTCGTGCGCCCGCAGCAGGTCCGCGACCTCGACGGACGCCACCGGCCCGACCGTCCGTATGTGGTCGAACCGGTACGTGTGTCTGGCCGACGAACGTCAGCTCGAACCGCTCTCGGTCGAGGTGGCGATCGAGCCACGCGAGCGTCTCGGAGCCCTTGCGCGGATTGAAGGACCAGCTGGACGCGATGATCCGGACCTTCCTGCCGTCGAGGGGCTCGCGCTCCGCCGGAGCGTGGAAGATCGCCGGGTCGACGGCGTTCGGGATGACGACGGGGTCGCGGAGCTCGAGGCCGAGCTCGCGGTGCTTCTCGAGGCTGTAGCGCGACTGGAGGACGGTCGCGTTCGCCAGCTCGCGGTTCAACTCCACGAGCCTCGCGTCGGTGCCGTCGTCGAAACCGCGATAGGCGCCGATCGGACCGTCCACACGGTGGACCAGCCGGCACTCGTCGCGTGCGAAGCGTCGGAGTCTCGCGAAGTCGAAGTTGAAGGAGTTGAAGAGACAGGCGGGCGTGCCGCCGGACACCCGGTTCTGCTCGACGTCGAGACCACGGCGCTCGAGCTCGAGTCGAAGCGCCCGCAGGAACTGATGGCCTCCGCCGGCCGGCGGCGGCTCGAAGTCGTGGAAGAGCGCGAGATCGGCCCTGCCCCGACGCGAGGCGAGCCAGTCGGACTCGGTGCGCACTCGCGCACGAGCTCCGCCCGGCCCGGCGCGCCGCCCGCGGAACCGTGCGCAGGTCCACGGCGAACAAAGTAACCTCGCCCGAGGACCGATGCCCTCCCCGGCCCGTCTCGCCCGTCTGCTCCTCGAGCGTCGCGTCCCCCTCCGCACGCGGCTCGGGCTCGTGGCCGCCGACGGCCGCCGCAGGATCCGTCCGCAGCAGTGCTACCGGGTGCCCTACGGGCGGGGCGAGCTGCTGCTCTCCGACGACGACTTCGCCGTCGACTGGGCGTCGCTCCGGTTCGTGCTCGACGGCTCGTACGCGACGGACTACCGGGAAGCGATCGTCCTCGACCTCGGTGCGCACAAGGGGTACTTCGGGGCCTACGTGCTCGCTCACGGCGCGAGGACGGTGATCTCCTTCGAGCCCGAGCGGAAGAACCTCCAGCTCCTCTCGAGCGGAGCGTGGCCACGTACCGGGCCCGCGGCGCGGACTGGAGCGTGCGGGC